>NZ_MAMP01000001.1 GCF_001750285.1 Domibacillus iocasae
AAATATAAGTATTTCGCCAGGCGGCGTCCTGCTCTCACAGGGGGAAACCCCCTACTACCATCGGCGCTGAAGAGCTTAACTGCCGTGTTCGGTATGGGAACGGGTGTGACCTCTTCGCTGTAGCCACCTGACTGTTTTACGACAATCATTATTATAACATAACAAATATATTTAGCAACAATTTTCATAATAAATTCCCGAAAGAATTTCTTTGCTTATCTGTAACCGACAAAGAGTAATATATCATATTTTTTTATAATTATGCAAGCATTTCAAAAAGAATATTTTGCTTTAAACATGACTTTTAAGAAATCGGTCTAGATCCTGTTCGTGTCATGTATAATACGAACAAAGGATTCAACCGAAAGCAGGTGCTTATTCGATGGAATGGACAATGGATACAGCTATCTTGATAAAATTAGGATTATCCGGCGGTCTTGGTGCTGTAATTGGTCTTGAACGTGAATTAAAAAGAAAGCCTGTCGGATTAAAAACCAGTATTGTTATTTCTATTATTAGCTGCCTGTTAACCATCGTTTCAGTTGAGTCCGTCTACTTTTATCATAAAGATGCGAATGTAAATATAACAATGGATCCGTTAAGGCTTGCTGCTCAAATCGTTTCTGGGATTGGTTTTCTTGGAGCGGGTGTTATTTTGCATAGAGCCAACGACAGCATTTCCGGCTTAACAACTGCCGCTATGATCTGGGGGGCAGCCGGTATTGGGATTGTCGTAGGTGCCGGTTTTTACGCTGCTGCTCTTGCAGGTGTAATTATGATCTTATTAGCGGTGGAGATTTTACCCCTTATACTTAGACTCGCAGGTCCAAGTCGCCTTCGAGAAAAAATACTGTATATAAAACTCCGTACGGCCTCTCACCATCATGTCCAGGACATTATACGCGCTGTCGAGCAAGAGAACATTTCTGTGAAAAGAATTCATATTCTATATGACGAGAAAAATCACACACACTTATTGGAGCTGACAGCTGGAGTATACTTTAAACGAAGAACGACAGAAGTCTATTATACACTTTCTGAAATTCCACACATACAATTTGTCGATGTAGAAAGTGCTTAAATGCTCCTTCTCTTCAATCTTCGAAAAAAGGACTGCTCACAGGTGAGCAGTCCTTTTACGCTTAAATTATGATGGAGACTATCGGGATCGAACCGACGACCTCTTGCATGCCATGCAAGCGCTCTCCCAGCTGAGCTAAGCCCCCAGTTTGAAAATGTTTACGTTGTTATTGATTAACGTCTAGATTAAATTATACCTATTTTCCTTTTTAATGCAAGCTAATTTACAAAAAAACTTCGGGGGATTATTCCCCGCGAAGTCGTTTTTCAAGTTCAGCTTTCTTTTCTTCAAAACCTGGCTTGCCAAGAAGCGCAAACATGTTCACTTTATATGCTTCTACACCTGGCTGATCAAATGGATTGACACCAAGAAGATAGCCGCTGATCGCACATGCTTTTTCAAAGAAGTAGGCTGTATAGCCAAATGTATAGGCATCCATTGCTGGAATCGACACTGTTAAATTCGGTACGCCGCCATCAGTATGGGCAAGAAGCGTTCCTTCAAATGCTTTATTGTTCACAAAATCTACTGTTTCGCCAGCAAGATAATTCAATCCATCCAAATCGTTTTCCGCTTTTTCAATCGTTAATGACTTGCGCGGATTTTTAACGCGAATGACGGTTTCAAACAAGTCACGGCGTCCTTCCTGCACGTATTGGCCTAACGAATGAAGATCCGTTGAGAAGTTGGCGGATGACGGGTAAATGCCTTTAAAGTCCTTCCCTTCACTTTCACCAAACAATTGCTTCCACCATTCAGAAAAGTACTGAAGTCCCGGCTCATAGTTGATCAGCATTTCGATCGTTTTCCCTTTATTGTATAGGACGTTGCGGACCGCCGCATATTGATATGCTTCGTTTTCTTCCAATTCAGATGAACTGTAGGCTTTGCGTGCATCACGTGCCCCTTGCATCATCGCCTCAATGTCCGCGCCGGCTGCTGCAATTGGAAGAAGCCCGACTGCTGTCAGCACAGAGTAACGGCCGCCGACATCATCTGGAATGACAAACGTTTCGTACCCCTCTTCATCTGCAACTGTTTTCAAAGCACCGCGCGCTTTGTCCGTCGTTGCATAAATACGGCTTTTCGCTCCTTCTTTTCCATATTGCTTTTCAAGAAGATCACGGAACAAGCGGAATGCAAGCGCTGGTTCTGTCGTTGTACCTGACTTGGAAATAACGTTGATTGACCAGTTCTTTCCGTCCAGCACTTCAATCAAGTCACTCATGTATGTAGAGCTAATGTTGTTGCCGGCAAAAAATACTTGTGGGCCGTTGCGTTTTTCAGCCGAAAGCACATTGTAAAAGCTGTGGTTCAGCATATCAATTGCTGCACGGGCACCAAGATATGAGCCGCCGATTCCAATTACAATTAATACATCAGAGTCGCTGCGGATTTTTTCTGCAGATTTTTGAATACGGGCAAATTCTTCTTTATCGTAATCTTCAGGCAAATCAATCCAGCCGAGGTAGTCATTTCCTTGGCCTGTTTTCTCATGTAGAGAATGATGTGCCACTTTTACAGCATCCCGTAAATAGTCAATTTCATGCTCACCGAAAAAAGGCAGCGCATTTGAATAATCAAATTTAATATGCGTCATGCTCAATAACCTCCGTCTAAACTGTATTTTTCCACTTTACTGTATACGACTGAACGTGGTTTCGCAAGAAAAAAACTAGAAAAAACCCGGGCTTAATTATGCCCGGTTAAAGTGACGCACGCAAAATAGCGATCACATCTTCACGATCCAACTTGGCGAAATTACCGAATGGTCCATTAAATAATGTTTTGTCCGCCATTTCTTCTATCCGGCTGTCATCGATATTGTAGTCAGCCAGACGGGCCGGCGCTTCGATTGATGTCCAGAAGTTTTGCAATGCTTCAATGCCCTCAAGCCCTGTTTCTTTGTCAGACTTCCCTTCCGGATTCACATCAAACACACGGACAGCGAGCTGCTTAAATCGTTCCGGCTTTGTATTCAGGTTGTGCTTCATCCAGTTTGGGAACAAGATGGCCAGTCCCCCGCCATGCGGAATGTCATAAACGGCTGATACCGCATGCTCAATATTATGAGTGGCCCAGTCGCCCCGGTAACCCATTTGCAGCATCCCATTCAGTCCAATCGTGCCGGCAAACATAACGGTTTCACGCAGCTTTTCATCCTGAAGATCATTCATGAGTGCTGGCGCTTTTTCCACAAGCGTTTTCAGCGTCCCTTCAATCAATCGATCCTGCACATCCGTCTGCTCCGCATTATGGAAATATTGTTCAAGCATATGCGTCATCATATCCACTACACCGTATGTTGTTTGGTCACGTGGTACGGTTAAGGTCCATTGAGGGTCACAAATCGAGAATTTTGGATAAACAAAGGGGCTTCCCCAGCCAAGCTTTTCGTTCTTATCCCAGTTTGTGATAACAGATCCCGCATTCATTTCTGAAGCGGTCGCCGCATGTGTCAAAATGGTGCCAAGCGGCAACGCGTCTTCTACCGCTTCTTTTTTCGTAATAAAATCCCAGGGATCACCGTCAAATTTTGCAGCCGCTGCCACCGCTTTTGCGCAGTCAATGACGCTTCCGCCACCCACTGCCAGAACAAATGAAACATCATTTTCACGGCACAGCTCCGCGCCGCGTTTCACTGTAGAAAGACGCGGATTCGGTTCGACACCGGCCAGCTCGGTAATATTAAAGCCCGCGAGCTCTTCTAAAACAAGATCATAAAGGCCGCTTTTCTTTATACTGCCTCCCCCATATACAAGAAGGACATTTTCACCAAAGGAAGCGACATTTTCCCGTAACTGTGTAACCGTATCTTTACCAAAAATCCACTTCACCGGATTCCAATAAACAAATTCATTCACTGTGACTCAGCTCCTTTTCCATACTATTATGCAAAAAGAGCCGTTCGTTTTTCAAATGATTGAACTTGATACAAAAAAACCGGCTACTGATCAGCCGGTTTTCATTTAAGGAAAGTATATATCTTACATAGTGTTCGTGTTCGTCTCCAGGTACCATCGAGGACCACAGATATAGGTCACAAAACGCCTCTGCCAGTGCAGTGCTCATCTTATGCTTGTTACCGATAGACCGGTGGCCTTATGCTTTTCTTATACCCACCCTCTAAATTTAGACGCTTCTGCCGCGCGGCGTACACCGACCATGTAGGCGGCAAGACGCATGTTGACACCGCGTGTTTGCGCGACTTCATAAATATTATTGAATGCTTTCGTTAAATTTTCGTGTAATTTCTTATTCACTTCTTCTTCTGTCCAATAGTAGCCTTGATTATTTTGCACCCATTCAAAATAAGATACTGTCACGCCGCCGGAACTTGCCAGCACATCCGGAACAAGTAAAATGCCGCGCTCAGTCAAGATTTTTGTCGCTTCAAATGTCGTTGGCCCATTCGCTGCTTCTACCACGATTGACGCTTGAATGTTATCTGCATTTTCGGCTGTAATTTGGTTTGAAATAGCCGCCGGAACTAAAATGTCACAATCCATTTCGAGAAGCTGCTGGTTTGTAATTGTATTTTCAAACAGAGTCGTGATCGTGCCAAAACTGTCACGCCGGTCTAATAAATAGTCAATATCGAGGCCGTCCGGGTCATAAAGTCCGCCGTATGCATCTGATATGCCGACCACTTTTGCACCGGCATCATGCATGAATTTCGACAAAAAGCTTCCCGCGTTCCCAAAACCCTGCACGATGACACGGGCGCCTTTAATATCAATGCCACGTTTTTTAGCCGCTTCATGAATGCAAATTGTCACACCTTGAGCAGTCGCTTTTTCACGTCCATGTGACCCGCCAAGTGCAATGGGCTTTCCAGTGATAAATCCAGGTGAATCAAATTCACGTATCCGGCTGTATTCATCCATCATCCAGGCCATAATCTGTGAATTTGTATAAACATCCGGGGCTGGAATATCCTTTGTCGGGCCGACAATCTGGCTGATCGCACGGACGTATCCACGGCTGATGTTTTCAATTTCCCGCATTGACAGCTGGCGCGGGTCACATACAACGCCGCCTTTTCCGCCGCCATATGGCAGATCAACAATTCCAGCTTTTAGCGTCATCCACATCGACAGCGCTTTCACTTCTTCTTCATTCACTTCTGGGTGAAAGCGGACACCGCCTTTAGTCGGGCCGGGAGCGTCATTATGCTGTGCCCGGTAGCCGGTGAAAATTTTAACCGATCCATCATCCATTTTTACCGGAATGCGCACCGTCATCATACGGAGCGGCTCTTTCAATAGCTCGTACATTTCTTCCGTGTAACCGAGTTTTGTCAGCGCTTCTTTAATGACATTCTGGGTTGATGTGAATAAGTTTAAGTTTTCAGCCATGTACCTTCGCCTCTTTTATTCTCATTTTTTCAATATTGATTCGTGCTTCCGCTTTCATTGTACGCCGGCGTGTGGAACATTCGCAAGCAATTCTGTCATCCTTTTTTTCGTTCTTCTTTCATCGATTGCTCGATCCATTCCTGCAGCTTGTCCTGAAGCGGATGAAAGCCATCTCCGTCATCGTCAATTTGAATACCTCGCCGCTGGTTCCGGCCGCCTTCATCTGTCGCGCGAATCGACAAGCTGATTTTGCTTTCATCTTCATTTACGGACAACACTTTCACCGTAATCTCATCGCCTACTGTCAAATAATCGTGAATATCGCGGACAAATCCATGCGTAATTTCCGATATATGAACAAGTCCCTGGCGGCCATGTTCAAGCGCAACAAATGCGCCATATGGCTGAATGCCGGTGATTTTACCGGTTACAGTCTGCCCCGGCTCAAATTTTGATTCCATCAAATCTCTCCAGTTTTTAGTTGGTTTCTTGTTTTATGCGTCGCGATATTATATCATACTTTTGTTTGACATGAAATTAATGACTGGTTTTTCAGTTAAAAAGAAGTACAGTAATAATTTTAATATTTTCGGCAAATTATGTTTTGGTTTTGCTAATTTTCTGACGAGCAATACCGTGATACGGATCGGTGCGCTTTTTATTGCGCTTTTTATCGGATTTTGGATAAAAAAAATGGACGTGCAGGAGAAAGTACTGCGGGGTTCTGCCCCGAGCACTTAATTATTTAATGTGTGGTATACATTCGTTGAATTTGCGGCACCCGCGGCGATTTTGTTCATTTTATTTCAATCACTTGTGTTATCTAATTAAAAAAGGAAGAGCCTCAAATGGCTCTTCCTTTTTGTTTGTCAAGAAATCGGCTGATTCTTTTCACCGCTTCTTGCAGCTGGCTCATTGAAGACGCGTACGAACAGCGGATATATCCTTCGCCGCCTTCTCCAAAAACAGACCCCGGCACAACAGCCACTTTTTCTTCTAACAAAAGCTGTTCTGCAAATTGTTCTGATGTAAGACCCGTCGACTGAATAGACGGAAAAACATAAAAAGCTCCGCCCGGCAGGTGACAGTCAAGCCCAATTTCTTTAAACGACTGCACCATGTAATTACGGCGCCGCCGGTAATCTTTTTTCATGCTTTCCACGTCCCCCATGCCGTGCTGCAGCGCTTCGATCGCCGCATATTGAGCCGGTGTTGAGGCACACATCATCGCATACTGATGGATTTTCAGCATGGCACTTGAAATTTCTTTTGGCGCACATGTAAACCCGAGCCGCCAGCCAGTCATTGCAAACCCTTTGGAAAAGCCGTTAATTAAAATTGTCCGTTCACGCATCCCGTCCAGCGCCGCAATCGATGTATGCGGCTGGTCATAAGCAAGTTCCGCGTAAATTTCATCAGCAATCACAAGCAAATCATGTTTTCTCACAATATCAGCAATTAATTCAAGATCCTCCCGCTCAAGCTGTGTACCTGTCGGATTGTTCGGATAGCAAAGAAGAACTGCTTTTGTTTTTGCTGTAATAGCCGCTTCAAGCTGCTCAGGCTGCAATTTAAAACCGGTCTCACCGGTAGTCCCAATCGTCACGGCACGCCCCCCCGCAAGCTCTACAAGCGGTGCATACGAAACGAAACACGGTTCCACAACAATAATTTCATCTCCGGGATCCGTGACAGCTCGCATCGCAATATCGAGTGCCTGGCTTGCTCCTACTGTTACAATAATTTCTTCTTTTGGCGCATATTCAACGTGAAATCGTTCACTCATATAGCGGGCAATTTCTGTGCGCAGTGCGATTAATCCGGCATTCGCTGTGTAAGAGGTAAAACCCCGCTCAAGCGAATTAATCGCAGCTTCCCGGACAGACCATGTTGTGACAAAATCTGGTTCCCCTACGCCAAGAGATACAACGCCCTCCATTGTCGCCGCCAAGTCAAAAAACTTCCGGATGCCGGATGGGCGCATTCGTTCTACTGATTTTGCTACATAGCTTTTGGTTATATTCATTACGGAGACACCACGATTCGATTGTCTTCACGCTTTGATGCATAAATCATGCCGTCATGCTTATATTTTTTCAGCTGAAAATGAGTCGTTGTTGAAACAACCGAATCAAGCGTCGATAATTTTTCGGATACGAAACGGGCAATTTCATTCATCGATTTTCCTTCAACAGTCACCGACAAATCATACACACCTGACATTAAATAAACGGAGCTGACTTCTTTAAAGCGGTAAATCCGTTCTGCCACTTCATCAAAGCCGACGCCGCGTTTCGGTGTTACTTTCACGTCGATCATCGCTGTTACCCCTGTGTAATTATCCATTTTCGCCCAGTCAACGAGCGTGGCATAATGCACAATCACCTTTTCTTCTTCCAGGCGGCGAATCGTCTCCGCAACCTCTGCTTCTGAAAGGCCAATCATTTTCGCGATGTCTGTCGCTTCAAAGCGCGCGTCTTTTTGCAGAATTTCCAGAATTTCCACTTCTTTTTCATTCAGCTTCATTACTTAATCCTCCTCCAGATGGTCAAAACTACATCGTTCATTATAACAAAAATCACCTTCATTTGTGTTATGCGCTAAAAAAACATATTATTTTTGTTATTTTTCACAAAGAACAAGATGAGTTATTTTTAATAACCAACAATGTTTCTGCTAGTTTGATTGGGTTTCCGCCAGGCATCGGCTCATCAAATGAGTGTTCATAAATGCGCCGGATTTCAGCCGCAAGCTGCACCGCATCTTCCTGCTGATGAACCGCGAAAATCGCATCAGCCATTTCCGTTTCGTAAAAACCTTCTCCGGCTTTGTAAGGATCAAAAGCCTGCAGGACATCCGCAAGCGCAAAATTTAATTGGGCAGTTTCATTCATTTGTATTCACCTTTCAACTTAATGTATGTTTATTGTCAAGGAGAGTGAGAGTCATGTCAAGATTCGATGAAGTAATTGAACGCCGCGGCACGAACGCGGTAAAATGGGATGGGTTAAAAGCAGTTTTTGGCCGCGAGGATGTGCTGCCCATGTGGGTAGCAGACATGGATTTTAAAGCGCCGGATGTGGTCATCGAAGCTATTAGGCAATCAGCGTCGCATGGAGTGTACGGTTATACGATTGTCCCGGATTCCACACGCGAAGCCATTATTAATTGGATGTCCGACCGGCACAGCTGGTCCATTGAAAAAGACTGGCTGCTCTTTAACCATGGTGTCGTCCCGTCGATCGGCGCTGCAGTTGAGGCATTAACAGAGCCTGGAGATGCCGTCATCGTGCAGCCCCCTGTTTATAATCCGTTTTTCGACATGATCGAAAAAAACGGGCGCAAACTTGTTCATAATGAACTTTTGTTAAAAGACGGCCGTTATGAAATGGATTTTGTGGATCTCGAAGAAAAAATTAAGGCGGAGCATGCAAAAATGGTCGTGCTTTGTTCTCCTCATAATCCAGGCGGCCGTGTGTGGACAAAGGAAGAACTAACAACACTAGGTGATCTTTGCGAAAAGCACAACGTATTTCTTGTATCCGATGAAATCCATGCAGACCTGACCCGTGAGCCGCATAAGCATATTTCCATTGCTTCACTATCGGAAAGCTATGCCGCTTTTACTATAACGCTTATTGCACCAAGTAAAACATTTAATTTAGCCGGTTTGCAGGCTTCCTCTTTAATTATTCCTGATAAAGGTGTCCGGGCAAAGCTTCAAAAAGTGTTTGCCAGACAAGGGCAATTCACGCTGAATCAAATGGGCATTGCCGGCATGGAAGCCGCCTACCTTTATGGGCACGCTTGGCTCGATGAAGCACTTGATTACATACAAGAAAATATACAGCTTGTGAAAGACTTTGCGGATCAACATATTCCGTCTCTTACGGTTATGGAGCCGGAAGGGAGCTATCTTGTGTGGGTAGACTGCCGGAAACTCGGGCTTTCAGACAAAGAATTGCTGGCGCTTTTTTTAGATCATGGCGTTGCGCTGGGAAATGGAGCCAAATATGGACCAGGCGGAGAAGGATTTATGCGGATCAATGTCGCCTGCCCTCGTTCTACAGTTATTGAAACGATGGAACGGATGAAAAAAGCGGCAAAGTCACTTGAATAGTAAAAAAGCCAAGCCGGCACCGGCTTGGCTTTTTTACACTCCTTTTTTGTTTCCCCACACAAATGTATGCAGCTGCGGCAACACGCGCACCCGCTTAAATTCCGGGTCCGGCATGACTAAATTGATCAGCCATTCGTATCGGCTTGCGAGGTGCACAAGCAGTTTGCCGTCATCCGTTTCATTAAGCTGGTCATTGCCTACCTGCAAATAAAATGGCACTTCCGGAAAACGCTGATGTACGTTTTTCGCGTAGGCTAAATCTTCTTCATTGAATACGACGACTTTTAAACTGACAAACTGCCCTTTTACTTCATTTAAAATATGAGCAAGCTTGTCAAAGTCGCTATCCATCCCGGAGCTTGGCGGCTTCGGAGAAATCGTCAGCTCATCGATGTCGTGAAACCATGGCTGATATTTCGATCCCTGTGTTTCAAGTGCGGACGTAATACCTTTTTCTTTAAACAATTGAAGCAACCCATCGATATGCGGCAATAGAGCCGGGTTGCCACCGGAAATCGTCACATGGTCAAATGTATCGCCGCCGATCTCTTTCAGCTCTTTATAAATCTCCTCCGGCGTCATTTTTCGGATATCCTCTTTCGCGCTGCCATCCCACGTAAAAGCGGAATCGCACCACGAACAACGATAGTCGCACCCAGCTGTCCGGACAAACATTGTTTTACGGCCGATAACGGCTCCTTCTCCCTGCACAGTCGGACCAAAAATTTCAAGAACCGGGATCATGCGAAGTCTCCTTTTTTCGGACGAAACACAACATAGCTTGTTGGTGTCTCGCGGACAAAGACCTGCAGGCATTTCGGCTTATTTACAGTTTGGTTCAATTCTTTCTGGACCACTTCCCAAATCACCCGGGCGACTACTTCTGTAGTCGGAAACCGCTCTGATGTATCTTCTGAAAACAAGCCATCTTCATTTAAAACTGTATGGTCAAAGCGCTTATGAACAAGCGACTTAAGAAGCTGAAAGTTCACGAGAAAGCCGGAATCGTTTAATTCATCGCCAGCTACCGTAATATTGACAAAATACGTATGGCCATGCAATTTCCGGCAGTTTCCCGCTTCGTCATGCGGCACATAATGCGCGGCCGCAAAATGAAAATCTTTATTTAATTCGTACCGGAAGTCGTGCACCGGTGCCGGATAAATTTGCTGCATCATTGCACACTTCCTCCTTTTTCTTCAATATATTGATCCAATCCGTTTTGACGCAGCGTACACGCCGGACATTCCCCGCATCCGGACCCTTTTAGGCCGTTATAGCACGTTAATGTCCGCTCGCGCACATAATCAAACGCGCCTAGTTCATCCGCGAGCTTCCACGTTTCTTTTTTATCGAGCCACATTAAAGGCGTATGAATCACAAATTCGTGATCCATGGATAAGTTGAGTGTGACATTCAATGACTTCACAAACGAGTCCCGGCAGTCCGGATAGCCGCTGAAATCCGTCTCACATACACCTGTCACAATATGGCGAGCCCCCGCCTGCTTGCCGAGAATTGCCGCAAAAGACAAAAACAGCAAATTGCGTCCTTCCACAAACGTAGAAGGCAATTCGCCTTCTTTGATTTCAATATCAATATTCGAACGGGTCAGCGCACTGGGCGCCAGCTGATTTAACAGCCCCATATCAAGCACGTGATGCGGCACCTGCAAATCTGCAGCAATTTCTTTAGCCACTTCTATTTCCGCACTGTGGCGCTGCCCGTAATTAAATGTCACCGCGATGACGTCTTTAAATGTCTGTTTTGCCCAGAACAAGCATGTTGTACTGTCCTGGCCGCCGCTAAATACAACAACGGCTTTTTCATGTTTTAACATAATAATTTTCCTTCTTTCCTATTTGAAAGAAAAGGGACGCGAAGACACGAGAAAAAACCCCTCGGCTGGCGGTTTAGGCCTGCTGAGCAGGTCACAAAAGCGTTGCGGCAGGACGCCGCGGCGCTAGCTTTTGATCATTAGTTTTTTATAGAGGGAATTCGCGAACCTCTCCCGCACGCAGCGGAATGTCTTCTTTCGTTTATTTATGATTTAATCTTATTGGCTTTACGGATTTGTTCTTCTAAATGCCTTGTTTTTTCTTCTTCTTTTTTTGACACGCGCTTAATGAGAAAAAAAGCGCCAATCGCCATCAGCACAAAAAACCCCATGGAAATGGCTGCCGGAATGTATTCGCTTTTGTCTTCCGGAAAATATAAAAAATTCCCGAAGCCAATTAACAGGTTCATCAACACACGTCATGCCTCCATTCATTGTTCCCCGTATATTATAGCAGGAGAACATCACAATTCCAACAACGTGATTTTGAGATTTCCATTCACACAGGATAATTGATACAATAAGCCCTTAAGGAGGCGAAAAAAATGAAGATTGGCGACTTTGTGACAGCACATTATAAATCTGGTAAATATACCGGGACGATTACAGGTGTACGCCCCGGCGGCTATACAGTAAAAATCTCATCCGTTCTGCGTCACCCCGCTCAGGGCGACCTTCATAATCCGAACGAAGCGGATGTGCCTTTTTTCCACGAACGAAAAGCGCTGGCTCTTAATGAACAGGCAAATATTCCTGAAGCAGCCGTTCACCCGTTTGAAGAAGAGCCGGATGAATATAATACTTCGCTTATTACGGCTGTCCGGAAGCTGGAAATGAGATTAAAAGCGAAGGATGATGCGTTTTCTGTCCGCAGCCTTGAAGCGCTTCAATCCGTTAAAAAAGAATATACACTTATGTATAAAGTTTCGTTCGAATAGCCCATTTTTGTGAAGAAGAGCCCTTTATTTCCAAGTTTTTTTCATTTATGATGGTACATATGCACGTTTAAACTTGAAAAAGGCGGTTGGTGAATGAGAACGGTTTTAGGTTACGTATTCATTATTTTGCTTATCCCGCTTTCTGTCTTAACGTTTTATTACGCAGATGCAGAAGCAGGAAAGGTTCAAAATTTTGATGATTACGTAGAAGAACGAATAGTTATTAATGAAGTAGATTTGCCCCAGGCCAGCAAGATAACCGATACAAATGGGAACGTCTACGTTGAGCTTCATCAGCCAAATCGGATTGTGGTGGAAGGCGATAAAATTCCGGCTTTTTTAAAAGAATTGTTTATTCAGTCGGAAGATCAGCACTTTTATGAACACTCTGGCATTGATGCGGCAGCCGTCATTCGTGCTTTTATGGTGAATGCCCAATCGGATGAAATCGAGCAGGGTGCAAGTACGATTACCCAGCAGGTAGCCCGCAATATCTATTTAACGCAGGACCGTACGCTCGCACGCAAGATTGCGGAAGTTTTTTATTCATACCAGATTGAAAAAACACTAGAAAAAGATGAAATTTTAGGCTTGTATTTAAATGTTATTTTCTTTAACCATAATGTATACGGTGTAGAATCAGCAGCGCAATATTATTTCCAAAAGCCGGTTGATCAGTTATCGAAGGCACAAATGGCATTTATCGCCGCGATTCCAAATAACCCGTCGCTTTATGATCCAGAAAATCGTTTTGAAAATACGAAAACTCGTCAGGAACGGCTCCTTGATATAATGGCCCGGGAAGAAATTATCACTCCGGAAGAAGCGGAACAATTTAAGAGTGAAACGATTACATTAAAAGTCCGGCCGCGGCTTGATCGCTATCCTGATTACTCTACGTACGTGGTGTCAGAATTTAAAGAACTGATTTCTGTATCAGAAGGTTTTGACCAGCAGCTTCTGAACGCAGAAGGGGATGCGCGTACTGCCATTGAAGAGAAACTGGATACACGTGTAGCGGAAATTCTTTCTTCAGGTATTGTAATTAATACAGCGCTCGATCCGGCCATACAGGCAAAAACAGTCGGTTCCGTTAATAATGTTTTAGCCGGTTCATCGGTTCAAGCTTCCGCTGCCGTTATTGGAAATCAGTCGCATGATATCGTGGCTTTGTCCGGAGGTAAAGGTTTCCAAAAAACAGATTTTAACCGGGCTTTCCAAGGATATCGTCAGCCTGGTTCCACCATTAAGCCGCTGCTTGATTATGCTCCTTTCATAGAGACGTCTGGCGCCGGAGTCAATTATCTTGTTTCAGCTGATAAATATTGTGACAGTACCTACTGTCCAAAAAACTACTCTAAACAAGAATACGGGATGGTAACAATCAAAGAAGCCCTTACAAAATCCTATAATACTGCAGCGATCCGCCTGTTTATGCGGACAGGCATTGAGCGGTCATTCTCTTACCTGGAAAAATTTGATTTTAACCGGATTTCCGAAGAAGATTATTTTCCCGCCGCTTCATTAGGCGGCATTGACGGCTTTACTACTCTTGAAATGGCCGGTGCATACACGTCTTTTGTAGATGGAACATTTACAAAGCCTCGTGCTATTAAAAGCGTGACTGACCTTCAGGGCAAAACGTTATACGCCTGGGAAGACAAAGCTGTTCGCGTCTGGTCTGCTAATACGACATATAAAATGCGTGAAATGCTTACAAGTGTTGTCAAGAACGGAACAGGGAAAAAAGCAAACTTTTCTGCACCTTATATTGGCGGTAAAACCGGCACAACAAATTTTGTTCGCGATCTATGGTTTGTCGGATTAACAGAAGGATACACAGCAGCTGTATGGACAGGCAAGGACCGTTATGAAACAGAAACAGAAGGAATTCGCTATATGGAAAAATATGCACCTCACCAGTTGATCTGGCGGCGCATTATGCAATGATAAAAAAGAACCGGCTGCCAAGCAGCCGGTTCTTTTTTAATTCATTTAAGCATTCGTTTCGTCGTATATTGGCAACCAGCCTTCTTTTGTGACAAAAACACGGACCGCTACCACTTTGCGGTCCTCCATCAAAGTGAAGTAATGGCGCGTGTTCACTGGAACAGAGATTAAGTCGCCCGGTTCCAATTCAACATTGAAAAATTGGCCGTCTTTCGCCTGAATCGCAAAAATACCGTGTCCACTCACGATAAAGCGGACTTCGTCATCCGTGTGAATATGAACCTTTTGGAAGTTTGTTAAAAGCTCATCCAGGTTCGGTGTGCTGTCGGACAATGAAATGACATCATGCGCCTGGTAACCGCGGCGTTCTGAAATGTCTTTAATTTCCTCGGCAAATGTATCAAGTACTTGCCGCTTGTCTTCATCCGATAAGATGTAATTTTCACGAAGGTTTTCCGGGAGTTTGGAAATATCCCATTTTTCGTAAATCACTTCCTGCGCGCTTAAAAATGCATCAATCGCGTTCTTGTCAGTAATACGTTCGCCAGTTTCTTGAAATTGAATAACGGCCATTTTTTATCTTCCTTTCAACATAAGTAATTTAATATGCCCTGAAAATAAAAATTCATATGCTTCTAAAAACTTCTTCGCTTCAAATGCGTCGCGGCCCCATCAAGTGGCAGCTTTCCAAACACCGTCACTAAAATTGCCGCCAAATCCGCACTGAAATTCGTTGCAAAATAAGCGATTTCTATGTTTGCTTCTCGTCCGTATGCCGTTTCAATTCCCGTTTCCCGAATCGATAAAACCCGGCTTTTATGGTATTTTAGCTGTTCTTGTTCAAGAAATGGTAAATCCGTCCACGAACCGATAGTAAGTTCTAATGCGATGCTTCTGCTTTTTTTAAAGTGCGCCTTTTTGGTCAAAAATACGATGCGTTGCGATCCCTTCACTCATTGCTTTTTCTTCATTCTAAATGCCTACTTGTTTACCGGGATTGTGTCATTTGCCGGCTTTTTTGTCAATAAACAGCCCGAGCTTACCAATTCTTTTGATCGCTTCTTCAAGGCGGTTTTCTTCTGTTAACAACCCCACTCGGACATACCCTTCACCGTACGCACCAAACCCAATGCCAGGTGCTGTTACGACATGGGCTTTTTCCAGAAGAAGATCCGAGAATTCAACCGATGTATATGGTTTTGGGACAGGCAGCCATGCAAAAAATGAACCAGCCGGCGCTTTTACATTCCAGCCGATCGCCTGACACGCCTTCACGAGTGCATCACGCCGCCGCTCATATGTATCAGATAGTTCACGCACACAATTTTGCGGACCGGTCAGCGCAGTGGCCGCTGCCTGTTGAACCGCGCTGAATAAACTGACATACAGGTGGTCCTGCAATAAATTAATAGCTGAAATAACACTTTTATTCCCCGCTAAAAATGCGACACGCCAGCCTGCCATGTTATACGTTTTGGATAACGTATACAACTCTACGCCAATTTCCTTGGCTCCTTTAGACTGTAAGAAGCTCGGCGGCTTTTGCCTGTCAAATCCGATGCCGCCATAAGCAAAGTCATGAACAACACAAATG
This sequence comes from Domibacillus iocasae, assembly GCF_001750285.1. Lineage (GTDB taxonomy): Bacteria > Bacillota > Bacilli > Bacillales > Domibacillaceae > Domibacillus > Domibacillus iocasae. The sequence goes on from NZ_MAMP01000001.1 coordinate 15,878, forward strand.
TTATGCTTTTCAGCAAGCTGGACGGTTTCATCAAAAAAATAGCGCGTTGCCTGGGCGCCGGTTGGATTGTTTGGATAGTTTAAAAGAAGCAATTTTGCCCGCTCCAGCCTCTCTTCGCCAATCTCCTCATAATCAGGCAAAAAATTGTTTTCTTCCACCAGCGGCATATAATCCATAGCGGCTCCTGCCATGGCAGCCCCGGACCAGTAATCGGGATAACCCGGATCCGGCACAAGCATGTAGTCGCCCGCATTCATTAAACACATCGGCAATTCCACAAGCCCCGCCTTCCCACCAAAAAGAACAGCAATTTCTGTGTGCGGATCTAAATCTACATTGTATTCCCGTTTATAAAATTCTGCTGCGGCTTCTTTTAAAAAGACCTGCCCTTGAAACGGTGGATATTTATGAAAATCGGGACGGTTCGCTGCGGCCTTTAATGATGCGACAATATGGTCCGGCGTCGGCTGATCGGGATTTCCCTGTCCAAGATTAATCATGTCGTGGCCCATCGCCGCGTATTCTATTACTTTTTTTGACAACGCGGCAAAAAATTGATCCGGCAATGAATTCAATAGTCTTGATTGTTCAAACTGTTTCATTTCGTCACCTTCTTACAAATTTTCTTGCAATTCAGTCATAAATATATATATTTACGAACAAATTGTAAATATATTTGACGGAATGAGGACGCCTGCTGATCTTAAAACGCCAAATGGAGACGCACTTCCGATTGAAGAACGTGATTGCACAGAAATTACCGAAGTCAACGGAATGCGTGCTGCACCAAATGAGCGCGACATGACATCGCTGCTGCGCTGTTTTTTCATAAGAAAAGCGGAAGGCGCCTGGAGCCGGACAGCATTTAAAACATATACTTCCTTGCTCTTTTAATAAGAAAAAACGGACTTCGCTTGAGAAGAAGTCCGTTTTTTTTACAATGGGATAGCGGCCATTAATCCGTTGTATAATTTCATAAAAATTAATGCAAGCAATAATCCGAAGAAAATCCAAAATAACGCTTCAAAGACGATAACGCCAATCATTTGCGGCGTTGTAATATGCGGGCTTAATTTATAAACAAAGTACACTACATACACAACAGACGTTACGAGAAAAATAATGCCGGTTCCGACAGCTGACGAAAAGCTGATTAATGAAACAAGTCCGCCGAGAAAAAAGATAACCGCGCCAAAGCGGGTTTTTTTCAGTAATTCTCCGTCCGCATCTTTTGAGAAGAAAAGCAAAGCCAATTCGTTTGCCGTGTTTGCAAGTAACTTTAGCGTTGCAAAGATCATTGTAAAAATGACCATCAAACCGCCAATAACGACGAGATTAATTTCTGTTTTGGTAAAAATATCGAGCATTGTGTTATACAAATTTGCTTTTTTCAACAAATCGACAAAAAACGTTTGTCCATACATGGACAGCGATAAGCTGAAAAGCAAAATGGCTAAGAGCGGCATATAGCCGGTTAAATACGAGTTTTTCATCAACATGATTCTCTCCTGTCACAGTCAGTCACTGTTCATTATGCAAGAGGTTGATTATTATGACAAGTGATTTACGATCTTTTTTTTGGAAAATGCGCACAATTTCTATGAAAATCCGCATAATTGATCTGTCGAATTTTAAATTTTTTTGCTTAAAAATACCGCGTTTCTTCATATTTATTATCGATGATTGAGTTTTCAGCTTGTCTGATTTTATGAAATGCACAATCATTTTTTTTACGCTATAATTTGAAGCGTGCACGAAAACATAAGGAGGGATTCATTTGTCTTTGCTTCATTGGGCCATTCTCGCTCCTTTTATAATGGCCATATTCGTTCCTTTTTTGCGAAAAAAAGCAGCGTCTATACATACAGGCTGGTTTGTCCTGATCTTGCCGGTCGTTTTATTTGGAACATTTCTTCAATATCTTCCTGTAACGACGAATAACGACTCCGTCATGCAAACAGCATCCTGGATTCCGTCACTCGGTATTAATTTTACCGTGTATATGGATGGCCTCAGCCTTCTGTTTGCCCTTCTCATTTCCGGGATTGGATCACTCGTTGTCTTGTACTCTATCTACTACTTGTCCAAAACGAAAGAAAGCCTGCACCATTTTTACGTGTACTTGCTTATGTTTATGGGCTCAATGCTTGGCGTAGTTTTGTCGGACAACGTTATTATGCTGTACATGTTCTGGGAATTTACGTCTATTTCGTCTTTCCTACTGATCGCGTATTGGTATGATCGTGAACGTTCTCGCTACGGAGCATTGAAGTCAATGCTGATCACTGTGTTTGGCGGACTCATGATGCTTGGCGGTTTTCTCGTTTTATCTATTATGGGTAACACGTTCAGCATTCGAGAACTTGCCGCTCAGGCGACTGAATTAAATGAACATCCCCTTTTTTTACTGGCGATGATTCTAGTTCTGCTTGGGGCCTTTACAAAGTCAGCACAGTTTCCATTTTATATTTGGCTTCCGGATGCAATGGAAGCGCCGACACCGGTCAGCGCATACTTACATTCCGCTACGATGGTTAAAGCAGGTATTTACCTCGTTGCCCGGTTCAGCCCGATTTTCGCGTTTTCCGGGTACTGGTTCTGGATTGTTGGGACTGTCGGCTTGTTTACAATGGTATGGGCGTCCTTTAACGCAGTGAAGCAGACCGATTTAAAAGGCATCTTGGCGTTTTCAACAGTGAGCCAGCTTGGGTTGATTATGTCCCTTCTCGGCATTGGAGCGGCGTCGCTTCATTTCGACTCGCTTGACGACAACCTATTCACCACAGCGGTGATTGCTGCCATTTTCCATTTAATTAATCATGCGACATTTAAAGGAAGCTTATTTATGGTCGTCGGTATTATCGACCATGAAACAGGCACACGGGACATCCGCAAACTTGGCGGATTAATGAGCTTCATGCCGATTACGTTTACGCTGTCGGTCATCGGCGCATTTTCAATGGCGGGACTGCCGCCATTTAATGGATTTTTAAGTAAGGAAATGTTCTTCTTGTCCATGGTGCAGCTGATGGAATTAAATTTATTTAATATCGATACATGGGCCGTTCTCTTCCCTGTTCTTGCCTGGGTCGGAAGCGTATTCACATTTATTTACAGCATGATTATTGTCTTCAAAGTGTTTACGGGAAAATTCCAGCCGGAAAAACTGGAGAAAAAACCGCACGAAGCACCAGTCGGTATGCTCATTTCGCCGATTATTTTAGCATTGCTGGTTGTTGTATTTGGCTTGTTTCCAAATTTGCTGTCCTACAGCTTGATTCAGCCGGCGGCCGCGGCGATTGTGCCGTCCATTATTCCACCGGGCGAACAGCTGTATGTGAATATTTATTTCTGGCACGGTATTAATGCTGAGCTATTAATGACAATCGGCGTCGTTGCTGTTGGTATTCTTTTATACAAATTTATGCCAAAATGGGTACGTGTGTATGAGTATTTTCCTGGAAAAATTACGCTCAACCAGTTTTATAATGCTGGGCTTTACGCGGCTGAGCGCGGGTCAAATGCGATTACAAATGCTTATATGACCGGCTTCATTCGCACCTACCTTGTGTACATTTTTGCTTTTTTCATCGCAGCGCTTGGCTTTACGATGTGGGCAAAAGATGCGTTTCGCTATGATGCTTCTGCAGTGGCACCGATCGGATTGTATGAAGGCTGCTTAATCATTGTGCTTCTTGCCGCAACACTGACTATTTTAATGGCGAAGTCACGCTTAACGTCCATCATTTCGCTTGGGGCGGTCGGATATACTGTATCACTATTCTTTGTCATTTTCCGGGCACCGGATTTGGCGTTAACACAGCTGGTTATTGAAACGGTATCAACTGCATTGTTCCTGCTTTGTTTTTATCATCTGCCAAAGCTGTCGCGCCATGCAGAAAAACGACGCTTCCAGGCGGGCAATGCCATTATTGCCGCGGGAGTTGGTATCATTGTCACACTGCTTGGCATTTCAGCGCACAGCTCGAAGTTTTTCGCTTCGATCAATGAATACTATATCGAAAATACGTATGAAAAAGCGGGCGGCGAAAATATGGTCAATGTCATTCTCGTTGATTTCCGTGGTTTTGACACATTGTTTGAGATTGCGGTGCTTTCTGTTGCTGCACTCGGTATTTACGGTTTAATTAAGCTTCGATTAGAGAAAGGCGGCGAAACGAATGAAAACAAATGATGTTATTTTTCAAACGGTCGCCAAAGTCGTTTTTTTTATGATTATCTTTTTTGCTGTTCACTTGTTTTTTGCGGGTCACTACTATCCGGGCGGCGGCTTTGTCGGCGGACTGCTTACGTCCGGCGCCATCGTCCTTTTGCTCCTGGCATTTGACATGAAAACGGTCCGGCGCGGTTTCCCGGTCGACTTCAAATGGCTGATCGGCCTTGGTCTTTTGTTTTCAGCTGGAACAGCAGCCGGCTCATTGATATTTAATGTGCCGTTTTTCACTCATGCATACGATTACTTTCAATTGCCTCTTTTCGGCAAAACATCGCTTCACACCGCGATGCTGTTTGATTTAGGTGTGTACCTTGTTGTCATTGGTGTAACCATGACCATTATTCAAACGATTGGAGAGAGTGAATAATGGAAATTTTAATGTGTATTGTCGCCGGTCTGCTTTTTGCGGCCGCTGTTTATTTAATGCTTTCAAAGAGCCTGCTTCGTATTATTATCGGCACTGGTCTTCTAAGCCATGGAACGCATTTAATGCTGTTGACAATGGGCGGACTAAAAACAGGGGCAGCGCCTGTCCTTGGTGAACATGCTTCATCTTATACCGATCCGATTCCGCAGGCACTTATCTTAACTGCGATCGTTATTAGCTTCGGTGTGACGGCTGTGTTTCTCGTCATTGCCTATCGCGCCTATCAGGAGCTTGGAACCGACAATATGGAACAGCTGAAAGGAATGGAAACGGATGATTAATTTACCAATTTTGCCGATTCTCTTCCCTCTTCTTGCGGCTGTTTTATTAATGTTTTTGTCAAAAAGCGTGAAAGCGCAGCGAATTGTTTCGGTGATTGCTTCAGCTGCAACCGTGGCTGCTGCATGGGCTGTCATGCTAAAAGTCAAGTCAGAAGGTATTCAAACCGTTGATATGGGCAGCTGGCCGGCTCCATTCGGTATAACGCTTGTGTCAGATATGTTGAGCATCCTGCTTGTCCTGACGGCTTCCATTATCACGCTTTGTGTCGTGCTTTACTCGTTTCGATCGATCGGAAGCGGGCGGGAAGCTTTTTACTATTACCCAATCGTTCAGTTTTTGCTGGTCGGTGTGAATGGGTCGTTTACGACAGGCGATATTTTCAACCTGTTCGTATTCTTCGAGATTATGCTGATGTCGTCTTACGTATTAATTGTGATTGGCGGCACAAAAGTTCAGTTGCGGGAATCAATTAAATACATTTTGGTGAATGTCATTTCATCAGCCATTTTCGTTATTGCAGTTGGCTATCTGTATTCGGTTACCGGTTCACTGAATATGGCGCACATTTCATCGCGCATTTCAGAAATTAATGACGAACCAATCATTACGGTACTGGCAATTCTCTTTTTAATCGTCTTCGGCTTAAAAGGCGGAATTTTTCCGCTTTACTTCTGGCTGCCAGGTTCATATGCCGCGCCGCCTGCTCCGATTCTTGCGTTGTTCGGCGCTTTGCTGACAAAAGTCGGTGTCTACGCGATTTTGCGGACGTATACGCTGTTCTTTTACCACGATCAGCCGTTTACGCATGACATTCTAGCATTGCTTGCCCTTCTCACAATGGTAGCGGGTTCAATTGGGGCATTGGCGTATAAAGACGTGAAACAAATCTTAATTTACAACATTATTATCGCAGTCGGCGTTTTATTATTTGGCATTGCCGTCATGACCGAAGAATCAATTGCGGGCACCATTTTTTACCTCGTTCATGACATGATCATTAAAGCCGGCCTGTTTTTGCTTGGCGGTATTATGATCTACATTGCCGGTACGTCTAATTTAAACAAGATGGGCGGCTTGATCCGCCACTATCCGGCACTCGGCTGGACATTTCTTGTTGCGTCGTTTGCACTGGCCGGCATACCGCCATTGTCCGGATTCACCGGCAAGCTGCTGATTGTTCGGGCAGGATTTGAATCAGGTGAATACGTCGGGGCTATCGTTGTGCTCCTATCAAGTCTTGCTGTGCTATATTCGGTTGTGAATTTGTTTATGGCCGTCTTTTGGAAAAAACCTGAAGTACCGCTGCCAGAGACAAATAAACAGACCGCTTCTCTTTTTATCCCAGCCGCGGCACTTGTGATTCTTTCTGTTTTGTACGGTGTTGGAACAGAAGCTGTTTATCCTTATGTGATGCAGGCTGTTGAAGCACTCATCCATCCGGAAATCTACATTGACGCCGTATTGAAGGAGTAGATAATATGGCTTTTCAAATTTTATTAAATGTCTTTCTCGCGTTCCTTTGGATGTTTTTACAAGTGTCTTTCAGTGCACAGACATTTGTTATCGGGTATTTGCTTGGATTGCTCGTTATGCTCAGCATGCGCCGCTTTTTTAGCAGCCATTTTTACCTGCACCGTGTCTGGGCGGTCACATACTTGTTTCTTTTGTTTTTAAAAGAACTAATTAAAGCGAATATTGACGTAATAAAACTCGTCCTTCGCCCTAAATTGAACATCCGTCCAGGTATTTTTGCTTTGGAAACTGAATTGAAATCCGACTGGGAAGTGACACTGCTGGCGAATTTGATTACATTGACACCCGGCACGCTTGTTGTGGACGTATCGGCTGACAACAAAACCCTTTACATTCATGCCATCGATATCGCGGATGTGGGTGAGACGGTTGACAGCATTAAAGATTCATTTGAAAAAGCGATTATGGAGGTGAGCCGCGGATGATTGAAACAGTTCTTCAACTTTCCCTGCTGTTGCTCGCTGTCGCGATGATCGGCTTAATCTACCGCCTGGTGAAAGGGCCAACCATTCCGGACCGTGTCATTGCGCTTGATGCGATGGGCGTCAACCTTGTTTCCATTACAGCCGTCCTTTCTATGCTTCTCGGTACGAGCAACTATCTAGACGTTATTTTGCTGATTGGTATTTTGGCTTTTATTGGAACCATTGCATTTGCGAAGTTTTTAGAGAAAGGCGAGGTGATTGAACATGACCGCGATCAGTGAGGTTCTCATTGCTGCTTTGCTGCTTATAGGAGCGCTTTTAAGCGTCATTGCGGCCTTTGGTGTTATTCGCTTGCCGGATGTTTATACACGCAACCACGCGGCGTCTAAGAGCGCTACCCTTGGCGTAATGTGTATTCTGCTGGCCACATTTTTTTATTTCTTAGTGGAAGATGGGCTGTTCAGTTCCCGTCTGCTGCTCGGAATTGCTTTCTTTTTTATCACCGCGCCGGTTGCCGGCCATTTAATCAGCCGTGCTGCGTACAATTCCGGTGTGAAAATGTGGGACCAAAGCGTGAGGGATGATTTGAAGGATAAAAATAGGTAACAAAAGAGGCTGTCCAAAACGGACAGCCTCTTCTTATTCATATAAGGTGTGATCTTTATCGCCATTTTCCTGATAAATTGTTAATATGCCTTCATGCTCTTTTACATATTCTTTTGCTTCGCTTAAAAGAGATTGTTTTGTTTCTTTGGATAGAATGGCGCGCTTGCCGTTTTCTTTTTGCAATACCCACTGGTCATTTTTATGCTTTACTTCATAATGCGGGCGTCCCTCATCGTTTTTCCCTTCTGAACTTCTTGCCCGGTCGATCGCAATAGCAATGGACCGTCCTTCTTCATAACCGTCGTCAAGCAGAGCATTGGCAATTTCAATCGCTTTGTTTCTAACATGGTCCGGCAGGTTTTTCATCGAATCCGGGTAATCATTTTTGCTCCAGGGCATCGAATCACTCCTTTTTGGAAAGTGTTCCCGCCTGTTAAAAAGATCAAACGTTATTTTTTCTTTACGACCGCAACCGTGCAGCGTGAGAGGCAAATGAGCGCTTCGTCTTCATCCCTAATCTCAACGGTCCAAACATGCGTTGATTTTCCTTGATGGACAATACTCGCTGTTGCGGTGACAATACCTTCACGTTTGGACTTTAAGTGATTCGCGTTGATCTCAAGACCGAAACAGAGTTCAGTTTCAGAGTCAATCAAAACCGCTGATCCAATGCTTGCGGCTGTCTCAGCAAGCGCCACCGATGCGCCGCCATGTAAGAAACCGAATGGCTGACGCGTCCGCTCGTCAACAGGCATCGTCATCACCACGGTTCCTTTCTCTATTTTCACCATTTCCATACCCAATGATGCGATGAGCGTGTTATTTGTTTGAAAATCCATGAAGTCATCCCCTTTGATAAAAAGTGCCCCATTTGTGTGAGGCACCTTTTTCATTATAGAATCATTGCCGCAATCCAGCCAAAAATAATGACTGGAATGTTGTAATGAATAAATGTCGGGACAACAGTATCCCAAATATGATCATGCTGCCCGTCCGCATTTAAGCCGGATGTCGGGCCAAGCGTGCTGTCTGAAGCAGGCGATCCGGCATCTCCAAGCGCTCCCGCCGTTCCGACAAGTGAAATCACAGCCAGCGGGCTAAAACCAAGTTCAAGCGCCAAGGGAACAAAGATCGTGGCGATAATCGGAACCGTTGAGAATGACGATCCGATGCCCATTGTCACAAGTAAGCCAACGACAAGCATAAGGAGTGCACCAAGCGCTTTATTGCCGCCAATCGCGGCAGCTGAATTTTGAACAAGTGTTTCTACATCCCCTGTCGCGCCCATGACGCTTGCAAAACCGGATGCCGCAATCATGACAAATCCGATAAACGCCATCATACGCATGCCGTTCGTTAATAATTGATCGGCTTCATTCCAGCGGATTGCCCGGAATATATACAACACTACAATCCCCGCAAGAGCGCCAAATACCATAGAGTCCGTCGCCAATTGTGCGCCAAGAGCGGCAACAATGGCAATTCCTGCTACGATAAGACCAAAAGAGGTATATTCCACTTGATGCGCTTCTGTTTCAACCGGCACCGGCAAAAGAGATTCATTGTATTCACGCGGCTTCCGGTAGCTGAAAAAGACGGCGATCAACAGACCGACAACCATGCCGGCTGCAGGAAGAACCATCGCTTTTGGAACTTGATCGATGGCGACTTCAAGACCGCTTTCCGCCATATTTGTCGCGACAATTTCGTGGAAAATCTGGCCAAACCCAACCGGCAGAAGCATATAAGGCGTCACAAGACCGAAAGTCAAAACAGAGGCTGTTAAACGACGGTCAATCCGCAGCTCATTCATAATTTTCAAGAGCGGTGGAATTAACAGAGGAATAAACGCAATATGAACCGGCACGACATTTTGCGAAAAGCACGCCATGATTAAAATGACAAATAAAATAAGAGCTTTTGGCAATTTTTTCGAACGTGCTTCTTCTTTATCCCCAATAAACTTTAAAACAAAATTAATAAGCGCTTCCGGCAGTCCCGTACTTGATACCGCAACTGCAAATCCACCCAGCATCGCATAGCTGAGTGCGACATTGGCCCCGCCGCCTACTCCTTCCGAAAACGCGGCAATCGTCCCGTCCATGCCAAGCCCGCCAATCAATCCGCCAGCAAGTGCTCCTGTAATAAGAGAAAAAACAACATTGACGCGGAGCAGGCTGAGGACGAGCATAATCAGGACCGCTATTATAACTGCATTCATTATCTTTTATACCTCCAACACTTTAATTTGCTAAATCACTAAAGAATCGATTAAAAGATAGCAAATTGCCTGTCCGCTTGTCAATATACTTTTTCAGAATAATAAATAGGCGAATTATTCAGATTGGTCTGACAGCGCTAAAATCGCCAGTGTCCGTGTCATAACCCCGGGTGTTAATTCAGCACTGCCGGCAATATCGAGATGGACCCATGGCGTATTTTCCGCAAATTCGCCGATAAACCCGCCGCCCATAATGGCGTGTCCATCACGCCCTGGTGAATTATTTAAATCCGCCACATCGCTGTTTCGAATGCGCTTTTTATCGTATTCTGTAAGCGGCAGCTGCCAAATCATTTCCCCTGCTTCATGAGAGGCTTCCAGCACCTCTTCAAAAAACGGCTCATTATTTGTGATAGCACCTGTTTTATCTTTGCCAAGGGCAATCACGACTCCGCCTGTTAATGTGGCCACGTCCACAATTTTTCCGGCACGCTGCTGTTTCGCATACGTGATCGCATCTGCCAGAACGAGCCTGCCTTCTGCATCGGTGTTTTTCACTTCAATCGTTTTGCCAGACAATGATGTAATGACGTCGTCAGGTTTAAATGCGTTTGCGCTGATCACATTATCGGTTGCCGGAATAACAGCCATCACTGGACGGTCGGGACGCAGCTCACCGATAATTTCCATCGCACCAAGCACGGCCGCCGCCCCGCCCATATCGGTTTTCATGCCGACAATTCCATCTTTTGTTTTAATCGAATAACCTCCTGTATCAAATGTAACGCCTTTTCCGACGAAGGTAAGCACGTTTTCCCAGGAATCTGCCGGGTTGTATTTGAGTGTAATCATTTTTGGTGGTTCCACCGATCCTTGGGCTACAGCTAAAAAAGCACCCATGCCGATTTTCTCCATGTCTGCGCGTTCCAGCACCTCAAGCTCAAAACCATATTGATCAGCTAATTTTTTTGCATGCAGGGCAAGATCATCCGCTGTCATCATATTTGGCGGCGTCGCAGTTAAGCGGATGGCGGTATTTGTTCCATCCGCCATCGTTTTTCCTACTTCACACGCCGCTTTTATTTCCACCGGATCTCCTTCTGTATACACATCAATTGTTTTTAATTGTTTTTCCGGCTCATTCCCCGGGGTCCGGTAGCCCGTATACTCAAAACGCGCCATAAAGAACGCTTCGGTTAGGGCTTCCGCCGCTTCAACAGCTGTTATGTTTTCGGTTACGAATGAATCAAGTACAACGGCGATTGATTCCAGTCCGTACTGTTTTGACTGTTTAGCAGCTTTTTTAACCGCTTTATGAATTACATGAAAGTCCGCTTCTTTTTCCTTGCCAAGTCCTGCGGTGACAATCCGCTTTGCCGTAATGTGGCCAAGTGCAGGAATAACGGACGTGTTTTCTTTCTTCGCGGAAAGATCACCATTTTTCACAAGTTCCGTCAGCTGTCCTGAAAAAGCGTCATCGAGCGGCTGTAATACCCCTTCAAATTTCAATGGTTTGTCATACAGCCCGATGAGCAGCGCATCCGCTTTTGTTTTTATGAATGGTTCTTTTTTGATTGTAAACATCTTCATCACCTCACATGTTATTATAGTGGAAAATGGACAGGAGTGTTGTTGTGAGGATTGTATCAATTTGCCCAAGCAATACGGAAGTATGTGAATATCTCAACATCGAGGACCAGATCGTTGGCGTAGATGACTTTTCCAATCTAGATCGGGTACGGCTTGGACCGGATTTATCCATTGATATGGATAAGCTGAAATCTCTTAATCCTGACATCGTGCTGGCATCACTCAGCGTACCGGGAATGGAGAAAAATGTGGAGTCTCTAGAACGGCTTGGCATTCCCCATATTGTAACCAATCCGCATTCACTTAATGATATTGGTGTGTCAATTGAGCAAATTGCCGGGGCATGCGGGATAGATGGAAAAGATGCCCGAAGCAGGTGGATACGCTCGCTCCAATCATACAGGTCGCGGGAATGGGCAGACCGTACGCGTCTTTACTGGGAATGGTGGCCCAAGCCCTTGTTTACTCCGGGAGGCGCAAACTGGCTGACTGAAATAAGCATGTTATGCGGCGGAATCAATATATTTTCAGATTATCCTGAGCCAAGCGTTCAAGCAGATTGGGAAATGGTATTGGAAAAACAGCCCGATATTATTTTGCTGGCGTGGGTTGGAGTCATGACGGAGAAAGTGAATACAGATGTCGTAAAAAAGAGACCAGGTTATGATGAAACACCCATTTTTGTGATGGAGGAAAAAGATTTTTGCCGGCCTTCACCAAATCTGCTGAAAGGTCTTGAGAAACTGGATCAATTATTAAACAAAAAATAAAACGACCTTGGGCAGGTCGTTTTGTTAAAACATTTGATAGCCTTTTGCGCGCAGCAGGCGCATAACGAATCCACTTGCAACAGCGCCTAGTAAACCGCACAGCAGAATCGTGATGTCTACTGGCTGCAAACCTGTGATTCGATCACCGAGAATACGAAATGATTCTCCTGCGTTGAATAAATAGTCAAATGAACTAATGCCGTCTACAATAGCAATGGTGACGAGTGGATAAACAAAAGCCATAATCCACGTCATCCGCAGCAGCATGTTTAATATAAATCCGATGCCGAAAAACAGCACGAAAAAGAGCAGCGCCGACACGAGTACAGTTGCGATGTGCATGAAGCAATTCCCCCTAATTCTATACTTATAAGTGTACTGAACACACTTTAAAAGGTCAATGAGCGAAAATGTGACAATAAAACGTATAAAAGTTCAAAAGCTGGAACACAGCGTCCTGCTGCAATGCCTTTGTGACCTACACCTTATGAGCCTAAAAAAACACCGGATACGAGGGGGATTCGTATCCGATGCTTTATAAAGGTATTTCCTTTTTAAAAGGAAATAAACTTTCTTGTCATAGTATAACCAGTTTCATCTATTTTCATAATTATCTTAATTTTATCAGAAAAAACCAATTTCAAATGAAAAATTGATACGATGTATAGCCAAACTGTGGACCAGGGTCTGGAATTTCCGTACAAGAGAGCCCGGATGTTTCAAAAAGCTGAATAATATGACGTAAAAGGACGGATGTTTCAGAACTATTTTCCAGATCGAAAGTTGACATCCAGCGAGCATCAAGCAATTCACTATTAAGCGCTTCCGGCTCTTTTTCCTCTGTAAGTGTCATATGAAAAATAATCATCGTGTCACTTACATCGTTTTGAATGACACCGGACCGTATTCCGGCAACACCACATACAGACACGTCAATACCGGTTTCTTCCCTTACTTCCCGAACAGCCGCCGCGTCCGCCGTCTCTCCAGCATCTACAAATCCGGCCGGCAGCGACCACTGTCCTTTTAATCCGCCATATGCTTTTTTTACGACAAGCCAGCGGCCGCTGCTGTCAATCACAACACCAGCCGCTGCGAGCCACACTTTTCCCCGCTTCATAAAAAGCTTCCTTTCTTTTAATCAAAAAAGGACCCCTTCGAAAAGAGGTCCTTCTGATTTTTTACAGGATGTTGAATTTCCCTTTTTTCAAGACAAGTGAAGGGCCGCCGATCATGAAGAGCGCACGGTTATCAATCATTTTTTTCATAAATGACGCTTTTGTACCTGTTAATTTCTTATCAAATACAACACCGATCGCATCGTCATCACCAAGTGAGCAAACTGTTCCTTTAAGGTGAGGAGTGAACGTTTCAAGCTCTGTTTCACCTTTCACTAATTTCACAAGGTTGCGTGCTACTGTTTCACCTTGCTGCATTGCAATTTGCGCAGTTGGCGGGTATGGCCGGTTAATTTCTTCGTTAATGATCAATGAGCAGTCACCAAGCACGAAAATGTCGTCATGACCTGGCGCACGAAGATCAGGATTCACTTTTACGCGCGCACGCATGTTTTCAATGCCTGATTTCTCGATGATGCTGCTGCCGCGGACACCTGCTGCCCATACGACTGTACCAGCTTTAATTTCTTCTGTTTCATCTTCGCCTTTTGCTACAATGATACCTTCTGCTGTTGCGCCTTTAATTGGCGTGCCAATTTTAAATTCAACGCCTTTTTTCTCAAGCTGGGCAACCGCGTATTTCACAAGCTCCGGATCAAAGCCAGGAAGAACCATTGGCGCTGCCTCAACGCAGTAGATGCGCACTTTTGAGTAATCGATATCATATTCTTTGCAAAGCTCAGGAACACGATTCGCAAGCTCGCCAAGGAATTCGATTCCTGTGAAGCCGGCGCCACCGACAACAAATGTTAAACGCTCTTCTTTTTTCTCTTCTTCATTTGCATATGTCGCAAATTGGAATTCAATATGGTCACGCAATTGACGCGATGTGTTTACATTCGAAATGGTGAAAGCGTGTTCTTTCAATCCTTCGATACCGAATGTTTCAGACTCGCCGCCAAGTGCCACAACTAGGTAATCGTAATCGACTTCGCCTGTATTTAAAATAACTTTCTTTTCTTCAGGTTTAATATCCTGTACTTCTGCACGGATAAATTCTACTTTGCTGCGATTGATGACCGCATCAACATCATAGCGTACGCGATCGTGGTGCATAGTGCCTGCCGATGCTTCATGAAGCCAAGTTGTTTCATAGTGGTAATCATTTTTGTTAACGAGCACAATATTCGCTTCGTCTACAGATAACGCTTTTTGAAGACGTGTTACGGTAACAAGACCGCCATAACCGGCGCCCAATACTACAATTTTCGGCTTTTTCACTGTCATCTTTATCCACCTCTATTAAAATATTCGCGCAAAGAATGTGATACTCTTCACGTATGATTGTAAAAAAACATCCTTTACTTTGTCACAAAATGTTAACAATGTGCACAACTAGTTTTATCATAGACGCTTTCAGACCTTTTTTCAAGTTATTTCAACAAGAAATTTCAAATGAGACTTCCCTTCTAAAATTCTGTAAAATAAGGAATGATAAAGAAAAGATGGCATATCCATCGTCTTTATGACCTGTCTTGCACAGGCTTAAAAAAGGAGGGCTCTTTGAGTGACAGATATTACGATTATTGGCGCGGGTCCAACCGGCTTGTTTGCCGCTTTTTATGCAGGCATGCGCGGCTCTTCCGTTAAAATTATTGAAAGCCTGCCGCAGCCGGGCGGTCAGTTGTCTGCTCTGTACCCGGAGAAATTTATTTATGATGTAGCAGCTTTTCCTGCTGTTCGTGCCCAAGAACTCGTCGACCGGCTCGTCGAGCAAATGAACCGATTTCCGGTGGAACTTTGCCTTGAAGAGGCTGTGCAGGTTCTTGAAAAACAGCCGGATGGAACGATTCTTCTGCAAACGGACAAAGGAAAGCACGAGACAAAAGCAGTCATTATTACAGCTGGCAATGGTGCTTTTCAGCCGCGCCGCCTGGAAATTGACGGCGCAGACGCTTTACCCAATGTCCACTATTTCATCAACGACCTGTCCTCGTTTGCCGGACGCCGCGTCGCTGTCCTTGGCGGAGGCGACTCAGCTGTAGACTGGGCAATGATGCTTGAAAATACGGCAAAAGACGTGACGATCATTCACCGCCGCGACAAATTCCGGGCACATGAACATAGTGTTGAACTTTTGCATGAATCGCGTGTTAATGTTATGACACCGTTTGTCCCTGTATCATTTGATGGCCAACATCTTCAGCTTGAAGAAGTAAAAGGTGATCGGACGGACACACTCGAAATTGATGATCTTATTGTAAATTACGGATTTATTTCCTCACTCGGTCCAATGAAAAACTGGGGGCTGGAAATTGAGAAAAATTCGATTGTGGTTAACTCCCGCATGGAAACAAACATTGAAGGTGTATATGCGGCGGGTGATGTGGCAACGTATGATGGCAAAGTGAAACTGATCGCGACTGGATTCGGGGAAGCACCGACCGCTGTCAACAATGCAAAAGCATTCATTGACCCCTCTGCAAAAATTCAGCCGCTGCATAGTTCTTCCTTGTTTTAATTTTTTTGCCACGGGTAAACTAATGGTAAAAAAGGGTGGTCAACTATGCATGTACTTGTTATCGGAGCAGCCGGCACAACAGGGCGCCTTGTTGTCCAAAGCCTCGTGGAAAATATTCAGCATCACGTAAAAGCAATGGTACGCAAAACCGATCAGATGACGGATATGGAAAAACTCGGAGCCAAACCTATATTGGCAGACTTAGAGCAAGATTTTAGTTACGCGCTGAACGATGTAAATGCTGTTATCTTTGCGGCAGGTTCGGGTTCGGCGACCGGGCCGGATAAAACAACCTCTGTCGACCGAGACGGCGCAATTAAAGCGATTGATCTGGCCGTTTCTCATGGCATTGAACGATTTGTCATGCTCAGTTCGATGGGGGCAGACCGGCCTGATGCAGGTCCAGAGTCTATGCAGCATTACTTACAAGCAAAACACGATGCAGATGCTCATCTAATGAAAAGCGGATTAACCTATACAATCGTTCGGCCGGGAATGCTGACGAATGAGAAGGCGGCTGGAAAAATTGAGGCGGCCGCACAAGTCGCAGAACGGACGAAATCAATATCACGAGCTGACGTTGCCGAAGTACTCGTTCAAAGCCTGCTTACTGAAAAGACAGAAAGCCGGATTTTTGAAATTGTAGAAGGCGATATGCCTATTGGTGAAGCATTGAAAAATTTATAAATATGGAAAGACCGGCATGCACAGGCAGCTGGTCTTTCTTGTTGAACGTGAGTATTTTTTCTTCTGAACGTGAAAAATCCATCCGGCTCTCACCAGATGGATTGCTGCTGATTATGCAGCAGGTCTTTTCGTTTTCTTTCCTTTCGAATCGGTCCATTTTTTCACATTTTCGGCGCCAATAATCTCGACTTTCTGTTTTGTGTCAATACGCACTTCTTTTACTTCCGCTCCGCGAAGATCAATGACCTGCCCTTTGTGCGGAGTGGAAATTATAACTGTATTGTGTTTCAGCCCTTCTCCCTGAAGTGAAGCAGAATGCTTCACAACAATTCCTTTACTAAACCGGGCTCCTTTATCAAATTCCAAGTGGATGCCTGGTTTGGCAACAACGAATTGCTTCTTTTTCAAGGCCGGTACATAAATAATATCTTCTTCTAAAATGTCATCTTCAAATGTCGTCCGAATGACAACCGGATCGTGGTCACTTGCGCGGCCGTGTTCTTCCATGAATTGTGAGTTTGTATGAACAATATCCACTTCTGTTGAAGACGCCATGTTGTTCGTAACCAAAATATGATCAAGTACTTGTGCATTTCCTTGGTAAGAGTATGTGAAACGTTCTTCTGCAGGTACTTTTTCGATCATATTTGTCATTTCAGAACCTTTTAAAATTGATAGTGGTTCAGTAAATTCAAAATCATTAAAGTCGCCAACAAGCACTACGTTTGCATTAGGATCAGCCATTTTCACCTCTTGGACGAACCCGTTCACAACGGCGGCAATCTGCTTCCGCTGCACTTCACTGCCCAAATATGGAGGCTGATTTTTTCCGAATAATGGCTCATCTCCACCTTTAGAATTAAAATGATTGGCGACAACGATGATCTTTTCTCCGTTAAATGTAAACTGCGCGGCAACCGGTTTACGGCTATTTTCAAACGCCGCGTTGTCCGGATCAATCCGGCCCGGGTTCAACGTCAGCTTTCCATCTACGTATGCTGCCGATTCTGTTGCCGTTCCTTTCGGGCCTTCAGCAAGTGAAACTCGTTCGGGGTTATACAGGAAACCAACACGAATGTTTCCACCTGGCTGCCCCCCATCCATTTTATCTGCCGGTGCAACATCGGTGTATATATACGTTGGTCCGCCAAGCGCCTCAATGGCAGCAATTAACGCAGCCGCACTTTCTGATGCATCTGTCGTTCCTGAATCAGCCGGCCCGTCATTATCCTGCACTTCTGTGACACCAATAATATCCGGCGACTGCATTCCGTTCACAATACCCGAAGCTAACCTGTTCGTTTTATCTGCACCTGAAGCAGTTGAGAAGTTTTCAAGGTTGTAAGACGCAATTGTCAATCCGTTTTCTGTTGCAGCAAGTGTGGTTTCTTCACCGGTTAATCCACCGTCAATCAGCGCCGGCACGTCATCAACAAGCACTTTAAAGTTGCTGTATCCGTAGCTGACAACACCGGTCACATCCCCATTAAACGAATCACCTGTTTTCGCAACAAAGTTTTCGTCATTCAAATCAAGATGAATACGCTCCGGATTGTAGTCCTCTGCTGTAATCCGCAGGGCGCCGGCTGTTGTATTCGTTTTAATGTTCTCCGGTACAACCACTACTTCCCCGTAGTTTTGCGGCGCGATGATTTTCGGATTGTTCACTTGAATGAGCATGCCTTCCACGCTTTCAAAAAAGTCAATGCCGTCCTGCTCTGGATCAAATGTACCAAATTGGTCATTGTCGATCACTTCCGTCGGCATCATTCGGTCTTTATTAAAGATGATTGGTTCAGGCAGCGCATGATTAGATTCTTTTTTGGTCACAACAGAAGCATTAATTTCTGTGACTGGAAGATCTGTCTGCAGTTTTTCTGAATAGCCTTCGAGCACCCACTCTTTTACAGTACCGTTCACACTGACAAGATCTCCTTTTGACAAGCCGTGTGCCCGCTTATAAACAAGAATTCCTTCCGATGTGCTTTCATTGTCATCTGCCTCAATGCTTTGCATGTAAAAGTTATTGTTGTCCACAGTATGTGTTACAACGCCATCCACATTTTCGACTATTAAATTATTATATGGAGACGTGTGTCCCGCTCCTTGAATGTCATGAATACGGACGATATCTTTTTGTATCACATACGTAAATTCAGAAACGATGCTGTCCGCTAATCCATCTTTAAATGCTTTCGCTTTGATCGTTTTATTTTCGTCGATAACAATCGGGTCTGAAAAAAGCGTACTTTCTTTTGTTGGTTCCGATCCGTCTAATGTATAGCGAATTTCCGCACCCTCTGTCGGTGAAGCAAGAGAGACGCCTGTTCCCGCTTCTACTACACCCGCCGCCGGATTTGCCGTCACGGCTTGGACAGTCGATGAATCAGCTTCAATATCTTCCGTACCGCGTGGAATTAATTGATAGACGTTATTGTAGGAACCTACTACACCTGTAATAGAATCATAGTTTGTATTTACTGCTAACAATGCCGCATCTTGCGGTCTGATTTGAAATTCATTGCCGTTCTCATCTGCTGCTGTATAGTTGCCTCCAGAAAAGCTGACGATTGTCACATTGTTTATTTTCACGAGCGTTCCTTCAGCAGCTTCTGTTAAATCAGCGGCTGTAATAGTCGATGACACCGGCATATCGCCGCTGCCCGTCACTGTAACCCCATCTGCTTGAACTGCAATTTCAAACAGGGAATTATAATCGTCTATTTTTCCTTTTGCTTCAACGATATCACCGACCGCCACATTCATTCCGGAGCCATACAACACGATTCCGGCTGTCTCATCCTGAATATAGACGGTGTTTCCAAAAATAGCCGTCACCGTGCCGGACGTCCACACATCAGTGCCTTCCGCTTTTTGACGGACTGCTGAAATCGATTCTTTCACAAGATCAACCGGTTCTTCTGTTCCTTCTGTGCCCTCATCATCCAGCAGTACGACAGACGTAGGGAATTTTAAGCCCGGTACAGTAAAATAAGGTTCTAGAGAGCCTGTCACTTGAACTTTTTTGCCAAGATTATCTGGGTTATCCGCTAAATTAATGTCCGTACGAAAAGACGTTGTCAGCTGTACCGGCATGATTTTAGCCGGGTCCGTTTCTCCTGCTTCATCAGCGATGCCGATATTAGTGTTCCTATACCGCTCAGGATCCGTCGTATAATTACTTCCTGACAAGGCAAAGCCGACAATATATCCTTCGACCGTCGCTGTGCCCGTATTATTGGCAATCGCTTCTGCAACTGTTATAGAAGCGGCACTAGCCGGTGTCTGAAATGGAAGCAGTGTGCCAATGACGAGTATAAGAGCAAATAAAACTTGTCCAATCTTCCTCACAAAAAAACCCCTCTCTGAAATGTGTTTAGTCGTCTCGAAAAGAACCTCCTTTATTGTAATCTACTTTCTATTGTAAAATAGAATCTTTACAGATAATTTAAAAAACTTTAATAAATAGAAAAAATAGGGAAAATATCACATGTATGTTTATAGGTATAAAAACCTTTTAATGATTTAGTAAATGATCAAGCTCTTTAGAATCGATCTTCTTTTCTTTGTCTATACTAAGATTAAAAATAGATGTATTGGAGGGAATCAATTTGTACAATGATCTCTGGCTTTTAAAGTTTATCTTCATTTTTTTTATCACCTTTTTTATTGTTGTTCCTTTGATTTCAATATGGATTACCCGAAAAAAGAAAACAAACCAATAAAAAAGCGTTCGCCTGTACTAAATAGATACTGGCGAACGTTTTTTTATTAAAAGAACATATTGGTAACCATTTTCCGATGTGTCTTCGTTCGTTTTCGTTTTGAAAGATGAACCGCATCTGTATAACGCGATCGCATTCGGACTTCAATGGCCATTTGTGTATGGCGAGTCAAAGTCGTTAGTGTTCCTCTAATTACGTTGTTCATTTCCGCCAGGGTTGTTGATGATGCCTCCCAGCACTGCGATCGTTAACAAGATGTCTACGTAAGCATCGTACCTTTCCGGTGGGATCATTACCCCAAAATCCTGCAGCACCATACCAACAAGCGCGGCCACTGCGATCCACAGTCCGTAGCTTTTCCACCGTTGTTTCATGCCTCGGCCCTCCTTCGCACTTTCGGATTCCGGCTGAACATGCCCCCTTCCGCTGCTGCGTCTGAACTGGACATGCCGGTCATTACAAGATATTCGCCCGGTGTTGAGGCTACGACTGTTTGCGTCTGTTTTTTTCATTCACCCGGCTCTTCACTTCTGCGTACTAGTTTGCTGCGTTTTTTCAGCGTTTTAATACCTCCAGTGAGTAAAGTTGGTCTAGTGGTACATATATTGGTTAGCCAATGGCAGCCCCGTCTCATTTCTCACTGACAGCTTTTATGCACAAAAGAAGCGATGTTAATCAGCTCCTCCTTCATTCGTCCCTTATATAAATACCGATATCTACTCTTTTTTTTACGTCATTCGGCAATCCTGAACTCTCAATACATTTAAAGAATGTTTCCCGTAGTATTGAATCAGCTGCCGGTAAACCATCTGCTATAGCATCCGGACACTCAACTCCACTTTGACAAGCTGCCACAGCTTTAGCTAAAGGAGCCACAGCGGCCAATCCAGCGAGAGACGCGCACTCGTAAATTAATGCTTGATTTTCAGGCGTTACACTCGGATAATCAAAACCCGCATAAATTCCCACTCTATGATCAACCCAATTCACTCCCCACGGAATCCTTAGACCCCAAACTCTCAAGTATTTTGTTTCAGGAAGGCTATAAACGATTCGTCTAATCATGATTTCAGCTCCTGGCAACGCCAATACCTCCTACTATTATGGATATTCTATAATTTATTCCTAAAGCCTATAACACGCTTGAGCGATCAACTTACATAACGAATATTATATAAATCAGCTTTTTTAAACGTAGGCAGCGGTTTTCCTCCGTGGCTTTTTTATGTTCAGTTTATTTTTCCACCAAAATGGTTAACAAATAAAACATGTAACCACTGGACAGCTCATTCAAGCTACTGAACGATAACTGTCGAGTTTACATGTAGCGCTGGATATGATCGCGTTGATTTACGAATAATTGGACTGCGAGATCCAAGAAGTAGTGGAGTTTAAGAAAGTCGAACAATAAACGAATATAAAAAAGCCCGCCGATAATTACCGGACGGGCTTTTTTGTTTCTCTATTATTTAATATTTAGTATTTTGTTCATTAGACTATAAAATCTAATAATATAGTCTCTTACGATAATGCGCGCCATAAGCATCACCTATTTCAGATGTCATCTTGCATGGTCACGCGCATGTTTTTCGTCAAATACATGATCATTTAGATACCTGTGGAAGAAAAATTCACCGGCTGCAATAAAAAGTGCGGAAACTAAAGCAGCCTGCAGAGCATCTCCGTCGTTGATAAACAGCGATCTTCCCATAAGCCAAATTACGAAAAAAGCCAACACAGCATCAGCAAAGGTCGCAATGGTGTTTCTCTGGGCATAATCTATATAACGATCATCCTCATTACCAGCTCTACGGAAAACAAGCAAATCGCCGAAAACGTAAGCCACAATCGTAAGAACAGCACTAATGAGAAGTGTATCACTAAATTCTCCGTCATAGATTCCAGTGAGTATAATACCGAGTACAACTGTAATCATTACAAACTTAATAATAATTGCTTTTACATGATCCAAAGTAAATTCCTCCTTTTTCTTTAATGGTCAATTAATACCCTAATTAGAATTAATAAACACCTATTTAATATTTAAATGAGCAAGTAGAAGAAATACGTCTATACATATAAAAAAAGACACCATCCCATCGCAGGAAGCGTTTTTCTTTTATTTCCGCAAGAACTGCATTGTCATAAATTTTCCGTAGTGATCGATTGTTCCTTCTTTTAAACTTTCTTATGTATAATCGCGCTTAATGCGTAGATCAATAATCTCCTCGATAGTTTCCATGCTCAACATGCCGCGTTGCTGCAGCAAGCCGTTTTCCAGTGCATACCCACGCACAATAAAATCGAAGTTATCACGTTTCATGAATCGGTTCACAAACAGTGAATCGGCGTATTTATCCGCTGGGAACTCCGTGATGCTACCGTCACTATCCATGCGATAATAGATCGGCTCGCCGCTGTCTAATATAGCGGTTAAGCGAATGTATAAACTCTCGTATCGTTTCTTCGGAATCATATCGTACCTCCGTCTTTCTCTCTATTAATACGAAATATAGCGTATCACACAGCCATGGCAATCAGACCCCCTTAGTTTGAAATTGGATTCCTTCGCCTATCTTCGAAGTAATAAAGTAGTGGAACGCTGGTTCGAATGCCATCGATTGAATATCCGTTGAATCATTCGCTCGCTTTTCTACTTTCGTGCGTCTGCGTTTGATCGATCGTTCATCTGACATAACAAAAAAAGCCTCCTAACGTATCAGTAAATACGTCAAGAAGCGTTTAAATAATAACTCGATATAGTCGCTTCACAGCGGAAGCCTGGCGCTTGCAAATACGCAAGCCCCCGCCGTTTAACTTACCCGACGGCTAAAGTTAACAATTTTCCGGTGTGCCTTCGTTCGTTTTCGTTCTGAACGAGGAGCCGCATCCGCAAGACGCGATGGCATTCGGATTATCAATCGTAAACCCTCCGCCCATGAGCGATTGTTTGTAGTCAACGATTGTTCCGTTTAAAATTCCCGCGTCATTTTTCGCTACGACAATGGGAATGCCGTGCTGATTCAGTTCAATATCGCCCTCTTCTGCTGCCGGGGTAAAGCCCATTCCATATGACAATCCACTGCATCCCCCACCATGGACAGCTACGCGCAATAATGACTTTTCTTCTTCGTTTTGTTTCATCATATCTTTTATTTGAAAAGCCGCAGCTTCCGTAATGGTCACAACTTGTTGTTCAGACAAATGAAATCTCTCCTTTCATTTTCTTTTAGTATAAGGGTAACAACCAAAATCCTCAACTGAACCGCTCACTAATTTTTTTTCGTAAATAATCCTTTTTACCCCTGCATCCTGTATAATAAAATAAGTAAAAAGACCTTTAAATTAAGAAAAGGAGGCTTTATCAATGTCGAATGTCCCTCCACTCTACAATAAAGAAATGAAATGCCCTCATTGCCAAAAATCCTTTACTACGACAAAAGTCCGAAAGAGCACTATTAAAGTAGCAGGGCAGGATACGGATTTAAAGCCGCTTTATGAAGCCGGCCAAATTAATCCGCTTTTTTATAATGTTCATGTGTGCTTTCACTGTGGATATTCATTTACAGAAGATTTCACGCCTTATTTCGCTCCTGGAACAGCCGAAGTATTAAAAGCATCTGTTTCTGATCATTGGGTTGAACAGGACTTCAGTGGGGAACGGTCTCCATCAAAAGCGATTAAAAGCTACAAGCTCGCTCTTTATTCAGGAGTGCTAAAAAAAGAAAAGCATTTAACACTTGCCGGTCTTGCGCTTCGTACATCGTGGATTTACCGGGATATAGGACGCAAAAAAGAGGAAAAACGTTTTTTATCAATTGCAGCCCGTGAATACGAGGAAGCGTTCTCCACAGAAGATGTGGCGGCGAAAATGTCTGAAATTAAAGTCTTGTACTTGCTTGGTGAGCTAAACCGGAAATTAGATCGCAGGGAACAAGCCGCTTCCTATTTTTCAAAAGTTATTGAACGCCAGCGCAATTCAAATGAAAAACAAATTATCGAAATGGCCCGCGACCGCTGGCATGAACTGCGCGAACAAATGAAAACGCAGGAAGAATCAGCATAAGAAAAACCGGGTGTCTCGTATGACACCCGGTTTTTAGACGTTCAAAACAGCCACGTCTCGTCAATAAATGCATATATATTAGAAACAAGCTCATCTGGCGTTGTCCCGCCGACAACTTCTCCATTTACAAGAGCAAACGGAGAATCTGAACAGCGTGTGCAGTAGCTCAGACAGCCGTATTCAATGACATCAAGATTAGAATCCCGTTCAAGCTTTTCAAATGCTTCTTGTGATCCGCTTGCTAAATTGCTGACGCAAAATTCAATAATTGGCTTCATTTTTATTCTTCACCTCACCCGTTTATTGTACTACCAATCCAGCACAGAAAAAAGCGGGAAGTTTTCTTGATGTGAGTTGTATAATATGGCCATTTTCGCTATACTCGGATATGAATAAACGGATACATAATACATACGAATCTGAAACAGAGGGGTCATACATATGAGACATTTAGTTTTGCTTGGAGGCGGCTATGGTAACATGCGTGTACTTTTGCGATTGCTGCCGAATCATCTGCCTGACGACGTGACGATTACACTCGTTGATAAGGTGCCTTATCATTGTTTAAAAACAGAATACTATGCATTGGCGGCTGGAACCGCTTCCGATCATGAAGTCCGCGTATCATTTCCTGAACATGAGAAATTAAACATTATCTATGATGAAATCACGTCTATAAATGCGGATCAAAAAGAAGTGTCTTTGAAAACAAACGGTACACTCAGCTATGATGATCTTGTTATTGGTCTCGGCTGTGAAGATAAATATCATGGTGTTCCGGGTGCGGCGGAACATACATACAGCATTCAGTCCATTCAAAAATCCCGTGCCACTTATGAAAAGCTCAACAATATGGCGGCCGGTTCAAAAGTCGGTATTATCGGTGCCGGTCTTTCCGGTATCGAACTGGCAAGCGAGCTTCGTGAAAGCCGCCCTGACCTTGATATTAAATTATTTGACCGCGGACCGCGTATTTTAAAAGACTTCCCTCAGCGTTTAAGCCGATATATCGAAAAATGGTTTACCGATCACGGAGTAGAAGTAGTCAGTGATGCCAACATTACACGTGTTGAGCCGGACCGGATCTATAATCACGAAGATGTGTATGAGATGGACGCGGTTGTATGGACAGCAGGGATTCAGCCAAGCCTCGTTGTTCGTGAAATGAATGTGGAAAAAGACCGTTCTGACCGGGTTATTCTAACACCTCATCACAACGTACCGGGCAATGAACATGTATATGTTGTCGGTGACTGTGCCAGCCTTCCATACGCGCCAAGTGCCCAGCTTGCGGAAGAGCAGGCAGAACAAATCGTCGACGTTCTTCAAAAACGCTGGAAAAACGAGCCGCTGCCAGAAACAATGCCGGAAATGAAGCTAAAAGGTGTGCTCGGCTCACTCGGCAAAAAGCAAGGCTTCGGTTTTGTTGCCGACCGTGCCATTACCGGCCGCGTTGCCCGCTTCTTGAAATCTGGTGTATTGTGGATGTACAAATATCATAATGGATGACTCGAAATCTTATTGATTCTTATCTCTAAAAAGGCTCTATATCAAGGTTTCTAAAAAACGACTCATTAAAACAAATAAAAAAACGCCCAAATTACGGCGGGGAAATGGCGGGGAATTCCCCGCCTTCTTTATCTTTTCATGTGATAAAAACGGTTGTATTCCTGGCAAGACGTTACCATAAAAAGATACGTTGATTCAAAAAATCCCTGATTCCTTTAATAACAAGTTTCAGTGATTTTTTTATCTTTTTTGATGACGAATAGAGTGCTTTAATAATCCCCCAGCTCCCCCAGAACTCCCCCAATGATATTTTTCTTCTATAATATATTGCTTATTAAAAATAAGGCTCTGTTAAAGCTGGCTGTTGATATTTAACGTTTTCCAAAATATTGATTAACAGTATAGCAAATGAACACTTGCTCATTGAATAATATCATTAAAAAAGTAAAAAGCTTAGTCAACATGTTAAATTTGTTATAAATTTCTTAGTGCTAGTATGACAAGTAAAATTGAAACACCTATACTAACTATAGATTTAATTTAAACGGACAGTTTTTGAGCGGAAATATAACAAATAGAATTTTGTGAATTTATGCGGACGTCTCCAAAGCCATTATTCACCAATAATTGCTCAATTTCAACAGGATCAACAGATTTAAAATCGCTGGTTCTTTTCATTTTCTTCAGTTGTTCTCTCAGCGTAAAAGTAATAAAAATGGTACCATTTGGAGAGAGAACCCTATTAATTTCGTTAATTCCTTTCTGAACATCTGGCCAAAAATAAATCGTGTGAACGGTAAAAACTTTGGAAAAGGATGAGTCTTGATAAGGGATTTTCCCCACACTTCCTTTCCTTATATCAACGATATTATTACGGACAAGAGAACGATTCATTTTTTTTGCTTCCCTTACCATAGGGGTGGAAATATCAATTCCACATATTTTTTTCGGTTTATTATTTTTTGCAATATGATTAATCATTGTTCCATTTCCAATTCCAATTTCAAGAAGATAATCATTCTCTTGTATGTTCATCTGTTTGATTGTCCCTAGATTTTCTTTATGATTGCCTATTGCCATATAAGCACCTATCAAGGTAGAAAAAATTCCTCTTGGCTTACTTAATTGTTTTCCTAGCCACCTATCCAATATCGTCATAAAACAAAATCTCCTACCTATTGAATTTTTTTAAAACTGAAAATTTAGTCTTTAAAAAATAGGCCTCCTCTATAACTGATAAAAAAAGATAGATTTTTATTGGAGACACAATACACTATATGTTCATTCTTTGTTTCTTTATACGTCTTATGCCTTCGTAAATATTAAATATCGCCACGACAATAAACAGCCAAAAAAAGGTATCACCATAGCTTCTATAAGCGGCAATCGTCCAAATTAAAGCTATTATGAAAAATAAGATACTTATCTTTGGAGTAGATTTCTTATTCAAGCAGCATTCCCCCCTTAAAAACAATATATCAAACTTATGTAAAAAAATGTTGATATTTCATTAAAAGAAAAATAACCCGTTTTCTGGTCCTTTTTGTGGGCGTCTTGTTCAACAAAAGCACCCGTGAGCCATTCATACAGCGCACACTTCACCACAGATTATGTAAGGAGACTTGTCCTTACATGGGAGTTGAACAAGAAATGCTAAAATGAACCTAATAGAAACTTTTTTTACATTCGGGGAGTTTAAGGTATGAGCATTGTCAGAATAAAATACAACTAAGGTGGTAAATTTTTAATGAAACGAAAGATAGTTAACTATTTTATTTTCTTCTTGTTCTTGTTTATTTGCAATTTAACAGCTAATCATTTTCTAAAAGATAATTTAAACGTACTGACTGCTTTTTCTACTGCTTTTGGTGTATCAATTGGAATGTTTTTTGTTGAGCGATGGTTAGCAAAAAAGTGAGCTAAACAGAAACAGTTACTTTAAAGGAATAGAAAGTCCTTGAAAATGGGCTTTCCCTTATTTTTTATTAAGAAATCAATATTAAAATATAGGAAACCCTAAAATGTTAAGGTTTCCCTTTGTTTTTATTTAGTTTTCAAACGGTGCGTTCGTTTCTACACCACTTTCAACAATAACTATGCTCTCTATATCTTTGGATATTTCTTTATCAATTCGGATTACAAATAGGATGTACAAATATCATAATGGGTGAATATAAAAAACCGGCCTGCCGCCAGCCGGTTTTTTTTGTCTATTTATGCAAGTTTGCTTTCCTTTATCGAGATTTCTGTCCATCAACAGGTTAGTATATTTATTTAGTAGAATTCATTTCGACTCGCCACAATATTTGACCATTCAAAATAGTTTATAATCCGAGCGAAATGTATTTCACTTCTAAAAATTCATCCATACCGTGATGACCGCCTTCACGGCCAAGCCCGCTTTCTTTAAAGCCGCCGAATGGTGCCTGCGCAACAGACGGAAGCCCATCATTTAATCCCACAATTCCGTATTCAAGTTCCTCGCTTATTTTGATCGCTTCTGAAATATTGTCTGAGTACACGTAAGCAGCCAGGCCAAATGGTGTGTTATTTGCCCGCTCAATCACTTCATCCACTGTTTTGTACGTGGCAATCGGCGCCAGCGGACCAAAGGTTTCGTCTACCATGCAATCCATATCATCCGTTACGTTCGTCAGCACAACAGGCGTGATAAAATTCCCATCCGTTTCGCCGCCCATTTCGAGAACAGCGCCCTTTTCTTTTGCATCTTTCAGCTGGCTTTGCACTTTTTCAACCGCATCCGCGTCAATAAGCGGACCGATGTTCACGCCTTCTTCCATTCCATTTCCGACACGCAGCTTTCTCACTTCCGCTTTAAAGGCTTCCGTAAATTCTTTTTCGATCGATTCGTGCACATACACACGATTCGCGCAGACACATGTCTGGCCGGCATTGCGGAATTTTGAACCAATTAATCCTTTGGCCGCTTTTTCAATGTCAGCGTTCGCTGTGACGATAAACGGCGCATGGCCTCCCAATTCAAGCGATACTTTTTTCATTGTGTCCGCCGCCTGCTTCATGAGCACCTTCCCGATTTCTGTTGAGCCTGTAAAAGTTACTTTTCGAACGCGGCTGTCTTCCATCCAGGCACCGGCAACAGATTTTGAATCTCCCGTGACAACGTTCAGCACACCTTTTGGAATTCCTGCTTCATGAGCAAGTTCAACCAGCTTCAGAGCGGTAAGCGGTGTAGAAGAAGCGGGTTTCACTACGGCTGTACAGCCGGATGCAAGCGCCGGACCGACTTTGCGTGTAATCATCGCAGCCGGAAAATTCCACGGTGTAATCGCCGCGACAACACCTACCGGCTGACGCGAAACAAATAAACGCTTGTTCGGATCAGATGCCGGAATGGTCTCGCCGTAAATGCGTTTTCCTTCTTCCGCATACCAGGAAATAAAGCTGTTTGCGTAAGCGACTTCACCAATCGCTTCTTGAAGCGGCTTGCCTTGCTCTTCCGTCATAATCCGGCCGATCTCTTCTTTGTTTTCATCTATCAGTCGGTGCCAGTTCATTAAAAGTTCCGAGCGCTCGCCGGCCGTTTTTTTCGACCACGATGTAAAGGCTTCATATGCTGCATCCACAGCTTTTTTTGCTTCATAGGCTCCGCCTTTAGGAACCGTTGCGAACGTTTCGCCTGTAGCCGGATTCACGACTTCTATTTTTTTATCTCCTGACACCCATTGACCATTTATGTACATGCTCCAGTCTTTCAAAAAGATCCTCTCCTTTTATCGTTCTTTTACTATTGTATTGCCTGTCTATTCATATTTAAACTTAAATGCTTTTCATTTTCGATTGTCATGATGAGAATAAAAATATCTATTTCTCCTTTTCCGGCAGGAGAAATTGCATTTTCAATTTAAAATCATTATAATATATGTATCGAATCGAAAGGAGCCGATGATTCATGCAAACACAAGAACAAGAAATGTACGGTGAAGTACAAGAAGTACTTGATAAATTACGTCCATTCCTGCTTCGCGACGGCGGCGACTGCGAACTCGTTGATATTGAAGACGGGATTGTAAAACTTCGCCTGCTTGGCGCGTGCGGCAGCTGCCCTAGTTCAACAATTACACTAAAAGCAGGAATTGAGCGCGCATTGCTCGAAGAAGTTCCTGGCATTGTCGAAGTTGAACAAGTATTTTGATCATGAGAGCTGACCCCAAAATGGGATCAGCTCTTTTTTAAAACTGCAAAACATCTTTGTTCACAAGCGTTTTCGGCGGGCGGTCGTCAAACACCGCTTCAATATTATCACAGCATGTCATCATCATGGCCATACGGGTTTCTTTGGATGCACTGCCAATATGCGGGAGCGCAACGACATTTTTCATTGATAAAAATGGGTGATCAGCGGAAATCGGCTCTTTATCAAATACATCGAGACCAGCAGCGGCGATGTCACCAGCTTCAAGTGCGTCAATCAGTGCCTGCTCGTTAATGATCGGCCCACGGCTTGCGTTAATAAACATCGCTTCTTTTTTCATTTTTTGAAAATGCTCCCGCTGAAATAAGCCTCGTGTACCGTCATTTAACGGGGCAAGGCAGACGACAAAATCCGCTTCTTGAAGAAGTTCATCAAAACTGCGGTATTGAGCCCCAAGCATTTCTTCTGCGACTTCGTGACGTTTCCGGTTATGATAAAGAATTTCCATATCAAAACCGGCCGCTCGTTTTGCGACAGCGGTTCCGATCTTACCCATTCCAACAATACCGATTTTTTTATGATGAACATCTGTTCCCACAAGCATCATCGGTGCCCAGCTTGTCCATTTTCCTTCTTTGACAAATTCTGATGCTTCTGTCATACGGCGCGCTGTGGCCAATAGGAGCGCAAATGTTAAATCAGCTGTTGTATCGGTCAGTACATCAGGTGTATTGCAAATTGCCACGCCATGACGACTGGCGGATTCAAGGTCAATATTGTCAAAACCAACAGCCATATTCGCCACTACCTTTAACTGGCTGGCATGTGAAAGTAATTCGTCATTCACAGCATCTGAAATAACTGTTAACAGCGCGTCAGCCGACGCAGCTTTTTGAAGCAATATATCCCGCGGAACCGCTTTATCTTCTTCTGTCCACGTCTCAACGTGATAGGATGCAGACAGTCTTGACACAATGTCATCTGGTACTTTTCTGGTTACATACACAAATGGCTTCACGCAGCGCACCCCATTTCAGATTATTCCGTCTTATTGTATCATTTCCAACCTGATTATGTCACAATGAAAACGGGTATGAGAACATGAGGAATACATATAATGATAAAAAAAGGTGTGTTAAGGATGACTATTGAAGAAAAGCGCGTCATGAGCATGTCCGAAAAAACAGCCCGCCGCTGGATCGCTGAGCGCGGCGTGAAATTGGAAGATATCGCAGAACTTGTTGTGTATTTGCAAAAACCATATCATCCTGAGTTAAAACTTGAAGAAGCAATGGAACATGTGGAAGCCGTTCTGCGTAAACGTGAAGTGCAAAATGCGGTCTTGACCGGTATTCAGCTTGATATGCTTGCCGAAAAAAAGCAGCTTGACGATCCACTTCAATCCATTATTGAGACGGATGAAGGGCTTTATGGCCTTGATGAAACAATTGCAACAGCGATTATAAACGTATACGGAACGATTGGGCTGACAAGCTACGGATACATTGATAAACAAAAACCCGGCATCCTTCAGTTTTTAAATGATAAATCCACCGGCCAGGTGCACACATTTTTAGATGATATCGTTGGCGCCATTGCGGCTGCGGCTGCAAGCCGTCTTGCCCATCGCGCTGCTCATACCGAATAAAAGAAAGAGGCTGCCTTCAACAGGCTGCCTCTTTTATCGTTTTTCCAGCGGCTGAATCGCCGGTCCTTCCAGTACTTCCCCGTCATAAGAAAACCTTGAGCCATGACAAGGGCAGTCCCATGACCGCTCCGCATCATTCCACGTTGTTTCACAGCCCATATGTGTACAGGTTGTATCGACGAGATGGCAGTGGCCCTGCTCATCTTTGTATGCCCCTGTTTTCTTTCCATCAACCATCACAACGCCGCCTTCACCAGGAAGCAGGGCATCGATGTTTATCGTTGTACTTTTTAATTTCCCGCCAATTAATTCTTTGGCGACTTTCGCATTTTCCGTGACAAATGTTTTCATATCCGCCGGCTTTATTTTCATTCGCTTCGGATCGTATAATTCAGCATATCGGTTGTCCCTTTTCATAATCAAATCCGTGATTATGTTCGCCGCAACCGTTCCGTTAGTCATGCCCCATTTTGCGTAACCGGTTGCCACATATATATTTTCATGTGCCCGCCCAATGTATGGAACGCGGTCAAGCGTAATTAAATCCTGCGCAGACCACCGGTAAAGCACTTCTTTTGCTCCAAAGTGGCGGTCCGCAAAATCAGCCAGTTCTTCGTAATGGCGCATCATTTCTCGATCGCTTCGTCCAGCTGGGTGATTTTCCCCTCCGATAATCAGCAGCTTTTCACCGTTTTCCATTGTTGCATACCTGATGGACCTGGATGGCTTATCTTCACTAATATACATGCCTTCATTAATATCACTTTCACTTTTTACACCGATTGCATACGACCGTTCCGGATGCAGCTTAGCGAAATAGGCTCCATCAAAATCATTAAATGGAAAATGCGATGCCACCACAATATGATCAGCAATAACCTTATACCCGTTTGTTGTTTTCACGGCCCTTCCATCAATTGCTTCTGCCCGTGTATCTTCAAAAATGTGAACGCGTTCCGCCATATCCTGCACAATCGCTTCTAAAAACTTTACTGGATGAAAATGTGCCTGATCACGCATGACCAGCGCTTCTTCTACGTTAAACGGTAAATTCTTCCGCGCCGTTTCTCCGGCTAAGCCGCCGTTAATGCCCAGTTTTTCATAGGCCTCCAGTTCTTTTTCCAGCATCGGTCTCATTTCATTTGTTGTGATGTACACATAAGCGTCCTGCGGTGTAAAATCGCATTCAATCTTCAACTCATTCACAGTTTTTTTCAAAAATGCAATAGCTTCCTCAGTTGCTTCGTAATAGAGAAGGGCTTTTTTTTCTCCAAACGTACTAATTAGCTCATCATAAATAAGTCCATGCTGTGCCGTTACTTTAGCAGTCGTGAACCCGGTCGTTCCATCGGTTAATTTCCTTGCTTCAATTAGCGCGACTTTCTTTCCTTCCTTCGACAGTTTCCAGGCCGTTAAAATACCGGTGATTCCACCGCCAACGACCACAACGTCTACCGTTAAATTTGTTTGCAGCGGTGTAAAGGAACGTGGGGCCCCGTGATCTTTCCAATAGGATATTGATTGATTCGGAATTTGCATAATGCCCTCCCTAAAAATAGTCATGTTCTTTGTATACCCGGCTTTGCCCGTTTTTAGCCAAGAAAAGCATAAGGCGCCTGGAGCTAGACATAAAAAAAAGAAACAGCATCGCTGCTGTTTCTTACAATTCCCACTCGTTTAAATTTTTCCGTGTATGAGTCGGCTGAACCTCGTATCTCTTTAAAAATTCCGGCTGGGTCACACCTGTATGAACAAGCAATGTGTCGATGCCGATGCCGATGCCGGCGCGGATGTCCGTATCATAATAATCGCCAACCATGATGGTTTCTTCTTTTGACGTGCCAAGTACAGCCATTGCCTGCTCCATAATAATCGGTTCCGGCTTGCCGATAAAGACAGGCTGTGTTTCCGTTGAAACAGAAACAACCGATGTCAGCGAACCGTTGCCTGGCATAAAGCCACGTTCCGTCGGGATGGCAATATCTCCGTTAGTGGAAATAAAGCGGGCGCCATTTCGGACAGAGAGACAGGCCCCGGCGAGTTTTTCGTATGTAATGCCGCGATCGATTCCGGTAACGACATAGTCAGGGTTTTCATGAGTGACGACTTCGAGACCCTGCTCGGCCAGCGCTTCTAAAATACCGTCTTCCCCAATCACATAAACGCTCGCGCCCGGTTTTTCGTCATGAATAAATTGAGCCGTTGCACGCGATGTGGTGAATACATTTTCCGGTGTTGTCCGGATACCCATTTTCACAAGTTTCTCTGCCACTTGCTCTGGAGTCCGAGACGAATTGTTCGTCACAAACAAATAAGGAATACCCGCAGCGTTTAAGCGGTCAATAAATTCCGGAGCGCCCGGGATTACTTGTGTGCCGGCATACATCGTGCCGTCTAAATCAATTAAATAGCCTTTATAACGTGTCATTACTTATTCTCCTTTTTCCGGTAAAAATGCAGAAACGGGACCGAGTTCGTTTTCTAAATATGAACGGACACGATTTGGAAAATCGGCCAGTTCTTTTTTATTGGCGATGAGCACCGCCGTCAGTTCATCATGTGAAATAGAGGCATAGTCACGGACAAGTGTTTTCCGAAGGCCGACGACATCTTTCAATGGTGCCGACTGTTCCGGCAAAATGACTTTTTCATCGTCCATAATATCAATGATGTCTTCATAACTGCCGGGATCGCGCATAATAAAGCCGTCAATCATCGAATTGCCCACATCAATCACAGATTCCACAACGGTTTGAGCAATCCGTTCGAGCGCTGCTTTTTCAATGGCAGTGCCCCAAACAGGCTGCGAGTCAAACAGGGCAAGCTGCTGCTCCATAAAACGGAGCGTTTCTTCCATCTTTTTTCGGTCAATAAAGTACACAGTCCATCCATCCTTTCCGCTCTTATTGTATCATGTGGTACAATGGTTGAAAATGGACAGTGGAGGACAGCACATGAGTGAACGTTTTTTTCTTTATGATGAAAAAGATACAACAACGACACGATTTGTCAGCTTTGCCGGCGAGCATGCGCGTTATGATCTCGCCTTAATGCAGACAGACCGCTACTACGGAAAACGGATCGTCATCAACCTGCAGGGCAATACATATGCAATTATCGGCCGTGACGACTTGGACGAGCCCGGTTATATCGAGTATGCATTTAAAATGAGCGAAGAAGAAGCGGTCGAATTGAAAGAATTTTTGTATGAAGTTATTTAAGAAAAGCGCAGTCAACCTGTTCAGCGCCGCATAAACTGGACCGCTCTGAGATAGCTAAATAAAGCGGTCTCGTACTACCGCGCTTTAAAGCGGCCACGTCCTTTGGCAGCCACCCGACTAGTCCTCCAGATCGTCTCAACGCCTTTGTACAGACCCGAGTGCAGGCGATTCGATGTTACCTGACTATCTCAAAGAGGAGAGCGAAGCACGTGAGGTGCCGGGTTGCTGGAGCTATATAAAGAAAAAACCGGCTTACTCAGCCGGTTTTTTTGGTGCCGCGGAAACAGGCAGCTTTTTCAAAATAAAATAGCCGCATCCAAAGTTGCAGTATTCAAGCAGGTAGTCCCGTACAGTGGAAAACTTATTGTCATACGATGATTTTTTATTCATATCATCAAAAAAACCTTTTAATCGAAGCTGGCCGTATCCCCAGTCGCCGACGATATAATCGTATTTGGACAAAATATCACTGTATCGAGTGCGGAAAGCTTCTTCATTAAAGCCTTCCGTCCGCTCTTCGATAATTTCGTAGCAGTCATTTTGAATAATAATCATTGGGCCGACTGCGCCTCGCCTTGTTCATGCTTCGCTTTGGCCGCTGCATTCACCTGCTCATCCGCATGATAGGAAGAGCGAACCATCGGGCCTGCTTCACAGTGGCTGAACCCTTTCGACATGGCAATTTCGCGAAGCTCCGCAAACTCATTTGGATGGTAATACTTCTGCACTTTCAAATGTTTTTTTGACGGCTGTAAATATTGGCCAATCGTCATAATATCAACATTGTTTGCCCGCAGATCATCCATTACTTCAATAATTTCTTCCTTCGTTTCACCAAGACCGACCATTAAGCTTGATTTCGTCGGGATGTTCGGCTGCATTTCTTTTGCCCGGCGTAAAAATTCAAGCGAACGGTCATACTTCGCCCGCGCGCGTACTCTAGGTGTCAAGCTGCGGACCGTTTCAATATTATGGTTTAAAATGTCCGGCTTCGCATCCATCAGCATTTGCAGATTTTCTTCAATACCGCCCATGTCGGATGGAAGTACTTCGATTGAAGTAAATGGATTTTTCCGGCGAATCGCCCGGACCGTTTCTGCAAATACATACGCACCGCCGTCTTTTAAATCGTCACGCGCGACCGCAGTGACGACAACGTGCTTTAAATTCATTTGTACAACCGAATCCGCTACGCGTTCCGGCTCCTGCAGGTCAAGCTCTGTCGGGAGTCCTGTTTTTACCGCACAGAAACGGCAGGCACGCGTGCAGACGCTCCCGAGAATCATAAACGTCGCTGTACGACGGACTGCCCAGCATTCATGAATATTTGGGCATTTTGCTTCTTCACAAACTGTATGTAGCTGTTTCTCGCGCATCATTTTCTTTAAACCTGTATAATTCTCATTTGTATTAAGCTTTATTTTCAACCATTCTGGTTTACGCAAATATTCTTCTTTCGTGCTCATTTTTCCATCTCCAATCAGCTTACGATATACCGCTACTTTATCATAACTATCATTTGGCGGCAAAAATAGAATTTTATTTAGCAATAAAAATGTTTATCAGCCAACATTTTTACTGCTTCTTTTTTCATTTACCTAATATGGGTATTCGAGGGATTAAACCCGCATATAACCCAACAAGTATTTCTTGTTTTATCAGTTCTCAACCATATTCGTTTATTCTTTTTTCTATTCGCGTCAACCTCTTATGAATTTTTGTATTTCAAAGCAAAATAAAAAAGCGCCAAAACCTACTAAATCATGGTTTGACGCTTTTTCAAGGGCTGTATTAATACCGCCCAAATTTGTCAGCTCTTCTTGAACTCACTTGTATTCTTATCTAAGGAAGTATCGATTCTGTTACTTGGTTAACTGATCATCTTTATTAGCTGTTCCCTAATCAAGAAGTCTGGCCCTTCTATTTTCTATTTGTTCTAACGGCTTAAAACGATAATCAATATTTTGATTATATGTTTATATGTATCGCGATTTCGTTTAGAATGGCATACTCATCCAAGTCCGCCTTCTTATGTGTTTAAATCATTGTGGTGCTGACCTGTTCATGGCCTAATGTCTGTATGATTACATTAAATGTTTTAATCCTTAATAATTTCCCGTTCATTTAAAGACTGGACTGGACGGTGGTTATCCGGGAAAATTTGCTGAAATTCTTGAATTTGTTCTTTCGACATTTCAATCGGCTGTTCAAAGACAATCCATTTTACTTCTTCCGTACAAGGAGGTGTTGTTAACGAGCCATTGTAGTAAAAAGAGGCTTGGTCTTTAGGGAGCAACGGCTGTAAGTCCAATTCTTCTACAGAAACCTCTTTCTCTGTTTCCTCCTTCGGCAACCTATCCCAAACAGATGCCAGGTTTTCGTTTTCTTTTCCTTCTTGAATCATCACTCCAAGAACGGCAAGCTCGCCATTTGCGTCTTGGTGTACAAGATGCAGTTCCATATCTAAATGGTGGCCATTAAATTGATGCTCGCTTGGTGTATGGAAATGAAATTGAGCCAGGTTATACTCTTTTCCTTCAAAGATCATACGGTTGCCTGAGCCTTCAGCGTTCGCCTGTACGGTATGGCCGTTATTAACGAGTGAAAAAGCGGCCGGCGTATAGTGAATTTCAATGTTTCCTGATTTTTCACTTGTTTTCACTTGACTAAATTCGATATTGACCGGTGATTGTTCACTCCCATTCATACAAGCAGCGTAAGAAGAATCCAGTTCTCCCCATTGTTCAGGACCTGTTTCTCCCTCTTTGTAGGACCAATGAGCGTCAGATGGTTTTGTTGCTTGACTTTCTTGATTTTTATCAGGCTGGTCATCTTCTGTTTGTGTTTCTTTCGCCTGATCTGAGCAAGCTCCTAGTATAAAACTGAGGGAAAGAGCTAAAAGTGGGTAAGCATAATTTGTTCTCATAATAAACAATTTTCCTTTCTTTTTTATATTTTGCCCATAAGAAACAATATCAAAAAATTTAAAAGATTCAAGCATCATTCGACAAAAAAATAGTTATTTTTACAAATACAGTTAAAAAATACTATATTTTTAGCCACAAATTGAACAAATGTATGATTTACTTCTGGGTTATTTAAGACTAGTTTCTGTTTTATAAAGAAAAGCCGGGCTGCCTATTGGCAAACCCGGCTTGCATTATTTATGCACGCTTTGCTTCTTTTGCTTTTTTAACGGCGAAGGCAATGCTTGCACCCATACCGCCCCAGATAATAAGAACGCCAACGACCATCATAACAACAGCACTAGTGCTCATTTATAGTTCCCCCTTATTGCCGCCGCTCCACG
This sequence comes from Domibacillus iocasae, assembly GCF_001750285.1. GTDB lineage: Bacteria > Bacillota > Bacilli > Bacillales > Domibacillaceae > Domibacillus > Domibacillus iocasae. The sequence continues at coordinate 53,948 of NZ_MAMP01000001.1, forward strand.
GCTTAATGAACATGAGTAAAACCCCGACTATTAATGCAAGCGCAGCGACAAGCCATCCATATGTCAATACGAATGATGCTGGATAGCCTCCATACGGTGCCGCAATGTTTTGACGGATGTTGTCAAACATCATGAAGAACAGAACAATAGGTGTCACAACGCTCAAGCAAATTTTCCACCAAGCGCCGAGATTAATATCAGAAACAGAATCGGCATGCTGCTTCAATGAATCTAGTTCTTTAAACACCCATGCGACAAGAATAACCTCGACAAGCCCAGCAAATACAATGCCAAATTGGTTGATGAAATTATCTGTCACATCAAGGAAATTCAAGCCGCCTTTTGTTGCAAATACGAGTGAAAGAATAGCTGATAAGCCTCCGCCAAACGCAACAGACTTCGTGCGGGAAATATTGAATTTTTCTTGCAGCCCTGCAACAAACGTTTCAGTAATTGAAATGAGTGATGTAAGTCCTGCAAGTGTTAACGAGATGAAAAACAAGAAACCGAAAAATCCATTAGCAACCGGGAATTCATTAATAATTTGCGGGAACACAGCAAATGCAAGAATCACACCGCTTGATACGACCTCATTAACAGGAACCCCTTGCTGCTGGGCCATAAAGCCGAGTGCAGCGAAAACCCCAAAACCGGCTAGTAATTCAAATGATGAATTTGAAAACGCGGTAATAAATGCATTGTTCGTAATATCAGCTTTTTTCGGCAGATAACTAGAATATGTTACCATAATGGCAAAACCGACAGACAAACTAAAGAATATTTGTCCGTAAGCCGCTATCCAAACTTTACCATCCGTAATTTTTGACCAGTCCGGCTGGAAGAAAGCATCAAGACCTTCAATAGCTCCTGGAAGTGTTAATGCTCGTACAACAACAATAAAAAACAAAACGACAAGAAGAGGAAGCATCACTTTGTTTGCTGCTTCAATTCCTTTTTTAACCCCTGAAAACATAATGCCAAGTGTCACAATCCAGACAACTAAAAGCGGTAAAAGTACACCATTTGCAAAACCGCCAAATTGCCCTGCTTCAACGACTTGCAGGTAATCTCCCAGCAAGAAGTCCTGCGGCTCATCTCCCCACGTCAGCTTGAATGAGAAAAATGCATAAGATGTTGCCCATGCCACGATGACAGCATAATACGTAGCAATAATGAACGCAATAGCGAGCTGCCACCAGCCAAGCCACTCTGCTTTTTTGTTCATCCGCGCCATTGTCAGCGGTGCTGAACCGCGATACTTATGTCCCATCGTGAATTCCATGATGAGAAGCGGGATTCCTGCTGTCAATAAAGCAAACAGGTAAGGCAGGAAAAAGGCACCCCCGCCATTTTCATACGCAACTGCCGGGAAACGCCAAATGTTTCCAAGTCCTACTGCTGATCCGACTGCTGCCATAATGAAGCCAGCGCGGGATCCCCACTGTGGACGATTTTGTTCCATATATATGGACCTCCTTAAAATGCACGAATGTGCCAAAGTTTTGTATTTTCAGATAATTTCTGAAGACCCTCTTTATTATAATCTTCTTTGAAATATTCGTAAATATCTTTTTTATTATTTTTTGAGAATAATATATACAGAGCTGTATAAAACAGCACAAGCCTGTCTGTTTAACCAGACAGGCTTGTTTTTTGACGTTTTAATAAAAGTGCCACTGCACCTAAAAGAATAATCGTTACGATCAGACCTGCCCATGTGCTGTCAGTGAAACCGAGAACAAGGAACCTGCCGTCGCACAAATCACAGAAATGAGCGCATATGGAATTTGAGTCATGACATGGTCCATATGATTGCTGCCAGCACCCGTTGATGAAAGAATCGTCGTGTCGGAAATCGGCGAGCAGTGATCTCCAAACACAGCACCAGCAAGAACAGAAGCAAGAGCGGAAAGGAGCAGCATAATGACGGACTTTCTTCATTGCTATTGTGCTATATTAAGGCTACCATCTTATCAAAAAAACACGAACATTTTCTACTCACTTTTTATTTTGCAGGCACTCCAATGGAATCCGGATTGTAATAGTTTGGCACACTGCCATGTACAAGCCCCATCGCTACTGGCAAGGTTTGCTTGACCACCTTCATATCAGATGCAAACGGCACAATGACTTGCACATTGACTTCGAGTTCGACGTACACTTCAACATAAGCGGAATTGATGCCGAACGCTTCCACTTTCGTTTTCACATTGGATGTCACGTCCCCGATTGCATGAAATCGAATTGGTATTCGCGGTCCGATGTTGCCAAGCAGCGCGTTGTTTGTGATCTGCCCAAGTGGAATCGTGTAAGCAATTCCATCTCCTTGCGCCGTCCGTTTCGCATCAATATCAACGCCTGTCATTTTTTCTAGTTCTTTCAAATCCCCTGCCTCTGCTCGATCTAAATTTTCCTCCGCAAGAATAGTTACTTCAGCGAGCACTTTATTGATCACTTGTGTGTTGAAGTTGGTTGAACCACCTTCTCTTTCATCTGTAATCATAATATCTTTTATATCAAGATTTTCTGTAATTTCTTTACTGATTGCTTCTTGGAGCACCATCGATGCAATTTTTTCTGTCTGTGCGTCTGCATAATTTAAAAGAACCGGTTGAAGATTTCGGTTAATTAGCCAAAAAATAAATATAAGGCCGATAATAAATAGAAGGAAAGCCATCATAAGACGATGACGTATAGATAGCTTCGACTTGCTATGCCAATTTCTCCGCCACCTCATAAAAAAACCCCCTTTCCGCATTGTATGCGAGAAGGGGCATCATAACTTCAACAATTTCCATTCTAATACGTCCCGTAAAAACTCCGGCATAAAATATGTTTTCACAGGTGCCCTGTGAAGCTCCACAAAATAATGACCGTATGTGAACATATCGAGTGTAGCGAGTTTATAGGTCTTTTTCATGTTAATCGGCTGGCCGTTAATCAAAAAATGCGTTCCTTTCATCTCAATCCGGTCATATATAAACCGTCCCATGATACTGCCACGAAAGCCAAGCCCTTTTATTTGGAGATGCGGCCATTTTTCGTCACATGTCTGGCGCAGCACTTCTGAAAGCTCAGCACCGGTTAATTCAATTAAGCAAGGATTAATAGGGTGAGGGAGCAGTTTATGAAGATCGTACTTCGTCACCTCTCCTGCCGGCAAATGTCCGAGCACAACACCGGCATTCAAAAAAGCACAATCCGCCTGGCACCATTCGGTCAGCGCTTCTGTCAGCATCTGAGGCAGCGGCGACGGCTCAAACCAGTCGTTTGAAAGCTCCCTTTCAAGCTGCACGACTGGAATTGACAGCACTTTTTTGCCCCGGCTCTCAAACATCGCTTTTTGCTCCTGCTCATCAGGAGGCGGCTTCAATGAGCGGTTCGTTTCAAATACACGCGCCCGCTTCGCCAAAATTTGACCGCTGTCTGCATCGAGATCAATTTCTACATGACCGGCAAAGTAGCCGTATTTTCCAGCGGCTGCCAGCAGCGTTCCATTGACCGTTTTCCCTTCATGAAAAACATGGTGGGTATGTCCGCCGAGGATTACATCCGCCTCTGTCTCTTCGGCAAGCTTTTCGTCATCATACATGCCGAGATGTGACAGCACGATGACAATGTCCGCCCGTTTTTTCAGCATGGAAATTTGCTTTTTCAGCTCGTCTATCGGGATGGTCACACACCAGTCCAGCAGCTCGTAAAACGCGTTATACTGAGCCGTTGCAGATGTGACAGCAATCGTTGTGCTGCCCGCTTGAAAAAAAGCATGCGGCACAATCCAGTCAGGGCGGGTTTCACCGTTTTTTTCAAACAAATTAGCGCAAATGACCGGGAATGAAGCATGGTCATACAGCCGGTTTAGCGCTTCTTTCGGCATGGTGATCCCTTCATTGTTCCCGATCGCGACTGCGTCAAAGCGGGATTCGTTCAGCAGTTCGATATTAAAAGAGCCGAGCGTTCCTTCTGTAAGAGGATGGGCCCGGTCCACGTGGTCCCCAATGTCAAAAGCAAATGAGTACTCTCCCGCTTCTTCATGGAGACTCCGGCGTTCTTTTAAAAAGTGTTCAATCCTCGGCCAATTTTCAAAATGGCTGTGCAAATCATTTGTATGATAAATATGTATCGTTTTTTTCATGTTCACTCCACCTTTAATAAATGCCCTGCCATATTAAGCGGACACCGACCAAAATCAAAACGAGACGGAGCAGCAGCACAACCGTTTTCGAAGCGATCCGTGCATTCAGCCACGCGCCGAACTTTGCCCCGAACCAGGCGCCCGGCACGAGTGCAGCTGCATAAATCCAGTTCACATTTCCAAGTGTTACGTGCGTTGCGCTTGACACACAGGCTGATAAAAAAATAAGCAGCATCGACGTTGCCACTGCGACATGGGGCGGGACAGCAAACAGCATAATCATGGCTGGCACCATCAACGAGCCGCCGCCAATACCGAATAGCCCCCCAAAAAAGCCGACAATGAATGAAGCAATCGTGCCCGTAATCGGTTCGATTGAATATGTATGCATGCCTTCATTGTCTGTAAACGTTCGGGTCATGCCACGTGATCCAAATAACGGCTTCGCCCGATTTTTCAGCATTAAGACAAACGACATAAACACCATAAATAACCCAAAATACAAGCTGAACTGATCGATATCCAGTCCTTTATTTGCCCAAGCGCCCAAAATGCTGCCGGGCGCGCTGCCGATAAACAAAATAAGGCCTAGTTTATAGTCAACCTTTTTTTGCTTCATATATGCAAGCGTCGATGACAAACCGGTCACAATTAAAATAATCGACGATGTACCGACCGCGATTTGCGGAGAAACAGGATCAAGCAGTGCGGTTCCGCCTAAAAAAAGCAATGCCGGTACGATAATAATACCTCCACCAAGGCCGACAAGTGCGCCGATTGCCGCCGCCAAAAGACCGATGCCAAGCAGCATAATCCATTCCATCGTGAACACAGCCTCCTAAAATAAATCAAGCTGGCGCGAAGCCAAATTGTCATAGTGAATGCCCGCCAAGTCCAAATATTGCTTCGCATTATCTGCTGCGTCGCCACCAGAATTGTTATTAAATAGTATATATACATCTTTTGACTGCTTATGAAGTTCATTTGTAAAATCAACCCACTGACGCAGCTCATGTTCATTGTATCGGTACAAGTAACGAACTTCACGCCAATTTTTCTGGCCATTTTTTCGCCAGCCCGCCCGGTTGCGCCCGTGCAAACGGATCAATGTTTTTTCCTTATTTGTCGCCTGAAGAACAATCGGAATGGATCCGTCCCCCGCCTGCGGTTCATCACATACAGTGTGAATCCAATTTTCCTGTTCTAAAAACGAAATCGTTTTATCAAAAAATTTCGCTTTATACCATGTTTGGTTGCGGAATTCGATTGCCAGCGGTACATCACCCATTTTTTCTTTGCAGTAGCGAATATATATAACATTTTCACGTGTACAGTCAAACCACGGCGGAAACTGAAATAAGACCATGGCGAGCTTTCCGGCTTCTATCATGGGGGTCAGCGACAAGTTAAATGCTTGAAACATCTCTTCTTTTGACTCAAATGGAATCTCGCCGCGTTCATGCCCCGTCATCCCTTGATACGCTTTAACAACAAAGCGAAATCCATCTGGCGTCTCATCTGTCCATTTGCGCATATTCCGCTCAGGCTGTACCGCATAAAAACTTGAGTCCACTTCCACAGTTGGAAAATGAGCCGCATATTCCGTTAATTTATCACGGGAAGCCACTCCCTGCGTATACAGCGTATCGTGGTCTCCCCACCCAGTTACACCTGTATAAATCATCCGAATCACCTCGTAATACGAGTGTAGCATATTTATTTAGACTGTGTGAATCTTTGACACCTCACCGTTATGTTTGTTTTGATGGATAGCCCGCTCATGGTAAAAAAGCCTGCAGGGCTAGTCCCTGCAGGCTTTGATATAATTCTTAACCGATACTGCCTTCCATCTCAAATTTAATGAGACGGTTCATTTCAACCGCATATTCCATCGGCAATTCTTTTGTAAATGGCTCGATAAAGCCCATAACGATCATTTCAGTTGCTTCTTCTTCTGAAATGCCACGGCTCATCAAGTAAAACAATTGCTCTTCGGATACTTTCGACACTTTCGCTTCGTGCTCAAGTGAAATGTTGTCGTTTAAGATTTCGTTGTATGGGATTGTATCGGATGTTGATTTGTTATCCATAATCAATGTATCGCACTCAATGTTTGAGCGGGCGCCGTCTGCGTTGCGTCCGAAATGGACAATACCGCGGTACGTAACTTTTCCGCCTTGTTTTGAGATTGATTTTGATACGATCGTAGATGACGTATTTGGCGCGAGGTGAATCATTTTCGCACCGGCATCCTGATGCTGTCCTTTGCCGGCAAGAGCGATTGACAATGTCATGCCGCGCGCGCCTTCGCCTTTTAAAATAACAGCTGGATATTTCATTGTTAATTTTGAACCGATGTTGCCATCGACCCATTCCATCGTTGCATTTGCTTCACAAACCGCACGTTTTGTTACAAGGTTGAATACGTTATTCGCCCAGTTTTGAATCGTTGTATAGCGGCAATATCCGCCTGCTTCAATCGCAATTTCAACGACTGCCGAGTGAAGAGAGTTCGTTGTATAAACGGGTGCTGTACAGCCTTCTACATAATGCACGCTTGCATCTTTATCAACGATGATCAATGTACGCTCAAACTGGCCCATGTTTTCCGAGTTAATACGGAAGTAAGCCTGCAGCGGAGTATCCACTTTTACGCCCGGAGGAACGTAAATGAATGAGCCGCCTGACCATACAGCCGAGTTTAAAGCGGCAAATTTATTGTCTGTTGGCGGAATAATTTTCGCCCAATACTTGCGGAAAATTTCTTCATTTTCTTTTAAAGCAGAATCAGTATCTTTAAAGACGATACCGAGATCTTCCAAGTCTGATTTCATGTTATGGTACACAACTTCAGACTCGTACTGCGCGGATACACCAGCCAAATACTTTTGCTCCGCTTCTGGAATACCAAGCTTGTCAAACGTCTGCTTGATTTCTTCCGGTACCTCATCCCACGATTTCTCAGAACGCTCAGATGGTTTTACGTAGTACGTAATCTCATCAAAGTTCAGAGACGACATGTCGCCTCCCCATTGAGGCATTGGCATTTTATAAAAATACTCCAATGATTTCAAACGGAAATCGAGCATCCACTGTGGTTCTTCTTTCATTTTTGAAATTTCTTTTACGATTTCAGGCGTTAATCCGCGTTCCGAACGAAAAATCGATACGTCACGGTCATGGAAGCCATATTTGTAATCGCCAATTTCAGGGGCTTTTTTTGCCATGTTGCATTCCTCCTGTTAATTTACTTTTCGCTTTGCAGCCCTTTTTCCATCGCTTTCCACGACAGCGTTGCACATTTTATACGGGCTGGGAACTTTGCGACACCCTGCAGCGCTTCAATATCATCCAGATCCAAATTGTCCGGATAATCATTGCCAAGCATCATTTCTGAAAAGACATGGGACAATTTCATCGCATGCTCAATGTCTTTTCCTTTGATAGCCTGTGTCATCATTGAGGCGGAGGCCATAGAAATCGAGCAGCCTTCGCCATCAAATTTAGCGTCCGTGACAACCCCGTCTTCTACCTTCATCGTCAAGTGGATCCGGTCGCCGCACGTTGGGTTGTTCATATCAACGGTTACACTGCCGTCTTCAATTGCTCCTTTATTGCGCGGGTTCTTATAATGATCCATAATCACCTGACGATACAGCTGATCTAAATTATTAAAAGACATCTGAGAAATACTCCTTCGTTTTTAACAAACTGGCCGCAAGTCTGTCGATATCTTCTTCCGTGTTATACAAATAAAAGCTTGCGCGTGCTGTTGCCGAAACCTGGCACCATTTCATTAATGGCTGTGCACAATGGTGGCCAGCACGGACAGCGATTCCTTCTGCATCCAGAACAGTTGCTACGTCATGTGGATGAACATCATCTAAGTTGAATGTTACCACACTTGCCCGTTCTTTTCCTCTTTGCGGCCCGAAAATAACAATACCTGGAATATCAGATAGGGTATCCATAGCGTAAGAAGCCAGCTTATGTTCGTGCTGTTCAATATTATCAAGACCGATTTCGCTTAGAAAATCAATCGCCGCGCCTAAACCGACTGCACCGGCTATAATAGGTGTGCCGCCTTCAAATTTCCACGGAAGATCTTTCCACGTCGATTCATATAAACCAACAAAGTCAATCATTTCGCCACCAAATTCAACTGGCTCCATTTCTTCTAGAAGATCTTGCTTTCCGTACAATGCCCCAATTCCAGTCGGTCCGCACATTTTGTGCCCGGAAAAAGCGAAAAAGTCGCAGTTTAGCTTTTGTACATCAATCGCTAAATGCGGAGCGGCCTGGGCTCCGTCCACGACCATCACTGCCCCATTTTCATGCGCAATTTTTGTAATCTCTTCAATGGGATTAATCGTTCCAAGCACATTCGATACCATCATCACAGAAACAATTTTTGTGTTCGGTGTAACGGTATTGCGCACATCTTCTAATGAAATTGTGCCGTCTTCCTGTAAAGGAATGTATTTTAATGTGGCGCCTGTCGCCTTTGCCAGCTGCTGCCAAGGAATAATATTAGAATGATGCTCCATTGTCGTAATAACAATTTCATCACTTTCTTTTACGTTCGCCCGGCCATAGCTTTGGGCAACAAGATTTAATGCTGTAGTCGTCCCACGAAGAAAAATAATTTCTTTTGTTGAAGCCGCGTTGATAAATTTGCGTACTTTATCACGGGCACCTTCGTATAAATCGGTTGCACGGTTGCCGAGCGTGTGAACGCCTCTATGCACGTTTGAATTAGAATGACGGTAATAATCATTCAAGGCTTCAATAACTTGAACCGGTTTTTGGGATGTTGCCGCACTGTCAAGATAAACGAGTGGATGACCGTTCACTTCTTGATCAAGAATTGGAAAGTACTTTTTTAGTTCTTTCGCATTCATTGGCGAACTTTCCTTTCAATGACACCTGTTAATTGCTTTTTCACGTTTTCGATTGGCAGTTTGTTCACAACCGGAGCTAAAAAGCCATGAATAACAAGACGTTCTGCTTCCTGCTGTGAAATGCCGCGGCTCATTAAGTAATAAAGCTGAAGCGGGTCAACACGGCCGACAGATGCTGCGTGCCCTGCCGTTACATCATCTTCGTCAATAAGAAGAATCGGGTTCGCATCCCCGCGCGCTTTTTCGCTAAGCATCAACACACGTGATTCCTGCTCGGCATTTGACTTCGATGCGCCATGCTCGATTTTGCCGATGCCGTTGAAGATTGATTTTGCTTCATCTTTCATCACGCCGTGCTTTAAAATATAGCCTTCTGTATGCTTGCCGAAATGAACAACTTTTGTCGTGAAGTTCATGGACTGCTTGCCACGTCCAACAACAACCATTTTTGTATCGGCGTAAGATCCATCACCGATTAAGTTTGTGACATTTTCTGAAACCGTATTGCCATCGTTCATGATGCCAAGTGACCATTCAATACGCGCATTTGGTGCCGTAATGCCGCGGCGGTTTACGTACGTCGTTACATTTTCTGTTAATGTGTCTACCGCACCATAAGAAATTTGAGCGTTGTCGCCAGCGATGACTTCTGTCACGATGTTCGCTACACCCTGCTCTGTTTTCACCGTGGAAATGTAGTTTTCTACGTATGTCACAGAACTGTTCGCTTCCGCTGCTACAATAACGTGGTTGAAAAGCGCCGCCTGAGCATCATCATGGATAAACACGGCTTGAACCGGCTCCTTGATTTCTACATTTTTTGGCACATATAAGAAAATACCGCCGTTTACAAGGGCTGCATGAAGAGCCGTTAATTTATGCTCGTCTGCTTTTACCACTTGCTGCATAAAATATTTTTGAAAGAGGTCGCTATGTTCTTTTGCTGCTGTCGCAAAATCTGTAAAAATAACGCCTGCTTCTTTCAGTTCATCCGATAGCTTTAAAATAGACGGTGTATTGTTGCGTTGTACGTATACATTTTGTGTATCGTTTTCTTCGCCGATAACCGCCTGAGCAGCTTCTGGAAGTGCAGAAAGTGCATTAAACGGTGCGCTTTGTACATTGTGCGCTCCAAATTCAGTGAAATTCCATTTATCGATTTTCGTTTTATCCGGCTTTGGAAGCGGCAGATCCTCCGCTTTTTTGAACGCATCCAGACGAACGTTCAACAGCCATTCAGGTTCATTGTTTGCAGTTGAAAAATCCCGAATTAATGATTCATCAACTGACCATTTTGTTTCCGTCATGTTTGTTCCTCCTCGATTACTGTACCGTTTCGTCTTCGATGCCAAGTTCCTGCTTGATCCAGTCATAGCCTTCCGCTTCAAGGCGCTCAGCTAGTTCCGCACCGCCGGATTTGACAATTTTACCCTGCATCATCACATGCACGTGATCAGGCGTAATGTAGTTCAAGAGACGTTGGTAGTGAGTAATCATCAGGCAGCCAAAATCTTCGCCGCGCATTTTATTGATTCCTTTTGATACAACTTTTAATGCATCGATATCAAGACCAGAGTCAATTTCATCTAAAATCGCAATTTTCGGTTCAATTGTCATCAATTGAAGGATTTCATTGCGTTTTTTCTCACCGCCGGAGAAGCCTTCGTTTAAATAACGCTGTGCCATATCCTGATCCATTTCAAGAAGATCCATATTGCCGTCCATCTGGCGGATAAATTTCATCAATGAGATTTCATCGCCTTCTTCGCGACGGGCATTCACAGCGGAACGAAGGAACTCGGCATTTGTTACGCCTGTAATTTCGCTCGGGTATTGCATCGCAAGAAACAGACCTGCGCGCGCGCGTTCGTCTACTTCCATTTCGAGTACATCTTCTCCGTCAAGCGTGATTGTACCTTGTGTAACTTCATATTTAGGGTGACCCATAATGGCAGAGGAAAGAGTGGATTTACCCGTTCCGTTCGGTCCCATAATCGCATGGAATTCGCCGCCTTTAATTTCAAGGTTGACCCCTTTTAAAATTTCTTTCCCGTCAATCGCGACGTGAAGATCTTTAATTGTTAACGTTGATTGTGACATGATTTACCCTCCGTATTCATCGGCTGAGACGACCGATTATGTCTATTCTCAATTTATTCTCATTACAATCTTATAACAAATAGAATTTATATTCAACCGTGGAAATCGGTTATATTCAGTATTCTCAAACAAAAGAAGAAAAACCGGCTTTTTGGCCGGCTTTTCTTCTAATTCAATATTAAAGATGATTCGTAAAATTACGGTTCAGGTCAGCAACCATGCGCATTGACTTTTGGTAGTCTTCTTCGCGCTGCTGCTCAACTTCCATTCTCACTTCATGCTTCTGGCTGTACTCTGCATAGCCGACACCGTAATTGGCGTGCATCGCTTTTTCCATACCTTCTGTGTGCTTCATATTGAGTGAGTTACTAATAGGGAATCAATCCTTTTCGTTTTTTTTTGGAAACTGGAACTTCCGCTACCTATCATAACAAGCTTCAGCCGGGAGATGCAAAAGCCTTCTGACAGCCTCTCCCGCTCTCACATGACGTGAGCTCCGGTATACTCTCATATATTACCCGTATCAAAGAATATAAACCTTATTCTCTTGAATTCGCAATTATCCGAAAATAAACAAAAAAGAAAAAGTGAATGGCACTCTGCCATCCACTTCATTCTATTACTCTGTTACAGGAACAACTGCCCCGTTCCATTCTGATGTAATAAAGTCTTGAATTTCTTTTGATTTTAATACGTCAACCAGTGCCTTGATTTTTTCGGAATCTTCCTCACCTGCACGTGTAACGATTAAGTTCGCATATGGTGAATCAGTTCCTTCAAGCGCAATGGAATCTTCTGTGGGGCTGATACCGGCATCAATTGCGTAGTTTGAGTTGATGACAACCGCATCGCCTTCACCGTTATTATAAATTTGTGGAAGCAAGGCCGGCTCGTAATCATAATCAAACTTGATGTTTTTTGGGTTTTCAGCAATATCTTCAAGAGTAGCCTGTGTTTTGTCGATGCCATCTTTAATCGTAATTAAGCCTTCCGCTTCTAAAATCATTAAAATACGGCCATGCTCCGCAACCGAGTTGCTTAAAATGATGGTTGCACCGTCTGGAAGTTCATCCAGGCTTTTGTATTTTTGTGAATAAACAGCCATTGGCTCAATATGGATAGCACCGGCGCTTTCAAAATCGTAGCCTTGTTCTTTTTCCTGTAAATCAAGGTAAGGAAGGTGCTGGAAGTAGTTTGCATCCAAATCGCCTTCTTCAAGTGCTGTGTTCGGCAAAACGTAATCCTGGAACGTTTCGATTTGCAAATCATAGCCCTGTTCTTCCAAAAGCGATTTTGCTTCTTCTAAAATTACCGCATGCGGCGTATTTGATGCGCCGACAACGATTGTTTTGTCTTCTTCTGAAGAACCTGAATTTGAATCTGAAGCTGTATCTGACGCTTCATCCCCGCCGCCGCATGCCGCGAGTACAAGCACAATAGCGGCCGTTAACAAGCCTAAAAGCCATTTTTTCATGCTGATTTTCCTCCTGGAAATAAATTATTTTTATTAACGTTTATCGAGCTTACGGACAGCCGTATCCCCGATAAACTGAATAATAAACACGATTACTAAAATGACAATAGTGGCCATAATCGTCACATCATTACGGCTGCGCTGGAAGCCGTCTAAAAAGGCAAGGTTTCCAAGACCGCCCGCTCCAATTACGCCGGCCATTGCGGTGTATCCAACAAGCGCAATCGCTGTCACAGTCAAGCCGGAAACGAGCGCCGGCAGCGACTCTGGAATCAGTACTTTTTGGATGATTGTCCATGTCGAAGCCCCCATTGCCCGAGCTGCTTCAATTACGCCTTTATCAATTTCACGGAGCGCGATTTCAACCATCCGCGCGTAAAATGGCGCCGCTCCAATAATAAGCGCAGGCAATGCGGCATTTTCACCGATAATGGTGCCCATGATTGTTTTCGTAAACGGAATTAATAAAACAATTAAAATAATAAATGGAATCGACCGGAAGACGTTCACAATCACAGCTGTAACGCCGTATACTGCCTTGTTTTCCCATAGCTGGCCTTTTGATGTTAAAAATAACAAAAGACCGAGAAGCATGCCGAGAATAAACGTAATGACAACGGAAATGCTCGTCATATAAAGTGTTTCATACGTTGCCTCCCACATTTTCTCCCAATCGACATTCGGAAACCACTGCTCAATCATAAGTGATCACCTCCGAATCGACTTGCTGGGCATCTAAAAACGCAACGGCTTTCGCGACTTCAACTGAATCGCCCGTTACTTGCATGAATAACGTACCGTATGCTCCATTTTGGGTTTGAGAAATTTTCCCCTGCAAAATGTTCACACCGACATTAAACGACCGGATTAATTCTGTTACAACCGGCTGCTCGGCTGACACACCGACAAACGTCAATTTAACAATTTTCCCGTCCGGATGCTCTGCCAGCAAGTGCTGAATCGTTTCTTTTGATTCTTCCGGCTCGGTTACCTGCTGAACAAATCGTTTCGTGATCGGTTGCTCCGGACGACGGAATACATCGAGAACCGGGCCTAGTTCAACAATTTTCCCTTCCTCCATGACCGCAACCCGGTGACAGATTTTCCGTATTACGTGCATTTCGTGTGTAATCAATACGATTGTTAAGCCAAGCCGCTCGTTGATATCAACGAGAAGCTCCAAAATGGAATCCGTCGTCTGCGGGTCAAGTGCAGACGTCGCTTCATCACAAAGAAGCACTTTTGGATTGTTTGCGAGCGCGCGGGCAATGCCGACACGCTGCTTTTGACCGCCTGATAATTGAGCTGGATATGAATCACCCCGCCCATTAAGACCAACAAGGTCAATCAGTTCATCAACGCGCTTGTTCCGTTCTGCTTTTGCCACGCCGGCAATCTCAAGAGGAAATGAAATATTTTCACGTACCGTGCGTGACCAAAGCAAATTAAAGTGCTGGAATATCATGCCAATTTCCTGGCGCGCTTTTCGAAGTTCTGAACCTTTAATCGTAGAGATTGTTCGTCCTGCTACGGTTACAGATCCTTCCGTTGGCGTTTCAAGTCCGTTCAGCATACGGATGAGTGTACTTTTCCCAGCACCGCTATAGCCGATCATGCCGAAAATTTCACCTTCCTGAACGGAGAGATTTATGTCATCAACAGCCTTTACCGGGCCATTTTTCGTTTGAAATATTTTTTTTGCTTGTTCAATGAAAATCACAGGATCACTTCCTTTCCACAAAAAAAGCCATCTGCCCATAATGACAGAAAGGCTTTGTGTCCAAATTTCCTTTCTCTCATCTCCCGGAGCATATTGCTTCGTGTGATTTGGCACCTTTTCTTTTAAAAGACGGTTGCCGGGCTTCATCGGGCACATTCCCTCCGCCGCTCTTGATAAGAGTCGCTTTTAATTATGAATGGATTTTACCACCGTCTTTACGTTTGTGTCAACAACCTCAGTTTAAATTCCGACAAAAATCGACAGGTTTATGAAAGAGATCGTATTTCTTCATATATATATGGAACTGACTGAAAAGCGTAAATTTTCTTTTTTAAATTCCCTTTTTCAAATAAAAGTAAACAAGGTACACTCTCAATTTCAAATTGACGGGATAAATCTTCATGATAATTCAAGTTGATGCGTTCAAGCGGCACATCAATATTCATTGCTTCAACAACATCAAGCATTCTCCCGGCCACCTGGCATGTCCCGCACATCGGTGTATAGAGATAAAGTGAAGCTTTCGGTTTTGTGATAAACGTTTGAATCGATTCTGCTGTGTCCATTTACTGCTGAGTCCCTTCTTTCTGCAAAAACTCGCCGCGCACATCGATGTTGGCGCCCATTAAAATGGAAGCCAAGTAACGGTGTGGCGCCGAAGCAACTTCTTTATAGCTTCGGTCAATATAAAGGTGACGGGCGTGAGGAAGTTCACGCTTAAACTGGCGGCGAAGCTTTTCACCTGACGCATCCGCATCAACTAAAATGTAAACATCACGCTCAAACAGTTCATCCACCAATTCATCAAGGCGCGAGACCCCAATCGTGCCATTTGTACAAATGATGTCTACCGGCTCTTTTACAATTTCAGCCACCCGTTTTCGATCAGATGACCCTTCGACGATAATTGTTTTTTCCACCATCATCACCAATCACCCCGCTGCACGTTATTATCCAGGCTGTTGACAAACGCTCGCTTTCGGCGTCACTTGCCGGGCGTGAATGCGCATGACCCCAAAAGGTCACTCCGCTTCCCGCCCGGCGCCGTTCCTTGAAAGCCAAATGTTTTCAATCAGCCTGCTTTCTAACTTTGTCTGCATTCTGTATCTTTAATGTTACGTGTTTTTAAAGAAAATGCAAATAAGAAAAGCGCAAGGCGGTCGATTCAGCCTGCCTCGCTGTCTGGAGCTGGACAAAAAAAGCAAAAAGACCGGCAAAATGCCGGTCCCGTTTTTAATCTTCTTTTGTCATTTCTTCATATTGCTCCGCTGTCATGAGTTCATCAATTTGTGCGGCATCAGACGGCTCCACAACGATCATCCATGCTTTTTCATACGGTGATTCGTTGACGAATTCAGGGCTGTCATCCAATTCTTCATTAATTTCCACAACCGTACCACTGACAGGCGCATACAATTCAGAAACGGTTTTAACAGACTCAACGCTGCCGAATGGCTCGTCTGCCGTTACTGTGTCACCGACAGATGGAAGCTCGACAAATACGATGTCGCCAAGTTCCGATTGGGCAAAATCTGTAATACCAATGCGCACTTTCCCGTCTTCTTGTTTTACCCATTCATGTTCTTCCGAATAACGCAGCTCTTTAGGCAAATTCATTTGTATGTACCTCCAGATTGGAATAATTACACTTTACACTTTACTGATTCTTTAAGCAGAAATCAAGAAAATCACTGCCACTTTTGCATATAATCTTCTTCTTTAAATCCGACGGTCACTATTTCATCTCCAATTGCAAGCGGCCGCTTGATCAGCATGCCGTCCGATGAAAGCATGTCAAGCAGCTCATCATCTGAAGCTGCTGCTACTTTATCTTTTAATCCAAGCTCACGGTATTTCTGTCCGCTCGTGTTAAAAAACTTTTTCAGCGGAAGTCCACTTTTTTCATATGCTTCTTTTAGTTCCGCTTTTGATGGCGGCGTCTCCACAATATGAATGGCTTCGTACGATATATTATGCTCATCCAGCCACTTTTTAGCATTACGGCACGTCCCGCATTTCGGATACCAGTAAAATTTCATTGTTTATCACCTCATGACATCATATTTCGACATAAGTGAAAAAAGTCCTTTTTTACATACGATTTTTTTCCACGCTGAAAACGCCCCTTTCAAGAAAGGGGCGCCCGCTCGTTAAACGACGTATTTTAATGATTCATTCAGACGATCCGCAGCTTCACGTTTTTTCGCAATAACGTTGATTGGCGTATGGCGGCCGAGCTTTCGCAGCACAGACATCATCATGCGCAGACTGTCACCGGACTCAATGGCAATGACCGTTTCTTTCGCATGCAATTCGATTTCGTTGAACGCTTCCTGACAGAAAATTTGTGTATACAGTACTTTTTGTTTATTCTTCTCTTCGCCGGACACCGCGATGGCTTTTTCTGTCCGCAGCACCGCTGATTCCATCGCATAAACGAGGTTAACCAGATCGGCGATGTTGGCAAGTACTTCCTGCTCTGCTTCCAGTGCTTTTCCATATTTCTGCACCGCAAGCCCGGCGGCAAGAAGCGCAATTTTTTTCGCATTTTTCACGAGCATTTTTTCCTGCGCCAACAGCTCTTCGCCGGGTTCTTCCGGCATAAGCATCATGAGCTCGCCCTGCAGTTCTTTTGCTTTTTCAAATAACGGCAGTTCGCCTTTAAATGCCTTTTTCACAAATGTGCCCGGTACGAGCAGCCGGTTAATTTCATTTGTTCCTTCGAAAATCCGGTTAATCCGGGAATCCCGATACATACGGGCGATTTCATACTCTTCCATGAAACCGTAGCCTCCATGAATTTGGACGCCTTCATCGACAATGTAATCGAGTACTTCCGATCCAAAAACCTTGCCGAGCGAGCATTCAATTGCGTACTCGGCAATGGACTCCGCAATGGCTTTGCCATCTTTTTGTTCCTCTTCAGACAGCGCGCTCATCCGCTCTTCAAAATAGCCGACAGTCCGGTAAATCGCACTTTCCGCCGCATATAGTTTAGACGACATCGTACCGAATTTTTCTTTGATCAAATTAAAATTGGCAATCGATGTTTTAAACTGCTTACGCTCGGACGCGTATTTAAGCGAAATGTCGAGTGCCCGTTTGGCACTGCCGACGGTGCCGACGCCCAGCTTGTAGCGGCCGATATTTAAAATATTAAAGGCGATGACGTGTCCCCGTCCTGCTTCACCGAGCAAGTTTTCAACCGGTACTTCTGCATCTGACAAAATTAATGTACGGGTTGAAGAGCTTTTAATCCCCATTTTCTCTTCTTCCGCACCAGTTGATACACCTGGATAGCCTTTTTCCACGATAAACGCAGAAAACTGCTCACCATCAATTTTTGCATAAACGGTAAAAACGTCTGCAAAAGCGGAATTAGTGATCCACTGCTTTTCACCGTTTAACACGTAATGCGTGCCTGCATCATTTAACCGTGCGGTCGTTTTTGCGCCGAGTGCATCTGAACCGGAACCAGGCTCTGTTAACGCGTAGGCGGCAAGACGGGTTCCGGAGGCGAGATCCGGTAAGTATGTTTCTTTTTGCTTTTCATTGCCAAACAACACTATCGGCAGTGCTCCAATCCCGACGTGTGCGCCATGCGAAATTGAAAACCCACCTGCCACTGCCATCTTTTCCGCAATGAGCGCAGAGCTGACTTTATCAAGGTTGAGCCCGCCATACTCTTCTGGTACATCCGCCGCAAGCAGCCCGAGTTCTCCTGCTTCCTGCAGCAATTTCACCGTCCGGTCAAATTCATGCTTTTCAAGGTATGGTACTTCCGGCATAACGCTGCCCATTACGTATTCTTCCGTTGTTTTTGCAATCATTTTTTGCTCATCTGAAAAATCTTCCGGTGTAAATACTGCGTTTGCTTCGACTTCTTCTATTAAAAATGAACCGCCTTTTGCTGCCATGATCATTTCCCCCTTTTTCCCGCATTAACGGGCAGTAAGATTCCCACCTCAAGATTGTAAGAAAGGCAAAGAGGATCGGTGGGAGATCCAACTGCCCGTAAAAGCCCGATTCGTTCAACCAACCGTTAGCGGAAGATGACGCCCCGATTAACGGAAGATTTACGTTAATTGATCAGTTCAAATATCCCGGCGGCTCCCATTCCGCCTCCGATACACATTGTGACAACACCAAATTGCTGATTACGGCGCTTTAATTCATGCAGCAGCGTGAGCGTCAGCTTCGTTCCGGTGCAGCCGAGCGGATGACCAAGTGCAATTGCGCCGCCATTCACATTCACTTTATCTTCATCAAGCCCGAGTTCCCGAATGACTTGAATCGACTGGGAAGCAAATGCTTCGTTCAGCTCAAACAAATCAATATCGGACAACTCAAGACCGGCAAGCTTGAGCGCTTTTGGCACAGCCACGACCGGCCCAACACCCATAATTTCCGGCGGAACCCCTCCGACCGCAAATGAGCGAAACTTGGCGATTGGCTTTAATCCGAGTGATTCTGCCTGCTCCCGCTCCATCACCATGACTGCTGCTGCTCCGTCAGACGTTTGAGATGCGTTCCCTGCCGTAACCGATCCTGTAACCGAAAATGCAGGACGCAGCTTTGCCAGTCCTCCCATTGATGTTCCGTGGCGAACCCCTTCATCCATCGAAAACGTCACATGTTCTTCATGTATTTTATGATCAGTGCCCACTTGACGGAACGTGACATCCACCGGCACAATTTCATCAACAAACTTTCCTTCCTCAATCGCGCGGGCGGCTTTTTCATGGCTCAAGACGGCAAAAGCATCCTGATCTGCTCGGGAAATGCCATATTTTTTAGCGACTTCTTCTGCTGTATGACCCATCGACATGTAATAGCCTGGCATTTCTTCTGCGATTTTAGCGTTTGGCCGAGCGACATGGCCCATCATTGGCACTAAGCTCATCGATTCCGTTCCGCCGGCAATAATTGTGCTTGCATGGCCTAGCATGATCCGCTCTGCTGCATACGCGATCGACTGAAGACCGGATGAACAGTAGCGGTTGACTGTAATAGCCGGCACATCATGTGAAAGCCCGGCGAGTGCGCCAATGTTCCGTGCTACATTTAATCCCTGCTCCGCTTCCGGCATCGCACAGCCAATAATCAAATCGTCAATTTCCCCACCGTAATTTCCTGCCCGCTTGAGCGTTTCTTTTACGACCAGTGCACCTAGATCGTCAGGACGTGCATAACGAAGTGTTCCTTTTTTTGCCCGGCCGACCGGTGTCCGCGCTCCTGAAACAATAACCGCTTCTTTCATTTTATTTCTCCCCTTTAATTACGAAGTGGTTTTCCTTTAACGAGCATATGCTGCATGCGCTGCTGTGTTCCCGGCATCGTGACAAGCTGCAAAAATGCTTCCCGTTCAAGCTCTAACAAGTATTCTTCATCAACGTTCGTTCCAAATGGTACGTTGCCGCCCGCAATAACCCAGGCGAGTTTTTTGGCAATCGTCAAGTCATGGTCAGAAATAAAACCGGATGCATGCATAGACTGGGCGCCTAAGAGCAAGGTCGCATAGCCGGTTTCCCCAGTGACCGGTATTTTTTTTCTGGCTGGTGCCGTATAGCCTCTATCCGCCAGATGAAGAGCGGCTTTTTTGGCGTCGTGTAAAAGATGGTCCTGATTGATGCTAATGCCATCTGAGCGATATAAAAAGTGATTGTCACGCGCTTCCGCAGCGGATGCGGAAACGTTCGCCATCGCAATCGTTTCGAATACTTTATTGGCAACTGCCTGCAGATCATAGTTCACACCGTCTGCCATTTGGTTTAAATGGCGAATATAAAGCTCCTTGTTGCCGCCTCCTCCAGGAATGAGACCCACGCCGACTTCAACAAGCCCCATATACGTTTCATGCGCTGCTTGAATATGTGCAGCCGGCAGGCATACTTCTGTTCCGCCGCCAAGCGTCATTCCAAACGGTGCGGCTACAACCGGCTTTGAGCTGTATTTAATCTTCATCATCGCCTGCTGAAAGTGCTTTACGGTCATATCAATTTCCCATATGTCATCGTCTTGTGCCGCCATTAAAATCATCGCTAAATTCGCGCCGACACAGAAATTCTTCCCTTGGTTGCCGATGACGAGCGCTTTGTAATTTTCCTCCACTTCGTCTATAGAGGCGTTGATCATTTGAATAATATCCATGCCGATCGCGTTGTTTGGCGAAGTAAACTGAAGCAGTGCCACCCCGTCCCCGATATCGTGCAGGCGCGCACCGCTGTTTTCTTTAATCACCTTTGTTCCTTTACGCAAATGAATGACTTTTTCATTTTCCTCAAGCGGCTTGTAGGATTTCGAAGCAGGATCATAATACTGTCCGTCTTGGTAAAACGGACCATTCATTTCCTTTACCCAGCCTGAAACAGCCAGCCCTTCCGCTTCCATTTTTTCAACGGATTCTTTTACACCAATCTTATCCCATATTTCAAAGGGACCGTCGTTCCAGCCAAATCCCCATTTCATCGCCTGGTCAATCGACACGATGTCGTCAGCGATTTCGCCCGTAAGCTGAGCTGAATAAAGAAGTGTCGGCGCAAGAATCTTCCAAAGAAATTGTCCTGCTTCGTCCTTTGCGTAAACGAGTGTTTTCCATTTGGCCGACCCTTTTTGCTGCTTTGCCATTTCAATTGAATTCGCTTTCATTCTCTTCCGTTCAACGTATTCCATCGTCGCGGCGTTCAACTCTAAAATTTCTTTTCCTTCTTTTTTGAAAAATCCCTGTCCTACTTTTGCGCCGATCCAGCCTTTTTCGTGCATGCGGGCAAGTACTTCCGGAACATCAAAAACAGCCTGTTCCTCTCCCGTTGTCTGGTCGTACACATTTTTCGCTACATGAATAAATGTGTCGAGACCGACCACATCGAGCGTCCGGAATGTGGCGCTTTTCGGTCTTCCAATCAGGGGACCTGTGATAGAATCCACCTCGCCAAATGACAAATCCATTTCTTTCATAACGTGCATCGTTTTCAATAAACCGTATGTGCCAATCCGGTTGGCGATAAAATTCGGTGTGTCTTTCGCCAGTACGACTCCTTTGCCAAGGAGATTTTCACCAAACGATTTCATGTATGCTGTCACAGCTGGATCTGTATCGTCTGTCGGAATCACTTCGAGCAGTTTTAAATAACGGGGCGGGTTAAAAAAATGGGTACCGAGAAAATGTTTTTTAAAGTCGCCGCTCCGTCCTTCTTTCATCGCGTTTATTGAGATGCCGGATGTGTTTGATGAAACGATGCTGCCTTTTTTCCGGTGGGCATCTACAAGCTCAAAAATCGATTTTTTCACGTCAAGCCGTTCGACTACGACTTCAATAATCCAGTCTGCTTCCGCTAATTTGTTCAAATCATCTTCAAGATTACCTGCTGTAATGAGCGCCTCATTTTGTTTAGAGGCGAGCGGTGCGGGTTTTTGCTTAAACAGCTTTTGGATAGCGCTTTCAGAAAGATGATTGCGATTTTCTGCTTTATCCGGTACGATATCGAGCAAAACGGATGGAATACCGATATTGGCCAGGTGCGCTGCAATACCAGACCCCATAACACCAGATCCGATCACGGCCGCTTTATGAATGTGCTGAACCACGTTCGTGTCCCCCTCTTGAATGAATACTCATTCATTTATTATATTTTTACTATACCTTACCTTTTTTTATATTTCAACTGTCACATGAGGGAAATTTTCGGGTAAACTAGTGGAAAGTTGATGGAGTGCCTGTTGTTTTGCTTTAATGCAATGGAGGTCAGGCACTGGGAAAGGATGTGACAGCCATGAGAGAAAAGATTGTACAATTATTTGTCCTAGCTGCATTTGTTGGTCTTGTTTATTTTTCGATCCGTTTTTATTCGAATGAATTGTCGGTTGCGTTTACGTATTTAGCCGGTGGGATTTCGGTGTTTGTCGTGCTGAATCTGCTTCTGTTTGATTCAAGGGGCACGAATTCAAAAGTGGCTTGGAGTGCGCTCGTTCTCGCGTTCCCTCTGGCCGGTGCCGTTGTATACGCTGTGTTCGGACGCGATCCGAGAAGACGATTGATGCCGAAGCATGTAATTTCAGAAACAGTTAAATTTATTACAACAATGCGGCATCTCGGAAAGGAATGGGACATTTCGGAACAGCTTCCCGAAGCGAAAAATATCCGGAATATGACGGGCTTTGAAGCGCTTGCCGGCAATAAAGTAGATGTTTTAACAAATGGTGATGAAACGTTTCCTGCTATTTTAGAGGCGATCCGCCACGCAGAACACCATATTCATATTCAATATTATATTTTCAAAGATGATGAAATTTCTAAGCAAATACGTGATGCGCTCATTGAACGGGCAGAAGCAAATGTGCACGTGCGCTTTTTGTTTGACGGACTCGGTTCGTCCAGTCTGCCGAAATCGTTTTTAAAACCGCTCAGAGATGCGGGGGGTGAAGCGCATGCATTTGACTCCATCGTATCGCCCTGGCTGACGCGCACCGCCAATTTGCGAAACCACCGAAAAATGGTTGTGGTCGACGGTCACACCGGTTTTACAGGCGGATTAAATGTGGGCGAAGAATACCGAAGCAATACGCCTCAATTCGAAGTGTGGCGCGATACTCACATTCGGATGGAAGGGCCGGCTGTCCGCCAGCTGCAAGAAGCTTTTATTACCGACTGGATTCATGCGACAGGTGCCAAGTCATCGCTGTTAGATGAATTAAAAGAGCCATTTCGATTTGAAGTGTATTTTCCTTCAAAGGTGCATGAAGCCAATCAAATGGTGCAGACCGTTTACGGGGGACCGTATAATGAGGAACGCGACGTACGCGATGCCATGATGGAAATGATTCAGTCAGCGGAAAAATCGATTTGGATCGCCTCTCCGTATTTCGTGCCAGATGATGAAGCACTTGCTGCCATCCGTGTTGCAGCCCGCAGCGGTAAAGATGTGCGTGTAATTGTACCGGGTAAAGGCGACCGGGCTATTTCGTTTTATGGAACGAATTCGTATTTTAAAGATTTACTCAGCGCTGGCGTAAAAGTGTTTTCGTATCGTGATGATTCTTTTATTCATGCTAAAGTGTTATTAATTGATAATGTGCATGCTATTGTCGGGACGGCCAATTTCGATGTCCGCAGTTTCCGGTTGAACCATGAATTGATGACATTTTTATATAACCGGACACCTGCTGTCGAAAAAATTGAAATTGATTTTCTTCATGACTTTTCTGAATCTGTTCCGGTCAGCCGCGAACGTTACGAACATCGCACGTTTCTAAAACGAATTGGCGAATCACTAGCCCGTCTGCTGTCACCAATTTTGTAAAAAACGGTCACCTTTTGCTAAGGTGACCGTTTTTTATTGGATTAAAACCCACAAATGTATTCTGTTAATATTTCTTTAAAGGTGAGTAATGATTCTGTTTCCACATATTCATTCTTTCCGTGATGATTGGCACCGCATGGTCCAAATTCAACCGCCGGAATGCCGCGTGCCGCATAAAAACGTGTATCGGCTGTTCCATGCTGGCCAAACAGCTCGATGTTTCGCCCTCGTATATGCTCGGCTGTTTTTTGAAGCCTGACGATTAATGGATGATCTGGATTCGTTTGCACGGGCTCTCCTTCACTCAGCACCCGAATTGTCCCATTTACCACTCCTTTTATTTCACTGAGCAACACAGCCGGATTCTGCCCCGGCAAATAGCGAATGTCAAGATCCATGATACAGCGATCCGGTACTTGATTAATGGCCTGACCGGCTTGGATCCGGGCCAGATTAAGTGACGGATGCTCAAAATAAGGCGTACTTACATTAAAAATGGGCAGTGCTTCAATCTTCTTATATGTCTCAACGGCATTTAAGATGGCATTATCGCCAAGCCAGGGCCGGCTGCCGTGAGCGGAAACCCCTTCAATTTCTATTTCCAGCTGCAATAGGCCCTTTGCTTGTACAGCAATATCCAGATTCGTTGTTTCGCCACAAATAACAACGTCACCAATTAACCCATGCTCTACTAAATACTTTGTGCCTTTTTGCCCGCCTTTTTCTTCATCCGGTACAAGAGCGAGCATCACCTTGCACGGCAGCTCTTCTTGAACGAGCTCAGCCATCACATGCATCATTACCGCTACCGACCCGAGCATGTCAAAGCTGCCCCGTCCGTAAAGCTTTCCTTCCGCCACATATGGAATAAATTGATCCGGTCCGGCCGGCACGACATCTAAATGCCCATTTAAAATAACCGTCGGTCCTTCTTTTCCGATAATAGAAACGACACTTTTCAATCCTTCATTGTCAAGGACTCTCGCATGAACACCGTTCGCTGCCAGCCATTCTGAACAATATTCAGCGGCCGCGTTAATCCGGTCTTTTTCCACCGTTCGGAATTCAATCAATTTTCGTGTCAAAGATACAATTGATTCTTTCATCCACGCTCTCTCCTTTACTGCAAAAACACTCTTTTATATAACTTCCTTTTGTCTGTGCAAATAAACATACAAAAAGAAGCTGAACAGTGCACAAAAAAGCGCACAAATACCGATAAACGCACACGCAAGCGAATTAAATGAAAGAAGTGTGCCCATCTGAAAGGCATCGAGCTCAAAATCGGCTTGAATACGCGGCATTGCCGGTCCTTTTACATTTTCTGAAAAGCCAAAAATAAGAAAGCCTATGAACACCGTCGCCAGCATAAAAAAGTAATTCCATTCCATTTCATTTTTTTAGTTCCTTTAAAAAATCAGCATATATCCGATGCCCATCATGCCGAGCGTCAGACCTGTCATTACAAGAAGCAGTTTGAGTTCCGGTGTGAACCGTTCTTTTTTCGCCTGGACGGTCGCTGGAACAGCCTCGTTCTCTCTGCTGCGAAGCTCGTCCGCTTCTCTCTTTAAATAATCGTCCGGCGGCGTTCCATTTAAAAGCATATCGATGAGTGATTTTTTCATGTAATCCTCTTCTTTCCACCCTTTTCCGCATTATATCAAAACATCCGCAGCAAAATCACTGCGGATGTTTAATCTCTATTTGGGTGGTTACGATGTCTTCTTCACCCGGCTGCAACACGCGTAATCCGGTCACATCAGGCGGAATATTCATGTTAAATGCATTTGTTATGCATGTATACGGTTCGGGGCAAAGAAAACCTTCACGCCCGTTTCCGTTATAAACGACCCAATGCTTAAACGAAGAATCAGTCCGGTACGTGACCGTACGACCCGCTTCTTTGTTATGTATGATCGCTTCATTTTCCTGCTCAACAGCAGCAAATGCGTCATCCAGCGGCACGCCCTGTAAATTTTTATGCCGGAGCGGCTCACCTGGCACTTGTTCGCCCGTCGGAATCGCTTCTTCACTTAACGTCCACTGGCTTTTTTTCGTTAAAGAAAAGGTAGATACAGTTTCGTCAAATTGAAAAGCAGTATGATAGCCGATTCCCCAAGGAAATGGCTCGCTGCCATTATTTTTCACAATAGCTCGCTGGCGTAAAACAGCGCCATCGAGTTCATACGTTAAATGAATGGACGCATCCTTATAAATTTCCGGCTCATAAAGCCCAATCGCTGTTTCAATCGTGATGAGGCCATTCTCTTCTTTTTGTGCTGTTACGTCCCACGGCTGATCATACACAAAACCGTGAATATGATGTTTGCCTATTTCATTGATCGGAAATTCATGGGTGACATTGTTAAACGTAAACGTTCCGCCTTCGATTCGGTTCGGCGGAAACAACACTGGAATGCCGTGCAAAATCGGGCTCTCTTTTAACGCCGCAAAAGAAGCCGGTTTAACGAGCAATTCCTGTCCTGTTTTCAAATCAACCAATGAAATGACATTGCTTCCGAACGACGGGATGAGAAGCAATTGAAGATGATCGTTAGACGCTTGAATCGCCTCAATGCCATCAAATAGTACGTGCTCAATCATAAGAAAACCCCTTTACGAGCGAAATGACTGCAGTTGTTCGTTAATGTCCTTTGTTTGATCATACACTCTCTGATAAATAGAAAACAATGATCGATATTGCTTTGCCCGTTCCGAATCCGGTTTAAACGTCTGTCCTTCTTTAATGAATACATTTGAGCACTGTTCGAGAGAATCAAATATTCCGCTTCCGGCCGCCGCAATCATCGCAGCGCCCATCGCCGGCCCTTGTTCGTTTTGTAGCTTCACAACTTTCGCATCGAAAATATCCGCCTGCATTTGCAGCCATACATCATTCTTCGCTCCGCAGCCGATTGAAATCACCGTATCGACCATTTTCCCTTCATTTCGGAACATTTCAATAGATTCCTGTAAAGAGAACGTAATACCTTCCAAGACGTCTCTCGCAAAATGGGCTCTCGTATGGATACTGTCAATGCCAATGAAACTTGCCTGGATGACTGAATCCGGATGAGGCGTCCTCTCACCAATTAAATAAGGAGTATATAGGAGCCCGCCAGCGCCCGGTGGAATGGCCCCAACCTCTGCCAGCATCTCATCTTTAGCTCCCTAGCAAATATTGATTCAAGATTGTTTTTAAATTTCCCTGCCGACCTGAACAATTTTGAATTTGGCTGTTTTCAAGTGCATATTTTTCAAGCGAGCGGAAATCAACGCGCCCTTTCTTTCGCATAATTCAAATGACGCTTCAACCCGTGCTTTGGCCAAGCGGCGGCTTTTACAGGAGGTTATTCATTATGAATGTCCGCTTCGATATATGTTACGCGTTTCTCCCTTCGTCCCTTGGAAAAAATGCGCCAGCACTTGGCGCATGTTCGATGATGATTGAACCGTTTACTAATGGCATTACAGCATAAATCAAGTTGGCGCGACTTTTATATTATTGCTCCCTCCTACTAACACAGTATCGTGCCTTTTTTGATGAAGTGTGCCATCACTCCAAGAAATGCCGCTATCACGGCATAAGAAAAGAGAGACAGGGGATGTCTCTCTTTTTTACATATCTTCTATTACAATATAAGCGGCTTTCACCGGTCCATGCACGCCAACCACGAGGTTCATTTCGATGTCGGCGGAATTGCTTGGACCGGTGATGAAATTAATGCACGAAGGAATAGTTTCCCCGGCCTGGACGCGGCGGGAAATTTCTTGCGCTGCCTGCGTCATGCGCGGCACAATCGTACTTTTCGGGATAATCGCAATATATTTATGCGGCAGCAAACTGATAGAACGGCCTTTTCCTGCACCGGAAAATAAAACGACTGTGCCGGATTCCGCAAGTGTTATGTCACTGAACGTAATGCCGACATTCGCCCGCTCCGCTTCCGCTACATTTTTCTTCCCGCGGGCAGCATTCCATTCGTTTACTTCAATGTTGCGGGCCGGCCAGGCTTCGTTGATCAATCCATCGAGACCAAATTCAATGAAACGCGGGTCCTGCCAAATTGAAACCGGTCCGCCTCCATATAAGTTCACAGTCGCTTCCAGTACGTCTGCCAATTTGCTGCCGTTCGTTTCAATAAGTTCGGTATGAATAAGCTGGCACTGGTCGCGAAACACGGTCATCAGTTCATCCGGTGTTTTATCCGTCAGCGTTTTATCCTGCGGGCGGAACTGCCAGTTGCGCTCCGGCTTCACGCTTGTATTGCGGCTGCGGCCAAGCTGCGCAGCTACATTGTTTAAAAAAGAATCACGGTTGTGGATCATTGGTTCCCGCCTCCTTTTTCATGTTCTTTAAACCAGTCGCGGAACCGTTCTTTGTTCGGCGCTGGGAATTCGCGGATTTCGGTCCACGCTTTCAGCGGTCCCGGGCCGTTTGAAATACGGTCGTTTTTCGTAAACGGCTTCATCATAGCAGAGGCCATTTTGGAACCAGCCGCATACATTGGGTTCGATGCCGCTCCAAGCCCGAACGCTTTCATCGCCAATTTTTCTGAAATCGGCGCGCGCCCTTCCCGCTCGACAATAACTTGCCGGTGCTTATGCAGCAGCTCATGAAGCGGAATTTTCACCGGGCAGGCGTCTGTACAAGCTGCGCATAAAGTAGAGGCGTAAGGCAAATCTTTGAAGTCATCATAACCGCCAAGAAGCGGTGTGAGAACAGCACCAATTGGTCCTGGATAAATCGAGTTGTATGAATGCCCGCCGATGTGGCGGTACACCGGGCAGACGTTAATGCACGCCGCGCAGCGAATGCATTGCAGCACAGACTGGAATTCCGTACCTAAGATTTTCGAACGCCCGTTATCTACGATGACAAGATGGAATTCTTCCGGTCCGTCAGCGTCTCCTTCCTCGCGAGGACCGGAAAGTGCTGTAATGTAGCTTGTTAATTTCTGCCCGACTGCACTGCGTGTCAGCAGGCTCACAAGCACGTCGAATTCTTCAAATGTCGGCACAATCCGCTCCATGCCCATTACCGTAATTTGCGTTTTCGGCAGGTCTGATACAAGACCCGCGTTTCCTTCGTTTGTCACAAGTCCCACAGATCCAGACTCCGCGATCGCAAAGTTGCAGCCGGTGATGCCGATGTCCGCTGTTAAAAATTCCTGGCGAAGCTTTTTACGAGCGTGAAGCGCCAGTTCTTCCGGTTTGGATGTCAGCTTATACTCCAGTTTTTCCGTAAACACATCTCGAATTTGTTCCTTGTTTTTATGCAGGGCCGGTGTGACAATATGAGATGGTGGATCATGCTCATCAAGCTGTAAAATGTACTCGCCGAGATCCGTTTCGATCACTTCGCACCCTTCATCTTCTAAAATTTGATTTAAGCCGATTTCTTCTGTGACCATGGATTTGGCTTTAACCACTTTTTTGCCGTTTTTCGCATTTACGACTTCACGCACATACGCATTCGCTTCGTCCGCCGTTTCGGCAAAAAACACGTGCCCGCCGCGCTTTTGAACGTTTTCCGTTAATTCATGTAAATAATAATCGAGGTTATCTAACACGTGCTTGCGGATTTCTTCCCCGTGCGAGCGCCATTCTTCCCAGTTGCCGAGTTCCTCTGCCGCATCAAGACGTCGCGTGCGGAGCCGTTCCTGCGCGCCAGCCACTGCTCCGCGCATAAACGTATCTTCCAGGTTTTTATTAACGTTATCTTTAAATTTGCCTTCACCGATTTTCATTGCCATATTGTTCTCCCCCTTACCGGCTGTTTAACACTTCCGCGATGTGCATCACGCGGATCGGTTTTCCTCTTCGTTCAATCCGGCCTCCAATATTCATTAAGCAGCCACCATCTGCGCCAATTAAAAAATCTGCTTTCGTTTTTTCTGCTGAATCGACTTTTTCATCGACCATCTGCTCGGAAATATTGCCCATCTTCACTGAGAATGTTCCGCCAAATCCACAGCAATTATGAGCATTTGGCAGCGGCTCAAACTGAAGTCCCTCAACGTTTTGAAGCAATGTCATCGGCGCATCTTTTACGCCGAGAAGGCGCGTCATGTGGCACGATGGATGGTACGTCGCTATGCCGCTCAGCTTTGCCCCGACATTTTCCACTTTTAGCACATCAACGATAAATTCAGTCAGCTCATATGTTTTCGCAGCCAATTTTTCCGCACGCGGACGCCAAATGGGATCATCGTGAAAGATGTGCTGATATTCCTTGAACATCGTTGCACATGAACCGGATGGCGTTACAACGACTTCCGCGTTTTCAAATGTCGCAATCATTTTTTTCATCGCATCTTTTGATTCTTCTACATAGCCTGAGTTATATGCCGGCTGGCCACAGCACACCTGCCCCATTGGAAATTCAATATCACAGCCGAGCCGTTCAAGCACTTCTACTGTTGCTTTGCCCACATCCGCTTGAAACATATCGACGATACATGTAATAAAAAGCGTAACCTTCACGTTGCTCACCCCATAAAAGTAAGGTCATCTGATGACCTGTACAATTTGTTTATTTTTAATGATACTACAAACGCTTACAAACTTTCAAACAATTTTTTCACAGAAAAAACCAGCGAAATTCCGCTGGTTTCAGATGGATGTTAATGAGTGTCCATATAATTGCGAAGAACGATTTCGACATAGTCTAAATGTGTGTTCATTGCTTTTCTTGCCTGTTTTGCATCTCTACTTTCAATCGCCTGCAAAATTGCTTCATGCTGGACATTCAGCTGATCCACTGTTGCCGTTTCCTCATACAAACAAAGGCGCCTTGTTTCACGCATTGACTCTGCTGTCATATCCGAGACATGGTGCATAAGGCTTGAGAGAAGACTATTTCCAGCTGCCTCCGCGATAGCCAAATGAAAGGCAAGGTCCGCTTTCTCACCGAGCTCAGGATCAGCAGAATATTTCACCATATCCCTTACAGCCAGCTGCATTGCGTTTAAGTCGTCCAGTGTACGCCGTTCGGCGGCTGACGCAGCAATACCGGTTTCAAGAATTTTGCGTACCTCCATTAAACTCTTTAAATCATCGCTGTTCATAAGAAGCGCACTTTGCAGAGGAAACGCGATGCCCGCTGCTTCAAATGACTTCACATATGTGCCTTCTCCCTGACGCATTTCAATGAGCCCCATTGCACGAAGTGATGTGAGCGCTTCCCGAATAGCAGAACGGCCGACTTGAAAGCTTTCAGCAAGCCGCTGTACAGAATCAAGCTTTTCGCCCGGCTTTAAGTCACCGGAACGAATGGATTCAAGTAGTGTGTCAGCTACTTCTTCATATATTTTTTTTGGTTTAATTTGCTTATATTTCAACGAATGCTCACCTCTTTCTTTTATTATAAACATAAATATGTAAAATTTTTATTGATTTTTGGAAAAGGTTCAAATTATAATCAAAACAGGTCATCTGATGACCAACCCATTTTTTTGAAATCGCTTACTCTGGGAGGGACGTTCACAACTATGAATCTATTAACATTGTCATTGATTGCCATTGTGCCTATTATTACGATTTTAATTTTTCTCGTCTTTTTAAATTGGCCAGCATCGCGTGCCATGCCAATTGCACTTGTTGTCACAGCGCTTATCGCTATGTTCGTTTGGGGAACAGATGGCAGTATTGTCGCCGGTGCTGCATTTAATGGACTTATTACAGCACTTGAAGTTATTTTTATCGTATTTGGTGCTGTACTGCTTTTAAATACCGTAAAAGAAAGCGGTGCCATTAATACGATTCGCCGCGGTTTCACCAGCATTTCACCAGATCGCCGCATTCAGGCAATTATTATCGCCTGGCTGTTCGGCGCATTTATTGAAGGCGCCGCTGGATACGGGACACCAGCTGCTGTTGCCGCACCGCTTCTTGTTGCTATAGGATTCCCGGCGATGGCCGCTGTTATGGCAGCTTTGATCATTCAAAGTACACCCGTTTCATTTGGTGCAGTTGGAACACCCATTCAAATTGGTGTTAATACAGGATTGACGGATCAGCCGCTTGTTCTTTCATCTCTGGAAGGAGCAGGAATGAACTATGCTGATTATTTGCTTCAAATCACAACAAACGTTGCGCTTCTTCATGCTGTTATTGGGGTCCTCATTCCCTTATTCGTTGTTGTTATGCTTACACGCTTTTTCGGTCCGAATAAATCGTTCCGTGAAGGCCTGAAAGTATGGAAATTCGCTTTGTTTGCAGGTATTGCATTTACGGTTCCTTATTATTTTATCGGTCTTTTGCTGGGACCGGAATTTCCGTCATTACTCGGCGCTTTGATTGCGATGCTTATTGTGGTTCCAGCCGCTCGAAAAGGGCTGTTTATGCCGGCATCTGATGACCTATTCGATTTTCCGCCGCGCAGCAAATGGGAAGAAGACTGGTTTGGGGCACTCAACCATGAACCCGAAAAAGAAGAAGGATCACAGCGCACGATTTCAATGGCCATGTCGTGGCTCCCGTATGTTCTTGTCGCGGGATTGCTTGTTGCCTCTCGTATAATCGAACCGTTTACTTCTTTATTGAAAGCGCCTGCACTTGTGTTTGAGAATACGTTTGGGTCCGGGATTACAACCACCTCAACGCCACTTTTCTTACCAGGCTTTATTTTTATTGTTGTTTCGGTTTTAACATTTTTCCTGCACCGCATGAAGCCAGCCACTTATACAAACGCATGGAAAAGTTCGCTTAAAACAGCTGCTTCTGCCGGACTGGCCCTTATTTTTGCCGTACCGATGATTAAGATTTTCTTAAATACGTCTTTAGCATCAGACAAAGTGTCTGCTGCTACGGAAGCACTTGCCGGCCAAAATATGCCGCTTGTGCTCGCAGAAAGTGTATCTGTCGTTGCCGGTGACTTTTGGCCGATTGTAGCGCCGGCTGTTGGTGCACTTGGCGCATTTATTGCTGGAAGCAACACATTCAGCAATATGATGTTCTCTCTTTTCCAATTTGGAGCAGCTGGTAATATTGGTCTTGATGTGCAGCAATCGGGTTTTGTGGTTGCGCTTCAGGCAGTCGGTGGTGCAGCTGGCAATATGGTCTGCGTCCATAACGTCGTTGCGGCGTCTGCGACTGTTGGACTGGTCGGCAAAGAAGGTGCACTGATCAGACGAGTTTTATTGCCGCTGACCTACTATTTGCTCGCAGCCGGCTTCCTCGGCATGGCACTTATTCACGGAACAATCAATGTATGGCTGATTATTTATGCGGTCATTGTGATCGCTTATCTTGCCCGTTTAATGACAGCGAAAAATGGCTTAACAACGGCCGTTCTTCGCTAAAAAATCCGCCCCGGTCTTTTGAGCCAGGGCGGATTTTTCATTCACGCTTTGCATACCAATCATAAAATGCGCCTGCCACAGAAACCGGTACATCCATCATGGCAGCATAATGGACGGGTTTTGCCCGGTTGGCAATACGGATCGTCGACAAATTCCACTTTTGCTGCAGCAACCCTTCTTTCACATCGATTTCCTGTATTTTCTCACGATTTGTGACCAGCAGTTCTGTTGAGAAAATCCCAGATTTTATTTGCAAAAAGGAACCATTGATCAAATAACGCGCCCGCTTAAATTCAAGCCATCTGCCAAACAACAGCAGCATAAGCAGGATCGGCGAAGCGTACCAATAAACCGGCTGCCACCAAAGCAGTATAATTGTAGTAATAATCCATAGATAACTTGGCCGCATGAGCTTAATCCAGAGCGCATTGCGTGGAAGCTGTTCCATTTCCATTTTTATTTTGTATTCTGGAAGCAGTTCTTCCACGATACGTGCTGCTTCCTTCACCGGTAAAAATGGAAACAATGAATTTGTTCCAAGCTCTTCTTCTCCTACGTTTCCGGCGCTGATCAACTCAACCTCAACCAGCCCAAACCACTGTTTTAACAGCGATTGCTTCCATTTCACCGCCTGTACTTTTTCTTTTGTTATCGTAAAAAGCGTTTCATTTAATACACCTTTTTTCAAATAAATCCGTTCATCATCCGACATAATTCCGAAGTTTCCATAACGCAAATATGTCGTAATGATGCCAGCAGCTGCACCGAATATAAAAAGAGCGAAAATAATCGGAATGAGCAGCCAAAGCGCCGCCATTACATAATCAGCCACTTCGCGTGTCAATCCACCCAGTTTAAAGAAGTCATCCATTGTGAAATAAACGGAAGCGAGAATCGGAATAATCGTAAAAAAACTTAATGAAGTAAATGATGCTTTGAAAAGCTCGCGGTTTGTCACCTTAAAGTGAATCCTTCGTATATCCTGTTCTATTTCTCCTTTCAGCATCCCTTCAATGCGGTCTGCTTCTTTTAACAGGATCATGTCAAGCTTTACAGATGCTTCGTCGCCGCCTGTTTCAAGCGATAGAGAGGTCATGCGGAACAGCTTGTAAAAAAAGGATGTGTGCCGGTGAGCATTTTGAATACGTTCAAGCGGTACGTGCCGTTCCGACTTTACAAAAATACCATTGTGCACATGCAGCGTCTGCTCTCGAAACTCATACCGGAACGTCCACCACGTTAAAACTGCTCCAATCATACTGATGAGAATAAAAGCGAAAAAACCATATCGTCCCCAAATGACCCACTTCGCTTCAGAAGCCGAATGAATAACAAATAAAAAGATGGCAGGAAAAAATAAATTTTTCAACAGGTGAATGATTGAAAAAAGAACCCGGACGGGGTGAAGGCGCTTTTTCATCTTATTCCCCGTCCTTTACTTGCGCGAGCCTGGCAATTTGCTCTCTCAGTTCAAACGCTTCTTTTTCAGAAATCGCCGGTATGTTATGGGTTGAAGCCATCGTTCCAATTTGAATATTAAATAATCCGTACTTTCGCATAATCGGTCCTTGATTGGTCGTCACATATTCTACTTTTGTCATCGGGACCAGCACACGAACATGTGTCAGCGCTCCGTGCTTCAGCTGTATATACTCTTCGCTTACGCTGTAACGCCACGTGCGCTGTAATATAGCCGGTTCTATCCCAATCGAATAAACAGCCGATAACACCGTCAGAGCAGTTAGGCCGTACAGCGCCCAGCCAAGCCAGCTCCACCAGCTAAAAAAGCTGTCCATTCCGATCAATACGGCCAAAACAAGCAAGGTAATTCCATGTCCAATCGTCCGGCTCACCCGCCACATGCGAGCAGCTTGCGGCGAGATGTGCTGTGCCGGCTCTTCTATTTCCGTTCTCATCGTTCACCCACTCCATTCATTCCTCTTCTATACGAATGAAGTGGGGTTTTGTTTCAATTAATATCTCTATCTATGTTAATTTCTATTCAGTCATTCCTCTTTCAACTGCTCTGCCCGATTTAACAAATTCAGTGTTGCTTTTTTATATAAGTTGAACAAAAGAATTTACACTTAACCGTTGAGAAAAGAATTTACACTTAACCGTTGAGAAAAGAATGGGTCATATGTATCTATTCATACTCGCTGATTTACTAAAAACCAACGGGCGGAGGGCTGGCGGCGGAGACTCCCGCGGGACGAGCGGACAGGCTGTAGCGGGCAGCGCGAAGCGGTGTTCAGCGTTCGCCCCTGTTGTTAGCCCAGCCGCCAGCCTGCAGCCCATTACCCTGCTTTTTAAAAAGGTATCCTTTCATGATAGGAATCGGAGAAAGCAAGAAGTTTAATTCAACTTATATAGTCAAATCTTTTTCCATCTAAATTTTTTCTCTCAACAGGTAAAAACAGATGAAATTATTTGAAAAATCGAGGGACTGCTGTTACTTGAAAATCATTTTCAATTAGTTGTTGACAAAAATGGAAATCCCGGTTAAGATAATACTTGTAACCGGTAATGATAATCATTATCATTTTAGCTTTACCCCACCGATTCATTGTGCATTGTTTGGCGTTCCGAATGCCCATCCGGAACGCCCCCTTTTTTGTTTATTTTTAATGTAATGTAAAGAATATGTAAAGATAGAGGGAATCAGTTTATTCGTTTTATATTCGGGAAATGGAATAGTGCTTTTCATCTTACATTTTCTGAGGAGGGTTTCGGTATGGATTCTATTTTGAAGAAAAAGTTGGTCACGGGCGGCGCAGCGGCATTTTTGGCACTTGGTGTTTTAGCAGGCTGTGGGGCTGAAGAAGAAGAAACAGATACCGGCACAGACATAGAAGAAACAGAAACAGAAGATACTGAAATGGAAGAAACAGAGACAGAAGATACTGAAACGGAAGAAGAAACGCAATAATGAATACAAAAAGCCCGGATCATTACGTGATTCGGGCTTTATAACCTTTAATCCATAATAATCTGTCTCATTTATTTTCCAAATCCCAGATGCGCAAGCGCCTGGGGCAGGCCATGAAATGTTTTTATTTGACTGAAGTTTAAGCCTAAATGAATCGCTGTTTGAGCTATTTCCGGGCGGATGCCTGACAGCACCGCTTGAACACCAAGCAGCCGAAGTGATTGTGTTAATTGAAACAGCTGATTGGCTCCAAAAGTGTCAATGTTGTTCATGCCAGAAAGATCCATCACGAGGTGTGTTACTTTTTTTTGCGTGCATTTCACCGGAACGGATTCGAACAAAGAGGCTGCCCTTCTTTCATCCATAATACCAATTAACGGAAGTACAGCGATGCCTTTTGACACAGGAATAATCGGCGAGTCTATTTCCTCAATCAGCTTTTCCTGCCCTCTTAGCCGACTGCGTGTCAGCCGGTAATACTGTGTGGAGAATTCGCTGATAAGCGTATCCAAAATCGGATGATAAATAGCGCTCCAGCGTAATACATCCTTTTTATCAATTTCTTCATGAACAAGGCTGTACTGTGTGATAAATTCCCATATGAGGTTTCTCGTTTTATTAATAGCTGCAATGACTTCATAGATCGGTGTATCCCACTCAAGCCTGCTTCTGACCACAATTTCCGTCCACTGATGTAAATTTTGATCAAACAGATCTTGATCAGCCAGAAATCCGCTCCCAATTGTCTCGATGGTAAAAAGGTGCTGCTCCCTTAGCTTTTTTTCAATAGCTAAGTCCACATTTTTTGCGTAAACAGACCCGTCCATTTTTTGTCGTGTATCAAACCATTTTTTGCTTATTTCAGCTGCTTTCGCGTTGATTTCTTCATAAAGTGCCCGGTCTTTTCGATCCATTCCCTCACCCCTCAATACCATCGCCTCTTTCCTTATTATACCACTTCCCCCTTAAAAGTGAACGTTAATCAAATAACCAAAAAAGACGGCTGACATGTCGTATGCTATACTGAAAAGAAAAAGGACGGATGCATGATGGACATTACCATTACACCGGCAGCAGCCGAAAAAATACATGCGTTAAAAAACCGTGAAAACGGCATTCTTAAACTAAAGTGGGATACAGAAGGAAATGGCTGTGTGCTCAATGGCATTCCGACACTTTGGTATGTCAACGAGGCGGATGCTGATCACGATGTGCTGCTTGAAACAAATGAAATGCCAATCTTAGTGGAAAAACCGAAAATGGTTTTTTACGACGAAGAAGTGAAAATTGACTATTCACAGGAAGCGGGTATGTTTCAGTTAAAAAGCCCAAACCAAATCTTGAATGGACGCATGGCGTTTCGGAATAAATAAGATAGAGCGGCTGCTTCTTAAGCAGACCGCTTTTTTACTGCGTTGATTTTAACTGGGTGACAACAATTTCCGGCCGATTAAAAATGCGCTGTGGCGCCATACTGTTGCCAAGGCCGCGGTTGACGATCATTGTTGAGGAATCTATTGTGTGGGCGCCAGCTGTATAGTCCGGGAAAAACCCCTGTCCCGGCGCAAATAATCCGCCAACGAATGGAATACGGATTTGCCCCCCATGTGCGTGGCCGGTAAACGTTAAATCCATATTGGCATCTGCATAAAGGGAAAATAATTCAGGGCGATGTGAAAGCAAAATGGTGTATTGCTCTGTACTCTCCATCGTCTTCCATGCTGTCTGGAGCGCTTCTGCTGTTTCAGTTATGAGTGGATCATCAATGCCGATCAAATTGATGGTGTCACCTTCATGCTGAAGCGTCACACTTTCATTTCGCAGCACATTCACCCCCATTTCCCTCAGCCGTTTTTCTTTTTCTTCAAACACCTGCCATTCATGGTTGCCTGTCACAAAATAAACGGGGGCGATTTTCATCATTTCTTCCATCAGTGTATAACCATTTTCCTCGTCTCCCCGCCGAAGGTCAATTAAGTCTCCTGTGAAAAAAAGAACATCCGGACGCTGCGCCTTTACTTTTTCTGCCAGCACCTGTTGTTGATCGCCAAATGACTTGCTATGGAGATCCGACAGCTGGACAATCCGATACCCGTCAAAACCCGCCGGAATGTTTTGTGATTCGACTGGAATGTCTGTTACAGTCAATACATTGTTTTGAATATATGAAAACGGGATGAGCAGAATAAAGAAAAGAAGAAAAATAAAGAATCGTTTTTTGCGTAATGCTTTCACCTCGTTTGATCACCCTTTCACCCTGAACGTCATGTACGTTAACGAAAGATCGGTTTCATTGCGAACGCTTTTTCCATTCTTCTTCAAGCAAACTCATTTCCCACAGGCTCCAATACTCCTTCCCGGCTTTTCGAGCGTCACGGAGCAGCCCTTCTTTTTTAAACCCCGCTTTTTCATAGCAGGCAATGGCCGCATCGTTAAAGTCAAATACACCAAGGCTGACACGATGCAGTTTGAATGCATGAAAGGCCAGAGCCGTCACCGCTTCTATGACATGATAACCAATTCCCAGTCCGCGCATCGATTCATCTCCAACGAGCATTTTCCCGATCCGCGCCGACTCATTACGCCGATCAACTTTTAATGAAACATGTCCGACGACACGCCCGGTTTCTGTATGGATCGCTTTATACACAAAAGTGTCTGACGCCGGATGGTTCGCTTCTTTTATGTACTGTTCCAGCTGATGAGTGTGCAGCGGGAATGTAAATCCGGTACCGGCCCACTGCACCATAAAGGCCTCGGAAGGAATCCAGTTCATTAACTGGATAAAATCATTGCGGGTAAAATAAGCAAGCTGAATCATACAAATACTCCTTCCTTATGAATCGCCTGTTTCGTATTTCAATCGATAATGACCGGTAATTGGCATTTTGTAGGATGAAAGTTTAATCTCGGATGCAAAAGGCGGTGTATTGTGGATGAGATAGGGAGTCCCGTCTTTTGTTCTTTTATCCGAAATAATTCCGGCATGATCGGTTCCATCTAAGTAAAAGACCACATCTCCCGGCTGCCACTCTGCCAAATTGCCTGGATCCCCGGGAACGAGTTCCGTTGTCAAAGCTTCTGCTGTACGCTCGAAGAAAACCAGCTGATTCGGCACTCTTCTGAAGTCAATGTTTGGATCACGATTGTCTTCCACCCGCGGGTATAAAAAAGGAGCTTGCAAAATATCTTTATCCATCTGCTCTTTTAACGCCACCCCTGCTCCAGCCATTCCCCGCCAGATTACATCTGTACAAACGCCTTCTCCTTCCGGCGGATACCCGCCTTCATAATACGCACTGCGATACATCGTCCGGCTCTCCACTTCCAAGCGCGCGGCGTTTACAATATCAAGTGGATCGGGTACACCATTTTGGTTCCGGTCAGCACGAGAGTACATCTCTTCCACCTCTACTTTTTCAGTGAACGGCTGCTCCAGATGAAGTCCAAGCATATCCGGCAGCATCCCTCCGCGGAAGAAAAAAACAAACGCCAGCCCGCCCATTATGAAGACAGGAATGAAGAAAAGCACTTTTCTTTTCATGTTTTCCCCTTTGCTTTTATGTGAAAAGTCATCAGCCCTATTACGCTGAATTTCATACCGATAAAAAATTCATGCTATAATAATATCAAACAAATAATGGAATTAAAACCAAAATAAGAAAGAGATTCTTTATGGTTTCAGCTGTTTTTTTCGTTCCGTCCATTTAGTAGAATGTTTCAGATGCAAAAAAGCAGGCTTCGCATTGGAAACCCGCTTTTTAGCTTTATAAAAACCGCTTAATGGACTTGATTATTTCCGTATGAAGCCCTTCATGATACAGGCTGTATGTCAGCATTTCTTCAACGGTGGAAAGGGTCAAACCCGTTGATGTCGTCATTGGCTCGATCACTTTTTCTTCTAAACGGTGCCCGACTTCCCGTTTAATCCGTTCCGTCTGCTGCTCCAAAAGGGCCCGCAATTCATCTGTTTTTGGCAGATCACCCTGCCAGTCCGCCGGTTTTGTCCCGCGGCCAAACCAGTCATGAAACGAAACAGGCATCATCATTTCCCCTCCAGTAAAGTAAAACGCAAATCGCTCTTGTATAAGATAAATGTGGCCGAGGTTCCACTTTATATTGTTGTTGAATCGATCCGGTACGACGAGTGATGCTTCTTCGGCAATTCCCTGCACCCCTTTTAGTGTCTGACTGCGGATAAACGCTAATTGATTGAATAAAAAATGATCCACTGCGAGTCCCCCTTTTTTGCTCATTGTATTATCTGTTTCTCATAATTCGAAACGCATTGTCCGCTTTTTCATATCCTTTATCGTCATGTTAAGATCTTCCTTTCTCTACTGCTTTCATAAGCCGGACCTGCCAGTATAATGAGATCCATGGCAGTACAAATGCTGCTGTAAAAACAACGCCCGTTTGAATCCCAATGTCAGTAATACTAAAAAAACAGAGCCGCCGCGACGAGCAGCCCAATCAGTACAATGTTTTCAGCTGTTCTCATTTTTACTCCTTTGTCCCATTCTTTTTGTTTATTCAATGATGAAGTCTGCCGCTAAAGACTGTCCGCCAATTTTTTTAACAATCCGGTACGTTCCTTCTGACAAAGGCGGGTGAAACAAATAAAGCGGGATGGCTTCTGTCTCCATTTCCCCTGGAGAAATAAAAAGAGCGATTTCAACAAATGCAGCCCCATCTTTAAACGGAACCATTCGCCAAACGCCGCCCACTTTTTTTTCCATCGTGAAGTGTTTGCCATATACGACTTCTTGTTCACTTTTGTTTTCAATTAAAATAGTCATTTTTTCTGCATCCGGCGCGTACATTTTCTGCCCCGCTTCCATCGACACGCCATTTTGTTCAGATGGAAGCGACTGTGTTTCGGCTTCTTCAAGCTGTTGATCTGCATTTTCTTTGCATGCGGTGAGACCAAAGCATAAAGCAAGAAAGAAAAACAAAGCCTGTTTTTTCATCTCACTGCCCTCACTTACATTTATCCACATTATAATTTTATTTTTCCTACTAATCAATGAACCACTTCCTTTACAAAAAGAGTGTGCAAAAATCAGCTTATGGACTTCTGCAACACTCTTTTATAAATTACATTGTTTGTTCAGCTTTTTCGAGCAGATTCGTTGTCAATTTCGATAGCCCTTCTGTTGTTTGGCTGATTTCCTGAATGGACAGAACGATTTGATCAAGGTCTTCCTTGTTTCGTCCGAACATCGTCACATAGTTTTCCATTTCCATTTTGACGGTAGAAAGACCGTTTTTCACTTGCTGCAGTTTCATTTGAGACTGCTCATTCGACTGATTTACTTCTTCCATTTGGCCGACAAGCTGCGCAATGTTTGCATTATTTTGCCCGATTAACGTATTGATGCTGTTGCTCATTACTTTGGAATTTTCGGCAAGTTTCCGTACTTCACTGGCAACGACAGAGAACCCTTTGCCGTGCTCTCCGGCGCGCGCCGCTTCAATCGATGCATTCAACGCAAGCAAATTCGTCTGGTCTGCGATGTCTTCAATGCCTTTTGTAATGCTGATAATTTCCTCTGAGGTCTGTTTTAATTCACTAATTCCCGATAAAGAAGCGCTGACTTTTTGGATCGATTGTTTAAACTGCCCTTCCATGTCTTCCATTTGTTCTTCATTTTGGGCCGTTAAACCGACCAGGTTTTTACTGCTTTTTTCCGTTTGACCGGTTTCCTGCAAAATTTGCGATGCTCTTGAACTTGTGTCT
Source organism: Domibacillus iocasae (assembly GCF_001750285.1). Classification (GTDB taxonomy): domain Bacteria; phylum Bacillota; class Bacilli; order Bacillales; family Domibacillaceae; genus Domibacillus; species Domibacillus iocasae. The sequence goes on from NZ_MAMP01000001.1 coordinate 95,551, forward strand.
GAAATAGCCGCTTCTGTCTGCTCAACGGATGCAGCAACTTCCTGGCTCACGGAGACGATTTCCTGCTGCAGCGTATTTTTCACTTCATTTGCCTGTTCCGCTTCCTGAACCCGGACATTCATGTATTGATCAATCACCATTTGTGCGTCCAAATTCATTGCATGCGTAATCGCTTGAATGGCTTTTGCCAGCTGTTCAGGATCGCTTTGAAAATGCTCAATAATTTTTGGAATAATCAATGTATTAAAAGCAGAGTAGGATGCAACAAACCAGGTAACCGGGACAGAGTATCGGCTGTGGGTCTGTCCCATTCTCTTGCGCATTTGTAAAAACGATTCATCCATTTTCCCTGTCAGAAGGCTGCTGAAGTAATCGGCAAACACTTTTTTCAATCGCTCTCTACTCGAATGATCCTGTGCAATTCGTGCCATTTCAGGACTTTTTATTAAATGATCCAGCACGTTTTCAAGCACATCATCCAAAATTTCGTTCATGACCGGTGCCATTTTTTTTAGCAGGTCCATCTGTTCCTGCGTATAGCCCATATAGTAAAGGCGCGGCGTTAAGCTGTCATCTGCGGAAACGGCAATGGCGGTTTTTTCGGGAAATTGTATAGCGGCTTTATAGCCTTTTTCGCTTTTATCTTTAAGGAAAGGAAACATAGGTGATCCTCCACATTCTATAAGATGTACTCTTTCTTTATTATGGAGGCTTGGAATAGGCCATTGCAACTACCAATGTTCTTTCAATTAAGTCTTTTGGCGGTTATTCTTTCGGGAAGAAATGATTTCCGGCTTATTCTTTTTGTCTTTTCTGTTTTATTTCAAATAAAAAAAAAGCTTCTCAGCTTCTTTTTTCTTCATCGTATAGTTAACCAGCATCTTTTTCTACGTTGAGTCGGTCATTTAATAAGTCAGCCGCTTGCATTTCTGTCATACTGTTGCTTAGTTCAAGCTCGCTGATGAGAAATTGCATCGCTTCCCGAAGCATCATTTTTTCATTGGAATTTAGTGCTTTTTCTTTTTTGACGAGCATCAAATCACGGATGACTTCCGCTCCATCTTGTGTTTTGCCTGTTTTCATTTTGTCGGTGTTGATCTTGTATCTTTGTTTGTACGTCAATGACCGATCGATTTCTCCCTGGCGAAACATGTCCATTACTTTCTCAATCGCGGTCATATTCAATACGAGCCGCATCCCTGAGTCATCCATTTTTGCTATCGGAAGCATCAGCTGTAATTTTCTCACTGGAAAAACCATAATAAAGTATTGCTGCGTTTTCCCTTGGATCTCTTTTTCTTCAATGGCTTTGATTACGCCTGCTCCATGCATCGGATATACAATCTTGTCACCTATCTCAAACAAATGATCCACCTCCATGGATTGTTTCTTTTTTAAGGATAGCATACCATGCTATTTTATTCAAATTTATTATGATACCATTTTTTTATTTTAAATGTCAATATATTTTATTTCAAAAAAGACTGCTTTTTATTAAGCAGCCCTCTCCTAATACAGCGTTTGGCTCAAGCATCGTGTGGGCTGCTTCCATACCATGGTCGATCACATCACATTTTTTGTCACTAATAGTAGCCTTCACTTTATCCCATGAAATCCGTAGTACAATCAACCAAACGCTTTCCTTGGTCAATTGAAGGAAGTGGATGTTCGATAGGATTCTTAGCCCACTTTCGATATCGGCTACCGTCTTTCTTCACCATCTCATAAAAATCATGATAATGAACCGTTCAAACAAGTACTTTTTTTTACAGGACTGGGTATAATGAATACAGTCATTTTAAAATGAAAGGTTTGAGACCATGTTTGTTAAAACTGTTTATATAAGCGGCTTCATGCCGGAAAACGCCACACTGCTCGTTCATTTGGCCAGCCAATATGTATCTGATATCCATCTTGAATATCAGAATCGCAAAGTCAATGTAAAGTCGATCATGGGTGTCCTTTCGCTCGGCTCCATAAAGGGTGAAATGACATTAACAGCAAAAGGCATCGATGAATACGAAGCCATTAAAGCGATCGGCGCGGCAATGGAATCAAAAAAAACACGCTCTGCTTAATGGCAGTGCGTGTTTTTTTAATCAATCCTTAAGTCAAGAAACAAATAGCTGCTCTGAATTGGGTACGAAAATGTACGGATGCGCACGTTTGTCTCTAAATCCTGGTATACCTCAGATAAAATGCTCTTTTTATCGGTCTTCATTTTGGCGATGTTATGCAGGAAATATGGCCGTCAGCTCTAGTTTTTTCCCTTAAATCCCGCTTTTTTTTCCAGCTTCCATCGGCCATCGTATAATTCGCCGTTTTTTGATTGCCTTTGTCATCTATACACCGTTTTCCGCACATTTAGAGAAAAATTTTTATTTTATATAACAAAAACTGACACGTATTAGTTTCTCTCCCAGTCATGATCGCTCATTATATATTCATGTGTTTCAGCCAGCACGGACTTTAATTTGTGTGTTACCTGTCTCTCATCGTAGGCACAGACGGCTGTAATCGAATGATTGGGAAATTGGCGATTTAATTCTTTTTCATATTGACCGACTGCCTCTACGTTTTGGGCTGTTGCCCACTCTATATGCCCCCATGTGCGGACGCTGTTATTTCCATCTTTTAAATAAGGCGCTGTCGATTTGGCGAAGTGGTCATATATACGAACTGGATTAAACGTTTTATGCAAGAAATAAAATGTAAAATTGTCTTCCATAAGAACCAATGGCCTCTGCTCATCGGTTAACACTGGGCACAATTTTTTATGAATCATCGGTATGATTTTATTGTTTTCCACGACCAAAACATGCTCACCCTTCTCTACACCTGCTGTGATGTACGCAGCTGCGTTTGTAACATATGTATCCAAATCATGAAAGCAGTAGGCGATATGACCCGATGCTTCCACAAGTTTTTTCGTTACGTCTATTATGTTTTTTCCCATATCCAAAACCCCTTTATACTAAAAATAAAAAAGCCAAAAAGAAAGGCCGTCCGCCTTTTCTTTTTGGCTTATATCCAGTTCCGTGCCTGGCTTATTGCTGCCGCTATTCTTTTGGTTTTAAGATGAATAAAATTGTACTTTTATCTCGATCAAAATTCCAGTCAACGAAAAAATCGATAAGCTGGGCGTTTAATTGTTTTTCAAAAGCTGATTTATGCTCTTCAATAAGCCGGCGCTCTAGATTACGTTTCGCTAATTTTAACGTTTCTTGAAAGCCAAGCCGATTTAATTCTTTTTCAATGTTAATTAAAAGACCTTCCCTGATTATAAGAATCGTCCGATTATTAATCAAAGAAGAAAAAACCACGTCTGGCTGCTTTTCCGCTTCTTTGGTAAGCCGTTTCACTTCTTTTTCCACTTCAGATTGAGCTGGATAAGACTCACGCCCCATTGCTTCATTCCCAATCGCAACAAACATCCCTGATTGTTTTTCTAAATTCCAATCATAATAAAATTCATTTACTTGAATGCCTGCGCTGAGATGAATGTGTTCACTTATTTCATCAATCAATGTCTCCATCAGCAGATCTCTCGTTTTCTGCACATATAAACTTTCCTCTTTTTGCAAAAGTGTTTTTTCTAATGGAGATAAAAATTTCGTGAAATAAATAGTGACCACAGAACCCGATATTGTCGCAAATATCGTCTCCGGTCCTCTTCCAAATTGCTCCCGGAGAAGACGCCCCACAAAACTTCCCAATTCTTTTTGTACTTTTAATTTGTCCATGTCCATTCCCGTCCTTGAGGTAAAATAGCCGTCTTGTTCATTCTACCTTTTCCGAGGTCAGGCGAACAGCGTTATTTCTCGTTTCACCAACGGATCTTTGCATCATATCAAGTAGTATATGCTTGGAAGATCCGGGTATATTCCATAATTTTATTTCTTGATGAATATGTTGAAGTGTACCAAATCCCTTCAAAAGTCCGTTTAATCGGGCAATGAATGTCGAATTAGTAAAAGACGCTTCAGATGGAAAGAAAGTCTTCAGCATATCTGCAGCTCGCTTAAACCGCATCAGCTATTGTTTTCATTTCGCAGTCTCCTTTTTTCTTATCATAGCGAATATTCTTTTATGTACAAAAGAAAACGCTTCGGGCATCTGCAGCCCGAAGCGTTTAGTCTGAAATAGAAATGGTAAAGGCGCCTGTTTCATCGGCGGTAATGACCGCTTGTTTTTTTTGTCCGTTCTGTTCAAGTTCATACGTTTGAACCGTTGCGTTTAACTTGGCTGAGTCTGTGTCAAGGTGGGCTTCAGCAGGTACGGCATCAGCTGGCAAAAAACGCTTGGCCAGCTCCACAGCTGCCTGTGCGCCTATTGGCATTGAGCTTGAAAGCTTATGTACGTTCTTTTCTTCGTCAATCCAGCACGTTAATTTGGCGTTAATACCGGGGATTTCAAACAAAATCATATCGTTCGTTGACTCAGTGGATGGCTGGCCGCACACATTTATAAACGCTTGAATGGAATCGCCCACTTTTGGGTAAGCATGATGCATAAAAATCGCTCCTTTGATTAATGATCTGCTTTTGGATTTTACCCTTAATGCAACCCTTCAAAACATCCCGTTTTCATTGTCCTATCCAGTGCAATCTTTCCAAAACCGATATCATTTGCTACTGATTTTTCTGCATGTTTACACAGCTTAAAACCAATAGTATGAACAAACAAAAAAAAGGTGGTGAGATAACATGGCATCCAACAACCGACAGCAGCTTCTTGTGCCTGGTGCAGAACAGGCTTTGGAACAGTTTAAATACGAAATTGCCAGCGAATTCGGCGTCACACTCGGTGCAGATACCAATTCACGGGCAAACGGTTCAACCGGCGGCGAAATGACGAAACGGTTAGTCCGCTTAGCCCAGCAGGAGCTTGGCCGTTAATCCATTTTTCCCAATCGTTTAAAACGCGCACCCTATAAAGTAGAAACGAGAAACCACTATGGTTTTTGCCGCTTTATTTTCGGGTGCGCTTTTCATTTTTCCAACCACTTAACGTTCCTTACCGAAAATTGACACATATTGGCGGTCTGATTCAAATGTATGTCCATTCCATTTCATCACATTTTCCATATAGCCAAGCCGGTCAGCACTATAGCGCCCGGCAATATTTTGATAAGCGACCAGCTCATAAACCCCATCGCGCTCAAAATCAACCGGATATAACCCCGACAGAGGCGATACCCAGCCTTGAATTGGCTTTTTCAATGTGCCGTCCGGGTTGTAAATTTCGTTTAAATAGTCTTTTCCTTTTGTTGTGAGATCAACAATATACCGTTTATCCGGCTGCTTGCTCGTGACCTCTGCCTTGTAATGGTCTTGATAACGGACGTCGTATTCCCCTTTTTCATTAAATGCATTCGCCTCGAAAATTTGATTAAAACGCCCGTTCCTAAACGAAAAGACATAAGCATAAATCGCACCTCCGCTTCCCCCGGTATTAATGACGATTAAAATGTCCTTTACCCGGTCTCCCGTGAAATCGCCAAGAAAAATGGTAGGGTGATACCCAGCATTTTCCTGGAGCGGAATCCGGAAAGATTGAGAGGTCCGTCTGCACTGGATAACAAGTGTAATCTGCTGTAAAAAAGGGCTGCCAGGCGTTTGAACGGCAGTGAGATACACAACATCCGTCACGCCGTCTCCTGTCACATTTCCGTATTTTACCTGAACAACCTTTTTCATCTCAATTTTCCCTCCCCTTTCTTCCTGATTTTTTTCAGCTTTACCATCCGTATGTATGAGGCCAGTATTTTAGAATAAACAAAAAAGAGACAGGAATGGATTCCTGCCTCTTTTATATCTTCATTAATTATGGAAGTTTGTTCCGTCTGTTGTCGCTTCGATGATGCCGGCACGAATGACGAAATCACCGAAATGTTCGCCTTCCTGCCGCTCGTTTGCGTAACGTGACAATACGACACGCAATTCTTTCAAAATTTCCTCTTCCCCGATGTTTTCACGGTACATCTTGCTCAAGCGGCTTCCGTCGTGTGCAGCCCCAAGATACATGTTGTATTTGCCGACTGCTTTGCCGATAAAGCCGATTTCACCTAACGCGTGGCGTGCACAGCCGTTCGGGCAGCCGGTCATCCGGATGGTAATTTCTTTGTTACGAAGGCCATTTTCATCGATGATCTCATCGATTTTGTCCATCAATGTCGGTAGGTAGCGTTCTGCTTCTGCCATCGCAAGACCGCATGTCGGAAACGCTACACACGCAAGCGCGCTGCGGCGGATCGCCGAGTGGTGGCGACCTTCTGTTAAGCCATATTGATCAATAAGGGCATCAATCTTTTTCTTGCTTTGAGCAGATACGCTGCCAATGATCAAGTTTTGATTCGCCGTTAAGCGGAAATCCCCTTTATGAACTTTCGCGATTTCACGAATGCCGGTCATGAGCTTGTATTCAGGATAGTCAACAATCCGGCCGCCTTCGACAAACATCGTGAAATGCCATTTGCCTTTGACGCCTTTTTGCCAGCCGTAACGGTCGCCGTTATGGTCAAAATGGAAATCGCGTGCTTCTCCAAGCGTCCAGCCAAGGCGGCGCTCGAGTTCAGCTTTTACATTTTCAAGACCAAGACGGTCAACTGTGTATTTAAAACGGGCATATTTACGAACTGAGCGGTTTCCGTAATCACGCTGAATCGTAATGACTTTTTCCGCCAGGTCGACAACTTTATCTGGTGTTACAAATCCAATCACTTTTCCAAGCTGTGGATACGTTTGCGTGTCACCGTGTGACATTCCCATGCCACCGCCGATTGTCACGTTAAAGCCAGCCAGCTGGTTGTTTTCAATGATGGCAATAAAACCAAGATCCTGCGAGAATACGTCGATATCGTTAGACGGTGGTACAGCAATCCCGATTTTAAACTTACGCGGCAAGTAAAGCGGGCCATACATTGGTTCCACTTCTTCCGTTTCCGGCGTGCCGGCTACCTTTTCTTCTCCAAGCCAAATTTCATGATAAGCACGTGATTTCGGCAGCAGGTCATCACTTAGCTTTTGCGCCAGTGCATGTACTTCTGTATGAATCTCTGACTGATATGGATTCGATGTAGCCATAACGTTCCGGTTTACGTCTCCACATGCTGCAATCGTATCCATCATCGTCGAATGGATATCCTGAATTGTTTGTTTCATGTTCCATTTTAAAATACCGTGAATTTGGAACGTTTCACGTGTTGTTAGTTTTAATGTGCCGTTGCCATATTTATGCGCAAGACTGTCCATCATCAGCCACTGTGACGGTGTTGCGACGCCGCCCGGCAGGCGGACACGCAGCATAAATTGGTATGCCGGCTCTAATTTTTGCTTTTGGCGCTCTGTGCGCAGGTCACGGTCATCCTGCAAGTAGCTGCCATGGTGTTTCATAAGACGGTTATCATCATCTGGAATACCTGCTGAGATCCGGTCTTCCATCACTTCCGCCAGTGTCCCGCGCAAGTAGTTGCTTCTCTCTTTAATTTCTTCTACGTCGCTTGGTGCGCCGGCGGGTGCTTTTAACAGTTCATTCACCGCTTTGCTCATTGTGCTGGTCCCCTTTCAATCAAAAACTTAATATACGTCACGCTGATAGCGTTTTTGTTGCTGCATGTCGGCTACATATTGCTCCGCCTGTTCGCGGCTCATGCTGCCTTCTTTTTCTACAATGTCAATTAATGTATTGTGAACGTCGTGTGCCATGTTTTTCTCGTCGCCGCATACGTAAACCGCTGCGCCTTGCTCCAGCCATTCAAACAATTCTTTGCTGTTTTCCTGCATGCGATGCTGGACGTATACCTTTTCAGCTTTATCGCGAGAGAATGCCACGTCCATTTTTGTGAGGACGCCTGACTCAAGCCATTTTTGCCACTCTGTTTGGTACAGGAAGTCTGTGACAAAATGCTGGTCGCCGAAGAACATCCATGCATTTCCTTCTGCACCTGACTCTTCACGCTCTTGCATGAACGAACGGAACGGCGCAACACCTGTGCCTGGTCCAATCATAATAACCGGTGTTTCCGGATTTTCCGGCAGCTTGAAGTTGTCGTTATGCTGAATATAAACCGGCAATGTATCACCCGGCTCTAAGCGCTCTGCGCAAAGAATCGAGCAAACGCCGTTCCGATCACGGCCGTTTGCATTATAGCGGACCGCACCGATTGTTATATGCACTTCTTCCGGATTGGCTTCTAAGCTGCTTGCAATTGAGTAAAGACGCGCTGGCATTTTGCGAAGTACATCCGCGAATGCCTGCGGCGAAACACCAAATGGGCCAAACTGCTGCACAACATCAAGTAGATCGCGGCCGTGAATGTACGCCTTCACTTTTTCGCTGTCGCTGATTAGCTCATGCAGCTCATCGATGCCGGTTAATTGGGCGATTTTTTCGAGCAGCGGTTTTGTTAACACGGTAATTTCATAATGAGATAAAAGCGCGTTACGCAGCGAACGAATATCGCCCTGCTTGTTAATCGTAATCGTTTCATCCGGATTCCAGCCGAGTGCCGCGATCAATTCATCGACCAGCTTCGGATCGTTTTGCGGATAAATACCAAGGCTGTCGCCCGGTTTATAAACAAGGCCGGAGCCTTCAAGTGAAATTTCAAGGTGACGTGTTTCTTTATTCGAACCGCGCCCGTTTAAATTAATGCTTTCAAGCACTTCCGCATGAAACGGATTTGTTCTTGAGTATTCGAACTCTGCTGCCGCCGGTGCACTTGCCGCTGCCGGAGTTGATGCAGCCGCCGCAGCAGATGAAGCTTCGGATAATCCATTTACCACACTGTTAATCCATTCCGCTGCCGGTTCGTCAAAATCAAGGTCACAATCAACACGCGGCACTATACGCTCGCCGCCAAGCTCTTCAAGGCGCTGGTCAAATTCTTTTCCTGTCTGGCAGAAAAATTCATACGAGCTGTCGCCTAGAGAAAGAACAGAAAAACGAAGTTCATCCAATTTTGGCGCCCGCTTGCCATGAAGGAACTCATGGAACGTAATCGCATTATCCGGCGGATCGCCTTCTCCGTGCGTACTGACCACAATCAGCAGATTTTGCACTTTTTTCAAATTGTTCGGCTTAAAGTCACTCATTGCTGAAACAGTGACATTAAATCCTTTTGATTCAAGCGTTTTGCCGGCTTTTTGGGAAAGCCGCTGAGCGTTTCCAGTTTGAGAGCCGTATAAAATGGTCACATCTTTCGACACCGCTGGAGCTGCCGGCGCTTGAATAACTGCATTGGCTGTCTCCGCTGCAGCCGGTGCCGGTGCAGCCGAAACCACAGCAGCTGGTGCAGCCGCTAAAAAGCCGCCTAACCATATTTTTTGTGATTCGGTTAACGTTGGCAGAAGACGATTCAGGAGCTCTGCCTGCTCCTCATTAAACGGACTATTCGTTACTTGAAGTTGCAACACGATCCACCTCACATAATATAGGAAAATTCTTTTAACGCCATAATAATACATTTATCGTAGACTTATTATTCCTACAAGTCAAGTCGGTTTTATTTATATTAATCATTAGTGATAACTTATATTAAAAATACATTCAATAAGAATCATTCTCAATTATACATAAAAAACAAGGCCGTCCCTAAAAAAAGAGGACCACCTTGTCTTATAGGATTGGTCTTTTCGTTTTTAAGCCGGTATTTCCCTTACGCTGGCCGGTATACTATTTTTTTCCGCCCAAGCAGCAGCAAAAACGCCCTAAATTTATTTATACCGGCTCAAGCCGTTCCACCCCGCTTAGAAAATCTATTCATCGTGCGTAGGATGCGCGCCTGGATATTGCCTCGGCACATTTTCGTGCTGCCGCCTGAATTCATACGTAAACGCACTTGCTGTTCGCTGATTCTCTTTCCACGGCGTGCTTTTATTTTCTACCTGTGTCGTTATTCCCGTCGCTGCCCCGTAAGCCCCTTCTGGAAATTCTTCCGGTATAATGGTCTGCTGGTCCTGTATATTCGTCAGTTCTTGATAATTCGTTTCTTTATCCAACTCCTCACCCCCTTTTTACTAGTATGTCCATTTAAGATAGCGCTGATTTTTGTTTTGTTCATTCTAATGAGGGGAAACAATAAAAAGGAGAAAAAACGAGGGGAGAAACCGAAATGGATAAAATAAAATGGACAGTAGACTATTCGCAAAGCAGCATCATATTTGATGCCGATCAAGTGAAAGGCCTCTTTCATTCATATGAAGCTGTTATAGAGTCAGTTCCCGGCAACCTCGTCGCGGCGAACATTGCTTTCATGGTTGATCTGAAAAGCATTGATACAGGCGACAAAAACCGGGATGCCTTTTTAGTAAGCGAAAAATTCTTTGATGTCGAAAAATTTCCAGATATGCGCTTTATCGCTAACAATATTTTGGAGCATGAGGAACATCAATACGAATTGATCGGGGAATTTTCCCTTCATGGCATAACCCGGACCGAGTCTTTTTACGCCACATTTAAAGGCGAAGCAGAAGATTCTGATACTCATGAGAAAAGCAGCTTTAAAGGAAGCGGCACTGTGAAGCGAAGCGATTACGGGCTGGCGGACGGCGAAAATATGCAGGGAGCACTGACCAGCGATGAAGTTCATTTTACACTTAACATTCAGCTCAAAAAAGATTCATGATAGCCAGAGGAATTTTGGCTTACAGCGTTGTATCAATGTAGAGGATTAAAAACAGTTCCCTTCCCAATTATTCGGCAGAGAGCTGTTTTTTGTTTTCAAAAAGGGCTTTTCGTTATTCCTTATCTTCGTGTATCGTTGCTTTCGACTCGGCCTGTGCTGCTTCCGTGCTTTTTCCTTTTGATGCAAAGTCTTTAAGCAGGCTCGCGACATCAATACCGGTTAATTCTTTCAATGGGTCCTGAATGCCATCAGTGACGCCTTTGCTGATCGATGGAATGCCGGATTCGCCGCCGGTCTGGATCACTTTAATGGAATCCACGTTGTTCAGCGGCTGGGCGATTTTTTCTGCAAGCAGCGGCAGCATTTCGATAATTTTCTCCGTGATGATGTGTCGCCGTGCTCTTCAATCGCTTCCGCAAGCAACTGGCGGGCTTTTGCTTCCGCTTCCCCTTTTTTCAAGACAACTTCCGCTTCAGCAAGACCCGCTTCACGAGCAATTCTCGCTTTTGCTGCGCCATCGATTTGGGCTTTTTGTGCTTCAGCTTCCGCTCTTTTCGTTGTTTCATAGAAATCAGCGTCCGCTTTTGCTTTCCTGATTTTCGTTTCTTCCGCTTCGAGTGTCACAAGCCGTTCACGCTCAAGCTGCTGAATCCGAAGCTGCTCTTCTTTTTCACGGCTGATTAAAATGAGCTCCGCTTCTTTCACTTCTTTGGCTAGCTTTGCTCTTTCAAGCTCGTAGGACTGCTCGGATTTTGCCCGTGCCCGTTCTGTTTCTTCTTTAATCGCCGCATCTTTTAAGTCCTTTGCTTTTTTCGATTCGGCGGTGGCGATTTCGCGCTTGTATTCTTCTTCACGCGCTTCCTGATCTGTTTTCGCTTTATGAATGCGCGTTTCCCGTTCGCTGTCCGCTTCGGCGATTTCCGCCTGCTTGCGCACTTCCGCAATCCGCGGGCGCCCCAGGTTATCGAGATAGCCGTTTTTCGCGTCTGAGTCGCGTAAATCAGTCAACCCAAGTGACGTAATTTTAAAGCCCATTTCATCAAGCTGCTTTTGAGCAATTTCGGTTACCTGCTTGTTAAAACCTTCCCGGTCGCCATTAATTTCTTCCACCGTCATTTTAGACAAAATCGCCCGCAGGTTGCTTCCAAGAACTTCTGTAATTTCTACTTCAATTTCCTCCTGTTTTTTGCCCAAAAACTGCTCGGCGTAGTTGGCAATCCCTTTTAGAGTGTCTGCTACTTTCACCATCGCCACAGCATCCGCGACGATCGGTACGCCGCCATTTGTGTAGACACGGGGTGTCGTTAATTTCAGCTGAAAGGATGTTAAATTCACCGGTGTTGATGTCTGGAACATACGGAGACAATATCCGCCGCCGCGGATAATTTTCATCGAACGCCCTTCATCATCCGTAAAAATATTCGTTTCTTTTTCAATATCCCCAAGCTTCGGCCCCGTAATGACGAGCGCTTCATTTGATTTCGCTGTCCGGTAGCGCACCTTCATGAAAAAATACCAGAATGCGGCACCCATTACGGCAAAAACAAGAACAAGAATAAGAAGAATGACTGCATTTCCCATAATAAAGTTCAACTCCCTTTCATGGTAAAATATTGATCAATTAACGATACGTGATCACAAGAATGGAAGCTTCATTTAAAAGGTAGTTTTTTCAAAAAAAGCAGGACTCTCTTGATTGGGCTGCTTCTTTTATCGATTTATTTTCTTTTAACAAAGCCTCTGCATTTGCTCTCAGGGGACTGCGTATTCCGATTCTCGCTTTTGAATAATGGCTAACATTTGGCCAACCCTCTATCCGCTTTAAGCTGGATTTCTCTCGTTATTATCCTTTTAATCCGGACAGCTGCGCAATTATTTTCGGGACTTCAAAATACAAAAAAGCACACGACCGGTTAAGGTTGTGTGCTTCTTTTCGCACTGCGGGCAAGCCCGAAATACGCGACCATTGCCAGCATGCTGGCGCCAAAGATCGTCAGACCCATTGGAACAGCTGTGTTTTCTCCGGCGATGCCGACGAGCGGCGCCGTCATGGCGCCGAGCGCAAATGGAAGCAAGCCAAGCAATGCTGAGGCGCTGCCCGCAATGTGCCCTTGCGTTTCCATCGCGAGCGAGAATGCGGAGGTTCCGATAATGCCGATGGATGAAACGAAAAAGAAGAGCGGGATCGCAATCGAGTAAAGAGGGCCGTGAATCAAAATCATGGCAAGCAAGACCGTCCCGGCAGCGGCAGACATAAACAAGCCGATCCGCAAAAAACGCTCCGTCGGAATATTGTCCGAAAACCGGCCCACTATTTGCGTGCTGATCATAATGCCTATTCCGTTCACGCCAAATAAAAAGCTGAATACTTGCGGCGACACTCCATATATATTTTGATAAACAAAAGGAATTCCGGATACATAAGCAAAGATGCCGCCGACCATGATCCCCTGTGCCAGCGCATACCCCATAAACTCACGATTTTTCAGTAGTGAACTGAAGCTGCGGAACGTATTCATAATACTGCTCGGCTGACGACTTTCGACCGGCAGCGTTTCGTCCAATTTCCATGTCACGACAAGCATTAATATAATGCCTACCGCACTTAATACAAGGAACACACCGGACCAGTCGGTAAAAGCGAGCACACCGCCGCCGATGACCGGCGCGAGTATCGGGCCTAAATTGTTAACGAGCATAAGCAAGGCGAAAAACTTTGTCAGTTCCCGGCCGCTGTACATGTCCCGGACGACTGCGCGGGAAATGACAAGTCCACCGGCTGCTGAAAACCCCTGCAGCACACGCGCCGCAATAAACCAGTAAATCGATGGCGCAAAGGCGCATAAAAGGGATGCGATAAAGTATACAAACAAGAAAAAAGTAAGCGGCTTTTTCCGTCCCCTTACATCGCTCATCGGACCAATAATAATTTGTCCAAGTGCCAGGCCGATTAAACAGGCGGTCAAACTGATTTGCACAAGTGATGCCGTCGTGCCGTAGTCATTAGCGATCGTTGGAAACGATGGCAAATACATATCAATTGTAAATGGTCCCATCGCGCCAAGCGCCCCGAGAAGCATCGCCATTTGCGTCCTCTTGGTACTGCGTTTTACATCCAAACTATACACCTCTCTCTATCTCCAAAAACAAAAGACGGCATTTATATAAAAGCCTGCTTTCATTTTACAGTATGACCAGTATAGCGGACTTTATCAAAATCGCCCAGCAATCGAGCTTGTTTTTCTGGCGCACTTTTTTAAAGTTATTATTCTGGAATTTTATTGATGCTTATTTACTGACTGATTATAATAATATTGGACTATAAAAACATTACTTACTGTAAATACGGGATTTTTAAATCGTTTTTTAGAAGGAGATCAGAAAAATGACGACGGACAATGAAATGGCAAATGATTCCCTTATCGGCAGGACAATTGAAGAAAGTCTTGCCTTTATTCGTTTCGATTTGAATCGCCGGGTCAACGCGGGACGACTGCCCCGTTTTCTTTCACTTATTTAAGCATATCCATATTGTTAAGTATCTAAGATTGTATTCCCCTCAGTATGGTAAAGATAATAAAAATGAAACCAATCTTCATGTTGATTCGTAAAAAAGAAAAAAAGGAAAGCAGGGATCTTATGTTAAAGAAAATCCTTAAACAATTACTAAATCAAAAATCTTCTCATGGCCGCCGTTATTCCAGCAGTGATCACCGGTATAGAAAGCATTCCCATCACTCATCAAAGCATGGGCATCATTACTACAAGAAAAAACGCGGATCTTCTTACAGCTCTTACAGCAGCTAAAGAAAGTGGATACTATTTTCTCCGTGCTATTTGAACGGCCGCTGAAGCCAGATACCCTGGTCCGCGGCCGCTTTAAGCTAAACAGCTTGATCGGCAAAGGAAGCTACGGCCTCACGTATAAAGCGAAAGATCTTCAAACAGGCAGTATTGTGGTCGTAAAGCAGCTGCGAAAACGAAAACGCCACAAGTCAGAAGAGGTCCAATATTTTTTGCAGGAAGCGGGCTTTTTGCAGCAATTCAATCACCCATCCATCCCTCAGTTTGTGGCTGCTTTTGAGGAAGACGGCGTTCCGTTTCTTGTCATGGACTTCATCGACGCGCCTAATTTTGAAGAGTTGATTTTTAACAAAAACAAGGTATACACCGAAAAAGAAACCTTTTTGATTTTGCTTGATGTCATCAATGTGGTTCAATACTTCCATCAGCAAGGCATTGTCCATCGTGATTTGCGCATCCCGAATATTTTATGGGACGGCACATCCATTTATATAATTGATTTCGGCTTGGCCCGGTTACTCGGCAGCAAGCCTTCCTCCCCTCGCAAAGGAAAAAAAGAGCATCCGCTGTTTCGGGAGCTGTCTGTCAGAAGCGACTTTTTCGCGCTCGGCCATTTTGCGCTGTTCCTCTTGTATTCCACGTTTGAACCTGCGTCAAAAAAAGAAAAAAGCTGGGAAGAAGAACTTGTTCTTTCCCCGGTGGCACGCCAAACGATTCGCCGGCTGCTTCAACTTGATCAGCCATATGAAACAATTACTGAACTTATTATTGACGCAGAAAGAGTTTTATCCGGTTATTGATGTGCTAACATTAAAGGAGATGTCTCAAAATAAACTGAGACACCTCCTTTTTTATGTTTATAAACAAATGTATCTTTTTTCCCTAACGAATCATTACGGCTGAAAAATCCGGTCAATTTGATTGATTTCGTCTTCTGAGAGCTTGACATCGAGCGTTTTCAAGTTATTCAGCACTTGATCGGACCGTTTCGCTCCCGGAATGATGACATCGATTGCGTCGCGTGTTAAATACCAGGCAAGGACCACATGTGCAAGCTCAGCTCCTTTTGCTTCTGCAATCGGACGGATTTGATCGATTTTTTCCAAGTTTGACGCAAATACATCTTTTTGGAAATACGGCAAACCGTTGCGCAAGTCATCAAACGTGGCATCTTTATCGTACTTGCCTGTCAGCAACCCGGATGCAAGCGGGAAATATGGGACAAAGGAAATATTTTGTTCCACTAAATAAGGAAATAACTCTTTTTCAGCATCACGTGCAAGCAGATTGTATTCGCCCTGGAACACATCCACATATCCATCCTTGTTGGCTTCTTTTAGCTGCTCAAGCGAAAAGTTTGAGACGCCGATATGGCGGATTTTGCCGGCATCTTTCAGCTCTTTTAATGCGCCCACTGCTTCATCTTTCGGTGTCTGTTCATCCGGAAAATGAATGTAAAATAAGTCGATGTAGTCGGTTTGAAGACGGCCAAGCGCCTCATCTACTGCGTTTTTCAAAAAGGCCGGTGAATTGTCGAATTTCTCGCCTCCATCTGTTAAAACATGAGCCGCTTTCGTTGCAATGACCGTTTCTGAACGGTTTCCGCGTTCCTTCAACACTTCGCCAATTAATTCTTCTGAGCGCTTTGGACCGTAAATAAATGCCGTATCAAGAAAATTCACGCCGTGATCAAGCGCCGTCCGGACCATTTCACGGCCCGCTTCTTCATCTAAATTCGGATATAAATTATGTCCTCCTACCGCGTTCGCTCCAAAGCCAATTGGATTTACATGAAGATCTGTTTTGCCGATTTGCACATGTTTCGTCATTATGTATCGTCTCCTTTTTATTTTTTCCATCCATTCCCTATTACCAGAATAGAACGACGTTAAACACCTTCTATTATTTTAAACATTCGTTCTTTTTTCATGAAACCCGCACAATTCACGAATAATGAGTTCACCCTTCATGACAAAAGAGCGAACCGTTTTTCATAAGGGTCAAAAGCAAATTGGTTGCTTTTGGGCCGATTTCGTACTTCAGCTGCTTGAGCGTTATCATGTGCGGGCTACGTGTTCCCGACTCCTGGCTGCTGGTGTAATGACGCGTTATTTAGGATGGCTTAATCAGCTCTATAACATCCATTAATCTTTTTTCCGCCATGGACGCAAGGCGCAGTGAATGTTTTTCAAAGGGCAGAGATTCCGTTACCGGATTGGGCACAATCACGCACTTTAATCCGGCCGTTACGGCTGCTTGACATCCATTTAAGGAATCTTCGAAAGCGACTGCTTCTGAAGAATGGATACGTAAGGCCTCGATTGCTTTTAAATACAGGTCGGGGGCCGGCTTTACTTTCTGAACATCCTCCTGCGTGATCATCACGTCAAAATAGTGCAGCAGTTCAAGTTCATGTAAATAATGGGTGACCCACTCCCTTGTGGAACTGGACGCAAGGGCAATTTTATATCCCAGCTTTCTGGCTTCTTCTAAATACTCTCTCACCCCTTCACGTGCCTGAGGAGTTTTCATCTTTCCTTTGTGTAAGGATTTTGCCAGGGCTTCTATTTCGTCAATGTTACAGCTCTCCCCCAGCTGTTCTCTGAAAAATGCATGAAGCTGCGTATCATCTGTTCCGATGCAGTGAACAAACCGTTCAAGCGGCAATTCAGCCTGATAAAAACCCATCGTTTCTTTATAAGCCTCATACCAAACCGTCTCCGTGTCAATAATTAGCCCATCAAAGTCAAAAATAATCGCTTTTATCAAAGCCTTTCTCCTTTCCCTTAACCATGCGCGGTGGATCGGACATGTGCCTCCACGTTTCGCGCTAGATCGAAACAAACATGGATGGGCGCGTCAATCTGGATTTCGTGCTGAATCGTCGGCATCCCTTCACCTGCTTTCTTTTCTCATTATACAATACAAAGTTTCCCAAAAAGAGTCTTGCACGTTTGAAATGATATGGTACATTAATTTGAAAGGACGTGAAGAAATGGAAAACTTTTATTTATTTTTGGTCATGTGTGTATTGTTGATTATTTTGCCGGGTCCGGATACGGCGATCGCTACGAAAAATACGCTGATATCCGGGCGGACAGGCGGTTTGAAAACCGTCATCGGGACATGCTGCGCGCTGCTTATTCATACATTGGCAGCAGTGGTTGGTTTGTCCGCGATTATCGTAAAATCCGCTTTTGTTTTTTCTATTTTCAAATATGCAGGCGCTGTGTATTTAATGTATCTCGGTGTGAAAACATTATGGGCGCTTCGCAGCAAGCACAAAGACCATTGGGCTGATACTGAGGAGGTTCATGCGGCAAAAGGAACTTCTTTTTTTAAGCAGGGATTTTTAACAAACCTGCTTAATCCGAAAGTGGCGGTTTTTTTCTTAACATTCCTGCCGCAGTTCGTTGATGCCGGTGCTGCTACATTTATGCCGTTTTTGGCAATGGGTATCACGTACATTCTTTTGACTGCTGTCTGGTTTTTATTTTATATTTATTTGCTCGATCACATTCGCGCGTTTATGAACAAGCCAAAACCCCAGACAATTATGGAAGGCATAACGGGCACGATTCTCATCGCTTTTGGGATCAAACTCGCTTTAGAAAAAGCATACTAATTACGAATCTGTGAATCATGCAGGTGGCTTTACACTAGAATCCGGCTCATTCTTCCCGCCGCTGATCGGATTGGCAGCGAGTTTCGCTGGAGAAAAAATCATCGTGGCTAAGCAGCATAATGAAAAAAACGCATAAGCTGCTTTTCATTATGTCGATTGTCTTAAATGTTTT
Source organism: Domibacillus iocasae (assembly GCF_001750285.1). Classification (GTDB taxonomy): domain Bacteria; phylum Bacillota; class Bacilli; order Bacillales; family Domibacillaceae; genus Domibacillus; species Domibacillus iocasae. The sequence goes on from NZ_MAMP01000001.1 coordinate 113,779, forward strand.
CCTGATTCTTTCACTTCTTTTCGAGTAGTCGCGTTAACATTTGGATTTGATCTACAGACAAAAGTAAAGAAATTATATAAGTTGAACAAAGAGGCTTACTTTAGAAAACAGTGGCTGTTTAGGCTCGTGCCTTTCGTCTAGCTGCAGGGATGATCACCGATTTGTTCTGGAATCAGCTCTTCCAACTAACACCTTATTTTTGCAGACATAGGTCAGTCTTATAGAGAATGTCTGTCTATTTGAAGAGCAGCGAGTATTCAAGCAGGGGCGTTCCGCTTTTTATTGGTGCCAGCGGTTAGTTTATTCAAATCATTGTCCCAAAATCTATCTTCTCAATTCTATTAAAATAGATCGAAACATGGTAAAATGGATAGGTTGATGAAGAAACCGGCCTTGTGAAACACTCAGCAGAAATGAGGAAATAACGTGAGCGAAGTCGATCAAAAAGCAATCTTACAGGCGATTATGGATTTGTCTAAACAAGTGACGGGGCTGTCTGAACAACTAACAGAAACAGAATCGCGGCTGACAAGCCGTATGGATAAACTGGAACAAAAGCTGGATAAAGTCGATGCTAAAGTGACCATCCTGTCCGATGAACTGCTTGAAACACGAGCAGACGTGCTTATGCTGAAAAAAGCAAAATAATCTCTCATAGACCAAAAACGGCGTACGCAAACAGGCACGCCGCTTTTTTATTTCATTCACTATTTTTTGTAACTATATTGTAATATACGTAATATTATGTCATAATTGAATTCTATCTAAAATAATTTCAGGAGAGCTGTCATGAAAACATCTACGCCCTGCCCTCAATGTCATGAGCTGATTACGATGGAAGATATTGAAGATTTCGCCGGCCCGTTTCATATGAAATGCCCGAATTGCCGCACAAAACTGAAAGAAACAAAAGTGAGAACGTGGCTGCTCATGTTCATGATCGGTCTTATCCCTTTATTTATTTACCTGACAGCTGTCATTCAAGGTTATCTAGGCCGCTTTCTGCCCGTGATTGGACAGGTTCCAACCTTTTTTATTTTCCTTGCTTTCTGCGGTCCTTTATATATAATGTACGAACGCTTTAATGCTCTTCTCCTTTTCAACAAAGGAAATATTCAAATAAAATGAGCTGATTCCCGTGAAGAAAATCAGCTCATTTTTTATTTTTATGAAATATTTTCCTTTTAGTAAAATTTATCTAATACCGTTTTAATAGAAGAATGGGTCTATGTGTTTCGTAGATTAGTACATGTTTGAAAACACCGGCTGTCAATCATCACTCCACTTTATAAAGTATCCGCCTATTTCCACCCCAAGGGCTTCCGTCCATGCCTTGCCGGCTCGAATCAGCTGCAGAATCGCTGTATTCGTCAGATGAAATTTCGATGCCGTTTTCTTCAATCCATGATACGAGCTCACTGTTGCCCGAATTGTTGCCGTTCAGGAGAAAACACTTTACCTTAAAGGGTACCGGGTGAATGCTCACTTTTCTCGTTCAGCCAAATATTTTGCGTAAAGAATTGTATTTCGGGCTACATCCAATTCACAATTAAAAATTACCGGCTCCCCGGGCCTCCAATTGACTTCAAATAACCACAATTTTTGATTCTCATCAATGCCTATATCAACGCCCAGTTCATCAAATAAAACATCATTGTATAAAGATTCGAAATAAGTAGCGAAGTCAATGGCAAACCGCTCAACCTCCGCCTTCATCTCACGCCAGGAATCTGGAAATTCCTTTTTTAAAATATCATCCAAGTACCCCGTGTATCCACCGCTGCCCATATTGGATGTAACGCTCCCGATCGGGCCTATCCGTGGATACATAGATGTGATCACCCATTCTCCCAGCCCGTTCTTTTGAACATGCAGGCGCAAATCATATACATGGCCGGTATTGAGCCGGCACGAAAGAAAAGGCTGTGCAATGTACTCATTTGGCTGAATGTGGTCAGAAAACCACTTAAGCAATTTCTTTTTTTTGTAAGTGGTGCTGTTCCCTGCCTCCATCAGCTGATACCATCTGATGCTTTTCTTTTCAACAGTGATAATTCCTTTGCCTTGATGTCCCGATTTCGGCTTTAAAAGGACTTTCCCATATTGGCTGATCATGTCAAAAAGGATATCGCTATCAGTTAACTCAAATGTAGGAATAAGGTATTTCCCAAATTCCCTGCCCTCTTTAATCCGATTGTATACTCTTAGTTTGTTTCCGACGGAATGGCTGGTAAACGGAATGATCCCAGACAAAAAATCATACATTTCTTCCGCTTCGTCATCCGGCGGGGCACCCGCATTATAAATCACATCCGGAAAGGGGAAAATTTTTTCCACCCATTCCCCGTTTTCATATACTTTTCCAATGATTCTTTCCTCTTCCACCATCACATCTTTATGTGTAAAGTAAAAAAAGGGGACCCCTTCCGCTTTAGCCGCCGCTGCATATGCATATGCTTTTGTTACTCTTTCAGGATTCTCTCTGAAATGAAACATGCCAATTAACGTCATAATAAAGCCACCCCACCTTTTTCAAACCCTCCTTTCAGTTTATTAACGATTGCTTTTAAGGATACCAATTTTTTCTTCTTTGATTTCTTTCTTCCTTTACTTTCTAATCGTACTAATTCTTTTTTAAACATCATAGGTATTCTCGTACTCGACTGATTGAATATCACGTCGTTCGCTTTTATATTAACTATTTTCTATTTTCTCGTTTTTAAAGATCTTTCTCAGATGCAAAACATTTTATCGTTCCTGTCTCCCTCTTTTGCAGCTGAATACCATTTTTTTAAGCATTTTAATTGAAGCCATTCCCTTTGTGTTCTGATCGTTGCTTTAGTCGTCAGTATTTTTTTAAAAGGCTCTGTTAAACGCTGGTGTTGATTTTTCGCAGAATGCAGTATAAGCAGTTGACCGAAACTGTTACACAAAAGGCTTTTCAATAACTGACTTAAAAGAAAGGCTCAAAAATATTGTTAATTTTCTTGTTAAACCAATGGAAAGAGGTTAATTTAATAAGAAAAACCAAGAAGTGAAATCTAAAGTTATTGTGAAATTTACCTTTATTTGTTAGGGTTAAGCGTAGGAGATGGCTAGAAAGGGGATAAGATTTGAGATGCAGAAGAACTTGTAATGATTTGTAATTGGGTATAGTAGGATCTCTCTCTTTATTTAAGAGGGGGTATTTGACTATCTACAATCTTACAAGGACTCTATGATTCCGAATCAACCCCTTTTGATAAAGGTTGGATGCTGTTTGTGTTTATGCCTTTTTATTTAAGAATAATTATATCTTCTGTTGACCTTATCAATGTGTCCTTCATATAAAGGGGTATTTTAATGAATCATTTAAAAGAAAAAATTGCTATTATTACTGGAGCAAGTCGTGTTAAAGGTATCGGGGCAGCTATTTGTAGAGAGTTAGCCAAAACAGGGTATCATATATTTTTTACTTATTGGACTGATTATGATAAAGAAATGCCTTGGAGTATTGAATTAGACGAGCCAATGAAATTAAAAGAAGAATTAATACGAAAAGGTGTCAAGGCTTCCTGCATGGAACTAGACTTATCTAATCCTGATGCACCTCAACAACTGTTAAATGAAGTAATTGAGCAACTTGGTTATCCAGATATCCTAATTAATAATGCAGCATTCTCAACTAATACCGACTATTCTAACCTAGATGCAGAAGAATTAGACAAGCATTATATGATTAATGTTCGTGCAACAACACTTTTAAGTATTCAATTTGCTCGAAAATTTGACAAGAAATCTGGAGGAAGAATTGTCAATCTTACTTCAGGTCAATTTCAAGGACCAATGCCTGGTGAATTAGCGTATGCAACTACAAAAGGGGCAGTCGATGCCCTAACGATTACATTATCGGCGGAACTTGCCCCCTTGGGGATAACAGTCAATGCAGTAAATCCAGGACCAACTGATACAGGATGGATGACAGAAACGATAAAGAGTGACCTAAAACCGTTGTTTCCTTTCGGCAGGATAGGTGAACCAAGAGATGTTGCAAAAACGATTAAGTTTCTGGTGAGTAATGAAGCTGATTGGATTACTGGCCAAATCATTCATTCCGAGGGTGGTTTTAGAAGATAAATTAAACAGAAAGTGCTTTTGCTTCATGAATGGCTAATGGGTGCGGTTAGTTCAAGAAAGACCAAACAAAGAACCAAAAATGGTCCTTTTTTTTGATGAAGTATCAACATCATCGTTTACCACAGCCTAAAAAAAAGATGGTTATTACCCAACAGTTCGTCCATACGGGTCAGCTGCACTAATCTTGGCTTAGACAGCAGTTGACTGATACTGTTGAGTAAAAGGCTTACTTAAAAAAAGGCTCATTCAAGGCTAATATAGATTTTCTTGTTTAACTAAAGGGGCAGATTTGTTGAAGAACAGTTAAATAAAGAAGTTATAAAAGTATGGATAAACTAATGTTTTTTTTATACGCGTTTATTATTCAATTTGTTTTTGGACTTTGTGTGATTATTAATCTAAACCAAAATACGAATCGGTCTTTTAGTGAACTAAGCGGTGAAGAACTTACAAAATCTATTATCATTGGAGTTTTAGGGCTTACTGCGCTTATTTTTTCCGTGATGCTTATAATGTAAGATTTCAAGAAATTTCAAAAAGAGCGAGAATAACATTATCTCTTTTTTCATTATTTTTTTCAGTTATCACAGCAGTCTTCCTTGTTGGTGATTATTTGTTAAGTTAAAAGAATTTAATAAGAAGTATTAATCAACTGTTACTCAATATTTAAAAAACATTAAATACCAACAGCAAACTTTAACAGAGCCTTATTTAAAAACGCTGGTTTTTTCATTTTTGTATATAGAAACACTATACAATAAGTTCATCCAAACATGAAAGGATGTTTTTGTATGAACGCAGCAGACTCCTTGACACTCCCACGCCTGCAGTGATCTTTCCTGATTGGAAAATGTGTAAACGCTGCCAAAGTACCTATTTTTCTTTCACCAACTTATACCCCTTCTGCTTCATAATATGCTGCAGCCCCTGTTTAAAGGATTGAAAGGTGGGGACATCAAAGCTTATTTGTTTTTGAACGATAGACTGCGCCATCTTCGCCCCAATTCCAACAAAGAAAACCTGGACCCCCATTAACCCTAATGCATTCACCAGATTGCGCAGCCCAACCACTTCAAAAGGCTCTAGAGAGTATTGAAACGATGTAAAGTCGATAATCATCGTCGTTGTGTGGTGTTCTGAACAATAGGACAAAATTTTTATTTGCATGGATTCCAGCCTTTCTGCTGTTAACCTTCCGGTGACGGGCACAAGATTAACGGAATCAATAATCGTACTGAGGATAGGTGCATCAATCTCTTGCAATAATTCCTTTCCTTCTTTAATGATGTCTTCATATTCTGTAACATCTTTCCACGTAAGGATGAATCCGCATCGTCTTCCTGTTTCCTCTTTTATCTCATCAACCAAAATACTTGCCGCAAACCTTTTAAATAACGTGATGCTGGCAACATGTGGAAACGGACCTTCTTTTAAGATTTTCATCTGTTTTTCTCCATGGAAACGGGAAACATTCATCCCGATGAAGTCATCCGGATTCGGCATCTTAACATAAGGGCCAACCTTCAATAGCAACTCTTTTGCCTTTTCATTGACCCAAATAATCTGTTGGTCTGCATTCGTGATAAAGATGTTTTCATCGATTTTATTTAGTAGCTGGTAGGTATTAACCTTATCTAAAATATCCGCCATTATTAAGCACCCCACTTTCTTCACGTCTTTAGGATAATAAAATTTCCTTAACTATACAATCCTTTTATCGGCTTCTGGCTGAATTTTATGAATCCCCTCATACTTGCTCAGCTTGTCAGCGGCTTACGTCTTTTTTTGTCTGTTTTTCATTCAGCTTTTTCGAATGTGGGGACGAAAGAATAAGAGGGATCACGTTTGTCATGATGGGTGCCGGCACGATCACAATTATGCCGGTTCACCCGGTAAAAGAATCATCTCGTATTCTATTTTGGTATTCCCGCTGCTAACCGGTTTTTTATTACCGCCCCAAACGCTGGGTGCTTTGATTGCCGCTAAAAAAGGAACCGTTTTAACATTAAAACCAGCCCAACCGCAAGCCCAGGAAGAAGCGGCTGTCGACCGAAAAGAAATAGTGAAAAGTGAATATGACGAGAACATGAATCGGCTGGAAAAGGATTCTGTGATCCAAATGGAAGATGATGTGTTCGAGCCTTATTACGGACGAATCAGCACCGATCCTCAAAAATACGTCGGCCGCACCATAAAAATGACTGGATTTATTTACAAAGAAGAAGGGTTTCAATCCAATCAGCTCGCCTTAACCCGGTTTTTAATCACCCATTGTATTGCAGATGCAGCGAGCAATAGATTTTTAACAGAATTTGACGAGGCTTCCGCTGTGGAACAAGATACGTGGCTGGAAATAGAAGGAACAATCGAACTTACTTAATACGACGGAGCTGAAATGCCCCTGCTGAATGTCACATCGTGGAAAATCATTGCTGAGCCAAATAAACCTTATGTGTATCCGGTTTATATCAAAATCCTTTAAAAATAGCCGGCTCAATAGATGACTTGAGCCGGCTTCTTCTCTAATAAAGAGTCCCCTTGCATCATATCCAAAGTTACTTCACACTTTCTAACGCTTTTTTGACGTTAGCAAACGTATTAATGGAAGAGATATTAATACGGCTATTCACTACTATTTGTGCCAGCTCAGGCCGCAAGCCCGTCGTTAGGACACAAATACCCATTAATTGAAGCATGCTTCCGATTTGATCGAGATATTCGGCAATGTCTACATTAATCGTATAAATACCTGAAAAGTCGGCAATCAAATAATGAATATCCATTGCCCCTATTTTTGGAATAACATGCTCAATAATATAATTTACCCTATATGTATCAATATCTCCAATTAAAGGAAGGATTACAACCCCGTCTTTAACAGGTATAATAGGCGCTGATAATGCCGCCAGCTCCTTTTGTGTTACTTCTCTGGATTCCTCGAAAAGCCGCTCGAAAGCGAAGATGGTTTCATTTAAGCTAATATCGAGCAATGTGTTTAGCCGTTTTATAATGAATGCATTTTCCTTTATAGACAACCCGAGCTCTATACTGATTTCCGTTACGATTTCCAGCAAAACATCTCTTGTCGGAGGATAACGAACGGCAATTTCTGATATTTTTCCATTTGAAGATATTTGCATAGCCGCATTTTTTTTACTCCAATCAATAAAAAAATCAGGAACTAATTCCTTGTCTTCATTCACAAGCGACTCGCCAAAAAAACGTAAAAGTGATACATACATGTCAATAGCTTGTTTTTTTTCCCATTGAGGAATATCTAATTTCAATCTGTGCAAGACACCTTCAACTACTTCAAGCGCTAAAGACTCCACATTTTCACCAATGTATGTAGAAAAACGCAAAAACAAATTCATCGATATGCCTCCTGTTCTTCCTGCTAATGAAATTATTATAACCTATAAAATATTTCTTCAATTAATCTCTTACTTGTTTTTTAAAGAATAAATTTATATAGATGTGAATAGACTAACATCAAAGCGGAAAGACTCTTTATACCTATCATCAATATTTCAAATTTTACTATATCTATTAAAAAACTGATAGGAGTGACATATTTTGAACATTCGTCAAGATGCCTGGTCAAAAGACGATGATCTCCTTCTCGCCACTATTGTACTAAAACATGTCAGAGAAGGAAGCACCCAATTAAAAGCGTTTGAGGAAGTAGCGGAGATCGTTAACCGCACTGCCGCCGCTTGCGGATTTCGATGGAATGCGGTTGTCCGCCAGCATTATATTTCAGAAATGGAGACGGCAAAAAAAGAAAGAAAGCAGCGAATCCGCATAGAGAGAGGGCAGCCAGAAAGAAAAATGGAACATACATCTCCTTCCCGCCTTTCTGAAGCATCAAAAAATGGGATCACGATGTCAGATGTTATTCACTACTTAACAACCATTGCACCGGCGGAAAATGCAGTGTCCTTGCAGGAAGAAAACAACCGGCTGCAACGTGAACTGGAAGCCGTCAAAAAAGAACTTCATCAGTTAAAAGAAGGCTACAAGTCTATGCAGGAGGATTATGAATCTCTCATACAGATTATGGAGCGTGCCCGAAAATTAGTCGTTTTTTCAGAAGATGCGCCTGCTTCTACTAAATTTAAAATGGATAAAAACGGAAACCTAGAGAAAGTAGCGGAATAACGGCAATACGGCGATTCCGTTTTTTTTGATTTAAAAAATGAAAGAAGAATTTACAACACACTGTAACAAACTCTTACTTAACGTTCTACAGACCAATTCCTCAAAACAGTTGCTTGTTTGCTTTATTTAATTGAAGATAACATCGGTTCATCCTTTTTGCCTGGAAGCATATGATGCACAGGCACATATGTATGCCCGTCATTTCTCTTCTTCCTATTCCGGCACGATAGAAGATGCCGTAACGGGAACCACTGTTTATGTAAAATACTTCGAATTTCATCTCAGTTCGTGAAGACAGTGCAATATATGATATACTTAACGGTAGAGGTGTAAAAATGGCAGAAAAAAATAAGTACCATACTGGAGAAGTAGTCAGGATAAAAGAAACGAATGAATTAGTCACGATAAATAAATGGCAGTACGTGAAGAATATGAAGGCATACTCTTATACAGTAAAAGAGCACTCAGCAACTTTTTATTTCGAAGATGAGTTTGCAGCCAATAATTGAAGGAACCAACCGATCTCTTTTAGTTAGCGTAAAAAAGATCGGTTGGTTTTTTTATTCAAATATTCCTTTGACGATTGGTATTTTATTTTCAACCATGACGCGTCCTTTCGCTAATACACTGTGGATCATCAGATTTTCTTTTTCGAGTAAGACGAGATCTGCATCTTTTTCTTTCTCAATTGTGCCTTTCGCATGCAATTTTAATATTTTCGCAGGGTTGGAGGTAATAACCCGCAGTGCGGTTTCCAATGGAATGTCCTCAATTTGGACGGCATCCTTTACTTCTGCATATAAGGATTCCACTTTTCCAACCTGCAGACCCGCATACTCTCCGTCTGAATGAAAGAGCGGCAAGCTCCCCTGCCCATCTGAAGAAAAGGTAATGGCCGAAATGGAAACTTTTTTTTCAAGCATGAGGCGAAGCGCCTTGCTGCACTTTACTTTTTCTTTCTCCTTCTTCCGAGACTGGCCAGCGCTGCTCGTTGTGAAGTCCACATATCCCCCATTTAATGCGTACTGAATACCAGCATTAAACAATTCCCTGTTTCGATTCATATGTGTTGGGTGAAAGTGATGAATCGGAATATCCGTTTTGGCCGCTAATTCTTCCAGCAACCGGAGTTTGTCTGCACTGTCACCGACATGAATTTCCAGCACTCCGGCTTTCCCTGATAACATTCCGCCGTTTCGGGCAGCTGCCGCTATTTTTGCCAGCTCATTAAAAGTCGGCTGGGAAGAACGATGATCAGAAATGGCAATTTCTCCAACCCCGATAATTTTATCGATAAAGATCAGATCGCTTTCGATGGACCCGGTTAATGTTTTTACTGGTATTTGGTAGGAGCCCGTGTGAACAAAGCACGTTACTCCTTCTTCTTCAAGCGCATGTGCTTTTGCCAGAAGGCTTTCCATTCGTCTCGTTGTCCCATCTGTGCCTAGTACACCAACAAGCGTTGTAATCCCCGAAAGCGTTGCGTCCGTTAACGAAATTTCCGGTGTCCGGGTTTTAAAACCGCCTTCGCCGCCGCCGCCGATTAAATGAACGTGAGAATCAATAAACCCCGGCACAATGAGCTTTCCTTCCGCGTCGATCTCATGGACGGATAACGAAGTGCCTGAAAGGTCAATATCCTCTTTTATCTCCATGATCTTTCCACCCGCAAGCAAAAGATCCTTTTTTCCTCTGTATTCGGGTGCATACACTTCACCATTTTTCATTAACGTAAGCAATCCGGCTCCTCCTTTTGAAGGTGATTTTTTTATGGCATCACGAGTATTCTTCTCCTCTCTTTATACCTATTCAAATAAAAAGAAAAAAACCGTCTGCACTAATAGACGGTTTCGCTTTTTGGCAAACTCTTTATTCTTTTTGTGCCCACTGTCCGATTGATGGGTTAAATGAGCCGTACGCTATGAGTTTCCCATTTTTATGAAACTCCATAAACCCGTACCTCTCCAGCCACCGGTACGCATTTTTTCTTTTTTCGTCATCAAACACAACAAATAAGTACTCATTCGGCTTTAAGCGATAACGGAACTGAAGAATGATATGGAGTGCTTTTTTCAGCCCTTCAAGTCCCGCTTTTCCCGTTGCCTCCTGCTTCGCACCGCGCCGGTTGTGGTTCTTCCAGTTATTCGCTTTTTTGCGGGAGTCCGTGATAATCGCAGCCGCATTCCATACATACACCACCCGGTCTGAGACAAACTCTTTTTCCCGCCAAAAATATACATGCACGGATTGACCATTGCTTAATTTTTCACAGTACCGTACTTGGCTTTTTCTATTTTTCACTAAATCACGCATGAACCGCATTCCCTTCATTATTTCCACGTTCAAAAAAGAAGCCTCTAGACAAAATAGAGGCTTCACACATATCCTTACTGTTCTTCCGCCTCCTGAAACGCTGCGGATACCTTTTCGAATTCTTCCTCATCCTCAATGATTGATAATTGCTCAACATTTTCACTTTTTAAAAAGAAAACATCCACCTCTACGTCTGATTCTTCCTCAATTTCTTCGGTAAAAGCAACAGCAGCATATTCTGTTCCATCAACGCTTAACGTGCCCAGCACTTCAATTTCCTGCTCCTGATCATTTTCATCGATCAATGTAAAAATGTCGCCCACTTCAATTTTTTCCATATTACCTGCTCCTCTCATACTCTTCTAAAATCATGTCTGTACATACTTTGCCCAATTTTTGCTCAATTATTTAGTATTCGTCTGACTTTCCTCTTTTACACATACCTGGAAACTTTAAAATCTTCTTGATGCTGTTCAATCATTTTTAAGCAGCTGAATAATCCACTTGTTTTGTGCAACAAATTTTTTCACGTTTACTTCAATTAAACAGGCACTCACGATAATAGCCATAATGCCAATCCATCCCATGCTCAATCCTTTTTTCTCGAGAGTGAAAAAAGTTTTTTCCAGATTTACCCTTTAGTTTCTTGTATTCATCCCGATAATAAAGGAGGGAGGTGACTTCTTTGGATATTGCTGCTTTATCAATGGGAATGAGCAATGCTTCCCTCAGCCAGAGTGTCAGCATTGCGCTGACAAAAAAAACGATGGACATGGCCCAGCAAAACGCCAATCAAATGGTACAAATGCTGCAGGCTCCCCATCCGACGCTTGGAAAATCAATTGACGTAAAAGGGTAACAAGAAAAGTGAAGCACACGTATGTTTATTCGCCATTGTTTTTATGTCAATCGGTATCGAGTACTTGTTGGAGACAAGTGAGGTAATGTGCGCCAGGTGATGGCGGCCGTGCCAGGCGTACATTCCAATATTTTCTCCTACCGTCACTTCTCTTGAGTCCGGATGAATGAATGTTTTTCCAGGTCCCGTTTGTACGTCAGACAAAAGACATGGCCACCGCTTGTGCAAAGATTCGAGCAAACGGTTTTATTTTTCACCGACCGGCTGCTCTTTTTTCCATTCAATGACATGAGGACTCGCTTTTTCAAAACCCCGCTCCAAAATCTCCATACTCGTTAACAGTTCACGGTCACTGACTAGCTTTTCTCCGCCGTGGAGAATTGCCTTGTATAAATTGTTATATACTTTTCCATAATCACCTTGAGGAGTAGGAATCGTATTTCATGCTCCTCGCCGTTCGAGTCGATATACACAGCTGTGCCATAGGCCATTTTCAGGATCGGCCCCAAATCCATTCTCCTCCGGCATAATTCCTGCTTTTAAGCGTGTCTCCTGCTGGTCGATTCCATACTTTATGAAACTTCCTTATTGTTCTATATAATGTCTAAAGGTTAAGAATCATCCATTCAATTAAACGATGAACAAAAAAAGAATGACCGAATCATTTCGGCCACTCCTTATACCTCAGCTTCTATATTTGCTTAAAACAAGCTGCTGAACAACATATATTGATCTCTCAATTTTTCGTCATCGGATTTGTCGGCTGCTTCTCTCGTTACATCACGTTCACGGGCCAGAATGTAGACTGCGTCGTCTTCCGCCGCCATTTTTGTAAGGATATGCACTGTCTGAAGGTCTGCTGCACCAGTATGAAGTTCATGTAACGAAGCCATTTTCTTTTCCTCCTCTTAGTTCAGTTTCTCCAAAGGCAGCCTACTGAAAGAATGAAAGAAAACTCGACAAACATCTTAAAATCTATTTCCCGTACCGGCCCCACCTACGCCAAATACCTTGACAGCCACTTTTGCCATCCTGCCCGAGTCAACCATTCGATATGTTGACTCTTTTTATTTACCCATCCTGTGTTTCCGGCAAACCATTTTTTCTATTTTTTTAATTTTTTGTTCTTTGCTTAGATGATATCTTCCACGGCACCGCTAAAAGATAGCAGACTGCGGCATATTCCGGGTCATTTTTGGCAATTCCCATTGCAGATGCGTTAATTTATAATTGAAGGCGTGATGGTCATCAACAAAATACATGCGCACCGCTCCTTTTTCGTTCGTTGCTTTTTTTATTTATCACATACGAATTCATCCACATTGACTTTTTTATTGGTTTTTAGGGTGCTGTTGATTATTTTCTTCATTTGCTTTTTTTCTTTTTTGATAAAAGGAACGAACAGGACTAACAAAAACGGAGAGAAGGATAAGAAAAAAGACAGCCAGTTCAGCCAATTCCATCACAAGAAAAGGATTCGTCGTATTTTTTAAAGAAGTGTTAAAATCAACATTACTTAAAAAGACATCCCAGCCCATTGAAAAGGCCATTAATAAAAGCAATATCATAAGTGAAATTCCAAGGACCTTCATTGTTCTCACCTTCTTTCCTTTTAAAAATCGGTTCAAACTGTCTCATTTATTTATGGCTTGGTCGTTCTGTTTTCCTTTTTTAAAAAAAGCAATAATCAGCAGGATGACCGGGATCATTACTTGAAATGGAAAATGTACATATAAAGGGACAATATCTACCCCTTCCTGAAGATGCTCTGTAAAATTGCTCGCGATCATCATGGATAAAAGCAGGATGACGACTCCCAGAGGATAAGCCAGCTGGGTCGGTTCTTTAATCTTAAATAAACTCGCAGTCCCGGCCACAGACACATAAAAAAATAAGGTTATTTTAAAGAAACCGCCAATAACCGAAGCAACCATAAAAGAGACATCCAGCCGTTCCAAAAAACCTGCTACCTCAATGGCTTGTATCGTAGAAAGCAGGGGAAAAAGTGAACGTTCAACAGTTGCTACTCCGAGTACACTCGTATTTAAAGCCATAATCAAAGCCAGTGTAACGCCGCTTATCCCTAATGCAAGCAATCCAGTCCGTTTTGCTTTTTTGGGCTGATTTAAATAGGGCAAAATCATCATAAATACGACTATTTCTCCAAAAGGAAAATACAGGGTTTGGGTAAAGGCCGTTTTGATAACCGGTTTCATTCCTTCTTCGAGAACGGGCTGTAAATTAGAGATTTCAATAATACCTGCGACAACAATTAGAAAAAGCCCGCTAATGGCGAGTAAACTCACTAATACAAATAGTAATTCCCCTGTTCTGGCCAAGACTTCAATTCCTTTGCGAACGGTATAGACAGCAACAAGGACCATCAGAGCATTCATAATAAACAAGGGGGTTTCGGGATAAAAAACGATCACAAGCATTTCTCCAAAATCCCTCACTACTCTAGCTGAAAGATACACAAAATAAAGCACATACAAGAAGGCGATCATTCTTCCTAAAACAGTGCCCATTATTTTTTGTGCATAGTCAGTGGGCGGTGTATCAGGGTAGTACGCGTAAAGACTATAATAGACCAAAAATAAGCAAAACCCGGCTGCCATTCCAATTAAAATGGCCAGCCAGGCATCCTGTTTCGCTTCAATCGCAAGAGGAATCAACATGGCGCTGCCAAGTTCAAATAATACAATGAGAACAAACAGCTGGTATGCGCTGATTTTTGCTTTTTCCATTGATTCTTCACTCCTGTTCATGAATGTTTATTTTTCGGTATTTGAATGAAATGAATTTGTTCTTAAACCGGTACGGCGTATAAAAGCGTCAACTTTTACGTTCACATTTACATATGGAAAATACTCATCATCCCAATCACGCTTCATTTTTTTCCATTTTTCCGGGTCAGTACGATGAACCACTTCACCGAATCCGAAAATATCCGAGTTGTTTTTTTGAGTTCTTGTAACGGCCTTTTCTAACTGTTTCTTGATTTCTTTTTCTATTTCTTTTTCTAAATCCGAGATGACAGCTGGATCGGTTATATCTACTGGTGTCGTGAGTTCACGAATATCCCCTTCCGCACGGACATGAATCGTCATTTCAGGGTACGTATTTTTAGTATCAGCCGAGACATTTGTTTTTTGCCGGATGACGTTATAAACAACGGCATTTTTCTTCCCTTTCCAGCTCACTTTTACGTCTGTTTGTTGAATTTTATCAAGAATCCACATCGTCCCTTTTGCCAAATCACCTTCATACCAGTCGATTAACTTTTCTTCTTTAAAAACAGCCAGTCCGCTTGCTTCAAGCGTAGCATCGAGCTCAGATTGCTGAACATTCTCCATCTTTTTCCCCTTTTCGGGTTCTCCTTTTATACGAAATCCGCTGATGACTGGTTCTCTCCCGAGAGAAGCGCTGACCGAAATAAAATCCTGAATGCTGACAACAATGTTTTCTCCCCTTGCCCGTTCCGTAACGAGCAATGTTTTATTCACTTTCTCCGATGGAACTTTATCAATGGATGTCAAAGATTTAACAATATCCCCCGCTTTTGCATCACGGGCAATCACGATCTTTGACTCTGTCCGGACTTCCGGGTCGCGCTCAAAGGCGTCTATAATCCCATCGATCCCTTCCTCTCTTGCCACCTCTTCACTGATCACCAACAGATTTGCATGAGCGTGGTACAATCTTCGTGAAACTTTGGCGGATGCGTTAATATGCGCCTCAAGTATCGTGTCCCCTGTCGCAGTATAAACAGTAACGGCCGGTCCTTGACCGCCCCCGCCCCCCTGAAGCCCCCCGGCTACATTTCCCGGATTAACAAACTGAATGGTCTTAACGTATTTTCCATCTTCATTTTTATCAATGGCCATGGCTGATATAATCGCCAGCTCATTTAATTCCTTCTGACTCCAACACCCCGATATGAATACTGTGCTTATCATTATGAAAAAAAGAAACATCGCTTTGCGATTCAATTTATTCACCTTTTTCCGTGTAATGATTGGTCATGTTGCGAGGTCCTGGGGGCCCTGGCTTCTGATGCTTGCCTTCGCTGACCTTATTTTCACCGCTGATCAAATGTGGTCTTTTGCTGTAAGCCCAAATCGGTTTTCGTAAGATAGTATCGCCCGCTTCACCTGGAATAAACGGTGCGAGCGGTGACATATACGGTACACCGAAGGAACGCAGACTGCATAAATGGACGGTCAGCATGATAAACGCCAGAATAATTCCATAAAAACCAAACGTTGCCGCACTGATCATAAATACGAACCTGACCAACCGGGCGGAGATCGCTACCGCATAAGAAGGAGTTGCAAAACTGGCAATGGCTGTCATCGAGACGATAATGACCATGGCGGGTGAAACAATGCCAGCCTGTACAGCCGCCTGCCCAATGACAAGCGCTCCTACAATGGATACGGTCGAGCCAATCGCTTTTGGCATCCGGATCCCTGCTTCTCGTAATATTTCAAATGTTACTTCCATTATGAGTGCTTCAACAAAAGCAGGAAAAGGCACTGATTCCCGCTGTGCCGCAATAATAATGGCAAGCTGCGTTGGGATCATCTCCTGGTGAAAGGTTGTAGCTGCAATATAAACGGCAGGTGCGATAAGCGATATCAAGAAGGTAACTGTACGCAAAAAGCGAAGGGCTGTCGAAATATCAAAACGTTCATAATAATCTTCAACGGATTGAAAAAAATCAATAAATAATGCCGGTACCAGCAGCACAAATGGAGTCCCATTTACTAAAATGGCAATCCTGCCCTCGAGAAGATTGCCCGCGACACAATCTGGCCTTTCGGTATGATGAACGGTTGGGAATGTGGTCAGTGTCTGATCTTCAATCAGCTGTTCAATATAACCCGATTCAAGAATGCCATCAATATTAATTCTTTTTAATCGCTTGCGGACTTCTTCGACGATTTCATTCTTCGCAATGCCATTTATATACATAATGGATACTTCTGTTTTAGTCATTTTGCCGATCTTCATGGATTCCGTCCATAAATTTGGATTGTTGATGATCCGGCGTACCATCGCTGTATTCGTCTCGATTGATTCAGTAAATGCTTCTTTTGACCCACGGACTGAAACATTTGTGGTTGATTCCTGAACGGAACGTCTTGCCCCGCCCTGGGTACTGGCACTGAGTGCTTTATTGATCCCATCGATGAGAAGGATCGTATTACCTGCCATCAAGACAGTGAATAATTCCTCCCAATCTTGTACTGATTTGACACCGCCAAGAGCCACTGCCTCTTCGGTAATAATGTCTAAAGCTTCATTTGGCATAATCTTTTCTTGTAACGCTTTGTTTTTCATTATCTGCTCAATCAAAAAATCATTTATAGATTGACTGTCAACCATGCCTTTTACATACAAAACAGCTATTTTAATTTCAGATTGGGGTCCAATGTTTATTAACCGGATGACGAGATCTGAGCTGTACCCCGTTTTTTGTCTGATTTTATCAACATTGGCAGCGAGAGAACTTCCAATAAAATCCTTTTCTTCAGCGCTATTCTTTGACGAACCTGAGCTGTCTCTTTCTTGCCTTTTGCCTTTGTTTGATTGTTTTTTTCGCTTAAAAAAAGGAACCATAGCAGCCATTACCTCTCTTTATATGTTGAGATCATTATGTCCGGAGAGGTCGGTTTTTAAACAAATCTTCCGTTTTAAAAATGAACGTATGGAGTAAAGTGGATGAAAAAGATTTAAAGAACACGCAAATTTCTTAACAGCAGGGAATCGCTTTCAATTCAGGCATGGTTTTGAGTTTTGATTCAATGTTCATCTGCCTGTTCAGCGGATGCTCTTTTAATTTTGTTTACTTTTTCAGTAGGGACAACAGTTTCGTTTGGTCCTTAGATCCAGTACACTCCAGCAATTTTTGCATAATTTCTGCAATTCACATTGACAAAACCGACAATCGGTAATACGATGGAAAAAATGAAACAACAATGAAACGCTTCGACTGGGAGCATTAAGGAATCGTGATTGTTTTTAGAGAGCTGCCGCTTTGGTGAAAGGCAGTCAATCGCTTCCCCAACTCGCCCATGAGCGGCAAAGCTGAAACATTATTAGGCTTTGACGGACGCCCCGTAATCAGCCTTTAAGCGGGTTTATGCGAATGCATAAGCCAACAAGAGTGGTACCACGGAAGGTTAACGCCTGTCGTCTCTTTTATAGAGATGGCGGGCGTTTTTTATTTTATTTAAAAATGGAAGGATGAGTATGATGAAAAATGTGACGAAATATACACGCAATTATTTTATGCCGCCTGCAACGAGCTTGAAATGGACACAGAAAGAATACATTACCGAGGCACCGACTTGGTGCAGCGTTGATTTACGCGATGGCAACCAGGCGCTTATTATCCCGATGAACCTTCAAGAAAAGTTGGAATATTTCCAGGTGCTTGTCGAGGTCGGCTTTAAAGAAATCGAGGTCGGCTTCCCTGCTGCGTCCGATACAGAGTATACATTCCTTCGCACATTGATTGAGCAGGATTTGATTCCGGACGATGTCACGATCCAAGTGTTGACGCAGTCACGCGAGCACATTATCGAGAAAACATTTGAATCGCTTCGCGGCGCAAAAAATGCGGTCGTTCATTTGTACAACTCCACGTCTTTGGCACAGCGCGAGCAAGTGTTTAGACGTTCCAAAGAAGAAATTAAAGACATTGCCGTAAGCGGTGCAAAAATGCTGCAAAAATACGCAGCGGAAGTGGAAGGCAACTTTAAATTCCAATACTCGCCGGAAAGCTTTACCGGTACAGAAATTGAATTTGCACTTGATGTATGTAACAGTGTCCTTGACGTATGGCAGCCGACTGCTGACAATAAAGTAATAATCAACTTGCCGGCGACGGTGTCAATGTCGATGCCGCACGTGTATGCAAGCCAGATCGAATTCATGAGCGAAAACATGAAGTACCGTGAAAACGTTATTTTGTCGCTTCATCCGCATAATGACCGCGGCACAGGCGTTGCGGATGCGGAGCTTGGCATCTTAGCCGGCGCAGATCGCGTCGAAGGTACATTGTTTGGAAATGGCGAACGGACAGGAAACGTCGATATTGTTACGTTGGCATTAAATATGTACACGCACGGCGTTGATCCGAAGCTGAACTTGGATAACCTGCCGGCGATTCAGGAAGTGTATGAGCGCGTGACACGCATGACGATTCCGGACCGCCAGCCATATGCAGGAAAGCTTGTTTTTACGGCATTTTCCGGCTCACATCAGGATGCGATTGCCAAAGGCATGAAATGGCGTGAGCAGGAAGAGCGCAAACACTGGACCGTTCCGTATTTGCCGGTAGATCCGGAAGATATCGGCCGCGAATACGAAGGCGAAGTCATCCGGATTAACAGCCAGTCAGGAAAAGGCGGCATCGGCTACTTGCTTGAACAGGCATATGGCTTCGAACTTCCGCCGAAAATGCGCGAAACGCTTGGCTACAAAGTGAAAGACGTCTCGGATCGCAGTCAGAAAGAATTAATGACGAATGAAATCCACGACATTTTTATGAAGGAATTCGTCAACGTCGACACACCTGCTGCGCTTTTAGATTACACATTTGAAGGAAAAGATACAGCGACAACAACGATTCAAGTAAAAGTAAACGGTGAAACGAATAAATGGCACGGCGCCGGCAATGGCCGTCTGGATGCCATCAGCAATGCGCTTCAAACGGAGCTTGGTATTTCGTACAAAGATTTAACATACAAAGAACACGCCCAGTCGATTGGTTCGCAAGCCAATGCCGTCTCATACGTCAGCATTACATCCGACAACGGCACTGTATACTGGGGCTGCGGCATTGATCCCGATATCATGAACTCGTCCGTTAAAGCGTTGTTCAGCGCAGTGAATAATTTGCTGAAAGTAGAACAGGAACGCTTTGCGGCGACGAAATAAAACAAAAACCCGCTTCCCGGCGACGGGAAGCGGGTTTTTCTTGTTAAAAGAAATTATGGGTTTTGATAATGTCCTGCAGGATTACTGAAACTAAAAAAGCACCCCAATAACTCGGAGTGCTTTCACTAGAATTATTGCGCTGCTTCTGTTGCCGGCACATCTGTCGGCTGTTCAAAAGAATCTTCTACATTCGGGCTTGATGTGGTCGCTGCCGATGTAAAGTCAAACGGCGCTTCAAGAATTGTTTCGAAATCATCGATCAGCATGATGCCTTTTTTGCCTGTTAAATCTTCATGGCGGATCGTTAATGTTTTACGGTCAGAGGACAATGCAAAAGAAGTAGGGTCAAAATCGTTTTCTGTTCCATCGCCGTAGTCAAGAGAGAAGTAAAACATATCCGCAATGTCTCTTGGTGTATATTCTTCCGGTGCCGCTTCCTCGAGCACAATTTGCGTAGATGTGGCGGATGTCACTGTTGCATCAACAGCAACCGGATAATAGGAATTTTCGATGACAAACATAAACGTACGATACAGCAAATTCGCAAAATCGCCGCGTGTAATGTTCAAATCTGTTCCATACAAAGTGGACGTTTTACCGTTTGTGACGCCCGTTCCATACAGCGCTTCAATGTAAGGCTTAAACGCGCCGGCCGCATCTTTAAATGCTGTAGGCTCACTGTATTCTTGCAACTCAAAAGACAATACAAGAATTTTCGCCATCGCCCCGCGGCTAAGCGGTTCGTTCGGTCTGAATTCTGTTTTTGTGATCCCGGAAATAATCCCCGCTTCTTTCAAAGCATTCACAGACCCTTTGACCCGGCTGTTTACATCCTTAAAACCGGCATCCGGCGCACTTTCTGTATCCAGCCAGAGCATTTCAGCCAAAATAACCGCTGCATCCCCGCGTGTTAATGTTTTATACGTACCAAATTCAGTGGCGGAAACACCTTTAATTACTTCATTTTCATATAAAAAGTCAACAGCTTCCTCATAATTTGGGCCGACATCTTTAAATGGCAGGCTGTAAGCTGAGGCAGGAGCTGAAAAGCTGGCGACTGTGACGGCTGCGGCAGTTGTGGCTGTGAAAAATGCGTATTTATTCAATTCTGCTAATCTCCTATCTTAAGATGTGTTTAGCTGATTTTAGCATTTAAAGGCAATACGGTAAATAGTTCGCTAGACTTGGAAAAAGGAGTATGCTTTGAAGGTCTAACGGCTCTTGTTTAAATAACATTTTATTCTCTCATTTTTTTAATCAATGATCCCAGTTCTCCCATCAACGGATACTCCTACTCCTCCATCTGTTTATTTCTACAAGTCCATTTGCGTCAATTTATGTCCTATTTTATCTGTTTTTCATTCTAATACAATTATAGTTCTAAAGAGAACGTGAAGGTCGTCCGATATTAACAGTACGAATTGTGTAGAAACGAGGGATCTCTATGTTTACGTCGTCTATTCCATCAGGATACATTGAACTTTCCGGCCATCATTCGGTGCCGTTTGTTTTGCTTTCGATCTTTATTGCGTGTTTAGCGTCATATACAGCCCTATCTATGAATAAGCGGGTAAGCAGAAACTCTTTTTTACACCGGTCGATCTGGCTTATTTTGGCGTCGATGGCAATGGGCTTCGGTGTTTGGTCGATGCATTTTATCGGCATGAGCGCTTTTTCGCTTCCAGTTGCGATTAGCTATAACCATATATGGACCTTTCTATCGATTGTCCCCCCTGTTTTCGCTTCCTTCCTGGCTTTTTATTCATTGAGCCGTCCAAAGCAGTCGCTTTCCACTTTTATATTTGCGGGCCTTATGATGGGCTTTGGCATTGCGCTGATGCACTATTTGGGAATGGCTGCAATGTTAATGGAAGCAGTGTACATGTACAATATATGGCTCTTTCTTTTGTCGATCGCAATTGCGATCCTCGTTTCTTTTGTTGCGTTGTACATTTTTTCGAATTTGCAGCGGCTTATGGAAAAAAGGCGTATCCAAATTGTCACCGCTCTTTTGATGGGAACCGCCATTTCAAGCATGCATTATACCGGCATGGCAGCAATGTCTTTTTACGCGTCACCTGATTCTCTCATGAAAGGTCATGTGAGTCACACGGATATGGCGATGCTGACCACACTGGTTTCGATCGGGATGTTCTTATTGCTTAGTGCTTTGCTATTTTCAAGTATCATGGACCGTTATATTGACTACAGGATGAGTTATTTTGACGGGCTTACCGGTCTGCCAAACCGGCGTCAATTTGAAAAGATACTAAACAAACCGTCCGAAAGCCGCAATCTGGCCATTTGGCATTTCCACAATTTCGAAAAAATGAACAGTGGATACGGATATGCGTTTGGCGACCGCGTTATTCAGCGAATTGCTTGTGAACTGCGGGAAGCTCATCCTGGTTTTACGGATTTGTACCGAATTGAAGGCAACCGGTTTGCGTTTCTTGCCGAAGGAGTAGAGCCGGATATTTTCCGGCAGGCAATGGAGGCGATCACTCTTAAATGGAGGAAACCTTTTTTAGTGGAGGAAAAGTGGATTGATTTATCGTCTGTATGTGCCATTTCCTTTATAGAAGGAGCAGATACGCATGACCAGCTGTATGCGAACACCATGGCGGTTTTGGAACATCCTTTAACGGCGTATGCAAATCATGTCATTTCGTATGACCCGGCTGTTCACACGTTTTCATTTGAGCAGGAAGTTTTAAAGAGTCTCGATCGTGCAATGAAAGAAGATGAATTGTTTCTTGTGTATCAGCCGAAAATTTCCGCTGATTCTTATCGGTTAAACGGCTTTGAAGCTCTCATTCGCTGGCGTCATCCGGTTTACGGCTTGCTGTCGCCTGAGATTTTCATTCCGATTCTGGAACAGCATCATCGCATTGATGACGTGACCGATTGGGTCATTGACCGTGTGGCCCGGCAAATTAGTGAATGGGGAAAAAGTGGGAAACACAGTCAAAAAGTGGCGGTTAATATTCCAGGCGAATATATAACATCATCACGCCTGCTCGCTGTTTTAAAGAAAACGCTCGACTATTACCATGTTGATCCACGCCAGATTGAACTCGAACTGACCGAGACGAGTGTCGTTCAGTCTTCGGAAAGTGCGATTCGGGCGATCAGCTTATTTCGGGAACAAGGGTTTTCTGTTGCACTCGACGATTTCGGCACAGGGATTTCATCGCTTTCTTTTTTGCGGCAAATGCCGATTACGACGTTAAAAATCGATAAATCGTTCGTCGATGGGGTTCCGCAATCTGAAAAAGATTCAGCGATCTTAGACGCCATCATTACGCTCGGCCAGTCGTTAAATTTGGATATTGTCATCGAAGGCGTCGAGACGGCTGAACAAGTTCTTTTTCTTGTGACGACAGCACGTTCCCTGACGATTCAGGGCTACTACTATGCCAAGCCAATGACACCGGATGAACTGGCTGAGTGGCGGACAACCTTTTCAGCTGTCCCGGACGGGAATTATTTACTTTCTTAATGAATAACGGCTGTCCATTGCGAGACAGCCGTTATTATTTATGCAAGCTTTCCTTACAAAAAAATTGTGATATTTAATATGATGATCATTCTTTATTTTTTGCCCAAGCGGTTTATTTCTTTAAAAGCGCTTTGCATGTTCATCATCTTGCTTTGCTTCAGATTGTATAGAATGTTTCGTACCTGATTCCGGTGCATCCAATTTCGAATCAAACGGACGGTCGAGCTTGATGTCGTTGTGCGATTTGGAGTTGTTTTTCTTTTTAACAGCTCTGATAATTAAAAACCCAGTGATCCCAATAATCATCGCAAGAATCAAATACGGCATGTTTTTGCTCCTCTCCATCCACTCTATGTGGATATCAACTAATATTTTTTGAAATACAACCAATTTTTATACAATAAAAAGCAGGTTAGGCGTATAAAACCGGATGCTTTTAAGAAAGAGCAACAAAGATGTTCATAACCCCACCCTCGTTTTCTGTAATTTCATCACTAAATCAGTGAAAATAATACGCCTGTTAACCGAATTTTCCATTCTTCTGGAGCAAAAAGTAAAGGGACTTCTTCCGAAACAGTGACAGAATCCGTTTTTAAACACACAAAAAGAGATTAATGAAATGACTGGTCTCCGCATCCGTGTTATATCCCTCTTTTTAAGCTATAACGGTTACTTCGTTTTCCGATTGGAGCCGTCCCTGAATCTGCGCTTTTTCGGTCAGCTGGCTGTCTGGCGACTGGCATCCCGCTAAAACAATGAACAGACATAAAAAAAACAGCTATCTTTTTTTCATTTTTGGCTCCTTCCTGCTATTCTCCATGCATAAAACAAAACATATCCGATCATGCCTCCGATTGTATTCAGCAGCACATCATCCACATCGAAGCTGCCGAGTCCAAATAGAAGCTGAACCACTTCATAAAAAAGGCTGAACGCAGCAGACCCCACGGTCGTACGGATAATGCTATGGAAGCGATGAATAAAAAGCGGCAGCAGAACGCCAAACGGAATAAAAAGCAGGACATTTCCGGCTAAGTTTTGCATCCGTATAGCTGGATTTAATGGTGATGGAGCGAGATACAATTCAATCGTTCGAAATGGTATCAGATTTGCCGACTGCCATCTGAAAGCGATTTGACTCATATCCACCATCTGCCATATGTTTTGCGAAGGAATGTGCTTTAATAAAATAAATTTCGTCATAACAAGTACATATACGATAAAAACAAGCCATTTCGCAACACGCATCTTTTTTCTCCCCCTCTCTTTACGGACCGTCCATTTCTTTAGTAGCCCGTGATGCGCCGGTCATCTTCATAAGGGCACGAAAATGAAAAACGATCCGCCACCCGAACCGCGGTCTGACGGAACAAATCGCACATGGCAACCAGCGCCCGCCACACGTCTTCGCTTTCTCCGCGCGCTAAACCTTTTGCCACATAGCTTGTGATCCACCGAAACTCGTTGCAGCAGTCCTCCTAAAAAGAGGCAGACGGCTTTTTCACCCCGTAATCAAGGTTTGAGGGCCTCGGCATGACTGAGATTCGCTCATCTTTATCCAGCAAAATAGCGAGAATCTTCTTTCGCATAGTGTTCGATGTCTGACAGTCGCATAAGCGTCAAATCGATGCGGTTTTCCATCAGCAAACAGCATTACGGCCGCCGAGCTGCGGTGGGAAGAGTGTCATGTTTTTCGGCGTCTGCATCATGAGCTGCTTCCCAAACACATCGATCCAGTCCGGGTTATGTAAAAATGATTCCATGTCTATGACCTCATAAACGATGTTATATTCCTGAAATTCGTCATTTGGCGCATTCGGGTTCACACGCGAGCCATTTATCCCCATCAGGCGCACCCGCTCATCCTTCACGGCAAAACCTAAAAGAAGATCCATCATTTCCTGTTCCATCCGTCGCTTTTTTCGCATACCCATCCCCCGCTTTTTTATTTACGCCATACGCCCCCGCCACTCATCTCAAATCCGCATTTTTTATAAAACGAAGCTTTTTCATTTTCGAATGTCAGGGTAACGATTTCCACCCCAAATAGTCCGGCTTCTTCCAGCAGGTGCTTCACCAGCATTTTCCCCATTCCTTTTCCCTGAAAATCGGGATGAACAAGAATGTCTTCCATGTATCCGTGCTGGAGTCCCATGCCACACACGTACCCGAATGCAATGAGTTTCCCGCTGGCGCAACGGGCACCCGCCCAAAAATAACAGCGTTCAAAAAGAATCGGATAGTCCTGGTCACGTCGGTCCCAGCCGATTCTTTCACGCAAATCCGGCACTTCATGATTGGCGATGGAAAGATTCTTTATTATATTCAGCGTGAAGCACCCCTTTCATCATCTGCTTGTAAAAAAGAAATAAGATCCTTGCTCACTTTGTCCGATCCTTCACCCAACCAGATTAAATGCCCCCACGTATTGTAAAATTTTAGCGAGGCAGAAGAAATATGAGTTTTAGCAAAATAAGCATGCGCATTGGAAACAGAACGGTCATTCAAGCTTGCCTGGATGAGTGTCGGGCACTGTACACGGGCTAAGTCCTCTTTCTGCAGAAGCGCTGAATTTTTCAAATCGAGTAAAAAGCCTTTGCCGGACCGCTGACGGTTATTCATTTTCCGAATCTCTTCAATATCTTCTTCCCAAATTAAATGCTGCGCCTGCTCATAAGGCAGTGTGCTTAAAGAAGAAAACATCGGCTTAAATGATAAGCGCGGACTACAATTTCCAAAAGTTGATAGAAGCCTCCATGTCCATCGTTCAATAGGAAACCGAAATATTACTTGTGCCGTTTTGTATTCTGTGTGTTCCGCTGTCAGCCACCGGCCGACCACCGCGCTTTGCAGCGTCATAGTGTTGATTCTTTCTGGAAATAACGCAGCCAGCTTGATTGCACTCGTCCCTCCGGCGGACATCCCAATTAGATGCACACGGTCCACCTGCAAATGATCCAGCAGCTCCACATACCGGCAGACCGCGTCATGAAGGGAAGCTGTTGTCGTCATACCATATCCCGCCCGCGACGGCGTGATGATTTTGAACCCGTGATCGAGCAAATGCCGGTAGCCAAACTCCTCATAGCAATTGGAGTGTCCGCCATGCATCACCAGCACCGGTGTCCCGTCGCCAATAATCGAATACTCTGTTACATGGCCGTTCGTTTCGTATGTCCCAATAATCCGGTTCAATCTGTTTCCTCCCTTATCAGTTCAGCACCTGTTGATTTGACCCTGTCAAGCCCGTCATCCTTCTAAAAGTGCCAAATAATACTGTTCTTCCCCGTTTGATCCGAACAACCGGCCAGAAAAAATAGCATGATGAGTGCTGCAGTTCTTTTTTTCATTTTGCAATGACTCCCTTTTCAATCAATTCTCCTTTCCTATTTAAGGAAAATAAACTGGGTGTTATTCATCTAACACGCCCGCTGCCCCAATGATCTCATTTTTACTTTCCATAAATAGAAATTAAGACAACACCGCTGCTTCCCTGCTCTTCTTGTAAATTCTCCTCTTTTTATTGTCCATCCACACCTCATTTTGTCCAGTTATCACGATTTTGTGTCCATTCAGAAAAATTTGTGCTCGCTCACGCCAAAAATTCGTCTTCCGACACAACCTTAATTCCATGCCGCCGCAACAGCGCCGTCGTTACGCCGGCTCCGGTGATTTTTTCTCCTGAAAAGGTGCCGTTATAAATAAAGCCACTGCCGCACGACGGGCTGTTTTCTTTTAAAATAACAGTCGTCGCGCCGTTTTCGCGTGCAATCTTGAGTGTTTCCTCCGCACCAGAAACATACATATCCGTTACGTCACAGCCAAACTGATCGACCACTTTTGCCTGTCCGTCCAGCACATCATCCCCCGTTCCTCCGATAATTTCCGCCGGCGGCCTCGGTGTCTGAAATCCGCCCAGAAGTTCGGGACAGACCATCACCGCTTTTTTCTCTTCGACCAGCTTGTGAATGCGTTCATCAAGCCGATCCGTCCCGTTATATCGCACCTTCATTCCCGCAAGGCACGAGCTCACTAAGATCATAATTATCACTCTCCTGGTATATATCCGACGACTTCTTTCATTTCTGGATCAACAAGGATGACAGGTACACTTATTACACTTGGTTTTTCATCCGCAAACGACACTGCCACCCACTCTTTTGAATTAGACGAACGAACCCATTCCACGTCCTGTACCTCTTTTTTCACATTCACAGTGGCCATCTTTTCCGCTCTCACAGTCCAATCCTGTTCCTGCAAAAAATCCCACGCCGCTTGTTTTTCCCGCCCAAATTCACCGTCAAATTCTGCCTGATTGCTGTTTGCACATCCTGTTAAGCACATAAAAAGCAAAAATCCATTTCCCCACTTTGTGCGCCGCCTTTTCGCATGTCAGTCTCTCACTACGTTAAAGCGCCCGGAGACTGACGCTAATCAATGAAAATATAACATAAAAAGGAAATGAAAACGTCTTATCTGTTATTTTTCCTGAAATGATTTACACTGTACAAAAAGGAGATGGTTCAAAATGGCGGAGCATATTTTCACCTTACATGCCGACTGGCCCGGCGGCCGCAATGATACCGGCACGATTAACGCGGGAAATTTAAACACGACGGTGTCGATTCCGTCTGAAATGAACGGTCCCGGCATCGGGACGAATCCGGATGAAATGTTGCTCGGGGCAGCGGCAACATGCTACATTATTACACTCGCCGCCATGATGGAACGAAATAATTTGCAAAAAGAGTCACTCACAATGACATCAGAAGGTATGGTGGATGTGACAAATGGCGTTATCACATATCAAAAAATTATTCACAAGCCTCGCATTGTATTAAAAGCGGATGCGACCGAAAAAGACCTTCAAAAAGCGCACAAACTGGTGGAAAAAGCAGAGACATCCTGCATGATCAGCCGCGCTGTTAAAGGAAATGTCGAAATTGAATTGAGGGCTTCCATCGAAAAAGTGCTATCATCTTCCTAAGGAGATGAACTTATGAAAACAGTTGTTATCATTGGCGGCGGCATTACCGGTATGACCGCTATGTACCATCTGACTAATCAACATCCGGACTGGAACATCGTACTTGTGGAAAGAAACGAACAGCTTGGCGGCAAAATCCGGACGATAACACAGGATGGCTTTACAATTGAAGCGGGTGCAGATTCAATCGTCGCCCGGAATGCTGGCGTACTGCCCCTCGTCGAGGAACTCGGGTTGATGGACAAACTTGTTTATAACGAAACGGGCGTGTCGTACTTGTATACGAATAACATGCTTCACAAAATACCGGAAGAAACCGTGTTTGGCATTCCAACAAGCGTGGAATCACTGAATGAAAGCACGATCATTTCTGACCAAGCGAAACAAGAAGCGCTGAATGACTTTGAAAAAACGGACAATCCGTTTGGACCGGATGATTCCGTTGGCGATTTTTTAACGTATTATTTGGGCCGCGAGATCGTCGAAAAGCAAATCGCTCCCGTTCTCTCCGGTGTTTACTCCGGCAGGCTTGATCAGCTGACGATGAAGTCAACACTGCCCTACTTGCTTGACTACAAAAACGAATACGGCAGCATTATTAAAGGCTTTTCGGCAAACAAAGAAACGTTTCTCGGCGACAAAGCGCGCAAGAAATTTATTTCATTTAATGGCGGACTTGCGGTACTGATTGACCGTCTTGAAGAAAAATCACCCGGTGCGCGCATTTTAAAGGACACGGCAGTAACGAACGTGTCCGGACAGGGCGTGACACTCAGTTCAGGCGAAACCATTGAAGCGGATGACATTGTGCTCGCTGTGCCGCATGACGCGGCCCAAAAAATAATGGCCGATCCAGTGCTTGATGAACAGTTTAGCGAATTGAAAAATTCATCGCTCATCAGTGTGTACCTCGGCTTTGATATACCGGATGAACGCCTGCCGGCAGATGGGACCGGGTTTATTGTCACAGACGGGACGGATTTGACGTGTGATGCGTGCACATGGACAAGTCGGAAATGGACCCATACATCAGCAGACCGGCGCCTCCTCGTGCGGCTTTTTTACAAAAGCTCTAACCCGCATTACGAAACAGTTGCCGGCCTGAATGAAGCTGAACTGACAAAAGCGGCGCTGCTGGATTTAGGAAAAAGCCTTGGGATTGCCAAAAGACCCATTACCATTGAAGTAACAAGATGGACGAACCTTATGCCAAATTACCATTTAGGCCATGGGCAGGCAGTAGCAGGGCTTGCCGGCAAAATGAAGGAGCGCTCGCCAAACGTGCATCTGGCTGGCTGTTCCTACTTCGGCGTCGGCATCGGCGCCTGCATTCAGAACGGCCGGAGCATTGCGCATACGATCTCAGGAAACGGGGACACTTTTCAAAAGGGGTGATCTCTATGAATGATAAACAGTACGATGAAAAATTCGTGAAGAACACACAGCAAATGCAAATCGAGGCGAACGAGCGACAAAAAGACAAGAACCGCGAGCCAGACGACCAAAACCGAATGAAAAGCGTCGAAAACCGGCGCATGTAATCAAGGTGTTCCGCTCCCGGCGGGACACTTTTTTTATGAATCAGCATGTGTTTTTTGTTTTGAAAAATGGAGAGAACAGGCCAAAAGCGAGTTTTTCTCTTCTGTCATCATCCCCATGATGATAACGTGGGGATTCAGCTGCGTAAGACCGGGCAGACAACAGGCGACAAAAAATGGGGATTGTCCTTGAAAGGGAAGACGGATCGGCGCCGACCTCCAGCCAGATTATCAAGCGCATTCTATATCGCGATTCCGTCAGCGGACTTGTTTATTTCAAGGACCGGGATCGCTTTAAAGCGCAAAGTGGCACTCAACTCCCACATAATGCGTTTGCCGGCACAATCGTTAAAGAAACCAATGGTTATGACTGAAAGCAGCCCTCGAACAAGAGAAGACTGGTTTTTACGCCTAAACGATACGAAGCACCTTTCGCATATTTGGCAAAACATGATGACACTGCTTTTTCCTCCTCCTTTTCTTTTGAACATTTCGGTGTGCTACACTAGGAAGAAAAAGCAGGTGAGCACATGCTTTCAACGTTTTTGGCCCGGAACATCATTACAGATGTGAAAAAGTTTATTGATGAAGACATCATTATCGTATCGATCGACGGCATCATTATCGCCAGCTCCGATGAATCGCGCGTCGGCACGTTTCATGAGGGCGCGCTGCTTTGTGCAAAAGAACGCCGGACAATGATTATTTATAAGGAAGATGAAAAACGGCTGAAAGGAGTCAAAAACGGACTCAACCTGCCGATTTTTTTTGATAAGCGCGTCATTGGCGTCATCGGCATTACCGGTGATCCGGAGACCATTTTGCCATATGGGGAGCTTCTGCGGAAAATGACCGAGCTGTTGGTGCAGGAAAGCTACTATTCTGAAGAGCGGCAGTGGCGTATGCGCGGGCTGGAATCGTTTGTGTATGACTGGCTGAAAGCGGATGAACTGTCGCCGCCTTTACGTGAGCGGGCGGCTATTTTCGGAGTGGACCTTATGCGGGACAAGCAGTTTATTTTGATCAATTCCTCTTTTACATACAGCAGTGTGACCGAGCTGACACGTTTATGGGATGATGGGCGCGGACTGGATTTTTTTATCCACCGTGGTCACGACCGCATCCTCCTCGTTCATACTGTTCATGATGATGCGGCAGTGCTTCCGTTTAAGCTGGATAAATTACTCCGATTCACCGGCGGACGGATCGGGGTTGGGCAAATTGTAACGCCTGAAGCAGCAGCGATCGGATTTACTCAGGCAGAGCGGGCGCTTCTTGCAGCGAAACCTGGCTGTATTATGTATGAACAAGACCTCCGCCTTTCCCTTTGCCTCCATGACATCCGCCCTGAAACAAAAGCGGAGTTTGTTAAACGGATTTTGCAGAAAGCGGATGGACATGATGAATTAATTCACACTGTACGGACTTTTTTTGATCAAAATATGTCGCTGAAACAAACGGCAGAAACATTAAACATTCACATTAACACGCTTCATTACCGGCTGAAAAAATGGCAGGAGTTGACTAAGCAGGACGTTCGGAAAACGGAAGAGGCTTTCTCGACGTACCTTGCGCTAAATTTTTTAGATGAACATACAAAATAAATCAAAGAAAAAGCCCTTTTTTCTCATCTTTCTCTATAGGAATCACTATAAAAAGCCCTTATGATAGAAAAAAAGGAGCGAACACGATGATTTCTACTCAAACAATGAACACGTTTAAAACGATCGTCGGCGAGGAAAATGTGATCACTTCATCCGCCGGCCGGCTTGTGTATTCATACGATGCAACACCGAACTTCCAGTCGATGCCGGACGCCGTTATCGCGCCGCGCAATACGGAGGAAGTGTCACAAATTGTAACCGTTTGCCGCGAGCAAAAAATCCCGATTGTTCCGCGCGGCTCCGGCACCAACCTTGCCGCAGGCACTGTTCCGTCTGAAGGCGGCATCGTTCTTCTGTTTAAACATATGAACCATATTTTAGAAATTGATGAAGAAAATTTAACCGTGACCGTGCAGCCCGGTGTCGTTACGCTCGACATGATCAAAGCCGTGGAACAAAAAGGCTTGTTTTACCCGCCGGATCCGAGCTCGATGAAAATTTCGACAATCGGCGGCAACATTAACGAAAATTCCGGCGGCCTGCGCGGCTTAAAATACGGGGTGACGCGTGATTACGTGATGGCGCTCCAGGCGGTCCTGCCGAATGGCGACATTATCCGGACCGGCGGCAAGCTCGCAAAAGATGTAGCCGGCTACGATTTAACAAGGCTGCTTGTCGGATCGGAAGGCACACTTGCCATCATTACAGAAGCGACGTTGAAGCTTATTCCGATGCCGGAAACGAAACAAACGATGCTGGCTCTGTATAACAGCATGGACGCGGCGGCAAAGTCCGTCAGTGAAATCATCGCGGCGAAAATCATTCCGGCAACGCTTGAATTTTTAGACCGGCCGACGCTCATTGCGGTTGAAGATTTTGCCCAAATCGGCTTACCGACGGATGTTGAAGCTGTGCTGCTCATTGAACAAGACGGCCCTCCTGAAATCGTTGCCCGTGATATGGAAAAGATGGCGGAAATCTGCACACGTGAGCAGGCCGTTTCGGTACAGATTGCGGCAACCGAAGCGGAAGCGCTGGCGCTCACAACCGCAAGACGAGCCGCTCTTTCCGCTCTCGCCCGGCTGAAGCCGACAACAATTTTAGAAGATGCTACCGTGCCGCGTTCGGAAATCGTCAACATGGTGAAAGCGATCAATGAGATTGCAGAAAAACATAATGTGCGCATTGCCACGTTCGGCCATGCCGGCGACGGAAACCTGCATCCGACGTGCCCGACCGACGCACGCGACCATGACGAAATGGAACGGGTCGAGGCGGCATTTGCGGATATTTTTTCGAAAGCGATTGAACTCGGCGGCACGATTACCGGCGAGCACGGTGTCGGCATGATGAAAGCGCCGTACTTGGAATGGAAAATGGGTCCCGAAGGCATCGCCATTATGAAAGCAATCAAGCATTCGTTTGATCCTGACAACATCATGAATCCGGGCAAAATGTTTGCAAAAGAAACGAGAAAACGGGTGGTGGTGACACAATGACAACGATGACAGCACGAGAACGAACGATTCAAGAACAATTCAGTCTGCGGATGGACGAAGGCGAGCTCCTCAACTGCATGCGGTGCGGCTTCTGCCTCCCCTCTTGTCCGACGTACATCGAAACAGGCTTTGATGAAAGCCAGTCGCCGCGCGGACGAATCGCACTGATGAAAGCGGTCCATGATGGGCTGATCGCACCGGACGAGGAAGTTGAACGGTCACTGAACTTATGCCTCGGCTGCCGGGCATGTGAGCCCGTTTGCCCGGCCGGCGTGAATTACGGGCACCTTTTGGAGGAAGCACGCGATATTTTTGCCGATCACAACGAATTTAAGCCGGCAACAAAAGCAATCCGTAAAACGGTGTTTGAAGGCTTGTTCCCACACCAAAACCGGATGGAACACGCGGTTACCCTGCTCGGCATTTACCAGCGGAGCGGCTTGCAAAAAACAGCGCGAAAACTCGGCTTTATGAAGCTGTTTCCAGATAGCATGCAGGCGATGGAGCGCGCCCTTCCTGCTGTACCGAAGCGAAGCGACATGAAAAAGCGTGGGCGTTCTTTTACTGCACTGGCTGAAAAAAAAGCAACAGTCGCCTTTTTCTCCGGCTGCTTAATGGATACGATGTTTTTGGGTACCAACAACGCCACCGTGAAGCTTCTGCAAAAAGCGGGATGCGACATTGTTATTCCAGACGGGCAGAATTGCTGCGGCGCGCTTCACGGCCACAGCGGCGAAAAGGATGGCGCGAAAGAACTTGCCAAGCGCAACATCGACGCATTTGAACAAACAAATGCGGACTATATCATTACAAACGCCGGCGGCTGCGGAGCATTTTTAATCGACTACGATCATCTCCTAAAAGACGATCCTGACTACAGCGAACGCGCCAAAGCGTTTACCGCGAAAATAAAAGACATTACGCAAATTTTGTTTGAACTGAATTTCCATGAACGCGTTGGGCTAAATGTAAATCCACAGGTCATTACGTATCAGGATTCGTGTCATTTGCGCAACGTCATGCACACCCATATCGCCCCGCGTGTGTTAATGCAGTCGATCACGGGCGCAGAGTACCGTGAAATGGACAATGCCGACTCGTGCTGCGGGTCCGCCGGCATCTACAACATTGTCGAAAGCGACATGTCGATGCAGATTTTGGATCATAAAATGGACAAAGCAAAAGCAACAAACGCGCATACGATTGTGACCGCAAATCCTGGCTGCCTGCTGCAAATGAAGCTTGGCATTGAACGTGAAGGCTTATCAGAAAGTGTCCGGGCGGTCCACATTGTTGACCTCTTGCTTGAGGCGTGCGACGAGTTCCCGCTTTAACGCTTCACGGTCTTTTTCAAAATTCACATCCAGCACTTCCATTGTTTCTTGTTTTTTAAACCATTCCGGCAGCTTTTCTTGCCGGAATGGTTTTTTTGTGCGCTGACGATCGTTTTCCCAATTGCGCAAAATTTTGCGTATGTATGCCCATGTGGTAATCCCTTTTGCTTTCGCAATATCAATCGCTTCGTTGACCTTTTCTTTTCCAAGTGACTGTTCAAATTTGGCGCGTTCCGATAAAGAAAAATCTACTGTTAAAGTCTTTTGTTTGTTTCTCTCTGGTATAGGGCTGTCCAATGCGACCGCATCTTTTATTCGTTCTGGCTCATTCGTCCGGTCAAATTGACCGATTGCGTCGTATTGAATTGCGTACCATTTCGTTTTATCAAATGCCATTGTATTGAAGTTGCCAGTTAAAATAAGCCCCTGCTTCTCCAGGCTTTTCAGCGCCCAGGTAATCGTCGTTACACTCCAAAAAGGAAACTGCTTCTGCCATTCTTCATATGTATTGTACACCCAGCTTTTCCCTTCAACTACATGTTTCTTTTTGTCGACCCAATAGTGGATTTGCTGCAAAATAATCGTTTCGTTTAACCCGATTTCAGTCGCGAGTTTTGGTGAAATAAGCAGCGGACGATCGTTAAAAATCAATTTAGACATGAGGAAAACTCCTTTTATTTTTTATATATAGAAAAAGAAGAAAAATCGATACCGTTTCCGTAAATTCGCTACAGTAAACAGAAAAACGCGGCGGAGGAGAAAAATATGAAGCTGGATTCACGAGTGTATAGCTGGATGCCGGCGACACTTAAAGGACGTTTTTTCACCGGCATTACCGTACTTATTTTGTTCGGTGGACTACTGTCTAATCTGCCCGGTCCAGTTTCGATTTCAGACCATTCACTGTATATAACAATTAGAAAGGAGGGATTGCTTTATGGAAACGATTTTGCCGCTTATTCAAGACGTTGGTTTTCCGATTGCGGTCACATTTTATCTGCTGTATCGGATTGAAACAAAACTCGATGGCGTCATTCAGTCCATTCAGAATCTGCCCGAAAAAATGAAAGAATAACGACGAAAAGCAGCCTCGGCTTATCACTGAGACTGCTTTTTAGGCGCTTTATCATCGGTATATTGATTTTATCGCCGGTATCATCCCGACTAACGCTGGTATTTTCCTATAACGCTGTTAGCAGCATGGATTCCGGCGCTGGGCACATTTTATCGGCGTTAGCTCAGTCGCTTCCGCCTCAATCATCCTCCCCACTTCGATCCCCAAATCTTCATTTCTTTAATAATTTTATGAAAATCCTGCCCTTTTTCGGTCAACGTGTATTCAACCCGAAGCGGCACCGTCGGATACACGTCCCGGACGACGATATCATTCGCCTCCATGTGACGAAGCGTGTCCGTCAATGCTTTTGGGCTAATGCCCTGGACGGCCCGCTCAAGCTCCCCAAACCGCTTTGTACCGCAAAACAATTCTCGTAAAATTAAAAATGACCACTTCGATCCGATAATGTTTAATGCTTTTTCAATTGAACATTCAATGACGATTTCTTTGTTTTTCAATCCAGGTCCCCCTTACTATCTTTTTTATAGTATCTATAGAATATCATACTACCTTTTAAAAATTTCACTACTTTTCTTTCAAAAATGAAAGCGGTACAATTAATGCAGACTTACATACAAAGGAGATGTCCTATGATGTACTCAGCCAATCCTGACCGATATAAAGGCAATATGCAGTACCGCAGAACCGGAAAATCGGGGCTTTTGCTGCCTGCAATCTCTCTTGGCCTCTGGCACAATTTTGGCGGTGTTGACACGGTTGAAAATGGCCGTGCGATGCTGCGCCGCGCATTTGACCTTGGCATTACCCACTTTGATCTCGCGAATAACTACGGCCCGCCGGCAGGTTCTGCGGAATCGATGTTTGGCGACATGATGCGCACTGATTTTGCCCCGTATCGCGACGAAATGATTATTTCATCCAAAGCAGGCTACTACATGTGGGAAGGACCATACGGAGAATGGGGCTCGAAAAAATATTTAACCGCGAGCCTCGATCAAAGCTTAAAGCGGATGAACCTCGATTATGTCGATATTTTTTATTCACACCGTCCGGACCCGGATACGCCGCTTGAAGAAACCATTGGCGCACTTGATTTATTCGTCCGTCAAGGCAAAGCACTTTACATCGGTATTTCCAGCTACTCAGCCGAGCAGACAGCCCAAGCAGTGAAAATTGCGAAAGAACTCGGTACGCCCATTTTAATTCACCAGCCGTCGTACTCGATGTTTGAACGCTGGATTGAAGAAGGTCTGCAGGATGTGCTTGATGAAAACGGCGTTGGCTCGATCGCCTTCTGCCCGCTTGCACAAGGACTTTTAACAAATAAATATTTGAACGATGTACCAAAGGATTCCCGTGCCGCGAAAGAAACCGGCGCCTTGCAGGAAGAGCGAATTAACGATAACGTACGGGCGCAAATCCGCGCACTTAATGATGCAGCGGCAGAACGCGGCCAGTCTTTAGCCCAAATGTCGCTCGCGTGGGTACTGCGCGGCGGCCGTGTTACATCAGCCTTAATCGGCGCAAGCAAAGTAAGTCAAATTGAAGAAAACGTCAAAGCACTTAACAACCTTGAGTTTTCCGACGAAGAATTGGCTCAAATTGAATCCATTTTAGCGGGTGAAGCAAAATGAAAAAAGTCGTAATCACAGGCGGCACCGGTTTACTTGGCCGGTCGGTCGTCTATGAATTTGTCCAAGCAGGCTATGACGTCGTCAATGTAGACCGCGTCAAACCATCGCAGCCGGAGGCGCAAAATGTGACCGCGGATTTAACCAATTTAGGCGAAGCGTACGGTGTGCTGCAAGGGGCGGATGCGGTCGTTCATTTAGCCGCTATTCCACAGGCGTACATTTTTCCAAATGAAGTGACGTTCGAAAACAATGTCATGACCACCTACAATATCCTTGAAGCAGCTGCTGGTCTTGGAATCCAAAAAGCCGTCATCGCGTCAAGTGAATCGTCATACGGCATTTGTTTTTCCAGGCAAAACCTTGAGCCGCAGTACGTGCCAATTGACGAAGAGCACCCTCAGCTGCCCGAAGAAAGCTACGGTTTGTCGAAAATCGTTAATGAACAGACAGCCGACATGATTCACCGCCGCACTGGCATGCAGGTTGTTTCGCTTCGGCTCGGCAACGTCATCGCGCCTGAGATGTATGCGAACTTCCCTGATTTCATTCACGATCCGATGCAGCGCACAACCATTTTGTGGAGCTATATTGACACACGCGACGTTGCCGCTGCCTGCATGAAAGCCATTGAAACAGACGGCCTCGGCTCGGTCGCGCTTAACATTGCATCTGATGAGACAAGCATGGACATTCCGAGCCGCGAGCTCATGAAAACCGTTTATCCAAACGTCGACATCCGCGGGAACCTGTCCGAATACGGTACCCTGTTAAGCAACGAAAAAGCCAAAAAGCTGCTAAACTGGCAGCCCCTTCATCAATGGCGGGATTATGTGAAACTAAAATAAAGAAGAGGCTGTCTTAAAAAGGGCGATTGAGGACCTCGAAAAATTTTCTTTTTTATGCAGAAAATTTTTTTTAAAACAGTAGTATCGATTTCCTCCTCCCTCCTGTACATAAGGAGTGAAAGGAGGGGAAAACAATGGCTCAAGCAACGTTAATGAAATCATCGCTTCGCCTCGTGTTTGATCACGGGGTGGACGAGAAGGGCAAGCAGATTTTCAAAACGAAATCTTATTCAAACGTAAAGTCGGCCGCAACACCGGATCAGTTCAGTGCTGCAGCAGCCGCCATCGCCACACTGTCATCCATACCGCTCGCATCAATCGAACGAAATGACACATCCACGATTAACGACTAAAAAAACGCTTTTTCATCTTGTTAAGAGAGGAGGTAAGTATACTGGCTAAAACATTGCAGCTTCAATTCACGACAGCAGGAGGCGGGACATCAAGCATTACCATCGACGCGCCCGCTGAACCGGTCAATGCCGCAGCAGTCCAGCAGGCAATGGACGCGATCATCGCATCCAATGTATTCATCACCACAACCGGCTCGTTCGTTTCCGCCAAAGGTGCCAGCCTGATTGACCGTGAAGTAACCGAGATTTTATAAAAATGAGAACCGCCTGATTTGTCGGGCGGTTTTTTCTTTAAAAAACTAGAAAACACAACACAGCGAGTCTGACTGTGCTGGACTTTTCGAAAACCGATAAACGAAAAAACCGATCCGTATAGATACGGATCGGTCCTTCTTATTCCCTGTGAAACAGCCCCATCACTTCCACTGTCTGCGTAATGTTCACAAATGCGTGCGGGTCAACTTCGTGGATCATCTGTTTGACTTCATTTAACTGGTAGCGGGTGATGACTGTCATAAGCATGGAGCGGCTTTCACCGGAATACGCGCCTTTTGCGTCCATCACCGTAATGCCGCGGTACAAGTTTTTCAACATTTTTTCACACAGCTCATCGCCTTTTGACGTAACAATATTTAATGTCAGTTTAATATGCTTTGTATGGATTGTATCGACAACTTTGCCGGTTGCGTAAATGGCAATCAGTGTGCTGAGTGCGGCGTCCCAGCTGAATAGGAAGCCCGCTGCGACAATGACCACCGCGTTCATCATCGACAAAAGCGTGCCAAGCGGAAAGTCACGCTTGCGGGCAAGCAGCATGGCGATAATATCAAAGCCGCCGGATGATGCTGAGGCGCGGAACGTCAAGCCGACACCGGCCCCGGTTAACACGCCGCCAAACAAGGAAGACAAAATCGGTTCAGTCGACAGCTGAATGACTGGGACGATGTAGAGAAAAATGGACAATGATACGACTGATAAAATAGTGTAAGCAATAAATTTTTTACCGAGCTTCATGACCCCAAGAACGAGGAGAGGCAGATTCAAGAGAAAGTTCAGGACCCCGGTGTTAAGCGGTGATATGATACCGAGCATAATCGCAATGCCGCTTAGACCGCTGCTCAAAATTTCATGGGGAATTAAAAAGAAATTGTAGGCGATGGCAACCAGCATCGCGCCTGCTAAAATAAGCAATATATGCATAAAATGGCCTCTCCTTTTTTTCTTTATTATAAGAGAAAAATTGGCACTTCCTTAAAAAATAGTGTTTTCAGAAAAGCGGAAAATGCGTGTTTTTTTTCTTCTTATTGTATAATGAAAGAAACCAAAGGCGGCTTCCTCCGTCCTTGTGATTCGTCAGAGGAGTTGTTGTGAATGAATGATCAATCCCCATCCCCGCTCGTCCGATTTTTAGGCGGACGCACTGCCTTATTTGTCTTAAGCATTGTGCTATTGATCGGGCTCATTATTATGGTTTTTTCCCGGGTTTCCTTTATTTTTGATCCGATCTTTGGATTTATTGGTACCGTCGCACTTCCGGTTATTTTATCCATTGTCGGCTATTATTTATTGAGCCCGCTTGTGAACGTACTGCAGCGCTATAAAGTGAAGCGCGGCTGGGGCATTTTAATCGTATTTATTGCGCTGTCCGGTATCATTACCATTCTTGTTTCAACCATTTTGCCATTTTTGCGGGACCAGACGGAAGCGCTCATTGCTTCATTCCCGGGTTATGCACGCCAGCTTGGCATGGACATTGACATGTGGGCACGTAATTCACCGTTTGAAGCACAATATATGGAAGTCTCAAAAAATATGCAGACAGATGCAGAACAATTTCTCGGCTCCATTACGCAAAACTTTTCCAATGTGGCAGGCCAGACACTAGACAGCATAACCGGTGTTATTGCGACACTGACGAACTTTATCGTATCTCTTGTCACCGTCCCTTTCATCTTGTTTTATTTACTAAAAGACGGCCACAAACTATACAGTGGCTTTTTACATGTGCTGCCGCCCAAAATGCGCGGACGCACAGGCGCGATGCTCATTGAAATGGATGAACAGCTTCGTTCTTATATTCAAGGACAGATGCTGGTTAGTTTATGCATCGGGATTATGATGTACATCGGGTTCCTCATTATCGGTCTCGATTACGCGCTGCTTCTGGCAGCAATCGCCAGCGTTACAAGTGTTGTCCCGTACCTCGGTCCTGTGATTGCCATTACACCGGCTATTATAATCGCCATCGTCACATCACCCTTTATGGTGCTAAAACTGGCCATTGTATGGACGGTCGTGCAGCTGTTAGAAGGCAAATTCATTTCTCCGCAAATTATGGGGAAATCATTGCAGATTCACCCGGTGACGATTATTTTTGTCCTGCTGACCGCCGCTCACTTATATGGCGTCGTCGGTGTCTTGATCGGCCTGCCAACATATGCTTTACTAAAAGTGTTTGTCACGTATATGTTTGGCTTATTTAAAGCACGCTATAACCGTTATTCAGAAAAAGCCGACGACCAATACGCTGTTATTGAAAACGACGACCTTGTTTAATCTATTGTGTCCTGGGTAAACATGGACTACACATATAAAAGGAGATGTTTCCAGCATGGCACACGACAACAATGGTCTCGGCGATAAACTAAAAGCGGGCGTCAATAAAGCAAAAGGTGAAGTAAAAGATCAGATTGGCAACGCGACGAATAACACCAGAATGCAGGCGGATGGTAAAAAAGACAAGGTAAAAGGCGAAGTACAAGAACGAATCGGCGAGTCAAAAGAACGCCATTAATAGAAAAAAAAGAACGCCCGCACTCGGCTGCGGACGTTCTTTTTTTTTCATAACCAATCTTCACACAAAAAAAGCAGCTCCCATGAGGAAGCTGCTCTTCATTATGCTTTTTTCTTCATCCATTTCGACAATACTTCATATACGATCGGTACAATGACCAGTGTCAGCAAGGTTGAGCTCGTCAATCCGCCAATCACCGTTACGCCGAGCCCTTTTGAAATCAAGCCGCCGCCTTCTAGTCCAAGAGCGAGCGGGAACAGGGCACCGATTGTGGCGAGCGCCGTCATTAAAATTGGGCGCAGACGTGTCGAGCCCGCTTCTAAGAGGGCTTCGCGTGTCGAGAATCCTTCACGTTCTTTATGAATGACGCGGTCAATTAAGACGATCGCATTTGTCACGACAATCCCAATGAGCATCAACGCGCCAATCATGGACGAAATACTGATTGTTTCACCGGCAATGAGCAGTGCCACAAGCGCACCGATAATCGTGAACGGCAGTGAGAATAAAATCGCGAGTGGAGCAAGTCCGCCGCCAAACGTGATAACGAGCACAAGATACACAATCGCAACAGCCGCCAGCATCGCAAGGCCAAGCTGAGTAAATGATTCATTAATATCCTGCGTTACACCGCCCATTTCCACATCAACGCCTGTTGGCAAATCGAGCTTATCAAGCTCCTTTTGCAGCGAAGCGGACGCGGCAGATACATCATCGCCTTCAAGCTCGCCGCTTACGTCAACGAATACTTTTCCATCACGGCGGGAAACCGTGTCGGACGTTTCACCTTCCTCTACAGTCATCACATCACCAATGGCCACAGATTCTCCTGTCATCGTTGCGACAGAACGGCCGGTCACGTCTTCAATAGAATCATATGTCTGTACTGGTACATCTACATAAACATTCACGTCTGCCCCGTCTTTTTCAATCGTTGTCAGCACTGGGCGTTCCCGGAGCGGGCTTAATTCCATCGCAATCTGTCCAGCGGTTAAGCCAGCAGCAGCCAATTTTTCCTGATCCGCGACAAGTGTGTATTCTTCATACGAATCAGCAAGGCCTGTTTCGACCTTTTTAAAATCTCCGCTGTCGTTCATGATAGTTTCTACTTCTGAAACAATCGGCTCGATATCTTCTACGGTTTCTCCGTAAATATTAACAGCGACTGCGTTGCTTCCCGCACTTGCCGAGAAGTCCTGAGATGCCCATTCTCCTTTAGAAACAGAATCTTGCAAATCCGCAATGGCGTCTTCTTTTTTCTCTTCAAAGTTCTCAGTCTCTTCATCATACATTACATAAAACATGGCGCTGTTTGTCTGGCCCGGGCTCATCGGATTTTCACTTCCGACCGAATACTGAACCGTTTCTACGTCGTCAATGTCCATAAAGTAGTTTTCTGCATCCGTTGCAATGTCTGCTACTTCATCAATCGTCTGGCCCGGTTCCGGCGCATACGTGACGATGACCATTTTTTCTTCCTCACCTGGCAGGAAGCTGACGCCGATTTTCGGTACTAAGAAAAAGCTCCCAACTAACAGCAGCACCGCTGTTACGAAGGTAATGATTTTATGATTTAACGTCCAGTTCAAGACAGAACGGTACCATGCTGACAGTTTCCCCGGTTTTTCTTCATGTGTTTTTGCTTTCACACCTTTTTTAAACATCGTATGTGCCAGCATTGGTACAATCGTAACCGCGACGAGCAGCGATGCCAAAAGAGCAAAAACAACTGTGAGTGCGAACGGCAAGAACAGCTCGCCAACCGTTCCTTCCACCAATCCGAGCGGCAAAAAGACGGCAATTGTGACAATCGTTGACGACATAATCGGCACAAACATTTCTTTCGTCGCTTCCCGAATTAATTCTTTGCCGCGCAGCGTTTCTCCGTCAAGCGAAAGCCGGCGGTAAATATTTTCCACAACAACAATAGAATCGTCAATAACCCGCCCGATCGCCACGGTCATCGCGCCTAGCGTCATCACATTCAGCGTAATATCCATCTGTTTCAGCAAAATAAGCGCAATTAAAATCGACAGTGGAATCGAAATAACCGAAATGACGGTTGAGCGCACATCCCGTAAAAACAGCATAATGATAATGACGGCGAAAATGGCTCCAAACAATGCTTTGCTCAGCATCGTTTTCACCGATTCTTCAATCGGACCGCCTTGGTCAAACGTCGATGTAATTGTCAGACCGTCAATATCGCCTTCAAATTCGTTCACTTTTTCTTTCACAGCGTTCACAACATCCACTGTATTGGCGTCCGCCGATTTGACAATCTGCAGGCCGATTGATTCCTGGCCGTTCGTCCGTGAAATCGATTCGGCTTTGCCCGTTAACTCAATTTGAGCTAAATCCGACAGCTTTGCCGGTCCGATTTGCATGTTTTTCAAATCGTCCAATGTTGTGATGTTTCCGTCAATCATGACTGATTTTTCCGTATCACCGAATGTAAACAGCCCAAGCGGCGCTGTCATGTCCGACCCCTGAATCATTTGAGTGACCGTTTCTTCTGTTAATTGAAGCTGGGCGAGTTTTTCCTGGTTAAACACAACCGTCGCTTCTTCCACCTGCTGGCCGGAAATTTGCACCGACGCAACGCCTTCTACCCCTTCAATTTCTGGTAAAATCTCATCTTCCACAAGCGTCGTCAGTTCCGCAAGTGTCAAATTTTCATCTGATAGACTGAGCGCCATGACTGGAAATGCGTTTATGCTCAGACGGGATACGTCCGGCTCTTGCACGTTTTCAGGAAATTCAACGTCTGCTAATGCTTCTGCCGCTTCCTGCTCCGCTTTTTCCATGTCAGTCGAGAATGTATACTCCACCTGCACAGACGACGCGTTTTGATACGACGTCGAACTGACCACCTTTACACCATTTAAATTTTGTAGCTGCTTTTCGATTGGCTCCGATACGCTGTCCGCCACCTCTTCCGGCGTTGCGCCCGGATACACCGTCATCACGGTTACAATCGGCGGCGTAATATTTGGAATCGTCTCAAGCTTCATCGAAAGCCCAGAATAAAGGCCCGCTGCTGTAATGATAATCGTCATCAACCAGACAGCAAACTTATTTTTCAAGACGAAATTAATTAACCCGTTCATTCATAGTCTCCTTTTGACCAACTGGTCAGTTTTAACTTAAATATATATGACTACCTGGTCAGCAGTCAATCAATTATATGTTTCAAAATTGTGACCAGTGGGTCATAATAGAAGAAGAGGTGACAGACTATGAATGAAAAAGAACAGCTGATTATTGAAACATCCATGAAGTTATTTGCCAAAAAAGGCTTTACTGCCACATCCATACAAGAAATTTCCACGGCGTGCGGCATTTCCAAAGGGGCTTTTTATTTACATTTCAAATCAAAAGAAGCGCTATTGCTTGCCATTTTACATTATTACTTTGACCTGCTTTTTGAAAAATTGAATACGATCGAGAAAGAGTCGCTGCCGCCACGTGAAAAGTTCGTCAAACAAATCGAATGCCGAGTACGCGAGATTTATCGGCATAAAGAGTTTCTCATTATGCAGGCGCGTGAAAATGCTATTCCATTTAATGACGAAATTGAAGCATTTATTTTCAAAATGCGCACGGAAACGCATCGGTTTTATCACAATCGCCTGTTCGCCATTTACGGCGAACGGATCAAGCCTTATTTTTGGGATATGGCGATCTCTCTTCAAGGAATTGAACACTCGTTTTTGCACATGTCCCTGATTGATCAAGTAGAAATCGACTATCGCCAGTTTGCCGAATTTATGCTCGACTGCGCTGATGATATAGAAGCTGGATTCAGACGGCGCGCCAAACAGCCGATCATTGACCCCGGCGCTATGAATGGGCTGTTAAAAGAAAAGCTGAACGAAGACATCATTACTGTATGGATGACCGATTTGAAAAAAGGCAGCTGGACAGATGATATCCATGTGTCTCTTGACGTCATTGAACAGGAAATCGCCAGTGGCACACCACGCGCTGCCGTTCTGCGCGGAATGCTTGCCAACCTTGCCGAAGAACCGAGACTTCATGAGTTTATGCACGTTTTACAAGACTATTACAAGATTGGCTGAACGTGATTATTTTCCAATGATCCCATTCGAACAAGCCCCGATGCTGAGCAGCCGGGGCTTGTTCTCGTTATCCTTTTACCGAACCTGCCAGCAGTCCTCTGACAAAATATTTTCCGAAATAAAAAAAGCCACTCTCAATTAAGAGCGGCCTTTCCTTATTTCGACTGCGGGCGGAATCCTTCTTCTGTTAAATAACGTTCCGCTTCTTTAAATGATTCAAAGCTTTCTTCCAAATTCATACCGACATACA
Organism: Domibacillus iocasae; assembly: GCF_001750285.1. Lineage (GTDB taxonomy): Bacteria > Bacillota > Bacilli > Bacillales > Domibacillaceae > Domibacillus > Domibacillus iocasae. The sequence continues at coordinate 158,678 of NZ_MAMP01000001.1, forward strand.
CATTCCAAAGCTCGTCTTCATTCGCGAGTACTAAAACTTGGCCTTCGCGGTTGCGCCATTCGGTTTCCTTCACAAGCTCTTCCTGTTCAATCACTTCGTCTTCCGCTTTATCGGATAAATACCGGATCGAATCAGCGATAACGGCACGTAAGTCCGTCTCGGAAAAATCGCGAATGTTCACAAGTCCTTTTGAATCTGCCGCATACCCTGGCAGATCACCAACAAACACAAAGCCATTTCCATTCGGATGCAGATGGTACACAACAACCGTTTTTTCGTATAAGCTTTCTTCAAAATGATAATTCACACGCTTTAATGACACCTCTTTCGCCACTAGCTGCGGGAATGTATCAATAATCGCTTTTTTTTCTTCAAATGTAAGCATCTTACGCCTCTTTTCTTTCTTGATGACCGTAGTATATCATTTGACGTTCTGTTTTTAAAATCAAATAAGTAATCTGTTATTCTTTTCATACGAACTGAAATTTATTCAAGGGTATAAAAACAGCCGCTTTAATCCAAAAGCTGCTGTACAACGCGCTCAAGCTGCAAAAACGATTTATAAAATGCTCGAAAAAAGTATATCGAATTGTATAAAAATTCTTTTAAAAATAAAAATCCGGAAAGAGGTTTATCTCTCCGGATTTTTATTTGCAATTTTTCCTGAAGATGCTTTTAAAAATTTAATCAGCCCTTAATTTACATCCGTTGCCCCATTCCAGATTTCCTTATTTAAATGACTGATGGTGACGTAAATTAAAAATCCTGTTAAACTTCCAGCTATCCACAGTAAAAATGGAACGAAGTAGCAAAATATAATCATGCAAACAAAGATGATCATAATCGTGCATGTTGTGCCCATTCTTCCGGCCGTAAATAAAAACGTATTCTTGACCGTTTCTTTTTTCATTAATTCAAAATTCACTGTCACCGGGAAGATCCACAGCGTCATGCCTATGTATAAAAATGTTCCTAAAAACAGCAAGCCGCTCATGAAGCTTTTTCCTTCAAGCGGAACTGTTAAAAGCAGATAATAATCTACTATTAATAAGACACCCGTCAACAGCCAAAAAAGGCCTGCCCAGAAATACCTGGACATATTTTCTTTAAAACTGGAAATGAAAACCTCCCATATATCATAATCAATCTCTTCCTTTTTCCACTTCCTGATTACAGCAAATAAAGCCATCGTCGAAGGATAAATAGTCAATACCGGTAAACAAAAAAGAACCCACAGTACATTAAGAAAAATAAATGCCGTAAAAATCTCTAGTGACTTTTGAAGTTTATCTTGAACCATCTATTTGCCTCCTTTCTTACATTCCTGTACTATCCACATCTTTCTTCATCATATGCTAAATAAAAAGAGTCCCCTATGAAAATCAGCTTCCATAAGGGATCTTTATTAGATCAATAATTCATATCAAACCATCCATTTTTGACGGTCTGCTTATACCAATAGTAACTATCTTTTTTCGTTCTTTTGAGTGTGTTAAAATCTACATGAACGATGCCAAAACGTTTATGATAGCCTTCTGCCCACTCAAAATTATCAAGCAGCGACCAAGCTAAATATCCCTTAATCTGAACACCTGAATCCATAGCCCGTTTTAACGATGTAAGATGCTGTTTTAAATAGTCAATGCGCCCTTGATCTTTAACGCGCCCATTTTCTACCTCGTCATTATAACAAGCGCCATTTTCCGTTATATAAACCGGGATATCTCCATATTGATCTTTTATTTTTAACAGCACTTTATAAAAACCTTCAGGATATATATTCCAATCGAAATCTGTTTTTTCATACCCGATATCCACTTTTTCTAAATCAAACAAATCGGCATCTTTTTTGTAGCGGCCTACACTGCCTGTGTAATAATTAATGCCCACAAAGTCAATTTTTTGGCTGATGATTTCCATATCTCCTGCTTGTATAGCCGGCGCAGCACCGTGTTTATCAAACACTTCCAGCATGAAATGAGGATACTGGCCTTTAAAAACTGGGTCAAAAAACCATTCGATAAACCAGCCCATGCCTCTGTTGCAAGCATCAATATCTTCTTGTTTGCTGCTAAACGGCTCAAGCCATTCCGTGTTAGGTGCATAGCCAATGCTGCCCTCTACCTTTAAGTCTCTAAAGCGGGCAACCGCTTTACCGTGAGCAAGTAAAAGGTGATGGGAAATATCCGTTGCCAGTTTTAAATTTTGAAAGCCGGGTGCGTGAATGCCGATAAAATTAGATAAAAATGACACACACCAAGGCTCATTAATAGTGATCCATTTTTTTATTTTCCCGTCAAATTCTTTAAATATTTGTTCTGCATAATCTGCAAATGCATCAACCGTTTTCCTATTTTCCCATCCACCTTGATCCTGGAGAGCTTGAGGAAGATCCCAGTGATATAATGTACACATCGGTTCAATTCCATTTTCCAGCAGCTCATCTACAAGATTATGATAATACTGAAGGCCTTTTTGATTTATTTCACCTGTACCGGCGGGAAAAATGCGCGGCCATGAAATGGAAAAGCGGTATACATTTATGCCGAGTTCTTTCATGATTTGCACATCTTCTTTATAACGATGGTAGCTGTCACATGCCACATCACCGTTATCACCGTTTAGCACATTCCCGGGTGTTTTTGAAAAAGTGTCCCAAATGGAAAGCCCTCTTCCATCTTCTAATGCAGCTCCTTCAATTTGATAAGCTGCTGTAGCCGCTCCCCACTTCATCTCTTTAGGAAATTCAATAATTGCCATGGTCAAGCCTCCAATTGATTTATCTTTTTTTCCAACAAGAAAATCAGAAAGTCCGGCATATAGATGATCACAGTTAAATCACATTGCTTCCACAGGATTCCCTCACGATTAACTCCGAATCCACAAAAACTGGCTTTAATTGTGATTGACCATTGATTAAATCATTCAGCATATATGCCGCTAGTTTACCAAGCCTTTCTTTATCTTGTTTTACAGTCGTTAACTGCGGATCGCTGTGCCGGCACGTATCGATATCATCACAGCCAATTAAGCCTATATCCTGAGGAACTTTTAGTCCATGTTCTTTTATGGCTCTTAATGCACCTAATGCCATCATATCTGACGCTGCAAAAATGGCTTGAGGATAATTTTTTTGTTCGAGAATTCTTTTCATGGCTGCGTATCCACTTTCTTCATGAAAATCTCCATATTGTATCCAGTCTTGATTGACTTTTAAGCCAAATTGATTCATCGCCTGCAAAAATCCCTTTTCCCTAAGAATAGCAATAGCGGAATCCCGCTTCCCACCGATAAAACCAATTTTCCGGACCGAATTCAAATAAAGATGCTGAACCACTTTTCTTGATAAATTCATATTATCGGTCATGACAAAACTTGATCTCGGTCCTTTTATTTCCATATCAATGCCGATACACGGAATATCTTTGCTTACTAATTCGTAGATCGCATCCTCTATTTCCTCACCTGCAATAAGTAAGCAGCCGTCCACTTGAAAGTGCTGGCATCTTGCCCAGTAGTTTTCATTTCCCTGGTGAAACTGCTCATTAGAAAACATTAAGATATCATAGCCAAGGTGCCCGATTGTCTTTTTAAAAGTAGTCACCACTTCGTTAAAAAATGGATGGGCAAAATCAACATTTACTTTCCCGGCGTAGATCAGCCCGATTAAGTTTGATTTTTTAGTCGCAAGCGATTTCGCCGAAAACGTAGGCTGGTAGCCTGTTTCCATAATAATATCCAATACTTTTTTTCTCGTTTTGCTGCTGATGCCGCCATAGTCATTAATAATTTTCGAAACAGTACCCGGAGATACGCCCGCCATTTTAGCAATGTCTTTTATTGTTAAATTCATGCCAACCCTCTTCTTTTATCCCACATAAAGTTAATAACTTTACTATAGGTCAAAATAATATTATTTAACAGCGCCATCCGTAATACTGGCAATAAATAACCGGTTGAAGAGCAAGAAAATAACAATTAATGGAACCGTGGCCCAAAAAACGCCCGATAAGATCATGCCAAAGTCAATATTGAACGTATTACTTAATGTTGCTAATGCCACTTGTATTGTGTACATATCCGGATCTCTTAAAATTGTAAACTGCCATAAGAATTCACCCCATACTGCCGTAAAAACGATAATACCTAATGTAGCAAAGGCCGGCAGAATAATAGGCAGTACAATACTGCGGTAAATTCTAAAATTTGAACAACCATCTAATTTTGCCGCCTCAATCAGTTCATCTGGAACGGAACCACTTACATATTGGCGCATCAAAAAAATCCCTAATGGATTTAAAAAGGAGAGAATCATGACTCCCTGCAATGTATCTAACAGCCCCGCTTTAGAAATTAAATAATACTGCGGGATCAATCCTAATTGAGGCGGTATGACCATTGTTAGTAATATGCTTACAAATAAAATATTTTTCCCTGGAAATTTAAATTTCGCAAACGCAAATCCCGCTAATGAACTTATGAGTAATACAACAACCGTAACCACTGTGCAAAGAATAATCGTGTTCCACATCGCACCAAAAAAATCAATTGCATTTAAAACTTTTTGGAAGTTTTCTATCAGCATATTTCCCGGTGTAATCGTCGGAGGAATCGAATTGTATGCCGCACTTGGACGTGTTGCCATAACAAACATCCAGTAAAAGGGGAACAGTGAACATAATGAGGCAAGGGATAAAAATAAATAAACCATAATTCTGCCTAATGAAAATTTATTTGCCCGAGCTTCCTGATTCATCCTTTTACCCCCCTTTTCTTTCTGCCTACTCCTGATGTGAGCAGCGTGTTAACCGCTGAAAAAATCACAATAATAATCAGTAGAATAATGGCTGTTGCGGATGCTGTGCCAAAGGATTGTAGTTTAAAGGCGTCACGATATAAATACATGACAACAGTCATTGCCTCATCTCTTGTAAAAGCGCCTGCACCAAGAAAGACAGTCGGCTCTGCAAAAAGCTGCAACGCCCCAACTGTTGAGAAAAAGACTGTTAAAATGATAAACGGCTTCAGCAATGGCATCGTGATATACATTAACTGCTGAATTTTACTTGCGCCGTCAATGGTAGCCGCCTCGTACAGGTCACCGGGGATACTTTGAATACCTGCCAGATAAATAATCGTATTATATCCAACCCATCTCCAAAAAACCATGACCGCAATTGCGATTTTAGTACCCCATTCAGACGTAGCCCAGTTGACAGGATCAAATCCAAATACACCTAATATGTAATTCGCCAATGAAGATTCATGATTACTAAACAGCACACTAAAAACAAGCGCGACTGCAACCATAGATGTAATGTACGGCATAAAAATCGTCACTCTGAAAAAATTTCTAAAACGGAGAAACGATAGATTTAACAGAAATGCAAGAATAATCCCTATCACTAATTGCGGAGCCGTTCCAAGCAGCCCTATAACAATAGTATTATACAAAGACTTCCAGAAAAGAGGGTCTGCCAAAACAACTTTAAAATTCTCCAGCCCCACAAAAGACATAGGACTTAACCCGTTCCAATTTTGAAAAGCCAAAAATGTGCTAAAGAGAGCTGGATAAAGACCGATAACCGCAAATATAATGAAAAAAGGTGCGATATATAAGTAACCTGAGATCATATCTTTCTTTTCTTCTGAAATAGACCTTTTCTTTTTTATTGCTCTTTCAGCTGCAGAAATCATTTTCACTCCCCGTTTCCAAATTAAAAATTAGAGGAGGCCGGCCTGCTGCCAGAGCCAGCCCCATCAAAAATCATCCGTTTAACATTACCGGCTTATTAGATCTTTCGCGCGCTTGACAGCTGCTTTCCATTCTTTTTCAGGGTCACCGCCATCTTGAACATTTTTTAATGCATTTGACACTTCCTGATGAACAGCGAAATACTTTTCGCCTTTGTAAACGGCTCCATCAATATCTTGTGCTGCTTCTGCAAATACTTCTGATGACACTTGACCACCAAAGAATTCGTCTTGATTTGATGAAAACTCTTCCATTTCATAGACAGCAGGTGCTGATGGGAATAACCCGTTGCTTTGGAATGATTTTAATTGATTTTCAGGAGATACCAGCCATTCAATAAAATCATATGCAGCTTGTGCATTTTCTGTTTCACCTGGAATGGCAATGTATGAACCGCCCCAGTTTGCCGCAAATTCTTTTGGCAATGTTGCAACTTTAAATTTGCCGACTGCATCTGGCGCATTTCCTTCCATCCATCCTTTTAACCATCCAGCACCTATCTCGGCAGCAAAATCGCCTGTATTTACAGCACTTGCCCATTCAGGTGTCCACATATCGAATTTTCCGACAATTCCAGCCTCGTCCAGTTCAACAGCATAATCATATGCCTCTTTCACAGCATTTCCTTTTTCTTCTATCAACAATTCACCATCAGGATTTAAGTACGTGTCAACTGCAGGGTCCAGCATTGCTCTATAGGCGATTTCAATGCTGTCAACAAGAGGTTTTCCTGTTTCTTCCTTAATCTTTAATCCTGCTTCTTTAAAAGCTTCAGGTGAGTTAATTAACGCTTCTACTTCAGCAGGATCTGTAGGCAATCCAGCGGCTTCAAATACATCTGTCCGATAGTATAAAGCTTTTGGACCAATGTCAGTAGGTAACCCGAATAAGAAATCGCCTTCTGCATTTTCTCCAGCATTCCATTTCCATTCTAAATATTGATCTTGAACTTCTTCCGCTCCAAGATCATATAAGTTTGTAAAACGATCTTGAGCTACTTTAAAGCGATCAAACTGGTCAACTTCAAGCATTGCGATGTCAGGAGCCCCGTTTCCAGCGGATAATGCGGTAAAGAGAGCATCATGGTGTTCTGCCGTTTCAGCAGATTTAAATTTAATCGTAACATTAGGGTTTTCTTTTTCGTACTCTTTCGCTAATTCGTCATAACCAGTAGCACCGAAAGCCCAAAAATCCAATTCAACCTTTCCACCATCTCCACCACCTGAAGCGTTATCTTCATCTCCGCCGCTGCAGGCTGCTAATGAAAACGTTAAAATCATTGTTGCCCCCAATAAAGACCATTTACTTTTACGTTTCATCCTGTATTCCCCCTGATAATTTTTAAAAACAACAATAAAAACAGAAAAGATAATGCCTTTTTTACATCATTGCAAAAAAAAGCTCAAGATCATTTCCACCACCTTGCTGACAATCATACGAAACCGGTTTCCTTTATTAAGTAAAAAAATTAGATATATCTCATAAAGAAATCGCTTTCAAGGTAAATTATAGTAGGTGATACTCTATAAATCAACTATAATTTATAAATAAAAAAGATAATTTTGTAAACCGGTTTCTTTAATTCTCATTTTAATGCATTTACGAAGAAATTTTTCTTCCTGGATAAGGGGAAAAAGAGCAACAAAATTTATACACACGGTAATTTCGTTTCTCTTTTATCCTTTTTCATGGTTTACACTAACCAGAAAATTGAGTAAACTACCGCAAACGGAGGTTATTTTCAATGAAAAAAGAAATCCTGCAATCTTTAAGGGACATTGAAAAAGAATACGGTGTCAAGGTTCTGTATGCCTGTGAGTCAGGCAGCCGGGCATGGGGATTCCCGTCGAAAGACAGTGATTACGACGTCCGCTTTTTCTACATGCATCATCCTGATGTGTATTTGAGCATTGACCCTGTAGGTGTCGGCAAAAAGCGGGATGTCATTGAACGGCCGATTCATGATCTGCTAGATGTGAGCGGTTGGGATTTGACGAAAGCGCTGAAGCTGTTTCGTAAATCAAATCCGCCGCTTTTAGAATGGCTTTCTTCTGACATTGTTTATGAAGAAACGTATTCGACTGCTGAACAAATGAGAGGGCTGGCCCGGAAGATTTTTTCGCCGGCTTCGTGCATTCATCACTACGTTAGTATAGCCGCGAACAATTACCGTGACATTGACGGCAAGCAAGAAGTGAAGATGAAAAAGTATCTTTATGCCCTGCGTTCGTTGCTGGCAGCTACATGGATTGTGGAGCGTCAGGAGATTCCGCCGCTTTCCTTTCATACATTGCTTGCTGAAATGGCGCCGGGTGATGATTTAACCGAAGCCATTCAACTGCTTTTAAAGCGGAAAATAGCGGGAGATGAACGAAACAAAGGGGCTAACATCCCGATCATTGATCACTTTCTCGAAACGGAACTTGAGCAGCTTCGCCGTTACGCGGCTGAGCTCCACCATCACACAGACGATCCGACTGAGCAGCTAAACCAATTATTCCGCAGCACATTACACGAGGTGTGGAGCCATTGAAGAAACTTGAATTAAAACCACATAGCTTGACGTATGCCGACCGCATTTTCACCTTAACCTCTGCCCCTGAAGTAAAAAACGCGCTCGGTCTTCATGTGGACACGGTGGACAATACGATTGATTTTTTGCAGGCGGTGATGCAGGAAGAAATGAACGGCAAAACGGTGTCACGGGCTATTTTTAATGAAGAGGAAGAATTAATTGGCATCACCACGCTCATGTTCATTGATCAGACGAAAAAATCATGCAGCCTCGGTACGTGGATCGGACATGAATATTGGGGACACGGCTATAACATGGCTTCAAAATATGCGATTTTGCGGATTGCGTTTGAAGAACTTGGCCTTGAGCGGGTATTTATTGGTTCTCGCCTTGCCAACAAGCGGTCCCAAAACGCCCAAAAAAAGCTGCCATTTATCACATGGCATGTGGAAGCAGACTACCCGGACGTTCACGCGGAACTTGAAGAAAAAGAAAAACAGCCATGTCTGCTTAACGTCGTGTACCGGGCTGACTTTCCCATTTCCTAATGATGGGGTTTGAATAACTGCAGAGTGTCCCACCGTCCATATAAAAAAGGCGGTGTCCGAAAAGCTTATTATCCATTCAGTTAGTGGAAAAGGATGAATAATAAAAAGCTGTCCCATAAATCCAGATGTACCGGATTTATGGGACAGCCTCTTCTTCAGCGTACCAGTTTTTTATGTATGGTCAAATTTCTCCGTTTCAACTCGTCTTCAAGCAACCGAAGAAAATCATGTTCCAAATTTAGTTCTACTGCTTTTTCATATGCTTCTAAAATGAATTGGTCTGTTTGTTCTTTCATATTCTTTCTCTTCCTCCTGTTCTAAAAGGAAGTATACCTTTTTCTGCGGGTTTTCAAACGTCTTACTGGATAAAAAAATCCGTCCATTACCTGGACGGCTCACTATCCATATACTGCACCCAATCCGATTTTTCAATCTGATCCGATACATCGATAATTTTATCCATTACACGCTCTTTTTCAGGTCCATCAAGCCGCGTAGGCTGGTAATCGTTCCGGTCCGTCCGCGATGAAATAGAAAACGGCACAACATTAATATCTTTTTTGTCCGTTAATTCTCCATCCTCTAAATGAAACGTCTGCTGGAATACGTATGTGTCTTTATCTGCCGGGTTCCGGTTGCCGCCAAACATAAAGTTGCCGAGGCTGTAGACGATAAATTTGCCATTGTATTCTTCAATGCCCTGCACGACGTGCGGATGATGTCCAACAACAAGGTCCGCGCCCGCATCAACCGTAAACTGGGCCAGTGTGCGCTGTGATTGTTCCGGCACATAGCTGCGTTCAACTCCCCAGTGGAAATGAACAACAATGACCGACACACCCTCTTCACGGATTCTATCAATATCGGTTTCCACCTGTTCACGAATTTCCGCTGTATCTTCCCAGCCCTCATAGCCGAGCGCCCAAACTTTAACACCTTTCACTTCGGTTACATATTGATCATCATAGCCGAAATACCCGATGTTGGCCGCTTTCAAATTTGCTTTCGTATCCTCATACCCTTGCTCCAAATAATCAAAAATATGATTATTCGCCAAATTCACGGATTCAATGCCGGCATCATTCAAAATTTGTGTATACGCAGGATCACCTTTAAAGCGGAACTTTTTCACCGCTTTTTCCGTGGCTTCGGTCAGTGTCGTCTCCAGGTTTACCGTCGACACATCGTCGTTCTCGAAAATGCCGTCCAGCCCTTCCGTAAAATGAGATAAGCCGCTTCGCTCTGCTTCATCCGGGAACGACCCTGCATATGTAAAGGTCTCATCGGTTCCGAGCGTAAAGTCACCCGCTGCGCTTACTGTAATAGACGCGGGGACCGGCTCTTTTACAGGCTCTATCATTTGATCTGCGACTTCGTCTTTTACTTCTTCCTTTACTTCTTCCGTCACGACTAGATTCGCTACAAGTGCTGCAGCGGCCGCTAAAAACAGGCCAAAAAGCGTCATTCTTACCCAGTGTTTCAGCCGGCGCCCTTTTCGTCTCCCCATCCTTTTTTGTTCTTTCATACCTATCAACTGCTCCCCTTGCTGCCCTTATTTATACCATTATACTACATTTCCGGAACAAATAGGTGATCAATGGTGAGGTTTTATGTCTGCTTTCAGCTTTTCAGATGACACGTCAACTTGTTTGCCGATCATTCTTTTTTTTCGTTGGCATCATGTGCTGTGCGTCGGTTTCGATATACGCTTTCACAAAGTAAATACCTTTTTCAACAGATGCTGCTCGACTGAAAAATCAACTTCCTTTTCTTTCTTCAAATCTACTGCTTCGCTTTGCATGCCTTCCTGCCAAACAGAAACGGATACGCGTGCTTCAGTAAATGCCTCTACCCGTCTGTGATACTGATTTCAGCTTCGGGCTTTTCTTCGCACACATAATGTTCAGCAGCGTCCGGATCAGGTGAACAGCCCGAGTCTTCGCTGCTTTTGTACCTTTTTAGTTTACGTTTGAATAGCGCCAAAACCGGTTGGCTGTCACGGGCGCGAGACGTTCCAAGCCCCGGGTCTCAGAACGGTGCAGCGGCTTCCAGTCTTCATCCTTATGCTTTAAATAAATTTCATGATGCGGCGCTTCGTCATGCTCACCGCTAATATCAATCACTCCGTTTGGATAAAAAGCAGCGTATACTTCATAGATAATATCCGGCGACGGCATAAGCGGGTTGCCGACAGAATGATCGAGCAAAAAGGATACTTTTTCTTCATCCGTCTGCACATTTTTCACGGCAATTCCTTCGTCCGATGCTGCTTTCCGCTCAACAAGCTCCTTATTGACTGTATACCCTTCTGAAGCGCCGACATCGCGTGTTAACAATACTTCACGGCTGTTCACTTTTATTTCGGCGCGTGTCCGGTACCGATCGGATTCCGGATCAAATGAACGTCCATCGCCGGTGAAATAACGCATTTTTGATAATACATTCGGGTTTTCGATCCATTCATCTTCTAAAAAAGTCGTGTAGCGGAGAACGTACTCTAATGGGCGCATCGACACACGATCATGTAAATGGTCTGCCGGGCGGCCGATGTCTTTATCAATCAAAAACGTTTCAACGAGCATGTCATCTTCGTCTTTTTTTATCTTCAGCAAATCAATCACCTTCGCCAGCGGAGACGGTTTTTCCGTTGCTTCTTCACTTCCCAGCTCCAATGGGCGGATGCCTTTTATTTGATACACATATGACTCATCCGCCTTCACATGCCTGTCTTGAAAAGCCGGCTCTGTAACCGTTCCGGCATAGTCCCCGTTCCGATAAATTTCATACTCTTTCACCCCGCGGATCGGCTCCCACGCCACCGCCACGTTTTCTGCTTGAATGACTGTTGTCACAATCAGCTCTTGAAGCGGGATGTCTTCGTTTTTTTCTTCACGCTCCACAGCTGTTGCAGTTTGTATTTTTAGCGTTTGCCCGCCCTTGATGAGATAGGCATACATCGTGCCCGGTTCAAGACCTGTGTCTGTGAATGAATGATCACTGCCATTGTACACTTCTTGGCCATCTTTTAAAATCCGTACCGATCCCTCTCCCGTCCAGCTGAACGAAATTTGGTCCGGCGTCTGGCTGACTGATGTCACATTCATAATTCCGCCACCTTTCTTCCACTTATCTACCCGGATTACACACGTTCAAAAACACATTAAAAAAGAAGCCGATGCCATCAGCTTTTTTTTCGTCCCATTTTCACAAGTGCTGCAATAAGAATAATAAGCGGCACGCCAAGTAAAAGGCCGAGCCCTGCTGTATAAAACCCTTCAACAATCATCGCCGCTCATCCAGTTTCCGTTCAATTCGCTCTAACTGCTTTGTCTGCTTTCGCCACGAACGGGCGATGAAGACAATCACCACAGCCGGAATAATCAGAAAAAGCATCATCATCAATTGAAAGAAAACGTCGCCCGCATTAATAGAGCTCATATCTTAACCCCCGATCTTCTTTCTTTTAGTATACAAGTTTTTTCCAAAACAAAAAAGTCCCGGTGCATCCAGGACTTTTTTGTTTATCATTTTTGCTTTTGTCTCGCTGTCAAGCGCTGTGTCACTCGCTGCAAGTGCCGGCAGGCTGGCTGCACCGAGAACACCCAGAGAAAGAGCCCCTGTCATCACCACATTAAATATACGCTTCTTCATTCGTTTTCCTCCTCTATTATTGCAGGCATTTGTTTGCCCTAATCGTACTGTATCCGGCTTTGGTGAAAAACCGGTGAAAGTTATTCATTCTGAGCAGATAATGTGGCAGAAATGGTTTGCTGCTGACCATCGCGGTAAATCGTCATCGTTACCATGTCTCCAATTTCCGCTTCATTGTACAAATATTTGCGGAAATCCGCTGTGCTCGTTATATCCGTATCGTCTGCTTTTACAACAACATCTCCTGCTTTAAAACCGGCTTTGGCCGCAACAGAGCCTGTTTCCACTTGGGAAATAACAGTTCCTTCTGTCACTGTTTCCGGCAAGCTTAATTGGTTTTGCACAACTTGACGCGACAATGCGCTGACGTCTTCCAGGCCGACACCAAGATATGGACGTTCCACTTCACCATTTGTCATTAATTCTTCAATGACAGGAATCGCATCTTCTGCCGGAATCGCAAAACCGAGTCCTTCAACACCATCATCGGCAATTTTCAAGCTGTTAATGCCGATGACTTGCCCGGCACTGTTTATGAGCGCGCCGCCGCTATTGCCTGGGTTGATCGCGGCATCTGTTTGAATGACATTTAATTCCCATTCACCAGCTGATGTTGTAACCGGCACACTCCGATCAATCCCGCTGACAATGCCTTCTGTCACAGAGCTCGATAAATCGAGGCCAAGCGGATTGCCGATTGCCGCTACTTGTTCGCCAAGTTTTAACGCTTCTGAATCGCCGAAATTGGCTACTTCCGTTACATGATCACTGGAAATTTTCAGTACGGCTAAATCCGTCAGCGCGTCGGTTCCAATAACATCTGCGTCAACACGTTCGCCGCTTGCAAGCGCCACTTCAACCGTATCCGCGCCTTCCACAACGTGGTTATTGGTGACAATATAGCTAACATCCTTACCTTTTTTAAAAATGACACCAGACCCTGTTCCAGCCTCTGTTTCTTCTGCCGTTTCATCTGCTGTTTCCATCGGCTGACCGCCAAATAAGCTCATTTGATCCTGTGCCTGCAATTTTACAACTCCGACAACTGCTTCATCAATTGAATCGATTGCGGACACAAGATCCGTTTGAGACGATGCTATTGTCGACGTTGGCTGCACGGTTATTTCACTTGACGTATCCGATGACGTAGTCTCTATTGTCGTAGGATTCGTTTCAAGCAAAGCCGGCGCCATGTAAAACATCATTGTTCCCCCGGCCAGCATTCCTGTAAATGAGGCAGCCGCCGTTTTTATCAGCCCGTCTTTTCCTTTTTTCTCCGGCTGAGGTGTCGGTGTATAACGTTCTTCGTTTTCCATATATATTCGCTCCTTTTAGGTAATGGTTTTATTGATTGACCTTATTGTAAAAAAGAAAAGTGAAAAGACGGTGAAAAGAACAAAAAATGTCACCATTTGTTTTGTTTGTCCCTGCTTTGGCCAGTTTGCGCCCAATCGCCGCGCAAAAAAAGCCGCTTCCACATTATATGGAAGCGGCTTGCTCATTCGGAATCTGCACAGTAAAGGTACTGCCTTTGCCTATCTCACTTTCAACGGTAATCGTGCCGCCATGAATACTGGTGATCCATTTAGCAATGGATAATCCTAGCCCATGCCCTCCGACTGTTCGAGTCCTAGATTTGTCAGACCGGAAAAAACGGTCAAAAATACGGGATTGATCCGCCGCATCAATGCCAATGCCTTCATCTGACACCTTCATCGTCCAGTGGCGGTCATTTTTTGAAAGAATCATTTCTACCCGCCCGCCTTCTAGCGAATACTTCACCGCATTGTCCAATAAAATATACATCAGCTGCTTCAGCCGCGCCCGGTCGCCGGGCACAATTAGCTCATCCGGCGCGTCCAGATACAGTGAAATCCCATTTGACTCTGCATAAGGCGTCAGCGATTCGATTACATTACCCGCTTCCACCCGTACATTTATTTCATCAATTACCCGCTCCACGACGCCTGAATCCGCCCGAGCCAGCACAAGCAGATCACTGACAAGGCCGGTCATTCTTTTTACTTCCGACTTCATGTTTCTCAGCAACTTTTGTGCAAATGGATCTTCCTCAACACCATCAGTCATTTCCATTGCGTCAATGGATGACAGCATCACACTGAGCGGTGTCCGCAGTTCATGAGACGCATCGCCGACAAATTCTTTTTGCCGGTGAAAAGCGGTTGAAATTGGCCCCATCGCTTTTTTCGACATCATGTAACTCATGAAAACCGCTACACCCGCAAACAAAACCATCAAGCTGACAAGTACAATGAGCAGCCACTGGAATAACTGATAAGCAAATGATATATCTTTGCCAATGTAAATCATGCCCACAAATTGATTGTTGTAAAAAATTGGGCTGCCGTCAATCATAAGCCGGACGGTATCCGATTTTGGCGCCTCATCAATTTCCCGCCCGCCGATCCGCCGCTCATCAAACGTCAACCGAATTGTTTCTTCGCGAATTTCATTTTGTTCCGGCACCCAGCCGGACACAAGCTCGAATAACTCTTCCCGCATGTGCCGCATCGTCTCACTGCCCATGACAAAGTTCCCGTCCGTATCAGTCACGTAATAAAAAAACTGGTCTGCCCCGGCTAAAACAAGCTCCTGGCTGCCAAGCCCCTGCAGTTCATTCCGAGCGCTTTCGGCTAAATAGCTGCTGATAATCCTTGTTTCCTGCCGGGTTAAATTTTCAAGCTCCCGGTGCTGGTCGCGTAAAATAACAATATATAATAACGTGTAAACGACAACGATAAACAAGACGAGAAACAGCATGAGCAGGCCGCTGTACTGCATCGTTAGCCGCCGCTGTGTTGTTTGAAACAGATCGCTGCCGCCTTTAAACCACTTAATCTTCAACTTTATACCCGACTCCCCGAACGCTTTGCACGATATCCGGGCGGCCAAACACATCGAGCTTTTTGCGCAGTAGCTTCACCGTCGCATCAATCGTTTTCGCTGTCACGTCCGCATCATATCCCCAAATACGGTCAAGCATAACATCACGTGTGAGCACCCGGCCTTTATTCTGCACAAGCAAATCCAGCAGCTGAAATTCACGCGGACTCAGTTGGATCGATTCGCCACCCTTTTGAATCATCTGGCCGTTTCGGTTTAATTCAACGCCTTGAATTGACACGGTCTCTTCAACAATCGGCGCGTAATTGCGGCGGGCAAGCGCCCGGAGCCTGGCAAGAAGTTCATCAATTTCAAACGGCTTCACTAAATAATCATCCGCGCCGGCATCAAGCCCGACAACACGGTCTTCCACCGCGTCCTTTGCTGTCAGCATTAAAATCGCACCGCCATATCCTTCTTTCCGAAGGTCGCGGCATACATCGACACCATTCCCATTCGGCATCATCCAATCTAAGACGAGCACATCGTAATGAGCAGACGATGCATAATCGTACGCATCCTCTCCTGTCTTCACCCATTCAACCTGATAGCCGCCTTTTCTCTTTAACATAAAGCTGACCAATTCCCCCAGCTGTAAATCATCTTCTGCAAGCAGTACATTCATCCGGTCCACACCCTTTCTCTTCTTCTGTTATATCATGTTTTGATGAAAAAAGAGTGAAAAAAAAGACGTCTAAGCAGACGACTTTAACAAGGTGCGACCGGCAGCTGAATGGTAAATACCGTCCCTTCATTTACTTCAGACTTCACTTCGATTGTTCCCCCATATTGCTCAACGATGTTAAAACAAACCATCAGGCCGAGACCGGTTCCATCTTCTTTTGTCGAATAAAATGGCTCCCCGATTTTTTTCAAAACATGCTCAGGCATGCCTTTTCCTTCGTCTTCTATTTTCACATGAACCTTATCTTCATAAAGTCGGACTGATGCTCGAATAACACCGCCGTTTTCCATCGCTTCCGTTGCATTCTTAATCAAATTAATAAATACCTGCTTCATTTGACCCGCGTTACAGCTGATGAAACAGGCCGGCTCAATATCTTGAAATTGAATATCGATTTTTCGCATCACCGCCTGAGACTGCATCAATACACAAACATCACGTACCATTTTTCCCGCATCGTGCACACCGACTTCAATCGATATCGGCTTGCCGAGCACGAGCAATTCACTCGCAATCGTTTCAATCCGGTCAATTTCTTCTTCAATGATCGTATAATATGAGTCATGCATAACATCTTCTCGAGCCAGCTTCATAAAGCCCTTAATAGAGGTGAGCGGATTGCGTACTTCATGCGCAATGGAAGCGGCCAATTGTCCGGCAAGACTTAATTTTTCCGTTTTGATCGTCAGCTGCTGATGAACTTTTCGCTCCTGAATGGACCGGATAATCAATACAACTGTAAAGTCCTTCCTCATATTTTGTGAAAAAGGGAATGCAGAAACTTCGATATCAATAATTTTTCCGCTGAACGTTTTCATTTTCATTTCCACGGGGGGCAGCTTTTCATTCTTCCTTAGCCTTTTCACCCCATTTTCCATAAGTTCATGGTATTCTGGACAAAAAATACTCCATGCCGTCATAGTCGAAAAATCATGTGTTTTGCATTCCAACACTTGCACAGCCGTTTGATTTCCATATAATACCTGATCATTTGTCAAAACAAGAACAGCATCAGGCATTTCTTCTATTAAATATTTATAGTGGCTGACTTTTTCACGCAAGTGTTCTTCCATAAATAACGATGGAGTTTTTTGCTTACTTTTATAATACATAGATTCGGTCAGTTCATCGTCTGTCATGACGCATGAATGGCCTTTCATTAAACCGATTGATAAGCTGGCCGAAATTTCATCTGAATTGTAGGCACATACAGTAAATGTATGCAGCGGCTTCAAAACTTCATCGGCTTTTTGTTCATAGAGTGGCAGACCCTCCTCACAACAGGAATCCTTATGGAGAAACGCTCGGCTCCATACTCGAATCGCAAGACCACTTTCTACATAGTGCTGAATCGAGCCCTTCAGTACTTTTAACACTTTTTCGACCTCAAAGGATTGCTCAGCTCCATAGAACGAAAAGTGATCCGCAAACACAATGGACTTTATCTGTTCCTCAGAAAACCCTTTTATCCGCAGATATTTTTTTATTTTTAGAAACATATCCGAAGATTCCAATAATATCACCTGGTGCTGGAGCTCTAGACCCGCCATGACGAAAGAAAGCATATTATCCCAATATTTTTCCTTTTTTGAATACAAATATAAAATGTGTGTTCCATTCTTTAATTCTATGTTTTTCGTTAATGCAACTTTTGGATGTACAAGGTCATTTGTTGGTCCCACAAGCGATCCCTCATTCCGAACATTCATTTTTCATTCCATTGTACCACATACAGTTTTTCCCGTATATATAGTGCTTTACACCTGAAAACTATACAGATTTAATCTATTCTATTAAAATAATAAAAGAAAAGGACGTGATCGATTGAAAGCTTCTAAGTTCCGGCTGACGTACCGGATCATTCTTATTCTATTTGCACTCGTTTATGGTATTTCCGCTTATCCGAATGGCTGGAGCCGATTTGCGCTGCTTATTGCCATTATTGCAGCCTTTATGACTTTTGAAGATGTATTCATGAAAAAAGCGGGTAAAACCGAGCGTATTATTTTTGTCATTGTATTCGCGCTTGCGTTTTTTATGATGTTCTATTTTGTCTTTTTAGCATGAAAAAACCGCCTGGTAAAGGCGGTTTTGTTTTATCGTTCGTCTTGTTTTAAATAGTGGTTCAGCTGCTTGAACAGCAAATGAAGTCCGCCGCTGGCGATCGCAATAACGACAATAAACGTCACAAACATGAAAAGAAAAAATTCCATTTTCGCTGTGCGCCCCTCTCACGTAATTCTGATAAGGGTAGTATACGTGCCAGTGGTTACATGCGTATGACAATGGGATTAAATTACATTACGATTGTATTAAAGAGTGAAATATAACGCCGTACCGATCACCGAAAAGAAAATAACAAGCACCACTATGCCGGCAATAATAAATTTATTTATGACCGCTTCTCCCGGCTCATCAAAAATACAGCCGCGAGCATAATCACTGCTGCAAGTCCAATATAGGAAAACATAAAAAGCCTTCTTTCGTTTTTTCTCCATTTTACGCTGTTTGGTCCTTCTTTTCCATACGAAAAAAGCTGCCTCTTTCGATCAAAGGCAGCTTCAGTGTGCAGACAAAGTCAAAAAGCAGGCTGATTGACAACATTTGTCTTTCCAAGAACGCCGCCGGTTGGGACGCAGAGTGACCTTTTTGGGGTCATGAGCATTCACATCCGGCAAGTGACGCCGAAAGCGGGCGTTTGTCAACAGCCTGAGCTTTTCTTTTATTCAAGTTCTATCTGCTTCGTTTCCTGTCCAAGCAGTGCCAGCACAACAACGCCAATGACAATACTTACGCAGAACAAGCCGAAAATAAAGCCGATCGACTGCCCGGAGGCGATAAGCGAGCCGACGAGCAGCGGCCCTAAAATCCCGCCAATCCGGCCGACGGATGCCGCCATGCCGGATCCTGTTCCACGAATGACTGCCGGATACTGCTCCGGCGTATACGCGTACAGCGCCCCCCACGCACCAAGGTTGAAGAATGAGAGAAACATCCCCGATCCAATCAGCATTGGAATGGATTCCGCGTTCCCGAATACAAGTGCGGATGCGGCTGTTCCAAGCAAATACGTGACAAGTACAAACTTCCGTCCGGCTCTTTCAATGAGCCAGGCCGCTGTAAAATAACCTGGCAGCTGGGCAAGCGTCATAATGAGCACGTATTCAAAGCTTTGAATGAGGTTGAACCCTTTCATCACCATCACACTCGGGAGCCAAAGAAACATACCGTAATAGGAAAAGACAACCGTAAACCAGACTGTCCAAAGCACAAGAGTGGAACGTGCATATTTTTTTGACCAAACGTCGCGCATATTTTGGCCAATGGTCCTTTTTTCCGCTTTTTTCGGTGAAAACGCCGGCGAATCTGGCAGCTTCAGCCGTAAATATAGCGCGTAAAATGCCGGTAATGCACCGATGATCAGTGCTGCCTGCCAGCCATACGATGGAATGACAAAATACGAAATAAGTGCAGCGAGCAGCCAGCCGAACGCCCAAAAACTTTCAAGCAGCACAACAACCCGTCCGCGGTCCTTCGCCGGCACACTTTCCGACACAAGCGTTGACGCAACCGGCAATTCCCCGCCTAACCCCATTCCGACGAAAAAACGTAAAATTAAAAAAGCAGTAAGTGTCGTCGTAAAGGCGGACAAGCCGCTTGCCAGTGAGAACAAAAGCAACGTAATAATAAAAATGTTTTTCCGTCCAACCCGGTCCGCGAAAATGCCGAACACAAGAGCTCCGACAGCCATGCCAATTGAATTGACACTGCCGATCCAGCCCATCTGCTCCGGTGTCAGCGCCCATTCCGCTGCAAGCGCCGCGATAATAAACGACAGCATGCCGACGTCCATTGCGTCAAACATCCAACCAAGACCCGCAACACCGAGCAGTTTTTTCTGTGAAAGTGTTTTCTCTGACATTGATGTATTCTCCTGTCTTTACAGATGTTTTTACTTCCCAACTATAGACAATCTTTGTCGAAAAAACAATCGTTTTTGCTTCATTGCAGAGTCATTTTTAAAATCCGGTCAGACTCCATTACCTGCTTCTCTAACGTCCATGATTAACGGTACGATTCATTTTGTAAGCCTTCCTTCTTTAATTAAGTCCTTTTTAATATCGTTGAAGCGGTCAAATTTAACGTACGGCACCCTTTTTTCATCTAAGATGTCCGGCAGTGCTTCCTTTGCATACGTCCGGTCCGCAAACACGGCTGGGTGTGAATCAGGCTCGCTGTCGCCCGCAAAATAAACAACGTCATATTCTTCTTTCAGCCGCTTAATCACAGTTGCTTTATCAATGCCGTACCGTTCTGAATAGCTCCAATGCGCTGGATCAATATCAAGGTGAATATTTTGATCACGATATACTCCTTTATTGGATAATACCGTCACGTTTTTTAAACCGCGGTTTTCTACAATCGGCTTAATGTAATAGTCCGTTCCGGCGCTTAAAATATAAAAGTCGCCGCCTGCTTCCTGTACGGCACAGACAAAATCCGGCACATCCTCATCAATCGGAATTGATAAAATGTCTTTGGTAATCTGCTCTTCGTTTTGGTGAATGGACGCAAACACTTTTGCAAGAAAATCAATGTCTTTCCATTCGCCGCTTTTCCACTTCGGATACAGATCACGTCCTTCTGGAAAATATGTATCAATAACGAGCCAGTAAAAATCCCGTTTTGAAATCGTCCCATCAAAATCAGAAACAAATGCCCATTTTGTCATGCCTTTTCCCCCTGATCATCTATTAATACCGTCATTATATATCAGGCATCCAGCAAAAACGAGCATGTTCATTTTTGTAAAACCTTTCACAAATACATTTTTAATAACTGTGATCGGAATAAAATAAGAAAAAGCAAAGCTTGTTGAATCCAGCTTTGCTTTTCTATTAAAAATGTACTATTTCGCCAGTTACAGCATGAACTGCTGCATTGGAATCGAGTTTTCCACTTAACCGATACGTATTTCCATCATATGCGTAAACAGGCTTTACACTTAAGAATGGCTTTATTTTTTTAAATGCTTCTTTTTTAGACAGCACCGGTTTCGGAGCTTGTTCATAATCGGCAAATTGTTCGAGCATTGGGCTTCTGTCATGATAGTTCATAATCTCGTACGTGTCTTTGTCGATCAGCAGCTGCCATATACGCGGCACAACCGAAACATCTTTTATGTTAGTTAGTCTTGCTTCAATCACGCCGTTGGTCCGCTTTATGTTCGATAAAGACCATTCACCGCTTTCTTTCGGCACATACGTCTGTAAGAATTCTGTGCTTGCTTCACGGATTTTCGCATAGCCCTTTTTTGTAATCGGCTTTGTATCCGGGTGGGGTGGAAATTCAAACAACCGATCCGGCTCGATGTCGGCCGGGGCCATTTGAATAAGCTTTCGTTTTACTTTTTTATTTTTTGCTGTTTTCCATGTCAGGATTTCCTGCCGCTCCTCCACGGCACTGCCGGTTTGATTGTCAACTAACACGTCATCGATCATAAAAAACGGCAGCCACTTTTCTTCTTCCTTAGACGGGTATTCCACAAACACGAGCCGTTTTTCCGCAAGTAGTTCAATGGAATCTATCGTCAATTGAAAGCCGGATTCTTCTGCTCGACCTGGCGCCGGACCCTGCTTAGAAAAAAACGTCAGCTTTTTTTGCTCATCGAGTGAAACATGGATAAACCCTTCTGGCGACACAGGAATTCCTTTATACGCTGTTTGAAACGAGAAATTGTGGCCAAGCGGCTTTGCATCAATAAATTGATCGCCGTACGTCCAGCCCGTTTCCTGCTCAACAAAGCGGATCACTTCTTCTTTTTCACCCTTTAAAAAACATAGCCCATGCCGCGGTGCTTCCCCGCCAACAAAAATGGCGCTGTTCAACCGTCCTGTTTTGGCATCCAGCTCAATGACAGCGGTGCCTTTTGGATTTGACTCATCTTCTTCACGCTCATGAACGCCGGGCGGCAGCCACTCGGTTGTAAACCGGTAGTCTGTTTCGTTCCAGTCATTTTTTTCGTATGCTGTCATCGTTTCAAAACATGTGTACCCGGAGAGGCCGAATTTCACTTCTATCATGTCTGTCCATTGCTTCAACTGATCATTTGTCACTTTTTCAAAAATCCTTTTCCTTTCACAAAGTCAAGCATATATGAACGGCGCGGTTCTGATAAATAATCAGCCATGCCTTCTGTCCAGCTGGCTGATTTATTATTCGTCGACCGGCTCGCATAATAATCTCGGATTACATTGTCGTATTCATCCAGGAGCGTTTCGTATTTCGTTTCTTCATATTCATTCGTGTGCAAAATTGCCTGAACCGGCAGGCGCGGCTTAACTTCATTCGTCTGTGCCGGCACGCCGAAAGTCAAACCGAACAGTGGAATTACATGCTCAGGAAGATTCAGCAATTTGCTGATCGGGCCCGGGTTGTTGCGGACGCCGCCAATATAACAAATGCCGTATCCTTTTGATTCAGCCGCGACGACGAAGTTTTGGGCGAGAAGTGCTGTGTCAATCACAGCGACCATAAAGTTTTCTGTAGTGCCGGCTTCGACTGTTTTACCATGCTTTTTCGCTGCATAGTCAAGCCGCTTTAAGTCAGCGCAAAACACGAGCGCCCGCGCAGCTCCTTTGATCTGTACCGGGTTTTTCGACAGTTCAGCCAGCTGATCACGTTTGTCCGTATCAGTGACATCAATAATGGAATATGCCTGGACAAAGTGAGACGAAGCCGCACTTTGCGCCGCTTCGATCAGCTCGTGAAGCTGTTTGTCTGTTACTGGTTCATCCGTATATTTTCTAACAGATGCGTGTGATTTTAACAAGTCGATCATCATTCATCATCCTTCCGTTTGGTGTAGAAAAAAGTCAAAACCGAGCATCGTCGCAATGCCGATTATCACTGTCCATAGGCCGATGCTGATCGCCAGCCAAAGCGTTGTCCACTTTTTACCTGCCCCGAATGACAGCCCGATAAACGCCGCAATATGTGTCCCGATAAATAAAGGGCCCAGCATCGCAAGTCCCGGCAGGCCGTATTTGTTCATAATCCGCCTGGCCCGTTCCATTTGTTTTGTTTGTCGTCCATTTTTCAGGTTAAACCGCTTCTTCATCCACTCTTCCACTCTGGAAAAGCCAAAAATCAGCATAAGTACCGTCAGCATATTACCGGTAAATGCGAGCACCATGACCCAAAAGGGTGACAGCCCGCGTACAATCCCGACCGGAATAACGAGGGCAATTTCCATCCACGGGATCGCCGCTGCGATAAACACAAGAGCGTACTCTACAAGTTGCATCCGGTTTCCTCCATTACAGTAGTATCTTTACTTTAACGAAGGCTGGACATTCGCGCAACCGTGAGATTTTATTAAACATCTTCTATCCATATATACACCAGCCGAATTATGTGCCTTATTTCACAGTACCTCTACTAATTCTGACGATGAGGCAGCCTTTGCCTATGAGATAAAATCCAGCCGACAACCTTATCACTTTCTTATTTAAGGCACTTGCTTACCGCCTATACACTCTCTCTTTTAACATAAATTTCTATTTTTATTGGATCGAATTTCAGCGAAACATAATTTAATCTCGAACTTTGCACTCATTGCAGTATAATAAGAATGAATATTCAGAAAAGGGGAGTGCGAGAAATGGATGCAAAGCAAACACTTATGGTCAATACGTTTACAAACGGGATTTTGGACCCAGCAGAAGAGATGCTGGGTCCTCTAAAAGATGGCGGTCATATTTTAGCGAATACAGCCCCCGGGTGCTGGGGCCCCATGATTACGCCTTGTCTGCGGGGCGGACATGAGGTGACGAAGCCTGTTTATGTAGAAGGCGCGGAGCCTGGGGATGCGATTGCGGTGACGATTCATTCCATACAAGTGACATCACTCGCCACTTCTTCAGGGAACGACCAAGCAGTAGATGGCCGCTTTTTAGGCGATCCATTCGTTGCGGTAAAATGTCCTGGCTGCGGCACGATGTATCCGGATACTGTTATTAAAGGAACCGGTCCTGAAGCAATCCGCTGTGCGGAATGTGGCGAAGATGTAACGCCATTTATTTTTACAAATGGCTACACAATGGCCTTTAGCGAACAAGATCAGTTAGGCATTACGCTCCCAAAAGAACAAGCTGAACAAGTTGCAGAAAATGGCAAGTTTTACATGAAGACGCCTGAAAACTCTGTGCAAAACCCGATTGTGACGTTTATGCCGCACGATTTAATCGGCGTTGTTGCACGAATGCGTCCGTTTTTAGGACAACTTGGCACGACTCCTTCCAAAGCACTCCCGGATTCACACAATGCTGGTGACTTCGGTTCTTTTCTGGTCGGTGCGCCGCATGACTACGTGGTGACGCAGGACGAACTTGATGGGCACCGGACAGATGGTCATATGGACATCAGCCGGGTCCGAGCAGGAGCAACGCTTATTTGCCCGGTTAAAGTGCCAGGCGGCGGCATCTATCTCGGTGATATGCATGCGATGCAGGGAGACGGAGAAATTGCCGGTCATACAGCAGACGTATCCGGTATCGTCCATCTTCAAGTTCACGTGCTAAAAGGAATTAACATCGACGGACCCATTCTTTTGCCAAATGAAGAAGATCTTCCTTACACAGCCCGCCCACTGTCGGATAAAGAAAAAGCCGCTGCCAAGCGTTTAGCCGAAAAGTGGGACGTTGCAGAACCGGAAGTTTCACTGCCAGTTTCCTTTGTTGGTACAGGCCCTACATTAAACGAAGCAACCATAAACGGAATGGAAAGGGCTGCCCGTTTCTTTTCCGTCACTGTACCGGAAATCATGAACCGCGCTACGATTACCGGCTCAATTGAAATCGGCCGCCATCCGGGTGTTGTTACTGTTACCTTTCTAGCTCCGGAAACCTATTTGAAAAAAACCAATTTATACGAGCACGTGTCTAAACAGTACCCTGACTTTTGACTCAAGCAAATAAATTGTGAGCCGCCTTTCATGCTGATATGATAAAGCGTAGTTATTTCAAAAAAGGGGGACTTTATTTTGGCACAATCATTGCAAGGCAAAAAAGCCATTATCACTGGCGGCGGCCGCGGCATCGGCCGTGCGGTTGCAGAAGCACTCGCCGCAGAAGGCGTTCATATTGGCTTAATCGGACGGACAGAAGAGAATGTACGGTCGGCAGCGGAAGATTTGTCTTCAAATTCAGCTGACATTAAAACCGCATACGCTGCAGCGGACGTGTCCAATTTGGACGAAGTGGCAGCGGCTGTTGAAAAAGTGAAAAACGAGCTCGGCGGTGTAGACATTTTAATTAACAACGCCGGAATTGCGAAGTTTGGCAGCTTTCTGGAACTCGATCCAGAAGAATGGAAAAAAATTATTGATGTGAACCTGATGGGTGTGTACAACGTCACACGTGCTGTTTTACCGGACTTAATTGAGCAAAAATCAGGCGATATTATTAACGTTTCCTCTACGGCCGGTCAAAGAGGCGCACCAGTGACAAGCGCGTACAGTGCATCAAAGTTTGGTGTGCTTGGCTTGACGGAGTCACTGGCGCTTGAAGTACGGAAGCACAACATCCGTGTAACCGCATTGACGCCAAGTACCGTCGCAACCGATCTCGCAGTAGAAAACGATTTAACAGATGGCAATCCGGACAAAGTTATGCAGCCGGAAGATCTTGCAGAATTTATTGTCGCGCAGCTGAAATTAAACAGCCGTACTTTCATTAAATCAGCGGGTCTTTGGTCAACAAATCCATAAAAATGAGCGCCGGACTGTATCCGGCGCTTTTTTATGTCTTAACCGGCTCAAGTCTTTAAAGACTTACGATCACCCTTCCCCGCATCTTCCCTTGTAATATAGTTGGAAGAATGGCAGGAAGTTCTTCAAGAGTCGCCGTCTGCTGTACAAATGTGGAGAGATCTTCCGGCTTTAAGTCTGTTGCCATACGCTCCCATATTTTCCGTCTCGTTTCCATCGGGCAATTCACAGAGTCAATGCCAAGTAAGTTGACCCCGCGGAGGATAAAAGGAAATACACTCGTTGGCACATTTGTGCCGCCGGTTAATCCACTGACAGCAACGGAGCCTTTGTAGCTGATTTTGCTTAATACAGCGGCTAACGTCTCGCCGCCAACCGGATCGACAGCTCCCGCCCACTGCTCTTTATCCAGTGCTTTTATTTTGCCGTTGTAGACATCTTCCCGGGAGACGATTTCTTTCGCACCCAGTTTTATTAAATAGTCTTTTTCTGAATCTTTTCCCGTACTTGCTACAACATTATACCCGCGCCCTGCCAGCATCGAGACAGCAAAACTGCCGACGCCGCCTGTCGCACCCGTTACAAGAACATTTCCCTGGTCAGGCTGCAGCCCGTTTTCCTCAAGGCGCTGCACCGACAAAGCGGCTGTAAAGCCAGCTGTGCCGAAGATCATCGCTTCTTTCAATGTAAGTCCTTTCGGGAGCGGAACAATCCAATCAGCCGGAATGCGCGCGTATTCACTGTATCCGCCAAAGTGCGAAACGCCGATTTCATAGCTTGTGGCAATGACTTCGTCTCCTTCTTGAAAACGGGAATCCGATGAGGAGACAACGGTGCCTGCCAAATCAATTCCCGGAATAAACGGGTATGACCGAACGATTTTTCCATCCGGAATGCTTGCCAAGCCGTCTTTGTAATTAATTCCCGAATAAGCCGTTTTAATCAATACTTCCCCTTGAGGCAGCTCTTCCATTCCTATTTTTTTTACATCGACTGAAAAATTATCCTCTGTTTTATCCACGATTAATGCGTAAAACCGTTCGTTCATGCTGACATCCCCTTTGTATGTAGTATGCTCAGAAAAATTATTCTGACCGGTCAGAATAATTTTAACGAATCTTTCGTTTGTTGTATACTTATTTAAATCAGAAAGTGGAGGGCTTGGATGAAAAAGAAAGCGGAAGAACGAAAGGATCAAGTATTAAAAGCGGCATTTCAGGCAGTGGCCAACCATGGATTTGATGCAGTCACGCTGCAGCATATTGCGGATCAGGCCGGTGTCAGCAAAGGGGTCGTTCATTATTATTTTCAAAACAAAGAAACAATTCTTTCTCAATTATTGGAGTCGATTACCGCGAAAATTTATGAGGCGGAACATCGGGCGATTACCGAAAAACAAACAGCTATTGAAAAATTAAATGCCTACGTTCATTCTGTTTTTCTTTCACCGGAGAAAAACAAGAAATTTTACCGGGTCTACATGGATTTTTTAGCACAGGCGAGCAGGAATCCTCTCTATCGGGAGATCAACTATCATTTTTACGAAAACTGCTGGGGAATCGGGTGTGAAATTATCACGCTCGGCAAAAAAGAAGGCACCTTTTCTGCCAATCTGGATGTTGAAAAATCAGCCAAAATGATGCGTGCGATGATCGATGGCTGCTTGATTCAATGGCTGATGTGCGGTCAGGACGATTTGCATGATTTTTATAAGCAGTCTTGCTTAGAAAGTATCTCAACGCTTTTAACGTCGCCGGAATGATTTTAAAAAAGAACTGCCGTAATTTTCGGCAGCCTTTTGAACTATGCAGTTTTTTGATCAGTCTTCCCATCCGCCATATCCGCCATATCCGCCATGACGACGACGCGGATAGTATGGCGGGTACTGGTAGTATGGAAAATATGGAATGTACGGATAGTATGGCGGTCTCGGATACGGGCGGTATGGGTAATAGGGACGCGGCTGATAATAATAGGGTTGCTGATAATACGGCTGCTGTACTTCCAATGCATCATCGAAACCTTGTTCTACCGGCACTTCAAATTGCTCTTCATTGTTTACAGGCAGATCGTTCAACGCAAGAGCCTCCCTTTCATTTTTGACTTCTCTCTCACAATATTCACGTTTGCTTAAAATGGTGTAAAAAAAGCAGAACCAAACGCCGTTTCGTTGTTTGGTTCTGCTTTTATCGTTACGATAACAAACTTTTTTCAATTTGCTTCATTTCATAAAAATATCCTTTTCTCTCCATCAATTCATTAAATGTTCCAGCTTCGACCACATGCCCATGCTCCATGACGACAATTTGGTCCATTTTTTCAAGCCCTGTTAACCGGTGGCTGACCAGCACAAGTGTATCTTTATGCGCAGCCTCATGCAAATGGTCAAAGATCCGTTGTTCGGTTAGCACATCGAGTGACGATGATGGTTCGTCAAGCAGCCAGACTGGCGCCCGCTTTAATAATACCCGCGCAATCGCGAGCCGCTGCTTTTCGCCGCCCGATAGGTTTTCTGCTTTTTCAAGCACCGGGTCATCCAGTGTAAAGGGCAGTTCAACGAGCCGGAGTACGTCCTTCATTTCTTCATCCTTCAAACGCTCCCGCGCGATTTGCAGATTGTCCCGCACTGTGCCATAGAAAAAGTGGTTCGCCTGCAGCACGACATTCGTTTTCGACCATATGTTTTCCGCCTGAATCTCCCTTATCGAATTTCCATCAAGCAGAATTGTCCCGGCATTCACCGTATACATATCCAAAAGCAGCTGCATGACAGTGGATTTTCCTGAACCGCTCGGCCCGACAATTGCCGTTTTCGAGCCGGCAGGAATGGATATTGAGACATTTTGAAGCGCAGTACGTGTTTCCCCTGGATACATAAATGTCACATCTTTCAATTCAATTGAAAAGGTGTCATCCCGTTCGATCGTGCCGATTTTTGGCGCTGGCGGTTCTTCATCAACAACGGAAAACAGCCGGTTGGATGCTTGTCTCGTGTCTTCGAGATACGCCGGGAAAACCGCCATGGGTACTGAATTGTCAAATATTGTCAACGAAATCATCACGAGCATCGCCAAAAACAGGCCATTAAGCTCTCCAATCGTGACAAAATAGGCGCCGAGTGCGAGCACAACAAATGCAACGCCCAAGGCAGCTGCAGCGTTCAGCGACTGGCTGGCGGCCGCCTGCGCTCCTTCTTTTTCTTGCTCCTGCACATACGTGTCGGCCATGTGCAGAAGCTGTTCTTCCTTTTCATCCAGCTTTTGGTGTAGCTTTAAATCCCGAAATCCATATAGTAGCTCCGTCACTTCCGTTGAAAAAACGGAGCGGCGTTCGCGGACGCCCTGTTTTATTTTCCGCTGCCGCAGCGCAAGTAACCCAGGAATGACAAAGCCGGTCAGTACTAATCCACCGAATAGTACAAGCGCGATCCATACAGAATAAAAAAGTGTAAAAAAGATGGTGCTTAAAAACACAATAACGAGCACCAGCGGCGGATAAAAAACACGCAAAAAGAAGTTTTGCAGCGTTTCGACATCACCGACGATGCGCGCCAGCAAGTCCCCACTTCGGTATTTGCCAAAAATCCGCGGCGCGAGCGGCTCTAATTTTTCATAAAACGATACACGCAAATTGCTTAAAATCGTAAACGTCGCCCGGTGGGAGACGTACCGCTCCGCATAGCGGCTTCCTGCTTTCGCTGCACCGAACAATTTCAACAACGCTGTCATAATCGTAATAATGTACAATGGGGGCTGAAGGGCAGATTTTGAGATCATAAACCCGCTAAGGCCAAACAGCGCTACTGATGTCAATCCTGCAAGAACACCAAACAGTACAGACAACCAAATATCCCGCTTTTCCTCCATCATAATAGACACAAGCCGCTTCATCCTGCTGCCCCCCCTTGAACCATTGCGCGGTATGATTCGCTGGATTCCATTAATTCCATGTGCGTGCCTGCCGCCTCGACCTCCCCGTTTTCCATCAAGAAAATGACATCCGCTTGTTGAATCGTATGCAGCCGATGGGCGACAGTCATAACCGAAGCCGTTTGGGCCAGTTCATTGATCGACCGCTG
Source organism: Domibacillus iocasae (assembly GCF_001750285.1). Lineage (GTDB taxonomy): Bacteria > Bacillota > Bacilli > Bacillales > Domibacillaceae > Domibacillus > Domibacillus iocasae. Next base: position 188,583 of record NZ_MAMP01000001.1, read on the forward strand.
CAAAATCTGTTCCGTTTTCAAATCAAGCCCGGTCGTCGGCTCGTCAAACAGAACGAATGATGGCTGCTTTAAAAACGCACGGGCAAGCGCCACACGCTGTTTTTCTCCACCTGAAAGACCGCGTCCTGCTTCACCGACTTTTGTATCCAGCCCGTTCTCAAGCTCGCAAATAAGCTCCGACAACCCCGCTTTTTCCACTGCTGCTTCCACTTCCGTACGCGTCGGGTCACCGGGCGCGCCAAGCCGGATGTTTTCTTCAATCGTTCCAGAAAATAAATAAGGATGCTGCGAAATGTAGCTCACTTCTCTAAACCAGGATGATTCGCTGAACGAACTGCGCGGACGGCCGTCAATGAGCACGTCACCTTCAAGTGGGTCAAACAGCCCTGCTGCCACATTTAACAGCGTCGTTTTGCCGGAGCCCGTCGCGCCGACAACTGCCACACGGGCACCTGGACGAACGCATATATTCACCTTTTTCAATGAAAAACCTTCTCCATATTGAAAGTGCACGTTTTTCAGCTCCAAACCTGGACGCGCCGGCACCTCCATATTGCCCCATTTTACCGGCTGCTCATCCACTTCAAGCTCTGCTTTAATTTTTTCCGCCGCCCCGAGGCTCCCTCGTCCGGTATGAAACGCGGCACCTAGTTCTTTTAGCGCTGTGTAATATTCCGGTGCTAAAACGAGCACAAAAAACGCCGAGACGAACGAAATGCTATCAAATACAACGAGGCGCAGACCGATTTCAAGAGCGATCAGCCCAATGCTGAGCGTCGAAATAAACTCGAGCATCAGCGTTGATGTAAACGCGATTTTCAATATATCCATCGTCGCTTCCCGAAATCCGAGGCTGCTCCTTTGAATCACATCCCGCTGCCGTCCCGCCCGGCCGAATAACTTTAACGTTTGAAGCCCCTGCAATGTATCCAAAAATTGCCCTGAGAACGCGGCCAGTTTGTCGAGCTGTTCTTCTGATTTTTTTTTCGTTTTTATTCCGATAATGATATAAAAAAGCGGGATAAAAGGCGCGGTTATCATCATAATCAATCCGCTATAAATATGTGTATAGGACACAGCCGCCAAAACAACAAGCGGCACAATGGATGCTTTCATCACTTGAGGCATATACTCGCGGTAATAGCTGTCGATGCCGTCAATCGCTTCCATCATCACCGTTACTTTCCCACCGGACTGTCCTTGAATAGCCGTCTGAATTGGATTTTCTGTCCATTTCTGGAGAAGAAGCGATCGGATATTCCGCTTCACATTTGATGCCATTTTCACACCAAATCGTGCATTGGCATACGTAATGCTGGTCCGGATCACCATCATTCCAAGCAGAAAACCGAGCATCGGCACCATCGCTTCAAACGATTCATTTTGCAAAAAAACCCCATCCACAATGTTGACTAAAAAGTAAGCCTGGCCGACGATCACTGCTCCCATTACTAACGATAAGCCCAAAAGCGCTGCCCTGATTCCTTTTTGTTCAGATGCCCATTTTCGAAGCTCATTCATGGATTTATCCTATCCACCTTTCAAAACGTGAAAATATTCACAATATCTTTTTAGTATAAAATAGTCTGATCTAAATTGCTCTTCATCTGCTTACTCTATTCCACTTTTTAGCAGCCGCTTTCACAATTTGTTCAATCATATCATGAAAAAAGCCTGCCGCATGATAAAATCATTCGACAGGCCTGTCGGATGGCAGACTCACTTTCACTACCGTCCCTTTTCCTTTTTCACTTGTAATGATCATATGGCCGCCGATTCCTTCAATTATTCGAGCGGCTGTCATCATGCCGAGGCCGGTTCCTTTGCTTTCTGCTAAACTGAAATATGGTTCTCCAAGACGCTTTATCTGTTCCTTTGTCATCCCCGCGCCGGTATCAGAAAACGTAACCCTTACCTGTTTCTTATTTACGTGCATGGAAATGGCTAACGTCCCGCCGTTTTTCATCGATTCCACCGCGTTTTCACAAATATTCCAGAAGCATTGATTCAGCCGGAGCCGCTCCCCATGAACGGCTCCTTCGTCAAGCTTCAGACGAATCTCTACGTTATTCTTTTTCATAAACGGCCTCATCCGGCTGACAACATCTTGAATTTCTGTCCGGATATGCACCGGCTCCTTTTTTCCAAAAAATGGATCTGCATACAATTGATAGTCTTGAATCATTTGTTCAGAACGATTCAGTTCATTCATCGCGGTTTCAAGGTACTCTCGCTGCCGTTCGTTTATCGTTTCCTCACGGATAAGCTGAAGCATTCCTTGAATGACAGTCAGCGGCTGACGCATTTCATGACCGAATGATGCCGCCAGATGGTAAAGGGATTCTTTTCGAAGCTTTTTCTCCACTTTCACAATTGATTTATGCAAATAAAGAATATATGCCAGTGCCGCAAGCAAGCTGCACATAATCAACAATACTGCCACAATCGATCACCAAATTCTTTTAAATTGTATTCAACACAGCTTCTCAATCTGTTGTTGCATTTCTTTTATTTTCAACCTGGAAATATGCGCATGTTTTGGGAAATCCCAAAAATACGCTAAATATGTTTCATTCTTTAGCTTAATGACGAAAACGTTATCAAATGTATAAGGTTGAAACGATGGGCCAAATAAAACGAGTTATCCAGACAGGCAAAGAAATCAGTAAGCTTTTCATCGTATTTCTTTTTTTCTTCATTATTTCATCCTACGTGATCAAACTTCATGTCGTCTATTTCGATAAATCATTTCAGGTCTATCATTTTAGTGTTTTTTCAAAAACAAAGTACATTTCAATCCTATTTTTCCTACATTTCAAATGAAAATACAAAAAAGCCAGTCTGCTTATGTGAATAGACTGGCGATACTGCTTCGGCGTCAGGCCGGTATGCTTCTTAAATATTTTTGTAAAATGACTTTGGCCGGTAAAGAGCAGCCAGGCGCTAATAACGGCAATCGGGTGAGAAGAAAGCAGCAGCCAACTTTCCGCTTCCTCGACGCGCGCTCTTTGAATGGCCTGGCTGATCGTCTCCTTTTCAAAGCGATAGACATTCCCCACAAGATCGACCCATTCCTGCAAAAATAAAGTGTTAGTGGGAAAGTGGATCCAGAACAAATTGGTAATCACCCTTGCATCTATATGAAACGCACTAATCTAAACAGTTCATGTTTTCTAAAGTAAGAATCTTTGTTCAACCTATATAGTTATTTTTAAAAATCAATAATTTTTTCCATATACCTAATATACTAACAAAAAATTCAACTTCGGAGACAGGCTCCTTTATGCCAGTGTAAATTGTTTGACGGATTGTTCAAGGTCTTTCGATAATTTAGCCAGGGACTGCGCACTTTCACTAATTTCTTCCATCGATTTATTTAATTGGCGGGAAGCCGCGGCCGTTTCTACTACACCTGCGGAAGACTCCTCAGAGACAGAAGCAACTTCCTGACTAGAGGAGCTGATTTTATCGCTTCCTTCGCTGATCGAATCAAGGCTTAAGGAGATGGTTTGAATACTTCCCGACATTTCGTTGACAAACTGAATAATATCCGCAAATGTTTTCGTCGTATGCTGCATTGCCTGGCTGCCTTTTTGTACTTCATTAAACCCATTATTAAGTGATGTAACAACATTGGCTGTTTCACTTTGCACACCATTAACGATGCCGGTAATTTCTTTAACGGATTCATCTACCTGCACAGCGAGTTTTCGCACCTCATCCGCAACAACCGCAAAACCTCGGCCGTGCTCCCCTGCACGTGCTGCTTCGATGGCCGCATTTAAAGCCAGCAGGTTTGTTTGAGCTGAAATGGCCTGAATCACATTTGCCAAATGAGAGATTTCAAGAGTCCTTTTTTCAAGTCCTTGTACTTTTTCAACAGACTCTGATACGAGGGAGGTAATATGCTTCATCTGTCCGGCGGTTTGTTCCATTTGAATCCGGCCTTCCTCCGAAACACGAAGTACACTGTTTGCTGTTTCGGAAAGCTGTATACCGCTTCTGTGGGTATCCGCAATTTGGTGATTTAGCGATTCAATGAGTTCACTGATGGAGGATGCGGCATCAGCCTGCTGTTCCGCTCCTTGAGCTAATTCATCCATTGAGCTCGCAATTTGCCCGCTACCGTCTTTTACTTCAACTGCCGTTGAATTTAATGTGCCGCTCTGTGTATCCACATGCTGTGAAACAATAAGGAGCTCTGAAACAATCGATCGTAAATTATCAGCCATTGTGTTCACTGCATAGGTAAGCTGTCCAATATCATCTTTGCCGTCGTAATCGATCGGTTCAACATTTAATTTGCCCTGGGCAATACTTGTGCTGACCTGTACGACTTTTTTCAAATTGGATTCAACAACACGGCTGATCCATTTAGAGAAAATGATGCTGACGAGGGATGCAACGATTACAGATAGAATGAGCAGAAAAAGGGATTGTCTTGCCGCTTCTTTTGCTTCTTGAACAGAAGCTGAATAATCATTTTCTAAATCTTCTTGAAGACTGTCAATGTGGTCAATTGTCTGAGACCGCAAATAGGCCGACAGTTGTTTTGATGAAAACGTTTCTTCTTCATTGCCCCGTTGAACGGAAGGAACAATCAGATCGAGAAAAATACGATTCATTTCACTGTCATTCGCTTTAACCTGGTCCAATATGTCGCGCGCTGAGGCGGGTGCTACCCCTCTTGCTTGTTCTATCAGTGCATTTAACTTTTCGCTCTGTTCATTATACTGATCAATGGCCGTTTGATCCTCCAATAGAATATAGTCGCTTATCCGAATATCTTTTTGGCGAAATAACGATGCCATTTCACTGAGAACAAGAGCATTGTTTCCTTTTTGATCGAGCTCGTCCAGTTTGTTCGTCAAATCGTTTAATATAACTGATGTGATAGCGGTTGCAATAATAAATAATAAAATAACGATTGCAAGAACTGAACCGTATTTTTGGCTGATACGCTTATTTTTAAAAAAAGAAACACTTTTCTTTGTTCGTACCTTTACTTTTTTTTCCTTGCGGGGCAAGCGTGTTTTTTTCTTCATTATATTTTCTCCATCCATATAGTATAGTCTTTTTATACTATATCATAATACTCAATATAAATGTAAACGCATTCTTATTAAAGCCGATAATTATAATTATATACCTGTATTTAAATTCTTGTATTTTCAGAATGAAGATTGGGAAAATAAAAGAATTAAAAAAGGAACATAGAATGTCCCGTGAGTATCTATCAAAAAGAGAGCTGATTTCTACTATTGAACAATAGGCCTTCATCATTGATAAGTTGTCTGCCCTTGGGCAGACTTGGAAAAGCAGCTGGGCAACAGAATGGTGTGTTTGCTATATGCTGAAGCTACTGCTAAAAGCATGATCTGAATAGTTACTAGTCCCGCGCACTTTACTGTTAGTCTAGTACGAAATGCAATTTATATTGTGAAAAATTGTACATTTTAAAACAAAGGACCGACCCAAAGTCAGTAAGAATGTCTTTGAGTCGGTTCTGTTTGAAACTTTATTGTGCTGCTTGCTGAATAACATCCGGGGCATCTGTATGGTAAACCATTTTCCAAGATTCCAAGATGTTTTCCTGCGTTACATTCAATGAAGGTACTGCCACATATGGCGGTGTTTCTTTTCCAAGCAATGCGTGGCCTGCTAAAATCGCTTCAGCAATTCCCTGGTCATATGGAAGCTGTGCGCCAAGTCCTTTTACAATGCCGCCCTGTGCAATATCAAGTGCCACGTTTGTCCCAAGGTCAATGGTTGTAATAACAAGATCTTCTCTTCCTGCTGTACGGGCAGCGGAAAGTACTCCTTCAGCCGGCACATCCCAGACAGCGAAGATCCCATCTAAATCAGGATTTTTTGTTAGCATGGCAGATGCGATTTTTTCACCTGTGTTTGGATCTGTAATACCACTGCGTGCAATAATTTCAATGTTTGGATATTTCTCTTTAATTGTTTTTTCGAAAGCTTCTGTACGCTGGCGTGTTACAAAGAAATCCGCATCATGAAACACAACACCGATTTTCCCTTTTTCTTCAAGCTGAGCAGCCATAATTTCCGCTGCTTCTACACCGTTGCCATAGTTATCAGCAGAAACAACGCTGACATAATCTTTCCCTGCTACTAATCCTTGTGGCGCGTTATCCATAAAGACTAATTTTACGCCTGCAGCCGCTGCTTTTTTATACGCTTCCGCTGTTGAAACTGGATCTACCGGAATACTTACGATAATATCTGGATCTTTCGCCAGTACTGTTTCAATATCAGATACTTGCTTTTCTGCTTTAAATTGGCCATCCGTCACGGCAATCACTTCGATTCCCATCCGTTTAAACGCCGCTTCTAACCCATCAATTTGTGCTTTAGACCAGTCATTGCCTGCATAGTGCATAACGATTGCGGCTTTATAGTTTCCTTCTTTCACTTTTGCGATATCTTCTTCTGATAGGTTAAGTGTTTTGGCTGAAATCGCTTCTTCCCCATTCGGCCCCTTACTTAAAATCGTCGTGCCGCTTGGAATATCTTCACTAATTGTTAAAGCACCTGAATCTGGAATCTCTGCTGCTTTTTGTTCTGTTTCTTCCTCACCTGAACCTGCGTTTTGGTTTCCACAGCCCGCAAGAGCAAGAAAAGCACCTAGAAGTACTGTGATGAACAATAATAACGTTTTTTTCATTTTTAATTCCTCCATTCCTCATTTTGAAAACGCTTTCTACTTTATCTAAAAGAGCCGCCATGGCCGCCCATGGTATCACTCTTCAGATTAAAACCAATTTAATCAAGCTTTGCTAATTCTGATTTCAAATATTCAATAGACGTTCTCGCATACCAGTCCGGCTCAGCCTGGCGTGTATGGAAACCAACTTCCATTGATAAATAGCCGTCGTACTTAATCTCTTTTAGTGCCTTTAAGACCGCCGGGAAATCACATCGGCCCTGCCCTGGCGGCAGCCGGTCACTGTCAGCAATATGAACATGGTGCAGCTTGTCCGCCATCCGGTATACATAATCGCTTGCCACTTCATTTCGGTAGAGTGCATGGAATGTATCAAACATTACTTTCACGTTTGAGGCACCTGTTTGCTCACTTAGAAGCAATGCGTCATCTGCTGTTTCAATTAAATTGCTGTCAGCAGGCGTTGGTTCAACGACCATTGTGACACCAAGTTCTTTTGCATATTTTGCTACATTCCCCAAACCTTCAAGGCTGTAGTTCCATGCATCCTGCTGCGATGTTTCGTGAACGACCCATCCAGCTACCCAGATCACGGTCGGGCATTCCCATTCACTCGCTAGCCGGACCACTTCTTTATAATGGTTGACCGTAAATGCACGTTCTTCGGCAAGAGGAGAACTTGCATTCACACCCGGTCCGCCGCCTGGTGCAGGAAGCATAGCAGATACAGCTAAATTCTTTTGCTTAAGCAGCGTGCCAATTTCTTTTCTTCTTTCTTGAGATAAATAATCCGGCCAGGCATGCGGACTTGCACATCCGATTTCAATCGCATCATATCCAAACGATGAGATGCGGTTAATGACGTCATCCAGCGGATAGGAAGGTACCCAAACTGGAAAACCGCTATATGGCCACGTATTAAAAGAAATGCCTTTCATCTTACCTCGCTCCTTCTTCTTTATTCCCAAATAAATACGGCTTTTTCCGTTTTTCTTTCATCAAATAAACGGAAAGCTGTTTCTGCTTCAGTCAGTGGGAATGTATGGGTTACCAGCTTTTCAACAGGCAGATTCTTTTTCACGATAAAATCCGCAATTTCATCATATTCATGAATCGGGAAATACCATGAACCCATGACTGTTATTTGTTTACGGATCAATTGTTCACTCGGTTTAATCGTTGTTTCTTTGCTTTCACCAATGAACGCTACACGCCCGTGAGGTCTTACGCAGCTTAACGCATCATTTTCTGCATATGGGCTTCCTGAACAATCAATGGCTGCATCTGCACCTTGACCGTTTGTAATACGGGCAATTTCTTCTAATACATTGGCCTCTTTTCCGTTAATCGTGTAGTCGGCACCTAATTCTTTTGCCATTTCTAAACGCTCATCGAGCATGTCGACCGCAATAACCGTTGCGCCAAGACCTTTTGCAATCATGACCCCGGCATTGCCCATCGGTCCGAGACCAAACATCACGAGTGTATCTCTTCCGGAGATGTTTAAACGCTTTTGAGCATGATACAGTGTTCCAACTGCATCTGTAGAAACAGCTGCTGTCACAAAATTCATATCGTCCGGCAGTCGCATGCAGTTTTCAGCTGGTGCCACCATGTAGTCTGCGTCTCCGCCGTGGGAATCAAACCCAATGCATTTAAAGTCTTTACAAAACATTTTATAACCGCTTTTACAATGTGCACATTCACCGCATCCGAGTGCTAAATATACAGCAACACGGTCGCCTGCTTTATACGTTGTCACGCCATCTCCAACTTCTGTAATCACGCCGGCCGGTTCATGTCCTGGAATAATCGATGCTTTTTTATTGCCGTCGCCAAAAACCGATGTTCCGTAATACAAGCTCATATCACTTCGGCAAATAGCGGATGCTTTTAATTGAATCAGTACTTCACCTTGACCGGGTGTTGGAATATCAACCTGCTGGATTTCTACTTTTTTATCCCCTGGAAATATAACCGCTTGCATTGTCATCTATATCCCTCCACTTACTTTATAAAAATTATGCCCACCACATCTCGCCGACAGGCTCCTTAAACATAACCTCTTTTAATAAAGAAATCGCTTTTCCCAAGCCTTCATCAACAGAAGCAAGCATGTCTTCATGTTCAATCGATACGACATAATCGTAGCCAACCGCCCGCAGCGTACTCATGATATCTTTCCACATTTTTTCATTCTGCCCATATCCGACAGAACGGAATGTCCACGCACGGTTTAACACGTCGCTGTAGTGTTTTGTATCCAAAACGCCATTTACGTCTATATTGGCTTGATCTAAATACGTATCTTTCGCATGGAAGTGATAGATTGCGTTTTCCTTTCCAAGCTTTTTAATCGCTTCTACCGGATTAATTCCCTGCCAGAGAAGATGACTTGGATCAAAGTTGGCACCGATTGCTTCTCCTGCATGCTCTCTCAGCTTCAGTAAAGTGTCCGGATTATAAACAACGAATCCGGGATGCATTTCAAGTGCAATTTGATTGATTCCGTGCGACTGCGCAAATTTCACTTCTTCTTTCCAATATGGAATAACGACTTCATTCCATTGCCAGTCCAGCATTTCCGCATACTCCGGCGGCCAGGAACAAGTCACCCAGTTTGGAAATTTAGCTTCCGCATGATCTCCGGGACAGCCGGAAAAACCATTTACAACCGGGATTTCCAGACGTTCTGCCAGCTTCACGGTTTTCTGCCAAACAGCATGAGATTCTGCCGCGAATTTTTTGTCAGGATGGAGCGGGTTGCCGTGACAGCTTAACCCGCTTATTGTCATTCCCCGACTCTCTACGGCTTTTTTAAATGCCTTTATTTTTTCTGGACTGCCTAAAAGCTCATCTGGATCACAGTGGCTGTTCCCCGGATAATTACCTGTTCCCAGCTCCACTGCTTCAACGCCCATTTCATTTAGTTTATCGAGCATCGCCTCAAAAGGCAGTTGTTGATATAAAACGGTAAACACACCTAGCTTCACAATGAAACCTCCCTAAGTGACTCTACTTTTATCCATTTTTGCTGTTCATGACTTTTTAGAATAGCATCGGTAATGCACATGGAAATGTGCCCATCTTCAAACGTGGCAAATTGTGTCTCATCATGGTGAGGATCCTTGCCGTCGCGGATAAAGCTGTAAAAATTAATCATCATATTTTTCAGTGCGTCCGGCCATCCTTCGTTATGCCCGCCCGGATGGTGTATAGCTGATTTTGCTTCCGAGGTAAATAAGGCGGGATCTGCCAGCATCAATTCATTCGGTTTATCACGGTGGCCAATCCAAAGTTTTTCAGGTTCTTCCTGATTCCATTGAGCAGAGTGCCTGCTCCCATTCACTTCGAAACTTAACCTGTTTTTTCTGCCAGCACTTACTTGTGAAACGGTGAAAACACCTCTGCTGCCATCTTCAAAACGGATAAGTACTGAGGCATAATCTTCTGTATTAATCGGGACATCTTCATATTCGACTTCTTTTGATGCCTGCCCGCCAAATGTTTCTGGCGCTGAAGAAGGCTTTTTTCTGACCGGAATAACCGTCGCTAAATCCGCAAACACTTCGACGATTTTTTTGCCCGTTACATATTGAACCGTGTCGCACCAATGTGAACCGATATCCGCAACTGCACGTGATTTCCCGCCAACTTCCGGAGCTAAACGCCAGTTGAAGTCTGTCTCATATAACATCCAATCCTGCAAATAGCTGCCATGCACCAGATTGATTTTGCCCAATTCTTCTTTTTGAATCATAGAAGCAAGCTGCTTCACAATCGGAAACTGGCGGTAATTAAAATTAACACCATGGACAACATTATGTTTTCTTGCCAAAGCAAGAAGTTCTGCCGATTCCGCACTGGACATTGCCAGCGGCTTTTCCGACAACACATGCTTTCCAGCTAAAATGATCTCTTTATTAATCGAAAAGTGAAGCTGGTTTGGTGTACAGTTATGCACTACGTCCACTTCATCGTCTTTTAGCATATCGCGATAGTCACCGAATGCTTTTGGAATCCCGAGCTCTGCGGCTTTTTGTTCGGCCGACTTCTGTCCGTGTGCGGCAATCGCAACCACATCGACAAAACCAAGCCGTCTAACAGCCTCAATATGAGTGGGTCCAATGAACCCGGTGCCAATCACGCCCACTTTTATTCTCTTCATCCATGTCCCTCCTGCCTGACTTATCGCTTAATCGCTTTTCTGCCAAATGCGACAGCTAAAATAATAATCAATCCTTTAATCATCATTTGCTGGCTGACATCCAGCCCCATGATGATCAATCCATTGTTAATTGTTCCAATCATTAATGAACCGATTACTGTTCCAATTACAGTACCCACGCCGCCAAAAAGGCTCGTTCCGCCAAGAATAACCGCGGCAATAACTGAAAGCTCATCGCCTTGACCAAATGTGAACCGGCCTGCGTGCATACGGCCCGCATAAAGCAAGCCTGCAAAACCAGCCATGAAACCTGAGCCAAGGAAAACAAGAAGCTTAATACGCTGTGTATTAACACCCGAGAATCTTGCAGCGCTTTCATTTCCGCCTGTTGCGAGTGTCTGTCTTCCGAATGATGTTTTACGCAATAAAAGATGAGCAATAATCGTTGCCACGATCGTCCAGATTAACAAGATCGGAATCGGGCCGATATCACCTGAACCAAAAACGAAGTTAAACGTTGCATCCACAATTGGAACCGGTGCTGTATCAGTAATCCACATCGCGAGACCACCGACAGTTCCTAACGTAGCAAGTGTCACCAGGAAAGATGGGATCCCTAACTTTGTTAATAGTAATCCGTTTACTAAACCAACAAGAAGACCAGTTCCCAGACCAACAGCTACGCCGCCGATCATTCCATATCCCGCCTGAAGTGCAAGCGCTGCTGTTAAAGAAGATAGCGCTGCAATCGAACCGACTGACAAGTCAATTTCCCCTGTACTGATAACAAATGTCATCGCAAGACCCATTAAAGAAATCATCGCTGTTTGGCGAATGATATTTAGCAAGTTGTCCGTTGAAACAAATCCCTGGTCATGTAAAGTGACCGAGAAATAAATGATCACGCCGATAAAAGCAAAATAAACAATATAGTTGCGCCAATCAAATGTTTTCTTGCGCGAAACCGTATGGCTTCCTACAGCAACTGTGCCGTTTAAATTAGAATCCTTGGATTGCATGTTGTAATTCCTCCTCTGTATGAATCTCACGTCTTTGCATTTCTCTGATAATTCGCCCTTCATGCATGACCAATATACGGTCACTCAATGCAAGAAGCTCAGGAAGTTCCGAAGAAATGACCAGAATGGCTTTTCCGCTGTCCGCGAGTTCGCGTACGACATCAACAATCTCCGTTTTAGCTCCAATGTCTACACCAATGGTTGGTTCATCGAGCATTAGCACGGATGGATCATTTGCCAGCCATTTCGCCAAAACGATTTTTTGCTGATTTCCCCCAGACAATAGATTCGTTGTTTTATAAATATCATCTGTTTTAATGTTTAATTTTTTCACAAAATCATTCGCCACTTTATCGGCTTTTTTATTATCAATAAATAAACCTTTTTGCATTTTTGATAAAATTGGAAGAATGACATTATCTTTTACACTATGTTCCAGGACAAGACCCTGCACACGCCGGTCTTCCGGAATAAGAGCTAATCCGGCTTTTATCGCATCCGTTGCAGTTTTAATCGTTACAGGCTGGCCATTTACATTAATATCGCCACTGTCTTTTGGACCTGTCCCGAAGATAGCGCTTACCGTTTCAGTCCGGCCGCTTCCCATTAATCCCGCGATGCCAACAATCTCACCCGGATACAGATTAAAATTCACGTCCTGAACTTTTGATCCAATTGATAAATTCTTTACTTCCAGTACGGGTGCAACGTCTGTCGCATACTCCCGTTCCTTCCATTCAAACGCTTTATCCATACTCGATCCGACAATGTACTGAATAACCATATCGAGATCGATTTGTTTGCAATCTTCAGTAGCGACATGTTTTCCGTCACGTAAAATGGTAATTCTATCACAAATTTCAAGTATCTCATCCATGCGATGTGAAATATAAATAATTGCGTAGCCTTTTGATTTCAATTGATTAATAAAGGAAAATAAAATTTTTGTTTCTTTTTTTGTTAAAGAAGCGGTTGGCTCGTCCATGACGAGAATTTTCGTTTCCTGCGATAATGCTTTTGCGATTTCAGTCATTTGCCAGTAGCCTACACCGAGGTTTCCGACAAGTTCATTCGGGTCAATATCGACCTCCAGCTCTTGAAGCAGCTTTCGCGTTTTTTCAACACATTCTTTATCGTTCAATAATCCGAATGACGTTTTATCTTCTCTCGTAAGAAAAATATTTTGTGCGACTGTTAACGTAGGAATTAAGCTGAACTCCTGAAAAATCATGGAGATATAATTTTTTCTTGCATCATCTGTATTTTTAATTTCAACGAGCTGGTCATCAATGTAAATTTCACCTTGATCGGCTGAGTAAACACCGGTTAAAATTTTCATTAATGTTGATTTCCCGGCTCCATTTCCGCCCATGAGCGCATGAACTTCACCTTTTTTAACAGAGAAATCGACTGAATCCAGTACCGTAATTCCATTAAACGCTTTTGAGATATTTTTCATTGAAAGCATTGGCTTTTCCAATCTCATTCACCTTCTTTATAACAGAGGCCGCGGCTGCAGCCTCCATCTATTTTTTCAAGTTCCTTATTTCGAAAGATTCGCCATTTCACCTTGTTTTGAAAGATTCACCCATTCGCCTTTTTCGGCTGATTCCAGAATCGCGTCTGAAATAACGGCGATTTGGTAGCCGTCTTCAAAGTCAGGCGAAACCTTTGTATCTTCCGCAATAGATTTCATAAAGTCGTATGTTTCAATAATCTTCGTTTCTCCATAGCCGATGCCAAGTGCCGGGATTGGCCACAAGCCTTCACCGTACGGATGAGCAGGGCCTGTGTATACCGTTCTGAAGCCGCGGCTGTCGCCTGGATCATCTGAGAAGCATACCTGAAGTTCGTCACGGCGCTCATAGTTAAAGACGAGAGACCCTTTTTCACCGTGAATTTCAAATGTTAAAAAGTTGTTGCGGCCCCAGGCGTTGCGTGTTGCTTCAATGCTGCCAACGGCACCGTTTTCAAATTTAACGAGTGTCATAAATTCATCATCCACATCAACTTCCGCTTTTGGTACATCGACATCTGCTTTGACTGTTCCAAGCTTATCGACGCCGCCGCTTTGAATCGGGCGTTCGCCAATCCACGTTTTCGCGACCGCATTTACATCAGAGATCTCTCCAACAAGGTAGCGTGCAAAGTCAATCACATGTGTGCCAATATCTCCTAAAGCACCAGAGCCGGCACGGTCTTTTTGAAAGCGCCATGAAAGTGGAGAATTCGGATCAGCCGACCAGTCCTGCAAATACGTACCGCGGAAATTCAAGATCTTGCCCAGCTTGCCTTCTTCAATATATTTTTTCGCCAGCGCAACAGCTGGTGTTCTGCGATAGTTGAACGCAACCATGTGCTTTACGCCTGCTTCTTTTACTGCATCAAGCATTGTTTTTGCTTCAGCTGCATCACGTGCAAGCGGCTTTTCAGAAATAATATGCTTGCCTGCTTTTGCGGCTGCGATGGCAATTTCCGCATGAGAATCATTTGGTGTGACAATATCGATAATGTCGATTTCCGGATCTTCCACTACTTTTCTCCAGTCAGTCGAATAGTGTTCAAACCCAAGGCGGGCAGCTGCATCTTTCGCAAGCTCATCTGTCACGTCTACTACAGTGTGGCGATGCGGGATAACCGGTGCCGGCCAGAAAAACATGGGCATCCCTGCATAAGCAAGTGCATGCGCTTTCCCCATAAATCCTCCGCCAATCATACCTACATTAAGTTTTTTCATTGTATAGTCCTCCATTAATTGTGTAATTTATTATTGAATCGCGCTTTGAATTAATTCCGGAACATCCTGGCGATATACTAGCTGCCAAGACTCTTCCAAATTCTCTTTTGTTACTTGCACTGCTGGTGTTGTTACATATGAAGGGGCTTCCTTGTCGAGTAAAGCATACCCGGCTAAAATCGCTTCAGCAATTCCCTGATCATATGGAAGCTGTGCACCAAGTCCTTTTACCGTTCCGCCGGATGCCATTTCCAATCCAACATTTGTACCTAAGTCCGTTGTCGTAATAACAAGATCATCTCTTCCAGCTGTACGAGCCGCTGATACAACCCCTTCTCCCGGTACATCCCAGATGGCAAAGATTCCATCTAAATCCTGATGCTGTGTCAGCATGGCCGATGCCACTTTTTCACCATCATTCGGACCTGTAATGCCGCCATGTGCGACAATTTCAATATCCGGGTATTTCTCTTTTATTGTTTCTTCAAAAGCGGTTTGACGCTGCTTTGTGACAAAGAAATCCGCATCGTGGAAAACTACACCGATCTTGCCCTTGCCATCAAGTTCTTCCGCCATTACCTCTGCAGCTTCTACACCATTTCCATAGTTATCTCCTGATACAATACTGACAAAATCTTTTCCTGGCTCCAGTCCTTGTGCAGTACCATCCATAAAGACTAATTTAATGCCCGCGTCAGCTGCTTTTTTGTAAGCTGCTGCTGTCGACACAGGGTCTACAGGAACACTGACAATGATATCCGGTTTTTTCGCAGTGACTGTTTCAATATCAGAAACCTGCTTTTCTGCTTTAAATTGAGCATCTGTTACTGCAATAACTTCAACACCCATACGTTCAAAGCTCGCTTTTAAGGCATCTGTCTGTGCAGTCATGTAGTCAGTGCCAGAGTAATGCATGACGAGTGCTGCTGTGTAACTGCCTTCTTTAATTTTTGCAATATCTTCTTCCGTTAATTCTAGTGTTTTCGCTGAAACAGCTTGTTCACCAAAAGGTCCAGTGCCCAAAATCTCTTTATCTTCAATTTCAGGATTAATCGTTAAAGAACCTGTGTCCGGCATTTCCACTGTTTTATTCGCTGGTTCTTTATCTGTCGTCGCCTGCTGTCCCCCACACGCTGCCAGCAAAAGGCTTCCGCTCAATAACATACCTGTTAATAACGGTGCTTTTCTTTTCATCATCCTGTCCCCTCTACATTCAATCTGGCATCAATTATTTTTCAAATGACGATAAGAAGCTGCGGCTTATTTCCGCTCCTTGTTTTGGCACATCGTAACTGTCAAGCTCAACCGTAATCCAGTCATCGTAACCGGCTTCATTTAAAAGGCTGATCATTTCATCAAACTTCTGATGGCCTTTTCCCAATGGAAGAAACTCACCATCCGCATAATCTTTAAAGTGAATATATTTAATCCGGTCTGCATATTTGCGCACAACTTCTACCGGATCACCGCCGCCTGCTTCAATGTGGGCTGTATCGGGACACAGACCAATTGTTGTGAGCGGCATCAGCTTATCTAATTGCTCCGGCGCTTCAACAGTCGTTCCAAGATGCGGGTGATATGTTGGAATCAATCCATGTTTTTCCGCAATCTCCTTTACTTGATCCAATGCTTTTCCTAAATCTTCGAAATCGCTTTCTAAAATACCCGCCGAACGGACAGCTCCTCCGCCAATAACGAGGTGGCGGGCGCCAAGTTCAGCAGCAAAGGCAGCGACTTCCTCAATTTTCGCTAATTCTTCCTGCAAAACATCTGGATAAATAAAGTTTCCTCCCGTGTAGACACCGATCAATGTTAACTTGTACTTTTCCAGCAGTTCCTTAAATTCTTCTTTATTGCTTTTATACTGCATTAGGTTGCCGTCGAAAATTTCAAAGCCTTCATAACCTGCTTCCGCAATGTCTTTTAAGGCTTCCTCAGTTGAGCCGTTCGCCAGGTAATAAAGATCTTTTATCGAAGTGACTCCGGCAGGATGACCTACGACCCCGCCCCACGTATTTGTTTGATATCCAAGTCTCATTGTTTCTCCCCCGTTTTGAAGTAGTTTTCAAAAGTACAACATCGATTGCGAATGTGGCTCCACCACCTCCTTAAAGAGATGAACAAGAATTTTCATTAAAGAATCTATCGTAAACGTTTACACATCAGCTCTTTTTAGCCTTTCAATCCAACTAACTCGTGGATAAAGGATGTTGATGCTTTACTCACATGGTAAACGTTTACATTCTTTGTAAAATTATTTGAAGCTTCACTGTTTTCCTGTCCATTCAAGCTCCTGTAACCAAAAATTCTGCTGGATACTCTTTTCATTATTTCGTAAACGTTTACATCACATTTTTAAAAATGATTTTAACGGCTGCATTTATAGCATGAATCCCGAAGAACAAGCTTATTCTCTAAAATGAACTGTGTTTTCTTCATTTCCTGCTTTGTCATGAGGCCGATCAGCAATTCCATCGCTTTCGTGCCGATGTCAAAAGTGGGCTGTGAGATTGTCGTTAATGCCGGTTTGAAGATGGATGAAAACTTTATATTGTCAAACCCGATAACCGATATATCCTGCGGAACCGTTAACCCTTTTTCTTCAATTGCATTGACAGCCCCAAAGGCCATCTCATCATTTGCCGCAAACACTGCTGTAGGTGTGTGGCTGTACGCTAAAAGTTTGAGCATCATATTAAAACCGCTTTTATAAGAAAAATCGCCTTCCTGCACTAAATCGGGCTCAACCTTTACATTATATTGTGCCATCGCCTGATAAAATCCCTTTAGCCTGTCTCTGCCCAGTACGCTATTCATAGGGCCTGAGATATAGCCTATTCTCTTATGTCCAAGATTAATCAAATACTCAGTTGCTTTTCGTGCACTGCTGACATTGTCAATTGAAACTGTCGGAACATTGACGCCCTCCAAATATTCGCATGCAAGGACGACTGGATATTGGGCGGCTATTTCTTCTACGAGGTTCGCTTCAATTCCTGCGGTCAGTAAAATCATTCCTGCTGCCTTCTTTTGACGAAGTATGTTTAAATATCCTTTTTCCTGTTCAGGATTATTGCCTGCATCTCCAAGCAAAACCTGATAACCATTTTCAAGAGCGACAAATTCGATCCCTCTCAGCACATCGGAAAAGAATGTATTCGTAATATCCGGGACAACCACTAGGATCGTTGTTGTTTCGGACATTCTTAGCTGGCGTGCTGCTGCATTAGGTTGGTAATTTAAATCTTCAATGACTTCCAGTACTCTTTTGATCGTTTCCTCCGCCACTGATTCTGGCTTGCTTAACACCCTGGATACAGTCGCAATTGAAACATTTGCCTGTTTAGCTACCTCTTTTATTCCTGGCATATTAGGATTCTCTTTTCTTTTTGTTGCTTTTTATTTAGCTATAATTGGATTGTAACCGCATTCAAATTTAGTGTCTAACCGCTTTCAGACATGATTTTCTTCCATTCAACAGGCTATTTTCCTAGTTTCAGACTTAAAAACTGTCCTTTTAAACAAAAAAAGCAAAGATTTTAAAAAATAAAAAACCCAGCAACGTGTGCTGAGTTCATTGGTTCATAATGACATATATCTTTGTAATTCATCGATTTTGTGTTTTGAAACCCTTGCCGTATTGTTATAATCTTGAAAATATGCTTTATACATTTGACCCGCTGCTTCAATTTTGGTTAAAAGCCCCACGTTAATGATATAGGATCTATGAGATGCTATGAATCTGGAGTCAAGGGCACCTTCTAGGCTGGCTAATGCTTCATTTGTTTCGAAATTATTGTTCTTTGTATGAATGACGGATTTACGGTCTATTCTTTCTATAAAAATAATGTCATCAAGAGGAATAAAAAGGATATTTTTCTGCTGTTTGATCATTAAATTCTTTTTAACAGACTGCTCTTTATCCGCTTTTAAATGACCAGCTTGTGCAGCCCTCTCTAAAGCGCTGTATAAACGATTTCGTTCAATTGGCTTTAAAATATAATCAACAGCTCTTACACTAAATGCTTCAAGTGCATAGTCGTCATGGCCGGTAATAAAAATAACCTGCAGGGCTGGAAAAAGTTCTTTGCATGCTTTTACTGCTTCCATCCCATTCAATAAAGGCATTCCAATATCCACTAAAGCGACATCCGGCTTTTCTTTCGTCACATACTTTATTAACTCTTCACCGTTCGTGGCTTCTCCAACAATTTTATAATGAGGTAAACTGCCGATGAAATATCTTAACAGTTTTCTTGAAGGAGCATCATCGTCAGCGATTAATACTTTCATCTGGTAATCTCCTTTTCCTTAACCATTTCCTTGGTCCGCAGCTTTTTGTATGATGTGTGGCGCCTCCTCGTTATAAACTAGCTTCCAGGCGTCCAGGACATTTTCTTTTGTTACTCTTAAAGCTGGTACTGCCACATAGGACGGTGCCTTTTTTCCAATAAGCGCATACCCTGCAAGGATGGCTTCAGCGACTCCCTGCTGGTATGGAAGCTGCGCACCCAATCCCTTGATCAGTCCGCCGCGGGCAATTTCCACTGCCGCATTGAGGCCCAAATCGACTGTCGTGATGACCAAATCATTTCTTCCTGCAGCACGCGCTGCCGCTAAAGCTCCTTCCGCTGGTACATCCCACACAGCAAAGATACCATTCAAATCCTGATGTTTAACAATCATAGCAGCCGCCGCTTTTTGTCCATCATTCGGTCCTTCAATTCCGACACGCTCCACAATCTGAATTTCGGGATATTTATCTTTTATCGTTTGTTCAAATGCTTCGGTTCTTTGTTTGGTTGCAAAAAAATCCGTTTTATGATAAATAATCCCAACCGTTCCCTTTCCACCTAATTTTCCGGCCATAACATGAGCTGATTCAACACCGTTTCCATAGTTGTCAGCGGACACAACACTAACGTAGTCTTTTCCATGATGCAGGTTCTTTGGTATATTGTCCATGAACACCAGCTTTATATCCGCTTGCGCTGCTTTTTTATATATGCCTGCCATCCGTGCCGGATTTACAGGAATACTCACAAGAATATCCGGCTTTTCGGTTAAAATGTTTTCAATATCAGCTACTTGCTGTTCCCAATTAAACTGCGCATCCGTCACAGCTGTGATCTCAATCCCCATTTTTTCAAAAGTGGCTTTTACCCCTTCCACTTGAGACCTTGACCAATCACTTCGGGCATAGTGCATGGAGATGGCTGCCTTGTATTTCTTTTCCTTAATTTTTTTCAGGTCTTCTAAAGATAACTGAAGTGTTTTTGCTGAGACAGCCTCTTCTCCATACGGTCCAGTACTTAAAATTTTATGATCCGGAATGTTTTGATAAATGGTTTTATTTAACGTTTCCCGGATGACTGTCAAAAACTCTTTTATATTTATAGGCTTCGTCACATAATTATCGAATCCCTTAGCTAACGCATATTGAATATCCTGCGGCATTGCATTGGCACTTACAGCAATAACGGCAATATCTTTTGTCTGTTCATTCCTTTTTAGCATGTCAAAAACTTCGTACCCATGAATATCGGGGAGGTTAATATCCATCAAAACCAAATCCACTTTTTCTTTCTCTGCCATTTCTAATCCTTTTTTTCCAGTGTGTGCTGATATAAGCGTAAAGGACGGCTGCGATTTTAGGATGTTGCTCACTAACTGAAAATTGGCCTCGTTATCTTCAATATAGAGCAAACGATAGTGATCTGTCTTCTCATCTTTCGCTGCAGGAGGTTCCACCTGTTCATCCCACCGCATAACAGCTTTTAAATTAGGGGGAACCGGCAGATAAAAAGAAAAGTCACTGCCTTTTCCTTTTGTGCTTGTCACGCTGATTTCTCCCCCCATTAAGTACACAAGCTGTTTAACGAGAGACAAGCCGATACCTGTACCTGCTTCCTTTGTGTCTCGAATTCGATAAAATGGGACAAATATTTTTTGATATTCTTCTTTTGAAATCCCTATACCTGTATCCACGATATGCACAACCTGCTTGCTGCCTTCCTGCCAGCAGGCGATGCTTATTTCTCCATAATCCTTATTATATTTAATGGCATTGTCCAGAAGGTTAAGAAGGATTTGTTTAAGACGAATCGGATCAGCATGAACCAGGTTATTTTGGGAGGGATTTATTTGGTTATCTATCCTTATGTTCTTTTTCTTTGCCAGCGGCTGGACAATATTGATACATTCGTTCATAACGGCAAGAAGGTTAACCTCTTCTATAGAAACTTTCAAATTTCCTGTTTCGATTCTCGATACATCCAATACTTCGTTTACTAACTGTAATAAATGTCTTCCTCCGTTCAAAATTTCCTGCACAAAGTCATGCTGTGTTTCGGTCAAGTCTTCTTCCATTTCCAGAAGCTGCGCAAAGCCAAGAATGCCATTTAGCGGCGTACGAAGCTCATGGCTCATTTTAGACAGGAAGTCCGATTTTGCTGCATTTGCTTTTTCGGCTTCTTCTTTTGCATGGATAATCATTTTTTCTATCTTATTACTCTCGGTTATATCTTCAAAATCCCACAAGTATCCACCATTCCCGTTTCCTTCATTGAGTGGAACACAGTTATAGCACAGTATGGTATTTTTGTTGATTTCAATTTCATTTGTTATTCTTGGCTGACCACCGCGCCTTTCAATTTCTATCTCTTCCATTTCTTTGTCAAAAAGAAAATGTAAATCCGGAGCATACTGTCCAATATATAAATCAATCCCGCCTTCTAACCTGAACATTTTATAAAACTTTTTGTTCATGAGGCTAATCTTTTTATCCCGGTCTGTCACAATGACTCCTCTGTCCATCTGATCAATCAAATTGCGCTGAAAAGCGTACGAATCTATTAACTTCCTTTCCTGTTCTTTTTGAAGTGTAATTTCGGAAAGTGTTACAAGAGCTGCTTCCTCGTCCTTATCCGGTAATTTAAGCGGATTTGAATTGACAGAAAACCACTGTGTTCCATTATTTTTATCTTTCACTCCTAATACAAAATTTTCAATAGGAATGCCATCTTTCTGAGTAATGACATCTAGCAGCTCTGCATAAGAAATCGGCATGCCATTTTCTTTTATATACTCCCGCTCTAATCCTGCCATAGAATCTTCAGTCAAATCACCTATTTCAATCCCGAATATTTTGTTTGCGCTTTCATTGAGTGTGGTAATTTTGCCGCCTGTTTCGATCAGTACCGCTTCAGACATCGTTTCAAGCACTGTGCGATATAAATTTTCTTTTTGACGAATGTCTTCTTCCATCTTTTTTCTTTTTGTAATATCAATACAGGTTCCAACTACTTCAATGACTTTTCCTTCTGAAAACAAAGGCCTCAAATATGTCACGTACTGTATCCCTTTGTAGTCACTTTCATATTCCACAAAGTGACCTTTCCAGGCTTTTTCGTAATATGTAATCAATGAATTCGCAATATCAATATTGTCCGGATACAATTCATATACTGTTTTTCCAATAAGACCTTCTGGATGAAAATTTATTTTATAAAGTAATTCACCTTCAGAAAATGTATGGATAAATTCGTTATTTTTACGTATAAACTTAAAAATCATACCTGTATCCTGAAAGTCTGCCTGTGAAACATGTCCAGAATTCTTCATTCGTTTCTCTCCTTGCTCGTTAAAAGAATGTAATCCATATTCATTCTTCCATGATCTTTTCCAGCCAACTTAGCCAGGCTCCTTGTCATTTTATTTCCCCATTATAAACCTGTCTTTCCTGGTAAGTCTAATGTCTCATACTCGCTCTCCGCATAAAAAAGGCTCCTCCGCTGAGAGGAACCCTTTTGCTTACACAATCAATTGAATTTGGTTGCCGGACGGATCTTCCGTAACATAATCGTTCACAGCTGCTCCTATTCCTTTGAGCCTTGCCACTGCTTCTTCCCTTGCTTCTTCACTTGGGAAAACAAGCGTGTACCAATTTAAGCCTACACTGTTTTCAGGCCGGCGCGGGGCACCAACTCCCTGCCATGTGTTCAAGGCAATATGATGATGGTAGCCGCCCGTTGACGTAAAAATCGCCTGCGGATAGTGGCTGACCACTTGAAAACCAAGCCCCTTTATATAAAAGTTTTCCGCTTCCGGAATGTTTGAAACATGCAAATGAATATGTCCCATCACAGTACCCGCTGGAAGACCGGTAAATTCTTCTTCGCTTTCGGATAAAATGCTGTCTCCGTCAAGCTGAACCGTCGCCATGTCCACAAGTCCATCATTCCACGTCCACTCTGAAGAAGGCCGATCACGATAAATTTCAATGCCATTGCCGTCCGGATCATCAATGTAAATAGCTTCGCTCACGTAATGATCCGCCGCGCCAAACCGCTGTCCTGTCTGAAGCAAATGGCGCAAAAATGCAGCTAAATCTTTCCGTTCCGGCAGTAAAATTGCAAAGTGATAAAGCCCTGCTGTCCGTCCCTGCTTTGGCATTACGCCATCTGGCTGCTCCAGCGTAACAAGCGCTGTCTTGCCATTCGCTGTTAAAACCGCCTGCTGCTTTGACTCATTTAATATTTTTAGTCCAATCACATTTGTGTAAAAGTCAATTGAACGTGCCAAATCCGTTACATTAATGTTTACTTCGCCAACAAATGTATTCGGTTTTTCATGGAAATGATCCATACTTGATTCTCCTCTTTATTGTTACCTTTTTTATTTTAGTTACTTTATGTAACTTATTATAAAACAAATCATAAAATAGTCAAGCAGCAGATATAAAAGCAAAAAAATTGCGGATAAAAGACATACTAAAAAGTAATTGACAGACATAAAAAATGATTGTCGGCGAACCATTCATTTATGATTATTTCGCCAATCCATTCGTAAAGTACGGATTTGAACTTGTCGTTGTTGCCGGCATTTTGCTTGCCGGGACACTGAAACAGCGCAGAATGGAACGCGCGAAAAACAAAATCGCGTTGGATGAAAACGTTCTGTAATATACACATAAAGAAACAGCCTCCTCCGCGTAGAGCAGGCTGTTTCTTTATGTCGAGATTGTCACATCGACTTTTCGCTCAGCGAATATTTGCTTCACGGATGCGTCGATTCCTTCATCAGTAATAACTCCGTTTATTTTCCGACACTAAAACTCGCACTTTTGAAAAGCGCCAGTTTCTTTTTGATTCTTTCGGTTTACGAAACACATAATGAGTAGCTTTTACCAGGCAACCTCGTAATCGACCACGATCACATTTTCAGTCAGCCCTTCTATCGATGCAAGAAACTCCTTATGAAGCGGGTGCGGCAGGTAGCCATCAAGCGCCTCTTTGTCCTTAAACGTTACCCGCAGTCCAAGTGTATAGCCTTGAGCATGCTCTGCTTCTTCTGTTGCGTTTACGCCGGCTGTGATTTCCATAATACCGGGAATCTTTTTTTGAAGGGATAACAATTGCAGTGCAAGTTCCTGTTGCTTTTCAGCTGTGACATTTTCTTTGAATTTAAAGCTTACTAAATGTTCATACATGTTAACGACACCTTTCTCTTTTTATTGATTCGATAACTTTATTCCCCATTTCAGGACAAGATATGCAAAAGAAGAACTCCCCGGCGAGACTGCTCCCAAGGAGGCTTTATCATTGATTCACTTTTTTATATCCTGTTTAATGTATATAAAAAAATTTTTAGATTTTTACATAAAAAACAATCGATTTGCTTTTTACTTTTAATACTTCCAATTTCTACGAATAAAGTTGATTTGTTTATCGATAACTTGGGTATTCTAGATGGGTACATCTAGAGATAATGTGGAGGGGGAATTGGATGTTCGGCTTAGCCGACTTATTCTCATTAGTCATCTCGGCATTTATCATATTGCCCGCAGTAGCATTTTTACGCGAAATGGGCTATCTGATTGTAAGTATTGTATTTGGGGTAAAAAATCCCCGTGTTACAATTGGGTCAGGGCCCCGAATATTTCAAATCGGTTTATTCGATATTCGGAAATACTATCATTTATCTAGCTGGTATTCCTACGATTCCTTAAAAAGAGAGGGAAAGATTGCGTACGTCCTCCTCTATGCCGGACCCATTTTGGTTAATACCATAGCGGCGCTGACGATTAACACAATGCTTGCAAATGGATTACTAGAAGAGTATCGGACGTTCTGGGATCGATTTGTGTTTTATGCTTTTTACTTTGTTCTATTTGATATTGTGCCAATGAAAACCATAAACGGTATGCCCAATAACGGCCTTATCATTTATGAAATGCTGCGGTATGGAAAGCGGATTGACTACAATCAAGAGCCTTTCCTCCCCTCTACTTCTGAAATTGAGGAGGGGTACCGGGAAGAGATAAAGAAAATAAAAGAAGTTAAGAAAGCAATGAAGAAAAAGGACAAAGACAGCTCTCGTCCAAAAAAATAATCATTTAAATATATCCCAAAATCGTTGTTTATCCCACCCTTACAGTTAAAAGGAAAAAAGCCTGCGCCAGACTCCCGGCATAGGCTTCTTCCATTCCCTTTGTGAAGCAGGAATTTGTTGGAGAAGATCTGCTTACTTATTCAGCAGTCTACTCTGCCTATTCGCAGGAACCGCTAAATGCATTCAGTCGGCGGGTTTTTACACTTCGCCGCTTTAAGCAAATCATTCATCCTGTACAGAGCGTACCATTGTGAAGAAAAATTTGTTATTCACAGTTAATGGAACAAAGGCTATTACAATCATTGTTTCATCCGATCAATCGATCTGGATGCTTCAGATGCCTTTGTGGCTTCCATTTGGTTGCCTCTGTAATTATACAATACCCGCTTCTCTCAAAATGAAACCGTTTTTTTTAAACTTTTTTTAATGATGTTTGATCTTTTTTTCTGCCGGATTGATCATAAAAAACAAGACCGATACAGCCGGCGAATGCGAGCCAGCCGAGAAGCTGATACATTGCAGCTGCACCTCCTGTCCAATCAATTATCCACCCGCCGCCGAGCGAGCCGATGATACCAGATAAGCCAAAAAAGGCAGAAATGAATACCATTTGGCCAGTTGCCAGAAATTCATCCGGCATAATTTTTGTGACAATTTGAAATGTACATAAATAAAAGATACCAAACGTCAGACCATGCAGCGGCTGAAGCAAAATGATATGGAGTGGTTCGGCTGCCAGTGCATACAACATCCACCGCAAACCATACAATGCAGCGGCTGTAATCACAAAGGTCATCTTCCGTTTAAACAATCGGATCCAATAGGCGCTGAACATAAAAATCATTGCTTCTGAAGCGACGCCCATAAACCAGGCAAGACCAATTTGTGATTCTGTGCCGCCGAGTTCTGTTATGTACAATCCGATGAACATATCGTTTGCCCGGTGTGTAATCGTAACAAGCATGATGATCAGCAAAAACCATAAAAAAGCCGGGCGGCTGACAACTTTTGCCGCTTCTTTTATATTAATAATTTTAGAGGAAGCGGTCACATCGCTAATTTTTTGAATAACCACAAACGTGATAATGGCGTATGTCAGGAATAAATAAAATAAATAGCCAAGACCAAGCTGCCCTAAAATAAAGCCTCCGAGCAGAGATGTCAATGCAAAGCCAACAGATCCCCACATGCGGATTTGCCCAAATTGAACGTGGTGCAGGACGGCTGTTTTTTGCGATAAATTATCCCCAAGCGCCCCAATAGGTGACTGAAAAGAAAAGAAAATTGCCGCAATAAATAGCAACATCCAGAATGAATCTGCTTGAAATAAAAAGAAACTCATCACCACAAGGCTGCCTGAGCAGATCATAACTATTCGTTTAACAGTTTTGTATTTGTCACTCATATATC
This sequence comes from Domibacillus iocasae, assembly GCF_001750285.1. GTDB lineage: Bacteria > Bacillota > Bacilli > Bacillales > Domibacillaceae > Domibacillus > Domibacillus iocasae. The sequence goes on from NZ_MAMP01000001.1 coordinate 214,997, forward strand.
CCCAAAACGGCTGCGAAAAAAGCGCCGTAAATGGACCTATTGCCATGAGCCAGCCAATTTCTGAAGCAGACAGTCCTTTTTCCTGAAAATATGAGGGCAAAAAGGTGGCGGTCATCGCAACCGATGAATGAAAAAAGAACAAAAACAGGCTAAGAAACAAAACCGGCTGTTTTTTCATATGTACATCCTCCAAAGTAGAAAAGCAGGAAGCATCAGCTGCTTCCTGCCTTTAAATTGTTATGGGCGAATCCGAACTTCTGATGTAGCATCAAAGAAATGCGCTTTGTTTATATCGAAAGCAAGCTGAATTTTTTCGCCTGCCATAATGTCGAGACGTGAATCAAGGCGCGCCACAAAGTTTTGGCCTTCGATATCCGAGTACACCATAATTTCTGCACCGAGCAGTTCAGATACAGATACTTCTGCATCAAAAGCTGAATGCCGGGACGCCTCAAGGAAAATCAATTCATCATGGATGTCTTCCGGACGAACACCTAGAATAATGCTCTTGCCAACATATCCCTGGTCACGCAGGTAGCGCATTTTGCCTTCCGGCACGTCAAGTGATTTCGAGCCGATTTTCACAAATCCATCACCAAGCTCCGCGTTGAAGAAGTTCATTGGTGGTGAACCGATAAAGCCAGCTACAAACGCGTTTTCCGGATTCTCGTATACTTCTTTTGGTGAGCCGATCTGCATGATTTTACCGGCTTTCATAACAACGATACGTGTTGCCATCGTCAATGCTTCCGTTTGGTCATGCGTTACGTAAATCGTCGTCGTCTGCAGGCGCTGATGAAGTTTAATAATTTCAGAACGCATTTGTACGCGAAGTTTCGCATCCAGGTTGGACAGCGGCTCATCCATTAAGAATACTTTTGCATCGCGGACAATCGCACGGCCGAGGGCAACACGCTGACGCTGACCACCGGATAATGCTTTTGGCTTCCGTTTTAAATATTCCGTCAAACCAAGAATTTGAGCTGCGTTCTCAACGCGCTTTTGAATTTCGTCTTTTGGCATTTTGCGAAGCTTTAAGCCAAATGCCATGTTATCATATACGGTCATATGCGGATAAAGGGCATAGTTCTGGAACACCATCGCGATGTCGCGGTCTTTCGGCGCTACATCATTTACGCGGCGGTCATCAATGTAAAAGTCACCTTTTGAAATTTCTTCAAGACCGGCAATCATCCGAAGCGTTGTTGATTTTCCACAGCCGGAAGGTCCAACAAATACGATAAACTCTTTATCTTGAATGTGAAGGTTGAAATCCTCAACTGCTGTTACGTCTCCATCGTATACTTTATAAATACTGTTTAATTGAAGTTCTGCCATTTTCCATTCCTCCTGCAACCGTTTTCTTATTTTAATTGTATTCGCTTACAAGTTAAATAGAAATGGACATGGTGCACAAAGATTGCCCCTTCTCCTTGTGCAGATTGTCACTTTTTCGAACTCATTAAACAAATCATATAAACAATCAGTGCCCCTTCATATGAACGGACATCGATACCGGTCCGGTCAATAAATTTATCAATCCGGTATTGAAGACTGTTGCGGTGCAGATGAAGCTGCTTAGCAGTCTGGCTCACATTTAAGTTATTTTGAATAAACAGCTGGAGAGTATTTCTCAAATCATCGTCCTTATTAAACAATTCCTGTTCTCCTGTAAAGAACCGGGACAGTTCTTCACCGCTTTGCGCTAAAAATAAATGCGGGACGACCATTTCAATGGTGGTCACCCGCTGCTCCGGAATAAACAGCGCTGCTTTACGAGCCGCTTCTGTTTCATTCTCATAGACAGCTCTCAATGAATCGGCGGCATTTGAAAAACGTCCGGCAAACAACCGGCCTGCTATGTAAAAGTCACCAGCCAGAACGTCCAAAAACGTTTGTGCATCTTCTTTTCCAATCGGGTAATCCGTTTCTTCCTCTATTAAAATGCACTCTTTTTCTCTCGTCCACACAACAAGAAGTGTATGATCAAAATATGTATCAACCGCTTCAAAAAAACCGCTGCGGTCGTTCTCTGACAGCTTAACATATAAAAATCGGACTCGTTCTGATTTCACCGCCGGGCACTCTGTACCGTGCATGAGGAAATCCCACCACGCCTGTTCTACGGCAGAAAGCTGGCTCATTCCCTGCTCCCGTTCGATTAAGACGAAAAAATGGGAAAGAAGCTGCTGCTCTTTATCACTTACATCTTCTTTCGGAATCGAAATATAGCGATTCTGTCCTTTATCGTAATAATGAAGGCGTTTTTCATCAGGCTCAGGTTTCTCGGTAATCACAGCTCTTTCATATATTGCTTCGATGTTATTCATTTCTGCTGCCTCTTTTCAACACGCAAATGGCACCTGCCCCGTGCAGATGATATTTACAATTCTTCCTTATTAGTATACCGAATTTAAGAAAAAAGCTCCTGTACTAGAAACAAGCTTTTTCTTTTTAGAGAGAAAGTGTTACTTTTTTGCCGGTTTTGACACTTTCAAGAGCGCCAAACACCATTTCCATGCTTTTAATATTATCTCGACAGTCCGTTTCTGCTAATCGATTTTCTTTAAGCGCCGCAAACATCTCGTCAAGACAGCCTGCATGTCCCTCCTGACCTGTCCAAAGAGTGCCGGCTGTTTCCGTCCGAACCGGATGAATAAATTCTGATGGCTTTGAAGGATCTTTTATTTCGAAAACCGGTGGTCCTTCCCCGTCCCATATCGCACTTCCGTTTGTTCCTGTGATCCGCCAATCTGCATCCCAGGATGTTTTGTGTCCCTCCGCGCACCATGAACCACGATATGAAAAAATAGACCCATTACTCATTTCAAAAATGCAGACAGCTGATGCATTTCCCTCGTACCAGGACCCCGGTGGATTATACTCATGGCAATAGACAGACACCGCGTCTGCTCCCGTTAAAAATCGCGCCTGATCAAACGTATGAATGGACATATCGATAAGCAGTGGACTGTCCATTTTTTCACGGAATCCACCGAAATGAGGGCCAATAAAAAAGTCGGCATGAATGGAACCCACTTGTCCGATTTTATTTTCAATTAAAAGCTGCTGCAATGTTCGAATGTGCTTCGTATACCGGCGGTTTTGCATCACAGAATAATTCTTTCCGGTTTTCTCTGCGGTTTGAACAACTTCTTTTCCATCCTGAAGTGTTTCAGCAAGCGGCTTTTCCCCCATCACATGATACCCTGACTTTAACGCGGTTGTGACAACTTGTTTATGCGCAGCCGGGATGGTGACGTCAATCACCAGGTTTCCTCCTGTGTCTGCCAGCGCTTCTGATAAATCGGTATAACAAGGCACGTTTAGCCGCCGTCGTTCAGCCATTGATTGCGCCGCTTCTGCATTCACATCCACGAGCGCAATGATGTCCGCATCTTCACGTGCTTCTATATAATCAATCCATGTATTCGCCATGCCGCCGCAGCCGACAACCACTGCTTTATAATAATTCATTCATCTTTCTCCCCTTTATTTCAAAGTAAATGTTCACCGACGACTTTGTTCAGCCCAAGATTATCACAACTCTTCGGAATAGGTCAGTATACATGTTAGTATTTTTTGTGGATAATACCTAATACCTGCAAAAAGGAGCCACCTATACCTGCAGGCGGCTCCTTCATTTTTAAATTATTTCTGCTTATTAAAGTCGGCCTGCTTTTCTAATAATCTCGGTTTTTCACATGTGCTTTCCATTTCGTAATGCTTTCCATGATTAGATGAGTGATGAATGCCGTGCATGATTTCAAGCACATGATATGCCAAATCACCATTCGCACGCGGCGATTTACCTGATTCAATCGCTGCCGCCATGTCGGCAAGGCCGATGCCCCGCGCATTTTCAGGTAAATCTGTTTTCGGTTTTATTTCCTCCCACTCCTCTTCTCCATTCTTTTTAATAAGCACTGGCAAATGAAAGTGGTTTGGGTCTGGCAGGCTGATCGTGCCTTCTTCTCCGTAAATTTCAATAAAGGGCGTACGGGCGGCTGCAATGTCAAAGCTCGTTGTAATAGTTGCCGTGGCACCCTGCTCAAAATCCAAAATACCGGTTACATGCGTTGGCACCTGCACGACAATTTTCTCACCATATTTCGGTTCACTCGTAATGGTTCGTTCAGGATAGGTAATGCGGGCTGATCCGGTCAGGCGCTTTACCGGACCGAGCAGGCTTACAAGCGCTGTTAAATAATACGGACCCATATCATACATCGGCCCGCCCCCAATATGATAGAAAAACTCGGGATTCGGGTGCCATGATTCCGGTCCCCTTGACATCATAAAAGCAGTCGCACCGACAATTTTGCCAATTACCCCATCTTCAATCATCTGTCCGGCAAGTTGGATGCTGCCGCCTAAAAAGGTATCGGGAGCAGAACCGGCCATGACGCCATATTCCGTCGCTTTTTCCACAATCCGTTTGCCATCTTCAATTGTAATAGCCAGCGGTTTTTCCGAATACACATGTTTTTTCTGTTCAATTGCCCGGACCGCTATATCGGCGTGTGCATGCGGCACTGTTAAATCCAAGACAATGTCAATGTCTGGTAATGCTATTAATTCATCAACGTCCATTACATGCGGCACACTATATTTCACGCCTGCTTCCTCCGCTTTGGTTCTGTCAAGATCCGCACAAGCAATAATAGTAAAAGATTCGTAATAACGGCTATTCTCCAAGTAAATACCGCTTATATTCCCGCAGCCGATTAATCCAACGTTTAACAAGATTGGATTCCTCCTTACTTGCCGGCCAAATGCGGCATTTTTGTTTTTAAATAATTCAAGCTTATTTCAATGCTTTCAAATGGTGTACGTTTTGTCATATCCTGCTCGACAATCCACCATTCCACATTCGTGCCCTCCGCTGCTTCAAACACTGCTTCAAGATTTACGCCACCCGTCCCAAGCTCTGCAAAAAATTGTTCATTGTCTGTTGTCATGTCCTTTAAATGAATAAGTGGTGTACGGCCCGCGTAACGCTTGATCCAATCAACAGGCTGTTCGCCAGCTTTTGTCAGCCAGTAAATATCAAATTCAGCCGCCGTTTTTGTTTCGTCTAAAATCGTTTGAAGTGCCGTCCGGCCGTCTGCCAGCTTTTCCAATTCAAAATCATGATTATGATAGCAAAGTGTAATCCCCTCTTTTTGGCACTCTTCCTCCGCTTCTTTTAAGATCAAAAGAAGTGCTTGATAATCGGCTTCATTGCGTTGTTCAGGAAGCAGGTATGGACAAACAATATAACGGCTGCCAATTACTTTTTGTTCTTCGATGACCTGAGGGAGATTATTTTTTATTTGGTCAAGCGAAATGTGACTTGACGCTGCTTTTAATCCATATTCGTCAAGCAGTGCTTTTACCTCTGATGCACTTAATCCACAGAATCCTGCAAACTCAACCCCAGCATAACCAAGCTCTGCCACTTTTTTTAAAGTGCCGGCAAAATCTTTTTCGCTTTCCTCACGCAATGTAAATAGTTGTACAGCAACTGGAATGGTTTTCATTTTTTATCCCCCTTTTTTGTAATCGATTACATTATATGAATAAATGCGGTTCATTTTAAATGATACCCGCACGATTCTCTAATTTTAAATTCACATTCAATAATATACTGCTTCTGAACAGGCACTTGTCCATTGATTAGCTGATACAGCACTTCCATTGCTTTTTGTCCCATTTTTTGGAGCGGCTGAGCAATCGTTGTAAGCGCCGGGTTCATCACAGCGGCAAACTTAATGTCATCAAAACCCGCTACCGCTACATCCTCCGGTACACGATACCCCTTTTCTCTTAACGCCTTGATCGCCCCAAACGCCATTTCATCACTTCCACAAAAAATGGCAGTTGGCGTATTTGGTCCATTCATCATTTTTAAACAAAGATTATAACCGGATAAAATAGAGTAATCACCTTGTTCAATCCATAAATCTTGAATCGCTATTTTAGCTTCTACTAATGCCTGCTTGTATCCATTTAAACGGTCGCGGCTGACGGATGCCTGCAGCCTGCCACCGATAAAGCCGATTTTCGAATGCCCCATTTGAATAAAATGGTTCGTTATCTGCTTTCCGCAAGCAACATTATCAATGGAAATCGTCGGCACCTGAATCGCTTCCACGTAGTCAGATGCGATGACGATCGGATAATGGTCGGTAATATCCTGCCAGACTTTTTCATCCAGCTCAACAGAAAGAAGAATGAGCCCATCCACTTGCTTTTGCTTTAGCTGATCAATGTAGCCTTCTATTTTTTTTGCATCTCCATGTGTGTTGCCAAGTAGCACCTGATAGCCGCATTTTCCTGCCTCTTCATCAATTCCGGCAATCATCTCCGAAAAGACGAGGTTATTTAAATCGGGTGCGACAACGAGCAGTGTACCGGTTTTATTGATGCGTAAATTCCGGGCAAGCATGTTTGGCTGATAATCAAGCTGTCGGATCGCATCGTATACCTTTTTTTGTGTCGCTTCTTTTACCGCTTCCGGACTTCGCAGCACTCTTGAAACAGTGGCAGTTGAAACGCCGGCAAGTTCTGCCACATCACTCATTTTAGCCATTTTCTTCTCCTTTAAATGTAATCGATTACATTTATAGGGCTATTTTATCTTTTTTCAATCCCTTTTGCAAGCGTTTACCATCGGAATAAAAAAAGTTCCTGCCTCAACTTTCATGAGACAAGAACCCTTCTCTTTTTAAGCCCACCACATCTCGCCCGCAGAATCACGGATAAGGACATCGTTTAAATTTTTAACCGCGCGGCCGAAGCCTTCGTCGATCGACATGATCGCATCTTCATGCTCAATACTGACAACGTAGTCATAATTGTACATACGGAGTGCACTCATCATGTCTGACCATTCCTGCAGACTGTGTCCGCAGCCGACACTGCGGAATGTCCACGCGCGTGACTGTACGTTTCCGTATGGCTGCATGTCCGTCAAGCCGTACATATTCACATTGTCCTGATCAATGTATGTGTCTTTTGCATGGAAATGGTGAATTGCACCGGCCTTGCCGAGAATTTTAATCGCGGCAATCGGATCAATGCCCTGCCACCACATATGGCTCGGATCAAGGTTTGCGCCGATGGCATCACATGTTTCTTCGCGAAGCTTCAGCATCGTGTATGGTGTATGTACGAGGAAACCGCCATGCAGCTCCAAACCGATTTTTACGTTATGGCTTTTTGCAAGCTCACCAATTTCTTTCCAGTATGGAATCAATTTGTTTTCCCACTGCCATGCAAGTATGTCCCCGTATTCTGCCGGCCATGGAACAACCGGCCAGTTCGGCTGCTTCGCGTCGTCTGAATCACCCGCTGTGCCGGAAAAGCAATTTACAACCGGTACGTTTAAAAGAGAAGCCAGTTTAATTGTTTTGCGGAGCACCGAATCAGATTCTTCCGCGAATGCTTTATTCGGTGTAAGTGGATTGCCATGGCAGCTGAATGCACTGATCGAGAGTCCCCGTGATGTCACTGCTTCAAGATAGTCTGCCCGCTTTTTTTCATCTTCGAGCAATTCATCAAGTGGACAATGTGCATTGCCCGGATAACAGCCTGTACCAATTTCAACGGCGTCCAAGCCGGATGCCTTTACATGATCCAGCATCTCTTCAAACGATTTGTTGGAGAAAAGAACAGTAAATACACCTAATTTCAAATGAATCGCTCCTTTTTATCTAATTCTAACGCTATTTCCAATTTTAGCACTTTCATAGACTGATTCAATAATGCTTGATACATACATTGATTCTTCGGGACTTGACATCGGCGTGCTTTCCCCAAAACAGCAGGAAACAAAATGCTCCGCCTGCAGGATCGCAAATGGTTTTTCTTCGGGAATCCATGCAATATCAGAGTTGATCAGGACGCCGTTCTCCGCTTTATTCACACGAAGTGGAAATACCTCAATGCCCCCTTTTGTACCGGAAATGCTGATTGTTTCTTCATCTTTTGGAATGTTCGCCGCCCAAGACGTTTCAAGCATCACAACAGCTCCGTTTTCAAGCCGGATGAATGCTGTTGCGTGGTCTTCCACTTCAAATGTCGATGGGTTAATCGTGCCCCATTCATTGACCATATCTTTTTGCATGCTTAAATGGTTAAAGGTTGTGCCGCTTACTTCATATGGTTTCGGGCTGCCAGTCAGCCACATCGCTAAATCCAGAAGGTGGCAGCCGTAGTCAATAAGAGCGCCGCCGCCTTGCAGGTCACGATTTGTAAACACGCCCCAGCCTGGTACCTTTCGGCGCCGCATGGATTTAATCCGAATAACAAGCGGCTGGCCAATTTCCCCACTGTCAATCAAGCGCTTTGCCGCCCGTGATTCTTTCATAAACCGCCAGTGATAAGCAATCAGCAGTACCTTGCCAGACTTTTCAGCGGCTGCCACCATTTCTTCGCATTCTTTTGTATTCAATGCCATTGGTTTTTCACACATGACGTGAACACCGGCATTTAATGCCTGCACAGCAGCAGGTGCATGAAATTTATTCGGCGTGGTAATTAAAAGAGCATCAATTTTCCCAAGCATGTCGTCAAGACTCTTGCAAACATGCTTGATGCCAAATTTTTCGGCTGTTTCCTTTGCCCGCTCCGCATTTACATCCATAACAGCTGTAATTTCTGCTTCTTTTACGTGCTTAAAAGCGGGAATATGCCGCTCCGTCGCAATGCCGCCTGTGCCTAAAACGCCGATTCTCAGTTTTGTCATGCTGGTCACCTCTTTGATTAAATACGGACGATTTGTTTTCCTGCGCTTGACTCCAGTGCCGCTAAAATAACTTCGAGTGATTTTTTGCCTTCATTTCCGCATACAGGCGGGGTTTTGTCTTCTACAATACTGTTAATAAAATGTTCCACAACGTGTGTATCTGTTTGCTGGCCTTCTTCGTTCGACTGGATCGTCCCTAAGCTGTGGCGCTCGCTGTTGCCGTTTTTGTAATCGATAATAAGCGAATAATCCGGGTCATCTTCTAAACGCATTATGCCTTTTTCCGCATAAAAGACAGTTGAATTGTCTTCGCCGCCGTTGTATGACCAGCTTGCAGCCAGCGTACCGATAATGCCGCTTTCTGATTTTAAGATGCATACGGCATTGTCATCTACTGTGGAATTTTGTTTAGCCGATGTTTCAACAAATGCTGCTGCCTCCACAAATTCTTCACCAATTAAATAGCGGAGCAAATCCGTTTTATGAACGCCGAGGTCACCCATCGCGCCAATAAATGCTTGTTCTTTATCAAAGAACCAGCTATGCTCGCCATCTGCACTCCAATTTTCCGGCCCGCTGTGACCGAATGCCGTGCGGAAGCTGTATATTTTGCCGAGTTCGCCGCTTTCAATGATGCTGCGAGCTTTTGCATGTGACGGGACAAAACGCTGGTTGTGCCCGATCATTAATTTTTTTCCGTTCTCCTCCGCCGCTGCGATCATTGCTTCTGCTTCTTCACTTGATGTGGCCATTGGTTTCTCGCACAGAACATGTTTGCCCGCTTTCAGTGCGGCAATGGACACCGGCGCATGAAGAGAGTTCGGTGTGCATACACTCACTGCATCGATCTCTTCATTTTCTAAAAGTTCATTGTAATCCACATACGCTTTCGCGTTGTATTGATCCGCAAAAGCATGTGCACGCGCTGCAATAATATCGCAAAAAGCGACGATTTCAACATTTTCGTTCATTGCATATTCAGGAATGTGACGGTGTTTTGCAATGCTTCCACAGCCAATAATGCCTACTTTAATTCTTACCATTTTATTTATTCTCCTTTTATCGTTTCAATTGGTTGTGCATTTCCGTAAACAGGACGCTCCCGTTTCACAGGCGCGGCCCATTTTACTGCGTTTTGAATTACTTTTTGGACGTTTTCGTTATAATATGTAGGGTGTGTTTCATGTCCAGGGCGGAAATAAAAGATTTTGCCATTGCCGCGCTTGTAGGTCACGCCGCTGCGGAATACTTCGCCTCCTTCAAACCAGCTCATAAAGACAAGCTCGTCCGGTGCCGGAATATCAAAGTGCTCACCGTACATTTCTTCATGCTCTAGTTCAAAATATTCACCGATGCCTTCTGCAATAGGATGCGCCGGGTCAATGACCCAAAGGCGTTCTTTTTCGCCTGCTTCGCGCCATTTTAAATCACACGACGTACCCATTAAAGTTTTAAAGATTTTCGAAAAATGACCGGAATGAAGAACAATCAATCCCATTCCATCCAGCACGCGTTGCTGTACTTTTTTCACAATCTCATCGTCGACTTCTTCATGAGCCACGTGTCCCCACCAGAGAAGTACATCTGTATTATTTAATACGTCATCCGTCAACCCATGTTCTGCTTCATCCAATGTCGCTGTTTTAACAGTCCGGCCTTCTTCTTGAAGAAAATCGGCGATCACTTCATGAATGCCATTCGGATAAATCTCTTTCACTGTTTCATTTTTCTTTTCATGACGGAATTCGTTCCATACTGTAATATTCATCTGATCGCCTCATTTTCTTTTATTTTTTTGCATGATTCCCGTACAACAATCGATGTTGGGACCAAAATATTCCGCTTCATCATGCTTGGATTTTCCAAAAGATCAATTAACGTTTTCGCAGCTTCAAAACCAAGTTGAAACGGGTTGATATTAACCGTTGTCATCGGCGGACTTGATAATTCAGACAGCATCGAATCTGTAAACGCTGTGACCGCCATATCATCAGGCACTCGCAGCTTTTGTTCATATAGTGCTGACAATATGCTCATTGCTGCTAATTCGTCTGTTGTGACAATTGCTGTTGGCCGTGGATTTAAATCAAAGATTTTTTTAATTATTTCTCTAGCGTTTTCTTTTGAGGTTTCTTGTCTAAACATAAATTCCGACTGAATATTCGCACGCTTTAACGCCTGTTTATATCCATGTTCACGATCTTTGTGCACTTCAAACCTCGGATCGCCCCCAGCGTATGCAATATGCTCGTGTCCTGCGCGGATTAAGTACTCCGTAATATCACGGGCCGCCTTTACATTATCATTATCCACATACATGACTTTATCCATATGATCTGTCGGTTTGCCGATCATGACAAATGGAAAGTTTCGTTCTAAAAGCAGACGCAATACCGGGTCATCATCCTGTGAATAAAGCATAATCATGCCATCGACACTTTTTCCCTGCACCATATTTACGACTTCACGGTAAATCTCTTCATCCGACTCGCCGCTCGTCAGTAAAATGCTGTACTCTTTCTGGTGCAGCAAATCACTCATCCCTTGAAGCGCTGCCGGAAAAAACGGATCAGAAAGCGAATGCTTTGATGACGTTTTTCGGATAATGCCGATGGTCTGTGAGGACTGTGTGACAAGCTTTCTAGCCAGCAAGTTCGGATGATAGCCAAGTTCCTGCATAACTTTTCTTACTTTTTCTTTTGTTTCCTGTGTAATTTTTGGATGGTCGGCAATGACACGAGAGACGGTCGACGGTGCAACCTGTGCCCTTTTTGCGACATCTTTAATTGTTACAGTCATGACCGGTTCCTCCCTTTTCTTGTTTATAGTACCATTTTTTTATTTTACCGCGCCATCGGATACTCCTTTAATGATTTGTTTTTGGGCAAACAAGTACGCGATGATTACCGGGATAATCGAAATGGTTAATCCCGCAAGCGCCAAATGCCATTGTTTCGTATACTGACCAAAGAACAAGAACAATTTCAATGGAATCGTATCAGTTCCAGCACCGCTGATTACAAGTGACGGCAGAAGGTAATCATTCCAAATCCAGATGATATTCAATATCGCAACAGTAATCGAAATTGGTTTCAGCATTGGCAAAATGATGTACCAAAACACCTGGAACCGGTTACACCCATCAATCGTTGCAGCCTCATCAAGCGACTTCGAAATCCCTTTTAATGCCCCGTGATATAAGAAGATTGACAAACTGCACCCAAATCCAAGATACATAAATATTAATCCATAAAAATTCAGCGCATCCGCTTTCCCGAACAGAGCAACGAGCGGGATCATAACGGATTGAAACGGAATCAGCATCGCTGCAACAAAGAGGAAGAAAATCGCTCCAGACAGCTTGCTTCCATTACGCGACAATGCATAGGCTGCCATCGCCGAGAAAAAAAGGATAATGACAATACTAGCCACAGACATAAGCAGTGAATTCATAAATGTCTGTAAGAAGGCAAGTTCTTCAAACGCCTGCGTGAAATTATCAAATGTCCATTCCGTTGGAACTTTTAATGTATTTTGGAAAATTTCCAATTTTGTTTTAAAGGCGTTCACAATCATTAAATAAAATGGTGAGAGCCAGAGAAGACCGAAGAGAATTCCTAAAACCTCGATGATTAATCGCTGTCTGGATTTTTTCTTTTCCATTACATCTCCACCTCCCGTTTTTTGTTAATGTAGACTTGTGTTAATGAAATAATAGCCACGATGATAAAGAAGATAACGGCTTTTGCCTGTGCAGTTGCCATCATATTAAATTTAAATGCTGTATCAACGATGTCCATCGCAACCATCTTCGTTGAGTTAAATGGACCGCCATTTGTGAGTGACAAGTTTTGGTCATAAATTTTGAATGCGCCGGAAAGCGTCAAGAACATGCTGACAGTGAATGCGGGCATTACAAGTGGGAAGGTAATGTTACGGAATTTTTGCCATGGATTCGCACCATCGATTTCCGCTGCTTCCAACAAATCGCCTGGTACATTTTCCAAATAAGCGATGTAAATAACCATAATGTAACCCGCCATTTGCCAGCTCATAAGAATGACCATGCCCCAGAAACCTGTTGCAGAATCAGACAGCCAGCCCTGCATCCATTCAATGCCTGTTGCGCGGCCGATTGAGTCAAACACTTTTGTAAAAATAAACTGCCAGATAAATCCGAGAATCAAACCACCGATCAAGTTCGGCATAAAGAAAACCGTCCGGAGTAGGTTGCGTGATTTAATTTTTGATGTGACGAGCATTGCTAATGCAAGCCCTAAAATGTTAATGACAATAACAGATGCAACCGAGAATTTCACGGTAAACCAAAGTGCGTCCCGGAACCCTTCATCTTTTAACAAAGTTACATAGTTATCAAGTCCGAGAAACTGAGTGTAGCTGACTCCATTCCAGTCGGTAAATGAATAATAAATGCCATATAAAAGGGGAATGAGAACAACGGTTCCGAGAGCGAATAATACGGGTGCGAGAAAAAGCCAGAAGGAAAGATCTTTATTTCTCATGCCTGTAAAACCTCATTTCAGGTGAATTTGTGTAAAGAAAAAGATAACAGCGTGATGGAGCCTGTTATCTTTTTCGTTTTCAGGTGGCTCGTTGATTACTTGGCAAGTTTCGCCCATTCATCTTTTGATGCTTGAATCGCTTCATCCCATGACGCTTCGCCTGCAAGGTATTTCTGCAAGTTTGCACCCAGCACATCGCCCCATCCAGTTGGATAGCCAAGGAATGTCCAGCCGCGTGTATTGCCTTCTTGTGCGTATTCATAAATCGTCTTAGATAGTGGATCAGAGATTTTGTCAGTATCATAGCCATCGTAAGCCGGGATAAACTTGAATTGCGTTAAGACAGCTTCTTTTCCTTCTTCAGATGTATACATCCAGTCTAAGAATGCTTTTGCTGCTTCTTGCTCTGTTTCGTCTGCTTTTGCATTAACTGTCCAGTATTGCGGGACACCTACAGGCATTTTCATTTCACCATCAACAGGAATTGGCATAATGCCTACGTTTTGGGCAAGCTCAGGATCCATTTGCTCGATAGTTGGATATACCCAGTTTCCTTGCTGAATCATCGCTACGCGGCCTGTTGAGAATAACTCTTCCACTTGCTGTGAGTAGTCAAGGCTTACAACTGGCTGCACAGAATATTTGTTTTGAAGATCAATATACGTTTTGAATTGATCCGCTTTTGTAAATGGAAGCTCTTTTGAATTAAAAGCTTCTAAAGCGCTGTCATTGAAGTCAGCTGATGTAAAGGCATTGGAACCGTGGTTTCCGTCTACCCATTTTTCTTTAGCTGCCATTGCGAAGACACCGTCAAGACCAAGCTCGTCCTTTTTGCTGTCAATCGTTTCGGCTGCTTTTGTTAAATCTTCAATTGATTTAATTGATTCTGGATCAACACCCGCTTCTTCAAAAACCGTTTTATTGTAAACGAATCCGTAACCTTCCTGGTTAAATGGAAGACCTAATACTTCTTCGCCTTCCGTTACGGTGTCAAGTGTTCCTTCAAGCGCTGCGCCAGCCGCTTCTGTATCACTCAAATCTGTTAAACGATCACGGTATTCTGCAACAGCCGTTGGACCACCAATGTTAAAAATCGCCGGCTCATCACCAGATGAGAATTTCGCTTTTAAAGCTGAAGCGTAATCGTTACCGCCTCCGACTGTTTCTACGTTAATATCCACATCTGGATTTTCTTCTTCATATTGTTTTGCAAGCTCTTCAAACTGCTCTTTAAACTCTACTTTAAACTGGAAAACATCAACAACCGTTTTGTCGCCGCTGCCGCTGCCTGAATCGTTTGAAGAACCACTCTCTTCTTCAGCTGTTGAACAGCCAGCAAGACCTAAAAACAATGCGGATGAAAGTACAAATGCTTTTTTCTTAAACATGTCATCTACCCCTTTGCAGTCTTTGATTTAGGTTGAAAGCGGTAACCGTTTTCAACTTCTGCACATAATATAACACCGCTTTTATGAAAACGTCAACACTTTTTAAGAAATCGTTTGCATGTTTTTTGTAAAGCCTTTCATCATTGTTGTATCAATATTTATTTTTCTTGTATATACAAAATGATTTTCGAAGTTTCCACGCAAACGATTGCTTCTTTTTTCACAAACAAAAAACAGCAAGAAGCGCTGTTTTTTGACATTGCTGTACATTTTAAATGTCTGTTCATGAATTCTTTCTTTTTTCTTCGCAAATTACATACAGATGATGTCGAATAAAAGATGTCCACTTTAATCAAAAAGCGAATAAAAAAGGGTGTCTCTGAAAAACGAGGCACCCTTTTCTACTTAAATCTGAATCGTTCGCTTCTCCCGGCTGCTTGCGCGTGCCGCCTCAATAATGCGAATCGTCTTCACTCCATCCTCCCCTGTAACCGGGCATGGCTTTCCGTGACGGATACATTCGTAAATATCTTGATAGTAATGTCGATAATCGCCTGGAAGCGTGACGACTTTTTCGCTTCCGCTGCTTGTGTACAGCGTGCCATACTGATGAAGCGGATCCATGCCCCAATCTGCCCCATCCGGCCGCTTGCCTTCTAACAATTCATCTTCCTGCGGGTCTTCTCCTTTTTTCATAAACGTGCCAAGGGTGCCGTGCACTTTATATTTTGGCCCCTGTTCAAATGCCATCATGCAGCTGTGCAAAATAACCCTTTTTATTCCATACGTCAGGATAATATGAAAATAGTCATCGACAACCGCATTTGGCCGCTGTCTTTGAATATCTGCGGTTACACTGTCCGGCACACCAAACAATGATATTGCCTGGTCAATTAAATGAGCTCCCAGATCATAGAGAATGCCTGAGGCGGGCTTATTCTCTTCACGCCAACCAGTTGTGACAACCGGTTCAAAGCGATCATAATGCGCTTCATATAAATAAATATCACCAAGTGTTCCCTCGTCCATCAATTTTTTAACAGTTAAAAAATTTCCATCGTAACGGCGGTTTTGATAGACACTCAGCATCACATTATGCTCTTTCGCACATGATGTGAGCTCCTCTGCCTCCTTCATTGTTGCCACCATCGGCTTTTCGACAACGACATGTTTTCCTGCCTCAAGCAATTTTTTAGCTATATCAAAATGCAGGCTGCTCGGTGTTGTTATTACGACAAGTTCCACATCCGAACGCACTGCTATGTCTTCTATCCGTTGAACGACCTCGACTGCCGGCAATTTCTTTTTCACTTTATCCTTATTAGAGGATAAAACACTGATGAGGTTGTACTCGTCCATTTCTTCCAAAAAAGGCGCATGAAAGGTTGAACCGGAAAATCCGTATCCGCTTAACGCCGTGCCGATTGCCGTCATATCTCCATCTCCTTTGGTTTATCTATTTCATTTCTAAAAACTTTTCCCACTCTTTTATTTATTTAAACGATTTACATTCAATGTGTTCGATATAGTGATATATATAGTATAATTGCGAGTAATGAAAACAGAACTTTTCCACTTTTTTTGAAAGGATTGACATAACATGGCTCGAAATGATTACCGGGCAATGCTTTCTAAGCGCATGGAAAAGGAATTTTCCAGCTGGTTTGATCAGGAACATATCCATGAACGAGATTTGTACCGCTTTTTACATACAATAAAAGGTACTGCCGGCACAATTGGAATGGATGATATGTCTTCTTTTTGTTCGTCCCAGCTGGAAAACCTTTCAGAAACAAGCAGTGCTTTAATTCCGGTACGTTCGTTAAAAAACTTTATTTTGTTGATGAGAAACTTTTTTCGTGGAGAAGAAGAGGCTGCTATTTTAGAAGTAGAGCAGATCGAGGAAGTCCCTGTTTCAATTGAAGAAAACAGCTCTTTTATTTTAATGATTGATGATGATGTAGAGTTTGCTTCCTTTATGAAAGAAACGCTTGAAGAAAACGGGGTTCAAGTTGTCATTGCGTTAACCGGCAAGCGGGGCGTGGAGTTGTTTTATACCCTTCAGCCGCATATGGTGATCGTTGATGTGCAGCTGCCGGATATGAATGGATTTGATATTTTAACACAAATCGGTGATATTGCCCGGAGCCTGTATGTGCCTGTTACATTAATCAGCGTGGATGGAAGAATTGAAAATCAAATACGTGCGTTTGAAATGGGTGCCATGGATTTTATTCCAAAGCCGCTTGATATGACAGTTTTTGTCCCTTACATTTTAAACCGGCTGAAACACAAATTGGCGATTTGGCAATCAGCCTTGACAGATGAATTAACTGGTGCTGGAAATCGACGGCAATTCACGCAGACACTTTCACAAATTTCTGCTTTAGCGGAACGAAAGCGGTACACCTATACGCTTGTTATGCTCGATTTGGATTACTTTAAAAAAGTGAACGATCAATATGGGCATCCTGCCGGTGATAATGTTCTGCGGAGCTTCAGCTCGCTTGTTTTAAAAATGAAGCGGGAAACCGATTATTTCTTTCGGTATGGTGGAGAAGAATTCGCTTTAATTCTGGTTGACACAACGCCGCAGGAGGCTGTGATTTTAATAGAGCGGATCCGTTCAAAAATGGCGGATATATCCTTTAACGTGCCTTCTTTTGATCCATTTCATGTGACGTTTTCCGCCGGCGCGTCTGAATATCGTATTGATGAAGCCACCGTTTTAAATGAAGCGGACCAGGCGCTTTATAAAGCAAAGCGGAATGGCCGGAACCAGACGATTATATACGAAATCGACAGCGGTGATGTAAAGCGCCATTTGAATATTATGATTGTAGATGACGACTTGCTCGTGCGAAAAATGTTGTGGAAACAATTTTCAGGCTGGAAACCGAATGAAATTGATGTAGCAGTCCATGAGTATCCGGATGGCATCTCCTTTTTAGAATCTAATTGGTACAAGCCAGATGAAAATTATATGATTCTTCTCGATGGGATTATGCCAAAAATGGACGGACTCGAAGTACTGACGAATGTTCGCAAGCGATTCCCTGATGACAACATTGTCATATCGATGCTGACGGCGCGGACAAACGAAGCGGATATTGTATTAGCGTTAAAAAGTGGCGCAGATGATTATATAGTGAAACCATTCCATCCTCAGGAAGTCGTCGCGCGGGTTCAGCGCCTCACAAAGAGGATGTTTAAATGACCATTTATTTTTTTCTTCTGATGATCGCTTTTCTTTTTCTTTTCCAAATCGCGCTTCTTTTCTATTTAGTCATTCACAAAAAAAAGCGGCAGCGCTATGAAGAGGAAATAGAAAGCCAGTATAATCATTTAACCGAATCTTTCAGTTCTTATATTATTGAACCTTCCGATGTGCGCTTCCTATATGCCATCCGGACGATCCAGCATCAGGAAGTCGTATTGGAACGATTATTAAACGGCTATGTGGCGTTTACGAAAGAAGCGAATATTTCACCTTTAGTTAAACAATTGTCTGAAGAATTTTTAACGGAACCCTACAGCCGAATACTTGGCCAGCGCAATTGGGCGAAGCGAATAAACATACTGCATTATATTGAAGACTTTCATATGACTTCCCTGTCTCCTGTTTTATTTGAGCGGCTTACTGCTGCCAATACACTAGACGTTGAAACACAGCAGCTCATTCGGACGCTTGCTTCACTAGACGAAACAAAGGTCATCAAAGAGTTAGGACGGTTTCCAAACGTGTCGATCCGACTATATGTTGACGTCTTTAACCGCCTGCATAAAGAAAGTACGCCGAAGGAAATCCAATCTGCTCTTGACGGCCCAGATGTAACATTGAAATATGCGGCACTTGTCTTTATCGGGCAGTCCGGTGCTATATCTTTTCTCCCTGCTGTTGAAAAAGAGCTGGAAAGTTCTCACGCTGAGACGAGGATTCAAGCCCTCAAAACTCTTTTCCGGCTGGAGTATATGTCAGATCCTGATTTGCTTGTACCCTTTTTTGAATCATCGATTTGGACGGAGCGCATGTTTGCTGCACGTATAGCTGGCATTTTGCAGTTTTCCCGCTATAAAAAAATATTGAGCACGCTGCTGGGAGATTCTGTTTGGTGGGTCCGTTATTCGGCTGCTGAGGCATTTACCCATTTTTCAGATGGGGATGTCATTCTTGCTCATTTGTCCGAAAACCACCCTGATCGTTACGGACGGGATATGGCTGCACAGTGGCGGATCTATCGACCTGGAGGGGACAATTAATGAACTCATTTTTTCTTGTTCTTTCTTATGTAATTATTGCTTATATGCTGTTTTCCAGCTTAAGTTATATGGCTCTTTTTTTACTCGCCTTTCGGAAAGTGTATCGGGAAAGTGAATTAGATCCCCGTGAAGCAACAGAGGACATAGCGGGAAACGACCGGACATTTCCCGTCTCTGTTCTCGTTCCTTCTTATAACGAAGAAGTGGGGGTTGTCAGTACAGTGCGGTCCCTGCTCGCCCTTGAATACCCTGAAATAGAGATTATTGTCATTGATGATGGCTCCAAGGATCAAACTTCAGCTCGGATGATTGAGGAATTCCAAATGACAGAGACTCCCTATGCTGTCCGGACTTATTTGCAAACTGCTGAAATTAAAGCCATTTACCAATCGTCTATCTTCCCTTATATCCGCCTTATCAAAAAGGTCAATGGCGGAAAAGCAGATGCACTGAATGCAGGCATTAATCTATCATCGTACCCTTACTTTTGTGCCATTGACGGCGATTCAATCCTTGAAAATGATGCGCTTTTAAAAACAATGAAGCCCATCATTGAATCAGATGGCCAGATTATTGTGACAGGTGGCTCTGTGCGGATTGCAAACGGATCGACCATTTCAAGAAGTAAAGTAGAAACAATTAATCTTCCAAATCATCCGGTTGTTCTTATGCAGATTATTGAGTATTTCCGCGCCTTTTTGATTGGCCGGCTGGCACTAAGCCGGCTGAATATTTTGCTGATTGTTTCCGGTGCTTTCGGTGTTTTTCATAAAGAGCGGGTCATCCGCGCCGGCGGCTACAATAAAAAAACAGTTGGTGAAGACATGGAACTTGTTGTCCGTCTGCATAGATTGCTGAAAGAAGAAAAATCAAATCAGCGAATTGAATACATACCGGACCCTGTTTGCTGGACCGAAGCACCCGAATCCCTTGAGGTGTTGCGCTCTCAGCGAATCCGCTGGCAGCGCGGCCTGTCTGAAACGCTCTGGACGCATAAAAAAATGATGCTCAATCCTTCCTATGGATCGATCGGGTTGGTGTCGATGCCTTATTTTTTATTCGTTGAATTGCTTGGAGCCATTTTTGAGTTTTGCGGTTATTTTATTATTTTCGGCGGCTTCTTTTTTTCACTGATTGATCCGAAAATTGCCGGCATCCTGTTTTTAGTCACTATTTTTTACGGGTCACTTATTTCTGCGCTTGCCGTTCTTTTGGAAGAATTGACCCTTCATAAATACCCAAAAGTTTCTCATTTGGTTCGGTTATATGGCTGGGCGCTAACGGAGACGTTTTGGTATCGGCCACTTATGGTCATTTGGCGAATCCAAGGTATTTTTGCCGCATTTCGCAAAAAGCAGCATTGGGGCGATATGAAACGAAAAGGTATCTCAACATAAACCACATGGAGGTGGGCTGAATTGAAAAAGATTTTAGTAGCCGATGATGAAGAAATTTTGCGCATGTTAATTGTAGATACGCTCGAAGACGATTACGATATTACAGAAGCTGAAGATGGACAAGAAGCGTTGAACACTATTCGGGCACAGACACATGACTTAATAATCCTCGATTATATGATGCCCTATTTAACAGGAATGGAAGTGTTGGAAGAGATTCGGAAGGAAGGTATCCTAACACCTGTTTTAATGCTGACGGCTAAAGCCCAGGAAGCGGATCGAGAGCTGGCAATGGCGCAAGGTGCAGATTACTTTATGGCAAAGCCGTTTAGTCCGATTGAATTAATGTCACTTATTGAAAGCATACTTGATTAAAAAACGGACAGCTCCTCAAAAGAGCTGTCCGTCTTTATATTACTGGTCTTCTTTTTCAAAACGATTTTGAAGCAAATAATAGGATTGTTTCAGCCTTTCCTCTGAAAGGTTACCTTCATTCCAAGATTCCCATTCGTACATATTCATCTTCGGAATGGCATCTGTTGATTCTTCAGCAAAAGATACAGCGATGCCAATGCCTTCAATTGTTTCTTCCGCTGCTATTCCTTCTTTAAAGATATCTCCCATTGCTTTATGACTACTCGGATCTTTCATATTCAACAACAGCCATGGAATGCGGAGTTCAACGTCTCCTGATTCTTTATTCACATAATAATCCGCAAGAGAATCATAATCGGCTGATTCCGGATTGCTGTTGCCAAACCGCATAACCCCTGTTTCATAATAATCAAACGGAAGCACTTTGCCTGTATCAGGCCGAACAATTTCTTTGTTTAATGCCAATCGAATCGGATTTAACACCCCGCTGTTATTCACCGGCTTTTGCGGCGTTGGCTTTAGCATTGGCACATCAAATCCGTATTGATACAAAAAGGTGTCGTAATAGGCATCTATCCGGAGATTCCCTTTTTTCTCGTTATCAAATGATAATTCAAACTCCGGATTATTTAATTCAAACGATACGCCTCCAAACTTCTCGCTTCCTATTGTCGGATGAACATCAAAATAAATCGTCGGCATCTTCCCATCTACTGTTTTCGACCGGATGTAAAGGTAGCGTTCATCGTGTGTAACATAAAGGTGATCTTCCTTCCCCTGGAATGGTTTAATCCCTTTCCAGTCCTTCATATTCTCATCTGTTTTCACAAGCAGCCGGTCAAAGCTGAGAAGTCCAAACTGCTGCTCGTTTGTCTGGGCATTTGACCAATATGGACGGCGCTCCGGGTCATCCAGATCCATTGTATTCCATGTTCGTTTAAACCATTCATCCTGCCACGTAAACACAAGGCCACCCATCATCTTTTCCGCTAAAATATCATCGTATAGATGAATAAGGCCTTCACCTTGTTGCTTTTCGCTCATAAAGCCTTGATTTAAGCCAAACGCGTTTCGATGGGTCATGCCGCGGGAAGCGGGAATGCCAAATTCCGCAATCAGCACCGGCATGTCATGCGCCGCACGCAGGTCATGCAAATAGCCAGCGTAGCTGTTGTTTTCACCTCGTGAATCTTTGTATGTTAAATATTTGTCGTCCAAATTTAAAAAGTCAGGGTAATATGGATACACATGGTAAGAAGCGAACATCTGCGTATCCTTTTTAGGCCTGATCGTGTTCGGATTAACCGATACTAAATCTTCCTGCTTCTGCGGCTCAGCCGGATGGTCAAGCAAATCCGTCGTCACCCAGTTCGTAAAGCTCATCGGCCTTGTCCAATTGTACGTGTCGGCCTCATATTTCATCATTGTATCCATTTGCTCGGCCAGCCAAATTTCCATCGGTTCAGCTTGTTCTGTCCGGACAAACGCCCCTTCGTATTGGGCAAGGCCTGCATGTTTCGTTTTCATATTATCAACCATATACGGGTACCATTCGATTCCAAGCACCCAGCCGATTACATAAGGCGATATATCCGCCCGGTAGACACCTGACGCATGGCCTGTGCGCTGTTCAATATCCGCATTGCCATGAATCACATCGGCAACTCGTTTCATTTCAGACTGAAACTCATTCGTAATTTCTGGCGTGAATGCATCAAGGGTCTCTTCTAACGGCCCTTCATCAACCCAGACACCATGCAGCACATAAATCGGCTTATCGTGTTCCTCATTATATCTCTTTAATGCGTTATAAAAACCGGGTGGATGAATCGTATAAACCCGAATCATATTGGCATTCATTTCACCGATTTGAGTCAGCCAGTCATAGTACTCCGATTCTGAAATGGCGGCTTCTCCCGGGAAAGCGCCCGGCTTGCCCATACCGATGTTTACGCCTTTGGCCGTTATCGTTTTCCATTTGCCGTCTTCAAGCACATCAAACCGATCGCCATTTAAGCGAGCTGTGTAAAAAAGGCCGTTTTTCTCTTCCACCGGAACTGCCGCCGCTTCTTTTTCTGCTTTTTTCTCCATGGACAATACGCCTTTCATAAGCGGCACATACGTTTTCCAGAAAAATGCCTGCTCTGGATAAAGAGTGGATGGTGTAATCAGCGCACGCATAGAGGCAAAACCGGCATATTTGTAAACAGAAGAGACCTCAGCTGTATCCGCAAAGTCCCCTGCGAAATAAAACAGATCAGACTGTTCATAAGCATGGTGAATAACAGCCGGGAACGACAGAGGAATCCCTTCTCTTTCCACTGCCGCTTTTCCCTTTTGGGATAAATCCCATTGGTAGTTTGCTAGAATATCGTTTGTGTTTTCCGGTACGGTTATATCAAACCAATACGTGTATGGGGCTGCTTTATTAAGACCCGTTATGCGTTTTCCTTCAGGTGTAAAATCCATCGTCAGCTTTGTACTGTTCAAATCACCTGATTCATCTGAGAGCACAATTACTTTTTCTTGTTCTTCGTTCACAAGCACAAAACCAGAACCTTTAAATGTCCACTTTTCACCATCCGCTTCATAAAGCGAGATAATACCTTCTGTCAACTCGTTATTATCTTTGCTTAAATCTTGAAAGGCGCGTCCGGTCCATCCAGTCGGCTTTGTGTGAAGAAAAGAGGCCATATCGTTTTTTACATCTTGCTTTGTTGGAGACGCAAACGTATTAAACTCCATAATCAAGGTTGTTGGATGATCGGCTGTTTGCTGTTTGATCGCTTCCCACTCACTCATTTCCAAACCGCCGTATACTAAATTATTTTCTTCATCGTATACTCCATACGTATCGACCGCATAAATGACGTCAGCATCTTTAAGACTTTCGGGCAACGCCTTTTCTTTCGTTTTCTTTTCAGGAAAGTAGCCGTAATAGTCATCCTCCCCGCCAAAGGTGCTAAAATGCAAATGCTTCAGCACCCAAGAGAGAGCACGGTGCTCTCTTTTATCGTCCGTTGGCACGGTTTTATCCAAAATCACCACCTTTTCTTCTTTTGTTTCGCTCAACTCCCATATAAGCCGGGGCAGCAAAAGCAAAAAAAGAATCCCTGGCAGCACAATCCACTTTTTATTTACTTTCATTTTGACCAGAACCTTTCTCTGGATAGAAAATAACGCCTTGCTGCATTGGCTCCGTTAAAAACCCCAGGATGGCTTTCGACAACTCGTTAGGAGGATACGGTTTCGTTAAATAATGATCAATTTGACTTAGTTTTTCTGCCTCTTCTGTTTGGTTAAGCGCAGAAGAAATAATGATTGGAATGTTCCGGGTTTCTTTTTCTTCTTTTAAAAGGCCTACTAAATCCCACCCATTTAAATCGTCCCCAAGCATTATGTCAATGACAACGCCTACAAGCGGTGTTCGTTTTGCTTCTTCAAAGGCTTCAGACGGATTCAAGTGATAGATCACCGTAAAGCCATTCATCTTTAGTTCTTCTGATAACAGGAGAGCCAGACTCATATCATCTTCAACAATCATAACAGACGGACTGTTTTCTTTTCCTTCCTCACGAGCCATCCCGCCCGTTCCGGATGAAAGAAGCGGCAATGAAAAACGGACTGTTGTTCCTTTTTCCTCTTCTGATTCAATTGTAATCATGCCATTATGCTTTTCGATAATCTCGCGGCAAATCGCCAGCCCCAGTCCTGTTCCGCCAATTTTCCTGCGCGCGCTGTTATCAATGCGCTGGAATTTATTAAATAGCTTCGGTACAGCTTCGGCTGGAATGCCAATGCCTTCATCCCGTATCGACACAACGACCTGATTTTCTTCATTTGAAAGGTTCAACGTTACGTGGCCGCCATCCGGCGAAAACTTAATCGCATTGCCGATGATATTGGTCAGCACTTGGGCGAGACGCTCTTTGTCACCTTCAATTCGCACATCTGTCGCTTCATCCACTACAACAATCGGGTGACTGCTTTCTGAGCGGAAACGGGCCACAGCTTCAACAGCTATCTCATTGATTTGCAATTCTTCTATTTGATAAACTTGACTGCCCGCCTCCATTCGCTGTAAATCTAAGAAATCGTTAATCAAGTTTGTCAGTCTTTTCGCTTCTTTGTAAATCGTTTCCAAGTACTTTTTTTGTTTTTCCGGCTTCAACTGCTTATGAAGCAGCAGTTCCGTGAAACCAAGAACACTTGAGAGCGGCGTGCGCAGTTCATGGCTCACAGTGCTGACCAGCTCCGTTTTCATCTGATCGACTTCATACTCTTTTGTAATATCACGATGAACAAAAATGGTTCCTGTTTTTTCTCCATCAATTAAAACCGGGGCGCTGTATACATCAATGACCCGTTCTGAGGGCTCTAAAACTCTATACCGGTATTCATAGACACCGTGTTCATATTTAGATATGCAGTTTTCCAGAAATCCTCTCATTTTTGGCGGATCATCGGTTTGACTGGCCAGCTGATCAATCCACTGTCCTTTTTCAACCGCTGCATCAAGCGGCACATTGCCGCAATTAAGAATCGAGCAAAGCGCTTCATTTCGCTGCAGCATCATACCATCAGTCCCAACAAGTTGAATTCCTTCGTTGATGTTGTTTACAATCTGTTCATTTAATACCCGTTCTTTTACATTGCGTTCATACAACTGAATGCGTTCAATGGCCAAGGAAATCCGATTGACCAAACCAAGCAGGTCTTTTTGTTCTTCCGAAGAAAAAGGATGCCCAATTCTTGCACCACCGAATAAAGCCGTCATCTGTCCATCTTGATTGCGTACACCTGCAAAATACTCATGAATATAGACTGTTTCTGAAGCAAGCCCTTTTTCCTGAACCGCTTCTCTTTTCACTGTAAAAAAAGAGTCTTCTTTCAGCCGCTGATCAATGTATTTAATGCGGCTTTTGGAAAACTCATCAAACAAAGCCTTTGTTACGCCTTTCAATGCATATTCTCCGCTGTCCCGAAGCCAGAACAGTCCCAAATCCAATTGATAGACCTTATCCAAATATTCCAGGACCGAGTCTGCAAGCTCTTGTTTGTCGAGTGAAAAAGAAAGCACATGATTTAATTC
The DNA here is from genome assembly GCF_001750285.1 of Domibacillus iocasae. Classification (GTDB taxonomy): domain Bacteria; phylum Bacillota; class Bacilli; order Bacillales; family Domibacillaceae; genus Domibacillus; species Domibacillus iocasae. Next base: position 240,763 of record NZ_MAMP01000001.1, read on the forward strand.
ATTGTAGCGCTCCAGCCGTTCTTTCGTTTGTCTTGTTTCACAAAGCGAATCTTCAATTTTTATTTGGTGCTCCTGCAGCTCTTCCTGCTGCATAATAAGCTCTTCATTTTGAGCCATTAGCTCTTCTTCTTTTTCTTGGATGGTTCGAATCATGGACCCGAACGAAGAAAACAACACACCGATTTCGTCATTTCGATCGACCGGCAGCAAGGAAAAGCTTTTTCCGGATGCGAAATCATCTGCTGCTTTTCTCATATGTTCAAGCGGTCTTACAATTTCTTTCATCATGCGCCAAATTAAGTATGTAATAAACAAGAATAATAGAAAGATAAAGACAATCATCATTAGTGTGAATTGATTGGCCTGCTGAAGCATTTCTTCTGATAAAGCTTCCAAATCATCATCAATATCCGTTTTATATTGCTTTGCATAAGCCACAAATTGATTTACCGAATCCGTTAGGCCGCTGCTAGAAAACTCGCGAAGCCCCTCATAATCATCTCTTTCTACCATTTCAATCAGGGCAGGCAGTGATTCATTTTCATAGGCAGCCATAAATTCAGTAAGCTGTTGTGTTAATTGTTTTTCTTCCATATTTAAATGAATGTTTTTTAATTCAGTCAATGCCTCGTTTACTTGTTCAATATCTACATACACCTGCTCAAGCTCTTCATTATTTTGAAAAGCCACATACCCTCTTGCCCGAAAAAACATATCATTTAGCGAATCCCGCAGTGTCTCCAATTTCACCTGCTTATCATATAATGCTTCTCGCTTTGACATCAATTCTTCTTGTGAATGTTTCATATAAACAAAGGCACCAGCCCCCGCTGCTGTTAACAAAAATAAAATAGACAATGATAAAAGTAAATAACGGCGCCGAATGCCGGATGTTACAGCTTCTTTCATGCTTAATCCTCCCTTTCCATTCCATATTTTTCATTATAGACCGTTACAATAGTAACGGAAAGCAATAAAAAAACCCGCTATATAAGCGGGCTACGATTGATCAGATGAAAACATATAGTGACGTTCATTGTACGTAATCGAGAAAACAAGTGCCAGCGCCAGCATATTCCCCATAAGCGAGCTGCCCCCGTAGCTGATAAACGGCAGTGGAATCCCGGTAATTGGCAGAAGCCCAATCGTCATACCGATGTTCTGGAACGCATGGAATGTAATCATCGCAATCACACCTGCACACATGTAAGAATAATAGGGTACTTTTGTTGTTAATGCGAGTTTCGTAATGTGATAGATCAGCACGAAAAAGAGACTGACGACGATCGATGCACCAATGAATCCATACTCTTCTCCAATAATACTAAAAATAAAGTCCGTGTGGCTTTCAGGGAGATAAACTTCCCGATAGCCAAACCCTTTGCCCATTGTCTGCCCGGAACCAATGGCAAGAAGCGACCTTGTTAAATGGAAACCAGTCGAGCTTTCATAGTTGTAAGGGTCCAGCCAGGAATAGATACGGCCGAACTGATACTGCTTCACGCCCATATATTTTTCCAGAATGGCCGGGTGCCATAAAACCATGTAAAAGATAAGCGCAATAAGCGCCGATGCACTCCCAAATAATGGAAGCAATATTTTCCAGGTGATGCCAGAAACAAAAATCATCCCAAGCAAAATGGAAATTAACACAAGCGACGTGCCAAGATCGGGCTGCTGCATAATTAAGAGAAGCGGCACTCCAGTTGTAGCTCCAAGCTTTACCAGAAGAAGTAAATCACTTTGAATCGTTTTAATCGGATTTTTCAAATGGTGATTCACCATAATCCGGGACAGCGTTAAAACAAGAAAAATTTTAAAAAACTCGGATGGCTGGATTTGTCCTATTCCGGGAAAACGATACCAGCTTTTTGCGCCATTAATTGTCGGCGCAATGGATGACGGTGCAATAATTAAAAAAACAAGCAGAAAGATCCCGATGCCGTACAAATACCAAGACATGCCATGAAATTGATCTGAATCAAAGCGGATAAATAAAGTGATAATGCCAATTCCAACCACATACCAGACAACTTGCCGGATGACAAAGTTTGTACCATATTGACCGGTCGTCTGTGCACTGTAAATCGCGACACAGCTGACGATAAATAACATAAGCAAAATTAACATCAATCCGTAATCAATACGGCTTGATTGTTGTTGAGAATTCATGTAAACTCCTCTTTCTACTAAAAATAGGCCAGTTTCTATTATAACGTTCTTGAGTCATTGTACAACAGTCAAACGGTTCAGAAACAAGAAATCTTTCAACAAGCATGGTAAAATACTTAAGCAAAAAACTATTATATAAGAAGAAAGGGTGTTTGAAATGGAAGCTATTAAAACGAACGAACAATTTGAAGAAATTATTGCCGGAAGCGAACCGGTCATCATTAAGTTTTACGCCGGCTGGTGCCCGGACTGCACAAGAATGGATATGTTTATTGATGACATTATCGCCGATTACGGACAGTATCGCTGGTTTGAATTGAACCGTGATGATTTTCCTGATGCGGCGCAAAAATATGACGTGATGGGCATACCAAGCCTGCTTTTATTCCAAGATGGCGAAAAGCTGGCACATTTGCACAGCGCCAACGCCAAGTCTCCGGAAGAAGTACGCGACTACCTGGAAAGTTTGCCTGTTTAATAAAAAAGGATGCTGCCGCATCCTTTTTTTGAGCGATTATTTTACTGCGTTCGCCGGTATTTTGCTGATTGCTCCTGAATGAACTGTGTGATCGCCGGTATTTTTCATTTAGAACCGGTTTGTGCTGGTTGATCGCCGATATTTAATTTTATCGGCGATAGCCGCCCGCATGCCAGCATTACGTTAAAGGCGTAAAAAAATTGCTTAAAATACCCCTTCAAGCTTATTTAACTGCTTCCGAAGAACCTCTTCGTCAAGCCCATCCCCAATGATCACGATAACCGTTTGCAGCTTCATCGGCTGCGGCTGAAAAAAAGGCACGCCATATGCATATTGAAACAGTTCAGGCCGTTCACCGGAATCCTCAAATTTCACAAACCCTTTTATCCGAAGTACCGAATCCGGCAGCTTCTCCACCCATTTGATAAAAGCGGCCCGCGGCACATGATTGACAAACTCATAAGCAAATGTCCGAACGTGCAAATGATGGTGCACGTGGTGGTCTTCTGCCGACCGGCTGCCGCCGCCAAACGTGATGCCCCCTTCCATTTTCCCAAAACTCATTTCTCGAAGATCCACTTTTTCATTAAGGGACCGAATACCTTTTTTAACCTCAGCCAGTGCTTTTTCGTTCACAAGATCTATTTTTGTAAGTGCGACAACGTCACTCCAGCGCGCCTGGTCTTCCATTAGTTTCCGGTGCGCAATCGGAAGACGGTTTCGTTCCATCCAGCGGGCGCAGTCAACAAGTGTTAAAATGCCTTTTACGTCAATTTGCATGGCAATAATCGGCGACGTGCATGCATCCAGCACTTCCATCGGATGCGCGGCACCAGTTGTTTCAATATAAATAACATCTGGCCGATGGTCTTTATAAAGCGTCAGCAGCTCAACTTCGATTTCATCTTTAATCGTGCAGCAAATGCAGCCATTAAGCATATCCCTCACCGCTGTTTCTTCTCCAAGCAGAGCTGAATCGACGGACATGGCTCCAATTTCATTCATTAACACAGCCACTTTTCGTCCGGCTTTTTTTTCTTTTTCAAGCAATTGAAGCAGCAGTGTTGTTTTGCCGCTGCCGAGAAAACCACCAATAATATAAAGCTCTGTTTTCATCTTTTCATACCTTCCTTAAATCAAAATAATTCCGATTTAACGCACCCTCTTTATTCTACACATTTCTTCTCTTTTTGCCAAAACAAAAAGCAGGAGTTCTCTCTCCTGCTTAATCGGGCTTCACGACTGATGACAATTTCTCGGTAATAAGCGTCAACAATGCTGTTAATTCTGTATCTCGCTGTTCACCATGCAAATATGCTTCCTGCATGACTTCAAGCAGTTTTTGCTGTTCACGGGACATATTATTTCTCCTTTAATCTTATTCTCTGTCCCCTTCCCGTTACGCTGCCCGCTAAAACGAGACAAAAGTCGCGATTATTGTACTTGTTCTTCGATTTCCATCCAATCTTGCGCCCAATGCTCAATTTCGCTTATAACTGCTCTCAGCGCACGGCCTTTTTCAGTCAATGTATATTCAACCCGGACTGGTACTTCTGCATACACTTTTCTTGTGACAACACCTTCGTCTTCTAACTCTTTCAGCCGTTCTGTCAGCAATTTTCCGCTGATCGGAAATCCCGCTTTAATCTCAGAAAAACGCTGCGGACCATCAAGAAGCTGCTTAATGACAAGCCCTGTCCAGCGTTTACCTAAAAGCTGCATCGCTTTTTCGACTTTCGGACAAAGATTCATACCCTTTCACCTCTTTTGTATAACATAAGTATACACCATTTTTTAAAAAAATGATATCTTTCCACTTTTTAAAACCTAGTTACTTGACTTGTTCAAATCATTTTTTTATATTTAGTTTCTAAAAGTAACAAAATTAAATCAAAATTGACGTATGCAACATGCCAAGCATTTATACAAAATCAGATTTTTATATAAACATTTCACATCTCCTCTCTTACTACATAATTCCATAAGACCATGTTGCCTCTATTAAAAAATTCATTAATCGTTCGAAAAAAACACAAAAAATTTATCGATTTGACATGTACTCGACATAATTCCCGGGTAAAATAAAATCATCTAGTAAAGGAATTGCATAGGAGGAAGAATTATGAAGAAGAAAACAATGTCATATGTTATGACCGGCGCGCTATCGATTACGATTTTAAGCGGTGTTCACTCTTCTCCAGCGCAAGCCGCCTCCCCGCCCCTTATTAAAGAACAGGTGGCACCGTCCGTCGCACGAACTGGAACGAAAAATTTCGCTGATGTTCTCGCCGATCAGGCAGCAGCACTCGGCATTCATATTGAAGGCGATGATTTGGAGACAGCAGCAAAAAAAGTCCGGCTGGCAAAACTGCAAAATCAAGCGGCTGCGCTCGGTATAAAGACTGACAGAAAAGATGAAAAAACGCTTCGTCTCGAGGTAAAAAAGAGCCATGAAGCACATGTACATAACGTGGCTGACTACTTTGGCATTGAAACAACCGGGCAGCGTACGAAAGACTTGATTGCTGCTATTTCTAATATAAATCCAGAAGCGGCTGAAAAATTAAATGGATTTTATTAAAACCGGCCAAGGGAGGCCGGTTTTTTGTCGAACCTGTTTTAGGATGCATCCCGCTGACTGAATGAACTTGGCCACAGCGCTACAAAAAGGAAAGGAAGTATGTACAATGCAAACCATTTTAATTGCGGAGGACGAACCAGCGATCAGCCAAGTGCTGAAAGTATATTTGGTGAAAGCAGGATTTCAGGTCGTGCAGGCTTTTAATGGAACAGAAGCAGTGGAAAAATTTCATTCTCTTTCTCCCTCGCTTGTCCTTCTTGATGTCATGATGCCTGGTAAGGACGGTTGGACTGTATTAAAGGAAATCCGGGAATCCGGCAGCTGCCCGGTCATTATGCTGACGGCACTAAACGATGTAAATTACCGGCTGGACGGGTTAAATGGCGGTGCAGACGATTATATTTCAAAGCCCTTTATCGCAGATGAAATGGTCGCACGCGTAAGAGCGGTGCTGCGCCGTTCCGAAGAAAACCGGCCGGATGAAAAAGTTCATCAATTTGGCAGCCTGACGATCGATTTTACAGCGCACCGCATTACGCTGGCTGGGAAAGAAATTACTCTGACGCCCCGTGACTTGTCTCTTCTCTTGTTTTTAGCATCCTCCCCTAACCGGACATTCACGCGTGATCAGCTGCTTGATGAAGTATGGGGGCATGACTACGATGGAAGCGACCGCGCTGTCGATCTGTCGGTAAAACGGATTCGCAAAGCGCTCGCAAAATGGCCGGCATCTGAGGGAGAAATCAAAACGCTGCGCGGATTGGGGTATCAGTTTGTTGTTGAGGAATAAAGCACGGCGCATATCGCTGCTTCGCTACTGGACAACACGTTATGCGATTACGCTCGCTCTTGGACTGCTTGTGCTGGCCATGCTGTCGGTCGTGTGGATTCGGCACACAACGCTCGAAAACCGGCTGGATGTATCTGAGTTTTTAGCCGCAGAGCTGGCCGGACGGATTGCCGGCAGCCAACAGGATGAAGAAGGCAGCACAGAGTCTGCATATCTTGATCAAGATATGCTTGATGCCCGGGACGAACTGATGAAAATGGAATCTCCCCCTTCCATTTTTATTACCGACGCAGGCGGTACTATTTTATCCGCAGGCGATCAAGACCTGTATAAAGAAAGCTCTTTTCCCTCTGTTGTGCTAGAGAAAAAAAGCGATGTACAGACGTTTTCGGGCTTAAGCAACGGCGCAATCGTTTATTTAATTAAAAAACCGATTATTGTGGATGATGTGACGTTTGGCTGGGTCGTAATGCTTCAGCAGGAAGATGAATTTGCGGATTTGAACGATGAATATCGGCTGCTCGCGCTGCTCATTATCGGAAGCGGCTTGCTTGGCTGGGCGGCCATTTATATTTTATCACGGCGCCTTGCCCGCCCGATCAGCGCAGCGGCAGCAGCGGCGAAAGAAATACGCAACGGCAATTATGGTGTTTCACTCATACCGTCCAAAGCAAAAGAACAGGAAGTGTACGATCTTGTCACATCGTTTAACGACATGGCCGTTCGTTTGGAGCAGTTGGAATCAATCCGGGCCGAACTGCTTGCCGGTGTCACACACGAGTTAAAAACACCTGTTACGTCGATCAGCGGCTTGCTGCAGGCGGTAAAAGATGATGTCGTGACAGGAGAAGAAGCGAAAGAGTTTATTACGATTTCATTGAAAGAAACAGAACGCATGCAGACAATGATTAACGACTTGCTGGAATTTAACACATTCGCGGCTAATGCGCTGCCGGTTTCAACCGCACCGCACGAACTGAATGATTTGACACGCGGCATCGTACATGAATGGAATTTAGCCCGTAATCCAGATGACATCCCGGTTCACTTTCAGCCATATGAACGTGACCTTATCGTTTTGACTGACCCGGATCGATTCCGCCAGATTATGATGAACCTCTTGAACAATGCTGCTCATGCGATTGAAAATAGCGGACAAATGACCGTTACTGTCAAAAATGAAGATGCGTGTGCTCTAATCGATGTATCTGACACAGGGATCGGCATCCCCGAATCAGAAAAAACGCTTATTTTCGAACGTTTTTACCGTGGAGAAAATAAAAAATATAAAGTTCGCGGGCTCGGTCTTGGACTTCCGTTCAGCCAGCTGCTTGCCCGGGCGATGGACGGCGATTTGGAATTAAAAGAAACATCTCCGCTCGGCACAACGTTTACGCTCAAAACGAAAAAACAGGACTGATGTTTATGCATCGGTCCTGTTTTTTCGTTTTACTCGGCAATGCCTTTTTCAATTTCATCCGCCTGCGCCAGCACAGACTGTAATCCTCCGCCTGACAAATACCAAACATTTGGATCAAGGTAAACTACGTTATCGTTTTGCACAGCTTTTGTGCCTTTAATTAAATCATTTTCCACCACTTGCTTCACAGAAGATTCCCCTTCTGTCACAACAGCACCGCGGTCAACTACGAACAAGTAGTTCGGATCTTTTTCAACGAGGTATTCGAATGAAATGCTTTGACCGTGCGTGGATACTTCGAGATTCTCATCTACTGCTTTTACACCAAAGACATCATGAATGATCCCAAAGCGTGAAGCTGGGCCATAGGCGCTGATTTTGCCTTCGTTCGCCAAAATGATCAATCCGTTTCCTTCCATTGTTGACGCCTTTTCATTTAATGCCGCAACTTTTTCATCAATCGCTGCCAGTTTTTCTTCTACTTCTGCTTCTTTGTCAAAAATCTGGCCGATTGTTTTGGCATTTTTCTTAAATGATTCCATATAGTTGGACTCGTCAACAGCAAGATAAACTGTCGGCGCAATTTCCGCAAACTGGTCGTACAAATCCATTTGACGGCCGGAAATGATAATTAAGTCTGGTGCCAATTCATTAATTTTTTCAAAATCAGGCTCTTTTAAGCTGCCTGTGTTTTCATATTTTTCGTCTTCAAACTGGGACAAATAATCAGGGATGTTTTCTTTCGGAAGACCGACAGGCTCAATCCCAAGCTCCGCCATTGTATCCAATGAACCAAAGTCAAAGACAACTACTTTTTCCGGGTTAACCGGCACAGTCGTTTCGCCAAGCTCGTGTGTCACTGTTACTTCCGTTGGTGCTTCATTGCTTTCTGCTGGTTCTGCTGTACTTTCTTCACTTGATGTAGATGAACCGCATGCTGCCGCGATCATTGCAAATAGGGCCATCACGATGAACAATAAATATTTTTTCATTGTTTTTTCTCCTTTAATTAGCTGAAATAGACGCATATTTTTTGATTGTTAATTTCTTGAATGGACATATCCATCCCGTATACTTGCTTTAATGTCAGACTTGTTATAATTTCATTTACGGTTCCTTGCGCTTCGATTTTTCCGTCTTTTAATGCAACAATGTAATCAGAATAAACAGACGCAAAGTTAATGTCATGAATCACGATCAGTATCGTTTTGCCAAGGTCGTCAGCCAGTCTGCGCAACACTTTCATAATTTGAACCGAATGCTTCATGTCCAAATTATTAAGCGGCTCATCGAGTAAGATGTATTCTGTATCCTGCGCAATCGTCATCGCGATAAACGCACGCTGCTTTTGGCCGCCGGACAGCTGATCTAAATACCGGTCCTGCATATCTTCAAGTTCCATGTAGCGAATCGCTTCATCGATGTAGACATGATCTTCTTTCGTCAGCTTTCCCTGCGAATAAGGAAACCGGCCAAATGATACAAGATCCCGAACCGACAAACGCAGGCTTAAATGATTTGACTGCTTTAGGATGGCGATTTTTTTCGCCAAATCCCGGCTTTTCGTTTCATTTACTTTTTGGCCGTCAATTAATACTTCTCCTGTGTCAGCGCTCATCAACCGGCTGATAATGGACAAAAGTGTACTTTTCCCGGCACCGTTCGGACCGATAAAAGACGTGATTTTGCCTTTTTGAATATTCACTGAGACATTATCGACAACTGCTTTTAATCCGTATGATTTCGAGATCGACTGCACTTCTACCATTATGTTTTACTCTCCCTTAACAATAAGTATATAAAGTAAATGCCGCCGACAAAGTTAATAATGACACTGAGCTGCGTTGAAAAGGTAAACACATGTTCAACGAGCATCTGTCCGGCTGCCAGTGCCACAATTGACACAAGCGCTGATGCGAAGATTAAAATGGAATGCTTGTATGTTTTAAACATTTCATAGGCAACGTTAACAACGAGCAGTCCGAGAAATGTAATCGGACCGACAAGCGCTGTTGCAACGGAAATAAGAACCGCGACAATAACAAGCAGCCGCTTCACCGTGTAGTCGTAATCAACGCCAAGGTTGATGGCTGTTTCTTTTCCGAGCGAAAGGACGTCTAAATACTTTACAAATTTCATCATATAAAGCAGTGCGGCCGCTGTAATAACGGCTGCCATCACAAGGACTTCCGTTTGAATGTTATTAAAGCTCGCAAACATCCGGTCTTGAATAATTTGAAATTCGTTCGGATCGATCAGCACCTGCATAAACGACGTAAAGCTGCCGAAAAAGGTGCCGATAATTAACCCGAGCAATAATAGAAAGTAAATGTTCTGACCTTCCCGGCGAAACAGGAACCGGTATAAAACGAGCGCAAACACAACCATAAAACCAATGGAGATGGCAAAGTTCACCTGCTTGTTCATCACCGTCAGGCTGGTTGAGCCGAGGAAAAAAACAAGTGTCGTCTGCACGAGCATATAAAGCGAATCGAGTCCGATAATACTCGGAGTTAAAATCCGGTTGTTAGTGACCGTTTGAAACAATAATGTCGCAATCGCAATGACCGTCCCTGTTAAGACAATCGCCGCAATTTTTTCTGCGCGCCTTGGCAGCGCGTAATCCCAGTTCGGTCCGAGTTCAATAAACATATAGCCGGCAATCGATGCGGCCGCAAGCAAGATTAATAGTATGAGTTTGCTTTTTTCACGCATAATCCCGTCTCCTCATCAGCAAGTAAATAAAAATCCCGCTCCCAATGACGCCAACGGTCAAGCCAATCGGAATTTCATAAGGGAAAATGATGATTCGGCCGAGAATGTCGCAAAATAAGATAAACACCGCACCGAGAAGCGCCGTATCAAACAAGCTGTTTTTTAAATTGTCTCCCCGGTAAATTGACACAATATTTGGAACAACGAGACCGAGAAATGGAATAAGCCCAACTGTCAACACAACGAGCGTCGTGGACAATGCCACAATAATCAATCCGACATTTACAGCCTGCTTATAGTTTAAACCAAGGTTTTTTGCAAAATCTTCGCCTAAGCCGGCAATTGTAAACCGGTCAGCAAATATGTACGCAATCAAAACAAGCGGAATGCTGATGTAAAGCATTTCATAGCGGCCCGCCGTAATCATGGAGAAGTCCCCTTGCAGCCAGGCCGACATATTTTGAATCAAGTCATGCTTGTATGCAAAAAACGTCGTAATTGAGCTGATAATATTCCCGAACATGAGCCCAACAAGCGGAATAAAAATCGGATCTTTCATTTTAATCCGGTCGAGGATTTTCATGAACAAAAAAGTGCCCGCAAGCGAGAAAATAAACGCAATGACCATTTTTTCAAATGGGCTGGCGGAGGTAAACACAATAAGCGCGATCAAAATCCCGAACCGGGCCGAATCCATCGTCCCTGCAGTTGTTGGAGAAACGAATTTATTACGGCTCAGCTGCTGCATAATAAATCCGCTGATGCTCAGTGTTACACCGGCAATTAAAATACTGATCAGCCGCGGCACCCTGCTTTGCCAGAAGATTTGCGTCTGGTGATCATCAAACCGGAATAGATCAAGCGGCGAAATGCTTGTCACGCCGACAAATAACGATGTAAAAGATAACACGATAAGCAATAGAACTAAGTAACGTTTTTTCATAATTTGTCCTAACCTTTGTATTGCTGTCACGCAAATGATGATAGAGAGACTCATTCTCAATTGAAGTGAAAAATATAAATGCCGATTCAGAACCGGCATACTTTTTCACGATAAATTGCGGCGAATTTGATCCAATGTCCGCAGGCATTCCGCAAATGCATCAGGGTCAATGCCAAAAGACGCATCTTCAATCGTCTGCTCAGCAATCTCTGTGTACTCCTCTTTCAGCCGTTTGCTTTCGTCCGATAAAAACACAAGATTAATCCGTTTATCTGTCGGATGTGGCCGCCTTTCAATGAGCCCGCTTCGCTCCATATTGGCGACGAGGCGCGACAAGCTCGCTTCATCCCGCTCGTTCAACACGGCCAGCGACTGCTGTGTCTGCCCGTCTTTCTCAAATAGACGGCTTAACACTTGCCACTGCTCATGTGTGATCAGATAGCCTTTTAAGCGGAAATACTGGTTCAGCCTATTGGTCATAAGCCGTGAACTTTGAAACAGCTTATATCCAATTGAGTCGTCAAGCCTATACATCACCATTCTCCTCTAACAGCTTTTCCATTTCATTTTAAAAGAAAGAACTTGTCAGTGCAAGTACATGTCCGGTTAAACAGGAATTCCGGATGACACTTCTGTGAACGTTTCACTCATAGAATCGATAATGTATTCCGGCTTTTCACGTTTTTCACGGTGCCCCGTAATATGGACCGGACTTTTTTTCCATCCTTTATACGCTTCTTCCGAATCCCAGCGAATCGTGACAATCACTTTTTCTTCTTCTTTATTGCGCGACCGGACAAGAATGCGTTTATCGATAAAACCATTCATATCAGCCATTGCGTTCTTTGCTTGAAAGTTCTCAACAATAAGATGAGACGTTCCCGGCTTCACAATGATTGTTTTCATTTCAACAAACATTTCTTCCTCCTTTCATGTTAAATGAGAATTATTTTCACTTTTTTCATTATATTGATAATGATTTTCAGTGTCAATATAATTTATGAGATTAATTGTTTTAATATTTCGCCATCTTCTTATATGATGAAAGATATTACTATTAAAGGAGCTTTCATTTTGAATCATTCACCTTCCTTTGTCATCCGGTCTTGGAAATTCATTCTTGCTTTGTGGCTGATTGCTGCTGTTACATTCGGTTTTTTTGCCGCAAAGCTCCCATCTAAACTTGAAGGTGACGGATTTCGGACAGACGGAGACTATGAAACCGTTCAGAAGGAATTGCACGACACATTCGATTTTCCGGAAAATACACTGCTCGTTTTGTTTGAAAAAAACGAAAGTGAGTCAGAGAATGCTTTTCGGTCAAAAATCGAATCGACTTTAACGAGTATAGACGGCTCTGTTTCTCCTTCCGCAATTGATTCACCGATTGAGAACAGCGATTGGATGGAGGCTGATATCGCCTATGCAGCTGTTCATTTCGAAGACGAATCCATTGCAATGGATCCTGTTATTGAAAACGTCCGTTCGATTATCGATCAGAAAGACGGTATTTCTCTCACAGGCGGACCCGTTATTTCAAAAGATATTAACAAGGCGAGCCAGGATGACTTAAAACGGGCGGAACTGATTGGCCTGCCAGTGGCGCTTATCGTGCTTTTGCTTGCGCTTGGCAGCGTTGTGGCATCCGTTTTGCCGCTAATTGTTGGTGGTGTCACGATTGTGATCGGCTTCGGTATTTTGTCATTCATTGCTGACTCGGTGGATCTTGCGATATTTATTTTAAACATTGCGCCGATGCTTGGTCTCGCGCTGTCAATTGATTTTTCGCTTCTATTTATTAATCGCTATAAAGAAGAGCGGGCAAACGGGCGGACAATTGATGAGGCGCTTCAGATCACGCAGTCTAAATCCGGCCACTCCATTTTATTTTCCGCGCTTTGTGTATTTATTGGGCTCGGCTCAGTGCTGTTAATTGATATCGATATTTTCAAAAACGTGGCAATCGGCGGCATGACGGTTATTGCCATTGCGGTTATCGCATCAATGACGCTGCTTCCAGCCATGCTGAAGCTGCTTGGAGACCGCGTTGATAAATGGCAGATTCTCCGTCCTAATCCGGATGCGTCTAATCGATGGCGCACCTTTGCCGGTTTTGTGATGAAGCGGCCGGTGCTGATTGCCTTACTTGCGCTCGTTATTCTTGGCGCTGGTATCATTCCAGTTAAAAATATGAATTTGGCTATTCCAGCGGCGGACTCGCTGCCAAAAACGTTTGAGTCACGGACAGCTTATGACAAAATTGAAGAGGCATTTATGCAGGATGCCGCATCAACTGTGTATGCTGTCGCTGAACGCAAAGACGGCTGGCTTAATGAAGAAGGGCTTGCTGTGATAAAGGATTTGCAGGGTGAATTCGAACAGGAAAAAGCGGTTAGTGAAGCAGAAACGTTATTTTCTATTAGCGGCCAAACCGATCCCGCGAAGCTTGCAGCCCTTCTCGAAAACCCACAGTCGTCCGCCCAGCTTCAGCCGGTCATTGATGGGCTTATAAAAGAAGATCAGCTGCTCCTCCCGATCTCACTTAACGTGGAAGCGGACTCGGATGCAGCGCAGACACTTGTCCGAAATTGGAGCACAGTGGATTGGCCGGTGGACATTGCCTTTGGCGGACAGCCGAAATTTAACCAGGAACTGTACGATGAAATTTTCAATAAGGTAATTCCGGTTTTGTCGGTCATTTTGATTTCCACATTTTTCATTTTAATGATTGCGTTCCGCTCCATTCTTATCCCGCTTAAAGCGATTTTGATGAACGTGATCAGCCTGGGCGCGACGTTTGGTGTTCTCGTCTGGCTGTTCCAGGGCGGGCATTTTGGAATGGAACCAGCCGATATTTCGCTTATTTTGCCAGTTCTTGTGTTCAGTCTCGTTTTTGGTTTGAGTATGGACTACGAGGTCTTCCTAATCTCCCGTATTCGTGAGTATTACTTGGAAACACGCGACAATACGTATGCAACGGTAGAAGGGCTTGCAAGCACCAGTAAAATTATTACATCTGCTGCGCTTATTATGATCGTCATTACCGGCGCATTTGCTTTTACCGGTGTTGTTCCGGTAAAGCAAATCGGAATCGGTATTGCCGTGGCCATCGCCATTGATGCAACCATTGTCCGTCTATTGCTTGTGCCGAGCTTAATGAAACTGCTCGGTACAGCCAACTGGTGGATGCCATTTAAACGATCTCCAGAGAAAAGCAGCCTCAAATGAAGAGGCTGCTTTCTTGTTCGTTAAAAGATCGTTGCCAACATGCTTTTCAAGTATATTAATCAATTTCAATGATTGTTTCTGTTTGTTTTCCTTTTGGAATGATAATTCTCAGCAGCCCATCTTTAAACGTTGCTTTTGCTTTCTCTGCTTCAGGAGAATGGGGCAGCGTTACGATTCTTTCAAATTTCTGGACCGATTGATTTTTTAAAAAAATAACATTTTCACTATTTCCAGCTGTTGTAGACGTTTCATGCTCCACACTAATCTTTACCTGTCCATTTCTTAGCATGTTTATTTGTATTTGATCTTTCTTGCAGTTTAATAGTTTCGCTTCGATGACCATATCTGCCCCTGTTTCATAGCAGACGACGGAAAAAGGATGGCTGAAAAACTGGTCAAAATGCTTGATTGATTCATCAAATAAAGAATCAAGCGATTTTACCATATCTAAAAATGAATGCTGAAACAGGCCAGGCAGATTCTTTTTATCCGAATCCATTATTTCTCTCTCCTTTGCTTTTTTTTACAACCTATGCTCGAAGGACAGAAAAGGAAACTGTTTTTTAAAGCGCCTTCCACTTTTAACACCATGCACTAAATGCAAATCCGCTTATCTTTTTTAAGGATTTTTCCCTCTATCCCTTTATCGTTATCTATTCACAGCAGCTATTTTCATTAAGAGAATGGCCACTTTTTCATTTTCAAAAATTTAATAGCGGAAATTTGACCCTGCTATCAATTCATCAGCGGTTTTTTTGTACAGCTCTTCATTTTCAAAAGGACCATGAGAAAGATAAAATGAATCCACAATTTGAAAGCCAATAGAATAGCCAATCCATTTTGGCAGAGGCCCGCCTGTACTGCCATATAGAAATTCATGATAATGTTCTTTCCCCTCGATCGTTAAAGATGGAATAAATATTGACTTCCAAATCGCCGATGCTTCCTCAAATGTATAAAGCCGGGTCCACGGAGCAAGCCACTTCTTTCCGTATAATTCTTTTACGGCAAATTCTCCAAGCCCTTCGAGAATCAGAACATCTTTTAAACATAAGTCTGTTTCTTCTTTTCCTAAATACGCCAGCCGGCACAGATGATTGTATTCGTGGGCCAATAAAGACTTTATCTCTTCTTCTTGCAAGCCGGGCGATAAAAATAAAAAGATAGCTGTCTTGAAAGCTGCTCCATTTTTTCGAATCCTTTTTTTAACTGAACGGGACCGCCGTATTGGAAAAATAATGACTGCGGCTTCAGGACCCCTCCATTTCTTTTTTAACCGCTTATATTCTTGATCGACCAGCTCCCATATGTTATTGTTCTCCATTTTCTGGACAGTCCGCTGAATCCCCTTCCACTCTGCTGGCTCAAACAGTCCATATGTCAATAGATGATAATGAAGTTCTTCCGGACTTAGAGCAGGAAACAGTTCCTGAAGCGGAGAGCATAACGCTTCACACTGAAGAAAATAAGGATCTTGTCGGCGTTGTATTTTGCAGGCTTCTACAAACTGGTGAACCCATATTCGACTATCCAAAACAGGCACACGTTCCTCCTCCTCTTTTCCTCTGAATGTTTTTCATCTATATGTACTCCATTGTTTTTTATTAATTGAAAAAAGATATTAATTTAGATTCCAATAATAAATATTCGTAGACTTTTGGCTTATCCAACAATTCAGCTGCTGCATAAACTAGTACAAATACGAGCGAAAGGAGGAACATTATGTCTCAATCAAACTTTTATCACCTTTGCAACAAACATGTCGGGAGAACAGTCAGACTCACTTGCCGTGATGGCAAGGTGCATACAGGGAGAATTACCCGGGTTACGAATAAGCATGTTTGGATTCAGCCTGTTGGAGGGTCAAGAGGATTCGGTTACGGTTTCTACGGCGGATGGGGGTACCGCAGATATGGTTATGGATATCCAATCGCTCTGGCGGCAATTGCCGGATTTGCTTTGGCCACTGCTTTCTTCTGGTAGGAAAGAAAGCAGTTAGAAAAAAGAAGCTGGATATGGCAGCAGATTTGCCTTGATTGTCGTTTTATTCATCCTTTTAATCATTATTGGCGCATCTTTCTACCATGGATACGGCGGATGCTAAAATCCCGCCTCTTTCTGTTTTACTTTAGCAAGCAGCAGGCTGTCCTATAAGTGACTCGCTTCCTCCAATGTGGACAAAATACAAAAGTTTGCTCCTCATTTCAGAACCATATGTTGTATTGGGGGCGCCTGCCTCTTGTTTTTGGGACAGTCTCTTTAAACGTTTCAGCTAGCTGTTTCATCACTTCTTGCAGCAGCCATAATCTTGATGAAATCACAAATAGATGAGCACTATCTTTACATAATCTCTTTTAGCGCCACGTATTATTTTTAAGGAGGACATCATGTAAGCAACAGGAGGCATTATGAATATTTATCAAACCCATGACTTTAAGACTGTTGCCAAGTTAAATCAGTCTCTTCAGAATATGCATGCAAAATGGTATCCCGATTTTTTTAAGCAGTATGATTATGATGCCGTTGAAGAATTTTTCAAAAGCATTATAAAAGCCGAAAATTTCACCTTTTTTGTTTTAACTGAAGATAGTGAACCACTCGGCTATGCTTGGATTGAGACAAGAACCTATCCGGAAACACCGTTCACCAAAGAACTGAATTCTGTGTACGTGCATCAATTGGGCGTTATTGAAACACATAGAGGAAAAGGCTACGGCTCATGCTTAATGAAGGAAATTTATACGTTTGCCAAAAACGCAAAGATAAAGTTAGTTGAATTAGAATATTGGGCTAAAAACACGCGTGCTAAAAACTTTTATCAAAACCAGCAATTTAAACAAGCCAGAGAGTTCGCTCATAGGCGTTTATAGTTAAATGTCTTATTCAGCAGGGGGCTGTTTCTTTACTTCAACACGAACGAAAGCATGGCTGCATTATCGCCATGCTTCTGTGATTTTCTTGCACCTTGATCAATTTCACTCCGGCTTTATAAAAAAAGCATCTGTTCCTTTTGTCTTGATGACTTTTTGCAGGATGATATCTATCGTTTCAGGAGGTGTCAGGCTAGAGTTATCAATGGGCACTGTCCATTTTGCATCATAATAATGCTGTCTCTCAAGCAAATGCATATGAAACCAGTGAGGCACCTTATTTTGCCTTTTCATCAGCCGCTCTATAATCTTTGATTTGGGAGGCGTAAGTGTGAAATGGTATACCTGTGTTTGTGCATCCATTTCAACACAGGCAAGCACCTCTCTTACATACTGTTTATTGTAAACCTCAATCCCGAATATAAAAACGGTATGAATCCCATTTTGCAGAAAGTTATTCGTTAAACTGCCTGTATTTTGCCGGGCTAATTTATATAACTGCTCTCCGTAACGGCTTGAAAATCTCCGGTCAACGAATTTGTACACTTCATCCATGTCAATTCCAGCAATCTCATAGCGATAAGCCGGGCTTATCCGTGTTGTTAAAACCTCACACAATGTCGTTTTCCCTGCCCCGCTGGCCCCGCTGATAAAAACAATTTTTTTCATTCGAAATCTTTCCCTTCTAAATGTAACCGGGCTGTTTTTAGAAGATTAACACCTGAACCTGTACTTCCATACTCCCGAAAAATGTTTAATCAATTCACCAGCATTATTTCAGTGTATTTTAATGTTCCCCGCGTACAGCAGTAAGCGAGATGACATTCATGGCGTTAATAGAAATTCCACTGTAAAACCCTGTAAAAGCAGCTTATTTCTTATCATCCTTCCTCTCGTTATTTTTTCTTGTTTTTTCACTGAATTTAAAGGGGAGGAATGGCTCTAGCAAAAAGGTGCCTAACTATTTTCATCCGGTATTGTGCATGCGGGATACTCGATTAACACTTCTATCATTAAGACGGCTCCCCTATTTCCCATAAAAAATCCCCTGTCACAGAATGGCATCAGCCTCCAATCAACAAAGACAAATACCCTGCCGCGATACCTGGGGAATAGAAACCAATATTCCTTTTTGAGACTTTTAAGAAAAGATAAAAAGACACCTTTGTTAAATGAATCGGTCCAGCCAAACAAAAATTTTGCCTTATCGCAGATTACTGAACATCGATCCCATTTGCCGCAATGTATTAATTCCATTTGATATTTCATGGACATTTGCAATAAGGTTATTTATGTTTCTCCACATATTAGGCTGAGGATGTTCACCGCCGTACTGCTGTGGTGGATAACCCTGTGCAAAATAAGGAGATTCCTGTCTTAAGCCAGACTGGCGGTAAGGCATAAATGGCTGGAACCCCTGCTGAGGAAAAAAAGAACCTTCATTTGGCGGATAGGGTTGTACATAAGGAGGGTATGGCAGTCCATTTGGCGGATAAAATCCATGATAAGCACTGTATGACCCTGGAGCTGGAGGATAAAATGGCATTGTTTTTCACCTCCTGTTCATTTTAAAATTTTTTTATAGAAAAGTGCTTTCTGGCTTTTCTTCTTACATGGCGGTACCTTGCATGGTTTGTTTGCTTCTATTTTATGAAAAAATCAAAAAAATGCCTGGATAAACTCACTAAGCAAAAAGAAAAAGAGGAAAAGAATTTTCCCTCTTACTTTACAACAAAAGATTTATATTTTTTATAGTTATTCCGACGGCATTCAACTACTATTTTTGTTCCCTTTTTTTCGTATTTTATTTCAAGAACAGCCGCAAATTCATTAAAATAGAAATGCCCGCTGAACCATTGTCAGCGGGCTTCTTTATTTATGAAAACGGATATTCACGTGGTTGTTTTTGGACGGATAGCCATTTAACTGTTGTAAATTCATCGATGGCCCATTCGCCGCAATAACGGCCAATTCCGGAGAGCTTTTCCCCACCGAATGGAACATTTGGCTCTACGTTAATAGACTGGTCGTTCACATGAATCATACCTGTTTTGATTTTTTTAGCGACATTGATGCCTCTTTCAATGGATCCTGAATATACCGCGCCGCTCAAGCCAAATGGCGTGCCGTTTGCGACTTTGATTGCTTCTTCTTCACTATCAACCGGAATAATAACCGCGACAGGTGCGAACACTTCATTTTGAGCAACAGCCATATCATTTGTGACATCCGCTAAAATGATTGGTTCTACAACATTTCCGTTTACTTCGCCTTTTAAAATTATTCTCGCGCCTTCACCAATACTTTGTTCGACAAGATTCAGCGCGCGGTCTACCTGCTTCCGATTAATTAGCGGCCCAATAATTGTGTCACTCTCTGCAGGGTTTCCAGCTTTAATTTTAATGCTTGCCGCTTTAAATTTTTCCACAAATGAATCATAAATTTTGCGGTCTACAATGATACGGTTCAGCGCGATACAAATTTGGCCAGAGTGCATATATTTCCCAAATGCAGCGGCAGATACCGCCAGGTCAACATCTGCATCATCGAGAACGATAAGCGCATTGTTGCCGCCTAGTTCAAGTGCTGGTTTTTTCACGTTTTTCACGGCTAGTGAACCAACGTGCCTGCCTGCTGCTGTTGAGCCCGTAAATGAAATAACCTGCGGGACAGGATGCTCTACAAAGTAATCGCCTACCTCTTCAAGATCTGCTGCCAAGACATTCAATACGCCTTTTGGAAGACCAGCTTCCTCAAAGAGTTTAGCGATGATAAGACCGCCGGTGATTGGCGTCTGTGAATCGGATTTCACAACAATGCTGTTGCCTGTTGCGATCGCTGGAGCAACGACACGAATGGTCAAATAAAGAGGCCAGTTCCACGGAGTGATGGCTCCAACAACCCCAATTGGATCACGGTACACACGGTTTTCTTTTCCTGGAACGGCTGAAGCGCGGATCGATGCTTCCATTTGCAGCGGATATTTTGCCGCTTCTTTAAGGTCAGCAATGGAACAGCTTACTTCAACATTTGCTTTTAACTGCGAGCTTCCTGATTCTTCAACTAAAAGCTGGACTAGTTCTTCTCGTCTTTCTTCAAAAAGAGCCGCTACTTTTTCAAGCAGTTCCACGCGTTCGTAAGCAGAAGAAGCACCCCAATGCTCTTGCGCTTTTTCCGCCGCTTCATACGCTTCATTAATGTCTTCTTTACTCGCATATTTAAATGTTGTCAGCACTTCATTGTTATAAGGGTTTTCAACCACACAATCTCTGCTGCTTGAACCATCTTTCCACTCACCATTGATAATTAGCTTGTTCCAGTCTGTGTATTTCGCTGTTTTTGTTTCCAATATATGTTCCTCCTCTAATTAAGAAAGTTTTAAAATTGGCTTGATCGTTATTCCTGTTTCAGAATCTTCGCAAGCTTGATTGATTTCTTCCAAAGAATAAAATTTAATTAATTTATCAAATGGAAACTTGCCGTTTTTATACAAGTCAATCAATTTTGGAATATATGTCTGCGGCACACCCGATCCAAGCAAAACTCCCGTAACAGACCTTTCAAACAAAAGCGTATTAACATCTAATGAAACCTCTGTCCCAACCGGCGGTGCCCCAATAACTGCTGCTCTTCCTAATGTCGCCAGGCAATCAACAGCTTGACGCAGTATGGCAGGGATACTTGTTGTTTCAACAGAATAATTAGCGCCGCTGCCAGTGATTTTTTGAATTTCTTCCACTGTATTGGCGACGTCTTTCGGGTTAATGGTATGTGTTGCGCCCAATTCCTTTGCAAGCTCTAAACGGCTTTCTTGAAGATCGACTGCAATAATCGTTGTGCAGCTGGCGACGTTCGCCGCCATAATCGCACTTAAACCTACAGAACCGCAGCCAAATACGACAATGCTTGACCCTTCAGCCGGCTGCAATTTATTTAATACCGCACCACTGCCTGTTTGAATTCCGCAGCCAAGCGGACCTAAAATTTCCAGTGGCACATCTTTTGGAACTTTTACAACATTCCGCTCTGACACAACGGAGTAGTGAGCGAAACTTGATTGACCGAAAAAGTTCGATACGTCTTGATGGTCTTTGTGCAAGCGGCATGTGCCATCTCCCATTGTGCCTGTGAAATTTAACTCAAAAAACGTTTCACACGCATACGGGTTGCCGGACAAACATTTCGTACACTCCCCACATGAACTGAAAGATAATACAACGTGATCACCTGGCTGTACACTCGTCACGCCTGTCCCGACTTCCTCCACAATACCCGATCCTTCATGACCGAGTACGGCTGGCAATGGAACAGGATAATATTGGTCCCTTACAATTAAATCCGTATGGCAAATACCGACCGCTTTAATACGAACCAGCACTTCCCCGTCCTTCGGTTTGTCGATCGTAATGTCATCAATTTGAAAAGGTTCCCCTTTTCCATACGTTACAGCTGCTTTTGTTAACATATGCTTCACTCCTGCCCCTAAAAAAATGGTAAGCGTTTTCATAAATAATATATCTCGAATTTGAGTTATTTGATTTCAATATTATATTTTCATTATTTTAAATTTTTGTTTTTTGAAATGATTATTACTATTTGGACAGAGTTTAAACATTACTTATCCAAAATCATAAATGTGGCTCTGGCTGTAGCAACATGTTTTCCTTCTTCATTGAATGCATCTGCGTTCAAAACAGCTACCCGCTTTCCATTTTTTACGATAGCTGCTTTTGCAATAAGCCGGCTTCCAGCCATCGGTCGAAGGTAGCTTGTATATAGATCGATGGTATTACTGTATTTGTTGTCATCCAGCGTTGTTGAGATTGCTGCAGCCATTGACATATCAAGCGCAGTTGCGATAACCCCGCCATGCATCGAACCGTAGGATTGTTTAAATTCTTCTTTCATCTCTATTTCCAGTTCACATTCTCCGTCATTGCCTTTTAACACATTAACACCCAATAACTTCCACACATTACCTTCCGCCATCGTTTTTACTCTTGAATGAATATCCACTTTTACTGCCTCCCTTTATATTGAATTGCTCATAAAAAAAGCTTGTAGAGATGGTTCGTTTCTCTACAAGCCAGGAAAAATAGATTCCTAATTGTTTTGTCCAAAACGAAACAATTTTTTCACTCTTTTATTCCTTATTTCCCTTTAAATACAGGTTTTCTTTTCTCAACAAATGCATCGACGCCTTCTTTAAAATCTTCCGTTGTGCGGAGAAGGCCGTATGC
>NZ_MAMP01000002.1 GCF_001750285.1 Domibacillus iocasae
GTGTTTGACTTGCTCAATTGTTTCTACATAAGATGACGGGCATCTTACAATAGAAGTTTCTTGCTTAAAACGTTGACGTTTTTATTGATTTTGTTCAGTTTTCAATGTTCAATTCACCGCACTGTCTCTTCGACAGCTATAACATCATAACATTAATCAACTCAAGATGTCAACACTTTTTGAAATTAATTATTTCTAAAAAGCATTTTATCTTTTCCACATCCAGTTTTAAACAACCTCTGAATGACAGAAATCAATCGTAACATCTTTTCTCACACTAAGTCAATCATCTTTCAAAACATTTTTTGAAATTTTCGTTGAATGTAAGTTGTTGATTATCGCATAAACCTTATCAATAGCTTCATAAGCGACGCTAGCTAATATACCATCATTTTTATGTTAAAGTCAATCACTTTTTGTATTAAAATCTTCCCGCACCCAAATTTGGCTGCGGGAAGATTTTAATGAAAAGAAGGATCGTTATAAATAGATGATTTGATACAATATTTATTTCTTTTCGTCTTGTGAAATACTTCTTTCGCTTCAATTTCTGTATCAACTTCAAACATCTTCATTTCGTTCTTCAAATAAACGGTGATGATCCACATGTCCAATCGCTCTTCTTACGCAAGCTGGTAAGCAAGTTCGTAATTGTTTTTTGGAAATACTAAACCTTCCATAATGATTCCTGCCGTCCGACGGGTATCATTTAAAACGTGAGCCTCTGGAAGTGGATCAAGATAATTTATAGCATCCGTTATATGATAATCATCAACAAGCTGACCATGTAAACCACCTGCAGTAAGATCTGAGCCAATACATAAAATGCTCACTTCCTCTGGTACTTTATCTTTACCATACGTACCACAGCATCCTTTGTTTGCTCCAGATTCTTTATACAAGAACGCGTCTTCTGTTTAACATCGATTTCTTTTGTCCCATAAAAAAACAAGCCCCGCCCCTCCTTTTCTTTCATTACAAAGGGAAGTACGGTTTGGGGCATGTATAAAGTTAAGCAGATGCATGAGAATGAACCTCTTTTCTTGATTCCCACGCATGCAGCATTCTGAAAACTGGCGGAAGCAATAAGATAACGGCAATAATCCGAAGTACTTGAACGGCCACAACAAATGTTGCGTCTGCGTTGAGTACGACAGCCGTTGTCGCCATTTCCGCCACACCTCCCGGTGCAAAGGCAAGCGCAGCCGTCATAAACGCAAGACCAGTTGCTTTGGAAACAATATATGCACAGCCAAACATCGCTCCAATAAATAAGACGGTACTGACAAACGCGATTGCGATTGTTTGCTTTAGCCCCGCAAACATTTCTTTACGAAAACGGGAGCCAATCGATGCCGCAATGACGATTTGCGCTAGAATCATGACTTCATGAGGCCAATAAGCCATTACATCGTGTCCAACTGCAGCGGAAGTGCTTGATTGAACAACAGCGGTTAAAAACATACTTCCAAGCAGCCAAGGTGCCGGGAACTTTAATTTTTTTCCAACATGATAACCGGCGTATGCTGTAATAGAAAGAACCGCTGTCCAGAGAATTCCGCTCCATCCAAATGCTGATGCAGTCGCTTGTATGACTGGTTCCGCAGACGGATGAAAAACAAGAGCGGAGACGACAACAGGGATAATAAAAATAACGAGAAATACCCGCATAGTCTGTAAAATACTGACAACCGCCGTATTGGCACCAACTTCCTCGGCAATCCCCGGCATTGCCGACAAACCGCCCGGTGCTGTACTGAAAAAGCTCGTCAGCATATCAGTCTTGCTGAATTTCCATAAAATCAAACCGGACAAAAGTGAAAAAACGATCGATAGAAGCAGCATAATTAAAATAACCGCCCAATCTTTTTGAAAAACAGTGAGTACAGATAAATTTATTTTTTGACCGAGCTCAATGCCTAAAATGCATTGCCCGATGTATAGCCAATATTTCGGAATTCCTTTCTCTCCTAAAAAATCCGGCTTCATGAAAGAAAGGAGCATAGCGGCCAGAAGCGTCCCAAGCATCCATCCAATGGACAAGCCCGTTAATGACAGCAGCAAGCCGCCAATTGCGCTTATTGCAATAAACAGCCATTTTGTTTCTTTCATTTCTATTCCTTCTTTCTGTTTCCTGTACAATTTACTATAATATACAATTAGGAATAAATAAAATATCAGTTTTATATGATCAGAAATAAATTTTCATTATATCTAAAAGGAGAATGAGATGAAATGGATGAAAGAGACTGGCTTATTTTACAGACACTTTATGCTCAAAAAAATATCACTCATGCAGCTCAGGCTCTTTATATTTCACAGCCTGCTTTAACAAACCGGCTGAAGCAGATGGAGAAAGAATTTGGGGTTCAAATTGTCACACGCGGCAGACGCGGTATTCAATTTACACCGCAGGGAGAATATTTAGCCAAATGCGCCGATGACATGGTTCACCGGATGCAGCGAATAAAGGAAAATGTTCTTAATATGGAAAGCAACATGTCAGGTACACTGCGGCTTGGTGTTTCCACTTTTTTTACCGATTATAAGCTTCCCGGTATTTTAAAACTTTTTAAAGAAGAGTATCCGAACATCGAGTTTAAAGTAACAACGGAATGGAGCAGCCACATTACCCATTTGATTTATAACCAGGATGTTCATGTCGGATTCGTAAAAGGTGATTATGGCTGGAAAGATCAAAAGAGGCTTCTGTTCAAAGAAACGATTTGCATTGCATCAAAAGACAAAATAGATTTAGCCCATTTGCCCGATATGCCGCGGATTGACTATCGGACCGATCAGAATTTAAAGATGGTTGTGGATCATTGGTGGGCCGAAAACTATGCAAAACCACCGCTCATCAGCATTGATGTTGACAAAGCCGGCACCTGCAAAAACATGGTGGCGAACGGCCTCGGCTATGCAATACTGCCGAGCATGATTTTAGACGATTTAGAGGACCTTCATAAAATCGAATTGAAGAATGCGGCCGGCGAACCGATTATTCGAAAAAGCTGGATGTTTTTTCATGAAGAATCACTGCAGCTAAATATTGTTAAAGCATTTGTTGAATTCATTGAGCGAATTGATTTAATGAGTATACATTGAACAGGTAAACAGCCTTTCCATCACCGGAAAGGCTGTTTGCATCAAATATTTTTCAACACTTCGCTAATCGTTTGCTCTCCGGAAACTAAATCAAATGAGCGGTTGAATGTATGCGCTGCATCAAGCGCGTAAA
Source organism: Domibacillus iocasae (assembly GCF_001750285.1). GTDB lineage: Bacteria > Bacillota > Bacilli > Bacillales > Domibacillaceae > Domibacillus > Domibacillus iocasae. Next base: position 3,242 of record NZ_MAMP01000002.1, read on the forward strand.
ATATGACCGCAGCGACATCTTCGCGAGGAATCGATCCCCGTTTAAGCATCTCACCCGCTTCTACTTTTCCCGTACCTGGTTCATTTAACAATCCGCCTGGGCGAACAATGGTATAGGTTAATGAGCTTTGCTCAACAGCCCGGTCCGCGTAATGCTTCGCCGCATAGTACGGACGCATTTTATCGTTCCAGTTTTCGCGGTTATTCGCTTGCAGCGCACTGACCATAATAAACCGTTTTACGCCCACTTTTTCTGCCGCTTCCACTGTTTTGGCCGCGCCATCCAAGTCAATTAAAAGTGTTTTGTCCGGACCAGTATGCCCCCCGGAACCAGCAGTAAAAACAATGGCATCGCAGCCTTGCATCGCATCAGTCAACTGATCGACGCTGCCTTCAAGATCCGCAATCACCAACTCAACACCTTTTTCCTTGAATGCGTCTGCCTGTTCCTCTTTACGTACCATCGTACGCACTTCATGCTTCTCGCTATCCTGTAAAAGCCCGACCAACTTTTGTCCGATTTGTCCGTTTGCTCCGACTACTAATACTTTCATTTTATGAGCACCTCTTTCCAAATCATTTCCTGCCCATTGTTTCAAAAATAAGAATTAGAATCAAACAAGAAGACTTATGCCTCTGATTTCCCCGCCGTTAAAAAAGCGGCCAATTCTTTGCTGTGCCTTTTATGCTCCTGCCGCTTTTTTGCACGCAGTGGCGCTGTTTCATGTAGCTTTTTTTCTTCGTCACTGACCGGAATCACTTCCGGAACAGGGGCCGGACGGCCATTATCATCAAGAGCAACAAACGTCAAAAAAGCGGTAGCGGCGATTTTTCGGTCACCGGTTTTTAAATCTTCCGCAACAATTTTTACGAACACTTCCATTGATGAGCTTCCTGTGCAGGTTACGAACGATTCAAAGCAGACGGAATCGCTTGGGCGGATCGGATGTAAAAAGTCGACGGAATCAGTCGAAGCTGTCACGCATTCTTTTCGGCTGTGGCGCGCAGCGGAAATCGATGCAACTTGATCAACGTCGCTCATCAGCCGTCCTCCAAATAACGTATTATGATTATTGACATCATTCGGGAAAACACGGCTTGTCCGAACAACACGGGATTCTCTGCATTTTTTCGGTTCCATCATCCATCCACTCGCTTTTTTATAAATTTAAAATATGCGTTTCAGTATAATCTGAAAATACTGAAAAATAAAGAACATTCTCAGAAGAGAACGCTTATTTCTTAAAAATTTACATAGCTTCAATAAAAAACCTACCGTTTATTCGGCAGGCTTCAGCTTCTTCTGAATAATGCACGCAACACCATTGCATCATTTTCCAGCGTTATGATCATCGCTTTTTCTTTTACTCCAGCAGTGCAGTGAGTCTGTCTGCCGCCTGTTTTTGTCCAAACATCGTATACGGACCCGCCGACACCATTACTCCGCCTGCTTCCGTGACAAGCAGTTGCCCTGCTGCAATGTCGTAAAACGCCGGGTTCATATAAAGCGCCGCGTCCCATTTTCCAGCCGCGATATACGCAAGCGTGACCGCGGCTGTGCCAATGATTCGAACGCGGTACACATCGTTAACGATTTTTGCCAGCAGTTCCAGCCGCTGCGCATTCGCTTCTTTATTGCCGTCTTTCGCAAAATCACTATGTGAAATAAATGATTCTGATAACGGAACATCCCGCACGCGAATCGGTTCGCCGTCCTTGAAAGTGCCGGCGCCTTTTGACGCCCAATACGTTTCATTTAATCCAGGTAAATCAATAACGCCAACAATCGGGTCCCCCTTATAGGTGAGAGCGATCGAAACCCCGTATTGCGGTACGCCGATGCTGTAATTAATCGTTCCGTCGATTGGATCGATCACCCATTCATAATCACTGTTGGATTCAATCAGGCCGGCCTCCTCACTGAAGATACGGTGCTCCGGATATTCAGCCTGAATTCGTTCAATAATCAGCGCTTCCACCTTCACATCCATCTCCGTGACGAAATCCTTCGCCGCCTTCACCGTCTGGCCGCCTGCTTTCCCCGCGTTCGGCAGCAAAAAAGCGCCCGCTTCTTTCCCCAGTTCAACTGCAAAAGCTAAATAATCATCGTACATCCAATCGCTCCCATCAACATATGTATAACCGCATCATATCAAAAAAAGGACTTGTCCCTCCAGCAACAAGGACGTTTCTAGCGCATAAATATCGCCCTGGCGGCAAAACTTAGTCGCAATATAAATATTATCTTCTTTTTCTTTTGTAGCTTTTGCCAGCAGCTGCTCACTATGGCCGCCCCCGTAAACACCTCCAGTATTAAAGAAATTCACGCCTTGCCCCATGGGATAAGCGCCTTTAATGATTCTTCATCTGTTGTTTCCCCCATGAGCCGCCAATCGCCCACGTGCCAAAGCTGACTTCACTTATGTTTATGCCTATATTGCCTAATTCATTTCATTGCCCCTCCTTAAAGAAAACGCATTCACAAAAGAAAACATAATGGATAAACCAAGAAATGTCAGCCGGTCAAGCTTAAGAGAAAAATAAAAAAAGCCTGCCCCTGCTGCGCTGACACAGCAAGGGCAGACAACGATCAGCCGCCAATATATGACATGTTGATTTTTTTTCGTTTTTTTGCGGTTTGTTCTGTTCGTTCATCTGAATAGCGGTCGATTCGTTTTTCCCAAACGTTTCGCACGGCTTCAGCCAGTTCACTGTCTGAAGCACCGGACCGGATCATGTCCCTTAAATCAAAGCCGTCTGTTGCAAACAGGCACGTATAAAATTTCCCCTCAGATGAAAGTCTTGCCCGTGTGCACGTTGAGCAAAATGATTCTGAAACGGATGTAATAAAACCAACTTCCGCATCCGTGTCTTCATAACGATAGCGCCCGGCTACTTCCCCTAAATAATCTGCTTCGACCGGTACAAGCTTTTCTGTTTCCTGAAGACGCGCTAAAATTTCTTTTTTCGTGACGACTTGTTTAAAGCTCCAGCCGTTATCTGTGCCGACATCCATAAATTCGATAAACCGCAATGCAATGCCTTGTTTCTTAAAATAAGCGGCCATCGGGACCACTTCATGATCGTTGACTCCTTTTTGCACAACCATGTTCACCTTTATTTGAAAGCCAATCGACTTTGCGAACTCAATGTTTTGGAGAATCCGCTCAGGTCCGATGCCACGGCCATTCATTTTGCCAAATGTTTCTTTTGATAATGAATCCAGGCTCACATTCAGCCGGCGCAGCCCCGCTTCATATAATGCCTGTCCGTGCTGCTTTAGTAAAAGGGCATTAGTTGTAAGGCCGATATCTTCTAATCCATCAATCGCCGTCAGCATGCGGATCAAGTCCGGCAAATCGCGACGAAGAAGCGGCTCCCCTCCGGTTAAACGCACTTTTTTTACGCCAAATGCGACAAAAAGCTTTGCGAGACGGGTCATTTCTTCAAATGAAAGCAGCTCGCTTTTTGGCATAAACGCATAATCATCACCGAAAATTTCTTTCGGCATGCAGTACGTACAGCGAAAGTTGCATCTGTCCGTTACCGAAATACGCAAATCACGCAATGGACGCTGAAATGTATCGGTTATGTTCAAAGCGCTCAGTCCTTTCAAGTAGTTTTAATTACCCTCCGCTTACTGGCGGGATAAATGCAACGTGATCACCCGGTTTTACCGGTTCTGTTTCTAATACATATTCTTCGTTAACGGCAATCTGCACAGCTGAAAAATCAAACGCCGGGTAAGATGTTTTTGCCCATTGTAGCACATCCGCCGCCGTACCGTCTTCCCATGGCAGACTTTCTTCCGCTTTTCCCGCCTCTTCTTTTAAACCGGCAAAATAGTGAAGATAAATCATCCTTGCCCACTCCCTTGTTCTGGTTTATATGATTGATCCCCGATCCATTCTTCTCCGTCTTCCCACATTTCTTTTTTCCAGATCGGCACAACTTTTTTAATTTGTTCAATCGCGTACTCATTGGCTTCATATGCGGCTTTCCGGTGCGGTGATGAGACCGCAATGACAACAGCGATATCCGAAATAGCAAGCTCCCCGATCCGATGTACAATTGCCACGCGTGAGCCCGGCCACTTTTCGTTGATCTCGTCCCCAATTTGGGCAAGCTTTTTTTCGGCCATCGGCACGTACGCCTCATATTTTAAATACATCGTCCGCTTTCCGTTCGTCCATTCGCGGACAGTGCCCGCAAACAGTGTCACTGCACCAGCTCCTGGATGAGTAACATAGTCCATATATAAAGCCGAATCAAGCGGCTGTTCCGTTACATGAAATGGTTTTAATTCAGTTCCCATGATGACACCCCTTCTTCAGAGCCGATGATTAACACATCGACTTCATCTCCTTTTTGAAATCCTCGTGTACCGCCTGGCAGGACAATAAACGCATTCCCTCTCGCAATCGATGTAACTGAGTTTGATTTATTAAAGCCGGCCGGGCGGATGCGCGCACCGGATCGCGTTGAGGTATACACCGCGCGAATGAACCGGTTAAACGGGTTTGGTTTTGTAAAATCAGCATCAAGAATCGCCTTTTCATACGGCAAATATGGTTTGTCATTACCCATCAGCGCCAGAAGTGCCGGCCGGGCAAACAATTCAAAGCCGACAAAACAGGCGGATGGATTTCCTGATAACCCAAACAAAAAAGTCTCATTCACATGCGCGACCGTTGTGACACTGCCTGGGCGCATTTGTACTTTATTAAACAAAACGTCCGCGCCCAGACGAGCATAGACAGCCGGCAGAAAATCAAAGTCGCCGACTGATACACCGCCAGTTGTAATGACCGCGTCACACTCCTCTACCGCTTTTTTAACGAGCTCAAAACACGCGTCTTCATCATCCGGAAGCGAGCCGAGCAGACGGCAGTCAATACCCATTCTTGCCAGCTGTGCCGCAATCATCGGACCGTTTGAATTACGGATTTTTCCGGGCTCGAGCGGCTCGCTGACGTCAACAAGCTCGGTGCCAGTCGCCAACAGCCCAACGACCGGCTTTTTCGCCACGGTTACGTTCGCATATCCGAATGTGGCCAGCACCGCGACAACACCGGGATGTATAAATGTTCCGGCTTCGACGATTATTTCTCCTTCTTTCGCGTCTTCGCCTTTTAATGATACATTTTCAAGCGGTTCAAATGGTTTGCGGATCGTAAATGTATTTTTGTTTATCACAGTCTGCTCCAGCATAACAACGGCATCGGCTCCTTCCGGCATCGGTGCGCCGGTCATAATCCGAACTGCTTCACGCTCGCCAACTGTGTGCTCAGACACAGCGCCGGCGCCAATATGGTCAATAACACGAAAGGAAAGACGCGATTCTCCCGAAGCTCCTTTTGTATCACTGGATCGTACAGCAAACCCGTCGTAAGGAGAGCGATCAAACGGAGGAACATGATGGCTCGCCCGAATTGGCTCCGCCAAGATTCGTCCGTATGCTTCTTCAAGCGGCACTGTCTCATTTGATAAATGTGTCACCCGTTTCATCACTCTCTCAATCGCTTCTTTTACCGGAAGCGGCCGTCGTTTTTCAAGCATTCTTTTTTCCTCGCTTTCTTTTTCCCATGCTATACTGATATTTATCTGTTAATTGAAAGGATGACTTATATGTCTGATTTAACGCATTTTAATGAACAAGGACGCGCCAGAATGGTTGACGTCTCTGAAAAAGCGGAAACGGTTCGTCTCGCCGTCGCCCATTCTTCTATTGAAGTAAACCAATCTATTTATGACCAAATTTCAAGCGGCACAAACAAAAAAGGTGACGTATTCGCTGTCGCTCAAGTTGCCGGCATTATGGCTGCCAAACAAACGTCTGCTATTATCCCGATGTGCCACCCCATTCCGCTGACTGGTGTCAATATTACGTTCGAATGGGAGCTAAACGAAAAGAAAGGCCGCTACATTATTTTAATCGAAGCAGAAGCAAAAACAAAAGGCGTAACCGGTGTGGAAATGGAAGCATTGACAGCTGCTTCAGCCGCCGCGTTAACAATTTACGATATGTGCAAAGCGGCCGGCAAGGAAATGGTCATCGGACCTACCTATTTACAGAAAAAATCCGGCGGTAAAAATGGAGATTATGAACGCGCTCGCGATTAAGCAGCGTGTTTTCGCATTTTCATCCTCTATTACATACTAGAATACTAAAAGGCCTGATCTCTTCTTTATTTTCTTGCTTCATGAAGCAGATGAGCAGCTTCCGGCAAAATGAGCTTCCTCATGGCGAGATCGACCGCGCCATGCGAACCCGGCAGCGCAAAAAGCAATTTCCCTTCTCCCGCAGTCCCTGCCGCCGCTCTCGACAGCATCGCCCGCGTGCCGATATCTTCAGTTAAACTTAAATAGCGGAAAAATTCCCCAAAGCCCGGAATTTCTTTTTCCAGCATCGGCTTCACCGTTTCGATCGTGACATCGCGCGGGGCAATACCTGTTCCACCGGTTGCGATAACAATGTCTATTTGCTCGTCCATAAGCCACGTTTGAAGTGTTCGGCCAATTGCTTCTTTTTCATCCGGCACGATTGCATACTGAACCGTTTGATGTCCCTGTTCGCTAAGAAGCATCTGAATATGGGCGCCGCTTTTATCTGTTTCCGCTGTCCTTGTATCGCTTACTGTCAGCACAGCGGCTGAAAATCGGGTTTCTTTTGAAAAATCTACTGACATAGCTTTTCTCTCCTTAACTAAACAGCTGATTATATAATTTCAGTGCTTGCTTCACGTCCTGTATACCATGAAAAAACAAACGGCCATTTTCAAAGAGGACGATCCGGCTTTCTTCTGTCGTAATTTGCAGAAAATAAGGTGTCCGCTTATGTTTTAATTGCAGTCTTTCTGCTATTGCCTCACCATCTTCAAGTGCCAGCGTCCGGCCGGCACCCGGCGTCAGCTGAACCGTGTCACGTCCGCACAGCAGAGCGGCTTTCGTTTCTCCTGACTGGTTCAGCGCCGGGTAAACCCGTTCTAGTCCACATGATGGGCAGTCTTGCCGCTTCATTTTGCGAATGCCAAAGGAATGTTGTTCATTTGTCCATGAATCGATACGCAGCATCTCATTTCGAACCGCTTCTTGATTTCCTGTCAGCCATTTCATCGCTTCCACACATTGAAAAGCCGCGGTTATGTACACAGCCGGTGCTACCACACCAGCTGTGTCACACGTTTCGCTTGAAGATGGAAGAACCGGGAGCAGACAGCGAAAACACGGACCTTCTTCTGGTACAAACGGCATCACAACACTTGTTGAGCCGACACACGCCCCATATACCCAAGGCGTGTTATATTTTACACTTGCATCATTAATCACAAGGCGTGTTTCAAAGTTGTCTGTTCCGTCGATGAGAATGTCACTTTTTTGAGCCAGCTGTTCGATAAGCGCCGCATCTGCATGATCCATCCATGTTTCTACCTGTACCATGCTATTAACGGATGCCAGCCGCTTTTTCGCCGCTTCAACTTTCGGGACCATATCGCGTGCGTCCGCTTCCGTATAGAGCGGCTGCCGGTGCAAATTCGATAATTCCACATAATCACGGTCAACGAGCAGAAGCTTCCCGACACCTGCGCGTGCCAGTGTATCAGCTGCTGCGGAACCAAGGGCGCCGCAGCCAATGATCGCCACAGTCGATCCAGCAAGCCGGTTCTGGCCGTCTATGCCTATAGGATAAAATTTTTGCTGTTTCGCAAACCGCTTTTCCATTTCCCTACCTCTTCTTTCTTAAACTTTATGCGTACCGGATTCTTATTTTTTCAAAATCCCATCCTGTTTTTTTATTTTACCATACTCTCATTTTCCTGGCGCTATTGAGATTACAATAAAAGGGCGCCTCATGGAGTATGAAGCACCCTTTTTACTGTCACACTTTTGACAGTGTAAATTTATCAATCGTCCGCCGCAGCGCTTCTACAACCAAAGAGCTTTGTTCTGAATCGAAGCGTACTTCTTTAATGAGTTCCACCATTTTTCCGGTTGATCCGTCTACCTGCTCAACCGTCCGGGCGTTTTGCTCGTTAATCACCGCGATGTTGCCAATGATATCTTTCATTTGATCGGTGACATCCGGCTGCGAATCCGACGTTTGCGCCATCGATACAAGTACATTTTGAACATTGTGGACGACGTCAACTCCGCTCGCCACCTCTTGGCTGCTGTCACCAATCGCTGAACGGACCCGTGCAGAACTATGTTCAATTTGGTCAAGTGTGTCGCTTATTTCTTTTGTTGCATTCGTTGTTTGATCGGCGAGCTTGCGAATTTCAAGCGCGACGACGCCAAACCCTCTGCCATACTCTCCTGCACGCGCCGCTTCAATCGCTGCATTCAACGCCAACAAGTTTGTTTGATAGGCAATTTCGTTAATAGTACCGACAATGCTACTAATGCTGCCTGATAATTCTTTAAACTGATCGGTTATCGTCATTGCTTCCTTTACTTTATTAACGATAACATCCATTTTGTCATTTATGCCCGCCACTTCGTTTTGTGCGTGCTCGATTTGATCTTGAGACTGCTGTTCGAGACTGGACAATGTGCTGCTCACTTGATCAACTTGTCTCATTGCCTGTTTCGCATCTTTTACTTGCTGCTGAATGGCTTCAAGCATCTCATTCATTTGTTCGATGACGAGAATCGAATCACTTTCAGCAAAGCCTGCTTTTTCACGAAGAGACTGATTTGTTTCTTCAACATCCAGCGCTGCAACTTTCACTTTACCCATTAATTCATCCTGGCTGTCAATCAAATTGTTCACCCAGCGGCCCAGCGCACCAGTTTCATCGTGAAACAACAATTCCGAATCGAGCCGGCTCGTTAAGTCGCCGCCTCCTTCTGCAATTTCCCGGGTAATATCGGTCATTTTGCGAAGCCTTTCCATGATCGGCTTTAAGCTTTTTTTATAAAAAATCGCCGATGCACCCGCGCCATACGCAAGGCCAATGATAATATCCAGCCAGACCGGCATAAGAGGAATCATTGTTAAAGATTGCTGAAGAACAATACCAATAAATAAAAAAAACATAAATTGCTTAATAAGACGCCAGCCGATCGACCGTTTGCGGTATACTTCCTCTAAATCTCCTTCACACATCATTCCCCAGACGTCTAGAGAACCAGGCATCTGGAACGTCACACCTTTGCCGATAACCGGGATATGACGGTAATCGGAGTAGCCGGGAAATTCAACAAACAAATTGCTTCCATTCCGGATTGTATTGACCACGCCCGGATGAAGTTCATTTGTTGCGGGATCTGTAAACCGAATTTCGAATTCAGTATGGTTTTGAATTTGAACTGATCCCCAATGCTTCGTGTGAACCCCGTCTTTTAAATTCTCGCCGTACGTAAATGTTCGATCTTCAAAACGGCTGCGTGACAGTGCTGTACCAGGTGAAATGGATGGATTAAAATTGGATTTCGCCATAAATAAATAGTTATCGCCAGAATCCGGAAAAATATGACCTGCTTCCCGTTGGATTAAATCGCCGAGCACATCATTCGGAATACGGGCGGCAATCAATTGCTTTATATCTCCATCTCCCATTACCGGCTGCAAAAACAGCAGTGTGACATCATCATGAAATTGAGAGGATCTGGGGCCAATTTTCCCGGTGTCTGAATCCGTATAAGGACCAAACAAGAATGGTTTTTTCCTGCTGAATGCTTCCGCTGCCGCTTTACGAATCTCTTCACCTGACTGTATCCCTATCCGTCTTCCATATGTCGAATCATTAATTTCACATGTCTCATCCAAAATAAACAGTTCTGTTATATATCGATTTTTTTGCAGTTTTTTCATCAAGTATGTATTCGTTTCATCTGACGAAATATACGGATATTCCTGTGCCATCTTCTCAAGAAAGTACCATTGCTCTTCAGCCCATTCCGTTAAAAGCGTCATTCGGGTACGGGCAATGCCTTCAAATACTTCTTCCACCGACTCTTTGGTGCTTCGGTTTAATCGATACGACCACCAAAGAGGAAGCCCTTCTTTTACGTCCAACCAGCCAAACATCCCCATTTCTCTCACCACTTTCATTAATGTCACAAAATATTACATTGTTTTGTTACGAAAGTTATTATATTCTGAAATTTTATCTAATTCAAGACTTTTTTCCTAAAAAAACAGACAATTTAGTATCATTCCACTAAATTGTCCGTTTTTTTATACTATATAAAATAAATGAAGCTGTTCTTTTGTAAGATAAAATCTCTTATTCATATTCTCCAATCACCTTAACAGCTTTTTCCGTTACACTTGTATCAATGGCTTCGTTAAAATTAAACTCCCCTCGTATCGCTCCATTTTCCTTATACATTTCATACTGAGCGCGAATATCATCAACAAACATCCTGCCATCCGGATCAAGCCCTGTCACAAAAACATCTTCCCATACGGCCGCGTCTTTTAACGCTGTGTACTCTGTCATAATCTCAATGATTTCACCTTTGCCTTCACCTTTTTTGAAGGCATCGTTGTAGTCGCGGACTCCTTTTAAATACGCAGCCATAAAGCGTAACGAAACGTCCTGTTCTTCATTTATAAATTGCGGCGATCCGAGTACCATCGCAATTTGAGCTTCCGGTGCAAAATCGGTTGCATCACCGAAACGAACATGAATGCCTTCTGCAACACCTTGCGTAATGAGTGGCTCAATTTGCAAAGCCGCATCAATTGAGCCATTTTCGATTGCCGCCAGCATGTTGCCAAAGTCCGGCATTAAAACAAACTCAACCTCATTTTCTTTTAAGCCAGCTTCTTTCAGCATTTCCCGATAAATGTAATCATCTACGGCATGTTCAGTAGAAACAGCGACCTTTTTCCCTTTCAAATCACTATATTCTTTTATTTCATTTTGTTTATCCGTGCCGATTACAAAGGTAAAGTACGATTTCCCTTTTTCATTGTGGCCTTTATCGGCAATGATTTTCACGTCAATACCCTGGGCAATCGCATTAAAAAAGGATGCTGAGGAAATACCGCCTGCAATATCCACTTCACCAGATGCAAGGGCTGGCAGCATATCATCACTATTCGCAAATGTCGCGAACTCTACTTCAATGTTATAGTCATCAAAATAGCCTTTTTCATTCGCAATATAAAACCCCGCGCCTGATGCTGAACCATCTTCTGCAATCACTACTTTTGTCTCTTTGCTTAAAGGGGCCAAATCACCGGACGGATTGTCTTTGCTTACGTCATCGCCCACCTTCACCGTTTCTTCTTCCGTACACCCTGCCAGCAAAAACAGCATCCCCAACATTCCAATCCACTTTTTCATCGGTTCTCCCCCTTTATAGTCTTGACCCTTGTACCTCCGTCTGTAAATGCTGCCAAATGTCTAAAAACTTGGAAGCCATTTCGGGATTTGATCGAATGTCTTCCAGCTTTCTTGGCCGCGGCAAATCGATTTTGATCTCGGCAGCCATTTTGCCAGGCTGCGCACTCATCAGCAGCACCCGATCACTTAAATACAAAGCTTCATCTATACTATGGGTGATAAACAATACCGTTTTCTTTGTTTCAGACCAGATGGATAACAGTTCTTCCTGCAAAATATACCTATTTTGTTCATCTAAAGCCCCAAACGGCTCATCCATCAGCAAAATTTCCGGATCGTTTGCAAACGCTCTTGCAATGCTGACCCGCTGCTTCATCCCGCCAGACAGCTCTTTCGGGTACATATTCGCAAATTTCACAAGACCTACTTTACGTAAAAAATAGTTCGTTCGTTCTTTCACATATGTTTTTGGCAAATGGCGCATGTTAAGGCCGAATGCTACGTTTTCTTCCACCGTTAACCATGGCAGAATGCCCCGTTCCTGAAAAACCATCGACTGATTTGGACGATCTTCGTTGCTTCTCTCAATTTTAAAGCGGCCTGAACTTTGATTTTCAAGTCCGGCCAATATGCGGAGCAGTGTTGTTTTTCCGCAGCCGCTTGGCCCGACGATACATACAAACTCCCCTTCTTCAACGTCAAGTGAAATATTCTCAATTGCTGTAACGCTCTGCTTTTTTTTGTAAAAGACTTTCGTTAATTCGCGGATCGATATTTTCGTATTCCGGCTCATATTGTCACCTCCATGGAAGTAATTTCCGCTGCAGTGCCCGTAATAACAACGAAAAGATATAGCCAAAAAACGAGATAAGAATCAGCCCGACAAACATTTCTTTTAATAAAAACGCACTATAAGAGGTCCAAATCATATAGCCAATTCCCGATTGTGCCCCCATCATTTCTGCGGCGACAATAGTCAGTAAGGCGATGGCCTGCCCCATCTGAATTCCTTCAAGCATGACTGGAAGGGAACCGGGCAGCGCGATTTTCAAAAAGAAATCTTTTCTGCCTGCTCCGTAGTTTTTTGCGACATCCAAGTAAATAGAATCAATGGAGATGACACCCGCGACCGTATTAATGACAACAGGAAAAAAAACACTTCCCGCAATTGTGACGACTTTCGATACTTCTCCAATTCCAAAGATGATTAAAATGATCGGCAGCAAAGCAAGAGTGGGAATGGGCATTAGCGCCATAATAAGAGGAGAAAGAAAGTGTCTGATTGGCGCATATAAACCCATACATAAACCGAGGATAATTCCAGGAATAACACCGAGTAAAAACCCAGCAAAAATTCGAAACAACGAAATATTTATGTGATCAAATAATTCACCACTTGTAAGCAGGTCAATAAACGTGGAAATAATAGCGGTGGGCGGCGGAAAAAATCGTGCGTCAATTAGTCCGCTTTGCGATAAAAACTGCCAGATAAGCAAAAGACAGATGGGAGAAAATATGGTGAGCCATGTTTTTAACCTTTGCTGATTCTGCTGCTTGCGCCATTCCTGTTTTTCCGTTTCAATCGGATTTTTCAAATCCTTCATTTTCACCACCTCTTCTTCAAAATAATATGCGGGCCGCCGAAAATGTGTGTCCAAAACAAACAGCAGCCTTTTGGCAAATCGAGATAAAAAAATAGCCGGCTCGTATAAGGAGCTGGCTGCGTTTTATTTTCACTTTATACGGTTATTAGCCTTGGTCCCCAAATAGTTTTATTATGTCTATCCATTTTTGTTCCAGCTTTTCAAGAGTCCGTTTTCCATCAAAAAATCCTGTCTCTGTTTTTTTGTTTTTTAAAGAATGTCAGCATAGACGCTTTTCAACACTGTTCTGATATATCCATCTCCCTAAACACACTTTTTAAATGTTTATTTACAGATATATCATTAAATTATTTTTTCAATAAAAAAGCCCTCTGATTAATTAAGGGCTGATTCTGCAAGTTGGAATGGCGGCAGCGGGTCTTTAAATCCCGTCCAATCCATCTTCATTTCTTTATCCGTCAGTAAACAACGGTCTAATTCGTTTTCTATTGCTTCACGATTCATCTCCAGGCCGATCATAACGATTTCTGTGACCCGGTCACCGTATGTGTCATCCCATCCGACTAAGAGTTCCGGCTCTTCTTTCAGCGTCTGCTCACGCTCCTGCTCCGGGTAAGAAGCGACCCATTCACCGGCACCCTGGATTATAATGGACGGTCCCGCCTGCGAGATCATCCCCGTTATATTATTCCGTGTTGCCAGCCAGAAAAAGCCTTTCGCCCGGACCACTTCCACCGGCCAGTTTTCGAGCCAGTTCATCCAGCGCTCCGCATGAAATGGACGACGGCGCCGATAAACAAACGATGCAATGCTATATTCATCTGTTTCCGGCACATGCTCTTCATTTAATTCTTTGATCCAGCCGGCTCCTTCACTTGCTTTCTCAAAGTCAAATAAGTGCGTGTCCAATACTTGTTCAATTGGCACTTGTCCGAAAGATGTTCGGATAATGCGCGCATCGGGATTCAATTTTCGAAGCACGGCATGAAGTTCCTCACTATCAGCTTCTTGGATCAAATCTGTTTTATTCAAAAGCAATACATTTGCAAATTCAATTTGGTCAATAAGCAGATCGACCACTTCTCGTGTATCCGCTTCATCTGTTGCTTCTTTCCGGTCAAGCAATGTTTCACCTGAAGCAAAATCGTGCCAAAAGCGATTGCCGTCCACAACAGTGATCATTGTGTCCAAGCGGCAATATTCGGATAAATTAATTCCTATTTTTTCATCAATGTATGTGAATGTCTGAGCCACCGGAATCGGTTCGGCGATGCCTGTTGATTCAATGACGATATAATCGATATCCCCCTTCTTCGCCAGCCGTTCCACTTCAATCATCAAGTCTTCACGAAGCGTGCAGCATATGCAGCCGTTTTGCAGCTCAACGAGTTTTTCTTCTGTTTTAGAAAATCCGCCCTTTTTCACGAGCGCTGCATCAATGTTGAGTTCACTCATATCATTTACGATGACTGCAATCCGTTTGTTTTGTTCATTCTTTAAAATATGATTCAGCAGCGTTGTTTTTCCTGCACCTAAATAGCCGCTGAGTACTGTAACTGGAATTTGATTCATTTTTCACTTACCCCCGATTTACTCTTTCTGTTTTTATAAATTTGCCACAATTCGTTCTGCGGCCTGTCTGGCGCCTGATATATTTCGCGCGATTGGACCGATTTCAAGCTCAGCTAACGGACCCATCACAAACAAGTGCGGACACCACTCCAATGATTCGTTTACAATCGGATAGCCGCAATGAGCACATTGCAGGTTTTCATTTAAGATCAGTTTTTGCAGCCACGGCTGTGAAGGCAATGAGGACTTGAACCCCGTCGCTAAAATAACAGTTTTTGCTTGAATGTTGGAATGATCCTTCATTGTGATCGTTGTTTCATTCATTTTAATGGGTTCTCCACTTATAATTTGAAGTTCATTTCTTTTTTGAAAACGTGCAAGTTTATAAAAAAGCTCCTGCGTAATAGATCCTTTATGACGCGCGGCTTTGATCACTTCTCTGCGCTGCTGGTAGTCTTCTATTTTTCGGAATCCGGTTTGATTTTTCGGCCCCAGCCACCCCGGGTCACTATCAAAAAAATGTACACGGAAAGGGTGCCGCTTTAAAAGTGTTGTTTTCCCAGGAAATAATTGGCTGACTGCCACAGCTGTATGGGCCGCCGTGATGCCTCCACCTACAATGACAACAGGAGGTTTTAGTTTTTTGAAGTCTGGTATTTGTTCATCAAAAATATGAAAAGCCCGTTTATGTGCCCATTCGGGAATCATAGGTTGTTCATTAACACTTATCGCAACTATAATATTTTCCGCCATTATTTGTTCGCCTGATTCGAGCGTAAGAACCCAGCGTTCATTTCGTTTAACTGAAACGACTTTCCCTTGCTTCCATGCTTTTTGTATGTTTATCTCATACAAAACATTTTCCGAGTGATCATTGAAAAAATCGAGCTGCGGCCGCTTATAATAACCGTAAAGATCTCTACTCTTTGCCGAGTCACTGTATTTTTGCAAGCTTAATGGATGAACATCGATGTGATGAACAACTGGCGAGCGTAAATATTCCATGCCAATCCGTTTCGTATTTCGCCTCCACCTAGCCATTGGTTTGTCATAAAGATCAATGATTCGAAGACGATCAATTGAAGTCTTTCCACTTTTTATTAAAAAAGTTGCTGCTGTACAGCCATGGATGCCACCGCCGATAATCGCCCACTCAATCAATTCCTTCCTCTCCTTCACAAAGCGTAATTGTTACGATTTAAATCGTAAAACGAAATAATTACGATTTAAATCGTAATACATCTTACACTTTAAGTCAACTCTTTGAATGAAAGGTTTTCGTCAAATCATGATAGTAAATAGCCACTTGTTATCCTCTCTATTTTGGCACCTTTAATAAATAACGCTTTCAATCATAATAAACTATTAACTAAAAAAATGAATATTTTATTTAGTTACTTTTAGTAAAATATTTTTCTTTTTTGCAAATTGTACGGGTTTTCCATTCATATTGTATAGTAGATACAGAGACGAAATGGAGTGAACGACCATGAAAACTATTGCAGATATTGCCAAAATAGCCGGTGTGGCGAAAAGCACGGTATCACGCTATTTAAATGGCGGTTCGGTAAGTGAAGAAACAAAAAAGAAAATTGAATTGGTAATTGAAGAAACCGGCTACGCGCCCAATGCTTTTGCGCAGAGCTTAAAAGCGAAAAAAACGAATATTATCGGCACGATTATTCCGCGGCTCGACTCATATGCAACATCCCGTACACTAATGGGCATTGATGAACGGCTGCGTGAACTGAATTATCATATGCTCGTATCCAATACGGGCCAGGATTTAACACGCGAGATTGAAAATATTTATACACTGGCCAAACAAAAAGTCGCCGGTATTATTTTGCTGGCAACCGAAGTGACAGATGCTCATTTAAAAGCAATTCAGGAAATCGATATTCCTGTCCTGCTTGTCGGCCAGCAGCACGATAATGTTTATAGCCTTGTCCATGACGACGAAACAGCCGGTTATGCGATCGGCAAGTATATCGCACAGCGCGGACATAAAAAAATTGCATTTTTAGGTGTCGGTGAATATGATGTTGCGGTTGGCGTGAAGCGAAAAAAAGGGTTTGCTCAAGCCGTAAGCGAACATACGGCAGATGTGGAAGCTCGATTTTTCGAAACAACCTTTAGTATGAGCGATGCGGCAGAGCGGGCAGGACAGCTTTTTGACGAGTTTTCGCCGTCTGCTGTTGTGTGTGCAACAGATAACCTTGCCATCGGTGCGATGAAAGCCGCTTATCAAAAAAAGCTCCGTGTACCAATGGACGTTTCCATTACAGGTTTTGGCGGATATGAGGTAACAGCGATGATGAATCCTTCTTTAACGACCGTTCGTATTCATTTTACAGAAGCAGGGCATACTGCTGCCTCGCATATTGCCAAACTTGTAAAAGGAGAAGATGTGCCGAAGCTGACGTATTCACGGTTCGATCTTATTTTGCGGGAAAGTGTTGACATTCGGACTAATCATCTTTTATAATCTAATTGAAACCGGTTCCTACAACCGTTTTCAATTTTTTAATTCTTTATTGGAACCGGTTCCTTAATCAGCTTTTTTTATTTGCTTTTTTCAGAACCGGTTCCACTCAACTTATAATTTTCATCCATAAAGGAGGAAGCAGTATGAATTATAATGAAATCGCCCGCGAAACGCTCCAAGCTATTGGAGGCAAAGAAAATGTTGCTGCTGCTGCACATTGTGCTACTCGGCTTCGTCTCGCTTTGCATGACGAATCACTTGTTGACCAGGAAAAATTAGATGCGATGGACAGTGTCAAGGGTACATTTTCTACCGGCGGACAGTATCAAATCATTTTTGGTTCTGGAACAGTGAATAACGTCTTTGCGGAATTTTCTAAAATGACCGGTACGGACGGCATGTCGACTACAGATGTAAAAAGCGCGGGCGCGAAGAACATGAACCCGCTTCAGCGTTTTGTGAAAATGCTGTCAGACATTTTTGTTCCGATCATTCCGGCCATCGTCGCCGGTGGTTTGTTAATGGGAATTAACAACCTTCTGACTGCTCAAGGATTGTTTATCGACGGCCAGTCAATCGTCGAAGCATATCCGAACATGGCCGACCTCGCAGCGCTTATTAATACATTCGCAAACGCTGCCTTTGTCTTCCTGCCTATTTTAATCGGCTTCTCAGCGACGCAGCGGTTTGGCGGAAATGCGTATCTCGGTGCTGCTCTCGGAATGATTATGGTTCATCCTGATTTACTAAACGGCTGGGGATATGGCGGCGCGCTTGTCAGCGGCGAGATTCCCGTTTGGTCTATCTTCGGATTTGAAATTGAAAAAATTGGCTATCAGGGAACGGTTCTTCCTGTATTAGCTGCTTCGTTTATATTGGCAAAAGTAGAATTATCGCTGCGCAAAGTAATTCCTTCTGCACTCGATAACTTGCTGACACCTCTTTTAACGATTTTTATCACTGGTATTTTGACGTTTACACTCGTTGGACCGATTACCCGTTCAGCCGGCAACCTGCTTTCTGACGGCATGATTTGGCTTTATGATACGACTGGCTTTATCGGCGGCGCCCTGTTTGGCCTGCTTTATGCACCAATCGTTATTACAGGTATGCATCACAGCTTTATTGCGGTTGAAACACAATTGCTTGCAGATATTGCTAAAACAGGCGGCTCATTTATTTTCGTCGTTGCGACAATGTCAAATGTCGCACAAGGCGCAGCAACACTCGCTGTCTTTCTATTAACCAAAAATAAAAAGCTGAAAGGCACCGCGTCAGCAGCCGGCATCTCTGCCCTGCTCGGCATTACTGAGCCAGCAATGTTCGGCGTCAACTTGAAGCTTCGCTATCCATTTATCGGCGCCATTATCGGCTCTGCTGTTGCTACAGCTTACGTGACATTCTTTAAAGTGAAAGCCATCGCACTCGGAGCAGCCGGCCTTCCCGGCGTTATTTCCATTCAGCATGAAGGCCTTGTTCAATATGTGATCGGCATGGTTATTGCCATTGCGGTTGCGTTTGTGGTGACCATCGTGCTCGGAAAGCGTGATGAAAAAAAGCAAGCGGTACAAAATGCCGCATAACAAACTTATGATGGAGGGGCACACCTCCATCTTATTTTTATATTTATGAGGTGATCGAATTGCAATGGACAACAGAACAGCGTTATACACGTATTGAAGATATCTCTGAAAAAGATTGGAAAGAGTTAAAAAAACAAGTGGATCGTTCTCCATGGCGCCAGACGTATCATATACAGCCAGAAACAGGTTTATTAAATGACCCGAATGGCTTTTCTTTTTATAACGGAGAATACCATTTGTTTTATCAGTGGTTTCCCCTTGGCCCTGTCCATGGGATTAAGTATTGGTATCACACAAAATCAAAAGACCTCGTTCACTGGGAAAATGCCGGCATCGCAATTCGTCCAAATGACGAGATCGACAGCCACGGTGCTTATTCAGGAAGCGGCATTGAGCACAACGGCCAGCTTTACTTAATGTACACCGGCAATACACGTGATGAACAATGGGTACGCCACCCGAAGCAAAACATCGCCGTTATGGACGAACAAGGCATTATCAAAAAATGGGAAACACCTGTTATTGATCACGTTCCGGACGGGTACACCGACCATTTCCGTGACCCGAAAGTATGGAAAGAAAACAACACGTTTTATTCCATTATCGGCGCACAGCGAATCGATAAAACCGGCTGCGCCGTGTTATACAGTTCGCCGGATATGAAAAATTGGACATTTAAAGGGGAAATCCAAACCGATTTGCCTCATTTCGGCTACATGTGGGAATGCCCTGATTATTTTACCGTTGACGGGCAGGGTATTTTCGTTTTTTCCCCACAAGGCATTGCGCCAGACGGCGATCAGTATCATAATATTTATCAATCCGGTTATGTATTGGGGAATTTGGATGTTCAAACACAAACAATGCAGCACAGCGAGTTTCATGAATTGGATCGTGGATTTGACTTTTACGCTCCACAAACGATGGAAGCACCAGATGGACGCCGTATTTTAGTCGGCTGGATGGGCCTTCCGGAAATGGCGTATCCGACAGATGAACACGGCTGGGCGCATTGCCTAACGCTTCCTCGTGAAATCACGATTGAAAATGGACGGCTTATGCAGCGGCCGGTGCGCGAGCTGAAAAACTTGCGCGGCATTAAGATGGAAGCGTCTGCCCAGCTGCATGATGAAGTAAAGACATTCGACAGCTTCAGCGGCACTGCATTTGAACTAGTTTGCTCGTTCGAAATACAAGATGCCGATTCGTGCGGCATTGAAATTCGGGTAAATGAAACAGAAAAAACCGTTATCACGTATGATGCGATCCATCAAAGATTGAGTTTGGACAGAACATATTCCGGCGCTCTGGCTGACTCGGAGTACGGAACAGTCCGCAGCTGTTTTTTAGATACAAAACACGTCACGTTTCATTTATTTGTCGATTCTTCTTCATTGGAACTATTCGTAAATGACGGATTAGAAGTATTCACAAGCCGTATTTTTCCGAGCGAAGACTGCACAGGTATCCGCTTTTTTGCAAAAGGCGGCCGCGCATCTTGCCAGGCGGTTAAATGGACGATTGGGGGATGAAAATGGGAACGTTGTATTCAATCGGAGAAGTGTTAATTGATTTTATTCCACTGCAAAAAGGACAGGCCCTCAAGGATGTGGTTTCATTTGAGCGCGCGCCAGGCGGGGCTCCAGCAAACGTAGCGGCTGCTGTGTCAAAGCTTGGTGGAAAATCGGCGATGATAACTAAACTCGGGGCCGACGCGTTTGGCGACTTCTTACTGGAAAAGCTGGACGAAGCCGGTGTTGAAACAAAACATGTCATCCGTACAAACGAAGCAAACACGGCTCTCGCTTTCGTTTCGCTTCGTGAAGACGGAGAGCGTGATTTTTCTTTTTACCGAAAACCGTGTGCCGACTTGCTGATGACAGAAGATGAAGTGGATGAATCACTGTTTGCGTCCGGCGACATTTTGCATTTCTGCTCAGTTGATTTAGTTGAAAGCCCGATGAAGCATGCACACATCAAAGCGATCAATTCAGCGAAGCAGCGCGGCGCTTTAGTGAGCTTCGACCCAAATGTCCGGCTGCCGCTTTGGGATAGCCCGGATGCATGCCGCGAAACGATTTTAGCGTTTATTCCAAAAGCTCATCTTGTCAAAATTTCAGACGAAGAATTGGAGTTTATCACCGGGCTGTCAGATGAAAAAGCGGCCATTGATTCTCTTTTTACCGGTGATGTAAAAGCTGTCGTTTATACACGCGGCGCGGCTGGCGCAACACTGTTCGTCAACGGGGCTGAAATTCAAGCAGACGGCTTTTCTGTGCAAGTCCAGGATACAACCGGTGCGGGAGATGCGTTTATCGGTAGCTTTTTATTTAAGATGCTCGAAGCAGGCACCACACTGGAAAATATGGAAGATGTATTAGTCCGAAATGGTAAAGAAATTGTAAGATTCGCCAATGCAGCGGGCGCGTTTACAACGACTGGCAAAGGAGCCATCTCAGCGCTTCCTTCACCGCAGCAAATGGAAAACATGCTGAAGCCTCGCTAATGCAGGGGATTGGTTATGTGGATTTAATCCCTTTCTTTCATGTTTCAGCAATCCACCTATCTTTATTTAAACAACTCTTTTCCTATAAACCGAATAAAAAAAGCAGCGCAGTTAATGCGCTGCTTTTTGAATATTAGTTTGCGTTCATTGCATTATAAATGGCGACTGTGAATGCTTCGCGCGTCGCATTTTCAGATCCGTTGAACGTATCTTTCTGGAAAAAACCAGTTTCATCAACAGCTGCAACTGCTATAATCCCCTTGTAAGCCCAGTGGCTGGAGCTGACGTCTGAATACATAGTACCCGCTGCTATAGTTGGAAGCTCACTTTGAAATGCACGATAAATAATAATCGCCATTTCATTACGGGTCATTTCATTATAAGGACGAAATGTTTGATCATCAAATCCATTAATGATGCCTGATTCCTGTATAGCCGCTATATCAGCTGCAAATGAATTCTCTGCTGAAACATCTGTAAATTTTGATGATGATTGTAATGAAAGACCTAGAACCCGATTTAAAATTGCCGCAGCTTGACCGCGCGTTACTTGTTCATCCGGGCGAAATGTATAATCATTGTATCCATTAATGACTTTGCTGTCTGTTAATGTTTTAATTGCCTGATACGTAACAGCGAATTTTGAAACATCTGTAAACCAATTCGGCGTGACAGCAGATGCCTTTTCCGCCAATACCCGTTTCGCCCCGGCATATTTTGATCCCCAATATGAATCATTCATTGAAACAAGCGTGATTCCTTTGCTTGAGGTCGCATTCAACACCTGGTTGTTTCCTGCATATATACCAACATGGGAAATGCCTTTTTTATATGTATTTGCGTAAAAAATTAAGTCACCGATCTGCAGATCACTTTTCTCAACAGATTTCCCTACATTATATTGTTCTCCCGTCGTACGCGGCAATGAGATGCCTGCAACATTCTTGTATATGTATTGAGTAAATCCAGAGCAGTCGAACCCACTTGGTGTAGTGCCTCCAAATAAGTACGGTACACCTATGAACTTTTTCCCGTAAGCGACGACTGATTCACCGACTGATGCGGCTTCTGTTTTGATAGATGCCAGCGGGGACATGCTTAAAAACAATATTACAGCTAAAAATGAAAAAACTGCTTTTTTGCAACTTTTCACACCGTACCTCCCCGATTCTCTCATTCTTATTTCCTCTATATCTTCCTTATAAATCTCATTCTAGCAAAAATAAACATTACATAGTTTTACGTTAAAATTACAGTTTCGATTAATTTCGTAACAATCGAAACTGTAAATTCTAGAAAAAAAATAAAAAAAGGAGCTTTTTCAGCTCCTTCCTCCCCTGATTTTCGGATTTTTGGATTAAATTGTATTTTGATTCCTGATCCAAAAATCTTTCACGAGCTTTTCATCAGGAAAATGAACAACATTTTTCTTTTTTTTGATTCCGATTTCTTTACATCATACTATTATGATGAGTGGATGATTTTACTTTCATTTTTGCGGCTCCATGCACTGAATCCACCTTTTAAGTGTGTTACATCATCAAATCCGAGGTGCTTCATGACACTCGCAGCAATCGCTGAACGCGCACCTGATTGGCAATGAATAAGCACCGGTTTTGATTGATCAAGCGCTGATCCTTCTTTGCGAAGACGGCCCAGCATTTTATGATCCGCTTCTTTCATGTGACCTTGCTTCCATTCGTTGTCGTTACGCACGTCAATCAATTGCGCATCTTCTTTCAGCTGTTCAAATTGATCAACTTCCACTGTTTTATACGTTTCCTTTGCAACACTTGCCATCGTTTCAGGCGTTGCTAATTTGACAACATCATCGAGGTGGATAGACTGAAGCGCAATTAAAGCTTCTTTCACGTTTTCTTTTTTAACAATTAGCATCATTTGTTCATCATACCCGATCAGCCAGCCAGCCCAGCTTGTGAGCATTTTGCCGAATGGAATATTGATCGCGCCTTTCACAAACCCTTTTTCAAATTCTGAAGCCAGACGTGTGTCAAGAATGACATGTTTGCCCTCTTTTGCCCACTCAACAACTTCATCTGCGCTGTCTGCCCATTCAGGTCCTTTGCCGTCAACAATTGCGGGACCAGCTTTGTTCACACGCTTCATTTCCGCAAAGTAGATTGGTGCTTCCGGCTGGTCTTTCAACAACTCATAGACAAACTCTTTTTCATTGTCAATTTTCATCGCCCAGTTGAATTGTTTTTCATAGCCAACTGTTGATGATGGAACAGCGCCAATTGATTTTCCGCATGCGCTGCCCGCACCGTGCGCCGGCCATACCATCATATAATCTGGAAGCCTTTTAAAGCGCTGAACCGATTGGAACATTTGCTTCGCGCCGCTGTCAGCCATTCCTTGAATACCCGCTGCTTTTTCCAGCAAATCCGGACGGCCAATGTCGCCGACAAACACGAAGTCGCCAGTGAATATACCCATCGGTTTTGATGCACCGCCGCCAACGTCCGTTAAGACGAATGAGATACTCTCTGGTGTATGTCCGGGTGTATGCATGACTTCGAACTCAATATTGCCGATTTTGAATTTTGCACCGTCTTTTACTAACTCTGCATTCATACCGTCTGTGTATTGGTACTTCCAGTTTTCATCTCCTTCATCTGACAAATACAGCTTCACACCGTGTTTAACTGCTAATTGGTGTGCGCCTGAAACGAAATCGGCGTGGATATGTGTTTCAGCAGCGGCTGTAATCTTCATGCCTTCTTTTTTTGCCGCTTCAATAATATGGTCAACATAGCGGGGCGGATCGATAATGATCGCTTCTCCTGTACGCTGGCATCCAACTAAATATGCATATTGAGCTAATTTTTCATCAAAAAATGAACGAAATAACATATATACTATTCTCCTTTCGTTTCTGGCATTTCCATATACCCATAAAGGTATACCAATACTAGCATGCGTATATTTCGTTTACAACTCTTTTGCTTTAGTTTTTTTCATGAAAAAATAAAGGTTACATATAATCCAAACATGATCATTGTCGCAACAATGATGCCGGTCAGGAGCAGCACGCTGTTTTTTTCCGGTTTAAATACTTCATTATCAATCGTTTTGATTTTTGCAAAGTAGCTGTACGTTGAAAAGCTAATAACAAAAAGGCCTGATATGACCGCTGTAATGCCAATAATATTGGCCATTAAATCCGCTTTGGCAGAGTGCTGCGATAGAAAATTAAAATGAAGATTGATAACCAGAAATCCGATCCCAATAATTGCAATCGCTGTCCGCACCCACGCAAGATATGTCCTCTCATTTGCCAAATGCTGCTGAATAAATTTTGAGCTTTTTGTTTTTTCCATCTTCTCACCTCTCATAAATTATACCCATTATGGTATAAAATTGAACCATTCTGCTTATACTACACACGTTACCCTCAAAATTTTTTCTAAAAATAGAAAGATGTTTAACGAATCCTCTCATATCCTTTATAATAAGAAGGATATTGAGAAAAGGAAGGTGAGCAGCTATCGATGCGCTGCAAATTGCAAACGACTTAAAGAAGAAAATGGATGAACAATCCGTGCATCCATTGTTTCCACTTGAAAAGCATACGTATACGAAAACAGGCGGAACGGCAGATGTGTTCATAAAGCCTAAACATATAGACGACCTGCAAACGGTCATTAACTATGCAAAAGCACATAAGATTCCATTAACCATTTTAGGAAACGGCTCAAACGTCCTCGTTCGGGATAAAGGATTACGGGGAATTGTTATTGCGCTTGAGCGTTTTGACCGAATTCATGTGGAGGGCACCTCTATTACGGCCGGCAGCGGCGCAAAAATTATTGATGTTTCCCGGATAGCGCTTGATTATCACTTAACCGGTCTTGAATTTGCTTGTGGTATTCCTGGTTCTGTTGGAGGCGCCCTTGTGATGAATGCTGGCGCTTACGGTGGCGAAACGTCTACTGTTTTGAAAAAAGCGACAGTTCTTTCTTATGACGGCGACTTGATTACACTAGGCGAAGATGATTTCCACTTCGGTTATCGAAAAAGTGTGTTTACCGAGAAAGACTATATTATTTTAGAGGCTGTTTTTGACCTGAAGCCGGGGAACCATGAAGAAATTAAAGAAGCGATGGATACATTCACTGCGCTTCGCGAATCCAAACAACCGCTTGAATATCCTTCATGCGGCAGCGTATTTAAGCGTCCGACCGGTTATTTTGCCGGGAAATTGATCCAAGACAGCGGCCTGCAGGGAACACGTATTGGCGGCGCGGAAATTTCAACGAAGCATGCCGGATTTATCGTCAATGTAGACGGCGCTTCTTCAAGCGATTACTTGAATTTGATCCGCCACGCCCAGCAAACCGTCTTTGAAAAATTCGGTGTAGAATTAGAAACAGAAGTGAAAATTATTGGTGAAGAATAAGCAAAAAGCCGCTTTCTATTGATTGAAGCGGCTTTTTTGCTATGGTTGGTGTACAATTACGCAAACGATAATGCATCAACCAAAAAATTGAAAAACAGATCGGGAGTATTTGCCTAACGACTGGATTATGATTTTTTCGATCGTGCAATTATGGAATTCGGCTTGCTGAAACAAATTTAATTATGGATTCTTTTTTAAACTTCTCGATAGAAGGAGTTTTATTATGTTGACCGCAGTTCATTTTTCTTATTTTCGCTAGTATTGGTATTTGTTACTTCTATTTTTCAATGTGTTACTTAAATCATTTTTCCTTTTTCAAGCCCAATAGTTCATTAAATTGTTAATGTACCCTGCATCTTTTAACCGAACAAAAAAGAGTTCTGCCTGAAAAAAGCAGAACTACGAATGTGTGTATGAATAAACGAAACAATAAAGCTTATCAATCTCTTCCTTTAAAAAAGAACAGTACATAATATTTGACTTTGTATAAGAATAATAAGTTAAACTTATTATTAGAATAAAAAATCTAAATTTTCGATCATTTTCTAAACCATTGCCACAAGACGGATCGATAGATTTTAACTAAGTTAGGAGGAAAAGAATTGACGAATCGAATACATCCTGGGATTAAAAAAATCCTTCACAATATTGAAAAAGTGATAGCGGGAAAACAGGAAGTGGCTAAATTAAGCCTGGTGGCGCTGTTAGCTGATGGACATTTGCTGCTTGAAGATGTGCCGGGTGTCGGAAAGACGATGATGGTTCGGGCGCTTTCAAAGTCGATCAGCGCAGAGCTGCGGAGAATTCAGTTTACACCAGACCTGCTTCCTTCTGATGTAATGGGCGTGTCGATTTATAATCCGCGGGACATGGATTTTCAGTTTTATCCGGGCCCTATTATGGGAAATATCATTCTCGCCGATGAAATTAACCGAACGTCGCCTAAAACCCAATCCGCCTTGCTCGAAGGAATGGAAGAAAACAGCATTACAGTTGATGGCGTTACTTACAACCTGGAAAAACCGTTTTTTGTGATGGCTACGCAAAACCCAATTGAATACGAAGGGACCTATCCTCTTCCGGAAGCCCAGCTTGACCGTTTCCTGTTGAAAATGAAAATGGGCTATCCTACTCTGGATGAAGAAATAGATGTATTACAACGGGCGCAAAAAGTCTCCCCCATTGATAACCTGCATCCGGTTATCAGCCTTCAAGAACTTCGGCAGCTGCAGCTCGATATAAAAGAAGTGTATGTTGATGAATCAATGAGAAGATATATCGTCGAACTTTCCAGCCATACCCGCTCACATGAAAATGTGTTTTTAGGTGTTAGTCCCCGTGGCTCCATCGCCATGATGAAAGCGTCACAGGCGCTGGCCTTTATTCATGAAAGAGATTATGTGCTTCCTGATGATATTCAGTATCTTGCCCCGTTTGTTTTTGCCCATAGAATCATTCTCAGACCAGAAGCCCGATTTGAAAGAGTACAAATAGAAGACGTGATTGAGCAAGTGATCAGCCGGGTATCTGTACCCATTCAAAAGCACGTGGCAAAATATGAATAAAACGTTTTTGAAGATGAAAGAACCTGGCAGAGTCATTTTTTTAATCGGATTGACTGTTCTTGCTTTCTCGTATGCTATGTTTCAAGGAGGATTTGTCAGCTGGTTTTTATTTTACAGCTCTCTTCCGTTTATCATTTATGCGCTCAGCGTATTTTTTTATCCTTTGTCTTGTACAGCTGAAAGAATATTATCGAAGCAGGAATTTATTTTTAATGAACCTGTCCGAATTGAAGTGACTATCGTCAGAAAGAGCCGCTTTCCGCTTTTTTACATGATCCTGGAAGAGCAGGAGGAAGAATCTTTCATGCTAAAAGAAAAGCACCAGCAGAAAATACTTTTGCTGCCCGGCTTTAAAAAAACGCTTCAATTCGAATATGAGATTGATCAACTGCCGAGAGGGGAACACCATTTTACTGGGATTCGTATGAAAACAGGAGATTTATTCGGATTCATTGAAAAAGAAAAGCTGATTCTCCTGGAAAATAAAATAGTGGTTTACCCACCTTATGAAGAATTAAGTTACCGCCCGTTTGCCGGACAGGCTGATCAAGGTATGGCCATTACAACTAGACGAGTTTATCCAGATCAGGATATGGCTATGTCTGTTGGGATTCGCAACTACCAGCCGGGCGACCGCTTATCCTTGATTAACTGGAAAGCGACCGCCAAACGAAATGACCTGATGACCAAAGAGTTTGAGCAGCACCGGTCTCACGATTTGATGATTGTGATGGATTGCATTCCTGCTTCGCAATTTGAAGCGGTCGTTTCGTTTACCGCTTCTGCCATCAGAGGCATGATACGGACAGGGGCACAAGTCGGCTTGCTGACGGTGAGTGATGAAAGGCACAGTTTCACGATGCGCGGTGGAGGCATGCAAGAGCAGCGGCTTTTTTATCATCTGGCGAAAATTAAGGATAGAAGCACTGTTTCGTTTGCCCGGGTGTTGGAGAAAGAAACTTTTCTTGCTCAGCAAGGCAGTACACTCATGCTTGTAACGTCCCAGCTGACCGATGAAGTGGTCGAAAGAGTCCGCTATTATTCTCGCAGAAGCCAGTCCGTCACTATATTTCTTGTCAACGGCAAACAAGAGGCTGGGTCAGATAAACGAATAGCTGATACGACTGAAATCCATGTCCGCGTTGTACAAGAAGGCCAATTTGAGAAAGCCTTTCCGGAGGTGAACGGCAGATGAATCAAAAGAGCGCGAAGCGGAATATCGATTTTTTTATTTTGTATGTTTTCAGTTTTCTTCTCCTATGGGAATGGTTAAGACCGGTAGAACAGCTAACGGGCACGAGCTCTATCAGCTCTTTTCTTGGTTTTGTTTTTGGATCGCTGCTGCTGGCTTTTTTGGGCTTCCCATTAGCGCCAACTGCTGTTTTAAAGCTGATTTATATTCTTTTTACGATTCAATCCATTTACTATGGAAACGCCGGCACATCGATCGACTTGTTTTTAAACGATCTATCTCAAAATGCAGGATCGATTTTGAAAGGCCAGTGGGCAGAGATGTCAGATTCATTCCGAACATTACTGTTCTTTGCCCTTCTCTGGATAACAACGTATTTAATCCACTATTGGCTGATTGCGCGTAAAAATATCTTGTTCTTTTTTTTGGCGACACTCATTTTTATTACGGTATTAGATGCTTTTTCTCCATATGAAGCAGAGGAAGCCATCATCAGGTCGGTCCTGACCGGCTTTTCCTTGATGGGAATACTGACGTTCCGCCGGCTGGCCGATTCCGAGAACATTCAAAAAAGGAGCAGAATCAAGCGGAAATGGATGTTCTCTCTGGCTGTCATGATTGCAGGAAGTGCGGCCATCGCTTATGCCGCGCCAAAAGCGGACCCGGTCTGGCCTAATCCCGTTCCTTTCATGAATTCACTGAGCGGCTCTGGGAATACAGCCCCGGATGAGACGGAACAGAGCGGATTCAGGTCAGATGATTCCTCACTCGGCGGCCCTTTTTTGCCTTCCAATACAGTCGCGTTTACAGCCGAAGTGGAAGAGCCGCATTACTGGAAAGTGGATACGAGAGATGTATATACCGGAAAAGGCTGGATTTCTTCCCGTCAAAACGAGCAGCCGCTGAATTTCGGGCGGAATGTCCCCTCTTCTCTTTTCTCCTTTACAGAAAAGGTTCCTTCAGAAGAAAGGACAAGCATCGTATACAATGAAGAAGACCATGCACATATTCAATATCCGCACGGCTTGCAAAGAATTGTTGCAACTTCTTCTTACCGTTATCAGCTGAATCAGGTGACAAATAAAATAACGGCTCTCAACGGCTCTGAACAAGAAGCTCCTGCATCGTATTCTGTTCAGTATGAGCACCCCTCTTTTCAGGCAGAGGATCTTCAAGCAAGTTCACCTGAGGAAGCCGACCGCTCTTTTCGGGCCATTGCCAATACGTATACGCAGCTTCCCGAAAACGTGCCGCCGGAGATCAGGGAACTTGCGTTAGACATTACGCGGGGACATAAAACATGGTTCGATAAAGCAAAAGCGATTGAAACGTATTTCAGTTCCAGCGGCTTCACCTATGAGCAAGTGGATGTGCCTGTTCCGTCAGAAGACGAGGACTATGTCGCCCAATTTTTATTTGATACAAAACGTGGATACTGTGACAACTTTTCCACTTCCATGGCTGTCTTGTTGCGAACGCTTGATATCCCCACACGCTGGGTAAAAGGCTACACAGAAGGAACTTACCTGGAAACAACTGAAGCCGAAAATAGAATCTATCAGGTAACCAGTGAAAATGCCCATTCATGGGTGGAAGTGTATTTTCCAAATATCGGCTGGGTCCCTTTTGAGCCTACACAAGGGTTTACCAATGAGGAAGTACCTGAATTAGAGGGAATAACGGAGACATCTGCGGAGGAAGAAACTGTAGAAACACCAGCTGAAACACCAGAGCAGCCTGTATTAGAAGAGCCGGAACAGAAAAAAGAAATCAATGATGCTTCTCAGGAAGCGCCGCAGCTGAATGCAGGATTATTCCTAAAAACAAACTGGCAAAATATTGTTGTCATCCTTACTGCAGCTTTCATCATAGCCGCTTTGGGCTACCGGTCCCGGAGAAAATGGCTGCCTTTCTATTATATTTTCATTTATAAACGAGATCGACAGGATCACCATTTTCCAAAGGCGTACCTCGTTCTTCTCACTCAGCTTGAGCGCTGTGGGTTAAAAAGGAAAGCTGGGCAAACATTGAGAGAATACGCCAAGGAAATTGACTTACTTTTCTCCAGCAGCTCAATGACCCGTCTTACAAGCTGGTATGAACAATATTTATACAGAGGTAGTCTTCCTGAAGGAGCATGGGAAAATGCAAGGAACGAATGGGAATCCCTTATGAAGAAAACACGTTAAAGCTTTTTGTACCATCTGGGCTGATAAAATAATTTGCCGAATCTGCTATGAAACATTCCAAATTTGAATATACCGTTCCTGTATGGATCTTCTCCACAAAAAAGCCGTCCAGAATCTTCATTTCCGGACGGCTAAACCTTTTATTTTTTCTGATTGTAAAACTCCGCTGGAATAGAGGCAAAATGGCGGCGGTGATACAGCATCGGATCTTTATCGGTGTCGATTTGGATATCGTCCACTTCTCCGATTAAAATCGTATGGTCCCCTGCCTCAACCGTTTTGAAGATTTTACATTGAAGAACCGCAAATGCGCCTTCAATAATTGGCAGATTGTGCTCAGGCGAGAAAGACCATTCACACGTGCTGAAGCGATCTACGCCTTTTTTTGCAAAGTTCATGCAGACGTCCTGCTGGTTTCCTGCTAAAATGTGAACGGCAAATTTTCCGCCTTTCACAAATTCTTGAATCGTTGATACTTTGTGATCAATGGACCACAAAATTAAAAGCGGATCGAGTGAAACGGATGCGAATGAATTAACAGTCAATCCAATTGGTTCACTATTTGAGGCGGTTGCGGTCACGATTGTGACACCTGTCGGGTAGTTGCCCATTGCGTCTTTAAACAATTGCTGTTTTTGTTCGTCTGCCATGCTGTTTCCCCCTTTGATTAGTAATCCCTTTTATCGTATCGTTCCTTTCTATTTTTTGCCACTTTTAAATTCAAAAAAAACCGCCTCAAAAAATAGAGACAGCTTTGTTTTAAGGCGGAATATTTTATTTTAAACTGGAATGTACTGCGTTTGGGCCGATAAAACTTTTTTCCTCACCGGCCCCCGTCAGTGCAGAACCACCCCAAACACTCCATTTGTTACATTATTTTTCTGACTTCAACCGGAATCAACAGTTCTTCAATCTTTTCCCGGTGAATTTCGTACTGCGGCGGCAGCTTCAAGCTTTCGCCCATGTGCTCCGGTGCTTCGTCAATAGAAAATCCTGGAGTATCTGTGGCGA
Source organism: Domibacillus iocasae (assembly GCF_001750285.1). Classification (GTDB taxonomy): domain Bacteria; phylum Bacillota; class Bacilli; order Bacillales; family Domibacillaceae; genus Domibacillus; species Domibacillus iocasae. Next base: position 34,671 of record NZ_MAMP01000002.1, read on the forward strand.
TTTCAAACAAGATATGACCGTGCTCCCGAAAATAAATGGCGTTAAAGTATTGGCGGTCGGTAACCTGTGTCACTCCGTAGCCTTCGTTTGCGACGAGTTTTTGCCATTCGAGCTGATCATCGTCGTCTTTTGCACGCCAGGCAATATGGTGAACGGTACCGGCACCCATTTGACCACGTCCGGATGATGTTGTTTTCACATCAATCACGTTGCCGATCTCCCCTGCAGCACGGAACCGGATCAAGCCGCCCTCTTCAGCAACCCGCTCCAACCCCATCACGTGTTGAAGCAACCAGGCTGTTTTTTCCGGCTGCGCAGAAAATAAAACCGCGCCGCCAAAACCTTTAATCGCAACATCCGGCGTCACACCGTTAAATGCCCAGCTGTTTTGTCGGCCTTCTTCCCGTTCTACCATTTCAAGCTGGAGCCCATGTGGATCGCCAAACGCCAAATATTGCTCGCCGAACCGTTCTTGTTTTGAAAAAGGAATGGAAAAAGAATGAAGCCGCTTTTCCCAGAAAGAAAGCGCACCAGCCGGTACCACATAGGTTGTTACACCGACCTGTCCATCCCCGATCATGCCTCTTTGTGCGCCAGGCCATGGAAAAAATGTGATGATGGTTCCCGGACTCCCCGCTTTGTCACCAAAGTACAGATGATACGTACCGGGGTCATCAAAATTAACCGTTTTTTTTACTAAACGCAAGCCGAGAACCGCTGCGTAAAAATCAACGTTTTCCTGTGGATCACCAACGATCGCCGTAATATGATGGATACCTGCTGTTTGCTTCATGTTTCTCCCTCCTTTTTTACCCTAATAGTGCATCAAGTGCATAACGGCCAGGACCAGTTAATGCGACCCCTAATGCCACTGCCAGCAAGATCAAATTATACTCATAACCATTTTGCGTGCTCCAAAATCCATTTGGTCCGTGAACTTTTACAATCGCAATAATCATCGTTCCTGCAATCAGAATGCCGGCAAGCGGCGTCAGTAAACCAAGTGCAAATAACGCGCCACCTACAAATTCCGCAAGACCCGCCAAAAGCGCCACCGTGTAGCCGGGCTTCATGCCGATCGAATCAAACCAGCCGCCTGTTCCTTTCAAGCCATAGCCGCCAAACCATCCAAATAATTTTTGGGCACCGTGACCGACAAACGCTAAACCAATGACCAACCGAATAAGTAACAAACCTGCATCTAACATGTATTCTTCCTCCTAATGATTTTATCTTGAATTCGAGATATATAATTAAAAAAAGACGATTACTTTTTTGAATTTATTCCAGGTATTTATCTTGAATTCGAGATAATAATATCAGCTTTTCATAAAGTCGTCAACCTGTTTCCTTATATTTTTTATAAATAGGATAAAGAAACAGGTTGAACTCAAAACTTATTCAATTGTCGGGTCATACTTGTTTATTTTCTAAAATTTGCTCTCATTAATTAACCGGTCTTCTTCCAAGTAATTAACGGTCGAAATGATAACCGTGACGGTTGAAATAAAATTATTTCGATCGTCATCACAAATAAATCGACTGTTAACTTCATTCATTCGATCATTAAAAAGCGGCTGGTGAACAATTCACCAGCCGCTTTTTTATCCTTTTACTTCAATCATTACCGCATCGCCCTGTCCGCTTCCTGAACAGATCGCGGCAATCCCGATGCCGCCGCCGCGGCGGCGCAGTTCATATGCGAGTGTGAGAATGATGCGCGCACCGCTCGCACCAATGGGATGGCCAAGCGCGACTGCGCCGCCATTGACGTTTACTTTTTCCGGTTCAATGCCGGCAATTTTGTTGCTGGCCAGCGCGACTGCCGCAAATGCTTCGTTAATTTCAAATAAATCAATGTCGCCCAATGATTTGCCTGTTTTCTTTAAGATTTCATTAATAACGAGACCCGGTGTTTGCGGGAATTTCTCTGCTTCGACTGCGATTTCAGCATGTCCAATGACTGTGGCAAGAACAGCCTTTCCTTCTTTTCCAGCTCTTTCATCGCTCATCAATACAAGAGCTGCGGCACCATCATTGATTCCGGGTGCGTTACCCGCTGTAATGGTGCCGTCTTTCCCGAATGCTGGAAGGAGTTTCGTGAGCATGTCTTTTGTTGTGTCTTTACGTGGTGCTTCATCTGTATCAATAATGATTGGACTTCCTTTTCGCTGTGGTACTTCCACAGGCACGATCTCTTCCGCTAGTGTGCCGTTTTCAATCGCTGCAATGGCACGTTCATGGCTGCGGACTGCCCAATCATCCTGCGCCTCGCGGGACAATTCTAATTCTTTCGCTGTGGTATTTCCATAGTTGCCCATGTGCACACCGGTAAAACTGCACGATAAGCCGTCATGAATCATTAAATCAACCATCGGTACGTCACCCATCCGCGCGCCCCATCGTGCTTTAAACACTGCATACGGCACGTTCGACATCGATTCCATGCCGCCGGCCAAGATTATTTCTTCATCACCGGCGCGGATAATCTGATCAGCCATTGTTACGCTGCGAAGACCGGACGCACACACTTTATTTATCGTTTCAGTTTTTATTTCCCAGGGAATACCGGCCTCGCGTGCTGCCTGGCGTGAAGGAATTTGTCCCTGACCCGCCTGCAGTACATTGCCGAACAGGACTTCATCCAGCTCTTCTGATTTAACATCTGCCCTCTTCAGTGCTTCTTTCATCGCAATACCGCCGAGTTGTGAAGCCGTTAATGATGCAAGAGAACCGCCGAATTTTCCAAACGGCGTACGCGCCCCTTCAATAATTACTGTCTTTACCATTTAATTCACCTCTGAAAGTTTCGGCATCACTGTAAAAGCCGTCTCTGTTTACTCTTTGACTTCATCTCTTTCAATGTACTTATTTGCCAAAAGGAGCCCAAGCTCCCAGTCATCTAAGCCGTAATTGTTGCTGTAAATCGTTAAGCCTTTCATTCCCTGCTCACGAAATGCTTCTATTGCTTTTTTCAGAATTCCGCATAATTCTAATCCGCCAACAACAATCGATTCTTCATCTTAATCGATTGAAACCGTTACCATAAATAAGATCATTCCTTTACTCAAAATACATTCCCCTCCTTTATTCGTTTCGTTATGTAAGAGTTTACATTCTAATTTTCTATAAGTAAAATACTTATAGAGAAGCCTCCATGTCAGCGCTATTGTTCTCCCGGGGGATATTTGCAGATGCTCAATGAAAAGACCGCTTTTTCATCGTAAAAAGCGGTCCGGTTTCTACTTTTCATATTGTTCGTAAAGCCCATCAAGCACTTGATCAACGACATTTTGAATTTCACTTGCAAAGTTAATGAAAATGAACTGCATTGCTTCTGCTTCCTCCATAAACCGCTCACCGTCTGCTCCGTGTACGCTGAAAAATGGGACGTTAAAATAAACGTCAATTTCTTCATTTCCGTCCCCTTCATTAAAGCCTTTGACGATAAAATAAATATCCAGGTCCCCAACATGTTCCTGCTCCCGGTCTTTAAAACTGACCGTCATCCGGTACGTGCTGTTGTGCTGTCCCTGTTCGATGGCTGTTTCGATCGCATCTTTTTCTACAACTGGTTTAATTCCGCTCGCTGAAAGCATTTTTATCCATCCTCATTTCTTTTTTGAATAACCGCTTCCTGTTTTTGATCGACTGTGATTAACAGGTCCACCAAACCTATAAACAGCCCATTTTCCACAATGCCTGGGATTAGATTAAGGTTCAGTTCCAGCTTCTCAGGTGACGATATCGCCGCAAAATCACAATCAAAAATATAGTTACCATTATCTGTAACAAATGGTTTTCCTTCGTTCATCCGCAGTTTTGGCACTCCTCCGATAGACTGTATTTTCTTCCCGGTCAATGGATACCCGAAAATTTCGACTTCAACCGGGATAGGGAACCGACCGAGTTGTTTTACCATTTTAGAAGAGTCCGCAACGATGATAAATTCCTGAGCAGAAGAAGCGATGATTTTCTCCCGGAGCAAAGCCCCTCCCCCACCTTTGATTAGATTGAATGCAGCATCGACTTCATCGGCACCATCGATGGCCACATCAATGACATCAATATCGGCCAGATTCACAAGCGGAATGCCGCATTCCTTCGCCAGCTGTTCCGTTTGAATCGATGTCGCGACCGCTGTAATGGATAGGCCATCTTTGACTCGTTCACCGATTTTTTTAATCGTATAGAGTACAGTCGATCCCGTCCCAAGTCCAACAACCATGCCATCTTTAACAAACTCTGCTGCTTTTTCCCCGGCGACCTGCTTCTCGTTTTTCATCGCCCAATCAATTCCAGACTGAAATCACCTACTGCCCCTTCTTCATACAAGTTGGTCACAGACGTGGAGTATGCATGAATTGTCGCGGGAAAGTCTAGATTTTTTTCCGGTACCTTCACCTGAAAATCCATTTCATAAAGAAGCGTTGTAATATCATGATACGCTTCATTGGTCACTTTAAATTGAAGCTTAATTTTCGGTACAGATTTGCCTGTTTCTTTATGGATGATCGTTTCTTCATGGTAATCTGTTACCTGGATCGGTGTATCATTTAGAATAACGGTTTGCACCATTTTCATTCAGCTCCATTCTTTTATTTGTTTTAGAGCAATTATATCTTTATTTTCTCATACATCAATTATTTTAACCTGCAAAAATAAACCGGAGACCTCTTAAGATCTCCAGCTTTCTGGTTAAGTTATGCTTCAACGGCTGGCGGCCAGCGCTGCCGCAAATCTGGCAATGCCTTCATTGATCACATCCGTCTCTTCCCGGCCAAATGTGAACCGGATATATCCTTTTTGTGAACCAAAGACACTGCCCGGTACAAATGAAACGCCGCGCTTCATTGATTCTTCGAGCAGCTGCTGCTCATTGACAGGCTGTTTTAATCGGCACCAAACATGAATGCCGCCTTCAGGGACAAAATAGTCAACGTCCTTTTTTAAAAAGCGATCAAAACTTGCAACAATCGCATCACGCCGCTCTTTTAATTCTTTGCGGATCATGTGAATATGGTTGTTAAATGATGCAGATTTTAAAAATTCATTGGCGGCCCATTGCGGGAAAATACTATGCCCGAAATCCACCTGCTGTTTTGCATCAGCCAGTCGTTCAATGACATTGGACGGACCGATGACCCAGCCGATCCGAAGTCCTGAAGCGATGATTTTTGACAGCGAACTTATGTACAAAACATTTCCGTTTTCGTCCATTGATTTAAGCATGCTGCTTACTTCTCCATTAAATGACGTCAGAGAATATGGGTCATCTTCAATAATTGGTATCCCAAGATTTGATGAAATTTCAAGCATTCGTTTTCTGCGGACCAGGCTCATTTTCACTCCAGTCGGATTTTGATAGTCCGGATTTAAAAACAGCATGCGAATACGGTGCTTTTTATGGAATTCGATTACATCATCCGGATTGACGCCATCCTCATCGACCGGCAAAAGCAGTGTCTTTAAGCCGGCAGACTGAAAGACCGGCAGTGAATAGCAGTACGATGGATCTTCAATAGCGATCGTGTCACCCGGTTTCAGCAGGCATTGAATAATAAGATGCAGCGCCTGCTGGGCACCGGACGTAATCAAAATCGAATCCGCTGACACATGAATATTTTTATATTGATGCACATGTTTCGTAATGGTTTCCCGCAGCGCCTCGTTTCCATGCGGATGATCATAGCCGAGATGATCCAAAAACGGTATATCCGCCATGATCGATTGAAACTGTTTATGCGGTAAAAGAGCGGGTGCGAGTTCACCGCTTGATAAATTAATGACGTGCTGATTTTGGTTTTCGCTTCGAATACGCTGCACAAGCGGCAAATTCGGCAAAAAGGAGCCATCTTCCATGTAACGGCCCCAATTCGGTATGCGCTTATGTGAAATGCCCCAAATATCGGTGCTGACGCGCGTGCCGCTCCCTTTTCTCCGCTCAACAATTCCGAGCGATTGCAGTTCATCGTATGCTGCTACAATTGTGCTTCGGTTAACGCCTAGCTCTTTTGCCAGCAGCCGTTCCGACGGCAGCACGCTTTCCGGCGAAAACAGACCGGTGGAAATTCCATTTTCAATGTAATCTGCAATTTGCTTATACACCGCTTTTTTCGCGGTCCGATCAGGCTTCCACTCCATTTTCATCACCTTCTTTTACGATGTAGCCGCCACGATAAACCACACTGTGCCAACCGCAAGCAGAAAAAACGTAATAACATAAATAATGGTTAAATTCATCGTGTTCCGCTTCGTCGACTCTCCGTATTTTGTATCCTCACTTTTCATGACAAACAGCGTACCAGCCACCGCGCAGAGCAGTATAAGCACCACAAGCCCAATTACAAAATTCATCCAGGTCCCCTCCAATTCCTCATTATTTCCTCATCCTTTAATCATAAAAAAGATCCTTAAAAAAGGACCATCCAATTCCACTCTATTTTACTCATCCAATCAAAAAAACCCTCTCCTTTATCTTAACAGGAAAGGGTTCTTGAAATATTACAGATTTCCGAACTGTGCTTCGTGCAGGCGGCGGTAATGGCCGTTTTGCTCCAACAGCTCATAGTGGCTGCCCTGCTCTTCAATGCCTGAGGGCGTCACAACAATAATCCGGTCCGCGTGCTTAATCGTTGCCAGCCTATGGGCAATAACAAGCGTTGTCCGTCCAACGGAAAGCTCTGCCAGCGCCTGTTGAATGGCAAGCTCTGTTTCCGTATCAAGTGCGGACGTTGCTTCATCTAAAATAAGAATCGGTGGATTTTTGAGGAAAATACGCGCAATGGCAAGACGCTGCTTTTGCCCACCGGACAGCTTTACACCGCGCTCGCCAATAACTGTTTCAAGTCCATCTGGAAGAGCCGCGACAAATTCCTCAAGACGCGCGCGCTTTAATGCGTCCATAATGGCTTCATCCGATGCGCCGAGATCACCGTATAAAATATTTTCCCGAATCGTTCCCGAAAAAAGGAATACATCCTGTTGAACGATACCGATCTGGCGTCTGAGAGAAGCAAGTGTCATATTTTTTGTATCGATTCCGTCAATCGAAATATAGCCTTCGTCTGCATCATAAAAACGCGGCAGCAGACTGCACATCGTCGTTTTTCCAGCACCGGACGGTCCAACAAACGCTACCGTTTCGCCCGAACGTATCGACAGGCTGATATTTTTCAGCACCGGTTTTTTTCCCTCATATCCGAATGTAACGTTATTGTAGCGAATATTGCCCTGCACGGCATTCACTTCAATTGCATCCGGGGAATCCGCCACATCCGGCTCTGTATGAAGAAGCTCTATATACCGCTTAAAGCCCGCGATGCCTTTCGGGTAGCTTTCAATAATCGCATTGATTTTTTCAATCGGTCTGAAGAAAATATTCGACAGCAAAATAAATCCGACGAATTCACCGTACGTCAGCTCGCCCTGCATGACAAAATAGGTGCCGCAAATAAGGACAAAAAGGGTAACAACCCGCATAAGCATATAACTGATCGACATATTCTGTGCCATGATTTTGTAAGAGACAAGCTTCGTCAAACGGAATCTTCCATTGTTTTCTTCAAACTGCTGTTTTTCATGCGTTTCATTGGCGAATGCCTGTACAACGCGAATGCCGCCCATGCTGTCTTCAATGCGGGCATTAAAGTCTGCAATATCACCGAATAAACGGTGAAACGCGCCGGTCATTTTTTTATTAAAGAACACCGCCAGCCATAAAATGCCCGGCACAATAATAAACGTTAAAACAGCCAGCTGCCAGTTGATTGTCATCATAATGGCAAATGCACCTGTTAAAGTCATGGCTGCGATAAATAAATCTTCGGGTCCATGGTGCGCCATCTCGCCGATTTCCATTAAATCGCTTGTCATCCGTGATATAAGATGCCCCGTTTTTGTATTGTCAAAAAAACGAAATGACAGCTTTTGCACGTGGGCAAATAACTTGCTGCGCATGTCGGTCTCAATGTTAATGCCCAGCATATGCCCCCAGTAGGTTACAACATACTGCAAGCCGGCATTGACCACGTAAATGAGCAATAGACCAATACTTGCGGCTAAAATTAAGTTCCAGTTTCCCTCTGGTAAAAGGGTATCAATAAAATAATTTACAACGAGCGGGAAAGCGAGTTCTAGCAGCCCGGCTAACACCGCGCAAAAAAAGTCCAGGAAAAAAAGCTTCTTATATGGACGGTAATAGGAAAAAAATTGCTTAATCAAACGGTCACCTGCTTCATTTATTCACGTTTAAAGCTATTCATTCACGCTCAATATAACTTGTTCACGCGTAACGTTCTTTACTCATGTTCAACCTCATTTACTTAAGCCGAGCACACTTTATTGGCTTCCTGCCAACACTAGTTCCGGCGCTTTCACTAAATCATACGTTAAACAAACCGGTTTTCCTGAGCGCGGATCACGAACGATTTCCGCATCAATTTGAAAAACGTCGTGCAAGTTCTCTTTCGTCATCACGGCTTCAGGTGTTCCCTCGCAAACGATATCGCCATTTCTCATCGCAACAAGGTAATCAGCGAAGCGGGCCGCATGGTTTAAATCATGCAGCACCATCACAATCGTCCGTCCTTCACGCTCATTTAATTCCTGTAGTAATTCCAACACTTCGAGCTGGTGCGCTAAATCCAAATACGTCGTCGGCTCATCCAGTAAAATTAAATCTGTTTCCTGGGCAAGTGCCATAGCGATCCAGACACGCTGACGCTGGCCGCCGGACAGCTCATCAATTTCGCGGTTGCGGAAATCAAAGGTTCCTGTCACCTGCATTGCCCACTCAATCACTTCTTTATCATGTGTATTTAATGTACCGAATCCTTTTTGATGAGGAAAACGCCCATAGGAAATAAGTTCATAAACTGTTAATCCGGACGGAGCCTCTGGCGTTTGCGGCAAAATCGCCATCTGTTTGGCAATTTCTTTCGTAGACAGCCGCTGGATATCGGCACCATTTAAATAAATCGCCCCGCTTTTTTGACTCAGCAGGCGCGCCATGGTTTTTAATAATGTAGATTTTCCACAGCCATTCGGGCCAATGATCGTTGTCACCTGCCCGGCTGGAATATCAACCGTCAAATCTTCAACAATTGTCGCCGTTCCGTATCCAATATTTACATGTTCCGCTCGTAATTTGCTCATTTTTTCCACCTCGTTCACATTTTTCATCTATAGCCAATCATTGCAATTGATAATCAGTTTCAATTAAAATTTACCATAAATTTGCCGCTCATGTCCATACTTTTTATTAGAAAAGCGTAAGCGTACGCTCTGGTCTGCCAGAAGCTGAACACTGTTTAAAAAATAAATACATACTTTCCTTTTTACGAGAAAAAGACGATACTGGCTTATTATAAGTTAACGCTGATCTATTTCTGATTGCGCCGAAAAAACCTATTTTCCGGTGCTAAAGTCTATTATCCCGGCTTTATTCTTTTTATTCCAGCATTCCTTCTCTGATTCCGGCTTTCAGGAAGGGAGAATCATAAAAAGGCTGTCCCTAAAATCCAGATGTACCTGATTTTGGGGACAGTCTTAAAGTTTAGACAATTTCAGAAAGCGGGCATTTGCCAACAGCTTACAGCTTTGAACGAGGTCAAGGCATTATTTCTTTGATCCATTGCTCCAGCAAAAAAGGCAGCTGTTCAAAAGCATGTTTCATATAAAGGCGTTCGGTCCGTTTATGAGCGTCTTTTCCGAACGGTCCTATATTTATCACAGGTGCCCGCAGGGCAGCCATTTCCGCAAATGGGACGGAATACACGTCCTTCCAGACCGGTGTGTTCCGCTCAAACGACTGCCATCCTCTTCCCTCTCCACCTCCATTCACATAGCTTAAATCACAAATGCCGTTAAAATAATGAACACGTTCAATCGGCATCTCATATTCTTTTTGGGCAAGTTCTGTAAAAAAAGTGACGGTTTTTTCCACTAAATCATCTCCGGATGAATTGACAGCCGGATAAAAAGGCGGGGCAAATAATAAAATAATCGCCGGGGTGAGTTCCTGTGACTGGAGGATTAGTTTATCCGCAATCCGGAATGATTTCTCGCGGTCATCCCACTCTTCATTTGCATAAACCTCTGCTTTCATTTCTTCTACAAACGCTTCGCCAAATTTTTCGAGGGAGTGGCGCAGCAGCTCTTCATAACGAAGGACGCGTACTTCTCCGACAGCCTGCACACGGTTCGCCCGGCAGACAGCCTGGTAGGCTTTACTGCACTCTTCCGCCGCTATTTTGGCTGTTTGTTCAAATGTGTCCATAATGTCCTGAGGTGTCTGCTTCATCGTAAAAACGTTGTACAGCGCAGAGGAACGATATGGTGTTTGTGTTGAATATTCAAGGCGGAGGTCTTTTTGCTGCAGCGTGACCGGCAGCGGCGTCGTTTCGCCGAGCACCGTTTCCTGAAATAACGGGTTCCATTCCATTTTCCTCGTTAAAAAAGAAGCGATGTAAGGAGACGTCAGTCCATTAAACGGCTCACCCGCATGTGTTTCCCTTCCATAAAACAGGGCACCCGGCATAATTTTGCCGATCGTACCGGAGTAAACTTTGCAGGCTGTATCCCCCGGTTTTTGTGTAAACACCGGCTCGCTGTTCAAAAACAGGTTAAATGTAAGGCTAAATTCGTTTTGCATCTCCAGCAGCTTCGGTACAGCAGCGCGCATCCCGGCTGAATTGACTTCTTCGTCGGGAACCGTTAAAAGAAGCAAGTTAACCGGCCACTTTTCCACGCTTGCTTTTTCAAGCAGCTGCATATGAAGGGCCAGCCCCATTTTCATATCCATCGTGCCGCGCCCGAATAAATAAAGGCCTGACTGCAAGTCTTCAAGCGCATCTTCCGGCAAATCGTTCGGCTGCTCCAGCCAATACGCCGTCAGCTCTTCCGGCTGTGTTGCAAGCGGCTCAAGCTCCCCGTATTCCTCTGTACTGACTGTATCAAAATGACTGATTAAACAAATAGTTTTCAGCGCATCCGGATGTTTGTAAAGCGCCGTCACGAATTTCCGGCGCGTGTCGGCAGCATGAAGTGATAAGTGCATTGGGTTTTTCCGGAAGTAGTCCAGCTGCAAAAGCTTTGATTGAAGCTTCATGGGAAACTGCCGCTCACCTTCTGTCTGCGTCATACTTTTCCAGCTGACGAGCTCACCGAGCAGTGCGCGAAGCTTCTCAGGTGAATCCCATAATAATGTGGGCATGGCGGTCATTTCCTTTCAATTAAAATGTAAAAAAGAATATCTTTTTATTGTGAGACATTCTTTCTGAAAATTCAATTTTTATTTAATCACGTCATATTTATGAAAATAAAAAAGCCGGCGGCTGCTTCACCGGCCCTGTTTTATGCAAAAACTTTTTTAATTTTTTGGATCGCCCAATCTAATTCTTCTTTTGAAATGATTAAAGGCGGGGCAAAACGGATAACGGTTTCGTGCGTTTCCTTACACAAAACACCCTCTCGTTTCAACTTTTCGCAATACGGGCGGGCAGGCTCTTTCAGTTCGACACCGATAAACAAACCTCGGCCGCGTACTTCTTTAATAGAAGCATGGTTCATCTCCGCCAGCTTTTCTTTAAAATAGGTGCCTAGTTGGAGCGATCGGCTAGCAAGCTGTTCTTCTGCAATTACTTGAAGAGAAGCAAGCGAGACGGCGCACGCAAGCGGGTTTCCACCAAATGTCGATCCGTGCGATCCTGGATTAAAGACTCCTAATATCTCTTTATCCGCCACAACACATGAAATCGGAAATACTCCGCCGCCAAGTGCTTTGCCGAGAATCAGCATATCGGGATTCACATTTTCCCATTCGCAGGCAAACAACTTGCCGGTACGGGCAAGACCCACTTGAATTTCATCGGCAATAAATAATACATTCTGTTTTTGGCAAAGCATCGATGCAGCTTTTAAAAAGCCTTCCGGTGGAATAACAATACCTGCTTCGCCTTGAATCGGTTCAACCAAAAAGGCGGCTGTATTTGGTGTGATGGCCGATTCCAGCGCTTCAATATCACCATATTGAATAAGCTTAATGCCCGGAAGCATCGGACCGAATCCGCGCTTATATTCTGCTTCTGATGACAGCGAGACAGCCGTCATTGTCCGGCCGTGGAAATTACCGGCACAAGCGATGATTTCTGCTTGATTTTCTGCCACTCCTTTTACATCATATGCCCAGCGGCGGGCTGCTTTGACCGCCGTTTCCACTGCTTCTGCGCCTGTACTCATCGGCAGGGCCATTTCTTTGCCGGTCAATTCGCAAATCTTTTCATACCACGGGCCAAGCTGGTCGTTATGAAACGCACGTGACGTCAGCGTGATCCGGTCAGCCTGATCTTTTAATGCCTGAATAATTTTCGGATGGCGATGTCCCTGGTTGACGGCTGAATAAGCACTCAGCATGTCCATGTACCAGTTACCTTCCGGATCTTTCACCCATACGCCTTCTCCTTCTGATACAACGATCGGCAGCGGATGATAGTTATGTGCCCCGAATTGTTCAATTTGCTCAATGATTTTTTTGGATGTGTTCATTGGTGCTGTCACCCCGTCTTCCTCTTTTTTTCATTAAACCATTTCACAACATGGGTTTCTCCTGTTCGTCTTTATGTGCCATCAAAATCTCTCTCTGCCGCAAAATAAATGTCGTCACAAAGCGATGTGCAAAAAGAATGCTCTTTATGAATATGATATGGAACAAGCAGGTTTCGGGATTCGTGTGATTTAATAAAAAGGAAAAATTAGTTGAAATACAGCAGGTTAAAGCAATGATAACCACATTGTTTTAAACATGACTTACCTACGATTTATTTTAGCATTTCCAGTACAGTAAAACTGTTCGGGTCAAGCCAGCAAAGTATTCACTACCACTTGAATACTTTGGTATATTTTTAACATGAATAACATTTTATAAATATTCAAATTCATGTCCACTTGAATCATTTGATTTTGTATGTCTTTAATTAAAGAGCGAATCATTGAGAATACAAGGGGGCTTTTTTATGAAAAAGAAACAAGTATCAATCATTGGTGTGCCAATGGATTTAGGACAAACACGCCGCGGGGTCGACATGGGACCAAGCGCTATTCGCTATGGGGGATTGTATGAACGGCTGACCGATCTTGGATATACAGTGCACGACAAAGGGGACATTACCGTTGACATCCTTGAAAACGCAGAGCAATCGGGCACAAGCAACTTAAAAAACTTAGAGTCTGTCACTGAAGCGAGTGAATGTTTAGCAAAAAAAATCGAACAAATCATTACAGACGGCCATTTCCCGCTCGTATTGGGCGGTGATCACAGCATCGCGCTTGGAACGCTTGCCGGCGTGGCGAAAAAACATAAAAACCTCGGCGTTATCTGGTATGACGCGCACGGTGACTTAAATACACCCGATACATCTCCTTCCGGTAATATTCACGGCATGCCGCTTGCTGCCAGTATTGGAATCGGTCATTCCGCTTTAATAAACATCGGCGGCTTTTCACCGAAAGTAAAGCCGGAACATGTTGTCATTATCGGGGCACGCGATCTCGATGCCGGAGAGCGTAAACTCATTAAAGAAAAAGGCATAAAAGTATATACAATGCACGAAATCGACCGCCTTGGCATGTCGGCGGTGATGAGAAAAACGATTGATTATTTGCGCGAGCGGACCGAATTTGTCCACCTTTCACTGGATCTTGACGGATTGGACCCGACAGAAGCACCAGGTGTCGGTACACCGGTCGCAGGCGGCCTCAGCTACCGGGAAAGCCATTTGGCGATGGAAATGCTTGAAGAATCGAGTATTATTACATCCGCCGAGTTTGTGGAAGTGAACCCGATTTTAGACGAGAAAAATAAAACAGGTGCTGCTGCTGTTGCACTGATCGCTTCCCTGCTTGGCGAAAAACTGCTTTAAAAGCCGCACAAATTTGTGCGGCTTTACTTTTTCAAGTGGAATGGCAGGTCTATGGAATAGCTGAATTTACGCTTCATCATTATTTCTCCTTCGCCTGCTCAGCATAATGAGGAATAGCTCTACATGATGTAAAGCTATCCAATATCTCTTTTTTAATCATTTTATTTCTTCAAATGATAAGGTACTGTTGTGACAACGACATTTCTCCGATAAAGTAAAAATGCCCGAATCAGTAAACTGGATTGGTTGTGAAGAAAGTTGTGCCAGCCTTTTTTCGGAATAAACTGCGGGATAAGTACCGTCACCCGATAGTTCGATTCGTTTGCTTTATGTTCCACTGTATCCACAAATTTTGTTAATGGCTGGATAATGCTTCGATAATGCGAATGCAATGTCACAAGTCGAACATCAGGCTGCCATTGCTTCCATTTTTCTTCAAACTTTCTTTCGTCCCCTCTTTCAAAAGCGACGTAAACAGCAATAATCCGTTCTGGGTTCAAGGATTTCGCATAGTTTAGTGAATTTTCTACCACATGGGTAATACCAGAAACCGGCACAACAATCACGTTTCCTTCAATCGGTGTAGAAGGCTCACACGTTGTAATCCGCAGCTGGTCGCCTACTGCTTCATAATGCTTTCTGATTCGGTGAAAGATATAAATGATGATCGGCAAGAACACCAAAACAGACCAAACTTGTGCAAATTTAGTTAAAAAAAAGACAATGGTCACGATAAAGCTAATCAGGGCACCGGTTGAATTAATGATTAACTTCGTTACCCATCCTTTTGGTTTTTCACGAATCCATTTCACTATCATGCCCGTCTGGGACAGCGTAAACGGGATAAATACACCAACAGCATACAGTGGAATCAACTGTTCCGTATGTCCTTTAAAAGCAATGATCAGAAGGATGGAAGCAAGCCCTAGCGCGATAATTCCATTGGAGTATCCTAGACGGTCACCTCTAAATGTAAACATTCTTGGGATAAACTTATCATTCGCCAGGTTAACCGCCAGCAAAGGAAACGCAGAATATCCTGTATTGGCAGCGAGAATTAAAATTAACGCTGTCGTTCCCTGAATAAAGAAATACATAAAATTCCGGCCAAATGTTTCTTCCGCAATTTGTGAAACAACGGTTACTTCCGCTAGAGGTGTAATGCCGTAATAATAGGCGAGATAAACAATGCCGGAAAACAATAAAGCAAGCAGGGTCCCCATCGCGGCCAGTGTTTTAGCCGCATTATTAGGAGCTGGATCTTTAAAGTTTGGAATCGCATTGGAAATAGCTTCAACACCTGTTAAAGCCGAACTTCCGGATGCAAAGGCTCTTAAGAGTATAAATAAGCTGATTCCCGCTATCGGTGTGCCGACTGGTGTATGCAATTCAGGTGGAACCTCACCCGTTACAATGTTGTACAGCCCTACACCAATCAAAATGAATAATGCTAAAACAAATAAATAGACCGGATAAGCCAAAACAGAAGCCGACTCGGTTACCCCCCGCAGATTCAACAGGGTTAATAGGACGACAAATACAACGGCAATGCTGACGTTATGGTCATGTAATTCCGGAAAAGCGGATGTAATCGCGTCTGTACCCGCAGATACACTGACGGCTACCGTTAAAATATAGTCCACCAGCAAGGACCCCCCCGCGATCAGGCCTGGATTTGTACCGAGATTTGTCTTTGAAACCACATATGCGCCACCGCCATGTGGATATGCAAAAATAATTTGCCGGTACGATAAAATAAGGGCTGTTAGCAGAATCAGTACACCGACTGCAATCGGGATAGAATACCAAAACGCTGCAGCACTCACGGTAATGAGAACAATTAATATCTGCTCCGGGCCATAGGCAACGGATGATAAAGCGTCGGAAGAAAGAATGGCTAACGCTTTCTTTTTGTTTAATTTCTGTTCCCCTAGGGCATCTGATTTTAACGGCCGTCCAATTAAAAATCGTTTTATCGAAGACAACACTAATTTTCACCGTCCAATAGTTTATTTGTATAATCCCCTGTTCATGAAAGCCTACTCAATCACATCAAAACCCTTTTTTAAAAAATAAAAAAGACCAATGACGTTTTTTCCACACAAAAACAAGGAAAGATTTTTCCTGTTTTGCTAGAGAAAAAGACATCATTGGTCTACGTAACGCCCAGCAAGCATCTCTGCTCTCTTTGCGTTCAGTCTTCCAAGCTGTTTTTCTAAAGATAGGCACAATAAAAAGACCTGCTTTTTTGCTCAAGCTGCTTTTTTTCGCCGCAGTATACTGCCACAAAAAAAAGCCCCCTGAATAAAGGCGGTCTTTAGACCTCCTTCGCTTTAGCCGACGAAGTTAGCTGACGGGCAGGATGGCGAAAGAGTTGCTCTCATCCTTTCTACTTAAACTGTAGAATTAGCCCCAAAAAATTGGTTCCTCCGTTCCCGCTGACGGGACTAGGCCGAGGTATATAGTTGTTGATGAAGTTATTCTACTCTGCTTATTTTTTTAAGTCAACACTATTTTATTCAGCAGCGAATAATTTTTCCAAATTGCGGTCCATAATAAATATTTCGATGTGCTCGCCTGTTTTTGTGCTCATATCGCTATGACTGGAAATCACTTTACAATTTGTATGCTTTTCAACAATTTCTTCAAATTGAGCACTGTACATTTCCCGCAGTACCTGGCGCATTTCTTTCACTAGCTTCCTTCCGTCTTGGTGGCCGGCTAAATGCTTTTCTTCCACTGTCATGACTCCTTTGAAACGGGCGATGACCATATCCTGGACAATATGCGTTTTTGTTTCCTGCGGGCCCCGTCCAATCAATTCACGCTGTAATTTAATGAACGCCTCACTCAGTTCTGCTTCAAGCTTTCTTTTCTGTCCCGCCACTGCTGCTCCCTCCATTTGCGAAAATCAACCAGGTCCTATCATACTTTGAATAATAAGAACCTGTAAAGAGGGGCCGGATTTTTACACGAGTGTTTGTATTCCGGCTAACACAAGGCCAATCACAAAACCGCAGACAGCACCGTTTACCCGAATCCATTGAAGGTCTTTGCCAATGTGGTTTTCCATCATGCTGACAAGCGTTTCATTATCCAGTTTGTTTAAATTTTCTTCTACTAGCTTGCCTATTTTTGAATGGTTTTCTTCCACGAGAGCGGCGATTTGTTTTTGAACCCAATTTTCCATACCGCTGATTTTGTCCGGGTTTTCTTTTACATTCGCCAGCATCCGTGTCATAAATGGAAGAATGTATAACTCCATACACTTACCGCTTTGAACGAAAGCCGACGCTTTTTGCTGAATGCCAATCAGAATTTCCGTTATTTTGTCAGAAAGATCCCACTCGGCAAGTGCTTTCTGTTTTCTCGCTTCAACGACGTTCATCCATTCTTCCCGTTCTGTGATACTTTGCATTTCCTCTCGTACTTTTATTAAAAACGCCTGCCTGTTTAAATTATCAGGCTGCTTCACATCCATAAGCGCATTCCGCAAAAGATTCTGCAGAAGATTGCCAAGCTTTTCTTCGCTCAGCATTTGCTGAAACGACTTTAGGGCAAACTGCATAAACCCATCCATTTCCAATCCTTCGATTGCTTTTAACGCTGTTCGGCCAAGCTGGCGGCTCGTTTCATTTTTATTGATCCAATTTTCAGCACGGCCAAGCAAATAATCAAGCACTTTTTCATCGTGTTTTTGTTCAATTAGTTTTTGAACGGCTGCTTCAATCACGCGGCTTGCGTCTATGGAAGAAAGAGCCGTTTTTAATTCTTTTTCGATGAGCGGCGTTATGGTTTCCACATCAATGGACCGGATGAGCTGGTCGAGAATCGCATTGATCTCTTTTTGAACCGGCTCTGACTGAAGCTCTTTTTGGACAACAGGCAGCAGTTTTTCGACCACCTGCACGCTTTCAAGCTTCGTTTGAATGCTTTCTTTCGAGAGCCAGTCATTTTCAAGTGTCGTGACCAGTGCGCCGACTATCTTTTTTCGGTTTTTTGGCAATAGAGCTGTGTGCGGAATCGGGATGCCCGCCGGATGGCGAAATAAAGCCGTCACAGCAAACCAGTCGGCAAGCCCACCGACAAGTCCCGCTTCAAATCCCCCATGTAAAATCCCACCCCACACCGGTCCCTGAAAAGGAATGGTCGCAGCGAAACCGCCTCCCATTACGGCAAGCGATAAACTGGCTAAATGCTTTGATTGTTTTGGTTGTTTAGTTTTCATTTCTTCGTCACCTTTTGCACATAATTTTCATTCTATTATAACAATAAAAGAAAAGATTTTAATGTGAAGCAACTTTTTTTCATACTATATTGACATAACTAAATACTATTTGTTATTCTCAAGTTTATAAAAATCGAATAATAAATCCTCATAGCTGTCTCAATGAGGTAGAGGTTGCGATAATTAAAAGTAGTACACTGGAAGCTTGATGGAGCTCTTGATAGTGGTCGAAAGGAATTATCGCCGAAGCTCGAAGGATCCATTTTATCTTTTGAGCTGGGTTTGCATCGAACAGGTGTAAAACTGTCACAGGACTATTCTGTGGAGAACTATAAAGGGACAGAGGATGAGGGTTATTTTAAAACACAAGTGTCCCGTACATTTGTGTTTTTTATTTAGGAGGAAAAGAAATGGAGAAAAAATGGGGATTGTGGCTTCTGACAGCGATTGTTGTTGGGAATATGGTCGGTTCCGGCATTTTTATGCTTCCAACTACGCTGGCGCAAATGGCCAGCCCTTTAGGAGTAGCACTTGCCTGGCTTCTGACCGGCTTTGGCGTTTTAATGATTGCGCTCGTTTTTAACGCATTGTCCGTCCGCCAGCCTGACTTAACCGGCGGGCCGCAAAGCTATGCACAGGCGCTGTTTCAGTCACCGAAGTATGGAAAAACAGCCGGTTTTTCTATGGTGTGGGGTTACTGGGTGGCCAACTGGATCAGCAATGTAGCCATTATCACCAGCTTTGCCGGCTACTTGTCTGCATTCTTCCCTGTGATGAGAAGTGAGCATATTCTTTTTTCAGCAGGCTCTCAGGAAATTGCACTCGGGCGGGTTTTGACATTTGTTGTTTGCAGCTTATTGCTTTGGGGCACTCATCTTATCTTGATCACAAGCATTAAAAGTGCTGGTAAATTAAACTTTATCGCAACCGCCTCAAAAGTGATTGGATTTATGCTGTTTATTACAGCCGCTTTGTTTGTTTTTCAGTTATCAAATTTCGGGGATTTATATACGCCGATAGTGGATAGTGAAGGCGTGTCCCACGGATTGTTCAGCCAGATGAACCTGGCCGCGATTTCTACATTATGGGCTTTTGTCGGCATCGAATCTGCCGTCATCCTGTCAGGACGCGCCAAGTCTCAGCGTGATGTCGGACGCGCTACGGTGTTGGGCCTTTTGATTGCACTTGTTATTTATATGGCGCTTACGCTCATTATTATGGGTGTATTGCCTCAGGAAGTATTAAAAACATCTGACAAGCCGTTTGTTGATGCTCTTTCTGTTTTAATTGGGGAAACTGGAGCGACTGTGATGGCTCTCCTGGCGGTAATCTCCTTGTTCGGTTCAACCATCGGATGGATTTTGCTTAGTTCAGAGGTGCCTTACAACGCAGCCAAAACAGGCATCTTCCCATCTTATTTTGCCAAGTTAAATAAAAAAGGAAGTCCGGCTCGGGCTTTAACGGCCACAAATATGATGTCACAAATTTTTATTTTCTCAACAATTTCCGGCACAATCAGTGAAGCATATACGTTTTTAACGACATCTGCCACACTTGCTTACTTGATTCCTTACTTAGTATCAGCGTTGTTCCTTTTAAAGCTTTCATTAAAAGGAGATATTTACGAACCGGGAGACAAGTCGCGTTTGCCCCACGGAATAATAGCGGCACTCGCTTTTATTTACTCTATATGGGTGATCAAGTCCGGTACGGCTGATTGGACAACTTTTTCGTTAGGCATGGGATTGTTTTTGTTAGGGGTTGTTCTCTACCCTCTTCTTATACGTCTTCGATTGGTTAAATAATGTGCTTCGGCGCGTATATTAAAAAATCCGTCCCGGTTTTCGGGACGGATTTTTTATTACTGATTTAATTTAGAGCGTTTTTTTGAATAAGCAAAGTAAATGACTACGCCGATCACCAGCCAGATAGCAAAGCGAATCCATGTTTCCGCGCCAAGCTGCAGAATTAAGAACCCGCAGAACAAAATGGCCAAAATAGGCACAAGCGGCACAGCCGGACAACGAAAAGCACGCGGCAGATCAGGCTGTTTAACCCGCAACACAATAACGGCCACTGACACTAAAATAAACGCGGACAAAGTTCCGATGTTAATAAGTTTTGCCAGTTCATCAAGAGAAATAAACGCGCCCAGCAGCCCGGCAATTAACCCGAAAAACCATGTAGCAACATAAGGTGTTTGATACTTTTTATGCACTTTCGACAAAATCGGCGGCATTAACCCGTCTCTTGACATAGAAAACATAACCCGTGTTTGTCCATATAACATAACGAGCATGACCGTTGTCATACCGAGGATTGCTCCAAGATCGATCACACCGGCTACCCAGTTTTGACCGGAAACCTGTAAAGGCAGCGAAATCGGATGAGCGACTCCTTCAAATTGCATGAAAGGAACAACACCCGTCATAATAGCTGAAACAGTAACGTAAAGCAGGGTACAAACAAATAAGGACGAAAGAATCCCGATCGGCAAATCTCTTTTTGGATTTTTTGTTTCTTCCGCAGCAGATGCGACGGCATCAAACCCGATAAAAGCAAAAAAGACGAGCGCCGCAGCCGCAAAAACGCCATCAAAACCAAATGGCATAAACGGGTCCCAGTTAGCGGGCTTTACATATCCAGCCGCAACCACAATAAACAGCAGCACAACCGCAATTTTAATGATAACCATGATATTATTGACCCGCTTCGATTGCTTAACGCCAATCGAAAGCAAAAACGTAATCAGCATAACAATTAAAAATGCCGGAAGATTAAAATACGTTGTCGTTCCTTCAATCGTGCCCGGAGCCGCTGTTAAAGCAGTAGGGATATGCAGCCCGAACCCTGCAAGCAATGACTGGAAATAGCCAGACCATCCAACTGATACAGCACTTACCGCCAGTAAATACTCAAGTACTAAATCCCACCCGATCATAAAAGCGATAAATTCACCAAGCGTCAAGTAGGTGTATGTGTAAACAGAACCGGAAACGGGAACTGTTGACGCAAATTCCGCATAAGACAAAGCGGCAAACAAGCAGGCAAGAGCGGCAATGACAAACGATATAATAAGCGCCGGCCCCGCTGTTAAGGCACCTGTGCCCGTTAAAACAAAAATACCTGTTCCGATAATGGCGCCGATTCCCAGCATGGTTAAATCAAATGCACCCAGTTCTTTCTTTAATGTATTGCCTTTAGAGGGTCCATCTATTAAATCTTTAATACTTTTTTTGCGAAACAAAGAATTACTCATATTTTTTCCTCACTTTCTGAAAATTTATTATATTAGAGTAATAGTATAATTAGCAACAAAAAATTCAAAATTATTTCTTGAAAATTTAACTAAAAAATTACGTTTGATTAGTTCGCTTTATATAAAGTCTTTACCCCCTCTTTTATCCGTGTCTACACCTGAGTAATTTAATGTTTTGTAAAGATGCAATTGCATGTCTTGAAAGAATTTAAAAATTTATGCTACTTTTAATTTAGGAATAAAAAAACAGGTGAACTGCTTAAGAAAGTAACGACTAAAGGAGATGACGATGCAAAAAACCAGTTTCAGCAAGCTAATGGAAATCTTTCTTGTTTCAATCCGGCTTGGGTTTACGTCTTTTGGAGGCCCGGTAGCCCATTTAGGTTATTTTCATGAAGAATATGTACGCAGGCGCAAATGGCTGGATGAAAAAAGCTACGCTGACTTAGTCGCGCTGTGCCAATTTCTCCCTGGTCCGGCAAGCAGCCAGGTTGGGATCGGTATTGGTGTTATGCGTGGCGGCGTTCTTGGCGGCATTTTGGCGTTTCTAGGTTTTACAATGCCCTCTGTGATTGCGTTAATTGTTTTTGCACTTGTACTTCAGGAGGTGGATATTGCCGACGCCGGCTGGATTCATGGGCTGAAAATTGTGGCCGTGGCTGTTGTCGCCCATGCGATTCTTGGCATGGCTGGGAAATTGGCGCCGGATTTAAAACGAAAAGCGATTGTACTCGCCGTGTTGGGAATTGTTCTATTATGGCAGACTGCCTTTACGCAGATCGGTGTCATTGTGATCGCCGGACTCATTGGCTTTCTCCTGTACAAAGATCATAAAATAGACTCGTCTCCTTCATTTGCTTTTCCGCTTTCCCGGACGTTTGGCGGGATTTGTCTTGTTCTCTTTTTTGCGCTGCTTGTTCTTTTGCCGATTTTGCGGGAAGCAACATCGTTAAATTGGATTGCTCTGTTTGACAGCTTTTATCGAAGCGGCGCGCTCGTTTTTGGCGGCGGTCATGTGGTGCTTCCTTTGTTAGAACGTGAATTTGTGCCGGCCGGCTGGCTGACAGCTGAGCAATTTTTAGCTGGCTATGGAGCCGCTCAGGCAGTACCAGGACCGCTTTTTACATTTGCCGCTTATATTGGTGCTCTTATTAATGGCTGGCAGGGTGGATTATTAGCAACATTTGCGATTTTTCTTCCGGCGTTTCTGTTGATTCTCGGCGCTCTCCCTTTCTGGGACACACTTCGCCGCAATCCAAATATTCAAGGTGCGCTCATGGGAGTAAACGCAGCGGTTGTCGGCATCTTGATTGCTGCATTTTACACGCCGATTTGGACAAGCACCATTGTCGATGCGATTGATTTTGTGTTCGCTGCTATCTTGTTCAGTATGCTTATGTATTGGAAACTTTCCCCATGGGTAGTAGTCATTGTTGGTGCTCTTGGCGGCGCGTTGCTTCGTTTATTTACGTAAAGAAAAAAGACTGTCTCCGCATGAAAAGAGACAGTCTTTTTTCTAATTGGAACTTCACTGCTTTTTATCAACATACCTTCCATAGTCCGGAATGGCAATGTTGTCGAATTCTTGAGCTAATTTTTCCAACTCTTTGGATAACTCTTCTCCCGCCATCGGCAATCCATGTCCCGTAACGGCCACAGCCGGTTTCAAGCTTGATAACTCCTGCACAGATTCCTTCGCAGCTTTCCAATCAGTGGTAAAGTACCGTGGCGGTCCACTCACTTCCTGTTTTTGTGTTAAGACTTTATAAAGAGAATCTTGTTTAACTGTTACAAATGCGTCTCCCGCCAGCAGCGTCCTGTCTTTTTCTCTAAACAAGGAAATGTGTCCCGGTGAATGCCCGGGGGTATGAATCCAGCGAAAATCCGGCAGATGCGGCACCGTTCCATCCATTGGCAGCTTCCGTACATTGCTTCCTAAATCGACCGGTTCATTTGGAAACAGCGAAGACATTTTAGCGACCATGCCTCCTTCTACGGTTGGATCTGGTTCAGAATAACTCGTTTGCCCTGTTAAAAAAGGAATTTCCAATTCATGTGCATAAACAGGAACTTCCCAATGCTTCACTAACTCAATAATTGCCCCTACATGGTCGAAATGACCGTGTGTCAGGATAATGGCTTTCGGGCGGCTGTTTGCGCCAAAATATTTTTCGGAAACTGAAACGATCTCGTTTGCAGAACCAGGCATTCCGGCATCAATTAATACAAATTCTTTTGTTTCCGGATTTCCAGCCAAACAAATATTGACGATTTGAATTGTATGACAGAACAACTCCGGCAGTACTTCAATCGACTGGCCGCTTTTTATAGAAGTAGCGGGGACAGGTTTATAATCACTGCCATATTTCATATTTTGGTCCATTTTTTATCCTCCATTATCATAAATGACTAATAGATAGTATTCCTCTTTTTTGATGGACTATTTACGGGGAATTTACAAGCTCATTCTTCAAATAATCGTATAGGACCAATCATATCTCGGATTACAGTAATAGGGGGGTCTCGAACCCGCTTTAGGCACATGATAAGTGGAAGGGGCCGCCGTATAGACGATCTCTTCTTTTTCATCTGACTCGTTTACCAGCAACAGCTTTACTTCATAATCAACTTGACCAGAATGCATGATATTGCCTCCCTCCTGCTTCGTCTTTCCTTACTTTATTCAAATACCCCGCCAGCTTGCGTCTATCCCGAAAAAATTCATTTTTATCAAAATCTTTTATTGAAGCTGCGATTCATCGACAGCAGACATCCATCATACATAAAGTGATGTCAGCTCTTATTTATTGTAAGGAGGAATTGTCATTTCAAATATTGACATCGTAGAAAAGGCCATTAAAACATTTGGAAAGCTTGATATTCTATGTAACCACGTGGGGATCCAGTTTCAGCAATTAAGCCTGCTTGATATTACGGATGAACAATTTGATGACACCTTTAAAGTAAATATTTATTCCCACTTCTACACAACCCGGGCCGCCCTTCCATACTTAGAGGCAGGTAGTTCGATTATTAATACATCCTCCGTTGTCGCGTTTATTGGACATAAAGAACTCAGAGTAAAAGAGGATTTCTAAAAGCCTATTATCCACTCGGTATGCTGGCCTAGTATGAGTGAACGCCGATATATTTCTGATTGCGCCGGAAAGATATATACCAACGCCGAAAAACCCAGTTTTTCGGCGTTAGCGAGAAAAGGTGAATAATAAGAGGCTGTCCCCAAAATCCAGATGTACTTGATTTATAGGACAGCCTCTTTCATTTTAATTATTCTCCTGTTTTTGCAAATCGCTCAATCCGCTCTCCAATTTCGTCACGGACGCGCTGAAATACCGCCCATTTTTCTTCGTCTGTTCCCTGCGCTTTTGCCGGATCATCAAATCCCCAATGCTCGCGTCGAACAGATGGCGGTGTCACCGGACATTTATCTGCCGCGTCGCCGCATAATGTCACGGCAAGTGTCGCGTTATTTAAGATGTCCGGATCGATAATATCCGATGTTTGATCTGAAATGTCAATACCTACTTCGTTCATTGCTTTCACAGCGTTTGGATTTAAGCCATGTGCTTCAATACCGGCGCTTTTCACAATCCATTCATCGCCTAAATATTTTTTCGCCCAGCCTTCCGCCATCTGGCTCCGGCATGAATTTCCTGTGCATAAAAAGTAAATCGTTTTCTTTGACATGTAAATCCTCTCCTTTTATAAAATGATCAGTAACCAGATATACAAGCCGACAAGTGTGATAAAGAGTGTCGGAATGGTTAAAATAATCCCTGTTTTTAAATAAGTGCCCCATGAGATTTTCACGCCTTTTAAGCTTAATACATGCAGCCATAGAAGCGTCGCAAGAGAACCAATTGGGGTAATTTTCGGCCCTAAATCCGAACCAATCACATTCGCGTAAATAAGCGCTTCACGAATCGGCCCGGCCGTATTCGTATCAGCAATCGCCAGCGCATCGATCATGACGGTGGGCATATTGTTCATGACCGATGACAAAATCGCCGCGATAAAGCCCATTCCGATTGTGGCTGCGAATAACCCTTGGTCGGCTGTCGCTTGAATCATATCAGACAAAACGGCTGTTAAGCCCGCATTTCGCAGGCCATACACGACCACATACATCCCGATCGAGAAAAAAACAATTGCCCACGGCGCACCTTTTACGACAGCTTTTGTATGAACAGCGGGGCTTTTTCTTGCCATCGATAAAAAGAAAATGGCAACAATACCCGCAATGATCGACACTGGAATGTCCAGCGGTTCACTTGCAAAATAGCCGACAAGAAGCACGCCGAGCACATACCAGGACAAGTGAAAC
Organism: Domibacillus iocasae; assembly: GCF_001750285.1. Taxonomy (GTDB): domain Bacteria; phylum Bacillota; class Bacilli; order Bacillales; family Domibacillaceae; genus Domibacillus; species Domibacillus iocasae. The sequence goes on from NZ_MAMP01000002.1 coordinate 60,422, forward strand.
ATTTTAATATCCTTAATGGCGGATGCAGGTTCCTTCAAGTCAGACAAGCTATAGTTTTTCGGAATGCTTTTGCGGAAAAACAAGTACAGTACTAAAATACTGGCACCTAATGAGAAAAAGTTCGGCACAATCATCCGTGACGCGTATTCAATAAAACCGATGCCGAAAAAATCCGCCGAAACGATATTGACCAGGTTGCTGACAACAAGCGGCAGTGACGTCGTATCCGCAATAAATCCGCTTGCCATGATAAAAGGAAAGACCATTTTTTCTTCAAACTGCAAGTTGCGCACCATTGCCAATACGATCGGTGTTAAAATCAGCGCCGCACCATCATTGGCGAAAAGCGCTGCGACGACCGCACCAAGCAGAATGACATATATAAACATTTTCACGCCATTTCCGCCGGCGGCTCTCGCCATATGTAACGCCGCCCATTCAAAAAAGCCGATTTCATCTAAAATAAGCGAAATTAAAATAAGAGCGACAAACGTTAAAGTCGCGTTCCAGACAATCGATGTCACATCGATCACATCGCCAAAATCAACAACGCCGACAATCAAGGCAGCCGCTGCCCCGATGCATGCTGACCAGCCGATCGACAACCCTTTTGGCTGCCAGATAACAAGGATAAGTGTAACTAAAAAAATAAGAGATGCTGCAATAACTGAAAACAAAATTTCTTTCTCCTTTCTACTCGCAGGAAATGCGCCGTCCTTGCGCTTCCAGCTCTCCAAACCGTTCCTGTTGATCCGGCAGGTGATTCAATAAATCTTCAATAAGCTTGGCGTATTCGCTATCCGGATTCAGCGAATAAAAAATCCATTGACCCCGGCGTGTTTCCTGGACGATGCCTGCATCTTTCATTTTACGTAAATGCTGGCTGATGGCTGGCTGGCTCATATCAAATAGTGCCGTAAACTCGCAGACGCAGCACTCATGTGACTGAAGCATCTTCATCATTGTTAAGCGGGTTTTATCGCCCAGCAATTTTAATACGTGCGCTGTTTTTTGAACATTCAATGTTATACCAGCGTTCATGATCATTCCTCCTGTCTTGAATCATCATATAATAATGTGCTTATATAAGCAATTGCGAATATAAAAACCCATTCAACATAACTGAATGGGTTTTTATGAAGTCAATCATCATCGTCTTGAGCATCGTCCCCGTCGTCCTGATCATCCTGATCATCCTCGTCATCCTGTACCGGAGCGGATGGTCCGGAGGCTGGGGTTGGTTCCGGATCTGGTTCTGCTTTTGGCATAGCAGCCGGTGCTGATGGAGCATTAACGGGTTTTGATTCTGGTTCAACAGGCGCTTCCTTTTTTACATGGTTAAATCGCGAAATAGACGACACTTTTGCGGTAGCAGCCTGGACATATACGTGAGCGCCTCCACCATCATTTTCCACTGTCACTTTGTAATGATCGCCTGAGTTTGTTTCAACCGTTTCAATCCTGGTGACATTTCCATCCACTTCACGAGCGGCGGCCTCTTTCGCAGTTAGTTCTGAAACAACAGATGGTTTTGCTTCTTGCGGGACCGACATCGCGTCCGCAACTTTGATTTCATCAGATGAGACAGTTTCTCCCGTTTCCAAGTTGAAGACAAACCGGTAGTTTGTTCCATTTTTATCCACTATTGCTTCCGCTCTCGGTTCTCCATCACCCGTTATATCACTAATCGATGTAACTACACCATTTGAATCTCTGCTAATTTGTTCTCTCGCTTCATCAAGTGTCAATGTGGTTTCGCTCTTCTCAAGCAGCTTTACATTGCTAACTTTTTTCGACTGTCCGTCAACAGACAATGCGTAGGTACCTTTATCATTTTCAAGCACAATTTCATATACCTGCCTGTCTTTATTCCACTCGATTGACTGGACTTCACCGTCATACGTTGATACGGCGAGCGATTCTGCTTCTGCTTCTGACACCGCTGCCGGACGTTCAACGATATATCCCTTATATAAAACAACAACAAGACCAATAAAGATAAACGCGATCAAAAATAATTTCATCTTCATTCTTTACGCCTCCGATTTGGGCAAAAGCACAGTAAAGACAGATCCTTCCTTTTCCATGCTGCTCATCTTAATCATGCCGCCGTGCTGCTCGGCAATGCGTTTCGCAATTGACAAGCCAAGCCCGGAGCCACCCGTTTTTCTGCCTCTCACTTTATCCACTCGGTAAAACCGGTCAAATATATATGGCTGCGCTTCTTTCGGAATGCCAATGCCGTAATCCTTTACTTGAAGCTGAATGACCTCATGATCCTGATTGAGTGACACGTGAATGACGTCGTCGCTGTATTTCCTCGCATTATCAAGCAAGATTATCAGCAATTGTACGAAGCTTTGTTCATGCACATCAGCCATGATGACCGGCCTTTGAATGGTGTATTGAATGTCATTTTCATACATGACTCGAAGCCGTTTTACTGTCTGTTCAACGAGTGGTGAGATGTTCATTTTTCCCCGTTCATTTTCAATCAGCTCTTCTGACACTGCTAACTGCAAAAGCTGCTCCGTTAAATAACGCATCCGGCTTGATTCTGATTCAATCGCTGACAGCGCTTCTTCCATCACGTCCGGCCGGGTTGTTCCCCATCGCCGGAGAAGCTTTATATAGCTGAAAATAACGGTGAGAGGCGTTTTCAGCTCATGAGAAGCATCCGAAACAAATTGTTCCTGCTTTAGGTAGCTTGCTTCAAGCCGATCGATCATCCTGTTAAACGTTGACGCTAAAATGGTCAGCTCATCTTTTGTTTCTTTTTTCACATCAATTCGTTCGTATGATTCATTTTCTTCAATTGTTTTCATCGTGTACGTCAGCTCTTGAATTGGCCTTGAGATCCACTTGCCGAGAAACCAGCTTACTAGAAACAACACGAATGCCAAAACAATAGACGTCACAATCAGCACCCATTTCAAATCATCGATTGTTTCATAGAGACGGTCGATGTTTTCGACGATCTGCAAATTGATAACCGCTCCATCATCGCCAATGACCGGCACAGATATGACAGCAAAACGGGCGTCGCGAAATGTGATCACCTGCTCGAATTGATCGTCTTTAAAAGCAGTTTGAATAAAGAAAAAATCTTTGTCGGTTGATACTTGGTCAACTGGTGTACCGTCTTCAAGCACGATACGAATAAGTCCGTTGCTAATTAAGTATGCTTGAAGCACCTGCTCGGTTGTTTGGTCCTCACGTGAATTTAATTTTTTAATGACTGTTTCGGCAATCCCGATCAGCCGGTCCTGCTCCGAGGAAATACTGCGGCTTTCAAACAGCAAATAAATGGCCGTATTGGCCGTCAGCAAAAGAAAAACAATTAATCCTGTGATCGACAGCTGGATACGTGTACCAAGTTTCATTCTTTCAATCCTTTATCATGTAACCGACGCTTCGAACCGTTTGAATGAGAGGCGCCGCTTCTGTATGATGCAGTTTCTTACGGAGATAGCGGATGTAGACATCAACGACATTTGTGTCGCCAAAATAGTCATATCCCCATACCTCATTTAAGATTTGGGCGCGTTCAAGCGCATGATTTTTATTGAGAGCCAAATAAAGCAGCAAATCATATTCACGCGGCGTTAACTCGACAGCTTTGTCATTTGCAAATGCTTCGCGCGTATTGGGATAAATGGTTACGTGCCGGATAGACAGCACATTTTCTTCTGCTTGTTTCACGTGAAACCGCAAATGTGAACGAATTCTCGCCAGCAATTCCTCGATTTCAAATGGCTTAGTCATATAATCATTTGCTCCGGCATCAAGACCGCTTACTTTATCAAAAACCGAATTGCGCGCTGTCAGCATAATAATAATTAAAGATTCATTGATCGATCGAATGCGGCGAAGCACTTCCATGCCATTCAACTCTGGAATCATGACATCCAGCAAGACAAGATCAACCGCTTCCTTCTCAATAACAGCCAGGGCGTCACGGCCGTTGTAAGCTGTACTTGTCTGAAACCCTTCATATTCAAGCTCCAGCTGAATAACACGCGCAATTTGTTCATCATCTTCTACAATTAAAATATGACCGCTCATTTTTTCACCTCGTTCAAATTGACAGACCTGTCCAGCTCCAATATGTAAAGTAAAACAGCAGCATTACTATGATATAAAGCGGCAGCAAATACAAGCTGATTTTGAGCAAATCCTTTGCTTCATAGGAAACCTCGCCTTCTTCATAAAAAATCAGCAGCGCCTTGGAGCTGACCGGAAATGTTACACAGTAATTCATGCCGATTAAACTTAGAAAAACAACGCTCGTCACGTTCGCGTTAATAGCTTGTCCAAACAGGATCAAGCTTGGAATAAAGACAATCGCGCGGGTTGTATGCGACGTAATATAAAGGTGACTTGTCGTTGTCACCAACAAAATTACTACTACCATAAACCATTCTGGCATTTGTGTAAATAAGTGCAAAATACTCATAATTTCTCGCTCAAGCCAAACGACAACGCCTGCTTCAACGAGCAAAGTGCCAAGTGCCGCCGCCGCAGCCACAAACAAAATTAAGTTCCATGAAACCGATTTAACTCCTTGATTCCACGTCATAATGCCAAAACGCGGCAGCATAAACAGTAAGGCACCGACAATCGTTGTAAAACCAAGATCGTATCCGTGTAACTCTTCTGTCATCCATGCCATGGCAATCAATCCAATAAGCCAGACTGTTTTTTTCTCTTTTTCTTTTAAAGGCTCGATACGCGTTTCTTCTATTATTAAACTTTCATCATTTCGTGCTCTTTTCGGCCAAAGCTGCCATTTCATTACATAATACGATAAAAGCGTAACGGTCACGGTAAACGGAACACTCCAAACAAGCCATTGCACAAATGAAATGGTTTCACCTGCCGATGCTTCCAATAATCCTATTCCAATCAAATGAGAGCCTGTACCAATTAATGTAGCGGACGTGCTCATTAAAATGATAACCGGCGCCATAATGGCCAGGGCTTCATTTTCCTGTTTTGAAATAGAATGCCGCAGCTGCTTTATAATCGGTATTGACAGTGCGGCTCGTCCTGATGTCGATGGGATAAAAAAGGCGGACAGTACTAAAAGCGATGCTAAACGGCCCAAAACCGAATGACCACTAGTAAGAATCATCCGGCTGAACCGCTCGGCCAGTCCCGATTGCTTGACCGCTTCCCCAATTATAAAGGAACCGACCATCAGCCAGACCACTTCCTCCGACAAAGAAGAATAAAGCAGCTCCGGCTCTGATGCTCTCATTAAAATGGCGAAAGCGAGTACTCCTACAGCAACAAGCCCCGCTGGTATTTTTGTAGCTATCCAAAGGGTCATTGCGGATAAAAAAGAAAAAAGGACGATTTTTCCGCTGTACGTAAGAGGATCAATATACACAATCATAAGCGCGTAAAAAACGTGCAAAGCTGTAATGGACAGCATCCGCGTCGAATATCGATCAAGCTGTTCCATCAGCGACGGCTTTCTCTTTGCCCGCAAAGCAGATCGCTGTATCATGTTTTCTCCTCCTGACGCACCGTTTGTTTAACGCCGATTTTCATTCCGATCGATACTTGGCGCAATATACAATCCACACTTTCTTCAATCCATTGCGGCGCTTTAAAAATTGCTTTTTCAAGTGTCGCCGGCTTTTGAATAATGCTTATATACGCATCAATACCTGCTTCGTAATTCAGCTCGGCTCCACGGCCGATTGTGCCCGTAATAGCAATGACTGGAATACCGTGTTTTTTCGCAATACGGGCGACTTCACACGGAATTTTGCCTTGTGGCGTTTGAAAATCGATGCTGCCTTCCGCTGTAATAACAAGGTCAGCACCTACAATTTTATCCTCAATTTGAATAAATTCCATAATCAGGTCAAAGCGCGGATAAAGAATCGCAGGTGTAAAAGCGAGAAGGGCCGCACCAAGTCCGCCAGATGCACCGCTTCCTGGCATATGTCCCACTTGGATCCCTATTTCATTCTCAATTAGCTTCGCATAATGATCAAATGCATCACTTAATAATTGTACTTGCCTGGGAGACGCTCCTTTTTGAGGTCCAAATACACGAGCAACACCTTTTTCACCGCATAAAACGTTTGTCCAGTTGCACGCTACATCAATTGGGGTGTCTTTCAGCCTTGGATCTATCATGGACAAGTCAATGGATTGAACGTGAAGCAAATCTTCTCCCCCGGTCACATAAATGACTTCATGATGTTTATTTAAGAACTGCACCCCGAGTGCCTGTGCCATACCTGCCCCGCCATCAGATGTTCCTGAATCACCACATCCAATCATAATTCGATCGACTCCAAGACAAAGCGCGTCTCGAATTAGCTCGCCCACACCGTATGTCGTTGTTTTCAAAGGATTACGCGCATTTCTCGGCACAAGCTTCAGCCCGGCAGCTGCAGCCATCTCGATAACGGCGGTTCGCTCATTGCCTTCTACATAAACCCCGTAATGGCTGACAATCTGTTCTCCAGTCGGACCGGTTATCTTTTTGTGAATTAATTCACCGTTTTTAATGGCCACTATCGTTTTCGCAAAACCTTCCCCGCCATCCATCATCGGCACAAGCGCCGTTTGAATGCATGGATCAAATCGCTTTGCCCCTGCTTCCATTGCTACAGCTACTTCATTCGCATCCATACACTCTTTAAATCCCGATGGAATCATAACTACCTTCATCGTATTTCCTCCTCGTTTTCTTCATTACGATTACAATAGCCAACAATTCCTAATGCTTTCTAAGAAAATCATTAAGATTTAATGAGAAAAACATTTTACATTATCATATTAGAAAATATTTTTATTAATAATTATTATAATTAAATATTGACTTTCGTATGAGAAGTGTTATCATTACGTTATAAGCAAAAAATAATTGATGAGGTGATTAATGTGATCGAAAAAAACAATCGTTTGACGACCAGCTGGGGTGCTCCTGTTGGCGATAACCAAAACTCACAAACAGCTGGACAAAGCGGACCAACATTAATTCAAGACGTTCATTTGCTTGAAAAATTGGCGCACTTTAACCGGGAACGTGTACCTGAGCGCGTTGTTCATGCGAAAGGTGCCGGCGCACACGGTTATTTCGAAGTAACAAACAGCGAGATTTCGAAATATACAAAAGCTGACTTCTTGTCAGAAGCAGGAAAACGCACACCAATGTTTATCCGTTTCTCAACTGTAGCAGGCGAGCTCGGTTCTGCGGACACAGTACGTGACCCACGCGGCTTCGCCGTGAAGTTCTATACAGAAGAAGGAAACTATGATTTGGTCGGAAACAACACGCCTGTGTTCTTTATTCGCGACGCGATTAAATTCCCTGACTTCATTCATACACAAAAACGCGATCCGCAAACACATTTGAAAAACCCGACAGCGGTATGGGATTTCTGGTCATTGTCACCTGAATCACTTCATCAAGTAACGATTTTGATGTCTGATCGCGGCATCCCGGCAACACTTCGCCATCAGCACGGCTTCGGAAGCCATACATTTAAATGGGTCAACGAGCAAGGACAAGCCGTTTGGGTGAAATACCACTTTAAAACAGACCAAGGCGTGAAAAATCTTGACGTAGACTTGGCAGCGAAATTAGCAGGTGAAAACCCTGATTATCATACAGAAGATTTATTTAACGCAATTGAGAATGGCGATTTCCCTTCTTGGACGCTTCATGTTCAGATTATGCCAGTGGAAGACGCAGACACATACAAATGGGATCCGTTTGATGTCACAAAAGTATGGTCACAAAAAGATTATCCATTAATCGAAGTGGGTAAAATGGTGCTAGACCGTAATCCTGAAAACTACTTTGCGGAAGTGGAACAGGCTACGTTCTCTCCAGGCGCATTCGTTCCTGGTATCGAAGCATCGCCGGACAAAATGCTTCAAGGCCGTTTGTTTGCATATTCTGATGCGGCCCGTTACCGTGTCGGTGCGAATCATAATACACTCCCAATCAACGCGCCAAAAGCACCAGTAAACAACCATCAGCGCGATGGCCAAATGCGCTTTGACGGAAACGGCGGCAAGTCAGTCTACTACGAGCCAAACAGCTTCGATGGACCAACTGAAACACCGGAAACAAACGTAACGCCGTTTGATATCCATGGACAAGCCGGGACACATGCTTACAGCCATGACGACCATTACACACAAGCCGGAGACCTTTACCGTTTGCTTTCAGAAGATGAGCGCACACGCCTTGTGAATAACATTGTCGGCGCAATGAAGCCGGTTGAACGCGAGGATATTAAACTTCGCCAGATCAGCCACTTCCACAAAGCGGATCCAGAGTATGGAGCACGCGTTGCCGAAGGACTTGGCCTCGCTGTACCTGCTGAGTAAAAAGCGTAATGCGCCTAGAGCTGGACAATGTCCAAAATTATATATTAATTATCTTTTGCAAATAAAAAAGAGGTATCCTGCGCGATCGCCGGATACCTCTTTCATTTTTAACATAAGGAGTGAAAAAAGATGAAAAATAAATTAATTTGCCCAAATTGCCAAACTCCCATGAAAAAACTTAAACATAGCACATTGTGCGGATGCGGTATTAAACTAACAACTATTAATCGGTCAAAACGTTAACGAAACCGTTCTGGAAAATCTGTAATAATCGCCTCAACTGGCACACCGCTTTCGTTAATCCTGTTCCATTCCTTTACCTCATTAATGGTATAAAGACGAAGCAGCATGCCGTGTTTAATCGCTTCTTTTCCGTATTCACTGAGCGCGAAAGAAGTCTGCGTGTGAAGCGCAGTCAGCCCAAGATCTTTCGCTTTCACCAAAGCATCACGCCGAATTTTCCAGACAAGGCCGGCGACTGCAATATACGGATCCAGTTCAATGACCCGTTTAATGCTGTCAAAATTAAATGAAGAAATAATCACTCTTCCCCGCATGTTATAGTGCTCAATCAAATCCAGCACTTTTTTTTCAATCCCATGATAGGGCACTTTATTTGTTTTTAATTCCACATTAATTTGCAATGTGTTTTCAGATGCCCATCTGAAAAATTCATTCAATGTCGGAATTTTTTCACCTGAAAATGCCGCACTAAACCAGCCTCCTGCATCAAGTGCCGCTACTTCTCCAGCCGTCATCTTTTCAATCGCACCTTTTCCATTTGTCGTCCGGTTTACCGTTTCATCATGAATGATGACAATTTCTCCGTCTCGTGTCATTTGCACATCGAGTTCAATGCCGTCCGCCCCTTTTTCAGCGGCAGCTTTAAAGGCGGCCATCGTGTTTTCCGGATGCGTCCCGCTTGCACCGCGATGGGCAAAAATGACCGGCTGCTGATTCATGTGAATCTCCCCTTTTCTAACATCATCCCTCTTATCTTATGTCAGAAAGACAAAGAAACGCCACTTTTGAGCAAAGACGCGATTAAACTCAAACTCCCGCTTGAAGCACGCCGTAAACCAGTCCGATGAGTAGAGGAAAAAAAGAAAGCCAGCTTCCCCTCACGGAAGCTGGCTTTCGGCTGTTGACAAACGCCCGCTTTCTGACTTTGTCTACACTCTGTTTTTTATTTCGTAATCTTCACAAAAAACACTTTCAAGTAATTTCCTTCTGGAAAAGAGGCGACCGTGCGGAAATCATCGGGGAGCGAATAGTGCTCGAGTATGTCATACCCGACCCCTTTTTCCTTGCACGCCGTTTTAATAAACTGCTTGAACGTTTTGATACTTACCGCGCTGCTGTTTGTCGAGGCGACAATAACACCGCCGTTTTTTGTTAAATCAATGGTTTCTTTTAACAGCTTCGTATAATCTTTTGCCGCACTGAACGTCCGCTTTTTTGTTTTCGCGAAACTCGGCGGATCGACTACGACAAGATCAAATGTCCGTTCCTTACGAGCGGCATATTTAAAATATTGAAATACGTCATCGACAATAATCTCATGAAGAGACGGATCGATTCCGTTCGCTTCAAACTGCTGGATTGTTTTTGGCTTACTTCGGTTGGCCACATCTACACTTGTCGTCTTTACTGCACCGCCAAGCGCTGAACAAACGGAAAAAGCACCTGTGTATGAAAACATATTGAGCATCTCCGCGCCGTGTGAATACCGTTCGCGAATTGCCTTTCGCACCTCCCGCTGATCAAGAAAAATACCCGTCATAGCCCCGTCGTTTAAATCCACCGCAAAATTTACGCCGTTTTCTTTTACAATGATCGGAAAGTGTCCTCGCTCTCCTTCGACAAAATCATCATCTTCAATATACTGACCTTTTTGATCAAACCGCTTTTTCTCATAGATGCCTTTATAGTTCAGCTTTTCGCGCATGGCCTGCAAAATATCTTTTCGAAATGAATAGATGCCTTCACTGTACCAATGAATCACGTAAAAATCAGCGTAATAATCGATGATCAACCCGCCAATGCCGTCTCCTTCACCGTTAAATATCCGGAACGCTGTCGTATCCGGATCATCCATTAATTCTTTGCGTTTCTGAACAGCTGCTCCGATTTTTTTCGCAAAAAAATCAGCATCGATGTATTCTTCTGGCTCCTGCGTAATAACCCAGCCGACACCTTTATTTTGCACACCATAGTAGCCCGTCCCGATGTAATTCTTTTTATCGTCTAAAAGACGGAGAATGACCCCTTCTTCTTTTAGCGCTTTCGGGTTTTGGACTGCATCCCTATCAATCAGTGGATAACCGGCACGAAGTTTTTCTGCCGCTTTTTTATTCACTTTTATGTTTATCAGTGTTTTCATTCTGGCCCCCAGAAGCTTTTTTCTTTATCTTATCAAAAATAGCAGCTGGACGATACGTTTTCTCTATATGGTACAATGAGAAAAAAAGGATGTTGAAGGGATTTTTACATAATGATGAAAATGATAGCGGGTTCATTGCAATGGGCAGCTTTTATAATCGCTTCCTCCATTGCCGCGCCGGTTGCCATCGCGGCGCTTTTTCATTTGGATGGAGCAGACACCGCTGATTTTATTCAGCGCACCATGCTTGTATTGGGCATTGCCGGTATTTTACAAAGTTTAGTTGGGCATAAGCTGCCGATCAACGAAGGACCCGCAGGCCTTTGGTGGGGCGTTTTTACGATATACGCGGGTTTTGCCGGCATTTTATATACAGACGCGAATGCCACTCTTCAAGTGCTGCAAAGCGGGATGCTGTATGCAGGCGTACTATTTGTCCTTTTTGCCGCCATGGGGCTGATGGATCGGATGAAAGGCTTGTTTACACCAACAATTACTTTTATTTATTTATTGCTCCTTGTTTTACAGCTGAGTGGAACATTTGTGAAAGGAATGATGGGGCTGCCAAATGAATCTGGGCGAGTAGAAGGAACGGTTATTTTCGGCAGCCTGCTGACACTCGGCTTTACGTTTTGGATCAGCGGCCACAGAAATCCTCTTTTGCGCCGTTATTCAGTCTTAATCTCTATCTGTGCCGGCTGGCTTATTTTTATTTTACTCGGCAAAGGGCAGTTTCCAGCAGTTTCGGGAAATGATTTCATTTCCCTGCCCAATCTATTTGCTTTTGGACCGCCCGTTTTGAACGGCGGCATGATGATTACATCGTTTTTTATTACGCTGCTCCTTATTGCCAATATGATGGCTTCTATTCGTGTGATGGAAGGAACACTTCGACGGGAATTTAAAGAAGACGTGCCAAATCGAATCCGGCAGGCTGGCTTTTTTGCAGGGATTAACCAGTTTATTGCGGGTGCCTTTTCCGCTGTCGGCCCTGTACCCATATCTGGCGCGGCCGGTTTTGTTTCCGCTACGAAAATGCGCTCTATCTGGCCTTTTGTCGCTGGATGCCTGCTGATCGTCATTGTTACCTTTTTCCCGGCTGCCATGCTTGTGCTTTCTTCGCTGCCGGCGCCTGTTGCTTGTGCGGTTACGTTTGTTATTTTTACCGGAATGGTGCGGATGGCTTTTCATGAATTGAGCAGTACCAGTGATTTGGAACGTTCATTAAAAGTAGTGGCGATCGGGCTGATGAGCGGTGTTGGCTTTATGTTTCTTCCGCCTGACAGCTTATCGGAGCTGCCGGCTGCGATTGCCGCAACGTTATCAAATGGTCTTGTTACCGGTACCGTAATCGCGCTTTTGTATGAACAATGGCTGCTTCGGCGCACAACCTAATCAAATCATCCAAGTGAATGAACACAAAAAAAGCAGTCCCTGCCGACTAAGTCAGGACCGCTTTTTCACTATACAGCACTACATAGTTACATCTATTGTTTTTCCTTCATAAAATTGTTCAAAATGATCAATCTCCAGCAAAAGAACATTTGATCTGAATAACTATATAAGTTAACCTTATCATTGTGCCTTCTGCCACCGAGATGATCGATCCACGCCTGCAAAAATAAGGTGTTATTTGGAAGAACTGATTCTAGAACAAATCGGTGATCATCCTTGCATCTACACGAAACGCACTAGCTCAAACAGCCACTATTTTCTAAAGCAAGAATCTTTGTTCAGCTTATAGAGGTTTACATTTTCCACTGGTAAAGAGGCCTGTTAATGAATTTGTATTAATTATTAAGGGTATTGCTATTCTGTTTTTGATGATTTGAATTCAAATTGAACAGTGCCCTCTTTTTTATCTTTCCAAACCAAGTAGGCGTCAAACGGACGCTTGCCTTTAAACCCTTTAATTAAATTCGTTTTCCCTTTATCAAGCAATTTTTTTACATTTGTTGCACTGATTGATTTGCCAAGCATCTTTTTGCCAAGCGTAAAATCACATTTTGAAGACTGGTAGGCGGAACAGCCATAAAACTTGCGCTTATCGACCACTGGACTGCCGCATTTCGGACATGAACCAAGTGGCTGATTTTCACTGGCTGCCATTGATTTCGCAGGCGCGTTAAATGCCCATGATGATGAATGCTGCACAGCATCCTGGACAATTTTTTCAGCAAGCCGCTTGGATTGTTCAATGAATACATTCGCTGGCGCCTCGCCTTTGCCGATTTCTTTCAAACGCTGCTCCCATCTACCGGTCAGCTCTGGTGAAGCGAGCAGTGTATTTTCGACAGCGTCAATCAAAATAAATGCTTTGGCTGTTGGCATGACCCGGTGCTGCTCGATCTTCATATAATCCAGCTGCTTCAGCCGTTCAAGGATGTTGGAGCGTGTGCTTTCTTCTCCAAGCCCGGAAACGGATTTTAGTACTTTACCAAGCTCTTTATCTTCCATTCCATGCCCGACATTTTTCATTGCAGTAATGAGTTCACCTTCTGTATACCGCTTAGGCGGAACTGTTTTTCCTTCTATTACTTTCACGTCATCGGCAATGCCCCTTTGCCCTTCCTTCACATCAGGCAACAGTACATCTTCTTTTTCGTTTTCAAATAAAACAGGACGCCAGCCCGGCTGGAGCAGCCGCTTACCATTCGTCAAAAAGACGTGCGAGCCAATATTCGTTTGAATACTTGAGTGCGCAAATACAGCCGGGCCATAATGAGCGGCAATGAGTGATCTTGCAATCATATCGTAAATCTTTTGCTCATCGCCGCTTAATGAATGAAGCGAAGGCACTTTCTCTGTTGGAATGATTGCATAGTGGTCGCTTACTTTTTTGGCATCCACATACCGCTTATCTACCATCACTGAACGAGTTATTTCGGACGCCCATTTTTCATAAGGCGCAAGATGGGACAGCTTCTTTAAAATATCCGGAAAAGCCGCTGCTTCTTCCGGATTCACATGATTGCTGTCGGTCCTCGGATACGTTACATACGACTTTTCATAAAGAGCCTGTGTAACCTCAAGCGTCTTTTTAGGTGAAAAATTAAATCGCTTATTCGCAAGAGCCTGCAATGTGGATAAGCTGTGGAGAACAGGCGGCGGCACCTGTTTATTTTCTGTTTTCACTTTAACGACAGCTGCTTCTTTCCCAACACATTCATCACGAATCGCTTCGGCATCTTCTTTTTGATCAAAACGCGTTTCTTTATCTTTTGTATATTTGCCCTCATAAACAGCTCCATCCATATTAAACATTGCCGTTACTTCGTAAAATGGCTTAGATACAAAATCAAGAATTTCACGTTCCCTCTTTACAACGAGAGCGAGCGTAGGAGTCTGAACTCGGCCAACTGCATATACATCACGCCCTGCTCCTTTCATTTTCGATTGAATAAGCAGCGTATAGGCGCGGCTTGCATTCATTCCGATCAGCCAATCAGCATAGCTTCGGGCCATGGCTTCATGATAAAGCGGCATCGTTTCTTCAATAGGACGCAAATTCAAAAATGCCTGCTCCACTGCTTTTGGCGTCAAGCTGCTGACCCATAACCGGCGCATTGGCTTGTTAATGCCGGACATGCGGACGACAAGCTGCACGATCAATTCCCCTTCACGTGCCGGGTCACCGGCCGCAATAATTTCTGTTACAGCCGGATTTTTAATGATCTCTTTAACCGCTTTAAAACGGCTTGTTTTTGACGGAATCACTTTATATTTAAACGTTTCCGGAATCATCGGCAGCGTTTCCAGCTGCCATCGTTTTAACTTTGGGTCCATTTCATGCGGCGGCACAATCTCAAACAAATGGCCGCTGCACCACGCAACCATTGCCCCTTCCTGAAATGTTTCACAAGGCGCGATTTCAATATACGTCCCCTTTTTCACATGGCGAAACGGGGCAGCCAGCGCCTGCGCCTGTGACGCTTTTTCAGCAATAATCGCCTGCATCAATTTCCCTCCGATCAATAAAACAAACGTTCGATACACTCATTATAAAGGGGCTTCTCTTATTTAGCAAACGTGAAAAAAACGAAGCATCAATCTGCTTCGCTTACTTCTTTCTCTTTAATTTTCTTTCAGCTTCCCCAATCGCCTGGCGAATAACGTGTTCAGGTTCGCTAATCATATCGCCATGCCCGACAGCAAGCAATGTTGGTTCAAGGGATTGAATCCGTTTGGCACTTTCAATGGCTGTCGCTTTATCCCATGTCGCGAGCGCCGGAAAGGGGAAAAACGGTTTTATTGTTCCGCTGACAGCCGGACCGCCTCTCGTTTGAAACGCATCTCCAGCAATAAGATAACCGTTCCGATGGTCCAAAAATGACATCGACCCGGGCGTATGGCCGGGTGTAAAGATTGCTTCCAATGAACCGATCTGGTCACCTTCTTTTAACCGTACATCCGGACGGGCAGTCATTCTTTTCGGCACACCCCCTTTAATCGGCTTTTGTGGTTCTTTGGGGTCGATGGAGAGGTCTCCTTCGAGCAGTCTTGTGTCACGAGCAGATAAGAAAACGGGTACATCAGGCAGAATGGTTTTTAACGCATCAACAGCTCCAATGTGGTCTTCATGAGCATGTGTTAACAAGATATGCTCAATCGGCTTCTCCAGCTTGTTCACCATGCTCATAATCGCTTTCACACTGAATGGCAGAGCCGCATCTACTAACGTGAGAGACTTTTCCTCTTCAACAATGTAGCAATTTACCGGGAAAAAGGAAGGCATAAACGAAAGCTGATACAACGATCCAGTTTTTTGAATACGAACCATTTAGATCCTCCTTAAATTTTTAAAAAAAGCCTCCAAATATAAAATGGAGGCTTTTTTCTTATTTATAAAGTTTGTTGATATCGTATCCTTTTGCTTTATAGTAATCAAGGATTCCGTTATAGATAGCGATTGACATTTTCGAAAGCGCTGCTTCATTCGTCATTTTTGCCGCGTCACTTGAGTTTGAGATAAAGCCAAGTTCAGCAAGCGCTGCCGGCATATTGTTTTCACGCAGGACAGAAAAATTTCCTTTTTTAATACCACGGTCTTTTAAATTCCAGGCTTCAAGCATCCGCGCCTGAATTTTAGATGAAAGCAGTTTGCTGTCCGATACGTGCGGATTTCCTGCCGCATAATAAAACGTTTCAGTTCCACTCGTGCTGCTCGAGTTAACTGAATTGACATGGATGCTGACAAAAACATTGCCTTTATTGTTTTTTGCAAAAGTAGAGCGGTCAGTCAGTTTAATAAAAGTATCTGTTGATCTCGTCATTTTCACTTTAAACGGTGTCTGTTCTAACAGCTTATTCACTTTCAAGCCAACGTTCAGTACAACATCTTTTTCTCTTAAACTGCCATTTACAGCACCAGGGTCTGTCCCGCCATGTCCCGGATCGATAATAATTGTTTGACTTTGAAGACGGGAGTCTGTACCTGTTGACGGCGGTGTTGTCGGCTGCGTTACTGTTCCTGAACCAGAAGAACCTGTTAAATAGTACATACTAATAAATCCAGTCGTATTTCCCGCCTTTACAAACATCCAGCCGCCAACTAAAAATGCTCCTGTTACAGACGTTCCCGCCGCAATCTTTCCAACGGACGGATAAGACGTAGACGGTCCTGTGCGTATATTCAAACCATTCGTAGTAGATTTCATATTTGAAGAAAATGTAATATTTTGTTTTAAACGAAATGCCGGATTAATGGCGCGAGCTAAAAAAACAGCAAAGTCGGCGCGTGTGATTGTCTGTGCAGAACCAAATGAGCCATTACCCATTCCACTGGCAATGCCAAGATTCATAAGCGCTGTTTCCGCATTTCCCGTATGACCAAACGCTTTGGCAATGATAACAGCCATTTCTCCGCGTGTAACGAGTTTTCCAGGAGAAAATTTCCCATTGGAAGCACCAGACATAATCCCTTTGGCAGCAATCGACTCGATATATCCAGACGCAAAACTTCCCGGATCAACGTCATTAAACCGTGTCTGGCGTTTTGTACCATTTAACTGAATCGCCCGCCCGACAAAAGCCGCGGCTTCCGCTCTTGTAATTGTTTGATCCGGATTAAACACAGTCGGTGAAGAACCTTGGACAACCCCGCCCTGAACAAGATAATTCACTTCATTTAAAGCACGTGACGGAACATCGGTAAACCCTGCAGCCTGCGCAGGAGCCTGAATACTAAAAAGGGAAAAAATCATGCAAAATGCCAAGACAAACGTCATCCACTTTTTCACATTGTTGCCTCCATTCAAAAAATATGTCGCTTTTAACCATTACATCGGTTTCATTGGTATCATTTTAACGTTTTTTTCGAGTCATTTGTATTTCATTTATGTTACAGACCTTTTATTCGACGTTTAAATGAGGCGGCATAGAAATCGCGGCGAGCATGCAAAACAGGATCATCCGTACATTCAATCCCGGCTGGAACAACGGTCGGATCAAATACAATCTGATCATCGGGATGCTCTATTTTCCCGTTTATGTCAAGGTGACCGATGGCGAATGTTGTCCGTTCTTTTGGCCAGGAGGCTGTCGAATCATCGACAAGATCTCCTTCTTCTCCAAGGGTAACGTATAAAGTAAAACCGATCGGCAGCTGCTCGTCCAGCTCTTTTTCTAAGTAGTCCATCGCATGAACGGCCGATTCTTTTTTCGCTTCTAAACTAAACGTTTCATCCGGTACCCATTTGTATTTGACCGCCTGCCGCTTCCCTTGTTCATTTACAAAGTAAAAAGCATGAATGGGATAATAGCAGCTTGTTGAGTAGCTGAGAAATGGTTTCATGTGCTTTATAATGCGAAACGCCGCTTTGCTTTCCGGGTATTTCATAAACATTTTAACCAAATCCCGTGGACCCGGTTTTTGGGCTGTGAGCCGGATGATTTCTACAAAAGCTTCCGGGGTTTTTGTTAAAAAGACCGGTACGGTTACGCTGACTAAATATGTCACCTGTCCATTTGGCAATTGAAATTGAACAGACATGCCTTTCACGGGTGACAACCCGTCCATCATTTTTGGACTTGGAGAGCTGTCTGAAAAACGGACAATGGCCTTCACAGGCTCTTGCTGCAAATGAGCCGCTGTTGTGTACGGAATTGCTTGTCCATTTGGTGTAAAAACAGCTTCATAATAGCTTCCTTTTGCATGCGCACGTCGATAGCCCGGGTGTGTCCCTGCTATTTTCTCAATGGACTGAATCGCTGTTTCGGCTAAATCCGAATAATTCTTTTCCACATGGTCCCCTCCTTCTCGTATTCATCCATACCCAAAAAAACCTTCATTGATCCAAATTCGATCAACAAAGGCTTTCAATTTTCTACACTCTTTCATTTATATTAACTTTTCAAAAAAACGAGCAGCTCTTGATTGAATTTTTCCCGTTCATCATAAAATGAACCGTGTCCACTGTTTTGAAACGGAACGATTCGTGAATTCGCAATGCCTTTATTCATTTCACCTGCAAATTCATATGGACATACTTTATCATTTTTTCCGTGGAAAATAACAGTCGGCACGAGCACTTTATCTAAATCCCCTCGTAAGTCTTCGTCCCGAAGCGCAACCGCTGACTTAATCGTTGAATGTCCGCCCGCCTGAAGGCCAAGTGACATAAACCACTGATTAAATGGATTACTCGGCTTGCTGCTGTAAAACATACCGCCGAAGTTTTCGAGCATGGCCGGACGATCTTTACACGCAGAATCAATGATATCATTTACTTCCTGTTTCGTTAAACCGTACGGATAATCATTGCGCTGTGTGAAAACAGGTGCTGCGGCGCCTGCTAATACTAATTTGGCAATACCATGACCGTTATGGCGCGCCATATAGCGGATCGCAATCGCGCCCCCCATCGAAAAACCGACAAGAACCGCATCTTTGACACCGAGTTCATCAATGATCGCTTTCACGTCATCCGCCATCGTATCGTAGTCATACCCGTCCCATGGCTTATCTGATTGGCCATAGCCGCGCATATCTACACCGATGTAACGGATTCCTTCTGCCGGCAGTGTGTTCAGCTGATATTCAAACATATTATTATTCACAGGCCAGCCGTGCAGGAAAATCACGGGTGTTCCTGCTCCCACATCATTTACAAAAAGGTTTACGCCTTTCGCTGTTTCAATAAACATGAATAAGACACTCCTTTTATTTAAGTGACAGACTTTTACATCTGTTCCCGTGTGTGGTACATCACAAACATTTCTTTTTCCTGTATACTGTTAAAGACTTTAAACAAAAAAGAAGGTGATTTTGCATGATTCGTACGGCCGCGATTACAATCGATCAAACGGTTTTACATAATATCCCTCTTAAGGAACTGCGCGGGGAAAACATTCTCTGGTATTGGGTGGATCTTGATCAGCCTACCGATGAAGAAACGATAATCCTGCAGGACTTTTTTGCATTTCACCCGCTTGCGATTGAAGACTGCCTGCAGTTTATTCAACGGCCAAAGCTTGATTATTACGACAATCACAGCTTCATGATCATTCAGTCCATTAACCGGAAAACACTTGATCCGGAAGAGATCGATATTTTTTGGTGCGCCAATTTTATCGTGACATTTCACCACAAAAAATCCATTGAAGTCGATACGGTCTGGGACCGGCTGCTTGATGCGAAAAAAATAAAAAGCTTAAATCCGGTTCAGATTTTATATCATCTTCTCGATAAAGTCGTCGATTATTTTTTCCCGAGTGTGTATCAAATCGAAGACAGCTTAATTCAGCTTGAAGCGGAAGATGCGGACCAGCTCAAAACAGATGACTTATTTGATATCCGAAAAGAATTGCTGAAGCTGCGCCGGATTGTTTTTCCGATGCGGGAGCTTTTGTATCGCGTTCTTAACTCAGAGCGTATTCAGCTAACAAAAAAAAGCAAAGTGTATTTTAAAGATATTTATGATCATTTGCTTATGCTGACTGAAATCGTTGAATCCAACCGGGAGCTGACGAAAGATATGCGGGACAGCTACTTATCCGTCAATTCAAACCGGATGAACAGCATCATGATGACACTGACCGTTATCACGACGATTTTTATGCCACTCACGTTCATCGCCGGTGTTTACGGAATGAACTTCGATCATATGCCTGAGCTGCACTGGCGGTATGGCTACTTTATTGTCCTTGGCGTTATGGCGGGCATCTCTGTCACGATGTTTGTTTTTTTCTGGCGCAAGGGCTGGTTTCGGCAGGATCATTGATAGCCGGATTTTTACAGCGGTACCTTCACGCCAATTTCATACAAACGCTATTTATCTTTTTAAAAAAAGCATCTGGTTTACAACCGGTGCTTTTTCCATTTTTCAAACCCTTTTTTCAAAACTTGCCGGTTACATATTCCATCAAGCAGGTAAAACAACAGAGCCTGTCTCTTGAAAATTTCTTTCGCTTTTTGTTTTTATAACCAAATAACCCGAAAAAATTTTGATTTTCCCACAAATATTTTTTGGAAAATGAGGGTTAAAATGAGCACGATCAGAAAAAAGAAAGTGTTAACAAATCAATATTCTTCTGGCATCAGCCATTTTGATGTTCATTTAAGAGCCATTCTGTGCGTGGAATAAAGTGAAGGTTACTGCTTTTTTCCTTGCAAATCAAAACTGCTCAACGCTAAAATGAGTAGGTGTGTTAATTTCTTGAAGCAGCACAAAATACTTATTTCCATTTTTAGCTCTATTTTAAGGAAAGGAAGAACATCATGACACAACAACTAGACTCAAAGAAACTAACACCTAAACAAAACGGGCAAACGGAATTGCACCGTGGATTGGAAGAAAGACATATTACGCTGATGTCACTCGGGGCAGCCATCGGAGTCGGGCTATTTTTAGGCTCAGCTACCGCCATTCAGTTGGCCGGTCCCGGCATTTTACTCGCGTACGCATTCAGCGGTATGATTATGTTCTTTATTATGAGGGCACTTGGCGAAATGGCCATTCAAAAACCGGTTGCTGGTTCATTCAGCAAATATGCCCGTGATTACCTGGGGCCTCTTGCTGGTTACATAACAGGCTGGAATTATTGGTTTTTATGGGTTGTTACATGTATGGCAGAAATCACAGCAGTCGGCGTTTATATGGGCCTCTGGTTCCCTGATGTTCCCGCCTGGATTTGGGCATTAAGTGCACTTATCATTATGACAACGGTTAACTTTCTAGCTGTAAAAGCATACGGAGAATTAGAATTTTGGTTTGCACTTATTAAAATTGTAGCCATTCTTTTTATGATCTTAATCGGTGTCTTGATGATTGTATTTGGCATCGAAAATGGCGGCGTCGCAACCGGCATCAGCAATTTGTGGGACCACGGCGGCTTTTTCCCGAACGGCATCGAAGGAATCCTTTTGTCGCTGCAAATGGTTATGTTTGCTTATCTTGGCATTGAAATGATTGGGGTTACAGCCGGTGAGGTGAAAAATCCGGAGAAATCTTTATCGAGAGCGATTGACTCTGTTTTTTGGCGAATTTTGATCTTTTATGTGGGTGCTTTATTTGTCATTATGTCCATTTATCCGTGGACTGAAATTGGCACACAAGGAAGTCCTTTTGTGATGACATTCGAAAAAATCGGTATTCCTGCAGCGGCCGGCATCATCAATTTTGTCGTGCTGACGGCCGCTCTTTCTTCTTGCAATAGCGGAATTTTCAGTACAGGACGGATGCTTTTTAATCTCGCGGAGCATGAAGAAGCGCCCGCTTCTTACAAAACGCTCACAGGAAATGGTGTGCCGGGTAAAGCGGTTTTAGCTTCTGCGTCTGTTTTGTTGATTGGGGTTCTTTTGAATTATCTGGTGCCTGCCAAAGTTTTCACGTGGGTAACAAGTATTGCAACATTCGGCGCTATCTGGACATGGGCTATCATCTTGCTTTCTCAAATCCGTTACCGGAAAAGCCTGCAGCCCCACGAGCAAAAAAAGTTAAAGTATAAAATTCCGTTTTTCCCATATACATCTTATTTGTCGCTCGCTTTCCTTGCAGGAGTAATTATTGTGATGGGATTTAGTCCGGATACTAGAATAGCGCTGTTTATCGGTCCGCTCTGGCTCATCTCTTTAACAGCGGTTTACTATGCAAAAGGGTTCCATCGAAAAAACGGTCAGTAATCCTTAATCCTTCATTCAAAGCACAAGGATAATAAAATAATGGCCGGCTTTCTTTTTGAAGCCGGTCATTTCTTTTCAAAAATCTCCTGTTTACAGGCTATTTTATTGAGAAAATCCTTTACCTTATCTTCTTGTGAAATAAAGGAATGTTTAGCCATACTTTTTCTGATGCGCTTTTTTCAGCTTTAAATAATCCTCATCTTCGCGTACCTTTTTCCATTTCACTTCGAAAATAGCCGCGGATTTTGCTTTTTCATCATCAATATTTCTTTCGTTTACATTTCCTTCTTTATCGTACTTCCGCCCGCCTTTGTAATTCGTGTAGCGGCGTGCGCGCGTATACCCCATCTGCAAAAACTTCCGGGTCATATCCATGCCAACAAAATCATCGTTTTTTTTATATTTAAGAAACAGATCATAAATTTTCTCAGACGATTCTTTTGCAATGTCCGGCGTTTTAAAGCGCCAATGCGGCAGAATTTCACTTTTATACGGTTCTACCATCAGTACCCCCTGCTCCCCCCGGCCGACACGGTATTTTTCCGGTTCTTTCCGAAAATCAATGTTGTCGAAATCAAGTGAATAATCAAATGCCATAGCAGCTCTCTCCTTTCCTCTTTTTTTTACCCGTCTGTTAAAAGGTCAAACGGTATGAAAAATATGTTTAAAACTGTTTCATTCGTCAATATTAGTAAGAAAAGAATATAAAGGAGAGTCTCCATGAAAAAACCTTATTATACTGCGGCTTCTTTTTTATTAACAGGAATGCTGGCTGCCGGATGCGGAACAGACGAAAGTGAACAGCCTGTGTTGGATACAGAAACAGACACGATCGAGGAAACAGCACGTGATTTACCAAGTAAAATTCAAAATGTCCAAAATACGCTCATAAAATTACAAACGCACATTGATTCTTCCGAAAGCAGTGAAGACATTCAAGAAACCGGCAAAAGCTTGGAAGAACATTGGGATTTAGCCGAAGCGGAAATTGAAGAACAATATCCGGAAGATTATGCTGCGATTGAAGGAAGCCTGTACCCGCTGATCGATGAAACAAAAAAAGACAGTCCGGACACGGAAAAAATGAAACCGTGGGTGGAAGATTCAAATGAAAAGTTGACGGCTCTTTTAGAAAAAGCATCAGAACCGAAAAAAGAAGAAAATGAATTGGAGTTAGACCTTGACAAAGGAACGCGTTAAAGCGTTAATGACTGCGGAAAGGAGCTTTATGGATTGCCTTTAGAATTTAAAGAAACAAGTCAACGCCCTTTTCCGCTTCCCGCTTCTCCATGGGTACTGAAACAGCGCTGGGATTACATGCTTTTTCTTCATTGGCCAGTCTCTGAAAAGATTTTGGCGTCCCATATCCCGACCGCTTTTTCACTCGATTTGTTTCAGGGCAGAGCCTGGATCAGTATTGTTCCTTTTTTAGCCCGGAATACCCGGCTGCATGGTTTGCCGCCCTTTCCTTTTTACCATTCGTATTTGGAATTAAATATACGGACCTACGTCACGTACAATGGCATCCCTGGTATTTATTTTTTCAGTCTTGGTGCGGATAAGTGGCCGATTGTGATTGGAGCAGGAGCGGCTTCCTTTCTCCCTTATCACCATGTACAGATGAAGATGTCCGTACAAAATAATACCGTTTATTTTCAGTCTGAGTGCCTGGGGTCTAGAAAAATGCCGGAATGGTTTCGAGCGTCTTATTCTCCTTCTTCCCCAATTTTCCTGCCGGAAGAAGGGACCTTGGACTGGTGGCTCCTGGAACGCTACTGCTTTTGGGTGCAAAAAGGCAGCCAGGTTTTCCGCGGAGATATACACCATAACCGCTGGCGTGTGACAGAAGCCGCATGTGTTATTTATGATCAAACAGCACCGTCCTTTTTACCGCATCATGTTTTGAGCGATAAACCGTTGGCTCATTTTTCCCATCAAAAAAACGTGTTTACCTGGCCCTTAAAAAAAGAGCGGTAAACACGTTTTTTCTTATTCTGCTTCTGCCCCAAAAACAATCTTATTTTGCTTTCGGGCCTCTTCTGTGATCTGAAGAACAATTTCACTAACATTCCGGTAATCCTGGTACATTTTCCGATCATTTGACTCAATAGCTAAAGCAACGGCTTCCGCTTCATACATCATGTCGTTTTCTTCTTCCGTAATAGCCAGCTGTTCTTTTTCACCGGAAAGACGGCTGCTAAACTCAATGCTTGAAATTGGCGCGACGTGATCAATGACGATTGTTCCGTTTTCTCCGCTGATTTCACCCGGCAAATAAGAATCCGTGATTTTTGAAAACATTGTTGTGCATGTATGCGTGCCGTAATCGAGAATAACCGAGCCGCTGCCATCCACACCCGTTGGCAGCATCGTCACATGTGCGGATATCTTTTCTGGTTTTCCGAATAATGAGACGGCCAGACTGATCGGATACACACCTAAATCAACGAGAGCACCGCCTGAAAACTTAGGTGAGAAAATATTCGGCTCTTCTCCTGCTAAAACGTTGTCGTAACGAGATGAATATTTCATGTATTGTAAAAATGAATGGCGGACCGGGCCGACTTTCTCGATGGCGCCTTTTAATCGGTCGTGGTTCGGCGTATATAAATTCCGGAACGCTTCGAATAAAAATACATTGTTTTCATCTGCTGTTTTAAAGGCTTCCGCCAGTTCTACAGACGTTGAAAACATTGGTTTTTCGCAAATAATATGCTTTTTATGCTTCATCAAAAAAAGTGCCTGCTCAAAGTGAAGCGAATTGGGCGAAGCGATGTAGACAACGTCGATGGATGCATCATCAGCCAGGTCCTTAAGATCAGTAAAGATTCGCGGCGCCCCCAGTTTTTCCGCTTTGTCTGCCGTACGTGAATACGCCCCGGCAAACGTCAGCGCATTTGTTTTGCCAATCGCATCAACAAATCGCTCCGTAATGGTACTCGTCCCAATTGTTGCAATGTTCATATGATTCGTCCTCTCTTTTCACAAAAGTCAGTTCATTCAAGAACTTCAATACAAATAAACCTGATAATATGTTTTGTCATTCATCATTCTATCGTACCTGTCAGTATAATGAACAGCACAAAAAACAAAAAAGCCGTTCTGAATAAGCAGAACGGCTTTATATTTATTTTACTGCTTTTTCTGTACTGTGGCCGCCAAATTCATTTCGCAGAGCAGCAACCACTTTTCCGGTAAATGTGTCTGTTTCCATCGAACGATAGCGCATCAGCAGCGACATCGCGATGACAGGTGTGGCTGTTTGTAAATCCATCGCGGTTTCAACCGTCCACTTGCCTTCACCGGAAGAATGCATCACGCCTTTAATTTCTTCTAACTTCGCATCCTTTGAAAAAGCACTCTCTGTTAACTCCATTAGCCATGACCGAATGACCGAGCCGTTATTCCAAACCCTGGCTACTTGTTCATAGTCAAAATCAAAATCACTTTTTTCCAAAACGTCAAAACCTTCACCGATTGCTGCCATCATCCCATATTCGATTCCATTGTGAATCATTTTCAAGAAATGGCCGCTGCCTGATTTCCCTGCATAGTAGTATCCTTTTTCCACCGCCGTATCCCGAAAAAGTGGTTCAACCGTTTTCCAGGCTTCTGGATCTCCTCCGACCATATAACAAGCTCCATTTCTGGCTCCGGCCATACCGCCCGATGTCCCGACATCCATAAAATGGACACCGGCTTCTTTCAACTGTTCAGAACGCCGTATGGATTCTTTATAATGTGAATTCCCAGCTTCAATGATGATATCCCCTTCATGCAGCAAAGGCTTAATATCACTTAAGACAGAGTCAACAACCGCATGTGGCACCATGATCCAAAGAACCCTTGGCTGCGGCAATGATTGGACAAGTGCAGCTAAACTGGATGCTCCCTCTGCTCCATATTTTTTCATTTCTTCAACCGCTTGTTCATTCAAGTCGAACGCGGCCACTTCGTATTGATGATCGATTAAATTTTTTCCGATATTCAAGCCCATTTTTCCTAAACCAACTAATCCAACTTTCATGTCCTTCGTCTCCTGTCTACTTGTTTTGCTCATATACGTGATCCCACCAGCTAAATCCATCTTCTTTTAATAATTGCTGAGAGGCATCCGGTCCCATCGATCCTGCCGGGTACACATGAAGAGGAACCTTGTCTTCTTCGAATACATCTAAAATGGGCTGAACCCATTCCCATGACAATTCAACTTCTTTCCAATGCGCAAAAAATGTCGGGTTGCCGCGTAAAGCATCTGACAATAAAAGTTCATATGCTTCCGGCACGTCTTTTGAATTGGCTGAAAAATCGATGACAACAGGCTCAATTTGATTATTAAATGGATTTTTCATATTTAATTGAAATGAGACGCCCTCGAATGGACTAATGTCTATCGTTAACAAGTTAGGGGCGGCATCCACTTTTCCCGAATGTTTAAATTCAATCACGATTCGTGTCGATTTATCCTTCATTCTTTTTCCTGTACGGATATAAAACGGAACACCCGCCCAAAAATCATTATCCACCCATAAACGGGCCGCGATAAATGTATCGTTTCTTGAAGACGCCTCTATCCCGGGCTCTTCAAGGTAACCACCTGCAGGAGCACCTAAAATTTCCCCAGGTCCATATTGGCCTCGGATCACATTTGCCTCAACATCTTCTTTTTGCAGCGGACGAAGATATTCCATTACCTTTCTTTTTTCCGCTCTGACCTTTTCCGCATCGCTATCTTCAGGCAAATGCATGGCTGTCATCATGATCAGCTGTAGCAAATGATTTTGAACCATATCCCGTATAGCACCAGCTCGATCATAATAACCGGCTCTTTCTTCAACACCAACCGTTTCGCTGGCCGTAATCTGTACATTGGTTATATGGTCCCTATTCCACAAAGCCTCAAGAGCTGGATTAGCAGATACCAGTGCTTCAAGATTTTGAACCATTGGCTTCCCGAGATAATGATCAATTCTGTAAATTTCCTTTTCTTCAAATGATTCACTGAGTTTTGCGTTTAAGGTCCGCGCAGATGCCAGGTCATGCCCGAACGGTTTTTCGATAATGAGCCGCTTCCATCCATTTACCGAACCAAGTCCGCTGCTCTTAATATTTGCTGTAATGGTATCTACAAGATCAGGTGCAACCGATAAGTAAAACAGCCGGTTTTCAGGGATGCTTAACTCGTTCTCCTGTTTTTGGATATCATTCAGCAGCGTAGTATATGCCTGCTGGTCTGTTATATCCACAGCACTGTAATGAAATGCATGAAGAAATTGATTCATTTTTGGGTTGTCTTCCATAATACGTCTGGAAAAAGATCGAATCGATTCCTCCACATGTGTTTGAAATTTCTGATCTGACCACTCTCTTCTCCCAAGACCAATAATTGAAAAAGAATCAGGCATCTTTCCATCCAGAAATAAATTATATAATGCAGGGAAAATTTTTCTTTTCGCCAAATCCCCTGTTGCCCCAAACAAAACAAATGTCATCGGACTCACTTTCAATGTTACTGGATCAGTAAAAGCAGTGTTCTCACGATTATGATGATTGGAAATCGTCATGTTATTCATTACATCTTCCTCCTGCTGTTTTTAACGACTTTATAATAAGGCCCTCGTTAGTATTGGCTTTCTTGTGTACATTCATGATTATATTTCGTATAATTAATAAAAGTAAGTACGCACTTATAATTCATATAGTATCAAAAAATATACTGTTAAAATTTTGGAGGCGGTAATATGGGACATGTTTGCGCAAAGGAATTTAATTGTGAAAAAGAATTAACGCTTGCTGTAATCGGCGGCAAATGGAAAATGCTGATTTTGTGGCATTTAGGGAACGAAGGCACAAAACGCTTTAATGAATTGAAATCACTCATGCCAGGCATCACACAGCGGATGCTAGTCAATCAGCTTCGCGAACTGGAATCGGACTTTATTGTTCACCGTGAAGTCTATCCGGTTGTTCCTCCAAAAGTGGAATATTCTCTAACAGAGCAGGGGAAAACATTAATGCCAATCCTTAAGTCCATGTACGACTGGGGAAAAAATTATAAAGTGTTCGTTGAAGAAAACTGGGAAGAGCCTGACTTGAAAACAGGGGCTGATGAATAAGTTACGGAAAAACCCGCAGAATATACTCTGCGGGTTTTTCTTTTTGAAATCCCCTCGGCTTCTATACAGTATACTTTTTATCACTATATGTTTTTAAAGTGCGTACTTCTTTTTTTTTCGACAATGTTTTACAATGAACAGGAGACCAAACAAAAAGGAGAGACAAACATGAAATTACAATTAGCACTTGACTTAGTAAACATTCCAGAAGGTATTGAGCTTGTGAAAGAAGTACAGGAGCACATCGATGTTGTGGAAATCGGTACACCGGTTGTTATTAACGAAGGCCTTCACGCAGTAAAAGCAATGAAAGAAGCGTTCCCGAACTTAGAAGTTCTTGCGGATCTTAAAATTATGGACGCGGCAGGCTATGAAGTATCACAAGCGGCAGCGGCCGGCGCTGATATCGTTACAATTCTTGGCCAAGCAGAAGATGCATCCATTAAAGGCGCAGTAGAAGAAGCGAAAAAACAAGGCAAACAAATTCTTGTTGATATGATTGCGGTTAAAGACATTAAAACACGTGCGCAAGAACTTGACGCACTTGGCGTTGACTACATTTGCGTGCATACTGGCTACGATTTGCAGGCAGTTGGCCAAAACTCATTTGAAGACCTGCACACAATTAAAAGCGTTGTGAAAAACGCAAAAACAGCTATCGCTGGCGGAATCAAGCTTGAGACACTTCCTGAAGTGATTAAAGAACAGCCAGACCTCGTTATCGTTGGCGGCGGCATCACAAGCAAAGACGATAAAAAAGCGGCAGCGGCAGAAATGCAAAAATTAATCAAAGAAGCGGTTCACGCTTAATGACAAAGCAACTGGAACGCATTTTACAAGAGATTCAAACAACAGCTGACCTGATCCGTGATGAGGACGCTGTACAGCTTGTGAATGGCATTCTCGAAGCGAAAAAAATATTCGTTGCCGGCGCAGGGCGCTCCGGGTTCATGGCAAAATCATTTGCGATGCGCATGATGCACGTCGGCTTAGACCCGTACGTCGTTGGCGAAACCATAACACCGAATGTAGAAGAAGGCGATTTATTTATCGTTGGCTCTGGTTCCGGTGAAACAAAAAGCCTTGTCGCAATGGCGGAGAAAGCTAAATCGATCGGCGCATCAGTAGCAGCCATTACGATTGTGCCGAATTCATCGATCGGCCGGCTTGCTGACATCGTCATTGAGATTCCGGCCCAGACGAAAGCCGACACAAGCAATAAATCGATCCAGCCAATGGGTTCTTTGTTTGAACAAATTCTGTTGTTATTTTATGATTCGCTGATTTTAGAGATCATGGAGAAACGCGGAATGGACTCAGGCAATATGTACGGACGCCATGCAAATTTAGAATAGATCCAAAAAGAGGACTGCCTGATAATCCGGCAGTCCTCTTCTTCATTATTTATGTTGAAATGGACATTTTCCTAAAATCGGTTCGCTGTCATCCCCGATGAAAAACTGCTTCCATTCATTATGAGTCGGATCACCAAAGTGGCTAATGTCCGGATGTTTCGGAAGCTGGTCCCATTTTTCAACCCGTTCGCGCACTTTTTCACGCGACATAACTCCGCCAGGCTCCGTTCCAGTCAATCCTTTGAAAATTTTCCGCGGCTGAAAACCAAGTACCATTGCATTGCCTAAATCCCTTGTTTTCCGTTGTTTATAAGCCGGAGTATTTCCAAAAACAAAGATTGGCTCGCCATGGAAATGAAAATCCCACAGGTAATGATCCGGATCTTTTGGACTTTCAGCAGGCCACTCCTGATCATCCTGTTCATGTAAATATTGAAGAATGGACCAAAATTGTTCCCTGTACTGTTCAAGCTCCCCTTCTTGTTCAAAAGGCTCGACGAATAAAAATAAACCGTGGCGAACAAATGGAGGTTCTTTAAACAGTTCGAGAAATGAACCAACAATTTCAGGTAACTTCGACCAATCCTTTTGTGTAATATATCCATACCTCAATTCGCCTTTTCGCTCACCATTCATGCCGAAATAACAAGGAAACGTGGGATCCATCACCGTTCGGTGGAATGTTGCGTATTCGTTCTTCAACCATAAAGGCAGATCTTCACATGTTTCCATATCCTCTTTCGTCAATAAAGCCGTTCGGGTTTTCAGCAAGGTTCCGCCTCCAGTCATTGTCGTTAGACTTACTTTCTCTTTTCTTACCCTTTCAAGCTGCTTTAAAACGCTATCATGTTTGAATGATGACAAAAAAGGATACATAAAGTGTATCTGTCTGCTGAAAGGATGTGTCTGTATGAGAGGATTATTATTTATTATCATTGGCATCGTTATTGTATTCGCTGCTTACACATTACTGAAAAATTTTAAAAACCGACGCTAAAAAAGCAGAGCCTGACCCAATCAGGCTCTGCTTTTTTCTATGTCGCGCAAAAAATAAATGTAATCGGTCGGACAGCTTCTGTATCCCGCTTCTCTCAGCATAACCACGACATTGCCCCGGTGAGATGTCCCGTGATTCACAACGTGTGTCACCAGGTCGGACAATGTGTTTTGAAATGACGTTCCTTCCGTATTTTCATAGAAAATCATTCTATCCCCATCTGTTTCAAGCGCTAAAAACTGGCTCATTTTCTTATACAAAGCAGCAAACGCTTCTTTTGCTTCCTGCACATTAGAAAATTCCGTTTCCCCTACTGCCAATAAACTTGTTCCCTTCATACGGGCAAACCAAAGTTGGTCTACATCGTATATATGGCCAAATGTTCGTGCAATCATTGAAAAAGGACCAGCAGACGGCTTTTTAAATACATCAGGAAATTGAGAGATATGATCGAGCATTCGTTCGTTCGCCCACATATGGTAATGGTGCAGGTTTTTCATTTTTTTCTTCTCCTCTCCATTTTAATACTTTCGCTAAAAAAACTTTCTTTTTTTTTTCACTATAGCAGGCGAAAAAGATAATGTAATTGAAAATGAGTAAAAAGACTACTCTTTTTCAGAATAATGTTTTTATTTCCTGGGTAAAAGAAGACTATTCCAAAAACACAGGAGGTTCTTTTTCATGAGAGCAGTCACATATCAAGGTGTCAAAAACATGAAAGTGAAAGATGTAGCTGATCCGACCATTCAAAAACGGGAAGATATTATTGTTCGAATTA
This sequence comes from Domibacillus iocasae, assembly GCF_001750285.1. GTDB lineage: Bacteria > Bacillota > Bacilli > Bacillales > Domibacillaceae > Domibacillus > Domibacillus iocasae. Next base: position 91,537 of record NZ_MAMP01000002.1, read on the forward strand.
CGTCCACGGCAATTTGCGGATCCGATTTACATATTTATCAGGGAGCATTGCCGCCGGCAGAAGAAGACTACGTAATTGGGCATGAGCCTATGGGAATTGTAGAAGAGGTGGGGCCTGACGTGACAAAAGTGAAAAAAGGCGACCGCGTCGTTTTGCCGTTTAATGTTTCCTGTGGCCACTGCTTCTACTGTGAAAATGATCTGGAAAGCCAATGCGACAATTCGAACGCAAATCCTCATATTGATACAGGCGGCTATTTCGGCTTTACAGAACGATATGGAAACTTTCCGGGCGGCCAGGCGGAGTTTTTACGTGTACCGTATGGAAACTTCATGCCTTTCGTTATTCCTGAGTCATGCGAGCTCGAAGATGAAGCCCTTCTGTTTATGTCCGACGTTCTGCCAACTGCTTACTGGAGCATTGAAAATTCCGGTGTGAAAGCTGGTGATACTGTGATCGTGCTTGGCTGCGGGCCGATCGGCTTAATGACGCAGAAATTCGCCTGGATGAAAGGCGCCAAACGGGTCATCGCGGTTGATCACGTGCCATACCGCCTTGCGCACGCGAAGCAGATGAACAATGTTGAAACCTTTAACTTCTCGGATTACAAAAACATGGGCGACCATTTAAAAGAGATTACAAACGGCGGCGCTGATGTTGTCATTGACTGTGTCGGCATGGATGGTAAAAAGTCGCCGGTTGAAGCGATTGAGCAAAAACTGAAATTGCAGGGCGGTACGTTAAGCGCGATCCAAATCGCTATTAAATCCGTGCGCAAATTCGGTACGATTCAATTGACCGGCGTTTACGGATCGATGTATAACATGTTCCCTCTTGGTAACTTGTTTGAACGGAACATTACGGTTAAAATGGGCCAGGCACCAGTTATTCACTACATGCCGGAGCTGTTTAAGAAAATTACTGCAGGAGAGTTTGATCCAACAGAAATTGTGACGCATAAAATACCGCTTGAACAGGCTGCAGAAGCGTATCAAACGTTCAACGATCATGCGGATGAATGCATTAAAGTGGTCTTGAAGCCATAAGCATATACAAGCCGCCCTTTAAAGGGCGGCTTGTATTAGTTATAGGATTGCTGCAGAAGGGCAATTTTCGGATCATCTTCTACAATCACGATTTTTTGTTTTTAAATCAACCTGCTTTTATTGTGGAAGAAACCGGGATTTTTTTTTGAAATATTGTTTTGTTCTATAATTTTGTTGAACGACTAAAAAGGCTGACTTGAAAATGGAGTCAGCCTTTTTTATGCTAATTTACTTCCACCGGAATATGAAAGTCCCGAAATACTTGAACCATTTCTTCCTTCGCTTTTTCTTCATCCGATCCGTGAATTTCAAGCTGAAATTTTTCGGATGTAAGAATGGAGTGCGTTAATCCTAAAATACTTTTCACATCGATGCTGCGATGGTCTGTTTTCAACACAATGCTGGATTGAAACGGCTGAGCAGTTTTATTTAATTCAACCACAAAACGGGCAAACGTAGGTCCGAGTTCCATTTCTTCTCTCCTTAATCTTCTTCATTAATAATGACTGAACGGCCGCGCATTTTCATGATGAGCGGAACGCTGATCCAGAGAGCGCCAATGACAAGGAAAAGCAATGAAACGGGACTTGTGACGAATACCGAAAAGTCTCCGTTTGAAGATGTCAGCGCACGGCGCATATTGTTTTCGATCATCGGTCCGAGCACAAGAGCTAAAACAAGCGGCGCAACGGGATAATCGTTTTTCGTCAAAAAATAGCCGAACAGTCCGCAAATGAGTAGCAGCGTTAAGTCAAATGTATTAAATTGAACAGCATATACGCCAAATATTGAAATCGCGATAATAATCGGCAGCAAATATTTAGCCGGCGTTTCAATAACTTTCGCAAATACTTTTACAAGCGGCATATTCAGCACAAGCAGCATCACATTCCCAATAAACATACTCGCAATCAGTCCCCACGCTACTTCCGGATTGTCTTCAAACAAAAGCGGACCTGGCTGTACGTTATACATAATGAGTGCGCCCATCAAAATAGCGGTCGTTCCGGAACCTGGGATTCCCATTGTCAAAAGCGGAATCATGGCCCCTCCTGATGCACCATTGTTGGCCGATTCCGGCGCGGCTACTCCCGCAATGGCACCGTGGCCGAATTTCTCGGGATGTTTGCTTATTTTCTTTTCGGCAATATAAGAGAAAAAAGAAGCAAGTGTGGCACCGGCTCCTGGAAGTACACCGATAAAAAAGCCAAGAAGCGAACCGCGGACGATTGGTGCGGTGCTTTCTTTCATATCCTGCTTTGTCGGTAAAATACGTCCAACCTTGGTAATATTTCCATTCTCTTTGTCCCGGTCCAATATGGTCCGGAATACTTCACCAAGTGCAAAGAGACCAACTGCGATCGTTAAAAACTCAAGGCCCGAATACAAATACGCATTGTTGTACGTAAACCGGGAAACACCTGAGACATTATCCATACCAATGGTGGCCAAAAGCAGCCCAGCTACCGTCATGATCAATGCTTTTGTAATCGAGCTTCCTGCTAAACCGCTGACCGCGCACAAACCAAGAAGCATTAATGAAAAATATTCAGCCGGTCCAAAGGATAGAGCTAATTCCGAGAGTGGTTTAGCCAGTAATGTCAAACCAAGAAGCGATACAATCCCTGCCACGAACGAACCGATGGCAGAAATTGATAACGCTGCTCCTGCTCTTCCTTGTCTCGCCATCTGATAGCCATCCAGTGCAGTCACGACAGAAGATGATTCACCTGGTGTATTTAATAAAATCGATGTTGTCGATCCTCCATACATCGCGCCGTAATAAACGCCGGCGAGCAGGATTATCGAACTGGCCGCCGCACTTTGCGGATCAAGCCCTGACGTCAATGTCGCGGTAATCGGGATAAGCAGTGCCACCCCGCTCATCGGACCAATACCAGGTAATACACCTACTGCCGTGCCGATCAGCACGCCGAAAAAAGCAAACAATAAATTCTGCCACTGCATCGCGATGCCGAAACCATTCATTAAAAACTGTAATGTATCCATTTCTCAGCACCTCCTTTTATTTAAATTGGAAAACCAGGCAGCGACCCTTGTAACACATGAACAAAAAGATAATAAACACCAAACGAAAAACCTGCTGCAATTAAAATCGTTTTCAGCCAGCGGCCTTTTTCCAAAACCTGAAACCCGACGACTAAAAAAAGAAATGTCGTGATCACGTATCCAAGCGGCTCCAGCAGCACTACGTAAAGAACCGCCGCCGCAAAAATGGTTAAAAACCGTTTGTAATCCGGCTTTTCTCCTTTTGCTTCTTCTTTTTTCATTTTTGTTGTTTCAATAAAAAGTTTAATGCTTAACAAAATCAATAAAAGGCCAAGTCCAATTGGAAAGATGTCAGGTCCTACGTTGCTTCCATAGGAGCTGGCGGCTATTTTTCGGCTTTCTACCATAAAAAGAACTCCTATTAATATAAAGACGATACTTGCATAACGGTCAAACGTTTTACTCATTTCATCCACCTCCACTTTCACCAAAAATCCTTTTATAATGTAACCGCTTTCTAAACGTACCAGTAAAAAAGATTTGATAGAAGCTTTTATCCATAACTTGAATAACGATCATATTTTCTACGAAAGAACAAACCAGCATGGAAAAAATGATCTTAACTTCTTTTAATGACTTTTATGAGATGAATGATGGCAAACTGTTCGTACTAAAACGACAATGGTACGATGCATTTATGAAAGCGTTATCAATTTTAAGGGGGGGTAAAACAATGAAAACAGCATTTAACGTAAAAAAATGGGGAAGCTTGTTCACAGCTGGTGTACTTGCGCTCAGCTTAGCAGCATGCAGTGAATCGACTACATCTTCGTCCGGAGGCAGCAGTGAAGAAGGAGCTGCTTATCCAGAGAAGCCAATCGTGATTAACGCGCCATCAGGAGCAGGCGGCGGTCTCGATACAACCGCCCGGGCATTGACGAAAGTATTAAGCGACACTGGTTTAAATGAACAGTCCATGACGGTTGAAAATAAGCCAGGTGGCGGTCAGGCAGTGGGTCTGGCCGACTTTATCAGCCAGGACCCGGCAGACCCGTACCGCTTGTTCCTCCCATCTGTTCCGCTTCTTATTAATAATTTGAAAAAAGAAGGAAACAGCCCGCATTCTTATAATGATTTAACGCCGATCGCCCAGCTGACAAAAGATTATGGCGCAATTGTCGTTCCAGCTGACTCGAAGTATAAAGACTTAGCCTCATTATTCAATGATTTGAAAGCGAATCCGGACAGCCTGACATTGGCCGGCGGCTCATCTCCCGGCTCGCAGGATCATTTAGTCGCTATGCTTCCTGCGGTAAAAGCAGGCGTTGACGCAGCTAAAATCAAATATCTTTCTTATGATGGCGGCGGCGAAGCCATGACCGCGCTGATCGGTGGCAATGCTGACGTACTTGCAACAGACATATCCGGCACTGGTGAATATTTAAAAGCAGGAAAAATCCGTGTGCTTGGCGTATCTTCTCCTGAGAGACTAAAAGGCACATATGAAGCCATTCCAACATATAAAGAAGCAGGAATTGATGCGGAGTTCACGATTTGGCGAGGTCTTTTCGGTCCAAAAGAAATGCCAGAATATGCAGTTGAATACTGGAACAAAACACTTTCAGAAATGGTCGAAACACCGGAATGGCAGGAAGTCCTTCAGACAAACGGCTGGGAAGACGGATATAAAAATTCTGAGGAATTCACTGATTTCTTAGCTGAACAGGAAGTGTTAGTACAGGAGATTTTAGAGTCGCTTAACATGCAAAAATAAACTCAACTCGCTTAAGAGGGGGATCTGTTTTGAAAGGACCGTTGGAAGAAGCAAAACAAAAAGTAAAAAAACAATTCGGCCAATCAGCTGAACAATATGTGACTAGCCGTACGCATTCTACAGGGAAAGATCTCGCTATCCTTACCGAATGGCTGCAGCTCAAGCCGGATTCTGTCGTGTTAGATATTGCAACTGGAGGAGGCCACACAGCAAAAGCGCTGGCCCCTCATGCTGCTCATATTTTTGCAACAGATTTAACAGTGGAAATGCTGGCAGCGGCAAAACGGCACTTGAATCAATCTGCCGACAACATTTTTTATGTGGCAGCGGATGCAGAGAATCTTCCTTTTTTGCCGGATACATTTGATGCCGTTACGTGCCGAATTGCCGCCCATCACTTTCCAAATCCAGAAGCGTTTGTGCAGGAAGTCGTACGCGTATTAAAGCCCGGCGGCCAGTTTATCCTTATTGATAATATTGCTCCCGAGGATAACGTTTTGGACTCTTTTGTCAACCGCCTTGAATCATTGCGGGATCATAGTCACGTGCGCAGCTACACGGTTTCAGAATGGAAAAAATGGCTTGGTGAATCAGGCGTTTCTGTCGTGAAGGAAGAAATTCGCAAAAAAACACTCGGCTATCCAGAATGGGTGCGCCGTACCACTTCTTCTCCTGAACAAATTCAGGAAGTCGATGCTCACCTTCTTTCTGCTGATCTATCAATTTCCAGCTATTTTTCTATTCAAGCAGAAAAAAAAGAAATTCAGTCTTTTACGATTGATGAGTGGATGGCCATGAGCCAAAAAGCAAAAAAATAATTCAAGCAGGACTATGCCAAAAGCCAGGAAGATTGGCTTTTAGGAACAACTTTTTTGTTAACCCCTGCATCATTATACTAAAGCTTAAATAGTAAGTGCTGATACCGGAATATTTCTAATACCGATGGAATCACTGCGGCTAACGCCGGAAAAATGTTTTCCGGCGCTAGCCAAAATAAATCGGCGTTATCACTTGTAAAGTGACGAACGGAATTAGAGGCACTCTCATTATTTATTTCGATACCTTCGCTCCGGCCGGCCGATCGTTCCGTAAATGATGTCTACTTCTGCCTCTTCTCGTGCAACAAGGTACTCCAAATACCGCCTGACGGTCGAGTTACTCGCACCAATCGCTTTCGCCGTTTCTTCCGCATTAATGTTGCCTGTCATTTTTTTCATTTGTGTACGAACTTTTTTCAACGTATGTTTATCAATCCCTTTTGGTAATTCTTCCGGCTGTTCTAAATGATTCGCGCCGCTGCTGGAGTTTTTAATGCCAAAAAAACGATTGACGTCCCCTTGCTCCATGACAGCTGAATGGGACAGCTTATCCCGCGTCTTTTTATATTGTTCCAGCGTAGATAAAAATTGATTAATCATAATCGGCTTCATCATGTAACTGAAGGCGCCGCCACGTATGGCCTCACTGACTGTATGTACATCATTTGCTGCCGTAATCATGATAACATCAACACTCCGGACTTCTTTTCGAATCTCCCACAGCAAATCGGTTCCTTTTATATCCGGCAAATACACATCAAGCAAAATAAGATCCGGGGTAAACACATTCAATAAGTCCAGCGCCTGCTTCCCGGTACTTGCAGATGCGATAATATGAAATCCATCCACTTTTTGCACAAACTTTTTATAAATATTGATCGTTGTTTCATCATCCTCAATAATCATTACGTTTATGAGTTTCACGATATGTACGCCCCCTTTTTTGTTTTACAGTTTTGGAATGGTAATCGTAAATTGAGCACCATTACAGTGTCCTTCAGAAATGTAAATGTCCCCTTTTAATTTCTGTAGTGTATTTTTTACAATTGCCAGCCCGATTCCATGATTTTCCCCATCCTTCGTCGTAAATCCTTCTGTAAAAATTTCCTCCTGCTGTTCTGGCGGAATACCAGGACCGTTGTCTTCGATATCAAAAATAAGTTCATGGCCAAAGTCAGTAAACGAAACATTTACAGTTGCTTCTTCACCTTTAAAACGGCTTGCTGCTTCCATGGCATTATCAATGATATTGCCCAAAACGGTCACAAACAGTTTCGTATCAAAAGAAGGCGGTATACAAAACAGATTGCTGTTTTCATCAATGTTGAGCTGCACTTTTAATTCTTTTGAACGATGAATTTTACCAAGCAGACACGCAGCAATATACGGATCTTTTACCGAAGAAGTTAAAAAGACAACCATATCCTGCCGTTCCTTCACTTCACCTGAAATAAAGGCCCTCGCTTCATCATATTGCTCCAAAACCATCAGCCCATATATTGTATTTAGTTTATTTAAATATTCATGGTTTTGTGCTCGAATATTATCCGTAATGCTTTTAACAGCCGACATCTCTTCTTCCATTTTTTCAATTTCAGAAACAGGACGGATCGTTAAAACTGCGCCTATTGTTGTATTGTTCTGCCAAATAGGAGAACCGTCTACTATGTAAAGGTGATGTCCAAATAGAAACCGTTGATGCACGACACTTTCTCTTCGTTCGATAATATATTTCACCATATCAACCAGGCGGGAATTCAATACTCTTCCATCTAATTCAATCTGACCCTGAAGTAATTTCCTCGCTCTTTTATTCATCGATGTCACCTTATGATCGTTGTTCACAGCAATAATCGCGTCTCGAATCGATTCAAGCGTCGCTTCTTTTTCCTTAAATAAAAATGAAATTTCTTCCGGTTCAAGGTCAAAAATCAATTTCTTTACACGCTTCGCAATAATAATGGCGCCCGTTATACCAAGGAGGCTAATAAACAAAGCGAAAACAAAAAGCTTAAATTGATACTCGTCCATTCTTTTCTCAGCTTCTGTTGTTAGAAAACCGACAGATGAAACACCAATTATTTCTCCGTCTTCATTGTAAATAGGTGTTTTTGCTTTAATAGCTGAACCCGATATCCCGGTACCCTCATAAATAACGGATTTTCCTTTTTCTATAGCCAGACTACTGCTTGTTCCCATCGTTTTCCCGATATTTCTTTCGATGTGATGAGAATAACGGACGTTTTCCATGTTTCCGATCACGACATAACCCGCACCCGTTAATTTTCTTATTTCTTCCGCGATCGGCTGGATATGAATGGATGGTTCGGGTTCATCAAACGCTTCAATAATCGCATCTTTTTGAGCAGCCATCTTTGCCACTGTCATAGCCTGATTACCCAGTGCTTCACCTGTTAGATCATTAATCATCGTCAATGAGATAGCGCTTACAAAAATAACCGTTAAGCAAACGACTATTGAAATCAAAACGATCATTTGAGTAAGAAGCTTTGGTTTTTTTAAAAAAGTCGCCATCCATCTTCCTTCTTTCCGGCTTCCAATGCCTTTCTTGTTTCTTCTATTAATCTGCTATCCTTCGTTTATTGTCAATATTATGTTCATTTTATTCATAAAAATTAATTGTTTATTTTTTAAAAAAACAGGGTAAACATTGTGTATATTTGTGCCTATAACTATTTTACTTCTGGAGGAAAGTGCCGTGAACGATGAAATTCGTGTTCTTGGAGAAGAACTGATTGAGCAAAAAGAGCAAATTGCGAGGATCGTTTATAAAAAACAGCATCAAACAGATGTGATTAATGAAGAGCAGACAGAGACGAAGCAATCTCTTGAATACAGCATTCATTTCATTCAAATGTTTGGCGATGTTTTAGTGGCGCAGCCTGAAAAAGCATCCGCTGTTAAAACATTCAATAATTGGGGAAGAAACACAGGCGAAATTGCCTGCAGCATGGGGGCGTCGATGGATGAAGCACTTCGAGGCACAGGCATGTTCCGGGCCCTTATATTGGATACCTTAAAGGCTAAAGCAAAAGAAAAACAAATGTCGATCGATTCCATCTTCGATGCTATCGCCATGATCGATCCACTTCTGGATGAAGCTGTTTATGCGTTCAGCCTTTCATATGTACAGTATCACCAAAAAACCCTTGAGGATTCGAATCAGGCCTTGTTGGAATTATCTGTTCCGGTTGTTCCGATTACAAAAGGTGTAGCGGTCCTTCCTTTGATCGGGAGCATGAATACGGAGCGTGCGAAATTTTTAATGGAAGAAGTGCTTCAAAAAGCAGCTCAATTTCATCTTTCTCATTTGCTTCTTGATTTGTCAGGCGTTGTCACCGTCGATACAATGGTAGCAGACCAAATCTTTAAGATCATTAACGCATTGTCCCTGCTTGGGGTAGAAGCATCGTTAATCGGGATTCGGCCGGAAGTGGCTCAAACGATGGTCACAATCGGTATTAATATTGGTGAAATGGATGTAAAAGCAAATTTGGAGACCGCTTTAAAAGATTTACAGCAAGCCTCACACTTATTCTCATACTAATAGGAGATGTTCTAAAAGCTTATGATCCATCTTGTGTGCTGGCCTGTTATGAGTTAGCGCCGAAAAGATATGTACTAACGCCAAAAAAAAACAATTTTCCGGCTATAACACCCGTTATTCCGGTTTTATCCCTTCTATTCTATCGTTATCCCCCTTATTTCGTCTTTAGCAGGGAAGAGCGAATGATAAAAAGACTGTCCTCAAAATCCAGATGCGCTTGATTTATGAGACAGTCTTTTTTCACTTATATGTTAACCGGATCCTTCACTGCCGGCTTCATATAGCAGTCGAGCGCCGCCTGAACCGCTTCACCCCGATGAACCCGAACGCCGTGGCGAATCAAAACTGCTTCAAAAGCACCGAGCACCGCAAGCACGTTTTCACGACGGCAGCTATAGCCCATTGTCCCAATCCGCCAAATTTTCCCGTGAAGCGGCCCGAATGAGCTGGCAATTTCAATGCCGAATTCCGTTAAAAGCATATTGCGGACAGAATCCGCTTCAACTTCCTCAGGCACCTTAATACACGTGACCGTCGGCAGCTTTACCTCTCTCCTGCCAAATAATCCGAGACCCATCGCTTCAATTCCTGCTATAAGCGCTTTTTCATGAAAAGCGTGACGAGCAAACCGTTCTTCCAACCCTTCTTCAAGTAAAATCCGCAGTCCTTCACGAAGCGCGTACAGCATGGAGGTTGCTTCTGTATGATGGTTCAGCCGACGCGGGCCCCAATAGTCTTGAAGCATGCTGAGGTCAAAGTAATTACTGCGGATAAACAGTGTATTCTGCCGCCGCAGCTCTTCATCTGTTGCAATGCCGCGCTCCACCTTTTTTCGGCTCGCAATTCGTTTTTCAATTCGTTCATTATACGTAAGTGGTGCCATACCGGATGGAACGGACAAACATTTTTGCGTGCCAGCAATCAACCCGTCAATACACCACTCGTCCACCCGTACATCGGCACCGCCAATTGATGCAACCGCATCCACAATAAACAGAATATCCATTTCACGGCATGCTTGCCCAATCTCTCTTAAAGGCTGCATACACCCTGTTGATGTTTCCGCATGAACCATTGCCACAATATCCGGCTTTGTTTCCTTTATCTTTTGAATCACATCTGCCGGGTCAAAAACCGTGCCCCACTCTGTATCCATCGCTTCTACTTCCGCGCCATAACGTTCACAAATTTCCATTAATAAATGACCGAATCGCCCATAGACTGGCACGAGAACGTTATCGCCCGGCCGGATCACACTCGCTAACATCGCTTCAATGCCGGACCTTGATGTGCCGTCTACAGGAAACGCCCACTTGTTTTTTGTTTTAAACAGGACGCGAAGCATATCCATTACTTCATTCATCATATGAGTAAACGCCGGATCAAACTGGCCGACAATCGGTGTAGTCATTGCGCGCAGCACACGCGGGTCCACCTCCACTGGTCCAGGTGTCATGATGGTCCGGATCGGTGTATTTAAATCTGTATATGTCATCTTGCCTTCCTCCTTAAACATAAGCGAGGGTATAAAGCTCACCCATCAGCATTTGAATGCCTTTTTCAAGATCGTCCGGTTCCGTCCATTCATCAGGTGAATGGCTAATACCATGCCGGCTCGGTACAAATAACAGCATTGTCGGGCAATAGCCGCCAAATACTTGTGAATCGTGGCCTGCTCCACTAATCAATGTTTCATAAGACAATCCCAAATGCTTCGCTTGCCGGGCAGCGGATTTCATCATGGCCTGATCCAGCTTAACGGGTTCAATGCTCATCCATCGCTGGGTACTCATTGTCATACCGCGGGTTTTTACATGCGTTTCAAACTCTTCTATTTTTTTCTCAAAACGGTCCAATACGGACGAATCATAATGCCGGGCATCAAGGCTGCATTCTACCTCACCCGCAATTACATTCGGCATGTTCGGCTTTGCAGTTACCTTCCCGACTGTGGCAACAAGTGATTCATCCAGTAATTCTGCTTCAGTTAAAAGAAAGACCGTCCACTCTGCCATTAAACGCATGGCATCTTTACGCATTGACATCGGCGTTGTCCCCGCATGATTGCTTTCTCCCTTAAAGTGAACGGTATAACGCCGCTGGCCGACAATATGGCTGACGATCCCAATTGATTTTTTCTTTCTTTCAAGAACAATCCCTTGCTCGACATGCACTTCAACAAACGCTTTCGGTTTTTTTCGTTCAATAGGCATCGGTTTGGCGCCGAACCCCGCTCCTTCCATTGCTTCTTTTAAGGAAATGCCATCTTTATCATAAATATGCTCGGCCTGATCCAGGTTGTACCGTCCTGTTATCCACCCTGATCCCCAAAACGTGAGGGGAAAACGGCTTCCTTCTTCTTCAGCCAGCGAAACAATATCAATCGTCCGCTTCGGCGGTCCATATTGTTCATACAAACGCTGCACGGCCATGAGACTGGCAACAATGCCGTATGCGCCGTCGAATTCCCCCCCATCTTTTACCGTGTCTATATGCGATCCTGTTAAAATAACCGATTCCGGCTCTTCCACACCGATACGCCGGCCAAATAAATTCCCCACCTCATCGAACCGGACATCCAGCCCTTTTGCCTGCATCACCTTCTTTAACGCTTGCTGTGCTTGAATCCATGTATCTGAATATAAAAGCCTTGTTACACCCCCGCTCGCGGTCCCCCCAAACGCTGCCAGCCATTCCAGCATGTCATTCGCTGTCTTGAATCCATAATCTGCTTCCTGTACTGGAATTGTCACATGAACGCCCCCTTCTTCTGCATTATCTTGTCAGCTTTTTTTCGGTAGTTTATTTTTGTGTGCATACCACACATCAGTGCCAACCCAGCCCGTTTCTTCCATTAGTTCCAGTGGCCGAAGCCCGAGCTTTTCGCGGCAAAATCTTTCTTTATCTTTTGTTTGAAATAATATTTTGGGCATTTTTGATTAACAATGTACTCATTTAATCCCCTCGTTCATTCATCATTAGAAAAGAAAAACCTTAGCATCTAGGAGAAACTAAGGTCTTTCCAATTCGTTTTTATTCCTGTTCCGGTAAAAACTCAGTTGTGAAGATATCACTTGTTTCAAAATCTTCCTCAAGCAGCCCGATATCAAGCAATTGGTTCTTCAACGTATCCCAGCGTTCTTCTGTCATATAGCCGATTCCATGCTCAGCGGCATCCTTGCCGTAAACGTAGTCATGCTGCGTTTCTGTTTCAAAGTTTAACGCTTCAAGCTCAATATTTGGATTTTCTGCGATAATCACTTCATTAATTGTATCAGCTGTTTCTTCGTATGACCCCCATCCTTTTACATAAGAATCAACAAACTGCTCAACCGTTTCTTTGTTGCTTTCCAAATAGTCCTTCGTTACAAATAACACAACATTATACGGATCATACCCGGATTCTGAAACGAGCAATGTTTCAACTGGCACATTTTCCTGTTCCATGAAAAACGGCTCGGATGTGACGAAGGCCTGCGTGACCGATTTTTTATTATCGATAAAGTTAACATGCTGGCCATTGTAACCAAGTTCTGCTGCATCACTTAAATCATATTGGTTCTTTAAAAAGTCCCAATACGTAATGCCTGGCTGAACAAAGACTTCCCGGCCATTTAAGTCTTCAAAGTCTTGAATATCTTCGCCTTCATGGAACATAAATGCCTGCGGGCTGCCTTGCATCGTTGCTGCGAGCGCAACAAGTTCAATCCCCTGATTGCGCGCAATCAGCAATTGGTCCGCATGTGCAAGACCAAACTGCGCATCACCGGCTGCGACGATTTGAACAGGCGATACTTGTGGTCCACCCGGTTCCACATCTACATTTAAGCCGTTTTCTTCAAATGTGTTTTCTTCAACCGCGCTGTATACACCGCCGTGCTGAGATTTAGGGAACCAGTTTAAAACGAGCTTTACGTCTTCTGTTTTGCTCTCCGTGTCCGCTATGTCACTTTCTGTATCTGATGCGCTTTCCCCACTGCATGCTGTGAGCATTAAACTCATCACTAACATAGAAGCGAGGACCCCTTTTTGTTTCCACTTTACAATCTCCATTTCATTTCCTCCTCTATCTATCTCTTTATTTTTCTGATTTCATTGCGGATTCATGCCAGCTGCCGAGCATCATTTTAGAAAACAAGCTGACGAGAAGGTAAAAGCTGATCCCGAGAATCGCCGCCGCAATCCCGCAGGAAAATAAAAATGATGTTTTCACTTGAATAGCCGCCACCGTAATCGCATAACCCAGACCGCCGTTTCCGCCGCCTATGCCGGCTACATATTCACCAACAATTGCGCCGACAATCGATAGCGTACAAGAAATCTTCAATCCAGCCATAATAAATGGCATCGCTGCAGGGATGCGCAGCTTCCACATTCTTTGCCACTTTGACGCGTTGTAAAGCGTGAAAAGCTCATCCATATTTTTATCAACAGAATTAAGGCCCATTAACGTATTCGAGATGACCGGAAAAAAGCCGATTAAAAAGGAAATGACCACGATCGAATTAAAACCGGCGCCAAACCAGATAACCACAATCGGCGCTACCGCTACGACCGGAATCGTCTGTAAAATAATCGCGTACGGGTAAATGCTTCTTTCTAATATTTTCGAGCTGGCCAAAAGAACAGAGACGCCAATGCCAATGACAGCACTTAATAAAAAACCAATGACTGATTCAAAGACGGTAATGCGAATTGCTTCCGCGAGCAGTGCCCAATCAGAAACTGTGGCTTCCCAGACATCGGTCGGTTTCGGCAAAATATAATGCGGAAGCCCAAGCACTAACGGAATAAGCTGCCATAATGAGATAAATAAAACGAATGCGGCAATCGGTCCAAGATACATTTCTTTAAAGGTAGCGGCAAATGGTTTTTTCTTTTTTCCTGCGGCCGCTAAAGCTGTTTGCCGCTTCATCATTTCCACTTCTGACATCGCCATTTATACGGTCTCCTTCCGCGGTTCATGATTTTCAAGGCTGGCTGATGCAAGATCAACATATTTTGAAAAAGCCGGGTCTGTTCTCATGGCTAATTCACGCGGATATGGAAGATTTACATCTATAACCGATGACAGTCTCCCCGGCCGGGCGGACATGACCGCAATTTTAGAAGATAAAAAGACAGCCTCATACACGTTATGTGTTACAAACAGGACGGTCATTTTTTCTTTTTTCCATATGTCGAGCAGCTCCATTTGAAGGGTCTGCCGGGTAATTTCATCTAGGGCCGCAAACGGTTCATCCATAAGCAGAAGCTTCGGCTTAGCTGCTAGTGCCCGCGCAATCGATACGCGCATTCTCATTCCACCGGACAGCTGTCTCGGATAGGATGTTAAATGGTCTTTTAACCCGACCATTTCAAGCACCTTCACTGCAGCTTCTTTTTTTTCTTTTTTATTACCGCCCCGAAGTTCGAGGGGCAGCAAGACATTATCGAGTACGCTGCGCCACGGAAGAAGGTTTGCATCCTGAAAAACAAATGCAATGTCATTTGTATTTTTAATAAGGTCTTCCGGTGTGTTGCCGAAAACAGTCACGTCTCCTGTCGTTGGCGATCCGAGCCCGGCTACCATTCGCAGCGCGGTGGATTTGCCGCAGCCGGACGGTCCAAGAAAACTGATAAACTCTCCTTCTTCGACCGGAAAATCAAAATTGTTAAGCGCAATCGTACCAGTATTATAAACTTTGCTAACATTCCGAAAATAAACTGCATGATCTTGTACTATTTTCACGTCGATCTCTCCTCCCGAATGTTCACTCTTTTAGAATGAGGTTTTCAGTTATGTGATATCTACTAACATCATAATTGTGGCACCGAATAACCTCAATGTGTATTATCACTAAAAATTGTTTTATTTATTGGTGATAAAATAGAAAAAAGACTTAACCCTTATAAGATTAAGTCTTTTTTCGTTAGATTATCTAACACCCTCTTGATTCGAGGTTGCACATCGAACGGACCGAATAATGCCGCCGTAACCGGTACACCTGCAAAGATTTCCAGAAAGTGCTTCTTGTATCGCATGCTGGTCAGGTTCAGCATTTGAATCAAGCAGATATTTCGTTGCCAGGACCATCCCGGGTGTACAGTAACCGCATTGAAAGCCGCCTTCTTCAAGAAATGCTTTTTGAATAGGATGGATCTCGTCTTGGCTTGACAGCCCCTCGATCGTCGTCACAGATGTTCCATCGAGCTGATAAGCCAAAAGGAGGCATGAGACCATTAATTTTTCATTCACTAAAATTGAGCAAGCTCCACAGCGTCCGATGCCGCATGAAATTTTCGTTCCGGTTTGATCGAGCTCGCCCCGAATCAAGTCAACCGCTCTTGCAACTGGCGAGACGTTCAGTTGAATGTGCTCACCATTTAATAGAAAAGAAACAGACATTGTTTCATTTCGCCCCGCTGTTTGATGATTGACTTCCATGCAAAACACCTCTTTCTTTCGTTGACTTCAACACGGCTTCCGGCTTGACCGGCAGTTGGCTGACCCGCAGACCGATCGCATCCCAAATAGCATTGGCGATCGCCGGGGCCACAGCAACAGTACCAATTTCACCGACTCCACGCGGACCATGGTGATCTTCTTCCGGCAGTGATTCTATCGCCTTCATCTGCAAGTCAAATGGCACATCCTTAATTCCGGGAATTAAATAGGAATCCAAGTTTTCTGTCACATAATGACCGTCTGCCATTATCACATCTTCCATTAACGTATAACCGATCGCCATGACACCGCCGCCCTCAATTTGTCCCAGATAGCCCATTTCATTTACCACTGGACCGGCAGAGATTGACTGATGCAGTTCCCCTACATTTATTCTGCCTGTTAACAGATCCACTTCCACCTGCGCGACAACACCGCTGTATGTGTATAAAAAATGAGCGGAGTCAATCGGGTCCGGTGAAACCGGAAAATCAAACTGAGTCGAGATAATGATCGGCTCCTGTTCAGACACAAGCTCTCGGAATGACAGCCTGCACTCTCCATTTTGCCAAATACCGCCTGGTCCGATTGAAAGCTGTTCTTCTTTCATTCCCATTATACCTGCCGCCCGAGCCAGCAGCTTCTGTAAAAAAGGCTTTTTCAATCGCTGCAACGAATGCCAAACCATGCTCGTTCCGCGTGATGCAGTTGTTGATCCAGATGAAGGCACAAGCGATGTGTCACCAATTACAATAGAAATATCTTCTTTTGCGCAGCCTAGTTGCTCTGTCGTAATCGCTTCAATGACTCCAAGAATGCCCTGACCCGCTTCTTCAAATCCAAATGAAATTTCAATTTCCCCGTCTTCTTTCAGCGAAAGCCGACCGCCGGCAGGATCCAGCCGTCCAAACCCGAGCCCACCGCCATGCATCGTAATAGCCATGCCTGTTCCTATCCTCTTCCACGGGTCTTGATTGGATAACAGCCTTTTTTTCTCGGCATATACAGCCGCCGCTGATTGAAGCACGTCTGACGCGCCATTTGTTTCGGCGATCCGCTGCCCGAGGGGACCAAGGTCATGCTCATTCCGGATATTGCGGCGCCGCATATCTATACCATCTATTCCGATTGCAGCAGCAAGCCGGTCGATTTGGCCTTCAAGAGCAAATGTAATTTGATTGCCCCCAAATCCACGAAATTCCCCTGAAACACCGTTGTTTGTAAAGATAGAAACTCCATTCGTCTTCACAGCCGGAATCAGATATGGACCACACGTGTGCTCAACTGCAAAATCCAAAATGGCCGGGCCAAGCGTCGCATACGCACCGGTATCGGCCACAATTGTCGTTTGATGGGCACGCAGCTTCCCAGCCCGGTCAACACCGGTTTTCATTGTAATCATCATCGGATGCCGTTTAATACTTGAACGCATGGATTCCTGTCTCGTTTGATGAATTTTCACAGGCTTGCCTGTTGCAATAGCCAATAACGCACCGTATGGCTGGATATTTAATTCATCTTTCCCTCCAAACGAGCCGCCCATCGGACTTGAGACGATGCGAATGTCCGCTTCAGACACCCCTAATATACGGGAAAGCTGAAACCGGTCTTTAAAGCCGTGCTGCGTGCCGACATAAACGGTAAGACCACCGCCTTTTTCTGGGACTATCACTCCGCCTTCCGTTTCCATATACGCATGCAACTGGCGCGGCACGTGATATGTTTCCTCTACGACTGTTGTACACTTTGAAAATTCCGCTTCAATATCTCCTTTTTGGAAACTGGCCCGATGCAATACGTTACCGTCCGGATGGAGAAGCGGCGCTGATGCTTCCAGCGCTTTTTCTGGGCTGTCGAGCACAGGAAGCGGTTCATACTGGACATCAATCAGTTCGAGCGCCCGTGAGGCAATCTCAATCGAATCTGCCGCCACAGCCGCGACAGCGTCACCGACGTACCGGACAATGTCTTTGCATAATACCGGCTGATCGGGTCTCACGATACCAAAGCCGTTTAACCCTGGAACATCTTTGTGCGTAATGACCGCTTGCACACCCGGAAGCTGCTTAGCTTTATCTGTAGAAATCGAAAGAATACGAGCGTGGGGATAAGGACTTCTTAAAATCTTGCCGTATAGCATATTCGGAAAAGCGAGATCGGTTAAATATTTTAATCTTCCCGTTACTTTTTCTTTACCGTCCGGCCGTATATTTTTCTTCATTCCAACTCTCCTCCCTCCCATTTCACCGAAGCGACTGCAGTTCTGAGACGAGCAAGTTAGCCGCCACAGTACGCCGGTAATCCGCTGATGTAAAAGCATCACCAATCAAAGCGGATTCTTCTTTTAGTTTACTTGAAAGCACTCTCAGCAACTCATCCGTCAGTTGTTTTCCCATCAGCATTTTTTCACACTCTATTAAGCGCCTCGGCGTATTCACTCCTCCTCCTGCCACAAGCCGGATCGATTGGATCGAAAGCTGAGCTGTCAATTCTACATACATTGCCACCGTGACAACAGATGGAATAAACGTTTCCCGGCGCCCGACTTTGCGAAAAAAGCAATGCCCTTCGACTAGAGAAGGAATCGAAATATCCGTTAAAATGGCGCCTTCTGCCGGGAGTTCCTGATCGCTCATGTAATCCAAAAGCCACTCAGATCGAATGCCATTTTTACAAAACCATGAAAGACGCGCATTCATCGCCAGCAATGCAGGAACTGCATCACCGACCCCGTATAAAATATTGCCTCCGATTGTGCCTTTGTTTCTTACCGCCGGCGACGCAATGGTTCCAATCGCCTCTGATAAAGCAGGACACCCTTCTTTTACCAGCGGGTGTGTCCTGCATGTTTCAAGGTCAGTTAAGGCACCAATCCGCACCGAGCCATCTACCGTTTCCTCAATATCTGTCAGCTCACGAATTTGCTCAAGGCTGATTAAATGAGGCGGAAATGCAACACCCTGCTCCCGCTGCATTTGCATGAGCGTCCCGCCTGCGATAAAACGAGAGGCACCATTAAATTCTTTCTTTAATGATCGGGCTTCTTCCAAACTCCCGGGCTGCCAGACAGACGTCGGCACTGGCATTGAAACATCCATCCCATCCCCTCCTCATTACTTGTTCGTAATCATGCTTTGTATCAATATCCAAAAACAGGCGTGCTGTTTCAACATCCACCATCGCGCCTTTTCGTCCAAAAGATGGCTGCTTCAGTAAACTTCCCGCTCCCCGATCTCCCTGC
Source organism: Domibacillus iocasae (assembly GCF_001750285.1). Taxonomy (GTDB): domain Bacteria; phylum Bacillota; class Bacilli; order Bacillales; family Domibacillaceae; genus Domibacillus; species Domibacillus iocasae. The sequence goes on from NZ_MAMP01000002.1 coordinate 110,421, forward strand.
AATCCTTGCAGCATCGGGAAAAGCCGTTTCGAAAAAAGCACAGGCGGACGCGGTGTTCCGTTAAAACGGGACGCTACAAATAACGAGGGCGTTTCTTTATGCATCTCTGTCATGTGATCAACCAACCTAAAATCAACAAACGGCTGATCCGCCAGCAACACGACCACTGCTGAGGCATCCATTTTCTCTGCCGCTTTTAAACCCGCAGCAAGTGAATGCGCCTGTCCGCGAACCGCGTCTTTACACCCTGCTTGTGACCATTTTTCTTTTTTGAGAAAAGCAGAATGAATCCAGCGGGCTTCTTCTTTTTTCTGAACAATAATGACATGATCGAGCATTGAAGAAAGCGCCGCTTCTAGTGACGCACCGCCAATTGTTGTGTCGCCAAGCGGCAGTGCCAATTTGTCTGCTCCCATCCTCCGGCTGCTGCCCGCCGCAAGCAAAATGCCAACAACCGGTCCATTCATAAGCAAGCCGCTTCTTTCAATCGAACCGAGTGGCTCACTTGAATAAGCTGGGCCACTATGCTGATCGCAATCTCCTCCGCTCCCTGCGCTTGAATGGCCAGCCCAGCTGGTGACGTAATCCCTGGAGGAATCTGATCCACACCGAGCAGGCGGGCTGTTCTTTTTTTCGAACCAAGCACACCAAGATACCGAAGCTCTTTATCTTTTAAAACGCGGATTAACTCTTGATCCCGTTTAAAATTATGCGTGATGATTACCACACAATCATCCGATTTTACATCTATCTCTTCAAGCACTTCTCCCGGAAAACCAGTGACATGCTTTTCTGCTGCTGGAAAATAAGCAGCCGTACAAAAAGCAGGGCGCCAATCAGAAACAGTGACAGAAAACCCTGCCCCTGCCGCAAACGCGACAAGCGGACGCGCGTCCGGCCCTGCCCCGAATACAAAAAGTCTGCGCTTCGGACGAATTCGGTGTACGTATACGTCACTGGCAAGCGCTTTGCTGAAAAATACGCCACGTTCAATCACACGGCAGTCGTCCGGTACGCCTCCTTCCCAACAGCCAAATGGTTCGCCTTCGTCTGGAATAAGCAAATAACCCGGACACTCGCCCTGTTTTTTGATCATCAAAACGGACTGGCCTGACCGAAGCACTTTTTTCAATTGAAGTAAATCCGCCACGTACGCTCCGCTTAATTTTTCCGCCCACACATGGATGACACCGTTGCAGCCGGATCCTTCTCCCCACGACAGATCATCTTCACCACGCATGTCGTAAATAAACTCCCCATTCGGCTTGTTGTTCTCTTTAAGCCGTTCGGATAAGTCTTTCTCCAGGCAGCCGGCACTCAGCAGGCCCACTTGTGTTCCGTCCGGCTTAAACAGCATCGCCGCCCCTTCTTTTTTATACGCGGAGCCTGTAACTTTAACGACCGTCGCCAATACACCGCCAACAGAAGACGAGTCAATGGCATCCAGCAAATCATGAATGTCTTCCATGCTGATTCCTCCATTCGAATTCACTGTGCGAAAAAAAGGGCGCTGATTAAAAAATCATTGCCCTTTTCCATCAGCTTCCTCTATATACTTGATAACCCCACGGCGAGATAAGAAGCGGAATATGATAATGCGCTTCAGCCTCCGACAGACTAACTCTTACAGATACCCGATTTAAAAAAGGCGGACCCTCACTATTCATTTCCTTTTGCCCGAAATAAGTTCCAATGTGGTACAGAAGTTCATATTCTCCCGCTTTGAATTCATCCGCTGAAACGAGCGGTTCACTTACCCGCCCATCAGCATTGGTAACCGATTGTGTGATTTTTTTCTTTTCCGCCCCACTTCCGAAAAAAAAGACCTCTACGGCAACCCCAGCTGCCGGCTGTCCGTGAGTTAAATCCAAAATATGCGTCGTTAACGCAGGCATTTGCTCGCCTCCTCTTCCATGACAATATCTGTTATTCGAAAATAGGCGATTTTGAATACTTCATTTAATGCGGTGTCAAATTCAGTATTCCTATCATTTTGTAAACGCATTTCCATCTGACGATAAATTTCTTCTTTCGTTTTGCTTCGCACAGCAATAATAAAAGGAAAAGCAAATTTCTCTGTATAAGCCTCATTCAGCATTGAGAATTGGTCAAATTCGGTTTTGGTCATTGATGTTAATCCAGCATCTGTCTGTTCTTTTACTGATGCATCGGTCATTTTTATTTTCGCTCCAAGATTCGGATGGTTCCGCAGCAGGGACAGCTGGTCAGAAGCAGTGGATTCCTGTACGATCGATGCCATCTTTTCGTATAAAGATTTCACCGAATGAAACGGACGGTCACGCGCAGCCTGCTCCGCCACCCAGAGCGAATGCTCAAATACTCCACCAAAATGCTGAACGAAAGAAACTTTCTTCATTTGATTCACAGACTGCATCGTCAGCAATGTCGAACACCCTCTTTTTATAACTTTATTGTGTAATAATATATAACATAACATAAGTTTACAAAGAAATTCGTGTATTGTCATTAGTTATAATCACTAAATAATAAATTATTTTCTGCTTTTTTTACAAAAAAGCCTTAATTTATGTTATAAATTATAACATAAATTATTTTTCGGAGGGATTTTAGTGAAATTAAAAACACTGCTTGCCCATGCCCCCTTTCACGATTTAAAGTTGACTGCTGGTGAAAAAGGCGTTTCAAATGATATCACAAACATCACAATGATGGACGCTCCTGATATTCTCCCTTATTTAAAACCGAATGATTTACTTGTCACAACAGGCTATCACGTAAAAGATGAGCCTGCTGAATTAACCCGCCTCATTGAACAAATGGCTCAAAAAAGTTGTGCTGCATTGTTTATCAAAACAAAACGCTTTTTCGGTGAACTTCCCTCTGAAGCTATTCGACTTGCAAATGACCTTAAGTTTCCCATTGTTGAAATTCCTGAAAGCTGGTCACTTGGCGAAACCGTCAATCAAATGCTGAATGTAATTCTCGACAAACGAACAAGTGAATTGCGCAGTGCGATCGATACGCATAAGCTTTTTTCAAGTCACATTATGAGTGGAAAAGGCTTAAATGCGCTGCTTGCCAATTTAACTGAACTGACCGGCCACCGCACATTTTTATGCACATCTTACTTCAGTCCTATCGCGGGAGATCGAACGCTTGCCGAGGTGCTTTCTCCCTTTAAAAAATGGTCATCACAGCACGGCTCTTTTTTATCGCCCAGCGCCGCTTTTACTGCTTTCAGTACACTGGATCAAAAAGAAGACTATACGTTGTTCCCTGTTTATACATACGAGAAAAAAGCGGCACTGCTCTTGATCGAAGGACCTATTTATATGACAGAACATGTAAAACTGCTAACGATTGAGCAGGCACTGAACGTAATTTCGTTTGAACTTCTAAAGGAAGATGCCGTTAAACAGTTTACACGCCGCATCCGTAATGAATTTTTTTCAAATTTTTTAGATGATGCTTTTTCAAGCGAGGAAGAAGCCATTAGCCGGGCGAGAGAATTCGACTTGCCACTGAAGCAGAAATACATTTGCGCCGCCGGGCGTATCGATGCACCGGAAGAAGAATGGTCTTATTACACAAACCAAAAAGAGCTGGACGCGATTTATTACTTTTTCGAAAAAGAATTACACACAATGGATGTGCCGTGTTATTTATTCACAAAAGGAGAAACGCTGATTCTTTTATTAAAAGCGCCAGAACACGTGAAAGATACCCACTCGTTTACCGCTTCTTTTTTGCAAAAGCTGCAAAGCCGAATGAGCCGCGAACTTGATGCAACGATGTCATTTGGTGTCAGCCATCTTTGCTCTTCGCTTCTATTTATCCGCCAGGGGTATAAAGAAGCGCGCGACGCCTTGAAAACGAATCGGCTGTCAAGCGGGCCGTCATCGGTTCATTTCCATCGGACAAAAGATGTGAGTGAGTTGCTGCGCCTGCTGCCGGCAAAAGACTTATCACAGTTTTATAAGCATACTGTTCAGCAGCTCAAGCTCAGCAATTTAGAAGAAGAGAAGTCCCTGCTTGATACACTATTTGTTTATATGGAAAGCCACTGCCACATTTCCGAAACAGCCAAACGGCTGTTTGTTCACCGCAATACGGTCGTCTACAGGCTGGAAAAATGTGAGGAACTGCTCGGTATTTCACTGAAGGATCCCGACTTTTCCCTGCAAATCCGCCTCGCTTTACGCATTAAACACTTATTGAATGCATAAAAGAAGCCCGGAGATTTTTCTCCAGGCTTCTTTTACATATAATAGTAATATCGTTCATCGTTTTTTTCTTTATCAAGAGGGCATTGAATTCCAGTGCGCCGGACAATAATAGCATTGAGTGCCAGCCTCAGCTGATCATCACTTAAACCATCCATTAAGTGAAGCGGTGCTGTCGCTTTTACATTGCTTAAAAACTGTAGTGCCAGTGTCAAAAGTGCGTCGCCGCCACTCGTTATACTCTGATCTACTAGTGTATCGGGCCACAAAAAACGGCCGTCTTTTAAGTGGATATACGGACTGACTTTTTTTCGCAATTCTCGGTCTCCCGTAATTAAAAACACAAACGCAAGCTTTGACCGCTCCGCCTGCTGCATAGCAGGCATCGAGGACCGCGCCAGCTCAAAACGGCTCTGATGCTGTTCATTTAAAAACTGTATATTCATGATGCAGCCTCCTTATGATCGTCATTATTTTAATTTAATCATGATTTTATATTTCTAGCCGAATTAATGTGAGGTTTCCTCACACAAAAGTTGAACCTTAATGTATAACTCCCTATGATGAACATATACTTTTCGTATATCCTTAACGATACGGGTTAAGGGTTTCTACTCGGAACCGTAAATTCCAGGCTACGAAAAAATTGGCACAGTGCTGATTTTTTCGTGGCTTTTTTTAATGAACTGGAGGAATAAAATGAGCAGATTATTAATTAAAAATGCGCAAATTGTAACGATGAACACAAAGGAAGAAATTATTAAAGGAGACCTTTTAATTAAAGAAGACCGGATAGAATCAATTGGGCTTTCTCTCAAGGAGACTATAGCTGACCGCGTCATTGATGCATCCGGGCGGACTATTATTCCCGGGTTTGTTCAAACACACATTCACTTATGCCAGACACTGTTTCGTGGAAAAGGGGATGACCTTGAATTGATGGATTGGCTGAAAAAACGGATTTGGCCGCTTGAAGCGTCCCATGATGAAGAATCCATTTATTATTCCGCCATGCTCGGAATCGGTGAACTGCTGCAAAGCGGCACAACGACAATTGTGGATATGGAAACAGTCAGCCATACGGATTACGCTTTTCGCGCTATTGCCGAAAGCGGTATCCGCGCCATATCCGGCAAAGTGATGATGGATAAAGGCAACGAGGTGCCAGTTGGACTGCAGGAAAAAACAGCGGAATCCATTCAGGAAAGTGTCGATTTACTGGAGAAATGGCATATGTATGACAGCGGACGCATTCAATACGCTTTTTCACCTCGATTTGTCGTTTCCTGTACAGAAGAATTGTTAAGAGAAGTGCAGAAACTGTCCACTCACTACAACGTAAAAGTGCATACACACGCTTCTGAAAACAAAGGGGAAATTGCCATTGTTGAGCAGGAAACGGGGATGCGAAACGTCGTCTACCTTGATCACCTCGGTCTTGCCAACGAGCGGCTCATTTTAGCCCACTGCATTTGGCTTGATGAACAAGAAAAACAGATCATTAAAGAGCGCGGCGTCCACGTCAGCCACTGTCCAGGCTCGAATTTAAAGCTCGCTTCCGGTGTCGCCGACGTTCCAGGGCTGCTCGATGCCGGATCATCGGTTAGCCTCGGTGCGGACGGGGCCCCGTGCAACAACAATTTGGATATGTTCAACGAAATGCGTCTCGCCGCTCTTATTCAAAAGCCGATTCACGGACCGACCAGCATGAACGCCCGCACCGTTTTTAAAATGGCGACAATCGGCGGCGCCCGCGCTGTCGGGATGGATCACGAAATCGGCAGCATTGAAATCGGCAAAAAAGCGGACTTGGCGATTTTAAACTTAAATCATTTCCATACATTTCCCTCCTACGATGTCGATCCCATTTCACGCATCGTTTATTCCGCCACTCGAGCCGATGTGGAGACGACGATCGTCAACGGCAGGATTGTGATGGAAAAAGGTCTTATGAAAACAGTTGACAAAGAAACTGTACTGAAAGAAGCAGATGCATCAATTAAACGACTGCTCAGTCGGACAGCTATCGTCAGTTAAACTATCCAAAAAAAGGCGGTCCCATCTCATTGGCAGGCTCACCTTTTCTTTATTAAAGATGTTTTTCATTGTTGAATTGTTTTGTAACGCCGATACTATTTTTTACCGGCGTTAGCATGATTTATTCCGGCGCTATTCGTATTTTTTCCGGACCTGCACATAAAAAAACGGCTCAAACAGTAAAGGTTTGAGCCGTTTCAAATTATAATTTATAAACCCGCGCTTCGTATGGATTTAAGATGAGTTCACCCGGCGGATTTTCTTCCGGCACTGTATAGTTGTGCAGCATTAAATGAGCAAAATCATACGCGATACCGTCCAATTTCCGAACCGGAACCGGCTGATCCGATAAGTTGCTGAGTACGATCACTTTTTCACTGCCAAGCTTCCGCGTATACGCAAACAAACGCGTATCTTCTTCCAAGACTATATCGTATGTGCCATATGTGAAAATATCATTCTCTTTTTTCATTTTGATCATTTTTTTATAAAAGTTCAAAATTGAGCCTTCGCTTTGCAGCTGGGCCTCGACGTTAATATTCTTATAATTTTCATTTAATTTAATCCATGGCCTGCCTGTTGTAAAACCGGCATTTTCTTCGGCGGACCATTGCATCGGCGTGCGTGAGTTGTCACGGCTTGAATGCCAAATGATTTCCATCATTTCATCATGGTGAATCCCGGCACCGATACCAAGGCGATACATGTTTTTCGTCCGGACATCATTGTAATCGTTAATATCTTCGTACTTCACATTTGTCATGCCGATTTCCTGACCTTGATAAATGAACGGTGTCCCCTGCATTAAGAAATAAACCGCTGCAAAAGCTGTTGCACTTTCACACCAATACTCACGGTCGTTCCCCCACGTAGACACGACGCGCGCTTTGTCATGGTTTTCAATAAAAAGCGCGTTCCACCCTTTGTTTTCGAGAGCTTTTTGCCACTTCGTCATCACTTCTTTATAGCCTGGAATATCGAGACCCGTTTTCGTTTCCGCATTCCACAGTTCAAGGTGTTCAAATTGAAAAATCATGTTGAACTTTCCTTTTTCCTCGTCCACCCATTCATCAACGTCATCCGCTGTTACACCATTCGCTTCACCGACAGTCATAATATCATACTTCGCAAATGTTTCAGCTTTTAATTCTTCAAGAAGGGGCTGAATGCCTTTTACGTTCATATGGTGGTCAAAAGACGGAACATATTTGAGCTCATTTGGATTTGGCATATCAATTAAGCCTTCTACCTTTTTAATGTGGCTGATCGCATCCACGCGGAAGCCATCGATGCCTTTATCCAGCCACCAATTGACCGTTTCGTATAGTGCCTGGCGCACATCCGGGTTCTCCCAGTTTAAATCCGGCTGCTTTTTTGAGAAAAGATGCAGGAAAAACTGCTCGGTCGTCTGATCATATTCCCAAGCCGAGTCTCCGAAAATACTTTCCCAGTTGTTCGGCTCTGCACCATTTTTCCCATCACGCCAAATGTACCAGTCACGTTTTGGATTGTCTTTAGACGAACGTGATTCAATAAACCATGGATGTTCATCACTTGTATGATTGATGACGAGGTCAAGAATGAGTTTCATGCCGCGCACATGCACTTCCTTTAAGAGTTCGTCAAAATCCTCCATCGTCCCAAATTCATCCATAATTTCCTTGTAATCGCTAATATCATAGCCGTTGTCATCGTTCGGTGATTCAAACATTGGGCAAATCCAAATAACATCAATGCCAAGGTCTTTTAAGTAATCAAGCTTCGAAATCACCCCTTGAATATCTCCAATGCCATCTCCGTTTGAATCCATAAAGCTGCGCGGGTAAATTTGATACGCGACCGCTTCTTTCCACCATACTTTGTTCATAAAGCGTCCCCCAAGTCTTCTAGAATATTTCCTACGTGTATTTTAGCACGGAATGCAAAAAAAGAATGCGAAGGCTGAAAGTTTCTCTCATGACCTTTTCCGTCTGCGCTTCATGCGTACAAGCATTTTTCAGTTATTCAACATGACTTAATATAAACATGAAAAATACTTGTGCAATCGTTTTCTCTAAAACATTCATTTTCATGATTTAAGAAAAATAATTTTTATACTGATTCCCATTTTTAAATTTTTAAAACAAAAACGCCCTCTTTATTAAAAGTTTTTCACACTCACCCCTACCAAATGAAAGCGGGTGTATGAGAATAAAATTTACGCAAACGATTTTTTAAATATTTTTTAAAAAATTAACTTTTAGCAAAATGAAAACATATACGATTTTGCTATTAAGTCTAAAAGCTGATAATCCAACGACATCGAATATTCAAGTGTGTGGATATGCGTAACTTACACAACGTCTATACGCCCAGAGTGCATATTTCGCTGCCTGCCGCCTGTGTGGCAAAGATCAATAAGTGGATGTAGGAAAGTAAGCAGGGTAATCGCGTTCATGGTTCATCCGGAAGACCCTTACTCATTACGAACTGTTTATTAAAGAAAACCAGGAGAGCGGTGACTACTACCTGATTTGTGACGGCAGCTGGATCAATGAATGGTGAACTCAGTCCCAAAAGCCGGTCTGGTCTCATATTGGTGTCTATGAAAACGTGCTCTCCTTATGGCGCAGCATTATTATCGAAGAACGCCGGCCCGCTTTGAGTAAAAGCAAGGAACTTTCCTATACTCTTCCCTAGTCTTTATGCTTTTATATTGAGCGGGCCGCCAACGAAACAGGCACCGATTTAATGCGGCCGTATGATGCGTTATATTGTAGAACATGCTCTCAGTACATTTAAAATAGAGGACGTCGCGCTTCATGCCGGGTTGAGCGTATCGCGTTCTATTCATCTTTTTAAAAGCAGTACCCATAAAACAATGTTTGAATACACGCATGAAATACGGCTGTCCTCTGCCATTGACCGAATGACCGGCATGAAGATGACCCTTGAACATATCGCGGAAAAATGTGGATTTGGTTCTTATCCTTATTTTCATAAAGTTTTTAAAAAGAAATACGTCATGTCACCCGGCGTTTACCGGCGGACCGGCTCCCAAAGACCAAAAAGCCGCTTCAGGAATTGGATATCTGAGCAGCTTTCCTATCCAATTCCACCATCGTTTTTTCTTCTCTATAAACTTTTAAAAAATCCTCCGTAATCAGCAGCACATTTTCCGAGTTGTTGTAAATGATCGTATTCTCCGGCACATGAACGTTTTCTACCACGATGGCCTGCTCAATGTATGAACCGGTTCCAATTTTTGCATTCGGCATGATCACGGAATCTTTAATGAAAGCATTTTTCGCTACTTTTACGCCTTGTGATAAAACAGAATGCTGAATTTCTCCATCAACGAGGCAGCCTTCATTGATAATAGAACGTTTAACAACGGCGTTTTGTCCCATCACTTGCGGTGGAAAGTTTTCGTTCACTGAAAAAATGCGCCAGGAATAGTCGTACAAGTCCAATTGATGGTCACTTTCCAATAAGTCCATATTCGCTTCCCACAAGCTTTTGACCGTTCCGACATCTTTCCAGTAGCCTTTAAACGGATACGCAGCCAGTTTTTGTTGATCCGCAAGCATGGCAGGTATTATATCGTTTCCGAAATCATTTGAAGAATCCGGATTGTTCGCATCCTGCTCTAAATATTTTTTCAAAACGGACCATTTAAAGATGTAAATACCCATGGAGGCAAGGTTGCTTTCTGGATGATCCGGCTTTTCATCAAACCGCGTGACATTATTCAATTCATCGATATTCATGATACCGAACCGGTTCGCTTCCTCCCATGGAACTTCAATAACAGAAATGGTCGCATCGGCTTCTTTTTCAATATGATATTGAAGCATTAAGTTGTAGTCCATTTTGTAAATGTGGTCGCCTGACAAGATCAAGACGTTTGCAGGCTCATACTGCTTGAGATAATGAAGGTTTTGATAAATGGCACTGGCCGTTCCAGTATACCAATTGACGTCTGAAGCGCTTGCATATGGCGGGAGAACAGTAACGCCGCCTTTATGGCGATCAAGATCCCACGCGCTTCCGTTTCCGATATATGTATTTAAAACAAGCGGCTGGTATTGCGTTAACACACCGACCGTATGTATGCCGGAATTGGCACAATTAGAAAGAGGAAAATCAACAATGCGGTATTTCCCGCCAAACGGTACGGCTGGTTTCGCCACGTTTTCCGTTAATTCTTTTAACCTGCTTCCTTTGCCGCCCGCTAAGAGCATTGCTACGCATTGTTTTTTTGCCATTCTTTGTTCTCCTTTTCCTTTTATTGTGATGAGCTTTTCTTGTTATTGAATGACTGAGTATATTCTTGCTTTATATAGATGAAGTAACTCTCTTGTAGTCAATTCTTCCGTATACGGATACTTGCTAAAAGCAGCTGTTTTTCTCTTTTTGGAAGAGATAATGTTATCACGGTTTTATTATCACTATAATTTAGTATGATCAGCCATATTGTGCCCTCATTTTTCCGTGTATACACATATATAATGGCTCTTTTCTTTAGATATTTTTCTAAAAAAAGGCAAATAAAAAAGCCCAAATAGGGCCTTTTTAAATTCTCCACTATTCAGGATACAGTTCATATAAAAGATTTATTTTTTACAACTTTTATTTTTCTCCTTTAAATACAATTGGTATAACCGTTTTAATATAGTGAATATTTAAATGAATGTGCTGCTCCGCCTTCCTGTCAAAAAAGAGTATATTATTTGTTCATCATTTCCCGTCCGATCCTTCTTTCCTGCAATATCTTATAGTTTTTTTCCGCCTGTTTCATAAGGGAATAGTATCGAGATTCAAGCTGCTTCTCTGCTTCTTCGATTGTAAGGCCAGGTGTCCATATTTCCTGTGGTTCTTCTACTGCTATCTCCAGGGGAGCAGCATCACTTGACTTGTCTATTGTTGAATCCGTATCCTTTTCTGCTTTGCTTGTTTTCACTCTTTTTCTTGCTTGGCTTTTTTGGGCGTGCTTTTGATTAATTGAAGAATTTTCTAAGGAGTCGTTGATAACTTTATTTCTTGGTTTAGCAAAAGGTTTACTCGTAATATGCTTATAAGAATCGGTTTCGACTTTTTCGGCAGCTGGTATTGGCTGAGTCAACTGCTCTATTTGGTTATGGTCAAATGATATATTTCCCTTTTTTTCATCGTACTGTTTGCTTAATTTTTCGTCCTCATAATCAGCAGAAACAGTTGTTGTTGTATTTTCCTCAGTCACTGCTTCCTTGTCGATCTCAACAGTAATTTGGGAACTTTCAAGATTTTGTGCGTCTTTTATTTGTTTTGAGGGCTCCTTTACCTGTTTTTCCACTTCTTTTTCCATTGTACCTTTCAAGAAAGCTTCATTTTCACTCCTCTCATCTTTTGCTTCTATCTGAGTGGGAGGTTCTTTTTCACCATGCTGATCCGCTCCTGTATCTTTCGAAGACGCTTCATTTTCACTCCTCTCATCCTTTGCTTCTATCTGAGAGGAAGATTCTTTTTCACCATGCTGATCCCTTCCTTTAACGCCAGCAAATTCATACACACCTGGAAATATGTTAATAATACTTGCATTTTGCATAATAATTGTTTCTTCTTCACTAATTAAAATAAGGTGATCATCAAAAACTCTGCTTAGAAAGCCTGTGATAAGCTGATCATTATAGCAATTGACCGTTACCCAGCTGTACTTGCACTGCTCCAAAATTTCATGAAGCTGTTCTGTCTGTAAATAATCCTGTCTAACCGTGTTTGCCTGCAAATCTTTCACATTTTTTGAAACTGATTTTATTTGCGCAAGTTGATAGTAAATGTATTTTCCTTCTGTATTCTGTAAAATTAAATAATCTTTCTTAACATCGACTATTGTTCCTTTCATTAATGTCCCATCGTGTGAAAAGACGCCTACTGAATAGCCGATAAACGATTTAAGTGTATCTGAAAAAAAAGGGTTTGACATTTCCCATCCCCCTCGCATAAACTGAAACTTTTTTTATTCATAAGGGCCCCTTGGAAAAAGAAAATACGCAGAATCACTTATTCCCTTTCTCATCAAAAAGAGAATCCTTTTTTCTAGTGAACATACCTGAAAGTAAATTATTTGCTTTCTGTTTTTTCAGTTTCTTCCTTTTTTTCTTTCTCCCACTCCTCAATTTTTAAATCATATCCGATGTTTTTAATGTGGAACGTTGATGCACGAACAACTTCTTCATTACTAATAATTGTGACATAATCGTCATTACAGTCATCAAGGACCCCTTCATATTTCTCATATCCACCCTGGTTGATCGTCACCCATTTGTATTTTAAATTGTTTAAGACTTCTGTAAATACTTTTCCGCCTGTATACATATAATCTTTAGGATTGAGGAGATCGAATTCGAGTCCTTTCTTTGTTTTGTCCGTTAAGCTTTTAACGTGATGACCTTTATAGTAAAGAACACCATCTTCTTTAGTAAGAAGCACAAAGTAATCTTCCTCTGCTGCCAGCAATTGTCCGACCCTAGGGTCATCTCCGCTGCAATTAACTTTGACTACTTTACCAACTAATGACCTTAGAATTTCATTATTCATCGATCTTCTCCTCCTGATTAGACAGTCCTTTTAATTATATGCAGAAAGAGGGATAAGGTACTGCTTCATTAATCAGGTATTCTGTTTTTTATATATTTAGATAGACCGCCAAAATATTGCGTATTTTGACAACACATACTTTGCACGTTCCTGTTTATGCTGCAGAATCACTGATTATCCACACAGATATCCACAATGAAGAAAAGATCAATTAAGACCATCCGCTGCTTTTTAATAAGCGCTTTATCTAATTAAAAAGCCCGTTTTGAATCAAAGAGAGTTGGATTCAAAACGGGCTTTTTTATATTTGCGTTACGCAGATGCTGTCTTCGTCCCCAACTTCCATCGTCTGCACAAGTTGAGTTCCGCTAAAAAACTCACGAATAATCGCTTCGTCTGAATGGGGAATATATTCTCCCTCTACAATCTGGCATCCGTTAATACAGCCGCTTGTCAACAAAACAATATCATTCGGTTTACTTTGTTCAAGCGCTTTGATGACTCCTTCTCTGCGTGTATCAGCTGTAAAAATCGGTTCTGCAGGATTTGAAAATCCATTTAAAACGTGTTGAATCACCTTTTTTGGATCATTGAAGCCAGGATGATCAACAGTAACCACGATGGCATCCGCTTTTCCTTCCGCAGCCCGTGCCATTTTTGGCATTTTGCCGAAATCACGGATTCCGATGCCTGCAATCATCGCAATAAGGCGGTTGTGCGGAATATGACGCACTTGCGTTAAAATCTGATCAAGTGCCACTGGTGTATGGGCATAGTCAATAACAATCTTCCGGTTTTCCGGTGCATGAATTACTTGAAACCGTCCTTCTGCCTGCTTCATATTAGGAAGCACAGAAACAATCTCTTCCATATTAATGCCGAGTGACAAAGCGGCTGCAATAGCCGCAGTGAGGTTTCCTGCGTTATATTCACCATACAGCGGAACAGATACAATATATTTATTTTCTTCATAATAAATAGTATATATCATTCCCTGCTCATGATGGTGGCAGTCTGTCCAAATTAAATCCGCATTTGATAGAAGATTTTGACTGTAAGTGATTACCTGTTTGGGAGCCGACCGCAAGATGTCTTCTGCCATGCCGACATCATCTAAGTTTACGATGCTGACAGCCGCCTGCTGAAACAAAAGCAGCTTGGACTTTTTATAGTGCTCCATCGTTTTATGATATTCCAGGTGCTCTTCAGAAAAATTTGTATGAATCGCGATATCAAATTGAATGCCCGCTACCCGCTTCTGATCGAGTGCAATCGAAGATACTTCCATTGCAGCCGCTTTATGATATGTCCGGTGAAGTTCATGAAAAATGTGATGGACATCCACAGACATCGGTGTGGTTGGCGTGCTTTTGTCAAAGTCCATTTTCCCATTAGATTTCCATATACCTGTCGTCCCGAGCATACCGCACGGAATATGAAGCAGATTAAACAGATGCTGCACGTATGTCGAAACGGTCGTTTTTCCATTTGTCCCTGTTACTCCGACTTTAATCAGCCGTTCCTGAATGTTTCCATAAAAATAATCAGCCACATGGGCCATGGCCTCCCTGGCATCCTCTACCAGCACAAATGTTACATGTGGATACTGTGCTGAAAATTGACTAAGAATGTCTTCATCCGTACCGATAATGACAGATGCCTCTAACTCAATAGCCTGCTTTATATACATATGCCCATCCGTATTCTCACCCATAATGGCGACAAAAGCGAATTGTGGTTTCACAAGCTGGGAATTGTACGTAATGCCTGAAATGATCGGACTGGCTAAACCAAAGAGACGGAGTAATGTGACAGCTGGAATTTGCTCAAATGGAATGTGCATGGGCCGTTCCTTTCTTATTGGTTGTTTTTACCCTTACTTCCCCATTTCTGCTCTTTCTACTCCTTTTGTGAAGTCTTTGTGTGTTTTTCCGACTTTTTTTGACACATTTGTGATCTAAATGCTGTTTTTATCCGTTGGCTTTTTAACAATGGTATAGTGTGTATGAAAGATTTAAAAAATTGAGGTGAACACAATTGAAAAAGTTATCTGTATTTCTTTTTAGTTTATTATTTCTTTTTTCGTCATCTGTATCCGCTCATACCGGACTGGAAAGTTCTTCTCCGGCTGACGGTGAGACGATCACAGAACCTATACAGAACATTTCATTGACATTTGAAACGGTGATTGAAAACGGGAGCAGCTTTACATTAAGCAGCGAAGCCGAGGAAGTGCCTGTGGAAAATATCACTATAACTGACAATGTGCTAAGCGGAGCCATAGAAGAACCTCTTCAAAATGGAACTTATACGGTTGACTGGCGCATTATCGGCGAAGACGGACACTTAATTGAAGGAACGTACGGTTTTACCGTTTCAGCAGAACAAGCTGTTGAACCTTCAAAACAAGAAGCTAACACAGCCGAAGAGAATCCGGAAACAGTCGAAGAAGCACCCGCTATTGTACAGGAAGAATCAACATCGGCTGCCGGCACCATGCCGATCGTGCTTGGCGTGATCATTTTCGCCGCACTCATTGCAGCGATTGTATTAATGAGAAAAGGAAAAAAATAATGGCTCTTCTTTATGTTACAGAAACTCTTTTATACAGCTGTTTTTCTTTTTTAATGGGCGCCTTCACTCTACAGCTGCTTCCTGCAAACAAAAAGCCATCGATCCTCATTCGGGAACGGTGGCTTTATGCGGCTGTAGCGGGAGTTGGACTGTTTGCTTTTGTACCTGTAGCGATTCTTATTATAGAGATTTCACAAGGAAATGATCTTGCCGCTATTGCCCAATCCGTTATTTTCAGTTTCACCATCGGAAAAGCTTGGGCATTTACATTTGCTGTCGCTGTCTTCTTCGCGTTGTACCTTTTTACTTTTCCCGTTTTAACAGAAAAGCGGTTTACTATCGGCGCTCTCGTCTTCACCATTGTTCTTCTGTTCTCGATCGGCTGGTCGAGCCATGCCGCTTCCTTAACCGAATGGTCTGGCTTTCTTTCTCATTCCGTCCACTTTACGGCCGTTTCAGTCTGGACTGGCATTTTGATTGTGACAGGCTGGTTTTCAAAAGATCATGCTAACTGGCTGGCGTTTTTAAAATGGTTTTCACCTGTTGCGCTGATTTGTTTCGGCTTGACTATTGCTTCTGGATTTTTCATGATGACAGTGATTATGGACGTTAATAAGTATATCAGCTCATGGCCATTAAATTATGGACAAGCATTGCTCATTAAACATTTGTTTCTTTTGCCGATTTTGCTGTTTGCTTTTATCAACAGCGTTTTAATTAAAAAAAGACTTCAAAAAAAGCAAGAATTCAATCCAAAGCCTTGGGTAAAAGCAGAAAGCATTGTGCTCTTATTTATTTTTGTGACAACTGCTTTTCTTGGACAGCAGGAACCGCCGCACGCTTCAGCTGATATTACCCACTCCCCGTTGTTTGCTTATTTTTATAACGGCGCTATTCCGCCAGTCACGCCTGTTCAATTTGGCTGGTCATCAATGAGCACACTGTTTAGTATTGCCGCTGTTCTTTTTTCGGCTCTCAGCCTTTGGTCTTGGAAACAAAAAGCGGTCAGCATTACCTTTATCTTAAGTATGCTGCTTGTTTTTTTCGTGTATATGGCGCTTATAAGCGGGTTGCATTAAAACAGGATTTCTGGCTTTCTCAGAAATCCTGTTAGATTTTCTCACAATGTTTTTTTGCTTATTGAATCTATTTACAGCGATTTCACCTTAAGTCAAATTACTGTTTATTTTTTCTTTATATCCTTATAATAAAAGCAAAGAAAACGCTATCTAATTTCTTCTTGAAAACTCTCCCTCTTCTCTTTTGTGATTTTTAACAAATGAAGTTTCTTTTTTTAACATTCAAAACGATGTCATTTCTTCATTTTTCTCCTACAATAAAAATAACAAATACGAGAGGATGATCGAGATGTTAATCGGGGTTCCATCTGAGATTAAAAACAATGAAAACCGTGTAGCAATTACGCCATCGGGTGTAGCAACACTAGTAAACGCGGGACATGAAGTGATGATTGAAAAAGGAGCTGGACTTGGGAGCGGCTTCACAGATGCGGAATATGCGCAGTATGGAGCACAAGTCATCGATTCAGCGAAGGACGTTTGGGACCGGGCAAACATGGTAATGAAAGTTAAAGAACCACTTGCGTCTGAATATCAATACTTCCGTAAAGATCTTCTCCTTTTCACTTATTTACACCTCGCCGCTGAACCAGCGCTGACAAAAGCTTTAGTTGACAGCAGTGTAACAGGGATCGCTTATGAAACCGTTACAGTAAATGGTACATTACCACTCCTCTCTCCAATGAGTGAAGTTGCAGGCCGTATGTCGACACAAATCGGCGCTCAATTTTTGGAGAAAAATAATGGCGGAAAAGGTGTTCTTCTTGGCGGTGTTCCAGGTGTAAAACGAAGCCGCGTAACAATTATCGGCGGCGGCATGGTCGGTACAAATGCCGCTCGTATTGCGATTGGATTGGGAGCAGACGTCACAATTATCGATCTAAGCGCAGATCGCCTTCGCCAGCTTGAAGAAATTTTTGGCGGAAGTGTTCAAACACTTATGTCAAGTCCGCTAAACATCGCTGAATCCGTAAAAGAATCTGATCTCGTTATCGGTGCTGTCTTAATCCCAGGCGCTAAAGCACCAAAGCTGGTCACAGAAGAGATGGTCAAATCAATGTCACCAGGATCGGTTATCGTGGATGTTGCCATTGATCAAGGCGGCATTTTCGAAACCGTTGACCGGATCACAACACACACTAACCCAACTTATGAAAAACACGATGTCGTTCATTATGCGGTTGCAAACATGCCAGGAGCAGTTCCGCGCACATCCACCATTGCTTTAACAAACGTGACGGTTCCTTACGCGCTGCAAATCGCGAACAAAGGCTTCGAACAAGCAATTAAGCAAAATCCAGCCCTTGAGCGCGGTGTAAACACATATGGCGGCTATGTTACATATGAAGCAGTCGCCCGTGATTTAGGCTATGAAGGAAAAAGCATTAAAGAATTGCTTGACTCATTAACCGTTTGAAAACAAACAGGCTGTCTCCATTTTCAGAGACAGCCTGTTTGTTTTACAGCGTTCGATACTTTTTAGAAAAGTATTTAATTCAATCCACACTAAGGCGTAAATCGACAGCATTAAGCAGTCTTTACTTATACCTTGAGTGTGCACAATCCTTTTCAGCGCATCTCCCCGGTAATAAAACGGATAAAAAGCAGCTTCTATCTCGTTAATATAACGAAATAGAAACTGCTTTTTGATGATACCGGTGGCCGGGGTCGAACCGGCACTCCCGTGAAGGAACTGGATTTTGAGTCCAGCGCGTCTGCCAATTCCGCCACACCGGCATACTGTTGGAGCGGAAGACGGGATTCGAACCCGCGACCCCCACCTTGGCAAGGTGATGTTCTACCACTGAACTACTTCCGCACTTGAACAGAATATTATAGATGTTAGCTTTTAAAAGAAAATATTTCATAAAGAGAGGCCCTTCATTAAGAGTAACATTTGTCTTAATGAAGGGCAATTGATGCGGGTGAAGGGACTTGAACCCCCACGCCTTGCGGCGCCAGATCCTAAGTCTGGTGCGTCTGCCAATTCCGCCACACCCGCAATATATAAAATGGCTGGGCTAGAAGGATTCGAACCTTCGCGTGACGGAGTCAAAGTCCGTTGCCTTACCGCTTGGCTATAGCCCAAAGAAATATGGGGCGATCGAGGGGAATCGAACCCCCGAATGTCGGAGCCACAATCCGATGCGTTAACCACTTCGCCACGACCGCCATTATAACATATTATTTAATTGGCAGGGGCAGTAGGAATCGAACCCACACTGGAGGTTTTGGAGACCTCAGTTCTACCTTTAAACTATGCCCCTATAAAATGGTGGAGGGGGGCAGATTCGAACTGCCGAACCCGAAGGAGCGGATTTACAGTCCGCCGCGTTTAGCCACTTCGCTACCCCTCCATATAAAGAAAAAATCCAAATAAAAAATGGGCCTGAATGGACTCGAACCATCGACCTCACGCTTATCAGGCGTGCGCTCTAACCAGCTGAGCTACAGGCCCATTATATAATAATAATGGAGCGGGTGATGGGAATCGAACCCACGACATCAGCTTGGAAGGCTGAGGTTTTACCATTAAACTACACCCGCATGGTGTTTAAAATGGTGGCTCAGGACGGAATCGAACCGCCGACACAAGGATTTTCAGTCCTTTGCTCTACCAACTGAGCTACTGAGCCAAATAAAAAATGGCGGTCCGGACGGGACTCGAACCCGCGACCTCCTGCGTGACAGGCAGGCATTCTAACCAACTGAACTACCGGACCAAACGATTGCGGGGGCAGGATTTGAACCTGCGACCTTCGGGTTATGAGCCCGACGAGCTACCGAGCTGCTCCACCCCGCGATAATAAGAAATGAAAATGGAGGAGGAAAGGGGATTCGAACCCCTGCGCGGTTTGACCCGCCTGTCGGTTTTCAAGACCGATCCCTTCAGCCGGACTTGGGTATTCCTCCAACATACTATAAAATTGGTGGAGCCTAGCGGGATCGAACCGCTGACCTCCTGCGTGCAAAGCAGGCGCTCTCCCAGCTGAGCTAAGGCCCCATATAAAACGATCGGGAAGACAGGATTCGAACCTGCGACCCCTTGGTCCCAAACCAAGTGCTCTACCAAGCTGAGCTACTTCCCGGAATTAAACAGAATTGAACAAAATGTTCTGGCTTCTTTGTTGTACACAGGACGTGCACATTCATAGAAGAAATCCTAGTAAAAAGGATACTGCTACTGTTCTAAACATATGTATGGCGCGCCCGAGAGGACTCGAACCTCTAACCGCTTGATTCGTAGTCAAGTACTCTATCCAATTGAGCTACGGGCGCATTGCCGTTTTATTTCTTTTTAAAAATGGTGCCGAGAACCGGAATCGAACCGGTACGGTAGTCACCTACCGCAGGATTTTAAGTCCTGTGCGTCTGCCAGTTCCGCCACCCCGGCACGGGATTAAATTTGGAGCGGAAGACGGGATTCGAACCCGCGACCCCCACCTTGGCAAGGTGATGTTCTACCACTGAACTACTTCCGCACTTGAACAGGATGTTCTGGGTTCTCCGTTGCACACAGGACGTGTGCGCTTTTAGGAGAAGTTCCTATTCCAAGGATATTCTGACTTCTGCGTTATACACAAGATGTGCATGCTCTTAGCAGAATTTCCTTAATTAGAGCTGCTTTACGGTTCGAAAAAAACGTAAAGTGCGGGTGAAGGGACTTGAACCCCCACG
The DNA here is from genome assembly GCF_001750285.1 of Domibacillus iocasae. GTDB lineage: Bacteria > Bacillota > Bacilli > Bacillales > Domibacillaceae > Domibacillus > Domibacillus iocasae. The sequence goes on from NZ_MAMP01000002.1 coordinate 130,552, forward strand.
CCTTGCGGCGCCAGATCCTAAGTCTGGTGCGTCTGCCAATTCCGCCACACCCGCAATATAAAATGGTGAGCCAAGAAGGACTAGAACCTTCGACCCTCTGATTTAA
>NZ_MAMP01000003.1 GCF_001750285.1 Domibacillus iocasae
AGCTCCGTCAAGTCCGCTCGACTTGCATGTATTAGGCACGCCGCCAGCGTTCGTCCTGAGCGAGGATCAAACTCTCCAAAAAGTGTTTGACTTGCTCAATTGTTTCTATTAAAAATACGGGGTGTACTCTTAATAGAAGTTAAAAATTAAAACGTTGACGTTTTATTGATTTTGTTCAGTTTTCAATGTTCAATGTTCAATTTCGCTTCATTTTCGCTATCATCATCTGACGACTTAAATAATATACCATGTATAAAAATAAAGAGCAAGTCTTTTTTATAAAAAAAACAGCCTTTTTAATTGGCTGTTTTCTCCTCGCTTTTTTCGATGTATAAGTCTCTTCGTTTCGCTAGATCTAGAAAGTCTCCATTTCGGAGTTGAACGAGCGGTCTTGTCTTATTTCCAGGTTGAACGAATATTACTTTCCCTTCGATTCCATTTGATAACGTGACTTGCATGCCTGGAGATAATTCCGCCACTAATGAAAACAGTGCACCCATAATAGAAAGATCAAACTGTCCGAATAAATCCTGTTGAATCATTTCAATAGCTTTAAAAACAGATTCTCTTCTACGAAACAGCCGCTCGGTCGTCAGCGCATGGTATGTATCAGCCAGCCCGATTAATTGTGAGATTGGGTGTATCGCATTTCCTTTTTCACCCGCAGGATAACCAGAGCCATCTAAGCGTTCATGATGCTGATAAATTGCCAGCTTCGCTTCTGGTTTTAAAAGCTTTAAATCTTTTACCATTTTATAGCTGACGACAGGATGATTCTGAATTTCTGTGTATTCAGTTTCAGTGAGCGCTGTGCTTTTTGTTAACAAAGACATTTTAATTTTCGACATACCACAGTCCGCCAATAGTCCTGCGAGAGCTGATTGAACGATTAATCCCTTATCGTAATTCAGCTTTTGGGCGATCATGCCGCTTAATAAGCCGACTGATAGAGAGTGATGGTAAAGATATGCGTCTTTTTTAGAGTAAGATGAAATTTTTTGAAGCTGCTCCGGATTTTCTAATGTATATTCCAGAATTGGTAAAATAATTGTACGCATCCTGGCAATTTCCACATTCATTCCGGACTGCCACCGTTGAAATTCTTCTTTGACACTTTCCAATGTTTTAAAATAAAGCTGCTCCATTGTATCAATTATTGGCAGTATACTAGTTGATGGAGATGCTGAATATAACGAAACGGTCGTATTTTCTTCCTCTGCTATAACGTCTACTGACTGTATTGAAAAAGCACGTAAAAATCGAATATGCTGGTCTGTCAAAACCATCCCGGCTGAGATGATGGGAGTGGATGTTCGGGCTAAAACCGCTTCTTTTAGCCGGTATCCCGGTTCAATAATTTCAACAGCTATATACATTTTCCACCTCGCGTTCTGTCTTTACACCTACATTATAAAGAAATTAAGTTAAAATAGACAGACAAAAAGCACAGACATATGAAACGCCTGTGCTTTTCTTTATTCTTCTAGTTCTTCTAGTTCTTCTAGTTCTTCTTCATCTTCTTTTTCAACTTTCGCAACTGTAGCCACCGTTTCGCTATCACCCAGACGAATAAGTTTCACGCCTTGTGTATTCCGGCCAGTAATAGAAATTGTAGCAATATCCATCCGAATCATAACGCCGCCCATTGTAATCAGCATAAGGTCTTCTTCACCCGTAACGGTTTTAACAGCAATAAGTGCTCCATTTTTCCCGGTAATATTAAGTGTTTTAAGCCCTTTGCCACCGCGTGTTTGAATGCGGTATTCAGATTCAGGCGTTAATTTTCCGTACCCATTTTCTGTGACGATTAAGATGTAATCATTTTCTTCTACAAGTTCCATTCCAACCGCGTAATCCCCTTCTGATAAGGTGATTCCTTTTACGCCTGTTGACGTACGGCCCATAGAACGGACATTATCTTCAGGAAAACGAATAAGCATACCATCGCGTGTTCCCATAACAATATGCTTGTTACCATCCGTTAACCGAACAGAGATCAACTCGTCTTCGTCGCGGATATTTAACGCAATTAAGCCATTTGTTCGAATGTTTGCGTAATCCATTAACGGTGTCCGTTTAACGACACCCTGTTTAGTCGCAAAGAAAAGGAATGAATCCTCCGTGAACTCTTCAACGAATAACATCGAGTTAACCCACTCATCCTGTTCAACACCCAGCAGGTTGACGAGCGGAATTCCTTTTGCCGTCCGGCTGAATTCAGGAAGCTGATAGCCTTTTAAGCGGTACACTTTTCCTTTATTTGTAAAGAAAAGGATTGTGTCATGAGTAGACGTTGTAAGCAGCTGCTCAACAAAGTCATTTTCATTCGTGCCCATTCCTTGAATGCCACGTCCGCCACGGCGCTGGCTCCGGTATGTGGAGATTGGCTGGCGTTTAATATAGCCTTTATGTGTTAATGTAATAATGATTTTTTCAACCGGAATTAAATCTTCATCCATCAAGTCACCCGGCGCTCCGTCTGTAATTTCTGTGCGGCGCTTATCATTAAATCGGTTTTTGATTTCAATTAATTCTTCGCGAATGATCTCAAGAATTTTTTCTTCATCGGCTAAAATAGCTTTTAACTCAGTAATAACAGCCAGCAGATTTTGATATTCTTCTTCGATTTTTTCACGTTCAAGACCGGTAAGGCGCTGCAAACGCATATCTAAAATAGCTTGTGACTGTTTTTCAGATAGGCCGAATTGTTCCATTAAGCCTTCGCGAGCAAGATCCGCTGTTTGTGAGCCACGGATCAACGCAATAATACGGTCGATGTGATCCAGCGCAATACGCAATCCTTCTAAAATATGAGCACGCGCTTCTGCTTTATTTAAATCAAATTGTGTACGGCGGCGGATAATTTCCTGCTGATGCGCTAAATAATGCGTTAAACATTCTTTTAAGCCGAGGACTTTTGGATGTCCGTCGACAAGCGCCAGCATATTAATTCCAAAACTTGTCTGCATAGCCGTATATTTGTACAAATTGTTTAAAACAACACTCGCATTCGCGTCACGGCGGATTTCCATCACGATTCGCATACCTTCTCGGTCAGATTCGTCACGAAGATCGGTAATGCCGTCAACCTTTTTATCACGTACGAGTTCAGCGATACGCTCAATCAGCTTTGCTTTATTAACTTGGTATGGAATTTCCGTCACAATGATCGTTTCTTTGCCATTAGCTTTTTCTTCAATTTCTGTCCGTGCACGCAAAATAATGGACCCGCGTCCTGTTTCATAAGCTCGGCGAATACCGCTGCGGCCCATTAAAATGCCAGCAGTTGGAAAATCAGGACCAGGAATATGTTCCATCAAATCGAGAACAGATATCTCCGGATTTTTGCTGACAGCGAGGATAGCGTCAATGACTTCTCCGAGCTGATGTGGCGGGATATTCGTCGCCATACCAACCGCAATGCCCGAAGCCCCGTTTACGAGCAAGTTAGGGAATCGGGCTGGCAGAACAACAGGCTCCCGTTCAGATCCATCATAGTTATCTTTGTAATCAATTGTATCTTTATTTAAATCACGCGTAATTTCCATGGCAATTTTGGACATGCGGGCTTCTGTATAACGCATTGCTGCCGCTGCATCGCCATCTACTGAACCGAAGTTTCCGTGGCCATCCACAAGCATATAGCGATAGTTAAAATCCTGCGCCATCCGTACCATCGTTTCGTATACGGCTGAGTCACCGTGCGGATGATATTTACCGATAACATCACCGACGATCCGCGCAGACTTTTTATATGCCTTATCGGCAGTCATGCCAAGATCATTCATTGCGTATAAAATACGCCGGTGTACCGGTTTCAATCCATCACGAACGTCCGGAAGCGCCCGGGATACGATAACACTCATCGCATAATCAAGAAACGATGACCGCATTTCCTGGCTTATATTAATCTCTTTCACGTTGGAGCTTGGCATATCAGCCATGAAAAATCCTCCCTTTAAGAAAAGTGCAAGGTGTACAGCTTTAGGCGACAAGCATAAGACGAGTAGTTTTTAGAGCAAAGGCTAAAATCGCGGCATTATACCGCAAAGCCTTTGTGACCCACACCCTATAAGGCCCTCGAACTAATGACGCCTGGAACTGGACAATGTAAGAAAAGCCGGAGCGTCCGCAAATACGGACGCTTTCTCAACTTATATATCAAGATTTTTTACGTATCGTGCGTTGTCTTCGATGAATTTACGGCGTGGTTCTACTTTATCGCCCATTAAAATTTCAAACGTTTCATCTGCTTCCATTGCGTCTTTTAGTGTTACTTGCAGCAATGTTCGCGTAGATGGATCCATCGTCGTTTCCCATAGCTGGGTCGGATTCATTTCCCCGAGACCCTTATAACGCTGCAAAATTGGTTTTGCATTCGCCGGAATGGTTTTCATGATTTCATCTAGCTCATGATCGTTGTATGCATAACTGATGTTCTTGCCTTGCTGCACTTTGTAAAGCGGCGGCTGGGCAATATAAACATAACCTGCTTCAATAAGCGGCCGCATGTACCGGAAAAAGAATGTTAACAGCAATGTCCGGATATGCGCACCATCTACATCGGCATCCGTCATGATCACTAATTTATGATAACGTGCTTTCGACAAGTCAAACTCTTCGCTAATGCCTGTGCCGAGCGCCGTAATCATAGCTCGAACTTCATTGTTGGATAAAATTTTATCTAAACGTGCTTTTTCTACGTTTAAGATTTTCCCACGCAGCGGCAAGATTGCCTGAAAGTGGCGGTCACGCCCCTGTTTCGCTGAACCACCCGCTGAATCTCCTTCTACAATATAGAGTTCGCTGATTTTTGGATCACGCGATGAACAGTCTGCCAGTTTCCCTGGAAGGCTTGATACTTCAAGCGCACTTTTCCGACGTGTCAATTCACGGGCTTTTTTGGCAGCCATTCGTGCACGTGCAGCCATCATCCCTTTTTCAACGATTTTCCGCGCGACATTTGGATTTTCAAGCATAAACGCTTCAAAGCGGCCTGAAAAGACATTGTCTGTTACAGTACGCGCCTCTGAATTACCAAGCTTTGTTTTCGTTTGGCCTTCGAACTGTGGATCTGGATGTTTAACTGAAATAATGGCTGTCAGCCCTTCACGAACATCTTCTCCTGATAAATTGCCGTCAAGCTCTTTCGCTAAGCCATTTTTACGCGCATAATCGTTAATCACACGGGTCAGTGCCGTTTTAAAGCCGGATTCATGTGTACCGCCTTCGTGTGTACTTATATTATTGGCAAATGAGTAAATATTGCTTGCATAGCCATCGTTATATTGAAGAGAGACCTCGACTTGAATGCCTTCGCGCTCTCCTTCCATGAAAATGGCTTCTTCATGCAGCACTTCCTTCGTACGGTTCAAATGCTCCACATACGATTTAATTCCGCCTTCGTAATAGTATTCATTTTTTTTGCCGTCTTCACGCTTATCTTCAAGCGCTATTTTAATGCCACGGTTCAAGAAAGCGAGTTCCCGAAGACGCTGTACTAATATGTCATAATCGTACACGAGTGTTTCAGTGAAAATCTCGCTATCCGGCCGAAAATGAATATGGGTGCCGGTAATATCCGTTTCCCCTACTACTTTTAAGTCCTCTTGCGGCACACCGCGCTTAAATGCTTGATAATGAATTTTTCCATCACGGTGAACATATACTTCCAAAAGCGTCGAGAGCGCATTAACAACTGATGCACCGACGCCATGAAGACCGCCGGATACTTTGTAGCCGCCGCCGCCAAATTTCCCGCCGGCATGAAGGACAGTTAAAATAACCTCCACAGCCGGACGGCCCATTTTTTCATGAATGCCGACTGGAATCCCGCGGCCATTATCTTTAACGGTAATACTGTTATCCTCTTCTATCGTGACATTGATTTCATCACAATAACCAGCTAGTGCTTCATCGATGCTGTTATCGACAATTTCCCAGACGAGGTGGTGCAGTCCTCTTGCACTTGTTGAACCAATATACATTCCTGGACGTTTTCGGACAGCTTCAAGTCCTTCGAGCACCTGTATTTGATTTTCATCATAGGAAGGTGTCGTATTTTGCGGGTCCATAGTCAAATCCAGTCACCTTCTCTTTCGGTAAAATAATCTTATTTTATTTGGTTAATCGCACCAGCTGTTACACTATAAGCCGATGCGGCATTTAATGTGTCGTGCTCAAGACCGTCTGTATTCGTTGTGGTCACAAACGTCTGCACTTTTCCGTGGATCGTGTTCAGCAAATGTGATTGGCGGTAATCATCCAATTCCGATAAGACGTCATCGAGCAGTAAAATTGGGTATTCTCCAATTTCTGCTTGAATCAGTTCAATTTCAGCAAGTTTCACAGCAAGTGCCGTTGTGCGCTGCTGTCCTTGCGACCCAAATGTTTGAATGTTTTTGTTGTTCACATAAAAAAGAAGATCATCCCGATGTGGACCGGTTAAGGTAATACCCCGGTCTATTTCTCTCGTCCGGCCCTTTTGGAACGCCTCCAACATAGCTGAGCGTATTTGATCGTCGCTCTGCCCTTCCGTTACCCCGACTGCCGGCTCATAAACGATGGAAAGTGATTCAATACCACGTGAAATACCCGAATGAAGCGGTCCCGCCCATTTTTGAAGCAGGCGAATAAATTCAAATCGTTTTTTCATCACTTTCACCGCCAGCTCCACAAGCTGCTCGGTAAAAACGTCAAGCATTGCAAAGTCAGACGCCCTTTTCGTCTGGAGCTGCTTTAAATAATGGTTCCGCTGCTGCATCACTTTATGATAAAGGCTCAAGTCGTGCAAATAGACAGGAGATACCTGTCCGATTTCCATATCAATAAACCGCCTTCTTACTTGAGGGCTGCCCTTTACCAGTGTTAAATCTTCCGGTGCAAACATGACAACATTCATGTTACCGATATATTGACTAAGCCGTGTTTGTTCCAAGTGATTGACCTTGGCTTTTTTACCTTTTTTTGAAATGACGAGCTCAATCGGAAGTGACTGGTGCTTTTTTTGCACTCGCCCTTTTATTTTAGCATATTCCGCTTCCCAGCGAATTAAATCTTTATCATTCGATGTCCGATGCGATTTGGCCATTGCCAATACATAGATGGACTCGATTATATTTGTTTTCCCTTGAGCATTTTCACCGATGACGACATTAACAGTATTATCAAATTCCACGAGGAGCGATTCATAATTCCGATAGTTTTCTAAGGCCAGTTGTTCAATGTGCATATGAAAACACCTTTCGATGGCCGTTAATCGCTGTCTTCCTCAGTTCCAAATCCTACTTCGTATACGCCATCACCAGGAATCTCCACTTCATCCCCTTCATAAAGCTTCCGGCCGCGTCTAGCATCCAGTTCTCCATTGATGTATACTTCATGCTCACTCAAGTACCACTTTGCCTGGCCGCCGGTCTGAATAATGCCCGCCAGTTTTAGAAATTGGCCAAGAGTAATAAATTCCTCGTTTTCTGCTTTTTTTGTCGTCATAAGTTCATTTCCTCCGTAAATATCCTAATACTTTATTTTAACATAAATACAAAAGAAGCGGAGCCAATACGCCCCGCTTTTCCGAAGATTAATTAATATGTGCGCACCGGCAAAATTAATTGCAAAGTAGAGTCGTCATGAAGCGGCCGAATAACGAATGGGCGCATCGCTCCAGTAAATTGAATTTCAATCTCTGTCCCTTCGATTGCTTTCAGCGCATCCATCATATACTTCGCGCTGAATGAGATCTTCAGTTCTTCTCCTTCAGCCGCCAAGCTGTTTACTTGCTCCGTTACTTTGCCAATCTCCGGTGAATTGGACGAAATTTCAACGGTCCCATCATCATTGCTGCTCATTTTCACAACATTATTTCGTCCTTCGCGCGCTAAAAGTGAAGCACGGTCAACGGCCTGTAAATATTCTTTTGTATTTAAGTCGATTTTTGTTTTATGTTCATCCGGGATAAGACGACTTGTGTCCGGGTAATTTCCGTCAAGCAATCGTGAGAAAAACAAAACATGCTTTGAACGGAACAATACTTGGTTTTCTGTCATGACAATTTCAACCGGTTCATTTGTGTCATCCAAAATTTTGCTTAGCTCTGTCAAGCTTTTCCCTGGGATCACAACGTTGTACTCGCCTTCCGGAAGCCCTTCTGCTGCCGTTTTGCGAAGAGCAAGACGGTGGCTGTCGGTAGCTGTGCAAATGAGTTTGCTGTTTTCAATCTTCCAGTTTACCCCGGTTAAAATTGGACGCGTTTCCGACGTAGATACAGCAAACACCGTTTGGCGAATAAGTGTTTTCACAAGGTCGGCAGGCAGCTTAAACACATTCTCATCATCGATTTGCGGCAAATGGGGGTATTCATCAGCATCCTGGCCATTCAAATTAAATTCTGCATGTCCTGAACGAATGATTGTTTGGAATGAAGATGATGTTTCAAATTCGATAGTAGATGCCGGAAGTTTTCGGACGATTTCATTGAAAAACCGTGCATTTAAGACAACACCGCCTGTTTCTTCAATTGTGGCGATCGCCACTTCTCCTTCTTCACTGGGAATGAACGATTCGATTGAAATATCAGAGTCGCTTCCCGTCAGTGTGATCCCCTCATCCGATGCATGAATTTTAATTCCGGTCAAAATGGGGATTGTTGTTCTCGAACTTACTGCCTTTAGTACATCTTGTATGCCAGCAGCGAGCCGGTCTTTTTGAATCGAAAATTTCATAAGAATACCTCCGAAATTATTTTTGAATAACAATTTTAATAAGGGCAATTTTAATAATTATATATTTAAAAAATAATAGCCGTAGTAGTAGGGGGTGTTGATTTGTGGATAAGTGTATAAAAACGAAATAATAACAGTCTATCCACATGTGGACAGACTGTTGATGAACGCCCTTTTTTATTCACAGCTTATTAAGCTTTTAAAATGGTAATGATTTCTTTTACTTTTTGAGCAGCGGCAGGATCTGTTTCCATGAGCTTTGAAATTTTCTCATGTGCATGAATCACTGTTGTGTGATCGCGCCCCCCAAACTCTTCGCCAATTTTCGGCAGAGAAAAATCAGTCAGTTCCCGAGACAAGTACATTGCAACCTGTCTCGGGAAGGCGATGGATTTCGTTCTTTTCTTTGCAGTGAAATCTTCTAGGCGAATACCGTATTGTTCTCCAACAACCCGTTGAATGTCTGGGATGGTCACAACTTTTGGGCGCGATCCTGGAATGATGTCTTTCAACGCGTCTGCTGCGACAGTTGCATTCACTTCTTTGTTAATTAGAGAAGAATAAGCAACGACTCGGATCAAAGCCCCTTCAAGCTCCCGGATATTTGTATCAATTTGATTTGCTATATACAGCATCACTTCATTTGGCACATCCAAGTTTTCCGCACGTGCTTTTTTGCGCAAAATGGCAATCCGTGTTTCAAGATCCGGTGGTGTGATATCTGTAATTAGTCCCCATTCAAAACGGGAACGTAATCGGTCTTCAAGTGTTGGGATTTCTTTAGGCGGCCGATCGCTCGAGATGATAATTTGTTTGCTTTCCTCATGAAGCGTGTTAAACGTGTGAAAAAACTCTTCTTGTGTCTGTTCTTTCCCGGCTAAAAACTGAATATCATCAATAAGCAGCACGTCGACATTCCGGTATTTATTCCGAAATTCGACTGCTTTGTTATCACGAATTGAATTAATAAATTCATTCGTAAACTTTTCCGATGACAAATAAACGACTTTTGCACCAGGATTATGCTCGATTACATAATGGCCAATGGCGTGCATCAAATGGGTTTTACCCAGACCGACGCCCCCGTAAATGAATAATGGATTATAGGCTTTTGCCGGCGCTTCAGCAACTGCGAGTGATGCAGCATGAGCGAATCGGTTACCAGATCCGATAACAAATGTGTCGAATGTATACTTTGGATTCAGCATACTTTGAATCGTTGGTTCACCGTTTGATTTTGGAGCTGGTGCCGGCTGCTCGGCACGATGTGTTGGCGGTACATATGATTTCAGATCATGGACGTCTGGGGAAATAAAATAAACATCCAGCTTTTCACCGGTTAATTCATCAATAATTTCAGACGTTAAGTGCGTATAATGCCCTTCAAGCCAATCACGGTTGAAAAAATTAGGCGCTGCAACAACAATCGCATCTCCATGAAGCGAATGAGCTTTTGTTGACTTCACCCACGTTTCGTAACTCGGCTTGCTGATTCTTGTCTGGATACGTTCCAGCACTTTGTTCCATAAATCATCAATATTTTCCATTGGCCCCTCCTTACTGACTGTCAGCGCAGTTTGTTTAATGTTTGTACAACTAAAAAACCTTAGATTTCGAGCGAAATTCATAATTATGCATGACAATGTTTGTGAATAAATATATAATAAGATGAAACTAGTTTTTCGACAAAACTAACAGTCTGTGGATAAAGATAAAAACACCCTGTACATTATTTTTCCACATATTATCCACAACTGTGGATAGATAATATGTCGAATTTTAGTTATGCAGAGTGAAAACAAAATAATAATAGCAGAAAAAACGAGACTGTGCAATGGCTTGAATTATTTATCCACAGGCTTTAAAACACTGTTTAAAAGATTGTCCACAGGGTGCGGACTTGTGAAAAGATCATAGAAGAGGCTGTGGATAATCAAAAAATGCTGTCGATTACTGTCCACAGCAAAAAATAGGTCTATAAATAGCGTTTTCTGTACAAGGTAGATTCCTTATCAAAAAGACAGTGAAATAATTTGCATCCACGGCCATTTTAAAATTTGGTTGACAGGATACAGGCTCATCCTTATAATTAACAAAGACTGTTTTGAAAATATGAATTTTAAAACCTCAGGGAGGTGTTTTAATATGAAAAGAACGTATCAGCCTAATAAACGTAAAAGAAGCAAAGTTCATGGTTTCCGTGCACGCATGAGTTCTAAAAACGGCCGCCGTGTTTTAGCAAGCCGCCGTGCTAAAGGCAGAAAAGTACTATCTGCATAAGACCACTGACCATTTCAGTGGTCTTTTTTTCTAAAGATTGCTGAGGGACCGCGGGAAGCGGGTCACGAAGGCGTTGCCGCAGGAAGCAGCGGAGTTAGCCTTTGATCCTTAAAAATAGCCAGCAGGTGCCATACATGAAAAAACCATTCCGCATTAAAAAAAACGACGATTTTCAAACGGTCTTCAGTAAAGGTAAGTCGTTCGCGAATCGCCAGTTTATTGTGTACTTGTATAAAAAAGAACAAAACGTCCCGTTCCGGATCGGCTTGTCCGTCAGCAAAAAGCTGGGCAACGCTGTTGTGCGTAATCGTATTAAGCGATATATAAGACAGAGCTTTACGGAACTGAAGACAGACATTAAGCCTGGATACGACTTTATTGTCATTGCACGAAAGCCGGCTGCCGACATGTCTTGTGCAGAAGTGAAGGGGAGTCTTATACACGTATTGAAACTGGCGCGGGCGCTTCAGCGAGAACAATCGAATCCACTCAATAAGAATTAAGCCAATGACAGGGGGCGCAACCGCTTGAGCAAAAGAATGCTTTCAGTCCTGATGGTGGCTCTTTTTTCCGTCTTGCTTGCAGGATGTACGGAAGTCAATCAGGACATTACAGCGGACAGTGAAGGATTCTGGAATGAGTACGTCATTTATCCGCTTTCGCAATTTATTACAGCCACATCTGATCTAGTAGGTGGCTACGGTCTTGGGATCATTGTCGTTACGATCATTATTCGGATCATCATTTTGCCGCTTATGATCAAGCAGACGAAAAGCGCTAAAGCGATGCAGGAGATCCAGCCTAAAATTAAAGAAATTCAAGAAAAATACAAGTCAAAAGATGCACAAACGCAGCAAAAGCTTCAGCAAGAAACGATGGCACTCTTTCAGCAGAATGGTGTCAACCCGCTTGCCGGATGTTTCCCGATTTTGGTTCAAATGCCAATCATTATTGGTCTTTACCAGGCGATTATGCGGACAGGAGAAATTAAAAACCATACATTCTTATGGTTTGATTTAGGCTCGCCAGATATTATTTTGTCTGTTTTGGCCGGTGTATTTACATTTTTCCAGCAAAAATTGATGATGTCCGGCGCAGCAATGGAAAATCCACAAATGAAAATGATGCTTTGGCTTATGCCGATTATGGTTATCGTATTTGGTATTACACTGCCATCTGCACTTGCGTTGTATTGGGTAGTCGGCAGCATTTTCATGATTGTTCAAACATTGGTGATCAATGGAATGCCCAAGAAAAATGAAAATACTGTTGCTAAGTAAGCAATTAAAAAGACATTGCCATCCAGGTAATGTCTTTTTTTATGTATAAAAAGGGAAATAATACCACGGTAAAATTGCCGATTAAAAATAAGTTATCAACATGTGGACGATTATCTGTCTTTTTTTCACCAGCTGGCTGTGGTATTCTATTTATTTAGGGAATGACATGAAAGCCAGCAGGCAATAACATATATTAACATCAACATAAAAAGAGGTGAACGAAGTGGAGTTTGATACAATTGCCGCAATTTCGACGCCGTCTGGCGAGGGGGCAATTGCGATCGTCCGGCTGAGCGGCGATGAAGCGATTGCGATTGCGGATAAAGTATTTAAAGCACCGGGACAGAAAAAACTGTCCACAGTGCCGAGCCATACTATTCATTACGGTCATTTAATAGAGCCATCCACAGGCCGAACTGCAGAAGAAGTCATGGTGTCTTTAATGAAAGGCCCAAAAACATTTACACGTGAAGATGTTGTGGAAATTAACTGCCATGGAGGTATAACAGCCGTTAACCGTGTTTTGCAGATTGTCTTAAATGAAGGAGCGCGTCTCGCTGAACCGGGAGAATTCACCAAACGGGCTTTTTTAAATGGCCGAATTGATTTATCCCAGGCGGAAGCTGTTATGGATTTGATTCGTGCGAAAACAGATAAAGCAATGAACGTTGCCCTTAATCAAGTGGAAGGCCGATTATCGAAGCTGATTGGGCAGCTGCGCCAAGCAATTTTAGAAACACTGGCACACGTAGAAGTAAATATTGATTATCCAGAATATGACGATGTGGAAGAAATGACTCATCGTGTACTGCTCCAAAAATCGCAGTTTGTGCGAAAGGAAATTGATCGGCTGCTCCGGACGGCAGAACAGGGAAAAATTTTACGCGAAGGGTTGTCCACTGTTATTATCGGGCGCCCAAACGTCGGGAAATCTTCACTTCTTAATGCGCTTGTTCAAGAAAATAAAGCGATTGTTACAGATATTCCTGGCACAACACGGGATGTAATTGAAGAGTATGTCAACGTCAGGGGCGTACCGCTTCGGCTTGTTGATACGGCGGGCATTCGAGAAACGGAAGACATCGTGGAACGAATCGGTGTGGAGCGTTCAAGAAAAGTATTAAAAGAAGCCGATTTAATTTTACTTGTGTTAAACTATTCCGATGAGCTGACGCCGGAAGATGAAAAGTTATTTGAAGCGGTAGCCGGCATGGATGTTATTGTCATTGTCAATAAAACAGATCTTGAGCCGAAAATAAATATGAAACGTGTGAAAGAACTGGCTGCTAATAGCCGGCTTGTGACAACTTCGCTTCTTGAAGAAGAAGGCATCGATGAACTTGAAGAAGCCATTGCCGGACTCTTTTTTTCTGGAGCCGTTGGAGCACAGGATATGACCTATGTATCTAATTCACGCCATATTGCTCTATTAAATCAGGCAAATCGTTCGATTTCCGATGCAATCAGCGGAGTCGAATCAGGTGTGCCAATTGATATTGTTCAAATTGATTTAACAAGAACGTGGGAGCTGCTCGGCGAAATTATCGGCGAAAGCGTCCATGAAAGCTTGATTGACCAGCTATTTTCACAGTTTTGTCTCGGGAAATAAGCAATGGAAAGGATTAATAGCATGAACTATTATGAAGCAGGCGAATATGAAGTTGTTGTCATTGGAGCAGGCCATGCCGGAGTAGAAGCGGGTCTTGCTTCTGCGCGCACAGGTGCAAAAACATTAATGATTACGATTAATCTTGATATGATCGCATACATGCCATGCAACCCGTCTGTCGGAGGACCGGCAAAAGGAATTGTTGTCCGTGAAATTGATGCACTTGGCGGCGAAATGGCGAAAAATATAGATAAAACACACATTCAAATGAGAATGCTTAACACAGGAAAAGGGCCAGCTGTTCGGGCATTGCGCGCGCAGGCGGATAAAGTACTGTATCAGCAGGAAATGAAAAAAACGATTGAGCAGGAGCCGAACTTGACTCTTATTCAAGGAATGGCGGATCGCTTAATCGTAGAAGATGGCGAGTGCCGCGGGATCATTACACAAACAGGTGCGATGTATCGTTCAAAAGCCGTCATTATTACGAGCGGAACGTTTATGCGTGGAGAAATTATTCTTGGCGACTTAAAGTATTCGAGCGGTCCGAACAATCAGCAGCCTTCCGTAAAATTATCGGAGCATTTAGAAGAGCTTGGTTTTGAGCTTGTCCGTTTTAAAACGGGTACGCCGCCACGTGTTAACAGCCGGACAATTGATTATTCCAAAACGGAAATTCAGCCGGGAGATGATGTTCCGCGTGCATTCAGCTATGAAACAAAAGAATACATTACGGATCAGCTGCCGTGCTGGCTTACTTATACGAACGAAGAAACACACAATATTATCGGCGAAAATTTACACCGCTCACCGATGTATTCAGGTGTCATTAAAGGACGCGGCCCGCGCTACTGTCCATCTATTGAAGACAAAGTCGTCCGTTTTAACGACAAGCCGCGCCATCAAATTTTCTTAGAGCCAGAAGGACGGAATACAGAAGAAGTATATGTACAAGGCTTTTCCACAAGCTTGCCGGAAGATGTTCAATACCGGATGCTGCGTACCATCCCGGGGCTGGAGAAAGCACAACTGATGCGTGCCGGCTATGCGATTGAATATGATGCAATGGTACCGACACAGCTGTGGCCGACGCTGGAAACAAAAAAAGTGAAAAACTTGTACACAGCGGGGCAAATTAATGGAACTTCTGGCTATGAGGAAGCAGCAGGACAAGGGTTAATGGCCGGCATTAATGCCGCATGCCGCGTACTTGGCAAAGAAGAAGTTGTTCTAAGCCGTTCCGATGCATATATCGGCGTAATGATTGACGACCTTGTCACAAAAGGAACAAGTGAGCCTTATCGTTTACTCACATCCCGTGCGGAGTACCGCCTTCTTTTGCGCCACGATAACGCAGATCTTCGCTTAACGGAAATTGGTCATAAACTCGGTACCATCTCACAAGAGCGTCATGCAGCCTTTACAGCCAAAAAAGAAGCGATCGCTGCCGAAATTAAACGGCTGAAAGCAACGATTATTAAGCCGGATGAAAAAACGCAGTCGGTTATTCGTGAGTCTGGCGGAAGTGAACTAAAAGACGGCATTCGCGGTGCAGACTTATTGCGCCGCCCAGAAATGACGTATGACGCAGTCAAGAAGCTTATTCCGGCTGATGTACTTCTTGATGAAGAAGTAGAAGAGCAAGTGGAAATTCAAATTAAATATGAAGGTTACATTGAAAAGTCCTTGCAGCAAGTAGAGCGGATGAAAAAGATGGAGAACAAAAAAATTCCAGCCGACATTGATTACGATGCAATCAGCGGTATTGCCAATGAAGCACGGACAAACTTAAAAGAAGTCCGGCCGCTTTCGATTGCACAGGCATCCCGTATTTCCGGTGTAAATCCGGCTGATATTTCGATCTTGCTTATTTACATTGAGCAGGGCCGTGTTGCACGGACCGGCAGCGAATAAGAAAGGAACCGACATATGAATATCAATCAATTTCAATCCGAACTATCTTTAAAGGGTATTGAATTAACCGCACAGCAGCTCAATCAATTTAACCGCTACTTTGAGCTGCTTGTGGAATGGAACGAAAAAATGAATTTGACGGCGATTACCGACCAGGAAGATGTTTATATGAAACATTTTTACGACTCGCTTACAGCAGCTATATATACGGATTTAACAAAGCCGCTGCGCATTTGTGATGTCGGTGCCGGTGCCGGGTTTCCGAGTATACCGCTGAAAATTGCGTTTCCTCATTTACATGTGACGATCATCGATTCATTAAATAAACGCATTACCTTTTTAAATCATTTAGCTTCTGAACTGAAGCTGGAAAATGTTCAATTTGTTCATGGCCGGGCAGAAGAAATGGGTCAAAACCCGGAGCATCGCGGGCAATACGATCTTGTTACTGCCCGTGCAGTGGCACGCATGTCAGTCTTATCTGAACTGTGCCTGCCATTTGTGAAAACCGGCGGTGCTTTTGTCGCGATGAAAGCAGCCAGTGCAGCTGATGAAATGGAAACAGCCGCCAAAGCGATTGGAACGCTCGGCGGCAAAACAGAAAATGTTTTTTCATTTCGTCTGCCGATTGAAAACAGTGAACGGACGATTATTGTGGTCAGAAAAGAAAAAGAAACGCCAAAAAAGTATCCGCGCAAAGCTGGTACTCCGAATAAGACACCAATCGAATAGTCTGGAGAAGGAACAGGGCGCCTCGTGGCGAATACTATCAGAATGGAGAATGAAAAAGGTGGTGTGAACATGAAGCGTCCTTTTTCCCGTCTATTTGGCGGAAAAAGTGAAACAGCCATGATGTTTCCCGTGGATGAAGTAAAAGAAATTGCAGTGGAATGGCTGGAGCCAAATCAATTTCAGCCGCGATTCGTGTTTCAAGAAGAAAAGATAGCAGAACTTGCGTCAACCATTGCTGTCCATGGCATTATTCAACCAATTGTTGTCCGGGAAATAGAAGGTGGAAGATACGAAATCATAGCGGGAGAACGTCGTTTTCGAGCAGCGAAAAGCCTTGGCCATGAAACAGTCCCCGTTATTATTCGTCCATTTACGGATGAACAAACGGCTTCAGCGGCTATTATTGAAAATGTTCAGCGGGAAGAGTTGTCCCCAATTGAAGAAGCGATTGCGTATAAAAAGCTGCTTGATTTAAATAAGACGACGCAGCAAACACTTGCGGAAATGGTCGGGAAAAGCCAGTCATTTGTAGCTAATAAACTCCGCTTGCTCAAATTGCCGGAAGAAGTGCAGCAGGCTGTGGCTGAAAGAAAGGTTACCGAACGGCATGCAAGAGCACTTTTGCCGCTTAAAAAGCCGGAATTGCAATGCGAGCTGCTGCACATCATGATCGATAAGCAGCTTAGCGTAAAACAGACAGAAGACCGTGTTGTGAAAATGTTAGAAAAAGAGCCGCCGCGACCTCGTACAAAAGCGGTCAGCCGTGATATCCGTATTGCGCTGAATACGATCCGCCAGTCACTTGTCCTCGTTCAGCAAAGTGGCATCGATGTAGAACAGTCAGAAGAAGATAATGAGGACTTTTATCGAATCACGATTCAAATTCCAAAAAAACCAAAATAGTGCTTCAAAAGCCGTTTTTTTATAGAAAAGCGGCTTTTTTTTACAGGCATCAAAAGCCAAAACGCTTCACTTTTGATAAAATAGAAAGCAGATAACACCGACAGACGAAAGCAGGTGGCTTCTTTTGGGAAAAGTAATCGCAGTCGCCAACCAAAAAGGCGGCGTAGGGAAAACGACAACATCGGTGAACCTTGGGGCATCGCTCGCCTCACTTGGCAAGAAAGTACTACTTCTTGACATTGACCCACAGGGAAATGCAACAAGTGGCGCCGGAATTGAAAAAAAAAGCGTTGAACAGTGCATATACGATGTAATCGTAGACGATGTAGAGTTGACAGATGTCATTAAGCAAACAACAGCGGAAGGCATGTTTGTAGCACCGGCTACAATTGCGCTTGCTGGTGCTGAAATTGAGCTTGTATCGGCCATTTCACGTGAATTGCGGATGAAAAAAGCACTCGAGCCGCTCCGCGAAAGTTTTGATTATGTGATTATTGACTGTCCGCCATCGCTTGGTTTGTTAACGATTAACGCATTAACAGCAGCGGATTCTGTTTTAATTCCGGTTCAATGCGAGTATTACGCACTGGAAGGGTTAAATCAATTATTAAACACAGTCCGGCTCGTTCAAAAGCATTTAAATAAAGACCTTTACATAGAAGGTGTTCTGCTCACGATGTTTGATGCCCGGACTAATTTAAGCATTCAAGTCGCAGAAGAAGTGAAAAAATATTTCCATGATAAAGTATACAAGTCGGTAATTCCTCGTAATGTGCGTTTAAGTGAAGCACCGAGCCACGGCAAGCCGGTTTTACTGTATGATGGCCGTTCACGGGGTGCGGAAGTGTATCTTGATTTTGCGAAAGAGGTGGCAGCATATGGCTAAAGGGCTTGGCAGAGGACTGGATGCACTTTTTCCGGATTTAGGTTCGGACAAAAACAGCACCGTCGAGGACATTTCAGTAAAAGATATTCGCCCGAATCCGCATCAGCCTCGAAAAATATTTAATGAAGAAGCGATTAATGAACTGAAACAATCCATTCAGGCACATGGCATTTTGCAGCCAATTGTACTCCGGAAAAGTATTAAAGGCTATGAAATTGTAGCCGGTGAGCGCCGTTATCGCGCTGCAAAAGCAGCGGGCATGAAAGAAGTACCGGCGATCGTCAAAGAATTGACAGAAGCACAAATGATGGAGCTCGCACTGCTCGAAAACTTACAGCGTGAAGATTTAACGGTAATGGAAGAAGCAGCGGCTTATCAGCTTATTATGGATAAATTAAACGTCACACAGGCAGAACTCGCTTCTAGGATTGGGAAAAGCAGGCCGCACATTTCCAACTATGTCCGCCTGCTGGATTTGCCGCCGGAGATTCAGGAAATGATTGCAGAGAGCAAACTGTCGATGGGCCATGCGCGTGCTTTGCTTGGTGTAAAACCAAAGCAAAAACAGCTTGAAGCAGCCGAAAAAACAGCGGCAGAAGGCTGGACAGTCCGTCAGCTGGAAAGCTGGATTCGTGAAGCCAGAGAAAATGTTTCACGTGAAACAAAAACAGTTAAAAAAGACGTATTTATTTTAGATCGGGAAGAAGCTCTTCGCGAGCGATTCGGTACAACGGTGCAAATTCGTCAATCAAAAAGCGGCAACAAGGGCAAAATTGAAATTGAATATCTGTCAACGGACGACTTAAACCGCATTTTAGAAATGCTTGATAACAGAGGATAAAAGATGTTTATAATTGGGTCGCTTGTCAATGGGATCGCTGTTGTAATCGGCGCTTTGCTCGGTACTTTGCTGGCGCGGATCCCGGAAGGAATAAAAGGAACGGTTATGCATGCGATTGGTCTTGCGGTTATCGTTCTCGGTTTACAAATGGGGTTAAAAAGTGAAAATTTTCTGCTTGTCATTATCAGTCTTGTATCCGGTGCACTCACTGGGGAATTGATTAAAATTGATGATCGGCTGAATCATTTAGGAAATTGGCTTGAATCAAAAATTGGCTCAGCCGGGAGTGGGCGCGTATCACAAGGATTTGTTACTGCAACGCTTATTTTTGTTATTGGCGCCATGGGTGTGATCGGTGCGCTGGACAGTGGCATTCGCGGCAATCATGATGTGCTGTATACAAAATCTTTGATCGACGGCATTACGGCTCTGATCTTAACGACGACACTCGGCATAGGTGTAATGTTTTCTGCTATTCCTGTCTTTTTATATCAAGGGGTCATCGCCCTTTTTGCTACTCAAATCGACCGATTTGTTTCACAAGAATGGATGGATACGTTTATCCTAGAAATGACATCAGCGGGCGGAATCATGATTTTTGCAATTGGTCTTAATTTGCTAGGCATTACCAAAATAAGAGTGGCAAATTTATTGCCGGCAATTGCATTTGTTGGCATTTTTGTCTCGGTTTGGCCGTAAGCTTCTCTTTTAGGAGAAGCTTTCAGGCTGTTGACAAACGCCCGCTTCGTCACTTGCCGTGCGTGAATGCTCAGGACCCCAAAAGGTCACTCTGCTTCCCGCACAGCGGTGTTCTTAGATCGACAAACGTTTTCAATCAGCCTGCTTTCTGACGCTGTCTCCACTCTGAGCTCTCTTCTTTCCGGAGAAGCTTTTTTAATTTGAAAGGCAACTATCATGCAGGACACCTGTATTTAATGGCTTCCGTTACTGCTGTGGATGATCGGCATTTCGCAAACGGGCTTGTTAAGATTACTCTGCGGTGGAACTATAAAAGTTCTTTGCACCACCTTTGCACGGGCTCTGCCGTATTACAAAGTTTTCAATCACTTCTCTGTAAAAAAGCATATTCTCCTGTTAAAATGAGAACGACTGATTCAACTAGCAGAAGGAGGGCTTTTTTTGGAGGAACAATCATTATCGACGTACCAGCGTGCCCTCGAATCGTTATGGGCTAAATTTACAAATGAAGAAACGTGGCTTGTTTTCGGGGAAGCTGCCCTTAAAATCACACTGACGATTCTGGCGGCATGGTTAATTGTCAAGGTTGGAAAAATAGCGGTTCGCAACTTTTTTGTCATCCGTTCAAAAGCACCGCTTACCTTTTCCGAGCGGCGTGAAAATACACTATTAAAGCTGATTGAGAATGTACTTGCGTATGTTGTTTATTTTATCGCGCTCGTCAACATACTTGGTGTTTTGACTTTTGATGTGAAAGGATTAATTGCAGGGGCTGGAGTACTTGGTCTTGCGATTGGTTTTGGGGCTCAAAGCTTAGTAAAAGACGTCATTACCGGCTTCTTTATTATTTTCGAGGACCAGTTTTCAGTCGGAGACTTTGTCCGCATTGGCCAGTTTGAAGGAACGGTTGAAGAGATCGGCCTGCGTACGACAAAGTTAAAGGTATGGACCGGAGAAATTCACATTATTCCGAACGGCAGCATTATCGAAGTGACAAACTTCTCACTCAATAACAGCGTTGCAGTTGTAGATGTGGGCATTGCATATGAAGAAAATATTGAAGAAGCTGAAAAAGTGATTAACGGAATGCTGGAGACGTTAAAAGATAAGTATCCAGAAATCGTAGATACTCCGAAGTTGCTTGGTATTCAAACACTGGCACCATCTGATGTGACACTCCGTATTACAGCGGAAACAACACCGATGAACCACTGGTACGTGGCACGAATGATGCGCAAAGACATTAAAGAATGCCTAGACGCGAACGGAATTGAAATTCCATATCCACGTATGGTTATGTACTCGCGCACAGATCAAGAAGCACAGGCAGCATCAAAACAAGCAAGCAGCGGAGGAACGGCATGATGGAAGAAAAACAATTTGAGTTAAATGATGTTGTCGAAATGAAAAAAGCCCATCCGTGCGGCACAAACCGCTGGAAAATCATTCGTCTTGGCATGGATATCCGAATCAAATGTGAAGGCTGTGGACACAGCGTTATGCTGCCGCGGCGTGAATTTGCAAAAAAAATGAAAAAAGTAGTAACAGAGAGCGGCGAATGAGCCGCTCTTTCTTTGCGTTGCCTTTTTCCGCCGCAGTCCATATAATGGGGAAAGGTTTAGAGAATACAATGTCCGTTTTTACAGAAAACAAGGAGTGAATAAATAATATGGCATTAACAGCAGGAATAGTCGGTCTTCCGAACGTCGGCAAGTCGACCCTATTTAACGCAATCACAAAAGCAGGGGCTGAATCGGCAAACTATCCGTTTTGTACAATCGACCCAAACGTTGGCATTGTGGAAGTGCCTGATGCGCGGCTCACAAAGTTAACAGAAATGGTCACGCCGAAAAAAACAATTCCAACAGCGTTTGAATTTACTGATATTGCGGGAATTGTTAAAGGTGCAAGCAAAGGGGAAGGGCTTGGAAACAAGTTTTTGTCTCACATTCGTGAAGTGGATGCGATTTGCCAGGTGGTTCGCTGTTTCGATGATGAAAATATTACACACGTGTCCGGTAAAGTAGATCCGATTGACGACATTGAAGTCATTAACCTGGAGCTTATTTTGGCGGATCTGGAGTCTGTTGATAAACGTCTTGCGCGTGTTGTAAAGCTTGCGAAACAAAAAGACAAGGACGCTGTAGCGGAGCATGATGTGCTTGTTCTCGTGAAAGAAGCACTTGAATCAGATAAGCCTGCCCGTTCGGTTGAATTTACTGAAGAACAGCAAAAAATTGTGAAACAGCTACACTTGCTGACAGCAAAACCAATGCTGTATGTGGCCAATGTGAGCGAAGAAGAAATCGCGGATGCGTCCAGCAACGAGCATGTGGGAAAAGTACGAGAATACGCTGCTGGCGAAGGTTCGGAAGTAATCGTTATCAGTGCGAAAGTAGAAGAAGAAATCGCGGAGCTTGATGATGATGAAAAAGCAATGTTTCTTGAAGAGCTTGGCATTGAACAATCGGGTCTGGACCAATTAATCACTGCAGCTTACTCCCTTTTAGGACTTGCAACATACTTTACAGCAGGTGTGCAGGAAGTGCGTGCATGGACGTTCCTTAAAGGCATGAAAGCACCACAATGTGCGGGGATTATTCATACCGACTTTGAACGCGGCTTTATTCGTGCCGAAACGGTTTCATACGATGATCTTGTCGAAAATGGCTCTATGACAGCTGCAAAAGAAGCCGGCAAAGTCCGTCTCGAAGGAAAAGAATACGTGATGAAAGACGGAGACGTTGTTCACTTCCGGTTTAACGTTTAATTTAATATGTCTGGAGACTAGACTATCCCAAGAGCCAGAAAAACTGGCTTTTAAGGATAGTCTTTTTTCTATTAACGCTGAAATTGTAGCAGCTAACGCCGAAAAATTCATTTTTTGGCGTTAGCAATTACACATTGGATCAAAAAATATAAGAGATTCCCTTTTTGACGGAGGTAGCTTGTTTGAAAGACATTAGCTATGCAGCACTGCTGGCCGCTTTTTTGTTTATGGCAATACCGCTCTGGCTATCGTATAAGCAAAAGCTCGGTATTTCCAGGGAAATGCTGAATGCATCCATTCGGGCGTTTGTTCAGTTAATGATTATTGGTTACATCATTACATTTGTTTTTTCCATTGAAGCACCAATTCTTTTTTCACTAATTATCCTTGTGATGATTTTGATCGCGGCAAAAACATGTGCGAAACGCGGCGGCAGTTTTAATTATTCTTTTCAAATTGCCTTTACCGCTCTTTTAACAGCGGAAATGCTGTCTGTATCGATATGGGTTCTGTTTGATATTGTGGAGTATGAAGCGCAGTACATTCTGCCAATGAGCGGTATGATTATTGGGAGTTCAATGGTAGCGATCAGCCTTGTATTTGACCGGCTGAAGCGGGAGTTTGATTTGACGAAAGAACTCATTATGGGAAAACTGGCACTCGGTGCGACGAATCGCCAAGCATCGCAAGAGTTGATCGAAGCAACTGTGAAAGCAGCACTCATTCCAAATGTGGAAGCGATGAAAACAATCGGTCTTGTGCAGCTGCCAGGCATGATGACAGGTGCGATTATTGCTGGCTCTTCACCCGTCATTGCGGTGAAGTACCAGCTCGTCATTGTTTTAACTAACTTTGGAAACACAGCGTTGACAGCTATTATCGTCTGTTTTTTGGCGTACTCGTCTTTTTTTAAGCAAAAAATGTTTTAAAGTTGCATTAATCAAACGTACGTTCTATAATGAAAAGGTGTTCACCTGCACAGCCATGAGCCCCGTTTTATTTTCTCTTATTGTGAAAAACGTTGCGCTGTTGAGAGATTCATGTTATAATTTCAACTTGTGAGTAATGAAAATTTGCTCCTTGCCCTTTTAAATAAAAGGGCCGCATAGTCCACGAGGAGGTGAACGAAGATGAGAAAGTACGAATTCATGTACATTATCCGCCCGAACATTGAAGATGAGGCAAAAAAAGCGCTTGTTGAGCGTTTTGACACAATCCTTACTTCAAACGGTGCCGAAATCATCGAGTCAAAAGAATGGGGTAAACGCCGTCTAGCATACGAAATCAACGATTTCCGTGAAGGCTTCTACCAACTAA
Source organism: Domibacillus iocasae (assembly GCF_001750285.1). Lineage (GTDB taxonomy): Bacteria > Bacillota > Bacilli > Bacillales > Domibacillaceae > Domibacillus > Domibacillus iocasae. The sequence continues at coordinate 23,952 of NZ_MAMP01000003.1, forward strand.
TTCAAGCTAAAGCTGAAGATGCAGCTGCAGTTAATGAATTTGACCGTCTTGCGAAAATCAGCGATGACATTATCCGTCATATCGTTGTTAAACAAGAAGAAAAGTAATCGCTGTACAATAAATACACATCTTTTTCATCATGTTTCAATTTGAAACATTTTAAAAGAAAAGGAGTTGATTCTGATGATAAACCGAGTGGTTTTAGTGGGCCGTTTAACGAAAGACCCTGAACTTCGCTATACGCCATCCGGTGCAGCTGTTGCGACATTTACGCTTGCGGTGAACCGTACGTACACGAACCAGCAGGGCGACCGGGAAGCGGATTTCATCAACTGTGTGATCTGGCGTAAGCCGGCTGAAAACGTAGCGAATTTCTTGAAAAAAGGAAGTCTTGCCGGCGTTGAAGGACGCATCCAAACACGCAATTATGAAGGTCAGGATGGAAAGCGCGTTTACGTGACAGAAGTCCAGGCAGACAGTGTCCAATTTCTTGAACCAAAATCCGGCGGCGGTGGAGGGAGCCAATATGGCAATGCTCCTCAACAGCAGGGTGGCGGTTATGGCGGCGGACAGCAGCAAAGCAATCAGGACTTTCCGTTTGGCCAGCAACAGCAGAATCAACAGCGCGGCAATAACAATGCCGGTTATTCTAAAATGAATGAAGATCCGTTTGCAGATAACGGTCAGCCGATCGATATTTCAGACGATGATCTTCCGTTCTAATTAAAGCAAGAGGAGGGGAAACTCATGGCAGGACGCAGAGGTGGACGTAAGCGTAAAAAGGTTTGTTATTTCACATCTAACGGTATTACACATATCGATTATAAAGATGTTGATTTGCTTAAAAAGTTTGTATCTGAACGTGGAAAGATTCTTCCACGCCGTGTAACAGGTACAAGCGCTAAATACCAACGCCGTTTGACGATCGCAATCAAACGCTCGCGGCAGGTAGCACTTCTTCCATTCGTTGGAGAAGAAAGATAAGACAAAAAGCACAATGCTGAATCTTCAGCATTGTGCTTTTTTTGTGAAACAAGATAAATGACGATCTTCATTATGTAAATAAAAAAATCTATAAATAGTATAGCTTTTTTTGAATTTATAAGTAAAATAGGTAATGGGGTATTATAACTTGGAAATGGTGGTAAAAAATTGAAGGTTATCAAATCAATCAAAACAAAATTGCTTCTTCCGATCATTGCAGCGCTTATTTTGGCGTTTGCCTTTATAATCGGATTTATTAGCTGGCAAACAGAAAATAGTGTTGAAAAAAGTGTGATTGCTCAAAGTGAGGGAATTGTAGAAAGTTTATCAGGAACGGTAAAATCGTTTTTAGATCAATATGAAAAAAGCATCGGCCTATTATCGGTTAATGAGACGATTCAAGCATATGGCTCAGCTGAACTGGACGGAGATGAAGCTGCCAGTCAGCAAACTGCGGCATTATTTGGGGATTATTTAGAAACGTATGGAGAAGTTACTAATATTTATTTTGGTGTAGAAGACGGGACAACACTTATCATGCCGGAAATTGAGCTTCCAGCTGATTTTGATCCTCGTGAACGGGACTGGTATACGCAGGCTGAAAATAAAAAAGCCGCTGTATGGAGCGAGCCATACGAAGATACAGCAACAGGTGCGTCAGTCGTCACTGTTTCAAGAGCAGTATATGATGCAAATGACCGTTTTCTTGGCGTCCTTGGAGTTGACATCGATTTAACCGTATTAGCGGAACGGGTCACGCAGACCGATCTCGGCTACAAAGGCTATCCGATTATTTTTTCTCCTGTAGGTACGGCTATTGTTCATCCGACTCTTCAAGGAGAAAATTTAACGAAAGTGGATGTCGTAAAAGAAATTATCGATGGTTCCTCACCATCCGGAACAAAATATTATCAGATGGATGGTGAAGACCGCATCATTGTTTTTAATAATGTTCCTGGTTTAAATTGGACAGTAGGTGCCGTTTACAACAAAGCCAATTTGCTCGACTTATCTGAATCAGTTGGACAATCACTCCTTTGGACAGGCATTATCCTTCTCATCTTAATCAGTGCGGCAATGCTTTTCGTCGTTTCCAGCATCGTTAAGCCGCTTCGTCAGCTTGAACGCTCGGCGTTTCAGGTGGCAGAAGGTGATTTGTCGGTGCAGGTACCTGTTACGACCAAAGATGAAGTCGGGCAGGTGGCGGCCGCATTTAATAAAATGACAGAAAACATGCGGACCATTCTACAAAAAGTGAACCATTCTGTTCAAGAGGTAAAAGTATCAGCAGAGAGTTTAAGTGCTGTGTCGGAAGAAACAAATGCATCAAGTGAACAGATGACGCATGCGATTAATGAAATTACGCTGGGGGTTTCTCGTTCGGCAGAAGATTCTGCCGAAGCAGTAGAGAGGTCAAATAGTCTAGGCAATCAAATCGATGTGATTACCAGACAGGCCAATGAAATGGCGAGAGCTGCTTCCCAAGCAGAGCAGGCCAATCAAAAAGGGACCGGACAAATTGAGGAATTGCGCACGGCAAGTGATGAAACAAAAACCTATATTTCCGGCATGCAAACCGTTATTGAAGAGCTGGAATCAAAAATGACATCGGTTGAAGTTGTTATTCAAGCGATCACGGATATTTCGGCTCAGACGAATTTGCTTGCGCTCAATGCCTCTATTGAAGCAGCCCGTGCCGGTGAACATGGGAAAGGATTCGCGGTTGTAGCAGAAGAAGTGCGGAAGCTGGCAGAGCAGTCTGGACAGGCAGCCAATCAAGTAAGAAAAACGATTACAGACATTCAAGCAGGGTCAAAAACAGCTGTTGAGCACATGAAAAAAACACGCAGCAATTTTGATGAACAAACAATGGCTGTTGAAGAAACGAGCAAGATTTTTCACCAGTTATCAGCGCTTGTCGGGACGATGGAATCTTCTATTATAACCATCAACCGTGAGATAAAAGAAGTCGGACTAACAAAAGATGAAGTGATTTATACGATGACCGGCATCGCGGCCAGCAGCCAGCAGTCTGCCGCTGCAAGCGAAGAAGTAAGCGCATCGGCGGAGGAACAGCTAAAAGCAGTTCGTACTGTGACGGAATCATCGGAGCAATTAATGGGTCTAAGTGCTGAATTAAAAGAAGTAGTGAATCAATTTAAACTAGCTTGAAGATTAAAAGAGATGCCGAAACGAGGGCATCTCTTTTTTAATATAATCTTTATAATTACTTAATAATATGATGGGTCTATGAAACTATAATGAGAGGTGGAAACAGGGAGAAAGGTGTAGATTGATGAAATCCATTCGAATGAAATTCATGATACCCATTGCGTTTGTTCTCATTACTGTTGCGCAGACTGGATGGAAAATTGGCGCTGTTTATGAAAAACAAAATTTATTTGGCATTTCCAATGAAATGAAAAAAATTCTCACGATTACGGCGTTATCTATTCTTGTGATTGTAATGGTTGTCGTGTTTTTATTAACGTCTAGCATTACGAAGCCCATTCTGAAATTGAAAGAGTCGGTTAAACAAGTAGCGGACGGTAACTTGCAGACACACGTTCACGTTTCGGGAAATGATGAAGTAGCTGAACTTAGCCTTAATTTTAATGAGATGGTTACCAAAATGTGCAGCATCGTTGAAGTAACAGAGGACGCGGCTAAAAATGTACGGGAATCGATTCAACATTTAAATATAGCTGTTCAAGAAATCAATGAATCCGGCTCGGTGGCTGTAGCGGCGCTTGATGACCTGACAGATGGAACAGAGCGTTCGGCAAGCGGATCGAAAAAAGCAGCAGACCGTGCAAAAGAGCTGGGGACATTAATTAGCTTGATTTCTGAAGAAGCCGATTCTATGGCTCAATTAGCTCAAAAGGCAGCCACAGCGGCGGATAAGGGGACAAAGCACGTCTCAGCTGTCGTGGAGTCCATGAATGCTTCTGCGGTCCGTATGGACGTTGCTATAACGGCCATTCGCACACTTGCTGAAGATATCGGCCGAATTGCAAGCTCGTACACGTGATTGAAGACATATCTGTCCAGACCAATTTACTTGCCCTTAATGCATCAATTGAAGCAGCATGCGCTGGCAGCCATGGCAAAGGATTTGCGGTCGTAGCGCAAGAAGTAAGAAAGCTTGCAGAGCAATCAAGCAGAGCAGCCGGTGAAATACATAAAAAAATCGAGGCGGTTCAAGAAGGTTCCACTCATGCCATTGAAACAGTAAGTGAAGCGGGCGGGCACATTATGACGCAGACAGAAGCCGTGCGGGAAACGGAAATGGTTTTTGTTAACCAGGAAGACGTTATAATCAAAATGGAAGAAGCCATCGCCCAAATGGTACACAGCGTTCACACCGCAAATCAGGAAAAAGATGCCGTCGTCCAGACAGCCGGTCATATTGCTGAAGAAGCACGGGCATCTGCTGCTTCTTGTGAAGAAGTACAGGGCCGGACGCGGACACAGCTATCAACTATTGAAGGGGTAGCAGCCGCTTCTGAACAGCTTGCTTCATTAAATGAAGAATTAATTCAAGCCATTCGTCAATTTCAAATATGAAGAAATAATGAAAAGTCCGATCTTGTGTTCGGGATTTTTTTGTTTTAAAGTTGAATGGGGGACTAAAGGAATGTAGAATAAAGAAGGAGAATGCCGGAATGTGCGGCAAATGAACGGAGTGTTGAAGTGGGAAAGACAAAAGTCATAACAGAAGGAGCGATGATGCTGGCAATTTTTACGGTTCTGCTGCTGATCTCAGTGTATGTACCGATTATTTCAATTGTCGGCGCGCTATTTTTATTGCTTCCTTTTTTGATTTATAGCGGCAAATATCCGGCAGGTCCATCCTTTATGCTGCTTGCTGGTGCAATCGCTGTGGCGTTTATTGCAGGAGGCATTGTATCTGTGCCGGTGGCGGTCATGTATGGAACAACGGGACTCATGATGGGCATGCTGATACGGAAGCGGTCGGATGGATGGATGGTTTACATGGCAGGAAGCCTTGTGTTTCTTGTAAATATTATCATTCAATATGTTGGAGCGGTGGTGCTGCTCGATATTTCATTTGTGGATCAATTCGGCAGCGCACTGAAGCAATCCATTGTAGAAACCAGCAACATTCTTGGACAGGAAGTTCCTTATACAGAAGATGAAATTAACGCGGTCATTGAATATATCGGCGCGCTTTTGCCCGCCATTTTTGTAGTGTCGGCATTTATCGCCGTTCTGCTCATGATAACGGTTAATTATCCAGTTTTGAAGCGCCTCGGTGTAAAGATGAAACCGCTCAATCCGTTCCGGACGGTTCAGCTTCCACGTGCGATTTTATGGTATTACCTCTTTTTTATGGTCGGTGCACTTCTCGTAAAGCCGGAAAGCGGTACAACATGGTACGATATTTATGTAAACGTCATGTTTATTTTGCAGGCATGCTTATACATACAAGGGCTATCATTTGTTTTTTTCTTTGCTCACAGCAAAAAATGGCCAAAAGCAATTCCGGTCATTCTGGCCGTTTTATCAATTCCCCTTGTCCCGCTTCTTTATCTTATCCGATTATTAGGTATAATTGATTTAGGATTTGACTTAAGACGGCGGATGCAAAAAAAGCCTTAAACGCTTTTTAAAATCAGCTCTATTGAACGTAACGAATGGAGCTTTAGAATGAGGAGCTGAAGCGAATGCTTTCGTATTACAACAGGCGAATGGTCCAGATACCGATGATCGTTGTTTTGCTTGTGCTTGCAGCTGCGTCGGTCTGGCTGTTCACCTATAATCGAATCGCCGGCGCCGGATTAATGATTTTAACAGTTTTTCTGCTCCTCTTTTTATACTTGGCAGAAAGAAAAATGCATGAAGATGTACAAAAATACGTCACTACCCTGTCCTACCGGCTGCAAAAAGTCGGCGACGAAACGCTTCAAGAGCTGCCGATTGGTATTTTGCTTTATAATAAAGAATACGTCGTCGAATGGGCAAATGCTTTTTTGACCTCTTATTTTCAAGAAGAAACGCTCGTCGGGGAATCGCTTTATGAGGTGGCAGAACCATTGCTGCCGGCGATCAAAAGTGATAAAGAAGCGATGATTGACTTGAATGGCAAGACATTTCGCGTTATGTCGAAACCAGATGAAAGGCTTCTTTACTTTTTTGATGTAACAAAAGAAGAGCGTACAGCACGGCAGTTTAAAGAAGAAAAAACGGCGCTCGGCATCATTTACCTCGATAACTTTGATGATTTAACGCAAGGGATGGATGATCAGACGCGAAGCAGCTTAAACAGCTTAGTAACATCTAAACTGAATAGATGGGCAAAAGAAAAAGGCATGTTTTTAAAACGTGTTTCCTCTGAGCGTTTTTTTGCGGTAATGAATGAGCGGATTTTGCGCAAGCTTGAAGAAAATAAATTTTCTATTTTAGATGAGGTGCGGGAAGAAACAGCAAAACATCATGCACCGCTCACATTGAGTATCGGCATCGGACAAGGTACGGTTCCATTGCCGGAATTGGGTGACCTCGCCCAATCCAGTCTCGATCTGGCGCTCGGACGAGGCGGCGATCAGGCAGCCATCAAGCAGGCAGACGGAAAAGTAAAATTTTACGGGGGGAAAACAAACCCGACTGAAAAACGAACCCGCGTGCGTGCGCGTGTTATTTCTCACGCGCTTCGTGATATCGTAACAGACAGCGATAAAGTCATTGTAATGGGCCATAAATATCCAGATATGGATGCGGTGGGTGCATCAATGGGAATTCGTCACGTGGCCGAATTAAACGGACGCGAAGGCTACATCGTCATTGACTTTTCGCAAATTGATACAGCGGTGAAACGGCTTCTGAGCGAAGTAAAAGAGCAAAACCCATCGCTTTATTCGAGGATTATTACGCCAGAAGAAGCGCTTGAAATTGCGACGAACCGAACATTGCTCGTTGTTGTTGACACACATAAACCGTCGCTTGTCATTGAAGACCGGCTTTTATCGAAAGCAGAACGGGTCGTCGTGATCGATCACCACCGGCGTGGGGAAGAATTTATTAAAAATCCACTTCTTGTGTATATGGAGCCGTATGCGTCGTCCACAGCTGAGCTTGTGACAGAGCTTTTGGAATACCAGCCGAAGACGAAAAAAATATCCATGCTTGAATCGACAGCGCTGCTTGCCGGCATTATTGTGGATACAAAAAGCTTTTCACTCCGGACTGGCGCCCGGACATTTGATGCGGCTGCCTATTTGCGCACACACGGTGCGGATACAATCCTTGTCCAAAAGTTTTTAAAAGAAGATATCGGCACATACATTCAGCGCGGCCAGCTGATTGAAACAGTTTATTTCTACAAGGACGGCCTGGCCATTGCCAAAGGCGACGACGATTATATCTATGATTCTGTACTGATCGCTCAGGCAGCAGACACAATTTTGACGATGACCGGAGTGCAGGCATCATTTGTCATTGCCCGGCGGTCAGAAGACACGATCGGGATCAGCGCCCGTTCGCTTGGCGAAGTAAACGTGCAAATTATTATGGAGCAAATGAATGGCGGGGGCCATTTGACAAACGCGGCCACACAAATTCGTGATGCATCAGTGGAAGATGTAGAGATGGAATTGTGCCGTGTGATTGATGAAATAACTGAAGGGGGAACAGAAGAATGAAAGTGATCTTTTTAAAAGACGTAAAAGGAAAAGGCAAAAAAGGCGAAGTGAAAAATGTCGCAGACGGCTATGCACATAATTTTTTAATTAAAAACGGCTACGCGGTCGAAGCGACTTCGGGCAACCAAAATGCGTTAGACGCACAAAAGAAAAAACAAGCCGCACTTGCGGCGCAAGAATTAGAAGAAGCGAAAAAACTGAAAGAAACAGTCGAGGCGCTAACGGTTGAACTGCACGCGAAAACAGGTGAAGGAGGCCGGCTTTTCGGTTCTGTTACCGCAAAACAAGTTGTAGATGAACTGAATAAAACGCATAATATTAAGCTGGACAAGCGAAAAATGGATCTTCCAGATGGAATTCGCGGTCTCGGTTACACAAACGTTCCGGTTAAATTGCATAACGAGGTAGCGGCTACACTAAAAGTACACGTAACAGAAGAAAAATAAATGATCAAAAAATGTGATCGGAATTATCTGATCACATTTTTTTCGCGAGGAGGGTAACGATGAGCGATGTATTAACGGACCGTGTGCCGCCGCAAAATATTGAAGCAGAACAGGCTGTACTGGGGGCGATTTTCCTTGAACCGTCCGCGTTAACAGTCGCTTCTGAAATTTTGATTCCGGAAGACTTTTACCGGAATGCCCACCAGCAAATTTACTTAACGATGCTGAAGCTCGGCGACCACGGAAAAGCGGTCGATGTTGTGACGGTCACTGAAGACCTGGCAGCCCAGAAACTGATTGAAGATGTCGGCGGTATTTCATATTTAAGTGAGCTTGCGTCGGCAGTCCCGACTGCAGCTAATATTGAATATTATGCCCGCATCGTCGAAGAAAAATCTCTTTTGCGCCGATTAATCCGAACCGCTACAACAATTGCGTCGGACGGATATGAACGGGAAGACGAGGTAGAAGGCCTTCTTAGCGAAGCAGAAAAAAGCATTATGGAAGTGGCGCAGCGCAAAAATGCCGGCGCTTTTCATAACATTAAAGACGTGCTTGTCCGCACGTATGACAATATTGAGCTTCTCCATAACCGAAAAGGAGACGTAACCGGTATTCCTACCGGCTTTGCGGAGCTTGACCGGATGACAGCAGGCTTTCAGCGGAACGACTTGATTATTGTGGCCGCCCGCCCGTCTGTCGGGAAAACGGCGTTTGCGCTCAATATCGCGCAAAACGTGGCGACAAATACTGATGAGACTGTTGCGATTTTCAGCCTGGAAATGGGCGCGGAACAGCTTGTGATGCGGATGCTTTGTGCAGAAGGCAACATTAATGCTCAAAGCCTGCGGACGGGCGCACTGACGGATGAGGACTGGCGCAAACTGACGATGGCAATGGGAAGCTTGTCCAACTCCGGTATTTACATTGACGATACGCCAGGGGTGCGGATCGGGGAAATCCGGTCTAAATGCCGCCGCCTTAAGCAGGAGCAGGGACTTGGCATGATTTTAATCGATTATTTGCAGTTGATCCAAGGGAATGGCCGCTCCGGCGAAAACCGCCAACAGGAAGTATCGGAAATTTCCCGCTCCTTAAAAGCACTCGCCCGTGAACTTGAAGTGCCGGTCATTGCTCTTTCTCAGCTTTCCCGGGGCGTTGAGCAGCGGCAGGATAAGCGGCCAATGATGTCGGATATTCGGGAATCGGGTTCGATTGAGCAGGATGCGGATATTGTCGCGTTCTTATACCGTGACGATTATTATGATAAAGAATCAGAAAACAAAAACATGATTGAAATTATTATTGCCAAACAGCGGAACGGCCCGACCGGTACCGTCGAGCTTGCTTTCGTAAAAGAATACAATAAATTTGTGAATGTCGAGCGGCGCATGGATGAGATGGGCGCACCGCCGGGAGCATAAAAAAGTCAGCGATTTGCTGGCTTTTTTATTTTAAAGGCGAATAAAAAAATCTAAATAACTTAAAAATGTTCGTCTTTTCCGTTTGACGAATCGTGTTTTTTACTGGTAAAATGAACGTGTTTGACAAAACGTTTTTCATGAACCTTCGGAGGTGCAAAAATGTCATCAGTAGTCGTAGTAGGAACGCAGTGGGGCGATGAGGGAAAAGGGAAAGTAACCGATTTTCTTTCTGAAAACGCGGAAGTCGTAGCTCGTTACCAAGGTGGTAACAATGCGGGTCATACAATTAAATTTAATGGTGTTACATACAAACTTCACTTAATCCCGTCCGGTATTTTTTATTCGGATAAAATTTGTGTGATCGGAAACGGTATGGTTGTTGACCCGAAAGCGCTTGTTAAAGAGCTTGAGTACTTGCATGGACACGGAGTATCCACAGAAAATCTTCGGATTTCAAATCGCGCACACGTTATTTTGCCATATCATTTGAAAATTGATGAAGTGGAAGAAGAACGTAAAGGCGCCAACAAAATTGGTACAACGAAAAAAGGCATTGGTCCTGCTTATATGGATAAAGCGGCACGGATGGGAATCCGTATGGCTGATTTGCTGGATCGTGAAACATTTGAAGAAAAATTAGCGCATAATATTGCAGAGAAAAACCGTCTGCTTGAGCGCTTTTACGAAACAGAAGGCTTTAAAGTAGAAGATATTTTGGATGAGTACTACGAATATGGCCAGCAAATTAAAGATCTTGTTTGTGATACGTCTGTCGTTTTAAATGATGCGCTTGACGAAGGCCGCCGCGTTTTATTTGAAGGCGCGCAAGGCGTTATGCTTGATATCGACCAAGGAACGTATCCATTTGTTACATCATCAAACCCTGTAGCAGGCGGCGTTACGATTGGTTCTGGTGTCGGCCCATCAAAAATTACACACGTTGTCGGCGTTTCAAAAGCATATACAACACGTGTAGGTGACGGACCGTTCCCAACAGAATTAAATAATGAAATTGGTAATCAAATCCGTGAAGTCGGCCGCGAGTATGGCACAACGACAGGCCGCCCGCGCCGTGTTGGCTGGTTTGACAGCGTAGTTGTCCGCCATGCGCGCCGTGTGAGCGGGTTGACAGACCTTTCATTGAACTCGATCGATGTGTTAACAGGCATTGAAACGTTGAAAATCTGTACAGCGTACCGCTACAAAGGTGAGCTGATTACAGAATATCCGGCGAACCTTCGCACACTCGCAGAATGTGAGCCTGTGTATGAAGAACTTCCAGGCTGGACAGAAGATATTACCGGCGTGAAAGACTTAAGCGAACTTCCTGTGAACGCACGCCACTATATTGAGCGTGTTTCACAGCTGACAGGCATTCCATTGTCTGTGTTCTCTGTAGGTCCAGATCGTAATCAAACAAACGTCGTGCGCAGCGTTTGGAGCTAAATATAAGCACGAAAGAAGAGGCTGTCTCAAATGGGACAGTCTCTTCTGCTTTTTTGAGAAGTGACGGCATGGATCGGCTGTTGGAGAATAGTCCCCATTTATCCAAACGCTGCTTTTCATAAAAGGAATTTATAGATATTCAAAAAAGTATTGCTCTTATGACTGTCTCCTTAACAAAAGCTAATAGAATTATTAAACAGATGGACCTTCCTTTTATTTAAAATTCACGTCTATGTTTATGGTTAAATATCTCTTTGTAGCGAAAAAAATGTAGAATTTTGTCTTATTTCCTTGGGAATGTTTAGGAATAGACGCAAAATTGTCAAAATTTCATCGTTTTGTTCGTTTTTTTACGACAAATATGGTGAAAATGTATTGTCACCCTTTAACCCATGTGATACTATTAACAACGTTGCTGGTGAACAGCATATTTATAAATGGTCCGGTAGTTCAGTTGGTTAGAATGCCTGCCTGTCACGCAGGAGGTCGCGGGTTCGAGTCCCGTCCGGACCGCCATTTTTACTTTAACCTATTGTTATGTTATTTCTTGATGGCGGCCGTCTAACACCTATGAATTGTCCTTCATGAACAACGGCCGCTGTATTTTTTGAAAACTATGATTTTTTATGAATGTATCTAATCTTGGCTCAGTAGCTCAGTCGGTAGAGCAAAGGACTGAAAATCCTTGTGTCGGCGGTTCGATTCCGTCCTGAGCCATCGAAAAAGCATCGCGGTGATTTCGCTCCCGTGGTGCTTTTTGTTATTTCTGTATATATGTTGCGGGATGCTGTGATTTGTCTGTCATGGTAAAGTTAAGGAAAGCGAAAGAAGCAAAAATATGATAAAATATAATATTTGAAGCCATCTTTTATTTAGTGAAACTAAAAGTGAGGGACATATACGATGCAAAAGAAAATATTGGTTGTTGATGACGAAAGACCGATTGCAGATATTTTGCAGTTTAATTTGAAAAAAGAAGGATACGACGTGCAGTGTGCTTATGACGGTGACCAGGCAGTTGAGATGGTTGAGGAAATGCAGCCGGACCTTGTGCTGCTTGATATTATGCTGCCAGGCCGTGATGGCATGGAAGTATGTCGTGAAGTACGGAAAAAATACGAGATGCCGATTATTATGCTGACAGCGAAAGATTCTGAGATCGATAAAGTATTAGGTCTTGAACTCGGGGCCGATGATTATGTGACGAAGCCTTTTTCAACACGTGAGCTTATTGCACGTGTAAAAGCGAATTTGCGGCGCCATCAGGCGGCGCCGGCTCAGGAAGAAGCAGCAGCGGACACCAATGAAATTGCAGTTGGCGCGTTGACGATTCACCCAGATGCGTACATCGTATCAAAGCGCGGTGAAACGATTGAATTAACACATCGTGAATTCGAGCTTCTTCATTATTTGGCGAAGCATATCGGCCAGGTTATGACACGTGAGCATTTGCTGCAAACCGTTTGGGGCTATGATTATTATGGAGACGTCCGGACTGTAGATGTAACGGTGAGACGACTGCGTGAAAAGATTGAAGATAATCCGAGCCATCCATCATGGATCGTGACACGAAGAGGTGTCGGCTACTATTTGCGCAATCCCGAACAGGAGTAATGTGAATGAAGCGAGTAGGATTTTTTCGTTCAATTCAAATGAAATTTGTACTGATTTATGTGCTGCTTATTTTATTTGCGATGCAGATTATCAGTGTGTATTTTGTCAATTCCCTTGAAGAAAAGTTCACGTCAAACTTTAAAACGTCCTTGGAGCAACGGGTTAACTTGCTTGAATACAATTTGCGCGAAGAAATGCTGAAAGAGCGTGATGAACAATCAAATACGTTGGAGCAGGATATCCGGCGCGTTTTAGAAGACTTTTCCTCGGCCAGTGATGTCAATGAGGTTCGCGTGATTAACATGGAAAACCGGATTATTGGCACTTCTGATTCAAACAACCGGGGAATCGTCGGTCAGCGATTGCCGGACCTTTCTGTGAAACGGGCGCTTTCAGCCGGCCAAACAGAAGATGAAATGTATATTGCCGAAAACACAGGCCAGCGTGTCTGGGTGCTCACATCACCGATTTTATCCAACAGTGAAGTTATTGGAGCCATTTATCTTGTCGGTGATATTGAGACCGTCTTTACACAATTGGATGATATTAATGAAATCTTATTTTCCGCAGCTGTGTTAGCGCTGGCGATTACAGCCATTCTGGGCATTACATTAGCCAGAACGATTACCCGTCCGATTACCGATATGAGGCGGCAGGCCGTTGCACTGGGAAAAGGAAATTTCTCCCGGAAAGTAAAAGTGTACGGACAGGATGAGATTGGCGAACTTGCCGTGACGTTTAACAATTTGACGAAAAGACTGCAGGAAGCGCAGGCAACGACAGAAGGTGAACGCCGTAAGTTGTCATCGGTTCTTTCGTATATGACAGACGGCGTCATTGCGACTGACCGGCGCGGACGTGTCATTTTAATTAACGAGCCGGCTTCTAAAATGTTGAATGTTTCACGTGAAACAGTGATTTCACAGCCGATTGTTTCACTGCTGAATTTAGAAGAGGACTATTCATTTGATGATTTATTAAATGAACAGGATTCGGTTATTTTGGATTATAGCACGCATGATCGGCCGTATGTCCTTCGGGCCAACTTTTCGGTTATTCAAAAAGAAACCGGCTTTGTGAACGGCTTAATTACCGTGCTGCACGATATTACCGAGCAGGAGAAAATAGAAATGGAACGCCGCGAGTTTGTAACGAACGTATCACATGAACTGCGTACGCCGCTGACAACGATGCGCAGCTACTTAGAAGCGCTTGCGGACGGAGCCTGGCAGGACCCGGACATTGCACCGAATTTTCTTGATGTTACGCAGACCGAGACGGAGCGGATGATCCGGCTCGTAAACGACTTGCTTCAGTTATCGAAGTTCGACAGCCAGGAATACAATTTAATGAAAAAAGATACTGATTTTATTGATTTTTTCAATAAAATTATTGACCGATTTGAAATGACAAAATCGCAGGAAGTGACATTCAGGAGAAAGCTGCCGCGTTACCCGATTTATGTCACGATTGACCAGGACAAGCTCACGCAGGTTATTGATAACATCATTTCCAACGCGCTTAAATACTCACCAGAAGGCGGACTTGTTTCGTTTAAGGTGGAGGAGCATGGAAATACGATTCAAATTAGTATTAGTGATCAGGGCATGGGTATCCCGAAAAAAAGCCTCGACCGCATTTTTGAGCGCTTTTACCGGGTAGATCGCGCCCGTTCAAGAAAAATGGGTGGGACCGGTCTTGGACTTGCCATTGCAAAAGAACTCATTACCGCGCACGGCGGCCACATCTGGGCAAAGAGTGTCGAAGGGAAAGGAACGACAATTTTCTTCACGCTGCCGGCGGATCTTTCCGAAGAGGATGATTGGGAATGAATTATGAAAAAATCAAATCTGGGGCACTGGCACTGCTCGTGTTGATCAGCCTTGCCTTTACGTGGGGAATTTGGAACTACCAGCCATCCTATGAAACGATTGCCGATGGGGCAGACGATATTGTAAAGGAAGTAGAGATTGGCCAGCAGCGCAAAATTTCTGAACTCGTAAAGCCGTCGAAAATCATCTTACACCAGGGCAGCGATCATTATGGCACTGTGTCTGAACAAGAGCTGGACTGGATGATGGAAGAAATGGCAAATTGGACGTTTTTTGAGCCTGAAAATGTGTCCAGTTCATTTGTAAATGAACTGGAATTTTCCAAGCTATTGTCCAGTGATTCGCATGTAGAATTATTTTTCTCTTCTTCAGTGCCCTTTAATACAATAAAGACGATGTTCTCTTTTAATGACACGATCGTTCCGAATGCTGTATTCAACCGAATCGTTATTACGGAAGCAGAAGAAGAAAATAAAGCGTTCGTTTATTTTGTTTCTGTGCAGGAAAGACTCGTTTTTAGAAGCCAAATTGAAACAAGATCGTTAAAAGAGTTTAAAGATCACTACGTGGAAGATGCTGCTCGGCTTGAACCATATATTTCTCATCAAGTTCCACAAGGATCCCTTTTATATGTACCGAAAGAACCGCCTGTGTTAACTGTGCAAAATTACTTGTCGAAGCAAATTGATGCAGAAACGTTTAAGCGTGCCCTTTTTAATGATCCGAGCTATGTAAGACGCGGTTCGCGTTCAGGCATTGACGAATATACGGATGGCTCGAGCTTTATGCGTGTTAACAGCAGCACAGGAACTATCACTTATGTGAATCCAGCAGAAACGCCTCAATCAATGCCGTTGGACCAGCTTATTGAAAAAAGTATTAACTTTGTTAATGATCATAAAGGCTGGGTGGATGATTATCGCTTATTTACAGCAGAACCAGGCTTGTCTAATATTGGCTATCGTTTGTTTTCAGGCGACTTTCCTGTTTTTGATTCACAAAGCATGGCTGAACTGTCGCAAATTTGGGGACAGGACCGAATTTATCAATATGAGCGCTCCTCTTTTATTGTGCAGCTTGACAAACCACTTCCTCCAGAAGAGAGTGTTGAATTAAAAAGCGGCCAGGAAGCATTGAATCAAGTTATCAATCTAGAAAGTATTGATCCATTGCTGCTGACAGATATGCGGATTGGGTACGAAATGACGCTGGAACAAGATTCTCGGAAAATTTTAACACTAAAGCCGTTCTGGTACTATCAATATAATGGGGTTTGGCAAAAGCTCGTCACAGACGAAAGGAGACCGGTTGATGGATTGGAGTAAAACAAAAACCATTTTTATCGCCGTGTTTCTTGTACTGGACATTTTTTTGGCTGTGATGTTTTTTAATAAATACAGTGCATCCCGCTTCGAAGTCATTAAAGCAACAACAATTGAAGAAAAGCTGCAGTCAGACGGAGTGAAATATGAAAAAATGCCGGCTGATGCCGGTGAGCGTTCGCTCATCACCGCCAAACCTAAAATATTTTCCGAAACCGATTTGCTGTTTTTAACGAAGCAGAAATTGGATATTAGAAAAAATGGCACTGAAATTGCGAGTGTGCTCGACAAGCCATATGATACAAATGGAGCAACACGGGACAAGCTCAATTCATTCGTAAAAAATAACGTCTATCAAGGCGGCGAATATTCATATGGGGAACGAAAACGAAGTCAAGACGGAGACACCGTTATTTACTATCAAAAAATTGAAAATAAAAAGCTGTTTGAAAATGATTATGGGACGCTGACTTTACAACTCGATAATGACGAAAACGTTGTCGAGTACTCCCAAACAATGCTCGACAGTGTTGATGAAGACCGGAACGAAGCAGCTATTTTGCCCGCGCCACAGGCACTTGATGCGCTTTATAAAAATGGGCTCATTCAGCCGGACAGCAAGATTAGCAATGCAGAGCTCGGCTATTATACGTTCGTGCAGCTGAATGAATCACAAGTACTGCTGCAAGTCTTATCACCAACATGGTATTTTCAGCTGGAAAAAGGCGATATAACCGAGGAAGTGTATGTAAACGCATTTGACGGATCTATTTATCAGACAGACAAAGAATCGTAGTAATGTAACTGGAGTGAACAGCATGACAATGCAATTTAGTGTACTGGCAAGCGGCAGCACCGGCAATGCGATCTTTATTGAATCAGACGGTCAGTCTTTTCTTGTCGATGCCGGTCTTTCAGGCAAAAAAATGGATGAGCTGTTTTCATCGATTGGAAGAAAAATTGCCGACCTGTCCGGTATCTTTGTCACACACGAGCATAGCGACCATATTAAAGGCCTCGGTGTGCTGGCAAGAAAATACAAACTGCCTATTTATGCGAACGAAAAAACGTGGCGGGCAATGGACCGGCTGACTGGCGCGATTGATGACAGCCAGAAGTTTACGTTTGAAACAGAAACGGTAAAAACGTTCGGTGCTGTGGATATTCAATCGTTTGGTGTCTCGCATGATGCAGCGGAGCCGATGTTTTATATTTTCCACAACGGTGGCAAAAAACTCGTTCTCATTACGGACACCGGGTATGTGAGTGATAGGATGAAAGGGCTTATCTCTAACGCGGATGTGTATGTATTTGAGAGCAACCATGATGTTGGCATGCTGCGGATGGGTCGTTACCCGTGGAGCATCAAGCAGCGCATTTTAAGCGATGTCGGGCATGTGTCGAATGAAGATGCAGCGCTCGCGATGAATGACGTGATCGGACCGCAGACGAAGCGTATTTATTTGGCGCACTTGAGTGCCGATAATAATATGAAAGAACTTGCGAAAATGAGTGTGACGCAAATGCTTGAACAAAAAGACGCCGGTGTCGGTCATCAGTTTCATCTGTATGACACGGACCCGAAAGTGCCGACACCACTCGCGTTGATTTAATAAAACGTTCCGCGGCAATCAGCCCGGAGCATTTTTTTTGCTGCGGGGCATCAAAAGAAATAAAAAATCGTATAGTAAACCTGCAAATCTTCACTTAAAACATTGCTGGCGGCTTATAAGTTGCCCTTCTTTTCGGCAAAAGCGTATAATTTTTTTAGAATAGCCTCTGAGAATGGTGAAACAATAAGTTGGCAGAAAGGGTGAATGATATTGGGCTATTATGATGAAGGGCGCACAGAACGAAATAAGCGCGGCGGAAAAAGCGGCTACTTTTTATCAGGACTTGCCGGCATCGTGATTGGGGCCGGTCTTGTCGTAGCCACGCTTCCATCGATTGTGGATTATCAAAACAAAGACGTATCCGTTTCTGAAAATAAGCCGGCCGGCAGATCGGAACAAGTGTCACTCGATGTAACAACAGACGTGACACAAGCGGTAGAAAAAGCAAAGGATGCGGTTGTTGGTATTACAAATATTCAAGCATCGATGAACTTTTTCGGCTCGGAATCAACAACAGAGGAAGCCGGGACCGGAAGTGGTGTCATTTATAAAAAAGACGGAGATACTGCTTTTATTGTGACAAATCATCATGTTATTCAAGACGCGCAGCAGCTTGAAGTGACGCTGGCGGACGGCACGAAAGAACCAGCCGAGCTGCTAGGCAGCGACGTATGGACGGATCTTGCTGTTTTAACGATCAGTGGCGCTAATGTGGATAAAACAGCTGAGTTCGGCGATTCAGAAGCGCTCAAAATTGGCGAGCCAGTTATTGCGATTGGAAATCCCCTCGGTCTTGAATTTTCTGGTTCAGTTACGCAGGGAGTCGTATCTGGACTGGAGCGTGCGATTCCAGTTGATTTAAATGGCGACATGGTTAACGACTGGCAGGCGGAAGTGCTGCAGACAGATGCCGCCATTAATCCCGGCAACAGCGGCGGGGCATTGGTGAACATTGCGGGTCAGGTGATTGGCATTAACTCAATGAAAATTGCCCAAAGCGCGGTTGAAGGCATTGGCTTGTCCATTCCAATCGACACGGCTTTGCCCATTATTGAAGATCTTGAATCATTTGGTGAAGTGAAGCGGCCGGCCATGGGAGTAACGCTTCGAAATGTTAACGAGTTGCCATCATATCACCAGCAGGAAACGTTAAAGCTGCCTGAAGATATTAAAGAAGGTGTTATTGTTGAGCAAGTATTGACGAATTCACCAGCGGCGAAAGCGGGACTTCGAGAATACGATGTGATCACTGCGCTTGACGGAAAACCCGTGCAAGATGTCATTGCCCTGCGCAAATACATGTACAATAATAAACAAGAAGGCGACACCGTAAACGTGACGTACTACCGGGATGGGAAGCAGCAAGAAACGAAAATGAGGCTTGTTGCGGAGAGTGATTTATAATGGAGAAACAACAAATGGCATGCTGTCTTGAGCATATTGAATTAGCCCTTGATATTGCTGTCGATGAATATGAAACAGCACCGGTTATGAAAAAAACGGAAGAACCTGTATCTTGCGAGTTTTGTCAAAATCCGGCTATATATATAGTGGGAAACTGATATTTGCCCACGAAATGTGGATGAATTCTGTGGGTATGTGGATAAAGTCAGAAAATTCCCGTTATCAACATGTTGATAATGGGAATTTTTTTCTTTATTTCACAGTAACTTTAATTGGTTCTGAAATGAGTGTCCATTCTTGGCCAAGCATTGTAAATGTGTGTTGAGCAAAAACGTAAGAAGAACCCAGTTTCTCTGCCTGAATGGTATTTTCATCAATTTTGAAATTGTCACCAGATGAGAAAAGGTTCGTTTCGATATTCTTTTTTTGTCGGTCGGATAATTCAAGAACGCTTTTGCTTGAATCGCTGCTGTCTGCCCTATATTCAAATTCCAGATTTTTATCGGCGTTTCGATCCGGATTGGTTATCGGCCAGTCGGGCTGCTTCTGTCTGTGTCACAGCTGCTGAATACAAATAACCGGAAGGCACATTGGACTTAGAAGCGACAGATTGTGTTACATTGTTTAAATGGAAGCGTTGCAATATAACTTAATCCGTTACGTCTTCTTCTTCAATAATTCGAATCGTGCCCTTAGCAATACCATCCGCTTTTAATTCCACCGTTAAATAATACTCCTGTTGCTAAAAAAAGGCCCTGTCTTCTTCTTTTTTATCATGATTCCTTCCTAAATAGACTTCAACAACTAATTTGTCAGGAAAATATTAAAGAAATATAAAGAATAAAATAAGTTGACAAAAAACAATGAAAATTCCTTCTTTTGTCCCCTTAAATAAAAAAGAAACAAACAAAAGACCGGTATTCACGTGTAGATGCTGTGGTAAAATATAAACAGATATGCTGTTGATATGTGGATAACTTCTGTGGATAAACTGTTCGTAAATTGTTTGTAAAGTGGGGTTTAATTGTGAATATCTCGATTATAACAGTAGGTAAATTAAAAGAAAAGTACTTAAAACAAGGAATTGACGAGTATATAAAAAGGCTGTCCGTATATGCAAAAATAGAAATCGTTGAAGTAACGGACGAAAAAGCGCCGGAAGTGTTAAGTGATGCCGAAATGAATCAGGTAAAAGCAAAAGAAGGAGAACGGATCTTAGCCAAAATCAATCCAGACGCCCACGTCATTGCACTCGCCATCAACGGCAAAATGAAATCATCCGAGCAGCTTGCTGCGGACATTGACAAGCTCGCCACATATGGGAAAAGCAAAATTGCATTTGTCGTCGGCGGCTCACTGGGGCTGAGTGATACCGTCCTAAAGCGGGCGGATGAAAAGCTGTCTTTTTCACCGATGACGTTTCCTCATCAGCTCATGAGACTTATTTTAGTGGAGCAGGTGTATCGGAGTTTTAGAATAAATAGGAATGAACCGTATCATAAGTAACTGAAAACCAATAAATAATTTACAGGATATGTTTTTACAAAGTGAATGCCCTTTATCTACTTCTAAAGAAATTTTGCCCTTTAAAGATGACCGTTTTCTTTTTGAGTAGGCGATTTTTGCACAAAAAGGGGAGTATAAACTAGCAGAAATTGAAGGCGAAGGGTTTAAATAAAATAATATCCAGTAAGTGTAGTCCACTGACCGATATTGCTAATGATGGTGTCATGAAAAGAATTTTTAAAACAATTGATAGTTTGTAAGATATACTTAAAATAAAAGAATATAATGATTATTATTTATTGATGGATATTTTAGTTTATTTTTTCAGTACTATCGGGTGGAAAGAGGTGTAATATGAAAAAAAAGGTAGCTGTTGTTATAGGTGGTTTAAAAGGCATTGGCAAGGCGATTAGTCTCGATCTTGTGGATAAGGGGTTCATTACTTATGCCACAACCCGGGAAAAAAATGTGACAATCAACTCGGAGAATTTGTTTCCCCTGCAAATGAATATTTTACATGAAAAAGAAATACAGGATGCATTTAAACATATTAGTGAGCAGCATGGTGCTTTAGATGTCCTGGTTAACAATGCTGGAATTGGTGATTTTAAAGCATTCGAAGACTTCAACGCCAAAGAATGGGAAAATATTTTCAAAACGAATGTTTTTGGCATGTTTCACTGCAATCAAAACGCATTCCCTTTATTGAAAAAAAGGGGAGGGCGTATTATTAATATTAGTTCTATTGCTACTAAAAGGAATCTTCCTTTTAATTCTGTGTATGCGGCTTCAAAACATGCAATGAATGGAATGGGGAGTACTTTAGCAGAAGAGTGGTATAAGTATAATATTTTTACGACTAATATTCAATTAGGAGCAACTTACACCGATATTTGGAAAGATGTTGAAGGTTTCTCTCCTGAAGATATGCTGCACGTTAATGATGTAGCACGCGTAGCATCATTCATTGCTGCGACTCCTCTTCACGTTCGAATTGATGAAATGACACTGACCCCGCCAAAAGGGGTATTATAATCCAAAAGATATTAAAAAATAAAATAAAAAACTACCAGCATACAAAGTTAAATTGGAGGTGATTATTTGTCTTTAAAGAAGAAGCTATCATTTATATTTTCTATGATAGTAACGGTAATATTGATTTTAAATAATATATTATTTTATTACTATACAAGAGACTTATTAATAAAAGATCAAGAAAAACAGATGGATCTCTTGGGGAATGAAATTAGTATGTCTATTGAACACTCTCAGTTTATGGCAAAGTCGTTGGAACAACAGATTGGAAACGAGCTTCGTACTGCAGCCATTGCAGCACAGAATGAGCTTAATCCTGATATCAATAAAGTGAAGAATGAACAACTTATTGAGCTTAGCGAAAAACTAGGGGTTTCCCATATTACTTTGATGGTAAAAGAAAAAGATGATATTAAGGGTGTAAAATCTTCAGATCCGCATGAAAGGGATTTAAGTACGAAGGAATGGGGTTATTGGCATACCGCATTTCAACAGCTTTTTGAACACCAGAACGTTACGATTCCCGAAGGACAAAAATTGCTAAATTACTGGTCCGGTCCTAAAAATGTTTCAGCATCCAATCCTAATTATGTGGACAAGTGGGGATACTATTACGATGGCACCACTAACTATATTATTAACCCATATATAAGGGACAATCAAAGCGTAAATGTTGAGAAACAAATTGGGCCTGATGCAATTGTAAAGAAAACTTTAAGCAATAATGATACTTTGCTAAATATTACTGGATTTAACCCGAATACTTTTGGCTCCCCACCTGTTTATACTGAACAAAATGGGGAGAATTTCATTGAAATAGGAAACAGGGAAATTCAATTTGGAACCTACAAATTTAAAGATAAAAAAGCAGATATTTCTGCTGTTAGAACAGCAATGAAGACGGGTAAATTAGTTAGTTTTCAAAGCACTATTAATAATAAAAAGGTGTTCAAAAGCTTTATACCGATCTCTGCTGAAAATCCGTATGTGATTGGAATATTAATAGATTATAAGGTTATTCAAGATGTATTAAACAAGCAGTTAGTGAACAACCTTATTATCTCCGTTATCGTTCTGATTTTTGTTGTAGTTATCAGTTACTTTCTCGCTGGATACATTGTTAGGCCAATAAATCGAATTCTGGAAAAAGTGAATCAAATTGCTGAAGGTAATTTTGGGGCGCAGGTATCGATTAATCGCCGTGATGAATTGGGCCTGCTTTCTAATCAAGTGAATGCAATGTCATTAAATCTATTAAATTATACGGACGAGCTTAAGAAAAAGAATCAAGAAATACAACACTATGCTTATTATGATTTTTTAACCGGGCTTCCCAATCTGCGCCTGCTGAACAAAACAGCGTTAGAGCTGGCAGGTTTGCCCGAAAAAAAACCAATGGCGTTTTTATTTCTTGATCTGGACAGATTTAAATTTATTAATGATCTGCTCGGGCATTCCGCTGGTGACTATATTTTAAGGGGCGTGACGGACCGGGTTTTGTCGCTTTTAAAAGAAGAAGAAACAATGGCTCGAATAGGAGGAGATGAATTTCTCCTGCTTTTGCCTAATACAAATTATGAAAAGGCAAATGAGCTGGCCGTCACTATTTCGAAAATGTTAGAAAAGCCGTTTCTCTATGAAGGAAATGAGCTTTTTATTACTTCAAGCATCGGAATAAGCATCTATCCAATAGATAGTAATAATATTGAAAACGCAATAAAGAGTGCTGATATTGCCATGTACCGTGCAAAAGAGCAAGGGCGGAACAATCACCAATTCTATACTTCTGATATGAATGAGCTTTTAAAAAGAAAGGTTATTTTAGAAAATGCCATGCGCCACGCAATAGAACGAAATGAATTTTCTTTGTTTTACCAGCCTAAGGTTAACACAGACACAGGAGCCATAACAGGAAATGAAGCATTAATTCGATGGAATCACCCAAGCCTGGGGATGATTTCACCCGCAGAGTTTATCCCGCTGGCAGAAGAAACAGGATTAATTGTTTCTATTGGGGAATGGGTTTTGCGAACGGCTTGTAAACAAACCCGAGAATGGCAGAAAGCAGGATTTTCTGAAATTGGCATATCTGTAAACCTTTCTCCACGTCAATTTCAACAAGCTAACTTAATTGAAACCGTAAGCGAAGTATTAAAGGAGACCGGTCTTGAACCGCAGTATGTCGAACTGGAAATTACCGAAAGCATTGCCATGTTCAATGAAGAATATGTGATTGCCAAATTAAATGAAGTAAAGGCTTTAGGTGTCAAAGTTGCGATTGACGATTTCGGAACAGGATATTCGTCACTCAGTTATCTGAAAAATTTTCCATTCAATACATTAAAGATCGATAAGTCGTTTGTTCAGGATATAGAGGTTAAATCAGGTGATATAAAAATTATAAATACCATTATTGCTATGGCTCATAACTTAAAAGTTAACGTTATTGCCGAAGGAGTTGAAACAGAAGAACAGCTTCAGTTTCTAAAGCGGCAAAAATGCAATGAAATACAAGGATATTTATTCAGCAAGCCTTTATCTGTTGAACAATTTGAATCAGATTTTCAAACAATCCAAAAAGCTGCATTCCTAAAAGTAAATAAAAGAATGTAATAGAATTGGAAGGGGGAGCGGTCGTGGTTTTACTAACAAGAAAAGTAGAGTTTTCATCAGCTCATAGTTATCATGTGCCCACGTGGAGCGCGGAAAAAAATAAAGAGATATTTGGTTTATGTAACAACCCGAATGGTCATGGTCATGATTATACATTAGAAGTTACAGTAAAAGGAAAAATCAACTCGAAATCAGGCATCGTTGTTAACATTACAGATATTGACCGTATTGTTAAAGACCTTGTTTTAGAGGAATTGGATGGTAAGTTTTTAAATCGGGAACATCCTTTTTTTAAGGAACACATTCCCACAACAGAAAACATTGTGGCGTATATATGGAATGAATTAAATGATAAGTTCGATGACTGTAAACTTCACAAAATAAAATTGCACGAAAATCCATTTTTACTTTCTGAAAAAGGAGAAAAATCTATGATTCAATTAACGAGAAAATACCACTTTTCAGCAGCGCATAGATTACACAGTGATCAGTTATCTGATGAAGAAAATAAAATGATTTTTGGAAAATGCAATAATCCTCACGGTCATGGTCATAACTACATTCTGGAAGTAACCGTGGATGGGGAAGCGGATCCGGTAACAGGAATGGTCATAAATTTAGCTGACCTTGACAGAGCGGTTGACGAGACAATTATTCAAAAATTTGACCATAAACACCTTAATTTAGATACAGAGGAGTTTAGCGGATTAAATCCAACTGCTGAAGTTATGACGGTTGTCTTTTGGGAGCTGCTTCAATCGTCTTTGCCGAATTTGTCCAAAATAGGACTTTGGGAAACAGCCAAAAATTATTTTGAATACAGTGGCCCGGAAATGGTAGAGGCTTATAAGTAACGACTGGGGCAGCATTTTTCATCTTAGACAGCACACTTTGAGTATTTTCAAATAGCTGCTAGAAGACATGTCGAGTGTTTTCTTCACGTCTTTTTTCTATACAAAAGTTCACTGTTAATACTGAAAGTGATGATCAAGCAGGTAGTTAAAATCTGAAGCCGGTTGAGAGAGAATCTTCCTCAACCGGCTTGTTCCATCTACAACCGTTTTTTTATTCAATCCACTGAACGATATCCCCTATATCCTTTCTTATTTTCGGACGTGGTTCGGTTTTGCGGTAGCCGAATGCCGCCATTACAGAGACAGCTAAATGCCCGTCTTCAAGTAAGTTTTCTTCCTCTAACAGCTTCTGTACCTGTTCAAAATGAAAACCTTCAATGGGACAAGAGTCAATACCGATCAAAGCGGCGGCCGTCATCATATTCGCTAAGGCGATATACGTTTGTTTTCCAGCCCAATCAAACATCGTGCGTTCGTTTTCTAAAAGATTGAGGTCTTCTTCTTGAAATGCTTTGTAGCGTTCTTTAATTTCATCAAATCGTTCAGGGGGAAATTTCTTTACGTTCAGCATTTGATTTTTCACGTACGCTGAATCATATTTGGTGTCTTTTATCGTTCTGGCAAGAATGACCACAAAGTGGCTCGCGGTAGGCAGCTGTCCCTGTGCCCCCCAGGAAACTTCACGCAATTTTTCACGCAGTTCAGTATTTTGGATAACTAGAAATTTCCATGGTTCATATCCGATAGAGCTTGGAGATAATCTAGCAGCTTCTAAAATAAGCTCAAAGTCTTCCTTTGCTATTTTTTTCGTTGGATCAAATTCCTTCGTTGCATGTCTAAATTGAAAAGCATTTAAAATATCTTGTTTAGTGACTGAATGGTTCATATATATGGATACTCCTTTTACTTTCGGTATTCTGCACACATATTATTCCCAGGAATGAAGGGATTATAACAATGCATAGTATAGATAATAAACAAGAGAAAAGGAAATGGTTTGCTCACAAAATTCATAGTGTATAATAATGGAAGCAGTGAAGGCGGTAAGGCCGTTTACTTTTCTAGTTGGCTTCATTTTAGTAAAAGAATGCATTTGAATGAGATAAAAAGCGAATTTTAGTTTATATTAACGAGAGAGAGGGTAATTAAAGAAAGGCCTGTTTTAGGCTTATAAGCGCTACATACTGAAAAAGGACGTGGAAGCGTGTCAGAAACAGATATGTCAAAATATGAGAAGAAAATTATTGTTCGAAATATACATTTTGAAGACATTGATGAAATTATGCAGCTATGGAGCCGCTGCTTTCCCGGAATGGAACCTTGGGGGCGGGATCAATTGGAAAGTCATATTCGCATTTTTCCCGAGGGTCAGTTCTGTGTGGAATACGAGGATAAAATTGTAGGCTCCTGTTCAAGTCTAATTGTGAATTTTGACGAGTATGACGACCAGCATACATGGGATACGATCACAGACAACGGCTATATCACCAACCATGATCCCAATGGCTTCAACTTATATGGAATTGAAGTAATGGTTGACCCGGAATACCGTCGTATGAAAATTGGACACCGCCTTTACGAAGCGCGGAAAGAGCTTGCCCATCAATTAAATCTTCAAAGTATCATCATTGGCGGAAGGATTCCAAATTATCATAAATACAAGGCCGATATGACGCCGCGCGAGTATGTGACAGCAGTAGAGAAGCACAGCATTTATGACCCCGTTCTATCATTCCAGCTTCTTGAAGGATTTACTATTAAACGAATTAACACGCGGTACCTTCCTGATGATGCGGCATCTGATTCGTTTGCGACGTTAATGGAATGGAACAACATTGATTATCTTGCGAAGTCAAAACGTGTATACCGTGCCTCATTCCCAGTAAGAATTTGCGCCATTCAATATATGATGAAAAAAATTGATTCCTTCGAGGATTTTGCCCGTCAGGTGGAATACTATGTCGATGTTGCGGCAGATTTCGGATCGGATTTCGCCGTTTTCCCCGAATTGTTTACCACACAGTTGATGTCGTTTCTTGAAGAAAAGCGTCCAGATCGGGCTGTCCGGCGGCTTGCTACCTATACCGACCAGTACATCGAACTCTTTACGGAACTGGCAGTACGATATAACGTTAATATTATTGGAGGATCGCATTTCGTAGAAAATGATGGTAACATTTTCAATGTGGCTTATTTATTCCGCCGTGATGGCACGATCGAGAAGCAGGAGAAGATTCACGCAACACCAAATGAGCAAAAATGGTGGGGCATTGCGGAAGGCGACAAAATTGAAGTGTTTGACACGGATTGTGGGAAAATCGCCATTCAAATTTGTTATGATATCGAGTTTCCGGAACTTGCGCGCATTGCTGTCGATCAAGGGGCAAACATCATTTTTGTTCCATTTTGTACCGATGACCGCCAGGGGTACCTCCGTGTTCGTTATTGCGCCCAAGCGCGGGCTGTGGAGAATCAGGCATACATCTGTATTGCAGGAACCGTGGGCAACTTAACTCATGTGGAAAACATGGATATTCAGTATGCACAATCGGCTATTTTCTCACCATCGGATTTTGGATTTGCGAGAGACGGAATTGTAGGGGAATGCGATGCGAACGTGGACACCATCGTGGTTGGTGATGTCGACCTTGAAAAGCTAAGACGTTCTAGAAACGAGGGATCGGTACGGCAACTGCGCGATCGGCGCCGTGACTTGTACCGGATTGAGCTTAATAATTTGAAGTCAGAATAAGTTGAAAACAGGATTATAAGCGGTGCAGTGGTGCCCGTATCCTTAGCAAAGGTAAAGAAATTGAAAAACAGCCTGCCTTGAACCTAAAGCAGGCTGTTTACATTTTTTAAATATGAAAAAGCCACACGACAACCGGGCCAATCACTGAATCAAATACAGCACTAAGCGTCATGGATACAGAGCTCATCGATACGGCGAGTTCCCCGTATTCGAATGCTTTTGAGGTACCTAAAGCGTGAGAGCCGCTGCCAAATGCAATTCCTCTTTCTTTTTTCTGATCCTTCAGAAAAAAAGCGTTTGCCTATTGCATTGGCTTATGACCTGTAGTACAATCTAATTGTGAAACACTTCACAATATCTTTCGAGAAAATTAAGCTTGTTATATATGAATTATTTTTTTATATGTTCATGTGAAAAACTTCACAATGAGTGAGCGTAGAAACAAAAGATTTTTTAAAAGCTCAGTTATTTAAAACAGGTAATGATGTCATCACTTATATTATTATTTGTGAATTTTTTCACAAAATAAATTATTGGAGGCAATTATCATGAATTTTACACAAGGCAACAAAGTTGTTTTAGTTGGGACAGGGGCAGTTGGATCTAGTTATGCGTATGCGTTAATGAACCAGGGCATCAGTGATGAGCTTGTTTTGGTTGATTTAAATGAAGAAAAAGCAAAAGGTGATGTAATGGATTTGGATCATGGTATCGTTTATGCGCCTGGAGCCATGAATATCAAATTCGGCACTTATGAAGACTGCCATGATGCGGCACTTGTGGTGATTTGTGCGGGTGCTGCGCAAAAATCAGGGGAAACACGGTTGGATCTTGTCAGCAAGAATGTGAACATTTTTGAATCAATTGTCGGAAGCATTATGAAGTCTGGATTTAACGGTATTTTCTTAGTTGCCACAAATCCTGTAGACATTTTAGCGTATGCGACATGGAAATTTTCCGGCCTGCCGAAAGAACGGGTCATTGGCTCCGGAACCGTACTCGATTCTGCAAGGTTCCGCTCTGTCTTGGGAAAAGCATTTGACACTGCCCCAACAAGTGTTCACGGATATATTATTGGCGAACACGGAGATTCGCAGCTTCCGGTTTGGAGTTCAGCGAATATCGCCGGTATGCCAGTCGCTCCGGAATTAACAGAAAAACGAAAAGAAGAGATCGCTGTTGAAATTCGTGATGCGGCGTACCAAATTATTAAATCCAAAGGGGCAACATATTATGGAATTGCAACCGGGCTGGCAAGAATAACAAAAGCCATATTAAAAAATGAAAATGTGGTCCTGCCAGTGGGAGCGCTGCTAGAAGGTGAAAATGGGCACAGAGATGTTTATATCGGCATTCCGTCTGTCATTAACCGAGCGGGTGTGAAAAAAGTAATGGAACTTGATCTGGATGATCGGGAAAAAGAAAAGCTTGCCCATTCTGTTCAAACCTTAAAAAATATTCAAGCTGTTATTTGGGAAGAGGTTAAGAATCAAGTAGTTTAAAATAGGAGTCCTTCGTATGTTAGTCAGCACATTCGATCCATTTCAAGTCTTGCACTTTCGGCGTTCATCGCCGCTATTCTAATTCTTTTGTTCCTATTATGCTTGACTTTATTAAAAATGAAAGGCATTTATGCGGTGCTCTTGAACTTGGTAGTGACCTTTTTCATTTTTCTGTTCCTGTTCAAGCTGCCTTTAGGAGAGGCAGCAGGAAGTGTAATCCAGGGGAGATGGCCGATTGGCTATATTATTATGATGGCGGTTTGGCTTTATAAAATTGCCGTGAAATCCGGGAAGTTTGATGTTTTGCGCGGCAGCATCGTGGGAATTTCTCAGGACCAGCGCATCCAGCTCCTGCTGACGGTGAAAAGGAATGAGAGAAATCCCTCTCATTCCTTTTTTGAATTGTAGAAAAGAAGCGGCTGCTTCAGGACTATTTAACAGAGCCACAAAAAACGAGCCTGCATTGTTTATACATGACAATGCAGGCTCACTTTTTACTTTTATTCGTTTGTATTCATCGAGCTGTGCTTTCTGCCGTAGGCAAAATAAACAAGAAGCCCGATTAAAAACCAAACACCGCATGCAATCCATGTATAGATGGAGAGCTGGGTCATTAAAAACAAACATAGGAGGAATGAACAAATCGGTAAAATTGGGAAGAACGGTACTTTAAACCCGCTTGTTGGAATGCTTTTATCCTTTCTAAGATAAAGAATACCAATTGAAACGATTGTAAAAGCAATCAATGTGCCCATGTTCACTAATTCCGCCAATTTAGACAAGGGAGTAAATCCCGCACAAAAAGCGATAAGTATTGAAAAGATCCACGTATTTTTAACCGGTGTTTTATATTTTTCATTAAGCTCATACATCGCTTTTGGCAGCAGTCCATCACGGCCAAATGCATAAAGAAGCCGTGTACCTCCATATAACATGACAAGGATAACCGTCACCATCCCGATAACAGCGCCGAGTGAAATCACGCCGGCCGCCCAATCCTGGTTGACAAGCTGCATAGCGAAGCTGACCGGGTCACTTACGTTCAAGTTTGTGTAAGAAACAATGCCGGTTAACACAAGTGAGACCGCGACGTAAAGCAATGTACAAATTAACAATGAGCCAATAATGCCAATCGGCAAATTGCGCTGCGGATTTTTAACTTCTTCCGCTGCTGAGGAAACGGCATCAAATCCTAGGTAAGCAAAGAATACAAGAGCCGCCCCGCTCAGCACACCATTTACCCCGAACGGCGCAAATGGCTGCCAGTTCGCAGGCTCCACATAAAAAATCCCGACGCCGATAAACAAAAGAATAACGCCTACTTTAACAAACACCATGATCTTATTAAACTTGGCGGATTCCTGGATCCCGCGTGTTAACAAGAAAGCAATGGCCAGCACAACCGCAATAGCCGGTAAGTTTACGTACGTTCCCTCTGCCGGATTAAAAGGTCCCGAGATTGCTTTTGGAATGATAATATTAAATCCTTGCAGTAAAGCTGAAAAATAAGAAGACCAGCCGGTTGCGACCGCGGCAACGGCCAAACCATATTCCAGTACCAGCGCCCAGCCAACTAACCAAGCGACTAATTCTCCAAATACGATATATGCGTACGTATAAGCACTGCCTGTTACAGGTACGGATGAAGCAAATTCTGAATAACACATACCTGCCAGTGCACAAACAATCGCAGCGATAATAAATGAAAAAATAATAGCTGGCCCAGAATGAGTCGCGGCTACTGTTCCAGGAAGGATAAAAATACCGGTTCCGACAATGGCACCAACGCCAAGCAGCATTAAATCAAATGCTCCTAATGTTTGCTTCAGCTGGCGCTGTTCACTTTTTTTCAGTAATTCTTCGATACTTTTTCTTCTAAATAATATATTTCTCATGATTAACCCTCATTCTTTTTAAAAACATGTAGAAAATTCTATACGTTTCTTTTTTAAAGGTCAAATACTTTTTATCGATTTATGACTAATTTTGTCGAATGATGAGATATTTTTCAAATCACATTAAGAATTAGAGGCAGAAATAGTGTATGCAGATTGGCGCATATTATCCTTGATATGAACGAGCTATTTTCGAAAGCTAATAAGTGTTTAACGATGAGAAATACACTTTTCGATTTTAACTATATTTTCATAAGTACATATTGAAAAACTCCAGAGCTGTCTTCTGGAGTTTTCCCTTCTATCTATTAACAGCACTTTAAACAATCCATTCACCACACTTTTAATTTACTTTTTCTTTCATTGGACCGAGGAATCCAATTAGGCGACTATGGATTACGCCTAATTTGTTACTTGAAAGGAAAAGCTACCTTTAGCGATGCCATTCACCAGAATAGTAAGAGTATGCTCACCGACGTAGTGGGTCCGGGTCGTCATATTTCGGAAAGACTGAGTGCGGCTGTATGTTTTGGACTGCCCGCCTGTTAAGAAAGTGTCCGCAAGCTGAAAAATTTTCCGGCTCGGCCGGCCGCTTTTTTTCATATAATCAATCGCGTATTCGATTCGAGCCTTTGTGTCGACGGAAGCGTAAAGTTCCACCGAAAAGTGCAAGGCACCGCCAATTGCGATCGAATTTGTTTCTACAGGTAAGCAGCGCACGGACACATTCTTGCTGCTTGGATAGCCGAATAGGTGCAGCATATCAGGGTTTCCCTGTTTCAAAAGCGTGCGGGAGGCATGCCGTAAAATCCAGTCTGTGTGACGGTTGTGTCCATGTCGCTGCCTGACCAGCTCAATCAAGCATTCCGGATGGGTCTTGGATATATCATTTAAATGATTGGCAACGCTTTTGCGTACATACAAAGAAGGATCTTCTAGCAGTGGCTCCAGCAGTGGAAAAAGGGGGGAGGGATCTTCCTTAAATAGTGGAATAGATTGTCCCCAAGGAAGCCGTGGCCGGGCTCCCTCGCTGGCCAGGCGTCGAATATGTTCATTGTTGTTTTTTATCCACTGTTTCATTTGTGCAAGCATACGGTCTGGATCCATTAACAGAAAAGGGCGTACGGCAAACTCAGAAGTAGAATGCACTGTAAGTTCAGCTAGTGCACCTATGGATTCTTCCCAATGATTCAGCCCATACTGCTCTATGTAATCGGGAAAAACAATCCCTGTGAGCCCTTGGAAATGGGGAGCCGCTTTTTTTAAAATGGACAGTGCTTCATCGTAAGGCTTGTCCATTCCAATGTGAAGCGCGGACGACAGCCGGCGAACACGCTGTTTAAACGCAAGAGCCGCCCAATCGTTTTCATACGTATGATTCAAAAAGCGCTGGCGGTGAAACGAAGCGTCATATCGTTCAAAAACAGCTGCTAATGATTCTACAAATGCCTGATTGAATAAATCCTTTAAGTCTGCCATGTGCTCACCTCTTTTTCACAAGTATACCACATGGAAGGAATGTATGTTTGCATAAATAAAAACACACGATTTCTCGTGTGTTTTAACCTAAAGTTATATTATTGTGCTTTTGCCGGTACATTTACTTTCGGCCACACGCCAGTAAATTCGTGCTCATTGTAAGCAAAAAAGTTTTTTAAGTTTTCTTCGCGATTGTCTAAAAACAGCTGATCCGCTATTTCCGAGACGAGCTTGGGTACGCCATATCGCATGCCCGAGAGAGCTGAAGCGGAAATGCCGCTGTTAATAAGCGCTGAATAATTAAAAGCAAACAAACCGCGGACCTTTTTTTCGCCCTCTCCGCCTCTGCCTGTATAGGCAAAACCGGGTGTAAGGTACGGGTGTGCATCAAGCAGAGGAGACGCTTCTTCTGCGGGCGCCTTGTATCGGTCACTCCAGCGGGCAATATGCTGCTCTACCAGCTTTAATTCTGGACGCAGGGCAGGATCAGTTACAAGTCCTGTGCTGATAACTAAAAAATCAAACGTAAATGTCCCTTTTGGTGTTGTCACAACGGCCCCATTTTCAGAAGCTTTCACATCAAGCCAAGGAGAAGCCAGGTGAAGGTGAAAGCCGGGCCAAGCTGCCGCACGTTCAAATGTGTCATTGGTTGGCGGCTGATTATGCTTGAAAAAGTGCCGGATTGCCGCATATTTATCCGCATCTGATAAAGATGGGAACCGTTCGATCATGCCGGAGACTTCCATTTGGCGAATCGGATTTACGCGTGGCATTTCGTTGCGGCGGATAAAAATATGCGCTTCTGCTACGCCTTGTGACAGGGCAAAATTTGCATTATCAAATGCAGAAGCACCGCCGCCAAGCACCGCTGTTTTTTTTCCTTTTAAGGAGTTAAAATCGATTGTTTCAGATGTGTGAGCATACAGGTGACGCGGCAGGTTGTCAGAAATCATGGGCGGGATATGCCACTCGCCGCCGCCTTGAATGCCGGTCGCTAAAACGACTTTTCGCGCTAAAAGCGTAGGAGAAGAAGCGCCTGAACCTCCGATGTGCAGACGATAAATTCCATCGTCGCCGGGTTCCAGAAGATTTAACTTCATTTCATTAACGACAGGCAGGTTAAGGACATTCCGATACCAGCGTAAATAATTCATCCAGTCGCCGCGTGGAATTTTATCAATTGCTTCCCAGCCTTCAGCCCCATGCTGCGCCTCCCACCATGAGCGGAACGTCAACGAGGGAATACCAAGGTCAATAGAGGTTAAATGTTTTGGCGTTCGGAGTGTCATCATCCGTGCATATGTGACCCACGGTCCTTCTAAGCCTTCACTGTTTTCATCAATGACGAGAATATTTGAAACCCGCTCACGCAATAAACCGAAGGCTGCACCTAATCCGCTTTGACCGCCGCCAACAATGATAACATCGTAAACATGTCCGTCTGGATGGCTGACGGGCTGAACCCAATTAGATCCTCCAAAAGCAAGGTAAGAAAGGTCAGACTTAACTCGTTCATTTAACTTATCTAAGCTCAAAATGATTCATTCCTTTCAAGTAAATATTTTTTAACCGAATAAGTAATGAGCAGTTGATAAGCAACTAGTCAAATTTTTAATGATTTAATGTTACTTTTTATCACATATTAAGTTATATAAGTATACATTACCATTTTTCGTTTGTTTTTTCTTGTATATTTTATCTGAGTATTCATTTTTTTGTTAGCTATCATCACTAAAAGCAAAATAAATAACCTTGTATAAGCGATGCTTTGCATGAAATAACGAGATAAAGCGGGTGTTTCAGTTGCCCGGAAGTTCAAAAATGATAAAATGAACAAAATAAGGATGTTTAAAAAGAGGGCGTTAACATGATAAATGATGCGGTGTATGACGAGCAGCTATCGATTAAAACAACAGGCGACCAGCAAGGATTCCCACAGCTGTCGCATTATCATCGTTATGAACCGACGCCGTATGCCGGGCTTGATCAGCTGTTTGAACGCTGTGAACTTGACAGGACCGATGGTTTTGTCGATGTCGGCTGCGGAAAAGGGCGGGTGGCTTTTTATGTGCATCATCGTTTTGGAGCATCGGTGACGGGAATTGAAATGAATCCAGCTTTTTTTGATGTGTGTCTTCAAAACAAAATAGGGTATATGAAAAAAAGAAAGCGTCAGCGGGGGTTTATTGATTTTCAATGTAGGATGGCGCAGGATTATGAAGTAAAAGCGGAGGATACCGTTTTTTACTTTTTCAACCCATTTTCGGTTCAAATTTTCATGAAGGTAATCCAGCACATTTTAGCTTCGGTTGAGCATTTTCCACGGAAAGTAACGATTATTTTGTATTATCCTTCTGACGAATACGTTTATTTTTTGCAAAATCAAACTATATTCAAATGGCGGGACGAGGTGCAGCTGCACGGCTTGTATGAAAAAAATGAAAATGAGCGATTTGTTCTTTTTCAAAATGAAAAGTAGAGGAGTGTTGTGAAATGAGTGAATGTAAATTGGATCATTCGTATGCGGATGTGGTGAATAAGCTTGAAAGCCAGAAGTCGTTTCTTCCGGAAGATCTGTATGGCTGGGTGCAGCATTATTTAAAGGAAGAACGGACACAGGACTTGTTAAATGAACTTTTTCATTTATTGAAAAAATATGACCTTGTTTCTGAAGAAGAACGGGAAGTCCGGAATAACCGTCTGACAATGATTGTGAATAATTAATGCATCAAACCAGAAGCCGCTGGCACATTTCAATACTTGTGCCGGCGGCTTATTTGCGTTATTTTAAAAGGTAGAACATTTTTAATTTATGTAATGAAAAGAGGATATATATAAATGAACAAAGAATCCATTTACGGATTGACGTTTGAGCAGCTGGAAGCATGGCTTCTGCCATATGGATATAAAAAGTTTTGGGCACAGCGGGTGTGGGATTGGCTGTACCGGAAGCGGGTAACAGAATTTGATGCGATGACAGATGTAAAGCCTGAATGTGTTGAACTGTTAAAAGAGCACTTTGTTCTTCATACGCTGACAGAACATGTGAAGCAGGAATCGCATGATGGAACAATTAAATTTTTGTTTAAATTAACGGATGGCAATTTAATCGAAACCGTGATGATGCGCCACAAGTTCGGCTTGTCGGTCTGTGTGACGACACAAGTTGGCTGCAACATTGGCTGCAGCTTTTGTGCGAGTGGGCTTCTGAAGAAAACACGCGACCTGTCAAGCGGCGAAATTGTGGAACAAATTATGAATGTGCAGCATGCGTTGGATGAAGCCGGCAATGGTGAAAAAGTAAGCCACATTGTCGTAATGGGCATCGGCGAACCGTTCGATAATTTCGAAAACATGATGAACTTCCTGAAAGTCGTCATTGATCAAAAAGGGCTGGAAATCGCAGCGCGCCACATTACGGTATCAACAAGCGGCTTGGCGGATAAGATTTATGAATTTACTGATACGAAGATTCCGGTTAATTTAGCAATTTCTTTGCATGCACCAAACAATGAGCTTCGGACGCAGATTATGAAAATCAATCGGGCGATCCCGCTCGAAAAGCTTATGGCTGCAGTTGATTATTATTTGGAAAACACGAATCGGCGGATTACCTTTGAATATATTTTGCTAAAAGGCGTAAATGATCGGGTGGAAGACGCATTAGAACTCGCAGAACTAATCGGACATAAAAAGCAGTACGTCAATTTGATTCCATATAATCCGGTTGATGAGCATGGCCAATATCAAAGAAGCACCCCGGAAGCGATCATGGCGTTTTATGATACGCTGAAGAAAAAAGGCCTCAACTGTGTCGTACGTCAGGAGCATGGCACCGACATTGATGCAGCCTGCGGTCAATTAAGAAGCAAACAAATTCAAAAAGCACAATAAAAGAAACGAAAAGCGGGTATAGGAATAAGATAAAGCAGAAAGATGAATAGGGGGGCGCTGAAGATGGATTTTCTTCTGGTCGGATTCCTTTTATGGGGGCTGTTGATTGCCGCTGTCATTCTGCTTATTTTAGGCTTATGGAAAAACTCGTGGAAAGCACTCCTTTGGAGCGGAATCGCGTTTTTGCCGCCGATGCTGCTTATTGCATTAGGACACGATGGATTTATATTCAAGCTGGCGCTGCTTATACCGGCTGCGGTTATTGCGGGCGCGGTTTATATGAAAAAGCGAATGATGTATTTTATGTAAAAAAAAGCTGAACCTTTTTATAGGGTTCAGCTTTTTTTATTAAGCGCGTGTCCGCCGGCGGTGGCGCCACATCATGTATTGATAGCGAATAAAGCAGCCAATGCAAAAGCCCATCAATGCGACAGCCGCGGCGGCGATTACCATAATGCCAAATGCGTAGCCGGCTGCTGTCCATCCCGCGTAAAAAGAAAGAAGGGAAAGGGCAAGGCAGATTGTCGCAATCCATTGATTAAAAATCTGCTGGTCTTTGTCTTCTTGAATATATTGATTGGCCGGCTTTTTCAAAAACGGGCGGCTGAATAAAATAATCGGATTTTTCTTTGTTACGAGTGTGTAAACACCAATTAAAAATGGCAGAAATAAAATTGCCGGATGAATGATTAATCCTGCTAAAACGGACAGAACCATAAACATTTGATTCGTTTGAACAAGTGGTTTTGGAATACCCATACACGTTCACCTTCCTTTATGCACATTATACAAAGTTAATTAATCGGAATAAAGAATATTGCTCATAAAAAAGTATTTCATATCCTGACAGCGCAATTCTATTAGAATTGCCTCCCCCCTACACTCCTTAATTTTTACAGTGGGTTTCGTTGTCTAGCCGCAGTTCCATCTATAATCTAGCTGCATATTTATTTAAATCTTTGCTCATCTGCTCAATTTCATTAATGAAAGAAGAAATTTCCTGTGTTGAGACTGCTTGATTTGTGCCAGCTGAAACAATTTTTTCGATTGATTCCGAAATTTCATTCATGGATTTCTGAACTGTAAGAAGAGTCGAACGGATTTTTCAGTTGAGGCAACGGTTTCATGAGAAAGTTTACGAATCTCTTTTGCTACAACATCAAATCCGCGTCCCATATCGCCTGCCCGTGCAGCTTCAATAGAAGAATTCAAGCCAAGCAAGTTCGTTTGATCCGCCACTTTTTTTATAAAGTCGATTACGTCATCTGTTTGTTTTACTTCAGAGACCGTCTGGCTCGTATTAGCCAGACGGTCTGCACTGTTTGTAATGACAGAAATTTGATTGTTTGCTTGTCCAATCGACAAAACCATTTGATCAGAAATGCGCCACAATTTTTTTCATCTTGTTCTTGTAATTGAATCGCGACAGCCCCGATTACTTGGTTTCCTTCAACGATCGGTGCAGCCAGCCCGGTAAAAGGGAAGCCGAAAAACTCAGCAGCCACTTCCTGGCGGATCAGCTTTCCCATACTAATGCAGTCTGCCAGTGGTTCATTCGGCTTGATTTTCATTCCTTTTCTAGCACCGATATCAATCTTTGTTCCGGGATAATAAGCAAGCCATTCTTCTGTATCGGAAAGACCGATTCCGACATGTAGCAGCATGGAATGAACAAGCGGAATGGCCTTGATCAATGAGTCAAGCAGGATGTTTTCAGTTAAAACCACTATTTCTTTAAGACTGTGAATATGTTAAAACTCCTGGGAAAATAGATTTAAACCGATCGTATTACGAACCGAATACGATAGTATATAAATAGCTGTTTTACAGCACATTCATTGTCAAAAAAAGAATAAAAAAGTTAAAAAAGATTGATGACTGTCGGATAAAGTCGAATTTCTGAAAAATAGGGTAATTTGTCATGGTATAATAAGTGAGAATACTTAGCTGAGTTATGGCTTAAAAGCGTGGACTGAGGCTTTCCAAAAGTTGGCTTTTAAACGAGAAGGGGGGAAAAAGACATGCGGTTAATAGCACTGGAAAACTGCGGGCCCGGCACGAAACTGGGAAAATCTATTTATAATGAAAAAGGGAAGGTTCTTCTAACGAAAGGAACTGAACTAACGCCTCCATTAATCAAACGATTAAGAAAATATAATATTTCAGCCGTGTATATAGAGGATGAGCTATCGGAAGGAATTGAGATTGTCGAGGCGATTCCAGCAGAGCTTCGGATCGAGGCAATCGGCCTGATTACGGAAGGGTTTCATATCATTGCAGATCTGCGCTCTTCAAGGCACGTGCAGGGTATGATGAAATCAGACCGGGTCATTCGGAGTTTTCAAAAAGTATTCCGGGACATTCACAGCTATTTATCAAGCAACCAGCAGGCGCTTAATTTGCTCGCTACGACAAAAATCCACGAAGACTACGTGTATACTCATTCACTTAACACATCCATGTACACATGCCAGCTGGCCATTGAGAACGGGCTGCCGATTAAAAGTATTGAAGAAATGGGCCTTGGTGCGATGCTTCATGATCTTGGAAAGTTGTATATCCCAAAAGAAATACTCAATAAGCCGGGCAAATTAACAGGCGAGGAATTTGATGTAGTGAAAAAGCATTGTGAACTTGGCTTTGAAATATTGCGGAAAATTGATGGGCTGCCGCTTTCCGTCGCGCATTGTGCTTTTCAGCATCACGAACGGATGGACGGGCTTGGATATCCGCGTGGTTTAACGGAAAATGAAATTCATCGTTTTGCGAAACTTCTCAGTGTGGCGGATGTGTTTGAAGCCGTAACCAGCTCACGGGTGTACCGGACGGCTATGCTGCCGCATAAAGGGCTTGAGCTTTTGTATGCAGGAAGCGGAACACAGTTTGAAAGCCGCCAGGTCCAGTTATTTAAAGAGTGCATTGCCGTTTATCCACCGGGACTGCCAGTTAAACTGAACGATGGACGGGTTGGGATTGTGTCAAAATATCATTTCCGTTCTGCAGGAAGACCTGAAGTCCGGATTTTCCGGGATGAAGAAGGGCGCAATGTATCGCCATATGAAATCGATCTGACCGCGTCTGAACATTTGGCGGTTGATATTGTTGAAGCGGACGCTCTGCTCAATTGACAAGAGAGCAGGGGAATATGATAAAGTGAAAGCCTATACAACTTTGATTAAGTGAGGGTTTAAAATGACAAATCAACGTGAGCTGCCGCCCAAAACATGTACAATTGAGCGGCTTGTAACGATGAAAGAAGATGTACAAAAAGTATTAAGCGGAGAAAAAACAGCGACACGCCGTAATGGACGCTACGCGGATATCGGTGAAGTGATGACACTTGAAGGCCGTGATTTTGTGGTTGAAAATGTGTATTCCCAATCACTTGGCGAATTAACAGACAATCATGCAAAACAAGAAGGATTTGCGACGGTTGAAGACTACAAAAATGCGATTTTGTCCTATCATCCGGGCATGCCTTGGCTGCCGCATATGCGTGTATGGGTGCATGAATTCCGCGCCGTGTAATGTATGAACTAATTTTGTATGTACATATTTTCAGTGCGATTCTTTCAATCGGTCCTTTTTTTGTGCTTGTACCGATGACGAAAAAAATAAGAACAGCACATTATGATGTGCTGCTTGCTTATTTGGATGTGTTCCGGTCCGCTGTGCGTATCGTGAAACATGCCGGTCATGTTCTAGTGACAACGGGTGTACTGCTCATTTGGCAAAGCGCCTGGACGTGGGGGACATCGTGGATTATCATGACGATAGGGGTCATGGTCGTTTCGATTGTCTTTCTCGCGCGGGCATTTACACCGGTCATTCGTCAGTTTCATGCAGGTGAACGGACACAAAATGACTTGGCCGCCAAGCTGCACCGGGCAGTATGGGTGTACATTAGCATCTTGGCACTTATGTTATGGTTTATGACGGCAAAGCCGGCATTTTGGTAAATGGAAAAGGAGGAATGAAAGTGGAGTATATTCAAATTAACAGCATTAACGACCCGATGTTTGCGCGTTTGCATAAAACGATGCAGGACGTGTTTCCACCAGAAGAAGTGCTGGAATATGAGTTATGGGCGGAACCGCTGAAAGACCCGACGATCCGCGTGTTTCTAGTAGTTCAGGACGATGAAGTAGTGGGTGTGACTGAATATCGCTACAATAAAGAGTTGAACGTGGCTATGACAGATTTCACCATTATTGTAAAAGAAGGGCTTGGTGTCGGTCCGTTTTTAGCGAAAAAACGCTACGAAGATTTAATGCGGCTCGCACAAGAGCACAATCTTGATTTGATTGGCATGTTTGCGGAAATTTATGATCCGTACCGTATGACAGACCATTCGTTTGCAGGTATTAAGGTGATGGATCCATTTGTGCGGCGTGAAGTGCTTTCCCACCTCGGCTACATGCGCCTTGATTTCCCGTATGTCCATCCGGCATGGACAAACGAAGGAGAGGCGGTTAATCATTTAGACCTTTGCTTCCAGCCATTTAAAGAAAACATTCACTCACTTAAAGCAAGCTTTATTCGTGACTTCATTACCGGCTACTATTCGGTTCTATCGAATAAGCCTCGGGAATGGAACAATATGGTGGCAGACCTTGAAAAAAGAGATGACATACAATTAAAGCCGTTATAAGAACCAGCGAATGTTTCACGTGAAACATTCGCTTATTCTTTTGTCATTTGCCATTTTTTCATCTTTTTCACAAGTGTGGAATGGTCAACACCAAGAAAGTTCGCTGTTTTTCGAATCGATGTATTTTTTTGCAGGGCATCCTGAACGATCCGTTTTTCGTACTGTTCCACACGCTGCTTCATTGTAGTGGGAGCAACAATGTCCAGCTGAGTTGTAAAATGAGGCGGAAGGTCGACCGGTTCAATAGTGAAAGAAGGGACAGACACAAGCATGCTTTCGACTAAGTTTCTTAGCTCGCGTACATTGCCGGGCCAATGGTAGTTTTGTAAAATACGTTTCGTTTCCTCCGATACATTCTTTTTAATAGCATATTGCCGGCTAAAATAAGCAAAAAAGTGATCAAGAAGAATTTCAATATCTTCCGGCCGTTCACAAAGCGGTGGAATGGACAGTTCCACGACTTGCAGCCGGTAATACAAGTCCTCACGAAACAGTCCTTTTAAAACGAGCTCTTTCAGTTTTTTATTCGTTGCGGAAATGATACGGATATCTAATTGTTTCGTCTCGGTGCCGCCGACACGCTGAATTTTTTTTTCCTGAAGGACACGCAGCAGTTTTACTTGAAGAGGCAATGGCATTTCCCCGATTTCATCAAGCAGGACCGTTCCTTTATCAGCGAGCTCCAGCAATCCGATTTTCCCTTCATTGCGCGCCCCGGTGAAAGCTCCTTTTTCATACCCGAACAACTCCGATTCGAGCAGCTGCTCTGGGATGGCTCCACAGTTTACTTTAATAAACGGTTCGTCTTTCCGGTCGCTTAATTGATGAATCAAGTTGGCAATGACTTCTTTGCCCGCACCGCTTGGACCGGATAAAAGTACACTTGTTGGAAACGGAGCAATCTGGTGGATTTTATGAATAATCTCTTTCATTCGCATGCTTTGGAAAATAATCTGTTCATCGGAGCCGTCTGTTGAAAACGTATAGCGGTTTTGGCTGAGCTGTGAGAACGTTTTTGCTTTCGTTAATTCTTTTGTCAGTTCATTTAAATGCGTAAGATCGCGGACACTGGTAACAACCATCGAGATTGCCCCTGATTCATCAAACACAGGATTTCCAGTCGCGATGACATCTTTTTTTTGCTGGCCGATCTGCTGTAAAATTGAAATTCGTTTCTTTTCGTTCAATACGAGCAATGAAACAGACTGATCCAAATAACCTCGTTTTATTAAATCACCCATATGAAACCCGATTAATTCTTCCCGCTTAAATCCTGTAATTTCTTCATAAGCCGTGTTGACAAATAGTGTAACTCCTTCATGATTTACCACATAAAGTCCATCTGCTGAAAACTCAATGATTTTCTCCATTTGACGGAATGCTTTTAAGGATACGTTTTCAAATAAAGGAACCTGCATATGTATCACTCTTTTCTTTGCAGTAATTGGTGAAAAAAATCACCAATGTAGGAAAAAAATCACCACTAAATAAATCGTTCATAATTGGGGGATTTAGTTTCTTTTTGGTGAATTTTATCACCAACTAATTTGAAAAACAACAAAAAACCCCTTTTTATAGAGCGTTTTCATTTTGGCACACCTCTTGCATTATAAAAATCGAGGAGGGATCAAATGCAAACAAAGAATTTATATATAAATGGGAAGGAAAAGCAGATAAATCGAACATATACACTTTATTCACCGTACAATCAGGATGCACTGGCTGAGATTGCAATGGCGGATGAAAATGATGTAAAAGAAGCCATTGCCGGCGCCCATTCTGCCTATGAAAAAATGAAAGAAATGCCTGCCCATGAGCGGTCGGCGATCTTAAGTCGTGTTGCACAGTTGTTAAGCGAACGGAAAGAAGAAGCGGCACGAATCATTGCGCTTGAAGCGGGCAAGCCAATTCGGACGGCAAGGGGCGAGGTGGATCGGACAATTGTCACATATCAGTTTGCGGCAGAAGAAGCAAAACGCATTTATGGGGAAACGATTCCGATGGATGCAGCACCTGGTGGTGAAAACCGGATCGGCTTTACATGGCGTGAACCATTAGGCGTCGTTACCGCGATCAGCCCGTTTAACTTTCCATTCAATTTGGTCGCTCATAAGCTGGGCCCGGCATTTGCGGCGGGAAACACGGTTGTGTTAAAGCCTGCCGAGCAAACGCCGTTAAGTGCATATTTTATGGCTGATCTATTTCAGCAGGCCGGACTGCCGGACGGGGCACTTCAAGTGATCACCGGCAGCGGAAAAGAGCTAAGCGAGGCGCTCGTTACTGATCCTTTTGTGAAAAAAGTGACCTTTACTGGAAGTGCAGCAGTAGGAAAAATCATAAAAAAACAAGCAGGCTTGCGAAAAGTGACACTGGAGCTCGGTTCAAACTCAGGATTAATTGTCGAACCGGATGTACCGCTTGAAAAAATAATCCCACGCTGCGTAGAAGGTGCCTTTGCATTCGCCGGACAAGTCTGCATTTCATTGCAGCGAATTTATGTTCATTCAGCCATTTATGATGAATTTTGCGAGCGGTTTATTGAACGGGCAAAAACTTTAAAAACAGGCGACCCACTGGATGAAACGACTGATGTAAGCACCATGATCAGCGAGCGGGAAACCGATAGAATTTCATCGTGGGTAGAAGAAGCGGTAGAACAAGGAGCGTCTATCGGACTTGGCGGATCAGTAAAAGAAGGGATGTTTGAACCGACGGTGCTGCTTAATGTGACCGAACAAATGGCGGTCTCCTGCCAGGAAACATTTGCGCCGGTCGTATCGATTGTTAAATACGATGAATTGGATGAGGCCATTGATCTGGTGAACCGTTCTGTTTACGGATTGAACGTCGCCATTTATACGCAAAACATAATGAATGCTATGCATGCAGCGCGAAAATTCGAATCAGGCGGCGTTATCATTAATGATATTCCGACATTCCGCCTTGATCATATGCCATACGGCGGCGTGAAAGACAGCGGCTACGGCCGCGAGGGAATTAAATATGCCGTGCAGGAAATGACAGAACTAAAATTTGTCACGATTAAAACAACATTTTAAAGGGGGAAAAAGAGTATGTGCAACATTATTAAGCCGAACCCGAAACTGTATGTGATGGACAATGGGCGGATGCAAATGGATAAAAACTGGATGATTGCGATGCATAATCCAGCAACAATTGATAACCCGAATGCACCAACTGAATTTGTGGAATTTCCTGTTTACACAGTGCTGATTGATCATCCGGCGGGCAAAATTTTGTTTGATACAGCGTGCAATCCGAACTCGATGGGGCCTGAAGGAAGATGGACCGAAACTACGCAGAAAATGTTCCCGATTTCGATGAGTGAAGAATGCTATTTGCACAACCGCCTGGAAGAATTAAACGTCCGGCCGGAAGACATTAAATATGTTGTGGCATCTCACCTTCACCTTGATCACGCCGGTTGCTTGGAACTATTTACCAATGCAACGATTATCGTCCACGAAGATGAATTGAACGGCACGCTTCAGTCGTATGCACGTAATCAAAA
This sequence comes from Domibacillus iocasae, assembly GCF_001750285.1. Lineage (GTDB taxonomy): Bacteria > Bacillota > Bacilli > Bacillales > Domibacillaceae > Domibacillus > Domibacillus iocasae. The sequence goes on from NZ_MAMP01000003.1 coordinate 68,412, forward strand.
AGAAGGGGCTTATATTTGGAGCGATATTGACGCATGGATTAAAAATAATCTGCAATGGCGGACAGTTAAGCGCGGGGAGGATAACCTGGAGCTTGCGGAAGGCATTAAAGTATTGAACTTCGGAAGCGGTCATGCATGGGGAATGATCGGACTGCACATCAATATGCCGGAAACAGGCGGCATTATTCTTGCTTCTGACGCCATTTACACAGCAGAAAGCTTCGGACCGCCAATTAAGCCGCCTGGCATTATTTACGACTCACTTGGCTACGCCAACAGCGTCGAAAAAATCCGGCGCCTTGCGCAGGAAACGAACTCACAGGTTTGGTTCGGGCATGATCCGGATCAGTTTAAAACATTCCGAAAATCAACAGAAGGATACTACGAATAAAAGAAAGGAGAGCGAACAATGAGCACTGCTAAAATTGTTTTTGCGCCATTAAGCTATACCGGGTGGGGATCGCTTTCACAGCTCGTGCCGGAAGTCGAAAAATATGCACCGAAGAATCTATTAGTGATTACCGATCCAATGCTTGAAAAAATTGGACTGACGAAACAAGTGACTGATCCGCTTGAAGCGAAAGGATACAACGTGACTGTTTACACGGATGTGGTACCAGAGCCGCCTCTTGCAACGGGTGAAAAGCTCGTTTCGTTTACACGGGAAGGCGGGTTTGACCTCGTCATTGGAGTTGGAGGAGGAAGCGCGCTTGACCTGGCCAAGCTTGCTGCTGTTTTAAGTGTGCATGAAGGGTCCGTTAAAGACTATTTAAATTTATCCGGAACAAAGCAGCTGACGGAAAAAGGATTACCTAAAATATTAATTCCGACAACAGCGGGCACCGGATCAGAAGTAACGAATATTTCTGTTCTGTCACTGGAAACGACGAAAGATGTTGTGACACATGATTATTTGCTTGCAGATGCCGCTATTGTCGATCCAGAACTGACCGTTTCAGTGCCGGAGAAAGTGACAGCAGCCACCGGAATTGATGCGCTGACGCATGCGGTAGAAGCGTACATTTCTGTTAATGCCAGTCCGGTCACTGACGCCCTGGCGTTGCAGGCGATCCGTTTAATCGGGCGGTCACTTCGCAAAGCGGTGAAAGACGGTGGGGATCAGCAGGCTCGTACCGATATGAGCAACGGCAGCTACATTGCTGGCCTTGCATTCTTTAATGCGGGTGTTGCCGGCGTTCACGCGCTTGCATATCCGATTGGCGGCCAATTTCACATTTCACACGGTGAATCAAATGCCGTGTTGCTTCCATACGTCATGGGTTATATTCGTAAAAGCTGTCAAGTGAAAATGGCGGATATTCTCGACGCTCTCGGCGGGAATTCAGCCTTTTTGTCAGAAGAAGAAGCGTCTTACAAATGTGTCGAAGAGCTTGAGAGAATCGTTAAAGATGTCGGTATCCCATCTACATTAGGCGGGTTTGACATCCCTGAATCCGCTCTTGAAAGCTTGACAAAAGACGGCGCTCAGCAAAAACGGATTCTCGCCAGAAGCCCGCTGCCATTAAAAGAAGAAGATATCCGGGCAATTTATCAGTCTGCTTTTACCGGAACAATTGCGGAGCCGTCCTGAAGCGGGCAAAATAAATCTTTTTGTTTCATGCGAAGCATTCACTCATAATAAATCCCGGCCTGTTATTAAAACAGGGCGGGATTTATTTCTTCAATAACGGCGAGGACCACAGCAATTTCTTGGATAGCCGGGATCCACGACTTCATTTCTTGTAATTGGCTGATAGATGTGGCGCGGTACGTTCACAATATGCTGACGGTTAATGGTAATAACCGGGTGAATAACCGGTACTTCACGTGTTGTATACGTATCTTTTACTACGCATTTCGGTGGGCAGACAATCGGACGGACATGACGACGATGCATTTTTATCACCTCCACGTTTCTTTATAAGCAGTAAATGCATTTCCAGCCCTTTCCGCAACGGACAAACATCCAATGGGTCAAATAAACTTAAATAATATCAAGAGGCATTTTCCGCACCGGCGCTGGAAAAATAGCATCAAGCCTGCTTGAATCCTCGTTTGTCAGCTCAATATCGGCCACTTCTGCATTAGCGGTTACGTGTTTTTCCTGGACTGCTTTCGGAATGGCAATGACATTCCCCGAACGAATAGTCCATGCAAGGGCGATTTGAAGAGGCTCCACATTATGTGTTTTGGCTATTTCTTTTAGGGCAGGATCGCTCATTAATTCTTTTCGAAGCGAACCTCCCTGAGCGAGAGGGCTGTACGCCATCAATGGCATCTTTTGCTGTTTTTGCCACGGAAGCAAGTCAACCTCAATGCCTCTTGAACCAAGATGGTAGAGAACTTGCTTCGTAGAACAGTGGTCACCGCCTGGTGTATTCAACAGTTCCTCCATGTCAGCAGTATCAAAATTGGAGACCCCCAGCGTAAGATCTTTTCGTCTTTTATTAACTTTTCCATTCTTTCAATAGTTTCTGCAAGCGGAACACGGCCCCGCCAATGCAAAAGATATAAGTCCAGGTGATCGGTTCCGAGACGCTGTAAGCTTTTTTCGTGAGATGAAATAATTCGTTCTAAGCTGGCGTTATGCGGGTATACTTTTGAAACTAAAAAGACATCATCACGAATCCCTTGCAGTGCTTCACCCACAACCTGTTCGGCTTTTCCTTCGCCGTACACTTCTGCCGTATCAATAAGTGTCATCCTGAGATCCACGTCAAGTCTTAATGCACGAACTTCAGCTTCTTTTTTAGAGGGGGCATCACCAATGTACCAAATCCCTTGTCCGATCGCCGGAACAGAAATGCCGTCCAGCAAGGTGACCTTTCTATTTTTAAGTCCAGTTTAAATTGATCGTTTATCCATAAAGATCAAATCCTTTCATATATTATATGTATATCTTTGACCATACCGTTCTTTTTCAAAACAAAAAACCGGCCGATCCGACATAAACGTCGGACCAGCCAGCTTTGGAAAATGTATATGTTTCAATAAGGCCTATCTCCAGGCGCTCTCTGCTTATCTTAAGCCGATTCTTCTTTTAATGCATATGCTTTGCGCCATGAAATTTGCGCAACGGTCAAGATCAATAAAGCAGCAAGTCCGATTGCTGCGAATACCATAAAACCAGAAGCATACGTGCCCGTGATTTGCTTTAATGTACCTAAAATGTTTGGAAGGAAGAATCCTCCAACACCGCCAGCCGCACCAACAACACCTGTTACCATTCCGATTTCTTTCTGGAAACGCTGTGGAACAAGCTGGAATACCGCGCCATTACCCATTCCAAGAGCCATCATACCAAGGAACAGCAGTGTAACAACAATTGGCAATGATGGAAGGGTGCTAACGCCAAACATGAAAATAGCAACTGCTACAAAAAGAACATTTAACAGTTTTGCTCCGCCAATTTTATCCGCGATCATGCCGCCAACTGGGCGGAACAAGCTTCCAGCGATAACACAAAGAGTAAGAAAATCTCCTGCACGCACTTTCGACAATCCATACTGGTCTACAAAGAAAATACTCAAAAAGCTTGTCAGTCCAACAAAGCCGCCAAATGTAACACTGTACAGCAGACAGAAAAACCATGTATCTCTTTGCTTGAATACTTTAAAGTAGTTGACTAGTGGCTGCGGTGCCGGCTGGTTTGGTGGGTTTTTAGCAATGAGAATGTACGTAATAAAAACAAGCACAAGCGGAATTGCCGCAATCCCCATCACACCATTCCATCCTACTACTTCAGCAAGGCGCGGTCCGAAAAGAGTCGCAAGTACAGTACCGCTGTTCCCAGCTCCGGCGATCCCCATCGCGATGCCTTGCATTTCTGGCGGATACCAGCGGCTTGCCATTGGCAAAGCTACGGAAAAGCTGGCTCCTGCCACACCAAGTAGAATACCGATAAAGTAAAGTTCATTAACGTTTTGACCGAAGAAAAATCCCCAAAGCAGCGGGATCATTGTCACAAGCATGCCGCCGATCGCGGTTTGACGCGGGCCAATGCGGTCTGTCAAGATCCCTAAAACGATACGGAAGAACGAACCGGCCAAAATAGGAATGGCGACGATCATTCCCTTTTGAGAAGGAGTTAGACCGAAGTCTTCTGTAATGTAGACACCGAGTGCTCCAAGTAACACCCAGATCATAAAGCTGATATCAAAATACAGAAATGACGCAAACAGTGATGGCGCATGACCGCTCTTTCTCAAGCTTGATAATTTCATTTATTCCTCTCCTTCGCATCGTTAAGTGGTTATGTTGCTTAATGTAAGTGTAGGAGGGTTAAAAGATACTTTCAATATACTTGTTAGAAAACCTGACGGATTATTTAAAAAACTCAAAAAAATCTGATTGACTTTCGAAAAAACCTCCTATATTGTGTTACGTAAGCTGACATGAAATTTAAAGGAGTGCTGGAGATGACTATTTTCACTTTTATGTTGACGTTACTAACGAACGGAGATGCGTGCAGGGAATCAGCGAAATCATTACATGATTCGTTTACAGGAAATGCAGCTTATTGGAACCCAGCCTTCAAAGCGGAGTAAAGGAAAGGAGGGTCCTTGCAGATGAGCAAGAAAAAATTGGTTGTAATTGGAAATGGAATGGCAGGTGTGCGTGCGGTTGAAGAAATATTAAACATTCATCCGGATAAATTCGAGATTACGATATTCGGAAAAGAGCCTCATCCGAATTATAATCGGATATTGCTGTCTAAAGTACTTCAAGGTGACACGACAGTGGAAAGCATCACGCTGAATGACTGGTCGTGGTACGAAGCAAATCATATCACTTTATATACAGGTGAACCGGTTATTCAAATTAATACAGAACAAAACTATGTGATCACGTCAAAAGAACGAATCGTTCCATATGATGACATCATTATCGCAACAGGATCACTTCCGTTTATGCTTCCGCTTCCAGGTGCAAAAAAAGAAGGCGTCACTGCATTCCGTGATATTTATGACTGTGAGAAAATGGTCGAAACCTCCAAAAAATATAAAAAAGCAATCGTCATCGGCGGTGGATTGCTTGGACTGGAAGCGGCGCGTGGCCTTTTAAACCTGGGAATGCAGGTCGATGTTGTTCACATTGGAGACCATATAATGGACCGTCAGCTTGACCCGATGGCTGCCGGGATGCTCCAAAAAGAATTGGAAGCACAGGGGATGAATTTTCTGCTTCAAAAAAATTCAGCGGAAATAACCGGTCACAAACGGGTGAAAGGACTTCGATTTTCTGATGGCAGCTGGCGTGAAGCAGATTTAATTGTAATGGCTGTCGGTGTCCGGCCGAACATAGAAGTGGCTGCTGGTACGGACATTGAAACGAACCGTGCCATTGTAGTAGATGACTACATGCGGACAAATGTGGCGAATGTATATGCAGTCGGGGAATGTGCTGAGCACCGCGGCCTCGTGTACGGTCTCGTCGCTCCGCTGTATGAACAGGGAAAAGCACTTGCTGCCGCTTTATGCGGCCAGGAACATCCTGGTTATCAAGGCTCCGTTTTGTCCACTCAGCTGAAAGTATCTGGCGTCGATGTATTCTCATCGGGAGAATTTCTGGATAGTGATGAAACCCAGTCGCTGCAGTGGTTTGATGGGATGAAAAACACATACAAAAAAATCGTCATTCGAGATCAAAAGGTAGCGGGTGCCGTGTTATTCGGCGACATTACAGAAGGGACCAGGCTGCTTGGCATGATTCAAAAAAACACCGGCTATTCAGTTTTAGAAAAAGAAATGACGAGCGGCTCTGGAAATAAAGATGAGCTGATTGCGTCAATGGCGGACTATGATATCGTCTGTGCGTGCAATGGTGTGTCAAAAGGAACGATCGTTGGAGCGATTTGCGAGCAGGGACTGGAGAGCGTTGATGACATTAAAGCATGCACAAAAGCCTCAAGTTCATGCGGGGGGTGCCGTCCAGTTGTCACGGATATTCTAGACTATATCCAGCGGAACGGAGCAGATACCGGCAATGAAAAAGAAACCATTTGTGCATGTACAGAGGCAGATCATATGGACGTGATTGAAACTGTTCAGCTTTTTCCAAATGAATCAAAGGAACAAATCATGGAGCGCCTGGCTTGGAAGACGGAAGCTGGCTGTGAAACGTGCCGCCCCGCTTTAAACTATTACATGGGACTCCACAGCCGCCATCTGCCGGATACGAAAGAAGAGCAGCAGCCCGACGGCACATATATGACTGCTCCCCGTCTATATGGCGGTATCACAGGTGCTGAACAGCTCAGAAGCATTGCCAATGCAGTAGAAAAATATGATATTCCACTCGTCAAGCTGGCAGATGGGCCGCGAATGGAATTGTACGGCATTAAAGAAAGTGACATTGCCGCTGTGCGGACAGAGCTTTCCATATCACTGCCTCTTTACGGAGAAGAACTTCGTGCTGTAGGCACTTGCGCGGGTATTAAATATTCTGACAATTCATTCCAAGACTCACTTAGCCTTGGGAAACAAATGGAGGAAAAGCTAGAATCGTTTGTTTTCCCAGCTCGCTTGGCCGTGGCGGTTTCGTCTGGACTTCAAGATGATGCCAAATCGCTTCAGGCAGATGTCGGTTTGATGGGGGCTCCGGGGGGCTGGGAGTTATATGCAGCCGGTGAGCGTCTGTATTCCTTTATGAAAGAAGAAGAAGCGATTCGAATGACCGTAGCCATGATTTCATACTACCGTGATTCCGCTTTTTATGGTGAATCAGTCGAAAAATGGCTGAGCCGCTTTGGTATTACACATATTCGTGAAGAAGTGTTAAGAAGAAAAGGATTGGATGCAGGATTGAAAAATAAACAGGCAGCCGCCGCCTTTTAAGCAGGTGAGAAAATGAGTTTAGTAATGGAATCGCAGTGTCCATTTTGCAGTGTTCAATGCAAAATGACAATTACGGAGAAAAATGAATCTGGCATAAAAACATATGAAGTTGAACCTAGAAAAAATTCGGCTTCCGAAGGCCGTCTTTGCATTAAAGGCATGAATGCGTACCAGCATGCGCTAAGTGGAGAAAGAATTACAGAGCCGCTTATGAAAAAAAACGGACAATTTGTCCCTATCTCATGGGATGAAGCGTATGAGCGGATCGCAGAAAAGTTTAACGAGCTGCAAAGTACGTTTGGCCGTGATGCCATAGGTGTCTACGGCGGTGGTTCACTGACGAATGAAACGTCCTATGCACTTGGGAAATTTGCACGCGTGGCACTCGGGACAAAATACATTGATTACAACGGACGTTTTTGTATGTCGGCCGCGGCAACAGCAGGTAATAAAGCGTTTGGCGTTGACAGAGGATTGACCAATGCTCTAGCTGAAGTAAGAGAGTCCGACTGTCTTATTTTAGCAGGAACGAATATTGCGGAATGCCAGCCGACGTTGATGCCTTATTTTACAGATGCCAAAGAAAACGGTGCATTCATCATTGTGATTGATCCACGCTATACGGCGACAGCCGAAATGGCTGATCTTCATTTGAAGGTAAAGCCTGGAATGGATGCGGCACTCGCAAACGGCCTGCTGAAGGTCATTTTGGATGGCGGTTATGCGGATGAATCCTTTTTAGAGAATCGCACAACCGGATTCGATGAAGTAAAAGCGCATATAGATGCAATTGATTTAACGGAGATTTCGTTGATTACAGGTGTTCCGAAAGAAGAAATTGAAGAAGCAGGCCGCCGGTTCGGCGAAGCCGCTTCAGGTATGATTTTAACGGCCCGTGGTGTGGAGCAGCAAACCGACGGCTCTATGGCCGTCCGAAATTTCATCAACATTTTACTTGCAACAGGAAAGATCGGTAAACCCGGAAGCGGCTATGGTGCTGTAACCGGCCAGGCGAATGGACAGGGCGGACGTGAGCACGGGCAAAAAGCTGATCAGCTGCCGGGCTACCGTTCCATTGAAAATGACGAGCACCGTGCTTATATTGCTAAAGTATGGGGCGTTAACCATGGAGAGCTTCCGGGAAAAGGAGTCTCTGCCTATGAAATGATGGAAAAAGTACATTCACAGGAAATCCGGGCCCTGTTCTTAATGGGATCAAATCCAATTGTGTCAAACCCCAATGCCAATTTTGTTGAAGAAGGTATTCGGAAGCTCGACTTTTTTGTGACAGCTGATATGCACTTTTCAGAAACAGCACAACTGGCGGATATTATTTTGCCAACCGCTTCGTATTTAGAAAATACGGGCACATTGACAAATTTAGAAGGGCGCGTTTTACTTCGGGAAGCAGCTCGTCCTGCACCGGGTATTGTGAAACAGGACTGGGAAGTGTTGTCGGATCTTGCGGCCTCTCTAGGAAAAGAGTCTTTCTTTCCGTATACAAGTGCAGAAGCGGTTTTCGAAGAACTTCGGATAGCCAGCCGCGGAGGCATTGCCGATTACTACGGCATCACGTATGACCGGCTTCGGAAGGAAGAAGGCGTTTACTGGCCATGTCCGTCACTTGATCATCCAGGTGAAAAACGATTGTTTGAAACCTCGTTTCCACGTGCTGATGGCAAAGCCGAAATGATTCCTGTACCAAACCATTTTCCGAAAGAACAGGCAGGAGGGCGATATCCTCTCCATTTAACAACAGGACGAGTTCTCGGTCACTACTTAACAGGCGTACAGACACATAAAAGTCCGACGCTTGAAGCGCGTCAATTTGAATCGTTTGTGGAAATCCATCCAAAAACAGCGCGGAGCCTGCGCATTCAAGATGACACGCTTGTCAAAGTTCACTCCCGGCGTGGTGAAATTATTGTACGGAGCAAGCTAACCGCTTCGATTCGGGAAGATACCGTTTTTGTACCAATGCATTGGGATGGCATTCAAAATATTAATAAGCTGACAAGCGAGGAACTGGATCCGTCCTGCAAAATGCCGGGATTTAAAGTATGTGCTGTTTCAATCACTCCTCTGATATCTTAGAAAAAAGCAATCCATATAGGATTGCTTTTTATTTTAACCCTTTATATTCCTTAAAATCATTCTCACTGTTAATATTAATAAAAAAACGTTCTTCTTCATCAAAAGGTATCGTTTTGAATTTTGTATTTTTCAGAAGAGCCATTAAGCTGCGTTTATTTTCCTGCAACACTGTGTCCATTACCGGCAGACAACGACGGTGATAAAGAGCAAGCAGCGGCTGTAATTTCTCTCCATGGACCGGTACAATCGCGTTATAATCAGAATGGCGGTGTTGAAGCAGCCGATGAACAAATGCGCTTGTCACAAACGGAATATCCGCAGAAAGCACAAAAAACCATTCGGGCTCATCATATTGTTTCATAACATGATGAATCGCAAAAAGAGGACCGTTATGGGTGTCTTTTTCGACAATGAGATCGACTTCAGTCTTGTCAAATCCATCTGCAAGAAGGGAATTAGTTGAGATAATGACAGGTTCCAGTTTATTTTCGGCAAGAGCGTGAACACTGTATACATAAAAAGGCTTCCCATTGTATATTTCAAACATTTTGGGGCGGCCGTAGCGTGAGGATTGGCCGCCGGCAAGCACAATACCGGCTGTTTTCATATTTATCACTCCTGCTGTCATTATAACGTGGAGGTAGCTCAGATGAAAAAAGTATTTCAAGTTGTAGGGTATCAAAATAGTGGAAAAACAACGTTAATGGAAAAGTTAATCCGCGCTGCGACGGAACGGGGTATGCGTACAGCGACGATTAAACATCACGGCCACGGGGGTGTGCCGGATTTTAAAGACAGCACCCGCCATCAGCAGGCAGGCGCAATTGTGGCGGGCGTAGAAGGAGACGGTATTCTTCAATTAAACATGCAGCAACAGACCTGGACGCTAGATGAGATTATTCATTTATACGATTTTTTTCCAATTGACTTTATATTTGTAGAGGGATATAAAAAGGAAATGCACCCGAAAGCAGTGCTTATTCGGAATGAAGAGGATCTGCCGCTGCTGGAACTTAATAATATTCAATGCGTTATTAGCTGGATTTCACTGCCTGATCATTCATTTCCAGCGTTTCACGTGAAACAAGATGAAGAGTATGTGCCGTTTATATTGAACAAAACCACAGGCTATTGACACATGCCTGCTTTCTGATTTTATCTACACTCTGAAACCACGCTTTAATGTAGCGCGGATGGCCAGAATGCTCGATAATGAGAAAGAGTACCGCGCATAAAAAGGAAGTCATCATCCAGTAAAAAAGCGCGTCCTCACTCGACAAAAGGAAGACCGTGTAAACGGCGACAGTGAAACAGATAGAAGAAACACCGAGACAACAAATGATTTTGATTAAAAAGTATTTATTAAAACGTTTACGCCCTTATATTTCCAATTGTAAACAGTGGATAAATTATTCAAATTATGAAAAACGTTTCACGTGAAACATTGAATAAATTTTCTGTTTCGGGGCATCCTTCTTTTAAATGATGTTCAGCTTCAGGTGTCATCGGATCGAGTGCTTACAGGAAGTGACTCACAAAGGCATTGTAACATCTAGCCGGGCGAATGCCACAGGACGTGGCAGAAGGACGCTGCGCTTTTAGTCTTTGCTCTTCTTACGCTTGCCGTCGATAAGCTGCCTGGTGCTTTTCTTAAAAGGGGGATGGATAATATGAAGAAATGGATTGTTGCCGTAGTTTTGCTTTCGGGGTGTATGGCAGATGAAGCACCAGAAAATATGTCGGCGCCAATCAACGAACCAAGAGAGGCAGTCCAAAATCCCTCTGAGCCGTTGCGGGTCATGAGAAAAGAGGAAACAGGACAGTATCTAGCTGATTCAGCTGGCATGACGCTTTATTATTACAGAAATGATAAAAAAGGAGTCTCTGCCTGCACAAATCATTGTCTGGAAGAATGGCCGCCGTTTTACCTTGGATCGAGTGATGTGCCGGAAGGGTTCAGTAAGTCTGATTTCGGGGTCATTACAAGACCGGATACGGGAGAAAAGCAGTCTACTTATAAAGGATATCCGCTTTACTATTTTTCACGTGACCAAGTAGCTGGCCAAACGAATGGCTATAGTGCGGATAATGAATGGTATACAGTGAATAATGCGATTGAGCGTATGGCACAGGCAAAATAAAACGAGGCTGTCCGAATTTATATGGACAGCCTTTTTTCAATTTCCACGGGAGAGAGTGGTTTGGCGTATAAATAGCCTTGTGCTACCGTGCAGTTCATCTCCATCAAAAGACGTGCTTGTTCTTTTGACTCTGTACCTTCTGCAATCACATTCAAATTTAAATTCCGGGCGAGGTCAATGATCGTTTTGATGATCGCTTTCCAATTTTGGGTCAAATCGCGAATGAAAGATTGGTCAATTTTTAACTTTATGATTGGAAATTGGCTTAAGTAACTTAGCGAGCTGTAGCCGGTACCGAAATCATCAACACTGACGTGGATGCCAAGGTCGCGCAGACGACTCAATACTTGTTGCGCATGGGATACGTCCGCTGTCATGCTTTCGGTAATTTCGATCTCAAGCCATTGGGGTGCAAGGCCGGTCTGATCAAGGATCCGCTCGACTTGCTCAACGAAATTGATCTGCATAAATTACCGAAGCGACACATTCACACTTACACAGATCGATGGCAATCCCGCTTCCTGCCATGCTTTATTTTGAGCACAGGCAGATTCAAGTACTCATGTACCAATTGGAATAATTAAGCCCGTTTCTTCTGCCAGTGGAATAAATTCAGCTGGAGAAATGAAGCCGGTTTTTGGATGATTCCATCGAAGTAGTGTGTCAACACCAATCATTTTATTGGATGCCATATTGATTTGAGGCTGGTAAACGAGATGAAAAGGCTCTCCTTAACGGGGCGGTGCATTTCCCTCTCCAGCATTATTTTGTCACTCATATCACGGTGTAAGTCGATCGTGAAAAACTGGTAATTTTTTTTACCGCTTTCTTTGGCTAAGTACATGGCGGCATCGGCATTACGTATTAACGTTTCTATGTCAGCGCCGTCGTCGGGATACATCCTGCTGCCAACACTTGTACTAATAAAAATATCAAGGTTTTCAATAAGAAAAAAATGATTTACATCTTCACAGATTTGTTTAGCGGTCAGTCCGGTGGCCTTGCGTGTAATGGACGGAAGTAAAATGGCATATTCATCGCCGCCAAGTCTTGCGGCGGTATCGGTCTGACGAAGCGTTTTCAGAAGCCGGTCCGCTGCTTTCATTAATAATATGTCATCGTTGTTATAGCCAAGCGTATCATTAACATTTTTAAATCGGTCTAAATCCAGAAACATAATCGCGAACGATTCGTTTTTTCAAAAGCACGGTTCAGTTCATTCAAAAGCTTTTTCTGAAACAGCCGCCGATTGGCAAGCCCCGTTAAATTATCATAATGTGTCATTTTCTCTATTTGTCTTTCCGCTTCTTTTCGTTCCGTAATGTCAAAAGCGGTGGCGGCCACTTCTGTTACCTCTCCGTTTTCAATCAGTGGAGACAAGTAAACGAGAAGTGTCAAGCCAAACCAGTTTAATTCAAAACTCACTTGTTCCCCTGCTAAGCCTTGTGCAAAATAACGTGATACACAAATAAACATTTTCCCGGAAACGACATTTTTTAAAAGGTATGATTCTTTTAAGTTATTTGGAAACCCCATCTTAGAAACATGCCAGAATTAAACATTGAATGTTTTTGTCCACTCACTTCTGCACGTTCGTATTTTGAAAGTTCGCAAGATTTATCATTAATGTATAGAATGGTGCCATTAGTCTCTGTAATTAAAATGGAAAAATGCTGGTCAAGAGTGTGGACAATGGATGAAAGGTCACGAAAGTGGTTCAGCATTGGTTCAATTCATTTCTTTTTTACTATATGGGTCTATTTCACTTATTTTTACCGATTTTTACAATGAAGATTCTTTTAAGCACATTATGTCCCTTCGCTAAAATCTGTTTTTTTTAGGCTAAAAGGGGTAAATAGTACATAATATATAAAATCGGAGGGATTGATATGGGGTGGAAATATTGGAAGGTGGTTTTACGATATGGTCATGTAGGTAAGCGGAAGGAAATTAGTGTGGCGCGTTATTTGGTAACAGAAGCAAACTATACACCAGTGGTGGTTATGGAAGAGGCGGCAGATATGCCGGGTGTAAAGCATAATGGTGTTACGTCCGTGAAAGAAATTGCCCGAGATGAATTTATAGAAGGAAAGCGGCTTGAACAGGAAAATTTCTTTCTCCAAAAAATGAAAGCGTTTCACAATGGGCGTCCAGCATAAAAAAATGGTCTCATCTGCCTTTCGTTGGCATTCGAGGCCTTTTTCTTTTATGCTTAGCATATGAGGTGAACAAAATGGGGCAGGTAACAGTTATTGGAAGCTACGTGGTGGATTTGATGAGCCGTACGCCGCATTTGCCCGTGCCGGGCGAAACTGTTTTGGGCGGCCCTTTCCAAATGGGACCCGGCGGTAAAGGTGGCAATCAGGCTACAGCCGCGGCAAGAAGCGGGTCAGATGTTACGTTTGTAACAAAAATTGGCCTTGATGTTTTTGGTGAGGAAGCGATGAGGCACTTTGAACGGGAAGGGTTCAATGTGCAGTTTATCAAAAGAAGTGAAACGGACGCGACAGGGACGGCACTTATTGCGGTAGACGATCGCGGGGAAAACAATATTGTCATTGCGCCGGGCGCGTGTGGAACGATGAAACGCTTAGATGTGATAGAGGCTGAAACCGCGATCAAAAAGGCAGATATTTTGCTCATCCAGCTTGAAATCAGCTTAGAAGCAATTAAAGCGGCAATTGAGCAGGCTTCTATTCATCGTGTACCGGTGCTGCTGAACCCGGCACCGTATTTGCCATTCCCTTCTGATTGGCTGCAGCACGTTACATATGCGACGCCGAATGAAACAGAAGCCCGGGGATTGACTGGCGTCGATGTAGTGGACGAATCGTCTGCACAAAAAGCAGCGAACTTTTTGCATGAAAAAGGGGTAAGGGTTGTCATCATCACACTCGGGGAAAAGGGAGTATATGTATCGGATGGCACCAGTCGTGGGAAATTCATTGAAGGGTTTTCGGTAAAAGCAGTGGATACGACAGGAGCGGGAGATGCGTTTAACGGCGGATTTGCTCATGCAGTCAGCAGCGGTATGCCAGTCGAAGAAGCCGTTCAGTTCGGACAGGCCGTTGCGGCGCTTTCAGTAACGAAAATAGGTACAGCTGCTTCCATGCCTTCTATCGAAGAAATAAAAGCGTTTTTAAAAAGTTAACTTTAGGGAATAAAAAGAAAAAAGGAGTGGATTATTCATGGGATTTTTAAATAAGCTGTTTGGTGGTAAAAAAGAGAGCGGTTCTAAACAAAATGTCTCTGAAGTAGTGTTTGTGTCGCCAATGACAGGTGACGTAGTTGGCTTAACAGATGTACCCGACCCAGTTTTTTCACAAAAGATGATGGGGGATGGCATAGCGATTAATCCATCAGAAGGAAAAGTCGTTGCACCAGCTGATGCGAAAGTGCTGAATGTTTTTCCAACAAAGCATGCAATCGGTCTTGAAGCGGCAGGCGGCCTTGAAATTTTACTTCACGTTGGTCTTGATACTGTGAATATGAAAGGTGAAGGGTTTGATGTGCATGTTTCAGAAGGTGACCATGTGAAAAAAGGCGATGTATTGCTTACATACAGCCTTGAACTCGTTCGTGAAAAAGCAGCCAGCATCATCACGCCGATGATTATTTCAAATGGTGAGATTGTTGAGCATATGGATAAGCATGAAAATGTTCCGGCCGTAGCGGGAGAAACACCTGTGTTAACAGTGAAATTAAAATAAAAAAGAGGCTGTCCCATAAATCAGGCACTCCTGAATTTGTGGGACAGCCTTTTTAAAGTATTGCGCGATGACCTATTATATACTGGTAAAAGTGCGGATTGCGTCTATTAAGCTATAAAGACCCAGTCCGGTGCAAATAAGCGCGACCAGCCCGCCGAAAATATTAGCTTTTAATGAATTCGTGTATTCACCAAGACGCCGCTTATTATTCATAATGATCAGCAGCATAATTGAAATAAACGGAAGCAAAATGCCGTTTAATGCCTGCGCAAACAGAAGCACATCAAGCGGTTCAAAACCGATGGCTGAAGAAACAATACCGATGACCATTACTGCTGTAAAAACAACCCTAAACCGGCGATCCTTCATCCCGTTTTGCCATTTTAGCACGCTGGCGACTGTAATAGCCGCACCGAGCGGCGACGCAATCGCAGAAGAAAGGCCAGCCGCAAACAAGCCGATACTGATAAACACTTTTGCCCAGCTGCCAAGAATCGGTTCAAGCTGCAATGACAGCTCCGCTACACTTTCCACTTCAATTCCCCGAATCATTGTCGCGGATGTAATCAAAATTGCCGCTGTAATCAATCCGCCTACTCCGATGGATAAAATAATATCCCAGCGAGATTCTTTCAAGTCGGACGGTTTGTTCCAACGTTCTTGTACAGTCGAGGAATGGATAAATAGATTATAGGGAACAACGGTTGTCCCAATAAGTGCGACAATCGTAATGATAGAGCCGGCTGGAATGGCTGGAATGAATGCTCCTTTAACCATTTCTCCAATGTCCGGCTTTGCGATCACCATTGTCGTAATAAAAGTGATACTCATAATCACAATGAGGAAAATCATCACTTTTTCAATTGTTTTATAGCTGCCGGTCAGCCCGAGAAGTAAAATAATGATGCCGACAGTCGGACCGAGCACATTGTCGGGAATACCGGTCAACGTTGAAATGCCAAGTGACGTGCCGAGCAAGTCACCCGCTATATATGCGGAACAGCCAACGGTGATGGAAATAAGGACAAGCCACATCGAACCGTATTTTAAAATCGGATTTGCAAACTGCTCGCGGATTGCGTCGCCAAGGCTGGATTGTGTAATAATGCCGAGGCGGGCGGTCATTTCCTGCAAAATCATCGTAGCTAAAATCGAAAAAACCACAGCCCATAAAACCGCATATCCGAACGAAGCACCTGCGCGTGTGGCGGTTGTCACAGTTCCAGGCCCGATAAAAGAGGCGGTGACAATTGCGCCCGGTCCAATAAATTTAAGGCGGTCTCTGAATGTTTTCGCCAAAAGCGAATCAGTCCTCTCTTAATTGTTTTGGTTTAAAATGTGTCCGGCGAGCACGTACAAGATAATCGTTGATGACAAATGAGCGGAAAACTGCGATGGATCCTGCTGCGGATACACTTCCACAAAGTCCATGCCGATAATGCCCTGCTTTGCGATTTCATGTACAAGCGTTAATAATTCATATGAAGTAAGGCCATTTCCGTCAACCGGACCCCCTGGATTAAACGCGTAATCGAGCACATCACTGCAAATGCTTAAATAAACGCAATCAACGTCTTTTGAAGCCATTTCATGCAGTTTACGGCCTAGTGCTTTTAAGTCCTGGTGTTCCCGGATATCGTTGATGGTCACTGTCACTGCACCAGCGTCGCGTGCGTTCCGGCCGCTTTCCGGCTTGTTGCGCGGGCCGTGAATTCCAGCATGAATAATGCTTTCATTCCGAACCCCTTCCTGATCATACAACCGCATAAACGGGCTGCAGCGTGCATAAGGGTCTCCTTCATGAGACGGCAGGTTGTCGTAGTGTGCATCCAAATGAATGATGCCGACTTTTTTCCCTTGGTTCGTTAACGATTTTACGATCGGAAAAGTCACACCGTGATCGCCGCCAAGCCCAATTAAAAATTTACCGCTTTTCCAAAGAGGATCGGTAAAATTGGTAATCCGGCTCATCGTCTCTTCTACATCTGCCGGTACGACATCGACGTCGCCAATATCGCCAAGCTTTACATGTTCAAATACATCTATATGGTCAAGCTCCGGCAAATAACCGCTATAGCGTCCTGAACTTAAGCGCATTACCTTTGGACCAAGTTCACACCCCGTGTAATCGCCCCACGTCACGGCGCCTTCCCACGGTACACCATAAACGACAGCGTCAACTTCATCCAAACGATCCTTATTCACTAAATTTTTCGCCCCTAAAAAACAAGGTGTATTGCCATAAATCATTTCTGCCATCCAACCAGTCCTTTCTTCTCATAATGAGTTTGCTTTCCCTTTTCCCTAACAAAAAGGAAGAAAACCGGGAATTTGAAAATGTCCGGTGGTAAAATTAAAAGAGAGGTGATCACTATGAAGTTAGTATTCTCTATATTTTTAACCTTTTTTAAATTATCACCGATTACGTTTGGCGGCGGATACGCGATGATTCCAGTTATTCAGAGGGAAATCGTGGAGGGAAAGCGCTGGCTTGACGAAGAAGAAGTGACCGACTTGTTTGCGCTGGCCGGGGCTATTCCAGGCGCGATTGCTATTAACGCAGCGACTTTTATCGGCCACCGGATCGCAGGTATCTCCGGTGCGATTGCCGCAACGATTGGCGTGATAATTCCGACTTTTTTTATTGTCGTTGCTCTCAGCCTTTTTTATGTATTTTTTAGCGGGCATCCGAAAGTGGAGGCGGCGTTTGAAGGCATTCGTCCGGCTGTGGTAGCCCTGATTGTGTTTGCGGCATGGAAAATGCGCAAAAGCGCGGTTGTCGATAAAACAACATTTGCTGCTGCGGCTGTGGCTTTTAGTCTGCTGCTTTTTTTACATATGCATCCCATTCTTGTGATTATAATAGGCGGTATTTCAGGTGTTTTGCTGATCGGCTTGAAAGACCGGCTTGGCATGAAAACAGCTATCGATGACCATGAAAAGCAGCTTGATTATTTTATGGGGGCGGATATTTAATGCTCTGGCTTCTATTCAAAACCTTTTTTCTTACAGGTCTCGTTTCGTTTGGCGGCGGCTATGCGATCATTCCGGTCATCGAAGCGGAAGTTGTCCGGCAAGGCTGGATGAACACACAGAAATTCACGGACATTGTAGCGATTGCCGGCATGTCACCTGGACCGATCGCAACAAATACTGCTGTCTTCACCGGCTTTCAAATGGAAGGGTGGAAGGGAGCCGCAATATCAGCTTTTGCGATGGTTCTTCCATCACTTGTTTTTGTGTTAATTGTTGCCTCTTTTTTTAACCGTTTGAATCACAGCCGTGTCATGAAATCTATTTTTTACGGTTTGCGCCCTGTTGTCATTGCACTTATTCTTTTTGCGGCCGTAAAATTTGCGCTATCAACCGGCATGGCAGCGGAAGTGAATATGCATACCGCGAGCTTAACGGGAATTTTTATCGTGTCTCTTTATTCGCTAGTGAAAAGAGGGACACATCCGGCGTATGTTATTGCCATGGCTGGACTTGTCGGAATGGCGTTGTATTCATAACTATTTTTCTCGAGCCGGATAGAATCCGGCTCTCATTTTATTTTTGGTTCTATTTGATTAAGAGTAAGAATAAAATAAAGACTTTGAGTATGTACTCATTAAAACCCAAAATGGTTTATGGAATGAAAAGATCATGGTACTTTAAAAAGAGAGAAAATGAAATGGAAAGAAGGAGAATAAATGGAAATCGGCATCAGCACCTTTGTAGAAACTACGCCTGATATAGAGACAGGTGAAGTGATCAGCCATGCGCAGCGGCTGCGTGAAGTGGTAGAAGAAATTATTTTGGCGGATGAAGTGGGGCTTGATGTGTTTGGCGTGGGCGAACATCACCGAAGTGACTATGCGGCGTCTTCTCCAGCTGTTGTGCTGGCTGCGGCGGCACCGCAGACAAAGCACATTCGGCTGACGAGTGCGGTGACAGTGCTGTCCTCAGCTGACCCGGTGCGGGTGTTTCAGGATTTTGCGACACTGGATGCCCTCTCAAACGGCCGGGCGGAAATTATGGCGGGCCGCGGTTCGTTTATTGAGTCCTTCCCGCTGTTCGGCTACGATCTGCACGATTACAATGAGCTATTTGAGGAAAAGCTGGATTTATTATTGAAAATTAGAGAATCCGAAAAAGTAACGTGGCAAGGCAAACACCGTGCGTCAATCAACCATTTGGGCATATATCCGCGTCCGGTGCAGGACCCGCTTCCTGTTTGGATAGGCAGCGGCGGCAATCAGGAATCTGTTGTTCGTGCTGGTCTGCTTGGCTTGCCGCTGGTGCTGGCGATTATTGGTGGCAGTCCAGTGCAGTTCGCTCCGCTTGTGGAGCTGTATAAAAAAGCTGCGGTTCACGCGGGGCATGATCCAGAAACAATGCCGGTTGCATCACATTCACATGGGTTTATTGCAGAAAGCACAGAGCTTGCGGCGGATCAGTTTTTCCCATCCACCCAAGCCGTCATGAACAACCTTGGACGAGAGCGAGGATGGGGGCCATACAACCGGTCAAGCTTTGATGCCGCCCGCAGTTTTGAAGGTGCGTTATACGTTGGAGGTCCGAACACAGTCGCCCAAAAAATTATTCATCTTCGTAAACATGTCGGGGTGACCCGTTTTATGCTTCACGTCCCGGTTGGCACGATGCCGCATGATCTCGTGATGAAAGCCATTGAACTGCTAGGCAAAGAAGTAGCGCCGATCGTAAGGGAAGAAGTGGCCAAATGGGAAGCAGAAGAAAAGCAATAACATTTTGGGGATAAGAAAGGAGTTTATCGATGATCATTCTTGAAAATGAAGAACTAAAAGTCAGCATTACAGCATCTGGTGCGGAGCTACGGGAGGTTATAGGCAAAAAAACAGGGCTGAGTTATATGTGGAGCGGCGACAGCACCTATTGGGGCCGGGTTTCACCGGTGCTGTTTCCTATTGTCGGCCGGCTGAAGAAAGATCAGTATAAGTTAAATGGAAAGGCCTATCACTTATCACAGCATGGTTTTTTGCGCGATGTAGAGTTTTCTGTTCAAAAGCAGGATACAGATTATGCTTCTTTTGTTTTCGAATCATCGGATGCCTTTTTAGATGTATATCCATACCGGTTTCAAGCCGTCATTCATTATACGCTGAACGGGCGATCGATAAATGTCCGCTGGGAAATCCAAAATAAACAGAATGAGACGATGTACTTTTCTATTGGAGCACATCCCGCTTTTAACGTGCCGCTCACAAGTGAGGAAAAAGCAGAAGACTACACACTTAATTTTACAAAGGCACCGGGCAAGAGAGTGACGCAATATGAACTGGTCGAATCATTGGTGAAAGAAAAAGAGTCCGTTGAGAGCATTGAACCGATTTCTATTCAGGCGTCCTTGTTCGAAAATGATGCGTTTATTTACAGCCATATCGATCGTGTTTCGCTGACTTCTAATCAAACTGGCCACGGCGTTGATGTTGATTTAAATGGTTTTCCGTTTGTTGGAACTTGGTCAAGCTACAATCAGTCACAAGGCACGATGGCTCCCTTTGTCTGCATTGAACCATGGTACGGCATTGCCGACACGGTAGACACGACAGGCAAACTGGATGAAAAAATGGGTATAAACAAGCTTGAAAAAGGCGGCTGTTTTGAAGCGGACTATACAATTACATTTATCTAAAAGCAAAAAACTGCCTGGTCAGTCTGTGAAAGACGGCTGGCCAGTTCAAGAAATTGTCCTGAATGCATTGCTAAAAGAAAGGCGGGGATGTTTCAATTAACTTGAGACATTCCCGCTTTTTATCATTTTGAATTACATTACTTTTTCCGGGCTGCGGCTTCATCCCGAATTTCACTGCGCATACCTTCAATACTTTCTTCACGGCGGGCATTTTTCGCTTTAATGGCCACGCGCTCTTTTTCATTTGCAAAACCCATCGTTTCCTCGGCTGCTTCAATGTTTCCAATCGTATTTTGCACCATATCTTTCAGCTTTTCAACATTGTCAGAACGATCGTCTGGTTTTGGGCGTTGATTTGACATGAAGAGATCCTCCTTTATCATTTTCAGGCAGTACAGCAATAGAGTCTCCATTTAACGGCTGTTTATTCTAAATGAGGATCGTTCCTGTTCTCATTAAACAATCAATGATAATGCCACCATAATAACTTGCAAATTTTTTGACAAAACAACAACAAAGACTTATTCAAGCTTCATGGCGTATAATAGTTGTGTCATATATAATGAAAAAGATGAACGATTTATGAAATGGAGGCATTTTCATGGCGATTTTTACAGGATTTGTAGGAACTTATACAAAGCAGGATGGCAAAGGGATTCATACGTTCGAGCTTGATACAGAAAAAGCCGAGCTTTCAAACGCAAAAGTAGCAGCGGAAGTAAACAATTCAACCTATGTAACAATTAGCGAAAACGAGAAGTTTTTATACGCAGTGGAAAAAGGCGGGAAAGGAGGCGGGCTTGCCGCATTCTCAATCGATAACGGCCAGCTTCATAAGCTGAATGACGTACTTGATAGTGAAGGGGTACCGTGTCATGTCACTCTTAATAAAAATGGAACACGTGCATTTACGGCCCAATATCACACTGGCACAGCGGAAATGTACAGCATTAACGCGGAAACGGGTCAATTGGTTGATTTGCTTGATATCGCGACGCACGAGGGGACAGGTCCGAATCCGGATCGTCAGGAAAAAGCGCATACACATTTTTTTGGCACAACAAAAGATGAGCGTTACGTCATTGCAGTCGATCTTGGAACAGATGAAATCGTGACGTATGAAGTAGCGGGAGAAGATTTATTGAAAAAAGCGGTTTTCAATGTAGAGCCTGGAGCTGGTCCGCGCCACCTCGTTTTTCATCCAACTGAATGTGTAGCATATGTGATGACTGAATTAAGTAATGAAGTTCTTGTACTGGCATTTAACGAACAGGATGGGACGTTTGAGCAGCTCGCTTCTTATAAAACGATCCCGGCTGATTTTGCAGAAAACAGCCAAGGAAGTGCGATTCGTATTTCGTCTGATGGCCGCTTTGTTTATGCGGGAAATCGGGGACATAACAGCATTGCCGTATTTGAAACGCTTGAGGACGGCCGTGATGTTCGTTTGGTGGAAATCGTTTCAACAAAAGGCGATTGGCCTCGTGACTTTGACCTGGACCCTACTGAAATGTTTTTAATTGTCGCGCACGAAAAGACACACAATGTTGTGTTGTTTAAGCGTGGAGCGGAAACAGGCCGGCTTACTCCGGCGAATTCAGAAGTAACGGTTCCGGAAGGCGTTTGTGTTGCGTTTTTAAAAGGAAATTAATTGAAAGAAGGCTTTTGAATTGGATGCAATCGACAGCATCATTCATACGTACTCCTCTTTTTTTGATTGGGATATGTGGATCCACGTCCTAACCGATCCGGTCAGCTGGGGGTTAATCGGCACACTCATTGTGCTGGAAGGACTTTTATCGGCGGACAATGCGCTGGTGTTAGCCGTGATGGTTCGGCATCTGCCAGAAAACCAGCGTAAAAAAGCACTGTTTTACGGACTTTTGGGTGCATATGCATTCCGGTTTATCGCTATCGGGCTTGGCGTTTGGCTTATGGAAATCCAGTGGGTGAAAATCCTCGGCGCCCTTTATTTAGCCTGGCTGTCTTTCAGCCATTTTAAAAAAGGCGGCGAAGAAGAAATGTCCGGCGGGAGAAACAAAATGGGGTTTTTAGTGCAGCTGTTTGGACCGTTTTGGGGAACTGTTGCGGCCGTCGAATTAATGGATATTGCATTTTCCGTGGACAGCGTCTTGGCAGCATTCGGCATCAGCAAGGAAGTATGGATTTTGCTTCTTGGCGGAATGCTTGGTGTCCTTATGATGCGGACAGTGGCGGGGGTGTTCATTAAATTAATTGACCGAATTCCAGAGCTGGAAACGACCGCTTACGTTTTAATTGCGATCATATCAGTAAAAATGCTGTTGAGCGTCGTGCAGATTGAAATAAGCCACACGATTTTCTTTATTATTTTGGCGATAGCGTTTCTTGGGACATTTATCGTTCATTTTATTCGACGAAACCCAGCCAATTAGCGGCAGGGTTTCTTTTTTATAGTGAATACAGCCGGAAAGGGAAAACAATGAACAGTCAAATATATCAAAGAGAACAAGAACGATCCAAAACCGGGCAGCTTTTTCTGCTGTTCAGTATTATTTTATTGGCACTGAATATGCGGTCTCCGATTACCTCTGTCGGACCGCTCACGACGATTATCCGGGATGACTTGAACTTATCCAGCACAGCGGCAGGTGCTCTGACGACCATTCCACTGCTGGCTTTTGCCGTATTGTCGCCGTTTGCTTCTAAGCTAGCGCGGAAATTCGGTATGGAAGTGGTGCTTTTCGGTGGACTGCTTGTTTTAACAGCCGGTCTATTGCTGCGGCCAGCTGGAAGTGTGGTGGGCTTGTTTTCAGGTACCGTCCTGATTGGGCTTGCTATTGCGCTTTGCAACGTCCTTATACCGGCACTTGTTAAACTGAATTTTGCTCATCAAATTGGGCTAATGACCGGTTTTTATGCAACGTCAATGAACTTGTCGGGAGCGCTCGCTTCCGGTTTCAGCATTCCGATCGCTGCGTCAAGTGACCTTGGCTGGCGGGCAGCACTAGGCTTTTCGGTTATACTGGCGTGTGCTGCCATCCTCGTCTGGCTCACCCAGTGGCGCTACATTCGCCACCCATTAAAAGCTGGACAAAGTACATACAAAAAAACGTCACTGAAAGGCTCGGCCCTCGCCTGGAAAGTAACCGCATTTATGGGTATTCAGTCACTTTTGTTTTATTCATTTGTTGCCTGGCTGCCTGATATTTTACAGGAACAGGGACTTAGTGCGGGTTCCGCAGGGTGGATGCTGTCCATTGTTCAATTTACGCAGCTGCCATTTACGTTTATCGTGCCGATTCTTGCAGGTCGAATGAAAAATCAGCAGCCGCTCGTTATTGTGGCAGCTTTGTTTATGATGATGGGCTTGAGCGGTATTTTATTCGAATGGACAGAATGGGTGTTGATTTGGGTGATGTTAATTGGCGCCGCAGGAGGCTGCGCATTTAGTCTGGCGATGATGTTTTTCAGTTTACGGACAAGAAATTCCTTTGAAGCCGCTGATTTATCCGGGATGGCGCAATCTGCCGGCTACCTGTTCGCAGCATTAGGGCCAGCTTTGTTTGGTGCGCTTCATGACATGATGAACGGATGGACGGTTCCTCTTTTGCTTTTAATCGCAGCCGTCATAGGTCTTTTTATTGCTGGAATGGGAGCGGGGAAGGAAGGATACGTGACAGAAAAGCCTTGATAAGAGGCTTTTCTGCTTTTCCCATTCATTATGAAGGAATTGTTCAGGTAGAACGCCTGATGTCTGTATTAGATGGATATACTAAAATAGTTATTGATCAAGCAAGTATCGCTGGCTGACAATACAAGAATGGCGAGTCTGCGTCAAATGTGCAGCTATCACATCAATTAAAAGAGCAGTTTTTCGACGCATCTTTATGATACACGCGGAATGGCATGTGCTAATACGGTAGCAGCGCTTCAGCGCGATTTCATACATTTTGACAGTTCAATATCAGGGCTTAACGGCTGTGTATATGCATCGGGAGCTACCGGTAATATTGTGACAGAAGACATTGTACATGGCTTCGAAGAAATGGCTGTGTTTAACGGTGTGGAGCTTGCTCAAATAATTGCTTTTGCAAAAGAGGTTCAGCGAATACTTGACAAAACAAACAATAATGGCAGCTGCATGTTCGGAACTCAGCCCTAGGCCGCGGGGACAGGTGAAAGTAGAATAGCGGATTTTTATTAAAGCAGGCCTGTTTCTTTGAAAAAATAGAAAGAAGAAGGCTGGGCAACAATTCCGTTTATTAGTTCTAGTGCTAAAAAAATCTTTAATAAATAAGTCAGAAACTAATGAAGCGGCGGAAGGAGAGTGAGCAGCTCATTGAAAAAGAGGTGGGCAGGCTTCCTTCTCATTTTATTTCTATATTCACTATTCCGATTTCAAACTTGAATAGTGAATATAGAATAAAAGAATAAAAATCAATTCGAAAAATGTATTGTGTTAAAGCTGCATAAGTGTTATATTGTTTATCTGTCGTTAAGATATAAGCAACAAGACAAAATGAGTGGGTCGTTATTTAAGTATAATGAAGCGAAAAAATAATATTTGACTTTATATCATGTTTAATGGTATATTATTATCTTGTCATAATGAATGGCATGGTTAACGTTGTTAACTCATTTACTTTTTATAACAATAAACATTAAAAAGTTGTTGACTTTTAAAACGAACAACGTTATTATTATGTAGCTGTCGAAAAAACAGTAAGCGAAATTGAACATTGAAAACTGAACAAAATCAATAAAAACGTCA
>NZ_MAMP01000004.1 GCF_001750285.1 Domibacillus iocasae
TTTTTTTGCCCCATTCTCCAATTTCTCTATGGTAATTTCCCCCTGACCCGCATATAAATAAATATTACGAGCTAGTTCGCTGATCGCAGTCGTGATACGCGCTTGGTCAACTGTGCCAAACCCAAGTTCCTTTGCCACATTCCGGCCGAGTTGTCTCGCCGCTACGATATCCCATTCATTTATAATCTTTACACTAGAGTCCATTTTTTCAGTCCCCCAGTTCCCGTTGAAGTTTCTCCAAACCTTTTTCAAGATCCAGCGCGGTCATCACTTCCTCAAGACGGATACCAAGCTCAATCAGTGTAATAGCGACAGCAGGTTGAATACCGGTAATCACCACTTTAGCGCCCATCAGCTTGGACATGCTAATCACATCACCTAATACTTTGGCAATGAATGAATCGATGAAATCAATGGATGTAAAATCAATGACGACCCCTCTTGCACTCGTTTCGTGAATTTTATGAAGAAGGTCTTCTTGAAATTGTAGCGCTGTTTGATCGTCAAGCTCCCATTGAATTGAAATGAGCAAACAATCATGCAGTTTTAAAATCGGAATTCGCATATTCATTCTTGTACCTCCACAATTTTTCTTGACGTCATCGCAAGTGCTTGTTCCACACCTTTTTTCATCGTGCTTGTTGTCGTCACATCTTCAAGATTAATACCTAAGTTCACAATCGTTTGAGCGATTTCAGGACGAATACCGACAATCGTGCACTTTGCACCGACAAGACGAACGGCTTCTGCCGCCTGAATAATATGATGGGCGACCATTGTGTCAACAACTGGAACACCCGTAATATCGATCAAAACAACCTCTGCCCGATGGCTTACAACACCTTCAAGTAAATTCTCCATAATCTGCTTTGCCCGTTCTGTATCAATCGTACCGACAAGCGGCATAACTGAAATTTTATCAAAAACAGGAATAAGCGGTGCAGAGAGTTCCTGAAGAGCGATTTTTTGAAGAGAGACAGTCCGTTCCCAAGAAGTCGTATAAGCTTCTGTAATCGTTTTATACATCGGGAACATCCAGTTATTAATTTCTGCTGTAAAATCAATATAGCTGTGTTGATCGATTGCACCTACACGCTGCATACCTCGCTCGACAATTTGTCCAAAGACGCGAAGACCTTCTGTAATCATTGTCAGCGGCCAGCCCAACCGAACAATTTTCTCTGAAAAATCGACAGCACGCTCATGAAATTTTTCTTCAGAATCTGAAAAATTTGACATAACCAGTTGAATAAACTCCGAGCTTGTTTCCGCAAACATTTGGTCAGACATGGCTTGAAACGCACGCTCATCCGCTTCCGTGCGCATTAACTCAATCCACTCGTTTAATATTTCATCACTATGAGACTGTACATATTGAAAAATCTTTTTTCGCATTCAGTTCTCTCCAATCATCATACCGCTCTGTCTTTGCGGTTTTCGTCAAAAACGTTCATTATTTTCATTATATAGGTTATTTCAGCAATAAAAAAGCAGTATCACCTGTTCGCCATGAAAAATTATGTTATACATGAAAAGAGCGGAGGCTAAGAACGCGATATCAGGCCTTCGCTCTTCAAAGCTGCCAGGTCCGTGTGTCATTCGGGTCTCTATGCCGTTCGGAACTAGATAATGCTCCAAAATGCATACTTATAGAAAAAAGCACCTGCCGTTTATACGGAGGTGCCTTCATTAAAATTGTATAAGACCTAAACTGATTTGCAAAGCGTCGTCCACTTTCTCCATCATTCCTTCGTCGAGCTGCGTTATCTTATCTGTCAGGCGCTGCTTGTCGATTGTTCGAATCTGTTCGAGCAAAATAACGGAGTCTCTTTCAAATCCATACCGCTCCGCATTAATTTCCACATGCGTCGGCAGTTTGGCTTTTTGAATCTGAGCTGTAATGGCTGCGACGATAATAGTGGGACTGAACCGATTCCCGATGTCGTTTTGAACGACAAGAACAGGCCGGACGCCGCCTTGTTCGGAGCCGACAACAGGAGACAGGTCTGCAAAATATACGTCACCACGTTTTACGATCACACGGTTTATCCTCCACTTACTAAACGTTCGACTGTGTTTCCCGCCTCAAATTCAGCTTGCATCGCTTCTGATGCAATGGCAAGGTTGATCTTGGCCATTTCCATATAGCCGCGGCGCATGGATTCTTGAATATGGCGCTTTTTCCGCTCGCGCAAATACATTTTCGTTGCACGGTAAATGAATTCACTGCGGCTGATTTCTTCCTGCTCCGCAAAACAGTCAAGTTCATTTACAAACTGCTTTGGCAAGTTTACTAACACATCTGTCATCGTACCGGATTCAGACAAGAACTACACCTCCACCAATCACTGCACACATCTCTTTGTTTATTACTGTCTTACTTATCATACCATTCAACAGAATGGTTTGAAAGGGGATTTTCAAAAAATGCTGTATAAAAGGAAATTTGATTCCCTATGTTATTTATAACAGTGAATTGGCTACAGAAATTATTTTTTCTTTTTCAATATAAACCCTTGGCACACGCGAAGTAATAACGCATGGAATTTCATAATTAATGGTCTCTCTTTTTTCCGCAATCTCTTCCATTGTAATTTCTTCATTTCCCTGTCTTCCAATAAGTGTTGCCAATGTTCCGGTTTTGTATTCTTTTGGAAGACGAACCATACATTGATCCATACATATCCTTCCAACAATCGGCATCCGCCGGCCGTCAATTAACACATCCTGCCCCTCAAGTTTCCGAATCCATCCATCCGCATAACCGATCGGAAGTGTGCCAATCCATTCATATTCTGACGCTTCATACGTAGCGCCGTAGCTGACTTTTTCACCCGGCTTAAGTTTTTTTACGTGTACAAGCTTCGACTTCAGTGAAAATGCCGGCTTCAGCTGAAATGGCAATAGCGGTGCTATGTCTGTCGATGGGGTTAATCCATACATTGAAATACCGAGGCGCACCGTATTGCAGCCTGCTCCTTTAAAACGGAGTGTTGCCGCACTATTTGAACAATGAACAAAAGGCGGTTTTACCGAAAGAGAATTGACTAGATGCTGAAAATGCTCCAGCTGTTTTTCTACATAATTCGTTTCCGGCTCATCTGCTGTAGCAAAATGAGTAAAGATTCCTTCGAATACAAAAGAATCAGACTGATCGATCTGCCCGGCAACATGCCGCAGCTCTTCTTTCGTTTTAAGGCCGATGCGGCCCATTCCCGTATCGCATTTTATGTGTATATTCAGCAGCAGCCCTTTTTTTAAATACACTTTTGACAGCCAGTCTTCATCATGAACAGTGACAGAAATCCGATGCTCCGCCGCCAAATGGGCATCTTCCGGACGACTCGCTCCTAAAACAAGGATCGGCGCGTCGATGCCTGATGCTCTTAATTTTAATGCTTCATCTAAAAAAGCAACCGCTAATCCCTTTGCCCCTGCTTGGAGCGCCGATCGGGCAACCTGGACATCCCCGTGCCCATATGCATTCGCTTTTACAACCGCAAATAAAGCAACGGATGGATCAAGCTCTTCTATTGTTTTTTCAACGTTCCATTTGATTGCATCAAGATCAATTTCCGCCCACGTGTCACGGTAAAACTCCATCAATGTCACTTCCTACTTTCTTTATCGTCATACATTGGGCCCGCACGATGCGGGTCATAAAGGCGTTGCAGCAGGACGCTGCGTTCTTAGCCTTCGATCTTATTGTAAACAAAAAAAAAGCAGCGGTAAACTGCACCCGCTGCACTTTATTTAATCACTTCCGGCGTCATAGATGCTGCTATTTGTTCCATTTCGCCTTGAGACAATTGATCAGATGCCAGCATAAATTCTACGCCGTTGTACACCCAATGGAGCGATCCATCTGCTGCTTCTCCGGCCGCAAACCCCATATCTGATAAATCTCCTGAAGCCTCAACAATTCCTTCTTCACTAGATGAGGCGGGCTGCTCAATTACTGTAAACGGCTTGTCACCTTCATACGTTAGTACAACCCGGTTGTCTATACGCGCTTCATCCGCCAATTCAGCTCCACCGGCAGCAGTTGGATAGTGAATTGTGAACTCTGCTGGCACTTCAGCTGCTGTTTCTTTCGTAGCGGCTTTCTTTTGGCTAAAATCATCTTTTGCAAATACCGGGTCTAAATCCATCTTTTTAAAAACAACAGAAATAACGACTTTTTTCTTTTTATCCATGACTTTTACAAGCGCTGGGGTTAAATCTTTTTTATGAAACGAAATTTGCTGACGAGGAAGCATTTGACTGTTTGTATATCTGGTTTTCGTTTCGAATACATAATAGTTGTCTGTTTCTTTAAATACCGTTTCACCGTCCGCTTGAATATCGGCAGCAAGCGATTCAAACAAATACGACTGGCTGCTGTTTTCCGGCCAGTTGTTTTCATACTTAAAGCTTTTGCCAAGTGACGGTGTCATCACATAAATTCCCGATTTGTTTTTAACAATTGTTTGGCTGTGTTTGTTTGTCACCGATGAAAGATGGACACGGTAATTCGTATGGCGCTGATTCCAAATGTCTATATTGTAAGTCTGCTTCTCTTTTCCTGCCTGCACTTCCAGAATGGCCTTCGCTTTGTAACCGGCGGCATTTTTCGCTTTTTCTGAAATATCGTCTATAACTTCCTCTTTTGACGGTGTTCCGCAAGCAGACAATAAAAACACAACTAACAGCAATCCAAACCATTTTTTCATGTCCGCACCCCTTCCTCATAAGCACTATATGAGGAGGCCTGTACAATTATGATTCAATGACGACAACTGCCGCCGCATAGTCCCTGCTGTGGGTAATCGTAACATGTACACCTTCTGAATAGGGCCGGATCAATATGGGCTTCCCTTTTCTATCAGAACTCACTTCAATATCTTGAAAAGACAAGGTCTCACCGATGCCCGTCCCTTCTGCTTTTGAAAAAGCTTCTTTAACCGCGAATCGCCCTGCTGCATATTCCCAGCGTCGTGTGCCGGTTTTTTCATGAAAGAGGCGCATCTCTTCGGGTGTCAGCACCCGTTCTAAAAACTTCGGCTGCCGTTCAATCAGTTTTTGAATCCGGTCGATTTCGATAATATCCATACCAATCCCTTTAATCATTTTGTTCGTCCTTTCTAAAAAAAAGCCGTTCCGGAAATCCGGAACGGTTTTTAAATGCTTAGTTATTAGTTAGAAGAATATTTACGACGTCCGCCGCCTGATCCGCTTGATCCGCTTTTGCGGTCACGGTTGCCGTAAGAGCGTCCGCCACCTTGACGTCCGCTACCGCTTGGCTTGCGAGAGCCGCCCGAATTTTTACTGCGGAATTTATCACGGCGCTGTGGAAGTGCTGCTTCGTTCGTAATATGAACCGGTGTGCGGTCCGGTTCTTTTGTAATGAGCTTCAATGCAGCTGCTACAAGGTCTTCCGGATTGTATTGTTCAAGCATGTCTTTTGCAAATGCACGGTACTCCGCCCATTCATTTTTTGCGATCGCTTCTTCAAGCTCCGTAACAGCTGCTTGCTGCAACCCGCTGAGTGCATCATCCCAAGATGGAGCTTCCATCGGGTTCATGCGTTTTTTCGTTGTACGTTCCACTTCACGAAGGTAGCTCATTTCGCGTGGGTCAACCAGCGTAACGGCCATTCCTTCTTTGCCAGCACGCCCTGTACGGCCGATACGGTGAACATAGCTTTCAGGGTCCTGTGGAATATCATAGTTATAAACGTGTGTAACGCCGGAAATATCAAGACCGCGCGCTGCTACGTCCGTTGCTACCAGCACATCGATTTTTCCTGCTTTAAAACGGTTTAATACCGTTAAACGCTTCGCTTGTGTCAAGTCGCCATGAATACCTTCCGCCTGGTAACCGCGCAAGCTAAGCGCATTTGCCAATTCATCAACACGGCGTTTTGTACGGCCAAAGATAATAGCAAGCTCAGGTGAATGAGAATCCATAAGACGCGCAAGAACGTCGAATTTTTCACGCTGCGGCACTTTCACATAATATTGATCAATGTTAGAAACCGTCATTTCTTTCGCCTTCACTTTGATCATTTCTGGATCTTTCATGAAACGTTCTGCAATCGCACGAATTGGTCCCGGCATTGTTGCAGAGAACAAAAGGGTCTGGCGCTCTGGCGGAACATTTGAAAGAATTGATTCAATATCCTGAATAAAGCCCATGTTCAACATTTCATCCGCTTCATCAAGAACGAGCGTTTGGATATTTTCAAGTTTCAATGTACGGCGGTTAATATGGTCTAGAATACGTCCCGGTGTTCCAACGATAATATGCGGGCGTTGTTTCAACGCACGGATTTGGCGTTGAATGTCCTGTCCGCCATATACAGCAAGTACGCGTGCACGTTTGCCGCTGCCGATTCGATAAAGTTCTTCTGAAACCTGAATCGCAAGCTCACGTGTCGGTGCAATGATCAGCCCTTGAATAGCATCATTTTTCGTGTCAATTTTTTCTACCATTGGAATACCAAACGCAGTCGTTTTACCCGTTCCTGTTTGTGCCTGTCCAATGATGTCTTTTCCTGTTAAGCCTAAAGGAATCGTTTCAGACTGAATCGGTGTCGCCTCTTCAAACCCCATTTTGTCGATTGCTTTGAGCGTCGCTTCGCTTAAATTTAGATCTTTAAATTTTGTCAATAGTTTCTTCTCCTTCTATGTTAAACTGCCATCCGCACAAAAAAAATACCCTTCTACATTCATGCGAAGAGCAACATGTCTTTTTTTATCTTATCATTTCACGTCCGAATTTTCAATGCGCATTTGTATAACTTTACGTTATTCGGAAAGAAAAGTAAAGACTTTCTTAAAAAGCTCTTCTGTGTTCCCTGTATGACAAATTAAATGCTTTGCTTCTGGTGAATAATACAAGTGGCGCTCTGCTGATGAAAGACGGCGGTAAATATAAGCCGCACTTTTTAATGGAACGATGCCGTCTGCTGTTCCTTGTGCGATAAATACCGGTACATTAATTTTTTTAAAGGCCGGACGGGCAAGACCGACCACCTTTTGAAATTGCCGGGCTGCTCCAGGTGGAGTCATTAAAAGCTTTTCCCGATACCTCAAAAACAATTCGTTTTCATGCAGCTTTTTCTCACGCAAATCCTGTACCATCATTTTGACATCTTCTTTTACCTGAACCGGATTGATGTACTTTGCTGCCGCGCTCAGCATGACAAGTTTCTGAACCGGATGGCGGGCTGTTAAATAAGCAGCAATCAATCCACCCATTGAAAACCCAATGATATAAACCGTCTCACATTCATCGAGCAGCTCAAGCAGCGCTGCTTCGGCACAGTCAAGCCATTCCGTACAGCTTACTTTTTTCAGTGACAGCGTTTCGCCGTGCCCAGGTAGAACAGGCACGGCGATTTTCCAGTCAGTATGGTCACGCAAATAATCCGCAAGCGGCTGCACTTCATATGGAGAGCCAGTAAAACCATGAATGCAAAGGCATCCGATCATGATTATCCACCGCCTTTTTAATGTGAGAGGCTGTCAACGACTTCTTCGAGTTTCATGCCTCTTGATGCTTTCACAAGAATAAGCTCGCCGCCTTCTAAAATATTTTCAAGCGATTGGATAAGTTCATTTTTATCTTGGAATGAAAAGACACGCTCTGTCCCAAATGCACCCTTTGCGCCAGAAGCAATAAATTGACCAAGCGCTCCGTATGTAAATACATAGTCAATTTTGTCAGGGTCAATGGACTGGCCTGTCTGGTAATGAAATAACTCTTCATCAAGACCCAGTTCCAGCATATCGCCGAGAACAATAATTTTCTTGGACTGCGAAGGTAAATCTGAGACGAGCGAGACCGCCGCTTTCACAGATGTCGGGCTGGCATTATAAGCATCATTAATGATCTTCATGCCATTTTTACCATCTACCCATTCCATGCGCATTTTGGTTAGTTCGACTTTTCGAAGTCCTTCCGCCATCGCCGTGAACGGCACATTAAACAGTGACGCTGCTGAAACAGCCGCCAATGCGTTCGTTACATTATGCTGACCAAGGACCGGGAGCTCAAAGCGGACAGATGGAGCTTGATTAATTGAAAAAGCACTGCCGCTTTCTGTTTGCTCAATCAAGACCGGATACACGTCATTTGTTTCTTCCACGCCAAATGTTTTCGTTCGAAATGGGACCTCATCGTCAATTTTCTCGGACAAAAGCGGTTCATCGCCCAAATAAAGAAGCATCCCTTCCTCGGACAATCCTTCTGTTATCTCTAATTTAGCTTCCGCAATTGCTTCTCGGGAGCCCAGATCTTTAAGATGTGACTCTCCAATATTTGTAATAATCGCCGCGTCTGGTGAAGCAAGCTTTGACAGCAGTTCGATTTCTCCTCTGCCGCTCATACCCATTTCTAATATCGCTATTTCCGTGTCTTCACAGAGAGAGAGCATCGTCAGCGGAAGACCAATATGGTTATTAAAGTTGCCTTCCGTTTTTTGCACGCGGTACTTTTGGGCAAAAACCGAAGCTGCCATGTCTTTCACGGTTGTTTTTCCATTGCTTCCCGTAATGCCAACCACTTTGACCTCCAGAGAATCACGGTATGACTTTGACATCTGCTGTAAAGCCAGTAGCGTATCTTCCACGATTAACACTGGCAAGTCGTCCGGTGCGCCCGGGATGTTTTTTTGCCAGAGCGCTGCACCAGCACCGTGTTCAATCGCCTGCCTAACATATTTATGACCGTCAGTATTTTCCCCGGCAAGCGGGACAAACAGGCACCCCCCCTCCACGTTGCGTGAATCGATTGACACACCTTTAATGGACCGATCATGCCACTGTGTCACATCGTTTTCTATATTGATCATTTTTACTAATTGCTCAACTGTTTTTTGAATCATGAGCGCCCACCTTTAAACCGTATATTTAATTGATTGTTTTTCTGCATGACGTTCAATGCCAAGTTCAACCATTTTTTCAATTAGCTCCGGATACTCGACGCCTGCTTCTTTCCAAAGAAGCGGGAACATGCTAAACGGCGTGAAACCAGGCATCGTATTCACTTCATTAATAAGAAAAT
Source organism: Domibacillus iocasae (assembly GCF_001750285.1). Taxonomy (GTDB): domain Bacteria; phylum Bacillota; class Bacilli; order Bacillales; family Domibacillaceae; genus Domibacillus; species Domibacillus iocasae. The sequence continues at coordinate 9,049 of NZ_MAMP01000004.1, forward strand.
CACCGTTTTCTGTTAAGAAAAAGTCCGCACGTACAAGACCGGAGCAATCGAGTGATTGATACGCACGAATCGCCAGTTCTTTCATTTCTTTTTGCTGCGCTTCAGTAATGTCCGCTGGAATAATCAAAGCTGTATCGCCATCTTCGTATTTTGCTTTATAATCGTAAAAATCTTTTTTAGGCAGGATTTCCCCAATTACCGAGCACTCAGGCTCATCATTTCCGAGTATGCCGACTTCGATTTCACGAGCAGTCACACCTTCTTCGATAATGACTTTCCGATCAAATTGAAATGCTTCTTCCATGGCGCTCGTAAGCTGATCGCGGCTTTGGCACTTGCTGATCCCGACGCTTGAGCCAAGATTAGCTGGTTTAACGAAGCATGGCCAGCCGATTTCCTCTTCAATTGTGATGCATGCTTCTTCTTTGTTTTGCTCCCATTTTGCCCGCGTCATATGTGTATAGTTCACCTGTTTAAGACCTGCCTGTGCAAATACACTTTTCATAATAATTTTATCCATGCCTGCTGAAGAAGCGAGCACACCATTTCCTACGTATGGCACGTTCAACACTTCAAGAAGCCCCTGTACGGTCCCATCCTCTCCATTTGGCCCGTGCAGAAGCGGGAAAACAACGTCATATTTATTTTGCGCAAGCATCGACAATACATGCTCCGTTCCGCCGTTTCCAGTCAGCTTTAGCTCTTCTACTGTTTTCGCAGGCGCTTCAAGCTTTTCTCCTTCTGTCCATGTACCGTCTAATGAAATGTAGACAGGGTATACATCAAATTTATTTAAATTAATCGCTGCGGTCACAGCTTTTGCCGTTTGCAGTGATACGTTATGTTCGGCTGATTTTCCTCCGTAAAGCAATCCAAGTTTTGTTTTCATATTCATCCTCCAAAAAAGTCGGTCACTTTTATTCTACCATGCTTTTCTTTAATAAACAGAATCTTTCCATCCGACTTCATACTCAATTTATTTATATGTAAACTTCTTCTGAATAATAACAATATTCCGTCTATCTGTTCTCACCTTAACCTTTGTTTTGCGCACCCTATACTTCCATTTATTTAAATATTTGACATTACAATAGTCTACTGCAACAAGCATTCTAAAGTTGCTCTAATGACGGCAATCGGACTCTTGAAAACAATGTTCGACTTTTACGAAGCAATTCTTTTATTAACAATCGCTCTTTATCCTGCCCAGAATAATTTTGGCGCTGCCTGCAACGTTCCCGGTAATGATGTTATCACATTGGCCGTGGCCAGTTTAACGAAAAAAGACACAGCCACTTCTGTAAAACGAAACGGATTCTCTTTTTGAGAATCCGTTTTTTACGAAAATATGCTCCATTCGTGTGTTTTTTTGTCAAAAACAAGCCGGGCATTTGGAGGCTCTCGGAAGCTTGTCATATAATCATCGAATACATCATCCATACTAATATGATCACCGACAATCCACATCGGCACTTCCACTTTAAAGCGGCTTTGTTCCGTTTTTGACAGCGAAATGACAATTCCTTCTTTCATGCTGCCGCTAAGCCGCGCCATCATCTCCGGCGGAATTGGCGGGAAAGCAGACCCTTTCTTCAAAGCGAAAAAGGATCTTTCACTCCGGAATAATCCAAGCTTCAATGAAATAAGCTTGCCAAGGACACCATAAAAATCTGGAATGTGACGGTAATACGTCTTATTAAACCATTCATCATCATGAGATAAATATGCATAGCGATTGTTCAGCTTGCTATAAAAAGGGCGGCGCAAATGTTCTTTGCTATGGGCTAAGTAAAGAAGTTCCGCAATTTCCTGTCCTTCCATTTCATTTAATCCATCTGAATCTTCAAAATCCACCCAGCAAAAATCACCGTATTCCCCAACGTCTTCTTTTAATAATTGAAAAAATTCTTCAGATTCAATGTAATCAAAACGGGTATGCATATTAAAGTCGCTGCCCTCAAACCTATGTTTCAATAAAAGCAAATGAGGCGGTGTTTCCGGAAGAGATTTCATAAAATCATGGAATTCAATTCCATATGAAATGACATATTGATTAATCGGGTGTAAATGTATATAAATGAGTTCTTTCATGTTTCCGGGACTTTTCAATCACCTAACCTCCACATCGTGACAAAGTGCATAGCTGAAACCAGCTTTTTTTGCTATACTATTATTTTATCAAAATTTGTTCATCTGCGTATGTAAATTTATGATGAATTTCACATAATCTGTGACACTTTTTTACGTGGTTTCGTTTTATACTGAATAAGCAGCTCAAATTTCATTTTAAGGGAGGGGATGCCTGTGATCTCGAATTTAACCGAAGACCAGCTGACCCTGCTTGTCATCAAGCATTTAAAAGAAGGCAAAAAAACGGATTTGCAGCAATTAGTCGAGGAACTTCACCCGTATGATATGGCAGCCATTTATCAGCACCTGCCGGAAAAGCATCAAACACGTTTTTTGCTCCATCTAACGATTCCAATTTTAACCGATATGATTCAAGAGCTTGACAGTGATGAGCAAATGACTGTCCTCAAAAAAGTCGGAAAAGAACGATCACGCAAAGTACTCGATGATATGGACAACGATGATTTGGCGTCTCTTCTTGATGATATGTCGCCGGAAAACATTAAGCAATTTTTATCCGGCATGAAAAAAGAAGAATCAACGATTATCGAAAACATGATGAGTTATCCGCCGGAAACTGCCGGACGTCTTATGACAAACCGATTCGTTTGGATTAAGCATTCCTATACGGTCCGGGAAGCGGTTGAAAAGCTAAAGTCGTTTGCGGAATTTGCAGAAACCATCAATTACTTATATGTCATTGATGACGAAAAAAAGCTCGTCGGCGTTGTTTCTTATCGAGACATGCTTCTAGCGGACACGCATGAGAAAATTGCAGATATTATGTATGGCCGTGTTATTTCAGTCGATGTGTACACTGATCAGGAAGAGATTGCCCGCCTCATTGAACGCTATGACTTTCTCGCGATTCCTGTTGTTGATGATACAGATGTCTTGATCGGGATCGTTACATTTGATGATATTATCGACGTCGTTATTCAGGAAGCGAACGAAGATATTGAAAAATTATCTGCTTCTGGTAAATCGATTGATTTTGATACAAAAGCGGGTGTCGCAGCTTTCAGACGGCTTCCTTGGCTCGTTTTACTGTTATTCATCGGGCTCGTATCCGGCAGCATTATTTCTGGTTTTGAAGATACGCTTCATCAAGTAGTGGCGCTCACATATTTCATGCCAATGATTTCTGGCATGACCGGAAACACGGGCACGCAGTCACTGGCCGTTGTTGTCCGTGGACTTGCATCACGTGACATTGACATGCGAACTGTGCTGGCGCTCGTCATGCGCGAGTTTGGCGTCGGGCTCATTATCGGGGCGGTTTGTGGAATCCTTATCTTTTTTATCGCTTTTTTTTGGCAGGGCAGTGCTATTCTCGGATTTGTAGTCGGCTCCTCTCTCTTGCTGACACTTATCATCGGAACACTGGCCGGCACAATTATTCCACTTGTTCTTTATAAATTAAATGTGGATCCGGCCGTTGCATCCGGTCCGCTCATTACAACAATTAACGATATTTTTTCATTAATCACGTATTTTACAATTGCATCCTGGTTTTTAACACAGCTTTTGTGAAGGTTTTGTTATTTGACCGAATTATCTGTCTTTAATATAATAAAATGACTTAACTGATACAAAATGTATTGAGTTTTGTATCAGGTACCGGACCTGCCAGTCTTAGCGGAAATTCCTTAAATACGACGATCGATAGAAAGAGGGTGATCAAATGGGACATTGACGGTAAACATCTTCAGCTATACTGCCGGTTTTTCATCATTGATCATCATATTTAATAGGAGGTGACTTCTTCTTTCGCCTTTGCGGGAGAAGAAATCTGATTGGACATATGGATTGGGCTTATTGCTGTTATCCTTTTGGCGTTGTCATTTACAGCCATTCGCTATGCAAAACGGAAAGAATCAAATGAAACAGGAGAACCCCCCTCGACAGGACGTTCCTCCGCTCTTCTCGCTGAATTAAGCGGTATAGAGCATGAAAACCATTTGTCGCTGCTTGATGACCGGGCTGCAACGGAAGTGATGGTTCCCCGGACGGAAATGGTTTATTTCGATAAAGAAGACACAGTCCGGGATTGTATCAGCTTGTTCCGGGAAACAAAGTATACCCGCTATCCCGTTGCGGACGGAGACAAAGACCGGATTATCGGGTTCGTGAATTTTAAAGAAGTTATTGCCGAGTATGTAACGGACCCTGTCGTTGGCTCGAAAAGCATTAAGCATTTCGTCCGGCCGATAATCCGGGTGATTGACTCAACTCCTGTGCACGAACTGCTCGCCAAAATGCAGACAGAACGCACACAGATGGTCATGTTGATTAATGAGTACGGCGGGACAGCCGGCATTGTAACGTCAGAAGATATCGTCGAAGTGATTGTCGGTGAATTGTATGATGAATTTGATATTGCCGAACCACCCGTTATTCAGCAAATTGGTGATCTCCATTATATCGCCAGCAGCAAAATGCCGGTTGCTGAAACCGCTCATTTGCTCAACATCGATATGAATGACGAAGACGTTGATACACTTGGAGGCTGGATTCTAACGGAGAATTATGCTATTCAGCCCGGCGAATCAATCGAGCACAACGGGTTCCTGTTTACCGTTTTACAAATGGAAGACCATCAAATTCGTCATATTGAAATTCAACGCATGCCAGATCAGGAAACAATACAATTGCAGGAAGACGCCGCACCTGTCGTGATTGCAGAACCATATAATGCCTAACACAAAACCCGCTGAAAAGCGGGTTTTGTGTTTTCTCTAAATCAGAATTATAATTAACGAAACACTATTGCGAAATGGAGCGCCCAAATGAAAAAGATTATAACGACCGCCGCGCTGCTCGCGGCTTCATGGACTGTGCTGCCAACTGTCCATGCACATATGTATGCGCACAACGTTAAAAAACGCGGACCGGACCGATCGGAAATCGCTCTTACATTTGATGATGGGCCGGACCCTGTGTACACACCTCTTCTATTAGACATGTTAAAACAATATAATGTAAAAGCCACCTTTTTTGTTGTTGGGGAAAAAGCGAAACTTTATCCTGAGTTAATCCGTAGAATGGAAGTTGAAGGCCATGAAATTGGCATTCATAATAACCGCCATATTTCAAACTGGTTCCTATCGCCGCCCGCATTAGAAAGACAGCTTATAAAAGCGGCAGACAGTGTACATTCCATTACAGGAAATCGTGTCACCCTATACCGGCCGCCATGGGGACACTTTAATCCGTTTACACTCCAACAAGCGAAAGCATTTGACACCATTCTGTGGACATCTATTCCAGGAGATTGGAAAAAAAACATGACCGCTGAAAAACTGGCTGAAAAATTGAGGATGGCAAGGTCAAACGGCGCCATTATTACGCTTCATGACAGCGGTGAAACAACCGGCGCCTACGAAAAAGCGCCACTTATCATGATGGATGCTCTTCGTCTTTTTTTATCGGATCAGAAGTCCGCTTCCTTTTCATTTGTAACGGTACATACATTGTTCCGGAAAAATTGATTGATCATTGGCTCAGTTTGTTTTTGAAGTGAGGGATTACATGGAATCATTAGTCATTGCGTATTTATCGAAGTATGGATATGTTATCTTATTTTTAGCCGGTGTCTTCGGTATCGTCGGCATCCCGGCGCCGGAAGAAAGTTTGTATGTGTATGTGGGCATGCTTGCCAAAAACGGATCTATTTCATTTTCTGGGGCTCTTGCGTCATTAATGGCCGGCACGCTGACCGGTATGTTGATCAGCTATACACTTGGCCGGGTCATCGGTCAGCCTCTTTTGGACCGTTACGGGAAATATTTAGGTGTCACAAAAAAAAAGCTTCGAAAAACGATTATGCATTGGGATTTATCCCGTTCGCTTTTAGCCGGTTTTTTCATCCCGGGAGTTCGTCAGTTTAACCCTTATTTTGCTGGAATTGCGAAGTTTCCCATTCCCGCTTTCCTTGCCCTCTCTGTTTTAGGTGCATTTATATGGGTATTCATGTATATGTCAGCCGGTTTTTTAATTAGCTCCTACATTCGAATTGAACCGGAGTATTTGGCAATTGCCGGTGCTGTATTTTTTGTTTTATTCATTATTCATTTTATTGTCAAATGGAAAAAATCGTCATATTCCCGCCGTTAAAGGAGTCAAATTGATATGAAAATTATTGTGCTTCCTTTATTTCGTCTGTCGTCGGGCCATCATAAAGCAGCGGAAGCGGTTATCGAACACATTAGTATGATTCGGCCGGATGCGCACATCCAAACTGTGGATATTTTAAGTTATTGCCATGAATCGCTTGAATCAGTCGTTTCAAAAATGTACATGCAGTGGATTAGCAAAAAACCAGAATCGTACAGCAAATTTTATAAATCGTTTATTTATACATCTGATGGCAGGCGAAGCGAGCAAATGCCGCTTTATGTATGGGACAAATATTTTGAATTCCGGCTTGCCCGGTTTATCGAAAAAGAACGTCCGGACTATATCATTTGTACACACAGCTATCCGTCAAAACTGCTCAACCATTTGAAACGCCAGAAAAAAGTAACGGTACCTATTATTAACGTATACACAGATTTTTTTGTCAGTGATGTATGGGGAAAACGCAGCATCGATTATCATTTCGTTCCTCATCTAGAAGCAAAAAAATGGCTTGTACAACTCGGTGTCCCGGCAGAACGCGTGTATATAACAGGCATTCCGGTCCATCCTTCTTTTGAAGTGGACCATGTCCGAACTAAACACCGGTCTATACTTGTCGCAGGCGGGAACAGCGGTCTCGGACAATTAGAAAAACTGCTTCAGCATTTAAATGACCATTCCCTTTCTTACACATATAAAGTACTGTGCGGCCATAATGAAAAGTTACGCACACAAATCGAACTGCTGGGAAATCCACGTATTAAAGCATTGCCATACATGAGCAGCCGTGAAGAGATGAACCGGTTTTATGAAGAAGCATCCGCGATTATTACAAAGCCAGGCGGCATCACCGTTAGTGAAGTGCTTGAAAAAGAGCTTCCTGTCTTTATTTCCGGCGCGCTTCCCGGTCAAGAAGAATTTAATGCGGACTACTTAAAAAAACGGGAACTCATTTATGAACTAACCGATGCTGTTCCCATCGAGCAGCAAATTACAGCTATTATTGACAGCGACATTGAACGAAACAAATGGAAAAAACGGCTTGATCAATACAGTCTTGAAAAAGAACAGACACTGACAATGACGTTAACCGCAATTTTTGGTAGTACTACTTCTTCTGTCCCGCTCTAACAGCGGGTCTTTTCTTTTTATTGGTGAACCTCTGATTCTCCATGATATAATGTCAACCGAAGCGAAAAAATTTTCTTCACAGAAAGGGAATGTAATGGAAAACTGGATTATTTCGATGATGGAACAATACGGGCTCTGGGGAGTTTTTTTCTTAATTGCTCTTGAAAATTTATTTCCTCCGATTCCGTCTGAAGTCATCCTCACCTTTGGCGGTGTTATGACCGGACAGACAGATTTAACGGTCACAGGCGTCATTTTAGCTTCAACAGCGGGATCCGTTGCAGGTGCTGTCATTCTATATGGCATCGGATTGCTGATGGATGTTGAAAGATTAGAGAAAATCATTGAACGATACGGGAAATTTCTTCGGGTGAAAAAAGAAGATATTCATCGGGCGGATAAGTGGTTTGACAAATATGGAGTATGGACGGTCTTTTTATGCCGAATGGTTCCACTCATCCGCAGCCTGATTTCCATTCCGGCCGGGATGTCAAACATGAACTTTTTCTTGTTTCTATTGTTTACGACAGCTGGAACATTAATCTGGAACACGATTCTTGTCAATTTAGGTGCCGCTTTTTCCGATTCATGGCATACCGTTGTTGAGTATATGGATGTGTATTCAAATATTGTTTACGCGATTTTAGCCATTATCTTTATTGCGGCGGTTATTTGGTTTATTAAAAAATTTCGCAGCCGATCTGTTTAATGATGATTCTTTCATTTACAGACAAATTCTTTTCTTCTTAAATAATAACAGCGTCCTGGCCTTGACTGGTCCGGACGCTGTTATATAGAACTGACGAAGCGGATATGGCCCTTTTTCACACTGCAAGTAGATGGGGTGACCGCATACACTTCTCCATCCATATCAATGCGCATCGGGCTGTCCGTCGCAATGGTAAATGACCGGACACGGTGATGTTCAAGGTTTGCTGCGTGTTCGCCTGTTGCTCTTATCTTTTCTGTCTGAATCACTTCTTTAATAAGAGGAAAGCCCGATTCTTTCACGATGATGAGATCCAGGTAGCCGTCTTCGTGGTTCGCTTCAAATGGCAGGTTAATCGTTCCGATGTAGTTGCCATTTAACGCTACAGCCATCACAGCATCCCCTTCCAGTTTCACTCCGTCCGCTTCAATCATATAATGAAAAAAAGACGGGTTGCGAATGGTCTCCAGTGCGCTTAAATAATAGCTCATTTTACCGATCATTGTTTTTTTATTTTCATCGATGTTTTCTGATGTATCTGTAATCATGCCAATTCCCCAAAAATTCACAAAATAACGATCATTCATTAAACCAAGATCCACATGGCGAACGACGCCTGTTTTTAACAATCGGCAAGCTCCATCCATTTCTTCCGGCACACCAATCGCCCGGCTGAAATCATTGCATGTGCCGCCAGGCAGTACAGCGACAACCGGCCTGTTTTCAAGCCGGGCAATGCCATTGACACATTCATGAATCGTCCCATCGCCACCGTAGAGGATGATAATGTCATAATCGCTTCCTCTCTCAAAACAAATTTTCTCTCCTTCTCCTGGCGCTGAAATAATCTCTTCCTCTACATGTTCTACTGCTTCTTTTAAAACAGGGACAATTTGTTCGTTAATCGGCACTTTTCCTTTGCCTGCTTGTTCATTGTATAAAAGAAGCCCTTTGCTAAAGTGCATCGTTTACGCCCCTTCCTTATCCTGGATGGCAGGAAGTTACCACTTTCAGCTGACCTTTCACTTCTCCACTGCCTTGCAGCGCGCTCCATAGAGCCGCTCTTGATTTTGTTACCTTTGCTTTCACACCAAGCCTGGCAATGTTATCGACAATTTGCCGTGTCCGATCCTTACTTTTCATCGCGCTCCATCCTTTTCGTTTTTATTTGTTTATACGTTTTTTATACAAAAGTGTTTCATTTTTTATCATCCTTTTTTATTTTCCCCATTTTGCCTTTTTCAATCCAGATCATTTGCACTTTTTCGTGTATAGTTAAAGCAAGTATTTTATTAGAACGGATCGGTGATGAACGTGTTAATAGAATTTAGTCTTTTCCCATCGGCCGCCTATGTGTTGTTTGCCCTGAATATTGTTTTCGCATCTGCTGTTATTTTTCTTGAAAGGCGCGATCCAGGTGCAACATGGGCCTGGCTGATGGTGCTCTTTTTCATTCCGCTTCTCGGCTTTATTCTTTACCTTGTTTTTGGGCAAAATTTAAGCAAACAGCGGCTTTTTGATTGGGAAGATAAGAAAAAAGTTGGCATTGAAGAGCAGATTGAACATCAGAAAAAAGCCATTAAAAGCGGCCTCTATCCGTTTGCCAATCCACATACGAAAAAAAATGCGAAGCTTGTTTACATGCTGCTCAGTCATAATGATGCTGTTCTGTCCGAAAACAATAACGTATACATTTATACAGATGGTGTTGAAAAGTTTGAGGCACTTATGAATGATATACGCAAGGCAAAAAACCATATTCACATTCAGTATTATATTTTCCGAAACGACGAGCTCGGAAAAAAGCTCATTAAATTATTAATGGAAAAAGCGCTCGCAGGCGTTGAAGTGTGTTTGCTGTATGATGACATGGGCTCTAGAACGCTCCGTCGCAGACATTTCGAAAAGCTCATCCAGGCGGGCGGTGTGGTCGAAACGTTTTTCCCTTCCCGCATCCCCTTTTTTAATTTGCGCCTTAATTACCGGAACCATCGAAAAATTGTTATCATTGACGGACAAATTGGTTATGTAGGCGGTTTTAATGTCGGTGATGAATATTTAGGCAAGGACCCGTCCTTTGGCTACTGGCGCGACACGCACCTTCGTGTCCAAGGAAGTGCGGTACATGCGCTTCAAACCCGCTTTATTTTAGACTGGAATCAAGCCTCAAAGCGGCATGACTTTATGTATGATGAGCGGTTGTTTCCTGTCCCGGACCATACAGGCGATACAGCTATGCAAATTGTAACGAGCGGGCCGGATTCAGAGTGGGAACAAATTAAAAGCGGCTACTTTAAGCTGATTACAACGGCCAAAAAGTCCATTTATATTCAAACACCTTATTTTATTCCGGACGCGAGTATTTTAGACGCACTTCGAATTGCAGCTTTGTCAGGAATTGATGTAAAGATTATGATTCCAAATAAACCTGATCATCCATTTGTCTATTGGGCAACGTATTCATATGCTGGTGAATTATTGAAAGCAGGAGCGAAAATTTACATTTATAACGATGGCTTCATTCATGCAAAAACGATTGTTGTGGATGAAAAATTAAGTTCAGTGGGGACAGCGAACATTGATGTAAGGAGCTTTCGTTTAAATTTTGAAGTAAACGCCTTTATGTATGACTATGAAACCGGCAGCCGGCTGGCGAAGATTTTCTGGCATGACATGACGGTTTCCTATGAATTGACACCAGCTTTATACCAGCAGCGGTCTAGTTGGATTAAATTTAAAGAATCTATTTCTCGGCTCCTGTCGCCCATCCTTTAAAGAAGCAGAACCACTGCTTCTTTTTTATTTTGTTGCAATTTCGTAAATTCTTTTTGAACATTTTGCGAACTTATGTTATAGTATATTTACAAACTAATTTATGAGGTGATTGATATGGATCAAATATTAATGCAGCGTTTAAACAAACAAGGACTCATTTTTGCGGCGGTCCATACGGTATTTTTCTTAAACCTCGCTATTGAATTTATCATTTCCCGCTAATAACTAAAAGCCGTCTGCCACGTGCAGACGGCTTTTTCATTTGATAAAATAAAAGAAAAAAGGCGGGACATAGATGAATAAATCACAAATAGAATACAAGATTAGAGAATTAAAAATGGACTATATCCGTGTGCAAGGCGACATTGAAAAATTAGAATCTACCGGACACGGTACGTCTAAAGCAGAAGAGATGCTGATTGAAATGGAAAATGAATTAAAAGAATTAAACGAGCAGCTTCTTGCGGCAGAAAAATAGGCAAATCGATAGATCTGGTCAAGAAACGAGCCGTTCATTTTAAAGGACGGCTTTTATTGTTAATAATAACGCCACGATTTTTCATATACTTCAATTAAGTTTGGACGAATTAATGTATTTGGCTCAATCTCTATTCCATTTTCCATTATCGAATCTTCATCTTTCCCGAATTTTGTTAGTGCTGGCAGTAAATCAGCAGTCAAGTAGCGTGTGTCTTCTAAAAGCACCAGCTCTTCTACTTCAATGCCTTCACGTGACGCTAACACATATCCCCATCCGCCAAAGCTGGGAATGTCCGCGTGCAGGTTTTCTGTTTGCAATCCTGCTGCTTGAACAGTCCGGTCAATCGTCCAGTACACTTCTGGGGCGAACACCGGACTGGTCGCCTGGACAATCATGGCTCCATCCGGATGTAAATGATTACGGGCAAGTGAATAAAACTCCTGTGTGTATAGTTTATTTAGTGACTCATTATTCGGGTCGGGTAAATCAATAATCACCACGTCATAAAAACCTGTTGCTTTTTCTAAAAACTGAAACGCATCTTCATTGATCACTTTCACCTGTGGATTGTCCAATGCACCTTCATTTAAATCAGTTAGTAAATGATTGGTTCGTGCTGTTTTCGTCATGGCAGGATCAAGATCAACAAGCGTTACACTTCCAAGATCTTCATATTTTAATATTTCTCTAACCGCCAGTCCATCGCCGCCGCCGAGGACTAGAACGCGATCGTGACGCGCAGCCGCGGCCATCGCCGGATGAACGAGAATTTCGTGATACCTGTGTTCATCAGATGAGCTGAATTGCAATTGCCCATCCAAGTACAAACGTGTATCCCCTTGCTCTCTTGTTAAAATAATTTGCTGATACGCCGTTTGCTCTGAATAAACAACCGGATCTTTGTAGAGTTTTTGCTCAAAATGAAACGCCGCTTCTTCTCCAAAGAGTGCACCGGCAATTAATATACTTAAAAAGACGACACCAGCTGTCGCATGCAGCCGAAACCTTTTTAGCTCGTGACGAAAGCGGAAAACAATCCAAAGCGCCACCGCCACATTGATCAATGCGACGAGAAATGATGTTTTTACAAGCCCGAAATACGGACGAAGTAAAAATAAAAATAATAAGCCTCCGACCAGACCGCCGGCATAATCTGAAAACAATACTTTTGCCGCACTTTTTTCCAGAGACACCCCGATTTCATTGGCTTTCCGGATCAAGATTGGCAGCTCTACACCTGTTAACGTCCCAACCAGCAGCGTCACGCTATATAAAAACAATGCATCGGTACCGTCTGGCAAATAAGCGGTCACTCCAAACAGCAGCATCGCGGAAAAGCCGCCGATGAGGCCAATCCCATACTCAATCCAAATAAAAGATGCAATCAAATGTCTCGTCATTTTTTCGCTTATATAAGCCCCGATGCCCATTCCGGTTAAAAAAAGGGAGATGGTGAGTGTGTACTGCTTCACTCCATCTCCTAGAATGTATGAACCGAGTGCACCGAAAAGCACTTCAAAAATAATTCCGCAAATCGAGACAATGCCCGATGCGTAATAAATCGAACGGCTTTGCCGGATAGATTCCTGTTCAGTCATAAAAACACCGCCTTACGAAATCGAAGCGCCAATAACGAACGCCAAACCGACTGAAACAGAAAAAGAAACAATCCCAACAGCTAAATTCCCCCGTTTAAGCTGTTCTTCAACGGAAAAGCTTCTTGTCAGCACTTCAAATAGTACATAGGCTATGAGCTGAAGCACCATGCCAAACAATCCCCAAATAGTCGTTTCAATAATCGTATCGTTATGGAAAATAGAAAATGTAATAATAATGCAAATACCGATAATTTTCCCGCCGATCGACAGTGCAACGGCTGCGTTATTTCCTTTTATTTCATCCCAGTCTTTATACTTCTTCGTCATTAATTCAAAAATAACCAGCCCCACAATCACCACTGCAATGGCCACTGCGTAATACAAAAACGTCAATAAAAATGGATTCACAGCTGCATTCCCTCATTTCGTCTCATTATTTTCCTTCTCCCGGTCCGCCGCCGCGGAATGTTGAACCTCGGCCATAAGAGCCAGATGAAAAAGTGCCGGTTCCATAGTAGCCTCCGCCCGAATAACAGTCATCGCGATTATTTCTGCATTTGTTTGACTGCGTGCGCTCCCAGCTTGATCCAAACCGGCCGCTTAACATAGAACCAAGAAACATTCCAGTGAAGAAGCCCGGGCTGTAGTGAGTGCGGACAAATTCATCTTCCGCCACCTCAACAAGTGTTGATCCTGGATTGTCCGGATCTTCTGTTAAGATAATAAATTCATCGTCGTAAACAAGCACCTGGCGGCCGTCTACTTCTGTGCCGATTTGTTCCGGCTCTTGTACATCTGAAAGTTCTGCCGCTGTATTCGCAACACTTTGATCAGTCCGGTATACCATCGCCCGATCATTTGTATTCGAGCTGTTTTGAACGGCATCGATGAATATATAGTTTTCATCGATATAGTCATCTGCTTCCTGTAAACCACATGCTGCCAGGAAAACCGCTGCCGCAATGGTTATTGTCAGCCATTTCTTTTTTTTCATCATAAAAACACTCCAAATGAACAGAAACGGTCCGCCGTACCGGGCGGACCGCGGTTCCTTATTCTTTTCCGAGCTTTTGCTTAAGTGCGGCAAGTTCGTCATCCACTGCACTGTTTTTCTTTAACGCAGCCAATTCGTCATCCAGGCTGCGTGAACCTGCTCGTAAATCTTCTGACGTTTCTGCTTCTGCTTCGTACTGCATTACTTTTTCTTCCATCCGCTCAAAGCCCCGTCTTGATTCGTCGCCGCCAACAGATGACATCGCCCGGTTCATCTTCGTCCGTGTTTTTGCTGATTCCGCCCGCGCTTTTAACGAATCTTTTTTCAGCTGCATTTCTTCGTATTCACGTTTCATTTCTGACAATTTATCGCGAAGAACCGCTACATCGGCCGCAGCCTGTGTATGCGCTTCCTTCATCGAATCTGCCTGCTTCACATGATTGTTTTTATCTTCAAGCGCACGGCGGGCCAAGTCTTCATTGCCTGCTTCAATCGCATCGACCGCCTGCTTCTGGCGCTTTTCTACCATGCTGTTTGCATCGTCGTATTTCTTTTTAAGCATCTTCTCATTTGCCAGCTGTTTTGCAACCGCTGTTTCCGCATCACGAATATCCGCGGACATTTCGCGCATAAACTGATCAAGCATTTTCACCGGATCTTCAGCTTTATCAAGTGCTGCATTCAACTCGGACCCTACATACGTCTGTACACGCTTAAAAAATTGAAACATTTTCTCTCCTCCAATGTTGGTTAGCTTCCCGCTAAAATGGTGATTTCGTATTCTTCAATTTCATACCCATAACTGACTTCCACATCGCCGCCCCACACTTCAACAGATAAGAAATGCTCTTCTGAATCGTCTGTGTAGTCATAGTAATCCACATTTTTACCGTGAACATTCTCGCTGCGTCCTTCCGCTTTTACATAAGCGCGGCCTTGTTCTTCCAAATAATACGTGCGCCCGTCATGAGAAACTTTTTTCGCTCCCGGTTCAAGACCCGGTATACGAATCGTTTCATACATCCCGACTTCAAGTTCATCATCCAGCTCCACGCTTAGCCAAAGTGTTTTCCCATTCGCCGCCAGCTGATACGCATCCCACGTATACCCGCTGTCATTGTAATGAATCTTGCCGGTTACTTCATAATCAGCTAAATCATACGTAACAAAGTCCCCGACGCGTAATGTCAGCAATGTTCGCTCTTTTGCTTCTGGTACAGTTTCTTCTGATCCGCCAAAAAGCCGCTTCCAAAAACTCATGGATTTCTCACCTCACTATACGTACGATCAATTTATGGAAGAGTTTCATTTTTTTGAGTATAAAAAAGAAAAAACTTTTTTAATTTAGAAACGAAATAAATGGTTCAATTGTTATTAAAAAACAGCCAGAAACGGCTGTTTTATGGAATAAACACATCAATGTGACCTTTAAGCACTTCCAGTTCAAATGGAACAGGGTCATCAAGATCGCCGTCTACATTCGCTAAGAGTTCTATTGTAGAACGAACCTTTGCTTTTTTTGTTCGGAAATATAAAACATCTGGATCTTCCTGGAAGTCTCCTTTTAATAAATTCGCGCCGATACGCAGCAATTTTGGCAGCGCGACATCTTTTACAATAAAGCAATGGAAAAGTCCATCTGCCGCTTCTGCCTCCGGTGCTAATTTTTCAAATCCCCCTACTGAATTTGTAAGGGCGGCCAGGAAAATAAGCGCTTCTTCTTCATACACACCATCATCCGCTTCAACAGTAATTGGGAACGGTGTTTTTTCTTTTAATGTTTTCAGCCCTTCCACTAAATAAGCAAGTGGACCAAGTGTTGTTTTTTGTGCAGATGTTACTTCACCCGCAGCTTCGGCAATGCCGCCAATCGCTAAAATGTTTAGAAAATAATGGTCGTTTATTCTTCCGATATCAGCTGGTCTCGTGCTGCCACCTAAAACAGCAATTGCTTCCTCTGGGTCAAGCGGAACATTTAAAGCACGTGCAAAATCATTGACGGTGCCAAGGGGGACTACTCCCATTACTGGACGATGCGGCTGCTCTGCCAGACCGTTAACCGTTTCATTCATCGTACCGTCGCCGCCCATCGCAATTACAGCGTCCATTTTCTTTTCACACGCTTCCTTTGCAAATCGTGTGGCATCTCCTTCTCCTTCTGTAAGGCGTTTTTCTGTCTCGTATCCCAATTTTTCAAGCTGCATGTTAATGTGGTCAATATACTCTGCTGCTTGTTCTTTCCCTGAAGATGGGTTTGCAATAATCATGGCTTTTTTCATGTGTAATGGCCCTCCCTGTTTTCTTGATCGGCGATTTCGGTAAAACTGTTCGGTACCCAGTTCGTCATTCAGCAGCATCTCCATTCTTTCTAAATCTACTTTGTCAACCGGCGGATCGTTCTCGGACCAGTTAACAATGTAAATAAAATAATATTTATGGATGAGCCGAAAAATAACATTTGAATGTGGAAATCTGTTAAAAACTGCTTTTATATTGTATCGCTTTGTATAAGTCCAGCTTACTAGTTTCATGATCATTCACCTATCGGTTGTATACCCGAATTTTGACGAAAAGAACATGGCAATATGCGCTTTTTCGCTAAAAATAGTGAAAGGAAAAAAGCGGATGGCATTGAATGTATTAAAGAAGACTATAAGGAGGGGTTTTCTATGCATACAACGAAAGAAGCAGCCGCCGCCTTAGACATCAGCCCGTCAACACTCAGTAAATACGTTATGGCACTTGAAGGAGCAGGCTTCCGATTTGAAACAGGAAAACGCAATGCCCGGTTGTTTGACGAAAACGAAATGGCCACACTGCGGCAGATGATTGACACAGCGGCCGCTCAAAATATTCCTCCGGGACAGGCAGCCAATGCAATCGGACAAAACGCGTATCTGTCTTTAATTGAAGAACGCCTTTCTGCCATTGAACAGCGGCAGGACCATTTAATGCATTTGTATGAAGATCTGTCTTCTAAATTAGCCCGCCTTCCTGTTCATCACATTCCTGATTACTCGCCGCCTTCTTTTTTATTTTTACCACGTCGAAAAGCAGGATTTTTAAGCTTTTTGTCGAAGTAGTCATAGAATGTTTAAGGAACTTCTCCTAAACCGCACACGCCCTGTGTGCAGCGGAGAACCAAGAACATCCTGTTCAAGTTAGACTATGTGAAAAAGAAGGAGAACTTTATTTTGAAAAAAGCAATATTTTTTGACCTTGATGATACACTTTTGGACGATAAAAAAAGCATTCAGACCGCTTTTGACGTTACATGCGGCGAACTGGCTCAAAAATATGAAAAGAATGCGGCTGATATTGAAGAGCATGTTCGTGCAGCAGCCCGAGCACAATATGAAACATATGACTTTTACCCGATCACCATTTCAATTGGGATTAACCCGTTTGAAGGGCTGTGGGGAGACTTTGGTGACGTGCACCATAATGGATTCCGTTCAATGGGAGACCAAATTGCCGACTACCAATTGAAAACGTGGGAAAACGGCTTATCGGCAGCAGGCATTCTATCTTCCGAAGCGAGCTGGGCACGCGAACGGTTCCGCAGCGTTCGCCGGAAGTCCGCTTTTGTTTACGAAGAAACATACGATGTGCTGAATACGCTGCGCGATAAAGGGATTCGCCTTTTACTCTTAACAAATGGCGCCCCTTCGCTTCAATTGGAAAAGTTGACGATGACGCCAGAGCTCGTTCCTTATTTTGAACATGTTTTAATTTCCGGCCATTTCGGCTTTGGAAAACCGGAAAAAGCTATTTTTGAGCACGCTTTAAGATTGATGGATCTTGAACCGGGTGATGTCTTAATGGTGGGTGACAATCAGGGAACGGATATTTTAGGTGCAACCCGTACTGGCATTGAATCCGCCTGGATCGACCATGGCGAAGGAAAAGTAATCGAAGGCGCAAATCCGGTTCACAAACTCAACCGGCTAAAAGACATTCTTTCACTTATTGAATAGGTTTATACTTATACAAAACGGGTAAACAGTATGAAAAAGAACAGATGCCTGTTTTCGAGATAAGAGGAGAGACTTTAATGGAAAAGCACTTTGAACCGTCCAAATTGGACATTAAAATTTTTGATGAGAAAAACAGCCGTCCGTTTACGGAAACGCCGCTCGACGATAAAGAGGTATATGAGCTTCAGGATGAAACGATGCGGACCCCGCTTGAAAAAGCGGATGTATTTGAAAAACTGCTTCAAACAGAAGATGCATGCGAATTATGGATTGTTCCTGTAACAGAAGCCACGTCATCTTTCACTCAAACATTGTCTGAAGAAAAAACGTCTGCCCTTTTTGGTATGCTGTCGTCATTTCGCGACAAAGTGCAGCGTGATCGAACATTTTTAATCTTTGGGCCGGATTGCTCCGGCAATATGAAAGAAAAAGTCGAGCAGCTTGGCTATACGCTCCTTCCATGTGAACCAAATGATCTTAAATCTGTAACAGTAGAATATTAAAAAAACGGCACCTGTGCAAAATAAACAGGTGCCGTTTCAAAGTGTAGAAAATAAGGCATGCTTGCGTATCCTTCTTTTGCAGCCATTTCTCTTCGCATTTTTCCGCTCCCCAACATGCCGTCATGGGTATATATTTTAATACGATAGCGGGTGTGCGAAGAATAAAAATAAAAATCCGGATAAACATATTCGGATTCTCAAATTAGTTGTTAATGTATTTTTCGTAAACGGATCCGAAGTCTTTCACACGGTACTCATCACTCGATTTTTTCAGCCAATCAAATGCATATGCATTTACTTTTTCGAATTCAGCTGACAAATCGATTTGCGTTTTGGTAATGTTTTTAATTGAATTTGCTGACATCTCCAGGCTTTGCTGGGCATATCCGAGATACATTTCATTTTCCCGCTGCATTTCCGCAATTTTCAATAGTGCCTTGTACAAGTCTTTTAATTCTTCCAGATGCTTTTTATGCACGTCAATGGAATACGTTTCACTGCCAAGTGTAAATTTAATTTCCACATCAAGGTCAACTGTGCCTGCTGTTTCAAGGTACACGTTTGACACGCGATTAGTCACGTAGTTAAACCGGCGAAGCATGCGCTTTTTGCTGACAGCGTTTGCTCCGTCTACATGTACAAGCCCAATGTTTGTAAAGCAATATTCGTCCGCTTTTGACTTAATGAGAAAATAAATTTTCTCATTGTCTTCGTGCATAATGTAATCATCCGCGTCCACTTTATTATAATCAGCCGGCTTGATAACCGCTCCAACATCGCTCAATCCTAATACGTCTGCCGCTACCTTTCCAAACATAATCCCATCTCCTTTTAACAAAGTATATGAATGAATACGATCTTCTTTCTTCAAAAGTTTCAGTTTTATTTAAAAAGAGCTATTATTTCTTTTCTACAAATAGGCGATAATAATATTTTGAAATCCGGCATCCATCTCTTTTCTTATCGATGACAGCCATTTGATTTTCTAGAAGGTCGATCCCTTCTATTCAAAGCACTTCCGATGGTTGTTAAATTTCAAAAACAATTCTTCAATATTATTTTATCTTTGCCTTCACAATGATGGGTTTAAGTAAGACAGACTATTTCTGCTTATTTAAAAATATTTTCTGAAAATTTGGTTATTTACTCCTTCACAATGGGAAGCAGTAAGGAGAATAACTAATTTAAAGGAGGGTTTTTATGAACAATAATATGTTCTGGGGCGGCTGGTACGGCTATGTAAACGAACTGCCAAACTTAATTATGGCACTTCTCGTTTTGTTGATTGGCTGGATCATTGCTAAATTAATCGGCAGTACTGTTGAAAAAGCGTTAAAAAAAACGAATACAGACAATCGTTTCTTTTCAAAAGCGAGTATTGGCAGCGAGAAATATCCACCTGAAAAAATCGTCGGAAAAATCATCTATTACATCCTGCTTACCTTTGTTTTTATTTTATTCTTTAACATCTTAAACTTGACGATTATTGCGTCACCACTCGTGTCGATGTTTACAACAATGGCGTCGTTTATTCCAAATATCTTGAAAGCTGCTTTAATTCTATTAATTGGCTGGGTTGCCGCTTCCATCTTAAAAGCATTAATCACAAAAGGCGGTGCAAAATTAAAATTTGCGAAATGGATGAAAAAAGGAAACCTTGCTGATACGGATGCACAAGCGGGACGTCTCGTTGAATCAGCCGGAAAAGTCGTTTTTTATCTTGTCCTTCTTATGTTTATTCCGGGTGTATTGGATGCGTTGAATATTGACGGCATCGCTGGGCCATTTGAAAACATGCTGGACAGCTTTTTAGCATTTATTCCGAAACTATTCGCTGCGATTATTGTCCTTGTTATTGGCTGGCTTGTTGCTAAAATTGTCCGTGATCTCATCACAAACCTGTTAAGTGCTGCAGGTGTTGACCGCTATGCGAAAAAAGCCGGCATTGGTAAAACAAGCGACGACATGAGTATTTCGTCGATTATTGGAATAATTGTGTACGTACTTATTTTAATCCCGGTTGTGATTACCGCCTTAGAGCGTCTTGAACTTCGCGGCGTTTCAGAGCCGGCAATTAATATGTTAAATCGTGTGCTGGAAATGATTCCAAATATTATTGTAGCCGCAGTGCTAGTAATCGTCGGTATCTGGGCTGCGAAATGGGCTGCGAAATGGGCTGCGAAATTTACAGAGGATCTTTTGCAAAAAGCCGGTGTAAATTCATTAACGAAAAACCTTCACCTCGACAGCTGGGGCTGGACTGCGGACGAAAGCAGCATGACACCGGCAAAGCTATTATCATGGATCGTACAAATCTTTATTACTTTCTTATTTGTTGTCGAAGCACTGCAAATTATTAACCTTGAATTCCTCGTCACGCTCTCGCTTGGCATTGTGTCCTATTTGCCTAGTGTCATTGCAGCCGTTTTAATTCTTGCGGTCGGCATCATCCTTGGCAACATCGTTCAGCGTGTTCTACGCAATGTATTGTCAGGTTCAGACTTCCGTCTCCTCGGTTCGGTTGCCAAATACTCGGTCATTATTTTCGCTCTTTTCATGGCACTTGACCAGCTTGGTGTAGCAGATTCAATTGTTAATACGGCGTTCATGCTCATTCTTGGCGGTCTCGCGCTGGCATTCGGACTTGCCTTTGGTCTTGGCGGGAAAGAAACAGCCGCTAAATACTTGCGTCAGCTTGATTCAAAAATTGACGAAACCGATTTTGCCGAAGTAAAAGAAAAAGCAAGGCAGGAAAAAGAACAGATGAAACATGAAGCAAAAATGAAAGCAAATGAAATGAAACAACAAACCGATGATGCACAAAAAACAGCAGAAGAAATGAAGCCTGAAACGCAGCTGTTTGATCACCCGGATTCAGATAACTTCTCCAATCCGAGTCGTCCAGATTTAAATCCTGGCTTAAACGATGAAAACGATAAGCTGTAATTAAAAACCTGTACCGCCTCTCAGCAGGTACAGGTTTTTTAATAATTATTCTCCAACAACAAACTCAAAGTTCGCGCTGAATTTCACGTCTTTCCCAACAAGCACGCCGCCTGTTTCTAGTGGTGCATTCCATGTTAATCCGTATGCTTCACGGTTTACTTTGCCTTCTGCGTCAAAGCCGGCGATTGTGCTGCCGTCCATTGGGCTTTTCGATGTACCGTTGTATTCCACGTTAAATGTTTCTGTATTTGTTACGTCTTTAATCGTTAATTGACCTGTTACTTCATATTCACCGTCTGATACTTTTTTGATGGAGTCACTGACGAATGTGATTTGAGGATGGTTTTCCACATTAAAGAAATCGCCTGAACGAAGGTGGTTATCGCGGTCTTCATTGTTTGTGTCGATAGACGCTGTATCAATTGTAACCGTCCATTTTGCTGCTTCAAGGTTGTTTACGTCGCCATCGATTTGTACATCGAAGTTCGTGAATTCCCCTTTTGTTTTCGATACCATCATATGTTTCACTTGAAATGCGATCCCGCTGTGTACTTTGTCCAATGTAAATGTTGCCATGCTTCATTCCTCCTTGATTTATAAAAGTAACTTACTTACCTTACTATACACAAAGTTTATTTCGAATTCAAGATAAATATTTATTAATTTTTGTAAAGAAAAAACTTCCCAGCATTTTCTGGAAAGTTTTACTTAGTGAATATCTCTTTTCTTAAATCGGCCGCCGCGCACTTCGGCGATATCAGCCACTGCGAGAAAAGCACTTTCGTCCAGATCTTCCACGATTGATTTTAATTTTGCTTCTTCCAATCGGTTAATAACACAAAAGATGACTTTTTTGTTATCACCCGTATACGCGCCTTCCCCATTTAAATAGGTGACACCGCGTCCGAGGCGGGCAATAATCGCTTCTCCAATCTCTTGATACTGATCACTGATGATCCATGCTGATTTCGATTCATCCAATCCCTGAATAACGACATCGATTGTTTTAAACGCGACAAAATAAGCAAGTACCGAATACATAGCACGATCCCAGCCAAAGACAAAACCACCCCATACGAAAATAAAAATATTAAAAAACATCACAATTTCGCCTACGGAAAACGGTAGCTTTTTATTAATTAAAATAGCCAAAATTTCAGTTCCATCCAGTGACCCGCCGTACCGAATCACTAAACCGACTCCCGCCCCAAGTGCCATTCCGCCAAATACAGCAGCTAATACAATATCACTCGTAAAAGCGGCTACCGGATGCAGAAAAGTTGCTGCAATCGACAGCACTGTAATGCCAAATACCGTTGAAATCGCAAAGGTTTTTCCGATCTGCTTGTAGCCGAGAAAAAAGAAAGGAATATTAAGTAAAAATAAGAAGAGTCCAAGCTTCATGCCTGTTAAATTTGATAAAATAATGGAAATCCCAACAATTCCACCATCCATTATTAAGTTGGGGACAAGAAAAATCTCAATACCGATGGCCATTAATATAGCGCCAATAAAAATAAACAGCGTTCGTTTCATCAGTCGCTTCATGCTGATTTTCTGGTGCTGCCGCTGAATTTCACTTTGTTTTACTGCCGGTTGTTCCTCATTCACACACTCACCCCCTCGTATTCTATTTCTTTCCATTATAGCAATTTTCGCTTTTTAATAAAACGACTCCTCTTTACGCATTGTTTTTACCAAGTATTTACTCACACTAAAATCCGGTTACAGTTAAGTTAAAATACCCCATTTTCTGTTACCTTTACAAAAGCGCGGGTACTTGTATGAGTGAAAAATAAATTTATCGTGGAGGTATTCCTGTATGAAGAAAAAGCTTATTTCGATGATGACAGCCAGTTCTCTTATCGCATCCGGCTCTTTTGTTTACAATCAGGCAGAAGCTCAACAGCAGGCAGTTCCTTCCAATGCATCTGTCAGTCAGGAAAAAAGCGAAACAGCAAACGGCTGGATGTACGCTAAAACAGTAAAAAGAAGTACAAAATTTGAAGATACAACAACGAAAGGAATTATTGCCGGTCTGGGCGGCCTGATCGGTTATGCTGCCGCCGGGCCGGCTGCCGCTGCTCTGACACCAACGGCGACGGCCATTTTAAACAGTGGAATTGAAACTGTTTACTTCTATGATAAACAATATGTTAGAATGGCCAGTGCAACACTGCAGACAAAACACGTCTTAAAAGTATATGCCGATCCGGATTATGAAGAATTGATTGATTCTAAAACACTTATTACAAACGATATGGGTGGTCCAAAATAATCATAAAAAAAGAGTGAAGGTTTGATAATCAAGACTAGCTGACTGTCGGCCTTCTTTTTTCTTGAAGGTCTGTCATAATGGCCGGCACCTTGATTTTAAGACAAAATGTTTCATTTTTATAAATGAAATCAAGAAAGCCATCGTTTTTTTCACGCAGCGATGAATCAGAACTGTTCCTGTTCCTTTATGTCCACCGCCTTTTGTTGAAGCACTACCCTTTTTAAACAACTGATTCGTTATGCGGGGTGGAATCTCGAGCGTATCATTGATGCATGGCTGTCTTTTTAATCATCGGACGAATGCTGTTTTTAAAAGACAAATGGGTTATGAATTAAAAAAAGGACTGTCTCTCTGAATGAAGAGACAGTCCCTTTTTTAGCGTGCCTGTAAAATTTCTGTAAGGATCGGAACAATCTGTTTTTTACGTGATACGACGCCTTTTAAAAGTGCCTGGTTGTCTTCAAGCTTCACGTTAAATGCTTCTTCAACAGCGGATGTTTCAGCACCAATTGCCACAGCAACTGAATCGCTGTTTAAAATATCGGTAATTACAACAAGGAACAGATCAAGCGTTTTTTCAACGATTGCTTCCGTTACGGCTTCTTCGATTTCCGCTTTTAGAGCTAGCACGTCAGCCGGATCAATTGCGTTAATTTGTGCAATTTCGACTTTTTTGCTGCCCATCGGGAACACTTTTGCATCGATGCCGATTAGTTCAGCCGCTGTTTTGCCGCTTAAGTCCGCTCCTGCTTTAAGCATATCAAGTCCATACTCGTCTGTGTTTACACCTGCGATTTCCGCTAATTCTTTCGCTGCTTTTACATCTTCTTCTGTGCATGTTGGCGATTTAAACAATAACGAATCCGAAATAATAGCTGACAGCATAAGGCCGGCGATGTTTTTTTCGATCTCCACACCATGTTCTTTATACAGCTTATTTAAAATGGTTGTTGTACACCCAACCGGCTCTGCACGATAGTAAAGTGGATCAGTCGTTTCAAAGTTTGCGATACGGTGGTGGTCAATAACTTCAAGAACATGCACGTCATCAATATCATCAACACTTTGCTGGCGCTCATTGTGATCGACTAAAATAACCGTTTCTACTTCCGGTGCCGCTTTTTCAATTAAGCGCGGTGCTTCCGTGTTAAATGTTTTTAACGCAAATTCTGTTTCGCCGTTTACGTCGCCAAGGCGAACAGCTTCCACATCAAAACCAAGCTTTGTTTTTAAGTCCGCGTAAACGATTGCTGAGCAAATTGTATCCGTATCCGGATTTTTATGACCAAAGATAAATGTTTTTCCCACTTGTTTTCCCTCGCTTTATGTAGAGTATTCCGTTTCATTTTAACGCAAAACGAAAAAAGTTTCCTTACTTAAATTAAAGTATAACGGAAATGATATTAAATTCCCATAAGGTTAATAGGTTTAAACGTTAAATTATTGTAAAGGGCAGGAACAGGAGAAGACAAATCCGAATTAGTATAGCTGGAGGTGTTTTTATGCAGAAAAAGCACGGGTGGAAATTATTTTTTACGCTGCCTGTTTTATCTTGGGCCTTATATGACTTTGCTAATACGATTTTTTCATCAAATATTACAACGATTTTCTTTCCCTTTTACGTGCAGGAGATAGCAGGCGGCAGCGAGCGGATGGACCAAATCGCCAGCACGTTTTTATCGTATGCCAATGCGGTTTCAAGCTTTTTCCTCGTTGTATTTTCACCGTTATTCGGTGTATGGATTGACCGGAGCGGACGTAAAAAGCGGTACGTGATGTCTTTCGCTATGGCAGCGATTGTGTTCACCGCATTGATGGGTTTAATTGCGCCGCAAAATCTCGGTCAATTTGGCGGATTGCCGGCATCCTTTACTTTCGTTGTGATTCTTTTTGTCGCCGCCAAGTTTTTTTACCAGTCCAGTTTAATTTTTTACGATGCGATGCTCCCGGATATCGGCACGAAAGAAACGATGCCGGTACTGTCAGGCTTCGGCGTTGCGGTCGGGTATATGGGGACACTTGTCGGATTGACAGTGTATGTGTTCATTGGTGACGGCAGTTTTGCAAAGGCCTTTTTGCCAACAGCCTTTTTGTTTCTTATTTTCACACTGCCCATGTTATTTTTATACAAAGAAACAGCAGGCCCCATTCAGGAAAAAAGAACATTTTTCACCGGTTACCGCGATGTCTGGGAAACATTCAAAGATATGAGGCAATACCGGCCGATCTTTTTGTTTATGATTGTATACTTTTTTATCAATGATGCTATTGCGACTGCTATCGCAATGATGGCCGTTTACGCAAAAGCAATCGTCGGCTTCACGTCAGGTGAATTTATTTTACTCTATCTCGTTTCAACTGTTTCAAGTATTGTCGGTTCCTTTATTTTCGGCTATGTTACACAGGCATTTGGTGCAAAAAAAGCGGTATTTTATGTCGGGCTCATTTTATTTGTTGCACTGCTGATCGGTACATTCGCGGTGAAGCGGCCGATGTTTTGGGTAACCGGCAGCTTGTTTGGCATCTCTCTCGGTGCTGTGTGGGTCACCTCGCGTATTTTTATTATTGAATTATCTCCTGAAAATAAGCGCGGCCAGTTTTTCGGCTTGTTTGCTTTTTCAGGAAAATTATCCGCCATTGTCGGGCCGCTCATGTACGGAACAATTACACTGCTGCTTGCCGATTACGGAGACATTGCCAGCCGGGCTGCTCTTTCATCGTTAATGATTTTTGTCTTGATCGGCTTGATCATTCACCGGAAAATTCCGGCATAACTCGCGTAGCTTTTCCATATCTGCATGAATAAGCTCAAGCAGGCTGCGGTTATAAAAAATCGAAGCTGGATGAAAAGTCGGAAAAAGACGATATTGCTTTTCTGTCCATTCGTACTGGTCACCCTTTAACCTCATCACTGGCTGCACTATTAGCTCGCCGTGAAGATCGGATACTTTTTTCTCTTTTCCGGCGAGCCGCTTTAAGCCGATATTGCCGAGCGTTACAATAATCGGCGCATGAACATGCTTGATTTCATAATCAAGCAGCGGGGCGTGCGCCAAAATCTCACCACTCGTCGGTACCCGATTGTACTTTCGTTTTACTTTCGTGCCATCCGGTCCATTTTTTTCTCCCCATTTGTAAGGGCGGCTTCGGACGGCACTTGTAATATACACATCTTCCCTCTTCACACCGGCCATTTCTAAAAACTTCATTAATTCTTTTCCTGCCCGTCCGCTAAAGGGTATGCCATTGCCGATTTCTGTTTCACCGGGCGCTTCACCAACAAGCATTAGCTTTGGATGCTTTGGCCCGCTTCCGTATACAAACCCTTCCACCGGGTATGGTTCAATTCTTTTTTTGCCTATCTCTGCAAGCTCTTCCGGAATTCTCATAAAATCTCTTCTTTCTTTTTTACTCATTTTTCCCTTAATGGCATCAAAAAAACCTCGTTTACACGAGGGCTGCAGGCTGTCGACAAAGTCGTCAGCTTTTTTGAATAGAGCCGATAGGTGAAGCCAGCCGGACTTCGCTTTCCACGGGCGGACGGCGTGCTTCCTCGCCGCTTCGCGTCTGCGGGATCACGCTCTATCCGCTGTTCCCGCATCCGGCAGGCTTCACCAAGTGGTTTGACAAGCGCGAGCATAAGGATGTTTACATGAACCCACTTAGGCTGGCTCGTTTAAACACACAGGTGGTGGGTACTCTTATGGGACTCAGCGCCTGCCCCATGGAAAGCGAAGCCGCGCGCCCGCCGCCTTTTCGGCTCCCAGCAAAACAGCTCATATGAAAAGAAGAAAGGGGATATTCCGGAAAAAATTTAATTTGTCTGCACTCTGAAACCCTGGTTTACACGAGGGCTGTTTTACTACATCTGCATTTCCTGAGCACTATTTACAATGTCTTCCGGCACCGTGATGGTTTCAACGTCATTGTAGTTGCTGTAATCGGCGTTCATAACTTGATTTATTTGCATCGTTTCGCCTTCCATTTCCATCGTCGTGTCCATGATCATATCAACGGTGGTGGTTTCAAATGTTTCTTTATCAATGTTAATCGTATAGTCCACTTTTTCAATACTCATCTTCCGTTGTCTCAGATGTCGGTTCTGCTGTCTGCCCGCATGCGGCAAGCCCCAAGGCCAATACCCCTGTCGCTGTTAGCTGCGCCCATTTTTTCATGTGAATTTTTCTCCCCTTTTTTTAAAATCCTACTTTTCTATACGGAGATAGGCTGAAAAAGTTTCGAAAAATTCCCTTATTTAGGAAATTAGACCATAAAAAAAACAGAGGCCACAATC
Organism: Domibacillus iocasae; assembly: GCF_001750285.1. Classification (GTDB taxonomy): domain Bacteria; phylum Bacillota; class Bacilli; order Bacillales; family Domibacillaceae; genus Domibacillus; species Domibacillus iocasae. Next base: position 36,984 of record NZ_MAMP01000004.1, read on the forward strand.
ATTCGGGTCTCTGCCTTTTATGCTCATTTAATTAAGTTTGTTTCTACTCATTATTCGTTACGTCCATTCAGCCCATTTTATGTCCACTCGCCGCTTATAAAAGCGATTCAATTCCGTCTACATAGACAACAGAGCCGGTTACATGGCTGGCCGCTTCACTGGCTAAGTAATGAACAAGATCTGCAACCTGCTCCGGCTGGCCAGAACCCCCGGCAAGCGGCTGATTGCCTTCCGGATACTGAATCGGAATAGTAATTTCTTTTAGCTTTTCTTCTTCCCTGTTCGTACTGTCATCAATATTTGTTTCAATTGCACCCGGGCAGACAACATTTACCCGGATTTTAAACTGAGCCAGCTCTACTGCAGCCATTTTGCCAAGGCCGACCTGACCGGCTTTTGTTGTCGCATACGCGGAGAAACCAAAGTTTTTAAATGTGCGCGTCCCATTAATAGAAGATGTGATAATAACACTGCCGCCCTGTTTTTTCAAATAAGGAATCGAATATTTTAATGTTAAAAAGGTGCCTGTTAAGTTCGTCATCATGACCGAGTTCCAGTCTTCCGGGTCCAAATGTTCAAGCGGTGTGAATGTGCCGTTTTGCCCGGCGTTCGCAAAGACGATATCAATACCTCCGAACTTCGAAGCCCCTTCTTGAATCGCTTTTTTCATTTGTTCAGCGTCTGAAACATCCGCTGTTACATGCAATGCGTGTTCTTCACCAATCTTCTGGACAAGGTCATTAGAATCTTCGGGACTCCGATCTAATAAAATAACGTTCGCTCCCGCTTCGGCCATTTTAATAACGGCTGCCCGGCCAATTCCTGACCCTCCGCCTGTAATAAGAGCTGTTTTCCCTTTCAGTGATGTATTCATATTAATTCTCTCCTTTCTTAATCACACAAACTGGTGCTGTTATCGACACCCTCTGACCTGTAAAAACAGGCAGTCCGTTCTGTTCTGTTTTATATAAACAAAGTTCATTTGAGTCTTGAAAAGCGATGACTAAAAAGGGCTTGTTTGTTAAGGCATAAAAACTGCGCGGTGTCTTTCCGTCCAATTTTACGTGACGTGGCGTGGAGAGACTGCCGTTCGGGTCAGTATCAAAAACCGCTAAGCCGTCCCATCCGCGTATTGTTGCGTACAAAAACTGCTGATCGGGGCTGAGCTGCAAATCAGCCCCTGTATGTTCGCCGCTGTAGCCGGCCGGCAGTCCAGCGAGTGTATCCAAATGTGTAATAGTTCCACCCTCTCCCACCTTGTAAACCGAGACAGTGGAATCAAGTTCATTCATCACATACACAATAGGCTGCTTCGGATGAAAAAGAGACATTCGGGGTCCGGATCCGGGTGCTGCGCTTACCTTTTTTACAATCTCCAATGTGTGTTTATCGTATACAGCCAGTGTATCCGTTCCTAAATCGCAAACAAGCAAATGCCGTCCATCTGGAAAAGGGTTGACAGAATGAACATGCGGCGCATCCTGCCTCTTTTCATTTGGGCCGTTCTTCCCTTCATGTTTTGAAAAAGCGGTTTTTTCGAGTGTTTCGCCTTTCCGCTCATACTTGGTCACAGATCCTCCGTAATTCGCTGTCCACGCATATGTATCTTCCGCCCAAATATGACATGGAGCCATTTCCCCTGAATCAGCCGTTCCTTTTAAGACAAGATTATCAGACTCAATACGTAAAAGAGCCCCTTTTCCGTCCATCGATTCAGAAGCCGCGTACAAATAACCGTCCGCTTCCGCTAAAAAAGAGGGATTTTCTACGCCGCTGAAGCGACTTTTCACTGTTAATGTTTCGGCTTCAGTGTCAACAAGTACCTCATAAATACCCGGTTCTTCCTTTTTTGCATAGCTCCCGATCCAGAGTGCGTGATTCACCAATAAACCCCTCCATATACGTTTCATTCTATTTCATCTTATTACCCCGTCTTTCCAGTTTTCATACGTGCAATTCATCATTTTGTTGAAGAAAATTTTCCGCAAACGCTTTAAATTGGCGGGCAGCAGGTGATAACGGCACTTGTTTTTTCACACCGATGGCTACTTTTCGAATGAGCCGATAATCATTAATTTCAATAAAAACGAGCGGATCGTGCGCAATCTCCGGTTTTTTCGGCAACACGGAAATCCCAAGCCCGGCTGCGACAAATCCGGCAATAGTCGATACTTCTTCTCCTTCAAATGTAATGTCAGGGTCCAGACTCATTTCTTCACACATCTCATCGAACATAAACCGGAGACCGAACCCTTTTTTAAAAGAAATAAACGGCTCCGCCGCGGCTTCGCGAAACGAAATGTTTTTGCAGCCAGCAAACGGATGCTGCGTAGGCACGGTGATATACAACTGCTCTTCCCGGACGATTGTCCATTCAATATCCGCTCGGTTATAAGGGGGCGCTGTGATGCATAAATCCACCTGTCCTTCCTGCACTTTTTTCATATTCACTTCTCCAGCTCCCTGTGACAGCCCAAAGGAGACATTCGGAAATCTTCGTTTGTATTCCGCGATCAAATTTGGCAGCACGTGCGGTCCGAATGTCGGCAAAAACGCAATGGAGACATTTCCTTTATTAGGTGATGCGATTTCTTGAACTTCTTCTTTCGCTTCTTTCATCAGCTGAAGAATCTGCTTTGCTTTTTCAACAAATACCACTCCCGCTGGTGTCAGCCGAATGTCTTTTTTACCGCGTATAAAAAGAGACGTCTCAAGCTCTTCTTCTAATTTGATAATAGACCGGCTCAGTGCGGGCTGCGACACCGCCTGTTTTTTCGCCGCTTTCGTAAAATTTCGGGTTTGGGCGACCGCCACTGTATTTTCAATTTGATGCCATTCCATCCGATCTCCCCCATAACATAAACGCATGATTATTATGTTAATTATAAATTGGAATTATCATTTTTCAAAGCGTATAGTGAATGTATGCATAGTGAAGAAAGAAGGCTGAAAATGTCATTTATTGAAAAAGGAACATCTGAACAAAAAAAAGCCAGTTTCGCTCTTTTCTTGGGTGGCTTTGTCACGTTTGCTACGTTGTATACGACACAGCCGCTTATGCCGCTTTTTTCAGAGCAATTCGGCGTATCTGCCTCAGCCGCGAGTCTGGCACTTTCCTTATCCACAGGCATACTATCCATTGCCATGATTGTAGCCGGAACTTTATCTGATGCATTCGGAAAAAAGAAATTGATGGCGATTTCGATGTTTGCCGCTTCTATTATTGGTATTTTAACAGCACTCAGTCCAACGTTTTGGACATTACTTGCTTTTCGTGCGCTGCTTGGTATATTTCTAGCGGGGGTACCTGCGATTGCGATGGCTTACGTATCCGAGGAATTTAATCCAAAAGCGATCGGCTCGGCAATGGGGCTGTACATTAGCGGCACAACGATCGGTGGTATGTCTGGCCGTGTATTAACCGGGTTATTGACTGACGTGTTTAATTGGCGTGTAGCACTTATTCTGATCGGCTTTACAGCTCTTGCTGCGAGCATCGCTTTTTTATTTACACTGCCCGAGCCTCGTCATTCCATTAAAAAACAACATTCTTTTAAGGAAATGATCATGACATACCGAATTCATTTTTACAATCGGCCGCTCTTAGCTATTGTTTTGTTAGGCTTTTTATTGATGGGCAGCTTTGTGACACTCTATAACTACATCGGTTTTCTTTTAAGCGAGCCTCCTTACTCGCTCACTCAAACGCTAATCGGGTTTATTTTTATCGTTTTTTTAACAGGGACGTTCAGCGCAATATATATGGGGAAAAAAGCCGACACATATGGCAACCCGCTTATGCTGAAATGGTCGATCGGTATTATGGCTGCTGGGGCGGTGCTGACCCTGCTTCCGCTGCTTTTCATAAAAATCATTGGAATTGCGGTATTTACATTCGGTTTTTTCGCCGCACATTCCATTGCAAGCAAGTGGGTGGGTGATTACGCCAGCTTCAATAAAACACAGGCTTCCTCCATCTATTTATTTCTTTACTACCTCGGTTCAAGCGTCGTCGGCTCGTTCGGTGGCTGGTTTTGGGCACACCTTCATTGGATTGGTGTTATCAGTTTAATTCTCTTGCTTCTTACTATCACCCTTCCACTCATTTTCTATGCAGAGCACCACCGGCCAGGTATTTACTGCGTAATAAAAAAACAAAAACGCTCAAGCGCGATGGATCGCGCTTGAGCGTTTTTATGGTTATTTATTGTTCCACTTTATCACTTAAATATATTAATTCTTCCATTGACAATTCATAAAGCTGGCGTTCGCCATACTTAAAAATCCCCTGTGCCATAAGCTTTTCAATCCAAATCATTTGTTCATGTTCTGTTAAATGCATGGTGTTCTTCCCCTTTTTTCTTGTTACATTTATTCTATTCCCCGCAGACGTATTTTATGAAACATACTTTACGACAAATAGTTACAAGAAAAAGTGACAATTATTTTCAGTCGGCACGCAACGTTTTTTCATAAAGAAGAATCGCTTCTTTTGCTGCAAGGGGTTTACTGTAAAAAAAAGGCTTTAAATCTACTGATGGCCGTTTTTATGCATAAGCAGTACACCTCCATTCGGGGAAAAATAGACTATTTTCTTTCAAAAAAAATAATTCTGTCATTTTGTCTTGTTCTTGAAAAAGAAATAGCCGTGACAATGGAATTTTTTTATGATAGGCTTAAAAAAACTGAATATTCATCCACTGGAGGTGCCTTTTAAAAAGGCTGAGATCAAAGTGATTGACTTTGGGATTCCTGGAACCTGATCCAGTTCATACTGGCGTAGGAAAGTGGCGAGACCTTTATTTTTTTAACCTGTTCATACAGCGCTGCTTCCCTTATTTGGAAAGCAGCGCTTTTTATTTTGTCTAATTTGGAGGTAATGTTCATGATTCACGCTGTGACAGACGGCTCTGGCCTTCCTGATCATATTGAAAAAAAGATTATTTCCATTTCTCCCGTTGTTGACGCTGTTTGTATTCGTGAAAAACAACTATCAGCTAAAGAATTCTCCATCAAAGTTATTAGACTCATGAATCATGGAGTTCCGCCTGAAAAACTGATTCTTCACTCATCACCCGAACTGGCTGATTTCTTCCCGGTTTTAGGAGTCCATTTTACTGAATTCGATGAGCGCCTGTCCGCATTTAAGCATGCACATCCGGATAAGCTTGCTGGCCGGTCTGTTCATTCTGTCAGTTCCGCTCAAAAAGCAGAAGCGGATGGTGCAGATTACCTTTATTTCGGTCATGTGTTTGCGACGAAGTCCAAAACGGGACTTAAAGAGCGCGGACTTGATGCACTTCATGAAGCCGCCGCTGCCGTTTCCGTTCCCGTGATTGCAATTGGCGGCATTCACCATGGAAACATGACGGCTGTTCGACAGGCAGGGGCTTCCGGTGCTGCTATGATATCGGCTTTTTTTAACTGAAAGGTGTGAATCCATCATGAAAAAATATGAATATATCATTGTTGGCGGCGGCGTTATTGGCTGTTCAACCGCTTTTCGATTAGCAAAGTCCGGCTGCACCGTTGCACTATTTGATTCAAACTTTGCCGGCAAAGCATCTTTGGCTGCTGGTGGCATGCTCGGTGCACAAAATGAATTCGAGCGTGAAAACCCGCTGATGGATATTGCTCTCCAAAGCCGGGAAATGTTCGAAGATATACGTGGCGAATTATTGGAAGAGTCCGGTATTGACATCGAACTCCGAACAGCCGGCCTGCTGAAAGTAGCCGCATCTGAAGAAGACCGATCCTCTCTTTTGGATCAATACCAATTTTTATCTAAAAAAGATTCGTCTGTCACATGGCTGGAGCCATATGATGTGCCAGTCGCCGAACCGCAAATGACCGCCAATACAGCTGGTGCGATTTATTTAGAAAAAGACAATCAAGTAAAAGCACCGCTGCTCGCCCGCGCTTTTTTAAAGGCAGCCGTCAATGCCGGTGTTCATGTGTATGAACAAATGCCTGTCCACAGCCTGCTTATACAAAATGGACAAGCCTATGGGGTGGAGACGAGGACGGGGTCTTTTTATGCCGGGCGGATCATCAATGCTGCCGGCGCATGGAGTTCTTCGCTTTTGACTGAAACCGGATTTGCACCACCAGTCACTCCTGTTAAAGGAGAATGCATTTCCGTTAAATTAACAAACCCTGCGCCCGTGAAAACGGTATTTGCCGTCGACGGCTGCTATATCGTACCGAAACGAAACAACGAAATGCTGATCGGGGCCACCTCAACACCCGACTCGTTTGATCCGTCTGTCACAGCTGGCGGCATCCGGTCTTTGTTGAACCGGGCCGCATGTCTTTTGCCGATTTTAGACACGGGCACGATTGAACGGACCTGGTCTGGTGTGCGTCCCTTGGCAGCGGACCACCTTCCTGTGATCGGCTCCCATCCTTTTATCGACGGTCTTTACTTATGCACCGGACATTACCGGAACGGCATTTTGCTCAGTCCTATTACCGGTGTCTTGATGGAGAAGTATTTAAGCGGATGCCCAAAAACAGCGGAGCGTCTTGCACCCTTTTCACCGGCCCGTTTTTTAACTAAAAAGGAGGCATCACCTGTATGAATATGATTGTAAATGGACGAGAAGTAACTCTTCCGGAAAACGTCGTGACAGTCCGCGACCTGCTGGACCATTTTCAGTTGAATAAAGAGCTTGCCATTGTAGAATTAAACCAATCGATTTTAGATAAAGCGACGCGGGATAACAAAAAGCTGACGAACGGCGACCGTGTGGAAATTGTACAATTTGTAGGAGGCGGATAATATGCTGAAGATTGGACCTTACTCGTTTAACTCACGTTTATTGCTCGGAACAGGGAAATTCCCCGACTTTGATACACAAAAAGCTGCGGTTGAAGCATCCCAAACAGAAATTTTAACGTTTGCGGTGCGCCGGATGAATATTTTCGAGCCGAATCAGCCCAATTTTTTAGAAAAAATTGATGTAAAAAAATATACACTGCTGCCGAATACAGCGGGTGCTAAGACAGCAGAAGAAGCGGTCCGAATTGCTAAGCTTGCTAAAGCATCCGGTTTATGTGACATGATTAAAGTGGAAGTGATCGGCTGCGATAAAACGCTGCTGCCCGACCCGATTGAGACGTTAAAAGCATCTGAAATGCTGCTTGAAGAAGGGTTTATTGTGCTGCCGTACACGTCCGATGACGTTCTGCTGGCAAAACGGCTTGAGGATCTCGGCTGTCATGCAATTATGCCGGGCGCATCACCAATCGGCACCGGGCTTGGCATTGTCAATCCGCTGAATATCCATTACATCATTGAACAGTCGAATGTACCGGTTATCGTTGATGCCGGAATCGGTGTGCCATCTGACGCTGCGAAAGCAATGGAACTCGGTGCGGATGGCGTTCTATTGAATACAGCTGTTTCCGGCGCAAATGATCCGGTAAAAATGGCTGAAGCGATGAAGTATGCGGTACTTGCCGGTCATGGCGGCTTTGAAGCCGGACGTATCCCGAAAAAGCTTCATGCGAATGCGTCAAGCCCACTCGAAGGAATGAGCTTGCTTTGACAGAACGGTATTCACGACAAGTTCTGTTCCCCGGTATTGGCCGAAGCGGACAGGCCGCCTTGCAGAAAAAAAATGTTCTCATTATTGGTGCCGGCGCGCTCGGTGCGGCGAATGCGGAAATGATCGTCCGTGCCGGTGTTGGCCGGGTTGCGATTGTTGACCGTGATTACGTTGATTTTTCCAATTTGCAGCGGCAAAACTTGTATACAGAGCAGGATGCCATTGGCCGAATGCCAAAAGCAGAAGCAGCGCGTAAAAGACTGACAGCGATCAATTCAAATGTCATTATTTCTGCTTTTACACAAGACGTCGATGCCGCTTTTTTAGAACATATTATAATAGAAGAAAAAATTGATTTCATTATCGATGGTACAGATAATTTCGATATTCGATTCATCGTGAACGATGCTGCGCAAAAATATCATGTTCCCTGGGTATATGGCGCATGTGTTGCATCCGGCGGCTTGTCGATGCTTATTGTGCCGGGTGACACACCTTGTCTGCACTGTTTAATGGACACAATGCCGGGAACAGGTGCAACGTGCGATACAGCCGGTATTATTTCACCCGCCGTCCAAATGACCGCATCTGCCCAGACCGCTGAAGCATTAAAATGGCTGACAGGCAGTATAGATGCACTTCGCGGAACCATTTTTTCGTTTGATTTATGGAAAAATCAATTTTCTTCCGTTGACGTTCAGCGTATGAAAAAACCAGACTGCCCTTCCTGCGGGGCACATCCGGTTTATCCATTTTTATCGTATGAGCGGACAACTAAATTTGCCGTTTTATGCGGCCGGGATACTGTGCAAATTCGGCCAGCCGGCGTTACGAAACGAAACCTGGATGAGCTGGCTGACCATATTAAGCATACGGCGTCCATCACCCATCAAAACGGTTTTTTGCTGTCTTTTCAGCATGCACTGTATACTGTAACTGCTTTTAGAGACGGACGTGTATTTATTCAAGGCGTATCCTCAATTGAAGAAAGTAAGAAAGTGTATTATCACTTCTTTCAGTAACAGAAATTGCGGTCCTGAGTGGCCGCGATTTTTATTTATAGAAACTTAATTTCTTCTTAAACGATATAAACAAATAGATATACAGCAGAATGGCTGAAGCGACAAAACCGTCAGACACTACTTGTGCCGGATGCCCCCTCCATGTAAAAATAAGGCCCTGTCTGACTGCAAATGAGCAAAAGAAACATCATCATATAAAATGGAAGCGGCCCTTCTCTTATGGTTAATTTATTCTTTATTCACTGTGCGCTTTTTTTCTTTAAGCAAACCTGCAAGCGGTAAGGCTACAACAAGCGGAAGAAGAGAATATAAAAATACATCACCCGCTGCAATTGCGGATGAAGCATGAGCATCTTCTCCCTGTCTGGCATAAATAGACGAACGAAACGCAAGCAGTGCAGAAAACAACGCGATCGATAATGAAGCAATCGACTGGCGCGCCCAGTTGTTCAGCGCCGATGCATAGCCGGTCATTTCTACCGGAATCGCTGACATGCCGGCGTTTGTAATTGGCATGTTGCAAAGTGCAATCCCGAGGTAGCGGACCGATGTCCAAATAATAACGTAGAGCATCGTTGTTTCAATGCTTAAATTCCCCATCATATATGTCCCTGCTATCATAACAGTTAAGCCGGCTAAAATAAGCGGCGCAGGGCCTGTTTTATCGTACAATTTGCCGGTTACCGGTGTAAAAAGCGCCATCACAAGCGCACCCGGCATCATAATCAAGCCAGTTTCAAGCGCCCCGAGGCCAAGGGAGCTTTGCAGGAAAATTGGCACTAAAAAAGCGCCGGCATACAATCCAACCGACATAACGGAACTTAGCAGCAGGCTGAAAGCGTAACGACGATGCGACAGCACTTCGAAATTTAACAGCGGAAATTGAACTTGCATTTCCCTGCGGACAAATAAAAATAATAAAATCAGTGCCACACCTGCTACTGCAAGCGTTTTGGCATCTGTAAATCCCCATGATTCCGCTTCAGCAAAAGCGGTCAGCAGCAAAATACTGCCGATGAATGACAAAATTAATCCCGGCAGGTCAAACGGTATTTTTGCACCCGCATCAGTACCTGGAATAAACACAGCCGCCGCCCAAATCGCAGCCGCTGCAATCGGCAGATTTAAATAAAACAAGGCCGGCCATCCTGCAGTATCAATAAAAAAGCCGGCTAAAACGGGACCAAGAGCCGGAGCCAGCACCGCTGACAAACTCCAAAGGCTGATACCATAAGCCTGTTTTTCACGCTCAATTGTTTTATACACAATCGTCATTGTCGACGGCATAATCATGCCACTGAACAGCCCTTGCAAAATACGCAGCATAATTAAGCTTTCGATACTCCACGCAAATACACTAATGAACGAGCAAACAAAAAAGCCAATCAGTGCCGATATATAAACACGCTTAAAACCAAAACGTGCGCCAAACCATCCCGCCGCTGGTGCCACCGCTCCCGCCGCCAGCATAAATCCCGTTACTGTCCACTGTGCAGCCGGCAAGTCTGCCTCAAATTCCTTCATAAACGCCGGAACCGCTACATTTACAGTAGACGTATTCATGACGGCTAAAAAATTCCCGAAAAAAACTGCAAAAATGATCGACCAAAACGCGGTTTCTCTTTTTTCATTCATTTTTATACCTAATTTCTGTTTGATCTGCTGTACCAGTATACCAAAAACCTTCGTAATCCGAAATATTTATCCGTTCTATCGTTTTCACAAAGATGAAAAATGATCTGCCTGGATTCATTAAAAAACTGTGCTAAACTAAAAAAAACGATTGTGAAAGGACTATTAGAATGATAAAGCGATTTGTTTTCGTCATCCCGATCATGGTGATTGTGTTTTCAATCGCAACGTGGATGTTGAATAAAGACTATGCGATGATTGAACGTGACATCCGCTTGCTTATTTCCGCTGGCGCTGCTGTTTTTTCTGGTGTGATTTCATTTTTTCTTATGAAGGGCGATGCCGAAAATTTAGTAGCCGCTCACCGGGACCGGCAGGAGAATAAAAAGAAATAAAAAACGCCCATCCGAATTGGATAGGCGTTTTTTCATGCCCGTGCCTCCCGTGGATATGCTTTGGTCAGCAGGAATCCATGAAATGCGGCCAGCAGCTGCTGAAACAGCATGCACACAACGACCGGAACCGCTGCCTGCGGCGGGAAAAAGTTGACAGCAATAACCGCCCCCGCACTAATATTCCGCATTCCGCCTGTGTACAGGAGCGTCACAATATTCTCTCTTGGCTGCCTGAACGCAGCAGCGAGCCCCCATGAAAGCAAATAACCGCATAACACGACGAAAAAAATCGCCAGTAAAATCTGAATAAACTTTGCGTCAATGTCACGCAAATACGGAGCTACAACTGCACTGTTAATCGCAATAACAATAGGGAGTGACAGCTTTGAAAATGGGGACAGTGCTTGACTGATCCGGCTTGCTTTTTCTGCTTTCAGCCACTCATTCATCATCATGCCGAGCAGCGACGGAAGCACAATCATCCAAAACAATCCACTGACCATGGCCATTACATCCATTTCTACTTTACTTCCTGCGAGAACAGACATGCTGAACGGAACGACGAGCGGCGAAAGCATCGTATCAATTAAAATGATGACAAGTGCAAGTGGCACGCTCCCTTTATACATCGTCACCCACATCACACTTGTAATACCGGTCGGAATGACCAGTGCGAGCGTAAATCCGGTCACCGTCAGTGGATCATCAGGAAACATAAAGTGACCGACTGTCCAGGCAAAAACCGGCGTAATAAGATGAAGAATCATCAATGCTAAAAAGATAGGAAATGGATGGGTCATCGTATGGTGAAACATACGGAAATTCGAATTTAAACTTCCAGTTAATGTCATAAATGCAAATACCCATGGGACGATCTTTACCCATGAATGTATGTAGTCAGCTAAAAGGACACCAGTAAGGACACTGAGCGGCGTTAAAATAGGCATCCATCTCGCCAAAAATATGTTGATTGCTCCAAGCATGTTAAAAGACTCCATTCTCTCTTTTAGCTCTATTGTCTCCTTATGGCGGGCTACTTCTGAAATTCACTTTTTTGTTTTAAGCCGGTCTCTGCCGGATCTGCATTTATCCTTGAGAGATCGTTGCGCCGCCCGGCCTTAAAGTTCTTCAGATAATGAAAAAACCGTAATCCCGGTACTTGCGTTTAATTATTATTATAATTGGCGCCCTATTCATATTTATTCTTCTTCATACGTTTACACGAGCAATTGGAGAGTACCTTGCTTTTTTGTTTAATCGCTAAGATAATCTGTATCTGTTCATAGGCCGCCCGATACCGCCATATTGAATATCGATTTGTACTTTTCCGCTTTTCTCTAAATAATCTAAATATCTTCGTACCGTAACTCTTGCGGCGCCGACCCCTTCCGCTACTTCTTCCGCCGAAACAGATGTATCTATTTGATTCAAATAAGAGATGATTTTTTGCAGCGTCACCGTATTTAATCCTTTCGGCAAACTCTTTAGATCCTCATCCTGTTCTTTTTGGAAAAGCAGTTCATCCAATTCGCTTTGACTTATCTTTCCATCATCACGCAAACGATTCTGGAAAGCCCGATAATTTTCAAGCGCCTGCTTTATTCGTGCAAATTTAAAAGGTTTCATAATATAATCAAATGCCCCTTGCTGGATAACTTGGCGCACTGTATGCAGATCGCTTGCAGCTGTTATAACAATGACATCTACTGGATGGCTTTCTTTTCGCAGAAGATGCAACGTTTCAAGTCCATCCATCATAGGCATATATAAATCGATAATAACAAGGTCTGGGGACATCCGACGGATCTGTTCCATCCCTTCAATTCCATTTCCGGCAATCCCAATGACTTCAAAACCATCCACTCTATTAATAAATTCCTTATTTACTTCCTGAACCATTAGATCATCTTCAATAAGCAGCACTTTAATCAACCTATCATCCACCTCTATTCTTTTTCAAGATTCATCGGAAATACAAGCTGAAACGTCGTCCCTTCACCAGCAATTGACTCCATTTGAATATCCCCGTTTCCCTTTTCAACAATTTCTTTGATGAGATACAGCCCTATCCCTCTTCCCGTATCCGCTTTTGTGGAATATCCATGCTGAAAAACAAATGGCTGATCTTCTTCTTTTATTCCCTCTCCATTGTCTTCTACTAAAATAGACAATAGGTCGCCTGTTTGCTGAATACTGACATAAATTTGATTGTCTTCTCCTGGCTGTTTAAATGAATCAAATGCATTTTCTATTAAATTTCCAATCACGAGCACAAAATCATGATGATCCATATAGGGAGGAAATGCCCGCAAATAGCTGTGCCGGTCGATTGTTACGTCAACACCCAATTCTTTCCCACGGCTTACTTTACTCAGCAGCAGTCCGGACACACTGTCATCCTGTATACTTTTCGTCAAAAAGCGTGTTAGTTCTTCCTGCTCCTCTGATACTTGAAAAACATATTCAAGCGCTTTTTCACGATTGCCAAGCTGAATCAAACCCGCGATCGTATGAAGTTTATTCATATGTTCATGATTTTGCACACGGAGTGCGCTAACAAAAGCTTTTACACCTGTCAGCTCTTCCGCAAGCCGCTTTACTTGCGTCCTGTCCTGGAAAATGGCAATCGCTCCTACCGTTGAACCTTCAACACGAATCGGGACACGTGTTGAGAGGATGGCCCTGTTTTGAATAGTGAGCTCTTTGTTTAAAACCGGACGGTCCAATGTTAAAATTTCCGGCAAATAAGTATCAGGAAGCACATCTCTTATGTGCTTTCCAATCACATCTCCTTTAATAGCCAGCATCTCTTTTGCTTTATGATTAAAAATCGTGATTCGCTCAAACTTATCGATGGCGATAATTCCTTCGTGCATCGCATTAAAGGCTTCCGTTCGTTCCACAACAAGCTGCGCGATTTCATGCGGTTCAAGTGCAAACATTTGCCGTTTAATATTCCGCGCCAGCATATAAGCCCCCCAGCATGAAATTAAAAGAGCAATTCCTGTTGTAATAAAAATCTCTCTTTTTAAAGACAGCAGTGTTTCCATAACCTGAGGCAGCCTGTAGCCAGCAATCACAACCCCCGCCTGATTGTGTGTCTCGTCCATAATCGGTATGAATGCACGGATCAGCGTACCTTTTTCTCCCACACCTTTTGCTGTATACGCATGCTCTGCAAATGCCGGTCCCTCATCGTCTCCATCTGATACTTTGCCGACCTGGCTACTAAGAGGATGCGTTAACCTGACACGATCCATGTTAAGAATAACAATATAATCCGCTTTATTGATGCCCCTGAGCTCTTCTACAGCTGCTGCAGTTTCTTCGGCCACATTGTCCGAAGACGATAATTGATCAGACACACCGGGCAGTTCAGCAACCGTACGAGCTGTTAAAATGGCCCGTTCCCTCAGCTCAATTTCTGTTGTCTCCAAATAGTTTCCAGTCAATACAATGCCAAGCACCAAAAATGAAAACATTAAAATAAAAATAATAAGTCCAGTTATTTTCCATTGGATCGGGACACGCACCATTCATAACGCCGCCATTCTAAAAAATAATCAACCCTTTCTATCATTTTACCACGTAAATGTAAACAAGCACTCCGTCCGAAAAATGATATGATAAAAAGAAAGACTTTTAAACAGGTGACGCATATGACAAAATATATCAGCTTCTGTCTTTTGACCCTCGCGCTGCTTACCGGCTATTATTTTTATCAATATAATGGATCTCAATCTCTTTCATATGATGACGAACAGGAAGAGCTCAAATCACATATTACCATCCGATTCTCTCATGTTGTCGCGGAAAACACGCCAAAAGGACTTGCTGCCCAAAAATTTGCTGAACTGGTCAGCGAAAAAACAAAAGGCCAAGTGAAAGTGGAAATTTATCAAAATGGGGTTCTTTATTCAGATGATGATGAGTACGAAGCGCTTCAAAATGGCGATATCCAAATGATAGCGCCATCATTCTCGAAGCTTATTGATACCGTGCCGGAATGGAAGGTACTTGATCTCCCGTTTATTTTCGAACGTGAAACTCAGGCGAAAGCCGTTTTTACAGGTGAAACAAGTGAGCAGCTTCTTTCTATGATTACTGACCCAAAAGTAACAGGATTAGGCTTTTGGAGCAACGGTTTTAAGCAAATGACCAGCAATAAAACCGCTTTGCTTGAGCCGGACGACTTTCAAGGACAAACGTTTCGTGTTATGCCCGGACCCATTATTGCCGAGCAGTTCCGCCTCTTAAAAGCAAATACGATCGTGATGTCTTTTAATGAAGTGTATCAAGTACTTGAAACGAAAAAAATTGATGGGCAGGAAAACACTCTTTCCAATATTTATTCCAATAGATTGTATAAAGTGCAGCAGCATTTGACGATCAGTAATCATGGATATCTCGGGTATGCCGTTATGGTAAATCAGGAATTCTGGGAGAACCTGCCCGATGACATTCAGAAAAAAATTCAACAGGCGATGATTGAAACAACAAAATGGAATATGAAAGAGTCTGTTCACATGAATGCACAGCAGCTTCAGGAAATCCAAAAAAATTCTCCTATTCAGATCCACTACTTAACAGAACAACAAAAACAAAAATGGCTGCAAACATTTCAGCCACTTTATCAAAAAGTAGAAAATGAAGTTGGAAATGAATTAATAAAACAAATTCAATTTCCATCCGACGAGGAACGCTAAAGAAGCGTTCTTTTTTTTGACCAAAAAGACCAAAAAAACCATTATCACCAAAAATATTTATTTTACAAATAGTCTGTTAATATTTCAATCAAGGTTCTGAAACCGCTATCAATCAATAAACAAGGAGGTTTTAAGATGCGCAAGGCATTAAATAATTTAACCGTTCGTGTCATCATAGGGATTCTTTTAGGTATTGCAGTCGGCCTTGCCTTTCCGGCTTTTGGGGAGCAGCTAAAAGTACTGGCTGATATCTTCATCAAAATGATTAAAATGGTCATTGCTCCAATTATTTTCCTTACTGTCGTGATTGGAATCGGCAGCATGGGTGATTTGAAAAAAGTTGGACGAATTGGCGGCAAAGCGCTTCTTTATTTTGAAATTGTCACAACATTCGCACTTGCTATTGGGATTTTAGTCGTAAATATTCTTCAGCCGGGGGCAGGCTTTAATACAGGCTCCGTTGAAGGCGGCGATGTTTCAGAGTATACGAAAGGCGCTGAAGAATCAAGCCACGGATTTATGGAATTTATTCTCGGTGTTGTGCCGGACAACGCAATGGCGGCACTTGCAGGCGGCGACTTGCTTCCTATTTTATTCTTTGCCATTTTCTTCGGACTTGCTCTTGCTTCTCTCGGAGAGCGTGGAAAACCAGTTGTTGACTTGTTTGAGCGATTAGCTGATATTTTCTTCGGTATCGTAAACATGATCATGAAAGTGTCTCCTGTTGCAGCATTCGGTGCAATGGCGTACACAATCGGAAAGTTTGGTCTTGGCTCGCTTGTATCGCTTGGCCAGTTAATGCTTGGCGTTTACATTACATGTGCTCTTTTTGTTATCGTGATTCTTGGCGGTATTGCCAAGCTTTATGGATTCAACATTTTCAAATTCATCGCGTTTATTAAAGAAGAAATTCTACTTGTTTTAGGAACATCTTCTTCAGAATCAGCACTTCCAAAATTGATGAAAAAGCTTGAAGACTATGGATGTTCAAAACCTGTTGTTGGTCTTGTTGTGCCAACTGGCTATTCATTTAACCTTGATGGAACGTCTATCTATCTATCAATGGCAGCTATCTTCATTGCCCAGGCTTATGGAATAGACTTAACAATCTGGCAGGAACTTACGCTGTTAGGGGTACTTATGCTGACATCTAAAGGAGCAGCAGGTGTTACTGGTTCCGGATTTATCACACTTGCAGCAACGCTGGCTGCATTCCCAATGATTCCTGTTGAAGGAATTGCCCTTCTTCTTGGGGTAGACCGCTTTATGTCAGAAGCCCGCGCTATTACGAACTTGATCGGAAACGGTGTAGCAACGGTTGTTGTTTCTAAAATGGAGAAAGAATTTAACCCTCCAGCTGACTTAAAAGTAACAAAATCAAAAATAGCCAATTAAGTAAAAAGCTCAACCGTCCTTTTCAGACGGTTGAGCTTTTTAATTTTTGTATTCCAGAAGCCAGCAATTATGATATTTCCCTTCATGCCACTCATGTTCAGGCAATAGCTTTACTTTTTCAAAGCCGCACTTTTCGTAGCAGCGAATCGCCCGGATATTCCATTCCTGCGGGTCCATGACTACTTTTTTTGCCTGTTTTGTTTTCACCAAATGTTCAACGACTGATTTCACGAGCACTTTCCCAATCCCTTTATTCCAATAGTAGACTTCCCCGATCAGCTGATCTGTGCCGTAAATAATGTCACTTGTTCCATAGCCGTATAGTTCACGGTCTTCTGCGCTTAATGGATAATATTGAATGTAACCGATCTCATTTCCATCAAACTCAATAATTCCCCGCACCATCCCTTCTTCTTCCGCGTAAAATTCTTTTTTTACTTTTTCCAGATCAAACGCGTTGTCCCGTCCTTCATAAAATTCCAGCACGACAGGATCTGACAGCCATTTAACAAGCAGCTGCTGATCTTTTTCCTCAAGCAGACGTACCTTCAGCTTTCCTTTTTGAAACAGCATTCTCATCACCCTCCTGATTCGTTTGCTCTTATGTCAAAAATACCTACTTTTCAGAAAAAAGCAAATCAATCCACCGTATGATTTTAAAGGATTTATGGGGAGTTTTAGCGAAATAGTTACCTATATCTATTCATTGGGAGCTGTTGAAATGGATCCACCGATTAAACCAGCACAATTTCTTCGCTTACTGAAGGAACTTGATCCGCCAAAAAAATTGCTTGCTGTCGCGTTGACACTCAGTTTATTTGAGACGATCGCAAGTTTGTTTGTTCCTCTTTTCACCGGAAATCTTGTCGATCAGCTCGCCATCGACTCGATCAGCCGCCCCATGTTGCTTTTTCTTGCGGCCGCTTTTTTAATTCAAGTCATCGCCGGCGGTTTTTCGTTTTATTTTATGCGGTCAGCAGGAGAGCAAATGACCGCATCGCTGCGTGAAAAGCTGTGGAAGCACGTTCTCCATTTACCCGTTTCCTATTATGATCAAACAGAATCCGGCGACACGATGAGCCGGGTGACACAAGATACGAATACGGTAAAAATGTTGATTACTGATCATCTCGTCACATTTGTGACAGGTATTATTTCTATTACCGGTTCTGTCATCATCTTGTTGTATATCGATTGGAGAATGACCGTTGTGATGCTGTTATCTGTGCCGACCGCTATGCTTATCCTTATGCCGCTCGGCCGAAAAATGTATGGAATTTCTAAAGAAACTCAAAATGAAATGGCGTCTTTTACAGGGACACTAAGCCGAGTGCTGACCGATATCCGGCTTGTCAAATCATACACGGCCGGCGAAGCTGAATACGAAAACGGACGTTCCGGTATCCGGCGGCTGCTCTCATACGGATTAAAGGAAGCGCGCGTTCAAGCCGTGATTTCTCCTTTTATGTCACTTATTATGATGGGGGTTCTCGTCATTTTAATCGGCTATGGCGGTGTCCGTGTCGCATCCGGCGCCCTGTCAGCGGGGGCACTTACATCAATCATCATTTATATGTTCCAAATCGTTATCCCGTTTAGCCAAATGGCGTCTTTTTTTACCGCGTTTCAAAAAGCCGCCGGTGCCACAGAGCGGATTCAGGGCATTTTGCAAACAGAAAAAGAAAAATCGGATGGATCTCCTCTTTCATCCATTCGGCGTTCCCTTCAATTTAATCAAGTATCGTTTCAATACGAAATAGACAAGCCAATTTTAAAAAATATTTCTTTCGCTATCCCGGAAGGCACCACAACAGCTATCGTCGGACCGAGCGGGAGCGGCAAAACTACACTGTTTTCTTTACTGGAGCGGTTTTACACGCCGACTGAAGGAACGGTTTTGCTTGGAGACGAATCGATTACACAATTTAACTTGTATGATTGGCGGCAGCGGATCGGCTATGTTGCTCAGGAAAGCCCGGTCATGTCTGGTTCCATCCGTGATAATATGACGTACGGGACAAATCGCAAAGTAAGCGATGATGAACTAAAGAGAGCAGCCCTTCAAGCTAATGCATTTTCGTTTATTGAGCAGCTGCCTCAACAATTTGACACAAAAGTTGGTGAGCGCGGCATGAAGCTTTCCGGCGGTCAGCGACAGCGTATTGCTATTGCCCGTGCCATTTTACGCGATCCGGATATTTTACTTCTTGATGAGGCGACATCAAGCCTTGACAGCACCTCTGAAACACTTGTACAGGAAGCATTAAACAGCTTAATGAAAGGACGGACAACACTGGTCATTGCTCATCGACTTTCGACAGTCGTTCATGCCGATCAAATTGTTGTTCTTGAACAAGGCAAAGTAACCGGCATCGGTACACATATGGATTTATTTCATTCCCATTCTGTCTACCATGAACTTGCACAAAAGCAGGATTTACAAGGATCGTCGTAACCTTTCATTTCTGACTGCATTTGCAGACAGGTTTCCTTTTTATTTCATTCTTGTATAATAACAGGAAGAGTTTCTCGAAATATATTTTCGTTAAAACGGCAGAAGCAGGAGGTGCCCCTCGATGATTTTTTTTCGCAGATTATTTTTCAAAGCGATCCATATGAGCAACTGGACCTTCTTTTTCGCAACGTTTTCGCTCATTTTATTCAGCAGTTTTTTCATGTACTACGTCGAACCGGAAACGTTTGTGTCCCCTTTTGAAGGGTTGTGGTGGACGATGACCACAGTTGTCACGGTTGGTTATGGGGACGTCTCACCAACTACAGTACTAGGGAAGCTGTTTGCGATGCTGCTATACATTTTTGGCATCGGGCTGATGACCGTACTAATTGGCAAAATTATTGATACATTGAGTATACGGAAAAGAATGAAGGAGGAAGGACGGTTGACGATTACACACGATCAGCACATTATTTTGATTAATTGGACAAGCCGTGCGCGCATTGCACTGACGGAATTGCTCGAAACATTCCCCGATGTACACGCCGTTATTATTGATGAAACAGTTGAGAAAATCCCTTTTCTCCATGAACGGGTTGATTTTGTGAAAGGGGCGCCGGCCTCCGAGCTAACGTTAACACAAGCGAACTTTTTAAAAGCGAAATCGATCATGATTTTTTCTCCGGATCATGCGTTGACCCCGTCAACAGCTGATGGGCTGACACTTTTGATCGCATCCGGCATCGAAGCCGCTGCTCAAAAATATGGCCGAAACGTGTACACAATTTGCGAAGTGGCCGATTCCACCCATTTAAACGCATTTTCATACGCAAATGTAGAGGAATTTATTACACCGAATGATACAGCCGCTCATTTAGCTGCCCGCTCGATTTTTTTTAACGGATCAAGTGAAATTATCCGACAGCTGACGTGCCACGACGGATACGATCTTTATCATATTGAGAATAATTCCGGCTGGCAGACGTACCGGGACGCGAAACGGGTGCTCGATGAAAAAGGCATTCTTCTCGTCGCCAACCATCATGATTTCTCTATTATGAAGAAACTCGATGATCCGATTCCGAAAAATGCCCGGCTTTTTATTGTTTGCGATGAAGAAGCTTACAGCAAACTTTAAACAGACAAGTCTTTCCATCGCTCAGCCGTTTACGTTTTGAACATCCATCCCCTGCTCGTTTTTCATCCTCATGGTGACACGAAAAAAATTACTTGAAACTTTTTGTTAACTGAGTTAACAATTACCCCTCAAGCAATTCAAAACATCTTTTTAATCCGAATCATGGATATCAAACTTTAAAATAAGCTGCCTAACAACATCCTTCTTCCATAAATAAAGCCTGCCTGAGAAGGATTGAAATTCTTCTCAGGCAGGCTTTAGCTGTCACCGCGCGGACGGCGGCATCATTTCTTCAATTTTTTTCATTTTATGCTCCCAGCAGGCTGGGCTTAAATCAACAGGATATTGCTCCGGGTTAATCGGCCGCTTGTATTCGTCCCATAATACGGACAGCCCTGTTTCCACATGCTTACGGATGCTGGCAAGCGGCGGCTGTGTATAAACCAATTTGCCATCCACAAAAATATCCTTGTGCAGATCAATCGCTGTAAAGTCCGTCACAAATTTACTGATATATGTATGAACAGGATGAAACATTTTCAGCTTTTCCTGCTGTTGTGGATTTTCTTCTTGGAGGGCGATATAATCCCCTTCCGCTTTTCCGTTTGCGTTGTTAATAATACGGTACACTTTCTTTTTCCCGGGCGTTGTCACTTTCTCCGGATTGCCGGAAATTTTAATCGTATCTACCATATCGCCCTGTTCATTTTCAATGGCAACAAGTTTAAACACCGCACCAAGTGCCGGCTGGTCAAATGCTGTGATGAGCTTTGTTCCAATTCCCCAGACAGTGATTTTTGCGCCTTGTGCGTTCAAGCTCATAATTGTTTCTTCATCGAGATCATTGGATGCAATGATCTGGGCATCAGGGAATCCTGCTTCATCGAGCATCCCCCGAGCTTTTTTAGACAAGTAGGCAAGGTCGCCGCTATCGAGACGAATGCCGATAAAATTAATTTTATCTCCAAATTCTTTAGCGACGCGAATCGCATTCGGTACACCGGAACGAAGTGTGTCATATGTATCCACAAGAAATACACAATCCTTGTGCGTCTCAGCGTATTTTGTAAATGCTGTATATTCATCCTGGTACGCCTGCACCATTGCATGGGCATGCGTGCCGGATACCGGGATGCCAAATAACTTTCCAGCCCGAACATTGCTTGTGCCGGCAAATCCGGTCAAATAAGCAGCCCGTGCTCCCCAAATCGCCGCTTCTGTTTCCTGTGCCCTTCTTGTACCGAATTCAAGCGCTGTACCACTTCCGATAACCTGCATCATACGGGATGCTTTTGTGGCAATCAGCGTTTGATAATTGATGACATTTAACAGAAGCGTTTCCAGAAGCTGCGCTTGGGCAAGCGGTGCTTCGATGCGCATAAGTGGTTCATTGCCAAATACTGTTTCCCCTTCCTGCATAGAGCGGATCGTCCCAGTGAATGTCATGTCTTTTAAAAATGCCAAATAATCCTCTTTATATCCGATTTCTCGTAAGTAAGCGATGTCGCTGTCTGTGAACCCAAACTGTTCAACCAAGGCGATAACGCGTTCTAACCCCGCAAAAACACCATATCCGTTTCCAAACGGCAGGTGCCGGAAATAAAGATCAAATACCGCAGTCCGGTTATGAATGCCATCCCGCCAGTACGTCTCCACCATGTTTATCTGGTATAAATCCGTATGCAGCATGAAGCCGTCATCTTGGTAATTCATTACTGATCATCCCCTTTTTTCGCGCCCAGTGTATTGGTGAAATGACCGAGCGCCCATTCGTGGCCGGCTTGATTAAATGAAGCAGTTCCTTTTTCGTAAAAAACGATCTCGTATCCTTTGTTATAAGCATCAACCGCTGTATGCAAAATGCAAATATCGGTGCAGACGCCGACGAGATGCACTTCTGTAATGCCCCGTGCCCGAAGCTTCATATCAAGGTCTGTGCCGGCAAATGCAGAATAGCGTGTTTTATCCATATAATAGACGTTATCCCGATTTTTATTTTCATCATATACAGCTTGAAGTTTTCCATACAAATCACGCCCTTTAGTGCCGCGAATATTATGGGGTGGAAAAAGCTTCGTCTCCGGGTGATACGGATCATTTTCATCGTGAACATCAACCGCAAACACAACATACTCATTATTTTCAATAAACTGCTCTGTCAGCCGCACAATTTCATTTTCAAGCGCCTGCCCTGGCTTTCCGCACGTCAATTTTCCATCGTCTGCGACAAAATCATATGTGTAATCAATATTCAGCAATGCTTTCATCAAACATCCACCTTTCTTATCCGTAAATAGATTCAATTATTTCAATGTCGTTAAACGTGTACAAGCGGGATGGCCGGTAGGAATGGCGCGTCGTTTTTTTCGACTGCCCGGATTCATCAAGTGCCAGCTCTAAAAAAGGCAGCTTCGGCGCGCGGGCGAAAAAAACCGGATCGGAAGCTATTTTTGCATCATCTGTGACCGTCAGCAGCACCCGCTGCAATTCTGACAGTGTAAATTCGGCCGGCAAAAAGTTTTTCGCTATCGTTGTCCGAAGCATGTCCGCCTGAATAATGGCAAGTGCGTCATTCACAATTTGCTGATGATCAAACGCAAGATTCAAGTTTAATACGTCATCGATTGCGAACAGCCGCACATCCGCTGCGTCATCCGAAGCTGCTCGATGTAAAAGCGAGGATTCCGGTACAATCGCATAAAATGCGTTGGAAATAATCCATCCTCTTGGGTCGCGTCCTGGTGTATCATACGTTCCGAAATGGCGAATGTGAAGTCCTTTAACACCGGTTTCTTCAGCTAATTCGCGGGCTGCTGCTTCGATCCCAGCTTCATCCGGCTGGATAAAGCCGCCGGGGATCGCCCATTTTTCTGCTTCGACATTTGGATTTCCTTCTCTGTCTTTCGCTGCGCGCTGAATGAGCATCATATGCAGTTTCATATTCGGCGGCGCTTTTTCTTCTTTTTTTTCGGAAAGAATCGTAAAAACAGCGATATCCGCAGTGTATCCGTCGGGTGTTCGATATTTCGAGGAGTCATATTGATTCACTTTATCCCCTCTTTCTAATTAATAATTTTATAATTACTAATTATATCGACTGCCTTTTTATTTTGCAAGAAAAAACCGGCTTTATTCAGCCGGTTTTTTCTGATTATTTTTTTTATTCCCCATGCTCATTCTAAGCAAACGATGTTATTTATTCCCAGTATGAATGCTTTTCCCGCTCATTCACCGCCGCATTGGCTAACAAAATTTCCACTGCACATAAAAAGAGAATTGATAAAATACCGGACATAGTTGCCACCCCTCCATTCATTTTTTACAATGTAAAGTATGAAACGCATTTCAGCGCAAGCATTTTTTAAAAAAAGAGGGATGGTAATGGGAAATATTCATGACATTGCCCGGCTGGCCGGTGTTTCTGCCACGACGGTTTCACGGGTACTCAATGGTCATCCATACGTGAGCGATGAAAAAAGGGCAGCTGTTTTAAACGCGGCTGACCAGCTTCGATATGAAAAAAATATTAATGCTGTTCATTTAGCCCGAGGCAAAACGGAAACAATCGGTGTTATCCTGCCATTTGTCAGTCATCCTTATTTCGGGACGATTTTAGGCGGAATTGCAGCGGCGGCTGAAAAAAGCGGATATAAATTAATGATTGTCCAGACAAATTATCATACAGCTCAAGAAATAGAAGCAATGGATATGCTAAAGCTAAAACAAGTGGACGGATTAATTATTACATCACGTGAATGCCCGATTGAACTTGTGGAAGATTACAGTGAATATGGACGGATCGTCTTGTGCGAGGCGCTATCTCGAGATTTTTTGTCCTCTGTTTTTGTAAATCAATATGAAGCTTTTAAATCCGCATTATCTTTTTTAAAAGAGAAAGAAAAGAAAAATATTGGGTATACCGTTTTAAGAATGGAAGGGAAAAGCAGCATCTCCCGGAAAAAAGCGTATGAAGAACTGTTTGGCGAATTGCGCAGCCACTGGGTTTTTGACCAGGCGCTGACGATTGAAGATGGAACACGAATTGCAGGAGAATGGGCGTCACTCACTGACCAGCCAGATGCCATGGTCATCACTAATGATTTCGTTGCAGCAGGTTTTCTGCTGGAATGCCGCCGGCTTGGCTTTTCCGTACCAGGAGACGTGTCGGTAGTTGGGTTTGACAATCATTCCATTTCTGGTGCACTGAACATGACTACGGTCGAACTGCCATTGCAGCAGCTGGGCGAGATCGCTTTTGAGCAAGTAATTTCCTCTGAAACCTCACATAAAGAAGTACCTTTTCAGCTTGTAGAACGAGGAAGCGTCTGAACGTAAGCATTTCACTTCAAAAAAATTAAAAACTGCCGGATGGCAAAGCCCCGGCAGTTCGCAATCATTTACGGTTAAATTCAGCTGGAACCGGACCTGTGCGTTCGCCTTTATCAAGCGACGTTATTTGGTCCATGTCTTCCTGCGTTAATTCAAAATCAAACACATTAAAGTTTTCTTCAATGCGGGACGGTGTAACTGATTTCGGGATTACAATAGAATCATTTTGCAAATGCCAGCGTAAAATCACCTGCGCCGGTGTTTTGCCATGCTTGTCCGCAATGGCTTTAACGATATCGTTTTCAAGCACAACTCCGCCCTGCATAAGCGGGCTCCACGCTTCCACATAAATATCATTTTCTTTACAGAACGCTTTTAATTCTTTTTGAACAAGATGCGGATGACATTCCACCTGGTTCAGAACCGGCTTCACCTCGCACTCATCCAGTAAACGCTGCAAGTGGTCAATGTCAAAATTACATACACCGATCGCTTTCACGCGCCCATCCGCGTATAATTTTTCAAGTGCTTTGTACGTGTCCACATACATATCTTCTGCCGGCACCGGCCAGTGAATCAAATACAAGTCAATGTAATCAAGACCAAGCTTTTCAATACTTTCATCAAATGCTTTTAGTGTTGCATCATACCCTTGGTCCGCATTCCACACTTTTGTCGTAATGAACAGCTCTTCACGCGGCACGCCGCTTTCTTTAATCGCTTGCCCGACACCACGTTCGTTGCCGTAAACAGCTGCCGTGTCAATGGAGCGGTAGCCTGTTTCAATTGCTTTTAGCACAGCCGGTCTTGCTTTTTCGTCTTCAACCTGCCAGACGCCATAGCCAAGCTGTGGCATTTGGAGTCCATTATTTAACGTAACAAATTGCATTTTCCCGCTTCCCTTCCTTGTAAATTATTCATGCTGAAAGTATAGCACAGCCCATGCTTTCATTTCCTTTCAGACGACTTACATGACGATCCATGAGCCAAAAAACCCTGCAGCCATTGTAATTGCTATATAAAAAAACGCCTTTTTCATATCCATTTCCTTTACCTCAAAAAGCCACGTTGAAAATGTCGTGAATGCACCAAGAAAGCCAGTACCGAATAAAAGACGGCTATCTTCACCTGCACCGCTTCCAATAAGCAGCCCAAGTAAAAAAGCTCCAAGTACATTCACTAGAAGGGTCCCAAATGGAAATGGAAATGTTTTTTTATTCAACTGATTGCTTACCCAAAAACGGGCGATCGCACCAAAAAAACCGCCTATTGCAACGAACATCATAATGCCCGCCCCCTTTTATAACCGAGATGAATGAAAAACAGCCCGCCGGCAATGCTTAAAAGAACATAACCAAACGCCGCCATCGCTTCACCTGTTTCCAAAAGAACTATTGTGTCGACACTGAATGCAGAAAAAGTTGTAAACGAACCAATCAAGCCTGTTGTGATCGCTTTTTGCATCGATACAGTCATGCGATCAGGTAATTGAAGCGTCAGGAACGGCAATAAAAAGCAGCCGATGTAGTTCGTCAAAAGAGTAGCCAGCGGAAAATTCCCTTCCCACCAAAAGGCTGTTGTAACGGAGAGCGTGTACCGCAATAATGCGCCGATCATCCCGGCCAGTCCAACCAATATGTAGAGTAACAAAAAAATCCTTCTTTCTTTTCCGCCTTTTTCTTTTATCATTATTTTTACTGGCGAATTTGTCAATACAGGGCGATAATAAAGAAAAAGGAGACATACATAATGGCTATTTCAAAATTTGAGCATGTTGGCATTCAAGTGAAAAATTTAGATATTACAATTGATTTTTATACGAAGGTAATCGGACTTGAATTACTTGAAAAACAAGGACACCCCGATCCAAGCTTAAAAATTGCTTTTCTCGGTTTTCAGCAAACAAATGAAACATTGATTGAATTAATTGAAGGATACAATCCGGCCTTGCCGGCAGAAGGAAAAGTACATCATATCGCGTTTACTGTGGATAATATCGAAGAAGAAATTGCGCGGGTGAAAAAATATAACGTTTCGTTTGTGGATGAAGCCGTGACAACACTTCCGAGCGGCGCCAAATATGTCTTTTTTTATGGACCGGACGGCGAATGGATTGAGCTGTTCGAACGGTAATGGAGAAACGTTCCATTGGACTGCCGCTGTTCATTGCAATCGTCGCCATTTCCTTCTCAGCGATTTTTGTAAAATGGTCGGAAGCACCGGCTTCAATTTTAAGCATGTATCGAATGATACTTTCCAGCATTCTCCTATCGCCTATTATATGGTGGAAAAGAGCTGAGTTTAGCCATATTAAAAAACGAGATTGGTTTTTCCTGCTTTTTTCAGGATTATTTCTTGCCCTTCATTTTGTTCTTTGGTTCGGTTCACTGAAATTGACGACTGTAGCCAGCTCGACCATTATCCTGGCGCTTCAGCCACTCATTTCGCTCGCAGGCGGTTTTTTATTGTTCAAAGAACGGACGAATCCAGCCGCCTTGGCCACAATGGGAATCGCGATTATCGGTGCGGTTATGATTGGCTGGGGAGACTTTGCCTTGAGCGAGGAAGCCATTTTAGGTGACTTGCTTTCTTTTTTTAGTGTCATTGCTGTTGTTGGTTACTTGCTGATTGGCCAGCAAACAGTCCGGAAAGTATCACACTGGATTTACAGCTTTTGTGTTTTTTCATTTGCTGGAGGTTTTTTATTCTTATACAACATGGGGACAAGTACTATGATGACCGGCTACAGCAGATATGAATGGGGTATTTTCCTATTGCTCGCGATCATTCCAACGATTGCGCATGTCATCAATAATTGGCTGATGAATTATGTGAATGCGACGACAATTTCTATGAGCATCCTTGGGGAACCGGTTGGCGCCACGCTGCTCGCGGTTCTTCTGCTTGGTGAACGGTTGTCCGGCTGGCAGATCACCGGCGGCATTCTTATATTAATCGGTGTCTTTTTCTTTTTAATGAAGCAAAGATCTCAATGAAGGAAAAAAGCGGATTTGTTGTAATCCGCTTTTTTTCATGCTCTATGTTGAAATGGCTTTTCTAACAGCTGTTCGGTCTCTTTCTCACGGAACAATAGCCAAATCAGCAAACTGAGTACGAGTGCCAGTATTTCAAGCGACAAAATATACCAAGGATACGGACCGAGCAGATCAAGCAGGCTGGCACTATCCGGCTTATGGCTTAAATATAAGTAGTTGCCGCCTGTCCAATTATTCACACTTATGACGACAGGAATTAATAGATTTAAAAACAGCATCGTTTTCAAAACAGAATATATGGTTGGCCTGCAGCCCTTTATCCACGTAAAATAAAGCGGCACAATTACTAAGAATGCATGAACGGCGAAAAAATGAAAAAAACGAAAATGCGGAAAATCATAATTCAAATAGGGCGTGAAGAGCGCCTGGGACGCGCCGAGCAAGCCGGTAAACAACAAAACTTCATAAATGACCTTCTTTTGCGTCAGTAATAGGCCCACAGTTAAAAATAAACTAATGCTGCATAACTCCAATGGAATCGCGTGCCGGAGCTTCCAGCTGTCGGTTGTCACCATCCAAATATGATAGAACACTTCTATCAATAATAAGAAGAAAGCAATACTGATTTCTGTTTTTCGATTGATACATTGGGTTAATTGACGACGATAAACATATATGCCAATGAGAGATGCACAAATTACTGCTAACACACTGAGGTGGCTTTCTGAAAACATGCTGAAATCATATTCCTCATAGCTTCCGCCAAACCAGCTCATCTTCCTGCCCTCCTCTTTTTTCCCAGTGTATCATGTTTGAGATGCATTCATCCTTTTTTTGTCATAGATTTAGTCTTCCTTCTTTCATTTTATGAACTTTCCAACAAAACATGACCAGACTAATGTCACAGGTTGAAGGACTCCAACAACCCTTATAAACCGTACATCAATCACCTTTTCAAAATAATTGTTCGGCTTTATCCGTGTCACTTTTATTTACATAAATTAAAAAAACCCCTAAAAACTATTGACGAATCTTCTTTTTCCGCATAAGATAATTACATGTTATAAAACATAACATTAAAAAGTTATTAAAAATAACTTTCGGGAGGGTTTTAACATGGAAGATATGTTGTACTTGATGAACAGCCTCTGGGTCATGGTTGCTGCTATTTTAGTTATTTTCATGATTGCCGGATTCATTATGCTGGAGGCTGGATCAACTCGCATGAAAAACGCCGGTCATATTGCCGGAAAAACTGCTTTCACATTCGGACTCGCTTCCCTCGTTTTCTGGGCCGTCGGATTCGCTTTTATTTTCGGGGGTAACGCAAACTTTTTCGTTGGAATGACGGACTTCTTCTATTCTGGTGCTGATTTAGAATTAGGCCTTTCATCCACTGTATTCTTCGTATTCCAGCTGGCATTCGCAGGGATCGCGATCACAATCGCCCTTGGTGGTTTCGCGGAACGTGCAAAGTTATCTGTTTACGTTTTGTTCACTATTCTTTTCTCAGCACTTGTTTATCCGGTTGTCGCGCACTGGATTTGGGGCGGCGGCTGGCTTGCAGAACACGGAAAGCAGGATTTTGCCGGCTCAACCGTTGTTCATTTAACAGGTGCAATGGCTGCTCTCGCTGCTACGATTTTGCTTAAACCACGGATTGGCCGCTTCAATAAAGACGGTTCCGCTAATGCGATTCATGGTCATAACCAAGTGTTCACGTCACTCGGTGTATTGATTTTATGGGTTGGCTGGTTCGGCTTTAACGCAGGCAGTACAGTATCGGTTGATGCTGGATTCTTCGGCTTCGTTGCCTTAAATACACAGCTTGCTGCTGGTGCAGGTGCTGTTGCGGCCTTGATTATTTCATGGGTTGTTCTCGGTAAATCAGACATTCCAACGATTTTAAACGGCGCACTTGCCGGTCTTGTTGCAATCACAGCATCTTGTGCATTCGTTGATACATGGGCAGCCGTTGTGATTGGTTTAATCGCCGGCGTTCTTGTTTTCTACGGTGCGAAACTAATGGAGAAACTCGGTATTGATGATCCAATCTTCGCTCTTTCCGTTCACGGTATTCCTGGAATTTGGGGTACGTTGTCAACTGGTTTCTTCGCAACACCTGAACTTGCAACAGTCGGACAGCCTGGCCTTTTCTATGGCGGCGGTTTTGCACAGCTTGGCGTTCAGGCAATGGGCGTATTCGTTTCAGGCGCATTCGCTTTCGTTGCATCATTCGTGATTCTTTTCATCATCAAAAAGCTTCTTGGCGGACTGCGTGTTTCTGAAGAAGAAGAAATCATGGGTCTCGACATCAGCGAACACGGTACTTACGGTTATCCGGAAGTATTCGCTGATAATCAATCGAAAGCAGCAGGAAAATAATATTAATAATACGCAAAGCGCTTTCGCTTTGCGTATTATTAATTTAAAAAGGATGTGAAAAACGATGACGACGCGGGAGCAAACATACGCGGACATCCGCCATGAAAAAGATGAAACGATCAGTCAGCATCTCCATTCAACACAGCGTTTGAATGCTTTTCATGACGATATTATGAAGCAGGTGTTCACAACCGCCCTGCAAAACCATGAAAATCAGCACGGTTCTCCTCCCTGCCCATACTCCTTGTTTTTGCTCGGCAGCGCCGGACGTTTTGAACAGGGTACAATCAGCGATCAGGATCACGGCATCGTATTCGAATTGGACACCGAAGAAGCTGCGGGTTATTTTCTCACATTGGGCCAAACATTTTCAGATGGCTTGAATGAGGTCGGCTATCCTTATTGCGAAGGAAAAGTCATGAGTTCTAATCCTGTGTGGTGCCGCTCATCAGCAGGTTGGAAAGAACAAATTACTTCATGGATTGATGCAGAAACACTAGATACGATCCGCTCACTTCATATGATTTGCGACGCCCGGGTACTGCACGGAAAAAAAGCACCGGTTTCCGCTTTGAAAAAGCAAATAACCACTGCACTACAACAAGATTCGCACAAGCTTAAACGTTTTTTCGAAAACATTCAATTCATGAAAAAGTCAGTCGGCTTATTCGGACAGATTTTCACTGAACAAAACGGACAGCATGCGGGGTCGTTAAATTTAAAACAATCTGCGTTCCTGCCATATGTCAATGCCATTCGGGTACTTGCAATGAAGGAAGGAATCGAACCGTCCTCCACGTTAATGCGTATGAAAGCATTAAAAAAGATTCCTGCTTATGACGGCCGCATCGATGAGTATGAAGAAGCTTTCCGGACGCTGCTAGAGTTCAGGCTCCGCGCATTAAAAAATGCACCGGATTATGACAGTTCCCATTTTGTGAATATTGATTCACTCGGACCGGTACGCAAGCGGGAGCTGCGCCATATTTTAAAAACTGCGGAGTCCCTTCATCATTACGTGCAGCGACTTACAGCAAAGGGATGATGCACAATGGGCTTTAACGATTTTATGAAAAATTTAAGCGGGAACCGTTTTACAGGGCTGCAAGGCGGCCGCCACGATATGGCGTTTATGCGCAGTCTTCAGCGGGACTTAAAAACGAAACAAACAACATCGATTCCGCTCAATGAATTACAGGTAATTGTGTTCGACTTGGAAACAACAGGATTTCATCCGGATAAAGGCGATCAAATTTTGTCAATTGGCGCCGTGAAGGTAACGGGCCGCCTCGTAGAAGATGAATATTATTCACTCGTTCGCTTTATCGAAGAAATCCCGCCTCTCGTCAAAGAACTGACCGGCCTTGATGAATCAGAATTGGTTAATGCACCGGAACCTGCTGAAGCAATTGAACAGTTTTTTAAGTTCAGCGGTGCTTCCCCGCTCGTCGCCCATCATGCCAGTCATGAAAAAGCGTTTATGACGTACGCAAGCCGCAAATATTTCCGTTCGCCTTTTTTACACCGCCTAATTGATACATCTTTTATGTATCGGATTGCTGATCCGGACAATCCTTACGTCCGCCTCGAAGATTGCTGCGAACATAACCAGATTCCTGTTACCGGCCGCCATCATGCACTTGGTGATGCACGTCTTACTGCGGCTCTTTGGGCTGTATATGTTGAAAAACTTCAAAAAATGGGTGTTACGACACTTTCTCAAGTATATGAAAGACTCGCCACAATTCGATAAACGGCGGGTCTTTGTATTATTTCCCTTCTTTTCGAATCTTTTCTTTTTTATTATTCGTATGGATAATAAAGGAGGTTGCAATAATGAAAAAACAATTGCTATTTTTTATTCTTTTTCTTTTTACGTTTGCCACACCGGCTATGGCCAGGTCGTACAACATTGATGAAGTGCAGATCCGCGCTTGGATCCAGACAAATGGCAATGTGCTAGTAAATGAAATTTCCCATTATACATTTAAAGGAAAATACGACTATACGATTCGATCCATCCATACAGCTGGACATGAAGGCGTAAAGAACTTTGAAGCTTATGAGCTTACCAACAAATCAGCGGAACCCGGCTTCGTTAATCAAGATGATTTGCAGTCACTGACAGTCAACCGGGACGAAAACACGTACAGTGCCGACCTCCTCTCAGAGGACGAAGAAAAGTCCGTTTTTTATACATATGAACTTGTTAATGCCGTCCGTTCTTATGAAACTTACAGCGATTTAACGATTCCTTTTTTCGGAACAGATGAACACCATGATAAAACACTCCAAAATGTCACAATCGACGTCGTTTTTCCAGAATCTATCGAACCTTCCCGATATTATGCTTTTATGCATGATCGGTTCGGGGTTGTGGAGGAAAAAGGCGCTGAAGTAGTCCGCTTCACAACGCCAGAATCGCCGCTGTATTCTTTAACAGAGGTACGCGTCTTGTTTCCATCTTCCGTTATGACGCTACAAGAAAAACCGGCTGCTCCTATGGCGCTGACAGAAGCGGTGGAAGAAGAGAATGCACTAGCCCATTCGTTTTACGAAAAAGAAGAACAAAAGCAGCAGCTCGAAACGATTTTAAAAGTGCTTTCAACCGCTGCATGCCTTGGTATTCTCACTGTTTTTTTGCTGCGCTTTCGCGGCGGTCCGGGCGATGCCTCTTCCTTGTTGCACCACGATCCACTTTATTTATATATGATTGACCGCAATGGACGTTCTGATGAATATGCTTTTCTAGCCGGTCTTTATTCACTCATTGAACGAGGAATGGCAACGGTGGAGACCATTCAATCAAAAGAACGCTTCCAAAAAGATCCGGAAGCGCCGGACGAAACGCTTCAATTTACATTAAACGTTAAACTGAGAAAAGCTATGGAATGTGACCAGAAATTGATAAAGATGTTGTTTAAAAATAGAAAGACGTTTATTATACATGATCTTGCCGGTGTGACAAAACGCGAAATAAAACCGAAAAAAGGTGCCCATCTGCACAAGAAAGTTCGTTATTACCAAGAACAACAGCAAGAATGGACAGACTGCATTGTCCAGGAATTAAAAAATGATGGCTTTTTCAGCAGTGGCATTCCGTCTTTTTTAAAACAGTTGATGCTGCTAACCGGATACTCATTTATTTTATATGCGTACACCGTAGATTCCCTTGGTGCTTCAACAAGTATTATTTACGGCGTGATCGGCCTTTTGCTTTTGCTTGTCATCTGGCGGAAGCCGAAAAAACGCTGGCCTGCAATTCTTTTTTACATTGTATCTATTATCGCCGTCGCCATGTTGTATGATACTCATACCGCACTTTGGCTCCTCTTGTTTATTTCACTGAATGCGCTGCTGTATACTCTGACACCACGCTTTTTGCTTTCTAGTGAAGCAGCGGCCATAAAAGCGGATACACGCATATTCAAAAAAAGTAAATCGACTCCGAGTGGTGATTTAGAAAAGTGGATGGTGCACTCTCTGTTGCTGCGCCCCAAACGCTCCGCACCTGAAACACATGCAGAACCAGCAATGGCCGCTACAGCCCCACTCGCTTATTTGATGCTGACTAATCAAGAACCCGTCAACTATATTGCAAATACGTGGAAATGGAGCACACCTCCTGGTAGTTCCTCCTATTCATCTGATGGAGGCGGTGGTTTCTTTGGAGATAGCGGTGGTGGAAGTGACAGCGGAGGCAGCGACGGAGGTGGAGGAGGAGCTGACTAATGATGATCGCTCCTGTGTATCAGTGTCCAATTCCCAGATGAACTTAATATCCTTTCTTGAAATCGGTGGCGTTCATTAACGCTTGTTCTTCCGCCGCAATGCGCACAGTGAGCATAAGTGCATTAAGCAACGTGAAAATCAACGCTGTATAATAGGCTTGGAACAGAAAAGGAATAATGATGAA
This sequence comes from Domibacillus iocasae, assembly GCF_001750285.1. Classification (GTDB taxonomy): domain Bacteria; phylum Bacillota; class Bacilli; order Bacillales; family Domibacillaceae; genus Domibacillus; species Domibacillus iocasae. The sequence goes on from NZ_MAMP01000004.1 coordinate 70,903, forward strand.
TTCCATCGTGACAATGATATAGTTTGGATGACGAACCCATCGATACGGTCCTTTTTTAACAATTTTTGCTCCCGGCAGTACAATGATTTTTGTATTCCAAAAGGTTCCAAGTGAACGAAGAGTCCACACTCGGCTTAGCTGGGTAAGTAAAAACAAAGTCAGCCATAAGAGCCAGTCTGGACTAATTGTCTTACGAAGGAGTTCCACTTCGACTATAAGGCTAATAAAAAAACTAATATGAAGGGCCACGATGAACGGGTAGTGGCGCGCACCTGCTTCATAGCCACCTTGACTAAGCATCCACTTTTCATTTCGCTTGGCAATAATCAATTCTGAAATCCGCTGTACACAAACGAATAGGATAAACAGCCAAAACAACTCTCTCATATTCCCTTTCCCCATTGTAATAGAACTAATTCTCCCGAAAACCCTGGCCCTAAAGCGGCCATTAATCCGTAATCCCCTTTCTTCATTTCATCCATCATGAAACGTTCAAGTACATATAAAATGGTAGGGGACGACATATTGCCAAATTCGGAAAGAACAGCACGAGAATGCGATGTTTTTTCCTTTGAAAGCTGCAGCGTATGCTCATAGGCGTCAAGCACTTTTTTACCGCCTGGATGCGCCACAAAATATGCAATCTCTTCAATAGATAGCTTTTGCTTCTCTAAAAAAGTATTCACAAACTGCCCGAGCCAGTTACGAATGAGCATCGGAATATCTCGGGAAAAAACAACATGAAGACCACTGTCTTTTAAATCCCATCCCATAACGTCCTCGGAGTCGGGAAGTAGTTTTGATTCTGTTTTTAAAACGGACGGCACAAGTTTTTTCGTCTTTACTGCTGCCTGGTCGCCAGCCATCAATACACATGCAGCCCCGTCCGCAAACAGCGATGTGCCAATTAAATTACTTTTAGAACGGTCATTTCGCTGGAACGTTAAACTGCATAACTCAACCGACAAAACAAGCACTTTTGCTTTAGGAAAAGCTAAACAATACTCATAAGCCCGGCTAATACCCGCTGCCCCGCCAGCACAGCCAAGTCCCCAGATTGGTATACGTTTTGTATGATCCGAAAATGACAGATGATTCATGATTCTTGCTTCAATGCTTGGGGTCGCTACACCTGAACTGGAAATAAAAAAAATAGCCTCAACTTCATCAGCTGGAAGTGAATTTGTTAAAAACCGATCATTATCCAGACACCGCGAAATAACTTCAATTCCATAGTCAACAGCCTTCTTAATATATAAATCATTTCGTTCCTGCAGACTGTGATCCTTCTCAAACCATTTTAACGGCATCGCAAAATGACGTTTTTGAATCTGCCCATTTTGAAAAACAGATAAAAGCCGCTCGATGTCCTGAAAATCATCTTTAAATAATTCACGGGCAAATTCGGCTGTTTGTTTCTGTTCTACTATATTCGGAGGGCGAAACGTACTAACAGATACAATGCTCGGCATGTTGCTCACTCCACTTTTCTTTTTCTTTATCCTGCCCCCTCCCTTTCTTTTTATGCTTTTTTAAAATGTTTTTCATTAATTAGAAATGAGTGTTTAATAAGAAAAGCTTCGGGCAGTCAGCTCCGAAGCTTATTTATGCAATTAAAAGCAAAATAGAATAGATGATTAAACCTACTGCAAACGAAGAAAAGCTGCTGTCGCTTTCTTTAGGCAGTTCCTCTTTCAGTACATTTAACATAAGCGCCCCTGACAAAAACGCAAACATTGTGGAAATTAACGCTTCTTCCAGCTTCGTGAAAGCGCCAATAAGCCAGCCAACCAGTACAGCAACTGTCAGCGCCCAGCGTCCATACTGGTCATAAACATACTGATGTGTTTCCCTCATACTTTGATCTACTGTTACAAAATGAACGGAAAGAGCCAAAAAGTAAAAGAACATTCCCATCATATGATCAAACTCTTCTTGAATAAGCAAATAACCAATAAGCATGTTATAAAAAAAGAAGGTGCCAATATGAATCCAAAAAATTCCCGAGCCTGCATGTGATTGTTTTTTCTTCGTTTCACGCGACACCATATTCTCCAGTCCATAAAAAAAAGCTAGTCCGAAAAGTGCCATTAAATAGGCATGATTTTCAACAAATTGAAGCACGCCATTATCCGCTTTTTCCAACACTTGCTGATGAGTATTCAAATCTGGCAGCAAATGAATAAATACGTACGAAACTGCAATACCTCCCGCAAATGATAAAAAGCGGCTGCGGGGCGCTCGTTTAATAAAGACCATATACTTTGTCGAAAAGTGAATAATCGCAAAGCTGACCGCAAATAATAAACTAAGGACAATCACGAAATCCCTCCTTTTATTTATCATAATGAATGTTTTGTTTAAATCAATATTATAAAAAGTAAATTCATAAAAAAACCAACTGTCTTTTCAGACAGTTGGTTTTTTTATGTTTTAAATTGATGAACCATCGACTCAAGTTCCTCCGCCGTTTGTGCGATCGCTTTAACTGCAGCTGAAATTTCTTCCATCGATGCAAACTGCTCTTCTGTTGCAGCTGATACTTCATCTGTGTTTCTGGCACTTTCTTCTGCCGCTTCGGCAATCACGTCTGCTGTGTGCTTAAACGTGGCGACACGCTCATTTATTAGCTGGAACGCAGCCGAAATCTGTTCTATTCTAGGGACCATTTCATTGGTTCGGTCCATAATATCACGGAACTTTTCAGATGTATCCGCCGATGTCTGCAGGCCGACTGAAGCATTTTGCGATACAGTGCCCATAATGCGTACTGACTGCTCAGAATCTTTTTGCACGCGATCAATCAGCTCGCCAATTTGTTTCGATGAATGAAGTGACTGTTCTGCCAGCTTACGCACTTCTTCTGCAACAACTGCAAATCCTTTGCCATGCTCCCCAGCACGTGCCGCTTCGATAGAGGCGTTAAGCGCCAGCAAGTTCGTCTGATCCGCAATGCCGCTGATGATTGTTAAAATGCTCCCGATTTCGTTTGATCGATCGGACAATGAACGAATCACGTTGTGAGATTCAGCAACAGAATCAAATATAAATTGCATTTGCTGTACATTGTTTCGAACGGCCAAGCCACCCTCTTCCGCCGCTTTTGATGTTTGAAGAGATAATGACTTCAGCTCTTCTGAACGGCTGGAAATGCCGATAACATCTGATTCAATTTGATCCAAAATTACTGCATTGTCTTTTATTTTAACCGATGAGCTTTCCGCACCACCTGCAATTTGCTGGATCGAGAATGTCACGTCTTCAATAGTTTGTACAGATAGATTGGCACTCGCCTTTACTTGGGCCGAAGACGAAGCAAGAAATTGCGCTGAATCACTAATTCGTTTAATCATGTCGCGCAATGCTGCCGTAAACTAATTAAACGAATGGGCTAGCTTCGCAAATTCATCATTTGTTTTCAGCTCAATTTTTTGCGTTAAATCTCCGCCGCCTTGAGAAATCTCTTTTAATTGTCGATTAAAAAGGCGAAGCGGCTTCATGATGGAAGCAATAATAAACCATGCAAACATACTGCCAAAAAGCAATGTCAAAAATACAAGTAAAACCAGTACAAGCGTGTTTCGCTCCCGCTGATCAGTCAAATGCTGATTATCTATGGCCATTTCCGCTTCGATCGCTTCAATCAATTCGTCTACCGATGGATCCAGCTGTTCTTTTCGAATTGTTCGCTCTTCTTCAAAATGAAGTGCCAGCGCTTTATTCCTCTCTGTTCCATATAGATTAACTACTTGTTCACTAACCGCCCAATAATCTTCTATATAAGATTGAATTTCTTTTATTTTTTCAGTTTCTGCTGTATGTGCAGCCAGCTTTAACGATTCTTGCAAATAAACATCAATACCCTCTTTTTTCTCTGCCATACCTTCTGTGAACTGCGGATCACCATTAATCAAAAACGCCCGCTCATCATTTGAGATACCTGTAAGACGATATTGAAGATGCTTTGCTATTTGAAGAAGTTTTGCATCCTCCTGTATTTCTAGCATCTGCTTATTCGTGTCATTAAATGTATAAATTGAAAAAATCCCTGTTGATATCATGGCTGCAATTAGGACAGCTACAAGGATAATTAACTTTAACTTGATACTCATGTCGCCCTCCATTATTCCTATTTCTACTTTCATTATTATACTCTTAACGGATCAGCGCGAACGAAAAGAATTTATGAAGTTTTGCATAGAAAAAAGAAAGTGTCACTTTTCGGACACTTTCCCACTACTTTCTTCAAATTATAAAGCTCCATTTATTATAATTTTCATATAAACGAGATCTCCATAATGATTTGGAAAAAACATAAAAAAAGACAACTTGAATATTCAAGTTGTCCTGTCGTGCCAGGCGGCGTCCTGCTCT
>NZ_MAMP01000005.1 GCF_001750285.1 Domibacillus iocasae
GCATGTTAATTGATTAAGTCCTCGATCGATTAGTATTCGTCAGCTCCGCGCGTTGCCGCACTTCCACCTCGAACCTATCTACCTCGTCTTCTTCAAGGGATCTTACTTACTTGCGTAATGGGAAATCTCATCTTGAGGGGGGCTTCATGCTTAGATGCTTTCAGCACTTATCCCGTCCACACGTAGCTACCCAGCGATGCCTTTGGCAAGACAACTGGTACACCAGCGGTGTGTCCATCCCGGTCCTCTCGTACTAAGGACAGCTCCTCTCAAATTTCCTGCGCCCGCGACGGATAGGGACCGAACTGTCTCACGACGTTCTGAACCCAGCTCGCGTACCGCTTTAATGGGCGAACAGCCCAACCCTTGGGACCGACTACAGCCCCAGGATGCGATGAGCCGACATCGAGGTGCCAAACCTCCCCGTCGATGTGGACTCTTGGGGGAGATAAGCCTGTTATCCCCGGGGTAGCTTTTATCCGTTGAGCGATGGCCCTTCCATGCGGAACCACCGGATCACTAAGCCCGACTTTCGTCCCTGCTCGACTTGTAGGTCTCGCAGTCAAGCTCCCTTGTGCCTTTACACTCTGCGAATGATTTCCAACCATTCTGAGGGAACCTTTGGGCGCCTCCGTTACATTTTAGGAGGCGACCGCCCCAGTCAAACTGCCCGCCTGACACTGTCTCCCACCCGGATTACGGGTGCGGGTTAGAATTTCAACACAGTCAGGGCAGTATCCCACCAGCGCCTCCACCGAAGCTGGCGCTCCGGCTTCCAAGGCTCCTGCCTATCCTGTGCAGACTGTGCCAAAATTCAATATCAGGCTGCAGTAAAGCTCCACGGGGTCTTTCCGTCCTGTCGCGGGTAACCTGCATCTTCACAGGTACTATAATTTCACCGAGTCTCTCGTTGAGACAGTGCCCAGATCGTTGCGCCTTTCGTGCGGGTCGGAACTTACCCGACAAGGAATTTCGCTACCTTAGGACCGTTATAGTTACGGCCGCCGTTTACTGGGGCTTCAATTCAGACCTTCGCTTGCGCTAAGCCCTCCTCTTAACCTTCCAGCACCGGGCAGGCGTCAGCCCCTATACGTCGCCTTGCGGCTTTGCAGAGACCTGTGTTTTTGCTAAACAGTCGCCTGGGCCTATTCACTGCGGCTCTCTCGGGCTTGCACCCTACCAGAGCACCCCTTCTCCCGAAGTTACGGGGTCATTTTGCCGAGTTCCTTAACGAGAGTTCACTCGCTCACCTTAGGATTCTCTCCTCGCCTACCTGTGTCGGTTTGCGGTACGGGCACCTTGCATCTCGCTAGAGGCTTTTCTTGGCAGTGTGGAATCGAAGACTTCGGTACTTAATTTCCCTCGCCATCACAGCTCAGCCTTCACGGAAATGGGATTTGCCTCATTTCCAGCCTACCTGCTTAGACACGCGTATCCAGCTGCGTGATCTCCTATCCTCCTGCGTCCCCCCATCACTCAAACGATGCTTGGTGGTACAGGAATATCAACCTGTTATCCATCGCCTACGCCTTTCGGCCTCGGCTTAGGCCCCGACTAACCCTGAGAGGACGAGCCTTCCTCAGGAAACCTTGGGCATTCGGTGGAAGGGATTCTCACCCTTCTTTCGCTACTCATACCGGCATTCTCACTTCCAGGCGCTCCACCAGTCCTTCCGGTCTGGCTTCACCGCCCCTGGAACGCTCTCCTACCACTGATACCCGAAGGTATCAATCCACAGCTTCGGTGATACGTTTAGCCCCGGTACATTTTCGGCGCAGAGTCACTCGACCAGTGAGCTATTACGCACTCTTTAAATGGTGGCTGCTTCTAAGCCAACATCCTGGTTGTCTGGGCAACTCCACATCCTTTTCCACTTAACGTATACTTTGGGACCTTAGCTGGTGGTCTGGGCTGTTTCCCTCTTGACTACGGATCTTATCACTCGCAGTCTGACTCCCAAATATAAGTTTCTGGCATTCGGAGTTTGTCTGAATTCGGTAACCCGGGATGGGCCCCTAGTCCAAACAGTGCTCTACCTCCAGAACTCTTCATTTGAGGCTAGCCCTAAAGCTATTTCGGAGAGAACCAGCTATCTCCAGGTTCGATTGGAATTTCACCGCTACCCACACCTCATCCCCGCACTTTTCAACGTGCGTGGGTTCGGACCTCCAGTGAGTGTTACCTCACCTTCATCCTGGACATGGGTAGATCACCTGGTTTCGGGTCTACGACCTCATACTCATTCGCCCTGTTCAGACTCGCTTTCGCTGCGGCTCCGCATCTTCTGCTTAACCTTGCATGAAATCGTAACTCGCCGGTTCATTCTACAAAAGGCACGCCATCACCCATGAACGGGCTCTGACTACTTGTAGGCACACGGTTTCAGGATCTGTTTCACTCCCCTTCCGGGGTGCTTTTCACCTTTCCCTCACGGTACTGGTTCACTATCGGTCACTAGGGAGTATTTAGCCTTGGGAGATGGTCCTCCCGGATTCCGACGGAATTCCTCGTGTTCCGCCGTACTCAGGATCCACTCAAGAGAGAAGAAAATGTCGGCTACAGGGCTGTTACCTTGTTCCGCGGGCCTTTCCAGGCCGCTTCGCCTATTCTCTTCCTTTGTAACTCCGTATAGAGTGTCCTACAACCCC
>NZ_MAMP01000006.1 GCF_001750285.1 Domibacillus iocasae
CTTCGTTAAAACAGCTGAACGGCTTAAAGTCAGATGTTATTTATATCGGACAAAAGCTGAAAGTGAACGGTCAAACAACGGCGACACCAACAACAAATAAGCCGTCTTCAACGACAAGTCCATCCGTTTCTCCAGCTAGTGGCACATACATAGTCAAAAGCGGTGATTCATTGGGGCTCATTGCATCCCGGAACGGCGTGACTGTGGCAGCATTAAAGCAAATGAACAGTTTGAAATCTGACGTTATTTTCGTTGGTCAAAAATTAAAAGTAGCGGGCGGGTCCAAAACAGGCACAACACCGGCACCAGTAAAGGTGAGTAATCCGTCTTCTTCCGGAGGGTATAGCACGTCTAAGCTAATCAGTACAGCAAACTCATTGGTGGGCATTCCATATGTCTGGGGCGGCGCTTCGACAGCTGGTTTTGATTGCAGCGGCTTTATTTATTACGCTTATAAGCAGGCAGGAAAAAGCATCACACGGACGAATACAGACGGCTATTACAGCCGTTCGTATGAAGTGTCAAGCCCTGTTGTGGGCGATCTTGTCTTTTTCAGCAACACATACAAAAAAGGGATTTCCCATATGGGAATTTACATCGGCGGCAACCAGTTTATCCATGCCAGCTCCTCTGCAGGCGTGACTGTTACAAGTCTCGATAATTCCTATTTTAAATCGAAGTTTACCAGCTTTAAGCGTTTCTATTAAAATAAAAGCAAAAAAAATCTATGGCGAAAGTTTATCCTTTTTTAGCAATAATGTGGAAGACAGGCATGTTTTTCAAAATAATAGTTGTAAGTGTAAAAAGATATGATAAAATGGACATATAGTTTCCGTTTTGTATGTAAATAACTCGTTTTGCTAGAACGTGGTTGGTAAAAAGCTGTGAAGCACCTGTCTTATGTGACGGGTGTTTTTTCATGTTCTGTTATAAAAAATCCTTGATGGGCAAGCCGCCCGTCAAGGATTTTTTTAATCTTATTTCGTTACACGGACGCTCCATTTAGAAAAATCCGGATTATCTTTTTGGATAAGTGACGCGGGGAAGACGAACGTCCACGGTTTTGTTGTGTTGGCTTTCACTTCAAAATCACCGACATTGAACTGGCCTTGTGCCACCAATTCACCTGTTGCATCGATCAGCTGCAGCGGCAGCTTTTCAATGTTTACGTTCCGGTCATATCCATTGCGAATTAATAAAGAAATCGTTAAGTTTCCATTTTCAAGCGTTGTCGCACTTAATCCGGTAAAGTTCAGCTCGTTTTTAGCTGGGTCGCCGAGTTTTTTAACAATTTTTTTTAAATTTTCTTTTTGTTCTTCCGGCAGTGTCTTTTCCCATTTTTCATCAAGCTCCAGCTTATGTGTGCGGGATGTTAAGTCAAAAGCAATCGACCAGTTTTCTTTGCCGAGCTTTACTCCATTGTTCAGCGATGCAGAAGGGAAAAGAAATGTCCAAGGACGGCTTGAATCAGCTGGCAGGGAGCCAAGTTCTTTCAGCTTAAATGTATCCCGCGCTTTTAGTTCGTTTTTTTCGTTTAGCAGCAGAAGAGGCACGTCTCCAAGTGAAATATCCCGTTCAACGGTATTGCGGACGAAAGCGGAAACGGCAATGCCATTTGGCTGCTCGTTCCATTCAATCCCGGACAAAGAAAGCTGATTCCGCTTTAATGGAGGCAATTCATTGTTCAAAAAACGCAGGACGTACATTTGCTCCTGTGAAACGGTTTGTGACGGATGCAGCGACAAAGCGGTTGTCACTTCTTCCTGGCCGGCTTCTGCTTCTTCACCCGTTACGTCGCTTGCAGAAACAGCGGTTTCAAGTCCATCATTTTTGAGAGCGGAGTCGTTTTTTCCTTTTCGTTTGAAAAAAGATAGCATTCGTTTAGTTCTCCTTTTTTGTTAATTCCGTCATTAAAGCGGCCGTTTTGACACTTATCGAGCGAAGCAGGTCGCGGTAGGACGTTTGGAACAGCTGCAAGCCTTCACGTGCATAAATACGCATTGGGTCTTCCTGCTGATACTGGCGCAGGCCGATGCCTTCTTTTAAACGGGTCATTTGTTCGAGATGAATGGTCCAAATACGATCAATATCACTAATCATTATTCTTTTCACTAAATTATCCCAGTCCGGTTCGAAGTGTTCATCCACCCAATCGAGATAAGGAACGATCACTTCTTCAGTTGAAAGAATAATTTCTTTTAAACTCGAAGGCTCTTCCGGCAAAGGTACTTCTCGTCCACCGAAAATTCCCTGTAAGTGTCCAGCTAAGAGATCGATTTTCCATTCTTCAGGTGATAGGTCCTCTTGGCAGTAATAGTCAATTTCCTCGCGGGCAGAACGCTTGATCATATCGATAAGCCGCTCTTTTTGCGAATCGTCGTCAACAATCGCATTGCGCAGACCGAAAATGACGCCGCGCTGCTCATTGATAACGTCATCAAGCTTTAAATTGTATTCACGCATGGCATAATTGGCACCTTCAACGATTCGCTGGACGCGGTCGACAAATTCATGCATTTTTTTATTTTTAACCAGTCCATCATCTGCTGTCTGCAATTTTTTCTCAAGCTTTGCAAGATCATCTTTTGCAAAGCGGCGGAACATCGTATCTTCCAGTGAAATAAGAAATTCACTCGAACCTGGATCACCTTGTCGACCGGCCCGGCCTTTTAACTGATTGTCGATACGCCTGGACTCATGACGTTCGGTGCCGAGCACGTGAAGTCCGCCTAATTCCGGTACGCCGTCACCAAGCAAAATATCGGTGCCGCGCCCGGCCATGTTTGTCGCAATGGTAATATGACCGCGCTGGCCGGAACGGGAAATAAGCTCCACCTCCTGCTCAACACTTTTTGCGTTTAAAAGTTCAAAAGACAAGCCGGCTTCTTTAAAGTAATCAGCGATCTTTTCTGACTGCAAAATAGAGGTTGTTCCTACTAAAACCGGCTGGCCTTTTACATGACGAGCAGCCGTTTCCGCTGTGACAGCGGCATATTTTTCTTCTGATGTCCGGTAAATTCGGTCCGGCATATCGATCCGCTGAACCGGTCGATTCGTAGGTACCCTCACAACCTGCATATTGTAGACATCAAGCAATTCTTTTTCTTCCGTTTTCGCCGTGCCGGTCATACCGGATAAAAACGGATACATGCGGAAGTAGTTTTGAATGGTAATCGATGCTTGTGTTTTATTTTCATCGGTTACTTCAAGGCCTTCTTTTGCTTCAATGGCTTGGTGCAGTCCGTCTGAAAGTGTCCGGCCTTCCATCGTCCGGCCGGTAAACATGTCAACGAGCAAAATGGCACCGTCTTTTATGATGTAGTCCACGTCCCGCTCGAACATGACATGTGCCCGGACCGCCTGAATCATGTAATGGTACAGTGTCTGGTGTTCAATTTCATATAAATTGCCAACGCCAAATGCTTTTTCTACTTTTTCAATGCCTCCATCTGTCAAGCTGACTGCTTTTGTTTCATCGTCAAGTTGATAGTCCTCATCACGGACAAAACGCTTAGCAACACGAGCGCCAATATAATGGAGGTCAGCGGCAGGCGGCATTTTGCCTGCAATAATAAGCGGTGTTTTTGCTTCATCAATTAACACGCTGTCCACTTCGTCAATAATCGCGAAATGATAAGGGCGCTGAACACGCTGCGTTGGGTGCCACACCATGTTGTCACGCAAATAGTCAAAACCAAATTCCGTTCCGACTCCGTATGTAATGTCTGCATTATACGCTTCTTGTTTTTCTTTTGCAGTCATTAACGGTAAATTTAAACCGACTGTCAGTCCAAGAAATTCATGAAGCGGTCTAATTGTGTCACGGTCACGTTTGGCTAAATACTCGTTCACTGTAATAACGTGAACACCTTTTCCTTCCAATGCGCGCAAATAGCTCGGCAATGATGCGACAAGTGTTTTGCCTTCCCCAGTGGCCATTTCGGCAATATTCGCGCCAGATAAAATAAGGCCGCCAATAAGCTGGACATCATAATGGCGCATACCAAGGACGCGTTTTGCGGCTTCGCGTACAACTGCAAATGCGTCTATTTTTATATCATCAACTGAAGCGCCGCCAGCAAGCTGTTCTTTGAATTGGGCTGTTTTGGCACGCAGTTGTTCATCTGTCAAGGATTCCATTGCCGCTTCCCGTTCATTGATAGAAGCGACAATTTTTTGATATGCTTTTAACTGCCGGTCACCGGCGTCTTTTTTTCGAAACAATGAGACCATTCTTTTCACTCCCCAGAATACGTTCCATAGGCCCGTTTTACACGGTTCACAAAGGCATGATAACCACGCAGTCGCCCATTCTTATCTTAACAGAATACAGCATGAAAGAAAATATACGGTCTTTTTCGTGTTTATGGTGGATATAATGATGGTTTGCCATTATAATGTTGAAGTTGAGGACAAATATAAAAACAAAAGACGTTCGGGCCTGCTGAGCAGGTCACAAAAGCGATGCGGCAGGATGCCGCGCATTTAGCTTTTGGTCATTTCATATAAACTATGCTTCTGGCCAACAGAGGGAGGATCTTATGGTTGTTTTTGCTTTTATTATTTGCGTACTGGCTTCTCTAGCTCTTACGCCACTTGTGAAAAAATTTGCTGTCGCCATTGGAGCCGTGGATAAACCGAACTACCGGAAAGTGCATCAGCGCATTATGCCGCGTATGGGAGGGCTGGCGATTTTTATCAGCTTTTTAATTGGTATGGTTGTCTTGCGGCCGTCTGCACCATATGATTTACCGCTGATGAATCCGGCAATCATTATCGGAAGCTTTATTATTATTTTAACAGGTGTTTTTGATGACCGCTTTGAGCTTTCAGCAAAGGTTAAGCTGGCCGGGCAAATTGCGGCCGCCCTTGTCGTCGTCGTGTACGGAGATGTTCGAGTGGATTTCTTTAACTTGCCATTTGGCGGGACAATTGAATTTAACAGCTTTTTAAGCATTCCGTTGACAATCATCTGGATTATTGCGATTACAAATGCGATCAATTTAATTGATGGATTGGATGGATTAGCGGCAGGAGTATCAACCATTGCGTTGTTTACGATTAGTTTTATGGCCTTCTTAAAAGGTGATGTGTACGTAATGAGCATTGCGCTGATTGTCGCAGCGAGCACGATTGGTTTTTTAAAGTACAATTTTCACCCTGCCAAGATTTTCATGGGTGATACAGGAGCGCTGTTTCTTGGTTTTATTATTTCAGTCGTCTCCTTGCTTGGTTTTAAAAATATTACCGTCGTATCATTGATTATTCCAATTATTATACTTGGTGTTCCGATTTCTGATACGATTTTTGCGATTATTCGCCGGAAGCTGAACAAGCAGCCCATTTCCGCACCAGATAAATCCCATCTGCATCATTGCTTACTTCGAACAGGCTATACGCATAAGCAAACCGTTTTAATCATTTACATGATCGCGATGATGTTTGGACTTGCGGCAATCATCTTCTCGATGGCTACCATCTGGGGTGCTATTATTATGATGGCGGTCATTACACTGGCGATCGAGCTGTTTGTTGAAAGTATTGGTTTAATCAGCAATGATTATAAGCCGCTTTTAAACTTTGTGAGAAGCGGAACGAAAAAGAATCTGTAAACTAAAAACGCCGCTCCGGTATGTATATCGGAGCGGCGTTTCTTTTTATTCTTCTGTGCTGTAAGACTCTTCTTCTGTCTCGTTTTCTTCAAAATCCATCTCACTGTCTTCTTCATCGGAAGACATTTCAATGTCGAGATGACGCTGCAGTTTGCCTTTGACTGCTTCAAGTTCTATTTCATCAAGACTGTACACGTATGCACCAGAACTTGAGGAATCATCTGAACCGACCAGTGTCATTGAATCGAAGTTAAGCACATCGTCACCCTTGCCGTATTCAATGAGCGATTTCATTTCACTGAATGTCATGTCTGTACGCATATTTGATCCAACGGCTTCCAGGATCTCATCATATTTTGTGATTGAATTAATTGACAATGCTTTCTTCGCAATAGCCTGCAAGATTTCCTGCTGGCGTTTGCCGCGTTCAATGTCGCTGTCATATTTACGGCTGCGTGCAAGCGCTAATGCTTCTTGACCATCTAAAGTCTGCATGCCTGGCTCAAGCTGGATAGCGTTGTGCTTATCCTCCGAGTTTTTCTCATTAACTTCAAACGGGACGTCAAATTTTATGCCGTTTAAAGCATCCACAACGTCGATAAATGCATAAAAGTTCATACGGACGTAATAATCAACGGGTACGTCCAGCAATTCTTCGACCGCTTCAATTGTTGCATTCGGACCGCCGACTGCATGAGCATGGTTAATTTTATTTTTTTGGCCTTCCGCTGGAATGTATGCATAGGAATCACGCGGAATACTGACCATTTTAATGGATTTGTCTTCGACGTTCAGCGTGGCGAGAACGAGTGCATCTGTCCGTGTATTATCGCCGTATTTCCGGTTAGTGTTGTTGTCATCAATTCCCATAAATAAAATAGACACATTGTCTTCTAAAGGGTGGACGTCTGCATCACGCAATGCTGATTTTTCGCGTCCGTCATTCATGTACGATTCAGATAAAACTGTTTCCGCTTTTTTATACAAAAAAGCACCGTAGCCTGCTCCTGTGAAAAGAACCAGCAGCAATGGAAGAACGAGGGTGAAAAACACAATGCGGCGCTTTTGCGTTTTTTTCCGGCGTCGACCCGTGCGTTGATAGGGTGAACTCATATATTTATCTCCTTTTAGTGTAATGGTCAAATTTCGAGCCATTTATTATTTTACTATGAAAGGATCAATACGTTCAAATTTTTTTAAAATTCGACATCTTTCTCCATATACAAGACGCCGCCTTCTGTAAAATCAGCTTGCCCATTTGTCAGTTCAATCATCCAGTCACGAAAGGTTTGTACATGCTCTTCTTCAACAAAAATATCTACATCAACGTGTTCACCGTAATGGATTTCTTTTATTTCGTAAACCGATGCGTGCAGCTCGTTTTCAATTTTGCCGAGCCATGTGTAATCAATCGAGGCTGTGACGATTTTCATTAACCGGCGTTCAACAATGCCGGTTGCGTTCAATCCTTCAGATGCTGCTTTTCCGTAAGCGCGGATCAATCCGCCCGCCCCGAGCTTAATGCCGCCGAAGTAACGTGTGACAACAATAGCTGTATCTTTTAGTCCCCGTTTTTTAATGACTTCAAGAATAGGTACTCCAGCAGTGCCGGACGGTTCACCATCATCATTTGCTTTTTGAATGTGATCGTGCTCGCCAATCATATAAGCAGAGCAGTTATGCGTTGCATTCCAATGCTGCTTTTTTATTTTTTCAATAAAAGCAATTGCTTCTTCAGCAGATTCAACCCTTGAAATATGTGCGATAAAGCGTGATTTTTGAATAATAATTTCATGGCTGCCTGATCGTTTAACTGTTTTATAGTGAGATAACAATAATTTGGCCTCCTCATTAAAGGTTTAAAAATAAAAAATAAGGGTAATCCGTATTGGTAATCTATCGTAAAGGAAAAAAGTCCGGATGAAAAGAGACATGCTTCGAAATACTTTTAAACGAATCGTAAATAAACTTTAATGTTCGTTAATTAATCTAATGCTATAATGAAATGGACCTTTCCGTGTGAGGTTTTCACCGGGTCTTTTTTGAGTGATTTAAAACGAACTATGTATTATTTCCGCCATCGAAAGATACACTGATGTGAAATATAGTCTCTATCTTTTGTACAGGTCCAGGCCATCAATTTTGGAAGGAAACCGCTTATGTCGATACGAAATTCGGATACGAAACTTCTTGATACAATTTTGGATAAAATGGTGGAAACGGTGGATCAGAGCAAGGACCAGATTTTTTCAATTGCCGAACAAAGCAGAGCGGATTATGAAACGCTTTTTAAAGAGCTTGAACTCATTAAAAGCCAAATTCATTTGGCAATTATCGAACAAGATGACTTGGAACGAAAAGTAAAAATGGCCCGTCAGCGATTATCGGAAGTGAGCCGTGACTTCTCCATTTATTCAGAAGAAGTCGTGCGCCAAGCGTATGAACGTGCACATGATTTGCAAATGAAACTGCTTGTTTTGCGGCAAAATGAAAAGCAATTAATAGAACGCCGGAATGATCTTGATCGTCGCTTGTCGTCCGTACATACAACGATTGAGCGGGCCGAACATCTCGTCTCGCAAACCGCGGTTGTCTTAAATTATTTAACACAGGATATGAAGCAGTTTGGCCGCGCGCTTGAAGATGCACAGCTAAAGCAGGCATTTGGTTTGCAGGTGATGGAAGCGCAGGAAGAAGAACGAAAACGCTTATCCCGTGAAATTCATGATGGACCGGCACAAATGATGGCAAATATCCTCATGCGGTCTGATTTAATTGAAAAGCTGTACCGGGAGCGGGGTGTAGAAGCGGCATTTAACGAAATCCGTGACCTTAAAAAAATGGTCCGATCTGCGCTTTATGAAGTGCGGCGTATTATTTATGATCTGCGGCCAATGGCGCTTGATGATCTCGGCTTGATCCCGACATTAAAAAAATATTTAGCTACTGTCAGTGAATACAGCCGCTCTAAAATGGCTGCACCTGATATAAAATTTGTGAATCTGGGCCTTGAGAAGCGTCTTCCGTCAAATATGGAAGTAGCATTGTTCAGGCTCATTCAGGAATCAGTTCAAAATGCATTAAAGCACGCAGATGCATCGATCATTCAAGTGAAACTGGAAATTAAAAAAGAACAAGTATTAGCTGTCGTGAAAGATAACGGCAAAGGATTTGACGTAAACGAGAAAAAATCAGGCTCTTTTGGCATAATGGGAATGAAAGAGCGCATTGAACTGCTGAGTGGAGATATTACCATTCATTCGAAGCCAGGCGAAGGGACCGCTGTTTTAATTAGTGTCCCAATAATCAAGCAGCCATTGACTTAGAGGAGGAACCAGGATGACAACGAAAATTATTATTATTGATGATCATCAGCTATTTCGTGAAGGGGTAAAACGTATTCTTGATTTTGAAGAAACGTTTGAAGTGCTTGCAGAGGGAGATGACGGATCAGAAGCGCTTACGCTCGTCGAAGAGCACAAACCGGACGTTGTTATTATGGACATTAATATGCCGGAAGTGAATGGCGTTGAAGCAACGCGCAAGCTTGTTGATAAATACCCGGATACGAAAGTCATTATTTTATCGATTCACGATGACGAAAACTATGTTACACATGCATTGCAGTCCGGTGCGCTCGGCTATCTGCTGAAAGAAATGGATGCGGAAGAGCTGGTAGAAGCGGTTAAAGTGGTGGCAGATGGCGGTTCTTATTTGCATCCGCGCGTCACACATAACTTAATCGCCGATTACCGCCGCTTATCCAATGATGACGGAAAAGGAAAAGGATTCCAGCAGACAGAAGTAGTGCGCCCGCTTCATTTGCTGACGCGCCGGGAATGTGAAGTGCTTCAGCTGCTGGCTGACGGTAAAAGCAACCGTGGCATCGGCGAAGCATTGTACATCAGTGAAAAAACGGTTAAAAACCACGTGAGTAACATTTTGCAAAAAATGAATGTAAACGACCGTACACAAGCTGTTGTCACTGCTATTAAAAAAGGCTGGGTAGAAGTACGTTAAGAAGAAAGGTCCCTTTATGGGGCTTTTTTTGTTGAGGAAGATGTTGGCATGAGGAGGCATATTGTTGATTTTAGTGGACATAAATTCGTGTAATTAAATTGGACTCAAGCCAGTCTAACTGAATATAAAAGAAGCAGTCATCACCCTGTTTTCTTTTGCCGCATAAACTACAAGCGAAAGGAGCGATTAGATGAGTCCAAGATATGTGCGTCCACCTTTTTATCCGTATCCTCCCTATCAGTATCAACCGCAGCCTCCTTATTTTTACGGCGGCTATTTGAATCCTTTTTTAGGAGGATTTTTTGGTGGTCTGACGGGCAGCCTGCTGACACCGATTTTTTATGACCGCCCGCCTTATCCACGCCGCTATTATTGAAAAAAACGGTTCGCGCCGGTTGAGCGCGGGCCGTTTTTCTTTTACAATGAAAGACATAATACAAAAAAGATCAAAGGCGGCAAACGCGGCATCCCGTCGCATCGCCTTTGTAACCCGCATCAAGCGGGTCTGAGAGGACGTGCAAAAACGTTGACATATAAATGGGTATCTGCGCTTCTTTTAATGGGTGCAATGCTGGGCGCCTGCGGTGAGGAAGAAAGCAACCAAGCCGCAAATTCTGCATTAGATGGTGAAACGCAAGGCTCTACACAAGAAACGCATACGGCCGAAGAGGAAAAAGCAGGCGGAACAACAGTAAAAGCGCCGATTGAAGAAGCGGAAAATGTACCGGCAGAGGAAAGAGAAGCGATACTTGCCGCCCTCAACCGGCAAATTCAATCGTTTAACGAAAAAGACATTGACGCATACATGGCAACCATTTCTAAAACGCCGGAATCATTTGATTATAAAGAGGAAAAAGCATACATCGAAAAGGTCTTTCAAACATTTGATGCCACGATGACACCGGTAAATACAACCATTATTCAATACGACGAAGATCAAATGACGGCCAATGTATTTATGAACATGGAATCGACGTCAAAAGACTTAAGTTCGGGCAAAGAAGTAAGCCAGACGACAAGGCAGATTATGGTGTTTCAAAAAGAAGCAGGCGGCTGGAAGCAAGTTTCCCTTTTTGCAATGGAATGATATAGTAAAAAGAAAAGAGGGTTTTTTAACATGACAAAAGAAATGAATGTAGAAAGCTTTAACTTGGACCATACGAAAGTGAAAGCACCGTACGTTCGGCTTGCCGGCGTGAAGGAAGGCCAAAATGGCGATAAAATCTTAAAATATGACATCCGTTTCTGCCAGCCGAACAAAGAACATATGGAGATGCCGGCGCTTCATTCACTGGAGCACATGATGGCGGAATTCAGCCGCAATCATTCCGATAAAATCGTTGATATCAGCCCAATGGGTTGTCAGACCGGCTACTATATCGCAGTGATCAATCACGAAGATTATGATGACATTTTAAACATCATTGAAAAAACATTAGAAGATGTCCTCCAGGCAACAGAAGTGCCCGCTTGCAACGAAGTACAATGCGGATGGGCAGCGAGCCATAGCTTAAAAGGCGCGAAAGAGATTGCGCGCGACATGCTTGCGAAGCGTCAGGAATGGACACAAGTATTTGCCGGGTAAGCCATGTGCCGACAAGCGGATAAAAGCATTTGCCTTTTATCCGCTTTTTTTTATACTGGGATTTTATAAACTTCTCCTTTAACCGCCGCTATACAAAGGTTATATCACTCCATTAGATTAATAAAAAGTACTTGCCGTTCATATTAGGCAGTTTATCCGTCACTTTTGTCATTTTATCCGTCATGTCAAAAACAATGTCCATTTTTGGAGATGAGGAGGCTTATTAATGGTAAATGAGACAGTAAAGCGAAATGTGTGGCAGCGATTCGTACGGGAAGGGGTCTTAGATGCGGCGCGGCTGCAAAAACGGATTGAAGAGTCATGGTACATGTGCCAGAAAAAAGGGGTCAATCCATATGATGGAAAAGGAAGCGATATTTTAACGCCAGAGCAGCTGAAGCAGCGGCTTGAAAAAAATGACCGCCTGACATCGATTGCAGGGCCGATTATGGACAAAGTCATGATGTCCATCCAACAGGCGAATACGATGATTTTGCTTGTGGATAAAGAAGGGTATATCCTGGCTGCGCGCGGTCCTGACCCGACGTTAAAGAGGGCATCAAAAATCAATTTTATAGAAGGATCAAAATGGACCGAAGACGTTGTTGGCACGAATGCAGTTGGAACCGCTCTCAGAACTGGCGAAGCGATTACCGTTGTAGGCACGGAGCACTATTCTGTCGCCTCCCAGCACTTTTCGTGCTCCGCCGCACCTATTCACGCGCCGGACGGAACACTGCTCGGTGTTCTTGACATGACAAGCGCGCTTGCGGATTCCCGCCATGAGCATATGCTTGCTGCTGTATGCGCGGCTGCTTTTGCGATCGAGCAGCAATGGGCGTCACTTGCGAAAATGGATGAGCAGTCCCTCATTATGGCCGCTTCTTTTTACCGTCAGCACACCGCTCCAATGGCGGCTGTTTCTGCGTCGGGATTTATTATTTGGATGAATGACGTGATGAAAGAGCAATGTCAGATGACGGTTCCTTTTTTGCTTTGTGAACTGCCTAAAAACGTCTGGAAGCAGGACATAATGCGGGATGTATATAATGAATCCGGTTCATTTCAAATCGGGCGGCTTATTCAGTTTGCCAATGTGAAAAAAACACCGGCCCTGAACGGCTGGATTGATACGTTTCATTACAGCGGAGTAATCGGCACTTCGGAATCGTTCCAGCATGTACTTTGGCAGGCAGAGCGTGTCGCAAAAACCGATGCGGCGGTCCATATATATGGGGAAACGGGGACCGGCAAAGAAATTTTAGCACGGGCCATTCACCAAAACAGCAGCCGTCGTAAAAATGGACCATTTGTTGCGGTCAACTGCGGGGCCATTCCTGCTTCATTAATGGAAAGTGAGCTTTTTGGCTACGAAGGCGGTGCGTTTACCGGAGCAAGCCGGAGCGGATATCAAGGAAAAATACGCGATGCAGATGGCGGGACACTGTTTTTAGATGAGATTGGGGATATCCCCGAACAGATGCAGATTTCGCTGCTGCGTGTGCTGCAGGAACAAGAAGTCATGCCGGTTGGCGCATCTAAGCCGATTCCGGTCAATCTCCGGATTATTACAGCCACCCACCGTAATTTAATTGAACTTGTGAATACGCGTAAAATGCGAGAGGATCTATTTTATCGGATTTACGTCTTTCCCATTCAGCTGCCGCCGCTTCGGCATCGTTTATGCGACATGGAGCGATTCATTGATGATTATAAAAAAAGAACAAAGTGGAATGGGGTCGTACCGGAATCATTAATGCGTACTTTTAAACAGCATTCATTTCCAGGAAATTTTCGCGAGCTGTTTAATATTCTCGACCGTATCCGTATTTTGTACGGGGATCACGTACCATCGGGTTTATCCGCGTCCGACTGCATGACCTCCTTAGAACGGAAATGTGAAAAACAGTGGACGAGCCGCCAGGAAATGGAGCGGGAAGAATTAATGCAGGCGCTGAAGGATGCGAAAGGTCATGCTCCGACCGCCGCTAAACAAATGGGCATACCGCGCAGCACCTTTTACCGGAAGCTGAAACAATATGAGATGAATTGAGACAGATCAAGATAACGATGAGAAAAGAAGACACGGAGAACCATAAATCCTTTATACAGCCTTTATTTTATGTTGGCACGCTGATTGCATTGGTTTAATTGAAAGCGTTTTCTAATTAATCAATTAGTAAAAGGGAGAGGATGACGGTGTCACAAACGCAAACAAATCAGGCGGCGATTTCAAAAGAAGAAGCAGCGTGGATGTTTCAAAAAATGCTTGAAATACGCCATTTTGAAGACCGGGTTCATGAGATTTTTGGGACGGGTGTTTTGCCGGGCTTTGTTCATTTGTATGCCGGAGAAGAAGCGATTGCGGTCGGACTTTGCTCGCACTTAGATGACAATGACTATATTACAAGCACGCACCGCGGTCACGGCCACTGTATTGCCAAAGGGTGCGATTTAGACGGCATGATGGCTGAGATTTATGGGAAAGCAACCGGGCTTTGTAAAGGAAAAGGCGGCTCCATGCACATTGCTGACGTAGAAAAAGGGATGCTTGGCGCGAACGGCATTGTCGGCGGCGGCTTCCCGCTTGCCGTTGGAGCTGGCCTAACGCACAAGCTGAAAAAAACAGGCGGCGTGGCGGTTTGCTTTTTCGGAGACGGTGCCAACAACCACGGCACATTCCATGAAGGCATCAACATGGCGGCAATTTGGAACTTACCGGTTATTTTTGTCGCGGAAAACAACGGGTTTGCAGAAGCGACACCGTTCCATTACGCGTCCAGCTGTAAATCGATTGCAGACCGGGCGATTGGCTATGACATTCCCGGGGAAACAGTGGATGGAAAAGATGTTGTGGCCGTTCGGGAAGCAGCACAGAGAGCGGTGGAACGCGCCCGCAATGGGGAAGGACCGACATTGATTGAATGTGTGACATACCGAAACTATGGTCACTTTGAAGGAGACGCACAAACGTACAAAGGCGAGGAAAAAGTAAAGCATTTAAATGATCTGGATGCGATCAAAAAGTTTTACACATATTTAACCGAGCAGGGCATTATGACCGAAGAAGAGCTGGATAAAATGGATGAAGACGTGCGAAGAGATGTTGACCGTGCTGTTGAATTTGCGGAAAAAAGCCCGCATCCGCTTCCGGAGCAGCTGCTTGAAGATGTATATGTGTCGTACAAAACAGATGGAGGTGCGGTATCATGACCCGTCAAATAACTTTTTCACAAGCAGTAAATGAAGCGATGGCGATTTCGATGAGAGAAGACCAGGACGTGATTTTGCTCGGGGAAGATGTGGCAGGCGGCGCTGCTGTCGACCATTTGCAGGACGAAGAAGCATGGGGCGGCGTTATGGGGGTCACGAAAGGGCTCGTGCAGGAATTCGGACGTGACCGTATTATCGATACACCGATTGCGGAAGCTGGCTATGTCGGCGCCGCTGTCACAGCTGCCGCAACAGGTATGCGGCCGATTGCAGAGCTCATGTTTAATGACTTTATCGGCAGCTGCTTAGATGAAGTGATGAACCAGGGCGCGAAGCTTCGCTACATGTTTGGCGGAAAAGCGAAAGTGCCGCTTACGATCCGGACAATGCACGGAGCCGGTTTCCGCGCTGCCGCCCAGCATTCCCAAAGCCTTTATTCGTTTTTCACACACATACCGGGCATTAAAGTGGTTATTCCATCGACGCCGTATGATGCAAAAGGACTTTTATTAGAATCTATTTTTGACGACGACCTTGTTGTGTTTTTCGAAGACAAAACATTATATACGATGAAAGGCGAGGTGCCGGAAGGATCGTACCGCATTCCGTTCGGTAAAGCGGACATTAAGCGAAGCGGAGAAGATGTCACGATTGTCGCAATCGGTAAAATGGTGCATACCGCAATGAAAGCAGCGGATGAGCTGGCGAAAAACGGGGTAGAAGCAGAGATTGTTGATCCGCGCACCTTGTCGCCGCTCGATGAGGATACGATTTTAACATCTGTAGAAAAAACAGGGCGGCTTGTTGTCGTGGATGAAGCAAATCCAAGATGCAGCGCGGCAACCGATATCGCCGCGCTCGCCGCCGATAAAGGATTTGACTACTTGGATGCGCCGGTAAAAATGGTCACCGCACCGCATACGCCAGTCCCATTTGCACCCTCGCTTGAAGATATTTATTTGCCGACGCCAGACAAAATTGTCAAAGCCGTTCAGGAAATGACCGGCAGCGAACTTGTTTTGTAAAAGGAGGAGTTACGATGGCTGTAAAAGTGATTATGCCAAAGCTCGGGATGGGGATGGAAGAAGGAACGGTCGTCGAATGGCTGAAGCAGGAAGGCGACGAAGTGAAAAAGGGAGATTCGGTCGCTGTGATCAGCTCTGATAAAATAGAAAAAGACGTTGAAGCACCGGCAGATGGGGTGCTGCTTAAAATTCAGGCTTCTTCAGATGATGTGGTAAAGGTGGGCGAGGCGATCGGATTTGTGGGAACGGCTGGAGAAGAGCCGGACGCGACAAATGCGCCGCAAGCCGAGCTTCACCAAGAAGCGCCGGATATGCCGGAAGAAACACCGGCTTCAATTCAAAAAACGCCGGAGCCCGTCGCCGCAGAAGCCGAGAAAATCGGCGGCAGAACCCGTATTTCACCTGCTGCCCGAAAGCTGGCAAAAGAACACAGTATAGATGTAACCGGCATTCCAGGCACAGGGCCGAATGGACGCATTACCCGCTTGGATGTGGAACGTCACATGAACCATAATCAGCAGCCTGCCGCCCCGGCGCCGGAAGCGGATGTCGAGCCGATGTCTTCCCGCTCATCGGCTGCAGGAAAACCGCTTGCCGGCATGCGAAAAGTCATTGCAGACCGCATGTTTGACAGTTTGCGGACAACCGCGCAGCTGACCATCACGATGAAAGCGGACGTGACGGATTTAATGACGATCCGCAAGCAAATGAACGAAGCGCTTGAGGCGGGCGGTGTGAAATTAACATTGACGGATTTTGTTGCCAAGGCCGTGATCACGTCGCTGAAAAAACATCCGGCGATGAATGCGACACTCCAAAATGGACGGCTTGCGCTGCACGACCGGGTCCACCTCGGCATTGCCGTGGCGCTCGACGGCGGATTAATGGTGCCGGTTATTAACGATGCATGCTGCTTGTCGCTGAAAGACTTGTCAGAACGGATTCGCTCAAACGCTGATGATGTCCGGAATGGCGACATTCAGGCGGAAACATTAAAAGGCTCCACATTCACCATTACGAACCTTGGAAACTACGATGTCGAGTACTTTACACCGGTCTTGAATCCACCGGAAATCGGCATTCTCGGGCTCGGCCGGGCGATGCCGGAAGCTGTGTTTGTGGGAGACGAGCTGGAGAAGCGGGTGATCCAGCCGCTCAGCTTAACGTTTGACCACCGCGCTATCGATGGCGCACCGGCCGCTGCATTTTTACAGACAGTGAAAACGTTGCTTGAACAGCCGTATCGGATGCTTGCCGAATAAAGACAATAACCTCCTGCGGTTGCAGAAGGTTTCAGACGGTTGACAAACGCTGGCTTTCTGACTTTCTCTACACTTTGAAAGGGGCTGTCCTATAAATCAGGTACATCCGGATTTTGAGGACAGCCTTTTATTATTCGCTCTTTCAAACTAGCGCCGGAATAGAAGGGCTAACGCCGAAATAAGAAGAATAAAGCCGGAAAACTAGGCTTTAACGCCGGAAAATGGGTTTTTTCGGCGTAGCACCTATTTTTTCGGCGCAATCAGAAATATATCGACGCTAGCTCATAATAAGCCGGCATGCCGAATGGATAATAAGCTTTTAGGACATTTCCTTTATTTTTCGCGCCAATGTGAAGAAAATTGCGCAAGCTGAGCGGATGTCATAATTTCTCACCAGGCTACTTAAGCTGTCCGAGTCAACCGCCGTTCAATCGTAAACAAAACGGCACTTAAAATGCAGACGACCCCAGCAGTTTGCCATACAGTCAACGCATCTCCAAACACGAGCATCCCAATGAAAATTGCCACCACCGGCTCGGTTGTTGCTAGAATCGCCGCACGTCCGGATTCCATTTTAGACAAACCGGCTGTGTAGAGGATATAAGCAAAAATCGTTGATAGTAAAACAAGTCCGGCGCTGTTTAAAAGTACACCAACATGAGCCAGCTGACTTGTTTTCTGAAACAATCCGGACATCGGCACAATAAACAGAGAAGCTGTCAGCATCGAATACGCCGTAATGGTGACAGAATGATAGCGTCCGGCGATAAACTTGCCGAAAATCGAATACAGCGCATAAAAAAAGCCGGACAAAAGCCCAATTAGCACAGTCAGCGCAGACATATGAGAGTCGCCGGCTGGAATGAGACCGACGGCAAGAATACAGCCGATCACGGTTAAAAAGAGAGCCACGCTTTTTCCGCCGGTCAGCGGTTCTTTAAAGAACACACGCGACAGCAGGACGACAAAAACCGGTCCCGTGTACAGCAGGACAACGGCAAGAGAATTAGACGAGCGTTCGATCACAGTGAAAAAGCATAAATTAAAAAAGACGATGCTGACAATCCCGCAGCCTGCAAAAAAGAACAAGTCCCGCAGTTGGATTTTAAGCAAATTCGGTTTGCAGATTGCTAGAAAAGGAAATAAAACGAGCGCTGAACCGTATACCCGAAGTGCGACGACGTCGATTGGGGTGAATCCTTCTTTATAAAGTCCCTGTACAAATAGACCGATCATTCCCCATAAGGAAGCACCGGCTAACACAAGCAATGGTGCTTTCACATTTATCCCTCCTGTCTTTTATCTTATCTGAAAAAAGATGCAAAACAACCTCTATTCAGATAAAATGTAAGGAGATGAAAAAAAGAAAAGGCAGGTACCATAAGATGAAGACGGCTATTTTGACCGACAGCACAGCTTATCTTCCAAAAGCGCTGCGCGATGAACTAAATATTTTTATGATCCCGCTCAGTGTTATTTTTGGCGAGGATGCGTACCGTGAAGAACTCGATATTACGATGAAAGAGTTTTATGGGAAAATCAATGAGGGGGGCAAGCTGCCCACGACGTCCCAGCCGGTCATCGGCCACTTCGTTGACATGTACGAGCAAATTGCCAAGGAATACGATGCGGTAATTGGCATTTATTTATCAAGTGGCATTAGCGGCACGTATCAATCGTCGCTGACGGCAGCCGATATGGTTGAGGGGCTGGACGTTTATTCATTTGATACAGAACTGAGCTGCACGCCGCAGGCATTTTATGTCCTTCGTGCGGTTGAAATGGTGAAGCAGGGCAAAATGCCGGGAGAGATTCTGGCCGAACTGACAGAAATGAAGAAGTGGACGAAAGCGTATTTTATGGTGGATGATTTAAACCATTTAAAACGCGGCGGCCGGTTAAGTGGTGCGCAGGCACTGATTGGCAGCTTGCTTCAGGTAAAACCGATTTTGCACTTTAATGATAAAGTGATTGTGCCGTTTGAAAAAATACGGACGAGCAAAAAAGCGCTGAAGCGGATCGCTGACTTGTTTGAAGAAGAGTACAAGAAAGGTGACAAGTTTCAGGCTGTCATTATCCACGCTAACCGGGAAGACGAAGCGCGCAAGTGGATGACGGAGCTGAAAAAACGGTTCCCGAACGCAGAATTCGGCATCTCAAGCTTTGGTCCGGTCGTTGCGACGCATTTAGGTGAAGGCGCTCTGGCGATGGGCTGGACGAAAAAGGTTGAATAGATTTAGAGATTAGCCGCAAAATCAACTGCTTTACAATATAAAAAGCGCTCAGACAAACAGCTGAAGCGCTTTTTTTTATAGGTGAAACCTCGTATAATAAAAACGAAAGGACGTGACTTATGACGAATGCTTTCTTTTTCTCCGGCCGTGAACTAACTGATGAAGAAATACCGTCATTTCCTGATCTTCATCACTTCACCGTCCGCCCCGGTTTATCTGACCCGCCACAACACTGCCATCGCTGCGGCAATACATCCAATCTCTCCTCTCATCCATGTGTCCGATGCGGCAAACGCTGCACGTACTGCCGAAACTGCATCGAAATGGGCAAAATTTCATCTTGTACGACTCTTTATCGCTGGATTGGGCCTGAGCCGGCGCACTCCAAAAGGGCTGGAATGCTGCATTGGTCCGGTACACTATCAGCCGGACAAAAAATGGCTTCTGACAATGTGCTGCTTGCGATACAAAACAGGAGCGAGCATACTGTCTGGGCAGTCGCCGGAGCCGGAAAAACGGAAGTGCTGTTTGCCGGAATCGCGGCGGCGCTGTCTAATGGAAAACGCGTCTGCATTGCCGCCCCGAGAGCTGATGTTGTCCGGGAGCTGGCGCCGCGTTTTGAAAAGGTATTTCCGGACACACCGCCTGCCGCCTTGTACGGGGGCAGCCCGGACCGCAACACGTACAGCCCGCTTGTCGTCTCCACCACGCATCAGCTGTTCCGCTTTTATGAAGCGTTTGACGTCATGATCGTTGATGAAGTCGATGCGTTTCCTTATACGTTTGACCAATCCCTTCAGTATGCCGTTCAAAAAGCACGCAAGAAAGAATCCGCG
The DNA here is from genome assembly GCF_001750285.1 of Domibacillus iocasae. Taxonomy (GTDB): domain Bacteria; phylum Bacillota; class Bacilli; order Bacillales; family Domibacillaceae; genus Domibacillus; species Domibacillus iocasae. Next base: position 19,788 of record NZ_MAMP01000006.1, read on the forward strand.
CTTATTTATTTAACCGCCACACCAGAGCCGGCGTGGCAAGCAGAAATTCAAGCTGGCAGCCGCGATGCGACGCTTATTCCGGCCCGCTATCATCGCCAGCCGCTTCCGGTGCCGAAAATGGCCTGGTGTGGAAACTGGAAAAAATCAATTGTGCCGGTACCCGTTTTAAAGTGGGTGAAAGAAAAAGAAAAAGCGCTCGTTTTTTATCCGCACATCGATACGATGGATAAAGCACTGCCGATTTTTAAAGAGATAAACCTGCGCATTGAAAGTGTCCATGCGGCTGACCCGCTCCGAAAAGAAAAAGTCGAAGCGATGCGCCGGGGAGATATACCCATTTTGCTCACCACAACCATTTTAGAGCGGGGCGTTACCTTTCCCGGTGTTGATGTTGCCGTTGTCGGCTCGGAAGACCGGGTGTTTACTGAAAGTGCGCTCATTCAAATTGCCGGCCGTGCCGGGCGCAGCATTAATTATCCGACAGGAGACATTTCGTTTTTTCATTATGGAAAAACAGAAGCGATGGTGCGGGCGGTCAAACAAATTAATGAAATGAATGCGCTTGGAAAAGAAAGGGGCCTTTTGGATTCATGAAACGGTGCCTGTTATGCGAAAACGATACGGCAATCCAATCGTGGCGTGCTTTTTTCGGAGCCAAGCCTCCCACTCTTTGCGAAAGCTGCACAAGCCAATTTGAAAAACTAAGCGGACCGTCATGTAATGTATGTTCCAGAACGATGGATCAAACAGGAATATGCCCGGACTGTGCGGCGTGGGAGAAAAATATTTTTCTTTCCAATCAATCGCTGTACCGTTACAATGACGCGATGCAGGATTTGATCGCCCGGTTTAAATACCGGGGTGACTATGCACTGGCTGATATATTTGCCGAGGACATCCGGAAAGTGGCAAAAAAGATGTCCTATGATCTCATTTGTGCAGTGCCACTCTCGCCGTCGCGCCTCATTGAACGGCGGTTTAACCAGTCAGAAGCACTCATTGAAATGGCCGGACTCACACCTGCGCCGCTGCTTGCCCGCCATGAATCGGACAAGCAATCTAAAAAGTCCCGTGCCGAACGAATAGGCACAGAGCAGACTTTTTACCCGATTGGTGACGCTAAGGGTAAATCTATTCTTGTGATTGACGATATATATACAACAGGGGCTACAATTCGGCTTGTGGCGGATGCACTGGACGGAGCAGGCGCATCCAGTGTGAAAAGCATTACAGTTGCACGAAGCGGTTCTTGACATTTTGGAATGCCGCTAGGAGAATAGAACTAAAGATGAAAAACTTGAGGTGAATGGGATGAATGAAGTCGTTGATTGTCCACGGTGTGGCGAGCTGTATGCGCAAAATGCATTTCGTGATGTCTGTCCAAAATGTTCCCGGTCGGAAGAAGCACTTTATCAAGCCGCCTACACATTTTTACGAAAGCGGGAAAACCGTGCTGCAACATTAGAACGTGTCGTGGAAGTAACGGGAGCATCCGAAGAAATGATTCAGAAATGGGTAAAAAAAGGACGTCTGCAGGCAAGGCAGTTCCCCAACCTTGGCTATCCGTGCGACCGGTGCGGCGCCATCATTCAAGCGGGCAAGGTGTGCAACAACTGCATAGAAGAACTTGAATCGAGTTTGAAACTGCATGATCGTGAGCAGGCATTTGAACGTGAACGCAAGGAAAGCCAGCAAAGAACATTTTTAAGCAAACGCTCATAAACCCGCCATTTGGCGGGTTTTTGTGCCAGAAAAATTAAGCAAAATTCCTTATTAAACATTTTTAACGTAAAGACGATATAATAAACACAAGAATAAAAAAAGAAAGCGAGGATACGGAGATGAAAATTAATCAAACACCCGGCTTGAACGGGATCAATCCGTATCAGAAGCAGCTGAAAAAAGCGGACGCGGCCAAAGCCGCCAGCCCGGCAGCCGGCGACAAGCTCGAAATTTCGAGCGCCGCCAAAGAGATGCAAGACTCATCAAGAATACTAGCTGAACGCCGTGAAAAAATCGCGCTTCTGAAAGAACAGATTTCAGATGGCACATACAAAACAGATGCGAACGCAACCGCCAAAGCCATGCTCGACTTTTACGGAAAACTGTAACCGTAACCGGATCGCCCACGAGACTTCTCCGGGCGATCTTTCTTTATGTACATAAAAAGGAAAGGAGCCCGATTGATGAAAATTCAGCCACAAGCGACACTAACGCCCATTCAACCGGCCATTGTCCCTGCACAAGGAGAAAGCGCCGTAGCGTCCCTTGAAGCAACAGCGGGAACGACCCCCAAAATGGAAAAACAGCCGCCGGAACTCGCGGCTTTTACTGAAAAAGGGATGACGCTCACAAAAGAAGGAGCACAGGCTGTGAAGACGTTTATGGAAACGGCGCCTGGAACAGATGAGGACAAGCTTGCTACGGTAAAGGCGCTTGCCGAAAAAGGGATTATGCCGTCTGAATCGTCTCTAAAAGCGGTACACGCTGCATTGACCGGAACGCCGTTTGGCAAACAGGCGGCTGAGTGGCTGAAGCGGTCGGGCATCGACTTTCCAGAGAATACAAGAGCTGCCATTGAAAAAGCCTTACAGCTTGGCCGTGTTCAAGAAGCTGTAGAAACGATTAAATCCTCGCCGCTTCCTGAAGATGTTGCGAAACAAGTAGAAGCGCTGGTTAAGAAAAGCAGTTCGTCTTCACAACTGGCGGAAGCATTGAAAACATTAGCCCGTGAACAAAACATTCCGGTCTCAAAGCTCATGGAACGTGCTGGTGCGATTCAGGCTGAAATCGTCAACAATACAGCGAAGCAGAAGCTGGCTGATGCCATTTCGCTTTTGTTGAAACAGCAGCCGGATCACGCACTCTTGCATGAGCTTGCACGTAAATTGGATCAAAGCGGTTCTTTACCGGATATCGTTCAGGCATTACGGACGTTATTCGCTGGGGATCGCACGTCTGTTATTAAGCCGCTCGCCGAAGCACTGCAGCTTGCTGACATGGCACAGACAAAAATGGCCGCATCTCTTCAGCCATCAGGCATCATTATGCCGGAGACAGAAGAAACGGAACCATCACTGCCGCAAAAAGCAGCCGGCATGATTCAAAAAGAACCTTCATTTGAGCGGATAACCTCCTTTATGAAGGACACATTGCCGGAACTCGGCGGCGCCATTGAAAAAGCAGAAGCCCTTATGGCATCAGGCAAAGAGCTCGCGGCCCGCGGCGAACTGATGAAAGCGGTCGAACCGCTCATCCCGCCGCCGGCCGCAAACAGCGCGCCGGTGATTCCGGATGAATTATTCGCCCAGGTGCCGCCTGCTTCGAAAAACGTCATCATGACGACGATCACGGAAAAAATGTCACAGTCCGCGATTGATTTTAAACAGTTTAAGCGCGACATTATGCGCAATTTGCAGACGGCAGAATTGCTGGTCAAAACGCCGCAGCAGGCCAAGCCGGTCGTGGAAACGGCCATTAAGACACTCGACAATGCCATCTTAAAAGGCGATTTTATGATGTATACCGATATGAAAACAGAAAAACAATTGATGCAGGCATCTCAGCAGCTGGCGGACGCACGTAAGCTGCTCACAAAAGGAGATACACAGGCAGCGGCCCGTATCGTTGCGGACGTCAAAGCGCTCATCGACAAAGTTACGTTTAAACCATCTGATTCACGGGTGATGCATATGGTTACGCAGGAACTGGCCGATACGCCGCAGCGAAACCTTGCCGGCGCGATGGCCGGCCTTTACGAGACACCAGGCGCTCGAAACGCATTTGAGCTTGTGCGTGCGGCTGGATTTAACTATGAGCACGAGCAGGCAGCCACCCTTTTAAAAGGAAAAGCGGAAGTGCCGAATGCGATAAAACAGGCACTGCTTGCATCGATGGGTCAACAGTCCGGATCGGGCGGTGAGCAGGCGTCGGCGAATTTAACCGGCCAGCAGCTGTTAAGCAAGCCGGAATCCGGTCTTCAGTCGATGATGATGTCACTGCCATTTTTACTCGGCGGCCAGGCGGAAAACGTCAATGTCTTTATCCGTTCTAAAGATGGCGGCCAGCAGGTAGACTGGGAAAACTGCTCTATCCACTTTTTATTCGAAACGAAAAAACTCGGTCCTGTCGGCATGACCATTTCATCCGCAGACCGGAATTTATCTGTGAAAGTACAAAACGACCGGGAAGACTTTCAGCAAAAAATGGAGCCGCTCACAGTTGTATTGAAAGATCGGCTTTCAGACATTGGATACCGTGTCGGTGCGGTGCAATTCGGCACATTTGCAAAGAAGGAAGAGAAGGCGGAAGTAAAAGCAGGCACAACGTCATCTTCTTCGAAAGGGTTTGATTTCACGATATGAGCTATTACAACCAGATTAACCGCCGTAAGCTGAACGGTCCGTCGGCAGCGGTCATCCGCTACGAAGAAGGAAGCGCGCCGACTGTCGTTGCGCAGGGAAAAGGCGCGCTCGCCGCAAAGATTTTGGAGCTCGCCGGCCAGCATGGCATTCCGATGGAGCAGGACTCTTCTCTTTTATCGGAGCTGATCGACATCGACCTGGGCGACTCGATTCCACCGCAGCTGTATTCCGTTATCGCCGAAATGCTTATTTTAATCGAAGAAATGGAATCAGCGTATTAAAATCCGGCAAATTTTGCCGATACATACAAATGAGGTGACAAACGTGATCACAAAAGAAATGATTTATCAAAAAACGCCCCAGCAAATTACGGCTCTCCTATATGAAGCAGGACTGAATCAATTTGATCAGGCGGAAACGTTCCTTAAAAAAGGCAACTTTGCAGAAGCCAACCGCGCCATGCAAAAAATTAATGATATCACTGAGCGGCTCGGCGCAGGACTTAATTATGAAGCAGGCATTATCGCCGACCAGCTTGACCATGTATACAATTTTATTGCCGACACCGTCATTGAAGCGAATCTTCATAAAGATGCAAAACGGCTTGCCGATGCAAAACGGCTGTTTCAAACAATTGCGGACGCATGGAACGAAGCATTGAAACATGCACCATCTAAACCCGCGCCACGTCGTCAAAATGCATATGAACAAAATGTATTCGTCGAAGAACAGCCGAAAAATACACTCGAAACGGGGAAATAATCGATGAGAATCAATCATAATATTCAAGCATTAAATGCTTATCGGAATTTAAGCAACACAAACAACGCTACATCAAAAAGCCTTGAAAAGCTATCATCCGGCCTTCGTATTAACCGTGCAGCGGATGATGCGGCTGGTCTTGCCATTTCCGAAAAAATGCGCTCGCAAATCCGCGGTCTTGATATGGCAGAGCGTAACTCATTAGATGCCATTTCCCTTATTCAAACGGCAGAAGGTGCGCTTGCTTCGACCCATGATATTTTACAGCGTATGCGTGAATTGTCTGTACAGGGAGCAAATGGGACGCTTGTCACGGCAGACCGTCAATCCATCCAGGATGAAATCGATGCATTAACTGAAGAGATTGATCGAATTGCCAATACAACGCAGTTTAACAATAAAGATCTGCTTGATGGCAGTATGTCATCAGGGGTTATTTTCCAAATTGGTGCAAATGCTCAAGAAACACTCTCATTAACAATTAAACAAATGGGTGCTTCCTCTTCGGGTCTTGCAATAAGCGGTGTTGATGTTTTAGCTGCTTCTACGGCTTCTAATGCTATAACAACGATTGATAAGGCGATTTCCGAAGTATCTGCACAACGAAGCAAGCTAGGCGCAGTACAAAACCGATTGGAACATACCATCTCTAATTTGCAGTCAGCGAACGAGAATTTAACAGCAGCTGAATCCCGTATTCGCGACCTTGATATGGCGGAAGAGATGACGCAGTTCACACGAAACAACATCTTAAACCAGGCCGGACAAGCGATGCTGGCACAGGCGAATCAGCTGCCGCAGGGCGTTCTGCAGCTTCTTCAATAATCAAACGGGGTGAACCACAATGGAAATACAGCGCATAAATAAAGCAGCACCATCCCGCACGGAACGAAAAGAAGAAGTGGCGAAAGCATCGACAACATTCACGGATGTGATCGCGAACAAGCGCCAAAACGCCGCACTAGAGAAAATGAACGGCATGATGAAAGACATCGAAACACAGGGTGAAAAGCTCGCCGAACACCGGACGATTGATGACTTGCGAAAATATAAAAAAATGGTCAAGGAGTTTATGGAAGAAGCGGTCAACAGCGGTCTTCAACTCGAGGAACAGCGCGGCTTCAACCGGCGTGGCCGGACGAAAGTATATAAGATTGTAAAAGAAGTCGACAGCCGCCTCACCCAGCTCGCCAATGACGTCATTAACAAAGAAAAGTCGCAGCTTGATATTTTGAGTAAAGTCGGCGAAATTCAAGGTTTATTAATTAATATTTACACGTAAAAAGGAGGAGCGTCATGCTTATCGAAACGCTCGAAAAACAGCTGGCGCTTCATAAAAGCCTGCTTGAACTGGCACGTAGAAAAACAGAAGCTGTGAAGCACAACAGAATGGACGAATTGAACCGGATTGTCCGAGAAGAGCAAAAGCATGTGAATGCGATCGCCATACTTGAAAATAAGCGTACTGAACATTCAGGACAAACGTTAGCAGAACTTTTGCCGTCACGTTCAATGGAAGAACAGCAGAAAGCCGGATTGCTGCGTGACCAATTAGTAGATGTTCTTCATGAGCTTCAGCAAACGAATCAGTTAAATGAGGAGCTCTTGGACCAGTCGCTTCAATTGGTTCATTTCCAGCTTGACCTGATTGCCCCGCCGGAAGCGGGAAATTATGCGCCTGACGGTGAAGCGGATCGGCCGCCGGCAACTGGACCAGTTTTTGACTCGAAAGCATAGGAGAGAAACAATATGAGATCAACATTTATGGGACTAGAAACCGCCAAGCGCGGCATGTTCACTCAGCAAAGTGCACTCTATACAACTGGTCACAACATTTCGAATGCAAATACACCGGGTTATTCACGCCAGCGTGTAAATTTTCAAACAACCACTCCTTATCCAGCTGTCGGCTTAAACCGTCCAAATATTCCTGGTCAAATGGGAACAGGAGTTGAAGCAGGCTCTGTTCAGCGCATTCGTGATTCGTTTATTGATGTACAGTACCGGAATGAAAATAATAAACTAGGTTACTGGAGTGCCCGTGCCGATGCTTTCACAAAAGTGGAAGACATCGTTAATGAACCATCTACAGAAGGTTTGGCCGCGACGATGAGTGAACTTTGGGAATCATTACAGGTGCTTTCCACTTCGGCTGAAAATGATGGAGCGCGCAGTGTTGTCATTGAGCGGCTTCAGTCAGTGACGGATACGTTTAATTATATGGCTGACTCATTAAACGCCATTAAAAAAGATTTCGGAGATCAGACTGGTGTAACGATAGAAGCAGCGAATGGGATTCTTAAGCAGCTATTTGACGTTAACCAGCAAATTGCGGAAATAGAGCCGAACGGTTATTTGCCAAATGATTTATATGACAGGCGTGATTTGCTTGTCGATGAGCTTTCTCAATATATGAACATTTCTATTGAAATTGAAAAAATGTCGGTCGGAGGCAATTCGCTTGATATTGCAGAGGGTGTTTATCGTATAAGTTTAATGAATGACGATGGCAGTGGAATTATGCTGATGGATCAAAACAACTACAAGCAAATCAGTTTCAGCAGTACGGACGCAGAAGAGTTTGATGTGCCTGCTGACAGTGTTTCTGCACTGTACTTTCATGAGTACGAGTACGATAAAGAATATCAGCTTACTGGCGCCCCCGTTGAAACAGTGGATTTTGCGAATGGAACTGATGTTGTATTTGCGCGGGGAGAAATTCGCGGTCTCATTGAATCATATGGCTACAAGCATGACCCTGCCGATGCGACTGAAGATGTAAAAGGCATTTATTCAGATGTTTTGGATAAGCTGGATAAGCTGGCATTTTCATTAGGGACAATGTTTAATGATATTTTTAAACTTGGTTATGATATGACAGGCGCTCAGGCAACAGAAGACGTGTTTGAACTGCCAATAGATTATAAAAACGCAGCATCAGAAATTAAGTTTAACGAAGCAATTACGCCTGAAAAAATAGCCGCTTCTACAACAGGTAGTGTAGGGAACGCTCAAAATGCACTGAACCTGGCGAATATTGGTTCTATGCTTCTAAGCGATACAGCAGTGGAATTGCTGGGGGGAGGCACGTACGATGCCAATGGCAATTCTGAGATTAAGAGCGGTACGCTGAATTCTTTTTATGAATCTGTTATTGGGACTCTCGGCGTCGATTCAAAACAGGCTAAAAGAATGGAGGAAAATGTAACAGTCTTGAAAGATTCTGTCGTAACGAATCGCAATTCAATTTCTTCGGTTTCGTTGGATGAAGAAATGACGAACCTTATTCAATTTCAGCATGCCTATAACGGTGCGGCGCGAATGATTACAGTAGTAGATGAAATGCTGGATAAAATCATTAACGGCATGGGTGTCGGAGGCCGTTAAAAGAGGAGTGAAAAGCAATGAGGGTAACACAAACAATGCTTTCTGCAAATTCTTTGAAAAATTTGCAGGACAGTATGCTGCGCATGGATAAATTAAATACACAAGTTTCAACACAGAAGAAAATTTCCAAGCCTTCTGACGATCCGGTCGTTGCGATGAAAGGAATTGTTTATCGCCGCAGCCTGGCTGAAGTCGAGCAGTTTCAGCGGAATTTTGGAGAAGCGTACAACTGGGTTGAAAATGCTGACTCAGCTCTTGATAAAGCGAAGCTGGCATTAGACCGTGTACGTGAACTTGTTGTTCAAACATCAAATGACACATATGATACAGAGCAAAGACAAGCCGCAAAAGCTGAAATTGAACAGCTGAAAGAGCATTTAATTGAAATTGCTAATACAAAATTCGGGGAAAAGTATTTATTTAATGGAACTGATACATTAGATGCGCCAGTTTCTGATACAGGTGTCCCTATAAACCCTCCGAATAATGAGGAAGTGGAAATTGAACTATCACCGGGTGTATACGTTCAAGTAAACATTCCGCAAAGTTCCGCATTTTCAAATGGGACAACCGATGTTTTTACAGTCGTACAAAATGTTATTAATGAGCTGGATAGCGGAACTAGTACAGATCTAAGTGCATTATTAACAGAGATTGATGATCAAATTTCGTCTAACACGACAGCCCGCGCCCAAATCGGGGCACGTTTTAACCGAATCGAGTTGATGGAGGCACGCATGGCGGAGCAAAAAGTCGTAGCATCCCGCATTATGTCAGAAAATGAAGATGTCGACTTTGAGCAGGTTGTAACCGAATTAACCGTTCAAGAAACAGTTCATAAGGCGGCACTTTCTGTAGCATCCCGCATTATTCAGCCGACATTAATGGATTATCTCCGTTAAATAGGGGGAATAGACTGTGAATATAACCACGCTGGATTATACAATTACGAATGCAAAGCTTAAGATGCGTACCTCTCCTGCAGCATTATCGATTCAGCAGCCGGATGCTTCTGTAGATCTTCGGCAGCCCAAAGCGGACATGAGTATTCAGACGACACCGGGACAGCTGCGGATTGACCAGTCTCAGGCATTTGCGGACGCTGGCCGGAAAGATGTGTTTCAGCTGACGCGGGAAACGGCAGCAAAAGCACGGCAAAAAGCACTGGAAGGTACCGGTCGCCGCGCAATGGAAGGACGGGAGCTGGCGGATATCCATAAAGTCGATAATGCGATTCAACAGCAGGCAAAGCGCAAATCTGCCCGCAATTTTGAAACAGGGCTTACCTGGATTCCTTCATATGGAAGCGTGAAAATCGATTATCAGGTTGGAGATGTTGTCATTAATGTCCAAACCCATCAAGTGGAAAACAACACACGCGCCAACAAACCAGTGATCAATTATCAGCCCGGCGATGTCAGCTTTCAGCTAATCCAATCTCCGTTCGTCCGCTTTCAGGCAGTTAACAAAACGATTTAAAGGGTGATCAATGTGAAGATCAAAACGAAGTATCACGGTGAAAAAGAGATTAAACAAGAGGATATTTTAACATTCTCAAGCGGTGTTCCTAGCTTTGAAAATGAGAAGAAATTTGTCCTTCTTGCGTTTCCAGATAACAACATTTTTTATGCACTTCAATCAGTGTCTACACCGGATTTAAGCTTTGTTGTCACAGATCCATTTTCCTTTTTTATCGATTACAATGTAAAAATTGACGATGCGACAATTGATGCCCTTGCCATTGAGAAAGAAGAGGATGTTACCCTTTTGAATATCCTGACAGTACGAGATCCATTTGAAGAAACGACTGCGAATCTGCAGGCGCCGGTCGTCATTAATAAAAAAACACGTAGCGGACGCCAGCTGATTTTAACCGGCACGCCGTATGAAACACGCCATAACCTGTTTCAGGTGAAGGAGGCATAACCGATGCTTGTTCTTACGCGAAAACCAGGTGAGTCGCTTATGATCGGTGACGAGATTGAAATCACAGTTGTCGCTGTTTCCGGTGACCAGGTGAAGCTTGGCATTAATGCTCCAAAGCATATTGATATTCACCGGAAAGAAATTTACGTTGCGATCGGCAGCGAAAATAAATCGGCCTCTGCCGGTGTGACGGATTTGTCCGGCCTTTTTAAACTCCCTCCAACGAAATAAGTGGATGGGAGTTTTTTAGTGAAAGGAATGGCTGTTGGGCAAAAAAATTTAAGCCGGAAAAATTAGTCCTATAGCCGGAAAAATTTTTATCGGTCCTAGCTGTCTAAAATCTGGATCCAGATTATTTTTTAGACTCGCCAGTGAAAAATACTACATGATTTCCGATATAAGAAGAAAACCAGAAAGGAACTTGATGATGATATGGGGAACTCACCGTTTCTGGGAAAATGTGTGCGGATTTATGGGTTGAATTAGGTCTCTCGCAACGCCGGCACGACAAAAAAATCATGACCCGGATAAAAGCTATTATCGCCATAATGATTTAGGCGAACCAGCCGCAGCAAAGCATTTTGCAACTGCTGAAGTAAATGTTTCATATTAGAAATTAAAAAAGGTGATTATATTGAAGTTTACTATTATTGAAACCAGAACAGCTCCGACTATACAAGTAGAAATAAATGAGCAGAACCGGGTCTTTCATAGTAAATATGATCCGTTAAAAGAAGCTGAGACATGGGCGAATAAGGCATTAGAAGAAGTGGAAGTTAATGACCCCATCCTGGTTTTCGGAATCGGCGCGGGGCACCACATCATGAAATTAGCTGAAGCACTTCCGAAGCAGACAATTCACGTCGTTGAACTCAATTCGAAATATGAACAATGGTTTAGAACAACATCATTTTATGAAACAATTCGCTCGTTTGAAAATGTGCGTTTTCAGCCAATCAAAGAAGCAGCCTCCTTTTTAACGCGCATTCATCAAAATAATGTTCTGATTCAAAAAACGGCGATGGACATTGTTCCGGAAGAATTTGAAAGCATAAAAGAAATGCTGAAAGACTTCCAAATACAAAAAGACTCGATAAAAAACCAAATTGATAACATGACAACGAACTTCAAAAAAAACGTCCGGCTTCAAGACCCGGGAATTGGTGAACTGAAAGATAAATATAGAGGCAAAAAAATGATTCTTGTATCTGCCGGACCGTCACTCGATAAACAACTCCCGCTTTTAAAACAAATTCATGATGAAAAGGAGATTATCATCGCATCGGTCGGCACCGCTGTAAAACCACTATTAAAAAGCGGGATCACACCGGACTTTTTTATGGTCATCGATCCAAATGAGCCGACCATGCACCAGCTTGAAGGCATAAATTTACCAAATACGCCGCTTTTTTATCTTAGTACAGCTTATCATAATACCATTCTGCTTCATAAAGGACCTCGAAGGATTGTCTGGCAAAACGGATTTCAAAAGGCACATTTACCCGCGGATGAAAGAAATGACCCTTTAATGGAAACAGGTGGGTCTGTCGCTACCGCTTTGTTGGATACCATGGTCTTTCTTGGTGGAGAACAAATTGCACTTGTCGGCCAGGATCTTGCATTCACCAATAGCATGAGTCACGCCAGTAACACAGCTGCAGGAAGAAAAGTAGAAGGAACCGTTATGGTAACAAAAAGCTACAATCAAATTGACAAAGTTCCAACATCAAAAAATTTAACAATTTATCGAAAGTGGTTTGAGAGGTATGCTAAAAAGAAACCATTGAATCTAAAACTTTATAACTGTACAGAAGGCGGAGCTTACATAGATGGATGGGAACATGTCAAACTCTCTACTTTTCAACATTTAACCAAAAAATAAGTGAAAAAAGATGAAAAAGTTATTAAACATTTAAAAACTCAGACGATAATAGTAATGTAAGCAAACCAGAACAGGGCGGCCGACCTAGGATGGATTGATTGCTGAACATATGGAAACCTGTTCACAAGGACGTGAACAGCCAGACTCAAGGAGGAAATTTATAATGATTATCAATCACAATATTCAAGCGATGAATACGTATCGCCAATTTGGTGCTGCAAACGTTGCACAGGGTAAATCAATGGAGAAACTTTCTTCAGGTCTTCGTATTAACCGTGCAGGCGACGATGCTGCAGGTTTGGCAATCTCTGAAAAAATGCGTGGACAAATCCGCGGTCTTGACATGGCATCTAAAAATGCTCAAGATTCAATCTCATTAATCCAAACAGCTGAAGGTGCATTGAATGAAACTCATTCAATCCTTCAACGTATGCGTGAACTTGCAGTACAATCAGCAAATGACACAAACGTAACTGCTGACCGTGCAGCTCTACAAGATGAGGTAAAAGAATTAATCAGCGAAATTGATCGTATTGCTTCTGATACAGAATTCAATACTCAAAATCTTTTAGGTGGCGGTTTCACATCAAAAGTATTTCATATTGGTGCAAACTCTAGCCAAAATATTACATTAGATATTGCTACTATGACAGCAAATGGCTTAGCTGTTAGCGGATTGTCTATCAGTTCTCAAGCTGCAGCGAACGATGCAATCACTACTATCAATAACGCGATTGAAGAAGTATCAAAAGAACGTGCTAAACTTGGTGCGAACCAAAACCGTTTAGAACACACTATTAACAACCTTGGAACATCTTCTGAAAACTTAAGCGCCGCTGAATCACGTGTTCGCGACGTTGACATGGCGAAAGAAATGATGAACCAAACGAAAAACAACATCTTGTCTCAAGCAGCACAAGCAATGCTTGCGCAAGCTAACCAAGCTCCACAAAGTGTTCTTCAATTACTTGGTTAATATTTCCGAAAAGCAACCTTTGTGGTTGCTTTTTCACTATCAATAAAATTTTAGCAGGAAAGGTGGTAAGGAAGATGGACATTCAATTAATTCCATGCAAAAGATCCGATAGTCAAACATTAAAATACCAAAATTACTTTCTGCATAGTGTCTATAACCCGGAAGACGAAGCAAAAAAATTTGCAGAAAAAAATTATCAGAAAGGAAATTTACATATTTTATACGGGATTGGTCTAGGTTACTATGCATTAGAGATAAGTGAATTATTTTCGGAAAAAGACCATCTTTTAATAGTGGAACCGAATGAAGAAATTTACCAAACTGCTGAACAAAATGGTTTTTTAGAAATATTGAAAGAAAAACAAAATGTAACAATATGTACCTTCTCAGAAGGGGATACTGTTAGAAATAACTTAAAAATTTTTCTGGCTAAATTTAAAAATAAGCATAAATTTATCACCTCTAATAACTACAGTAAACTATTTCCAAACGAGTTAGACCAAATTGGTGAATGGATCAAAGAATACTTACTTACAGAAATTCTGAATTTAAACACGGTACACTTATTTGCTGAATCATGGCAAAGAAATTTTATACACAATTTATACTCACTTTTTGAAGCTTACCCAATCAATAATTTGCACAAATCTATTAAAAAGCCGATTATAATTGCCTCAGGAGGTCCCTCACTTTTAAAACATCTCAAATTATTAGAATTAAAAAGAAGCCAGTTTTTTTTAATTGCAGCGGGTTCGACAATAAATAGTTTAATCAAATATAATATTCAGCCTGATTTAATTGTGAGTATCGATGGCGGCCTGCCGAATTACGAGCATTTTGAGTCCCTGGATGTGACCATTCCCTTAGCATGTGCATTTACGTTGCATGAAGGTATAGCAAAAGAATACAAAGGTGATAAGATTGTTTTTCATGTGACACAGGATGGAGTATATGAGCAATTAGTTCATAAATTTATGGATAGCGAAATCGCTTCTTTTTATACCGGGCCTTCAGTAGCGAATATATCCTTAAATATTGCAACCTATTTAACCGATTTCCCAATTTGTTTGATTGGCCAGGATTTGTCATATACAAATAATCTAACTCACGCTGCAGGAAACCTACACAGCAAAACAATTAATGAAGAATATAAGTCGAAAAGAAAAATGATGGAAAGAGAAGGGTATCATGGAGGTCAGGTATTAACAGACGCCGCTTTTATGTCAATGAAAAATTGGTTTGAAGACTTTTTAAAAATCAGTGAAGATTCTGATCGAATTTACAACTGTACAGAAGGCGGAGTGAAAATCCTCGGCATGAATCAAATGTCGTTTGCTCAATTTTTAAATGAAAATGCCCCTAGCACCGGGGACGAAAATGAATTTGCGGATAAACAATTTGTAAATGAAAAAACACTAGAGCAGTGGCGATCATTTTATTCTCATTTGCAAGAAACACTGAATAATATGGAAAAAGCTCAATATGCTGTTAAGCAAGCAAAAAGAAAACTAGAAAATAGAACTTCATTAACAAATAATATCCTCAGAACTTTAGAAAAGCAGGATAAAAAGTTGAAAAATGCAATGGAAGATAATTTTTTGCATCTTGTTTTGAATCCCTATCTTTATATGCTTCATTATGAGAAAGAAGATGAAACGTTAGAAGGAAAAGAAAATGAAAAAGAAAAAGCGATGATTGAAAAATCGTTAAAGTTATATAATACCATTAATAAAGCAGTAGACAGCATCTTCCCCGATGTTAAAATGATTATAGAAAAGACAAAGAAGAAAATCGATTTATTAGAAAAAGAATAATGTAATTAAGTTGAAGGAGTTAATAAGACATGGAGCATGAAGAATTAATTTTAGATACAGTAGGAAGCTTAAAAGAATTTCTTCCTAAAATAGCAAGTGCCTGCTTATCTATAGCTGAAGAATTAAGAGATAACAATGAGAGTGAAGCGATGAAGCAAATTAATCAATTTACAGATGCAGTTGATTGGTCGATCCAGGCGATTAATGGAATTAAATCGTTAAACTATCCTCTTGATATTAATACAACCGGAATCAATGAGTTTTTAATTGAGGCTCAAGAAGGTCTAGAGGCGAATGACCTCGTGATCGTTGCGGATATGTTCGAATATGAAATTCTTCCTCAAATTGAAAATTGGCTTCAAGAGGTACAAGCAATAACTCATTAAATGTCTAATTTTGAAGAGGTTGTGCCATGATTCATGAAAAACTATTAATAGAAAAAGCGCGAAATGGGAATAAGACATGCCGTTATAACATTGATGGACAGTGGAAATACTTATACTCAAAATACTCTCCAGAACGGATTAACCATTTATATGAAATCAATCAAGATACAGACATTGTGGTCGTTCTTGGACTAGGGCTTGGCTATGAACTTGCGGAAATAAAGAAAGTAACATCAAAGCCTATTATTATCATTGAAAAAGATATTTTTTTCTTTCATGAATTAAAAAACGATACGGACTTATTAAATGGTGTAAAAGTATATTGTGAGGACGAGTATAAACAAATTAGTTTAAATAAATTAAACGTTCAATTAGTTATTCACGATCATTTAATCCAATGCGATGTCTCCTTTTATAATAATGTAATAAAATATTTTCAGGGAAAAAAGAAAATGAGAGTACCAGTAGTATGCTCTTTTCAGCACCCCACAATAGTCGATGATTGTTTACAGGCATTTCAGAAATTGGGATACCAAACAGTAAAGCTACCTTGGACACATAAAGATAATATATTGAAAAATATAGCGAAAATTAGCCCAGCTTATTTATTTTCTGTGAATTATAGTGAAATTGTAGCAGAAATAAGTGAGACTTTAAAAATCCCTTATATTTCATGGACGGTGGATACACCGGCTTATTCACTTTATTACCAGCGGAATCTAAATTATCAATATTCTTCTTGGTTTGTATACGATGAATCAGTGGTTGAAGATTTAAAGAAAAAAGGAATGAGAAACATCCATTATATGCCGGTAGCTGCAAATGTGGAACGATTTCAAAAGATAGCGATAAGTGAAATTGACCGTGAAAACTATACATCAGATGTAGCTTTTTTAGGACATAGTGGTGCATCTAATGAATATGCTGCGATTATTGAACCTCGCATTTCAAAAGAATTAAAGAAATGTATTAATGAGTTAATTAATACACAATGTAATGATCAATCATTTGTATTAAAACAGTTAGTAAATGACGAATTTATGAATAAACTCGAGGTAGAATCAAATTTAACAATCGATCGCGGTGAACATCCGTTGCTTCCACGCAATGAGAAGTTGGCCTTTTTATTAGGAAGATACCATTCTTATTTGGAACGAATAACGTTGATGAGTTTTTTAGCTGGGAACTTTGATTTAAAAATCTACGGTGATGAACATTGGATGAATCAAAAGGATGTAAATCTATCAAGTGCTTATAGCGGAAATGCGGAACACTTTATAGAAATGTCCAAAGTATTTAAATGTGCAAAAATTAATTTGAATATTACACGTTCATTTGTGGAATCAGGACTGCCGATGAGAGTATTTGATGTATTAGGGTCAGAAGGGTTTTTAGTCACGAATGGAAAATTGGATATAAACCGAATGTTCATAGACGGAAAAGATCTGGTCGTTTATAGGGACCTTAAAGATTTAAAAGAAATTATACGATATTATTTAGAGCACGAAGATTTAAGAAATCAAATCAAACATCAGGGTCTTGAAACTGTAAAGAAAAAACATACGTATGAAATCCGCATTAGTAAAATAATGGAAATAGTAAGAAGTTCAATAAATAGACTTAATTAGGAAGTTAGGAGTGAAGCAAATGATTCTTAAAGATAAAGTAATTTTAGTCACAGGGGGAACTGGTTCTTTCGGCCGAAAATTCATCAAAAAAGTGCTTGAACAAGATGTTAAGAAAGTTATTGTGTTCAGCCGTGATGAATTGAAACAATATGAAATGGCGCAAGAATTCACAGATCCACGTATGCGCTTTTTTATTGGAGATGTACGTGACAAGGAGCGGCTGTATCGTGCTTTTGATGGTGTAGACATTGTCATCCATGCAGCGGCGTTAAAACATGTCGGTGCTTGTGAATACAATCCATTTGAAGCGGTAAAAACGAACATTCATGGTGCACAGAATATTGTTGAAGCAGCGATTGACCGCAATGTAGAAAAAGTTATCGCACTCAGCACAGACAAAGCAGCCAGTCCTGTAAATCTTTATGGAGCGACAAAACTGGCTTCTGATAAATTATTTGTCGCTGCGAATTCATATGTCGGAGATGGTAATACGAAATTTTCGGTCGTCCGGTACGGAAACGTTGTTGGAAGCCGGGGCAGTGTTGTGCCTTTCTTTAAAAAAGTTAAAGAAACAGGACGACTGCCGATTACAGATGAACGTATGACACGTTTTTGGATTACGCTGGACCAGGGTGTCCAATTTGTTTTAGATAATTTGGAGCGGATGCATGGCGGCGAGATATTTGTACCGAAAATCCCGAGTATGACTGTAACAGATTTGGCAAAGGCAATTGCACCGGAATGTGAGATTGACGTTATTGGTATTCGTCCGGGAGAGAAGCTTCATGAAGCGATGATTATGGAAGATGATGCGCGGCATACGAAAGAGTTTGATACGTATTACGTAATTCAGCCCGAGTTTCCATGGTGGTCTGAAGAATATACAGCTGCGGGGAAATCGCTTGAAGATGGATTTAAATATACGAGTGATTCAAACACTGAGTGGCTTTCTGTTGAAGAGCTGCGTGCTTTAGTAGAAGAAATGTAGAGGATACTGCATTTCTTTTTTTGGGAGGGCGACTAAATGCGTGATAGCTATTTGCCATATGGGCGGCAAATGATTGATGAGGGGGATATTGAAGCGGTTGTTAAGGTCCTTAGAAGCGATTATTTAACAACCGGTCCAGCTGTAGCCGCATTTGAAAAGAAAGTGGCTGATTATGTTGGCGCAGCATACGCTGTTGCATTTTCAAATGGGACAGCAGCTTTGCATGGAGCGTGCTTTGCTGCAGGGATTGGTCATGGGGACGAAGTGATTACAACACCTATGACATTTGCCGCAAGCGCAAACTGTGTGCTTTACCAGGGCGGCACGGTTGTATTTGCGGATATAAACCCTAAAACATACAATATTGACTCTGTTGAAATTGAAAAGAACATTTCCAGCAAAACAAAGGCGATCATCCCGGTTGCTTTTACCGGTCAGCCAGCCGATCTGGAACGTATTCATGAACTTGCAAGAAAGCATGACTTGGTCGTGATCGAGGATGCTGCCCATGCCATTGGCGCAAGTTATAAAGGAAAAAAAATTGGCTCGTTAAGTGATATGACGATGTTCAGTTTTCATCCAGTGAAACACGTGACATCAGGTGAAGGCGGTATGATTGTCACGAACAAGAAAGAATACTATGAAAAACTGATTCAATTCCGTTCACATGGGATTACACGGGACCCTGATTTGCTTCAAGAAAACCATGGTCCGTGGTTTTATGAGATGCAGTTTCTTGGCTACAACTACCGAATGACAGACATTCAGGCAGCGCTTGGATGCAGCCAGATGGACAAGCTGGAAGCATTTGTAGCCAGAAGAAAAGAGATTGTGGCGGCGTACAATCAAGCATTTGAACCGATGGCGCAAATTATTACACCGTATCAGCAATCGGATAGTGATTCAAGCTGGCACTTGTATATCATCAAACTCAATACATTAGAATTAACAGCGGGAAGAAAAGAAATCTTTGATGAACTTCAAAAACAAAATATCGGCGTAAATGTTCACTACATACCCGTTCATACACTTCCCTATTATCAGGAGCTGGGCTACCAAAAAGGCTCCATGCCTCACGCAGAGAAGCTATATGAAGAGATTATCTCATTGCCTCTGTTCCCGTCGATGACAGAACAGGACATTATCGATGTCATCACAGCTGTACGGTCAGTGGTTAAGAAGGTGGCTAAATGAAAGTAGCGGCCATTATTCAAGCTCGAATGGGATCTACACGCCTTCCGGGGAAAATACTCAAAAAAGTGAATGGGAAAACGCTTCTTGAGTATCAGATTGAGCGGGTACGCCAGGCTAAAACAATTGATCAGGTTATTATTGCGACCACAGTAAAAGACGGCGATCAGCCAATTGTTGATTTTTGTCAAGAAAAAGGTATTTCATATTATAGGGGTTCTGAACAGGATGTGTTGGCCCGCTATGTCGAAACAGCCAGAAAATATAGTGCAGAGGTCATTGTTCGTCTGACATCGGACTGTCCAATTATTGACCCTCAAGTAATCGATCAGACCGTCGGGCATTTTTTAGTACAACGTGAATCGATTGATTATGTGTCTAATACCATTAAACGCACTTTTCCACGCGGTATGGATACGGAAGTGTTTGCTTTTCAGGCACTTCAAAGAGCACATCAGGAAGCAATACTTGAACGGGATAGAGAGCATGTCACAGCCTATATATATACGAACCCAGACCTATTTCGCATTCAAGGGATAGAGAATAAGAATGACTACAGCCATTATCGCTGGACCGTTGACACAGAGGAAGATTTTGAACTCATTTCCTTAATTATAGACAAGCTCTACTCACCGGATCAGTTTTTTTATCTCGAAAATGTTATTGCCCTGCTTGATAAGCATCCTGAGTGGAGTAAGATTAATGCGCATATTGAACAAAAGAAATTGTAGGTGTGGATACAATGAAGATAGCAATCCGAACAGATGCCTCTGTTGAGATTGGAACCGGTCATGTGATGCGCTGCTTGACACTGGCAAAGCAGCTGGTTCAGGAAGGTATGGAAATTATCTTTATATGCCGTGCTTTTAAAGGGAACAGTATTTCCTATATTGAAACTGAAGGATTTAAGGTTTTTACGCTTTCTGCATCATCTGACAAAAATCACTTACTATGGATGCGAGAGAGCTGGAGGGAGGATGCAGGAGACACAGCGCAAATTCTTCAGCATTTGGATAAGGAGATTGATCTCTTTATTGTGGATCACTATAGTCTGGATGAAAATTGGGAAAAAGAAATCCGTACACTTGTCCGCCATATCATGGTAATTGATGACTTGGCTGATCGTATCCATGACTGCGATATCCTACTTGATCAAAACTTCTACCTTAATCTAGAAAAACGATATGAAGGTTTAGTGCCAGCTTCATGCCAGATGTTGCTTGGTCCAAATTATGTTTTGCTCCGTGACGAATTTTTGTCGATTGACATAAACAGAATCAAGCACGATGGAACCATTCAAAATATTCTTGTTTTCTTTGGTGGAACCGATCCAACAGGTGAGACGATGAAAACATTGAAAGCTATTTGCGAATTGAACCTTTCTGATATAGAAGTAAATGTTGTTGTCGGGGCAGCGAATCCACAAAAAGAAGAGATCGAAGCGTTCTGTAATCAAAGGCCAGAGTTTGTTTTTCATTGTCAGGTCAATAACATGGCCGAGTTAATGATGAAATCGGATCTGGCGATTGGAGCAGGGGGATCAACCTCTTGGGAAAGATGCTTTCTTGAACTGCCTGCTCTTACAATCATTGTGGCTGATAATCAGAAAGAGTTATCGAAAGCTGTTGCGAGCAAGGGAGCTTTGTATTGTCTCGGTGAAAGTGCGAAAATAACCTCTTGGCATATCGGAAAGAAAATCAATGAGCTTTGCCACAGCCCTGCGAAAATGATCGGAATGATCCACATGTGCCGTGAAATTATCGATCCGGAAATGGTCAGAAAACGATTAGTCGTAAAAAAAGTGATGGAGCTGTAAGCATGAGTTTTAAAAACAAAGCAGAACTAAAAGAAGTCCAAGAAAAAGATTTAAAGTTAATACTAGACTGGCGTAATCAAGAATGGATCCGGGATTGCATGTATAACAGAGAGGTCATTTCAATGGAACAGCATCTAAAATGGTTTGAAAAACTTCAAAAAAGCGAAACATCGATTTCGAGGATATTTTATTATGGCGGTATACCATATGGGATTTTAAACGTAAACGATATTGATAAAGTAAACAAGCGTTGTGAATGGGGTTTTTATATTGGTTCAGAGGATGCCCTGAGAGGGATGGGTACAATACTCGGGTTTACATCCTTAAACTATATATTTAATCACATACCGGTTCGGAAAATATGTGCAGAAGTTATTGGTTCAAATAAAAAAAGCATCTCTTTTCATCGAAAAATGGGTTTTGTGCAAGAGGGATTGCTTCGGAAACAGATTGTTAGAGATGGTTTAGATGTTGATATAGTGTTATACGGGATGTTTAAAGAAGAGTGGTCTAAAAAATCTGCTCGCATTCAGATGAAAATCGAAGGAAGGTACGTATGAATACAATAACGATAGACGGCATTCAAATTGGACGGAAGAATGAACCATTTATTATTGCCGAAATGTCTGGAAACCATAATCAATCACTTGACCGCGCATTAGAGATTGTAGAAGCAGCCGCAAAGTCAGGTGCTCATGCATTAAAAATTCAAACATATACAGCTGATACGATGACATTAAATATTGAAAATCCTGATTTTCAAATTAATGATGAAAAAAGTTTGTGGAACGGACAAAAATTATATCAACTTTACCAGCAGGCGTACACACCATGGGAATGGCATAAGCCGATTTTTGAGCATGCGCGTAAACTTGGCATGATTCCATTCAGCACACCATTTGATGAAACAGCGGTAGATTTTCTAGAAGAGCTAAATGTACCGCTTTATAAAATTGCTTCATTTGAAAATACAGATATACCGCTTATTAAAAAAGTAGCTTCGACTGGAAAACCGATGATTGTATCAACGGGTATGGCGACTGTAGCTGAACTGGATGAATTGGTGGCCGCCGCAAGAGAAGCAGGCTGCAAAGACTTAATCCTGTTAAAATGTACAAGCACCTATCCGGCAACACCAGAGAATACCAATATCTCGACTATCCCACATATGAGAGAGTTATTTGATGTGCAGGTCGGTCTGTCAGATCATACAATGGGAACGGGAGTAGCAGTGGCAAGTGTAGCTCTCGGCGCAACGGTGATTGAAAAACACTTTACTCTTTCACGCGCAGATGGCGGTGTAGATTCTGCTTTTTCAATGGAACCAGAAGAAATGAAAGCCCTTGTAGTAGAAACAGAACGGGCATGGCAGGCAGTCGGCAGCATTACCTACGGACCGACGGAAAAAGAAAAAGCTTCATTAAAATTTAGACGGTCGATCTACGTGGCGAAGGATATAAAAGCCGGTGAAAAATTTACGAAAGAAAACATAAAAATTGTGCGGCCGGGGTATGGGCTTAAGCCGAAGTATTACGAGCAAGTGTTAAAGAGGGAAGCGAATAAAAATCTTATTGCAGGAACACCTCTTTCTTTTAAAGAGCTTTTTGAATAAAATTTTAATATCATAGTGTAATAGAGATAATGCATTTAAAAATACTTATCTATAGAGTTTAAAACCTGCTTGGGATTTTAAGAGGGTTTTAATGGATAGGAGCTGAAAAAATGGTGAAAATCTTACTCAATATATTTACGTCGGATATTCAGGAAGAAGATTTCTATGATCTAGCTAAACCTTATGATGAAGAAGGATACTCAGTTTATAATTTTAAGTTTCCGATCTCAGAATATTATTTAGATATGGTTGATACGTTATTGAATTATCTTTCGGCTGAACACAACGTATCACCATATGAAACTAAAATTGCCCTTCAATCAAATATATCCAATTTACTTGTTTCTTGGTATCGTCTATACAATGACGTTATTGATGATTTCATTCTGATTGATCGACACATGACCCATTTCCACTCCACGGATTTAGTGGAACGTTCAATAATTGATCAATTATCTTCTCTTGCAGCATTTGAACAGGATTCATGTCATAATCGCTTTTATTATCGCGTTTCCAAGCCAATTCCTCATAATATGCTTCAACCGTTTATGGAGAGTTATCAATATGATCTGCTAAAGCCTTTTGAAGAATTGAATTTACAGGCGGTTCACCCGAAAAAGAAGTTTGAAAAAGGTTATGTATTTAATAATTGGAGCTATAAAAGAGTGACTTCAGATGAAGCACCTGATGTAATCATCGATTTAAGCAAGCGGAGGGCATTTGAAAATAATATTCAAATTGATGAAATCAAAAGATCATCAGGGTTTTACTTCACTTTTCAATATATATTGGACTTGCCGATACATGCACTTCTAAAAGCAAAAATTGCGGGAATGATAAGTCAGAGAATGAGTGAAAGCGATAAATCCAAGGTAACAGAATACGCATTGAACTATTTATCAATCACAAAGTCTGAACTTCCTTTTAAGAAAATAATAAATATATATTCGTTTCTTGTATTAATCGGAACAGATAAAACAATAATGAAGCAAATGCTTAAATATCTAACTAAAGATGAAGATCATTTGGATGATCATTATGCTATTTTGACAAATGCCCTATTCTATCTGGCAAAAGCAAATCAGGAAGATTACGACGATTATTTTGTGGACCGCGTAGAAATTATGAGAAAGTTGAAAGAATATTATAAACCAGAATTCAAAATAAAAACTCGTCGCTCAGATAATCATTTAGTCATTGTAACCGGTCAACTACTTAGCTATAATCATGCGCCGACAAAAATTGCAATTGATTATGCGAATAATTTAATTAAATATCATCCAGAACTTAAAATTAAGATAGTAGTTGATGATATGTTTAATTATTCTCCAAACGAACTGTTTTTCGTACACCAATTTTCATCGGCCGAATCAATTGCACTTCGTGAGGAGCATAAAAAGTTATTAAATCCTTCGATTAAAGTATATTATTCAAATAGTAGCCTACCCCGCATTCAGCGACTAGAAAATGATATAAAGGCTATAACTGATTTTAGACCGCAATGGATTTTAAAAATAGGGGCGCCTGATAGCTTGGCTGTTGATCAATTGTATGATTATTATCCGGTTTCTAGTTTTTCGATGGCTAGAGCGGAGTATTCTGAATTTGTTGATCTATATACTGGTGGACATACTATAGAAACGATACAAAGGGAGTATTTAGAAAAAAATATAAAAGGTAGGGAATTTATTCAGCATAATGTAGGAATAGAACATAAAAAACCGAAAAAAATGACTAAATCTTTACTTGATATTCCTGATAGTCATTTTGTTTTGGTTACAGTAGGGAATCGCTTGGCAGCAGAGGTGACCGAAGAATTTGTTCATTTGATTGCTGATATATTGAAAAAGAATAGTAATATAACATGGTGTATTGTTGGATCTTCATCGCTTTCTTTAGTCGATTCTTTTTATAAGGATATGATTGAAAAGGGACAAATTAAATATTTTAATTATGTCTCGGAACTACTAGACTTTTATACAGCTTGTGATGTGTTCGTTAATCCATTTAGAAAAGCAGGTGGAAACAGTGCTGCTATGGCAATGAGCGTAGGGTTGCCTGTTGTAAGTTTAAATCATGAGAGTGATGTTATTGCTTATATAGGAATAGAAAACGGTGTAGACAAAGATTTTTTTGCTAGTGAAATAGATAAGTTATATTTAGATAAAGAATATTATAAGGCCAAATCTAAGTTGATGCAGGAAAGATTGAAAATGAATTTCAGTTTTGAACAAACTGTCAGTCAAATATTGAATTTACTAAAACAGTCTGAAATAAGAGCAAAAGATAGAGTGAAAAGGAGGTTATCGAATGATTAAAAAGCAGCAATTAAATGACTATAAGTATTTACTTGAAACAGTAGGGTATGCAGTAGTTCCTAATTTTCTTGATGTTGATACATGCGAGGAATTAAAAAGTAAATTAGTCAAGCAGATTAATAATTATAGTATGAAAGAGTCTGAACGGAGTAAACTAGATCGATATCTCCTTCATGATCTTTTAGCGCAAGATGTCTCTTTCGGAAAATTGTTGGAAGATAAACGATTGCAAAGTCTAATAGCACTTTTACTTGAAGAGTTCTGGATTATGTATGCTTTTACTTCTTCCTCATTGCCTCCTAATGAGAGCAATTATGGCGGACGCTTGCATGTAGATAGCCCAAGATTGATTAAAGATTATCCCACAAATGTAGGTGTGATATGGGCATTAGACCCTTTCACAAAAGAAAACGGCTGTACTAAAGTCCTGCCAGCTTCTCATCATAGCAAGACTGTACCGTCCGAAGAATTATTTGAAAAAAATGCACAAGATGTTATTTGTAATCAAGGTGACCTTATTATTTTTAATGCTAGAGTTTGGCATCGTGCAGGGTTCAATAATTCCAGTGAATGGAGACATTCATTAACTATGAATTGTTGCAGACCATTTATGAAACAAAGATTGGATTGGGTACGTCTCATACCTCAAGATATTGCAAATCAACTAAACGAGCAGGCAAGAAGAGTAATTGGATACGATACAAGGCTGCCAGTTAGCTTTGAAGAATTTTTTGTAGATGAAAAGTATCGTTTATATAAATCAGGGCAGGAGTGAAACAAATTGAAGATTACAAGAGATGAAGTTATAAAAGCGAACCAAGCTGTTCATTCACAGTTAGCAGCAGTATACAATACAAATGAACCACATTTCAGAGAAGAAAACGTGTTAAAAGTTACTAAAAACTTAAAAACCATTTCTGATAAATATATAAGTCCAAAACTTTTGGATATTGGATGTGGTACAGGTTTCATCATTGATATTGCGAAAAATCTTTTCACAGAAGTGCATGGAATTGATGCAACAGAAGAGATGATTGATAAAGTTAAAGTAGATACTGATAATATTACACTGCATCATGGAATTGCAGAGGAATTACCTTTTAAAGATAATGAATTTGATGTTGTTACTGCATATTCATTCATTCACCATCTATATAATTATACAGATGTTTTAAAAGAAGTGAATCGTGTATTAAAGCCAGGTGGAACATTTTACATCGATTTAGAACCGAACAAGTTATTTTGGGATGCTATTAAAGACCTGAAGTTGGACAACAAGTATTCTGATATTGTTGGAAAAGAGATTGACTCCGTCATAGCTACTGGTAAACAATTGAATGAAAAGTATGGAATTGATCCAGAAGATTTTGATAAAGCAGAATATCACAAAAACATTGTTGGGGGAATAGATCCGGAAAGATTTCTTCTTGACTTGAAAGAAGCAGGATTTTCAGAAAGCAACTATGAATTTGCATGGTTTTTAGGGGAAGGTCAATATGTCCACAATGAAAAAGAAGAGGTATATGAAGCTGTAAATTACTACTTGCAAAAAGTAGCCCCTTTATCCGCACATCTTTATAAATACGTTAAATTTGTCTCGGTAAAATGAGTGTTCCTAAGTTATTAATTATAGGTTCTAAAGACTTTGCACAATTGGTGAAGAATTTAGCGGTAGATGCAGGGTACGAGTTTATAGGGTTTATTGATGATTATAATAAAGGGAACAATATTGTAGGGACTACGAGTGAATTGAATGTAAACTTTGATAAACAAAATGTTCAAGTTGCAATCGGCATCGGCTACAATAATTTACCGGCTAGAAAAAGTGTCATTGGGAAGGTTTTAGACTTGGGCTTTGAAATGCCTAATTTAATTCATCCAAATGCATATATTGCTAGCAGTGTTCTACTTGGCAGCGGGAACATTATTATGAATAATGCAAGCATTGACCATTTTTCTAAAATAGGCGATGGAAATGTATTCTGGCCGGGTTCTATTATTAGTCATGATTGTAAGATGGGTGACAATAATTTTATATCTCCATCTGCCACAATTTGTGGTTTTTGTAAAATTAGTAATAGTAATTTTATAGGTGCAGGGGTAATACTTGTTGATCGAGTAACACTTTCGTCAGATAATTATATTAAAGCAGGTGCATTGGTAAAGAGGTGAATAATGAAGGTTGTAATTAATCAGTCTAATTATATACCATGGAAAGGCTATTTCGATTTAATTGCAAATGCCGATCTGTTTGTTTTTTTAGACAATGTACAGTATACGAAAAATGATTGGCGCAATAGGAATAAAATAATTACTGATAAAGGTTTAGAGTGGTTAACAATTCCTATTAATAATTCCATTACAGAAAATATAAATGATAAATATTTTATCAATGACAAGTGGAAAGTTAAACACTATAAAACAATACTGCAGCACTACCGCCATGCCCCTTTTTCTGAGGAATATAAGTTCTTGCTGGACTATTTATATATAAACAACAATCATAATAATTTGAGTCTATACAATATTGATTCAATCAAATTTATATCTCAAAAAATTCTCGGGTTGAAAACGGATTTTTTTGTTTTTGAAAGTGATAAAAAGTATGACGATCCTAATGATAGACTAATGGATATTTTATTATCTGTGAATGCAACAACATATCTCACAGGACCAGCAGCAAAAAATTATCTCAATGAAAAAATATTTGAACAAAACAATATCGATATTCACTATTATGAATATGGTCCTTACAAGAAATATTTACAAAAACATCCTGACTTTATAGATCATGTTTCAATACTAGATACGATTTTTACTTGTGGACCAAATACATTGGATTATATAACCTGATTTACGAAAAGGTGAAAAACATGACTGCAATTTTAATCACAGGCGGAGCGGGATTCATTGGATTAAATTTTCTTGAGAAAATGCTTAAGAAAGATATCCAAGTTATTAACTTGGATCTTCTCACGTATGCAGCCAATAGGCTTCAGTTAAAAGAACTTGATCATTTCGAAAACTATACATTTATTCAAGGCGATATTCGTGATTCAGAATTGCTGAATGAGATTTTTAGAAAGCATGAGATTCACGATGTTATTCACTTTGCGGCGGAGTCTCATGTGGATAATTCGATTGCTGGACCTGCTACATTCATTGAGACAAATATTAAGGGAACCTTTCAGTTGCTTGAGGCGGCGCGTCGTCATTGGATGGATGCGCCTTTTCAATATAAAAACGGGTATGAAAACTGTAGATTCTTACATGTTTCTACGGATGAAGTCTATGGCTCGCTTGGTGCAGAAGGCTTTTTTACGGAAGAAACACCGTATGCGCCAAATAGTCCATACAGTGCCAGCAAAGCATCGTCAGATATGCTTGTGCGCAGCTATCATCATACGTATGGGATGAATACGGTGATTACGAATTGTTCCAATAATTTTGGCCCATATCAGCATGATGAGAAGTTGATTCCGACGGTGATTCGTTCTGCTTTGCATCATCAGCTGATTCCGATTTATGGGGATGGTCAAAATGTACGCGACTGGCTGTTTGTTGAAGATCATTGCCGTGCGTTGGGAGTGATTTTTGAGAAGGCAGAACCAGGTGCGCATTATAATATTGGCGGCAATAATGAGAAGAATAATCTGGAGTTAGTTACAGAGATTTGTCGTGTGCTGGACCAGCTGATTCCTTCTTCCCGATTGTCGTCGTATAAAGAGCTGATCACGTTTGTGAACGATCGTCCTGGTCATGATCAGCGTTATGCAATTGATACAGCCAAATTGAAGCGGAATCTTGGATGGGAACCGTCTGCTAATTTTGAAGCGAATTTAATCTACACAGTTTGCTGGTACATAAATAAATATGGCTTTACAGCTGTAAGATAGCCGGTAAGGAGCAAGTAATGATTCCTTTTAATATTCCTCTTCGTGTTGAAAAAGAGATTAATTACATTCAACAAGTCTTAAACAATAAAAAAATCTCTGGTGACGGTGAATTTACGAAACGATGCCATGAATGGCTTGAAAGAAATTTTCAAGCGAAAAAAGCGCTTTTGACGACATCCTGCACACATGCGCTTGAAATGGCTGCGTTGCTTCTTGATATTCAAGAAGGGGATGAAGTAATTATGCCGTCTTATACATTCGTTTCAACGGCAAATGCGTTTGTATTACGTGGGGCGAAAATTGTTTTTGTCGATGTGCGACCGGATACAATGAACATCGATGAAACCAAAATTGAAGCGGCCATTACAGAAAGGACGAAAGTAATTTTGCCGGTACACTATGCCGGTGTTTCCTGTGAAATGGATATGATTATGGAATTAGCAGAACGGTACAATTTATTTGTCGTAGAAGATGCGGCTCAGGGTGTGATGAGCAAATATAAAGGAAAAGCTCTCGGCACTATTGGACATTTAGGTGCGTATAGTTTTCACGAAACGAAAAACTATTCTTGTGGTGAAGGCGGTGCTCTCCTTATTAACGATGATAGATTCATAGAACGATCTGAAATTATCAGGGAAAAAGGAACGAACCGCTCGCGGTTTTTGCGTGGACAAGTTGATAAATATTCATGGGTAGATGTAGGATCTTCTTATTTGCCTTCTGAGTTAAACGCAGCTATGCTTTTAGCGCAGCTTGAGCAGGCTGAAAAAGTAAATGAGCAAAGAAAGCTTCTATGGGAAACCTATTATCGTTTGTTAAAACTGCTCGACTTGGAATTACAAGATGTACCTGAACACTGTGAAGCAAACGGTCATTTGTTTTATATGAAGACAGCTGATTTACAGGAGCGGACAACATTGATTGATTATTTGAGCCGACATGAAGTATATGCAGCTTTTCATTATGTTCCGCTTCATACATCAGAGGCAGGAAAGAAATTCAGTGTTTTTTCCGGTGAGGATCAATATACGACAATGGAAAGTGAACGTCTTTTGCGTCTGCCAATGTATTATTCACTTTCTATTAAAGAAGTAGAAATGATTTGTGAACTGATCCATCGCTTTTACGAGGGGGTGCGGTCGTGAAGGGGATCATTCTTGCTGGGGGAAGCGGTACCCGGCTTTATCCGTTGACCCAAGTTATATCGAAACAGCTGCTACCGGTCTACAATAAGCCGATGATTTACTATCCGCTCTCAGTGTTGATGTTGGCGGGGATTCGGGATATTTTGATTATTTCAACGCCAACGGACATTGAGCTCTTTCGGCAGCTGTTTAAAGATGGATCTCATCTTGGTCTGAGGATGGAATACGCATTGCAGGCAGAACCTAAAGGATTGGCAGAGTCATTTGTTATTGGAGAAGAGTTTATAGGCAATGAGCCGGTTGCGTTGATTCTTGGCGACAATATTTTTCATGGTCACGGCATGACAACGATGTTGGAAGAAGCTGCACAATTAACGGAGGGGGCATCTATATTTGCCTATGCCGTAAAAGATCCGCACCGGTTTGGTGTTGTCGAAGTAGACAATGACCGCCGTGCTATAACTTTGGAAGAAAAGCCTGTTGAACCGAAATCGAATCTCGCGGTGACCGGTCTTTACTTTTATGATTCTTCGGTTGTTGATATTGCCAAAAGCCTCCAGCCATCTCAACGGGGAGAACTTGAGATTACGGATGTGAATAAGGTCTTTATGGAACGCGGTCATCTGCATGTGAAGCAACTTGGGCGCGGTTACGCGTGGCTTGATGCAGGAACGCATGAATCACTATTACAGGCTTCAACGTTTATTGAAGCAATTGAGAGCAGGCAGAGTCTAATGGTTGGTTGTATTGAAGAGATTGCCTGGCGGAAAGGATATATTTCTGATGAACAGCTTCTTGCACTTGCAAAGGAGTATGAAAAGAGTCATTATGGGGAGTATTTGATGAGTTTATTTTAAAGGCGGAGTTATGAATGCAGAATACGTATAAGAAAACTATTCTATATAATCTGGGTAAAATGGAATATATTTTATCTGAATTGTTGAATCATAAAAAGAAAAGAGTTCCTATTTTTAATAAACTTGTTGATGCTTTTGTTTTGATCAATAATACAATTGAATCTTATGATGATGATTTGAAAGCAAAATCGGAATCAGCAAGGACGAATTTAAGTAATCTTCTTGTAGACTCTATCGAAGCTTATAATAAAAAGAAGCATTCAGAGTTTGCCTCTTTACTTGGCGCAATTAAAAATGAGTTCGTCCAATGGTCTGATTTTACAAAGGAACATTGTAAATTTAAAGTGATTGTATTTGGTGTCAATCATACGATAATGCAAATTCAAAATATAGTCGATTCAAGTAAGGCGGATATTGTTTGTCTTGCAGATGACACAGGTGAGCATCTTGGTAAAGTGTTAAATGATATTCAAATTAATGAATTAGGTGCTGCTGTCCAGAATCCATTTGATTTTATGATCTCTGCACCTTGCTTTCTTGAAGGAGCATGATATTAAGCCAATTACACTTGTCTGTCCAGTTACGAAACTGTATCAAGCATTTACACCTCTCTCTTTTCAGCAGGAGCTAAACGAGGTTATTGATGAAATGCAAACGCAGTATAAGTTTCAATTTCTTGATTATTATCACTCCGCTGAATTCGACGACTCCGACTTTTACGATCCTCGCACATGAACAAAAGGGCGCGAATAAAATGACGAACATCTTAAATCGGGATATTGAGTGGTAAGTCTATGCGCTTGACTGTATGGTATAGTCAGCACAAATTCGACATTGCTTCTCGCTGCGGTGGTTTTGTCATTTGCGGCTAAAGGCGTAATGTACTACTGTGGCGGCGACCGGTTCTTGATGCCGGCGCTTACGAAAAAAGTTCAAGAGTGGAAACAGAATCATCCGCGCAAGCATATGCCGAAAAGTGGGAGAAGATCCCCTGCATTTTCACTGATAGAAATCAAATGATCCTGGTCATAAACGATTTCATGGGTTCATCCACGGACGGTCTTGCCAGACAGCGAATTTATACCGCGAATGCGCCATCACAAACGTAATGAAGGACAGCTTCATATTCACGCCGCAGTTCTGCTACATAGGAACGCACCGTGCTTTCTCCGACTTTGATCTCCGGAACACGCTCTTTCAGCCAATCATGCACTTGAGCAGAAGACATATCCGGATGTTCACGCAGCCAGCTTAAAATCCAGCTCCTGTAGGGGGTCTAGCTTCCTTTTTTTCTTCTGGATAGTATTTACCCATTCATTTGCCTCTTCAAAAGACATCCTAGGTACTTGTAAACTGTGTTGCGGGACAGGCCTACTTTTCTAGTAATTGCCGAAACACTAAATCCTTCCTTATGTAAATCATGCACTTTTACATACATTCTTAACTTTTCCACCCTTCTGACTCCTCCATATCCACTGTTTTCTTTTAATTCAATAGTAGCGGATAGGGCGAGCTTTTTTTGCAGAAAGTTGTTCAAAAGGTCAAACGGTATCCGTTAATTAAATTCTAGCAGTTACAAGGAGATTACTTTTGTTATAGATGTATTTGAGGAGAGTAAATCAAAAAGAATTGGTTGTTTCTCTATACTATTTGACAAAAAGCAACCAGCTGAGCCCAAAAAGGATTTCTTATTTTTATGTGTCATAAGATGAAAAAACTAGTCTTTGGAATACGGGTGCCTATCTAGAACGTATATTTTTCTGGGAAAGTTTTCACAACCAAACAGTTAAAAGTAGTAAATTTCATTCCTTTAATAAAAGAGATAGAGACAACAAAGAGTTTTAACCACGTGTTGAGTGAAAGAACCATCTTATTTGCCGGCACAGAGCAATAAAATTAAAAGACCTGGATGGTGTTTTATTTTAAGTTCATTCCCTTCAGGCGATATTAACATGGTGTTTTTGATGAAGAGAAGTTGCGTATGGAAAAACATAAAGGAATCAGAACTACGAGTGTTCAGAGAAATCGAATCGGCTAATTTTCCAGCAAAGCGTGAACGTTGAAAAAGATTTTTCTGAACGCCTTCTTTGGTAGACAGATGTCCATTACCTTAATTCCGCCAGCTGAACAATTTTTCGTCAAAATATTGTCTGTGGAATACGGTCAGTAATGCTTTTTTTATCTAATATCCTGCTAGAACACTTATTTTTTGTTAGTATTACCTTTTACTCATTTATTTGTCTATTATCTGAATTTATATTATACTTATATCATAAAAAACCAAGTGAAAAAGGCAAACTATGGGAAACTATAGGACGCAAAGCCATGGGCCTGTATCATGTTAACTAGTTAACGTGAATGGTAGCCGGTTACCACAAGGAATCATAGTCTTATAGACTGATGAACCTTGTTAAGGTTCATTTTTTATTTGGTTTAAAAAAGAAAGGTGAGACTTTTATATGAGTAAACAGGTAGGTAGGAAGTTGTCGATTCTGGCTGTTCTTCTGCTTTTACTTCAGTTGGTGTCTCCTGCTGTTAATGCTTTGGCGGAAACAAACAGCAGCATGCTGCCGCCGAGTAATCTGGCTGCACAGATGGTGACACCGGATGACGTTAAATTGACATGGAGTACGGTTCATGGAGCCACGGGATATAATGTGTATGAAATTAAAGAGGGGCAGCTTGTTCTTCTCGGAAAGACGACAGCGGCCAGTTACAGTTTAAACAATATGGCAGAAGGGTCGTACCGCTACGTTGTGTCGACGTTAAGTGCAGACGGGGAGTCTGGTCCGTCAGCGCCGTTGACAGTAGAAGTAGTATATCCAGAGATGGCGGCGCCGACTGCAGTAACGCAAACGGTTAAAAACGGAAACGACATTGTCTTAAGCTGGGGTGCGTCTGCGTATACAGAAAAGTATAATGTTTATCAGATTTCAGAGGATGGCAGGAAAACCCTCGTTACGTCTACAACAGCAAGAACGTACACTGTAACGAATGCGCCGGAAGGAAAATATACGTATGCCGTTTCAGCGAGCAATTCTTTGTACGGTGAATCAGTGCTGTCTGATTCCGTTCAAGCAGAAATCATTCATCCAGTCATGACTGCACCGGCTAATTTTACGTATACGGTTGCAAACGGGAATGATGTCACATTTAAATGGGATGCTGTTCCTTATGCGACAAACTACAAGCTTTACCAAATTGTCGATGGACAGGCAGTGTTAAAAAGTACATCGGCCGCTGCAACGGTGAAATTAACAAACGTCCCTGCCGGTGACTTTGTATATGAAATCCGTTCTAACAGCGACCGCTTTGGTGAGTCGGCAGAAGGAAGCCGAGCTTCTCTAACGGTGGAAGGCGTCGCACTTGAGGCGCCAGGAAATGCAGCGCACGTCATTAAAAATGGAAACGATATTGTTTTAAGCTGGAGTAGCGCGGTCAATGCGACAAGCTATAAAGTGTATCAAATTGTGGACGGTCAAAAAGTGTTGAAAAGCACCGTAGCCGGCACATCTGCAACATATACAAATATGCCAGCGGGTGATTATGTGTATGAAATTCACTCATACAGTGACCGTTTTGGTGAATCATTAGAAGGCGGTACGGTTTCATTTACGTTGGAGGCCATTGCGATGACTGCGCCGGGTCAATTTTCTTCAAGTGTGAAAAACGGCAATGATATTGCGCTGACATGGGAAAGTGTTCCTTACGCAACAAGCTACAAAGTATATCAAGTCAGTGCGACAGGTCAAAAAACGTTAAAAAGTAATGTAACAGGAACAGCGGTAACGTATGCAAATCAGCCGGAGGGCGATTATAAATACGAAGTTTATTCCTATTCAACCCGTTTTGGCGAATCAGTAGAGGGAAGCAGTCTTTCTCTTTCACTTGTCCATCCCGAGATGGCTGCACCCGCTAATTTGAAAGAAACGATTAAATCAAACACTTCTTTCACGTTGGCATGGGATACGGTGGATTATGCCACTAGTTATAAAGTGTATCAAATATCGGGCGATCAAAAAGTATTGAAAAGCAATACAGCCAGCACAAGTGCAACATATTCAAACATGCCGGCTGGTGAATACACGTATGTTGTTTACGCATCATCATCCAGATTTGGTGATTCGGCTGAGGGATCAACGGTGGCCTTTACGTTAAACGGTGAGACAATGACAGCACCGACAAATGTTACTCATACTATTTTAAACGGGAATGATATCCGTTTGAGCTGGACGGGAACGAATTATGCGACAGGCTATAAAATTTATCAAATTATAAATGGAGAAAAAGTATTGAAGAATACAATTACCGGAACCGCTATTGCCTATTCAAATATGCCGGCTGGTGATTATCAGTATGTGGTGCATTCCTATTCTACAACTCACGGGGAGTCAACAGAAGGAGCAGCAATATCCATCTCGCTTGTGCATCCGATCATGAAGAGTCCTGAAAATGTTACACACAAATTTTTAAATGGAAACGACCTTGCTTTTTATTGGAATGCTTCAACGTATGCAACAAGCTACAAATTATACGAAGTAATTGATGGGGAGAAAGTGTTAAAAGCAACAGTGTCATCATTGTCTGCATCAATTCCTAAAGTAACATTCGGCAATCATGTATATGAAATTCATTCGGTCAGTTCACGTTTTGGCGAGTCAGCTGAAGGCACGAGGGTGAGTGTTGACATGAATGAGATCATTATGCCAGCGCCGGAAAATGTCACATCCAGCACTGTAAATGGGAATGATGTTATTTTAAGATGGAATGCCACAACCTATGCCACAGCTTATAAAGTGTATCAAGTAAAAAATGGAGAACGTGAACTTGTCCGGACTGTTACAGGGACAGCTGCTTCATTTGTCAACGCGGCTGAAGGGGATTACACGTACGAAATTCACTCCTATAGTGATCGCTTTGGTGAATCGCCTGAAGGCAGTGAAATTTCACTAACAATTGTATTCCCGGTGATGCAGGCGCCAGCTAACGCGACGTCTTCCATTGCAAACGGAAATGACATTGTTTTAAGGTGGAATGCTTCAACCTATGCGACAGCATATAACGTTTATCAAGTGAAAAACGGACAGAAAGAATTCGTGAAAACAGTAGCCGGGACAGTCTTGTCGCTTCCTAACATGACTGAAGGCGACTATACCTACGAGGTTCATTCGTATAGCAGCCGGTTTGATGAATCACCGGAAGGAAGCACAATCAAACTGACGCTAACATGGCCTGTTGTACAGCCGCCGTCATTAAGCGGTACGGTATTCAACGCAAACAACATAACACTCACATGGAAAACCGTTCCTTGGGCAAATGAATACCGTGTGTATCAAATAACAAATAGCGAAAGAAAGCTTATTTACAAAGGAACAGCATTGACACAAAAAGTGTACAATTTGACAGAAGATACTCATTCTTTCGAAGTAACAGCTTACAACACACGCTTTGGTGAATCGGTTCCTTCCGAGAAGGTTACGGAAAGAATTGTGTATCCTGTAATGCAGTCGCCAGCTGCGACACTGACGTTGACAAGTGAGACAAGTGCGCGCATCGTATGGGACTTTGTTACGTATGCGAATGGCTATAATATTTATGAGCTTATTAACGGGAAGCCAGTGCTTGTAGCAGAAAAAGTGAATAACCTATCTTACACAGTTTCGAATTTGTCTTATGCGAATCACGAATATTATGTAACGTCTTACAGTAACTCGTTTGGTGAATCTGAACCGTCCAACGCGGTATTGGCGAAGCTAATCGTTGATACGGAAGCGCCAGTTACAAAAGCGGAAGCACCGGCTGGCTGGACGAATCAAAAAGCTGAGATTACATTATCAGCAACAGATAATGAAACAGGTGTGGCTGGCACCTACTATGCAGTAAACGGCAGTGAGTATACAGCCGGTACGTCTTTGGCGGTTGAAGAAGAAGGTGTGCATAACATTTCTTTCTACTCCGTCGATAAAGTTGGCAATAAAGAAGCCGTCCAGACAATTGCAGTGAAAATAGATAAAACTGCACCGGTAACAAAAACAGAAGAGCCTAATACTTGGAGCAAAGAGAATGTGACTGTGAAATTGACAGCGTCCGATGAAGCAAGCGGTGTGGAGCAGACATTCTATTCGGTCAACGGCTCTGAATATGCAGAAGGTACGTCTCTCACTATAGAAAAAGAAGGCATTAGTACAGTTTCTTATTATTCTGTCGATAAGGCAGGCAATAAAGAAAATGTACAAGCAGTTGAAGTGAAAGTGGACAAAACTGCGCCAGTTACAAAAGCGGATGCTCCGGATACGTGGAGCAAAGAAGATGTAACAGTGAAACTCGTAGCGTCTGATGAGGCGAGTGGTGTAGAGCAGACCTTCTATTCGATTAATGGCTCTGACTACACAGAAGGTACAACTTTTACAGTAGAAAAAGAAGGCATTAATAAAGTGTCATTCTACTCTGTGGATAAAGCAGGCAACAAAGAGGCTGTGCAAACAGTGGAAGTGAAAGTGGATAAAACAGCACCGGTTACGGAGTCTGATGCTTCAGACAACTGGCTGAAGGAAGATACAGTGGTTCAGTTGACAGCAACAGACAAAGCGAGCGGCACGGCGAAAACATACTACTCTATCGATGGATCTGAGTATGCACAAGGAACAAGTTTTACTATAAGTAAGGAAGGCGTCACAAATGTTTCTTTCTACACAGTCGATCAAGCTGGAAATGCTGAAGAAGCAAAAACAATCGAAGTAAAAGTTGATAAAACGACACCAGTAATTTCCTGGAATTTATCGGAGGAATATGCACTCGGAACGTCGCTGAATTTAACATATAAAGCAGAGGATGTTAAATCGGGCATTGCTGCTGAATCATTAATGTTAAATGGCCAAGCCTACAAGAACGGCGATGCCGTGACATTGAGCCAGCCGGGAACATACGAAGTTGTTGTTACGGTTACAGATAAAGCGGGCTGGACGACAACAATCAAAAAGACACTTGTTGTTTATATCCCAGCATCTATTGATGTTAACCCGGGCATCATTAAGCAAAATTCCGGTGTTATTACGGTGCAGGTTACTGTGCCAAAAGGATTCAACCCAGCACAATTTGACCTCGGCAGTGCCAAGCTCAGCGGTGTTTCTGCTAATACAGGAACGAATGGACTCGAGCAGCAAGCGAAGAAAGGACAATTCAAGTTTAACCGAGAAGATTTCACTTGGAACCCTGGAACTGTCAAAGCCGAATTCCGTGGCATGCTGAACGGCTATCTTGTGGTTGGAAGCAAGAATGTTGAGGTTAAGTAAATCAATTGTGCAGTTAAAATAAGTTTTTTTTAGATCCTGGCTCAGCCAGGATCTTTTTTAGTTGGCAGATATTTATAATATAAAGTATTTGTGAATTAGTGAGCAAACTATATTCAAAAGCTAAAAAGTCGAGTATGATAAGAGTATAAATTAAATGTAAATTATTTCAAAAATAAGACTCAGCAATTGATTGAAGTGAATTGGTTCACAAAAATCAAAGGAGCAGTTCAAATGAACGGCAAGGTAATGGCGGCGTTATAGACTGTGCTTCGGGTGTGGCTAGGGGTTCAGTGGATTCAGGAGGGCTGGCACAAAGTGGTGGACGAGTTTGATGCATCCGGATTTTTATACGGAGCAATTGAAAAAGCAACTGGCAAGATGCCCACAGTCAGTGCCGGTTATACAGGTTTTTTGGAAAATGTGCCCTGCCGAGTGTGAAGATCATTAATATTTTGATTCCCTGGGGTGAGCTGCTTGTCGGCATTGCGCTCATTGCCGGGGTCCTTACAGTACCGGCGTTGATTGCTGGGGCGTTTATGAATTTGAACTTCTTATGGGCCGGCACAGTCAGCACAAATCGGACATTGCTTTTGGCCGCAGTTGTTCTCCTATTTGCCGCAAAAGGCGCGATGTACTACGGCGCCGACCGGTTCTTGATGCCGGTAATGGCGAAAAAGAGTAAAGAGTGGAAACAAAATTATCCGCGCAAGGCATATGCCGAAAAGTGCATAACCTAAAAAAAACATCCTTGAGACCAAGGGTGCTTTTTTTAGATGTTTTCAAATTATTATTGTCAGATAATCTAACAACAAATAATTGGAAATTAGAGAATAAAGATAAAATATAATTTATCTTTAGTTAAATCGTACAATGACTCTTCATCATTTTCAGATTATACTGTAAATAGGTTCATTGATGTTATGAAATATAACATAAAGAGGTGGAGAAATGGAATTGATTATTCAGGATGTAAAGAAAAGTTTTCAGCAGCAACAAGTGCTGAATGGCATTAATCTACATATACAAACGCATGAGTTCATTTGTGTGCTTGGCCATAGCGGCTGTGGAAAATCAACTTTATTGAATTTGCTTGCCGGATTTACCCGTCCGGATTCCGGTAGTGTTGTAGTGGATGGGGAGCATGTGAAAAGTCCTTCAAAAGATCGAGGGGTTGTTTTTCAGGAGCATGCGTTATTCCCATGGTACACGGTACTTGAGAATGTTTTGTTTGGTCCGGACGTTCAGGGGATCGACAAAAAGGAAGCAGAGCAAAAAGCGAGAAAGTACTTAAACATGACAGGGCTTGGTGAATACGCGGACCATTATCCTTCTCAGCTTTCCGGCGGAATGAAGCAGCGGGTCGGCATTGCACGGGCACTTGCTGCGGAACCGAAAATCTTATTAATGGATGAGCCGTTTGGTGCGCTTGATGTATTTACAAAAGAGAATATGCGCAATGAGCTGATCGATATCTGGTCCAACCTGAAAACAACGATTATTTTCATTACACATGATATATCGGAAGCGATTTATTTAGCTGACCGGATTATTGTGATGAAAGAAGGGTATGTCGCGAGTGATATGAAGGTGAATATTCCGCGTCCGCGTCAATATACGGATGATGGCTTTGCGGAAATGGCTGTAGAAATTGAACGCACACTTGTGCAGTAAAGGAGACAGAAAGCATGGAACAAATTAAAAATATGGACAAGCTGAAGGTTCCTGTGACGACTGTTCCTTTACAAATGAACACAGAAAAAAAGGAGCATTTGGCGAAACGGATGATTCCGATTTTGACGTTTTTCCTTGCCTGGGAGCTTATTGCAAGAATGAACATGGCGTTAGAACTCGCTAATCCAATGTTTTTTCCACCGCCAAGCCATATTGCGGTTCGGGCTGTGGAAATGATACAGGAAGGGATTGTGTTTGCGAGTCTTCTGTCAAGTACGCTGCGGATTTTTGCCGGATTTATTATCGGTGCGGCGCTGGGGATCGGGCTTGCACTTTGGATTGGCAAGTCGAAGAAAATGGAAGAGTGGGCTACACCTATTTTAAATATGATAGGACCTATTCCTTCGCTGGCACTTCTGCCGTTGTTTATTATCTGGTTTGGTATTGGGGAGGTACCGAAAGTGATTTTGATTGCCTGGACAGTGTTTTTCCCGGTGCTGACAAATACAGTGGAAGGCATTAAATCGGTTAATTCTAATTATATCCGCTCTGCACTCAGTCTTGGGGCAAGTGAAAGACAAATTTACCGGAAAGTCATTTTGCCGTCTGTGCTGCCAAATATATTATCGGGCGCTCAGATTAGTCTTGGGCTTGCATTTTCAGCGCTCATTGTCTCCGAGATGATGGGAGCGACATCCGGTCTAGGCTACATTATTGTTGATGCCCGTAATTTCTTTAAATTATCCGATATGTATGTTGCGATTATTTTAATCGGGATTGAATATAGCTTCTTTTCATTCATATTAAAACAAATCGATCGCCGGATGCTTTCCTGGAGACAGGGTGGCTTTTCCCAGGCTGTTGAAAAATAAAAATAAACTAGAGAATGGCGGAGGAAGAGAGAATGAAAAAATGGTTTCTATTGCTTGTTTCATCAATTTTAATCTTGGCTTTGGCAGCATGCGGAAATAAAACAGAAGATGCGGCCGCGACAGACACAGCATCAGGATCTGATCCGGAATTAACTGATTTTACACTTGTTGGTGTGCGTGATGCACAAATTTCATCCCAGCAAATTATTGCAGACAAAATGGGCTATTTTAAAGAAGAAGGGCTGAATGTAACGAATAACCTGGTGGAAAGCGGGCCGGACATCGGACCGATGGTTGCAGGGGGAAGCGCACCGATCAGCTTGCAGACAAACTTCATGGATATTATTTTATCATCAACAGGCGTTGGCGTGAAAATTGTAGCGCCGCTTGCACAAATTGCAGGAACGCAGGCGGTTGTGGCGGGACCAGATTCCGGCATTGAATCACCGAAGGATTTAGAAGGAAAAACAATCGGCATTCCGACAGGTGCAGACGTTGTGATTGCGATCAATAACATGGCAAAAGAATATGACGTTGATATGGATAAAGTGAAAGTAGCAAATCTGGCACCGAGTGATGCACTGACTGCTCTTCAAAGCGGTGACATTGATGCAATGGCCGCATGGGAACCGTTTAATACAAAAGGTATTGCGGCAGGAGGCAAATTTTTGTTCAGCGGCACATCGAATGCACTTGAGGGAGAAGCGAAACCAGTTGACTGGATGAGTGTTCATACGACTCTTCAAGTAACCGATGATTTTCTAGAAGAAAATCCGAATACAGTAAAAGCGGTCATTCGCGCATTAAATAAAGCAACCACATATATTAATGAGAACCGTGAAGAAGCGGTTGCGGTTTTAGCACCGGAGCTTCATTTGTCAGAAGAAGAGCTGACAGAAATTATGAACCGGAATGTGTATAACATGACAGCGGATGAATCGTTTATCGATGGAAGCAATGGAACAGCCGTTACCGATTACTTAATGAGTGTCGGAAACATTAAGTCCGTACCGGAACAGTCAGACTATATTGATTTGTCTTTACTGGAAGAAGTGGATCCGACGCTTGTCACAGCAAAATANNGCAAAATAAAAAGAAATGCCTCCTAAAAAGGGGGCTATTCTTTATTGGGGGAAATGGAGTATGTACGACTTAATTATTCGAAACGGTACAGTTGTTACATCTAGTTCGGCACAAAAAGCGGATATTGGTGTCCAAAATGGTGTGATTGAAGAAGTATCCACAACAATTCGTATAGACGCAAAAAAAGAAATCGATGCGACAGGACTGCATATATTTCCTGGAGCGGTTGACGTACATGTTCATTTCAGCGAGCCGGGCCGCGCGGAGTGGGAAGGGTTTCGAACGGGTTCACGAATGCTTGCGTCCGGAGGGATTACTACATTCGCGGATATGCCATTAAACGGCATTCCATCTACGATTGATAAAGCAGCGCTCCTTCAAAAGGCAGCAATTGGAGAAGAAAAGTCACTCGTTGATTTTGCGCTCTGGGGCGGGCTTGTGCCGGGGAATTTGGGTGAGCTTGAAGGCCTGGCTGGTGCGGGTGCAATGGCCTTTAAAGCCTTTATGTCTCCAACCGGCAATGCAGAATTTGAAGCGGTCGGGGATCTTGATTTGCTTGAAGGAATGAAGCGGATTGCAGAACTCGGTAAAGTGATTGCACTCCATGCGGAAAGCGGACCGGTGACAACGTTTTTAGCGGAGCAAAAACGCCGTGCAGGCCGTGTCGGTGCGGATGATTACCTGGCGACACGGCCGATTTCGACGGAAGTGGAAGCGGTTGAGCGGGCGATTTATTACGCGACGCTGACAGGATGTCCGCTTCATTTTGTCCACATTAGCAGCGCGGAGGCCGTGTCGGTTATTCAAAATGCGCGTGCCGAGGGTGTGAATGTGACGCTTGAAACATGCCCGCACTATTTGCTTTTATCGCATGACACGCTGAAGGAAAAAGGAGCTGTGGCCAAATGTGCGCCGCCGCTTCGAGAAAAGCCGGATCAGGCAAAGCTTCGGAAGGTCATGAAAATGGGCAAAATTGATTTTTTAACCTCCGATCATTCGCCGTGTACACCGGATTTAAAAGAGATGAAAAACGGCAGCTTTTTAGATGCATGGGGCGGTATTAGCGGCGGCGGGCAGACACTTCTTGCGGCGATTCGTTTTGTAAAAGAAGAGGATATTCCGCTGACGACGGTTGCCAAGTGGACTGCTGAAAAGCCGGCGGAGCGGTTTGGCCTTGCACAACGGAAAGGGCGGATTGCGCCGGGAATGGATGCAGATTTTGCAATCGTGTCAATGGAGCAGCCGCATGTTGTGACACCGGACAATTTTTATGCAAAGCATCCGATCAGCGTGTATATGGACGAAACGTTTCCGGCATCAGTGCAGTCTGTTTACGTCCGAGGTCGGGAAGTGTTTACAAGCGGAACGGGACCTGCTGAAGGAGCTTCTGGAAAATGGCAGGTTGATGTTGTCGGTCCTCCGGTGCTTTAAAACAGCATTGTATGATATGCTTCTTAAAAAAGGAGTTTATCTACATGATTTACCTCGTCCGCCACGGAGAATCGAAATGGAATGCGCTTGGGCGCCTGCAGGGGCAGATGGACATTGGCTTAAGTGAGGAAGGCCGGAAA
Organism: Domibacillus iocasae; assembly: GCF_001750285.1. GTDB lineage: Bacteria > Bacillota > Bacilli > Bacillales > Domibacillaceae > Domibacillus > Domibacillus iocasae. The sequence goes on from NZ_MAMP01000006.1 coordinate 63,225, forward strand.
CAGGCAGCGCTGCTTGGCGCTTATTTTGAGCAGGAAGGCATTTCATTTGAGTATGTGTTTTCAAGTGACTTGGACCGCGCCTTTCAAACGGCTAAGCTTGCGACGGCATGGCTGCCGGTTGAATCCATTACGGCAAGCCGCCTGCTTAGGGAACGATTTTATGGCGAGCTGCAAGGGCAGCTGCTGAAAGAGATTTTGGAACAGGTGCCGAATTACGCGGAAAATTTCGGCATGCCGATGACGCACGGAATGGAATCGATTGAAGAGATGCAGGAGCGGATGCTAAAGGTGCTCACCTTGATTTCAAAAGAAACAAACGGAGCGCCGGCGCTTGTGGTCACCCATGGCGGCGCGGTAAACGCACTCATACATAAACTGTCGGATGGCCAGGCAGGAACGGGACACGGGAAAATTGACAACACGTCGATCACAAGGCTGTCTTGGAACGGGAAAAAGCTGTCGATTATATCTGTGAATGAAACGTCTCATTTGGAGAATGTGAATGATACATATGAATGAAATATGGAGAAGGAGAAACTCGCCGATACCTGCGCGAGCGGTGCTGCATTGATCGGTGGGAGCTTTCTTGATCAGGAAACGCATCATGAACCGGGTCATATCGACGGAGAGACGTATCACTAAAAAAGAAGAAGAGGCCTAAAAAGCTGGTTATCAATGGATTGCGTTGATTTTTCATGCGCGAACGCCGGTATATTTCTGCTTGCGCCGATAAAGTATATGCGAACGCCGATAAAATATTTTATCGGCGTTCATGCTTGTTATTTCAGCGCTAATTTGATTATTCCGGCGTTAGCAGGAAATGAAATAAGAAAAGGACTACCTGTGGTGGCAGTCCTTCTTGCGTCCGTTTAAAAGGGAATGTTTTCGCTTAATTAAATGTATGTCCACCCGCAAAGTCAAACAAGCGAATGCTCGGCGCGAATTTTTTTCAAAAGAGCTTCACAGCCGTCTTTCACAAGGACATACGTTTCTTGGAAATCACCAGTGTAATACGGGTCTGGCACGTCTTTTTGATGATCGGTTAAATCAAGAAACCGCATAATTTTCGGATGATCCGGCTGGCCGAGCATCTCGCGGATGTTGGAGATGTTGCTTTCATCCATGCCGATAATGTAGTCGAATTTTTCAAAATCGGCTGTATCCAATTGCCGTCCGGACAGCCCTTCTGAAGAAATGTTATATTCTTTCAGCTTGGCCAGTGTTCCTTTATGCGGCGGCGAGCCGATATGCCATGAGCTTGTTGCGGCGGAATCAACTGTAATGCGCCCGCTTAAGTTTTCCTTTTGCACTGCATCACGGAACATTGCTTCCGCCATAGGCGACCGGCAAATGTTGCCGAGGCAGACGAATAAAACATGAATCATGGCTTTCACTCACTCCTTTTCCACTCATTATACATCAATGAAGGTCCCGCTTCATAAGCTGCAAATCGATATAAAGCTGACAGCGTGTGTTAAAGTCATCAAAGTCAATCGATGCTACTTCGTCAATTTGTTTCAGCCGGTATTTGAGCGTATTTGTGTGAATAAACAGCCCTTCTGCGGTCGGCTTTATCCGGCAGTTATTCATTAAATACACGTCTATCGTTCGCAGCAGTTCAGAATGGCCATCCGTATCTTTTTGACGGATCTTCAGCAAATCTTCGTTTACATAATGGGTGTTAAAATGGTAGTCGGAAATCGTTTCTAAATAGCGAAGAATGCCAAGGCGGCTGTATTCGACCGGCACCTCACCATTGCCATGCAAAAATTGGGCGGTTCGGCACACTTCAAGCGCTTCAAGATAGCTTTTTCGAAGCATCGTCATCGATGAATAGCTGTTGCCGATTCCAGCATAAAGCTGGTGATCTTGAAACTGGCTTTTCACGTTTCGGGCGAGCACACGCGCACTTGAAAGCAGTACATCCGACGTCCCGCCGAGCAAAACGGTTACCTGCAAATGATCGGTAAATACATGCGCCGGCTGATCCAGCGTATTGGCAAAAAGCAAAATCGTTTCATGCAGGTCATCAATCGTTTCATCCTCAATCGAATCAAGTGTAAACACAGCGACGATAAATGAAGAAGGCAACGCAATATTTAATTGCGCCGCTTCCCATTTCATTTCACTGTCGGTCCGGTACGACTGGTGAATCAGTTTCTTGAAAAAATCATTTTTCTTTTCATCACGACGCCGCGCCAGCTGCTTTTTTTTATGCAGCACCTTGCCGATATGAAGTGAAACGTCATGTAAAAAAGTAAGCTCACCCTCCGTCAGAAGCGGCTCGGTTTCCTGCACCCAAATATAACCAAGAATTTGTTCTTTGTACTGAGTGCTGACAACAACACGCTGATTCAGCCCGATTTCTTTCATTTCTTTTACACGAAACGGCTTTGACATAGATTTCAGCTGATCGACAATGCCTTCGTCCATAAACTTTTTTAAAATGGAGGTCGTCCAGCTTTTTGAAAAAATCGTCTGCTGATTCGCCTGGTCAAACTGTTCGATGTAATACGAGCTGTACGTCAAAAGAGAAAATTGCTCGTTTTCAACAACAACAGGTTTTTTTAACACACCGCTAATGATATCAGTTATTTCATTTAAATCGTTCAGCGAGAGAATTTTTTCAAGCGGCTGGTTTAAACCCATAACGGACCCTCCTTATTTTGATTCGTTTAACGTCCGTTCAAACTTTTCAAACTGCTGCGCTGTTTCCACAGACGGTTTTGTTAGCAAGCTGACCACGACGATTGCAAGCAAGCTGGCCGCAAAGCCGGGAATCATTTCGTATACTGTGTCTGCGAAAGGTGTTTTCGTCCATAGAACAACGGTCACAGCACCGACAATCATGCCGGCAAGCGCTCCCCATTGGGTCATCCGCTTCCAGTACAGGCTAAGCAAAATCGCCGGGCCAAATGATGAACCGAAGCCTGCCCATGCATAGCCGACAAGGTCTAAAATTGTTTTGTTTTGTTCCCACGATAAAATAAGCGCAACGATCGAGACAATTAAAACGGCCAGGCGGCCCAAGAATACAAGCTCCCGGTCCGAAGCATCGCGACGGAAAAACGTTTTATATAAATCTTCCGTAAGCGAGCTTGATGTAACCAGCAGCTGAGACGAAATCGTACTCATGATGGCAGCCAAAATCGCGGAAATAAGGAAGCCGGTAATGATCGGGTGAAACAAAATATCACCGAGTTCAATAAAAATCGTTTCCGGATCCGCAATTTGCATATTATTGCTTGTGTAATAAGCAAGGCCGACAAAGCCGGTTACCATCGCACCGACTACGGAGAAAATCATCCAGCTCATGCCAATGCGGCGCGCTTTTTTAATTTCTTTCACCGACGTTATAGCCATAAAGCGAACGATAATGTGCGGCTGGCCGAAATAGCCAAGTCCCCAGGCAAAAAGGGACACAATGCCGATAAAGCTTGTACCTGTAAAAATGTTTAAAAGAGCCGGGTCTACAGAACGAACGGTATCAATCGAAGGACCGATCCCGCCAACATGCATAACTGTCACAACCGGGACTAATACGAGTGCTAACACCATAATAATTCCCTGTACAAAGTCGGTCCAGCTGACCGCTAAAAATCCGCCGAAAAGCGTATACGCAATGACAACACCGGCGACAATCCATAAACCGATATGGTAATCGAGGCCGAACGTAGTCTCGAACAAAACGCCTCCAGATACCATGCCAGATGAGATGTAAAAGGTGAAAAAGACGATAATAACGAGACTAGAAACGAGACGGATAATTTTTGACCGGTCTTGAAACCGATTTTCAAGATAAGCTGGAATCGTAATCGAATCTCCAGCAATTTCCGTATACATACGCAGGCGGGGTGCCACATACAGCCAGTTCGCCCAGGCACCGAGGGTTAAGCCGATGGCGATCCACGAGGCACTGATGCCGCTTGCGTACATGGCACCGGGCAAGCCCATCATGAGCCAGCCACTCATATCGGAAGCACCAGCGGAAAGAGCTGTAACAGCAGGGCCAAGTCCGCGTCCGCCGAGCATGTAATCTGATAAGTTCGATGTTCGTTTGTACGCATAGTAGCCGATTAAGAGCATGCCGGACATGTATACAACGATCGAGACAATTAATGAAGTATCGACCAAATAAATCCCTTCTTTCAATTGGTTTTTAGAGTAAGAAAAAGGAAAAGGCTGCTTCAATATAAATGCATATGGATGGAGGGGCGCGATAACCAAAAAAGTGGCGCATTTTTTAACACGAACGGTGCGATCTGGTTATATCTAGGATGTATAACGCCGTTCATTTTTTGTATCGCACTGGAATGAGTGAGAAATACGCCGGAAATCTGAGGAATTGCGCCTTCCATTTAAACAAGAGGCGTCTCTTAAGCCGGCGATGGCAGCGTAAGAGACAGCCTCCTTTTTTAAAGCATTTCTGATGTTGTTTTTGCCTGCATGTGAAGCTGGAGGTAATCAGGACCGCCGGCTTTTGAATCAGTGCCGGACATGTTGAAGCCGCCAAATGGCTGGTAGCCGACAATCGCGCCGGTACAGCCGCGGTTAAAGTACAAGTTGCCGACATGGAATTCTTCGCGCGCTTTTTCCATGTTAAAGCGGTTTGTCGTAATGACCGCACCCGTTAAGCCGTAATCGGTATTGTTGGCAATATTAATCGCTTCATCAAAATCCGTCGCTTTTGAAAAGGCGACGACCGGGCCAAAGATTTCTTCCTGCATTAAGCGGGCATCCGGCGCCACACCCTCAACAATCGTCGGCTGAATAAAATAACCGGCTGTATCGTCCCCGGTTCCTCCGGTCACAATGCGTCCTTCTTCCTCACCAATTTTAACATAACTCATGACTTTGTCATATGCCGCCTGATCAATAACTGGACCGACAAAATGATTATCAACCGGATTGCCGACCGTCAGTTCCTTGGTCAAGGCGATCGCTTTTTCGAGCACTTCATCGTATACATCTTCAACAATGACCGCGCGAGAGCAGGCAGAGCATTTTTGGCCGGCGAAGCCAAAAGCGGACTGGACGATCGACTCGGCCGCAAGATCAAGGTCCGCTTCTTTATCGACAACAATCGTATCTTTGCCGCCCATTTCCGCGATGAGGCGCTTCATCCAAATTTGGCCTTCGCTTATTTTCGATGACCGTTCAAAAATGCGCAGTCCCACGTCACGTGAGCCAGTAAATGTAATAAATCGTGTTTTCGGATGGTCAACCAGGTAATCGCCGACTTCTGCGCCGCTGCCGGGAACAAAGTTAACAACACCTGGCGGAAGTCCCGCTTCTTCTAGTACTTCCACAAACCGCGCTGCGACAATCGGTGTCGTGGAAGCCGGTTTTAATAAAACGGTGTTGCCAGTGACAATCGATGCGACCGTTGTCCCCGCCATAATCGCAAACGGGAAATTCCACGGTGAAATAACAATGCCGACGCCGAGCGGAATGTAGCTGTATCGGTTAAATTCACCGGGACGGCTGAGCACCGGCGCACCGTTTTTAAGTTCCAGCATTTGGCGTGCGTAATACTCCATAAAGTCGATTGCTTCTGCGGTATCAATATCCGCTTCACGCCACGGCTTGCCGGCTTCTTTTGTCAGCAGCGCTGAAAATTCGTGGCGGCGTCTGCGAACGATTGCCGCTGCTTTAAACAGCACATCTGCCCGGATATCCGGCGAAACTTTTTTCCACGTTCCAAACGCGTCGGATGCGGCCTGCATTGCTTTTTCTGCCAAGCGTTGATCCGCTTTTGACACAGAACCGATGACTTCCTGTTTGTCCGCCGGGTTGAAGGAAACAATTTTTTCTTCTGTTGAGATGCGCTCTCCGCCAATCACAAGCGGGTAGTGCCCGCCAAGCCCCTTTTCCACTTTGTTAATTGCTTTTTTATAAGCAGTCTGATTTTCTTCTTTGGAAAAATCCGTAAACGGTTCATGTTTATATGGAATCATAAAAATCACTCCTCGTTATTTTTGGATGATGCCTTTAAAAGCGAAGGCAATATTTGCGGGCCGTTCCGCCAGCCGTCTCATAAAATATCCGTACCAGTCCATGCCGTATGGGACGTAGACGCGGACACGATAGCCTTGTTTAACAAGTGCCTGCTGTAAGTTCGTGCGCATACCGTACAGCATTTGAAATTCAAACTGGTCCAGCGGAATATGATGTTTCCGCTGCATCGTTTTGGTAAATTCGATCATGTTTTCATCATGCGTCGCAATGCCGGTATAGTTGCCGGCAAGCAGGCTTTTTTCAATGAGCTTCATATAGTTGGTGTCTACGTCCGCTTTGTCCGGAAAGGCATGCTTAGGGCTTTCTTTATAAGCGCCTTTGACGAGGCGTAAAAATGGCTTCATTTTGCTTAACTCAGCAAGGTCCTGCTCTGTTCGGTATAAATATGCCTGCAGCACCGTGCTGATATTTTTATAAAGATCTTTGAATTGTTTAAACAAATCGATTGTCGCCTGGCAGCGGGTGACATCTTCCATATCAATCGTGACCATAATATCGTATTGCTCCGCAGTCTCTAAAATTCGTGTCATGTTCTGTACGACAAGATTCCGGTCGATATCAAGGCCAAGTGATGTCATTTTCAGCGACACGTGGGAGTCAAGCTTTTCAGTGTAAATCATTTTAATCGTTTCAATGCATTCCTCGGTCCGTTCGGCTGCTATTTCAGGAGAGTCCACAAATTCACCAAGATGGTCAACTGTAACAGATAAGCCTTGCGTGTTTAATGCTTTAATACAGGCGATGGAACTCGCAAAATCAGTTCCGCCAATAATTTTACCGGTGGCGAAGTGGCTGCATCTGTTTTTAGCCAATTGGTTTAGTGTTTTGTTTTTAGAAAGAAATAAAAAAAAATCTCTCGTCACCGCTTCCATAAAAAGCACCTCCTAAACGGAATGATGTCCTTATTCATACTGTATGCTCGTTTCAGTATATTCACAATGTGGAAGGAAGCTAAAAATGTAAGCGCTCTATTGTGGGTGGGTGACAATCACTTTTCGTTTTTCAAATAATCCTGGTTTCAGACGGCTTATACTTGTCGGGCCTGAACGTCCGCCTTGTACTTTTTGTGCTACAATGAAAGAAAAAACAGAGAGGTGTTTTCATGCTGGATCAAGCACGCAGTTTTTTGCAGTCGCACTTCGGCTACGATTCATTCCGGACAGGCCAGGAGCAGGCGATTTCACAAGTGCTGGGCGGCGAAAATACAATATGCGTCATGCCGACAGGCGGAGGGAAGTCGATCTGCTACCAAATTCCGGCGCTCGTGTTAGAAGGTACAACGATTGTCGTGTCACCGCTCATTTCTTTAATGAAGGACCAGGTGGACACGCTGCTTGCGGCAGGCATTCCGGCGGCATACATAAACAGCTCGCTAAGCAGTGCGGATTTATATGAAACGATGAAATCTGCACGGAATGGGGAATATAAACTTCTTTATATTGCGCCCGAGCGGCTTGAATCGTACTCGTTTGTAGAACAGCTGAAGCAGCTGACGGTTCCGCTTATTGCGGTGGATGAGGCCCATTGTATTTCCCAATGGGGACATGACTTCCGGCCGAGCTACCGTCATATTCAGCGCATGGCAGAGCTTTTTCCGAACGATCCGGCGGTACTGGCACTGACAGCAACTGCGACGCCGCACGTGCGGGAAGACATTTGCCGGCTTCTTTCAATCAAAGAAAAAAATACGGTGATTACCGGCTTTGAACGGAAAAATTTATCGTTTTCCGTTATTCAAGGACAAGACCGAAATGGCTTTTTAAAAGACTACTTAAAGAAAAACGAAAAAGAATCCGGCATTATTTATGCGGCTACACGTAAAACCGTTGACCAATTGTACGAACGTCTGCAAAAGAGCGGCATTTCGGTTGCCCGCTATCACGGCGGCATGGGGGACGCCGACCGGGTCAGCGAGCAGGACCGGTTTTTAACGGATGAAGCGACTGTGATGGTGGCGACAAATGCGTTTGGAATGGGAATTGACAAGTCAAATATCCGTTATGTGATTCATTTTCAGCTGCCGAAAAACATGGAAAGTTATTATCAGGAAGCGGGACGTGCCGGGCGGGATGGACTCGACAGTGAATGCATTGTCCTCTATTCATCACAGGATGTGCAGACGCAGCGCTTTTTAATTGACCAGTCACTTGAGCGCGACCGCATTCCGCAAGAGCTGGAAAAATTGCAGGGAATGGTCGACTATTGTCATACCGAAAAGTGCCTGCAGCAGTTTATCGTTTCATACTTTGGCGAACCGTATCCGAAGCCGTGTGGGCGCTGTGGCAACTGCACCGATTCAAGGGACAGCGTCGACGTTACGAAAGAAGCACAAATGGTTCTTTCCTGCGTCATCCGGATGGGACAGCGATTCGGCAAGGCGATGACTGCCCAGGTGCTGACCGGGTCACGCAATAAAAAATTGATTGAATTCGGCTTTGATGAATTATCGACGTACGGTATTTTGAAAAAGCAGAGCGTAAAAGATGTGACCAATTTTATTGAGTTTTTAATTTCGCAGGAACTCATCGGGGTGGAGCAAAAGCAGTTTCCGACCATTTTTGTGACGGAGCAGGGACGCGATGTTTTGCTTGGCAAACAATCTGTTATGCGAAAAGAAGCGGTTCGGACGAAAAGAATTGCAACAGACGATCCATTGTTTGATGTGCTGCGCACTCTGCGGAAAGAGATTGCAGAAGACGCGGGTGTGCCGCCATTTGTTATTTTTTCCGACAAGACCCTGCATGATATGTGCGCAAAGCTGCCGATGGATGAAGAAGATTTCTTAACGGTCAGCGGAGTCGGTGAAAGCAAAATGGCGAAATACGGCAAAGCGTTTTTGCAGGAAATAAAAGTGTACAGGGAAGCGAATCCAGAGCGGCAAAAAGATTTGACTGCCGAGCCGGTCGCCGCCCCGAAGAAAAAGTCTGTAAATTCGTACCTGGATACGCTCGAAATGCACCAAAAAGGAATGTCTGCTGAAGCAATCGCGGCTGAGCGGGAACTAACGGTCAGCACTGTGGAAAACCATTTAATTCAGTGTATGGAAGAAGGGCTGAATGTGAATCTCGACCTTCTTATGCCGTCCCATTACCACGAAGCGATTCAAAAAGCGGTTGATGAAGCAGGGGCGGACCGGCTGAAGCCAATTAAAGAGCTGGTGCCTGAGGACGTGACGTACGGCATGATTAAAGTATTCCTGGAGATACGGAGACGGAACCATGTTTGAGGTAAAAGAATTCCCCGAGTTTTCCTGGTCGTTTTCGCGGCATAAAACGTTGATGACGTGCGCACGGAAATATGGATATGACTATTATGCGGGTCATAACGGCTGGCTGTATGATGCCGATGAATCTGTGAAGCACGTATACCGGCTGAAAAAGCTGAAAAATGTGCCGATCGCATTTGGACAAATTGTGCATGAACTGGCCGAAAAAGCGGTCCGTCTTTTTCTAGAGCATGGGCATGTCATGACGGAATCGGAATTGATCGGACAAGCACGTGGCATGATGAACCGGGCGTATACCGATTCACGCGACCAGAAGCGGCAATGGATGCAAAAACCAGCCCGGTTTCATATGCTGTACGATATGTATTACGGCGGCGAGTTGAACCGAATGGAAGCGGAAGAATACAGACGCCGCCTGCACATTGTGTTTAAAAATTTGCTTTGGAGCGGTTCATTTCGCGACATAACCGAACGCCCGCAGACGATGCAGTTCCAGCAAGCTGAAGAATTTCGGTTTATGACAGTGGACGGTGTCAAAATCTTTGTCGTCATGGATTTATTGTATCGGGACCTGGAAGCGGACAAATGGGTGATTGTTGACTGGAAAACCGGTAAAGAAGCGGACGATGACCGGAGCCAGCTGGCGCTGTATGCATATTACATTATACAAAAATATGGCGCAAGCGTGGAAGAAATTGAAATCCGCAACGAATACGTGCTGACCGGCGTGCAAAAGTCATATCAACTAAGTGAAGCGGACATTGAAATTATGCTTCAAAAAATGAAACAAAGCATTCACATGATGCGCCGCTACCAGCTTGATATGATCTCCAATGAACCAGTTGAGCTGAGGGACTTTCCAAGAACAGAATACGAGCGGCGCTGTGAAACGTGCAATTATAAAGAAGTTTGTTTAGGACTGTCACAAAATAATTAGTGGCAGTCTTTTCTCTTTTTGGACGGTTGGATATCAATGAAGTTGGCCGGACTTCGAAGAACTGAATACTATGCTGATTGAAGGGGGCGGCCCGCGCAAGCCACAGGAAAAAGAGCAGGGAAAAACTTAAATTATTCAGGAGGCGTACTAGACCGAAATAAAATTTCAAAGCTGAAAACGTGCTTTTACTCAAAAAATTCATTGTAAATATTAAGCGATGTTGTATTTTTATAATTTTCACTATACAATGAGTGTAGCAAAATGCAACGGTTATATAGCTTTCGGAAAAGAGGCGTAAGTATGGCAAGAATTTTAGTGGTTGCTCCTTATGAAGGATTGAAGGATTTATTTCTTGAAGTGGCCAGTGGGTTAAAAAAGGACGTACATATAGAGGTTGGAGATCTTTATAAAGGGCTGTCAATTGCAAAAGAGCTGGAGAATGAAGGGTATGATGTTATCATAAGCCGGGGCGCAACGGCTCATCTTCTTCGAAAACATTGTTCCCTGCCCGTCGTTGAAGTGAAAATTACTGGCTATGACATTCTTAGAACATTGACTCTTTTAAGAGGTTATTCAGGGAAAATAGGCTTAATGAGCTATTTTAATACGATTCAAGGAGCAGATGTCATTGGAACGCTGCTGGAAATGAATTTATCCTTCTTTCCAATTAACGAAGAAAATGAAATTGAAATTGGTATCAAAAAAGCGCTTAAAGAAGACGTTCAGGTTATTATCGGTGACGTTATTACAACATCTGTTGCTACTTCATTCGGATTGAATGCCATTCTTATTGCATCAGGTCGAGAAGCGGTAGAGGATTCTATCTATGAAGCAGAACAAATAGATTTTTATACAAAGAACGAAAAAGTAAACCGTGAATTTTTTGAAAGTGTCATAAAAGGATATCCGGAAGGTCTTGTTGGCATTGACAGCCATGGGGATATTCAAATGCTTAATGATAAAGCAGAGAAGTTTCTTGGTTTAAAAGAATCAGAGATAAAGGGCCAAAAGTTGATCAAGGTTATACCACAGCTGTATAGAGAGGATTTGTTTCGTTCTAATCTGGAACTCACTGAGACAATTTGTATCCTTGGAGGAGAACAATATGTTCTAAGAAGGCTTCCACTGAAACGCCAAGGAAATATGTTAGGAGATATTTTGATTTTAGAAGAAACGAAAGAGGTTCAAAGGATTGAAAGTCGAATTAGACGCAGTTTATTTACTCATTCTGCACAGCCTAAAATGCACTTTAATAATTTAGTAGCAATAAATGAGGAAATGAAACGGCAAATCAGTGCAGCTAATGAACTCAGTAAAACGAATACTCGAATTCTTATTTACGGCGAGCCGGGGACTGGAAAACAAAGTCTTGCACAAGCCATTCACAACGAAAGCGCCCAGAAAGATTTTCCTTTTGTTTTTTTGAATTGTGAAGCGTATTCAGAACAGCAACTGGAAAAAGAAATCTTTGGTTTTGAGGGAGCGGAGCAGAAGCAAGGGGTATTTGAAGCTGCACACAACGGAACACTTTTTATTGATGCCATTGGCCAGCTTCCACTGTCGATCCAGGCGAAATTAATAAATGTACTGACAGAAAACAAGGTGACGCGCATTAATGGAACACATGCCATTCCGGTAAATGTCCGGATTATTTCTGCTAATTCTTTTAACTTAAACAGCAAATTAGAGACAGGGCAATTTCGTGAAGATTTGTTTCATCTTATAAATGGAGCCACTCTGTTGATCCCGCCGCTGCGGAATCGACCTGAGGATATGTCTGAATTAGTTCTCTGGTTTATCGCATCTTTTAATGCGAGGCTTGGCAAGCAGATTGTCGGGGTCCGTCCAGAGGTAATGAATCAGTTAAAAAAAGCAAAATGGCCAGGGAATATTCAGCAATTAAAAAACATTATAGAAAGAATGTGTATGGAAACCACAGGCTCTTTTATTGAAAAAAATGATGTGGGCAAGATTTTAGATGAGTTATTTTTAAAAAATGATAATAGTGACCTTACTAGCTCTTTAATTAACATAAACAATAAAACATTAGGCGAACTTGAAAAAGAAATTATTAATCAAGTGATGGAAGAAGAAGGGTTCAATCAGTCGCGCGCCGCAAAAAGGCTCGGAATTAATCGATCAACTTTATGGCGGAAAATTAAAGAAGAAACAAAAAATAACGAATGAAAATTCGTTATTTTTTTGTGTTTCTAAATAAAACAAAAAGCAACAAAAAAACAGAAATGTATCAAAATTAAACATTTTTTATAAAATTTTCGAGAAATGTATTGTAATATGCAACATGCTGATATATGATAATTGCAGAAAGTAGCAAAAAATGAAAACGTTTTAAAAGATGGCAGGTGATAAATGAAGTGAGCAGTTTATTAATTATTGCAGATGATTTGACAGGGGCTAATGATGCAGGCGTCCAGTTTGCAAAAAAAGGATTTTGCACAATTTCTCTATTAAGAACTGAAAAAATTGATAAGCAGAATGTGGCAGACGTCGTCGTCATAAATGCAGAAACAAGGTCATTGAGCGCAGAGCAAGCTTTCCAGAAAATAAAAAATATTTCAGAATATTTGACCATTTATTCATTTCCTCATGTGTATAAAAAAATTGACTCAACATTGCGCGGGAACATTGGAATAGAAATTGATGCATTATTGGACAGTAATTTATTTGATATAGCAATTGTTCTTCCTGCTTATCCAAAAAACGGAAGAGTGACGGTGGGCGGGTACCACATTGTTAATGGCTGTCTGCTGGAAGATTCAGAAATAGCAAAGGACCCGAAATGCCCTGTGGAAACTTCACATATCCCAACATTGATTGGCAGTCAGAGCAGCAGGAAAATCAGTCATCTAGACATTAATCAAATTAGAAAAAACGAAATTGTAGAGCACATACACAGGAGCCTTCAGCGAAATGAAAAGATTATTGTGTGTGACGGTTTTTTACAATCTGATTTGATAACGGTTACAAACGCTGTGGGGAAAAGTGGCTTGAAAGTCCTTTGGGTGGGCTCTGCTGGTTTAGCCGAAAGCTTTGCGGAAACATTTGAACAAAAACCGAGTTGCATACAAGGAAAATTAAATAGAAAGACGAAAGAAACATTTTCTGTTTTGACGATTGCGGGAAGTGTAAGCGCTATCACCAGAGGTCAAATTCAGTCTCTTGCATCTCAAGATCGTGTACAGATTGTTGCGGCTGAGCCTCTAAATTTAGTAAACCATGAACTTCGAGAAAAAGAGATGAAACAAATGGTCGAAGAGATTATTGATGTATTGAAAAAGGGATATGCCCCTGTTTTAACAACAAATGATTCTGAGGAAATAAGGCAGCAGCTGCAAAAGTGGAATGGTAAAAATGGAATGGAGATCGGGAATATGATTGCTTTATCACTCGGTCAAATTGCGGCTTCTGTTTTAGATGATTGTGAGGTTTCAGGTCTTATACTTACCGGCGGCGATATCGCATACCGCACATTTGAACAGCTGGGTGTGGAGAGTCTTCAAATTGTTGATGAGGCAGAAGAAGGGATTCCATTTTGTGAAATATTAGATGGGACATTAAAAGGCTTGCCTGTTGTCACAAAGGCAGGAGCATTTGGAAATCCGCACTCCTTAGTGAATGCGATGAATAAAATGAACGATTTATCATAGGGAGGTCAAAGAAATGAAAAAGTTTTTAGGCGTAATGGCAGTATCATCAATGGTTTTGTTATCAGCTTGCAGCGGTGGAGGTTCGACAAGTAGTGAAATTTCCTCGTATCGTTAAAGTCAAGCAGCATTTTCAAGGTCCCGTTGTGGAAAACATTGAGGCAGAAATTGCACAGCAACTTGCCCGTGTGAAGCTTGCTCAAAAAGTAAAACCGGGAATGAGAATTGCGATTACAGCAGGGAGCCGCGGCATTGCGAATATTGCAGAGATTATCCGGGCGTGTGCAGATGAACTGAAACAATTGGGAGCAGAACCCTTTATCGTACCGACGATGGGCAGTCACGGCGGGGCTACAGCAGAAGGACAGGTTGAAGTGCTGAACAGCCTGGGTATTACAGAAGATTTCTGTGGTGCCCCAATTCTTTCCTCGATGGATGTCGTGCATGTAGGCGATACACCGGATGGCATGTCTGTGCACATCGATCAAAACGCATGGGAAGCAGACGGTATTATTTTAATGGGACGCGTCAAAGTACACACCGATTTTAAATCACCTATTGGCATTGAAAGCGGCTTGATGAAAATGGCTGCCATTGGTCTTGGCAAACATAAGCAGGCATTGCTTATTCATAGCCATGGTGTGCATGGAATTCGAGATATTATGCCAGAAGTGGCGAACGTGTTGTTCGAGAAAACAAAGATTTTATGCGGAGTCGCGATTTTAGAAAATGCATTTGAGCAGACAGCCATTTTGGAAGCGATCCCGACCGAGTCCATTCAAAAAAGGGAAGCGGAGCTGCTTGAAACGTCAGCAGCGCTTATGCCGAGGCTCCCTGTAGAGGACATTGATGTTCTCGTTGTAGACGAAATCGGCAAAAACTACAGCGGAACCGGGATGGATACGAATATTATCGGCCGAATCCGCATTCTTGGTGTTGAGGAGCCGGTATCTCCTCGTATTAAATACATTGTAGCCAGTAATGTAAGTGAGGAATCACATGGAAATGCACTCGGTATTGGTCTTGCAGATTTAACGACAAAGCGGCTATTTGATCAAGTAAACCATCAAAAAATGAATGAAAATGTGATCACAAGTACATTTCTCAGTCGGGCAATGATACCAATTGTTATGGAAAATGATCGTGAAGCGATAACAGCGGCAACTCGCGCCAATTGGGGAATTGAATCGGAAAATATGCGATTTATGCGCATTCCAAATACGCTTCATCTCGAATATTTATATGTGTCGGAATCGTTGCTTCCTGAGATCGCTAACCTGGATCACATTGAAATTATAGGTGAGCCAGAAGAAATCGTTTTTGATGAAAATGGGTATTTTCCAAAATGGAGTCATGAATAAAAATGGAGGGATGATATAAATGAGTAATTCACAAGTGAGTACATACGGTCAATATATTAATGGTGAATGGCATACGTCACAAGAAACACTCCCTGTGATCAATAAATTTACAGGAGAGGAATATGCACATATCGGAAAAGCATCACGTGAAGAAGTGGATCAAGCGGTAACAAATGCACTTGAAACATTCCGCACGAAAAAGCTGAGCCCTTATGAGAGATATGAGATTTTAATGCGGGCTGCTGACATTTTTAAAGAACGCAAAGAGGAGCTTGCGCTTATTCTTGTTCGGGAAGTCGGGAAAGTTTTGAAAGATGCACGCGCTGAAATTGACCGCGGCATCCAAACGTTTATTGCATCGGCAGAAGAAGCGAAACGAATCGCTGGCACAGGAATTCCGCTTGGACAGCCTGGCAACGATGGAAAGCTTGCTTTTACTGTGCGTGTCCCGGTTGGCGTTGTTGCAGCGATTACACCATTTAATTTCCCGTTTAATCTTACTGTTCATAAAATCGGGCCTGCTATTGCGGCAGGAAATACGATTGTCTTAAAACCAGCTGAGGTAACGCCGATTATCGCCTGCAAAATGACAGAAATTTTAACAGAAGCGGGCTTGCCGGCAGGATTCTTTAACGTGGTTAATGGTCTTGGCCGTGAAACGGGACAATATTTATTGGAAGATGAAAGAATCGCCCATTTCACATTTACAGGAAGCCCCGGGGTAGGACGCCATATTAAGAGCACAACAGGACTCCGCCGATTGACATTGGAACTTGGAAACAACTCTCCTAACATTGTACATAATGATGCACCTGATCTTGATAAAGCAGCAGAACTATGCGTAACACGGGGATATTCAAATGCCGGACAAGCCTGCATTTCTGTGCAGCGTGTGTATGTTCACGAGGATGTATACGAGTCGTTCGTAGAGAAAGCGGTAAAGGTTGCCGGTTCACTGCGTGTAGGCAATCCGGAAGATCCGGAAACGGACATCGGACCGATGATTTCTGAAAAAGAAGCAATGCGTGCAGAAGAATGGATTCGTGAAGCTGAAGAACAGGGTGCAAAAGTGCTCTTTGGGGGACAGCGAAATGGCAGCATCCTTGACGCATCCATTCTAGCGGATGTGAAGCCGGATATGAAAGTAGTGTGTCAGGAAGTATTTGCGCCGGTTATTACGATTATTCCTTTTTCAGAAATTCAAGATGCATTTGATCAAGCAAATGACAGCCGTTTTGGCTTGCAGGCTGGATTATTTACATCAAATATTCAGTTAGCTATGCGTGCTGCACTCGAGCTGGAATTTGGCGGAGTCATCATTAATGATGTATCTACGTACCGGGCAGATGTTATGCCGTATGGCGGTGTAAAAGACAGCGGCTTTGGTAAAGAAGGTCCTCGTTATGCGGTACAGGAAATGACAGACGAAAAAATCGTTGTAATTAATTTATAAGGAGAATGAAAAATGAGAAATATTTGGGAATTTTTCTCCACAGAGAGAATTGTATTTGGCAATGGAGCGGTACAGCAGCTTGATTCTATTTTAAAACGATTAAATGCAAAAAATGTTTTATTGGTCACGGATCCAGGGATTGTCAACGCAGGCATTGCGGATCGGATTATTACCCTTCTGAAAGACGCTGATTATAACGTGGTGGTATATGATAAAGTAGTGCCGGAGCCGCCTGTTTCAAGTGCAATTGAATGCTATGAATTTGCGAAATCACAAATGGAAACAGATGCGATTATCGGACTTGGCGGCGGCAGCAGTATCGATATGGCGAAAATCGCTGCGCTGCTTATTAAATATGGTGGACACCCGCTCGATTATTACGGTGGGGAAAACCAGATTCCTGGACCAATTGCACCGCTTATTGCGATTCCAACAACAGCAGGTACAGGTTCTGAAGTAACATCTGTAGCCGTTTTAACAGATACAGAAAACAATATTAAAGCTGGTATTTCTGATAATTACTTGCGTCCGGCGGTAGCACTTCTTGATCCGGAATTGACCCTTGGTCTCCCGTCATATGTGACGGCATGCTCAGGGATCGATGCACTGTCTCATGCAGTAGAGGCATACACAGCGAAAAAATCACAGTACATTCAAGCAGAAGGAAATATTTTATTCCAGGGCTCACTTCCAATTAGTGATGCACTTGCTCTGCATGCGATTAAGCTGATCGCTGACAACTTGACGCTTGCTGTACAGCAGGGAAGCAACGTAGAAGCGAGAGGAAATATGCTCGCTGGCAGTCTGCTTGCCGGCATGGCGTTTTCAAATGCGGGAACAGCCGCTGCACATGCGCTCGCTTATCCTATCGGCGGATTGGTGAAGTCACCTCATGGAGAAGTAACAGGGCTGTTACTGCCGTATGTAATGAAATTTAATGCAGCAATTGAAACGGAAAAAATGGGCAATATCGCAGATGCTTTCGGTGTAGCTGCTGAAGGGCTCTCGGTAAAGGAAAAAGCACAGGCTGCTGGGGATGCCGTACTGCAGTTATTAAAAGACATTGGCTTGCCGACTCATTTATCACAAATTGGTATTAAAGAAGAGGACATTCCTTCCATCGCAGAAAAAGCATTAGAGATTGCTCGATTAGTCCGCAACAATCCACGGGTTCCGACACAAAAAGGATTTGAAGAACTCTTGCAAAGCGCTTTTTAAAAGACGAGGGGAGTGATGACGGCATGTCAATGAATAAGCCGATAATCGGGATTACAATGGGTGACGGCGCCGGTGTAGGGCCTGAAATTATTATGAAAGCGCTGAAGGATGAAAAAGTGTATGACGCATGTGCTCCATTTGTTATTGGAGATGCAAAAATGCTGGAGAGAGCCGGAAAAATTGTGAATAATCACGCACAAGTAAAACGGATTTCTTCCCCTGATCAAGCGACATTTGAATACGGAATTGTCGAGTGTGTTGATTTAGACTTGCTGCCGGAAGACCTGCCATTCGGGCAAATTTCCGCAAAAGCAGGCAATGCAGCATTCCGCTATCTTGAAAGAGCGATCAAATTGGCGAATGAAGGGAAAATTGATGGAATTTGTACAGCGCCTTTAAATAAAGAAGCGCTGCATAAAGGTGGACATATTTATCCGGGCCATACGGAAATTCTCGCTACACTGACAAATACAGAAGATTTTTCAATGATGCTGTCTGCACCGAATTTAAAAGTCATTCATGTGACGACTCATGTTGGTATTATAGATGCTGTAAAGAAAATCAACCCTTCTCGCGTGTATACGGTTATTAAGCTCGCACATGATACACTTATTAAAGCGGGCTACAAAGAACCGCGCATTGCCGTTTGCGGGATTAATCCACATGCCGGAGAAAATGGCCTGTTCGGCTACGGTGAAGAAGAGGAAAAAGTTATTCCTGCAGTAGAAAAGGCACAAAAAGAAGGAATTCACGTTGTCGGTCCGCTGCCAGCGGATACACTATTTTTCCGAACGGTTCGCGGTGATTTTGATATTGTGGTTGCCATGTATCATGATCAAGGGCATGGTCCTGTCAAAGTACTTGGCCTTGAGTCAGGCGTAAATATCACGGTTGGCTTGCCGATTATTCGTACAAGCGTGGACCATGGTACTGCTTTTGATATTGCTGGAAAAGGAATTGCGGATGAACTAAGCTTAAAAGAAGCAATTCGACAAGGAATTGAACTTGCACCGAAGCGCACTATATAAATTTCACGAAGGAACAGCACATTTGCTGTTCCTCTTCATTTTAGGAGGGATAGCATGAATAAACGCAAAATTGTTGTGACAAGAAAGATACCGGAACAAGCGCTTGAACGTCTAAAAGCGCATGGAGAGATTTACATGTGGGATTACGAGGAGCTGCCAATGCCTTACGAAATCTTATCGGAAGAAATAAAAGACGCGGCAGGCCTGTACACAAACGTGGGGGACCGAATCGATAAAGCGCTGCTCGATCAGGCGCCAAATTTAAAAGCGATTAGCACGATGGCAGTCGGGTTTGATAATATAAATGTTAAAGAAGCTGTACGGAGAGGAATTGCTGTTGGGCATACGCCGGGTATTTTGACAGAAACGACGGCTGACTTAACTTTTGCATTATTGATGGCAGCTGCAAGAAGAGTCGTGGAAGGCTCTGATTATGTACGGCAGGGCCGCTGGAAGAGCTGGGGGCCTATGCTGCTGACCGGACAGGATATTTACGGTGCAACGATCGGCATTATTGGCATGGGGCGGATTGGTGAAGGTGTGGCACGCCGGGCAGCGGGCTTTAATATGAATATTTTATATCACAATCGGAACCGCCGTCCTGAAATGGAAGAGAATTTGAATGCTTCCTATTGTTCACTGGACGAACTGTTGACGAGATCCGATTTCGTTGTACTTTTAGCGCCGGGATCGGCTGAAACAGGGTACATAATGGGAGAAAAACAATTTAAGCGTATGAAGCGAAGCGCTGTGTTTATTAACTCATCACGCGGCACAAATGTCGATGAAACTGCATTGTTCGAGGCGCTTAAAAGTAAAGAAATTTGGGCTGCGGGGCTGGATGTATTTGAGGAGGAGCCTGTCTCTACAAGCCACCCTCTGCTGACATTGCCGAATGTCACGGTTCTGCCGCATATCGGAAGCGCAAGTGTGGCCACAAGAACAAAAATGGCGCTCATTGCAGCTGAAAATTTAATTGCTGGTATAGAAAATAAAGAGCTGCCGTTTGAAGTGAAAATCACTTAAACCGTGGAGGAAAGAGAACTTATATCATGAGTGAAAACAGAAGAAAGCACAGCCAAATGGCCGGGCATTTCAACAAAAAAAATATTAAGCAATCTTTTTTCATTTTTTTGGCGATTTTGTTTTTTGCTATAGGAAATATTTTATTCGCTGTTCCGAATCAAATTATGAACGGCGGCATGACCGGTTTAAGTCAAATGGGGTATTATTTATATGAATTTAACATAGGGCTCGGTATTTTTCTTTTAAATATGCCATTATTTATAACGGCTTTTTTCTTTTACAAAGAATTATTCTACAAGTCGGCTATTTCCATGCTAACCGTTTCTTTGCTGATCGGATTTCTGCAAGAGCCGCTTCTTGCGTATGGCATTCAGAACATTTGGATTGGCAGCGCTGTTGGCGGATTGTGGATGGGTGTTGCACTTGGAATTTTAGCCAGCATGAACGCCAGCCTCGGCGGTGGATCGATGCTTGGAAAAATGTTGCATGACCATTATGGTGTTTCCCTGACCAAAGCTGTTTTTTTTATTGATGCTTCCGTTTATCCATTATCATTATTTTTAATTGGGATGACAGAAACGATTTTCTCATTGGTACTTACATTCTTCAGTGCGCTTGGTATTTATCTCGTATCGAAAAAAACAGCAATAAATAGAAAATTAGCCTGAGAACAAAAACAAGAAACCTTGAACAGTCGGATTGAAAATGAAAGTTCACCTGATATGTCTGCAGAGTGCTTGGCTGCGTTATGGAGCTCCTCTTTGAAAACTATCCACGCTTTTGAGATAGGAATCAAAACATCTTTTAAACAGCCAGCTGCCGGTATTGGACCGGTGGCTGGCTGTTTTAGTTTCGCTTCAATACGGATATCTATCTTTCTTTTTTCTTATACTGTTTAAAACCGGTCCCTCTTTGAAGAAATTCACGAAGTAGATTATTAGTATTTTCGCTGCTTTCACGCTGCCAGAATGACTAAGGATTCGGATCATGTTCAGGTCTTTTTCGAGCAAGAAACAGCAGCTTCATTCTTTTCAAGGTTAGTGGTACGGACTTAAAAATATTCTATGAAACCCGCTCGTGGAGTACACTGTTCATGATTCCATCTGGATGATTAACAAGTTCCGCTCTTAAAAAAGTCAGTGCTTTTGTTGCTTGTTCATCAGTTTAATATTAAACTGAAAGCATGAATGAAAAGGAAGTGAGCAGGGTGCAGAAGCGGGAGCGGATGATCAGTATTCTGGCCTGGTTTCGGCTGTCGCGTTTTTACAATAAAAGCATCCGCCGGTCGAATCAGCATTTGAAAAAGTGGGGTTTATCGATCGCTCAGTTTGATATTTTGGCACAGGTTGGAGCGAACGAGCGCATCTGCCAGCGGGATCTGGCTGAAAAACTGCTCGTCACAAAAGGCAACATGACTCATATGCTGTCGAAAATGGAGCAGCTTGGCTGGGTTCAGCGGAAGCGTGAGTGGAAAACGAAATACATTACACTTACAGAAGAAGGGCGTATATTGCTGGATAACGTACTGCCGGCGCAGGAACAGTTTCAAGCGGATCAGTTTGGAAAGCTTTCTATAGACGAAAAAAAGCAGCTGCTTTTTTTGCTGAAAAAATTACAATCTTGAGGAGTGAATCACATGGAATTTAAAGGAATTCATCACGTATCGGCGATTACAGCGAATGCGGCAGAAAACGTGAAGTTTTATACAGAAGTTTTAGGGATGCGGTTAATTAAGAAAACGGTCAATCAAGACTCCACGTCTATGTATCACTTATTTTACGGTGATGAAAAAGGAAATCCCGGCACGGAATTAACCTTTTTTGAAATTCCGATGGCAGCAAGAAATCACAATGGCAACAACTCTATTTCAGGATTGTCACTCCGTGTGCCGAATGATGCAGCACTTGAATACTGGAAAAATCGATTTAATGAATTTGGTGTAACGTATCAGGATGTCATTGATCAGGGAGGACGCAAAGCAATGCCATTCCAGGACTTTGAAGGACAACGCTTTTTCTTAATTTCAGATGAAACAAATGATGGTGTTCAAGGCGGTTCACCTTGGAAAAAAAGCCCGGTTCCAGCTGAATTCGGCATAATCGGTCTCGGTCCGGTTCATTTAACCGTTCCTTCTTTAAATCCAACCGCGGATACATTAACGCAAGTGATGGGCTTCCGGGAAGTAAGCCGCTATCCGTCACCAGCAGAAGGGCAGCCGGACGTTATTGTATTTGAAACAGGCGAGGGCGGTACCGGGGCGGAGGTGCATGTGGAAGAGCGCAACGACCTGGCGCCTGAACGGCAGGGACGCGGAGGCGTTCACCACGTGGCATTCCGTGTGGAGGATGAAGAAGAACTGCACAAATGGATCGCGCGCCTGCGTGAGGCACGCATTGGCAATTCCGGCTTTGTGGACCGGTTTTACTTTAAATCACTGTATTTCCGCGAGGCAAACCGCATTTTGTTTGAAGTCGCGACAGACGGACCTGGCTTTGACACGGATGAAGAGCTGGAGCATCTCGGTGAATCGCTCGCGCTGCCGCCATTTTTAGAGCCACAACGTGAGCAGATTGAAGCCCGTTTAAAGCCGCTGCCAACAAATTTTAAATAAACATAAATGACACAACAAATGATGGCATCAAATAGATTTAAAAAGCCCGGCGGTGCAGCAAAAATCAACGGATTTGCAAAGGAAATTCCCTAGGGATTCAGGCATCTCCAGAAAGTAAGTCAATCCTCCGCTTAGCCGGTTTGAAGGATGACTTACTTTTTTATACTAAAGTAAAAATCGATACAGCAAGCAAACCTTCATAAATTTATACAAGACTATAAAAACATGAGAGTAGCTCGTATAGACAGCAATAAAGAAAAATAGTATAATCCTATAGTTCAGAATTTTCAAAAAAAGAGGTGTTGGGATGATTAAAAGTGAGTATTACACACAAGAGATCCATGGGCCTTATGAAAGTTATGATTTAGGTGATTTTCAGTTAGAAGAAGGTGGTGCCATTCAAAATGGCAAGCTTGCGTATGTAACGTTTGGTGAATTAAATAAAACAAAAGACAATGCCATTCTAATTCCAACCTGGTTTTCCGGTACGAGTAAAATAATGGAGACCTACATAGGAAACGGAAGAGCGCTGGATCCAGAAAAGTATTTCATTATCATCGTTAACCAGTTAGGGAATGGGCTTTCAAGCTCTCCGCATAATACGCCGGCACCATTAAACATGGCAAACTTCCCCAAAGTACGGATCAGTGATGATGTCCGTGCTCAGCACAAGCTTATTACTGAAAAATTTGGAATCGAAGAATTAGCTCTCGTTGTGGGCGGGTCAATGGGAGCCCAGCAAACCTATGAATGGGCAGTTCGTTATCCCGATATGGTTAAACGGGCAGCGCCGATTGCAGGAACCGCCAAAAATACCATACATGATTTTCTATATGCGGAAACACTAATTGAAGCCATTACATCCGATCCAAACTGGAATGACGGTAACTATCAATCCTGTAAAGACGTTTCAGCCGGGCTGAAAAGGCATGCTAAATTATGGAGTGTCATGGGATTGAGCACTGAATTTTATAAACAAGAAGCCTGGCGCTTATATGGTGTGAACTCTTTAGACGAATTTATACATGATTTTCTTGAGCCCTTGTTTTGTGAAATGGATCCGAATGCCCTTCTTTGGATGGCATGGAAATGGCAGCGGGGCGATGTGAGCAGAATGACAGGTGGCGATCTTCAAGAAGCACTTGGGAGAATCAAAGCAAAAGTTTTTGTTATGCCTATTGATTCGGATATGTTTTTTCCGCCAAAAGATTGTGAAGATGAGCAAACATTAATTCCAAATAGTGAATTTAGAGTCATTAAAAGTATCTGTGGCCACTACGCTTTGTTTGGAGCAGAAGGAACAGCTTATTCCGAGCAGATAGATAAACACCTTTCTGACCTTTTGGCCATAAAAATTTAACATTCAGAATTATTTTGTAATCGCTTTCTTTATAGTCGGGTGTGGGATTTTCTAGTATAGCTTGATACTTTAAGACATCGATAAGTACGGCCGGATACGAACCTGAACATCAACATTCCTACTTAAAAGGGGGAAAACCTTTGAATGCTACGCTTTCATGGCAGCAGTTTGTACTCCACGGAGAAACGGATAAAGACATTAGGAAAGAAATTTTAGATTCATGGAGAATGTGTAAACAATTAGGTATTTCTCATGAATTGGATCAAGTAGTAAGTCATATCAGCAATAATGAATTTGCAAAAAGGCGTGAAAAAAACGAAGATCTGTTATCAGCGGCCGCTCCGGTTATGAGAGAATTATACAGTTGCTTAAAAGGCGGCGGCTACTTGCTTTTACTTGCTGATGCGGATGGGTATTTAATTGAGATGATGGCGGATGCAAAAGCGCAGCGAATATGCGATCCCGGGGGGATTTACCCTGGCGCGAGATGGATGGAAGATAGTGTCGGTTCTACAGGACTTTCTATCGCTCTTAGAACCCGGACCGCTATGGCCACATCAGCGATGGAACATTATTGCACAGCCTTTCGAGTGTGGGATTGTTCGGCATGCCCTATTTTTGTAGATGGCGAGTTTGTAGGTGTGTTCGATGTGTGTCGGGTAGGCCCTGGAAATGATATACGTGAATTGTACACATTAGCGATTTCAGGGGCACGGGCTATAGCGGAAAGAATGCATTATGAGAAAAATAGAATAGAGACAGAAGTATTATCCCAAATTCTCATTCACTCCGGGGATATTAATTTACAGTCCACTGGTATTCTTTCATTTGATAAATGGGGCAGGATGATATACAAAAATAAGTCAGCGTTTCAATTTATCCAATTACTCCAGCAGGAACATTTTTCGAATAGAAGGAACGAGCACTCTATATTTAATTATTTGAAAAATCAAGTAAAAGAGAAGAACGAAGAAATTGTTTTGAAGGGGAAAAGATACCTCATAGAATCAAAGCTATTAACGAAATGGAATCAAGACATAGCCACAATTATTCTAATCAAACCCGAAGTTAATAAGCAAACTTTCTATTCTACAGCAAAAAACACACATCAGGACCAATCACATATTCATAATACCTTTCAAACAAAGAATACTGTGTTTAATAAAACCTTAAATAGAATAGTGAAAATTTCCAAAAGCAATGCGAGTGTTCTTCTTAAAGGGGAAAGCGGTACCGGCAAAGATTTCATGGCGCGGGCAATACATCAGGAAAGCAGCAGGTATAACAAACCTTTTATAGCGTTAAATTGTGCTTCTTTACCGAAAGAACTAATTGCTTCTGAGCTATTTGGCTATGCTCCAGGGGCTTTTACAGGAGCAAACAAGAAAGGGAACATCGGAAAAATAGAAGCAGCAAATGGAGGTACTTTATTTTTGGATGAGATTGCTGATATGCCTCTTGACCTTCAAGCGATTCTTCTCCGTACATTGGAAGAAAAACAATTAACAAGAATCGGAAGTACCATTCCTGTCCCCGTAGATGTACGATTCATTGCAGCATCCCATAAGTCTTTGCCATTATTAGTTGAAAAGGGGGAATTTAGGGAAGACCTGTTTTATCGTCTTAATGTATTTACTGTTCAGCTTCCTCCATTACGAGAACGGCCGGAAGATTTAGAGTCATTGATTAATAGCATGATTTCCTCATCTTGTAAAGAAGCTCATCGTAAAATCATAACCTTCACTCCACAAGCAATTGAACTTCTTAAAAGCTATCAATGGCCCGGTAATTTACGTGAGCTTCGGAATTTTATTGAGCGAATTACTTATCTTCATGACCAAGACCAAATTGACACATTACAAATCCAAGACTTTTTGGATGTAGATGAAACATCCATATTCTCTTTAAATGAACGTGAACAGATCCAATTGGCATTAAGAAAAACAAAAGGAAATCGGGCACAAGCTGCCAAAGAGCTAAATATTTCACGAAGTGCTTTATACCGTAAATTAGAAAAGTACAGCATGTAATTGCTAACAGTATTATTGTCTGTGCAAAAGTCAGTGACCGCTGATTTTGCACAGACTTTTTTCTTTTATCGTTTTATAAAATGTCCCGATGCCCGGACACTGATCGTGCTGCGGAACAGGTACTGCATATAAATTAAAGGGGCAAAACAATAAAAGAAGCTGTAATATCCTTCTATTAAACTCTTCATCCTTTTGGCACACATATTGCATTTATAAAAAGTAGTAGAGGAATAAAAGCACTCTACTAAAGCATAGTTAAAAGGAGGAATTAATTATGGCAGTTGCTGCAGAGTACGAATGGTCCACTCGTTTTCAAGAAGAGAACGATAGAAATGAAGAATTAAGTGCACACGGAAAGTTTTTTACCTGCTCCTATTTATTGGACATGGAAACAAAAAAGATTCTTATTCGAACACATTCAGGGAAAATTGACACAATTAACGTTGATCCTGGCCCGCTTGATCATTATCAATTCGCCATTCGTGCCAGTGCAGATACTTGGAGAAAGTTTGCGATGCCTACACCACCTCCAATGTATCATGGTATTTGGGCAGCAAGCTTCCAGGGTGACATGAAATTGGAAGGTGACCTGCTTGTTTTAATGCAAAATCTTCGGTGTCTCACAGCTCAACTAGAAATTCTTCGAGTTGTTGGTGCACCAGTTTAAATATAATGGATGAGGAGGAAATAATAATGCCAAAAGCTAAGTTTTCACCTGTTACAGGCCGGTATGTCACTATTGAGGTTGAGGGAGATGAATACAAAGTATTTTATTTGGAAAATGGGAGCGGTCAGCCCATTGTTTGTCAGCACACGGCGGGTTGTCACAATCATCAGTGGCGGGGGCTTCTTGAAGATGAAGAGTTCACTCAAAACTATCGCGTTATTGCTTATGACCTTCCTCGGCATGGAAAATCCGATCCGCCGCTTAACCAGGAGTGGTGGAAAGAGGAGTATAAATTAACTGCTGATTTCTATACGAAATTTATCGTCACTCTTTGCGATGCACTTGAACTGGAAAACCCTATTTTTATGGGGTCGTCTTTTGGTGGAAACGTGGCTCTTCAGTTGGCCCTTTACTATCCTGACCGATTTGACGCTGTAATTCCTGTAGAAGCTGCTGACCATTCCCCAGGGTTTTATTTGGATTGGTGGCAGCATCCACATGCGAACGCTGCTCAAGTGTGTGCAAGTGGCGTGTGGGATCTTATGGCTCCACAATCACCGGATAAAGATCGCTGGGCGACATGGTTTTATTACTCTCAAGGATCAGAGGCTTTTAAGGGTGACTTGTATTTTTACTCCGTTGATCACGACCTAAGAGGAAAGCTTGACCAAATACAAGGGGATAAGGTAAAAGTAGTAATGCTTACAGGAGACTATGATTATTTAACTACCCCTGAAGATGGACGGCGTACTGCCAGCCAAATAAAAAATGCGGAATTTATTGAAATGGTTGGTATTGGCCATTTCCCGATGAGTGAAAATCATGAATTATTTCGAAACTATTTAAAAGAAGCATTGGACATTATTAGCGCAGCAAATAAAGCAAAAGCGTAAAATACATGCTCATATCGGATTACTAGCACAAACCATGGCGTTGGTTTGTGCTAGTGTTTTTTATTTTACAGCGGATTCGATTTCGTTAAACGTCCAATGATTGACTGGGACACCCGTAAATGGTGCTCTTTTTTTGTCCGGCGTATTTCGGCTGAATAATGGATGCAGCACTTTTACCGCTTCAGCACGGGTAACTGTTTTTTAAGGCGGAATTCGCTGTTCCCGTATCCGTTCATTAAGCCGGCTGCAGACACCGCGTAAATGGCTTCATTCGCCCAATGATCTTTTGTGATATCCCTGTAGGCCACTGTTGATGGCTGAAGTGCACAGTAAGACGCAAATGCAGCATCTTCACAAACAGAATGCATATAACGGCTTACCATCATCGCAAATTGAGCACGAGTCAGCGAATCAGCAGCCCCGAATGTGCCGTTGGATTTCCCTCTGAGTAGTCCTTGGGCAGAAACCGCCGCAATAGAATCCGCAAAACGGCTGCCAGCCGGCACATTTTTAAAAGGTGATCCGGAACCGGAAATATTAAGATTTCTTGCTAAAAAAGCAGTTAATTCTCCTCGTGTAACAGGCTGGTTCGGCCGAAATGTTCCACCTGTAAATCCATCTATAAATGCTTTTTTGCCAATGGATGAAGTGCCGCGGTATTCAAGAGCAGATATGGTGCCGCTCACCTCGTTGCCGACAAGCAGGATCGGCTTTTTCATCGGGCTGTTCTCGGCCGGGATAAAATCGAAGCCTTCCGGTGCCACGTCGCCGGCTATCTTCTAGCTAAAATCAAGCGTGTTTGTATAATTTAAAAAAACGGGCTTTTCAGGATTGGAAATATCCTACGTCATAACGCCGCCGATGCGCTCGAGCCCGATCATGGCCACAAGCTTTCCGTCAATAATGCCTGTTTTAATTTCTTCGGGTTCCGGCCCTTTTTTGGCACTGCGCTTGTCCATTTCATCATCGTCGTTTGACCAGTTAAAGTAGTCCGGCAGCCGCTGGGCTGTGATGGTTTCAAAATCGCTGCCGCTGTCAAACACCTGCTCCATCGTGTCTGCTTTCCAGATTGAGAACGAGCGGCTTCCTAACGTGTAAATGGCATCCGTGCCTCGATCAGTCAGCACTTCAAGCTTGTCGTATTTGTCTGTTTGAGCCAGCACGCTGCCTGGCACATTTTCTTTCCAGTCGCCAAAGTCCGACACATTCACGAATTCTTCCCATTCCGTTGCGTCTCCTTCATTAGCCGTCAGTAAATAATCTTCGCCATTCACCGTTACTGTAGAAATGGCGTCTGGCATGTAGACACCTAAGAATCCCCTCACTTTTTTCTTTTTAGCATAGGGTTCTTATATAGAATCTGTATAAACATGGTGTAAACGTTTTGTAAAATCAGACGAATTGTCCAGATTTTGCTTAACAAAACAAAGAGCGGACCGATATAAATGAAGAAAAAGTGTAAGGAGGGGGCAAAACGATGATTGATCGTATAGGAGAAAGTTCGGCGCAGGCCGTCGTCAAACCGATTGAAGCAAAAGATATAAAAACAGTGGAAATGGAGCAAAAGCCTGTCACAGAGCCGGCAGAACAAAACACTCCATTAAAAGAAGAGGAGCTGCAGAAATTCGCCGACCAAGTCAACACGTTTTTGCAGCCGACCCAGACACATGTTCAATTTGAATACCATGAAGATCTGCAAGAATATTATGCGGTCATTGTGGACAACAACTCAGAGGAAATTATTAAAGAAATTCCATCAAAAAAAATATTGGATATGTATGCGGCAATGACCGAGTTCATCGGGTTGTTTGTCGATAAAAAAGCATAAGGAGGACAACAATTATGGTGCTTCGCGTAGGCGGAATGGCAAGTGGAATGGACACAGAGTCCATTGTTAAAGATTTAATGAAGGCAGAACGGATGCCGCTTGATAAACTAAAACAAAAGAAACAGACGTTAGAGTGGCAGCGGGATCAGTATCGAGAAATGAATATCTTGCTACAGGATTTCCGTAATTTAACGTCTATATCCGGGATGCTTCATACCAAAAATTATCGAGCCAGTGCGGTGACATCATCAAATGAATCAGTTGTTTCGGCAACGGTTTCTACAGCTGCTTCGCAAGGATCTTTTTCAATCACATCGATTTCAAGTCTTGCCAAAGCAGAAAATTGGGTTTCAGCAGCTGTTACAGCAGATACAACTCAAACATTTAAAGCTCAAGGACTGACTACTGGCTGGAAAGAGGGAGTCGCTGCTTCTCAAACGATTACTATGCCAAGTACGGGATCGGCTAAACTTACACTTGGCAGCGGGGAGACGATTGCGAATACGACAGGCGAGCAGTGGGAGGATATGACTGTTACTGTTAATGGAACCGCCTATACGGTTGTTGATCCCGATGGAACGGCTCCAACAGATGGGCAAGTGAAAATTAACCCTTCTGATGGCACGCTGACTTTCGGTGGAACAGCTCCTGCGGCGAATGCTTCTATTAAAGTGAACTTCGTCAAAACAGCAACGGCTGCCGGAGAAAAATATACAAGCTTTCAAATAGAGACGAAAGGATCGGGCGCAACAGCAGCAAAGGAAACGATTCTTGTAAATGACTCGGAAAACATTAATCAGGTA
Source organism: Domibacillus iocasae (assembly GCF_001750285.1). Lineage (GTDB taxonomy): Bacteria > Bacillota > Bacilli > Bacillales > Domibacillaceae > Domibacillus > Domibacillus iocasae. The sequence goes on from NZ_MAMP01000006.1 coordinate 93,349, forward strand.
ATCAATAAAGTGAACAGTTCTTCAGCTGGCGTATCGATGCTTTACGATTCCTTCACGAAGAAAATATCGATGATGCAAAAAGAAACAGGCAACTTCAATAGCGGAGGAAGAAACATCACCATTACCGGGGATTTTGCTACTATTAATATATTAAAATTGAGTACGGGAGATGCTACAGCTACAGAAGGAGCAAATGCCAAATTTACAATAAATGGACTTGATACGGAACGTCCATCTAATACGTTTGAAATGAACGGTGTAACGTTTACATTAAAATCTACCCTTAACAGCGGCACGGCAAGCGATGCAGGAGCAGCAGTCTCCGTGTCGGTTTCAAAAGACACAGACACGGTTTACAACAACATTAAAGATTTTGTGGAAAAGTACAATACATTAATTGCTGCAATCAGTGCAAAGACAAATGAAGCTCGATATCGTTCATACACGCCGTTAACAGACGATCAACGCGAGCAACTGTCAGACAAGCAACAGGAACAATGGGAAGAAAAAGCGAAAAGTGGCTTACTGCGCCGGGATACGGCTCTTACAGGAGTTCTTTCTGCTATGAGAAGCAACTTTTCTCAGTCGGTGACAAACAGTAACACAAATGCTGATTATAACCAACTGGCTGAAATCGGGATTACGACGACAAAGAACTACCGTGAAGGCGGTAAGCTCGAAATCGATGAAACAAAGCTGAAAAAAGCGCTCGCGGAAAATCCGGAGGCGGTTGAAGCGTTATTTACAGGTGGTTCAAGTAAATCTCCTGTTAGCGAGCAAGGGATTATTCACCGTTTAAATGCCACAGCTAAAAAAACAATGGATGTATTACAAGAACGTGCCGGAACCACCAGTTCAACAAACCAAAAATTTGCGATTGGCCGCCAGCTTTCAGATGTGGATGATAGTATCACCCGTTTTGAAGACCGCCTTCTGCAAGTAGAAGACCGCTACTGGAAGCAGTTTACGGCGATGGAAAAAGCGATGCAAAATGCGAATTCACAGTCTGCTTATTTGATGCAGCAATTCAGCATGTAAGATTACATTAATAAAAGGAGTGTCTTTCTTTGGCAATCACAAATCCACAGCAGGCATACGCGAACAACTCCGTCACGACGGCATCTCCAGGTGAATTAACACTGATGCTATACAATGGATGTATTAAATTTATTCGCTATGCAGAAAAAGCAATGAAAGAAAATAATATTGAGCAAAAAAATATCAATGTGCAAAAAGCACAGGCCATTATCCGTGAGTTAAGCATTACACTTAAAACGGATACAGACTTGGGTAAAAATATGCTTTCGCTTTATGAATTTCTTCATGAGCGCCTTGTTGCAGCAAATATTAAAAATGATCCGGCGATTTTAAAAGAAGTTGAAGAATTTGTAACAGAATTCCGGGATACGTGGAAGCAAGTTATTCAGGAGAACCGCCGCATCCAGCAAGTCGGTGCCGGCGGTCGGGTATAATGACGCCGGTTTATGACTGTCACAAAATGACAAGAAGGCTTCTTGATTTGCTTGAAGCGGCGAATCAGGACCGTGACAGTCAAATTGAGCAGGCGGAAGAACTGCTGGATCAGCGCGGAGAGATTCTTCCGGGCATCCAGCCGCCTTTTACAGAAGAAGAGCAGCAGCTTGGCCGTGAAATTAATTTGATGAATCAGGAAATTGAAGCACATCTTCAAAAGCTAAGCCAGGCGGTAAAAGAAGATTTGCGTGAAGTCAGTGTGAAAAAACAATCGATGGGCAAATATTCAAATCCATACGAAGCTTTACAGACAGACGGCGTTTTTTATGATAAACGCAATTAATTGCTCCGGTGCTGAAAAGCCCGGTTTTTTTTTGTATAAATAATTATTTGAAAATTCGACAAATTTTTTTGTGGATTAAGAAGGATTATGAAGGGTATGTAAAGAATATTAAAGTATAGCAATTAGTTGAAGGAGGAGTTCCGCATGATGAACTATAACATTCGTGGTGAAAATATTGAAGTGACTCCGGCAATCCGGGAGCACGTAGAAAAAAAGATTAGTAAGCTGGAGCGTTATTTCACCGAAACTCCTAATGCGAATGTGCATGTTAATTTAAAAACGTACAATAATACAAATGCAAAAGTAGAAGTGACGATTCCGATGAAAAATCTCGTTCTTCGCGCTGAGGAACGCAATCCGGATTTATATGCAGCCGTTGATTTGATTACAGATAAACTAGAGCGCCAAATCCGCAAACATAAAACAAAAGTAAACCGCAAATTCCGTGAAAAAGGCGATCCGCAGGACTATTTTGCGGTGCAGATTGATAACGAGGCAGTGGAAGAAGAAAATGATGATATGCAAGTGGTCCGGACAAAACAATTCGATTTGAAGCCGATGGATTCTGAAGAAGCCGTCCTTCAAATGAACCTGCTTGGCCACAGCTTCTTCATTTACACAGATGCTGAAACAAATGCCACAAACATCGTGTACAAACGAAGCGACGGAAAGTATGGCTTAATTGAAACAACCTAAATAATTTGATGAGGAGCCCGCAACAGACGCGGGCTTCTTTTTTGTGTCTGCGATTCATGATATGATAAAGAGCGTGATTTTGCACGAGGAGGAAAATATACATGTCAATTGGACGAAATGATCCGTGCCTATGCGGCAGCGGAAAAAAATATAAAAAATGCTGCGGGAAAACGGAAGGTGCGGCAATTACAGCGGTTCTTGTGGAAGAATCAAGCGCGATCCAGCGGGAATTAATTGATTATGCGATGGAACATCATTCGGCCATGCTGAAAAAAGAATTTCAGCCGCTGCTGCAGTTGAATGAAACACTGCGGCAAAATGAGCAGGTCTTTTTAGTAACGTTTGAAATTTGGGCGATTTTAACACGCACGATCAAGGAAAATGAAACCATTTTAACAGAATTCGTCAAGCGGCGTGTGCCTTCAATTTCACGCCAGCGTACAGCAGAAATTGTGTCATCGTGGATCGACTACCGCTTTATGGCAGGCGTCATTGAATTATGTGACGGACCGAGGTATCAAGTGCGCGACATTTTGACGGATGAAACGTATTCCATTCGCGCGCTCAGAAGTGTAGATCTTGTTGGGGCTTTTGTGACCGGTGCCCTTTTGCCGCATGAAGAGGACCATACATTCTTTATGACTGATTTTCATTTTGAAGCGGCGCATGCACAGGCGATGACAAAAGCGATTGGAGAAATGTATAAAGCTTCTCCATTCGATGATACGCAAGACTTTTTTACACATGATTTCGCCACCGTGATGGATACATTATTTGCGGTTTATGAAAAAGGACATGCAGCTGTTGATTTGACGACACTTGTCTGGACAAAAGAAGCACATCGGGAAACGGCTGAACATATTGAATCGTCGTTTGAGCAGGAACAGTTTGGACAGCCCGTCGCACAAATGGCGGTGCTGCTTTGGAATTATTACTGCGCAAAAGAAGATCCGGCGGTGCGGAAACCTGAAGTGTTTACAGCTGCTTTAATCGGTCTCCTGCAGGCACATGGTTTAATAGAAACAAAAGAATCAAAAGCGGCGATTGCCGGACGCTATGCTATTTCGGCGTCAACGCTTTCGAAACGCCAGAAAGAAATGGAGGTCGTGCTTGAAGAGAAGCTGCTGACAGCCGGCAGCGGGCAAAAATAAACCATATCAGACTGTTGACAAACGCTCGCTTTCGGTGTCACTTGCCGGGCGTGAATGCTCAGGACCTCCCAAGGGTCACTCCGCTTCCCGCCCGGCGGCGTTCCTGGAAAGACAAACGTTTTCAATCAGTCTGCTTTTTAACTTTGTCTACACTCTGACCATATGAGTGTACGCTCATCCTTAGAAATGGTACTATCTAAGTAGGAAAAATGCGAAGGTTTTGCCCTGTTGAACCTGAAAAGGAGCGTTTTAAATGGGTTTATTAGATAAAGTGTTTGATGCAAATAAAAAAGAAGTAAAAAAGCTTGAGAAAATGGCAGAAAAAGTTGAAGCGCTTGCGGATGAGACGGCAGCGCTCTCGGATGCTGCATTAAAAGCGAAAACGGAAGAATTTAAAGAGCGGTATCAAAAAGGCGAATCGCTTGATAAGCTTTTGACAGAAGCGTTTGCGGTTGTGCGGGAAGCGGCGAAACGAGTGCTCGGTCTTTATCCTTACCGGGTGCAGCTCATGGGGGGGATTGCCCTGCATGAAGGCAATATTTCCGAGATGAAAACCGGTGAAGGGAAAACGCTGACGGCGACGATGCCGGTTTATTTAAATGCGATTTCCGGTAAAGGGGTTCATGTTATTACCGTCAATGAATATTTAGCGTCCCGTGATGCGGAAGAAATGGGCCGTCTTTATGAATTTCTCGGCTTAACCGTTGGCTTAAATTTAAACAGTTTATCGAAAGAACAGAAAAAAGAAGCGTATGAATCAGACATTACGTACGGAACGAATAACGAATTCGGTTTTGATTATTTGCGCGACAACATGGTGTTGTATAAAGAGCATAAAGTGCAGCGGCCGCTTCACTATGCCGTCATCGATGAAGTCGATTCCATCTTAGTCGATGAAGCGCGGACACCGCTGATCATTTCCGGCCAGGCAGCGAAATCAACACAGCTGTATATTCACGCGTTTTCATTTGTCCGCACGTTAAAAGAAGAAGATGATTTTACGGTGGACATTAAAACGAAAAGCGTGCTGTTAACAGAAGAAGGGATGACGAAGGCAGAAAAAGCATTCGGCATCGAAAACTTATTTGATTTAAAACACGTCGGTTTAAATCATCATATTACACAGGCATTAAAAGCGCGTATTACGATGCACCGTGATGTTGATTACGTCGTTCAGGACGGCGAAGTGGTGATCGTTGACCAGTTTACCGGCCGTTTAATGAAAGGGCGCCGCTATTCTGATGGGCTTCATCAAGCGATTGAAGCGAAAGAAGGCGTCAACATTCAAAATGAAAGCATGACGATGGCGACGATCACATTTCAGAACTATTTCCGCATGTATGAAAAGCTATCCGGGATGACCGGTACGGCGAAAACCGAAGAAGAAGAGTTCCGCAATATTTACAATATGCGTGTTATTGCGATTCCGACAAACCGTCCAATTGCGCGGGATGACCGGGCCGATTTAATTTATGCGACGATGAATGGCAAATTTATGGCAGTCGCGGAAGATATTTATGAGCGTTATCAGAAAAAGCAGCCCGTTCTAGTCGGGACTGTTGCGATCGAAACGTCCGAACTTATTTCTGCTCATTTAAAGAAAAAGGGCGTTCCACATAATGTGTTAAATGCGAAAAATCATGAAAGAGAAGCTGAAATTATTTTAAATGCGGGTCAGCCGGGTGCGGTTACGATTGCCACGAACATGGCTGGACGCGGAACCGATATTAAACTTGGTGATGGCGTAAAAGACCTTGGCGGCTTGGCGGTTATCGGAACTGAGCGCCATGAGTCACGCCGGATTGACAATCAGCTCCGCGGGCGTTCCGGGCGGCAGGGCGATCCGGGTGTAACGCAGTTTTATTTATCGATGGAAGATGAATTGATGCGCCGTTTCGGCTCGGATAACATGAAGTCGATGATGGCAAAACTCGGTATGGATGACACGCAGCCCATTCAAAGCAAAATGGTTTCCCGTGCAGTCGAATCTGCGCAAAAACGCGTGGAAGGGAACAACTTTGATGCGCGGAAACGGCTTCTTGAATATGATGATGTATTACGCCAGCAGCGTGAAATTATTTACAAGCAGCGTGATGAAGTGCTGGAATCCGAAAACTTGCGCAACATTTTAGAGGACATGGTAACAAAAGCGATTGCCGCAACCATTGCGGCACATGCGAACGATGATGAGGCAGCGGAACCGTTTAACGCAGAAGGCATTGCGGATACTGTGAACGCGAACCTGCTTGAAGAAGGCGCGGTTTCAGCAGATGAACTTCGCGGCCAGAGCCTCGATACGATCAGCGGCATCATTACGGGAAAAGTAATGAAACGCTACAATGAGCGTGAAGAACAGCTTGGTGCCGAGCAAATGCGTGAATTTGAAAAAGTCGTTCTGCTTCGTGCGGTCGATTCAAAATGGATTAACCATATCGATGCGATGGACCAGCTTCGCCAGGGCATTCATTTACGTGCGTACGGCCAAATTGATCCGCTTCGCGAGTATCAAAACGAAGGTTTTGCGATGTTTGAACAAATGATTGAAGCGATTAATGAAGAAGCGTCTAAATACGTCATGAAAGCGGAAATCCGCAGCAATCTGGAGCGGCAGGAAGTCGCAAAAGGGCAAGCGGTTAATCCGAAAGAAGACGAAGGCGCGAAAAAGAAAAAACCGCTCCGCAAAGCACCGGAAATCGGCCGTAATGAGCTATGTCCGTGCGGAAGCGGCAAGAAATTTAAAAACTGTCATGGACTTCAAGAGTAACAGGTGCGGCTAATCTTCACGAAGCTCTTATAAAATTAACCCGAGGTGGATCAGATGGAACTATTTGAAATTCGTAACACGCTTGACAATTCAGCCGAAAAATTGGCGGACTTCAGGGGGTCTCTTTGACTTAGAAAACAAAGAGGCTCGAATGGCGGAACTTGAAGACCGCATGCTTGACCCTGATTTTTGGAACGACCAGAATGGTGCCCAAACGGTCATCAATGAATCGAATGCATTGAAAGAGATGGTCAATGAATATAAGGACCTTGTGGAGACACAGGAAAATCTTGAAATGACTCATGAGTTATTAAAAGAAGAAAATGACGCGGATTTGCATGCAGAACTTACTGAGGAAATGAAAAAATTCAGTACACGTCTTGAAAATTATGAGCTGCAGATGCTTCTTAGCGAGCAGCATGATAAAAACAACGCAATCCTTGAGCTTCATCCGGGCGCCGGCGGAACCGAGTCGCAGGACTGGGCATCGCTGCTGCTTCGCATGTATACACGCTGGGCGGAAAAGCGCGGCTTCAAAGTGGAAACAATCGATTACCTGCCGGGCGATGAAGCGGGTGTGAAAAGTGTTACCCTGCTGATTAAAGGCCATAACGCATACGGCTATTTAAAAGCGGAAAAAGGCGTTCACCGTCTCGTACGGATTTCACCATTTGATTCATCAGGCCGCCGTCATACGTCTTTCGTGTCGTGTGAAGTGATGCCGGAATTTAACGAAGAAATCGAGATCGACATTCGGACGGAAGATTTGAAAATTGATACGTACCGGGCGAGCGGCGCCGGTGGCCAGCATATTAATACGACGGATTCCGCTGTCCGGATTACTCACATCCCGACAGGTGTTGTTGTGACGTGCCAAACCGAACGTTCGCAAATTAAAAACCGTGAGCATGCGATGAAAATGCTCAAAGGTAAATTGTATCAGCGCCGGCTGGAAGAGCAGGAAGCCGAGCTTCTGGAAATCCGCGGCGAGCAAAAAGAAATCGGCTGGGGAAGCCAGATCCGTTCCTACGTCTTCCATCCGTATTCTATGGTGAAAGACCACCGGACAAACGAAGAAACAGGGAACATTCAAGCGGTTATGGATGGCGATATTAGTGCATTCATTAATGCCTATCTTCGCTCCCGCTTATAATAAAAAAGCTGTCTCAGCCGAGGCAGCTTTTTTGTTGATTAAAAATAAAACAACTTTGAAAAGTTACACAAAATAAGGCTGAATCGCATGAAATGAGTCCAATTCGCACCATAGCATGAGAACATCGCACAAAACAAGCCTAATGGCACTACATTTTTATCCAGCCATCATTGTGATTGCCGGTCCTGCTGTTCCCAATGCGCAAGAGAAGGGTACGGGTCAAATGCCCACTCGGTCCGGCCGTTGTACTTGTACATGCCGTAATGAAGATGAGGCGGGAATAAACCAGATGTGCCCTGCTTGCCGTAGCCGGAGCTGCCTACATATCCAATGACGGTGCCAGGCTTTACAATCATGCCTTCTTTAATGTTCTCTGCAAAGCCGGACAGGTGGGCAAAATAATGATACACATTTTGAGCGTCACGTATGCCAATCCGCCACCCTCCATATTCGTTCCATCCTTTTACTTCAATGACTCCGTATGTTGTGGCCTGGACTGGAACACCATAAGAAGCGAAAAGATCCGTTCCTTCATGAATGCGCCGTCCGCCCCAGCCCCGTTTATCACCCCACGTGCTCCGGTAGCTGTAATCATGCCCAAGCGGCAGCGGAAAGGAGTGATCATCAAGCTGAATTTTATCAAAGTGTTGATATAGTGCAGCAATAGTCAGTATCTGCTTAACCGTTTCGTCTTTTTTATAATAGCTTTTTAACGATTTCTGAATGTCTTTTTCTGTGAAGCCATGTTTCGTTAATACATGCGCCATCGTATAAAAGACATCATCTGGGTTATCGGGATCGGCTTTTCCATCCTCGTTTCCATCCTGGCCGTATCCGCCAAAAAAAGAAATAAGCGCCGGTGTTGTCGTTTTTTTCATCGGGTTCAGCTTTCCAGCCCAAAATGCACGGGAAAAGTGTATAGCAGCTGGACCGTCTTTATCCGGAATATCATCACGGACAACTTGAATATTGCGTTCATACTGATTAACGGCGGCGAGATAATACCAGGGCAGCAACGTTGTTTTTTCAACTTTTTCATAATACGCCATCCGTTCGTTTAAAAGATCCTCTGCTGAAACGGGCAAAGCAAAGAAAAAATAAAAGGCGAGGCATGCCACTGGCAGCCGGCTCCACTTTGACATTTACACACCCCTCCGTTCTTTTACACCGCTTATCGTGCCCATCTGCCCGTCAACATTTCCTGTTAGTTGTTGGATGAATAAACAGCGTTTTTTATTGCCATGCTATAGGTGTTCAAATGAAAAGAGGAGGAAAAAACATGACAGTTATTAGTGATGTAAAACAAACAATGGCCGGTCTTAAAACGGTACAGGCAAGCTTTGAAACGTTTTCGCTCAGCACAGATAATCAGCAGGCAAAAAAGCTTTATCAGGATGCGGCGCAGCAAACTCAAACCATTATTGACCAGTTCGCTCCTCGCATTGATCAAATTCTGCAGGAAGAGCCTCAATATAAACAACTATAAAAGTGAAAAAGGTTGGTTTTATTAACCAGCCTTTTTCTTCCTTTTATTAAATAAACAGATGATTGTAAGAAATAAAAGAGGAAGTGAATGACATGTCAGATAATCAAAAAAAAGAATTAACACCGGTACAGCAGGAATATCAGGAGCTTCAACAACAGAGAGAAACAAAAAGACCTGTTGTAAGAAACTGTATAAACGCTTTTCTCGTTGGTGGTTTGATCTGCGTGGTCGGGCAGGCAATTCAATACTTTTATATTTTCTTTTTTGATTTTACGGAAAAAACAACTGGCAATCCAACGGCAGGTACAATGATTTTCATCGCGATGCTTTTGACGGGATTTGGTGTTTATGACCGCATTGCGCAATTTGCCGGAGCCGGATCGGCGGTTCCACTAACAGGGTTCGGAAACGCGGTTATCTCAGCAGCTATTGAGCACCGGACGGAAGGGTTTGTGCTGGGGGTGGGCGGTAATATGTTTAAGCTGGCTGGCTCAGTTATTTTATTTGGTGTTTTTTCTGCTTTTGTCGTGGCAACAATTAAAACACTTTTAACAATGTGGGGTGGTTTGTAATGTTAGCCGGTCATCGCACATGGGTTTTTGACCAAAAACCGGTCATTATGGCCACAGGAACAGTCGGAGGCCCATTTGAAGCGGATGGGATGCTGGCAGATGATTTTGATCTCCTTCACAGCGATTTATGGCTGGAACAGGAATCTTACGAAAAAGCCCATAAAGTACTCTTCGAAGAAGCCTGCCTAAAAGCAATGGAAAAAGGGGGACTTCGGAAAGAGCAGGTTCAATTTATCCTTGGGGGGGATTTAATTAACCAGATTACCCCGACCAGTTTCGCCTGCCATACATTAGGTGCACCGTACATCGGCTTATTTGGCGCCTGTTCAACATCAATGGAAGGACTGGCACTTGGAGCTTTAATAGTAAATTCAAAAAGTGCGAAGTATTTACTGACGGGAGCTTCAAGTCATAATGCCGCCGTTGAAAAGCAGTTTCGTTACCCAACGGAATATGGCGGACAAAAGCCGCCTACTGCTCAATGGACGGTAACAGGTGCCGGTGCTGCCTTGTTAAGCGATGAAGGAGAGGGACCGCGTGTTACATCCGCTACGATTGGGCGTGTAGTGGATATGGGACTGACAGATCCATTTAATATGGGTGGTGCCATGGCGCCGGCTGCGGTTGATACGATCGAAGCACACTTAACCGATCGAAATGTAGATCCTTCCTATTACGACCTTATTGTAACCGGTGATTTAGGGAAAATCGGACATGAAGTGTCGCTTGATTTATTTAAAAAACATGGTACTGCGATACAAGAAGAACAATATAAAGATTGCGGAATGATGATTTACCGGGAAGGGCAGCCTGTTCTCTCGGGAGCAAGCGGACCAGCCTGCTCGGCAACCGTTGTATATGGACACCTGCTCAACCGGATGAAAAAGGGGGAGTTTAAACGAATACTCGTTGTCGCAACAGGTGCTTTACTGTCTCCGCTAAGCTTTCAGCAAGGGGAAACGATTCCTTGTATTGCTCATGCCGTTTCAATTGAATTCGGCGAATAAAGAAGAAGGAGGAGATGAAATGACCGTTGCATCAGAAGTAAAGCAGTGCTTATCCAGCTTGAAAGGAATTGAGGCCAGTTTATCGACTTTAGCGATGCTCTCGCAGGACAATGAATCGAAAAGAACGCTGCACAGCGCCATGATGACAGTAAGTGAAACAGTAGCGGACGTGCAAAAAAGAGTCGGAGAATTGGAACGGGAAGAAGGGCAGTATAAAGGGTTTTAAACGAACGAATTTTTGCAGGAGGTGATAAGCCGTGCCGGAGTGGGTAGAAATTGTACTGCGGGGGCTTTTGTTTTTAGTCGTTCTTTTTGCCATTACAAAGTTACTTGGGAAAAAGCAGCTTTCCCAGCTATCTTTTTTTGAATATGTTACCGGGATTACGATTGGGAGTATTGGGGCGGAGGTTGTAACGGGACTGGAACGAAACATTATGCATGGAATACTCGGACTAGTGGTTTTTGCGGGTATCCCTTTTTTAGCAGGCATGATTTCGTTAAAAAGCAAAAAGTTTCGTGACCTCATGGAAGGTAAAGGGGTCGTATTTATTAAAAACGGAAAAATTATGGAGGAAAATTTAAAAAAAGAACGATATACAACGGACGAATTACTGGAGCTGCTACGCAAAAAGGATGTTTTTCAAGTTGCGGATGTGGAATTTGCCGTATTAGAAGCCACCGGTGATTTAAGTGTTTTGCTGAAAAAAGAAAACCAGCCGTTGACAGCAAAAGATTTGGGTGTAAAAGTCGCGCCTATAAAGGAGCCGCAGACCGTCATTATGGACGGGAAAGTACTTGATGAACCATTGTCAACGGTTAACTTAAGCAGGGGATGGCTGAAAACAGAGTTAGACAAGCTGGGGGTGGCCATTGAGAATGTTTTTCTCGGCCAAGTGGATTCCTCCGGTCAATTAACGGTTGATCTTTTTGATGATAAACTTGAGGTCCCGCCTCCTCAGGAAAAGCCGCTGCTGCTTGCGGCGATGAAAAAATGCCAGGCTGATCTGGAATTATTTTCTTTTTCAACAGAAGCGAAAGAAGCGAAAGAAATGTATGCAAAAAATAGTGAAAAGCTGCAAAAGACAATAGATCAAGTGACCACCATCTTGAAAGGATAATGGTGGTCTTTTTTATGAGTAAACGGTCAAAACATGCACATCATCTATAAAAATTCATTTCTTTCCGTTTTTTATAGGATAAATGAGGGAAATGTTCCCTAGAAACCAATCTTGCTTATTTCGTCACGAGTACGTACGTTTTTAAAACAGCAGATTTTGGTATACTAACGGTGGATTTCATACAAAAGAGGGGGATTACCATTGGAATTTAAAAAATCAGTATTGGCGCTTATGTTGGGCTCATCTATTATGCTGGCGGCATGCGGTGGCGGAGACGATGCGGCGAAAGATACAGCCGATGACGCAACGGTAGAAGAAACGGAAACAGAAGCGCCGGCAACGGATGAAGGCACGGAAGAAACAACTGCTTCCGCCGGTGAAGAAGTGTATCAGCAAAGCTGTTTAAGCTGCCACGGCGGCAATCTTGAAGGCGGATTTGGTCCGGCACTTGACAAAGCAGGCGCAGAATACAGCAAAGATGAGATTTTAGACATTATTCATAACGGAAAAGGACAAATGCCGCCAAACGTTGTAGAAGGCGAAGAAGCTGAAGCTGTAGCAGCATGGCTTGCAGAAAAAAAATAATGAATGAAAAAAGAGCTGACTGGAGTCGGCTCTTTAGGCTGTCGACAAAGTCGGCAGCCATTTTTCATTTTAAAAAAGACCCCAATATCTAGAAGTTTTCAGGCGCCGGAAATCTAAATATGGTGCCGTTAAAAGTCCAGTGATCTTCTCTTCATTCATTTTGTGGAGAAAAGAGGTGTGTCTATACTTTGAAGCGTCCATCAAGGCGCTTTTTTTGTTTGTTAAAAAGCAAAACAATGTTACGTAATGAAATGAATCTGTAACAAATTCTTTTCATTGTGACAAAAGAAAGAGTGTTATAATGTTTTTTGGGCGGCAAAAGAGGGTAATAAGCGCCCCGAATTAAAGAAACAAGGTGATGTAATGATCGATATGCAAGGCGTGACAAAAAAATACCCAAACGGAGTCACTGCACTATCAGGCGTTGATGTCACGATAAAGCAAGGAGAGTTCGTATATATTGTCGGTCCGAGCGGTGCCGGGAAATCAACTTTTATTAAATTAATATATCGAGAAGAAAAGCCAACTGGCGGAACGGTTATAGTTGGCGGGATGAATATTGCAACATTAAAACAGCGGTCCATTCCAGCGCTGAGACGGAAAGTCGGGGTTGTCTTCCAGGATTTTAAGCTTCTGCCGCTTTTAAATGTATATGAAAATGTGGCATTTGCACTTGAAGTGATTGAGGAAGAGCCCGCTGTCATTCGCAAACAGGTGATGGAAGTATTGGATTTGGTGGGATTGAAACATAAAGCCCGCATGCTGCCGACAGAGTTGTCTGGCGGCGAACAGCAGCGAATTGCGATTGCCCGCTCGATCGTTAATGACCCAAAGGTGGTCATCGCCGATGAACCGACAGGGAATCTGGATCCAGACACATCGTGGGATATTATGCGGTTATTTGAAACCATCAATGAACGTGGAACCACCATTGTGATGGCAACGCACAATAAAGATATTGTGAATACGATTCGCCGCCGCGTGATTGCAATTGAAAATGGACGGATTGTCCGGGATGAACAGCGGGGTGATTACGGCTATGAAGCCTAGAACATTTCGCCGTCATTTTAGAGAAAGTTTTAAAAACCTTCGTCGTAACGGCTGGATGACATTCGCGGCTGTCTCGGCTGTTACAGTAACACTGCTATTAACCGGTATTTTCCTTGTCATTATGCTTAATTTAAACAAAATAGGCACAGATATTGAAAACGATGTGGAAATTCGTGTTCACGTGAAGCTGGATGCAGCTGAAGCTGATAAAGAGCAGCTGAGGACGCAAATTGAAAATCTGCCTGAAGTTGAAGATGTCGAGTATTCGTCAAAAGAACAGGAACTGCAAAACCTCATTAAAGATATGGGCAGCGACTACACATTGTTTGAACAAAGTAATCCGCTGTACGATGTATTTGTAGTGAAAACAGTACGGCCGCAGGAGACACCAGGGGCAGCGCGGAAAATCGAGCAGTTTTCTCAAACAGAAAAAGCGGTGTATGGAGAAGAAAAGGTTGAAAACTTATTCAGCTTTATGAAAACAGCACGAAACGTTGGGGTTGTCCTCGTAGCAGGCCTTCTGTTTACTGCGATGTTTTTAATCTCAAACACAATTAAAATTACTATTTTTGCCCGCCGGAAAGAAATTGAAATTATGAAACTCGTCGGAGCAACAAACTGGTTTATTCGCTGGCCGTTTTTATTGGAAGGATTATGGATCGGGCTGCTAGGTTCGATTATCCCGATTACAGCGGTTGCAGTTGGTTATTATTATGCGGAGCAAGCGATTTCAGCTAAGCTCACCGGACATTTCGTTGAATTTATTGGTTACATTCCACTTGTTGTGCCAGTGACGGCTCTTATGCTTGTCATTGCGGTTTTTATCGGCATCTGGGGCAGCTTTATTTCAGTCAGACGCTTTTTGAATGTATAAAGAAAAATGGATACAGGGACGAGAGGGGTCAATCAGTTGAAAAGACGTTCATACATGGCGCTTGCAGTCGCAGCGTCACTCGGATTCAGCTTTGCAGGGGGGGCTTCTGCGGAAAGTTTGTCTGACCTGCAAAAGCGTCAGCAGCAAATTGAGTCGCAAAAATCCGGACTAGAAAACAACATTACCGAAAAAGAACAAACAATTTCTGAACTTCAGCAGCAACAGGACAGCGTAACAGCCCAAATCCGTAAGCTGGACAGCGCCATCACAGAATCAGAGTCAAAGATTCGTGCGAAAGAACAAGAAATCGCTGAAACGAAAGCAGAGATTGAACGGCTTCGTGCGGAAATCGAAGAATTAAAGATTCGTATTGCAGAGCGTACCGTTGTCTTGGAAGACCGCGCCCGCTCGATCCAGCAAAGCGGCGGATCAGCAAGCTACATTGATGTTTTGCTGGGTGCTGAAAGCTTTAGTGATTTTGTCAATCGTGCAACAGCGGTAACGACGCTTGTTAATGCAGATAAAGATATTTTGCAAGAGCAGGAAAACGATAAAAAGCAGCTTGAAGCAAATGAACAAAAAGTAAAAGAGCAGCTTGCGAGTTTAGAAGAGATGCTTGCCGAACTGGAAAAAATGAATGCAGAGCTCCAAAAGCAGCGCACGGCTAAAAATAATGTCATGAAAGGGCTCGTGGCAGATGAGCATGAAGCACATGAACAAAAGCTGAGTCTTGAAGAAGAACAGAGTCTGCTTGATTCACAGGAAGCGTCTATTCAGGCTGCTATCAAGGCAGAAAAAGCGCGTATTGTGGAAGAAGAGCGCGCTGCAGCTGCTGCTGCGGCAGAGAAAAAGAAAGCAGAGAAAAAGAAAGCAGAGGAAGCAGCAGCTTCTGCAAAAGCGTCAGCAGAGTCTTCTGCTTCAAAAGCGGCTGTGGCTGAAAAAACTTCAGAGCCAGATCCGGCTCCGGCTCCTCGTGCAACAGAAGCACCTGCTGATTCAGGCGGCATGTTTATGCGTCCGGCACAAGGAACATTCACATCAGGTTTTGGGCAGCGTTCTTTAGGTGATCATAAAGGCATCGATATCGCGAATAGCGCAAGTGTGCCGATTGTTGCAGCGGCAGATGGTGTTGTCAGCCGTTCGTATTACTCGGATACATACGGAAATGCGATCTTTATTTCACACTCTATTAATGGACAAGTGTACACAACTGTATACGGGCACCTGTCAGAACGTGTTGTGAATAGCGGAAGTGTGTCAAAAGGCCAGACAATCGGATATATGGGCAATACAGGCCGTTCTTACGGTCAGCACCTTCACTTTGAAATTCATAAAGGTCCCTGGACACTCGGAAAAGAAAATGCTGTAGATCCGGCGCAATATATTAGTTTTTAATGATCAGTGCCTGTTCCCCACCGCTTTGACGCGTTTTGGGGAACAGGCACTTTTTTATTACTATAGGCGGCGTGCTCTTCCCCCTTCTTCCTTTTGTGCATACGCTGTAAGAGTAACGAGCAGGGAGGTGGATTAGCATGAGCGAATACAAAGACAACGGGTACGGCAGTGGTTTCGCGTTGGTGGTCGTGTTGTTCATTTTGCTTATCATCGTAGGCGCCGCTTATATTGGCTGGGGCAGCTGATGAATGAAAAGCCGCTGAACAGGCGGCTTTTTTTGTTTTATACCCATATGTGTATATAATGAATGAAAAAGAGTCATATGATATGATAGAAAGGATAAAATATGGATGTTATTCAAATTGGGAATATAACGTTTCCTGTCGCGCAGCCAGCCGTGGCGCTTGCTTTATTTGGATCATGGCTGTATGCACGCTTAATCATCAGTAAAGCATTCTCAGAACAGGTAAGCAGTGCGGCATTTCTTTTTATTGCTGTTTGGAAATTAAGTATTTTGTTATTTCAATTTGACCTTGTTGTTAAAGCGCCATTATCCCTTCTTTATTTTAATGGCGGTACAAATGGTTTTATTCTTGGCATTGCAGCGGCTCTTGCTTATATGTGGATGAAAAAAATGTCCGCCTATAAAGCGGCACTGGTCTGGGCGGTCATGGTCGTTATTTATCCGCTCGCGTTTGCTCTGTTAAGTGGGTCATGGACTTATTGGGATGGAATTCAAGCAGCCGGAAGCATGCTCTTTTTCTTTGTCGCCAAAGAAGGTGTGGAGCGTGCGCTTATTTTACTGCTGTTTTGGCAGCTGCTTTTTTTGTCAGCGGATGGACAGGCTTTTGGCGCCGAAGCAATCGTATATACAGTCGTTACGGCTTATATTATCATTTGGAGGAAAAAGACATGAGCAAAAAGTGGTTTGGCATTTTGCTGATTGCTTTATTAGTCGGTATTGCCGGCTTTAATTTATACAATGACCGTAAAGAGGTCACCGATATCGGAGAAGCGGGCATTGCAGTTAATAATGACCAAAATGGGATAGAAGTTGGTGACAAAGCGCCTGACTTTACACTGCAGAGAGTAGATGGAAAAGAAGTCAAACTATCGGATTACGAAGGGAAAAAAGTTTTTTTAAATTTCTGGGCAACGTGGTGCCCTCCGTGTAAAGCGGAAATGCCGCATATGCAGTCTTTTTATGAGGAAAAACCGGAGAACGTTGAAATTTTAGCGGTTAATGTAGAAGAAAGCAATGAGAAAGCGAAGGATTTTGCTGATCAATATGAATTAACGTTCCCAGTTTTAATGGACAAGGATGGTACAGTGGCAGAAATATATGAAGTATATACGATCCCGACCACATATGTGTTAAATGAAGACGGCACGGTGCATCAGAAAATCGTGGGCCCGATGGATGAGCCAATGATGAAAGAACTTGTAAAGTAATCCGCCTTTTCAAAAGGCGGATTTGTTTTTGTGCAATTTTCGGAATATAATAAACAGGTGAAAAGGAGTGGGAACCATGGATTCATTTAATACAAAAGCTGTACACGGCGAAAAGCTGCCAAAAAATATTCAAAGCAAAGTGACGCCGATTTACCAGACATCGGTTTTTTCATTTGATAGTTTAGAAGAAATGGAAGGCTATTATAACGGCGAAGCGCCGTATTTATATACACGAGTTGGCAACCCAAACGCGGACGAGCTGGCTAACGTGACGGCACGGCTTGAAGGTGCCCCGGCTGGTGTCGCTGCATCGTCAGGACTAGGTGCCATTATGGCAGCGTTGCTTGCCGTAGCGAAAAGCGGCGACCACATCGTGGCGGCACGGGACGTTTATGGCGGCACATTTTATATGCTGAAAGAAGAACTGGCGCGGATGGGCATTGACACATCATTTGTGGATTTTGAAGATGAAAAGGCGATCAAGGCAGCAATTCGTCCGGAAACGGTCATTTTATATACAGAATCGATTACAAATCCGTTTTTACGCGTTGAAAATTTAGCATTCATATCAGCGCTCGCAAAAGAAAAAGAACTCGTGTTTATTGTAGACAATACGTTTGCAACGCCATATCTTGTAAAGCCTTTTGAGCTGGGCGCGGACATGATCGTTCATTCTGCGACAAAATATATCGGCGGACATAGCGACGTTTCAGCAGGTGTTGTGGTCGGAAAAGAAGAATATATAGCAGCTGCACGCAGCCGGGTTGTGAACATTGGCTTAAATTTAAGCCCATTTGAGTCGTGGCTTGCCTGCCGGGGAGCAAAGACGCTTGGTTTGCGGATGGAACGCCAGTCAGCGAATGCGCAGAAAGTGTCGGACTGGCTCAGCACACAGCCGAAGGTAAAAAACGTATTTTACCCAAAAGGCGTATCCAAAAAAGGCAACGGCGCCATTGTCACGATTCATTTAGCCGATCAGGCCGATGAATCTGCTTTTTTCCGTTCGCTTGGCTGGATTCAAATTGTCCCTTCCTTAGCAGGTGTTGAAACATCTGTTTCATGGCCGTTTGGCACGTCTCATCGTTCGCTTACGGCTGGAGAAAAAGCGGCAGTCGGTGTGTCGGAAAAGACCGTGCGCATTTCAATCGGTATTGAAGAAGCAGAAGATATTATTAAGGAGCTTGAAAAGGCGCTGAACGAAGCTTGATGAAAAAGCGTCATAAGTCTGTTAACGATTGCACGAACTTTCTGATACAATAAAGAGAAAGACTTTTGTGCAACGCTTTGGAGGGACTTTTATGGCTTTGGACTGGCTTATGCAGCTCGGTGCTGCGGCAGGAAAATTATTGCTTCATCCTATCTTTTATTTTTCATTTATTCTCGCTTTTATCGTTGGCATGTTTCGTGTCACACGTGAGCGCAAAGATTTCGACACGCGCGTGTATGACATATATCAGGAAATCCGTTTTATTTTGCCGTCCAGCTTAGCGGTCGGTTTGGTATTATCATTGATCGGACTTACGCTTGGGCTGGCACTCCCGGCTGATCTGTTAAGTTTTATTGCTGCATTGTTCATTATCTTCAGCATTGGCGGTTTTTTCCTTCTATCGCCTGCATGGACATTAACAGCCGCATACGCCGTTTTTTTCCTGTCTGAACGGCTCGGTTATTCGTTTATTTCCTATGAATCTCTTAAAATGAGTGCCATCTTGACCATTTTAGCGGTCTTAACGGCTCTTCTCGTCATAGCAGAAGGCGTGCTTATCCGCAAGCGCGGTCATCAAGGGACATCTCCCCGTTTGGAAATAAGCAAGCGGGGGCAAAAAACGGCTGTTCACCTTGCCCGCCGCCTTTGGCTCGTGCCCGTCTTTTTGCCGGTACCGGCAAGCCGCCCTCTTGATTCATTTGCGGACTGGTGGCCGATCATTCCAATTGGGGCAGAAAGCTACTACCTTGTTTTGTTTCCATTTTTAATTGGCTTTTCAATGACGATCCGCAGTACACTGCCGGAGCTCGCTGTGCAGTCGACAGGCAGAAGTGTGATTTTTGCAGGCATCCTTGCTTTGCTTATAGCAGCAGGCTCTTATTGGGTATGGCAGCTTTCGGCTATAGCCGTTCTGTTTGCTGCCGTTGCTAGAATCGCAATCACCCGCCGCCACTACAGCTATGAAAAGCATCGCCCGTACTTTTTTACAACGCAGCCTAAAGGGATTATGATTGTTGGGGTACTGCCTGGAGCTCTTGCCCGGAAAATGGGGCTTGTCATTGGTGAGATCATCACTAAAGTAAACGGTATACCAGTCCATACAGAGCCGGAATTTTATAAAGCACTGCAAAAAAATGCAGCGTATTGCAAGCTTGAAGTCATTGGGAAAAACGGCCAGCTGCGATTTGTGCAAGGCTCTATTTATGAAAATGAGCATCATGAGCTTGGGCTGCTGTTTGCACCTGAAGAAAAAGAATATATGGATGACTCCGTGTTTTCTGATTAAACGTCCTCAATCAAGAGGGCGTTTTTTATTTTTTTAAAAATTATTGTATAACAGTTGTTGACTTATTATCACTGTTATAATACAATGAATTTAACAGCAACACACTAATAAAAAATTAAAGGAGGAAATCAACATGATGCCATTAGAATTTTACCGTAACATTCCAGGAAAAGAGTGCTGCCAGTGTGGTTCACAAATAACAGAA
Organism: Domibacillus iocasae; assembly: GCF_001750285.1. GTDB lineage: Bacteria > Bacillota > Bacilli > Bacillales > Domibacillaceae > Domibacillus > Domibacillus iocasae. The sequence continues at coordinate 113,165 of NZ_MAMP01000006.1, forward strand.
CAGCACGAGTCTTATCACACAGAATGTGAGCGCTGCTTAAGCAAAATAGAGGAGTAACTGTATTGAACAATGTAACCGAATTCATTTGAAAAATCCGTCTGTTTCTTAACTAACAGAGCGGATTTTTCTTTTTTTTCTGTTTATTTATCGTTAAAATGTAGAAAAAGGAGTGGGTGTTATGGGAGTTCATACATATTTTAAAACGTTATCAGATCTGGAGCACTTATACCGCCTGCCGGGAAAATTTAAATTCCAGTCGCATAACGTAGCGGCTCATTCATTTAAAGTGACGAAAATTGCGCAGTTTTTAGGAACGGTGGAAGAAATGAACGGGGAAACAGTCGATTGGCGGTCGCTTTACGAAAAAGCGCTCAATCATGACTATGCAGAATTGTTTACCGGTGATATAAAAACACCAGTCAAATATGCGACAGTCGAGTTAAAAGAATTGTTTTCTCAAGTGGAAGAAAAAATGGCGCGACGGTTTATTGAAGCGGAATTTCCGGCAGAATTCCACGAAGCGTATTTCCGCCGTTTGAAGGAAGGGAAAGACAGCTCGCTTGAAGGACGTATTTTATCAGTAGCGGATAAAGTGGATTTACTATATGAAGCGTACGGTGAAATTTTAAAGCGCAATCCGGACCCGCTTTTTTTTGAAATTTACGAAGAGGCGCTAAACACCATCTTGAAATTTCAGGATCTTCACTGTGTTCAATATTTTATTGATCACATTATGCCCGACATGCTGGCGGAAAAATTTATGCCGCACAGCGAGCTGCGTGATTTAACAGAGCGCATTATCAGCCGGTCTGAATGAATCGGGTCTTTTCGAATTCGGAAAAATCCAGTATGATAAAAGAAAACAGCTGGGAGGAAGATGATGGTTGATAAGATGATTCTGGCGTTGTTTATGCCCGCTTTGCTCGTTTTGCTTTTTTCACGCGTAACGTACAACCAGTTTCTCGGTCTGATTTTAACAGTCGCACTTATTGCCGCATCCGCCTATAAAGGATACACCCATATGTGGGAATTAATTATTATTGATGCTTTTTCACTAACAGCCGGTCTTTGGTTATCTAACCGGATGATGAAGCAGCTAAAAGTGAAGCTCAACTGACACCGAAAAAATACTTCGGTGTTTTTTTGTTGCTTTTAAGCCGGCCAAAAAATGAACATAAAAGTTTTATAATGGCTCCCAGCTTTTTAATCGCGGGTGCAAAATCCGAAATTTGGATTGATGTTCTTTAAAAAGCAGCAAAAGCATGCGGTCCGAACAAGTGTGTGCTTTTTGTTGGCTTTTTTTGTTTTGATCGTGTTAAAATGGGAAGTATAAAAAGAAAGAACGGATAAAGACAGGGGGCCTGCACGTTGGCGCAGCAATTTAATTTAGTTTCTAAATATAAGCCGGAGGGGGATCAGCCTGCCGCAATCAAAGAATTAACGGAGGGCATCCGCGGCGGTAAAAAACATCAAACACTGCTTGGTGCGACCGGTACAGGAAAAACATTTACGATCTCCAATGTCATACAGGAAGTAAAGAAACCAACGCTTGTTATTGCGCACAATAAGACGCTCGCCGGTCAGTTATATAGCGAATTCAAAGAATTTTTTCCCGACAATGCTGTTGAGTATTTTGTCAGTTATTACGACTATTATCAACCGGAAGCTTACGTGCCGCAGACCGATACATTTATTGAAAAAGACGCCAGCATCAATGATGAGATTGATAAGCTTCGCCATTCGGCAACGTCTTCTTTATTTGAACGCGATGATGTGATTATTATCGCGTCTGTTTCGTGTATTTACGGCCTCGGTTCGCCGGAAGAATATAAAGAGATGGTTATTTCGCTCCGGACCGGCATGGAAATTGCCCGGAACGATTTGCTGCGGCGGCTCGTTGACATTCAATATGAACGGAACGATATTGATTTTAAGCGCGGTACTTTTCGGGTTCGCGGCGACGTTGTCGAGATTTTTCCAGCATCAAGAGATGAACGATGTATTCGGGTTGAATTTTTCGGCGATGATATTGACCGTATTCGGGAAGTGGACGCTTTAACTGGTGAAATTATGGGCGACCGTGATCACGTTGCTATTTTCCCGGCAAGCCACTTCGTTACCCGGGAAGAAAAAATGAACATTGCGATCGGCAATATTGAACAGGAGCTGGAAGAGCGGCTTGCGGAACTGCGGGCGGAAGAAAAGCTTTTAGAAGCGCAGCGGCTGGAACAGCGCACGCGCTACGATTTGGAAATGATGCGGGAAATGGGGTTTTGTTCGGGAATTGAAAACTACTCGCGTCATTTAACACTTCGTCCGCCCGGGTCAACACCATATACATTGATTGATTATTTTCCAGAAGACTTTTTGATGGTTATTGATGAATCGCACGTGACACTGCCGCAAGTGCGCGGTATGTACAATGGGGACCAGGCGCGCAAGCAGGTGCTTGTTGATCATGGATTCCGCCTGCCATCTGCGAAAGATAACCGCCCGCTGACGTTTGCTGAATTTGAAGACCACATTAATCAAATTGTCTATGTTTCAGCGACACCGGGTCCTTATGAGCTGGAGCATACGCCTGAGATGACCCAGCAGATTATTCGTCCAACCGGCCTGCTCGATCCAACGATTGAGGTACGGCCGATTGAAGGCCAGATTGATGACTTAATTGGAGAAATCAATGAACGGATCGAGAAGAACGAACGTGTGCTTGTTACCACACTAACGAAAAAAATGTCGGAAGACTTGACCGATTATTTGAAAGAAATCGGCATTAAAGTCCAGTATTTGCATTCTGAAATTAAAACGCTTGAACGGATTGAAATTATTCGTGACTTGCGCCTCGGCAAATACGATGTGCTGATCGGCATTAACCTGCTGCGTGAGGGGCTGGATATTCCAGAAGTATCATTAGTGACGATTTTAGATGCGGACAAAGAAGGTTTCCTGCGTTCGGAGCGGTCTTTAATTCAGACGATCGGGCGCGCTGCGCGTAATTCAGAAGGAAAAGTTATTATGTACGCGGACAAAATGACCGATTCCATGACAAAAGCCATTAGCGAGACGAAACGGCGCCGTGAAATTCAGGAAGCCTACAACGAAAAACATGGCGTGACGCCAATGACAATTCAAAAAGATATTCGTGATGTTATCCGCGCGACACAAGCGGCGGAAGACACGGAAACATATACATCTAAAACAACCGGCAAAAAAATGTCGAAGCAGGAAAGACAAAAACTTATTATGAATCTCGAAGCGGAAATGAAAGAAGCGGCCAAAGCACTTGATTTCGAACGCGCTGCCGAGCTTCGTGACGCATTGTTTGAACTTAAATCAGAATAGAGGTGCTCATATGGCCATTGATCATATATCGGTAAAAGGGGCGCGTGCCCACAATTTAAAAAACATAGATATTACCATTCCCCGCGATCAGCTTGTCGTGTTAACGGGATTGTCCGGTTCAGGGAAATCATCACTTGCGTTTGATACTATTTATGCGGAAGGGCAGCGGCGCTATGTAGAGTCACTTTCCGCTTATGCCCGGCAGTTTCTGGGTCAAATGGACAAACCGGATGTCGATTCGATCGAAGGGCTGTCGCCGGCCATTTCGATTGACCAAAAAACGACAAGCCGTAATCCGCGGTCGACTGTTGGAACGGTAACGGAAATTTATGACTATTTGCGCCTGCTATATGCACGTGTTGGGCGGCCTGTCTGCCCAATTCACGGCATTGAAATTACATCCCAAACGATCGGCCAAATGGTGGACCGTATTATGGAGCTTGAAGAACGAACGAAAATCCAAGTGCTCGCCCCAGTCATTTCCGGACGCAAAGGCACACATGTGAAAGTGTTTGAAGATGTAAAGCGCCAAGGCTATGTGAGGGTCCGTGTCAACGGTGAGATGCGTGATTTAGAAGAAGACATTGAACTTGAGAAAAATAAAAAACATTCTATTGAAGTCATTATCGACCGGATTGTTGTAAAAGAAGGCGTGGAAGCGCGCTTGGCAGACTCGATTGAAACAGCGCTTCGTCTCGGTGAAGGCAACGTGATTATCGATGTGATCGGCGAAGAAGAGCTGTTGTTTAGTGAACACCACGCCTGCCCGCACTGCGGCTTTTCTGTCGGCGAACTGGAGCCGCGCATGTTTTCATTTAACAGTCCGTTCGGCGCCTGTCCGTCATGTGACGGTCTCGGTATGAAGAAAAAAGTGGATGTCGATCTCGTTATTCCAATTAAAGATCTTTCTTTAAACGAAAATGCGATTGCGCCCTGGGAGCCGATTAGTTCTCAATATTATCCGCAGCTGTTAAAAGCGGTCTGTACCCATTACAAGATTGATATGGATACCCCGTGGAAAGACCTGCCGGCTGAGCAGACGGATAAATTATTGAACGGCTCTGGAAGGGACAAAATCCGTTTCCGCTATGAAAATGATTTTGGCCAAATTCGGGATAACTCTATTCAATTTGAAGGCGTGCTCAGCAACATTGAGCGCCGCTATAAAGAAACAAGCTCTGACTACATTCGTGACCAGATGGAAAAATATATGGGTGAATCAAATTGTCCGACATGTAAAGGGCAGCGGTTGAAAAAAGAAAGCCTTGCTGTGAAAATTGACAGCTTGAATATATCGGAAGTGGCCGCTTTTTCGATTCAGGAAGCGTCGGATTTCTTTAAAGACATCGTCCTGACAGAAAAAGAAATGCAGATTGCCCGTCTTGTCTTGCGGGAAATTTGTGAACGGCTCGGCTTTTTAATCGATGTCGGTCTTGATTATTTAACATTAAGCCGTGCAGCAGGAACACTTTCGGGAGGGGAAGCACAGCGGATTCGGCTTGCTACGCAAATCGGCTCGCGTTTAACCGGCGTGCTGTATATTTTAGATGAACCATCGATCGGTCTCCACCAGCGTGATAATGACCGGTTGATCAGCACGATGCAAAATATGCGTGACATCGGGAATACGCTCATTGTCGTAGAGCATGATGAAGATACGATGATCGCAGCGGATTACTTAATTGATATCGGACCGGGTGCCGGTGTCCACGGCGGAGAAGTGATCGCGGCTGGTACACCAAAAGAAGTAATGGAGAATAAAAAATCGCTTACCGGCCAGTATTTGTCCGGTGAAAAATATATTCCATTGCCGGAAGAAAGACGCAAACCGGATGGACGCTGGATTGAAGTGACAGGTGCGAAAGAAAATAACTTGAAAAATGTGAAGGCGAAATTTCCGCTTGGCTTGTTTACCGCTGTAACGGGTGTATCAGGATCCGGAAAAAGTACGTTAATTAACGAAATTTTGTACAAATCTTTAGCGCAAAAGCTGAATAAAGCAAAAGCGCGTCCAGGTGCCCATAAAGAAGTAAAAGGGATTGACCAGCTGGAAAAAGTCATCGATATTGATCAATCACCAATTGGGCGGACGCCCCGTTCCAATCCAGCCACATATACAGGTGTGTTTGACGACATTCGTGACGTATTTGCACAGACAAATGAAGCGAAAGTGCGGGGATATAAAAAAGGGCGCTTTAGCTTTAATGTAAAAGGCGGCCGCTGTGAAGCGTGCCGTGGTGACGGAATCATAAAAATTGAAATGCACTTTCTTCCTGATGTGTATGTACCATGTGAAGTATGTCATGGCAAACGGTATAACCGTGAAACACTTGAAGTAAAATATAAAGGCCAAAACATTTCAGATGTGCTTGAAATGACAGTGGACGATGCCCTTGTGTTCTTTGAAAATATTCCGAAAATCAGCCGGAAGCTTCAAACTATTGCAGACGTTGGACTTGGGTATATTACACTCGGACAGCCGGCTACGACGTTATCAGGAGGAGAAGCACAGCGTGTCAAACTCGCATCCGAGCTGCATCGCCGTTCCAATGGCCGCTCGTTTTATATTTTGGATGAGCCGACGACGGGTCTGCACACCGATGATATTGCCCGGCTGCTGGAAGTGTTGCAGCGTCTCGTGGAAAATGGTGACACTGTGCTTGTTATTGAGCATAATCTTGATGTCATTAAAGCGGCGGATTATCTTGTGGACCTTGGTCCTGAAGGCGGAGATAAAGGCGGCACCATCGTTGCATCGGGTACACCTGAGGAGATTGCCGACACAAAAGAATCATACACCGGTTATTATTTGAAGAAAATTTTGGAGCGTGACCGGGAACGAATGACTGTGCAGTTAAAATAAAATGAAACCTTTTGCCGATGGATTCGTATAAACGAACAGGAAGTAAAAACGGGAGGTTCATATTTATGAGCGAAGAAAAACTGCGAATTTTAAAAATGGTGGAGACAGGTATTATTTCAGCGGATGAAGCAGTAAAATTGATTGAAGCATTGGAGAAAAACGGCACTGATTCAAATGCGGGTACACGTTCTTCCTCCTCCACAAAGTCAACGGAAGGCTCAAAAGGATTTGGCGGTATTTTTGAAGAACTTGAGAAGTTTGGCCAAAAAATGGCCGGCCAGCGTCCAAAAACCGAAACCGTCTCACAGTCAAAGGAAAAATTATTTGAATTTATGCAGTCCGCTATGCAGCGTTTAAAGGATGTGGAAGTACCGTTTGTTGGAAAAGGAACTGAATTTACTCATGTTTTTTATGAACAGGGGACGCTGCCGCGGCATTTAAAGCTTGAAACGGCAAATGGTGCGGTGACAATCCGGCCATGGGATGGTGACGGTGTCAAAGCGGAGTGCCATGTAAAAGTGTATGGGGCTGCCACGGAAGAAGAAGCAAAAGAGTCATTCTTGAAAAACAGTATTTTTTATGCGCGTGAAGACAAGTTGTCTTTCTCGGTCGGCTTAAAGCTGATGAAAACGGATGTTACGCTTTATATACCTTCTAGTGAATTAGAAGACATATCGGTTAAGCTATTCAACGGTGCATTTGATATGAGAGATATAAAAGCGGAAAAACTTGAAGTTCGTTCCGGAAACGGAAAAATGGAATTGAAAAACAGTAACATTGCGGTTATTGAAGTGGAAACAGGCAACGGCCCGATCCGTATCATTGACTGTGAAGGCGAGCGGGCTGAACTGAATACATTTAACGGCGCGATTCATATGGTCGGTACGTACCGCTTTGCAGATTTGCAGACGTTTAACGGAAACATATTATACGATGCGAAAAAAGATCAGGCGGAAGCGGTTCGCGCAGAATCAATGACAGGCAATATTGAACTATACTCACCACAGGAACTCGCTGTAAAAGGTGAAATTCGGACGACGGCAGGTCGTTTAACGCTTCCGGAAACTGGTATGGCCAGCGTAATTGAAAAAGACGAGCGCATTCAAAAATCGCTGAAATTTGAAAGTGATAACCTGCTTGATGGGCGCCAGCTTGTCATAGATGCTGAAACAAAAACAGGCTCTGTCACACTGCGGATGTCTTCATTGCGCCAGACACCGCCGGCAGGCCCGGATGATTCATTCGACGCAGGTATTTAATTCACGAAGTAAGGGAGCGTTTTAGAATGGGCTGGGTTTTGGGCGTGCTCATTAATGCAGTGTTATTTGTTGCACTGGCTGGTTATTTTCCAGGTTTGCATGTAGACAGTTTCTTCTATGCCGTCATTGCCAGCCTTGTGTTATCAGTTTTAAACTTGATTGTTCGGCCGGTGCTCGTCATTTTAACACTGCCGATCACGATGATCTCACTCGGATTGTTTCTGTTTGTGATCAATGCGATCACATTGCTGATGACTGATAACATTATGGGCTATGCTTTCGATATTGAAAGCTTTGGTTTGGCTCTTGTCATTGCGGTCATTATGGCATTGGTCAACATCATACTGCAAATAACAATTTTACGAAAAAAGTAAAAACAGGAAGCGGCTGCTTCCTGTTTTTTGTTTTTTTACAAACATGTTTTTTGGATAGCCGCTGCAATTGCTTTTGCGCATGTTTGCCGATATGCGTTTGTTTTAAGCAAATTGGCTTCGGCCTGGTTCGTCATAAAACCGGCTTCGATTAAAATGGCCGGCATTTTTGTTTTGCGCAGTACATAAAAGTCAGCCGTTTTCACACCACGGTCGCGCCGTCCGGTGGCTAGAACAAGTTCATGCTGCACCATCTTTGCAATGGCAAGCGCTTTTGCCGGCCGTGAAGAATGGATATATGTTTCGATGCCGTGGGGGCTGGTCCAGCCTGTCCCAAAAGCATTTGCGTGAATTGATATGTATAAATCAGCACCTGCTGCATTGGCTTTTTGAACCCGTTCCGACAACGACACATCTCGGTTCTCATCATGAACAAACAATACGTCAGCGGGCAGCAATTCCTGAAGAATTAAAGCTGTTTGCCGGTTAAATTCAAATTCTTTCATCCCATCCGGTGTTCGCTTTCCGGGTGTTGTCCACCCATGCCCTGCATCAATCGCTATTTTCATTTTTTTCACTCCTTTCTCTTTTTATATACAGGAGAATGGCGAAAATCGATACTGAAACAGCTGTTTTTATTGGAAACATGGTACAATAAAGGCAATTCGTTTTGTTTGAAGGGGAGGGAATAACAATGCCAAAAGTGCGTGCAGTGGATCTTTTGGAGAAATTTGATTTAGAGCTTGTCAGTGGGGAAGATGGGCTTCACCGTCCGATAAAATTAAGTGACTTGTCACGTCCGGGCCTTGAAATTGCCGGATTTTTTGATTATTATCCGTCAGAGCGTGTGCAATTAATCGGGATGACCGAGCTTTCATTTTTTCAGCGGCTCAGCCCGGATGAAAAAAAAGAACGCATGGATAAGTTATGTGATTATGAAACACCGGCTATTATTGTTTCTCGTAATTTAAGTGTACCGGTTGAATTAATTGAAGCGTCAGAAGCTTACTCGGTGCCGGTCATGCGGTCAAAAATGACGACGACAAAATTTTCGAGCCAGCTTACAAACTATTTAGAGTCGATGCTTGCGCCAACAACGGCCATTCATGGTGTATTGGTCGATATTTATGGCATTGGTGTGCTCATAACTGGTCAAAGCGGTGTTGGTAAAAGCGAAACTGCACTAGAACTTGTCAAAAGAGGCCATCGGCTTGTCGCGGATGACTGTGTTGAGATTCGTCAGGAAGATATCGGGCGTCTCGTCGGAAATTCACCAGAGCTCATTGAACATTTGCTTGAAATTCGTGGACTGGGCATTATTAATGTTATGACATTGTTTGGAGCGGGTGCAGTCCGTTCACATAAAATTATTACGTTAAATGTCAATCTGGAGCTATGGGATCCGGATAAGCAATATGACCGTCTTGGCATTGAAGAAGATAAGCTGCCGATTTTAGATTCTGAAATTACAAAAATTACGCTGCCGGTCCGTCCAGGCCGAAACTTAGCCGTCATTATTGAAGTGGCAGCAATGAATTTCCGATTGAAGAGGATGGGTGTCAACGCGGCACAGGAATTTACTGATAAACTGGCTGGTGCTATTAATGATGCCGGCATTGATGACAAGCAATAAGGAGTGAAGAAGTTGGATTATCCGTTAAATCCGATCGCCTTTGAACTTGGCAATTTTCAAGTTCACTGGTATGGCATTATTATCGGGATTGGGATCGCGCTCGGTTTTTATTTGGCCTCAAAAGAAGGAGACAGACTTGGTCTGCCGCAGGAAACATTTTCTGATTTGCTTATATGGGCGATTCCGATTGCGTTAATTTCAGCACGAACGTATTACGTACTGTTTGAGTGGGATTACTATTCTCAACATCCAGGCGCAATTATTCAAATTTGGAACGGCGGCATTGCCATCCATGGTGCATTGATCGGTTCCGTTATCACCGCGATTGTTTTTTCAAGGAAACGGAATATTTCATTTTGGAAGCTGGCAGACATTGCGGCGCCATCCATTATTTTAGGCCAGGCTATCGGCCGCTGGGGAAACTTTATAAACCAGGAAGCGCACGGTGGAGAAGTGCCCCTTTCTTTCCTTCAAAACTTGCATCTCCCGGACTTTATTGTCAATCAAATGTATATTGACGGCGCGTATTATCATCCGACATTTTTATATGAATCCGTCTGGAATATTATTGGGTTTGTGCTGCTGCTCGTGCTTCGCAAAGTGAATCCGAAACGCGGCGAACTATTTTTGTCGTATGTGATCTGGTATTCAATCGGTCGCTTTTTTATCGAAGGCATGCGTACAGACAGCCTAATGCTGCCGGGTGACTTTTTACGGGTTGCGCAAGTGTTGTCACTGTCGCTTATCGTCATAGCGGCTGCTATTCTTATATACCGCCGCGTGAAATATACGCTGCCACGTTATGCGGATCAGACCAATGAAGGGAAGGCCGCGTAATGAAGCAGACAGTTTTAAAAGGGCTGCAGACAGGTTTGGATACAACATGGAAGCTCGGAAAGGTTATTTTTCCGATCACACTGATTGTGACCATTTTGCAATTTACACCTGTACTGCCTTGGGTGATCAGTTTGATCAGTCCGGTCATGGGTCTTTTCGGCTTATCAGGTGACGCGGCCATTCCATTGGTCATTGGAAATGCCCTGAATTTATATGCAGCGATCGGCGCGATTTTGTCGCTGGAATTGACGGTGAAAGAAGTGTTTATTCTAGCAATGATGCTGTCATTTTCGCATAACCTATTTGTTGAATCAACGGTCGCGATGAAAGTCGGCGTGAAAATGTGGATTATTTTAGCTGTGCGGATTGGTCTAGCGCTGACAGCTGGGATCGTTATTAACCTAGTCTGGCAGGGAGGCGGCGACATCGCTCAATATGGCATGGTTCCTGAAGTGGCTGCACAGCCGGAAACATGGGAAGCAATTGTGCTGCTTGGTTTGCAAAAAGCGATTTTTGGCGTTTTGCAGCTGGCGTTGATTGTTATTCCGCTAATGGTGATGATTCAAATTGCGAAAGATTTGAAATGGCTTGATGCGTTTTCAAGAGCAGTGGCACCAGTCACACGTTTTCTTGGCATGAAAGAAAATACATCGATGACGTTGGCATCCGGGCTGCTTATCGGTCTGGCGATGGGATCTGCTGTGATGATTCAGGCAGTGGAAGAAGATGGTGTCAGTCAGCGTGACGTGACGCTCGCGTTTATTTTTCTTGTCGCCTGTCATGCTGTTATTGAAGATACGCTTATTTTTATTCCACTTGGAATTCCTGTTTGGCCGCTTTTTCTCATTCGAATCGCGACCGCCGTCATTTTAACGATCGCGGTAGCGCGTCTATGGGACCGGTCTGAACGGACAAGAAGAAAGGAAGCTGCACATATATGAAAAACATTACGACCTTATTATTTGATTTAGATGGTACGTTAATTAACACAAACGAATTGATTGTGGAATCATTTCTCCATACATTGAATCATTATTTCCCAGGGCAGTATGAGCGTGAAGATGTGTATCCGTTTATGGGACCGCCGCTCATTGATACGTTTGAAGCGATTGATAAAGAGCGCACGATGGAAATGGTTGCTCATTACCGCGCCTTTAATCATGAGAAGCATGATTCGCTCGTCACTGAATTTCAAGGAGTGTATGAAACAATTCGTACACTTCACGAAAATGGGTTTAAAATGGCGATCGTATCGACGAAAATACGTGAAACGATCATGAAAGGATTAAAGCTGACACATCTTGATCCGTTTTTTGATGTGATTGTCGGACTCGATGATGTGGAACATGCAAAACCGCATCCCGAACCGGTAGAAAAAGCGCTTGCTGCTCTTGGTTCTTCAGCTGATGAAGCCATCATGATTGGTGACAACTACCATGATATTGAGGGCGGACAAAATGCCGGCGTGAAAACAGCCGGTGTCGCCTGGTCTTTAAAAGGAAGCGACTTTTTAAACACGTATAATCCAGATTACATACTCCAATCAATGGCGGATTTACTCGATATTTTACAAGTCGGGGCAACCCAGAAATGAGACGGACGGAACGGTATACATTAAAAGACGGAGCCAATCCGCTTTTTCATATATACAAAACCGTTTCGTTCTGGAAAACGTTCAAAAACACGGCAGTCATTGAACTCGGCCGGTTTGTGCCATTTGCTCGTTTGAAAAATCTATTGTACCGGAGCCTGCTTCATATGAAAATTGGGGAAGGGACCGCTTTTGCTTACAAAGTGGTGCCGGACATTATGTTTCCGGAGCAAATATCGGTCGGACGGAACACCATTATCGGTTACAATACAACCATTTTGGCGCATGAATATTTAACAAGTGAATACCGGATTGGACCGGTTGTCATTGGCGATAACGTCATGATCGGCGCCAATTGCACAATTTTGCCTGGTATTGAAATTGGCGACGGAGCCGTTGTTTCCGCGATGACGCTTGTAAATAAAGATGTGCCGCCTGGAACGTTTGCCGGTGGAAATCCGATGATTATTAAACCTGTTTCAGCAAGAAGCTGAAGCAGGTTTTTTTGTTGTTATTGCAGAATAATGTAAAAATAACGCTGTTAATAAAGAAAATGTGACAAATAGACAGATTTTTTTAAAAAAAGGTTGTATTTTAATTTTTCGGAATATAAAATGATAAAACACTTAACGTTTACATCAGGGGGTTTTAAACGTGATTACATTTTTATCAGCTATCATTTTGCTCGTTTGCGGTTATCTCTTTTATGCAAAATTTGTCGAGCGCGTATTTGTCATCAATGATGCACAGGTGACGCCGGCTTATGAGAAAACAGACGGATTGGATTATGTACCAATGCCATGGTGGAAAGGCTGGTTTATTCAGCTTTTAAATATTGCGGGGCTTGGCCCAATTTTTGGCGCTGTAGCGGGTGCGCTTTACGGACCGGTGGCGTTTATTTGGATCGTGGCCGGCTGCATTTTTGCGGGTGCAGTACATGATTATTTTTCAGGAATGCTGTCATTGCGGCATGGAGGTGCTCAGTTTCCGGCACTTGTCGCAAAATACTTAGGCAATACAGTAAAATCAGCAGTGAATGTCATCTCACTTATTTTAATGATTTTAGTAGCGGCTGCTTTTACAGCAGGACCCGCGCAGCTTTTAACACAATTAACACCGCTTAGCTTTACGGCTGCTCTTATTCTTGTTTTTACCTACTTTTTATTGGCCGCTGTGCTGCCGGTTAATCAAATTATCGGAAAAATTTATCCGATTTTCGGTGTTATTTTGGTCGTCATGGCAGTATCGATTGGTGTGGCTCTTTTATTTGGCGGCAAGCCAATTCCGGAACTGACGCTTGCAAATCTTCATCCAGGTGAGCTGCCAGTTTGGCCGCTCATTATGGTAACCATCTCATGCGGGGCCATTTCTGGATTTCATAGCACACAAAGCCCGATTGTTTCTCGGACACTAAAAAAAGAATCTGAGGGCCGAAAAGTGTTTTATGGAGCAATGATTGGAGAAGGCGTCATTGCATTGATATGGGCAGCCGCCGGGATGACTTTCTTCGGCGGAACAGCCGGTCTTCAAGAAGCATTGGCGGCAGGCGGTCCGGCCGGTGTCGTCAATGAAATTTCCGTTTCGCTTCTAGGTACGTTTGGCGGCATCCTGGCGATTCTCGGTGTCATCATCTTGCCAATTACGACAGGCGACACGGCGCTTCGCTCATCGCGGATGATTTTGTCAGACTGGCTTTCTGGTCTCGTCAATATGGACCGGAAAGGGATGGTGCTGATTATGACGATTGTTGTCAGCATTCCGACATTTTACTTATCGACTATTGATTATTCGTTTTTATGGCGGTACGTCGGCTGGTCAAATCAAGTCGTTGCGACGGTTATGCTTTGGACAGCGGTTTCGTACTTGTTAAAAGAAGGAAAAAATCACTGGATTGCCGGTGTCCCTGCGATGTTTATGACAGGTGTTGTGTGTACGTACATTTTTTACGCTCCTGAAGGATTTGGCATGGCGTATGGCACATCGATGGCGATTGGCCTCACACTTGCTGCGATTGTGATTGCTTTATACGTAAGACAAATTTTCCGTTTTAAACGAATGGAATCGGATGTATCTGCTTCAGCTTCGTAAAAACAAAGGCGCTCCGCAACTGCGGGGCGCCTTTGTTCACTTTTTTCATGTACCAGCACAATGGTGCTGCCATTAAAAATAGTCAACTGCTTTTCATTATTTTTCTTGCCGGCAGACAAAAAATCTGCCACGCTTAAAGAAGCGAGGGGAGACGAAAGCATGATTCGAAAAATAACGCTGCAGGCGCTGATTGTTTTGCTTGTCATTGCAGTGGTTACGTCCGCGCTTGGGATTACAAATTGGCTCATTGCCAATAATGTAGCGGAATCTAAACGGGCAGAAATAACCGAAACAGTCCGTATGACTTCCAGGCTGATGGCGGCTTCCGTAATCGTGCGAAACGGTTTGAGCGGTGGTGACGAAGCGGCGGTCCAGTCATTTGCGGAAAAAACGAGAAAGCAGATTGGGGCCGATTACATTACCGTATTCGATGAAAACGGCATTCGAAAATCACATCCGAACCTAGATTTAATCGGTCAGCCTTTTCAAGGCGGGGATGAAGGACCTGTTCTTGACGGTGAAGAACATTTGTCTACTGCCGAAGGCTCACTCGGGCTGTCTGTTCGATATTTTACGCCTGTTTTTTCTGAACAGGGAGAGCAGATCGGCGCTGTTGCGGTTGGGATTACGCTTGAAAAAATTCAAGAAGCCGTTGTGGATAGCCGGCGCATCATTTATGCCGGTTTAGCTGCGGGCCTAACAATCGGACTTATGGGAGCATTATTTTTAGGACAGCGCGTCCGTAAGGTGATGTTTGGTCTTGAACCAGTCGAAATTGCCCGCCTTCTTGAAGAACGAAGCGTCATGCTTGCATCAACGCATGAAGGAATTCTCGCGGTAGACCGGGCTGGATCCATCAAGCTGCTTAACGAAGCTGCGGCAGCGCTTTTGCGAAAAACAGGCTTAACGGGTCCGTTCGAGGGGAAAGAAGCAGGGGATCTCATGCCGCATATTCCGCTTGACAAAGTGCTGGAACGAGCTGAACGGCTAATCGATGAAGAGCTGGAGATTAATGGTACATATTTTTTTATAAACAGCTCGCCATTAATCGTAGAGGATAAAATTATTGGAGCCGTAACAACGATTCGGGACCGCACAGAAATGAAAAAATTAGCGGAGCGGCTGAGTGGGACGGAAATGTATGCGGAAGCGCTGCGGGCGCAGACGCATGAATTTATGAACCGGCTGCACGTTATTTTAGGCATGTTGCATATGAACCAATACGATGCACTGCCCATTTATATACAAGAAATTAATATTCGCTACCAAGATAACATCGGTTATTTATCGAAGCGGATTGCTGATCCTGTTGTGGCAGGTTTTTTGCTGGCGAAAATGAGTTTTGCGGCCGAACAGGGAAAAGAAGTCATCTTAGCAGAAGAATCGTTTTTGCCGGAACAACGAAGCAGCCGTATTGCTCATGAGTTAATCACAATACTAGGAAACCTTATTGATAATGCATTGGATGCGACAGAGCAAAAAGGCCGGCCGGTAACAGTTTTGATTGAATCCGGTTCAGATCTTATGACGATCGAAGTAAAAGACCATGGCAAAGGGATGGAATCGACAGACGGTATTTTTGAAAAAGGACGATCAGAAAAAGGTGACAGCCGAGGATATGGATTGTTTCTCGTCAAGGAAAGTGTTGATTTGCTGAATGGGACCATTTATGTGCTTTCTAAAAAACAAAAAGGAACGATTGTCGAAGTGAATATACCGTTTGATAGAAAGGAATGAAAAGAATGCTTCGTATTTTAATTGCAGAAGATGATCCAATGGTAGCGGAATTAAATCGCTGTTATGTTGATTCAGTAGCCGGTTTTGAAGCGATTGGCATAGCAAGCCTGCCAGAAGAAGTGCTGAATAGAGCGCTGGCTGAAAAACCGGATTTAATTTTGCTTGATATTTATATGCCGGGAATGACCGGGCTGAAAGTGCTTGAAAAGCTGCGGGCTGCCGGATCTCCGGCGGACATCATTATGATCAGTGCCGCCAATGATATGGGCAGCGTCCAAAAAGCGATGCAGCTTGGGGCGGTGGATTATTTAATTAAGCCGTTTCAATTTGAACGCTTTCAACAGGCGCTGCTGGCTTATGCGCAGCGGCGGCATTTTTTCAGTGAGTCAACCGATATAAAACAAAGTGATATTGACGCATTGCTGTTTCAAACAGAACAAACCGCTCCGCCTTGCGAATTACCGAAAGGACTGACGAAAGAGACGTTGTCCATCGTCTGGAATGCGATTAACGAAACGGGTCAGTCAGATTTTTCAGCAGAAGACATTGCATTTGCATCAGGGGTATCACGTGTATCCGTCCGGAAGTATTTATCTTTCTTGCAGGAAGCAGGATTATTGATGTCCGATGTATTATATGGAGCGGTTGGACGTCCTCAGTCTCGTTATCGGGTTCATAAATCGGAAAAAGACCGCATCTTTCTGTATATATAATGAAAGCGTTTGCTTTTTTTATTTACAAAACTCTTTCTTTTCTTTTTTAATCTCTTTTTTGGTCGCTGATCGATTAGAATTCAGTTACGAACAAATTGTGACAATAAAAGGGGAGGAATTTGAATGCAGCAACTTGCCGCAAATGTATGGAATGAGTGCTGGAACGCACATGATAAAATAAAACAGCTTTTGTTTTTTGCTTTACCAAAGAAAGCGGATTCAAAAACGGTCCGAATGAATGAAAGTGCCACGCCAGACACAAAAGGGCCAAATGATCCAGGAAACCGCTATATGAAGCCGTCACAATGGGTCGGTTTTTTGCTTGGTCCGCTTTTATTTTTCGCTATTTTATTCTTTTTTTCGGCGGAGGGGTTAAATCCCGAAGCAAAAGCTGTACTGGCTGTAACGGTTTGGGTTGCTGTCTGGTGGATTACAGAAGCGATTCCAATTCCAGTAACATCGCTGTTGCCGATTATTTTGTTGCCGATTACCGGTGCGCTTGACGGTGATACTGTTACTGCCGCTTATGGCGACCCAATTATCTTTTTGTTCCTTGGCGGTTTTATGATCGCGATAGCAATGGAAAAGTGGGATCTTCACAAACGAATCGCAATGAACATCGTTGCGTTAATGGGGACAGGCTCAAAGAAAATTGTTCTCGGTTTTATGATTGCAACAGGCTTTCTATCCATGTGGGTATCCAATACGGCAGCCGTTATGATGATGATTCCAATTGGAACCGCTATCACATATCAGGCGGCACAAATTGTGAAAAAATCAGGGGATAAATCGATTGATATTAGTAGCTTTGAAAAGACGATTATTTTCGGTATCGGATTTGCTGGAACAATCGGCGGGCTTGGCACGTTAATCGGCACACCGCCTAATATTATTATGGCTGCGGCTATCAACAGCCTGTACGGAGTCACGGTTTCTTTTGCGGATTGGATGTTCTTAGCGGCTCCTGTCGTGTTGATTTTATTGATCGTTTCGTGGCTGTACCTTGTGAATATTGCGTTTCCGATTAAATTCAAAGAACTTCCAGGCGGCATGGAATTGATTCGCTCTGAGAAGAAAAAACTTGGCAAAATGAGTTCAGAAGAAGCGTTAGTACTTGGCGTTTTTCTCTTCGCTGCCTTTATGTGGATTACCCGCACATTCCTTTGGGTTGACATTATTCCAGGTATCAGCGATGCGATGATTGCGATTATAGCAGCCGTATTATTATTTATTCTTCCGTCCAAAAATAAAGGCGGGGCATTACTGGATTGGTCAGTATCACGTGATCTGCCTTGGGGTGTCCTCCTTTTATTCGGAGGCGGCCTTGCGATTGCCGCTGGTTTTGGCGAAACGGGTCTTGCCGAATGGATCGGGAATCAATTAACGGTTCTTGATGGCTTGTCTATATTCCTTGTGGTTGTTTGTGTGACGGCGTTCATTTTGTTCTTAACAGAAATTACGTCAAATACAGCGACGGCAACGATGATTATGCCTGTGCTGGCTGCACTTGCACTTGCATTAAATGTGCATCCGTTTATTCTTATGATGCCGGCTGCAATGGCAGCTAATTGCGCCTTTATGCTTCCGGTCGGCACGCCGCCAAACGCAATTATTTTCGCCACTGGCAAAATTACCATTCCGGAAATGGTGAAAGCGGGCTTTTGGATTAATATGTTTGCGATTGTAATGATTGTCGGTGCCATGTACTTAATTATGCCGCTTATCTTTGGTGTTGATATTTCCATGTTCCCGGCTGACTTTAAATAAGCTTTACAAAGACCGTCTTCATTTAAAAGGAGACGGTCTTTTTGTGGAACTATTTTCATGTCCATTCGTATAAGAAAGAAATGAAAAATGGGAGAAACCACAATGAATATGACCATGCTGGAGCAAAATACAGAGGTACTGCGCCGAACATCTGGAAAGTGGGTCGATAAACGGCTCGTTTTATGGTGGCCTCGTCATCATCAAGTGGCTGAACTGGGCTTGTCCGGTTTTTTAATGTCCAGCTCCAGGCGGTCAGGCCCTCGGTCATAAGCGGTCACAGCTGTGTGGCAAAGAGCGCCACTTCACTGGTCCGTCTTACGCCTGCCGGGCCTGGGCGACCGCCTTCCGCTTGGGTCCGCAGGATGCGCGTCATAAAGGCGTGGCGGCACGACGCCGCGTTCTTAGTCTTTGATCCTTTAGTACTTGACGTGAATTGTCAGAACCGTTAAACTACAACTAATATACCTTTAGTACATTAGCGAACTAAAGTAAAATACATGTGATCGGGTGATGAAAAGATGTCAAAGCTGTTAATGTTTGAAAAGCCAGTTGGAATGCGGGATACATTGCCGCACATTTATGAAACGAAACGAAAGTTAAAAGAAGCGGCGGAAAGTGCCATGAGAAGCTGGGGATACCGTTTTATTGAAACACCGGCGCTTGAATATTATGAAACAGTTGGAGATGCCTCGGCGATTTTAGACCGCCAGCTGTTTAAGCTTCTGGATCAGCAGGGAAATACACTCGTGCTGCGCCCGGACATGACAGCGCCAATTGCCCGTGTAGCCGCAGCGAAATTATTGAAGGAGCGTGTCCCGTTGCGCCTTGCGTATTCAGCAAGCGTGTATCGCGCTCAGCAGCGTGAAGGCGGACGGGCCGCTGAATTTGAACAAATTGGTGTTGAAATGATTGGCGATAATACGATGAGCGCGGATGCGGAAGTGATTGCGTTGCTTGTATCCGTCATGAAGCAGGCGGGGCTTGAAAACTTCCAGCTCTCTCTTGGCCATATTCGATTTACCGATGAGCTGTTTCGTCAAATTCTTGGAACGGAAGAACGGTCCGAGCAGCTGCGCCGGTTTTTATATGAAAAGAATTATGTCGGCTACCGTGAGCATGTAAAAAGCTTGCCGCTGTCGTCAATCGACAAACAGCGCCTTCTTCAATTTTTAAGCTTGTCAGGCGGCATAGAGTGCCTCGATGAAGCAGTAAAGTTGGTCGAAGGAAGTGCCGGTATTGAAGCGCTTGATGAATTAAAATCAGTGTTCAGCCGCTTACAGGAATACGGTGTGGATCAATACGTCACATTTGATCTGCCGCTTGTCAGCCATATGAGCTACTATACGGGACTTGTCTTTGAAGTGTATGCAGATGGTGTCGGGGCACCTGTCGGAAACGGAGGGCGTTATGACGACTTACTCCAAAAGTTCGGCTACCCGGCTGGCGCAACTGGATTTGGTCTGCGTGTGGACTTTTTACTGGAAGCACTGGAACAATTAGAAGAAGAAGCGGGTGTTCATTGTGTATTGTTCAGCAATGAGCGGCGCATTGAAGCCATACAGGAAGCGCAAAAACGCCGTGCAGCAGGAGAATATGTTTTGCTTCAAGACGTGGCGGGCGTAAAAGATGTCGATAAATTCACCGAAACGTGCAAAAGCGTAACGTTTTTTGTCGGGAAATCAACAGGAGGGAACGCATAAATGTCGATGTTAACCATTGCAATGCCAAAAGGACGAATTTTTGAAGAAGCGGCTGCTTTAATGCAGGAAGCAGGATATCAATTGCCGCCGGAATTAGATGAATCCCGCAAACTGATTATTGAAGTGCCGGAAGAAAATATGCGCTTTTTCCTGGCAAAACCGATGGATGTCGCCACATATGTAGAGCATGGTGTGGCAGATATCGGCATTGCGGGCAAAGACGTGCTTCTTGAAGAAGAGCGTGATGTTTATGAACTGCTTGATTTAAAAATCAGCCCATGCTACCTCGCTGTTGCAGGAATCCCGGATACGTCATTAAATGAAGTGGCGCCGAAAATCGCCACAAAGTATCCAACAGTCGCATCCGCTTATTTCCGGGAAAAAGGCGAGCAGGTGGAAATTATCAAATTAAACGGATCGATTGAACTAGCGCCATTAATCGGCTTATCAGACCGGATTGTTGATATTGTCTCAACCGGCCAGACGCTTCGGGAAAATGGGCTCGTTGAATACGAAACAATCGTTGGCATTACTTCCCGTTTAATTGTGAATCCAGTCAGCTACCGGATGAAAAACAAGGAGATTTCGACACTCGTCAGCCGTTTAACGGATACGATTGAAGAAAAGGCGGTGCAATAATCGATGATCAAAATCGAAAAAGTGACAGCGGGACTTTCAATCAAACGTTCTGTTGATGCGGGTACGGAAGAGCAGCAGAGCATCGTACGTGACATTATTCAAGATGTTCGCAATAACGGTGACCAGGCACTTTTCGCGTATACGGAAAAGTTTGACGGAGCGAAATTGTATAGCTTAAAAGTCACACAGGATGAGATAAACGAAGCTTACGCAGCGCTTGATGACCAAATGATTAAAATTATTCGTGAAGCTGCAGACAACATTGCTGACTTCCACGCAAAGCAAAAACGGGAAACGTGGCTATATACAAACGCGGACGGTTCAATTTTCGGACAAAAACTGACGCCTCTTGATTCGGCTGGAGTCTATGTGCCTGGTGGGACAGCTGCTTATCCTTCCTCTGTGTTAATGAATGTCATGCCGGCAAAAACAGCCGGTGTGGGACGGATCGTCATGGTGTCGCCGCCAGGGAAAGATGGCCGTCTTCCGGCAGGTGTTCTTGTTGCCGCTGATATTGCCGGTGTGAAAGACATTTTTAAAGTCGGCGGGGCGCAGGCGGTTGCGGCTCTTGCGTACGGAACTGAATCGATTAAAGCGGTCGACAAAATTACCGGGCCGGGCAATATTTTTGTCGCGCTTGCTAAACGGGAAGTGTTTGGTGATGTCGACATTGATATGATTGCCGGACCAAGTGAAATCGCAGTGCTGGCGGATGAAACTGCCTCTGCAAAAGAGGTCGCGGCCGATATGCTGTCGCAGGCAGAACATGATACGCGCGCATCCGCAGTTCTTGTCACAACGTCAGAGCCGCTCGCAAAAGAAGTGGCACTTGAAATCGAACAGCAGCTGTCTACATTGCCACGCGCGGATATTGCGCGTCCATCGATCGCACAGCACGGAGCGATTTATATCGCAGCAACGATGAAAGAAGCAGTGCGGACGATTAATGACATCGCGCCTGAACACTTGGAAATACTAACAGAAAATGCGCTTGAATATGTAAAGGATATTAAACATGCGGGCGCCATTTTTGTTGGACGGTATTCATCAGAGCCGGTGGGTGATTATTTTGCCGGACCGAATCACGTACTGCCGACAAATGGGACGGCTCGTTTTTCAAGCCCGCTCAATGTGGACGACTTCATGAAAAAATCAAGTATTATCATGTACAGCAAAGAAGCCTTCGATAAGCACGGAGCGAAAATTGCTGCGTTTGCAAGACTTGAAGGATTAGAAGCACATGCCCGCGCAATCGAAGCGCGCAACGAATAAAAGAAAGAAGGCTGAACAATGGGAAATCGGAATGCAGAACTGCAGCGCTACACAGGCGAAACAAAAATTGATCTCGCATTTGAAGTAGATGGTGAAGGGAAATCTAATATCCAGACAGGTGTGCCATTTATGGACCATATGCTGGATTTGTTTACGCGCCACGGCCACTTTGACTTAACAGTAAAAGCAGACGGTGATGTCGAGGTAGATGACCACCATACAACAGAAGACATTGGTATCGTGCTTGGCATGGCATTGAAAGAAGCACTCGGCGATAAAAAAGGCATTAAGCGTTATGGCAATTTTTTTGTCCCGATGGATGATACACTGGCTCAGGTTGTAGTGGACTTAAGCAACCGCCCTCATTTTGAAATTCGCGGAGCGGAATTCCCCTCTCAAAAAGTCGGCACATTTGATACGGAACTTGTGCATGAATTCTTATGGAAATTCGCACTTGAAGCCCGCATGAACTTGCATGTTATTATTCATTACGGAACAAATACACATCATATGATTGAAGCGGTATTTAAAGCAATGGCCCGCGCGATTGATGAAGCGGTCACGATTGACCCGCGCGTGAAAGGTGTACCGTCAACGAAAGGGATGTTATAAATGATCGGCATTATCGATTACGGCATGGGCAATTTGTTCAGCGTATCTAAAGCGCTCGAACGGATTGGCATCCCATATATCATCAGTGAATCACCAGAGGAATTAAACAACACAAAAGGTGTTATTTTACCGGGTGTCGGTGCGTTTAAAGATGCAATGGCGCGTCTTCGTGAAAAAGAACTCGACCAGTTTATACATCAATATGTTGACAGCGGCCGCCCGCTCCTAGGCATTTGCCTTGGCATGCAGCTTTTATTTGAAGAAAGCGAAGAAAACGGCCAGTTTCAAGGCCTCGGTTTATTAAAGGGACGGATCATCCGCATTCCGGACCGCGATGCAGACGGTGGACGGCTGAAAGTACCGCATATGGGCTGGAACAAGCTTCATTTCCATCAAGAGGCACCTGTGCTGGAAGGCATTGAAGATGGCTATGTTTATTTTGTCCATTCCTATTATGCAGACGGAGTAGGGGAGCAGGCTCTTCTGGCCAGTGCGGAATATGGCGTACATGTGCCGGCAGTTGTTGGACAGGGCAATGTATCGGGCATGCAGTTTCACCCGGAGAAAAGCAGTGCAACCGGCATGCAGCTGTTAACAAATTTTGCAAAAGCAATGGAACGATCGGAGGACATGTTATGAGCTTTACCATTTATCCGGCAATCGATATGCGTGGCGGCAAATGTGTCCGCCTTGTGCAGGGCGATTATGATCAGGAAACAGTATACGGCGACTCGCCGTTTGATATGGCGAAATCATTTGTCGAACAAGGTGCAGAATGGATTCATATGGTGGATCTTGATGGCGCCAAAGATGGCCAGCGCGTAAATGACACATTTGTCATTGAAGCAGCTCAAAAGCTGAATGCAAAAGTACAAATCGGCGGCGGTATCCGGTCAGAAGAAGACGTCAAGCATTATTTGGACAATGGTGTGGATCGTGTCATTATCGGCAGCCTTGCTGTGAAAGAACCAGAACTTGTGAAAGATTGGCTTCGTACATATGGAGATAAAATCGCCATCGGACTTGATGCCAAAGATGGGTATGTGGCGACACATGGCTGGCTCGAGACGTCATCTGTGAAAGCAGTGGATCTTGCAAAAGAATTTGCGGAAGCGGGAGCAGAGACGTTTATTTTTACGGATATCGCAAATGATGGCATGCTGTCGGGTCCAAATACAGAAGCAACAGCCCAACTGGCACGTGCAACTGGCAAGAATGTGATTGCATCAGGAGGCGTTAGCTCGTTAGAAGATTTGCGTGATCTTGCAAAATGGAAAAATGATGGGTTATCAGGTGCCATCTGCGGGAAATCCATTTACACTGGCCGTTTCACTGTAAAAGAAGCGCTGGAGGTGGCGGCCGAATGATGACGAAACGCATTATCCCGTGTCTCGATGTAAAAGAAGGACGTGTCGTTAAAGGAATTCAATTTGTTGAGCTTCGTGACGCAGGAGATCCAGTGGAGCTTGCGCGTGTTTATGACGAGCAAGGTGCGGACGAGCTCGTGTTCCTTGACATTTCCGCTTCGGTGGAAGGACGGAAAACGATGGTTGATGTGGTGCAGGCTGTTGCATCAGAGCTTGCGATTCCTTTTACGGTCGGCGGAGGCATTAATGCGCTCGATGATATGAAACGCATTTTACGTGCGGGCGCAGATAAAGTATCATTGAATACAGCGGCTGTAAACAATCCGGATTTGATTAATGAAGGAGCCGCATTTTTCGGCTCGCAGTGTATCGTCATTGCGATTGATGCGAAATATGATGATTCGATCGGCACGTGGCGCGTTTATACACATGGTGGACGCACGCCAACAGACCGCACAGTCATTGATTGGGCGAAAGAAGCGGTCGAACGTGGTGCCGGTGAAATTTTGCTGACGAGCATGGATGAAGACGGCAGTAAACAAGGGTTTGATATCGCGCTGACGAAGGCGGTCGGCGAAGCGGTTTCGGTCCCGATCATTGCTTCAGGCGGAGCCGGGGGTGCCGAACATTTTTTGGATGTGTTTACAGAAGCGAAAGCCGATGCGGCGCTGGCAGCTTCTATTTTTCACTATAAAGAAACCGGCGTTGGAGAGGTAAAACAATTTTTGCGAAATGCAGAGGTGAACGTCAGATGATTGACGAAGTGAAGTTTGATGAAAAAGGGCTTGTCCCTGCGATTGTACAGGATGCAACAACGTATGAAGTATTGACGCTTGCTTATATGAACAAGGACTCTCTCCAAAAAACGATGGAAACAGGCGAAACGTGGTTTTACAGCCGGTCCCGTCAAGAGCTTTGGCATAAAGGCGCAACAAGCGGAAACACACAAAAAGTGACCTCGATGCAGTTTGACTGCGATAAAGATGCGATTGTCGTTAAAGTAGAGCCAGCGGGCCCGGCCTGCCACCGTGGTACGAAAAGCTGCTTTGATGAACCGTTTTACGGAGAAGACAATGCGTCACTTCCGTACTCAATTTTGCAGCAGCTTGAGCAAGTCATTGCCGATCGCGAGCAAAACCGTCCGGAAGGCGCTTATACGACGTACTTATTTGAAAAAGGCGTCGATAAGATTTTGAAAAAAGTCGGTGAAGAAGCGGCAGAAGTGATTATTGCCGCGAAAAACCGCGACAAAGAAGAATTGCAGTGGGAAGCAGCCGATCTATTGTATCATCTGCTTGTATTATTGCGTGAACAAGAATTGGCGCTTGATGATGTGCTGTCTGTTCTTGCACGCCGCCACGAAGGCAAAGGAAAAGAATAAAGGAAAAGCCGGTCCAGCGGTGGACCGGCTTTTTGCTATGTCTAGCTTCAGACGCCATCAGCTTGAGGGCTCACAGGATGTGAGTCACAAAAGCGTTGCGGCACGATGCCGCGTTCTTGGGCCTACAGGATGTAGGTCACAAAAGCGTTGTGGCACGATGCCCCGTTCTTGGGCCTGCAGGATGTAGGTCACAAAAGCGTTGTGGCACGATGCCACGTTCTTAGCTTTTGTTCCATTTATCCAGCCAAGCTCTTCTCGAGGCAAAAAGCGCCTCCGCCAGTAATTGTCCTCTGTTTAGCGCTGAAAGACTTGCGCCTTGCGCTTTTCTAACTATTTTTCTCTGAATACGTATGCTATACTACATAAGTTAATCATATAGAACGTACGGAGGATTTTCATGAGGAATGACTCAATGCGCCGGAAACAAAAAGAGAATGTTGTCTCGTTTTTTCCGACAGGAGAGTTTTATTATATAAAAGGAATGAAGGCACTCGAAAAAAGAGAGCTTTTAAAAGCGAAAAAGTATTTTTCGCGTGCAATGGACTTAGAGCCGCTGGAACCGATTATCGCCTGTCAACTGGCGATCGTGGAAACAGAGCTTGGGCATTATGAACAGTCGAACGGATTGCTTCATTTTGTGCTTGATGAGCTCGATCCGCATATGACGGAGTGTCATTATTTTCTTGCAAATAATTATGCGCATATCGGGTCGTTTAAAGAAGCATTCCGCCATGCACAAATGTATTTGGATTTGGACGAGCAGGGCGAATATAAGGAAGATGCGGAAGACTTGCTTGATTTAATTACACTTGACAGTGAAGAAGCATTTGAGGATTTATCGGAACAGGACGACATGATGGAAATGCAGGAAGAGTCGCGTTATTTGCTCGAAAGCGGTAATTTTGCAAAAGCAGTCATACATTTGGAAGAAACGGTGAAAAAATACCCTGATTTTTGGGCTGCTTACAATAATTTGGCACTGGCGTATTTTTATCTCGGACAGTCGGAAAAAGCACATGGCGTACTTGAAGATGTGCTGGAACGCAATCCTGGCAATCTGCATGCGATCTGCAACAAAATTGTCTTTTATTTTTATGAAAAAAAGCAGGAGCCGCTTGCTTATTTAGCGGATCAATTAGCAAAAATCCAGCCGCTTATTCCAGATCAGCAATTTAAAGTTGGCGCGACTTTTGCGTTAATCGGACGTTACGAAGAGGCGTACCACTGGCTGAAAAAGCTGCAGAAAAGCGGGTTTGAGGGAGAAGCAGGCTTTTATTACTGGCTGTCGTACGCGGCACATTACACAGGGCGGCCGCAAACAGCACGATCCGCATGGAAAAAAGTGCTCCGTGACAACCCTGAAAAAGAAGGGCTCGAGCCGTGGAGTTCCGGAAAAGACGAAAGCGAAATTGAGCGAAATTCAGAAGCCATCGTCGGCTATTTAAATGGAGAGCGCGATGAAGAACGGTTATTTGGGATTTTTTTGCTATCACTTGCCAGTGACCATAAAGAAGTAATGACCCATCCCGGTTTTTGCGACATTGACCAATTGCAGCCGCATGAAAAAATTTATATGGCAGATATTCTTGGCATGCCGGTGGACAACTCGCTTTTGGTGGAAATGAACACAAGACTTGCACATGAAACGGCGCTCGTTTTGTATCATCATTTTCGTCCGCTTGGCCAGCAGGAAGCGGGACTGTTTCTTATGTGGTTCTCTATTTTCCTTGAGCTCCAATACCAGAAAGTCAATTTATCAAAGCCGGCGGGTCTTGCGGCAGCGGTAGAATATGTATGGCGAAAACTTCGCAATGAACCGTTTAGTCAAACAGAAGCCGGGGAAAAATATAACGTATCTGTTTCGACGGTGCAAAAATATGCAAAATTTATTCGCGAGCACCTTCTTTGAGCAGAATAATAGACGGAATGAATGAAATTCAGTACGATAAAAGTATTAACTTTAAAATACGATTAAGGGTATTGATTTTGACGGTAAAGGAGAATTAACTATGATGGCTGAAGAAAAAATTTATGATGTGATCATTATCGGCGCCGGACCCGCAGGCATGACGGCGGCTGTGTATACATCACGGGCGAACCTTTCAACTTTAATGATTGAACGTGGTGTGCCAGGTGGACAGATGGCGAACACAGAAGAAGTAGAAAATTATCCGGGCTATGACCATATTTTAGGCCCTGAGCTTTCAACAAAAATGTTCGACCATTCAAAAAAATTCGGTGCAGAATATGCATATGGAGATATTAAATCGATTACAGACGGCAAGGAATACAAAACGATTAACGCTGGCTCTAAGCAATACAAAGCACGTGCGATTATTATCACAACAGGTGCGCAGTATAAAAAAATCGGCGTACCGGGTGAAAACGAACTTGGCGGACGCGGTGTATCGTATTGTGCAGTTTGTGATGGCGCATTCTTTAAGGAAAAAGATCTTGTTGTCGTTGGCGGTGGAGATTCTGCTGTTGAAGAAGGCGTTTATTTAACTCGTTTTGCGAAAAAAGTAACGATCGTTCATCGCCGTGATGAGCTTCGTGCACAAAAGATTTTGCAGGA
Source organism: Domibacillus iocasae (assembly GCF_001750285.1). Taxonomy (GTDB): domain Bacteria; phylum Bacillota; class Bacilli; order Bacillales; family Domibacillaceae; genus Domibacillus; species Domibacillus iocasae. The sequence continues at coordinate 140,915 of NZ_MAMP01000006.1, forward strand.
CCGTGCATTTGCAAACGAAAAAGTCGACTTTATTTGGAGTCATACAGTAAAAGAAATTAAAGATAAAGACGGGAAAGTTGGCAGTGTAACTCTTATTTCAACGGAAAACGGCGAAGAGCGCGAATTCCCAGCTGATGGTGTATTTATTTATATTGGCATGGTGCCGTTAACAAAACCGTTCTTAGAGCTTGGCATCACAAACGACGAAGGCTACATCGTCACGAATGAAAAAATGGAAACGAAAATACCGGGTATTTATGCGGCCGGTGACGTTCGTGAAAAAATGCTTCGCCAAATCGTCACAGCAACGGGCGATGGAAGCATTGCGGCTCAAGCGGCACAGCATTTTATTGAGGAATTAAAAGAAGAACTTGGTGTTAAAGCGTAATCAACTTTTTACGTTCTCGTCATCATTTTGAAATATGCAGGTGGTATAGTATGAGTGTAATCAAACTGCCCCCTGCAGCTTTTTTACAAGCGTCCGGTGTTAACCACCGGGCGCTTTTTTTGAGGCCCACAGGATGTGGGATACAAAGACATTGCCACACGATGTGGCGTTCTTAGTCTTTGATCCTTCTTCGGTGTAAGTCATGAAGGTGCTGCGACAGGACGTCGCGGTTTTAGCCTTTGTTCCTAAAAAAACACCCGGCAGCGTTGCGAATATTTCATTGTACCTTTATAATAAAGGAAATATCTGTTGGCAGCTTGACGGGGGTGTTATTGTGCAGCGTGTCACAAATTGTGTGTTAATGAAGGATGGACAGGTGCTTTTAATGCAAAAGCCACGCCGCAACTGGTGGGTAGCACCGGGCGGGAAAATGGAGCCGGGTGAATCAGTGCGGGATGCGGTGATTCGGGAATATCGGGAAGAAACAGGCCTGTACTTGCGAAATCCGAACGTAAAAGGCATTTTTACATTTATTATTAAAGACGGCGAAAAAGTAATGGATGAATGGATGATGTTTACCTTTTTTGCTGATCAGGCAGACGGCAGTCCGTTGTCTGAAACGCGGGAAGGCGATTTGTACTGGAAGCCGATTGAAGAATTAAAAGAACTTCCGATGGCGGAAGGCGACCGTCATCTGCTTGAATATATGGTGCATGGAACAGGGTTGCTCTACGGGGCGTTTACCTACACACCTGAATTTGAATTAATTTCATATCGACTCGACCCAAGCTGAATGGAGATAAGGGGGAATGATCATGGCGAATGATGTGCAGCTTGTGATTATCACAGGTATGTCCGGAGCTGGTAAAACGGTAGCTGTTCAGAGCTTAGAAGATCTTGGCTTTTATTGTATGGATAATTTGCCGCCGACACTGCTACAGCCGTTTTTGGCACTCATGAAAGATTCTGGTCAAAAATTGAAAAAAGTAGCGATAGTGATGGATATGCGCGGCCGTGAATTTTTTGATCATTTGCAAACAGCGCTGGATGAAGCGGCCGAAACGCTTAACACGGCTCCCCGTGTCCTTTTTTTAGATGCGGAGGATGAAGTTCTTGTACGCCGGTATAAAGAAACACGGCGCACGCATCCGTTGTCGCGCGATGACCGTCCGCTTGACGGCATTCATCAGGAGCGTGAACTTTTAAATGATTTACGTGGACGCGCCAATATGATTTTAAATACGTCAAAAATGAAGCCAAAAGATTTGCGTGAAAATATTATGCGCGAATTTTCACCAAATAAGCAGGCTTCGTTTACAGTGAACGTGATGTCATTTGGTTTTAAGCATGGGCTGCCTATTGATGCAGACCTTGTGTTTGATGTCCGGTTTTTGCCAAATCCTCATTATATCGAGCATATGCGTCCACGGACGGGACTTGATTCAGATGTTTCCGAGTATGTAATGAAATGGAACGATACGCAAAAGTTTTTAGAAAAAGTAACAGATTTACTGACATTTATGATGCCTCATTACAAAATGGAAGGTAAATCACAGCTCGTCATTGCGATTGGCTGTACGGGCGGCCAGCATCGTTCTGTCGCCTTATCCGAGTATTTGGCGAACTACTTTAAAGATGATTACAAGACACGCGTGACGCACCGTGATATTGATAAACGAAAGGCAGCCAAGGCATGACACCGCTACAATCACAGCAGCCAAAAGTTGTCATTATTGGCGGCGGAACCGGGCTTTCGGTGCTGCTTCGCGGATTGAAACGCCATCCAATTGACCTCACCGCCATTGTCACGGTCGCGGATGATGGAGGCAGTTCCGGAAGGCTTCGTACTGAATTGAATATCCCGCCGCCCGGTGATATTCGCAATGTACTCGCTGCGCTTTCAGACGTAGAACCGCTTGTTGAGTCCTTGTTTCAGCATCGCTTTTCAACGAATAATGAATTATCCGGTCATGCGCTCGGCAATTTAATGATTGCAGCGCTATCCTCCATTACCGGCGATTTTGGGCATGCGATTCAAGAAATGAGCCGGGTACTGAATGTCCGGGGAAAAGTGCTGCCAGCTGCAAATCAGAGCGTTGTCCTTCATGCTGAAATGGAGGATGGATCTGTTGTTTCTGGAGAGTCGAAAATTCCTTATTCAGGAAAAAAGATTCGCCGTGTGTTTTTAACACCAGAGGAAATTGAACCGCTTCCAGAGACGATTCGCTCGATTCGGGAAGCAGATATGATTATTCTCGGTCCCGGCAGCTTGTATACGAGTATTTTGCCGAATTTGCTCGTCCCTGGAATTGGAAAAGAAGTCACGATAGCTAATGCAAAGAAGGTCTATATTTGCAATTTAATGACTCAGGCAGGGGAAACGCTTGATTTTACAGCAGCGGATCATGTACGGGCGATATATGACCATATGAAGTGCTCATTTATGGATACAATATTAGTAAACAAGGAACCTGTTCCAGCTGATATACAGGAATTGTACAAAGAAGAAATGGCGAAACCGGTTATTTATGATGTGGATAAGCTGAAAGAGCTCGGGGTAGATGCCATTTTCGATGACATTCTCACATTCGAAAATTCAACGATCCGCCATGATACCGCTAAAGTAGCTGAAATACTAGTGCGTCTCATCCCGAAACGGTAAGCGGACATCATGAGAGGAGTGGGTAATGGTGTCTTTTGCATCAGAAACAAAAAAAGAACTGACCACGATTGAAACGAGCGGATGCTGTGCGAAAGCGGAATTGTCTGCGCTCATTCGGATGAACGGCTCACTGTCGTTTTCAAACCGGCAGCTTGTCGTGAATATTCAAACGGAAAATGCGGCGATTGCCCGGCGTATTTACGTATTAATTAAACGCAATTATGAAGCGGCCGTTGAACTGCTTGTGCGTAAAAAAATGCGTTTGAAAAAAAACAATGTATATATTGTCAGATTAAAAGAGGATGCCCAGAAAATTCTTGATGACCTTGGCATAATTGAAGATGGATTTTCCTTTATCCATCATATTTCCGACAGGATTACAGCAAAAGACTGCTGCCGGCGTGCATACTTGCGTGGGGCATTTTTGGCTGGCGGCTCCGTCAATAACCCGGAAACCTCTTCGTATCATTTAGAAATATTCTCCTTATACCAGGAGCATAATGAAGCGTTATGCGCATTAATGAATACATTTGGATTAAATGCAAAAACTCTTGAACGGAAAAAAGGATTTATCACCTATTTAAAAGAAGCGGAAAAAATTTCTGATTTCTTTAGTATTGCAGGGGCACATAGCGCACTTATGCGGTTTGAAGATGTCCGCATTGTCCGGGACATGAGAAACTCGGTCAACCGGCTTGTGAACTGTGAAACAGCAAATTTGAATAAAACGATCGGGGCGGCTTTGCGTCAGGTCGAAAATATAAAGTTTATTGACCAGACGGTTGGCCTGGGAATTTTACCGGACCGGCTGCGTGAAATTGCAGAGCTGCGTGTTCTGCATCAAGATGTCACGTTAAAAGAGCTGGGGGAAATGGTATCAGGCACGGCGATCAGTAAATCAGGCATCAATCATCGCCTGCGTAAAATAGATGAAATTGCAGATAAAATTCGAGCTGGAGAAATGGCGGCGGCGGAAAAATGAGAAAAGGACGTGGCAGAAATGGCGGAAAAAACAGTACAGGTACAATTAAAATCCGGCTTACAGGCAAGACCAGCCGCACTATTTGTACAAGAAGCAACTCGATTTAACTCAGAAATTTTCCTTGAAAAAGATGGCAAAAAAATTAACGCAAAAAGCATTATGGGCATCATGAGCATCGCGCTCAGCAATGGAGAAGAAGTAACGATCAGCGCAGAAGGCCGCGACAGCGAAGAAGCGGTTGACACTATGGCTGCGCTTGTTGAACGGGAAGAGTGGTTATAATAATGAAGCGTCCTGTCATCTTCGGCAGGGCGCTTCATTATTATTTTTTAACGTTCTTTAAAATTGATTTCCATTTTGTTAAGAAGGATCTTCATCGTTAAAACTGAAGATGAATATATAAGTTGAACTTAATTTTTTCATTTTCATCTCTTTATACATAGAAGGCTATTGCTTGGCTGAACGATTACAAAATAAAAAGGGGATCCTGTGGTACAGCTTTTTTTAGAGCGACGTTATGGGTGGTGTGCTGGCGGCTGCGCTAACAACAGGGGCGAACGCTGAACCAAGCATCGCTACGCTCTTTGCTTGTTTCAGCCTGTCCGCTCGTCCCGCGGGAGTCTCCGCTGCCCTCCGCCCTTGTTTTTCAGAAAAGCAGCAAGTTTGGCGATCAGCTATTTATCTGGCTTTTTTAAACAAAAAGAATGTCATGGCAAGCAGTCTTTCCTGCAAATTGACCGAAACAGGGAAAAGAAAAAAGTATAGAAACCGGAGATATGATTAATAGTAGGGAAATGTTGATTATTCCATGTTTGGCATCTGCAAAACATAATGATGAATAGAACAATAGAGTGTGTTAGGAATACTAGAAAAAATGAGGGATCAGTACGCTTAAAAAGTTGAACAAAACGCATGCCAGCCTTGTTGAGAGGAGGAGAAGATGCAGCTTCAGCAGTTTTATTGTAAGGCCGAGCGGAAAAAACAATTTATCTATCTTGAAGTTGAAATTGGAAAATAAGCTTATCTAATTCTTCGCTGTACCGTAACGTTTCCGGGCTGCAAAGACCATGGTGCTGTGCGGCAGTAATCATGAGATGTCGAAGGTTGTTAATGCGCGAAAGTAAATCGCCAAAAGCACCTTGGGCGTTGTTCATGACAATCCTCCTGTTTTTTTTATGAACATCTTAGGTAAATTATATGGCATTCATGTATAAATGCAAACAATTTTTTCCGAACAATGACATTTTTAGAAGTAAAAAAGTCAAAGAGAGTAATTTTGTCTAATTAAAGATTGGATGAAGACATATCAAAATAAAGCTGGCGGGGAATTAGGGAAATGAGTGAAATTTTAATCGCATTCATTATACGCAAAAAACCTCGAATCTTATAACAAAAAGGATTCAAAGGTTTTAATACAGTCCCATGTCAGCCCGGTGCATTCGGCATAACGGGTACCGGTAGCCGCCATAACCAATATAAAAACATCCGACACTGCTAGCTTTTCTTTTTTCTTGATGGTCCGGATCAGCAGCTTAAATCCATCCATATCTAAAAACTTTTCATCCTTAGACTTATTTGGATTACCAGCTTTAATTACGGCGTCTTTTGTCGGGTCCACATGAATAATACCTTCCGAAATTGCTTCCTGCAATGCACTCCGTATAAACCGGTTGAATTTCCGCACCGTGTCCTTCGCATGATTTTTTCCGTACTCATTTAAAAACTCCTGATATTCCTGCCTGGTCAGGCGACGTACAGTCATATAAGGAAGCAGCTTCTCCACGGAAGCCAGAAAATTACGGTACCGGTCCTCTGTTACCTTCTGCACGCTGCCAGCCTTATAAATGCCAATCCAACTTCTCAAATAATCAATAAGCAGTGGATCTTCTGTAGATACAATCATTCCTCTATTTAGCTTTTGCTCTACTTCCATTGCGGCTATCTGGGCTTCTTTTTTTGTCTTAAACCCACTTTTCGACAAGCGCTGTTTTTGTCTGTTCCGTTGATGGTGGATCTGATAGCGCCAGTACTTTCCACGCTTTTCAAAACTGGCCATAGTGCTCTCCTTTCTTCCCGTAAGTTCAGCCTAAAGATAAGAATGTACATCTTCAAGGCAGTGACAGATACATAATAAATATCCGGCTTATATTCAACGCAGGAACTATAGCATGAATTGTACTTAATTCTTTCTGGAAATTGTCTCTAATCCTGTTCAAAAAACTTTTATTATCTCGATAGAAACATTTGTTCTTTTTTGTATATAATAAAATCCCATCTCATAAAAGAGAGGGATTAAATGAGAAAAAATTATTTTAATAAGTGTTACAACCTCTATATCAGTCACTAATAATTCATAGAGAAAGCGTGGAAAAGCAGTATTATTTCACAATTTCTTCGAAGAATGGGTCGGAATGTTCAACTGTTGGAAAGAGAATAGTAAAACGGGTTCCTTTCCCCACTTCGCTGTCCACTTTAATTTCACCCCTCATAGCTTTCACAAGGCTAAAGATCACCATTGTTCCGAGCCCGGTGCCCTTTTCTTTTGTTGTATAGTAAGGGGTTCCTAAACGCTCGACTTGTTCGTTAGTCATGCCGATACCTGTATCTACCACGTTTATGACCGCTTTGCTATCCAGCTTCTGTAACGTAATGATTAATTTTCCTCCTTCAGGCATCGCTTCAATGGCGTTTTTAATAAGGTTTATAATGCATTGATGAAATTTCTGATCTTCACCTGCGATGTAGACGTCTGCATCGTACTGCACCTCAATATCCACACCACTCATAACGGCAAAAGGTTTAACCACTTTTAGAGCATACTTTAGTTCCTTTTTTAAATCTAATATCTTAATATTTTCTAATGAAGGTTTTGCAAAGGTGAGGTAATCGGTAATAATAGATTCAGCCCTGTCCAATTCTTCGAGAGAGATAGAGATATAAAATTTTTTTTGCTCATTTGTAAGATGATCATCATCCAATAATTGAATAAATCCTCTCATAACAGTAAGTGGATTTCTTACTTCATGAGAAATACTGGCCGCAATATCACTGACGGTTCTGAGCTTTTCAAGTTTCTTGATTTCTTTAGTCAAATCCTTTTCAACCTTTGAATTTTCAATAAATATGACAATAAAAGAGAGCACAATAAATTGAACAAGAAAAAAAATGAACGCAGATGCAAGATAGCGAATATTAGTTAGTTCAGGGAAAGATAAAGAAAAGGTAAATACAATCATTAGTACCGCTAAGAATGAAATTAGCAGGACAAAGTACACTTTTTTCTTTATGGTAACTGCTTTTTGGAAGAAAGGGATCATAAACCACAGCAAAATTAAGAGTGAAGAGTATGCTAGAAAAAAACCTTGAAAGTCAGGGTATCCTAAATATAGTCGATAGGTGACAATAATGCTGAACAGAACAAAAGCATCTCTTCGACCTCCATATAAAGCGCCAATAATAAACGGAATCTGACGAAAGTCCACTGCATGGCCTGGTGTGATAATTGGAAAAGTCATAAAAAGTATAATTGAACACCCAGAGACAAGAACACTTAAAAATCCATTCATTAACTGGTTCCATTTGGATTGAATAAAATATACAAATATAAAGAAAAAAGTAAGAACTAAAAGAATGTGTAATAAAAGGACTTGAAACGTTTCGAATGTGGTGTTCATACCTATTACTCCTTATGTTACTCCATTTTATAATTGCAACAACTTCGCCAGCTCCTGATAATGTTTAGAGATAAGAAACGATTAATCAACAAATTTACGTTTGTAAAAATTCAATTTCAATAAGATCAAATCAGGGGAATTAGACATTATCTCTATCTTCCTACAGAAAAAGTTGAAATTCCATATTTTTCATTCGACAAATACCAACAAATTCGAATAAAATATACCGATTGTATGTTCTTTTTTAGTTGAAAAAAGAAGCGGTTAAACCACTGATTGAATCTTGCTGCTGCAAACCAGGGCATGACATTAAATTTTTCAGAAACTATTAAAATAGTTTCTTGTAAGGAAGAGGGGAATACAATTTTTTCGAGCATGAAGCCAGGTACACAGAAGTAGGCAGCAAAATGGTCTGCCTGCCATTCCTGCATCATACGCAGGCCAGAAGGCAGAAGGTGCTGGTTGCCTGCATGGCGCAGCACATGGGCTAGCTCATGTGCGAAGTCTTGCCATTGGAGCGGGGGAGGAAGTTGTTTGTTGACCAAAATCACAACGAATCCGACAGCGTACACGTTTTTACTGGGTGCATTCACGTAATCAATGACAATGCCGAGTCTATACGCGATTAACTCCATATCGATTTGTTCGGGGTGTTCAATCTCCATATTTCTATAAAGCGCTTCAACAAAATCTTCAAGGTGTGTTTTCGTATAGGTCATATGACTGCCTCTTTTCCAATTTACAGTTATGGGAATGTATGTTCTTTTGAGTATATAACAAAACATACCAAAAAGAAAAGAAGAAAGTATGTAAATAATAAAGAAAAAAGTCCGGTTTAAAAAGGAATAAGTATGGTGGGGAAATTAATATAGGGTATTGTACGAACATTAAATGAAGTTTTAAAAGAGATTTAAGGATATGGAGGAGAAAACGATGATGTCTTAATACGAATATCACATGGCACAGGCTGCAAAACACGAAAAAGACGGCAACCTGGTCCGGGCGGAAATGCATCTTGGTCTTGCGGATCAGTGCAAACGGTGATCGGCAGTTGACCGAAACTGTGCAATTAAAAAAACTCCTCTGAAATTTCAAAGGAGTTAATATAAAAAGCTTTTAATTTATTAATTTATCGATAACAGCTGCAGCTGCAGCTTCATCATGGTAGTAGCTGATTTCATGTGGCAGCTGAGAAAATACAATTTGTATTATACCAATGTTTTTCAAACTAACTAGAGCTACAGGATGGTTGTTATTTTTGAAAGTATAAATGATTTCAGTATTTCTATGGTGCCGCAAAAACTCTAACATCATCTTTATACTCTCAAAGGACATTTCATGACCTCCTTTCTCACCAGAGGAAAGTGACTAAAAAAAGTCTGAATGGATCCAATGAATGTATTTTGTAGTGAATATACCACAATCTTGAAACTACTAAACAGTACATCTAAAATGCGAGGAGGAAAGAATTTGCCAATATTAACTTTTCCATGTCCGAAGTGTAAAGAGCCTATGGAATTTGATTACGCTGATTATGATTTAAGAGATGCTGTAGATAACAAAAAATCTAGTTATTTCTATGAAGAATTGGAATGTGAGAATTGCGGAAAAAAAACTTAAAACAGTTCCTTGGATAGCGGCCTTTGATGAAGAAGAGGAAGAGGTCGTTGCATTTGTTTAATTAACTGATAAATCAGATAAAAAAAGGAGACGCTGTTAATGTCTCCTTTTGAATGAAATCTTTAGTTTATTTAAATGCATAGTGGAACAATCCATAATACAAAGGACCAACTGTAACAATAAGGGTACCAACAATAAAAATGCTTTTGAGAGGTTGAGGCATATCATCAAGCATTTTATCACCGTTGTAATATTTACTGTTAAAACTGAAAATGACATCCCAAAGCAAAGCACCTACAAATATAAATTTCCATACAAGTGGAGTGAGAATTTGATTGTCGGTGACATATCCAAATAAGCCAATCCACGTAATGATGGAAATTACGAAATCAAGCTTAGCAGGTATAGTTTTATACTTGCGCCCAACAAGAAATCCAATGGAAGAAACACCTAAAATCCCTAAGTAGATTGTCCAAAAAATTTGCATCATTATCCAAATCCCTTTTTCTAAGATAAAACCAATTATACAGAATCTAAAGTCAAATGAAAGTGTACTGCGAATTAATAGAGATTGTTTACTAGAAAAGGGTTAATTAATAAACAGTACGTCCTAAAACAAAAATACGAGTGAAAGACCATTCTTCACTCGTGCTTGTAAATTACCTTTTGATTCAGAAAATCAAAGGCTTTCCACTCGTAAACTTTTCAAAGCTTTTTGCAAAGAGGAATAGACAGGGATATCTGAAGTGTTGACATTGACGCCTAAGTTAATCATGGTTTGGGCAATCTCGGGTCTGATCCCGGTCAGTAATGCTTTAATCCCTAAAAGAGAAAGAGCGTTTATAACTTTGAATATTCGATCTGCTACCATGGTATCGATGATTGGAACGCCTGATAAATCTATAACGATATATTCTAAAGACAATTCACTGCTTTTTGTCATGGCTTTATCCATTAGTTCCTGTGCTCTTTTCGTGTCAATGTCTCCGATTAAAGGAAGAACGCCGACAGTCTCATCTACTTTAATGACAGGTATTGATAATTCCAGCGCGACTGCTTCTGCAGCATTGATACGGGTAAGGAATTTTCTTGTGTAAGACATGCTAAGCCAGTGAACAGCCCGGTCCACAACGGCATCAAACCGTGAAAGGATCTCATAAAATTGATCAAAGGATAAATCGTATTTAACGGCTTCACCTTTAATGATAAGACCGATTAGGTTCCGATAATCCCGTACTTCGTCAAGGGCAATATCCAAGGGCAGATTCAGATTCACCAGAGTATCGACAGCTTCGTTTCCCCATTCCCTCAAAATACTGAATGTGGCGTCCATATCTCTTGAAATAGAATAAGCGTAAATTTCAACAAGATTTTTACGCCAGCTTTTTAAATGTTTTTCAATGTTTGCATGGACTTGATTACTGTCCAGATTAGCTTTTTCATTAATCAACTGGTCCCGCAGACTCAATATTTTGTCCGAGATGTCACCAACATAATGATCGTTTAAATATAGACTCAAATAGAGCTGCCTCCTAACCGTTTCGAATTATTTTACCACAATAAAAAAAATTAATACTCAACATTAGAACGAAATTGTGAAGGAGGAAAGAATTTGCCAATATTAACTTTTCCATGTCCCAAGTGCAAAGAACCTAAAGAATCAAATGATTAATTATATAAGTATATATACCTCAGTCAAAAGTTTATTAAACATGTAAAATATTAACATCTCATTCAATATGCGTCATAAGGAGGGCGTAACATGCTGCAAGGAGTATGCCTTGATTCAGAGATTCTACCAGTGGGAGCGACATTCTTTCTTTTCCAGCTGGTACCGATTATGTGTATATATCCAGATTCACACGAAAAAGTGCACACAAAGGCTGTTATAAAAAGAAGCATTTTCGGGTTAGCTGAAGTAAACGAAACGCCAGAATGGCAGCCAGAGCCGCCAAAACGATCCGGTGAAATCGAAAAAATTTAAACAATACGTCAAGATGGCAGCTGCACAGCACCGCCCAGAAAAACTTTTAGAAGGACCATTTCAAGTGACTGTAATTGTGTACAAGCCAATACTGAAAAGATTCAGCAAAAAGAAACTGGCTGAGGTAGAAGCAGGAACACTGCGGCCGGTCACGAAACCGGACGTAGACAATTATGTGAAGGGAATCAAAGATGCACTGAACAAGGTGATCTGGAAGGATGATAGCCAGGTAGTGGATCTGAATGTTTCCAAGTTTTACAGCGAATCGCCTCGAGTAGAAGTGGTCATTGAAGAATTAGAGCAATGGTGATCTGCAGTTGACCGAAACTGTTGAGTAAAAAACTTGTATATTTCATAAAAAATAGCCAGGCACAAACCTGGTTGTAAAATGAGGTAGCAGGTGAAAGGTGACTGCTGCTTAATATTTACTATTGTTTAGTCGTGCTTCGTTTTTTAGATAAGCGATCTCTTTCTGCATGGCGGCCATTTGTTTTTGAAGTGTTCCTATATCAGGCTGATCTTGTGAATTACTGTTGTTTAAAGAATCCAATGATATCAAAGCGGCGAGAGTACTGATAGCATCGGCAAAAGTAGTTAGAGCTCCGGCAAGAACAGCCAGTTTAGCGGCATTTACATCAGCAGATTCAGTAGAGGATAAGGAATTATCTTTTTGCATGCCGTTTAATGGAAGTCGGTTCATGATACACCTCCTAAAAAGGAATAATTAAAGGTTATATAGTGTATGCAAACTACAGGTAATGAACTAATGCGAGAGACCAGCAGTTGAACAAGAGATTTTCGATGAACCAGAAGAACCGGTGTTTTTCGAACAAATGAAACTATTTTAAAAGAGAATAATGTATAAATCTAGAAAAAACGGAAATAGTGAAAATATAAAACTGGGGGGTGAAAGCTTTGTTAAGAATAGGAGAGTGGAGAAAAGTTCAGATTGGCAGCATGACAGCCATCGGTTATGTGAGCAATATGGTACAAAGCGGGTTCTACGGATATAGGGTTGAATTAACAAAAGTGATTTGGATTGCGCACGGTAAATACTTGTTAAAAAAGCCTTCACCCGGGGTATTCACGGAAGAGCAGCTGGAACCGATCGGCGATTTTTGGGACAAGCTTCAGGATAAATCATCTCTTATTGATTTGGCTCTACTGACAAAGGATGAAAAGTGGTTTGAAGAATTGATAGGAGGAAAGCAAAAATGGCATACCGTGGAGCAGTAATTGAGCAGCTGTGGACGCCGGATGAAGTCAAAACCTATTGCAAGGAAAAATTCGAATCTAAGATACTTCCTTATTTGAGAAATCAAAAGAAGAAAGATCGGCCGGTGCGTACCGTCAATTCGAACGGAAATTTGAGCAAGGCGCAGTATATGCGGTTCATGGAAAAAGGATTGTCGGATGAACACATTTTAGCGAAGTATCAGGATTTAACACCGGAAAGGCTGGAAGCGGCGAAGAAGCGATGGGGTCTAATTAAAAGCTCGGAAGCAAATGCTCCCGAGTGGTCAACCTGCAAAAACAGGGGTGTAATTACAGTTGATAACATTAATTATACCTAAAGATGTAAAATATACTAACCGGTATTTTATGGTAATAATTAAAAAAACAGCCAGGCGGGGACCTGACTGAAGAAAGGGTTTTGAGTCGAAGAAGATGGGTTTTTAAACTGACAGCACTAGTATGTACGGCTTGATAAAAATTTATACAAAAAAATCGAAGAATTCACCAGCTAAAATTTCAATTATCTATTTTGGGCTTGAAATTGGAAAATAAGCTCATCCAATTCTTCGCTGTATCGTAAGGTTTCAGGGCTGCTAAGGCCATGTTGCTGCCCAGCAGAAATCATTAGAAATCGAAGATCGTTAATTTGTGAATCTAGATTAGTAGAAATTAATTGGCTTTGCTCCATGTGATCCTCCTTAGTCTGTAAAGGGTTTCAAAAGAGTATAAAACATAAATATGTAAAAATTAAGGATTTTACCTCGGAATTTGTAATTTTTTCGGAATTTGTAAATTTTCTGTGACAAAATAAAAAACCGAGGAAGCTCCCCGGCCCTTTAAAAAGTATCGACACTACTATTTTAACAGACTGGGGGCTTCTCGACTATGAGAGAAATGGAAATAAATCCTATCACTATGAAATTGGAATTAGATATAATAGACTTACCGAATGCTTGTGTGGTGGTTATCTGTGATGGAAAAGCAAAGTTACGGGAGCTGCCGCCGCATGGGGAATATAAAATCGTCACGCATCAAGGCAAAGTGAAGCGAATGAGACGGGAAGAGGGGGGAGGAATTTTGAGAAAGAGAAATAATACTTATCTTTGGATGTCATGGTTTTTTTTGGCTTGCATATTTCTTTTAATTTTTTATATGTACAGAGAAGAATATAAATGGAATAAAGATACCATAGGAGTAATAGCAGATAGTCTTGCGGCAATTTCTGCTACAACAGCTGCGATATTTACTTACTTTACTGTGAAAGCTGCAATGGATACTAATAAATTAGCGGCAGAACAAGCAGAATTAAGTCGAGAATATCAGGAAAAGTCATTAAGACCGTCTTTAGATATAAAAAAGACTTCTTTTAATGTTAATCTAGAAGATGGTTTTTTAAGTGACTGGACCAAAGAGGCTGATGAGGGGTATAAACCTAGCTACGCATCTAATTATGCAATGAAAGTAGAGAATCTAGGTAACATTCCAGCAAGGAATATTGAATTTTCAATCGGTATTGAAAATATAGAGGAAATAAAGGACTTTATTGAAAAAAACAAAGATAGCTTAGAACAACGTGTATCTGGAAAGGTAGGGTTTGCTAAATCGGATTCTCCCTATCATGTATATAAGGTCACTTTCAATAAAGAAATAAAAGGAGTGTTTAAATCTCCAACATTTAAAGCTACATTTTATGTTGAGGAATTGGGTTATTTAAAAAGTTTTCATTCTTCTGATGAACCAGGTACTCAAATATATGTGCCTAAGCTTTTTATAATATTAATAAACTTATTAAGAGATCAAATCGTCGCGAATCATTTGACACCTAAACTAAGGATAAAATTTAAATATTTTGATCCATATTCAACTTGTTATCACCAAACGTTTGTTTTAAAACCAATTATTCAAAATATTGGTGTTATTGATTCGAGAGAGTTTATTGGTTATTTCGAAGTAAAAGAAGTCCTTAATGAAAAGGCAATAAATAATTAGTTCTCTCAGCCATCTGAAGGACACTGAACAGACACGATAATTCGTGTGCTGTTTGGTGTCCTTTTTTGTTGTTTCAGCAGCGCCTGTCGTTGCAACCAATCTACAATTTGACCCCTATTTTTGCAACCGAGGAGCGATGAGGATGAAAACGATGGAAGAGCAACTGCAACAGTGGAAGAAAGCGAACCCGTTACCTGCTAAACCGAAGAGGAAGCAAAAGACGAAGAAGAAACAGCCGGTCAAACAGTCAGAATCGTTCACTGAGCGGGATATGCGCTATTTGATGAACTCAGACATGAAAACATTACGCCGCGGTCGTGGCAGCGCCTACAAATAAAGGAGGACTGGGCATGCGGACACTCATTTACGAATACAAACAATCATTACGAGCGCTGAAGGAAATGAAGGCAGCCATTGAAGCCAAACCAGAATTGTTGGAGCGGGATCTCCAGGATAAGACGCTCATAAACAGCATGATCAGCGAAGTGGAGTTTGCCATTTAGTGGATGGTGTCCGGTCGGAATCCTGATGCAAGGCGTGGGGCAGATCGGACAGGGGCTTATACATTAGATCCGAAATTGATTGAAACTGTTGTGCCAAATAAAGTGATGGAAGAAGAACGGAAAATCACAGCTGATGAAAAGTGGCTGCTGGATGATGTGCTTGGGGATTTAACAACGAGGGAAAAAGATGTATTTACGTTGATTAAAGCGGAAGGAGTCACATTCGAGTATACGGCGGAATTACTCGGTATTACCAATTCATCTGTTCAGACGTATTTGGAAAGAGCGGAACGAAAAATTAAAGATCGGAAAAATGGCAGCCTTTTTCTTGTTTCTTGAGAAAGGCTTTAGTTTATTCTTTCACAAAATTTTATTTATGCCTATAAGTAACAAGACGGCCCAATAAACATAGAAAAAAATATTTTCATATGGAGAGTGCTTTAAAATATGAAACGGGGGTATCTAAATAAAGGGTTCACTAAGAATTTTTACCTTACCTAGAAATGAATGGAGCTGTTGACGTGCCGCATATGAAAATAGATGATTCTGTTTCGCTTTATTATAAAGTCAAGGGGGAAGGAAGGCCCGTTGTCTTTATCCACCCACCGGTTATGGGACATAAGGTTTTTAAACATCAGGAAACACTGGCAGATAATTATCAAACCATATTTTACGATCTTCGGGGTCATGGACAGAGCACCCACGGAGATGTGCCTGTATCAATTCCTCTGTTAGCAGACGATTTAAAAAAGCTGCTTGACGGAATGGGGATCCAAAAAGCTGTGATTTGCGCTTTCTCAAATGGAGGCACGATTGCACAGGAATTTGCTTTACAGTACCCAGAGAGGACAGAAGCTTTAATTTTATCGGGAGGGTACCCTGAAGTGAATAGCTTTTTCTTGAAAAGCACTATTAAACTCGGGATGACGTTCTCTAAACTCAATCAAATTCCGCTTATCGCAAAAGTGCAGGCAAAAACGCACAAAGTCACGAAAGAGGATGAGAAAGAATTTTACCAATACGCCTGCAAAGCCAATCGGCAGCGCGTCTATGAATTTTGTGAGGCAGGACTTTCCTATTCATCCACAGAACGGCTACACCAATTAAAAATGCCTATTCTCCTCGTGTATGGTTCAAATGAAAAAACGATGCACCATTACCGCGAACCTTTTCAGAGGGCAGCAGCTCATGTCAAAGTGAATTACATAAAGGGTGCTTCTCATGAAGTTCCGCCGCGTCATTTTAAGGAGTTCAACCAGGCAATTCATCGATTTTTACAGCAAGCAGCTCCTTTTGATCAAATAGAGGAACTGATCTCAAGATGATTCTTTGATAAAATTACTTACTTGTTTTTTCAACTGTTTTTTGTCGTACAGATGCCGTGTATATGAGAAAGTAAAAAAATAACCCCTGCCGTGTTGTGGCAGGATTAAACAATCTTCTTCATGCCGCAATGTCGGCATTCGCGTAAGAAAATAGCATTTTTGATGGAGCTCTTAAATTGAGCGTTATCGCAATTATCGCAACGGCCGCTTTTGATGTCCGGGTATTCTAAAATGTTGTATGTCACGCTTAAATCAATTTTCTCCATGCCGCACACTCCTTTGAAGTCACTTGAATAGGATAGCATGAAAACCATCTTGCTGACATCGACAATATGGTGCAATAAGCAGGAAATTATCTTCTTTTGTCTAAATATAAGGGAAAAGGAGGGGTTATTATAAAAATTAAAGTGGGTTATTACCTTTTGGACTCTAATGGGATGCCAGAAGGCCGTCATAAATATGAACAGGTAGAAATAAATCCAGATGTAGATGATGGTGTAGGAACCCTGGTTGAAGAAGCGTTAAGCAAGCAATTGAATGTAAGTAAAGACAAATTAGAAGTTATAAGTATGACATGAATTTAATTTCGTTCTCTATAAGCACCCACAGCGGTGCTTTTTTCTTTGCTCAAAACAAAAACCCTGCCAGCCGGCGGGATTAAATTATTTTCTCCATGCCATAGTTACGGCACTTACGAAGGAATATCATATTCTTTATAGAGCTTTTAAATTGAGCGTTGTCGCAGTTATCACAAAGGCCGCTTTTTATGTCTGAATATCACGGATGTTGTATACGATGCTTAAATCAAATTCTTGTTTTGTCTCCATGTTGCTCACTCTTTCCTTTGAAGTCACTTGAATATGATAACACAAGACAGGGTATGTGAAAGTAGAGGAAAATGAATCCTTTTTGTCGAAGTGAAGAAAAAAGGAGTGAGCGATAATGGAACAACCAGAAATGCGCTATGATTTAAAAGAAGTATTAATTGCAGGTAAAGGCGAAAACATTCAATTCGAAAAAGGGGAATTAATTGTTACGAGTGATGGGTCAAGACGGTCCTGGGAAGTTGAGTTAATTGGTGTTGGAAATGATACTACATTAGAAGAATCGATTCTTAGCAGTGTTAGTTATTTAGACATTGAATTAAAATGCAGGGGAGACGAAGAATTCAAGGGTGCTGCTATTGTTTCGGACTACAATGTCGGCTCAAATGGAAACGACATCACCTTAAGTGGCTCCGGCGTATTAATTGGGTTTACCAAATAAATTGTTTCTGAATAACCAGTAGACTTTGGAAAGGAAAGGAGATGGATTAGTGGAGAAGGATATAGTAAAAGATTTATTAGAAAAGGGTTTTGAAGTCGCAGACTTTGTAGATATACGCAATCCAAAACATTTATTTAAAGAGATTTATTTGAAAGAAGAAGGCACAGAAAACCTTTTAGAAATGCTAGGAATTAACCCAGATACAGCAGCTTTATCTGGAGAACAAGAGAAGTTGTTTGTTACTGGAGAATCTCAGCCATTAGCACAGTATTACAGACAAGGCGAAGAGCCTCCTAATATTAAAGATGTTATTGCACCTTTAAAATATGAAGTGAAAGAAGCAACCGTCTGACGAGTTGCTTTTTTCTGTGCTTAAAAACAACCTTGGAGGTGGCGGTGATGTGACATGAAGAATTGGGGAAAAATTAGAGAAGAATGGGAAAAAAACAGGATCACGCTTGCCGCATCATAAAACCAGCTCCTTTACATAAACCATAACGTGGAACTTATTTTTTAGTAAAACAACGATAAATCAAATTATTTTACAGTTGTATATATAGAAGAAACATGGTTTTTTACCGGGTAGGGGAGCTTTGGGGGAGTTGGGGGAATTATCAACGTCCTTCAATCGCATTCATGTAAAACGAAAAATCCCCGAAACCTTATTAATAAAGGGATCAGGGATTTTTAAAACAAACATATCTCTTTGTGGTAACGTCCTCGGCAGGAATCGAACCTGCATTTCAAGCTTCGGAGGCTTGCGTGCTATCCGTTGCACCACCGAGACGTAACGATAAGGATTCGCCTACATTCCGCAGGCCTCCACGTTGTTTTATATGAAGGCGTTTCGCGGTATTCGTCCCGAACGCCTCTTTTCCGTTTCATAGTAACCGATGCAGAGTGTGTTTGTCAATTTACTTTATATCGTTCTTTAAGCACCGGCATAAGCGTAATCACAGTGGAAATCAACGTATATCAATTTATGGCAAGCGCTCATTAGCCGGTTATTTAGCGTCTATAAAGCGCGTTCTATATCGCTGACTAAGTAAGTAGGGGTATTTGATTGAACAGGCTGGATAGAAGCGTTATAGGCATCTGAGTGGCGTCCAAGAAGCTATAGAGAGTTTGGTTGCTGCTTGCTACGATGGAAAGCTCGAGGGGGTCCTTGACTGATTGACTTGTATTCGATTCAAACGGTGGCATGGAAGCGTAGAGGTATTATGTTGCTTTATTGTGTTTAACAGTAGGAGTTAACGGTTATTTATTTAGCAGAGAGCTTTTGGTCAGAAAGACGTCGAACAAGCCGGTACGTAGATTTTACAAGCCGCTTTGACGGATGAAATGACCGAAGCACAAAAAAATATAGCAGGAGACTATAAAACGTGCATATTATTTTTTAATTAGCTAATGTCAAAGGCTGCAATTTACATTTGCGGAACAGCACCGGCTTGTTCGGCTAGAAAAAAATCTGCCGATGTGACAGTCGCTGACCGCGAAGAACTCCAAAGACTTTTAAAGGAGTTATGTAGTCGAATGACAGATGATGAACGCAAACTTTTAGAATACTTGAAAGAGGTAAGCGCACCTCAACTACTAGCGGATTTATGCGGTGGGAAAGTATTAGGAGTTGACTTACGGGCTGTAGGGAAATTGCAAATATACCGTTTACCTGGCGAAGCAATAAACGTTCTTTTATACTGCGTTAAACACAAAATGGACAATCAAGATTATCAGAACGTTTATAAAATTGCAGCTCGCTGGAGGAGACTCCGCGTTAAAAATGCAGAAGAAGCGTTCGAATTAGCGAAGAAAGAGTTTAATTTTTATCAACAAGAATGAATAGTCTCCTTTTTAAAACTACATTCTTCACTGGATGTAGTTTTTTCTTATAAATTAAATTCTTCACTTGCGTGAGAAATAAGGATAGAATCCGGGCCAGGAAGGCGCATAAAAAAAGCCACGGGGGCACCGTAGCAATAAAGGAACCATGTGAGTAAAGGATGTAACGAATGCTAGGGGGCATCAACGTTACATATTAAACATTACCCGCTACGGAGAAAGATAAAACGCATAAAAAAGACCGCGGGGACTCACCGCGGTACAAACTACTTATGATGGTGCCGGGTCAATGCAGAGACCCTAACCTAGATTATCGCCCGTTACGAAGAAATTTAAACCATATTAAAAAAAGGCCGCGGGGATCCGCAGCCAAAGCTCTAGTGTAAAACGATTGACCAACTGAGCTCCCTGCGGACAAACTTAAACCACGTCTGAAAAGTTCCGAAGTAATAACCGAGATGTACGAGTGGTCAATTTGCCGCATATTAAATGTTACCCGCTCACATGGGAATATAAACCATATTTTTAAAAAAGCGGCCTGCCAGCAGCCACTTGAATTTGATATCCGTATTGAAAACATAAAAGAGCGCAGCTACGTGATAGCGACGCTTAAAAGTTGGTAGTTGTCAGGAGAAGTTAAATCAATATATGTACGGCTTGGCCGATATATTCATCGGATTTCAGACGCAAAAAAGGCCGCGGAGGAATACCGCAGCAAAAAAGAGAGAAAGATAGGTGATTAACGTATGTAACGAGTGGTAAGGAGCCACAATGTCGCATGTTAATCGTTACCCGCCCTTGCGGAAATATAAACTATTATTCTAAAAATTTCGACACGATTCCGTAAATACGGGCGTTGTGGCGCAAACTCGACGCAAAAATAAGCGCACATTCTACGAAACCAAACACAAGACAAACGCAGTCATATCAAGGGTTCAAGCCGTATTTTTTCTGTTTGCATACAGACCATTCTCCATGGTATTTTAAGAATATTAAACGTGAGAAGGAGCGGTCAGTCGTGGGAAAGAAAGATAAAAAGAAAAAGAAGCAAAAACCGATGACACTCGAAGAAAGATTCGCAAGTGGAGAGCGAGCTGCATCAGCAGGAAATTTTAATAGAGATTTTAAAGCTCGTGCAATTTACACGTCAAACAATATGAATGACGCCATAAATAAATTGTCAAAGGCTAGAGGACAAGGTTTCAAAACCATGTTTGTTAAGCACGCCTTTGAGAAGGTACTGCGTGAGGAATACGGCTGGGATCCGGATAAAGATCAGGACGACTGGCCGAGCGCATAAAAAGATCCGCAATCCCAACTGTACTGTTTTCCGTTTATCTTATAGAAGAAACTGGCGCAAGAGAGTTGCGAAAAGTTGGGATTATAGCGCGCTATGCACCGCAGAGTAAAATGCGCAATTTTGTCCGCATCTTATAGAAGAAACGCAATTTTGCCGCTTTACTTTGCTTTACTCTGCTTTAGTTTTTGCCGGCACGCGGGTCCAGACGGAGGCACGCCCGAAACTTTTCGAATGTGTAATGACTGCAACGACTGAAATCCGCTGTACCTTATAGAAGAAACCGGAAATCACCGTTGCACATTATTGTACATTTTGCCTGCACCGACGTCCTGGCGCGCACCCCTCTGAAACTTTTCGGATGCACACTGCGTCACAATGACGATGTAACGTAGCGCTGCCATGGCGCACTATATAGCAGAAAGTCGATTGCAGCGGGAACATTACGTAATAAATCCGTTGTGATTCGTTGTGCATTATTGTACATTTCACCGGCTGGATGCTCGGAATGGACGGCCGCCTGAAAATATCGGGGGGTCCTTTTTACGTTCTGATAATTTCCGATTTCAGCGATCACTGGGGGGTCACTGGCGTCTACAAAACGAATGTTTATAAAACAATTCGGCAACGTCCCAGTAATTTAACGGTTGCTTGGTGGTCGTGCGGCTGGGTTTACGGAGCGCTGCGGTGGTCTTTTCATTGACCGTATTGCTGCGTCTTTTCATTGCGGATGCCCTCCTCGCCGTTTTTAGCGGAGGCGTAGCGGGTTAGTGGAATACCGTAAAACACGCAAAAAAGTCCCTACGTATAAATAACGTAGGGACCGTCTATCCTTATCATGGTAACGTCCTCGGCAGGAATCGAACCTGCATTTCAAGCTTCGGAGGCTTGCGTGCTATCCGTTGCACCACGAGGACATGCGCTTTACAGTACAATTTAAAATTATAGAGGAAGCGGTAAAGAAAAGCAATAGACATTTGAAAAAATATTCATAGAAATAAAAAGGAGCCTGTTTAGCAGGATTTTTGCAGGGGAAAGAAGAAAACGTACAAAGAAGAAAGCATAATGTTTGACCTTCATTGACCATGAATTGTATGATGGTTAAACAGTAAAGCTATTATAAGGAGGAACCACAGTATGAATTTAATTCCTACAGTTATTGAACAAACAAACCGCGGTGAGCGCGCGTATGACATTTATTCTCGTTTGTTGAAAGACCGTATCATTATGCTTGGAAGCGGCATTGATGATAATGTGGCAAACTCGATTGTTGCCCAATTATTATTTCTTGAAGCGGAAAATCCGGAAAAAGACATCTCCATTTATATTAATAGCCCGGGCGGCAGTATTACAGCCGGCATGGCGATTTACGATACAATGCAATTTATTAAGCCGGATGTGCAGACAATCTGCATCGGTATGGCCGCTTCAATGGGGGCATTCCTGCTTGCAGCCGGTACAAAAGGTAAACGCTATGCACTTCCAAATAGTGAAGTCATGATTCACCAGCCGCTTGGCGGGGCGCAAGGACAGGCGACGGAAATTGAAATCGCTGCGAAACGCATTTTGTTCCTTCGTGAAAAATTAAACGGCATCTTGTCAGAACGTACTGGACAGCCTCTTGAAGTTATTGCACGCGACACAGACCGCGATAACTTTATGACAGCGGAACGCGCGAAAGAATATGGTCTTGTTGATCATATTGTAACGCGGAGCGAAGCGACTCAAAAAGAAGAAAAGTAATCTATGAAAAGACCTGCTGCGGCGGGTCTTTTTTTCGTGCTGTCCAGCTCCACACGCTATCCCTCCAGCACGAGGGCTCACAGGATGTGAGCCGCGAAGGCGTTGCGGCAGGACGCTGCGGCTCCAAAAGTCATGCCCTTCTGGAGACAAAAAGCGCCTCCGTCAGTGCTCTTCTTATGCTTGTCGCTGATAACGAGGCGTCTTGCGCTTTTCTTGTGTCAGACTGTATAATATAACAGCAAGGGGGAGATACGATGAACATGCAGATGAATCCGGGGCTCTGGCAGCAGCAAACGATGAAGCTTGCCATGACACAGGAATTGACCCAGGCGATTACACTGCTTCAGTATTCCGCGCAGGAGCTGGCCGCGTTTTTGGAAACAAAAGCTGTCGAAAACCCGTTTATCCAGTTAGAAACACCTGATTTGAAAGCGCTTTATAAAAAAGAACGCGCTCAGTCAGCATCAAGCTCGTCTGATGATAAAAATTGGGTTGAACACATTGCCGATTCATCTTATACAATTACCGACTACGTACAGGCGCAATTTCAATTAAAAAAACTGCCCGATGCAAAAAAACGCATCCTTGACTTTTTATTGAATAACATGGATGAGAATGGCTATATGACGATTGATAGCGAGGAAGCGGCTGAACTGGTTCGTAAAAGCGAAGCGGAAGTCCGATCCGTCATGAACATGATTAAGTGGATGGAGCCGGCAGGCATCGGCGCGCGAAACTTGCAGGAATGTTTACTTTTACAAGCAGAACGGCGTTTGGATGCCCCTTTTTTAGCAGAAGTCATTCTTCGTCGCCACTTCACCGAATTTGCCAATAAAACGTGGAAGCCGCTCGCAAAACAGCTGGGCGTTGAGCTAAAAGAGATTCAGCAGGCCGCTGACTTTATAAAAACGTTGAACCCGAAGCCTGGCGCTTCTTTTCAGGATGGTTCCTCCTGCTATGTGCGCCCTGACGTGTCAGTGACAGTGGCAGGGGATTTCATCGAAGTACACTTGCTTGATGACGAGCTGCCGAAAGTGGTATTCGAAAAAGAGTACTTTAATGAGATGGCTTCGTATGCAGATAAAGAAGTAAAGCGTTTCGTGAAAGAAAAAGAAAAAGATTATCAATGGCTCATGAGAAGTCTTGAACAGCGTCAGCAAACGATTCAGCGTGTTGGTTTAAAAATCGTTGAAAAGCAGCGCAGGTTTTTCTTTCATGGACCAGGCTCGCTGCAGCCGCTGACGATGAAAGAAATCGCAGATGAATTATCTATCCATGAATCAACCGTAAGCCGGACCGTACGCGGAAAGTATATGCAGACACCATTCGGCACGTATGAATTAAAATCCTTTTTCCCATCGGGCATGACGGCTTCATTGGAAACAGGCGAAGTAACTTCCTCGAATCAAGCAAAAATTCGTATTCAGACGCTCGTTTCAGCGGAAGATAAAAGAAAGCCGCTATCCGATCAGGCAATTTGCTCTGCGCTTCTTGAAGAAGGGATGGCTATTTCAAGAAGAACGGTCGCGAAATACAGAGAACAGCTAAATATCCCGTCTTCATCAAAGCGAAAGCGGTATGAATAAAAGGAGTCAACATGAAAATCGATTTTTACACACGGCCAGGATGCCATTTATGTGAAGAAGCAAAAATCATCGTACAACTGATCGCAGAAGAACTTGGCTTAAAAGTACACGAGAGAAATATTGAAGAAAAAGACGAATGGACGGAAGAATACGGATTAATAATACCAGTCCTGAAAGCAGGAAAGGACATTATCGCATATGGAAAGATCGATTATGTATCGGCCTTAACAAAACTGCGTCAGAAAATTAACAAATAATTTAAAAAAATAACGGTCTCTTTTCGTTGATTTTTAAATAATGCCCTGCTACAATGAATTTGTAAGCAGGGCAAAATTTTTTTTGGCCGAGTGGGACATTTAAAGTTTTGCTTGGGACGAAATATAACCCAAAAGACCGAAGAGGAGCGCGGGATATGAAAACAATTTTAAATATTCAACAGCAGCTCGTACCGGACCTGCTTGACATTATGCAAAAACGCTATCGTCTTTTGCAAGCGGTCCGAATTGCCGGGACAGCTGGGAGACGTACACTTGCCCAGTCACTTGGCATGACAGAGCGTGTTGTCAGAAGCGAAGCAGAGTTTTTAAAAGAGCGCGGATTGCTCGATTTTAGCGCGTCAGGCATGAAATTAACGGAAACGGGTATGGATGTGGTGAGAGAGCTGGAAGAGTTAATGCTGGAACTAAAAGGCATTGATTCAATGGCGGAAGAGCTAAAATCCCGCTACAACTTATCGGAAGCCGTTATTATTCCTGGCAATTGTGATGAATCGGCATTCGTGAAAAAAGCAATCGGTGAAGCGTGTGCAAGCCGCATAAAGAGTCATCTCAGCGGAAAGACTATCATCGCTGTGACAGGCGGCTCAACAATGGCGGAAGCAGCACAGACGATGAAACCAGATTTTGCAGAAGGAAAACACGTATTATTTGTGCCTGCCCGAGGCGGAATTGGCGATGATGTCCGCAATGAAGCAAATACCGTCGCCGCACTAATGGCACAAAATACAAACGGGTCACACCGTGTTTTGTACGCACCGGAGCGAATTAGCCCGGACGTGCGCGAATCCCTTCTTCAAGAGCCGGCTATCAAAGAAGCTGTTAATATGATCCAATCAGCAGACATCGTACTTCATGGTGTCGGGAATGCGATCTCGATGGCGAAGCGCCGAAAAACACCGGAGGCGGAAATTTCATTGCTGGAACAAAGTGAAGCGGTAGCAGAAGCATTTGGCTACTATTTCAACAAGGAAGGCAAAGTGATTCAAAAATTATCAACAATCGGCTTGAAACTGGAAGATTTGCAGCATGCAAAAGTCGTCATTGCGGCAGCAGGCGGCGCATCAAAAGGGGAAGCGATTCGTTCTTATTTAAACGGGTCACCGAAGCTGGATATTCTTGTGACAGATGAGGCAGCCGCACGGGTATTGCTTGAAGCACAATAACAACGCGAACATCCGACAGTTCAAAATGGACTGACGGTTTGATAAACAATTTCAAGGAGGAAACACTCATGACAGTAAAAATTGGTATTAATGGTTTTGGACGTATTGGACGTAACGTATTTCGCGCAGCAATGAAAAACCCGGAAGTTGATGTAGTAGCTATCAACGACCTTACAGATGCAAACATGCTTGCACACCTTTTGAAATACGATACTGTTCACGGTACACTTGAAGCAGACGTAACAGTTGACGGCGATACAATCGTTGTAAACGGCGAACGCGTAAAAGTAACAGCTGAACGCGATCCAGCGCAAATTCCTTGGGGAGCTAACGGAGCTGAAGTAGTTGTTGAATCTACTGGCCGTTTCACAAAACGTGCAGATGCTGCGAAACACCTTGAAGGCGGCGCGAAAAAAGTCATCATCTCTGCACCGGCATCTGATGAAGATATCACAATTGTTATGGGTGTTAACGAAGATAAATACGATGCAGCTAACCACCAGGTTATTTCAAATGCATCTTGTACAACAAACTGCCTGGCTCCATTTGCAAAAGTATTGAACGACGAGTATGGCATCGTACGTGGTATGATGACAACTGTTCACTCTTACACAAATGACCAGCAAATTCTTGACTTGCCGCACTCTGACTACCGTCGTGCACGTGCAGCAGCAGAAAACATCATCCCAACTTCAACTGGTGCAGCGAAAGCCGTTTCTCTTGTGCTTCCTGAACTAAAAGGCAAATTGAACGGTATGGCAATGCGTGTTCCAACACCAAACGTATCTGTTGTTGACCTTGTTGTTGAACTTAAAGAAAATGTAACAGCTGAGCAAGTAAATGCATCATTCAAAGCAGCATCAGAAGGCAATATGAAAGGCATTCTTGCTTACACTGAGCTTCCGCTTGTATCAACTGACTACAACGGCACAACAGCATCTTCAACAATCGATGCTCTTTCGACAATGGTAATGGAAGGCAACATGGTAAAAGTTCTTTCTTGGTACGATAATGAGAACGGCTACTCAAACCGCGTTGTTGACCTTGTTCAATACATCGCAGCAAAAGGTCTTTAATTAAAAAAACGCTGTTTTTCAGGCTATAGCTTGGAAATCAACAGTTCACCATCTATAATGAAAAGGTGAAACGGGGAGCGGGATTCAATCCCCGCTCCCTTTTTTTTGTCTGTCCACAACGATATGGAGGTCTTTTACATGAACAAGAAAACAATTAAAGATCTGGACCTGAAAGGGAAACGCGTTTTTTGCCGCGTTGATTTCAACGTACCGATGAAAGATGGCGAAGTAACGGATGACACACGTATCCGCGCAGCGCTTCCAACGATTCAATATTTATCTGAGCAAGGCGCGAAAGTTATTTTAGCGAGTCACCTTGGCCGTCCGAAAGGTGAAGTAAATGAAGATATGCGTCTAACAGCTGCCGGCAAGCGTTTAGAAAAACTGCTTGGCCAGCCGGTTGTAAAAACAGATGAAGCCTATGGCGAAAGTGTTAAAAGCGCAATTGCTGAATTAAACGAAGGCGGCGTTCTTCTTCTTGAAAACGTTCGTTTTTACCCAGGCGAAGAGAAAAACGACGAAGAGCTTGCGAAAGAATTCGCGGCACTTGCTGATGTATATGTCAATGATGCATTTGGCGCAGCTCACCGTGCGCACGCATCAACAGAAGGGATTGCGAAGTTCCTTCCATCGGCATCCGGATTTTTAGTGCAAAAAGAATTGGATGTACTCGGTAAAGCACTTTCTGATCCGGAACGTCCTTTCACAGCCATTATCGGCGGTGCGAAAGTAAAAGATAAAATCGGTGTAATCGACCATCTTCTTGATAAAGTAGATAACTTGATCATTGGCGGCGGACTTGCTTATACGTTTGTAAAAGCTTTAGGCCATGAAGTCGGTAAATCACTTCTTGAAGAAGATAAAATTGATCTTGCTAAGCAATTCATGAAAAAAGCCGAAGACAAAGGCGTTAAATTCTTAATGCCTGTAGATGTCACAGTGGCTGATGACTTCGGTGAGCATGCGAATACAAAAATTGTGCCAATCAACGAAATTCCGGCTGATTGGGAAGCTCTTGATATTGGACCAAAAACAATCGAGTTGTACGCAGAAACAATTAAAAATTCAAAGCTTGTCATCTGGAACGGCCCAATGGGTGTGTTTGAACTTGATAAGTTTGCCACAGGAACAAAAGGTGTCGCACAGGCACTGGCTGATTCAGAGGCATACTCCGTAATCGGTGGCGGCGATTCAGCGGCAGCAGTTGAGAAATTCAACCTTGCTGACAAAATGAGCCACATTTCGACTGGCGGCGGCGCAAGCCTTGAATTTATGGAAGGAAAAGAACTTCCAGGCGTAACAGCATTAGACGACAAGTAATTTTGAAAGTTGGAGGGAGATTTATTCATGCGTAAACCAATTATTGCAGGTAACTGGAAAATGAATAAAACGCTTGGCGAAGCACTTGAATTTGCAAACAATGTAAAAGGAAAAGTACCATCTTCTGAAAAAGTGGACAGCGTAATTGGCGCACCGGCTTTGTTTCTTGGTCAGCTTGTTGAAGCGGCAAAAGGAACAGAATTGAAAATCAGCGCTCAAAACGCTCACTTTGAAGACAACGGTGCATTCACAGGCGAAACAAGCCCGAAAGCATTGTCCGATCTTGGTGTACAATATGTGATTATCGGTCATTCAGAACGCCGGGAATTATTTAATGAAACAGACGAGGCGGTTAATAAAAAAGCTAAAGCTATTTTTAATCATGGCATGACACCGATCATTTGCTGTGGTGAAACATTGGAGCAGCGTGAAGCGGGTGAGACAAATGCATTTGTTGCCGGCCAAATTAAAGCAGCACTTGAAGGCTTGTCAGAAGAGCAGGTAAGCAATGCTGTTATCGCTTATGAGCCAATCTGGGCAATCGGCACAGGTAAATCATCTTCATCAAACGATGCAAACGAAGTATGTGCAGAAATTCGTGAAACAGTTCGCGGTCTTTACTCAGACAAAACAGCTGATTCTATCCGTATTCAATACGGCGGCAGTGTAAAACCAGAAAATATTGCAGAATACATGGCACAGCCAGATATCGACGGCGCACTTGTCGGCGGCGCAAGCTTGGATGCGGCATCGTACCTTGCACTTTTGGAGGCTGTCAACAATGGCTAAAGGACCGGTTGCGCTCATTATTCTCGACGGGTTCGCCTGCCGGGCAGAAACGAGCGGAAATGCGGTTGCACAGGCAAATAAGCCGAATTTTGACCGTTACTGGAATCAGTTCCCTCATGCACAGCTGACAGCAAGCGGGGAAGCCGTTGGTTTGCCGGACGGACAAATGGGCAACTCGGAAGTTGGCCACATGAACATTGGCGCTGGCCGCATTGTATATCAAAGTTTAACACGCATTAACATTGCCATTCGTGAAGGTGAGTTTTTCGAAAATGAGCAGTTTTTAAAAGCCGCTGCTCACGCAAAAGCAAATGGAACAGCTTTACACTTGTTCGGCCTGCTGTCAGATGGGGGCGTACATAGCCATATTGAGCATTTAAAAGCATTGCTTGAGTTTGCGAAGCATCAAGGCCTCGAAAAGGTATATGTTCATGCCTTTTTAGACGGCCGCGATGTGGGACCGAAAACAGCAAAAGGATATATTGAAGACGTACAGGCAAAAATGGATGAGCTTGGTGTTGGGCAGTTTGCGACAATTTCCGGACGCTACTATGCGATGGACCGCGACAACCGCTGGGACCGTGTTGAAAAAGCATACAGCGCAATTGCGCAAAACGATGCACCGAAGTTTCATGATCCGTTAGAAGCACTGGAAGCATCCTATGCAGCCGATGTACATGATGAGTTTTTTGTTCCAACCGTTATTACGAATAAACAAGGTCTTCCTGTTGCAAAAGTAAAGGATAACGACGCGGTTATCTTCTTTAACTTCCGTCCGGATCGGGCCATTCAGTTGGCAAATGTTTTTACAAACGAAGACTTTATGGGATTTGACCGCGGAGAATTCCGTCCGAAAAACTTATTCTTCGTATGCATGACACCATATTCAGAAGTAGTGAAAGGTGTTATCGCGTATAACAAAACAGATTTATCAAATACTGTCGGAGAAGTTTTGGCCAACAACAACCTTCGCCAGCTCCGTATTGCGGAAACAGAGAAATATCCACATGTTACGTTCTTTATGAGCGGCGGACGTGAAGGAGAGTTCCCAGGTGAGAAACGCATTTTGGTTAACTCGCCGAAAGTAGCAACGTATGATTTGCAGCCGGAAATGAGCGCATATGAAGTAACGGACGCGTTACTTGCGGAAATTGAAGGCGACAAGCAGGATGCAATCATCCTGAATTTTGCTAATCCGGACATGGTAGGCCATTCTGGAATGCTTGAACCGACCATTAAAGCGATTGAAACAGTTGATGAATGCCTCGGACGGGTGGTAGACTTAATTTTGTCAAAAGGCGGAACAGCGATCATTACAGCCGATCACGGCAATGCTGATGAAGTCACGACGATTGAAGGAAATCCAATGACAGCTCATACGACAAACCCAGTACCAGTGATAGTCACAAAAGAGGGCGTAACACTGCGTGAGGGCGGTATTTTGGGCGACTTGGCACCGACGATGCTTGATCTATTAAACGTAGAACAGCCAGTTGAAATGACTGGAAAAACATTAATCGAAAATTAAGGGAGAGACAAAACTATGCCAGTAATTACAGACATTTATGCACGCGAAGTACTTGATTCACGTGGAAATCCAACAATTGAAGTAGAAGTATACACAGAGTCCGGCGCATTCGGACGCGCACTTGTTCCATCAGGTGCTTCAACAGGTGAATACGAAGCAGTAGAACTTCGTGATGGCGATAAAGGCCGCTACCTTGGTAAAGGCGTTGAGCAAGCTGTTAATAACGTAAATGAAGTAATCGCACCGGAAATCGTCGGCAGCTTCGTTGTAACAGATCAAATCGGCATCGATAGAGCGATGATCGAGCTTGACGGTACAGAAAACAAAGGCAAATTAGGCGCAAACGCAATCCTTGGCGTTTCAATGGCTGTTGCACATGCAGCTGCAGATTACCATGGTGTTTACCTTTATGAATACCTTGGCGGCGTAAACGGCAAGCAGCTTCCTGTTCCAATGATGAACATTGTCAACGGCGGCGAGCATGCGGATAACAACGTTGACATTCAAGAATTTATGATTATGCCTGTAGGTGCGCCTACTTTCAAAGAAGCTCTTCGTATGGGAGCGGAAATTTTCCATAACTTAAAAGCTGTTCTTCATGAAAAAGGCTTGAACACAGCAGTTGGTGACGAAGGTGGTTTCGCGCCAAACCTTGGTTCAAATGAAGAAGCACTTCAAACAATCATCGAAGCGATCGAGCGTGCTGGCTACAAGCCAGGAGAAGAAATTAAATTGGCGATGGATGCAGCATCTTCTGAGTTTTACAATAAAGAAGATGGCAAATACCATCTTTCAGGCGAAGGCGTTGTTAAAACTTCAGCTGAAATGGTTGACTGGTACGAAGAAATGGCTAATAAATATCCAATCATCTCAATTGAAGACGGTTTGGATGAAAACGACTGGGATGGCCACAAGTTGTTGACAGAACGCCTTGGCGATCGTGTTCAGCTTGTTGGTGATGACTTGTTTGTTACAAACACGAAAAAGTTGTCTGAAGGCATTAAAAATGGCGTAGGCAACTCAATCCTAATCAAAGTAAACCAAATCGGTACATTGACTGAAACATTCGATGCAATCGAAATGGCGAAACGTGCAGGCTACACAGCGGTTATCTCTCACCGTTCAGGTGAAACAGAAGACGCAACAATTGCGGACATCGCAGTTGCGACAAATGCTGGACAAATCAAAACAGGTGCTCCGTCACGTACGGACCGCGTTGCGAAATACAACCAGCTTCTTCGCATCGAAGACAACCTGGCTGAGCTTGCACAATACCT
Source organism: Domibacillus iocasae (assembly GCF_001750285.1). Classification (GTDB taxonomy): domain Bacteria; phylum Bacillota; class Bacilli; order Bacillales; family Domibacillaceae; genus Domibacillus; species Domibacillus iocasae. Next base: position 172,440 of record NZ_MAMP01000006.1, read on the forward strand.
TGGAAACGACACGTTCTACAATTTGAAAAAATAAACATTCTCTGAAGCCCGGCGGCCGCCGGGCTTTTTTGCGCACATGTAGAAAGTATGATATAATGCACTCATCTATATGTTCGTCTTTAATGGAGGTAAATAACATGTTGCATACAGTGCTTATCGTACTGCTCGTGATTGTGGCGGTTTCGCTCATCGTGGTCGTTTTGCTGCAATCAGGGAAAAGTGCGGGACTTTCCGGTGCCATTTCCGGCGGTGCAGAGCAATTATTCGGAAAACAGAAAGCGCGTGGCATTGATCTAGTGCTGCACCGCTTAACGGTCGTATTATCTGTGCTGTTTTTCGTTTTAACCATTGCACTCTCTTATTTTGGTTTGTAATAAAAAAGGCGATTCGGCTGAATCGCCTTTTTTTGTGCCTGTAAGGGTATTAACATAGAAAAGAAAGGATCAATGAATATGAAATTAACATTGCCGAAACCATTTACCTTTGAAGCGGGAAAGCGGGCTGTGCTGCTTTTACATGGATTTACCGGAAATTCGTCTGATGTGCGCATGATTGGGCGCTTTCTTGAGAAAAATGGATATACATCACATGCGCCTCACTATAAAGGACATGCAGTTCCGCCGGAAGAATTGGTCAAAACAGGTCCTGAAGATTGGTGGAAGGACGTCCAAGATGGCTACAATCACCTTATCGATCTCGGTTATAAAGAAATTGCAGTATGCGGGCTGTCACTCGGCGGTGTTTTTGGGCTGAAACTCGGTTATACTAAACCTGTAAAGGGTATTGTTCCAATGTGTGCCCCGATGTCGATGAAAGACGAACAGACCATGTACAATGGAGTTGTCGAATATGCACGTGGATTTAAGAAATTTGAAGGAAAATCCACCGATGTGATTGAAAAAGAAATAGAAGCGTTCAAACAAACACCGATGAATACGTTACATGCACTTCGCGACCTTGTACAGGACGTCCGCAATCACATTGACCACATTTATGCGCCTGTACTTGTTGTTCAGGCACGCCAGGACCAAATGATTGACACGAACAGCGCCAACATTATTTTTGAAGGCGTGGAAACCGATGAAAAACAACTAAAATGGTACGAACAGTCCGGACATGTCATTACACTTGATAAAGAAAAAGAACAGCTGCATGCAGATATTCTCGACTTTCTTGAAAAGCTTGACTGGACGGTGTAACCTTGGCAAAAGGAGGCGGGTTCCGAATGGACCAGCACATAGAGAAAATCGTTGAACAATTATTGACGTATATGAAAGAAGAATCCTATAAGCCGATGACGGTACAGGAGCTTGAAGAAGTACTTGGCATCGAAGGGTCAGAAGGGTTTCGAGATTTTGTTAAGTCACTCGTTCACATGGAAGAACGCGGTCTTGTTGTAAGGACGCGGGCAAATCGGTATGGTCTGCCAGAGAAAATGAACCTTGTGCGCGGGAAAATTTCCGGCCATGCAAAAGGGTTTGCGTTTTTGCTTCCAGATGAGCAAGGGATGGACGATGTATTCATTCCACCACATGAAACGAATGGCGCGTTGAACGGCGACGTTGCACTTGTGCGTGTGACAAAAGAAGACCAAAGCGGAACACGCCGTGAAGGAACGGTTGTCCGGATTTTAGAACGCGGCCAAACAGATATAGTCGGCACGTTCATCGATAAAAAAAGCTTTGGTTTTGTGGAAACGGATGATAAAAAATTTACGGCTGATATTTTTATTCCGAAAGAAAGAACAGCCGGCGCCATTGACGGGCATAAAGTGGTTGTCCACATTACGCGCTGGCCGGAAGGAAGACAGGCAGCGGAAGGTGAAGTAAAAGAAATTATCGGTCATAAAAATGACCCCGGTGTTGATATTATGTCGATCATTTACAAGCACGGCCTGCCGCAGGAGTTTCCAGAAGAGGTATTGGAGCAAGCGAATGCCGTGCCGGATGAAATTGATCCGAAAGATATTCAAAACCGCCGCGACCTTCGTGATGAAGTGATCGTGACGATTGATGGCGCCGATGCAAAAGATCTGGATGATGCCGTAACAGTGACGAAGCTTGAAAATGGCCACTACAAGCTTGGTGTGCACATTGCCGACGTCAGTCATTACGTAACGGAAAACTCCCCGATTGACCGGGAAGCGTATGAGCGCGGCACGAGTGTATATTTGGTTGACCGAGTGATTCCGATGATTCCGCACCGTTTGTCAAATGGCATTTGTTCATTAAATCCAAAAGTCGATCGCTTAACAATGTCATGTGAAATGGAAATTAACGCTTCTGGAGAAGTTGTCAGCCACGAAATTTTTGACAGTGTTATTCGAACAACGGAACGGATGACATATTCGGATGTGAATCGAATTTTACTGGATAAAGACGAAGAACTGCGCGCGAAATATGAGCCGCTTGTGCCGTTATTCGAACAGATGGAAGAGCTCGCAGCCATTCTGCGTCAAAAACGGACTGACCGTGGTGCAATTGACTTTGATTTCAAAGAAGCAAAAGTCATTGTTGATGAAGACGGACACCCTTCTGATGTTATCATTCGAGAGCGTTCAGTTGGAGAAAAGCTCATTGAGGAATTTATGCTGGCCGCAAACGAAACGGTTGCCGAGCACTTTCATTGGATGGACGTTCCGTTTATTTACCGGATTCATGAAGATCCGAAAGAAGACAAACTGCAGCGCTTTTTTGAGTTTTTAACGAATTTTGGCCTGAATGTAAAAGGAACGGCCAATTCTGTTCATCCACGCGCTTTGCAGGAAATTATCGAAAATGTGAAAGATACACCGGAAGAAACGGTGATTTCAACCGTCATGCTTCGCTCGATGCAGCAGGCAAAATACAACCCGGACAGCTTGGGCCACTTTGGGCTAGCTGCTGAGTTTTATACACATTTCACCTCGCCGATCCGCCGCTATCCAGATTTAATCGTCCATAGGCTGATTCGCACGTATTTGGTTCAAGGAGATTTGTCGCAGCCAACGCAGGCGAAATGGGATGCGCGTCTTCCGGAGATTGCTGATCATACGTCCAGCATGGAACGCCGGGCAGTCGAGGCAGAGCGGGATACAGACGAACTGAAAAAAGCGGAATACATGCTTGATAAAATTGGCGAAGAATACGACGGTGTTATTAGCTCCGTAACGAACTTCGGGATGTTTGTTGCACTTGAGAATACGATTGAAGGTCTTGTTCACGTTTCGTATTTGACAGATGACTATTACCGCTATGATGAACGTCATTTTGCGATGATTGGTGAACGGACGGGCAACGTATTCCGGATTGGGGATGAAATTACCGTCCGTGTTCGTGATGTGAACAAAGAAGAGCAATCGGTTGATTTTGAAATTGTGGGCATGAAAAAGCAGCGTCAGCGTCCAAAACGGTTAGATGGAAAAGCGGAGAAAAAACCGCGCGGCCGGGGCAAAAAAGTGCAGGTAATTAGAAAAGAAGAGAAACCGGCAAGAAAGCCTGCGCGTCCCGATATAAAAGAGGATACTGGCGAATGGTCAAACCAGCCGCCGAAGAAAAAGAAAAAACGCAAATTTTACGAAGGAATACCGAAGAAAAAGAAACGCAAGTAAGAAAGCAGGGGGACACGCCAATGCCAAAGGGAGAAGGAAAAGTGCTCGCGCAAAATAAAAAAGCGCGCCACGATTACTTTATTGAAGAAACGTACGAAGCGGGCTTGGTGCTGTTAGGAACGGAAATTAAAGCAATCCGTGCGGGACGTGTGAATTTAAAAGATTCATTCGCCCGCATTCGGAACGGCGAACTATTCGTTCATAATATGCACATCAGCCCGTATGAGCAGGGAAATATTCATAATCATGAACCGCTCCGCACGAGAAAGCTTCTGCTGCACCGGAAACAAATTAACGCACTCATCGGGGAAACAAAGGAAGCGGGTTATTCCATTGTTCCGTTAAAGCTTTACTTAAAAGACGGCTATGCAAAGCTGTTAATTGGCCTTGCCAAAGGGAAAAAGAAATACGACAAACGTGATGATCTGAAGCAAAAAGAAGCGAAGCGCGACATTGAGCGCGCGTTCCGAGATCGTCAAAAAGGTTGAGTTGCAGGAGAAAATGTAGTATAATTGATTTTGTCACTAAACGAGCAGACAAGCTCCGGACGACACCTTCTATCTAGGGGACGTTACGGATTCGACAGGGGTAGTTCGAGCCTGGGCTGCGGGTCAGAGGGTCGGCTCTGTCAAAACGCACTTGCCTATAATAACTGGCAAACAACAAACACAACTACAAGCTGCCTAATTAACTTTAGGTTAGCCTGTGCTCCTCCCGCTGTTGTCCGTGCAGTCGGGTAAGGGGCCCACTTTAAGCGGACTACGCTCGATTCCTCCGTCTGGGGATGACAGAAGAGACTAATCAGACTGGCCGATCCAAACGCCTGCTGTGCGGCAGATGGACCGGCGAGATTCAAATAGCATAGCTACACCCGTAGACGCTCAGGTGCCGTTATCTTTGGACGCGGGTTCGACTCCCGCCGTCTCCATACTTGTATGGGGCACTATCAAAAGCCTTGCGAATTTCGCAAGGCTTTTTTGTATTTAGATAGAGAAGGTAGTTTACATCCTTCATTGATCGACGAATAAAAAGAGCTGGTATACCGCAGAGATCTCCGGCGTATATCAGGTTATGCTAATTAGCAGTAGGAAGTCATTGAAAAGAAATGGGCGGCATATATTTGTAAAAAAGTCTGGAAAGAACTTATTTGAGAAAGAAAAATAGAAACTTGCTTTATTGTCTAATGAATATCTTGACTATTTCTTTGTATAAAACGTATGTCGGGGAAGAGGAATGTGATTTTTTGCCGTCCATGCTGCATTAAGTGAAACGATTTTAAAAAGAATGGAACAGCTGGGGGTGATTTGAATGAAAAAAATCATCATTATTGGTGCGGGGGGACATGCAAGTGTTTTGATAGATGCGATCGAAAAAGAGAAGAAATATTCAATATATGGAATTGTCGATCCGGTTCGTCCTGTTAATACAATTATTTATGGATATCGGGTCATTGGGACAGAAGGCGTGCTGCCGCAAATAAATAAGCACATTCACGGGGGAATTGCCGCGATTGAAGATAACTGGAGCCGGAAAAAAGTAGTTCAAACCATTCGTGCACTTGTCCCTAACTTTTCATTTATTTCATCCATTCACCCAGCAGCGTGTGTCAGCAGTGATGTCAAAATAGGAGATGGAACGATTGTTATGGCTGGTGCTGTCATTAACCGGAATACGATTATTGGAGAGCAGTGTATCATTAACACGAATTCCTCTGTTGATCATGGCTGTATTCTGGGTGATTACGTTAGCATCGCGCCAGGAGCGACGCTTGGAAGAAATGTGAAAATAGGCAATAGTGCGGCTATTTCATTAGGCGCCAACGTCATTCACTCTGTGCGCATCGGAGAACATACTGTTATTGGAGCCGGCTCCACTGTCTTGCGAAATATAGACCCATATAGCGTTGCATATGGGACACCGGCGAAAATAATCCGGTCTAGAAATCAAGAAGACAGCTATTTATCATGAGTTAGGGAAGGCAGAAAAAGTGCTGATGATGAAAAGCGAAAAAGCTTTATTTGTTGCAAAGAAAAGCCGTGCTTTCCTCATTCAGTCAATGGAAATAAATTCATCCTTAATTCTGACGTTAGTGCGCGTTAAGAAAAAAGAATCAATTTGATAAGTGGGTACGATTTCTTTTAGAAGTTTCTTTATTTCATCATTCGTTTGTTCCCCACCTGGAGAATAAACAAGGTTTTCCAGCTGGCTGATCCAAAGCGGCATATCCATTTCGGTTAAGTCAGCCGGTTTTGCTACATAAATGAGTTCATGTCTGGATGACATATTGCCTTCTTCCGTTGTGAATAATTCTTCGTACAGTTTTTCTCCCGGGCGTATTCCTGTATAGCGGATTTGAATGTCTTTATCTGGCGTCAGACCGTAAAGTTTAATTAAATTTCGGGCTAATTCACTGATTTTGACCGGCTTGCCCATATCCAGAATAAAAATTTCGCCCCCTTCCGCAAGGGCCCCTGCTTGAATAACGAGCTGAACAGCTTCTGGAATTGTCATAAAGTAACGTGTCATATCACGGTGTGTCACTGTAACCGGGCCGCCATTTTTTATTTGTTCTGTAAATAAAGGGATGACACTGCCTCTGCTACCCAGCACATTTCCGAATCGAACCGCTACAAAGTTGGTGTTGCTTTTTTGATTTACGTTTTGAATGATCAGTTCAGCGATTCGTTTTGTCACACCCATGACGCTGGTCGGGTTTACCGCTTTATCGGTCGATATTTGAACATACGTCTCCACGTCGTATTGATGAGCACATTCCGCTAAATTTTTTGTACCGAATATGTTATTTTTGATCGCTTCTGTTGGATTATGTTCCATTAAAGGCACATGTTTATGGGCAGCCGCGTGAAAAACAACTTGAGGACGGTGAACAGAGAAAATATGCTCCATCCGTTTTTTGTCCTGAATGTCTGCAATAAGTGCTTTTATGGAGAGGTAGGGATATAACCGTTCAAGTTCTTTTTCGATCGTATAAATACTGTTTTCGCCATGACCAAGCAAAAGCAATTGTTTTGGTTTAAAAGAAGAAATCTGCCGGCAAATTTCGGAGCCGATCGAGCCGCCAGCCCCGGTAATTAAAACCGTTTTTTCTTGTACATAGTTGGAAATGCTAAGAATATCTAATTGAATGGGCGGCCGGCCAAGCAGATCCTCTACATTCACTTCACGAATCATGTTCATCGTAATACGGCCATTAATAATATCCGAAATTCGTGGCAGAATTTTCACATCTACGCCGCTTTTTTGGCAGCTGTTTACGATATTAGTGATATCACTTCCCGAAGCAGAAGGGATCGCAATGATGGCCACTTCAATATTGAATTTTTTAATGACTTTTTCGATATCGCGGCTTGTGCCGGCCACAGGCATGTTTCTCACTTGAAGGCCAAGCTTTTCTGGATCATCGTCAAGAAAGGCAACCGGGTATAAGGAGGAGTCGATCGATTTTTTTAATTCTTTTACGACTAAAATACCTGCACTGCCGGCACCGATAATTAACGTTCTTTTTCCTTTTTTATTCATCATTCCTTTATTTTCATTGAAGGACCATAAAATAAGGCGTGTAAATAAAAAAGCGCACAATGTAATGCCCCATGTCATAATAAGAAGAGAGTGGGATAATTTCACCACCTCCCACTCTGAGAGAATAAAGTGAAGGGTACCGGCTGTAATAAATGTAAAAACGAAACTTTTACTGATGACCTTCGTTTCGCCTATACTCGCAAAACGCCATAAGTGTCGGTAATGGCGGAACAAATGAAATCCGGCAATCAATGTGGTCCAAAACAACAGGAAGATGTAAGCAATTTCATATAGGGTGATGTTTCTGTTGTTTTCATAAAAAAGAAAGCAGGAGCTGATGACAGAAATAAATATGATCATGGAATCCATTAAAAGCGCCAGTGCATATATTTTGTTTCGACTCATAAAAACACCCCTTTTCCATTCTTTTTTATTTTCTTTACTGTATATGAACGCATAGAAGGGAATGTGATAATATTTCTAAAAAATGGGAATTAACCTAATGGTAAGAAGGGTAAATAAGAACGAAAACGTAATAAACATAAAAAAAGAAATTGCCGGATCCGGCAATTTCTTTTTTTATAGGTGAATAATATTATCTTTTCATATTGTTTTGAATGCCAAAACGTGCGTTTAACTGTCCTTTAATCATACTGCGTTTTAGTTTCTCTTCATCCGGCTTTTTCTTCATTTCCTGTCTGATTTCAAATGTTCGTACGCCATCTTCCATCTGATTGGCAATATCCATTAATGTTTCTACATCACCGAAAGAATATTTTCTCGTTCCGCGCTGAGAACGATCAGGAAAAATAAGCTGCCGCTCTTCGTAATAACGGATTTGACGCTCGGACAGACCCGTCAGTTCGCTAACAATGCCGATCGTAATGACCTTTTTTGTTTTATAACTTTTTTCTTCTTCTGTCATGGAATCACCTCGAAATGGGATACTTCTCTATTATATATTAATTAAGGAAAATATGTAACAAAATTATGTTATATTTTATAACAAGTAAATTTTAATGTTAGATTATATAACATTTATTATGACTACTTCTTTTAATTTCCCTATAATCAACACTATCAACAGCCACCAAGGAGGATGTTAAGATGACAAAAGAAAAAATTGTACTAATCGGAAATGGAATGGCCGGTGTCCGTTCTATTGAAGAATTATTAAAAATAGATTCAGACCGCTTTCACATTACGATTTTTGGGGAAGAGCCGTATCCGAACTATAACCGCATTCAATTATCAAAAGTCCTGCAGGGGGACACAGAAATTGCAGATATTACATTAAACGACTGGAACTGGTACGCAAAAAACAATATTCAAATTTATTCTGGCGAAAAAGTAATGCAGATTGACGCAGAAAACAAAGCGGTTCATACCGATAAAAAACGCGTAGTAGCATACGATAAATTAATTATTGCCACAGGGTCTGTTCCATTTATCATTCCGGTGCCGGGTCACGAAAAGGAAGGCGTGACGGCATTTCGTGATATTAAAGACTGTGAAAAAATGATCAACACGTCGAAAGAATATAAAAAAGCCTCTGTCATCGGCGGCGGCCTTCTCGGCCTGGAAGCGGCGCGCGGCTTGCTCAACTTGGGAATGGACGTCAATGTGATTCATCTTGCGGACGTTTTGATGGAGCGCCAGCTAGATGAAACAGCTGGCAAAATGCTTCAAAAAGAATTGGAAAAGCAAGGCATGTCGTTTTTGATGAATAAGCAAACAGCGGAAATTCTAGGAGAAGATCGGGTAGAAGGAATCAGGTTTGGAGATGGGGAGCAAATTGAAACGGATCTTGTCGTCATGGCGGCGGGTATTCGGCCGAATACTTCCCTTGCAAAAGAGAGCGGCATTGCTGTCAACCGCGGTATTTTGGTCAATGATTATATGGAAACAAACATCCCGGACGTCTATGCGGTCGGCGAATGTGCAGAACACCGTGAAGTGGTATACGGCTTGGTCGCACCACTTTATGAGCAAGGAAAAGCAATGGCTGCACATATTTGCGATGAGCCGGCGGCTGGATACGAAGGTTCTGTCTTATCCACTCAATTAAAAGTGTCGGGCGTGGATGTGTTCTCGGTTGGAGAAATCGTAGAAGAAGAAGAAACGAAAACGATTAAAATGTTTGATGACTGGAAAGGCGTCTATAAAAAGGTTTTAATCCGCGATGGAAAAATGGCAGGGGCTGTCCTGTTTGGCGATACGAGCGAAGGCAACAAGCTGCTTCGCCTCATTAACAAAAAAGCAGACGTGGAGGAATACATCGGGGCAGCGGAAGAAGCAGCCAGCGGTGCAGGCCTCGTCGCATCAATGGACGATAGTGAACTGATCTGCGGCTGTAACGGTGTATCCAAAGGCGACATTGTCTGTGCGATTAAAGAAAAGGACTTAACGACTGTGGATGAAGTAAAAGGCTGTACAAGCGCGTCCCGTTCATGCGGCGGCTGCAAACCACTTGTCGCCGACCTGCTGGCCCATACACTGGGCGATAGTTTTGATGCATCCATTCAAAAAGAAGCCATCTGCGGCTGTACCACACTTTCACGTGATGAAGTCGTGGAAGCGATCCGTGAAAAAGGCTTGTCGCATACACGTGAAGTAATGAATGTGCTCGGCTGGAGCACGGAAGGCGGCTGCTCGAAATGCCGTCCGGCGTTAAACTACTACCTCGGTATGATTAAGCCAAAAGAATATGAAGACGAAAAAGAATCCCGGTTTGTCAATGAACGTATGCACGGCAATATTCAAAAAGATGGCACGTATTCAGTTGTGCCACGGATGTACGGCGGCGTGACATCAGCGGAAGATTTACGAAAAATTGCCGATGTCGCAGACAAATACAAGGTGCCGCTTATTAAAGTAACCGGTGGCCAGCGGATTGACTTGTTCGGCGTGAAAAAAGAAGACCTGCCGGGCATGTGGGCGGACTTGGATATGCCATCCGGCTACGCATACGGGAAAACGCTCCGGACTGTAAAAACATGTGTTGGGGAAAGCTTTTGCCGATTCGGTACACAGGATTCTATGGGTTTGGGTGTCCGGATGGAAAAGAAATTTGAGCGCATTGGCACGCCGCATAAATTTAAAATGGCGGTTTCCGCCTGCCCGCGCAACTGTGCAGAATCGGGCATCAAGGATCTCGGTGTTGTTGGTGTGGACGGCGGCTGGGAACTTTATGTCGGCGGTAACGGCGGCACACATTTACGAGCGGCTGACTTATTCTGTAAGGTCAAAACCGATGAAGAAGTGATGGAAATGATTGGCGCATTCATGCAATATTACCGAGAGGATGCCGTTTATCTCGAACGGACATCGGTTTGGGTAGAGCGTGTCGGGCTGGATCACATCAAAGAAGTGCTGGCTGATAAAGCGACACGGGACGCACTAAATGCCCGGATTGATGAGGCATTGTCTGTCACGAAAGAGCCATGGAAAGAAGTTATTGACAGCGAAAAAACACGCAAAGAATTATATGAAACTGAACTCGTCAGCGCGACAAAATAAAAGGGGGCCGTGAACATGGAAAAAGTAATGGAAAAAGTGCGGATCGCCTCGATTCAGGATCTGCCGGAGAAAATGGGCAAAACCGTCCGGGTGGGCGAACTGGAATTGGCTGTTTTTAAGCTGGGAAATGGAAAGGTGACGGCGATTGAAAATCGATGCCCGCATAAAGGCGGGGTGCTCGCAGAAGGCATTGTGAGCGGCGAGCACGTCTTCTGCCCGATGCATGACTGGAAAATCTGCACGACCGACGGCCAGGTGCAGGCCCCGGATGTCGGCTGTGTCTCAACGTATAAAGCGGTAGTTGAAAATGACGACGTGTTTCTATTGATCTAAAAAGGAGGCGGACCAAGATGGGGGCTGTATATATTGTAGGAGCAGGACCGGGCGACCCGGAACTGATTACGGTAAAAGCACTGAAAGCGATCCGGAAAGCGGATGTGATTTTATACGACCGGCTGGTCAATAAAGAGCTGCTCGATGAAGCGAAGCCATCGGCCGTCCGCGTCTTTTGCGGCAAGTTTCCAGGCAATCATGTGATGACACAGGACCGGATCAACCGCCTGCTTGTTAAATTCGCCTCAAAAGGAAAATGTGTCGTCCGGCTGAAAGGCGGCGACCCCTTCGTGTTCGGCCGCGGCGGTGAAGAAGCCGCCTATGTGAAAGGGTTCGGGATTCCGGTTCAGGTCATTCCCGGTATTACAGCGGGGATCGCCGCACCGGCCTATGCGGATATCCCGATTACGCACCGTGAATACGGCAACTCATTTGCGGTCGTAACCGGTCATCAAATGGACGGCAAAAAAGAAACGGACTGGGCGCAGCTGGCCACATCTGTGGATACACTTGTCGTTTATATGGGAATGAAGAATTTAGCGGGCATTGCTGAAGCATTGATCCAACATGGTCGTGATGAATCAATGATGGCAGCTGTCATTGAACACGGTACAACAGATGCACAGCGTGTTGTCACAGCTCCTCTTAAGAGCATTGCGGCAGAAGCAAAAAAACAAGCTATTGGAAATCCGGCAGTGATTGTGGTCGGGGATGTGGTGAACTGCCGGAAACAGATGCAGCGTGAGATGGCAGCTGTGGCGGCATATTGAGAAGGTGTATGCATTGACTCTCTCTTGGATGTCCTGTACCATTATCTTTAATTCAAGATAATGAAGGCTGAAAGGTGGGAACAGTGTGAAGCATCTTTTTCAAAAAGGAACAAATAACCGTGTGCTGCTTTTACTGCACGGAACGGGCGGGACAGAGCAGGATTTACTTCCGCTTGCTGAAAGGATTGATCCCGCAGCGTCGGTTTTAAGTGTCAGAGGCAATGTGCTTGAAAACGGCATGCCGCGTTTTTTTAAACGCTTGGCAGAAGGAGTATTTGATGAAGAAGATCTCATTTTTCGCACAAATGAATTAAATGAATTTTTAAACGAAGCAGCGCGTGAGCATAGTTTTGACCGGAACGAAGTGGTGGCGGTCGGCTACTCAAATGGCGCTAACATAGCGGCAAGCTTGTTGTTTCATTATGAGGATGCACTAAAAGGTGCAATTCTTCATCATCCGATGGTGCCGAGACGCGGTATTAAACTACCGGATCTGCAAGGCGTGCCGGTTTTTATCACTGCTGGAAAAAATGACCCAATTTGTCCTGCTACGGAAACGGACGATTTAAAGCAGCTGCTGGACGGCGCAGGTGCCAAAGTGGATGTTCATTGGGAGATGAATGGCCATATGCTGAGCGGAACGGAAGTCCAGGCGGCCGCAGAATGGTATAAACAGACACTATCTTAATAAAAAAACCAGAAAGAAGCATGCCTTCTTTCTGGTTTTTTTATTGAATTATCGTGTTTTGACAGTAAAAAGGGAATGTGAAATAGTAGAATTATCATGAATAAAAAGAGGTGGATTATGATTCAAGTGAAAGCAAAACGCATAGTGGACGGACAAGGGCGGGTCGTATTGCCGAAAGCGGTGCGTAAAAAGCTGGACATTCAACCGGAGGACCGTGTGATAGTGATAGCAAAACAAGATGAAATTGTCATTAAAAAACACGTAGATCAAGTAGAAGAAGAGAAGGTTTGCTATGTCACAGGGGTCGCCTCAGCAGAGTGCCAGCCATTTAGCGGCGGCATTGAATTAAGCAAGGAAGCAGCGCTCCTTCTTTTGGAAGAAATGAAGTCTAAACAGTAAACAATTGGCGTATAGTTAAAAGTGTGCTAATTTAAAGAGTGGAAATCGAATGAAGGAGAACTAAAATGGATTTTATCACTCTATTAAAAGCAGTTATTCTTGGTCTTGTTGAAGGGCTTACCGAATTTGCTCCGGTCTCGTCTACAGGCCACATGATTATTGTCGATGAGATGTGGCTGCAATCGCAGCAGTTTTTGGGGAAATATGCGGCTAACACGTTTAAAATTGTCATTCAGCTCGGATCGATTTTAGCTGTTGTTGTAATGTTTCGAAATAGGTTTATTGATTTACTGGGTTTGAAAAAAGAAACACGCGGGCAGGAGGGACGTCTTCGGCTGACACACGTTCTTGTTGGCTTGCTGCCAGCTGGAATACTAGGTGTTTTGTTTGAAGATTTTATTGATGAACATTTGTTTTCAACAGAAACGGTGTTGATTGGCCTTGTTATCGGCGGGTTTTGGATGATTGCTGCTGATTTGCTCGGACGGAATAAGCGGACAGTGGAGACAGTTGATCAAATTACATACAAACAGGCCCTTACTGTCGGGATCATTCAATGCCTATCTCTTTGGCCGGGCTTTTCACGATCTGGTGCTACGATCTCAGGCGGTGTTATGCTTGGCATGAGCCACCGGGCAGCAGCGGACTTTACCTTTATTATGGCTGTCCCGATTATGGCCGGAGCCAGTTTTATTTCACTCTTGAAAAATTGGCAGTATTTTACGATGGACGCACTGCCATTTTTTGTTGTTGGCTTTATCAGCGCATTCGTTTTTGCGCTTATCTCGATTAAATTTTTCTTGAAACTCATTAACCGTGTAAAACTGATTCCATTCGCCATTTATCGGATCGTGCTGGCGGCGGTCGTTTATTTTATCTTTCTTTAAACGGAGACACCTGTCTCCGTTTTTTTATGCGTAATAATTAACTATGCTTGTATCATTCGAGAAAATCGAAAGAAGTGGTATGATAGGTTTCATTACGCAAAAGACGTGAACGGAACGGTAGAAGAAGCAGCGAAGCGGATTGGCGGAGGGCTGCAAAAAGAAAAACTCAGCGTTCTTTGATTTTTCGATATCAAAAAAATTAACTGAAAAGGGCTCGATTTCGATCAATCATATAAAATTTTAGAGATGTGCAATCCTGCGGAAGAGAAAAATGTATTATAGAAGTTGATCTTATCACTTTTCCTTCTGCTTTTGTGTGAGCGCCGTTTTGGATTGCTGCTGACGATACAGTGCAAGCAATTGCTAAAAATGCAGAAGCAAATATAAAAGCGGTCATTGACCGAGTTTGATTTAGGGAAAGCGGGCATGATAAAATTACAGCACGAATTGATCCCGCAGGCAGCCGTCTGCGGTTTTTTCACAATGGAGGTTTATATGAACGAAACAAAAATCGAACAGTTAAAAGGAATTACAGCCGGTGTCAATACGGACAATGGCGACGATTTTCTTTATTCAATGGAAGAATTGAAGAATTTGGCCGAAGCATGCGGCATTGATGTGAAAGGTGAGCTGACACAAAATTTGCCGCGTGTCCATTCGGCGCTTTATATGGGAACCGGGAAAGTGGAGGAATTGAAAAACCTTGCTGAACAGATGGAAGCGGACGTTGTCATTTTTGACAGCGAACTGTCGCCGTCCCAAATTCGCAATCTTGAAAAAGAACTCGACTGCGAAGTCATTGACCGGACAATGCTCATTTTAGATATATTCGGCCGGCGTGCCAAAACGAAAGAAGCGCAGCTGCAAGTGGAGATGGCAAGGCTTCAGTACATGCTGCCACGTCTTGTCGGCACGTATGTGGCCCTTGGACGGCAGGGGGGCGGATCAGGTTTTAAAAACCGTGGTGCCGGTGAAACAAAGCTCGAGCTCGACCGCCGGAAAATCGAATCGAAAATATCCTATTTACGCAAAGAACTGGCAAAAATTTCTGAGCAGCGGACGGTGCAGCGCAGACAGCGGCAAAAAAACAATATGCCCGTTGCCGCGCTTGTTGGTTATACGAATGCGGGAAAATCGACGGTCTTGAATGCGATGCTTCAGACGTATGGCGGAGACGGAGCGGAAGTATTTGAAAAAGATATGCTGTTTGCGACCCTTGATACATCCGTCCGCAGCATCGAACTGCCAGATAAAAAAGAATTTTTGCTTGCCGATACTGTTGGATTCGTGAACAAGCTGCCTCATCATCTTGTCAAAGCGTTTCGTTCGACACTGGAAGAAGCGGCGGAAGCAGATGTGCTTGTCCATGTGATTGACGTATCAAGCTCTCAGTTTGAGACGATGATGGACATTACCGAAAAAACACTCGCCGATATTGGCGCAAAAAACATGCCGGTTATTTACGCATACAATAAAGCCGATCTTGCGGGCATTGAGTATCCGGAAGCAGCCGGAGATTCGGTTTATTTATCCGCAAAAGAGCGGGCCGGTATTACGGAGCTGACCAATGTGCTGAAGCGTCATTTATTTAAAGACTACGTTCGCGCTACATTGCTTATTCCGTTTGATGAAGGGGAGGTGGTTTCTTATTTTAATGAACATACCGCCATTCTTAAAACGGAATACGAGGAAAATGGAACGAAGCTGACGGTAGAGTGCAATCGGGCAGATTATGAAAAATACAAGTCATTTGTTGTGAAATAATGAACCAGTACGTCTTTTGAGTGCTTTTGTGAGTGTAAAGAAAATAAAAGGTGATATGTTAGGCAGCAAGAGTCCTGTTTTCATACAGGATTTTGCTGCCTATTTTTGGCTTCAGCCACTTTCGGATATAAGAAAAGGAAATTACTTCACGAACGGAGCTCTTTTTAGAAGCAGGGGTATAAGTGAAAATTTTCTTATTTGTCCTTCAAGAACTTTTTTTGAATATTACAATAAAGATTTTAAAAAAACAAAAGCAATATTTTAAAAATATAATCTTTATGAATGCGTTATCATTATTCCATAAACTGAAAACGCTTTCTCGTATAAGCATTCATTTTGATAAACACCTATTTAGAAAGAGGAGGAGTTTTATATGGAAGGAAAAGGGAAGATTTCATTGCCAGCATCTGTTGAACAATCATGGGATGTTCTGATGGATCCCGAGGCATTAAAAAATAGTATCATGGGCTGTAAAAAACTTGATGTGGTAGCAGAAAATAAATATGAGGCAGACATTTCAATGGGGGTAGCTGCTGTAAAAGGGGATTACTTCTCAACGATTGAATTAACCAATATTCAAAAGCCAGAAAGCTACCGAATGATTATTAAAGGGGATGGAGCTTCAGGGAGCATCGAAGCGATTGCGGATGTAAGCCTGGAAGCAGTAGATGAAACAAAAACGATTCTTCATTACTCATATGAAGCAGAAGTTGGCGGGAAAGTGGCAATGGTTGGCCAGCGTATGCTTGGCGGAGTTGCAAAGCTTGTGATTAAAGATTTCTTTAAGAAATTTGAAAAAGAATTAAAAAAAGTAGAGTCAAGTCGCTAATTATTATATCAATCGGCAGAAAGGGGCGCTTTTTGAATGAAATTAGGAACAATGTTGAATTTTGCTGTTAAAAGATATCCAGACCATGTCGCTTTAGTTCAAGATGATAAATCTTACACGTATAACCAATTAAATGCAGAGGCGGAGAAGGTGGCGGCTTCTCTGCAGCACATGAACATTCAAAAACAGGACCGCGTTGTTGTTATATTGAAGAATCGAATCGAAAATGTCATGATTTATTGGGCGTTGCAAAAAATTGGCGCTATTTATACGCCATTGAACCACCGTTTATCCGCAAAAGAAGTGGAATACTGTGTAAGTGACGCTGAAGCGAAAGCGGTTGTATATGAAGCAGCGAGCCGGGCTTCTGTACTTGGCGCAAACTTAACAGATAAACCGATTTTAATCGGGATTGAAGACGGGGACGGTGTGGACATTTCTTATCCGGAACTGGTAGAAAAAAGCCCGGGGAGCTACGAAAAACCAGATCTAGATGAAAATGATATTTCGCTCATGCTTTACACATCAGGAACAACAGGGCGTCCAAAAGGGGTTCCGAGAACTCACCGCAATGAATACGCGGCAGCGATGGCACACATTGTTCAAAACCAATACCAACTATGGGAAAGCACTCTTGGGGTCATGCCGCTTTACCATACAATGGGTGTGCGTTCGCTTCTTTCAATGACATTCTTAAATGGAAAGTTTGCCCTTCTGCCAGACTTTGATTCAAGAGATGCGTTATCGATTGTAGAAAAAGAGAAAGTCACGTCTTTATATTTAGTTCCTACTCTTTACCACGATATGTTAAATCACGCTGAATTTCATAATTATAACCTTTCAAGCCTTAAAAAAATTGGCTACGCGGGTGCAGCGATGACAACGACGCTCGCTAACCAGTGTGTAGAGCTATTAAAACCGGACATTTTTGTGAATCATTACGGCAGTACAGAAGTATATACATTCACGATTTGCCCTGATGTACACAGCAAGCCTGGAAGTGCAGGGAAACCGGGAATTCATCAAGAAATCCGTTTAGTAAAACCTGATCCGGATGGTCTTTCTACCCCTGATGATGTTGTCGGAATAAAAGAACCTGGCGAAATTATCGCAAATTTGGAGTCCATCGAAGCGTTTAAAGGATATTGGAACCGTCCGGACGCAACAAGCAAATCTATTCGAGATGGCTGGTATTTCACAGGTGATATCGGTTTTCTTGATGAAGACGGGGATTTATTCGTCGTCGGCCGTGTAGATGATATGGTTATTTCTGGAGGGGAAAACATTCATCCGCTTGAAGTAGAGGATTGTCTTGCGCAACATCCGAAAGTATTGGAAGCAACGGTTATTGGAGAACCTGACGATCGCTGGGGACAAATTGTTTCCGCTTACATTATTCCGAAAGATCCAACTGTAACGGCACAGGAGTTAGATGAGTTTTGTAAAAACCATGCCAACATGTCGAATTTCAAAAGACCTCGTAAATATACATTTGTAAAAGAAATACCAAAAAGCCCAGTCGGCAAAATTTTACGCAGAAAATTGCGCGATGGGGAGTTTGTAGAAGTAAATGATTCAAATGAAGCAGTCAGCCAATAAAATTTAATTTCAAATGGGGGACGAAAAAATGTCGGTTACAGAACAAACATACGACCATATTCGAATTGAGAAAAACGCAGAAAAGAAAACAGCGGAGATTATCTTTGACCGCCCGGAGAAAATGAACTATATCAGCATGGCGGGAAGAGACCAGCTCGGCGGCATTTTTGATCTGCTAAATGCAGATGATGATGTTCGTGTGATCATCCTAAAAGGAGCAGGGGACGTTTGTTTCTGTGCCGGAGG
>NZ_MAMP01000007.1 GCF_001750285.1 Domibacillus iocasae
AAAAGGTCAACCAGTAAAAACTGGTTGACCTTATAATACGAAAGTCCCCGTTAGTTCAACAAGCACTACATTAACTCACCATACATTTCATATCTCTCTAAAAATTCATGTATTTCTTTTTTCACCCTTCGCATATCTCCATATCCATCCATAGCCATTTCATATTCAGCGTCTAATTCATTTATTTTTGAAAATATATCATCTTCAATATTTCGTTCCCAAGCTAATCTATAAATCGAAGTAATCACTTGATGAATTTCGAGTTCTTTTTTCGCAAATGATTTGTACAGGAGACCTAATATAACTTTCGATGCAATATCTATGTGATTTCCTCTTGTTATTTCATTTAAAAGGCTGATAACGTCATCTATTTTTTTATTACTCGATAACGAAACTTCGTACAATTGATAAGGAATTTCAGAAGATTCCAATTGTAATATCGTTAAATCAACCCATTCAACTACTTTAGGCAGTTTAAAATACCCTATTCCCAATCCAAGTTGATATGCAGCCAACTTCTCCGACAAATTCAGCATTTTTTAATCCACCGTTCAAGAATAATTTGTTTTAATTTTAGCGTATTTTACTTCAACTAAACTGCTCCGTTAGCTGAATAAGAAAAGCTACCGAAATAACAGTCGAGATATTAAACAAAAGCCCCAGTTAACTAAAAAAACAACTCCATTTCACCCTGCCCGTTAGTAACTCCTCGCCCATCTGAGAGTTATTACTTGTCAGGTATAAGTATGATTCTATATTCTGTACCTAATTCTTCTTGCACTTTTCCAGTAAGATTTTGCCCGATTTCATTGTGTTCATTTATTGGGATTTTCTTATATTGTTTAGTCCATTGATATAATTCATCTTTAAGATTATCTGTCAAAGGAAAGTCATCAATATCGAGATTCCAACCACATATGTTGCACCAAATAGGGTCAGCTACAAAATCTGCTTCTAGTTTAAATGAATTGGTAAATTCGCAATCACAAACATCTTTTAACATCAAAAGTCATCTCCCAAAAATAAAATATTCTGCTCGCCGGTTATGCAACTAATCTGCTCCTTTAGTTGAGGGGAAAAAGACTGTCTGGAACAACAGCCTATTCCTAAACTCTCGCACCCGTTATTTAAAGAAGTACTTAGTCAATATCATCTATCTTTTTGCCTTCTTCATCTATCTGGAAACTACCTCCACCGAAACTCCAGCCCTTACTTTCAGTGAACTCAATAAAGGCATCTAAAAACTGATTATTTCCTAAATCTTTACCGTCGCTTGCATAAATAGAACCCTGTATTTGAACTCCTACTGGTTTCTTCATTACGAAGACCTCCAAGAACTTTATTTAACTGTATATTAGCATTTCTTCTTCCACTATACTGCTTCGTTAGTTCAATAAGACACATTATAAAAATTTCCTCGTGATTGCACTCAAATCGAAAAAACGCCCCTAGATTGTAAAGATCCAGGGCGTTCTCAATACAACATAATTTACTTTTTGTTGCATTCATAATCCAAAACTTATGCTTCATATTTCCCAAACAAAAAGTGCCTTAGTTGAAGAAAGTTTTTATGTAAATTATAAATCTTGAGATAATCGAACCATATCCCTGCAATGTATCCCTGCAATGTATCCCATTTTCAAAAATCTCTTCTGGATAGTGTCTAACGAAAAAGTCTATATCAACACCAATAATTCTAAAACCATACTTTTGGTAAAGAGAAAGCTGCCCTATGCTTGAATTCCCAGTGCCAACTTCAATTGTTTTATAACCTTTTGATTTTGCTTTTTGAACAGCATCATTCACTAACTGTTTTCCAATTCCTTTACCCTGCTGATTATCCGAAACTGCTATATTTACTAACTCTACGGTCTCTGGTCTTGTAGGAAGCAATACGTACACTCCAATAATTTGCTCTTCGCTTTCAGCTACAAAACACTCACCCCTATTAACATAATTCTCAACAATCATTTTCGAAGGATCAGCTAATAACAACAATTCCATTGGAGGTTTCTCACTTTCATTGATTTTCCTAATATTCATGTTACTACTCCTTTTATACAAGTGTTTTTTAGATTTTATCATTCTTTCTTAAACCCGCTTGCCACGCAGCAATTCATACAGTGCAAGCTTTACACTATCTATATAAAAACTCCACAGATTCTAAAGGTCTGAGGAGTCTCCAAAGCAACTTAATACCCTTTATGTTGCATTAAAATACATTTATAACTTTCTTGCTTATTCTAAAGAGTTTTTAAAAACATAACTTACCTTGTCATAATTCATTTTTTCTTTATAAAAACGGTGAGCATCCAACCGTTGTAAACCTGAAGACAGGGCAACACTTTCATAATTATTTTTTTTGGCCCATTCATGTACATATGTAAGCAGTTTTTCTCCATACCCGTTAGAACGTCGTTTAGCATCTGTAACTAAATCACACACCCAAACAAATCGGCCATAATATAAAGTGATCATCGGCTTAAAACCAATTACCGCCACAATATCATCCTTATCAGATAGCGCTAAAATCTTGTAACGATCATTCTCTTGTGCGTCTTTCACCAACTCAACATAAGAATCTCAGTTAGATGTGTTCGTAATTGTTTCACAACTGGAAATGCTTTAATAATGTCATTATGCGATTTAAGTTCTTTAACTGTTAAAGTATCCAATTAAACGCCTCCCTTTAAAGGATCATTGTTCTTTCTACTTATTTTTACCACAAACAACTTTTAATTGGATATATAAGTTTCCTTTTCTTTTTAATCCCAATAGTTAACGGTCCTAAAAACGGTACAAATAAGAACAACTTCAATAAAAGGCTTAAGGAACTGATAAATCCCTTAAGCCCTTTCTAGTTAATACAACACAATTGCATTTATGTTGCATTCAATTTTACTGCTCAACAGTAGACCGATAATACGCAGCAAAGATATTCATATTTAAGCAGCTTTATTAAAGATTGGACTTAAATTGTACGAAGAAGGCGTCCAAGCAAGTATTATTTCATTAAGCTGAGTAAGATTAATAATTGGATATGTTTGTTATGCAACCTTTTAGTTACTTATGTTTGACACGCAACCTAAAAGTTGCATATAATCGATATATGAATTGGGATAAAGACGCTATATTTAAAGCACTTAGTGATTCGACTCGGCGGGTTATATTAGACGAGATATCCGAACGTAACGAGCTAACTTTGTATGAACTTACGGCACGACTCATTATGAAACACAACCTTACCATTTCACGGCAGGCGATAGCTAAACATCTCTCTGCATTGGAAGCTGCTGGGCTCATCATATCAAAACGAAATGGAAAATATCGAGTACTTATTTTCAACAAAGAACCACTTAAAAATTTGCTGAAAGGATGGATAGATTAATTTTATAACGAATGATCACTGTATGAGTTTTACTAAAGAAACCATACATTGCAAATATCAAAGGAGGCCAAAAAATGTTAAAAATCATTATTACTAGTATTTTCGTAGAAGACCAGGAAAAGGCATTAGAATTTTATTCAGAAACGTTGGGATTTGTTAAAAAGCATGACGTTCCCACAGGAGAACATAGATGGATAACGCTTGTTTCTCCAGATGAACAAGCCGGAACTGAGCTTTTACTTGAACCGAATGAACACCCAGCCGCAAAAGAGTATCAACAGAAGTTATTTGACGATGGCATACCAGTAACAATGTTTGGGGTTGCAGATATTCAAAAAGAGTATAAACGATTAGTGGAAAAAGGCGTGCAGTTTACTATGGAGCCTACAGAAATGGGCGAAATCACAATAGCTGTCTTCGACGATACTTGCGGCAACCTTATTCAGATAATACAGCAGTAATTTCATGACGAAGTAGAAAATGAATGGACTATCATGTTTAATATGCTTGATAAATGAAAGAAAAAAACTAAAGGTTAAAAGAAGATAAAAATGCAGAAAGTTACTGCTTTTTTAATGTTTAAAGGAAACGCAGAACAAGCAATGGATTTGTATACATCTAGTTTTGATAATTCTGAGAAAATTAATGTTTTGCATAATCAGGATGGAACTGTTTTACCAACTACTGATACCCATGTATGTGTGAAGTATTATTGGGTAGATGATAAATTTGGAGTCTCATGGCAATTAAATTTACTAAAAAATAAATAAATTTGATTTTTGCTTGGAAATTAGGTGATGTAAAAATGGATAGTCAAATGAAATTGGAATTTGAAAAATCAAAATCAGGCGATAAGGATGAGCGTTATGAAGCTTATCAAAATATTTTAAATGCAACTGATCAAAAAGTTGATTGGGCGTATGAAGTATGGAATCAACTATTAGAGGACTTAACTCATAAAGATAACCATCAACGCTCTCGTGCAGCACAATATTTAGCCAATCTAGCTAAAAGCGATCCAGAGATGAGAATTATGAAAGATTTCCCTAAGTTGTGGGAAGTAACAAAAGATGAAAAGTTTGTAACAGCTAGACATAGCCTACAGTCTATATGGAAGGTTGGAATTGCTGGTACGCCCCCCAAAAAAATGGTTATGAAATTTATGGTTGAACGTTTTAACAATGGAACAGATGAAAAGAATTTTACTTTAATTCGTAATGACATCCTTAAAAATATGAGAAATTTATATGACCATTTCAATGATGAGGCTATCAAACAAACGGCTATAGATTTGATTGCTACGGTTGACGACAAAAAGTATAAAAAAAAGTATATGGATATATGGAAGTAGTTCAGCTATTTCAAAATTATAAAGGTAGCTGAAGATATGAGTGTCTTCAGCTTTTTAATTTTTAAACTTATTGTAATGTACTTTTAAAAAACAACATTGCATGATGAATGAACACGAATATTAAGGCCGCCATAGTGACACAGCTTCATTTTTCATCAAATTTTTGAGCAGCGATCACAAAGATTAGAGTTGCTCAAACCGTATCTGTTTTCCAGTTCCTAATACTAACAGATACATAAAACCCTGTGAAAAAGATTCACACGACAGGCTTTTTAGCCATCATCCCTAAATACTCTAAAGCTGTTATTAAGTAGATTAAAACCGCTGTCTATCTTTTGTTTTCGTACCTTGATGAAAAAACATTTGCCATCTTTCGTCTTTAAATTTACAGATCGAACTACGTAAGATATGCTGCATTGTTTCTTCATTAAACGTTCGATATGTAGCTGATACTGAATCGCTTGATAACTGGTGTATATCAAAATTATATAAGGTCATCTTTACTACACCAATACCTTCTTCACTAATACCGTCTTTTCTGTACCAAATATGACCTGAGCTGCCAAGTTCGAAAAAACCATCTGCCAGTAGCTTTGTAAGTTCTTGTCGCGATGTACGTATCTCAGGCTTTAACAATTTTTGTTCAAGATGTAGCAAGTGATTTTTTAAAGAGAGCTGACTTTCCATGTTCGTATCTCTTTTTTATTCTGTCATTTGCAAGGTAAATTTTGCACCCGATTCTATGGTCATCTATACTTGTTATCCCACTGTGTATTTTCAATCATTTAACCTGTAAAGAAATTAAAGCCTTCTTAACTGTACTCTCGGTCCTCATATTTGACAGGTTTCTCCCCATTCTAACTACATTTGTAGCTAATTCAGGTCTTATGCCAGTAATAATAGGGCTAATTCCAAGTAATTTCATAATCCCTTCAATTTTAAACAAAAATTCAATGACCACTTCATCTATATTGTAAATACCCGAAAAATCAACAATAATATGTCTTGTATCCTGGTATCTCTTGATTTGTGAAGGTAAATTTTCAATAAGCATCCCTGCTTTATCCTCATCAATGTTACCCACCAATGGAATAACAGAGATACCGTCTAATAAAGGGACAATAGGTGTTGAGTATTCATTTATCTTATTTTTTAATTGTCTTTGCAATTCTTTTCTCTCACTAATGTCTCTGAACACAGAAAGAACGGCTCTTTCTCCTTTAAATTCAAAAGGATGACAGTATAATTCTATTTCATATTGAGTTCCATTTAAGGACTGAATGGTTTCTTCAATTAGCTCACCAGCCTTTTGTTCTTCTAAGGCACATCGAACCCTTTCTCGAATTGCTTCTTTTGACTCTTCTAAGAAGATGTCTAGAACATTAGCTCCCAGTAGTTCCTCACTACTGGCTCCGAGCAGCCTTGCTCCTGTTTCATTTATATAAACAACTTTATAATCGGCATGTAGAACCGTCGTTTCAAATGTATTATCAACGATTTGGCGAAATAAATCATCGCTGTAAAAATTAAAGACATCTTTTTTCTTATGTTCGCTCATTATTGTGGTCACTCCCTTGAT
This sequence comes from Domibacillus iocasae, assembly GCF_001750285.1. GTDB lineage: Bacteria > Bacillota > Bacilli > Bacillales > Domibacillaceae > Domibacillus > Domibacillus iocasae. The sequence goes on from NZ_MAMP01000007.1 coordinate 6,319, forward strand.
TGATTACTCACGTTATAAAAAGAAACTTAATGACATTTTACCATTTTATCTGTTTACCAAAATAGCAATACAAAATTAAAATTCATAAAAAATTTCTAAGTAGTAAAACAAACTGTGGTTAGGTTTTAACCATATCTCAGGGTGTAATTTTTTTATAAATATATCACCCACTAGACAGTCTTCTTCATCTGATAAATTTAAAAACACTGTTTGAAAATCATCTTGTATTTTGTCCATATCTCTATATGGAAATGGCTTATCTAATTCGTTTTTTAATTTCAGTTAGTTGTTTTAATATATTGTCCAATATTTTCACCTGTTTAAGTATGTCATTTACCTATTTTATCACGTTTCCTTCTTCAACTAACCTGCCCCTTTAGTTGAAGAAGAAAAAAGACCGGCTAGAACAGCAGCCGGCTCTTAAACTCTTGCACCCATTAATTGAAGAATATTTATGTCTCTCAGATAATTTTGTGCTTGAAATTTGGTCCTTCTTCTCTTTTTTTGATTATTAGATTCTCATCGAATCCATTACATATGGCGAAATATCCATCATTCAAGTGAAGCCCTATACCAGCTAAATAATAATCCGATGCGTTTGTTTCACGTCTTTCAATAATTTCAATCCCAATCACTCTTTTACCAATAGCAAAATTGAGTTCTTCTAGCTTGTTCTTTTCCCAATTAATTTTTAAATCTGATCCATACCAAGAAAGATCTTGGGAAACAAGGATTTTATCAAACGTAATAGCGTATTCGTTTGTTTTATATGCACATAATTCTAATTGGCCATCTTCAAAACAGATAATAACAGGACAATCGTTAAACCATTCATCTTCATCTTGCGCCCAAACAATCCATATTTCTTTTACATTTTTACCAATCAGAGCTTCAAGTTTAGTTCTGTGGTCTTCTATGATATTAGATGGGTTAGTATACATTTTAGGATTGTAATTTTTAATTCCGAGCATAAACAAATTCACCTTTTCATAATGGAGTAATAATTTTAGACCATTTTATCATTTCTTATTCAACTAACCTGCACGTTAACTGAATAAGAAAAGGCTGCCGAAATGACAGCCACAGCCGAGATATTAAACAAAAGCCCCCATTAGTTGAACAAGGCTTACGAACGATTGAAGGAACTTAAATCTTTCCAGCCTTCAAAAGTATTTCTAAAATTTACAGATAGAGTATTATCTTTGCTAAGAAGCAGAATTAATGAAGAGTCCCAAAATACCAATTCAACGATTGCCTTTGGATGCTGGATTTCAGGGTTTTCACACCAAAAATTTGGATTTCCATCAGCATATGGTTCTTCTTTAATCTCATCTAAATCAATTGTCTGGTTTTTTTCAAACGCCGAAAATACACCCCATATAAAATATACTTCGTTATCATTAGCTAATTTTGTTAAGTTTTCGCCTGTAATCCAGTAGCTATTAAGGCAGTTATCACTACCGCTAAATATTCGAAAGTCTTCAAAGTAATCAAAATGGTGTTCAGGATAACACCAATCTAAGTCAGTTAGTAACCAGTTGTATTTTTTTTCGATTCCATTGAACACGTTTAATATTTCTTTAAGCCCTAAAAAATCCTCTAAAATGGTGTTCATTACTTCCCACCTTTCAACTTAATTTTTCTGTCCAGATAAATGTAGACGCTCTACTCTTTAATTCAATAAAAAAGAGATGCCGCAGCACCTTCCGTTCTTCAATATAAGTCCCCGTAGCTGAAGAAGAATTACTCTATAATCAGTGTTATATTTTCGTTATCAAAGATGATTTCTTCTATCCAGTCAAATATAGTTGAACCTTTGTTCATCTTTGCATCTCTTATTTCTTGAATGACGCTTTCTTTATTAGTTGGATGGCAATTTTTCAATATCTCATTCAGTTTAATAAAGTTTTCTCTGTATCCTAAATCTCTTTTTGATTTAACAGAATTTCTCCAAATAATTGTGTATTCTTCTCCAAATTCTATATCTCCAAAACCACCACACAAAATATCATTAAACGCATCTAGACTTTCGTTCCATTCATATTTTCCAGAGAGAATCACATTCGAAAATTCCTTACAAAACCCCTTAAAATTAGAAAAATTCTCTCCATCAATGATGAAAACTTTGTTCATACTGGCACCTCTAACCACACTGTTTTTTTCTATTTTATCATAGTCCCTTATTCCACTAACCTGCTCCATTAGTTTAATAAAAAAGTGCAACTCCTTTTTAAAGGAAAAGCTACTGTAATTAAACTTATTCTATTTCTATTGGACCTGCACAGATAGTATAAGCTGGACATAATACAGATGGTGTTCTTACGAGCCTTACTGGATTTCGTCTACCTGGAAAAACATAAGCAAGAGTAGGGACTCCAAAATTATCTGTCCAAACCAGCATTGGACATAAAAACTCACCATCAACCATTAATCCATCACTAATTGCTTCTAATTCTTGAGGTGTAATAACATGAAAACCTGCACTTGCAGCACATTGATTTGAATCACCAGAAAAATTGCACTCAAATCAAAAAAACGCCCCAAATTCTAAAGATCCAGGGCGTTCTCAATACAACATAATTCTATTTATGTTGCTTTGATTTTCATTTAAATTGAAAACACTTTATTGTTTATTTGTTATTTCATTTTATCTCTGATGTGTTAAGTCCGTTTCTTAGAGTTTTAACCAGTCCTACCATTGATTCGAACATGTCTGTCTTTGAGTATTTTCTGGTTTGTTCTTTCTCTAGCGTATAGTTATCATCTGATAATTTAAGAACCGTTACAAGGTGAACTTCTTCAGTTTGATCTACTAGAAGATAGGTGTAGTCACCTTCCTTAGATTCATCTTCCCCTGAATTCCAAAGTTCTGTAATTTTAAAGTTGTCACCATAAAATTCTTTAACTGCAGCTAGTGGTGTCTTCTCAGTCATTTTATTCTTCCCCTTTTAAAGTTAATAGATGAAAATTATTGACCCGGTCTACTTGTCTTATTGATCCATTTTAAATTAACTCCTCCACCTAGTCTTTTATCAAAAAAATACAAGTGTGTTAGTTTCATTCCCTTTTTCGTTAAAAATATTCAGAAGACAAAGCGTTTAATATTTTATACACCACGTATATTGCTGTTTTTAAGAAATACACCGTCTGAATGTGCTTCATTTTATTTTTTGCTAAAAATCAATAGTAAGGTTTAACAGATCCTTCTGCAAAGAAAAAAAGGATTTCTCAGAATACCTCTTCTTCCATTATTCGTTTGGCAATGGTTCCCGTCTGCAAATGAGACAGAATCAGAAACCCGCCATCTAACATAATGAAGGAGTTTGTTGTTTCCCCCTTGGACGCATCAATGATTTTATTCTTATCATTCATCCTCATTTCTTTAATGAACTTCATCATTGGTCTTGATTTTGGCACATTGATGGAATTGATCATGTTTTTTGGAATGAAGTTCTCGTACCCCACGGAAATAATCCCTTCTTTACACTTGGCTTGTCATAAAACGCTGGAGTTGCATGAGATAGTGGCCATGACAGCCAATTATCTAACTGAATTCAAAATGCAGCTTGCAAACATACAGGACTCGACCTGCGAGGTCTATATATGGAGACTATCCGTAGCCTTGTGCAAAATACGCTTGCTTGACTTACTTCCTTTTTATGAAAAAGCACCGATTCCAATGATGCATAGCGACAACCATGAAATGTATAGCTCTAAGCTGATAGGAGTGGACTTGACCGCCTTTTATGTGGGAAAGCTACTGATATTTGCAAAAAATGCCTTATGTAACTATGCGGGCGCTATTACGGAAACAGCGACCTCGTCTCTGCGTGAAAGATTCCAGAGCCAATTACAAAAAGCGATCAAGTTACACGCCAACGTGTTTAATTTTATGCTAGAGAGAAGCTATTACCCGGCGTATCATTTAGATCAGCTACTTGCCAACGATTTGAAAAATGCCAATGCTCCTTTGAAGCGCTGATATATTACCATTCCTTCTTTAACTATCCTGCTCCGTTAGTTTAATAAGTTCAACAAAAAAAGCGTTAATCCTTTGAGATCAACGCTACGTTAGTCGAATAAGAGGGTTACCATTATGCTGGAGCCAAAGATTTGTCTTTATAATAGTTAAGCTAATTGTTCTTCTAACAAAGCATCCAAGCGTTCGTATTGGGATGATACGCCTTCGACTACACCCATTCCGACTACTTGCTGAAGCGCCTCCTCGGAAGCGAATTCAGTACGGGTAATAACCATCGTCTTCCCTTCCTGCTCAACGAAATTCATTGTAATTAATAATTCTGGCATATCTTGAACCGCATTTCCTTGATCATCAACAAATAAATCTGTATAGACAATTTTCTCAGGTTCGACGATTTCATGATAGATTCCTTTTCCACAAGACTTCTGACCATAAAAGTCCCCCTGCTCTTTATCTACACAGGTCATACAATAATGCCAAACGCCATTGGTCTTAAATTCAAATTGAAGGTTTTTGGTCTCCCACCCTTGTGGTCCCCACCATTTCTCTAATCGCTCTGATTCCGAGAAAGCTTTAAAGACAAGTTCTCGTGTTGCATTAAATGTACGCTCCACTACTAGAACTTTCCCATCTGTATGCGAAGTCAAGCTGTTTGATTGAGTTGTCATATTAATTTCCCCCCAGGGTTTATTATTAGATCATCCATCAAACGTCTTTTTTATTGCTCACTTCAGCTTTTATCTCTTCCAAATAAGCATCCAAACGATTGAACCTTTCTTCCCAAAGATGGCGATAAGAATCCAGCCATGCATCCAAACTTTCAAATGGCTGCGACTTCAGTCTATAGATGCGCCGGTTGGCATTCACTTCAACTTCAACGATTCCTGCCTCGCTTAGTACACGAAGGTGTTTCGATGCTTGAGGCTGGCGTATAGCTAACCAGTCGGCAATTTCTCCTACAGTAAGCGGTCCTCCTTTCAGTAATTCCACCATTTTAAAACGATTGGGTTCAGCAAGAGCACTCAATGTTGTTATATCCATAGTTGGAACCCACTCCTTATCCATAAATCTTCAACGTTCATGATGTAAATAATCTTCTGTGTGATTTAATTATACACAAAAGGGAGTATTCCCTCAAAGGAATATTGTTAAAAAGTTGTACTAATAACAACAGATCCCCCATGAGGAAAATAGAAATCCTTTTTTTGCATTTATGTGTTATTTAAAGCTTTTATATTTCATTACTTTCTTCAACTGACCTGCTGCGTTAGTTGAGGAAGAAAAAAGACCGGCTGGAACAGCAGCCGGTTTTTAAACTCTTGCACTCGTTAGTTCAACAAAACCTATCCTTAAATCCACTCTTTTCCATGTTCACGAATGAATTTAATTTCGTTCTGGTAATGTGCAGAATGTCCTTCATCTATCATTTTCTGAAAAGCCAAATCACCTTCATTCGCTTTCCTTGTTATCGTCTTACATAGCCCTTCTAATCGCAATAATACTATTTCCAAAAAATTCCGTGGCATTTCCTCACCGTAGGCTTCAAAAAACAATGTTAATCTCTTCTTTATGAGACTGGCATGTAATGAAGGATCATAGGGAACATAGTGGACCTCCTGCTCTGTTTCAGCAGGATAAAACCTGCTTAATGGCAAGCATGTATACAGCGTATAGGCTATATCCCAAATTTTCGGACCAGGTCCAGCAACATCAAAGTCAATGATGCCCACCGGTTTTTCACAGTTGAAAATAATGTTATATATAGCAAAGTCATTATGGCATAATACCTCTGCTTTTTGCGGAGTATTATCGACTGGTTTAAACTCATCCAATAATGGAAAATCACTTACTGCCTCATGATAAAGACGAAGCATCTTCGCTATTTCTTTTAAAACGTCATTTGACAACATATATCCTTTTAAAGGATAATTACCTGCTTCACCTTCAATAAATGATAATATCTCTCTTCCTTTCTCATCAATACCTAAAAACTTAGGTGAACAATTAAAACCTTTGTTCTCCAAATGTTTTAATAATTTATGAATTTTAGGACTGTCTTCCTTTAAGTCTCGTCGAACAGTATCTCCCGAACGATATACGTTTGAGACATTCCCTCCTGTTAGCATTTCTTCGTTTTCGTTCTGACTTTTCATTAAATTTCCCCCAGTTTAGGGACGTTATGATTGTGTCAATAGAGATGTATTTTTACCCATAAATAAAAGCAGATATACAATTGTATCTGCTTAGTAATGGGAATTTAATTGTCCACACTACGTATCCCCCAAATGATTTTAATTCAAATCAATAGACATACTACTCCCATAAAAAATTATGGGAAAAGTAACTATTTATTTTTATTATTTATTCATCATAGGGTTTGCAACATGTAGAATCTTAATTCCCCTTCCATTACATCTCTGTCTTAATCATACATGCGTTATTAGTAATAGACAACAACCTTTATTAGAGTGTTGGGAATTTTTCGAATAAAAATCTTTTATCTTCTTCAACTATTCTGCTCCCTTAGTTAAGTAAGAAAATCTATCTTATCCTTGAATGAGCCTTTCTTTAACCCAGTTATCGAAAACGCCTTTTACTTAACAGTTCAGCCTATCAGTAATTAAACCCAAGCTGGAATGTCAACACTAATTCAAACAACTTTTTTAAGGGACATTTCTCTAAACTCCACGGGGCTTACATAGCCTAGTGTTCCGTGAATGCGTAGCTTGTTGAACCAGTTAACGTAATCACTGAATTCAAGTGTGAGATGATTTAAACTATCAAATCTCATTTGACGAACAAACTCCGTTTTAATGATTTTGAACGTGGCTTCCGCCACGGCATTGTCATATGGACAGCCTTTCATACTGAGAGACCGGCCAATGTTGAAAGTAGCTAATGTCTCATCAATTAGCTGGTTTTTAAACTCGCTGCCACGGTCGGTGTGGAACAGCTGGATATCTCGCAGGTCACCCTGGATAGAAGAAAAGGCCCGTGTGACAAGGTTCGCATCTTTGTTTGGCCCTGTACTGAAGCCAATGATTTCGCGGTTAAAGAGATCGACAAAGATACATACGTAATGCCATTTGTTTTTGACTTTGACGTATGTTAAATCACTGACGACCACTTTTTTCGCTTCTGTCTGCTGAAACTCACGTTTCAATTCATTTGCTTGAGCTGACTCATTACAGGGGGCTTTCTGCGGTTTGAACTGTGCCACCGTATAGGAGGAAACAAGCCCTTGTTCCTTCATAATACGGCCAATACGTCTTCTAGAAACCGTAAATCCACGCTTGTACAGTTGGACTTTGATCTTGCGCGTGCCGTAGGCACTTCGGTTTTGTTTAAAAATCTCTATGACAGCGCCTGTTACATCGTCTTCTGACTGACGTTCCCTGGCCTCATAATAGTACGTACTCCGTGAGATTTTTAGGACGCTGCACATTGCTGATACCGAGTATTTGTCTTGGTTTCTCTTGATGACATTTACTTTCGTCCCATGATCAGCGCTGCTTGCTTTAAAATATCATTCTCCATTAATAGTTGCTTATTTTCTTTGCGGAGTTTTAAAAGCTCCTGCTGTTCAGAAGACCGGTTGTCTTTCTCTTTAAAAGAACCGGAGGTTTCATCCTGTTGAATCCAGCGGTCAAGAGATGACGGAGTCAGATCATATTCATTAATAATGGCTCGTTTCGTTTTTCCATTCTGGTACAACTGCACCATCTGTTTTTTAAACTCGGGCGTGAATGTGCGGCGTTCTCGCTTTGTCATGATTGGAGCTCCTCATCTGTTTTAGGTCAAGTGTACGTAACCTTAATTTTTCTGTCCAGATAAGTGTAGACGTTCCAAGCTGCTGCAGATCACCTTTATGGACGTACTGTTGACTAGTAAGCTACTTGTTATTTTTCGAAAAAACCTATAATTTAGACACAAGACACCTACAGAACAGGAGCAATTCAATACGTGAATCACTTTAAGTTTTTTGTTTGCCAGCTCATCCTTGTTAGCGCATTTATTGCCATCAGTTCTTATTATAAAGTAGGCTCATGATAATCATGAGCCTACTCTGTTGGATAATAATAAAGTTGTTTAACTCAGTTATCGAACGTCCAGCCCTTATATGTATACTTATTCTATTTCAACTTCAATGCTCTTAACATAGACAGCCGTACCAGAAATAGAGATATCTAATTGCTCAAATTCTTCTTTTACGTGCACGTATACTCGTCCGTCCCTATTGATTTCGTGCCCTTGTTCCACTATAAGCGTCGCTGGTAATGCCATATCCTTGTTCACAAAGGTTTTATAATACGCTCCCATTACGCCTGAACCTGTTCCTGTAACAGCATCTTCAATTGTACCCGAATAAGGAGATGAAAAGTGACGGGCGTGCATATCATTCTCATCATCACGAACTTCAAAACAGATAGGGTGTAAAGAAACCTTTGGCATTTCTGTTAAAACTCTCGGAAAGTTTTCTGTCACTGGATTCATTTTCTCAAAGCTTGCTAACTCTTTAATCGGTATAATCAACGTCCAAATTCCTGTACTGCCATAAACAATTGGATACGTAGTATGTAAATCTTTTTCCCTTAATCCGATGGATGCTGCTAAATCAGATCTTGAACCCTTAAATGGTTGAAACTCGGGTTTTGCATGCTGCATGGTAATCAGTAATTGATTATGTTCTTCATGGACATGTATTGGCAGCAAACCTGCATTTGTTTCAATTGTAAAATGTGACTGTTCCAGCAAGCCATTCATTCTTAAAGCGTACACTGTCCCCATTGTTGCATGACCGCATAAATTTATTTCATGCCCAGGTGTGAAATAACGAATACGAAAGTCAGCTACATTAGAAGAAACAACAAAAGCTGTTTCGTTAAACCCTATTGCTTCTGCAATGGCTAACATCTGCTTTTCTGTATAATCATCACCGTTTAATACAACGCCGGCTGGATTCCCTTTCTCAGGAACCGGGCTAAACGCATCAATATGTTTTACATCCACCTTTACCAAAATAACCCCCCTTGGCTCGTGAAAATCTTCCAGTTTATTGTATCTTAAATGTTTGTAATTTACATAACAACTATATATTTAATTGTTCTTATCCTGTCTTGCTCAACAGTATCAGTGAACTACTGCTTAAAGTATGAGCAACGTTGCTTATTCATATGGACGAACAGTTGAGCAACAATACTCTATTAAAGCTGCTTCATCATTGATACAACTTTTATATTTATGCCGTTTGGTTTATACACAAGTTCTTCATCGTAAATACGGTATCCTAGTGAATTATACAATTTAATATTTTTAGGCACAGTCATACGAACCTTGCACAGTACCTTAGTCTTTTTAATCTGCTCTGCATGTTCTTCTAATGATTTCAGTAGTTTTTTCGCAATACCTTTACCTTGGTTCTCTGGAATGACAGATAGTCTATAAAAATAAATGCCATTTTCTTTTAAACGGAACCGTATCATTCCTACTGGTTCATCGTGGATGTAACTAATTAAAGCCTGTTCACCATCCTCTAAGGCAGCTGTTATAGATTCGGTCGTTTCTTCCAAAGCACTTGAAAGAGGCACTTCATCTTTATATTCTTCAAATGCTTTTATCATTAAATAGTGAATCGTCGGCGCATCAGAAGGCGTTGCATATTTAATTTGTATCACTATCATCCTGTCCCCTTTTCTGTAGCATAAGGTTGAACTTGTTGTTTTAAGCGGTCATTGATCACAAATAATACACACGAGAACAGACAAATGACAGATGGAATATAAAACATAAACGGCAGCCCAATGGCATGTACACCATAGCTTCCTACTAAACTGCCTATAATGAAGGAAGCCGATTGGGCGCTGAAAAAGACGGAGCTGGCCAGTCCTGCCTGACCAGGAATCAGTTGCTGCGCATACGTGACAGACAGACCGAATATGACGGAAATAAAGCAGGCGTTCATCATTTGTCCAAGCACAACCTGCCAAATGGCCTCACTGGATGCAAAAAGAAAAAAGCCGAATGAGCCAATTAAAATCCCAGCAAAAAGTAATTTATTCAGGCCGAATTTGTCGGCAAGCATCCCTGATAAAGGCATTATAAATAGTTCAGTAAGCGGCGCAACCGACATCAGCAGACCAAATTGAAAAACACTCATTCCTAAATGATCAACCGCTAACAGAGGTAAATACGCAATGCGTGCTGCTTCTCCAGTTAGCATAAGCGTACAAATAAAGCCAAATAAAAGCAACGGACCATTCACTTTTCTTTTTTCTTTCTTATTATTCTCTATTTTCACCTTTTCCAACTGAGATCTTTCTGTGATACGAAGGCGGCTAAGTGGAATTAAAATGGCGATAAAGAACAAAACAGCTGCCCAAAAGGCAAGGCGGTAGCCAATAAGACTAGCAATAAGCGGACCAATCGCTGGACCGATCATCCACCCGAATGAGTAAGCCGTTCGAATAATGCTCGTAATAGTCGCATCGCGGGTTTCTTTTTCTGCCGCTATCACATCCCGTACTACACCAAATGTCTGGGCATTTAACGTTCCGAGAAAGCTGAGAAATACAGCTCCAACAGCAAAAACCATCCACGATTGCTGAGACAAACTAATGATGATCCAGCCGATTGACAGCCAAATAGCACTATACTTAATAAATGGAAGCCGCGTGGAACGACGATCAGATAACTTGCCTGTATACAAATTAATGAATAGGCCGGCAATAGATGTTAAGTAAAACAATCCCACCACAGAAGGATCAGCACCTAATTCTTTCGTCAAAAAAAGCGTGACGAGCGGGCCAGCTGAAGAAACAGCCAATCCTGCCAACAACATAATCACTAACAGATTACGGTAGTTCCGATTCGACCACACGATAAAAAAAGGATTTGGCTTATTCAAAAAATACCTCCTTCAACACATTCATTTTCAGTGAAAGATTCCTGTGCATAGGCGTAGATTTGCGGCATTGCAGCTGCCCCGAATCCATTAAACGCACTGACTACAGCCTTGGCAAGTGTTCATGGAACATGGGAAACCGCAGACAAGTTAAGGCTGAGAGACTATGCATTCTAAATAAAAAATACACACAAAAATGAGCTGGGAAATGTATCTTCAAGCTCATTGCATTTTGATGTCCATTTTTTACTAAAGCACCCGTTAGTTCAACAAGGAATCGGCACTCCTGTCACTCGTTCATTTCTTACTGTCGTACAAATAAACCATTTTCTTCGACAATCTCCTTGCATTTCTTAAAACCTATTGACGTCTTAGAATTTTAAGGAAGTAGACTATATCAATTCCCCATCTTTCTTTGATACAGACAGAATTAGACTTGCTACCGATATTGAAAGGGAAAAGTATAAACAACAATGTCAACTTGACCATTTGGACATTATGATTGTCTTTGATGTTGATGTTATAGATACAATTTATTTTATTGTGTGTATGGATTTCGAGTTTGCAATGGGTACACATAAACTTTAATCCTAATAACTAGGAACCCCCATATTTACTGGGTTCTCTGAAATTATACCTCATTATCAAAATTAAAGTTTAACAGAGCCTACCTTTAAAAAAGCTCTATATCAAGCTTTTTAAAAAAAGACTCCTAAAAACAAATAAAAAAACACCCGAATTAGGGCGGGGAAACGGCGAGGAATTCCCCGCATTTTTATTTTGGCTTTTTCTCTATTGATATAAGCATCCTCAACGTTCTTGGCTTGCCCCCCTCCCAGGTTAAATACCCCTTCTCTTTTAATGAATCCAGATGACCTTTTACAGTTGAAGATGAAGCTAAATTTAATCGTTCACATCTATCCCGAATAGCAGGAGGGTAATTTTTTTCTTCTATATATAATGCAATTTCATTCAGTACTCTTTTTTGCGCCTTTGTTAGAAGTTAATTAATTATGCATAACCCTCTCTCCGCTTTTTCGGCTTCGCAACTGCTAAAGTGTTTTCCCGCTTAAACGTCCTAAGCCCTCCGCGTTTCATGCAATATGCCCGAATATACTCAAGATGAATCTTTCTTACAATGATATTGCGGTCAGTAATCACGCGATCTTCTGTGATGTACATAATAACAATGGGCTTTTGTTCTTCTAATGACGCTTGAAACAGTCCATTCATTTTAAAAGCCTCCTTTTTTGTTAATTCCATTTCATCGAACAAACGTTTCGTAAACAAGTGTTTCAGGAACATACTTTTGTTTTTTACAGTTTGAACTCTGCCTTTTTATACTGTAGAGGAACCATTAAGCGAATTAACGTTCTCACCAAGAAGTGATGTTGGTGACGAAATTATATGAAGATCGCGGAATGATTAAGGGGCAAGGATTAATTTTAGCTGAGCATGCTGAACAAAATAAATTAGAAAGCGAAAAAAGAGAAAAAGAAGCACCATCTTTCTACTTGATGAGCAGGCGTTGGAGGAGATGAAAAGGATCATCATGGAATCATATCATGAGCAAAAATCTTTAAGCTGCAATCCTAAACGAGTGCATATTTAACAGATAGCTCGTACTGTATCAAAGATATTGTGGAGGTTCGATTAGATGACGGACATGACCTTGATTAAAAACAAAAAGCCCAGCATCCTCTTCGAATAGGGCTTCCTTGTTTGAGTCCCCTTCTTTTAATTTCATTAAGAAATCAAAGAAGATTATAATGGATCTGCTTAGACATCGGCAATTGGAAATTCGATTGAAAAGTATGTCCCCTTTTCAATCTCACTTTTAACAGTAATCTTTCCGCCCATCCCCTGAATAATACTGAACGAAACCATCATACCTAAGCCTGTCCCCTTTTCCTTTGTTGTAAAATACGGTTCACCTAGACGATCAATTTGCTTTTGTGTCATCCCTTCTCCTTGATCACGGATTTTGATACGCAGACTATGATGGCAATAGTCTATACCGATCTCCATCTTTCCCCCTTTAGGCATTGATTCTATTCCATTTTTTACGATGTTAATCAAAGCCTGCTCTAATTTTTTTCTGTCCCCTACGATATAACAAGACTCTTTTTTTACCAGGGATAAATCAATCCCAACATTGTTCATGTTTGCTAAAGGAGTTAGGACATTGACTACATGAAGAACCTCTTCATAAATCATGATTTTCTCATTTTCTTCAGAGGCTGGTTTTGCGAATGTTAAATAATCATTAATAATTTCTGTCGCTCTATCCAATTCTTCAATCGCAATCAAGAGATGGTACTTTGTTTCCGACGGAACATCACTTTCATGTGCAAGCTGCATAAATCCTCTGCTGGTGGTCAATGGGTTTCGTACTTCATGTGAAATGCTTGCTGCAAGGTTGCTTACCACCTCTAGTTTTTCTGCTTTCATTAATTTTTGCAATACGTCAAAATTAGTTCTAATCACTTCCAACACAGCTGTCGCGATCAACATACCAACAGTATTAATCACAAAATATTGAATCCACATACTTGTTGTCAAATTAACTTCAGTAATATGTATAGCTGCAAAGTACGTAATAAATGTTGAAATGGACACCAGCAGGACGCTTATTATTAACTTATATTTTAAAGTCAAGCTCATGTAGTAGCTTGAAATAAGATTTGTTAATACAAACATAGATCCAAACGTGTAAACGGTTACGTAAAAACCCGATCCGCCTAACAGATACCGAACTATTAAAAGCCAGAGCAGTAAAACAATCCCGTATTTTGGCCCCCCATATAACACACCTAATAGAAAAGGGATTCTTCGAAGATCCCACGTCAGGCCGTCACCCAAAGAAAAAGGAAAAAGCATACATAGAACAATAGAGATAAGAGGAAAAATCACAAACCATGACTCTTTCAGCTTTTCAAGTCGATATATGTATTTCAACAAGTAAAACATTTGCATTATGAATAAGGGGAGAAGAATAAACAAAAAACTTATGAGCAGATCCTTTGTTATCAGTTCCATCACTACACCAAACTTTCGTATGATTTATAAATTTTAAAAATAATGTCGTTTTCTCTAGAGTAATGTATCATTTCCATTTACCGCAACTCTTTTTTAAAGTGAATGCACACTTATTGATGTGGTCTATTTTAATAATTAAGCTTTTTAATCATTAACTTTACGGAATCTTAATATTGTGACAGCCTTTCCTCTTTTATAATAAGGAAAAGGGGTGATGGCATGAAATTGTTGGAAGAAGGAATACGGCTAAAAAAGGCGCTTGATGATGAGACGCGGCTGGTTTATGCAGGCGTGTGGAAAAGGTATGCAGATGAAAAAGAACTCAAAAAATACATGATGAGCATGCTCTTACTTTGTGATGAAACGGGTATTCCACCCCTTCCTGCTGCCCAATCGGCTGATGATATTTATGAGGTTGTGATTGGGATGGTTAATTGAGTAAGAACAGTATTTTTCATTAATCATCCCAGGCCGAAACCGGGGATTTTTTCTGTTTATTCTTTTTGACCTTGAATCAATCCGCGCTCAATGGCCACAATGACCAAGCCAAGTGCATCACTATTCGCAAGAGTACCATCATCCAGCTTTTTAACATGACTTAGATCAATACCAGCTGGATCTTTATTGACTAGGCTATTTAATACAGTACGAGTTGAATTTTTAATAGTTGCATTGGATGGTTGATACAATTTGGATACTATTATGTTGCATCCGTGCACCTCTTTCGCTACTTAAAATATAAAAAGAGCACCCAGAATGAGTGCTCTTGCGTAATGTATTCAGCTTTGCTTGTTCAAAAGTTTGTTTGAACCTTTGTATTACATAAAATGAACAGTACCCTCTTAATCTTTATTTACAATTATTAACTTCAAATCCATTGCATCTAGAATTTTAATCATTGTTTTTAAAGTAGGGGTTACTTTCATTGATTCCAGCCTTCCAATAGCCGCTTGATCTGACCCCGTAATTTTCGCCAGATCTTTTTGGGTAATTCTTCGTTTCTTTCTTTCATGAATTAGGTTTTGAATCAATTTATTTTCTTCTTTTGAGAATCTTTTTCCTATGGCAGGTCTACTTGTCTTTACTACTATCGGTTTCGTTCTTTCTGCTCTTATTCCCATTATTTCAGTCTCTTTTTAGGCTTATTTCCAACCTTAATACAATAAGCACTACCTTTATCCAGCCTCTTAAAAACCTTGGTTCCATAACACTTTAACGGTGTCCGACTTTCTTTCATGGTGTATAGTGGCATAACCTGTTCTCCCTTTTAAAAATTGTACGGAAATCGTATTCGATAACTGGCTAGCATAGTATTTTCACCTTAGCCCCTATAGTTTTGCGCCACCACTTTTCAATGATTTTGCCTTTTCGTACAATACTTGGGCACAGTTCCATTATAAACCTATACACCTGTTTTATTAAGCTCATTTGCCCGACAAATTTCTACAAAATATAACACTGATTAACAATTTCCTTCTAACTCTCTAAAAATTTTTCTTTATTATATTGCATTCTTTCCATACCTTTCTGATTTTTGTATTAAAAAATGCCGCCCGGAAGCGACAAGTTTTTTGGACATAAAAAATACACCTACTGAATAGGTGCTCTGCTTCTTTATCGGTCCTTACGTCTGAAAGTGCTGTCCTTCTTTTCCAAATACACTTCTACATTTTTGATTTTATCGGCGACAAGCTGAAGATCCGCTGTCGTTTGCAGTGACCGTTACCCGTAAAGATATAGCCCAGTCCACGGCGGTTTTCGTTGCGTTGACAAAAGTAAAATATTCGCCCGAATTGACTTTTGCCATAACATCTTCCCAAGTCGGATCGGCATCCAGCCCATTATTACAGGCTTCCACTTTAAAAGCAGCAGGAACATCCCCGTCCGTGGCAATATTCTTCTGAATGGTTGTGATCAGGCGCTTTGCGGGAGCTGTGGTCTTGACTGGGTTTTTTAATTGAAACTGTAAAACATTGCCGACACGAATAGAACGAACTTCTGCCCAAGCACCCTTTGTATTTGTGCTTGCAACAATGGCAGCTAATCGCCAGATGTACGTTTTCCCTTCTGTTAAAAATGTAAGAAGTGGTCCTTGTACTAATTATAAAAGTGTTGGATCATTAAAGAACAACATTCAAGTTACCGTGTATTCACAAACAAAAAGTGGCTGGTCAGAAATTAGATATAATAAGAAGAAAGCATATGTTTCTACTAAATTTCTTAGAATGTACAGTTACCTAATGGATAAGACTAAGGTCTATACTTTTAAAAGCAGTGGTCAAACTTGGGGACAAAGAAAAAAATCACTTCAGTAAACGGAACTCTCAAGACCCCAGCTGGTACCTTTAAAAGTGTTGTTACTGTAAAGTCTGAAGACGGATACGTAAACTACTTTGCTCCTAACGTTGGTTTTATAAAAGGAACCTACAATGGAAAAACTACTTCTGAATTGATCAAAGTAACTAAGAAATAATCTTTCAAAAAAATAAACTCCATTTATACTTGGAGTTTATTTTCCTTTCTCATCTATACGTCATCTATACGACAAAAAAACAGGATTTTTTTATAATTAATGCGTGAATAATAAATTATAATTTAATTTGGAGGTGTTTATTATGGATTATTTAAAACATTTTTCACCTGTAATGGCCACTCTTTTAATGATTGCTTACTATTTATTGAAAAACTTTTACACTCAAGAACAAAAAAACGCTACATACACATATAAATTTAATATTGAAATAACTCACTGTTCTTCATATCAAGTACGAAAAGAGACTTGATACATCAGTGTTGTAAAACATACTCTAATAAATATTACTCCTCACGAAACAAGAAAAAGGCTGCTGTTCTTCCGCTCCTCAATTATTTTTGCAACGTGCATAACGACGCTCAACGCTAATCTTACTTCGCCCCAGCTCTACAGCAATCTCTTTGAAGCTTACCCCTTCTTTTCTCCACTTTAAAAGGAGTTCAATTTCTTTTGTCGTCCAGCGTTTGTATGTCTTTATTGTCTTGTCTGTATTAGTCTTACGAGCTTCATCTAACCACTCTGGTTCAGGAGGCAGTGCATGTTTTTCAACGATACTGAAATCGAGCTTCTCTTGGTTTTGTTCAGCCCATTTCCAAAAAGAATTAATATTAACTAGACAGAATTTCCGCTCGTAACAAGTGATACGTGATATTGCTTCAAGTCCATGAAACTGAATCCAATGGTGTACGGTTTTTCTGTCCACATGTAAGGCTTCTGCCAGCTCACTGCCTGTTAAGAGACCAGTAGCATTCTTGGTGTTCCTAAGACCCATTTTCTTTAATTTCAACGAAACAGCTGTCTCGCTACGGTTAAGTTGTTTAGCGATGGCTGATAAAGAGCAGTTGCCAACACGTTTTTGTAGAAAGAAAACGTCTTCGTTTGTCCATGTTTGCCCCATCTTTATTGCCCCACCATTTTACTTTCATAAATAGATTGGAGTCTGTTTTCTGCTTCTTGAGGATCCATCGACAAACCAGTTAGAAACGCTAACATGTTATCTTTTTCTGAAAGCTTCCTCATCGTATAGAAAATATTAGGTTTATGTTCTTTTATCAATGTCATTAATTCAATAGTGGGCAACGCTTTTTTTCGAGCATCTATTCTTAAAAAAGATCGCAAAAATCTTACAAATACTAAAGTTGAATCAAAGTCATCCGGATAGTTTTGTAATAATAAAAAAAACTTTTCAACGTTCACCTGTAGTTCATTTGTTTCTTTCCGCATTTTTCACCCTACCTTAAACAGTTTTGATCCAAATACGGAGTTACACCCTTATTTGGCAACCTGGCTGTCATAATTCATAAGAATGTTAGACCCGCGGCTTTGCGTCCTATCCTTTCGGAAAGTTTGCCTTTATCATTAATAACTAATTAAACCATGTCGAATTATATCAAGTCAATTAAACTAGTCATTTGTTCACAAATAATTCGGTTTATTCATTTTACTTATTCAGGGATTTATAAGGATCTTCTTCCTTTTTTCTTTTAATTTTTGCTAGGTATAAAAACTGCCTCTTTCACGAAATAAGAAAAAGGCTGCCATTTTTCCGATCTTCAATTTTCCGTTCTGCCCCCTCAAGGTATGTCTGAACAGATGATTTTGAGATTCCAAGCAACTCTGCTGTATACTCAAATGTGATTCCTTCCGCTTAACCAACGTAAAAACATCCCTTTCCCGCTGCGTTAAATCGCCTAATACATCCATCGTCCAGCAGCCACTTTTCATCAGCGGTAATTTTTCTCTCTTCTTCCATCACTTTATTTGGAACAACCGCTTCAATTAGTTTCGGATCTAACGTATAAGCACCTGTCCGATCTGCCCCATGTTTTGCATCAGGATTCTGGCCGGACACCATCCATTGAATCGCAAATTCTACTTCGCTGATCATGCTGTTAATGAGCGTCTTATCCTGTTTGGCTTATACAATTTCTTTTTTTCCACTGGTATCGGATTCACTTTCTTCCACTGTTGCAGCTGCTCTTTCATCGTTTTCATTCCTACCTCTCCTCTGGTTGCAAAAATAGGGATAAAATTGTAGATTGGTTGCAACGACAGGCGCTGCTAAAAGAACAAAAAAAGACACCAAATAAACGCCGCGTGTGCGTTCATTCAGTGCCCTTGGGGTTTCCAATAAGCTTATTCAGTTTGGACGTACTAGTGATTATTTTGTTTTCTGGCAGTATTCACATCCATTATTGTTACAAGGGGTGCAGTAAGGCTTTTTCTTTTTCATGGGTTTCCCTCCTTTTGGTCGAACTGTTTATTTAGCTTCCTACATCGTTAAAGAATTGTTTTACTCGCTCATTCATCTAGGTTTAAATATCTATGTCTTTATCTTTATTATATACTAATATTCGACAATATTCACCAAAAAAATCACTCGAACGTTTCAGTCAAATATCGATCAAACCTTAAGATCCGTCTCTAGCTTAGCGTGCCCACTTTCCGGAACAGGCAATTTTATTAGCTCACCGTTTTTTGTAACGATGTATGCTGCGCTTTCCATGAGGTCGATCTCTGCTGTCATTTTTAGATCCATATTTCTTTTTTTCACCCCGGACGTCCCCAGTCTGTTAAAATAGAATTGCGAGTAATATTGAAACAGGCCGGGGACTTGTTCTCGGCTTTTTTTGCATATTCCTTTTTTTACTGCATATAGATATACTAGTTGGTAAGCTTTTCAATAGTTCTTTCTAATCCAAAGCCAGAGTCCCTCTGGCTATTTTTTATGCAAACCCTGATACTTCGCTAAAATGTGTTCATCTGACAATCCTTTTTCCATGAACCGTATATACTGCGCCTTGCTCAAATTTCCGTTCGAATTGACAGTACACATCGGCCGGTCTTTCTTCTTTTGATTTCTCAAATACGAAGGTATCTTTGATTCAAACCTCTCTACGCAATAGGCTTTCACTTCTTCCGGCGTCCCCTGCTGTTCAATTATTGCTCCACGATATGCCATTTTTTAATCCTCCCGTCAGTTCTTCAAACCATTCCTTGTCCCTTGTCATAAGTGCTAGATCAATAAGCGTTTTTTTATCCTGTACATCATCTAACAGTGTGCCTATAGGTTCTAGACGATGCTCCTTAAATAGCAATTTCGTTGGCGCTCCCCATATCATTTGGCCTTTTATAATTCTTCCGACTACCGCTAGCTCAATTTGAGTACCGTAATAATTGATGCGACTGACATACCCTATGACTGTAACATCCCCAATTTCAACTATTTTCCACTCTCCGATCTCCATGGTTGCTTCCCCCTTTTTAATAAGCGAAAATACAAATTACGTCAGGGGGGAAAAGGCGGTAAATACATAAATCTCTCTATACTACATGCATTAATGCACCTTAAACTTCTGTTGTCTCACCTTGCAAATCTTTACTACCTGTTCCTTTAAACCAAGGTTAGCACTTCCGCCTCCATTCCCCTTGTTTATATTTTATTACCGCTACTTCATGCCCGTTCGTCTGCTCTAAAAGCTGTCTTCAGAGCGAGAAGCCTCAGAGAATTGGTTTATCTTCAATCTCAAAACCGACCTAATCTTTCTTAAAAAATCAAAGGCTGCCACCTCTTTTATTCATTTTTTAGATATAAGATTAATTTTCTTGTATAAAAACAGTTTTAATGGTTCATAATGAAAGCAGAAATTCTAATTTAAACCCATGAAATAGTCTCAACCATTTCTCGGCCAGGCGCTTGCTCTGGCTGTTTTTTGTACTAGAATTCCTCCAACAAAATAAAGTGAAAGTGGGAAGAAGGAAGGCACGGTTAGCCCCTTTCTTCTTCCTGAACGTACTATTGATTATTTTGTTTTCTTGAAATGCTTACATCCATTTCCGTTGCAAGGTGTGCAGTATGGTTTTTTTATTTATTCTCCTCCTAACACCCCATCCTTCACGATATATGCTGCACTTTTCATGAGGTCGATCTCTGCTGTCATTTTTAGATCCATATTTTTTTCACCCCGGAAGCTCCCGGCCTGTTAAAATAAGATTGTCGAATTCTTTTTAACAGGCCGGGAGCTTCCTCGGCTTTTTTGCATAAGCTTATCTCGAATGGAGCATACTGGTACTGTTTCAACCCAAATTCCAACTCCTGAATAGATCGAAGCCATTTTTTCAGTCAGGCCCTTGCCTGGCTATTTTTTTATTTATTACCACAAATTACTAACTTATAATTTTTGCTTGTATAAACAATTTATGGATAAAATGTATTATCAGATTGTAATTGCACCCCTGTTTTTACAGGTTGATTACTCGGGAGCATTTGCTTCCGGGTGTTAATTGAATCCCCACTGCTTTTTCGTTATCTCTAATCATTCCGAAGTCAAGTCCTGGGACCACTCTAAGGTGTGTTGTGTAAAATCCACTGAAACCATTCAAGTTATATCTGTTCAAAGCCAAACAATTAAGTATTATGAAAACGTAGCAGAAGCCGCATCAATTATTGAAAAACTAATAAATCAATAGCTGCTTATGTCAAACCTTCTGAGAATTCAGGTTTTTTTGTTACACAGTTTCGGTCAACGAAACCTCCCTGCTTGCACAGATTCGCTTCCTTTTCCCGAACAAGGCAATATTAGAATGTTTTAGTATCTCAGTGCATAAATTAACGTAAGCGCATTCACAAAAAAAACTTACCTAAACATATAGAGTCGCTTTGCTTAGTCTCTTTCCGATATACGTTAGAAAGGAGAGCGAAGATGAATTTGAATTTAGGTAGCTTAAAAAATTTTTTGGAACTGTTATGCAACTACAACCGTACAGAAATAACACACAGGTTCTATAAGAATAATCAGCCTATAGCTTTCGCTAATTGCTTAAGAAACACCACTACAATACAAGTAACTTTTATTCAAAGCGAAACGATCGAACATTATGAAAGTGTAGAAGAAGCTGCATCAGTCATTCATAAGCTAATTAATTAATAGTAAAATAAATCAACATCCTCTGAATTCCAGAGGTTTTTTTATTAAACAGTATCAGTCTTATTTAAAAGTTCAATGTAAGAACGGTACAAAGACAATACAGGTAATTGTTCTCTCAAGTTATAAATTAATCGAGTTTGATTCACTTGAAAAAGCAGCTTCTACCATAGAAATGCTACTTCAGACTGAACCTCTTGAAGACATCTCCTAAAATGCCACAGCACCAGATTTATTCAGCCAAGTACCAATCGCTTGGCTGTTTTCCACCGAAAACACAACTTCTTTTATCCTTCAGGTTCACCCCCTTTAAAATAGTTTCATTTGTTCGAAAAACCGTGGTTGTTCAGGCTCATCGAAAATGTCTTCTTCAACAACTTGATCTGATGCGATTTCTGTTTTTTCCATTTCAGTCTCCTGCTCTACTAAATTGAAATTTTCAAACCAGTGAATCGGGAAACATCCCATCATGCCTTTCAATTCTTTATTTTCATAAACATCCACATGTGACCCGGATCCTCTCGCTATAACAAAGTAAGTTTGATCAATCATTTTCTTAGAATGCTCCCAGCACCAAATGAGTTTTGCGTAATAGATAACTTGGCATTCAATAGAATCCGTTGGTTTTGGAGGCTCTGTCTGCCATTCTGGCGTTTTATTTGCTTCGGCTATCCGAAAGTGCTTCTTTTCGTAACAGCCTGTGTATACGCTTTTTCGTGGAAATCTGGATGCATATACATAGTCAGGAACGGCCGGAAAAAGAAATAAGGTTTCTCCTGCTAGCAGGATGTCCGCATCAATACATGCTCCTTGTAGCATTTTGCTCCTCTCCTTATGACGCATAATAGACGAACTGTTGAACAAAATTTTTTGAAATGATTTTTCTCAACTTAATGCATAAAACTTTTGAAAAGGGGAATATTTTTGATGAAAATGAGCCCTTCTTATTGTAAAAATCTATGTTAGTCCGCCACCTTAGACTTTCATCAGTCTCTTTCCACTATGCATATGCTAGCGCCAGAGAGGAGAATTAAACATGTTATTAGACAGTTTGCAGGATTTACTAGAAACATTATGTTCGTACAATACAATCGACATTACTCATACTTTCGAAAAGGACGAATACCCTATTGCTTCAGTTTGCTGCTTAAAAGATACTTCCACCATTCAAGTAACGATGTTCGAAACCCAGTCCATCGAACAGTATGAAAATATAAAAGAAGCAGCAATGGCTATCAAAAAATTAATGAATTAACTTTTTGTCTCTTTGAATCGGCTCATATTGACTAGTTGGTTAATCAAAATTGCGATGAAATATAGTTTTTTAAGCTCTACTTTTATGTAGGGCTTTTATTATTTTAAAAATCCTTTGAAAAATCACTTACTAATCAGTTTGTTTCAAAATACGTCGAATTATGGATTTATTTGAATAAACTTACAGAAAATTCAACATAAAATCACCTTTTTGTGGTACTATTTAGATGTAAAAAACACTGTGCTTACTGTTGCTTTCTCTTGGTCAATTTCCACATATTTGAGAAAGGAGATAACAAGGTGTCAGTCAATAATATAAAAAATCAGTTAAAAACGCTGTGTTACTACAATAATTGTGAGATCACACACACGTTTAGCAAGGATGGCCATCCTTTCCTAAAAGTTTGTTGTCTAAAAAATACTAAAACACTACAAGTAACATTTGTTGCATGCCAAACGATTGAATACTATGAAGATGTGACCAAAGCCGCATCTATCATTGAAAAACTAATAAATGAATAGCTATTTCCATTAAAATCTCTGAAATTTTAGAGGTTTTTTTGTTACACAGTTTCGGTCAAATGCGTCTCAGTGCCTCCTCCTCCAAGTCCCATTTTTATACTCCATCACGGTAACTTCCTTCTCGATAGCTTGCTCAAGTAACTTACGACGGAGCGAAAAGTCTCTGGAAGCTGGACCGCCTTTCACATCAATAATTTCTGTCCGGCCATCTTTCCAATACACTTTAAAATCAGCTGTGTATTTTGCCCCTGCCTTCGTTTTTGAGCCTTTTCCGGAACAAAGCTTACAATTTGATCAACCTCTTTGTTTTCTCGTTCTGCTGGCGCCCAGCTTCTTCACAGCGACGGCATATTACAGAATACGCTGGAATAATATCAAACACTGGCTGCACTTCGACTTTTTCAACTGCCGGATCTGCGAGAAGCTTTATGTAATAATCTGCCTCGGATCTGCTATCAAATTGAATCCCGTAAGCGAATGTCTTCTTTGCATTCCAGTTACGAGGCGTTTTCGATCTTTTCATCATTTAGCACCTCATCCATCGTGACTTCATTCCGTTCAAATTCAGCCCGCGCGGCTTCCTCGGCGGCTTTTTTCGTGCAAACAGTACCCATACCAGCATTTATCCTTTTCTGTGATTTAAGCGGGTGGCTACAGCGTTCGCAGAGCTTCATCAATCATCACTCTCCTGGTAAATGCTTATCTCCCAGATCCATGGATTTTCGGCTTCTAACAGATCTGCCATGCGTTCTTCAGCTTCTAAGACTGGTATTTGCTGACCTTCTTAACTGATTATTCCTTCTTCACATCCTGTCGTTAACCCAGTACCAAGCGATAAAAGCGCTGCAAACATTATTTTTTTCATTATTGAACCCCTTGAATTTTTATTATAAATTTTACATTTTTAGGTGTTTAACGTATTATCATGATATTTTACCCATAAAAGGAGTGATTTTGTGTTTGATACTCCATTTCTCATATCTAGAGAACTAGTTTGTTTGGTTGATGAATACTATCAATGCACTGATTCGCATATTAAAGAGCAAATACAGCATGACATTCAACTATTAAGCGAAGCGATGGTGCTATGTGAATCCCTGGAGTAAATTATTTGTTTGATGTTCACTCCCTATTTTTAACTATTTTTTTATTATTTATTATTGAATTTTGCACGTAATTAATTATGTTTAATTTTGTTTTATTTCTTTTGCTCGGATCATTTCAAACATCGGTTTATAGCATAACAAGCAAAACCCGTATCAGATTTGCTCCAATACGGGTTTCTTCTATACTCTTAGCCGAATAAAAACCTCCATAAAAAGATCTAACTTCTCGCCAGAAAGTAAACTGCTATTCGATTACAACATGATCTGATAAATTTTCACCCACCAAAAGCTTGTAAAGCGTTTCTGAATCTGATTCATTCAATTGAACATATAATGGTTTACTATCGTTTACAAGTTCAACTTTTTTACCTCCGGGACTTATCCAAAGATAATACGTAGTTGATACCTGCTTTTCTTTATTCCTATTATCTATGGTCTCAAAGCGAAAATCAGCTGATCGACTCATACTGACTTCTGCTGTTTCCCAATTGGCATTGTCAAGAATCTCCCATACCTTTTTAAAAACCTTAGGCTTAGATCTCTCCAAGTCGTCAGTCTCAGTTAGCATTCTGAAGGCACTGTACCCATCTTCCCCATCGTGGATATCGATGATAATTTCTCTCGTAATCTCGCTGGTAAGTACAGCTGTATAAATTTCATCATCTTCAGCTTTTTCTTCTACAGTATCTATATTAACAATGTCTGGTGCCTCAATATTTTCATCTGTTTTGTCACTGCAACCAGCTATGAGAAGAAGGAATGCTGTCATGCAACCAATGCTTGTCTTGTAAGTTTTCATCATTAAACTCCTTTAACATTAATATTTTGCATGTCTTCTTTAACTAAACCAGCTAATAGGATGTCAAGATTTTTCAATAAAAATA
>NZ_MAMP01000008.1 GCF_001750285.1 Domibacillus iocasae
ACCCGTCCGCCGCTGACCTGAACGGAGCAAGCTCCGTCAAGTCCGCTCGACTTGCATGTATTAGGCACGCCGCCAGCGTTCGTCCTGAGCAAGGATCAAACTCTCCAAAAAGTGTTTGACTTGCTCAATTGTTTCTACTAAAAATACGGGGTGTACTTTTAATAGAAGTTAAAAATTAAAACGTTGACGTTTTATTGATTTTGTTCAGTTTTCAATGTTCAATCCGCTGCTTAATAGCAACTTTTATACAATATCATTTCACCCTTTTGAATGTCAACATCTTTTTTAAATGTTTTTCATTCTTACGTTTCTCGTAACGGGCAAGATTTAATTTACCATGCATTAGAACAAAAGGTCAATACTTTTTCTTCTTTTTTTTATTTTTTTTCATATACTTTTTCAAAACACCTTAAAACGGAGGCTGAAGCCGTGATGCCTTGGTTATTTATTCGACTAAAGCAGTTGAAATGGACCGTTCTTTTCTTTTGCTCTGCAATCTTTTTTTTAATGATGATTCCTCCTTCTGCCGAACAGCCTGTTGTTTCAGTTGTTGACCGCCCTTCTGCTATTTACAAAGGGGACAAGCATGTCGCCCTGACTGTAAATGTGGATGATTCTGAAAAAAATGCGGCAAAACTCGCAAAACTATTCATCAAGCACAAGATAACGGCTTCTTTTTTTGTAACGTCTGCCTGGCTTGAGAAACACCCTAAAACCACAAAGCTTCTTGTAGATCGTGCATTCGATATAGGCGTCCTGCTGACGGACATTTCGGACGATAGAGAGATTGAAAAAGAAATCGCTTCTGTCCAAAAAATACTAAGTGGTTATCATAAAGAAGGCACTCTTTATATAAGGGCGGCTGAGGATGTTGGGGAATTACCAGAATCTACTGCTTCACACGGCTATTTGACAATACAGTGGAGTGTTGATTTAGCAAAACAGACTCCCTCTGATTTTATCCGTCACGTTGAACAAGGAGATATTGTGCTGCTAAACCCGGAAGAAGATTTCCGCATTACAGAGAAATGGCTCTCTCTTTTAGTGAAGAAGGAAGAAGCAGTCAGCTTATCGGAAATGGCTGGGGGAGAGACACGAATTGAGTACGTTCCATGAAAAAACCTCGAAAACAGGACATTACCCTGCTTTCGAGGTTTTTTGATTGTATTGAGGAAGCATAAGCAACTGAAAGGCGTTACATGGCAGAAGTGTGAAAAGCATTAGATACAGCCAGCTTTTTTCATTTGCCTGCAGGACAGGAAGCCACTCAAGTGTTGTCACGACGACCATAAAGAAAAGAGCAGCGATAAAAACGTTTTTGCTTTTTCCTTTCGCTTTTATGTAAGCCGTTATCAGGCCAAAAATAAGCAAGGTTGCGGCCAATATTAAGTATGAGCCAATCGCTTCACCGTTACTGAACGCTTTAAAACGAAAATAAACAAGATCAAATAACACGACGATAACTAATGCGATTTGGATAAAGTTCCAATAAGAACGAAATAAGCCAAGACCAAATTGATGAATAGTCAAATACGCAAAAAAGCCCATTTGGCTGATGACGCTGAATGTAAACCCAACCCCAATGAGCCATGTTAACACAGATAATACTTCTTTCCATTCTCCATTCGCAAACAGTGGCGAAAATTCATTCCAACGGATAATAAAGCCTAAAATACCGGTCACTGCGCCGCCAATCAGCAATGTATGTGTAAAAAAGCGGATCCAATTTCGTATACCCACGCAAAAAATCCTCCTGTATATTGTTCTGTTTCGATTGTACCAATACGCGCTTTCATGTGCTATGTACATTTTTTGTCTGCCCAAAAGAAAAGCGGAAAGAGCCTGGAGCTGGACAACTTTAAAAAAAGCTTCCGGGCTGCTGCCCGGGAGCTTTTAGTTAGATGAAATTTTGCCATCCAGTTTTTTCGCGATCTCCTGATAAATCGTGCCGAGTGGATGATCTTCTGCATAAACCGATGGAGCAAAGTCTTCTTCATTCCAATCCGGCTGCTGAAGCGGCAGACGGCCAAGTACCTCTGTACGCAGTTCATCGGCCAGCTTGTCTCCGCCGCCGCGTCCGAAAATATACTCTTTTTCACCTGTTGTTTTGCTTTCGAAGTATGCCATGTTCTCAATAACGCCAACAACTTCATGATCCGTTTGAAGCGCCATGGCACCGGCACGGGCTGCAACAAAAGCGGCAGTCGGATGAGGCGTTGATACAATGACTTCTTTACAATGCGGAAGCATCGTATGCACATCAAGCGCCACATCGCCTGTGCCCGGCGGCAAATCAAGAAGCAAATAGTCCAAGTCGCCCCATTCCACTTCTGAGAAAAAGTTATTCAGCATTTTACCGAGCATTGGGCCGCGCCAAATAACCGGTGCGTTATCATCTACAAAAAAACCCATTGAAATGACTTTGACACCGAAGCGGTCAACCGGAAAAATCTTTTCGCCGCGTACGACTGGGCGTGTTGTGATGCCCATCATATCCGGCACGCTGAATCCATAAATATCGGCATCAACGAGTCCGACCTTTTTGCCGAGACGCGCAAGAGATACGGCAAGGTTAACCGATACGGTCGATTTGCCGACACCGCCTTTTCCACTCGCAATCGCCAAAAAGGTTGTTTCGCTGTTTGGGGAAAGCAGACTCTCATCTTTTCCGACAGCATCGGCACCGCGGAATTTCGCCATCGCTTCGTCAGACAGCTCTTTAAAACGGATCCCCACCGTTTCTACTCCAGCTTCTTTTAACGAATTGACAATGCGCATTTGCAGCTGAAGCTGTTCCGGAGTGCCTGTCTGCGCAATCGCAATTTTCACACTTACATGGTTCTTTTCTTCTTTGATTGATACCTCTTCCAAGCCGCCCGTTTCTGCAAGTTTTTTATGTAAAAATGGGTCTTCAAGGGCATTCACGATATTGCGCACTTGCGCTTCTGTAATCATGGGAGCACCATCCTTTGACTATATTGTTCTCGTTCTTTAGTATAGCATACTCTTCAAAGAAGGATGGGAAACGGTTACTTTTGTGTAAGATAACGAAGAATGCCACGAGAAATGGAGGCTGCTGTTTTTTCCTGGTACTCTTCACTTTCTAACAGCCGCCGTTCAACGGGATTGGATAAAAAGCCAATTTCCACGAGCGCACCTGGAATATCCGCTTCTTTTAAAACATAGACGTGCCCAATTTCAGCTGGCTGCCGGTCGGTATTACCCAAGTTGCCGATCAGTTCTTTTTGTATATCCGCTGCAATCTGTTGGTTTTCTGGGAGATGCGAAGAATAAAAGGTTTGCGCCCCCCGCCATTGTTCTGCCGGAATGGCGTTTAAATGAATACTCACAAATAAATCTGCATTCGATTCATTAATCAATTGCCTTCTTTTTTTCAAGTCTTCGGTTTTTCGGGTTCTGACGCTTTCTGTCTTCTCCTGCGCTAAATCCATATCTTCTTCCCTCGTCATGAGCACAACGGCTCCTTGTCCGTTTAAAAACTCCCGTAGCTTCTCAGATACAGACAGAGCGATATCTTTTTCAAGCGCCGGTTCACTTCCTGCGCCCCCATCCATGCCCCCATGACCCGGATCGATCATAATGGTAATACCGGCAAGCGGCGGACGCCACGCATTAAAAGCCGGCTTCACATCGTTATATACAAAAGCGGCAATTGCCACGAGTACGACAATGAACAAGATTTTTTTCATCGTCTCCCCTCCCGTCATTACCACTATATGAGAGAAAACGCCGTACATGAAAAAAATCCTCTCTCCAAATGGAGAAAGGATTTCCAAACGCATTATTAACGTTTTGAGAACTGAGGTGCGCGACGAGCGCCTTTAAGACCGTATTTTTTACGTTCTTTCGCACGTGCATCACGAGTAAGGTAGCCAGCACGTTTAAGTGTTGGACGGAATTCCGGATCAGCTTGCAGAAGAGCGCGGGCGATACCGTGACGGATCGCTCCTGCCTGACCTGTGTAGCCGCCTCCGTTTACATTTACGTGTACATCATAGCTGTTTACTGTTTCAGTCGCAACGAGCGGCTGGTTGATCACAGTGCGCAGCGCTTCGAATGGGATATAATCTTCAGCAGTACGGCCGTTAATGATGATTTTACCTTCGCCTGGTACGAGACGTACGCGGGCTACTGAACTTTTACGGCGTCCTGTGCCTAAGTATTGAACTTGTGACAATGTCATTTCCTCCTTTTAATAATTAAAATTATCCGCGAAGTTCGTAAACTTCTGGTTGTTGTGCTTCGTGTTTATGTTCTGCTCCAGCGTAAACGTGAAGTTTTTTGAACATTTGACGGCCTAAAGAACCTTTTGGAAGCATACCTTTAATGGCAAGCTCAAGCATTCTTTCAGGATTTTTATCACGCATTTGACCTGCAGTAGTTGTTTTCAAACCACCTGGATACATGCTGTGACGGTAGTAAATTTTTCCTTGAAGTTTGTTACCTGTTAATTCGATTTTAGACGCATTAAGAATAATAACGTTATCGCCAGTGTCAACGTGTGGTGTGAAAGTTGGTTTATGTTTGCCGCGCAAAATAGATGCTACTTCGCTTGAAAGACGGCCCAATGTTTTGCCTTCAGCATCGATCACGAACCATTTACGCTCGATTTCGCCTGCTTTAGCCATATAAGTCGTACGCATTGTTTACCCTCCTGATTTGTTTATGTTTTACGGTTCCATGTATTTATATCACGATTAACTTTCCGGGGCTGATCGTGGGGTCAAATAACATACCATATGCTATAATATACCGCCTGCTAGTCAATGTCAAGACAAAATGCAACACTTGGTGAAGTTGTCACGAAAAAGTTCTAAGAGAAACAACTTTAGACGTTAAAAAGACATTCTCTCATGCTGTCTGCCGGCGAATACGTAAAGCGATTATTCATAGAATACCTCCCACAGATAAAGCCCTTCGGCAGGTGCAGTCTGGGGAGCGCGGTTCCGGTCACGCTGCGCTAAAATACGTGCGACGTCTTCCGGCTCCAGCCGGCCATTGCCTACTTTCATAAGCGTACCAACCATGATCCGGACCATATTGTATAAAAAGCCTGTGCCTTTAAAGCGGATTTCAAGATCGTCACCTTGTTCGAAAAATGAAATATCTGTGACAGTGCGTACTTTGTTTTCTTTATCGCTTTTCGTGGAGCAGAAAGACGTGAAATCGTGTTCCCCCATTAAATAGGCGGCTGCTTCTTTCATTCGGCTCACATCAAGCGGGTACGGATAGTGGTACGCATATACGGTACGAAATGGATCGCGGTAGCGCGTGCGGTAAATGCGATACCGATATTCCTTGCCACTAACCGAATAGCGCGCATGAAACTTCTCAGATACTTCTTCCGTCCGCTTAACCGATATATCGCTTGGCAGCTCACCGTTTAACGCACGGGCCCACCGCTCCGCCAGCATCGTAATGGGTGTATCAAAATGAACTACCTGCCCCATCGCGTGCACACCGGCGTCTGTCCGGCCAGAGGCATGTGTTTTAACCGGCACTTTTTTATGAATCTTCCAGAGCGCCTTCTCTAACTCCCGCTGCACAGTCCGGTCTTTCGGCTGCGACTGATAGCCGGAGAAGCGCGATCCGTCATACATAATCTCACATTTAATTCGTTTCACGCTAATCCTCCTATCAGCTTCTCAGCATAAATAATACGACGGCCAATACAGCAAGAAGCAGCAACGCCATTGTATCACGCACATGCCACGCCAAAACACGGTATTTCGTCCGTCCCTGGCCGCCTTTATAACCGCGGGCTTCCATTGCGACCGCGAGCTCCTCCGCCCGCTTAAACGCACTGACAAAGAGGGGGATTAAAAGCGGGATAACCGCCTTTACCCGATCGGCTATGGAGCCGCTCGTAAAATCAGCACCACGGGCCATTTGCGCTTTCATAATCTTATCCGTTTCATCCAGAAGCGTTGGAATGAACCGAAGTGAAATGGACATCATCAGCGCAAGCTCATGGACCGGCACTTTAATTTTTTTCAGCGGACCGAATAATGACTCAATTCCATCTGTGACGGAGATGGGCGGTGTCGTCAAAGTTAAAAGAGACGTCACCAGAATCAATAGAAAAAAGCGTAATGAAATAAAAATTCCTTTGATGACGCCGCCTTCATAAATGCTTAAAAAACCAACCTGCGTCAGAACCTCTCCCTCTTTCGTAAAAAACACATGCAGAAAAAAGGTAAACAAAATAAGCAGGATCACCGGCTTTAAACCGGCAATTAAAAACCGGAGCTTTACATTCGATGAAAAAACAATGAAAAGTGTAAAAGCGCCCAGCAGCGCATATGTTGCGACGTTGTTAGCCAAAAAGACAATTAAAACAAAAACGAAAATAAATAACAGCTTTGCCCGCGGGTCCATTCGGTGCACAATGGAGTCCGCCGGCAAATAACGGCCTAAAATCACTTTCTCCATCATCGGCGCTCACCACGCAGATCGCGGATTTCTTGTGCCAGTTCTTCTGGCGTCAAACAAAGACGCTTAAGTGGAAAACCTAGTTTTTCTTCAAATAAATGCTGGAAGTGGATTGTTTCCGGCACATCAAGTCCAATCGCTCTTAAACTGTCACGGTCACTGAAAATTTCACGGGGTGTGCCGGTTTTGTAAACTCGGCCTTTGTGCATCATTACAATTTTATCCGCGTAACGGGCTGCATCTTCCATGCTGTGTGTAACGAGGACACATGTCAGGCCGTTGTTCTTCTGTAAGGAAGCAAACATCTCCATCATGTCCAGCCGGCCGCGCGGATCGAGTCCTGCTGTCGGTTCATCCAGTACGAGCACATCCGGTTTCATTGCCAGTACGCCGGCAATTGCCACGCGTCTCATTTGTCCGCCTGACAGATCAAAGGGAGACCGTTCGAGCACACTTTCCGGCAGTCCAACGAGACGAATGGCATCACGCGCGCGCTGCTTTGCCTGTTCTTCCTTTACGCCAAAATTCATCGGGCCAAAACAAATATCTTTCTCCACTGTTTCTTCAAACAGCTGATGCTCTGGAAATTGAAATACAATGCCGACACGGCGCCTTACTTCTTTTAAGTCTTTTTCTTTCCGACCTGCCGCAATGGTCCGGCTGCCGATATCAATTTCGCCTTTTAGCGGTTTTAACAGTACATTTAAATGCTGAAGGACCGTTGATTTACCTGAGCCTGTATGGCCAATGATCGCCATATACTCGCCTGAAGGGATATGAAATGATACATCTGTTATGGCCAGCCGTTCAAAAGGCGTACCCGCCGCGTATCGGTATTCTACTTCGCGAAGTTTAATGTCCATATGTCTCTCACCAGCTCTTCTTGATTAAAATGCCGCTGCGTTAATAAAAGTCCTTCATCCGCAAGCAGCTGACTCATCCGGACCGAAAATGGCACACCAAGACCAAGCTGGAGCAATTCCTGGTCCATCTGGAAAATCGCCTGTGGTGTTCCTTCCGTGTATATGCTGCCTTCATTCAGCACGATGACCCGATCTGCTTTCGCCGCTTCTTCGAGGTCATGTGTAATCGAAATCACGGTCAATCCTTCTTTTTCTTTTAGTTCACGAATCGTTTCCATCACTTCATCACGTCCCAGCGGGTCAAGCATTGACGTCGCTTCATCAAGCAAAATAATGTCCGGACGTAGCGCAATGACGCTCGCAATTGCTACCCGCTGCTTTTGGCCGCCAGACAGATGGTGGGGCTCTTGATTCAGAAAAGCGGTCATGCCGACTTTTTGGAGCGCCGCCAGCACGCGTTCTTTCATCATTGTTTGTTCTACACCGTTGTTTTCTAACCCAAAAGCCACATCATCCTGTACCGTTGTACCAACGAATTGATTATCTGGATTTTGAAAGACCATTCCAAGCTTTTCGCGTATAGACCAAACATTCTCTTCAGAAAGCATAAATCCGCTAATCATGACCTGTCCTTTTTGTGGATAATGAAGGCCGTTCAGCATTTTCGCAAGCGTTGACTTTCCTGATCCGTTATGACCGACGATAGCCAGCCATTCGCCGCGCTGTACATGCAATGATACATTTTGGAGCGCAAAAGCTGTTTGATCCGGATATTGAAATGACACCTCTTGAATGGAAATTACCGTTTCACTCAAGCTGACCCCTCCTATTTTCGACAAAAACAAAAAAAGCCCGCACCCCGAACCGAAGAATACATCTCTTCTTGCTGCTAAAGCAGCGTGGCAGGGGGTGCATGAGCTAGACGGGTCGCACATGAAGCGCCGGGGTACGCCCATCGTAACGCTCTAAGCTTGTTGATAGAAAAGCGCAAGGCTCTGCCATTCAGGTCCAGCAGAGTAGCATCTTTGCCAGCCATGACGGCTTACGACCAAGAGACTGATCGACTGGAGCTGGAAAATGTCCAAAAACTTGCACTTTTTTAAAGTATAAAAAAAGGGCAAAACAAAGCAACGTTCGTTTTGTTCTGCCCATTTCGCGGTCTTATTGACTTACACTAGCTCAATAATCACCATTGGTGCGCCATCGCCGCGGCGTGGACCGACTTTCATAATGCGAGTGTAGCCACCTTGACGTTCTGTGTAGCGTGGTGCCACATCATCAAACAATTTTTGAAGAGCGTATACAGGCTGCTCTTTCATTTTGCCTTTTTTCTCTACTTCTACAGTAGAAGCGACTTCGTGACGAAGGAATGCAGCAGCCTGACGGCGGGCATGCAAGTCACCACGTTTACCGAGTGTAATCATTTTTTCTACAACTGAGCGCAATTCTTTTGCACGTGCTTCAGTCGTTTCAATGCGTTCGCTGATGATAAGATCTGTAGTCAAATCACGAAGCATCGCTTTGCGCTGAGCGCTTGTACGTCCTAGCTTTCTGTAAGCCATGAAGATACCCTCCTTTATTGATGTCGTTTAGTCAATCAATCTTCTTTTCGTAAGCCGAGGCCAAGCTCGTCCAGTTTCGCTTTTACTTCTTCAAGTGATTTACGGCCAAGGTTACGGACTTTCATCATGTCGTCCTCGCTCTTGTTCGCAAGTTCTTGAACAGTATTAATACCAGCGCGTTTTAAGCAGTTGTAAGAACGGACAGATAGATCAAGTTCTTCGATCGTCATCTCAAGTACTTTTTCTTTCTGGTCTTCTTCTTTTTCTACCATGATTTCCGCATGCTGTGCTTCATCTGTTAATCCTACGAAAATGTTAAGATGTTCATTTAAAATTTTCGCACCTAAAGAAATGGCTTCTTTTGGTCCGATGCTGCCATCTGTCCAAACGTCCAGTGACAATTTATCAAAGTTTGAAAGCTGCCCGACACGAGTGTTTTCCACTTGGAAGTTCACACGCGATACAGGTGTATAGATGGAGTCGATCGCAATGACGCCGATTGGATGATCTTCTTTTTTGTTGTGATCAGCCCGGTTGTACCCTCTGCCGCGTTGTGCCGTCAAGCGCATACGGAAATTGGCATTTTCGCCCAATGTCGCAATATGCAGATCAGGATTTAAAATTTCCACATCGCTGTCATGAGTAATGTCGGCAGCCGTTACCGTTCCTGGACCTTGAACATCAATTTCAAGCGTTTTTTCCTCATCGGAATAAATCTTAAGCGCTAATTTTTTAATGTTCAAAATGATCGACGTAACATCTTCTACGACGCCTTCAATTGTTGAGAATTCGTGCAGTACACCATCAATCTGAATGGCTGTCACTGCGGCACCCGGAAGTGAAGATAATAAAATACGACGCAAGGAGTTCCCTAGAGTTGTACCATATCCGCGTTCAAGTGGTTCCACGACGAACTTTCCAAACGTAGCATCATCGCTGATCTCAACCGTTTCAATTTTTGGCTTTTCAATTTCGATCATTCCATTTTCCCTCCTTGAATACGTCGAAATTCCGGTAATCCGAAATTCCCCATGTTTACCATTCCCGATTTTACAAAACAAGTGGTCAATTCCTGAATCAAAACAGTCAATTTTCCATTATAACCGGAATAGTTCTCCTTTATGCAGGAAGATTAAACACGACGACGTTTTGGAGGACGGCAGCCATTGTGAGGTACTGGAGTTACGTCTTTAATTGCAGTAACTTCCAAACCTGCTGCTTGAAGCGCACGAATAGCAGCTTCACGGCCTGAACCTGGACCTTTTACTGTTACTTCAAGAGTTTTCATACCATGTTCGATTGATGCTTTCGCAGCTGTTTCAGCAGCCATTTGAGCAGCAAACGGAGTGGATTTACGTGATCCTCTGAAACCAAGGGCACCTGCACTTGACCAAGATAGAGCGTTACCGTGAACGTCTGTAATAGTGACGATTGTATTGTTGAACGTTGAGCGGATGTGAGCAATACCAGATTCGATATTCTTTTTCACACGACGCTTACGAGTTTGTTGTTTACGAGCCATGTCTTAATTCTGCCTCCTTTACCAATTATTTTTTCTTGTTCGCTACAGTTTTACGCGGGCCTTTACGAGTACGCGCGTTGTTTTTCGTGTTCTGTCCACGTACTGGAAGTCCACGGCGATGACGGATACCACGGAATGAACCGATTTCCATCAAACGTTTAATGTTAAGAGATACTTCACGACGAAGGTCACCCTCTACTTTCAAGCGGTCAACGATTTCACGGATTTTGTTTAATTCATCTTCCGTTAAATCGCGTACACGAGTGTCCTGTGAAACGCCTGCTTCTTCAAGAATTTGTTCAGACGTTGGTCTGCCGATTCCGAAAATATAAGTTAATGAGATAACTACACGCTTATCGCGTGGAATATCAACACCTGCTACACGTGCCATAAAATGTGCACCTCCCTTTAATATTAGCCTTGTTTTTGTTTATGCTTAGGGTTTTCACAAATAACCATAACTTTGCCGCGTCTGCGAATGACTTTGCATTTCTCACAGATTGGCTTAACTGATGGTCTTACTTTCATTTCTCCAACCTCCTTCATAGTCCGGAGCGCCATATATGTTATTTGTAACGGTACGTGATCCGTCCGCGTGTTAAGTCATACGGTGAAAGTTCTACTGTTACTTTATCACCAGGCAAGATACGGATAAAATGCATACGGATTTTGCCTGAAACGTGCGCTAAAATAGTATGCCCATTTTCCAATTCTACCTTAAACATGGCGTTTGGCAAAGTTTCAGTGACTGTACCTTCAATTTCAATTACATCGTCTTTCGCCATTTAGTTCATCTCCCTTCACTTTTCATCCGTTTGGCTGCTGCCTAGGCTTTCGTCAAAATGTCGAAGCCTGTTTCGGTTATCGCAATTGTATGTTCAAAATGAGCACACATTTTTCCATCCTGTGTAACGACAGTCCAATTATCCTCAAGTGTTTTTACGTAACGACGACCGGCATTGACCATCGGTTCGATCGCGAGCACCATACCAGGTTTTAGCAACGGCCCTTTTCCCGGCGGACCGTAATGAGGAATTTGCGGAGCCTCATGGAGGTTCTGCCCAACACCGTGCCCAACATACTCACGAACGATTGAAAAGCCATTCGATTCCACATACGTTTGAATCGCATGGGAGATGGTAGAAAGACGTTCACCCGGTTTCGCTTCATTGAGTCCGATGTAAAGCGATTCCTCTGTTACGTCGAGAAGCTTCTCCGTCTCAGGTGCAATCCGGCCGACAGCGTATGTCCAGGCCGAGTCGCCATGATACCCCTTATAATAAGCACCGATATCAATGCTGATAATGTCCCCTTCTTTTAATGTACGGCTGCCGGGAATCCCGTGCACAAGCTCTTCATTTACAGAAGCGCAAATGCTGCCAGGAAAACCATTATACCCTTTAAAAGAAGGTGCTGCATCCATGCTTCGAATGAAGTTTTCAGCAACAGCATCCAGCTCCATCGTACTTATCCCGGGAGAAATATGGTTTTGCAGTTCCTGATGTGTAAGCGCGACAATACGCCCCGCTTCTTTCATAATCTCCAGTTCACGAGGGGTTTTACAAATGATCATTAGTTACGGAGACCTTTAAGGAGCTCATCAATATTTTCAAAGACAACATTGATATCCTGCTGGCCGTTAATGTTTTTCAAATATCCTTTTTCGCTATAGAAAGCAAGCAATGGTGCAGTTTGCTTTACATTCACGTCAAGACGGTTCTGAACCGTTTCCGCATTATCATCTGCACGTTGATACAATTCGCCGCCGCAGCGGTCGCATTTATCTTCCTGAGATGGCGGGTTGAATTCCAGATGATACGTTGCACCGCAGCTTTTACAAATGCGGCGGCCTGTTAAGCGTCCCATTAAAATGTCTTGGTCAACCTCGACATTAATAACGTAATCAATTTTACGGTTAAGGCCGGCCAGAATGTCTTCAAGCGCTTCTGCCTGCGCCACTGTACGCGGGAAGCCATCTAATAGAAAGCCTTTTGCACAGTCCGCTTTCGCAAGGCGTTCGTTGACAATCCCGATCGTTACTTCGTCCGGAACGAGTTCGCCTTTATCCATAAATGATTTTGCTTTTAAGCCCAGCTCCGTTTCATCCTTCATTGCAGCACGGAACATGTCCCCTGTTGAAATGTGCGGCACGCCGTACTTTTCAACAATTTTCTCTGCCTGAGTCCCTTTACCGGCACCAGGCAATCCCATTAACACGAGATTCATCGATATACCCCCTCAGTCTGATTGAGTGAAGTGAGTCACACACTATCACCTTGCTTACTTCATAAAGCCTTTATAATGACGCTTTACAAGTTGTGCTTCAAGCTGCTTCATTGTTTCAAGTGCCACACCGACGACGATCAAAAGACTAGTACCGCCAATTTGCGCCGCTGGTGGAAGACCCGCGAATTGAATGAAGAAAACAGGCAGCACAGCAACGGCTGAAAGGAAAATTGCACCGACAAAAGTCAGACGGTAAAGCACATTTGTCAAATAATCCTGTGTGTTCTTCCCAGGGCGAATGCCCGGAATATACCCACCCTGTTTTTTCAAGTTATCAGCAACTTGTTCAGGGTTTACTTGAATGAAAGCATAGAAATACGTAAACGCAACAATCAATGCAACGTAGATCGCCATGCCGACCGGTTTCGTGTAGTCAAAGATGTTCTGAATGGTTGTCGTCACATCATTTGAACCAAAAAATGAACCAATAGTCTGCGGGGTGATCAAGAACGAAATAGCAAAGATAACCGGGATAACCCCCGCCGCGTTTACTTTCAATGGAAGATGGGTCGACTGGCCGCCAACCGGTGCCATGCCGCCACCTGCTCCAACACGTTTCGCGTATTGAATCGGGATTTTCCGCAGCGCCTGCTGAAAGAAAATAACCCCAACAACAATCGCCAGTACCGCAAGCAAAATCAAAAGAAGAACAACAATGCGCAGGAAGAGCTGATCGCCCGCCCCTTCAATTTGCTGTGCATAAATTTGGTTTACTGCTCCAGGAATGGCCGCCACAATTCCGGCGAAAATGATAATCGAGATTCCGTTGCCGACTCCTTTAGCTGTGATTTGTTCTCCAAGCCACATAAGAAAAGCAGTACCTGCCGTCAGCACTAATGCAATAAGCACATAGCCGCCAACACTGCTATTTTCGACAAGTAATCCGCCATATAAACGGTTAAACCCATACGACATTCCAAAACCTTGAATGAGGCCGAGCACGATTGTGAAATAGCGGGTAAACTGAGTAAGTTTGCGCCGTCCAACGTCACCTTGCTTCGACCATTCAGTAAATTTAGGAACAACATCCATTTGCAAAAGCTGTACGATAATGGACGCGGTAATGTAAGGCATAATCCCCATTGCGAGAATTGAGAAGTTTTGAAGCGCTCCTCCGCCGAACGTATTAAGGAATCCAATAAGTCCAGCCTGCTCCTGCATGCGGAGAACATCCGCATTAACATAGGGAACAGGAATGAATGTGCCGATCCGGAACACGATTAACATAAGGAGGGTGAATATAATCTTATTTCTTATATCACCCACACGCATAAAATTGGAGATTGTGCGAAACATTAGATCACCTCAATCTTACCGCCAGCCGCTTCAATTGCTTCTTTCGCAGCAGCAGAGAATTTGTGCGCTTTAATAGTAAGCTTTTTCTCTACGTTGCCGTTCGCAAGAATTTTGATTCCTGCTTTTTCGCTTTTCACAATGCCGCTTTCGATAAGAAGTTCAGGTGTAACTTCTGTTCCTTCTTCGAAACGATTCAATGTATCGATGTTCACAACTGCGTATTCCTTACGATTCACGTTTGTGAAGCCGCGTTTTGGAAGACGACGGAATAAAGGAGTTTGTCCACCTTCAAATCCAAGACGGACACCACCGCCTGAACGTGCGTTTTGACCTTTATGACCTTTACCTGCCGTTTTACCGTTACCGGAACCTGTACCGCGTCCAACACGGTTGCGTTCTTTGCGGGAACCTGCAGCTGGTTTCAATTCATGAAGTTTCATGCTCTTGCACCTCCTTGTTCTATAAAATGAAATTATTTTTCTGTAACAGTCACAAGATGAGACACTTTGTTGATCATGCCGCGAATTGCCGGGTTGTCGTTTTGCTCAACCGTTTGATGCATTTTGCGGAGACCAAGTGCCTTAACAGTTTCGCGCTGATCCTGCGTACGTCCGATCAGGCTGCGAGTGAGGGTAATTTGTAATTTTTCAGCCATTATGATTCCCTCCTTATCCTAACAGTTCTTCTACAGACTTGCCGCGAAGTTTTGCCACTTCTTCAGCTGTTTTCAATTCTTTAAGTCCTTCAATTGTAGCACGAACCATGTTGATCGGTGTGTTTGAACCAAGTGATTTGGAGAGAATGTCACCAACACCAGCAAGTTCAAGTACCGCACGGACAGGTCCGCCTGCGATAACTCCAGTACCTTCAGAAGCAGGTTTTAATAGGACTGAACCCGCACCAAATTGACCGATTACTTGGTGTGGCAAAGTTGTGCCAACCATCGGTACGAATACTAGATTTTTCTTCGCATCTTCAATTGCTTTACGAATTGCATCTGGAACTTCTTGTGCTTTACCAGTTCCAAAACCGACATTACCATTTTTATCGCCAACGACAACGAGTGCAGTGAAGCGGAAACGACGTCCACCTTTTACAACTTTCGCAACACGGTTGACCGTTACTACGCGTTCTTCAAGTTCGAGTTTGTTTGGATCAATGCGACGCATTAAATGTGTCCCTCCTTTTATTAGAATTCAAGGCCATTTTCACGTGCAGCGTCAGCCAAGGCTTTAACGCGGCCGTGGTAAAGGTAGCCCCCACGGTCGAATACAACAGAAGCGACACCTTTTTCAGTTGCGCGTTTAGCGAGCAATTCGCCAACTTTCGCAGCAGCTTCCTGGTTGCCTGTTGATTCAAGACCGAAATCTTTTTCAATAGTTGAAGCACTTGCAAGTGTAACACCATTTGCATCATCAATCAATTGAGCGTAAAGGTGCTTGTTTGAACGGAATACGTTCAAGCGAGGACGCGCAGCTGTACCGGCGATTTTCGCACGTACACGGGCGTGGCGTCTTTTACGCGTTTTGTTTTTATCAGCTTTTGTGATCATCCCGAGGTCACTCCTTTCTGATGCCTATGCGGCATTATTTACCTGTTTTACCTTCTTTGCGGCGAACTTGCTCGCCTTCATAACGGATACCTTTGCCTTTGTACGGCTCAGGAGGACGAACTTGGCGGATGTTGGCAGCGATTGCTCCAACGCGCTCTTTGTCGATCCCTTTAATGCTGATTTTTGTATTTGCAGGAACGTCGATTTCGATGCCGTTTTCAGCTTCGAATTCTACTGGGTGTGAATAACCTACACTCAAAACAAGTTTTGTTCCTTGTTTTTGTGCACGGTAACCGACCCCAACTAACTCAAGGTTACGTTCGAACCCTTTTGATACGCCTTCTACCATATTGGCAATAAGCGCACGAGTTGTTCCGTGGATTGTACGGTGTTCTTTTGAATCTGAAGGACGAACGACAGTTACGTTGCTGCCTTCAATTTCAATTGTCAAAGCTTTATTAAACTGACGAGTCAATTCTCCCTTAGGACCTTTGACAGTCACTTCATTATTATTGTTTGTAATCGTAACGCCTTCTGGAAGCTCGATTACTTTTTTACCTACGCGTGACATAGTTTCGCACCTCCATTCTTTAAAAGATTATTACCAAACGTAAGCGAGTACTTCGCCGCCTACTTGTTTAGCGCGGGCTTCTTTATCAGTTACTACACCAGTGGATGTAGAAAGAATCGCAATACCAAGTCCGTTAAGAACACGTGGTACCTCATCAGCTTTCGCATAAACGCGAAGACCTGGTTTAGAAATACGCTTTAAGCCTGTGATTACACGCTCGTTGCCGCTGTATTTCAAGAAAATACGGATAACACCTTGTTTGTCATCCTCGATGAACTCAACGTCACGGACGAATCCTTCACGTTTTAAGATTTCAGCGATTTCACGTTTAATTTTGGAAGCAGGTACTTCCAGTTTTTCATGACGAACCATGTTCGCATTACGGATGCGAGTCAGCAAGTCAGCAATCGGATCTGTCATAACCATTTATAATTACCTCCTTCCGGAATCAGTGTATTACCAGCTGGCTTTTTTAACGCCAGGAATTTGACCTTTATAAGCTAGTTCACGGAAACAAATACGGCAAAGTTTAAATTTGCGTAATACAGAGTGTGGACGTCCGCAGCGTTCGCAACGTGTGTACTCTTGCACTTTAAACTTTTGTGTAC
This sequence comes from Domibacillus iocasae, assembly GCF_001750285.1. GTDB lineage: Bacteria > Bacillota > Bacilli > Bacillales > Domibacillaceae > Domibacillus > Domibacillus iocasae. Next base: position 16,714 of record NZ_MAMP01000008.1, read on the forward strand.
GTTTTTGTTTCGCAATCATTGATTTTTTAGCCACGTTTTCGCCTCCCTTATATAGCGATTACTTTTGGAACGGCATTCCAATTTGTGTTAACAATTCACGAGCTTCTTCGTCCGTGTTGGCAGTAGTGACGATAACAATGTCCATGCCGCGTACTTTTGATACTTTATCGTAATCAATCTCAGGGAAGATTAACTGTTCTTTTACACCAAGAGTGTAGTTGCCACGACCGTCGAACGCTTTTTTAGAAACGCCGCGGAAGTCACGTACACGTGGAAGTGAAATAGAAACAAGTTTATCAAGGAATTCGTACATGCGCTCGCCGCGAAGAGTTACTTTCGCACCGATTGGCATACCTTCACGAAGACGGAATCCTGCGATTGAATTTTTCGCTTTTGTAACCATTGGCTTTTGGCCAGTGATTTGAGTTAATTCTTCAACAGCTGTATCCAACACTTTAGCGTTTTGGACTGCTTCACCAACACCCATGTTTACAACGATTTTTTCAATTTTAGGCACTTGCATAACTGACATATAGTTGAACTTGCTCACAAGAGCAGGTGTAATTTCTTTTTGATATCTTTCTTTAAGGCGGTTCATTTAGAATACCTCCCTTCTTGAACTTTTTATTTATCTAGAATTTCACCGGATTTTTTTGCTACGCGGACTTTTTTGCCGTCCACTTCTTTATAACCTACACGAGTAGGTTCGTTTGTTTTCGGATCCAACAGCATAACGTTGGATACGTGAATAGCTGCTTCCTGGCTTAGGATGCCGCCCTGCGGATTTAATTGTGAAGGTTTCGCGTGCTTTTTCACGATGTTGATTCCTTCAACAAGGACACGGTCTTTTTTAGGGAAAGCTGCAAGAACAACGCCTGTTTTGCCTTTATCTTTACCTGTGATGACCATGACTTTATCGCCTTTTTTCACGTGCATGTTGCGCACCTCCTTGATGGCCTTTTATTTATTCAGTTCAATTAGATTACTTCCGGAGCTAAGGAAACAATCTTCATGAAATTGCTGTCGCGAAGTTCGCGGGCAACCGGGCCGAAAATACGTGTGCCACGTGGGCTTTTGTCGTCACGAATGATGACGCACGCGTTTTCGTCGAAGCGGATGTAGGAACCGTCATTACGGCGAACGCCGCGTTTCGTACGAACGATAACCGCTTTTACCACTTCACCTTTTTTGACAACGCCACCTGGTGTTGCTTGTTTTACTGTACATACGATTACATCACCGACATTAGCTGTTTTACGGCCGGAACCACCGAGGACTTTAATCGTTAGTACTTCACGAGCACCAGAGTTGTCAGCTACTTTTAAACGTGATTCTTGCTGGATCATTTAGGTTACCTCCTTTCGGACTATAACATCTATCCGAACATTAATTAGATGATTACTGCTTTTTCCACTACTTCTAGAAGGCGGAAACGTTTTGTTGCAGAAAGCGGGCGTGTTTCCATGATGCGCACTACGTCACCGATTTTCGCTTCGTTGTTCTCATCATGAGCCTTAAACTTTTTAGTGTACTTTATGCGTTTGCCATAAAGCTTGTGTGTTTTATATGTTTCAATAAGAACCGTTACTGTTTTATCCATTTTGTCAGAAACAACACGGCCCGTGTAAACTTTGCGCTGATTGCGTTCGCTCATCGTGCAAACCTCCTTTCAATTATCGATTATCAATTTCCCGTTGACGAATCACGGTTTTCATGCGGGCGATTGCTTTACGTACTTCACGAATACGGGCCGTATTCTCAAGCTGTCCCGTAGCCAATTGAAAGCGAAGATTGAAAAGTTCTTCTTTGAGCGACTTTACTTGTTGTTCAACTTCAGCAGTGGTAAGTTCACGGATTTCATTAGCTTTCATTTGATTCACCACCAATTTCTTCGCGTTTTACGATTTTGCATTTGATTGGAAGCTTATGTGCAGCTAAGCGAAGTGCTTCGCGTGCCACTTCTTCAGAAACGCCGGCAATTTCAAACATGATCTTACCTGGTTTAACAACCGCTACCCATCCTTCAGGTGCCCCTTTACCGGAACCCATCCGTACTTCAAGAGGTTTTTTCGTATATGGTTTGTGAGGGAAAATTTTAATCCACACTTTACCGCCACGTTTCATGTAACGAGTCATTGCGACACGGGCAGATTCGATTTGACGGTTTGTGATCCATGAAGCTTCAACAGCCTGAAGACCATATTCACCAAATGCCACTTCTGTTCCGCCTTTCGCTTGACCGCGCATTTTGCCGCGGTGTACACGACGATATTTCACGCGTTTTGGCAACAACATATTATTTGCCTCCTCCCTGAATTTGCTTCTTCGTTGGAAGAACCTCTCCACGGTAGATCCATACTTTTACGCCAAGCTTGCCGTATGTTGTATTTGCTTCAACATGTGCATAGTCGATGTCGGCGCGAAGAGTATGAAGTGGAACTGATCCTTCACTGTAATGTTCAGCACGGGCAATCTCAGCTCCGCCAAGACGTCCTGAAACTTGTGTTTTAATTCCTTTTGCACCAGAACGGATTGTCCGTTGAATAGCCTGCTTTTGAGCGCGGCGGAATGATACACGGTTTTCAAGCTGGCGAGCGATGTTTTCCGCTACTAGTTTTGCATCAAGGTCAGCACGTTTCACTTCAACAATGTTAATGTGAACACGTTTGCCTGTAATTTCATTTAAAGCTTTACGAAGTGCTTCTACTTCAGAACCACCTTTACCGATAACCATACCAGGTTTAGCAGTATGAACAGTGACGTTCACGCGGTTTGCAGCACGTTCGATTTCAACACGGGATAGAGAAGCATCTTTAAGACGTTCTTCGATGTATCCGCGTACTCTCAAATCTTCGTGAAGAAGATCAGCGTAGTCTTTTTCAGCGTACCATTTAGAATCCCAGTCGCGAATGATCCCGACGCGCAGTCCATGAGGATGTACTTTTTGACCCACGAATTATCCCTCCTTTTTTTCTGCCACGACGATTGTGATGTGGCTTGTGCGTTTGTTAATTGCGCTTGCACGTCCCATTGCACGTGGACGAAAACGTTTCAATGTTGGTCCTTCGTCTACGAAAGCTTGTGTAACAACAAGGTTGTTTATATCAAGATCATAGTTGTGCTCTGCATTTGCAATAGCAGAGTTTAAAAGTTTTTCAATTACAGGAGATGACGTTTTAGGCGTATGCTTCAAGATCGCCACCGCTTCTCCAACTTGCTTGCCTCGGATCAGGTCAATCACTAGACGCACCTTACGAGGAGCAATGCGTACTGTTCTTAAGACAGCTTTAGCTTCCATTGTGTTATCCTCCTCTCAATTAACGTCTTGTTTTCTTATCGTCAGCAACGTGTCCTTTATACATACGCGTTGGCGCGAATTCACCAAGTTTATGTCCAACCATATCTTCAGTTACGTATACAGGTACGTGTTTACGCCCATCATACACTGCGATAGTGTGTCCGATGAATGTTGGGAAAATTGTAGAACGGCGTGACCAAGTTTTAATAACTTGTTTCTTTTCCGTCTCGTTTAACTTTTCAACTTTATTGAATAAGTGATCATCAACAAAAGGTCCTTTTTTCAAACTGCGGCCCATTTGTGTACCTCCCTTCGTGATTGGTCTACGGTTCGCTCTAGGAACCGTAGGACAATTACGTTATTTTTTACGACGACGAACGATGAATTTATCGGATTTGTTAACTTTTTTACGAGTTTTGTAACCAAGAGCTGGTTTGCCCCATGGTGTAACAGGACCTTTACGCCCAATTGGCGCGCGTCCTTCACCACCACCGTGTGGATGGTCATTAGGGTTCATTACAGAACCACGTACTGTAGGGCGTTTGCCCAACCAGCGTGAACGTCCTGCTTTACCAACGTTTACAAGTTCATGCTGCTCGTTACCAACTTGGCCGATTGTTGCGCGGCATGTTGCAAGAATCATGCGCACTTCGCCAGAGTTTAAGCGTACAAGAACATATTTACCTTCTTTACCAAGTACTTGAGCTGAAGTTCCTGCAGAACGAACTAATTGTCCGCCTTTGCCTGGTTTCAATTCAATGTTGTGGATCACTGTACCAACCGGGATATTTACAAGTGGAAGTGCGTTTCCTACTTTAATATCTGCTTCCGGTCCAGCCATGATTTCCGTTCCAACCTGGATGTTTTTCGGAGCTAGGATGTAGCGTTTTTCTCCGTCAACATAATTCACGAGTGCGATGTTCGCCGAACGGTTCGGATCGTATTCGATCGTAGCAACGCGTCCTGGAATGCCATCTTTATCACGTTTAAAGTCAATGATACGGTATTGACGCTTATGACCGCCGCCTCTATGACGAACTGTGATTTTACCTTGGTTATTACGGCCGCCTTTCTTTTTCAACGGCTCAAGCAATGATTTCTCTGGTGTGCTTGTTGTAATTTCAGCATAATCCAAAGATGTCATATTACGACGACCATTTGTGGTCGGTTTGTACTTTTTAATCGCCATTTCGTGTCCCTCCTCTTCTATTTTATGCGTTTATTACGCTTCGAAAAGTTCGATTTCTTTGCTGTCTTGCGTTAATGTAACGATTGCTTTACGGCGTTTGTTTGTATAGCCAGCATGACGTCCCATACGCTTGAATTTACCTTTGTAGTTCATGACGTTAACGTTTTTAACTTTCACGCCGAAGATTTCTTCAACAGCAGTCTTCACTTGCGTTTTGTTTGCCCGTACGTCCACTTCAAAAGTATATTTTTTGTCAGCCATTACAGCCATAGATTGTTCAGTAATAACGGGGCGCTTAATCACATCGCGTGCATCCATTATGCAAGCACCTCCTCTACTTTTTCAACCGCTGCTTTTGTCATGATAAGTTTATCATGCCCAAGCAGGTCAAGGATGTTGATGCCAGATGCTTCAACCACTGTTACACCAGGGATGTTGCGAGCTGACAATGCAACGAATTCATTTACTGTGTCTGTTACGATCAATGCTTTTGAGTCAACAGACAAGTTTTTCAATACTGCAATGAATTCTTTTGTTTTTGGCGCGTCGAATGACAAAGCTTCCAACACAAGAATGTTTTGCTCTTGTACTTTTGATGACAAAGCAGATTTCAATGCAAGACGACGTACTTTCTTTGGCAATTTGTAGCTGTAGCTGCGTGGAGTTGGACCGAAGACCACACCACCGCCGCGCCATTGTGGAGAACGGATAGAACCTTGACGCGCACGTCCAGTTCCTTTTTGTTTCCAAGGTTTACGACCGCCGCCGCGAACTTCCGAACGATTTTTAACTTTGTGGTTACCTTGACGCAAAGATGCGCGCTGCATAACCACTGCTTCAAATACGACGTGTTCATTTGGTTCGATTCCGAATACAGCATCGTTTAGTTCGATATCGCCGACTTCAGAACCTGTTTGGTTTAATACTTTAACTTTAGCCATTTCTGTTTCCTCCTTCCCTGTAAAAGTTAATTAGTTTGCTTTAATCGCAGTTTTAACCTGGATCAAGGCTTTTTTGGATCCTGGAACGTTACCTTTAATTAAAAGAACGTTGCGCTCAGCGTCCACTTTTACGACTTGCAGGTTTTGTACTGTTACTTGCTCTCCACCCATACGGCCAGGGAGAAGTTTGTTTTTAAACACGCGGTTTGGCGCTACAGGTCCCATTGAACCTGGACGACGATGGTAGCGTGAACCATGGGACATAGGTCCGCGGCTTTGTCCGTGGCGTTTAATCGCACCCTGGAAGCCTTTCCCTTTCGAAATCCCTGTTACGTCGACGATGTCGCCTTCTGCAAAAATATCAACTTTGACTTCTTGACCAATTTCAAGATCGCTGTCGATGTTACGGAACTCACGAATGAAGCGCTTAGGTGCGATGCCTTCGCCTGCTTTTTTCACGTGTCCAAGCAATGGTTTGTTTGCAAGCTTTTCGCGCTTGTCTTCAAAACCTAGTTGAACACTTGAGTAGCCGTCGCTTTCGACTGATTTCTTTTGAAGTACAACGTTTGGTGCTGCTTCGATCACAGTTACTGGGATCAGTTCGCCGTTTTCAGCAAACACTTGCGTCATACCGATTTTTCTTCCTAAGATTCCTTTGGTCATGAGTCACACCTCCTGATTTTTTAGTAATGTATTTATTAAAGTTTAATTTCGATGTCAACGCCTGACGGCAAGTCTAAACGCATCAATGAATCAACTGTTTTTGGAGTTGGGTTCACGATATCGATTAAACGTTTATGAGTACGCATTTCAAACTGCTCACGAGAATCTTTGTACTTATGAACCGCACGAAGAATCGTGTAGATTGATTTCTCAGTTGGAAGCGGGATCGGACCGGATACACTTGCACCAGAACGTTTAGCTGTCTCAACGATTTTCTCAGCTGATTGATCAAGAATACGATGATCATATGCTTTCAAACGAATACGAATTTTTTGTTTTGCCATTATTTTCCCTCCTTTATCGCCTATTTAGCTAATAGACATACTCCGCGAAAATTTTTCCCTGACGACACCGCCATGGCAAAGCGGCCGGGTGTGTCAGCAACCTTTCGCATCATCGCTGTCAAAAACCAACATTGATTATTATACATGCTTTCTCCTTTGAATGCAACACAAGAGCGAAAGTTTTTTACAAACAAAAAACAGCCCGGCCGGAACCGGGCTGTTTCGGGTGAAAACTTATTTTTGGATTGTTGCTACAACGCCAGCGCCTACTGTACGGCCGCCTTCACGGATTGAGAATTTAGTACCTTCTTCAATCGCGATTGGAGCAATCAATTCTACTGACATTTCTACGTTGTCACCAGGCATAACCATTTCTACGCCTTCAGGAAGGTTGCAGATACCAGTTACATCAGTTGTACGGAAGTAGAACTGTGGACGGTAGTTTGTGAAGAATGGAGTGTGACGTCCACCCTCTTCTTTAGAAAGAACATAAACTTCCGCTTTGAAAGTTGTATGCGGTGTGATTGTGCTTGGTTTAGCCAATACTTGGCCACGTTGGATATCTTCACGAGCTACACCACGAAGAAGCGCACCAATGTTGTCGCCAGCTTCAGCATAATCAAGAAGCTTACGGAACATCTCAACACCTGTTACAGTTGTTGATTTCGGCTCTTCAGTGAAACCGATGATTTCGATTACGTCACCAACTTTGATTTGTCCACGCTCAACGCGTCCTGTTGCTACTGTACCACGGCCAGTGATTGAGAAAACATCCTCAACAGGCATCATAAATGGTTTGTCAGTGTCGCGTGTTGGTGTTGGGATGTACTCATCAACCGCAGCCATAAGTTCATGGATTTTTTCTTCCCATGCAGCATCGCCTTCAAGTGCTTTAAGAGCAGAACCTTTGATAACAGGAATGTCATCGCCAGGGAAATCATATTCAGAAAGAAGATCGCGCACTTCCATTTCAACTAGTTCAAGAAGCTCTTCGTCATCTACCATGTCACATTTGTTCATGAATACAACTAGGAATGGTACACCTACTTGACGTGAAAGAAGAATGTGCTCACGTGTTTGTGGCATTGGACCATCAGCAGCAGATACTACTAGGATACCACCGTCCATTTGTGCAGCACCAGTGATCATGTTTTTAACATAGTCAGCATGTCCTGGGCAGTCAACGTGCGCATAGTGACGAGTTTCAGTTTCGTACTCAACGTGTGCAGTTGAGATTGTGATACCGCGCTCGCGCTCTTCTGGTGCACCATCGATTTGATCGTATGCACGTGCTTCCGCACCACCAGTTTTTGCAAGAACAGTTGTGATTGCAGCTGTTAGAGTTGTTTTACCATGGTCAACGTGGCCAATTGTACCAATGTTAACGTGTGGTTTTGAACGGTCGAATTTTGCTTTTCCCATTAGGAAGTCCTCCTTCAAAATATAGAAATTAGTAGTTGTTTATATTGGTCTTCTTTCGAAAAACGCTCGTTTTTCGAAAGAAGGGAAAGCTTACAATAGTATTTATACTTGATTAGGAAGTATAAATCAATTATTCGCCTTTATTTTTTTTGATGATTGTTTCCATAACACTCTTAGGAACTTCTTCGTAATGATCGAAGTGCATAGAGTAGTTACCGCGCCCTTGCGTGTTTGAACGAAGTGACGTTGCGTAACCGAACATTTCAGAAAGTGGAACGAACGCTTTAACAACTTGTGCATTACCGCGCGCTTCCATACCTTCTACACGTCCACGGCGTGATGTAATATCACCCATGATATCGCCAAGATATTCATCTGGAATAACAACTTCAACTTTCATAAGCGGCTCAAGAAGCACTGGGTTACATTTTGAAATTGCATTTTTCAGCGCCATTGACGCAGCGATTTTAAATGCCATCTCAGATGAATCGACATCATGATAAGATCCGTCAAACAAACGGGCTTTAACATCGATCAGCGGGTAACCGGCAAGAACGCCGTTTTGCATAGCGTCTTTAAGACCTGCTTGAACTGCTGGAACATATTCACGTGGTACAGAACCACCAACGATGCCATTTACGAATTCGAAGCCTGCTCCTTCTTCGTTAGGAGAGAATTCGATCCAAACGTGACCGAACTGTCCACGGCCACCAGATTGACGGGCAAATTTACCCTCAACTTGAGCGCTTGAACGGAACGTTTCGCGGTATGATACCTGCGGTGCACCAACGTTAGCTTCTACTTTGAACTCGCGGCGCATACGGTCAACGAGAATGTCAAGGTGAAGCTCACCCATACCCGCGATAATAACTTCACCCGTTTCAGGATCAGTATGCGCATGGAATGTAGGATCTTCTTCTTGCAGTTTTTGAAGTGCGATTGTCATCTTATCTTGGTCAGCTTTTGATTTCGGCTCAACTGAAAGCGAGATAACTGGATCAGGGAACTCCATAGACTCAAGAATAACAAGGTTTTTCTCGTCGCAAAGCGTATCGCCTGTTGTTGTATCTTTCAATCCAACTGCAGCAGCGATATCGCCAGCGTATACTTGCGAAATCTCTTCACGAGAGTTCGCGTGCATTTGCAGGATACGACCTACACGCTCACGCTTGCCTTTTGTTGAGTTCTGAACGTATGAACCAGATGCAAGAACACCTGAGTATACACGGAAGAACGTCAATTTACCAACGTATGGATCCGTCATAACTTTAAATGCAAGAGCCGAGAACGGCGCTTCATCGCTAGATTCACGTTCCACTTCTTCCTCGCTGTCCGGAAGCGTACCTTTAATTGCCGGTACATCTACTGGTGCTGGAAGGTAGTCGATAACAGCGTCAAGCATAAGCTGAACACCTTTGTTTTTAAATGCAGAACCAACCATTACTGGGAAGAATTCTACGTTGATAACACCTTTACGGATCGCAGCTTTGATTTCATCATTCGTCAATTCTTCGCCACCAAGGTATTTCTCCATTAATTCTTCATCAAGCTCAGCAACCGCTTCAATTAGTTTTTCACGGTATTCTTCTGCTTGATCCTGGTAATCTGCAGGAATGTCTACAACCTCTATTTCAGTACCAAGGTCATTTCCATATACAGTTGCTTTCATTTCAATTAAGTCAATGATGCCTGAGAACTCGTCTTCAGCACCGATCGGCAATTGAATTGGATGTGCGTTCGCCATTAAACGGTCATGGATTGTACGAACAGAGTAAAGGAAGTCCGCACCCAATTTGTCCATTTTGTTGACGAATACGACACGTGGAACACCGTATGTTGTCGCTTGACGCCATACTGTTTCCGTTTGCGGTTCTACGCCTGATTGAGCATCAAGAACCGTTACGGCACCATCAAGCACACGAAGTGAACGCTCAACTTCAACAGTGAAGTCTACGTGTCCGGGTGTATCGATGATGTTAACACGGTGGCCTTTCCATTGAGCAGTTGTTGCAGCAGACGTGATTGTAATACCACGCTCCTGCTCCTGCTCCATCCAGTCCATTTGTGATGCACCTTCGTGCGTTTCACCAATTTTGTGGATACGGCCTGTGTAATAAAGGATACGCTCAGTCGTTGTCGTTTTACCAGCATCGATGTGAGCCATAATTCCAATGTTACGAGTGTTTTTTAAGGAGAACTCTCTTGCCATCTATTATCTTTCTCCTTCCTGAATTAGGTTAGGTGTAAGTTTAGTTTAAAAATTACCAGCGGTAGTGAGCGAATGCTTTGTTCGCTTCCGCCATTTTGTGTGTATCTTCGCGTTTTTTCACAGAAGCTCCGCTGTTGTTTGCTGCGTCCATAATTTCCGCTGCAAGGCGTTCTTCCATTGTTTTTTCACCGCGAAGGCGCGCATAGTTTACCAACCAGCGGAGGCCTAGTGTTGTACGGCGTTCCGGACGAACTTCAATCGGCACCTGGTAGTTAGCTCCGCCGACACGGCGTGCCTTTACCTCTAGTACCGGCATGATGTTTTTCATCGCCTGGTCGAATACTTCCATTGGATCATTTCCCGTACGTTCACGGATTGTGTCAAAAGCTGCGTAAAGAATTGCTTGGGATTTTCCTCTTTTACCGTCAACCATCATTTTGTTAATGAGGCGAGAAACGAGTTTTGAGTTGTAAAGCGGATCAGGCAATACATCTCTTTTTGCTACTGGGCCTTTACGTGGCATATTTTTTCCTCCTTTCGGAAATTCAAGTTATGTGCATTTTTAAAATTATGCTTTTGGTGCTTTAGGGCGTTTTGTACCGTATTTAGAACGGCCTTGGCGACGAGTTTCAACGCCGGCAGTATCAAGCGCACCACGAACGATGTGGTAACGTACTCCCGGTAAGTCTTTTACGCGTCCGCCGCGAATCAAAACAACACTATGCTCTTGAAGGTTATGGCCAATACCAGGGATATAAGCTGTTACCTCAATACCGTTGCTCAAACGCACACGTGCATATTTACGAAGCGCTGAGTTCGGTTTTTTCGGCGTCATTGTACCAACACGTGTGCAAACACCGCGTTTTTGCGGGGAAAGTACATCTGTTTGGGATTTCTTGAAGCTGTTGAATCCTTTATTAAGCGCCGGAGACTTCGATTTAGTGATCTTTGATTTACGAGGCTTACGTACTAACTGATTAATAGTAGGCATGTAAAGATCCTCCCTTCCTTTTTTTCTAAGCCCACACTTCCAGGTGGCTCATTTTTGGGCAAAAACAAAGTTCTTGCAGCAAACCTGCAAAAACGTTCTTTGCGAATAGTGGCAATGATTGTTTTGCTCCTATTTCCGAACAAAAAATACGGTCTTATAGGAACACCTTGATCATAGTATCATTTTCGTTTTTCAGTGTCAACTATTCTTTTCAAAAAAATTTATCGGCGCTTGCAGGATCCCAAGCGCCGATAAAAAATTATTCGACTGTGACGGATTCTTCTTCTTTTAGATTCGCTTCAGATTGCCGGTAACGCTGCATACCGGTACCTGCCGGAACGAGTTTTCCGATAATGACGTTTTCTTTCAAGCCGAGCAATTCGTCGCGTTTTCCTTTAATTGCGGCATCTGTCAGGACACGAGTTGTTTCCTGGAAGGATGCAGCAGACAAGAAGGAATCTGTTTCAAGCGACGCTTTTGTAATACCGAGAAGGATTGGACGGCCTGTTGCCGGAATTCCGCCTTCAAGAAGCACTTTTTCATTTGCGTCACGGAACTGATGAATTTCAAGCAGGCTGCCTGGAAGAACATCGGTGTCTCCCGCTTCAAGGACGCGTACTTTACGAAGCATCTGGCGGACCATTACTTCAACGTGCTTATCGCCAATTTCAACCCCTTGCATACGGTATACTTTTTGCACTTCACGCAACAAGTATTCCTGTACAGAGGTCACATCTTTAATTTTCAAGTATTCTTTCGGATCGATTGACCCTTCCGTTAATACTTGACCACGTTCAATTTGATCTCCGATTGCTACTTTCAAGCGAGCTGTATAAGGAGCAGTATAGGAACGTGTCTCCACATCTCCCTGAATTGTAATTTCCTGCTGACGGTCGCGGCCTTCTGTAATCGACGTAATGTTACCGTTGATTTCCGAGATAATGGCCTGACCTTTTGGATTACGCGCTTCGAAAATCTCCTGAATACGCGGAAGACCCTGGGTAATATCGTCTCCAGCTACACCGCCTGTATGGAATGTGCGCATTGTAAGCTGTGTTCCCGGCTCCCCGATTGATTGGGCAGCGATAATACCGACTGCTTCACCCACTTCTACTTCCTGGCCGGTTGCCAAGTTGCGTCCGTAGCATTTTTTACATACGCCGTGGCGTGTATTACATGTAAAGGCAGAACGGATCCAAACCTTTTCAACCCCAGCTTCTACCACTATTTTTGCCAAGTCTTCATCGATTTGTTCGTTTTCACGGACAAGCACTTCACCCGTTTCCGGATGCTTGATCGCTTTACGTGAATAGCGGCCAACAAGACGTTCTTCTAGCGCTTCGATAATTTCTGTTCCATCTTTAATCGAACTGATTTCCAAGCCGCGGTCTGTTCCACAATCATCTTCGCGGACGATAACGTCTTGCGCTACGTCAACGAGACGGCGTGTTAAGTAACCAGAATCGGCTGTTTTTAGAGCGGTATCGGCAAGACCTTTACGCGCACCGTGTGTTGAAATAAAGTACTCGAGTACCGTCAGACCTTCACGGAACGAAGATTTGATCGGAAGTTCGATAATACGTCCGGCCGGGTTGGCCATGAGTCCGCGCATACCAGCAAGCTGTGTGAAGTTGGACGCGTTACCACGGGCTCCGGAATCACTCATCATGAAGATCGGATTGCGCTTATCAAGAGACGCCATCAATTTGCCTTGAATAACATCTTTCGCTGCACTCCAGACAGAAATAACGCGGTCATACCGTTCCTCTTCCGTAATTAAACCACGACGGAACTGCTTCATAACGTTATCTACTTTTGCCTGTGCTTCTTTTAAGATTTCTTCTTTTTCACCTAAAACAACGATATCCGCAACCCCTACTGTAATACCCGCTTTTGTCGAGTGTCTGAAGCCAAGGTCTTTCATGCGGTCAAGCATTTTAGATGTTTCAGTAATCTTGAAGCGTTTAAACACTTCTGCGATAATGTTACCGAGAATTTTCTTTTTAAACGGCTCAACAACTTCCTGCTTAGCAATATGCTCAGGAACGTTCATACCCGCATCAACAAAATATTTCTCTGGTGTCTTCACTTCAAGATTGCTGCTTGTCGGTTCGTTAATGTACGGGAATGTATCCGGCAAAATTTCGTTAAAGATCAATTTACCAACCGTTGTGATAAGCAGCTGTTTATTTTGTTCTTCTGTAAATGTTTGGTTTTCCAGTGATGATGCCGCCACTGCTACACGTGTGTGCAAGTGAACGTATCCGTTTTGATACGCCAAAATCGCTTCATTTGTGTCTTTAAAGATAGACCCTTCTCCTACTGCCCCTTCACGCTCAAGCGTTAAGTAGTAGTTTCCAAGAACCATATCCTGTGATGGTGTAACAACCGGCTTCCCGTCTTTCGGGTTCAAAATGTTTTGTGCAGCCAGCATCAGCATACGGGCTTCCGCCTGTGCCTCAGCAGAAAGCGGGACGTGAACGGCCATTTGGTCACCATCAAAGTCCGCATTGTATGCTGTACACACGAGCGGGTGAAGACGAATTGCGCGCCCTTCAACCAATGTTGGTTCAAATGCCTGAATACCGAGACGGTGAAGCGTCGGTGCGCGGTTCAATAAAACAGGATGCTCACGGATCACTTCTTCAAGTACATCCCACACATCGGACTGAACACGCTCAATTTTACGCTTAGCACTCTTAATGTTGTGTGCAAGACCACGTTCAACGAGTTCTTTCATCACGAACGGCTTGAAGAGTTCAAGCGCCATTTCTTTCGGAAGGCCACATTGATACATTTTTAAGTTTGGACCGACGACGATTACTGAGCGGCCAGAATAATCGACCCGTTTTCCGAGCAAGTTTTGACGGAAACGGCCTTGTTTTCCTTTCAGCATGTGTGAAAGTGATTTCAACGGACGGTTACCTGGACCTGTAACAGGGCGGCCGCGGCGTCCATTATCAATTAGTGCATCAACGGCTTCTTGAAGCATCCGTTTTTCATTTTGAACGATAATGCTTGGGGCACCAAGATCCAAAAGACGTTTTAAACGGTTGTTCCGGTTAATAACACGGCGATACAAATCATTTAAATCGGATGTAGCAAAACGACCACCATCTAGCTGTACCATCGGGCGAAGTTCCGGTGGAATAACCGGCAGTACGTCTAAAATCATCCAGTCTGGATGGTTGCCCGAATGACGGAATGCTTCGATCACTTCAAGACGTTTAATCGCACGAGTACGGCGCTGGCCCTGTGCTGACTTCAATTCTTCTTTTAACTGCTCTGTTTCTTTATCAAGGTCAATATCCTGCAAAAGCTTTTTAATTGCTTCTGCTCCCATAGACGCTTGGAATTTACTTCCGTATTTATCACGGTAAGTGCGGAATTCTTTTTCAGAAAGAAGCTGCTTCTTCTCAAGTGCTGTATCACCTGATTCCGTAACCACGTACGAAGCGAAATAAATGACTTCTTCTAAAGCGCGGGGAGACATGTCCAAAACAAGACCCATGCGGCTTGGGATTCCTTTGAAATACCAAATATGCGAAACTGGTGCTGCCAGCTCAATGTGACCCATACGCTCACGGCGTACTTTCGCTTTTGTTACTTCAACGCCACAGCGGTCACAGACGACGCCTTTATAGCGGACACGTTTATATTTGCCGCAATGGCACTCCCAATCTTTCGTAGGGCCAAAAATTCGTTCACAGAACAAGCCATCTTTTTCCGGCTTAAGTGTACGGTAATTAATTGTTTCAGGTTTTTTGACTTCTCCATAAGACCACGAACGAATCTTATCAGGTGAAGCAAGACCAATTTTCATATACTCAAAATTATTGACATCCAGCAAGGGGCCTACCTCCCTTTTCTTTTTACCGATTTCCTTGAAAGCGCCCAAAAAGCGCTAAGAGCGCTTTTTGGACGAAATGCTATATTTTATTTATGATTCAATCTGTTGAGCCAATTGGTTCAATTCCAGCGGCTTCAGGAGCGATATTTAACGTATCGGTCTGCTGCACATCATCTTCATCTTCAAGATCACGCATTTCAATCTCCTGATCGTCGCCCGACATAATTTTCACGTCGAGACCAAGACTTTGAAGCTCTTTGATCAATACTTTAAATGATTCAGGAACACCTGGTTCTGGAACGTTTTCGCCTTTGACAATCGCTTCGTATGTTTTTACACGTCCAACGATATCATCAGATTTTACGGTTAAGATCTCTTGCAATGTATAAGCGGCACCGTATGCTTCAAGTGCCCACACTTCCATCTCACCAAAGCGCTGGCCGCCGAACTGGGCTTTACCGCCAAGAGGCTGCTGTGTAACAAGGGAGTATGGTCCAGTTGAACGGGCATGTAGCTTATCGTCAACCATGTGCGCAAGCTTGATCATATACATGATTCCAACGGATACACGGTTGTCAAACGGCTCACCGTTGCGTCCATCGTACAAGACGGTTTTCGCATCACGGCTCATGCCGGCTTCTTCAATTGTTTCCCACACGTCATCCTCGGATGCACCATCGAATACCGGTGATGCAACATGAATGCCAAGGTAGCGCGCAGCCATACCTAAGTGAAGCTCAAGCACTTGTCCGATGTTCATACGGGACGGTACACCTAGTGGGTTAAGCATGATATCAACCGGTGTGCCATCTGGCAGGAACGGCATGTCTTCTTCAGGCAAAATACGGGAGATTACCCCTTTGTTACCGTGACGACCGGCCATTTTATCCCCTTCAGAAATCTTCCGCTTCTGAACGATGTAAACACGCACCAGTTGATTCACACCTGGTGGCAATTCATCCCCATCTTCACGGTTGAATACTTTGACATCAAGGACAATCCCGCTGCCGCCGTGAGGAACACGAAGTGATGTATCGCGCACTTCACGTGCTTTTTCACCGAAGATTGCATGAAGCAGGCGTTCTTCTGCCGTTAGTTCCGTAACCCCTTTAGGCGTTACTTTTCCGACAAGCAAATCTCCGTCTTTTACTTCCGCACCAACACGAATAATGCCGCGGTCGTCAAGATTGCGAAGCGCATCTTCACCAACGTTTGGAATATCACGTGTAATTTCTTCAGGTCCAAGCTTCGTATCACGTGATTCTGACTCGTATTCTTCAATATGAATCGATGTATAGACATCATCTTTTACAAGGCGCTCACTCATAATGATCGCATCTTCATAGTTGTAGCCATCCCATGTCATGAACGCAACGAGAACGTTACGGCCAAGGGCAAGTTCACCAAGCTCCATTGACGGGCCATCTGCTAAAATTTCGCCTTTTGTTACACGGTTGCCCACTGCAACAATTGGACGCTGGTTGTAGCAAGTTCCTTGGTTAGAACGGATGAATTTTTGCAGTTTATATTTATCAAGATCGCCTTTTATTTCCTGTCCATCTACTTCTTGAATGCGGCGGACAAAAATTTGGCGGGCTTCTACTCGTTCAACAATTCCCTCATGTTTGCAAATAACAGCAGCTCCAGAGTCTTTTGCAGATACGTATTCCATACCTGTTCCGACAATTGGCGCTTCCGGCTGCATCAATGGCACAGCCTGACGCTGCATGTTCGCTCCCATAAGAGCACGGTTGGAGTCATCATTTTCCAAGAACGGGATACATGCGGTCGCAGCCGATACGACCTGCTTCGGTGATACGTCCATGTAATCTGCACGCTCACGTTTGACGACGGTATTTTCACCGCGGAAACGGGCAACGACTTCTTCTTCAGCAAAAGACCCGTCATCGTTTAGAGGCACATTCGCCTGTGCGACAACATAGTTATCTTCTTCATCTGCTGTCAAATAATCTATGCGTTCCGTTACACACCCTGTATCTGGATCAACACGGCGGTACGGTGTTTCAATAAAGCCGAAACGGTTTACTTTCGCAAAAGATGACAATGAGTTGATCAACCCGATATTTGGACCCTCAGGTGTTTCAATTGGACACATACGGCCATAGTGGGAGTAATGAACGTCACGGACTTCAAAGCCTGCACGCTCACGTGTCAAACCACCCGGACCGAGCGCAGATAGACGGCGTTTATGCGTTAATTCACCAAGCGGATTCGTCTGATCCATGAACTGGGAAAGCTGAGAGCTTCCGAAAAACTCTTTAATTGACGCAATAACCGGACGGATGTTAATCAGCTGCTGCGGTGTGATCGTTTGCGTGTCTTGAATCGACATACGCTCGCGAACAACCCGTTCCATACGGGATAACCCGATACGGAATTGGTTTTGCAACAATTCCCCAACCGAACGAAGACGACGGTTGCCGAGGTGGTCAATATCGTCTGTATCGCCTACACCGTAAAGAAGGTTGAAGAAGTAACCGATTGACGCGATAATGTCTGCTGGTGTGATGTTCTTCACGTTCATTTCCGGGAAACCGTTGCCGATAATATTGATAACCTGCTCTTCTTCACTGTTTGGCGCATATACTTTAATTGTTTGAACGGTCATGTCATCTTCAATCACGCCGCCTGTTTGACGGTATGATTTAAATGAAGCGCCATTTTCCAGATGCGGGATGATTTTATCAAGTGCGCGGCGGTCAAGTACTGTGCCTGCTTCTGCGATAATCTCACCTGTTTCCGGATCTGCCAGCGTTTCGGCTAAACGTTGTCCGAACAAACGGTTTTTCGTGTGAAGCTTTTTATTCATTTTATAACGGCCTACGCTGGCAAGATCGTACCGTTTCGGGTCAAAGAAGCGGGAAACTAAAAGGCTTTTCGCATTTTCAACTGTCGGCGGTTCACCCGGGCGAAGACGCTCATAAATTTCAATAAGCGCTTTTTCCGTTGTTTCCGTGTTATCTTTTTCAAGCGTATTCCGTAAATATTCGTTATCACCAAGCAAATCGATGATTTCTTGATCAGTGCCAAACCCGAGCGCACGTAATAAAACCGTAATCGGCAATTTACGTGTCCGGTCGATACGAACATAAACGATATCTTTGGCGTCTGTTTCATACTCGAGCCACGCACCGCGGTTTGGAATAACAGTCGCAGTGAACCCTCGTTTTCCATTTTTGTCCAGTTTTCCGTTATAATATACACTCGGAGAACGAACGAGCTGGGAAACGATAACGCGCTCTGCACCGTTAATAATGAATGTTCCTGTTTCGGTCATAAGCGGAAAATCGCCCATAAAAACTTCTTGATCTTTCACTTCGCCCGTTTCTTTATTTAAAAGACGGACTTTCACGCGGAGCGGCGCAGAGTACGTAACATCACGCTCTTTCGACTCATCTACGGGATATTTCGGTTCTGCCAGGCTGTAATCGATAAATTCCAGTGCCAGATTACCTGTGAAATCTTCAATTGGAGAAATGTCCTGGAACATTTCACGCAGACCCTCATCAAGAAACCATTGATAGGAGGCTGTTTGAATTTCAATCAAATTCGGTAACTCTAATACTTCACTAATGCGCGCATAGCTTCTGCGCTGGCGGTGTCGTCCATACTGAACTAGTTGACCTGTCAACTGATTCACCCCTCAAATCAAGCGTTATTATTGCCTATAATTTATCTTTAGGCGGAGTATTTTCATACTCAACAAGACAAAAAGAAAAAGGTTTTGTCAAAGAAAACCTCATTTTTATCACAATTGGCCCTATTTTGTTGTCATTGTTCCCATTTCGGCAAAAAAATATTCTCATTGACAAATGGGCCCAAATATTATATTGGCATTTTACAATAATAGCATACGGTTTTTTTAGGGTCAATTATTTTTTCCCGCGCAAAATAAAATAGCCTTTCTCTTTCGCTGCAACTTCACATGAACCGGCCAGCCGTTCAATTTCTTTTATAGCAGATGGCGCTCCCTGTTTTTTCTGAATAACGACCCATAGTTCACCGCCATCTGAAAGTTTCGCAAACCCTGTTTGTAATATATCAAAAACAACTTGTTTACCCGCGCGGATCGGCGGATTTGTCAATACAGCCGCAAACCCTTCTTCCGACACGTTTTGCAACCGATCACTTTCATAGATATGCACATTGTCAACACGATTTCGTTTTGCATTTTCACGTGCCAGCACCAGCGCCCGGTCATTCACATCAATCATATGAATGGTTCGATTTGGCTGTTCGGAGGCGATCGAAAGGCCGATTGGACCATAACCGCAGCCCGCATCCAATATCGGTCCATCAATTTCCGGCCATTCAAATGTTTCAATCAGCAGCCTGGAACCGAAGTCTACCTCTGATTTTGAGAAAACACCGGAATCTGTTTCAAACGTATACGATTTGCCGCGCAATGTAAATGTGAAATGCTGCGGACGGTGCTCACTATTCGGGTTTTTGGAAAAATAATGGTCTCCCACAATCTATTTCCCCTTTCAATAAACAAAAGTCCGCTGTAAAACCAGCGGACTTTTGTGCCATTGCATCAAAGAATTACTTCACTTCTACAGAAGCGCCAACTTCTTCAAGTTTCGCTTTAAGCTCTTCAGCTTCTTCTTTCGCGATACCTTCTTTAAGCGCTTTTGGTGTGTTATCAACTAGCTCTTTCGCTTCTTTCAAGCCCAGACCTGTGATTTCGCGAACTGCTTTGATAACTTTGATTTTTTGGTCGCCTGCTCCAGCAAGGATAAGGTCGAATTCTGTTTGTTCTTCTGCTGCTGCGCCGCCTGCAGCACCTGCTGCTGCAACTGGCGCAGCTGCTGTTACGCCGAATTCTTCTTCGATTGCTTTTACAAGGTCGTTCAACTCAAGAACGGACATTTCTTTGATTGCTTCAATGATTTGCTCTTTAGACATTTTATATTTCCTCCTTAGTGTGTTTTAAAAATGTTTTTTTATTCGAATCCAGTTCCAGAGGCCAGATGCTCAAGGTCATAGGCTGTCCGAATCCAGCGGCTCAGGCCGCTTCCATCAGCCATCCTATGCTTGCCGCATCTAAACGGCCTCTTGCACTTTTTTATGCGCCTTGCTCTTCTTTTTGGTCGGCCACTGCTTTCGCTGCAAGAGCGAAGTTGCGGATTGGCGCTTGAAGAACGCTGAGTACCATAGAAAGAAGTCCTTCGCGTGATGGAAGTTCTGCAAGTGCTTTAACTTCCTCAACAGATACGAAGTTGCCTTCAAGAACACCCGCTTTGATTTCAAGTGCGTCATTTTTCTTCGCGAATTCATTCAAAATCTTCGCTGGAGCGACAACATCCTCAGCACCGAACGCGATTGCGTTTGGACCTGTAAGAAACTCTTGAAGTCCTTCAATGCCTGCCTGCTCAGCTGCACGGCGAGTCATTGTATTTTTGTATACTTTGAACTCAACGCCTGCTTCACGAAGCTGCTTACGAAGTTCCGTTACTTGTGCCACGGAAAGTCCGCGGTAGTCAACGATAACTGTCGATGGGCTGTTTTTTAGTTTGTCGGCGATTTCACCAACAAGTGCTTGCTTTTTCTCGATAACGCTGCTCATCTGCTACACCTCCTGTAATATTTGTACGAGCGGAACCGCTCATCATTTGATACCATCAGACGTAAAAAGGCCTCCGTATCCCGAAAGACACGGAGGCACGAAAAGCGGAAAAAGCCGCATAATCTATCTCGTTAGTCCTCGGCAGGATGATTAAGCGTAGAGCCCCTGCTGTCTTCGGTACAAATGTACATATGTGGTTAAGTGGATCAAGAACATAATGTTCTTATAACTCACGTTTGTGAGCCCAACAGATTTTACTTTAACAGAAAACCCTCACGTTGTCAACTTAGTTTTTAACTGCTGTGAAAGATGAAGCATCTACTTTTACGCCAGGACCCATTGTTGACGTAATAGCAATGTTTTTCATGTAAACGCCTTTTGCTGCAGAAGGCTTTACTTTCATCATTGTATCAAAAATCGCTGTAAAGTTTTCGATCAGCTTGCTGCTTTCAAATGAAACTTTACCAACTGGCACGTGAACGTTACCGGCTTTATCAACACGGTATTCCACTTTACCTGCTTTGATTTCTTGAATGGCTTTTGTAACGTCGAATGTAACTGTTCCTGTTTTCGGGTTCGGCATCAAGCCTTTTGGTCCGAGAACACGACCTAATTTACCAACTTCACCCATCATGTCAGGTGTTGCCACGATTACATCAAATTCAAACCAGCCTTGTTGGATTTTGTTAATGAAGTCGCTGTCGCCTACGTGGTCTGCACCCGCAGCTTCTGCTTCTTTTGCTTTTTCGCCTTTTGCAAATACAAGAACGCGTTGTGTTTTACCTGTTCCATTTGGAAGAACAAGCGCACCGCGGATTTGTTGATCCGCTTTTTTCGGGTCAACGCCAAGACGGAATGCCGCCTCAACTGTTGCATCAAATTTCACCGTGCTTGTTTGTTTTACAAGTTCGATTGCTTCTTCTACTGAATATTGTTTCGTGCGGTCAACGAGTTTCGCCGCATCTTGAAACTTTTTACCTTGTTTAGCCATGTTTTGTTTCCTCCTTATGTGGTTTTAGCGGAATTTACCTCCCACGAATAAAGGCTGCGAGTAAAGTATCCCTACTTCAATCGCAACCTCCAAAAAAACAGACAACTGATTAGTCTTCGATCACAATACCCATGCTGCGGGCAGTACCTTCAACCATACGCATAGCCGCTTCAACGTCTGCTGCGTTTAGATCAGGCATTTTTGTTTCAGCAATTTCACGCACTTTATCACGCTTAACCGTTGCAACTTTGTTGCGGTTCGGTTCTCCAGATCCTGATTCGATACCAGCCGCTTTTTTCAATAGAACAGCTGCAGGCGGAGTTTTTGTGATGAATGTAAATGAACGGTCTTCAAAAACCGAAATTTCAACCGGAATGATCAATCCTGCTTGATCTGCTGTGCGCGCATTGAATTCTTTACAGAATCCCATGATGTTAACACCAGCTTGACCGAGTGCCGGACCAACCGGCGGCGCAGGGTTTGCTTTACCTGCAGGAATTTGCAGTTTTACGACTTTAATTACTTTTTTAGCCACGAGACACACCTCCTTAAGTCCGTGATGTGGTACATGGGGCTTTGCCCCTCCCACTCTGTCTATCTTTATTTAGATAAAGATGATTATAAAATGAGTCTTAGGCAGTACAAGACATACTGACCTAAAAAATAGTATCACTTTCCACGCAAGATTTCAACCCATTTTTCAGGATAATTTATTCACTTGATCAAAATCAAGTTCAACCGGCGTTTCACGGCCAAACATATTGACGAGCACTTTCAGCTTGCCTTTATCCTGATCAATTTCTTCTACAACGCCTTCAAAATCTGCAAATGGACCGTCTTTCACGACAACGGTTTCACCAAGCTCATAGTCCGCATCATGACGGCGATCTTCCATTCCCATCTGTTTTAGAATGGATGTTACTTCATCCGGAAGAAGCGGAGTTGGCTTAGAGCCGTGACCAGCTGAGCCTACAAAACCTGTGACGCCCGGTGTATTTCGGACAACATACCATGAATCATCCGTCATAACGATTTCAACAAGGACGTAACCAGGAAACACTTTTCGTTTCGTAATTTTTTCTTTTCCGTTTTTAACATCGCGTTCTTCTTCCTCTGGTACGATGACACGAAAAATTTTATCCTGCATTGCCATTGACTCGACGCGTTTTTCTAAATTTGCTTTTACTTTATTCTCATACCCTGAATACGTGTGAACAACATACCAATTTTTTTCCATAGAAAGGGACTTGTGTCCTTCCCTCCTTTTTAAGATGAAAAGCGCAAGGCGCCTGTTTATCAGCGACAAGCATAAGATGGGCACTGACGGAGGCGTTTTATGCCTCCAGAAGGCTCCGCTTATGTTTATCGCTGATGGTGCTTGAAGCTAGACAAAAGTAAATTTGAACCAAATGAAAAAACCCGTTAAACGGGCTTTTCAGGTCCGCATGATGCGGGTCATAAAGGCGCTGACACAAGATGCGTCATTCCAATCATATTATCCATTATACCACGGAAAAAACACTGTGTATTCAAGTAATTTTTTAGACAGCTGTTACATTTCTAAAACCCAGCGGACGAGCGTCGAAATCCCGAGATCGACGACCGAGAAAAAAAGAGCAAGAAAAACTACTGTCGAAATGACGGTAATCGTATATGTCGTAAGCTCTTTTCGTTTCGGCCAGCTGACCTTGGCCAATTCAGAACGCACGTTACGGAAAAACTGCGTGATGCGTGACATTTGCTGAAACCTCCAAAAGAAATGCGCCGGTGTCATTTCGTCTGTTTATGCACAGTATGCTGATTGCAGACACCGCAAAATTTTTTTATTTCAAGGCGCTCGCCGCTGGTTATATTCACCGTCGTCGAGTAATTGCGTGATCCGCATATAGAACACGCAAGAGGCACTTTTTTCGCCATATTTATCACCTTACCATTTCAATTCTTAAAACGTATCATTGAAAGCGGTCTTTCGTCAAGTTTTCACTGAATGGTGATTTCTTTAAATTCCAAATACCGTTCCAGTTTCCGCTTTACTCGCTGCAGGGCATTATCGATTGATTTCACATGACGGTTCAACTGTTGTGAAATTTCCTGATACGAACGGCCGTCGAGGTAAAGAGCAAGCACCCGCCGCTCTAAATCACTTAAAAGCTCGTTCACTTTTCCTTCAATGCTTGAAAATTGCTCGCGGTTAATAATTAATTCCTGTGGGTCGCTCGCTTTTGTTCCTGTCAGCACATCCATAAGCGTCCGATCCGATTCTTCGTCATAAATCGGTTTATCGAGTGATACATAGGAATTAAGCGGGATATGTTTCTGGCGGGTGGCCGTTTTAATGGCGGTAATAATCTGCCGGGTAATGCACAGTTCGGCAAAAGCCCGAAACGTGCTAAGCTTGTCCCCTTTATAATCGCGGACAGCTTTATACAACCCGATCATGCCTTCTTGCACAATGTCTTCTTTATCGGCTCCAATTAGAAAATAGGAACGGGCTTTTGCCCTGACAAAATTCCTGTATTTATGAATGACAAAATCGAGGGCTTCGCTATTTCCGTTGTGCACAAGCTCCACTAGTTGTTCATCACTACACATATCCATCTCTGCACTTAATAAACGGTTCACGCCTACACATCCCCCTCCGCCTGTCAATCTTATCTAAGATTAGTATACAGTACCATTTTTTTCTTCGTCAATCTTTCATTTTTTTCCTCTGCGCCACTTTTCAAATGTTTCAGCAGTTTCCTTGCTGAGCGGAATTCTTGCATGCGGCTTGACCTCACTGATCTCGCCAAGGTTTTTTTGAATCGCTTTTTGTGTAATGGACAACTCTGTTAAAAGTTCCCGAGCCGAGATGCGGAGAGCCCCTTGTCCAAACACAGCCCATTGCTCTGTATAGTCAGATGTAGCCACTGTTACCTGGTCACGTACGTTATTTAATTCAATGGCCATTTTTTCAATCCGCTCATCCGCTGTTTCATTTTCGCGCGTGAAAATAACCTCTACTTTAGCATCACGGTATTTTTTTTCTGTTCCTTTAACGAAATGCGCATCAAACACAATGATCACACGGCATCCATGCACACCTTGATACTCTGCCATTAGGGTGACAAGGCGGTCGCGGGCGCCGGCAAAGTCTGTATCTTTTAGCCGGCGAAGCTCAGGCCAAGCACCAATCATGTTATAGCCGTCGACAAGGAGAATATCCATCGTCAGTTCTCCAGCGGATGACGCTTCCGGTACACCTCATACATGAGCAGCGATGCCGCAACTGAAGCATTGAGTGACGTAACGTGGCCGCTCATCGGCAGCTGAATGAGAAAATCACATTTTTCTTTGACGAGACGGCTTATGCCGCGGCCTTCGCTTCCAATAACAAGACAAAGCGGCATTGTCCCGTCAAAACGACGATAATCTTCCGCGCCTGTTGCATCCGTTCCTGCAATCCAAACACCGCGTTCTTTTAGTTCTTCTATCGTGCGGGCAAGATTCGTCACACGCGCCACCGGAATATATTCAATCGCACCTGTTGACGCTTTTGCGGCTGTTGCGGTTAAGCTGACCGACCGGCGCTTCGGAATAATAATGCCGTGTGCACTCACAGCGTCAGCTGTCCGCATAATCGAACCGAGATTATGCGGATCTTCCAGTTCATCCAGCAAAAGAAAAAATGGCGGCTGTCCGCTCTCTTCTGCTTTCATAAACAAGTCATCCAATTCGGCATATTGATACGCTGCCACTGATGCTGCAACTCCTTGATGATTTTCCGGCACCATTTGCTCGATTTTTCGCTTCGGCACTATTTGTACTGGAATGCCCAGCTCTTTTGCTTTCGTTAAAATTTGCTGAATCGATCCTTTTTGCGCACCTTCCTGCACCCATAGCTTATTAATATCGCGTCCGGCACGCAGCGCTTCCATGACGGGGTTTCGGCCCCCGATCCATTCCTGTTCCTGTGTCATCCGCTCGTCCCTCCATTCTCTAAGATGTCGTATATGATGGCTTCCATTCGTTCAAGCTGGCCAGTCAAAAATAAAAAACCGATGACCGCTTCAAATGCGGTACTGTGATTGTATGTCTGCACATCTGTGTTTTTCGGAATATGACCTGACTTTGCATTGCGGCCGCGCTTTGCTACAGTTATTTCTTCTTCGGTTAAAAAATTATTCTCGCGCAAGCGGTGAAGCTGAGCCGCCTGCGCTTTCGCTGATACAAATTTCGTCGAAGCCCGGTGCAGGTCATTCGGTTTTAGCCGGCCCGATTCCAGCAAAAATTTGCGTATATATACTTCGTATACAGCATCCCCCATATACGCAAGAGCCAGCCCATTCAGCTGTCTTGCGTCTTTTAACGGCTCTGCTAGCTGCTTCATCATCCGCGTCTCCACCGAATTCCTTGCGCTGTATCTTCAAGGATAATATTTAAGTCCTTCAGCTGATCACGAATGCTGTCAGCGCGGGAAAAATCCCGATTTTTACGCGCCTCGTTTCGCTGTTCAATCAACGCTTCAATTTCTTCATCAAGCAATTCTTCCTGCTGCACCTGCAGACCGAGTACGAAAAACATATCTTCAAATTTCGACAAAAAGGCATCAATAACGACAGCTGATGTATGCGCTTGGAGCAAATATACATTCGCATCTTTTGATAAATCAAATAGGACGGAAATGGCATTGGCCGTGTTAAAATCATCATCCATTTCTTGTAAGAAACGAACATGGTGGCTATCCACTTTTCCGACCCACTGATCGTCATGCTCTGTTAAATTGGTGCTTGATTCTTTCCGATGCTTTAGGTTTTTATAGGCAATTTTCAACCGGTCAAGCGACGCAGCTGCGCTGTCCAGCAAGTCTTTGTTGTAGTTGACTGGATTGC
Organism: Domibacillus iocasae; assembly: GCF_001750285.1. Taxonomy (GTDB): domain Bacteria; phylum Bacillota; class Bacilli; order Bacillales; family Domibacillaceae; genus Domibacillus; species Domibacillus iocasae. Next base: position 43,073 of record NZ_MAMP01000008.1, read on the forward strand.
GGTAGTGAACAGACAGCATGAAAAAGCGGAGTACCTGCGGATCAATTTCTTTAATAATGTCATGCACAAGGACAAAGTTGCCCAGTGATTTCGACATTTTTTCATTATCAATATTAATATACCCATTGTGCAGCCAGTAGCGGGCAAACGGTTTGCCTGTCAATGCTTCTGATTGGGCAATTTCGTTTTCATGATGCGGGAATGTGAGGTCCTGGCCGCCGGCATGAATATCGATGGAATCACCGAGATATTTGCGCGCCATTGCAGAGCACTCAATGTGCCAGCCTGGGCGCCCTTCCCCCCACGGGCTGTTCCATGATATTTCTCCTTCTTTTGCTGCTTTCCATAAAACAAAATCAAGCGCATCGTCTTTTTTCTCGCCAGCGCCAATGCGGGCACCAACTTTTAATTCGTCAATCGATTGATGGGACAGCTTGCCATAGCCGTCAAATTTACGTGTCCGGTAATACACGTCGCCGCCAGACTCATATGCAAATCCTTTGTTGACCAGTTCTGAAATAAAATCAACGATCAGCTCAATGTTTTCTGTTACGCGCGGATGTACGTCTGCTTTTTGGCAGCCGAGCGCATGCGTGTCTTCAAAATACGCATTGATGAATCGTTCTGCAACAGCGGGAACTTCTTCCCCAAGTTCATTTGCTGCCCGGATCAGCTTGTCGTCCACATCCGTAAAATTTGATACGTATGTGACCTCATATCCACGGTATTGAAGATGCCGGCGTACCGTGTCAAACACGATCGCCGGCCGCGCGTTGCCGATATGAATGTAATTGTAAACGGTTGGTCCACACACATACATTTTTACTTTCCCCTTTTCCATTGGGACAAATTCTTCTTTACTGCGCGTCAGCGTATTGTACAATTTAACGGACATTCGTATGTTCCCCTCTCTTGATTTCTTCTTTTAAACGAACAATTTCTGCTTCCAGGCTTTTCAAGCGGTCAGCTACCGGGTCGGGCATGTTGCTGTGGTTCAAGTCTTTCACGGTTGGCTCTACCTTTTTTCCATTTTGCACAACAATTCGTCCTGGGATGCCAACGACTGTTGAATTCGGCGGCACGTCTTTTAAAACAACCGACCCAGCACCAATTCGTGCACATTCTCCAACGGTAATGGAACCGAGCACTTTAGCACCCGTTGCAATTAATGCCCCATCAAGAACAGTCGGATGTCGTTTTCCTTTTTCTTTACCGGTCCCGCCAAGCGTGACCCCTTGATACAGCGTTACATTATCGCCAATCTCACAAGTTTCTCCAATTACAACACCCATACCGTGGTCAATAAAAAGGCCGCGGCCAATCCGGGCGCCTGGATGAATTTCAATGCCCGTAAAAAAGCGGCTGATCTGTGAAATGACCCGGGCAATAAAATAAAATTTCCGTTTGTAAAATCCGTGTGCAAGCCGGTGCGACCAAATAGCGTGCAGACCTGAATACGTTAAAATTACCTCCAGATAGCTTCTCGCCGCCGGGTCCTGCTCAAAAATTGTATCAATATCTTGCTTTAACACCTTAAACATTTCCTTGCCACTCCTCTCAAACCCTTTTTCAGACATATAAAAAAACGCCTCTGATAGACAGAGACGTTTTGTACACGCGGTTCCACTCTGTTTGAAAAATGGCAGTGCCATCTTCCCAACTCCAAATTGATAACGGAATGTACCCGCCGCCGCTTACTTTTGTTCAGCCGCAGACTCAGAGGGGCATTTCTGCGGACAGAGAGGCCTAAACCGCTCGCAGCCATGGCGGTTCTCTCTGAAAGGCATCTGCCGCTTACTTTTCCTCTTCAACGTTTTTTGAATATATACTCTATTATATACAGGAAAGACGTTTAATCAAGAATGTTATTTAGTCTTTGCAGCACTTTTTCCCGGCCCAGCAGTTCGATCGCTTTTGGAAGATCCGGTCCATGCGTTTGTCCGGTGACTGCAGCTCGAATCGGCATAAATAACTTTTTCCCTTTATGCCCGGTCTCTTTTTGCACGTCTTTCATCGCTTTCTTCACACCGTCTGCTTCAAACGGATCAAGGGCAGCCGCTTTGTCCGCAAAAGCCCGAAGCACTTCCGGTACTTGTTCTTCTGCCAAAACGCCTTTTGCTTCGTCTTCGTAAGAAAGGTCTTCTTTAAAGAAAAGGTCTGCCAATTCGACAATTTCCGCACCATAGCTCATTTTTTCCTGGTACAGCGCGATTAAGTTTGTCACCCATTCTTCCTGTTCTGGGGAAAGAGAATCTTCAATCAAGCCCGCTTTTACAAGATGTGGGCGGGCAAGCTCAACAACCCGTTCCACTGACTGCTCTTTCATGTACTGATTGTTCATCCAAAGAAGCTTTTGTTTATCAAAAAATGCTGGTGATTTTGATAAACGATCCGCGTCAAACTGTTCGATAAACTGTTCTTTCGTATACATTTCTTCTTCTTCTTTCGGTGACCAGCCGAGCAGCGTAATGAAATTCAAGAGTGCTTCCGGCAAATAACCGAGTTCTTTATATTGTTCGATAAATTGAATAATCGACTCGTCACGCTTGCTTAATTTCTTCCGGCTTTCATTGACAATCAACGTCATATGGCCGAATACTGGCGGTTCAAAGCCCAGCGCTTTATAAATAAGCAGCTGCTTTGGTGTATTGGAAATATGATCATCGCCGCGAAGAACGTGGGTCATCTTCATTAAGTGGTCATCCACAGCTACCGCGAAGTTGTAGGTCGGCGTCCCATCCTGCTTTACAATGACAAAATCGCCGCCGATGCCATCAGAGTCGAAGGATACGTCCCCTTTAACTATATCATTAAAAGAAATGGTTTCACTTGACGGAACGAGGAAACGGATGCTTGGACGACGTCCTTCGGCTTCTAAGGCGGCTTGCTCTTCATTCGTCAAATGTCGACATTTCCCGGAGTAACCCGCAATCTCGTTTCGGTCTTGCTGCGCCTCACGCTCTGCTTCAAGCTCTTCCGCTGTACAGTAACATTTATACGCTTTGCCTTCTTTTAAAAGCTGTTCGTAATATTTTTTATATAAATCGTTACGCTCTGATTGGCGGTATGGTCCATACTCACCGCCAACATCGGGTCCTTCATCCCAATCAACGCCAAGCCATTTTAAATAGTCCAGCTGGCTTTGTTCGCCGCCTTCAATATTTCTCTTTTGGTCTGTATCTTCAATACGGATAATGAATGTTCCGCCAAGATTACGAGCATATAAATAATTAAAAAGCGCCGTCCGCGCGTTCCCAATATGTAAATGACCAGTCGGGCTCGGCGCGTAACGAACACGCACGTTATTTGTCATAGCTTTTTCCTCCGATGCTTTTTTACCTTTGTTTTTTTACTAATAGGACGGCGGCCTGCGAAGCAATCCCTTCGCCCCGTCCCGGGAATCCAAGTTTTTCTGTTGTTGTTGCTTTTACATTTACCTGATCTGTTTGTGCTTCAAGCAGCTGGGCAATTCGTTCTTGCATCGCGCCAATGTAAGGCGCCATTTTCGGCTTTTGGGCAATGATCGTACAGTCAATATTACCAAGCTCATAGCCTTTTTCTTTTACGAGCTGCCAAACATGCTCAAGCAGCTTCGCAGAATCCGCGTCTTTAAACGCTTCGTCTGTATCCGGAAAGTGACGGCCGATATCACCTTCTCCAATAGCACCGAGACAGGCATCCGCTACAGTATGAAGGAGCACATCAGCATCCGAGTGGCCGAGCAAGCCTTTTTCATGAGGAATGGTTACGCCGCCAATAATAAGCGGCCGCCCTTCTGTCAGCTGGTGTACATCAAATCCTTGTCCAATTCGAAACATTTTATTCACACCTGACTTTCGTTTCTTTTTGCTATAATCGCCCGGGCAAAGTATAAATCTTCGGGCGTCGTCAATTTAATATTATCATAATCACTTTCGACAATTTGAACAGGGTACCCGGTCCGTTCAACGAGCGATGATTCGTCTGTTCCTAAAAACTTCTCTTCTTCCGCTTTTCGCTGTGCGGCAAGGAGAACTGCTTTTTGAAAAGCTTGCGGTGTCTGCACAGACCAGAGACTCGCCCGATCCACCGTCTCAGAAACTGCACCGCTTTCCGCTTTTTTAATTGTGTCTTTTACCGGAACAGCTGCGATGGCAGCCCCGGTATTTCGGGCACTTTCGACGAGCAGGGTGATCGTTTCTTTTGTAATAAACGGCCTTGCCCCATCGTGAACGAGGACAATGTCTGATTCCGGCGGGAGTACTTTTAAGCCGCTGTAAACGCTATGCTGCCGCTCTTTTCCGCCGTCAGCCAATGCGCATACTTTTGTAATTTGATGCGCAGTTAGAAGCTGCTTAAATTCCATCCGTTCCTCAGGATGAACGGATAACACAATTCCTTTACAGAATGTGTCCGATTCAAACACAGCGAGCGTATGAATAATAAGCGGCCGTCCTTCAAGCTCAAGCAGCACTTTATTCATGCCAGCTTTCATGCGCTTCCCTTTTCCGGCAGCCGGAATCACGACATAATAATCCATTCGTTTAAACCTTTCCTTTCTCATCATGCATGCTTTGGTTTAGCAAAAATCATTCGGCCGGCAGATGTCTGCAGAACGCTTGTAACAATTACGTCAATATGCTTGCCGATAAAATCACGACCGTCTTCTACGACGATCATTGTTCCATCATCAAGATACGCAATGCCCTGGCGTTGCTCTTTTCCATCTTTAATTACTAGCACGTGCATTTCTTCTCCTGGAATGACGACCGGTTTTACCGCGTTTGCGAGATCGTTTATATTGAGCACCTGCACTTTTTGAAATTCACACACTTTGTTTAAATTAAAGTCATTCGTCACGACGATGCCGTCAATATCCTTTGCCAGCTTCACAAGTTTTGAATCTACTTCGTGAACATCTTCGTAATCTTTTTCCGTCATTTCCACATCAATCGGGACGTCTTTTTGCATGCGGTTTAAAATATCAAGTCCGCGGCGCCCTTTCGTTCTCTTTAATGTATCAGAAGAATCCGCGATATGCTGTAATTCTTCAAGGACAAATTGTGGGATAACAATCGTTCCATCTAAAAAGCCTGTCTCACAGATGTCCGCAATCCGTCCGTCAATAATGACGCTTGTATCCAAGATTTTAAACGACTTGGCTGGCGGCGCCGGTAATACTTCTTCTGCCTGAACTTCTTTCCGTTTTGATGCTTTACTAGATGAAAAAAGAGATGTCAGCTCATCACGGCGTTTAAATCCGAACTGGAAGCCGAGATATCCTAGCCCAATGGTCAAAAGAATTGGAACGACCGTATTGACGATTGGCAGCTGAAGCTGTGAAAGCGGGATGCCGACCAGCATTGCAACAAGCAGGCCTACCAATAACCCGAGTCCACCAGTGACGATATCTGTCAACGGCGCATTTACGATCCGATCTTCAATCCACTTAATAAACTCCACGATGTAGTCTACCGCCCAAAATGTAAGCAGGTAGAAAAGGAGTGCCCCTAAAAGCGCTGTTACATATGGGTTGTTTATAAATGGATGATCAAGATGAAAATAAAGAAATAAGTCCGAAAGAAGAAATACGCCAAGCGTACCACCTAAAATAATGAACCCACCCTGTACAAGACGCTTCAACATATTTATTTCACCTCCTATTCTTTTTATTATAAACACGTTTCGAGCCCCGCGCTATTAATACGAGACTCGAATACGATTAGTTTCATTTTCTTATTTGCCAAATACCGTTTTCAGCGCTTCATTCACCGTTGACACACCAATGATCTCTATACCTGCGGGAGCTGCCCAGCCGCCGATATTATTTGCTGGCACAATAACGCGGGTAAAGCCAAGTTTTGCTGCTTCATTTACACGCTGCTCAATGCGTGACACACGCCGCACTTCACCAGTCAGGCCCACTTCACCTATCAAACAATCAGCAGCACCTGTCGGCTCATCCCGAAAGCTGGACGCAATGCTTACGGCTACTGCCAGGTCAATCGCCGGTTCATCCAGCTTTACACCGCCTGCAACCTTTAAATAAGCATCTTGGTTTTGCAGGAGAAGACCAACTCTTTTTTCAAGTACAGCCATAATAAGCGTGACCCGGTTGTGATCAATCCCTGTTGCCATCCGCCTTGGATTACCGAATACGGTTGGCGAAATGAGCGCTTGTATTTCCACAAGCACCGGCCTTGTCCCTTCCATGGAAGCGACAACTGTAGAACCGGATGTTCCTTTCGTCCGTTCTTCTAAGAAAATTTCAGATGGATTTGCTACTTCTTCAAGACCGGCTTCTTTCATTTCAAAAATACCCATTTCATTCGTTGATCCGAACCGGTTTTTTACCGCACGCAAAATACGATACGTATGATGGCGCTCTCCTTCAAAATAAAGAACTGTATCAACCATATGCTCAAGCAGTCGAGGCCCGGCAATGGCCCCTTCTTTCGTCACATGCCCGACAATGAAAATAGCAATGTTGTTCATTTTAGCAATGCGCATTAATTCGGCTGTACATTCACGTACTTGCGATACACTGCCTGGCGCGGACGTTACTTCCGGATGGTGAACGGTTTGAATGGAGTCAATGATCACGAATTCCGGCTTCATGTTTTCGATAGCTGAATGAATAAGCTGCAAATTTGTTTCCGCATAAATATAAAGACTCTTATCGTTAATCCCCATGCGAGACGCCCGCATTTTTGTTTGCTTAACCGATTCCTCACCCGATATGTACAGTACATTGCTTCCTTTTGAAGAAAGCTGGGAAGAAACTTGCAAAAGAAGGGTTGATTTCCCTATTCCTGGATCACCGCCAATTAAAACAAGTGAGCCAGGTACAACACCGCCGCCTAACACGCGGTTTAATTCTTTTAAGTCCGTTTCGACTCTCGGTTCCTGGGACGTTTCTACGTCAATCAACCGGGATGGCTTGTCCATGACGGTATCTGAATGCATAAAAGTCCGCTTCGGTTTTCCGGTAATCTCCATTTCTTCAACCATTTGATTCCATTGACCGCAGCCTGGGCATTTTCCCATCCATTTTGGTGATTCATATCCACAAGACCCACAGACAAATTTTGTTTTTGCTTTAGCCAAATTTCTGCTCCTTTCCATAAAAAACGGCGGGTCCATGATAGACCCGCCGAATAATTAGTATTGCGTTACGAAGCTGATCCAGCTGCTGTGCGAACGATAAAGTCTCCTTTTTCATCTACATCAACAACAACTTGCTGTCCGGTTAACACATTGCCTTTTAGTAACTCTTCTGACAATCTGTCCTCTACTTGCTTTTGAAGAGCCCGGCGCAATGGACGTGCACCATATTCCGGATCATATCCTTCATCCGCAATTTTTTCCTTCGCTTTATCTGTCAGTTCTACATTAATGTCCTGCTCTTTCAAACGTGCTGTCAACTGATCCGTCATAAGGGTAACAATTTCTTTCAAATGTTTCTTTTCAAGCGCATGGAACACGATAATTTCATCGATACGATTCAGGAATTCTGGACGGAATGCACGTTTTAATTCTTCCATCACTTTTCCTTTCATATCTTTATGATCCTGCGTTGCGTCTTGAATATTAAAGCCAACATATTTATTTTTTTGCAGTGACTGTGCCCCAACATTTGATGTCATAATGAGCACAGTGTTGCGGAAGTCAACAGTCCGGCCTTTTGAATCTGTTAAGCGGCCGTCCTCAAGCACTTGAAGCAAAATGTTGAACACATCCGGATGCGCTTTTTCAATTTCATCAAGCAGCACCACCGAATACGGCTTGCGGCGGATTTTCTCTGTCAGCTGACCGCCTTCTTCATAGCCTACATAACCTGGAGGCGAACCGACTAAACGAGATGTTGAATGTTTCTCCATGTATTCAGACATATCAATACGAATCATCGCATCTTCATCACCAAACATTGATTCAGCGAGCGCTTTAGCAAGTTCTGTTTTCCCGACACCTGTTGGTCCGAGGAAAATAAAAGAACCGATTGGACGCTTTGGATCTTTGAGTCCGGCACGAGCGCGGCGGACAGCTTTAGAAATAGACGTGACTGCCTCTTCCTGGCCAATTAAGCGGGAATGAAGAATTTCCTCCAAGTTCAGCAGGCGATCGGTTTCCGTTTGAGCGAGCTTCGACACCGGAATTCCTGTCCAGCTTGAGACAACCATCGCGATATCTTCCATCGTTACTTCACTGTTTTCTGTACCCTGCTTTTCCTTCCAGCTGTTTTTCGTTTGTTCCAGCTCTTCACGAAGTTTCTGCTCGGCATCACGCAATGAAGCCGCTTTTTCAAACTCCTGGCTTTGAACCGCAGAATCTTTTTCATGCTTCAGTGCTTCCAGTTTCACTTCCAGCTCTTTTAAATTCGGCGGTGTTGTAAAGGAGCGAAGACGAACTTTTGAACCCGCTTCATCGATTAAATCGATCGCTTTATCCGGAAGAAACCGGTCAGAAATATAACGGTCGGACATTTTCACAGCTGCTTCAATCGCTTCGTCTAAAATCGCTACACGGTGATGCGCTTCGTAGCGGTCACGCAGCCCTTTTAAAATTTGAATAGATTCGTCAAGCGTTGGTTCATCCACTTGAATCGGCTGGAAACGGCGCTCCAGTGCGGCATCTTTTTCAATGTATTTCCGGTACTCATCGAGTGTTGTTGCTCCGATGCACTGCAGCTCTCCGCGTGCAAGCGATGGTTTTAAAATATTTGACGCATCAATTGCGCCTTCTGCTCCACCAGCGCCAATCAATGTGTGCAGTTCATCAATGAACAAAATAATGTTGCCTGCCTGGCGAATTTCATCCATTACTTTTTTAAGACGGTCTTCAAATTCACCGCGATATTTTGTTCCCGCTACAACTGTTCCCATATCAAGTGTCATAACCCGCTTATTACGCAGCGTCTCCGGTACTTCATTGTTAATAATCTGTTGGGCCAGACCTTCAGCAATGGCTGTTTTACCGACCCCCGGCTCACCGATTAAAACAGGATTGTTTTTCGTGCGGCGGCTTAATACTTCAATAACACGCTGAATTTCTTTACTGCGGCCAATGACCGGATCAAGGCTTCCTTCACGAGCAATGACCGTTAAATCACGGGCAAGACCATCAAGTGTCGGTGTGCTCACATTCGATGCCTGTCCTCCTTGGCTTCCTCCAGATTCACTGCTTCCAAGCAGCTGCAGCACTTGCTGGCGCGCTTTGTTCAAACTGACACCGAGATTGCCAAGTACCCGCGCTGCTACACCTTCACCTTCACGAATAAGACCAAGTAAAATGTGCTCTGTTCCTACATAAGAGTGACCTAATTTCCGCGCTTCATCCATTGAAAGCTCAATCACTTTTTTCGCACGCGGCGTATAATGAACCGTTTTGGAAGCACCGTCACCTTTTCCAATCAATTCTTCTACTTCTTCTTGGATCTTTTCCGCGCTAAGACCTAAACCATAAAGCGCTTTTGCGGCAATTCCTTCACCTTCACGAACGAGGCCGAGTAAGATGTGTTCTGTTCCAATGTTATTGTGGCCCAGACGAATCGCTTCTTCCTGCGCTAATGCCAATACCTTTTGTGCTCTCTCTGTAAAACGTCCAAACATCATATCCATTTCCCCCTTATCTCAATTCGTTCCTTCAAATTCAAGCCGTTCACGAATTAGTGCCGCCCGACGAATATCCCGCTCTTCCGCCCGAAGCGGCCCGCCTGCATATTGCTGCAGAAAGCCCGGCTGTGTTAAAACCATTAACTCACTTAAAATGCTTTTCGATATATGAGTAATATACCCCAAATCAATCCCTAACCTAACATCTGACAGACATTGAAACGCTTCACTTGTTTCGATAACACGGCTGTTGGACAAAATTCCATAAGACCGAAAAATACGGTCTTCCAGCTGCGTAGGGGACGTCTGCATTAATGCATCACGAGCAGATTGCTCACGAGACATTAACTCATGGACGATACTATCAAGATCATTAATAATATCTTCTTCTGATTTACCCAGTGTCAACTGGTTTGAAATTTGAAAGATGTTACCTAAAGCTTCGCTTCCTTCCCCGTAAATTCCTCTAACAACAAGCCCTAATTGACTAATTGCCGGGATAATCCGGTTCATCTGACGCGTCAACACTAAACCGGGTAAGTGAATCATTACGGATGCGCGGAGCCCTGTGCCCACATTTGTCGGACAAGCAGTTAAATAACCCTTTTTTTCATCAAAAGCATATTGCACTTGTTGTTCAATCACATCGTCAATTCGATTTGCCTTATCCAGCGTTTCTTTTAGCTGCAAACCCGAAGCAAGACACTGAATACGCACATGGTCTTCTTCATTTACCATAATACTTACATCTTCTTGGTCTGAAATAAGCGCCGCGCCGTAGAGAGACGTTTCCGCTAGAAAGGGGCTGATTAAATGTTTTTCCACCAGGACTCTTTTTTGAAGCGATGACAAATCTTCCATTTTTAAAAGTTCGAGAGATAACTTATCAAAAGCGGCTTCGTTTATTCGTTCCACCACTTTTTTGGCTTCTTCCAGTGCAAAGATTGTTGGAAACATAACGTTATCTAAATTACGAGCCAGCCTCACACGAGTACTGAGCACAACATCCGAGTCAGGACCCGTACCGCTCATCCAGGCACTTGTTTGTTGATTTATAAATCGTTCAAGAGACATTACTGAACGCCCCCTTCATCCAGCAATTTCTTTTCCAGCGCATGGATTTCATCACGAACATTCGCCGCCTGTTCAAAATGTTCATTTGTTATCATTTCCTGAAGCTGTTCACGTAATTGCTGGAGCTCTTTTTGTAAATGAAGAGTACCGCCCATACGTGCTGGAATCTTTCCATGGTGAATAGTATTACCACCATGGAGGCGTTTTAAAATAGATGACAGCTTTGAATCAAATGATTGGTAACATTGAGCACAGCCAAACTTGCCACTTTGCAGGAATTGCTGGAATGTCATATGGCAGTTTTCGCAATGTATTTCTTTTTGATGAAACGAAGGGTTTGAAGCAAAATGTGGCTCCGGATTAAATAGTCCTCCCAATAAGTTGTTTAAAGAAAAAGCGGGATGTCCACTAAATAAATGCTCTCCCTTCTCCTGTGCACAATGCTCACACAAATAAACTTCCCTCATTTCCCCATTCACCGTCTTAGTGAAATGGAGTGCTGCTGGCCGCTCATGGCATTCTTGACATATCAACTTCCCCACCTGCCTTACACATATTTAAGTGATGCTAAAAAAGACTTCATCATTCTTGCTCTCAATTCATCCCGTTCGGGTAATTCAGTATTGAGCACGGAACGTTCCATTACTCCTACCATTAATTTCGCTTCACGGGTGGAAATTACCTCTTCTTCAAGCAGACGATACACAAAATTTTCCGCGCTGGCTTGTGAAAGTCCAGTGCCGACAAGTCCAAGCAGTTGATCCAGTAAGTCACTTTGTTCATGGACGGTCACTTTAATAATTCTGATGTAGCCACCGCCGCCCCTTTTGCTTTCGACTACATATCCACGTTCGATAGTAAACCGAGTATTAATGACATAGTTAATTTGAGAAGGGACACATTGAAATTTATCAGCGATTTCGCTTCTTTTAATTTCAACGATTTCGCTTCCATTAAGTTCGAGTACTTGTTTCAAATACTGTTCAATAATATCAGAAACGTTTCTCATTGGTTTCCCCACCTTGACCTTGACTATATTTGACGATAATTATAAAGGATAGAATATATTCTTTGCAATGATTTTGCTTTTAAACACAAAAAAGACAACCTGAATATTCAAGTTGTCCTGTCGTGCCAG
>NZ_MAMP01000009.1 GCF_001750285.1 Domibacillus iocasae
CCGCCGCTGACCTGAACGGAGCAAGCTCCGTCAAGTCCGCTCGACTTGCATTTATTAGGCACGCCGCCAGCGTTCGTCCTGAGCCAGGATCATACTCTCCAAAAAGTGTTTGACTTACTCAATTGTTTCTACATAAGATGACGGGCATCTTACAATAGAAGTTTCTTGCTTAAAACGTTGACGTTTTTATGATTTTGTTCAGTTTTCAATGTTCAATGCGTCATTTGCGACTTTAATATCTTAACATTTCTCACATGTTAATGTCAATCACTTTTTTGAAATGTTTTTTGATTTCGTTGTTCTATGTTGCTGACAACGAATATAAATATACCATCGTGTTTCATTGGAAGCAAGCTTTTTTTAAAAGTTTTTCAAAAAACAAAACCCCCGGCGTTTCCGCCGGAGGTTTGTTTATTAATCTTTATGTCTCATAAGCGGAAATAATAGTACGTCACGAATCGAAGGAGCGTTTGTTAAAAGCATAACGAGACGATCGATACCAATACCAAGTCCACCGGTTGGCGGCATACCGTATTCAAGGGCTTCGATAAAATCGTCGTCCATTTCATGCGCCTCATCGTTTCCTTGCTCACGTTCTTTCAATTGTGATTCAAAACGTTCACGCTGATCAATCGGATCATTTAATTCAGTAAATGCATTGGCATGTTCACGGCCAACAATAAATAATTCAAAACGATCTGTAAAGCGCGGATCAGTTGGATTCTTTTTGGCAAGAGGAGAAATCTCAACCGGATGTCCATAAATAAACGTAGGCTGAATAAGCTCTTCTTCTACTTTTTGTTCAAAGAATTCATTAATAATATGGCCAAATTGCATCGTTTCTTTATATTCAATTCCATGCTCTTTCGCAAGCGCCCGAGCTTCTTCATCGCTCATTTCTTTCCAAAAATCAACGCCAGTATATTCTTTTACAGCATCAACCATATGAAGACGGCGCCATTCAGGTTTTAGCTCTACTGTATATTCGCCGTACTCAATCGTTGTTGTCCCAATTACGTCTTGAGCTACATGAGCAATAACATTTTCAGTCAGACGCATAATATCCGTATAATCTGCGTACGCTTCATACAGTTCAATCATAGTAAATTCCGGGTTATGGCGTGTTGATACTCCTTCGTTACGGAATACACGGCCGATTTCGTATACTTTTTCCATTCCGCCGACGATTAGACGTTTTAGATGCAGCTCAATGGCAATCCGCATGTACAATTCCATATCAAGCGCATTATGATGCGTCACAAATGGACGGGCAGCAGCACCGCCGGCAATCGAATGCATCATTGGTGTTTCTACTTCTAGATAACCATTGTTATCTAGATAGCGGCGCATTGACTGGATAATACGGCTGCGCGCAATAAACGTTTTCTGGCTTTCCTGGTTCGTCATTAAATCTAAATAGCGCTGGCGATAGCGCTGTTCAATATCTTTTAACCCGTGGTGCTTGTCAGGCAATGGGCGAAGAGATTTTGTCAAAAAGACGTATTCAGTTGCTTTTACTGACAACTCTCCTACATTTGTTTTAAAGACTTTCCCTTTAACGCCGACAATATCTCCTAGATCTGTCGCTGTAAATAACTCATACTGTTCTTCCCCAACAGCATCTTTGCGTACATAGATCTGGATTTGTCCGCTTAAATCCTGCACGTGGGCAAATCCAGCTTTTCCCTTGCCGCGTTTTGTCATAATCCGTCCAGCGATCACCACTTCCGCTTCTTTTTCTTCAAGCTCTTCTTTTGAAAAAGAATCGAATTGGGCAGAAATGCTCTCTGCTGTATGGGTACGGTCAAACCGTTCGCCAAATGGGTCAAGGCCTTTTTCTTGCAGTGCCCGTAATTTTTCTCTTCTGACCAACAACTGGTCGTTTAATTCTTCACTCATTCCGTTCACTCCTATTAAACCGCCTGGATGGACGCTTCTTTTTCTTCTACTTCACTTACAAATGTTGTTAATAGCGTTGCAAGCTCTTCGCGTGTTTCGCATTTATTGACTTCTTTACGCACTTTGCCATTGCCACGGATTCCTTTTAAATACCACGCTGCGTGCTTTCTCATTTCACGCACAGCGACGTTTTCATTTTTCAGATCAATTAGGCGATCCAAATGGAGGAGGCATACATCGATTTTTTCACGTGGTGTCGGCTCTCCAATTAATTCACCTGTTTCAAGATATTGAACCGTTTGATAAATCATCCATGGGTTACCAAGCGCCGCGCGTCCGATCATAACTGCATCACAGCCTGTTTCATCGAGCATTCTTTTTGCGTCCTGAGGTGTTTGAACATCACCATTTCCAATTAGCGGAATGCTGATCGCCTGTTTTACCTCTTTAATGATATCCCAATTTGCATGGCCTTCGTACATTTGCACACGTGTCCGCCCATGAAGAGCAACCGCCTGGCCGCCTGCACGTTCAATAGCGCGGGCATTTTCAACTGCATAAATGTGGTCTTCATCCCAGCCCATACGCATTTTTACCGTAACCGGCTTATCAACCGCATCAACAACAGCAGATACCATTTCGTAAATTTTGTTCGGGTCAAGAAGCCATTTTGCTCCGGCGTCACATTTCGTAATTTTCGGAACCGGGCAGCCCATATTAATGTCGATAATGTCTGCATTCGTATTTTTATCCACGAAGCTTGCAGCTTGAACGAGTGATTCTCTTTCGCCGCCAAAAATTTGCAGGCTAAGTGGATTTTCACGCTCATCAATGTAAAGCATATTCATTGTTTTCTTATTTTGAGATACAATCCCTTTGTCACTGATCATTTCGGCACACACCATACCAGCACCAAACTCTTTGACTGTGAGACGGAAAGCGGAGTTGCATATACCAGCCATCGGTGCAAGCACTACCCGGTTTTTCAATTCAACCGGTCCGATATTTAACATGTATAATCACCTTTCTGTTTCCACAAGCGATAAAAGGCGTCCGCTGTTTTCCAAAGCTTGACGCCTTCTTTCCCTTGCACATTTTGCACATATTGTTCCAGGGGCAAACTTGTATCAGGAAGTTCAATCGCTGCATCTATTTCTGCCAGCGGGATAAGCACAAAAGCACGCTCATTCATCCGCGGGTGAGGAATAATAAGACTATCTGATTTAATATTGTCGTGATTATACAGTAAAATGTCAAGGTCTATTGTGCGGGGCCCCCAGCGAACGACCCGCTTTCGACCAAGCTCGTTTTCAATTTTCACGCAGACGGAAAGCAATTCATGCGGTTCAAGCGTTGTTTCTGCTTTTATCACGATATTAAAAAAAGACGGCTGATCGGTGAAGCCAACGGGATCTGTTTCATAAATGGAGGAAACCGCCGAAACATGGAGTTCTTTTTGAGCATTCAGGAGACTGACCGCTTCTTTTAACTGCGCTTCCCGGTCACCAATATTCGTGCCGAGTGATAAATAGGTGATGTTTTTCATTCTCCGCGTTCCCTCGTAATTTCAATGGCGACAAAATCATAATGCCCGGGAATTGGGGGATCCGGTTTAATTATTTTAACAGTGCAGGACTGAACGGATAAGAAACTCCCTAAAATACTTGCGGATATTTTTTCCGCCAATGTTTCAATAAGTTTTACTGGCTCTCCTTCCATGACGATTTTGCACGCATTATAAATGTCCGCATAGTTGACCGAATAGTCAAGGTTATCTGTTTTACCCGCTTTCTTCAGCGAAACGTTTAATGTAACATCAGCCCTGAACCGTTGTCCTAGTTTATTTTCTTCCGGAAATACACCGTGATACCCCCAAAACTCCATACCAGTTACATAAATTTTATCCACGCATTTGCTCCTTTCCTATTAATGCATCCATCATTTTCATCATTCTCGCAATTGGCTTCACGTCATGCACGCGCATAATGCAGCAGCCTTTTTGCGCCCCAAAGCAGCACGTCGCTCCCGTTCCTTCCATTCGTTCATTAACTGGCACATTCAACACGTAATCAATCATCCGTTTTCGTGACGTGCCGAGCAAAACCGGATACCCAAGCCCGACGATCCGGTCCAAATTTTGCATCATCTCGATATTTTGCTCCATTGTTTTAGCAAAGCCAATACCAGGATCTACGATAATTTGGTCATCCGCTACGCCTTCCTTTTTAGCAATCGTAATGCTTTCGTATAAATCATTTAAACAGTCTCTCATAAAATTCGTATAATTTATTTCTTCCCGGTTGTGCATTAAAATAATCGGCACTTGTTTTTCCGCAGCTACAGCGGCGATCTCCGGCTCTTTTTTTGCGCCCCAAATATCATTAATAATCGAAGCCCCTGCTTCTACCGCCGCTTCCGCTGTCCGCGCTTTAAATGTATCAATTGAAATCGGCACTTCTACAGCAGCAGCCACTGCTTCAATAACCGGAACGGTCCTGGTTATTTCTTCCTGGGCTGAAATTGGTGTGTAGCCAGGGCGCGTCGATTCTCCACCAATATCAATAATATGTGCGCCATCAAGCACCATTTGAACGGCATGACGGACTGCCGCTTCGGTCTCATCGTATCGTCCACCGTCTGAGAAAGAATCAGGCGTCGCGTTTAAAATGCCCATAACTTGCGTTTTATCTTGAAGGTTAAGTATGTAATTTCCTGCTTTCATTTCTTACCAGCACTCCTTTTCCCTCTCTTATTTTAACACGAAAAAAAGCCAGACTGCTTTATACAGTCTGGCTTTAGGCTGAATTAATCAAATTGGTAAAGCGGTGTGCTCAAGTAGCGTTCACCATTTGAAGGGAGAATCGCCAGCACTTTTTTACCTTTGCCAAGCTTTTCGGCCACTTGAATTGCAGCGGCGATAGCAGCACCTGATGAGATACCGCCAAGGATGCCTTCTTCACGCGCAACGCGGCGAGCTGTTTCGAATGCTGTGTCATTATCAATTTGAATGACTTCGTCATAAATTTTTGTATCAAGAATGGCTGGAACGAATCCAGCGCCAATCCCTTGAATTTTATGCGGTCCTGGTTTACCGCCTGAAAGAACCGGTGAATCTTTTGGCTCGATTGCAAAAATTTGCGCATGTGGCCATTTTTCTTTAATGACTTGTCCAGCTCCTGTAATCGTGCCGCCTGTACCAATACCAGATACGAATGCATCGAGCTCGTCGAACTGCTCCACGATTTCTTTTCCCGTTGTTAAACGGTGAATTTCAGGGTTTGCTTCATTTTCAAATTGCTGCGGGAGGAAATAGCCGTTTGCTTCCGCTAATTCTTTCGCTTTGCGGATGGCGCCGCCCATTCCTTCTGGTCCTGGTGTAAGAACAAGTTCCGCACCGTATGCGCGAAGCAGGTTGCGGCGCTCCATGCTCATCGTTTCAGGCATAACAAGAATCGCTTTATAGCCTTTTGCAGCTGCAATCATCGCAAGGCCGATTCCTGTGTTGCCGCTTGTTGGCTCAATTAATGTACCGCCCGGCTGTAAATTGCCTTTTTTCTCTGCCGCTTCAATCATAGCAAGCGCGATCCGGTCTTTTACACTGCTGCCAGGGTTCATGTATTCAAGCTTTACATAAACATCTGCACTGTTTTCACTTACAACGTTGTTTAATTTTACAACTGGTGTTTGACCGACTAAATCGGCTACTGAATTCGCTACACGTACCATTAATTTGTTACCTCCATTTTAAATGCCGAGTATTTTCATTGGTTATATAGAATTTACCAGCTTTTGATTGAAAAGTCAATTACTTTGATTAACTTCGAGACAGGCATGAAAAAAACCTGCCCACATGGACAGGTTTTTAAATATTTATGCTTCTTGCTTTAATTGCTCAAGCTCTTCTTCAGAAAAGTGGTATTTTTCATTACAGAAATGGCAATGGGCTTCCGCGCCATGATCTTCATCAATCATTTCCTGGATTTCCTGACGGCCCAGGCTAACGATCGCATTCCCAAACCGCTCTTTAGAACACGTGCAATTAAACTGAACCGGCATAGTTTCTAAAAACTTGACGTTTTCTTCACCAAGAATATAAATTAAAATTTGTTCCGGCTTCAGCCCGCGCTCAATGAGTTTTGAGATCGGATCCATTTTGGTAATGCGTTCTTCCAGGATGGTAATTGTAGCGTCATCCGTATTTGGCATAAGCTGAACAATAAATCCACCAGCCGCTAAAATAGTATTGTCAGGATTCACAAGCACGCCTACTCCAACAGAGGATGGAACTTGCTCGGAAACGGCGAAATAATACGTAAAGTCTTCACCAAGCTCTCCTGAGACGATCGGTGTCTGGCCGCTGAAATTTTCGCGGAGGCCCAGGTCTTTCACAACTGTGAGCATGCCATCTGTCCCAACAGCCCGGCGAACGTCCAGTTTTCCTTGCTCGTTTAAATCGAAGTGTGTTTGTGGACGTGTTATATAACCACGCACATTCCCATGTGCGTCGCTATCCGCAAGAATCGGTCCTGCTTCGCCGCCGCCTTCGATTTTCAAGGTGATTTTTTCATCGCCTTTCATCATGGCACCCATCATGACACCTGCTGTCATAGTGCGTCCCAGTGCTGCGGATGCCGTCGGCCATGAGGCGTGTCTTCTTTGTGCTTCACCGATTGTTTCCGTTGTATCTACTGCGTATGCACGCACCTGGTTATTAAAAGCCAATGCTTTCACTAAATAATCGCTCAAAATCCTCTTCCTTTCATATGTTTCGTTTATAAATCAGCAGAAGACCTTTTAATGTTAAATCCGGATCTACTATATCAATCATGCTGCATTCTTTGGCGATCAAGCCAGCCAGTCCGCCTGTAGCGATAACTGTAGCATCTGTATTAGATTCTTTTTTAATCCGGCTGACAATACCTTCTACCTGTCCAACATATCCATATAAAATCCCTGCCTGCATTGCTGAGACGGTATTTTTTCCTACTACAGTTTCCGGCCGTGTAATTTCAATGCGCGGCAGCTTTGAAGCACGAGTGTAAAGCGCTTCAGTGGAAATCCCAATTCCCGGCGCGATCAGTCCGCCCATGTAATGGCTGCTTTCATCAATGTAGCAGTAGGTTGTAGCTGTGCCGAAATCAACGATGATCAACGGCGTACCATATTCATGAATACCCGCTACCGCATTGACAATACGGTCCGCTCCAACCTCGCGTGGATTTTCGTATTTAATATTTAACCCCGTTTTCACACCCGGACCGACAACAAGCGGCTTCACGTGAAAGTACTTTTTACACATGCGCTCCAGTGCCGCCATAATTGGCGGAACAACAGAAGAAATAATGACACCTTCAATTTGTTCGAATTGCAGGCCATCGTGCTGAAACAAGCTTTTGATCATCATGCCGTATTCATCTTCGGTTTTATTCCGGTTCGTTTCAATGCGCCAGTGATGTTTCAACGTTTCCCCTTCGTATACACCGAGCACAGTATTGGTATTCCCTACATCCAGTACAAAAATCACCTTCACCACACCTGTCCGTCTAATTTTCGAGTTTTATCATAACATACCCGCCCAAAAAAGAAGAGAAAAGACGCCCGAAAAGAGTTCTTTTCGGGCGCCTTCTTTATTACGCTTTTGGCCCGCCGCTATTCGGTGGGTTTTGGAGATCGTCGCGTACCTCAGGTTCATCGGCAGCATCAGCCGGCAAGTTTGTCGTTTCTGTCGCTGGCGTTCCTTCCGTTTCCGCTGTTTCTCCTGTTTGTTCCGCATTGTCTTTCACAGGTTCACCATCTGTATCGCTATAGTTACGCTCAGGCAGTGTACCGTGATCCGATAAATGCTTAATTTGTGCTGCATCAAGTGTTTCAATCTCGAGGAGTGTGTTCGCGATGAGTTCAAGCTTATCGCGGTTCTCCGTTAAGATTTGCTTTGCTCTTGCATAACACTCTTTAATGATCGTCTGGATTTCCGTATCAATTTCATAGGCAATCCGGTCAGAATAATTTTGTTCGCTGTTAAAGTCACGGCCTAAAAATACTTGACCCTGAGACTGCCCAAACTGAAGCGGTCCGAGCTTGTCGCTCATTCCAAATTCAGTTACCATGCGGCGGGCAATGCCTGTCGCACGCTGGAAGTCATTATGAGCACCGGTCGATACTTCACCAAAAATAATATCTTCCGCAACACGGCCGCCTAGGAGACCGGTGATTTTATCCAAGAGTTCCGGCTTGGTCATAAAGTAACGGTCCTCTTTTGGAAGCATGACCGCATAGCCACCTGCTTGTCCGCGTGGCACAATCGTTACTTTATGCACGATATCCGCATCATCGAGAACAAGTCCGATGACTGTATGGCCCGCTTCGTGGAACGCGACAATTTTCCGTTCTTTCTTGGAAATGACGCGGCTCTTTTTCGCTGGACCGGCAATAACACGGTCTGTCGCTTCGTCGACGTCTGCCATGTCAATTTTCTTTTTATCAGTCCGGGCAGCAACGAGCGCGGCTTCGTTCAATAAGTTTTCTAAATCTGCACCCGAAAATCCAGGTGTCCGCTGCGCGATTGCTTTTAAATCAACAGATTCGTGGAGCGGTTTATTTCTGGCATGAACGCGAAGGACAGCTTCACGGCCCTTTACATCTGGACGGTCAACCGTAATTTGACGGTCAAAACGGCCTGGACGAAGCAGTGCCGGATCCAAAATGTCCGCGCGGTTTGTTGCTGCGATCATAATAATACCTTCGTTGGCGCTGAAGCCATCCATTTCAACGAGCAATTGGTTTAATGTTTGCTCGCGTTCATCATGGCCGCCGCCAAGTCCGGCGCCACGCTGGCGTCCGACTGCATCAATTTCATCGATAAAAATGATACAAGGCGCGTTCTTCTTTGCATTTTCGAACAAGTCCCGTACACGGGATGCACCGACACCGACGAACATTTCAACGAAGTCGGAACCACTGATCGAGAAGAAAGGCACACCCGCTTCGCCAGCAACCGCTTTTGCAAGCAATGTTTTACCAGTACCCGGAGGTCCTACAAGCAGAACCCCTTTTGGAATGCGAGCGCCAAGCTCCGAGAATTTACGCGGATCTTTTAAAAACTCGACGACCTCGACAAGTTCCTGCTTTTCTTCATCTGCTCCGGCTACATCATTAAACCGGACTTTTTTCTTTTCATCATTGTAAAGGCGCGCTTTACTTTTACCGAAGTTCATCACACGGCCGCCGCCGCCGCCTTGTGCCTGGTTCAGTAAGAAGAAGAAGAAAATAAAGATAATAAGGAATGGGATGATCGTTGTGAAAAACTGAACCCACCCGCTTGTTTCTTTGGCTGGAAGAACTTCCGCCGTTGTGTTTTGAGACGCCTCATTAATTTGGTTCAGCATCGTGTCGTTGCCTGTTACGTAAGCAACAAACACTTCACTTTCCTCTGCGCCTTTTAATTGACCGCGTATTTCATAAACACCGCGTTCAGGCTGAATCGTGAATTCTTCAACGTCATCCCCTTCAAGATATGTCAGGAATTCATTGTATGTGACATTATTCGTTGGTGCATTATTGTTGTTGAAATAGCTGACAACACCAATAATGACAAGAAAAACTAGTAAATAAAATATGGTGTACCGAAAAATTCTGTTCATCCCTTACCTCCTCCCGAGAAAAACTGACTATATGCAATGTTATCATACAAAAAGTTGGCGTTACAACTATTTAAACCTTCTTTTAGCCTATTCATTCTGATCGTTTTATTCCTCTTCCGCCACTGTGTAAATGGCTGGCTTCAAAACCCCAATATATGGAAGATTACGGTAGCGTTCTGCGTAATCCAGACCGTATCCTACAACAAATGCATCCGGCACAGTAAAACCGATCGTATCTGCTTTAATTTTCGCTTTCCGGCCGGTCGGCTTATCAAGAAGGGTAACAATTTTCACAGATTTTGCTTTCCGGTAATGGAAAAGCTCAGCCAGATAGCTTAATGTTAAACCACTGTCGATAATATCTTCAATGATCAGCACATCGCGGCCCTCTACTGACGTGTTCAAATCTTTTATGATTTTCACTTCGCCGGAAGAAACAGTTGAAGCTCCATAACTCGAAACGTCCATAAAATCTATTTCAAGATGGGTATCCACACGTTTTACCAAATCAGACATAAAAGGCATTGCACCTTTTAATACACAGACGAAAAGAGGAAAACGATCTTTGTACTCTTCTGTTAACTGAGCTCCAAGCTCTTTCACCTTTGCCTGTATTTCCTCTTCCGAAATCAATACTTCTTCAATATCGTTACGTAACAATAGATTTTCCTCCCAAAGTTGGTTCATTCCTTTTCATAAATCAACAGCAGCGGCCCGGCTCCTTCGTGAATCGATTTGCGGATTCCCGGTATCCAAAGAATCGTGCCATTCGCATCCGTTACGACCGGAATGTGATCACGGTATGCAAGCGGAACCTTTTCATCGATCAAAAGCCGTGCAAGCTTTTTCGAGCCATTCATTCCTTTCAGCTGAATCCGATCTCCATTCTGCCGCATCCGGATACAAATCGGAATAGGCATATCAGGCTTCAAGCGAAAACAGTCTGCTCCATCCGGACATTCCCTGCTGTTTGTCAGTGCAAATGTGCCGGCGCCCTGCCAGGACAGCCGATCTTCCACAAACAAAAGGTGCTGGTCGCGGTCCGGCTCATCATCCGTTTCGTAGGCAAAGACACACTGCTCGTTTATTTTGCGTACAGAAAGACGGGATGGAAGGTTTAATTTCCCAGATGGGGCGGTTGATTGAAGCATTTGTAAAATGTGTTGAATATGTAGAAAAGAAAACGCTGTTTTTCCATGATAAAGATAGTTTAATATTAGATGAATCGCCCTTTTTTGTAAAGGTAAAGGCACCTTCTGAAATGGTTCAATTTGCAGTAATACCGATTCTTGTTTCCAGATTGTCATATTCTTCATTTTCTCTTCGGCCATTGCCTGCAAAAAAAGTTCGTCTTCCTGCCGTTCTTCCGCAAAACGATAAATGTGTGCAGCCGCTTTCGGGTTTTCCTGCTTTAGAAATGAAAGAACTTGATGGCGGTACCTATTTCTCGTATACGTATCTTTTTGATTACTTGGATCTTCCCGATAAGGGATCAAATTTCCGATTGCATAATCAGCAATATCTTCTTTTGTGACCGTTAAGAATGGGCGGATAAGCTTTCCACGGGCAAACGGCCGAACAGCCGGCATGCCTGACTGTGTGTGCCCGCCCCGTGTCAGCTGCATCAAAACAGTCTCTGCCTGGTCATCCGCATGATGAGCCGTAGCCAGCTTATTGGCTTCCAGCTCGTCCATCCCTTTTTCAAAAAGAGCATACCGTACATGCCGGGCCGCTTTCTGAATACCGCTTCGTGAAAGATCCGCTTCTCTTTGGGCATCTGCCTGACTGCCGAAAAAAGAGATGCCTCTTTCCTTGCAAAACGATTCAACAAAACGCAAATCTTCATACGATTCGCCACCTCGAAGCATATGATCTACATGAATTGCACTGACAGAAATACCGAGCCTCGTTCGCTGTTTGTGCAGCAAAGAAAGAAGTGCCATCGAATCTACCCCTCCTGAGACCGCAACGGCCACATGATCTCCCCGTTCAATCATTCTTTTTTTTTCTATAAACCGCTTTACGTTTTCTTCAAAAAAATGCACCGCCCCTGCGCCGCCTCTCTGCTTTTTCTCTTTAGTGTAACAAAAACATGGTAAGGATGGCGGCAAAAGCACCCGCAAAAACCATCCATTTTTTTGAGAAAGGTCTTTTTCGCTTTCGGGTTCGCTTCATTGTGCTTTTTTTGGCAAAACAAAGAAGAAGCTCTTTTTTCATTGCCAAGGCACTATCATACTCATTGTTAAATGCTTTTATCAAAACGGGTGTAATTAATTGCAGGGCAGTTGATGATTGAACAATACCCTCCAGTTCAACTGGGCGACCGAGCGCTTTTTGAACAAGCTCTTTGTGCACAAGAGCGACGACAAGCACCGCAGCACCAAATAAATCATAAGAAGGCTCCGCTTTCCTCGTCCCAGCCTGCCATGACGCCCGGTCGTACAGCGTGGTATACTCTTTCACGGCCCGTCCAAACTTTGTAATCCCGCCTACATCCACTGCCCTTATCGTTCGTTCTCTGCTGGCTACAATAAAATTTTCAGGTTTTAAATCACCCATGACATTGCCGGACTTATGAAGCGGTTCAAAAAAGTTAAGCAGCCAAATAAGAAGGATAATCGCCCATTCTTTCTTTTTCTCTTTTATAAATGTATGAAGCATTGGCCCATTAATATACTCCATAATGTAGAACGGATAAATGCCGTCCTTTTTTTCTGCATCATCTGCTTCAATGAAAAAAGGGCCGGGAGATGTTCCCCTGACCCGCTCAAGTGCTGTCAATGCATTCGTCTCAGATGCAACCGAAGCGGAATCTGCAAATTTCAGCGCGGCCTGCCCGACTTTTCCCTTTACAAGATAAACAATGCCGTTCGCTCCGCGGCCAATTTCCCGTTCTACCTGCCATACATGTCCTGTCCACTTCCCTTTAATCAAATCACCCGGTCTTGCGTCATACCGATTTTTCATCGTATTCATCCATTTCCAAAAATGAAGAAAGTGCTTGTCTAATGGCTGGTCCTGTTGGTGTAATACCGCCGGATACAAGCTGCGGGAATGATTCTGCCAGTTTATTTGCATGAGTCGTCCAGCCAATCCGCTCTTCCGCCGCATTGTATTTCCCCGGAAATGTCCACAATGAAAAAGAAGAAGGACCGATCCGAGACTGCATTGTCATGGACAAATCATAAAGCGCTTCTTTAACGGCAGGCAGCTTCATTTTCATACTGGCGCTCATGTCAGTAAGCACAAGCAGTTCAAGCGCGGCTTCCTCACTAATATCTTCTACTTTTTCGGCAATCTCGCTTCTCACAGCCGGCGGCAATGATTCCACATTCGTTTCTTTATTCAAAATGCCTCGAAGTTCTTCATTGATAATGCTATAAATCGTACCGGTCATCGCCTGCCTTGTGACGTTAACAACTGTTTCCGACAAAGAAGCGGCTTGCACAATCCGGCTCTCGCCCCCGCCGGCTTTCGCAATTGCTTCAATTTCATCCAGCCCCGAATCACTGCCGCTGTCTTGAACAATGCCAATGACATTAACTGTGATGCCGCGCCGCCGGGCAAAAGCTGCCATCATTGCCGGGTCCTCTCCTGTATTCGAACAGCCATCCGTTAATAAAAGCAATTGTTTAATCGTACCCATGTTCATGAACGCCCCCGCCTTTCATTCGTTTTCTTCATATTCGACTGAAAAGAGCGATTTTATACAGCTCGTCGTCGTGTTGATCGTTTTTTTGTTTTTTCAGTCGGTTCAATATCATTCACAGGGATCGCTGCCCACTCCGGTACATTGTGTTCGATGCGCGCAACGCAAAGTGTCATGTCATCTTTTATTTCATTTGATTGTGTTCGGATCACTTCATCCATCAACAAATCAGCAAAGTCTTGAGGATCATTCGTTTCGATTGATTTAATTTTCCTCTTCATCCACATATCCGCATTTTCAATGAAATCTGGTCCTTCAAAAACACCATCACTCATCGTAATAAGCAAATCGCCTGACTTTAACTGTTCTTGAACCGTTTCGACTTCAAACTGCTGCAAAATACCGATTGGCACATTGCCCGCTTCTACTTTCAACACTTGATCGCCCCGTTTAATAAAACTTGGGGATGATCCGACTTTCAAAAATACAGTGCGCGCGTCTTGAAGGTCGATAATCGCTAAATCCAGTGTAGAAAACACTTCATCGTTCGTACGTAAAGATAAGATAGAGTTAATGGATTTAACCGCCATTGTTTCCTCGATGCCGGACTGTAATATTTGTTTTAACAAGCTGATGGTGGCACTGCTTTCATCATGCGCCCGTCCCCCGTTGCCCATTCCATCGCTGATCGCAAGAGCAAATTTCCCCGTTCCAATTTCAATAGCCGAAAAAGAATCCCCAGATATGAGGCCCCCGCCTTTAGCTGCATGGGCAAGCCCTGTCACGACCCGAAACGCTTTAGCGGAACGAAAAACAGTTCGGATGCCTGAACCATCATGCTGTTCATCAACAACAATGATGTACTCGTTCAGAAGGTCGGAAAGAATAGGTGCAATGATTTTTTCACTTTCTCCATGCCCTTTTGATTGAGGGACCGTCATTTCGATATCAACCGCTCCCTTTTGAACACTAAAAACACTAATATCTGTAATTTCCATGCCGAAGGATTCAATTGCTGTTGTAATTTTTTCTTCTTGCGAAATGTGAGTCTCTTCTTCGCGCTTCATCTCTCCTGCAAAATCTCTCATTACTTTTGAGACGCCTTCAAGCTGATCGGCGACAATTTTCCGGCTTTCTTTCATTTGCTGTTTCAGCTTCTTATTCGCCCGGTAATATGTCAGCTGCGAACGAATTTCTGCTTCAACACGGGCAGGACGGAAACAGTACTGTTCCAGTTCTTTAGCTAAATGAGGAGAAAGCGATTCAGTCCCTGCATCTGCATCTTCTAATATGTTTTTCATCAGCTTGTATGTTTCATCAAATTGGTACGCCCAGCACTGTTCTTTCTTAAAGCATGTCTGACATGTTTTTTCGGTAATGCCGCTTAAAAACAAATCCACTTCCCGTTCGGCTGTCTCGTGTTGATCATCAGACTGTGAAAAACTGCCGGAAAGCGCATCAAACAAATCCGAAAACTGTTCCATTCGATTGGCTGTTACATCTCGTACTTTTCGCAAATACCGCTGCTGTTCAATTGAATGCTCTGTCGTACCCGGTATTAATTTCGACAGATGGTCTGTCCATGTTTTTGGCGTTAAGCATAATAAAATGGCCGCTGCTGCTGATTCATATAAAGTAGACATATTTGTCAGGCTTCCTTCTCCATAAAAACCAGCCAGCACTGTTGCCGTCATCAAGCCGGCGATCGCACCGCCACGTTTCCATTCTTTAAATAAGCCTCCCAGCAAACCAGCGAATGCCAGAATGCTCATTTCATGAAAATCATTGACACCGGCCAAGCTTAAAATAAGGCCGCTGACAACACCAGCTGCGGATCCGAATGCCGCCCCAGATAAAAAAGAAATTGCCGTAACCAAATATCTTGCCGCAATATGATCTGCTTCCAGACCACCGATGACCCAGCCAGCCATACCTGTTGCCGCGGAAGCGAAAACAATCAATAAACTGATCCATTCTTCCGTTTTTAGCGTCCGAATTCGTCCAGACAGGGATAAAAACGGCATACACTGCATAAAGATAAGCGTCAGAATGAAGGCAAGTGAAGCTTCTACCGCCGCGAGCACTAAATCATACGCAGGCATAAATTCCGACCCATTTAACACATAGGAAAGAATACTTTTCACGGCGAGCGTCGTAAAAAAGACGAAAAAAGGAATAGGCGCCGTTTCTCCTTTATGAAGCGTCCGAAATATCCTGTGAATAAGAAGAAAACAAAACAATAAGGCGAAGGCACTCGATGCCTGAATCGGTGATATTGAAAGCGCTCCCGCTAATACAGCTAAAAATACTCTCGGCGCCACTTCTTTTTTCAGCATAAATACTGCGGCAAAAAAGGAAAGCGCAAATGGCGATAATTGTGAAAGCAGCAACGCTCGTCCAAATAAAAAGCCGGCCGGCACCAAAATCCATCCGCGATCGAGCAGTATAAAGGCCGTTTTCCCCGCAAATCCCTTTCCCCACTCTTGGCCCAGAACCCCTTCTCCCGTCATTTCCAGCTCTGCTCTTTGCACAATACCACTCCTTTTTTATCGATACCGAGAAGTATAAAAGATCAATTGCCCAAACTTTGTCAAACGAAGGAAAAACAGAAAAAAAATCGTTCGACAAAATTATAACGAATATTTATTAAAAATATTGTTGACTTTTTTTCAACCCGCCGTTATTATAGATTTTGTGCTGTTACAGACAAACACAATTTGGCGGTGTAGCTCAGCTGGCTAGAGCGTACGGTTCATACCCGT
>NZ_MAMP01000011.1 GCF_001750285.1 Domibacillus iocasae
GAAATTTCTACTTATGCGAGGAAGCCAGTCATTCTCGCACAGGTGGAAAAGTAGAAATTTCTACTTATGTGAGGAAGTGAGTCATTCTCGCACAGGTGGAAAAGTAGAAATTTCTACTTATGTGAAGTAATTACTCAAATAATGATGAAATATTACATTTTCATTACAAATTTAATCATGAATAAAAAACATTCATCCTATTCAGACAAAAAACCCAAAAGTACTTCTCGCAAATTTCTACCTGTGATAATATAAACATAAGTAGAAAAGTGTTAGGTATACTTTTGTGAATAACATTTGTTGGAGGAGAGATAAAATGTCAGCAAAAACAATCGTAGTCGGTAATTTTAAAGGTGGAGTTGGAAAAACAAAAGTGGCAGTCATGGCATCTTGGGAACTAGCTCATGAAATGAACAAAAAGGTGCTTTTAATTGATATGGATCCACAGGCAAATGCCACTACTCTTATTGCAAGATCAGCTGGGATTACAGAAATAGAATCTTCTATATTTGAAAGTTTTGAAAACAGCGATTTATCGAAGTCAGTTTTAAATGTAAAAGAGAATCTTGATCTTATTCCTGCAGCAGTTTCATTTAAAAACCTGCCTAAATTTTTATATGGTAAATTTTCAGATGATATTGACCAAGTGTCCTATTTAAAAACATTGTTAGAGCCATTGAAAAAAAACTATGACTATATCTTTATTGATGTACCACCTACAATCAGCGATTACTCCGACAATGCCATGATGGCTGCTGATTATGTATTAATCATACTTCAAGCTCAGGAGCTTTCCCTGGAAGGCGCTGAAACATACATTTCTTACCTCCAATTTATGATAGATGAGTACAATGCTTATATTCAAGTCGCAGGCGTACTCCCTGTTTTGCTACGCCCAGGAGGCCGTGTTGATCATGCAACTGTCGAAAGAGCAAAGGAATTGTTTGGAGAAGATAATGTATTTGAAAACTATATAAAACATTTGGAAAGATTAAAGGCATGGGATATTACAGGTATTACATACAAAGATCATCATGATAATAGAGCGCACCAAATTTTTATCGAGGTTGTTCAAGAAATGCTTGATAAAATAGAGCATTTTGAAGGCGGTGAAGTTAACGGTGAGTGATAAAAATGTAAAAGGTCAATTGTTAAATCTAAAAAGAGTAGATAGTTTACGAGCACAGCCGGTAAAATTTAACGATAAAGATCCTTTTAAATATAATGCCAATAAACAAGGATCGGTTGATGAAGAAAAAAAACCAAGCAGTGCAGTTAGAGAAACAGAAATTAAGACTGAGGACAGAGAGAAAGAAACCGTTAGGGAAAATTCAATAAAGAATATCAATCCTAAGGTTGAAGAGCAAAAAGGTGAATTGAATAGCCAGCAGAAGAAACATTTTGAGAAAGTACCCGCATCAGTTGAACCTCCAAGGGAAAAAGGGAAACGTAAGGCGGTAGTTGGAAAGAACAATTCTATCAAAACAATAAAAGTCCCAGCCCTTCTTCATACTCAGATAAACATGCTCGGTAAATTTATGGATGAGAATAAAACTTACGCAATTCTTAATGAGCTGGTTGAGAACTATGTGGAGAACTGTCTAACAGAACGGCAGCAAAAACAGTTTCACTTTATGAGCGAGTTTGTTCAAGAAGAGAAATAAATATAGAGAAGTTTTAATGAAAAAACAAGTATACCTTTGTTTAGATTTTGAATTAACAATTAAGTCGGTCAGAAACTTAGTAAAATAGAAATAGCTTTTACAGCCAAGCAGTTGCTTGGCTGTTTTTTAGTAGAGATCCGTTTTCTTTTTTATTTTTTCACGATTTTCGATGGATTGTTGACTTTAAGAGAAATTTTCGTTCAACAATTTTTCAGATCAGTTTCTTCTATTATATATGCGCTTACCTATTTTCATACTCTTTAACCATTTTATAAAAAGTCGTCTTTCTCATACCAATCTCTTGCATCGCTTTCACTGCAGTTAATTCCCCTGATCTCCATCTCTTATAGGATTGGATAAATTCATCTGTAATATGAGCCTTGGGTCTTCCAAACGTAACCCCCATTTGTAAAGCCACATCAATTCCTTCGCGCTGCCTTTTTTTGATTCGTTCTCTTTCTTCTTCGGCCATCCAGGAAAGAATCTGCAAAACAAGATCCGCAATAAATGTCCCTAAACTGTCCTTGTATTGAGTCGTATCTAACAACGGCATATCTAACACGACAATATCTGCTTGGATGTTCTTCGTAATGTCATTCCACTCGTGCAAGATCTCTTCTTTGTTCCTTCCAAAACGATCAAGTGAATGAATATAAAGCACATCACTTTTTCGAATAATGCGTTTAAGCAACTGATACTGTGCTCTTTCGAAATCTTTTCCACTTTGTTTATCCATGAAGATGTCTCGTTCATCAAGTCCCAATTTTTTCATTGCTTCAAGCTGCCGACTTTCATTTTGATCTTTACTACTGACCCGTATGTATCCAAATTTGCGAATGTCCATCATCTTTCCCCTTTTATAGATCACTTGTTCTTTTATTATAACAAAAGCGTTCGTAAAAGTGATGAAAAATCAGCGGACGTTCGTAAATTAATTTCATACTTAAACGAACGTTAAAACCGGTATTTTTCACATAAAAAAACCCCGTTCGTAAAAGTGTACTTTTACGAACGGAGCTTAACCTTATTGTTTAACTGTTTATTTTTGTTTCTCTATTTATTTGATCACTTCATAATAATGTAAGATAAAAATGATCTGGTTAATGAACATAGAATAGTGAACAGGGTTTTATTACAGAAAAGACAATAAAAACCCGCCTTTTTGAACCAGAATGATCATGCTCAGAAAAGGACGAGTTTCTGTATATAATAAATGACTAATGAGACATAGGTTTTGAGCAATGTTCTGAGACAGAAAAATAATAGGGTTTTGGCTAAAAGAAGCTGTTCATAAAAACATCTCAAAAACGATCGTTTTTGAGACAATCCGAACAATAAAAAAACAGCCTTTAAATTTCTTGAAAGCTGCCTATTTTTGAATTCAGATCACAATTAACGATTACGGAGTACTTTTTTGACCAAGCCTTTTTTAAGAGCTTCACCCACGAAATGCTTTAAAGCGAACGTTTTTTAGTTCAATGTTATCATTGCTTGAAAGAGAGATGTTTTTCCCTTTGTTCTGGTAATAGGCTGTGAATGTTGCTACTTTCTCTCCACCATTGATGAAGAGTTCTATCGAGTGAAGGTCGATGTAAAGTTCAATTTTGTTAATGTCACTCTTGAAAGCATCATGAATAGTGATTAGTCCTTGATTGCCATAGTCAGAATTATACGAGATGCTGTTGTTTTGGGCATCAACGGTGATTTTCGTTGATTTTTCATCATCTTTATTCAGCTCAACAGTAAAAGTGTTACTTCCTCTTGGTACAGAGAGTGTTAAATAGCCGATTCCTTCTCCACTAATCTCAACTGTTTCATTTTGTAGCTTAATAGCGTCGCGTGAAAACATTGCTGTAAAATGAGCTTCATGATCAATAAATGCAGATTGAATTAGTTGGTTGTTTTTGATGAGTAATTCTCTCGGAATGCTCATCATGCCATTAAACCCGTATTCTTTTGGTGGCATGGTTTGGTGCCAACGATGCATCCAACCAATCAGTAATCGCTCACTATTTTTCCCTTCTGTTGATTGAGGCGCGTAAAAAGTTTGACCATGATCTAGAAGACCTTTATGTTCCGCTGTAAATACGCCCTGTTCAAAATCCATTTTACCAATGACGTAAGATGTTGTATTTTGCTTCTCTTGCTGATATATAGGGTCACATGGCATCTCTGAAAATAGAAGGACGTCTCTCCCATTAATACTAAATAAATCTGGGCATTCTAGCAATGTGTTTTCTTCAAACTTTGATTGATAAATAGAGGAATGGAAGTGCCATTCTAACAGGTCATTTGACTTAAACATAATAATTTCTCCGCGTCTTTCTTTGTTTCGAACCGATAAGACGCAGTAGTACACACCATCTACTTCCATTACTTTTGGATCACGGAAATCACAAATTAGATATCCATCTGGTAATTGCTTTTCTCCAATAACAGGATTCAATTCATATTTTTTAAAATTTACCCCGTCTTCTGAAACGGCGATAGCCTGGCGCTCAAAGATTTGGGATTCATCTTTGTCAAATCCCAGATTCGGGTCAATATGAGCTGTGTACATAAGATAAAGCTTTCCGTCTTTTTCAATCGCGCTTCCAGAAAAACATCCGTTAGCGTCATAGGCTTTGTCGTTTGCTAATGCAACAGGAAGGTACTCCCACGTAATAAAATCTTCTGTTGACGCATGCCCCCAATGCATATCGTTCCAGACTATATCGTATGGGTAGTATTGATAAAAAAGATGATACTTTCCTTTGTGAAAAGAAAAGCCATTGGGATCATTCATCCAGCCAATTTCAGGCGAAAAGTGAAAATAAGGGCGATTCGTTGTTTTCATTTTGTTGTTTTGAATATATTCGTTTGCTTTTTGTAATCGATTCATAATGCACCTCTCTTATTTAATTCCGCTTTGCACTGAGCCACTGACAATGTATTTTTGAAAGATAATATATAAGATCACAATCGGAATTGTGACAATCGTTAATGCAGCCATAATATGACTTGTGAAAATATTATACGTATCACTGAAAACAGCATTTAAGGCTACTTGAACTGGCATTAATTCTGCATTAGACAGGGCCATAACCGGCCATAAGAAATCATTCCAAGAAGCTAAAAATGTTAAAATACCAACTGTAATATACATATTTAAACTTGATGGCATAACGATTCGAAAGAAGCAGCCAACTTCACTCAACCCATCCATTTTCCCTGCTTCAATTAACTCACCAGGAAATGATAGAAAGTGTTGTCTGAATAAAAAGATGTTCATAACATTTACGATAAATGGTAGAAGATAACCTGGAACTGTATTAATTAGTCCCATTTCATTTACAACTAAAAACAAAGGAAGGATTGTCGCTTCAATTGGAACGATCATTAATGCAATGACAAAAATGAGGATCCAATCTTTAAATGGAAACTTAAATCTTGCAAGGGCATAGCCTGCTAACGAGTTGATCGTTAACCCTACAATAACTGTAACAGACGCGTAAATTAAGCTATTTAAGATATTATCAAAAATATTATAAAAACTTAGTAATTCTGTATATGACTTAAACGATAAGTCTTCAAATCTTGGAATAATCGCAAAAATCGTCCCGATATCTTTATAAATAACCTCATCTGTTTTAAAAGAAGAAAGAATCATCCAAGCAAGAGGTACAAGAAACTGTAGAGCTACGATGAAAGCTAGTAAGTAAAAGGATATTTTCTTTACAATCTTCATGCTGCTTTCTCCTCTCTAAATAGCTTTTTAATCCCAATAGATAAGACAATTAAGCACACTGTAAATAACAGCGTAATCGCACTTGCATAGCCAATATTGCGGTGACGGAAGCCATATTCATAAATATATTGCAGAACTGTCATCGTTGAATAATCAGGACCTCCGCCTGTCATGACCATCGGCTGGACAATCAGTTTGAATGCTTGAATTGTTGTTGTGATCACTAAAAACATTAAGATTGGCTTTAACAAAGGAATCGTAATAAATAAAAACTTTTGGAATGTATTCGCACCGTCAATGTCTGCCGCTTCATATAAACTAGAATCAATGTTTTGTAATCCGGCTAAGAAAATCATCATTTGATAGCCGCATCCTGACCATGCGGAGATGACAACAATTGTGTACATCGCTTGTGTTGGACTTGAAAGAAACGGCTGCTTTGAAAGACCGAGATTCATCAGGATTTCATTGATTAGTCCGGATGTTGGGTTTAACATAACCGTCCAAAGGATTGAGATAACAACTAATGATAAAACCGCCGGTGAAAAATAAGCAGTACGGAAAAAGCCGATCCCTTTTATTTTTTTATTGGCGATAAGTGCTAAACCAAGTGCCATTGATAGCTGTAAAGGAACAACTAGAACCGCGAATTTGATTGTGTTATAAAAGCTTTGAATTAACACTTCATCTGTCAGCATTTGTTTAAAGTTTTCAAGACCGTTAAATTGTTTTTCATCTGGTTTTAATAAATAATAATCCGTAAATCCGTACGTAAACGCTAAAACAATCGGAAGAACAATAAAAAGGACAGCAAGCACCATAGCCGGCATTAAAAATCCATACGCTGATGCAACTTCACCTTTTTTGTAATGCTCGCTTTTCCGATAGTGCTCCGTTAAGTTTCTCACTTGGACAAAGCGGCCTAAATTTATATTTTTCATCATTTCACATCCTTTATTTGGCAATTAAGAGGTAAGGTCAACACCCCACCTCTTAATCTTTTAAATTATTTTTTATACTTTTCAAACTCTAATTCAATTTTCTTCGCCGCATCATCTAAATATTGCTTAATCGTCTCAGGATCCGTTGCCTTGTTTTGAGCAATTTTTAAAATAACATCTTTTGCAAATGTTTCTGATAAATATGGATATCCAGGTGAAACAGGGCGAGATTTGTTTGTTTCTTCAACTTGATATTTTAATACTGTCCACGCATCATTGTGATATGGGTTGTCCGTATTTGTATCAATTACATCAACTGAATTAATTCTTGTCGGAACAGATCCATTCATCTGGTAATACTGTTCTGATGCTTCATCGTTTGTTAACCATTCCATCACTTCTGCAATTTGTTGTACACGCTCTTCGTCTTCAATTTGGCCGTTACGAACAAACGCCCAGCTTCCGGATGGTGTGTATAATCCATCATAATTTTCGCTCATTTTTGGATAACGAAGCGATTTAAACTTTAAGTCTGGGTAATTATTAATAAGTTCACTCACATACCAGAAACCGCTTACAGATAAAGCGGATTTTCCTGTATGGAACGTTTTTTCCGACTCTGTTGCACTTGCAAGTGCCGGCTCTTCAAATAACTGCGCATATTTTGTTAATGCTTCCACGCTCTTCTCACTGTTTAACACACCATCTACCGTTACACCATCTTCTCCTACAATGTTTGCGTCATTGCCCCAAAGAAGTGGTGTGAAATAATACGTTCCTAATTCATAAGCACCTGCTGTAATATCTGTCAATAATAAACTTGTAGCCACTTCATAATTTTCAAAGGCCGGATCATTTGTTGTTTTAGCAAACTCATCAATTTTTCTAGATAACTCGACGAATTGATCCCATGTCCAATCTTCATCAACCGCTGGAACTAATGCTTTCACATCTTCTGGTAAAGCATTAATCATATCTTCGTTATACATAACTGCTACACCTGAATCTGAGTATCCCATTCCATAAAACTTTCCATCAACCGTTCCTTGGTCAATGATCGCCTCTGTAAAACCTTCTTTAAATCCTTCAGTTAAATAACCGTCTAATTCACCAAGAACTCCCGCATCTACATACGCTCCAATGTCTGGACCATCTAATGTGAAAATGTCTGGCAAATCATTTGCTGTAATAGCAGCGTTTAGCTTATCTATATAGCCTGAACCTGCACCAGCACGTGTGATATTTTCAATTTTAACTTGAGGTTTGTCCGGGTTTGCTTCATTGTAAGATTTCACTCTCTCAGCAAACATTTTCCCTTCTGGATGGTCAGCTGAAGCTTGTGTCCAGACTACGATTTCTTCATTTGCTTTTTCTTCGCCACAAGCCGAAAGCGTAAGAGCAAGAAGGGATGTAGCAATTAATAAAAAAATTTTTTTCATACTTTCATAACCCCCTTAAGAATATTTTAAGAAAACGTATTCACGATTCCTGGTATTAATCTTACATGACGAGGGAAATTATTGTCAATCTATTTTTAAAGCGTTTACATTTATATCGAAAAATTATATGATGTTTTCACTACTAAAAATCCGGAGAATAATGTTATGATTTCAAGTGAATGCGTATTCCGTATAGAAAGGGAGACTATGATGAAAATTACGATGAAAGAAATTGCGGAACTTGCTAAAGTTTCCCAACCGACGGTCTCGCGTGTCATTAATGGAAATAAAACTGTTAACGAAGAGGCTGCAAAACGCGTGCTTAAAGTGATTGAAGAGGTCGGATTTATCCCAAATAAAGCCGCGCAAACATTAAAGCGAAGTCGTTCGAATACTATTGGCGTTTCCATTACAGAAACCTACAATCCATATTTTGTTGAATTGATTGATCATTTAGAAGGTGTCGCACGCAAAAATGGTTTCAGCATTCTTTTGCATAATAGCAATCGCAACCCTATTCTTGAATGGGAGAATGTTCAAAATTTTATCGCTCGTCAAGTCGATGGAATGATCATTATCCCGACAGGGGAATACAACATAGAGCGAATTAGTAAACTCTCAATCCCTTCAGTAGTAATGACACAAAATCGAAAACATCTTGATAGTGTAGGGCTTGACCACGTATTTGCAGGAAAAATGGTAGCGGAGAAATTTATTCATTTAGGTCACAAATCGTTTGCATTTATTGGAACCAAACCATCGGATGATAAATTTTACGGATTTAAAAGTGCCATTATCGAAAACGGTTTTCATTTTGATGAAAATCAGTTTATTCCATTGGAAGAATCGTCCGTAAACAACTTTTTAATGCGACGAGACATTGAAAATTATTTAAATAAAGTTGGAAATAACATTGATTTTACATGCGTATTTGCTGCAAATGATATCATAGCACTCGAATTTATTAAAGCAGCCTCAGAGCGGGGGATAAATGTTCCGGACGATATCATCGTTGTTGGATTTGATGATACGTATTTAGCGAAAATCATGGGCATATCCAGTATTCATCAACCAATTGATGAAATGGTGAAAACGACATTTGATCTACTGATGGACCGTTTGGAAAACGAGGTACATCCTGAACCTATTCAAATTAAGCTAAAGCCAACACTGATCGAACGCAATAGTTACTTGAATGTATTTTTAACCCAAAAGTAGACCAGGGCGCTCATTTGATCACCCTGAAAAACTGGAGCGTCTACACTTATCTGGACAAAAATTAAGGTCACGTATACTTGACCTAAAACAGATGAGGAGCTTTAACTATGGCAAAGAGAAAATGCCGGTTAGAAGACGACGTGACAGGCGCTGTCCATAGAGATTTTCCAACAAAGCCGAAGTGCCTACGGCACCCGCAAGATCAAAGTCGAATTGCATAAACGTGGATTTGCGGTTTCTAGATGGCGAATTGGACGCATCATGAAGGAACAAGGGCTTGTTTCTTCCTATACAGTGGCACAGTGCAGGCTACAGAAAGCTCCTTGTAATAAGTCAGCTCAGGCAAATGAATTGAAACGCGAGTTTTAGCAGACAGAAGCGAAAAAAGTAGTCGTCAGTGATTTAACATACGTCAAAGTCAAAAATCAATGGCATTACATATGTATATTTGTCGATCTCTTTAACCGCGAAATTATTGGCTTTAGCACAGGACCTAACAAAGATGCGAATCTTGTTGCACGAGCTTTTTTCTCTATTCAAGGTTATCTGCGGGATCTCCAGCTATTTTATACTGACCGTGGCAGCGAGTTTAAAAATCAACTCATTGATGAAACGTTAGCGGCCTTCCAGATTGGCCGCTCTTTAAGCATGAAGGGCTGTCCATATGATAACGCCGCGGTGGAAGCCGCATTTGAAATCATCAAAACAGAGTTTATCAGCCAGATGAAGTTTGAGAGTCTAGAGCACCTTATGCTTGAATTCAGTGACTATGTCAACTGGTTTAACAAGCTGCGAATTCATGGAACACTGGGTTACGTAAGCCCAATCGAATACAAACGATCTTCCTTTAAGAAAGTTGTTTGATTTAGTGTTGACAATCCAAAAAATGAAGCAGCTACATAAAAATTAGCTGCTTCATTTTTTGGACTTTATTAGCCTGTCAGTAAAGTGTTTGACATTTAAAATGAATTTCGCGTAAAAGTGTACTAATACACAACGTTGTTAGAAAGAAAGGCACTTAATACAGTGGCTGTTCTTCTGCATTAACACTTGTGATGGTTAAAACTCATAAATAGACGACAAATTTAGTCAAAGGACATTTGTTGCTATTCACCGAACTTAAAACATAAGTGAACAACATACTTGGAAACCTGATCGAAACCTGCCACACACCTTCAGAATAGCGTCATATTAAGCTTTTTGTCAGGAACATACGTTGAAACTTATCTTGAAAGGATGATTAAAATCGCAAATCAAACGCAAGATCAACGTGCTGAAAACCTAAGTGAAAACCTTGAGGAAATGCGCTTAACGGTGAAAGAAGCGGCTAAGTATGTAAATGAAAGTCCTGGTGTTGTCCGCAATTGGCTGAGGGAATTGAAGCCATACATCCCTGCTGTTCAAGGAGAAAATGGGTACCACTACTTTGATAAGCCAGCATTGGAAAGGCTCATGCTGATCCGCCAATTAAGCAGGGATCAGAACTATTCCATCAAGCAGATCGAATATTACTTTGCAACGGGAGAGGCGAAAGTTGAACCGGAGGCAATGGAAGAACGTTTATCGGATGATATGCGGAAGGATTTAGATACCATTTTGGAGCGGCTGGAACGGCAGGAGCAGTTTAATCAGGCATTAGTGATGAAATTAGATGAGCAGCAGCATTACATCAAAGAATCACTCAATAAGCGGGATCAATTATTGCTGGAATCGCTGAAAGCCTCGCAGGAAGCCAAGAAAGCTGAAGTGAAAAAGAAACGGTTTTTCAACTGGTTTGGGAGCGACAAGTCATAGGAATAGGACCGCCTAGAATTGTAGTCGACGTTTAAATAAGCTATGCACACAGGTTCTGAACCTGTGTGCATACCTGTTGGAAAGAAGCCGCACAAGTTTGCTGAATGAGCGTAAACAATCCATTTTAGGGAACTCAATTCATGTACAAAATAGACGTAAGCCACCGTGCATGATTACATTTCATACGCCATTTCTCACTCCTGCAGCTCCAAGAGTGAGAAATTAATTTGAATTCCCTTTGTGCCCGCCTACATGCCCGGCCCGCTGCAGGTAGGTTCCGCCTTTCATTAAACTATACGCTCGGAAAATGGCATCTTTGCCGAACCGGTCACGTATCTCATCAATGGTTTCATCGAGAATGTGCCGGCGCTCATCCAGCTCCGGCGGGGTGAAAAGATCCATTTGCTCGTGTCCTGCGGGCTGAAGCTTGCTGCACACAACGTGGATCTGTCTCACCGGCTGCTGCATCCAGTACTTTTTAAAAAGACGTATGAAATGGCCTGCGAGTTCTGCTGTTGCATTGGTACTCCGAGGCAGCAGGACCTGGTGCCTGAATCCGTGGTCTTCAATATCGCGAGTATAGGATATGCCAAGTGCAATTCCGGATGCAGCGACACCATGCCGGCGCAGCCGGCTCGCTACATCTTCGGTCATTTCCTTGATGACGATGATAATTTCATCTTCATGGTAGTAATCCCTCATTAAGATCTGCCCTTTTGAATAAGACTTTTCACGGGGCCCCGCTTTATCAGAAAGAACGCTATAATCGATTCCCCACGCATGATAGTACATCTGCAACCCAACGATGCCATATTTCTTCTTCAGCTTCCATTTGTCCGCATGCGCGAGATCCTTCACTGATTCAATTCCAATGTTGCAAAGCGATCTGGCATAGCCGGATGAAATGCCCCACATATCTGTTATCGGGTGGATCGACCAGACCTTTTCCGGCACATCCTCATAGGTCCAGCAGGCAATACCGTCCCGCGCATTTTTCCCTTCATTATCAAGCGCCAGCTTGGCAAGAAGGGGGTTGTCTCCGATGCCAATCGTCACTACCAGCCGAAGCTCGCGCCAGATCGTATGCTGAATCATTTTGGCGATGGTGTGCTTATCCCCAAAAAGCCGGCCGGAAGCGGTCACATCCAAAAATGCTTCATCGATCGAGTAGATGTGCAGGTCCTCATCTGCCACAAAGCGGCGGAAGATATTCATGACCATCTGGTTCACCTTAAGGTACAGCGCCATAGAGGGTTCAACGACTGTCAGCCGCGGATCATTGGGGATTTCAAAGTTCCGGGATCCTGTTTTGATGCCAAATTCTTTTTTCACGCGGGGGGAAGCGGCCAGCACAACCGACCCAGGCCGCTCCCTGTTTGCGATGACAATAATGTAGGCATAAAGCGGATGAATCCGCCTTCTGACTGCTTCCACACTGGCAAAAAAGGATTTCACGTCAATGCAAAGCACATCGCGGCGTGGCAGCTCATCGTCTTCAATCGGTGTCCCCATATTCTTCACCTTCAGCAAGCGCAATAGAAACCATTTCATCAATCCAAAGCCTTGAGCTGAAGCCAGCCATCTTCATATACGGCTTCTGACCGGGAAGGCAGCTGAACTCTGATACGACCCCGCTCACTTTCAGCGGGTCATCATCACCAAACGTATTCAGTTCAATGACGACCTCTTTTTTCAAGTGGATAGAGAGATGGACCATCCGGTTAAACTCTTCCTTTTGCTGTTCATCAAACAGAATTTCCCTTCTTATAACCTTGTTTTTTTCAGTATTCATCATTTCAGCGTGCTCAGAAAGGATCAGGCCCTGCCATTTCATCATCCCTCGATCTGGATACAATTTTCTCAAACCAACATCACTCCTTTCAAAGAGAACAAATGTTCTTCTTCTTATTATATTCCTTATGAGAACAAATATTCCTGCATGTAAATGCAACTTTTTTTAAAAATGCAATATATTTCATTAAATAAAACATTGTTATTCAATATGTTTCATTGAGAGAATGGAATCATATGAAAACAGGCGCTACCCCCTTATATACAAGGAATAGCGCCTGTTTTTTGGCTGGTTTTCGAATATCACATAATATGTTTTATGTTGCATCCATTTGAACTTTCTATTCGATCAGGTTAATCTTTTTTAAATACCGATAAAACCAATAGCCAAACATGTATGGGAAAAGATAAGAAACAAATGTCCAAAAGATATTCCATCCATTTCCGTATGATACTTTCCCTAACAGAAAAAACAAAGCCTCAACTAATGTTGTTACAAATGCGATAAAGAACACAATAAGGTAAGGGCTTTTGCTGCTTTTCTTTATGAAATAAATCATATAACATGCTAAAACAGGATAGAGTCCTAAATTAAATGGTAAAGTGGATAAGATTTCTGGCTTGGTGAAAGGATATACATGCCAAAAACCCAAGTCCACTCCTAGTCCATTGACTAAAAACGCATTAACAGAAGCAAAAGGAGCGATCAAAGGTATAAGTTTTTTATCTTTCAATTGTAGATGCAATACAGCAATAACCCAAGGAATTACAAAGAAAGCAATTGAAAAAACCATTTCACCTATCTCCTTTTTGCATCGCAAATCTAAAAATCCAGAATAACTATCCGTAGACTATCCACTTATCAAGGTACATATACATTATGAAAACGGTCGTCTTGCCTTTCCAGACAGCATTACAACAAAGAAAGAAGATTAAGAAAAACAACCCTCCTGG
Source organism: Domibacillus iocasae (assembly GCF_001750285.1). GTDB lineage: Bacteria > Bacillota > Bacilli > Bacillales > Domibacillaceae > Domibacillus > Domibacillus iocasae. Next base: position 13,529 of record NZ_MAMP01000011.1, read on the forward strand.
CTTTTAAAAGCCAGGAGGGTTTTACTTCCATGCAACATAATAACATTTATGTTGCATGGGGAACACATGAAAAAGAGTGGCTACAAATTGTAAACCACTCAGGGGATAAGAAAAGTGTACAACAGCATTGTCATTGTACTAATCACTCTATGCTTTCTTAGTGAGAATGATTAATCTGTTAGCCTTTGGTCAGTTAAATTAAATTTAACTGTTTGGTATTTGAAACAATAAAAAGCAATTACCCCCGAAGAAGGTAATTGCCTTTTTTGAATGTACGTATCAAAAGAAAATGAACAAAAGTGCCGCAATACACTCTTGTAGGATTAATGTATGCTCGAACAATACGTATATTCTAGACCTTTAGAATCTGGGGGCGTTCTCAATACAACATAATACCTATTATGTTGCATTAGTAAGCGAATATTATTTTTCAAATAGGGGAACCTACGAAAAAAATTTCATTTTGAGGAGAATTTTTTTCACTAATTTTGACATTTCAATAGTAACGATTGTAATGCTGATTGCAGTTGGGATGATAGCGTGGCTTGCTGCCTGGGGAACAGGCTTAATTGGGGATCAAAATGATACAGATAAACCTCCAAAAAATAGATCGAAGAAAAAGGATGGGGCATAACGCTTCGCCCAGCTCGAGGAGTAGTGATGCAATATGAAAAGGTCAGTTTTATCGGATAAGGAACTTCTTCAAGCATATCATCAAGCTCAAAAATTGAATTTGGATAAAGAATTCATCAATATGCTAAAGGAAGAAATCCAATTAAGAAAACTTTCTGAAAAATCAAAAAAACCTCTGTCGTTTTAAACGTCGGGGGTTTTTGAATGAAATACAATAAATTACCACTTGGTCGTATATCGGATGCTTTATACTAAAAATGTCGAGGACGGCTATCCCTAAAATCAAAAAAAGCAGCCTCGGAGTAGCAGCCGCTTAATTAGATATACGAGGAGATGAAGTGATTAATAATACACTTATTGTATGTATTCGTATTAGAAACGTGAAAGAGCGCAGCTACCCGTTATGATAGCAACGCTTGCAAAATTGGTAGTTGTCAGGAGAAGATAAATCAATGTATGTACGGCTTGGCCGCTCTATTCCCCGAATCTTGGACGCCAAAAAAAGGCCGTGGAAAGAGAACCGTAGCGATGAGAGCGCCATTTCTAGGCGACTGGGAACTCTAGGGGGAGATCTGCTGAAATGGCGCCTAAAGGGAGCATACAGGATATGGCATAGACCATTTTTTTATTAGCATTTAACGAATGAAGCACCAACAATGATTAAAAGAATGAACAACACTACAATCAGCACAAAGGTGCTGCCGTAACCGCCACCGCCATAGCAGCAATCTCCGCCGTAACCGCCTTGGTAACCACTCATCTTATCTCATCTCCTTTACAGAAAGGTAGCGAAACAATTATATAAATCAATAGTTCTAATATCTTTAATGTCTCTTAATTGATCTATAATAATTGAATCTATCCTATAAGATATGAACAAAGAAACGTATTGGATTAAGCGCTTGCCGCCATTGATAAACTTTGTTTGCAAAATTAAATAATAAGATTGAGTATGAACAACAACAAAAACGCTCGAGATTCTAAAAATCTGGGCGTTCCCCATACAACAAAATTATATTTATGTTGCATTCCGTTTTACTGGTCAACAGTAGACACAAACTATGTAACAGAGGGAGGAGATTAACAGAGTCAATTATGAATAGAAACCCTAGTGCCAATCGGAACGCTAGAGGATAATTCTAGAACATCATGATTAAACATTCTAATACATCCATGGGAGACATTCTTACCAATTGAAGCTGGGTTATTTGTTCCGTGTATGCCGTAATGAGGTTTTGACAATCCCATCCAAAGCACTCCAAATGGTCCGCCGGGATGAAGTTGTTTATTGATAATCGTGTATGTCCCAGAAGGTGTTGGTGACAATATTTTCCCAACTGCAATTGGATAAGCTTTTATAAGTTTGTTTCCATCAAAAAGTTTTAATTGATGTTGTGATGTTGATACGTCAATCCATCTTGCCATGAAGATCAACTCCATTTTTTGATTACTGTATGAAGGAACTCAGGCATTTATTAATTAATAGAAATTGATTGAACAGTTAATGAGAAAAGAAAGCAAAATTGCTTAATGAACAGTACATTGAAATTATTCACGGCGAACTTTCTTTAAATACGATACAATGCTTGTTTTTAATGAGGCGTAAGAACCGATTGCAGTATATCCGTAAAACCAGCCCATGAAAATACCGGCAACTAGATGCCCTCGGTGGCTGATGAAAACAGAAATAAGTAAACCTATGATCAATGCAATGAAAGGAACCAAGGGTTTCGAAGGCTTAAAAAATATTTTGATTAACTGGGTCAGGATTAGAACGACAGGGACCGCAATGACAGCATCCCAGAAATTTGTATGTATTGTGGGGAAATCCATTGAGATATCACCTTTTTTAATGATATCATGTTGAAATTTCGAAATTTTATTCAACAGTACGTCCATACTGCACATTAAATGCAACAAAATTGCATTTATGTTGCATTCTGTTTTACTGATCAACAGTGGACCGAAACTGTTGAGTAAAGAAATTTCCCAACTTACTTTAGGAGTTTTACTTTTTCTCTCAATTCTTTTATTTCTTTAATCATTTGGGCTGGATAATCCTTTGGAGAGTCTTTTCGTTTGTTTTCTCCCTCAAACACTTTGTACTCAAGCAGCACTTGCCAAAAATGTTCTGCTTCATTTAACATCGCTTCTAAAAACTCTTTTTCAGGAAGCACAGCCTCCGCAAAAATGTATTCATCCCATTCACCGACAAGAATAAAGTGTAACGAACCATTTCCTAATGAAGTCCATTTTAATGTAACAGGGTCAATACCATACATAGTTTCAGCCTGACGGTTTTTCAGATATTGCTTGATCGCTGTAGAATATGTTTGTTCCCATAAACTCAAACCATCTGGTTCGTCGATCCCGATAACTGTTTTATTTTGATACTTGATTGTCACAACCATTTGGATATACTCAGGACTAAATTTTCGATAAGCAAAATAATCCTTAAACTTGGATGACTCCTCTAATCCTATATACCGTTCTCTTGTAAAAAGACTTAAATCTGCAATGTCATATGAATGCTTTTCTAAAAAGGTTTTGATTTCAAACATTATTTGTCTCCTTTAAAACGATTTTTCTTTTATTTCAACGCAGCCCCATACTCAAACCATTCGTTAGTGCGACAAACCGAAGCTAATCAACAGTTCGTCCATAATGTATATTAAAAGCCCCCGCTGCCTTTGACCAGCCGGGGCTTTTCCAACACAACATAATAACATTTATGTTGCATTCAACTAATTTCTCTCACCCTTTTTTCTGAATAAAACTGATTAAGTAAACCCCTAGTACAATAATTGCAGTTATCACTAACGAATAACCAAAGACTTTAGATAAATACTCGGAAATGGACAGTGTCATTGGAGAAGAAAGCCCAGCTGCGTCTGTTGTTAATATTGTTCGATCTATCAAAAACAAAGATAGAATGAATATAATAACAAATGAAGCTATTGTAGTTTTTAATAAATTTTTTTTCACATTTGTCATCCTCTTAAATTTGATCTTTATATATTTTTTTAAAAAGAGCTTGTACTAAAGTTATCTATCTACGTAACCGAACCAAATTATACCATTTGAAACGACTACAACATAATTTACTTTATATTGAATTATTTCTTATATTTTCTTGAACTCAAGCACCCATCAATTCAACAAGGAATTTGTTAAAACGGCTCCCCAATAAAGAAAACTCATAGTAAAAAAAACAAATGTAAATGTTGTTATAGCTTTTGGTAATTTACGATAAAAGTACACTAATGCCAAACCAATTAGTATATGAATGAAAATAAAAAAAATAAGACTCATTTATCTCACCTCTTACCTAAACTGTACCATTTCCTATGGTTCATAATAACCCTAAGTTTCAAAAAAATGCCATGTTGATTGAAGAATACAACATAATAGCATTTATATTGCATTAAGGAGTGAGCTTTATGGTGTGTTTTTTCAACTAAACCAGCTAATAGGATGTCAAGATTTTTCAATAAAA
>NZ_MAMP01000012.1 GCF_001750285.1 Domibacillus iocasae
TTTTATTGAAAAATCTTGACATCCTATTAGCTGGTTTAGTTGAAGAGTAATATAAGAAAGGACCTCAAATGCACTGGATAATGAGGTCCTTTTTTATCTCAAATAAATAATATCTTCCCAACTGTATATTTTATCTACTACACCAATCCTTTGAGCCGGAGCTGCAAGTTTTCCCTCCTATTTAAAAACTCTTAATGTTTTGTATTTGAAGTCTCAACTGGTAATCTTGTTATATAGGGATACTAATTCGAAGTGAGTTAGTAGACACGATAGAAAAATTGGGGGAATAAAGATAATGGAATTCAAAATTAGTGAAAAGCAAATGACTTTTGAAAATGAACAGTATGTCACTCAGATGCTTGTTAATGGAAAGGGAGAAGGCCACGATAGAGGAGAACCAAGACTTCGATGTGCAGTCGCAATTATCCTTCGTGTTAAAGAAACTCAAAACGAATTAAACCTTCGAGCAAATATTTACTGGGATACCAAATATCCAAAAACTCACCCTATCTTTACGGGTGGCAGCCTGGTTAATTTTATAAATGATCAAGGTCATAATTATGATGAGTTCAAAGAATACTGGGATAAGGTTAAACGATTGGCATCCAACGTATTCACAGATGAGGAAATTCTTGAGTATCAAAAAAAGATGCTAGTAAAAGCTTAAGTTACTGACTGAACAGGTGCTATTTTAGAATAGCACCCTTATTTTTGATTAATCCGATTCTTGTTGAACTAACAGTAAGTTATTCACAGATGTTTGCCTATGTGAATAACTTACTGTTAAAGCCATTTTAATTTTATGGGGGAATCGGTGTGGGATACTATGTGACTGTAGAATTAGGCGTAAAATTATATGTGGAAGATATAAATCCCGAGGGCAGTAAGACGATAGTGTTTTTACATGGTTGGCCATTAAACAATAAACAGTTTGAGTATCAGTTTGATGTTCTTCCCGCAATGGGATACCGCTGTATCGGAATTGACTGGAGAGGGTTCGGAAAGTCGGATAAACCAATGAGTGGCTACAATTATAACCGATTAGCAGATGATATTCGTACAGTAGTTGATGTACTTCAATTAGACAACTTCACTCTTGTAGGTCATTCTACAGGTGGAGCTATCGCTATTCGGTATATGTCCCGATATAATGGTTACGGAGTTTCCAAGCTTGTCCTTGCAGACGCCGCAGCTCCAATAGGCTTTACTAAAGAAACTGCTAATAACTTTCTTAAAGAAACCTTAAATGACCGCCCTAAAATGATGCAGGACGTAACAGATGGCTTTTTCTTTCAGTATATAACTAAACCATTCTCGGATTGGTTTTTTCTATTGGGGTTACAAGCAGCAGGTTGGTCAACAGCAGCAATCATAATTACGCTAAGAGATGAGAAGCTTTATGCGGATTTGCAAAAAATCCTTGTCTCGACCTTAATCGTCCACGGCGTTCATGACAAAGTTATTCCATTTGCACAAGCTCAGGAACTAAATCAAAAAATAAAAAATTCACAGCTTGTTCCGTTTCATTACAGCGGTCATGGTCCTTTCTGGGAAGAACGTGACAAGTTTAACCAACTATTGAGGCAATTTATTGGTTGATAGTTTTCTTCAGCTAAAGGGGGCATTTAATGGAATAAAACATTATAAACAAAACACTCAGAGATCTTTCACTCTGAAGGTTTTTTTATGCCAATCGTAATGTTATTTACATTGATAAATCGGTTGCTAAATCTGTTTCGATTTTGCTCTCTAAATGCGTTTTTGTACTTTAAAACCGAACTACGTGAAGTTTTGGGTTTTTACACAGAACAGGAAGGAACGTATCCAGGGTCTCAACCTACAGTCAACTCGCAATTCACCAGTTTAAGCATCATTGCACCCTTTTGGTATAAGCTTGATGATAAACGTCCAGGCAGTCTTATAGTTTCCATTACAGCAGATCATAAGATAAAGGTTATTCAGAGTGCTCATAAAAAACACCTGAAGGTATATACGGTTGTACATAACCTCTTTTATGAAACCGCGGAGAAGGGCAAGCAGGTAGCGATTAATGTACTCGAAAACGATAAGAACCGCAATGTTTTCATTCAGAACTTACGCAATGAAATGAATCAGTTTAAATATGACGGTATTAATATTGACATGGAAAATTTGTATTTGACTGACCGAGATTCCTCTAGTCTGCTGATAAAAAATTGTCTGATGCTGTGCATCGTGATGGAAAAGTAGTTATGGTTTCAGTCCCTGCAAACACAGATGATTCCCATGCTAATCCCGGGTCTCAGATGGGTTAATGATTATGACATACGATGAACAAAACCCAAGAACAAAACCTGGGTCAACAGCATCTGTCAATTGGACAGAAGCAACGATCCGTTATGCACGGTGGTTTGATTACGAAAGCTTGGTCTATATTTTGAAACATGGCGTACCACCATCAAAAATTTTACTCGGTATCGCTGGGTATGGATGGGACTGGGTTACGAGAGCAGACAAAGTCTTGTATAACTCCTACGCACAGTTAATGGATCAGAGAACAAAATATAAAGCTAAAGTTATATGGGAATCCCGTTCGCAAACACCTCATTTCAGTTACGTTGATCATAATCATCATAGCCACCAAGTTTGGTTTGAGAATAGCGATAGTCTGCGGTTTAAGTTAAACCTAGTAAAAAAATATAACTTTGGGGGAATCGGGATTTGGCAGCTCGGCTTAGAAGACCCAAAGTTCTGGACCACTATACCCGAGGAAATAAAAGTAAAAAAGAGACTAATGGTTCTCTAAATCCTGAACTTGTTTAATTGTGAAGATTTGTACTTAAAGTAACGGGGGCAAGAGTTTAAAAACCGGCTGCTGTTCTAGTGGGTCTTTTTTCTACCTCAACTAAAGAAGCAGAATAGCTCAATACGGAAACTGTATTAAAATCATTAAATTAATCCCCCAATAAAAAATAGCATCATTATTAAATAATCTCCCGGTTCACAATAAAGCGTTAGGATTTTCGCTTGAAAGGGCAAAAGTTTATTAATTCTTTCTACTTCTAAGAGTTCATAACCAAACTCTTTTAATGCTTGTTTCAATTTTCTCCCTGCAATTAAGTCTCGTAATTGTAGATTAGAAAACATACACAATCCTCCCGACCTTTTTCCACTTGTTCTTATTTCATTATAGACTATTATTTTATAAAGACCCTGAAACCCTTTTAAGCTGTCGCTTTTCTTAATGGAATCGTTAAGTTTGTTTCGTTCAATTTGAAAAGCTGCACTTAAACTAATGGGGCGTTAGTTGAAAAAGTGAACTATAAAACTCATTTCCGAAAGCAATATAAATGATATTGTGTTGCATTGGAAAGCGCCATAGCTTTCAGATACTTCCTTTAAATGTAAGTTTTTTTGCAGAACTCTCCGCTTTGAGACGGTATTTATTTTTTTGCAAAAACAGTGTACATCATGCAGAATTTCGTCATTTGAATATTATTTAATTGACATCGATTCTCATTATCATTTATGATGTTATTTGAGCAACAAATAAAGTGGAAATGAAAAAAAGGTCGATTTGACATTCCGAGGAGAGAAATGAGCATGATAACCTTCACAAAGAAAAAGTTACTGGCTATAGCAGCAGCTGCTTTTATGTTAAGCGGCTGCAGTTCTAATGAAGAAGCATCTAATCAAGCAACTGCTGATCAAACACAAGAAACTGTCAGAATTGGGTATCCGAATATTTTATCGGTGGCACCAGCCATTATTGCAGAAAAGCAGAAATTGATGGAAGAGCAAGGGATTAAAGCTGAGTTTTATCAATTTGCAAACGGGCCTGATCTTAACAAAGCGTTGTCTTCTGGGAAATTAGATATCGCTTATACAGGCATACCAGTTGTTGTGAATTGGGCGTCAAAAGGGGCGGATATTTCGGTCATTGCTAAAGTAGGCGACGGGGAATTTGGACTAATCGCAAAAGAGGATTCGTCCATTACACAACCCTCTGATCTAGAGAGTAAAAAAATTGGGTTTTTGGGAAGAGGGACCGGATCGGATATTCTTTTACGAGGCTTTTTGCTGCCGGAGGCGCAGTTGGATGAAACATCGGTAAGTTTGGTAGAAATGAAAATGCCGAACATGGAATCAGCAATTACGAAAGGAACAATTGATGCGGCTCTTTTAGGAGAACCTTTCGTGACATTTGCTGAACTGCGGGGATTAAAGGTTGTTCGAAAAATTCCGGACCCTGCTGTCGTTGTTGTCGCTCATAATGAATTTGTCAAGGAACACGGAGATGCAGTGGAGAAATTTATGCAGGGGCACCAGGCATCCATTGATTATATTAATGAAAAACCGACAGAAGCGGCTGTTGTCCTGGCCGAAGCATTTAAGGTTCCCGAGATTGAAGCGGACGGAAAAACATGGACACCTGCAGAAGTGATGGAACAAGCGCTGGCAAAACAAAAGTATGAAGCTGGGTTTTCCGATGATGATTTTTCATTCTATCAACAACTTGCGGATGCCAATTATCAGTTGAAACTCATTGATAAACCGTTTGAAATTAAATCGGTGTTTAATTTGAAATGGATGAAATAAGAGAAAGGAAATCAGGGGCTGTCCCGAAAGTCGGTGAAAACGGACGAGGGACAGCCCTCTTTTTTATGGAGGCGGGATGTTGACTCCCGATGGCAGGATGAACGCAAATGATGACGGGAATCGATTGAATGACGGCGAAACACCGACTAAAATATAGAAGAAAAATGTTTCATTCAACTCAGAATGAAACATTTTTTGTTTGTACACTTCACTTTACATAATAGTCGTACATGGGTTAATACCCCTATTCATTGAAATGGTGATCGTCCTTTTGGTCATTACGTGTTTCTTTTTAAATACAGTGAAGCAAAGAAAAACATTAATACAAAAGGGTGGGACGCGTTTACCCATCTAATAGCGTACAAAAACAGGGTGAAATTGAGGGGTTATATTATTGAATACTTACCACCCATAGATTTAGTGCAGGAAACAACAGAATGAATTTTAAAAAATATAAAAACCGACTTTAAAACGGATTTTTTTACCCGCATGACTTATTTCGACAAAATTTCATGTGATCATGTAGTACAATTTTAGATATATTGAAATCGAGATAATGGCCAACTAGTCGAAAGACTAGGACGCAAAGATGCAAATCTAAGGTCAAGCGACTAGGATGGCTGAGTTACCTCAGAAAATGGGGGGATTCGATGCTGGATCGAATCAAGGTTGAATTTGATAAATTAGATAAGGAATGGCTTGAACCGATTCAAATTGCACGTGACATGAATATTCCGATTGAGGACACTAGAGCATTTTTATCCTCTGGTAGAATCCCATTAGAAGGAAGCAATTTGGTAGAAAAGATTATTTGGTTGATCTAACCTTTCAATTTTCTGAAAATAGGGAAGGGAAATACAATTCGATATGAAAAGAAACAAAATAAAACTAATTTTGGTATTCTCTATTTTTCTGTTATTGTTTTTTACAAGTTTAAATATCTTTGCATCTTACATAAAGATAAAAAAGACTGTTGAAAAGTCAATCGCACACCAAGGTCTTCAAACAGCAGAGTCAATAGCTGCTTCAATGGATATTGAAGGTTATAAGCAATTTCTTCTTAACCCTTCGAAAAATCAAGGTTATTGGGAAATTAACAAAGTTTTAAATGATACACGGGAAAAAACAGGTGCTTTACATGTATATACACTCGCTATTGATAATCCTAAAGTATCAACAGTCATGATTCCAGGGATGCCCAAAGAGATAGCGGAGGAGTTTCCGATAGGGCTAGTCTGTACAGTTCCAGAAAAGCAAGTTAAAAGAGCATATGAAGGAAAGACCTATATTACAGAAATTATCAATGACCCTAATTATGGAAATTACATATCAGTTGGAGCACCTATCAAAGATGATGAAGGAAAAATTATCGGATATCTAGGAATGGACGTTGATAAGGATACACTTAATACTATTGGTGAAAAAGTATTGGGGAATAGCAATTCAATTATTGAATTAGTAAAATACATAAGTATAACAACTATCCCATTTATCATTTTGGTTTCCATAGTAGCCTATATCGTGTTACAAAAACTTATAAAGCCTATAAGGGATTTATCCACGTATGCACAGCTAATTACAGAAAAGAAAGCGGTCCCACCTCCGCATATTCCAGATTGGTATTTTGAGTTAAAAGAGTTGAGAAATACTATTTTAACAGCTGTTGATTTTTATGAGAAAAAAGCTAATTATGCTGAGAATGAATCAAACATTGACCCGTTAACTGGCTGCAATAATCGTCGTTCTTTAGAAAAAACAATTAATGATTTAGATATGTACTCTACTATTTTGTTTGACATTGACCATTTTAAAAATGTGAATGATAAATACGGACATATAGTAGGGGACGAAGTATTAAAATATTTGACCAAATTAGTTAAAAAAGAAACGAGGAAGAGTGATTTGCTTTTCCGTTTAGGTGGAGAAGAGTTTTTGATTATTCTCCCAGAAACCGATATTGAAATTACACAAATAATTGCAGAAAGAATAAGAAAAACGACGGAAACAACTATTAGCCCTACAGGAAAGCCAATTACAGTTTCAATTGGAATTGGAAACATGCCGAAAATGGCAAATCATTTTTCAGAGCTATTAAACATTACTGACCAAGCATTATATAAAGCGAAACAAGAGGGAAGAAATAAAATAGTCATTGCAACTACGTTAAACAATAATAATGAGAAATTTAATGGGTTTATTTCTATTGAATCAAAGAGCAAAGCTAATTGAATCAGATAAACAAAAAAACCGCAATAAAAATCGGTTTTTTTCTTTGGTTAAAAATTAATAACAAAATTTAATACGCCCTTTTTATAGCAGTTATTTAAGTTATTCTATAAACCAATGTTTGAGATGATCGGATCCGTAATGCAAAAGGGCGCGACGTGTTTATTCATATGGTGCAATACAAATGCAAGTTAATAAAATAAATATAAAATCGTATGAGTTAAAAAATAACAATATTTTATTTTATTATAGTATTCATTATTGGAGATGAATTGCCGATGTAAAGGTTATGTAAACTAATTGGTGGGGAGTTTTGTGAATGAATTTTACAATCGGAAAAAAGTTGATGAGTGGATTTCTAAGTATTGCCATTCTTCTTGGTATTATTAGTTTTATATCTTATTACAACATTCAAAAAGTGGACGATTCCTACTCGGACTTAACTGAGCGTCGAGCGGCAATTTTGTCAAACGCAAAAGACATACAAATCTATGCTTCAAGAGAAATTTCAAACGTACGAGGACTTTTATTAGAGGAAGAGGGTGCTGCAGATGCTTTATCAGAATCTACAGCCGGAATAAATGAAAAAATTAAAAGCACAACCAATATAGTTCAACTTCAAGAAGTCAAGGATTTACTGAAAGAGCTTTCTATATTGAATGAGGAATTTAAAAGTAAGTCGGAGCAATTTGTCACTTTGGTGGAGACCAATAAAGGAGAAGCTCAAAAGTTCGCTGGCGAAGAAGTTATCCCACTGGCAAGAGAAATAAGAGATACAGCGGATAAAGTAGCGGATTTACAAGCAAAAGCTATGGAGGAAGGCAGCAAAGCAAATACCAATATGGTTCATTCAGTTAAAACAATGGTGCTGATCTTGAGTATAGCCGCTTTTATCTTGGCTATTATAATAGGTACGATGATTACCCGAATGATTACCAAACCTATTTTATCTCTCGCAAAAGGAGCAGAAAGTATCGCATCGGGTGATCTGACTCAAGATGACATTCAAGTGAAATATCGAGATGAAATTGGAAATCTGGCAGAGTCCTTTAATCAAATGAAAATGAACCTTCGAGAGTTGATTCATCAAGTTGGCTCAAATGCCGAGCAGGTAGCAGCAACCTCGGAAGAATTATCTGCGAGTGCTGAACAGACGAGTAAAGCGACGGAACAAATTTCAATGGCTATCCAAGAAGTGGCATCAGGTTCAGAAAAACAAGTTTCCAGTACCGGAGAGTCTGCCCAAGCGGTCGATGAAATCTCAAGAGGAATGAATCAAGCCGCATCTTCTATTCAATCTGTTGCAGATTTAACGGCTTCTACAAACGAGAAAGCAAGCATTGGTAATACAATCGTTGCCCAAACTGTTGAACAGATGAACCTTGTACAAGATTCTACAACTGAATCTTCAGAGGTTGTAAACGCTCTTGGGCAAAAATCAAAGGAAATTGGTCAAATTGTGGAATTGATTACACAGGTTGCAAATCAAACGAACCTATTAGCGTTAAATGCTGCCATAGAAGCTGCTCGAGCAGGTGAACAAGGGAAAGGTTTTGCAGTCGTTGCTGATGAGGTTCGGAAGTTAGCAGAACAATCGGCTGACGCAGCAGGTCAAATTCGTGATCTGATACAGGAGATACAATCAGAAGCAGAAAAGGCTGTCCAATCGATGAATAACGGTGCAGACGTTGTTCAAGAGGGGATTAAAATGGTGGATCAAACGGGAGAAGCCTTCCGAGACATTGTGCAGTCAATTGAGCAGATAGCTGTTGAATCTCAAGAGGTTTCTGCTATTGTAGAACAAGTAAGTTCAAGTTCGCAAAGTATGGTAGGAATGATGAAAGATATCAGTCATATTGTAGAACAATCCGCAGGGAATATACAAAATGTGGCTGCTTCAGCCGAAGAACAAAATGCTGCAATGGAAGAAGTTTCATCTTCAGCGGTAGTTTTAAGTGAAATGGCTCAAGATTTACAACAAGTAATAAGTAGATTCAAAGCTTAATAAAAAAGGTATCCTCATTGGTTTAATGCCAGTGAGGTTTTTTGAATATGAGAAGTGGAAAATAAAAGATGTTCCAAATTTAAGCATATAGTTCAAGGGTAAGGGCTGGCATATTAGGTCGATACCAAAATGTATCCTTCTGCTGCGAGAGATATGTATTGATACCTAGATGTTAAATTCCGGAAAATAAAACAAATGAGATGAATGTAATGCAATTCGACAAGTTTCGAAAAAATAAACCTTTTTACTTACGAAAGGAAATGTATTATATTAAAGGTAATTGTTGTTCATATTCTTTCTGGAATATACAACGAAAAGGCAAAACTATGGAAACATAGCAGCGCAAAGCTATAGGGGCTAAAGTGGTTAATCCACTATGCCAGCCAGTTGCCGAAAATATATGATAGAATAGGAGAAAAAGAATGAAAACGATGAAGAAAGTTTTAGTTAGTAGTTTAGGTCTATCCTTGTTATTATCACCAGGGTTTACACCGGCAGAAGCTCAAGGTAAGGGAAAACAGAAAGTTGTTGATAAGAATAAAAACGAAATTGCTGACAATTGGGAGAAGAAGTACAAACTATCTGGCAAAAATGTAGCTTCACTAGATAATGACAAAGATGGTCTAAATAATCTTGTTGAATACAAGCTAAACTTAAACCCAACATTAGCAGATACAAATAAAAATGGAACATTAGATGGACAAGAAGATCAGGATAAAGATGGACTTAGCAATGTAGCTGAGGGTGATCTCAGCTTGAATCCCTTAAATCCTGATACGGACAAAGATAAAATAAAAGACGGGGATGAGAAAGGAAAAGACGGGATAGCGTTTTCCGATAAAATCCGCGAGCTGGAAATTGAAATTTCCACGGATAAACATGATATTGAAATTGAGTATGAAGTGAAAAAAGGTAAATCAAAAATTAAAGTGAAAGATAAATCCCGTACTGTAACAAAAGAAATGGTTGCTGTTCTAGCAAATGAACTGCAGGATCCTGCGACTTTGACTGAAGAAGAAATTATTGCGAAAATTCAAGATCTGTTCAACATCACTGGCCCATTTAGTATTGAAATGGAAATTGAATTTGCAGACGGAGAAGAACTAGAAATTGAACAAGAAGTAGACAATGATGATCAAAACGATAATGGCGATGATGATCAAGAAGATAATGATGATGATCAAGACGACGAAGATGATAAATAAGAAAGGAAGCCAGCTTACCAAGCTGGCTTTTTTTATTAACCATTTAGAATAAAACGTTGAATAACGTACAACTCGCTATCGGTAAACCAGTGACTAAAGAATATGAAATAATGGCTTGTCCATCTTTTTTTAAAGAGTGTTTTTGACCGAAAATGTCCTTTGTATATTCTTCAGCTTTCAAAAACTGGTCATTTTTTCACTCCTTTTAATATATATGAGTATGTATGTTTGATTAGAGTGTACAATAAAAACATTTAGAAGAAAATTCTAGAGTGAAAAAATTAACAATAAAGGTGCTAAATTACCTATTTGTCCTGCTGATTCAATACTAATCCTTTTTCATAAAAACATTATCTATACAGGCAAGTGCCTAATCCAATGCGCTTCTCTCTTCAAATCCTATAACATAGATCAATTCAGAAATATTGATTTATATTATTACTTCATTACCTTTTCGATCCATAAAAAGAACATGCAGGATCAGGGGCGTGTGAAAGGCATTGATCCTACGCAGTTTGAACCCTGGCTTGATGAGTTTATGAGAACATCTATAACGGAGAATGTGAGCTATATCAGCACTATTCGAGATGAATACTTTTCTAAGATTGAATCCATCATCTATCAAGGCATACAGAATGGTACTAGTCCAAAAGAAACTCGGGATCAGCTGATACAACGGACTGGCATGTCAGTGAATAGAGCAAAATTCATTGCCCGGGATCAGGCAGGCTCCATTCTTGGCCAAATGACTGTCGAGCGGCATAAGACAATGGGCGCCAGCAAATTCAAGTGGAGCACATCAAACGATGAAAAGGTACGTGATTCGCACGACAAGCTGGAAGGACAGGTATTTGAATATGCTGATCCGACGGCTGTTGGTTTCCCTGGCACTGACTATAATTGCCGCTGCACTGCTACCCCGTTTTTGATGATAATTGAAGCTCATTAACGATGATTAGAGAACTTAGGTAAAATGATTCTGACAGTCGTGCCTTTACCAAGTTGACTGTTAAATTCTATCGTGCCGTCATGGTTTTCTATAATTCGTTTACACATCATAAGCCCTAATCCTGTTCCTTTTTCTTTTGTTGTATAGAAGGGTTCAAATAGTCTTTTCTGTCTTTCTTGTGAAATTCCGCACCCTTTATCAGTAATTTCTATTAATAGGCTATTTTCGTTTGTATTTTTAAGCGAAACCACTATTTTTTGTGTAGAATCGGTCGTTGCTTCAATAGCATTCTGTATCAGGTTCATTATAACTTGTGTTATCTGATTGGGGTCACAATGTGCAGTAAATATAGAATCAGAACTAATAAATTTGATAAAGTTTAAACCTTTTAGATTTGTTTGGGGTTTCATAAATTCTATAACTTGGGAGACCAAAGCCTTCATATCCGTATTTCTAGTCTCCATGTTTTCTTTAGGTTTAGATATAAACATAAATTGATTAACGATGGTATTAATTTGATTTAATTCATTAAGTATTATCTCAATGTAATTATCTATTGTTTCGTCATTTGAAAGTTCCTTAATCATTTGAGCAAAACCTGTTACAGATGTTAAAGGATTTCGAATTTCATGGGCAATTCCTGCTGCTAATTCACCGACTAATGAAAGTTTTTCTAGTTCCTGAATCTTGGAGGCGTTCTTTCGGTGTTCTGTAGTCTCGATAGCTGTACCATTTACTTCAACAACTTGTGAATTGATTATTACTGGAGTTAACGAAGCAAGGTAATGGAATCCATTTGCACTTCCTTCACAGTTAATAGTATTGCCGCTCCAGGCTATTTCATAAAAATAATGTTTCTGATTTGCCCGATCTTCAGGTAAAAAGTCATGCAAAGTTTTACCAATAATACATGCAGAAGAAAGCCCTATTTTTTCTAGAAAATCACCTTCAGCGAACGTATGGATAAAATCGTTATCTTTCTTTATAAATTTAAACACAAACCCATTTCGTCTTGGGATAAGATGCTTGTAATCAACTTGATTGTTATTAATATTCTTATTACTTTCATTGTTGTAGTGATCCATGCGTAACATCCTCTATTTATATTAATGGTTTATAAATTCAATTTATCATAATCGGTAAATATCTTTAGATTATACAATACATTTCGCTATGTTTTCTTTATATGACGACATTTTGTTTTGAAAAATGTCACAAGACCGAGAATCGGTCTTTTTTTATTGCCTAAAAGGGGGTGAGAACATTGTGAAGGTACAACGATATGACAAAATGCTGATTATGGATTTCATATCATGCGGTACCAAAAAGGCAAGAGCTATAAGGATAGCCGTGTGGAAGGCGGAATGCTGGTTGTCTCCATGACGATAACGGATTCCGCTTTAATGGACTGGATCTTCAGCGGGGAACAAAGTGAAATCAGTATTGGCTTCATGAGCGATATTGTGGAGCAGCGTGGCACATATCAAGGTGGTTAATACGGATATGTTCAGTGCAACATCGATATTAACCATATTGCCATCGTGGACAGATGACGAGTGCGATCCGCGCCGATTCTGATGCATGGCAAATCAATAACGAAAGTGGAGGGAAACCAAATATGGCAGTCTATAAAATTGACGGCAAAGAGTACGAAGTAGATTCAACAGTAAAAGCCCATATGGATGCACAGGATGCTCGGTCATCTTTTAAGAAGAATTTTGGATTGAAAGTAATTTTTATAAATATAAGATTACTTTATATCATGAAAAACAAAAATAGATAAATTCGACATTTTTTATAGTAAAATTAGGTAAGGGGTTAGTGATTTTATTCAGTAATGAAACCCATTTTGAAAAAAGGTAATTTACCGTACAAGACTGTATTATTACCGTTACCGAAAAAAAAATCATCGTCCAAAATACAATGGAACATGGCAAGTTGATTTATTTACTGGGAAAAGAACGAAAATCTCGAATTAATATGTTGGACTCCTGGTAAAGAGTCTTCATCATACCTGTATAGAAAATATTCGGTTATCATTCAACTACACGGATCTTTTAATAGCTTTTTGTAGTTCTATAAAGGAGAACGATCAATGGAACATATGACATATGTCTATGGTGAGCATCATTTAATATTGGCCTTCTTTTCGATTATGATTGCCATATGCTCATCGTATACGGCTCTTCATCTTGTCAGCAGAATAAGATTAGCAGAAAAGGGGATTATGAGGAATTACTGGCTAATTGCCGCTTCTATCTCAATGGGCACCGGAATATGGGCGATGCATTTTATTGGGATGTTAGCATTCCATATCTATCTGGACGTTGGCTATAATCCATTGCTAGTGGCCGTATCCATGATTTTGCCTGTCATGACATCCTATTTAGCTTTTTATATGTTAAGCCAATACGTCCTTAGAAGATATTTAATTGTTAGCGGAACGATTGTGGGAATCGGAATTCTGTTAATGCACTACATTGGAATGAAAGCAATGATCGTAAAAGCAGAGATTCAATATGATCCGGTCTGGGTTACGGCATCTGTATTGATTGCACTGGCGTCCACCAACATCGCTGTGCAGCTATTTGCTCTATTTAGAGACAATCCTGTTTACAATAACTTGTGGGCTAAACCAGCCGCGGCACTTTTAATAGGTACTGCGATTTCAGGGATGCATTATACCGGGATGAAAGCAGCAACCTTTTTAACGACATCCGATTACCAACAAGATTTTCCGCATGATTGGTCAGAAAATAATCCATTAGCCATAAGCATCGTCAT
This sequence comes from Domibacillus iocasae, assembly GCF_001750285.1. Taxonomy (GTDB): domain Bacteria; phylum Bacillota; class Bacilli; order Bacillales; family Domibacillaceae; genus Domibacillus; species Domibacillus iocasae. The sequence continues at coordinate 13,748 of NZ_MAMP01000012.1, forward strand.
TATTATCTTGTGTATACAGGGGTTTATTTTTATCAGCTGTTACATGGATCAAAAAACATCCTTGAAAATAAAAGAAAGTGAAGAACGGTATCGTCAACTGGTTGAATTATCCCCTATTGCAATAGGTATCCATAAATCTGGTGTGTTCACCTATATCAACCCTGCGGGGATGAAAATTTTAGGTGCAAATGCTTTGGAAGAAGTCGTTGGCCAAAATCCTTTATCCTTTATCCATCCAAGTTATCATGAGATTGTCAAAGAGCGATTGAAAATGATGTTTGAAAATAAAACCCCTGCAGCTCCTTTAGAAGAAAAAATGATGCGGGTCGATGGGAAAATTGTCGATGTTGAAATTATGGGATTGCCCATTACCATTCACGGACAAGATCATGTCCAGGTCTTTTTTCAAGATATATCGGAGCGAAAGAAATTAGAAGAAATGATGTATCATTTTGCTTATCATGATACGTTAACGGGATTACCGAACAGGCGGTTATTCGAAGAACACCTTCAAAGAGCAGTACTCGACAAACCAGCTGAGCCTAAAGTAACAGCTGTTATGTTTATTGACTTAGATGGATTCAAGCAAGTCAATGATCTATATGGCCATGATGCAGGGGATACTTTATTAAACATGATCGCTGAGAAGTTAACAATCGCTGTTCGTAAAAGTGATGTAGTTGCCCGCTTGGCAGGCGATGAGTTTACTATTTTGTTAACTGATATTGAGAAGCGGGATGTAATAGGTATAGCGAAAAGAATACTTGATATGTTGGGACTTCCTTTCAGCATAAAAAATAAGAGTATCCGCATTACCCCAAGTATAGGAATTTCTTTTCACCTACATGAACGGGAAGATGGCCATTCTCTCATCAGAAAAGCAGATACAGCCATGTATCAAGCGAAAAGAACAGGGAAAAACACTTATCGAATTTACAGGGATGATTAGATGCAAATGCCCTCACTGAAAAAGAATGGATCAAATAATGACTCTTGCCTAATTAATCATGAAAAAATAGAATAAAGACTCCATTCACCTGGTCATAACTCAAATGCCATTGATATGAGATGCTTTTCCTTGTTTCACTTTACGGGGTCACTTCACCAAATAATTGAAGGTTTTTAGTACTTTAATTGAGGCAGAAGGTTATAAGAGATAAAAACTCTTTCCCTGCTATTTTTCTTTCTAATTTAGCATTCATAGAAGAGATTTAACCCGTAAATTTTAGCGTTATAACAGCATGATCCCACGTGAGATTGTTTCCTGTTGTTCCCATATTTGAACCCGATTATAATGACTAGAGATAGACATACATTTTCTTTGATAAAGGCAAACTTATTGAAAAATAAGGACGCAAAACTAAAGGTCTAAAGTCCTGGTTAGGGAACTATGATCGCCGGGTTGCCGAAGCCCATTTATACAAGGCTTCCTCTCTTAGAAGATGGCTTTTTATATTTAATAAATAAAATAAATGGAGAATGTAAATGGACATTAATTATATTGCCGGCCTATTTAAAAATAAGAAAGATGCTGAATTCACAAAAAGTGTGATTGATAGTGTGAACGCATCCATTTGGTACATGGATTTAGAAAGAGATGCTCTTTGGGTTTCAATTGAGAATGTCAAATTCAAGAGAGTGCCCATGTTATTCAAGATGCGAAAGGAAGAGTTATTTTATGTGCGGGCATTGCTTTTGATATTACAGAGCGTAAAAAGGTAACAATACATTTAGCTGAAAGTGAAGAACGGTATCGTACTCTTATTGAGCTATCCCTCATGCTGTTTTTGTGCATCAGGAAGAAAAAATTGTTTATACGAACCCAGAGTCATTAAAGATGCTGGGAGCAAATCATGAGAATGAAATTTTAGGTAAAAGAATTCAAGAAATTTTTGTGATTGAAGAGGTAGATAGATTACAAGATTGCCTAGAAAGGCTATTAAATGGAGAAAGTCTTCCTTTTTGTGAATACAGAATAAAAATGTTGAATGGACGAGTAATAGATGTAGAATCTAATACAGTAAACATAACATTTCCCATTCGAAAAGAATGTTGGGGTTTTTGTTTTTAATCAAGCTCGTGTCCCCGGAACCGTGTCGAAACAATATCCTTGATGCCATAAGAGCCACCAAGCGTCCTCTTTCTAGACTCAGCGCGACTTTACTACACCTTTTCCTTCAATAAGGGTCGAACGTGACCCGTGACATCACCTGCCGCCTTGGAACGATTCAATCCCGTTCGTAGAAACGACACCACACCGGGTGGTTTTTTTCAGAGACCATGAAAATCATGAAATCGACGTAGTGACAAGCCTGCGGAATGTAGCAGCTGAAGTGGTCGCCGACATGTACAAAGCAAGCTGGGCGATCGAGTCGTTTTTCCGATGGATCAAGCAGAACCTCAATGTGCCGGTGCTTTTTGGCGCGACAAAAAATGCCGTATATAATCAGCTTTTTGCGGCCTTGATTGCGTATGTCTTGCTCAAATGGCTGTATAATCAGACGAAATCTTCCATCCCGCATGCCAAGCTGTCTCTTGCCGGCTTTCAGCGCATGCTTCTTTATGCGCGCTGCCGCTGGAATGGCAGGCAGAAATGGCCTTGTTTCTGCATCATTATTTTGAGGTTCACTGGAAGAAAACTGTATGATTCTGGCTAATCAACACGCGTGTATTTTTCTTTTAAAATGGGTATCCTAACTGAGTAAATTCGATAAAGAGGATGATTAACATGATGCGCAAAACAACTACAGAACAAACAATTTCAGTTCAAGAAGCCATTGAATCACGGCGCAGTATTCGTAAATTCATACAGCAACCAATTGACCAACAACATCTTCAAAACATTTTTGAGCTTGTGCAGCTGTCCCCAAGTGCATGGAATCTTCAGCCATGGCGTTTTCATGTGGTAACAGATGTTAATTTGAAGAAAAAGCTTGAAGAAGCGGCCTATGGTCAAAAACAGGTTACATCAGCTCCAGCAGTAATTGTCGTAACTAGTGATATGGAAGATGTACTTACAAATATTGGTGACACCGTTCATCCAGGTCTTTCTGAAGAGCAAAAACAAGAAGAAGTGGCGAATTTATCAGCATTCTTTAATGGTATGAGTGTTGAAGACCGCGGCCAATGGGGTTTAAATCAAACCAACATTGCATTTGGTATCCTCATGACAGCTGTTCAGGGATATGGATATGCGAGTAATCCCATGCTGGGCTTCGACCAAGACAAAGTAAGAGATTTATTAAATCTTCCTAAATATGTGCAATTCGCAGGAATCCTCCCTATAGGAAAGCCAGATGATGAGGGATATCCTCATCACCGCTTTACTCTAGAAAAGATTGTTAAATTTCATTGAGTTCATATTATAAAAGAAAGAAAAGGGGTTGGACTTTGTTCTTACTCCTTTTTTTTTGAGAATCAACTCTTCATTGCAATTTTATTTTCAATATTGCTTTTTTTGATAACTCTGGTTTATTTTAACCTGAATATATTAAAGAAAAAGTTACACGATTAAAGTTCCTTGACAACACGCCTGTTGATTAACCAGAATTAGACAGACTTGTCCTGTGCAACTGCTTCTGCCGATTAAGACATTCTGCTACAGCTGCTTGTCGTTTATTTATGGAAAATTATTCATAATCAACAGGCGTGATGTCCGGTAAGGGTATGTAACAAAACTCCGCCTAATAAAAGAGATGATTTATATGAATTATCATTTATATTCCAAAGCCCATCTATCTTTATCTCTATCATATTTCTTATCATAAGATAGGCGGCCTTTTTTCGCGCCATCCGAGTACTTCTTGCGCAGGGCTGTGTAGTTTTTACAGCTTTCTTTTTCGGTGTTGCAGGTTTCGGTGCTGGTTTTGAAGAGAAGACCAACACTGCTTCACAGTATTTTTAAATCGCTTCAGCTACTGGAAGGAGAATAGTAAAGCGAGTACCTTTCCCAACTTCGCTGTCCACTTCAATTTCACCCCGCATGGCTTTCACAATGCTGAAGATCACCATTGTTCCAAGTCCAGTCCCTTTTTCTTTTGTTGTATAGTAGGGGGTTCCTAACCGTTCGATCTGTTCATCCGTCAGGCCAACCCCTGTATCTGCCACTATGATGACTGCCTTACCGTTCACCTTCTGTAACGCAATGACTAATTTTCCTCCATCAGGCATCGCTTCAATCGCATTTTTAGTGAGATTAATGAGACATTGATGAAGTTTTTGACTTTCACCTGCAACAGAGACATCTGCGTGCAGCTGGAGCTCAATACATACATTATTCATCGCAGCAAAAGGTTCAACTACTTTCACAGCATACGTTAATTCTTTCTTTAAATCTAATACCTTAATGTTTTCTAATGAAGGCCTTGCAAAGGTAAGGTAATCACTAATGGTGGATTCCGCTTTATCCAGCTCACCTACCGCTATATCGATGTAGTTGCTTTTCTCTTTCTCTGTAAGATCAGGATCTCTTAATAATTGGAGAAATCCCCTTGTAACAGTCAATGGATTTCGTACCTCATGTGAGATACTAGCTGCCATATCGCTGACTGTTTTTAACTTTTCCAGCTTTCCTATTTCCGCGGCTATAGCCATATCCTTTTTTGCTCTTTCTATAAAATTAACAAATAGGATAGTTCCAGTTATTTGAATACATAGAAACAGGGTAAAAGTTGTAAAAGTTCTTATCCCCATTACTTCGGAAAAAAATAAACCGAGTGCAATACCTGTATACAATGCTGAAAAGACAGAAACTGCTATAACAAGGCGTATTCTTTTTTTTAGATTAACTGTCTTCTCAAAAAAAGGAATCATAAACCAAAGTGAAATAAGTAAAAGAGTACTGCCTGCTAGATTGATATAAAAGCCGGAACCACCTAAACTAAATCGGTAAGTAACTAAAATAAGAAATAAAGTAATCGCAACTTTACGACCGCCATAAAAAGCGCCGACTATAAAGGGGACATAACGCATATCGATTAACTGGCCCGGGCTAATGTGGATGGAAAATGTCATACATAATACAATCGAACTTCCAGAGGCCAGAATAATTAAAAATTTATTGGTTATTTGATAAATTTTTTTTTCAATAAATTTAAGATATATGAAGAAAAAAGTAAAAATAAAAAAAATATTTAATAATAAAATTTGAAGATCATGAAGTACGTTACTCATGTCTTTTCCCCCTTCTTGCTGTTAGCTTACAATTTATGTATAAATGGAAAAAGTGCTAATCATTTCAAACAAGTATTTCTTTTTATTCTCCTACAAAAAAAGCTAAAACCCTATTTTTTTCTTTCGACAAATTAAGACAAAAGTTTTGGTGAAAAGTTAAGATGATATTCCGTTTCCAATTCTATTTATCTGTAATAAACTATGGAACATTATAGCAGCCAGCATTCAAGCCTTTCTTCGGCAACATCATATTTGACACTGAATGTGTAAGCAATACTTCTAATGACTATTTGCTTGTCATTTGTTAGTTCAAGTCTTTTTTAAGCATAAAATTCGGGATACAAAAGTGCAGGGCAAAGCTATTCGCTTTCCATTTCTGTATTCTTAAAAAGAAGAAAGGAAGTGTAAGCTGGTTGTCTGTATGACGCAGTAAAACAAAGCTTATGGGCAAATTCCTGCCATTGCATAGTTGTGGTAAGGTTTTGATTTAGCATGATGATTGAAAATTGTTCATGCTCAAGATACTGCCTCATTTTCAATTGATAAAAAGAGAATATATGCTCGGGAAAAGTGTACAGTAGATCTCTATCTTAAAAAAGGGCAAAATACTGAGAAATAGAAAAACTTTTGAAAAAAGGATAGGTTGGGTGATAAATATTTCAAAAAGGGGAAGCCCAGATCTATTGCCATTAATCAGTCTTTTTGCTTTTTAAAATGCGTTTTTAAGGTTTCATTCCTTCTTCTAGCAGGAAAAGAATAATAAAATAGTTTGCTAGATTTAATATATCTTGAAAGGGGCAGTGATTTGAAAAACTTTGTATGCAGGGTAATATCTTTCGGTTTGCTGATGACGCTTCACGGAAATCATCCGGTCTTTGCTGATAGTAATGAGGAAAAACAAATGGTTATTGTTTTTGATGAGGAAACGAGTGAACAAGAGATGGACAAAACAGTAGAGGGTGTAGACGGTGATGTGACGGAGGCGTTTGAGCAAGTGTCAGCTGCATCTGTTGAAATACCGGAAGATTCAATTGATGAGCTCAGAAAAGATCCTTCTGTAAAGCATGTGGAAGAAGATATCCTCATCCACTTGAATCAGCAGGTAGAAGACTGGGGTATTCAGGCCACGAACATACCGGCTGCATGGAATTCCGGTCTCACGGGTCAGGGGGTTAAAGTGGCGGTTATTGATTCGGGTATCGCGCCGCACAGCGATTTGAGGGTCGCAGGAGGGGTGTCCACGGTTGCCTATACCTCTTCATACAGCGATGACCAAGGCCATGGAACACACGTGGCTGGCATAATCGGCGCGCAAAATAACAGCTTTGGGGTAAGAGGGGCTGCTTATGAATCAGAACTTTATGCCGTAAAAGCCTTTAATCAAGATGGCGCAGCTTATCTCTCCGATATGATTGAAGGAATCGACTGGTCGATCTCAAATGGAATGGACATCATTAACTTGAGTGCAGGGACGCAAGTTGATTCAGTTGTATTACAATCCGTCGTTGACCGGGCCTATACGGAAGGCCTGCTGATTGTTGCGGCTGCCGGAAATGACGGAGCGCCGGATGGATTAGCAGATACAGTAGATTTTCCGGCCCGTTATTCGTCGGTTATCGGAGTTGGTGCGGTAGACAGCAATTTTAACCGGGCCTCTTTTTCATCCACAGGACCGGCTGTAGAGGTAGCTGCTCCCGGTGTAGGAGTATTAAGCACATATACAGGGGACCGGTATGCTTATTTGAGCGGCACTTCCATGGCGGCGCCTTATGTAACTGGGAAACTTGCTTTATTAAAGCAGGCGTACCCGCGACTTACCAATGAAGAGCTGCGGCAAGTACTGATTGAGCATACGCGGGATCTGGGAGCAGCGGGAAGAGATCCATTCTTCGGATATGGCTTCATTCAAGCTTCTTCCTTCACGGAGCCAATAGAATTGGAGGAAGAGAATCCGTTAAACGGCATAACGCTCAGTGAGAATTCTTTCTCAGGAGTTCCGGGAGATGCCATTCAGGTTACAGCAGCCGCTACCTTCAAAAACGGCAACGTGCAAAACGTGACGAATGAGGCCACGTGGTCATCGGCTAATACTGCTGTTGCGACAGTTGAAGGCGGAAGAATTGTTTTAAATGGCTATGGCAGCACGACAATCACGGTGACGTATGGGGATCAGTCAGCTGTCTTTATCGTAAACGTCCCAGTTCCTGAGCCAGTGCAGGAAACAAATCCTGTCGTCAAACTTGAAGCGAACCAAACCATTCTATTAGGACAACCGGGAGATGTGATCAATGTCACAGCATCAGCTACCTTCAAAAACGGCGATGTGCAAAACGTGACGAATGGGGCAGCATGGTCATCAGCCAACCCGGCTGTCGCGGTGGTCAAAGGCGGCAGAGTAGAGTTAACCGGCTATGGCAGCACGACGATCATGGTCACCTATGAGGGTCAATCAACAATGATTGTAGTAAACAGTCCAGAACCATTACCTGAATCAGAAACAGATATTGATTCTTTCCAAGACGTTTCTTCCTTTTATGCTCCGGCCATAGAGTATTTGGTTCGTAAACAAATTTCCAATGGTTTATCTCAAACAGAATTCGGTGTTCAAAAGAATATTATTCGTGCAGATGCGGCCATTTGGTTAGCTAAAGAACTGAATTTAAATACAGAAAGAGCACCGGCATCTGGTTTTGTTGATGTACCTTCAAGAGCAGCAGGGGCAGTGAATGCTTTGAAAGAAGCAGGAATTATCGGGGGGAAAACAGAAACTAGGTTTGGTGCCTATGACCCACTGACACGCGGGGAAGTCGCCCTTATTTTACAGCGGGCTTACAATCTTTCAGGAGACGGGAGATCCTCTTCTTTTACAGATGTCTCTCCCCGTTACAAGGCAGCTGTAGATGCGTTGATTGCTAATAATATCACCTATGGTTTGACTGCAACACAATTCGGTGTTTCCCGTAATATAACTCGTGGCCAACTGGCCGTTTTCCTTTATCGTTTGTCATCTAAATAATATTATATTCATAGCAGTACCTAAAATTGAGCTGACACAAAAGCGTAAATGCTTTTGTGTCAGCTTTTTATTATTGAATTTTGATAGGGTTAATATCAAGTGAAAAGTTCCGACCCGATGTGCAAGAAGGGGCTTACTCAGAATTGAATTTTTTCCAGCCAGCTTAAAAGTCGAACTTTTAAAAGAAGAAATATAGATAAAAATGCTTTAGATCAAGAAATTATGCTTAAAAACAGGTGGTCCAAAAATAATTTTACCATAACTGTGCTAGCAAGCAGAGCCGAACCATAAGAGAGAAGTGGAGAAGCCTGGTGGAAACGAGGCTTCTCTCTCAGATTGTTGGAGAGTGATTTACGGTTTCTATATAACCTTAATAGTAGACCTCACTAAAATATCGAGATACTTTTGGGGGATAAACTTTACTCCTTAGGATCTTGCTGCTCATTAGAAGTAAAACAGCGGTTAAAAAGACTAAGTTATTCTAATTTGCGGATAGACATTAAAAAATATATTCATTTTTTTAGGTAGTCAATGAAGTCTTCAAATGCTTCATCTTCACCCCCGGTTTTAAAATACACAATATCATTTGGCTGCAGCAGCTTGTCAAAATAATTTATTATATCCTGGGGTTCAGATGAATGATAAACGTCTTGTTTATTCATTCCGAATGCAACCGCAGCTGTCCCTATATCTTTAGCCAAAGAGCCTTTTGTAATCAGTTTGTCTAATCCTAACTGGTACACTAATTTTCCCGCTTTTTCATACTCTGCATCTGCATAATCACCAAGTGCAGCTATTCTTCCTAAAACAGCTATTTTTCTTTGGTATGGCAATGGAATTTTCTGGAGAGTCCGTAATCCGCTTTCTAAAGAAGTTGGATTTGACTTCCATGTATCATCAATAATAGTTATTTCATTCCGTCCTTCGATAAGTTGAAAATGAGATTTTAAAGGTGAAAAGGAGATCAGCCTTTTTATTGCGATATGAATGTCAATTCCCAATTCCGCAGCTACTGCAATAGAAGCGACCGCATTGTATACATTATGGCTTCCCAACCCTGGAACAACCCCTTTAAACACCTTATCATCATAGGCTACTTTAAATTTCATGTTGTTTTTGTCAAAATGAATATCTTTTATTTGAAATTGTGCATTCTTACTTTTGCCAAATGTCACGATTTTTCCTCGATAGTCAGAGAAATCCATAGATGAAATGTGTTCATCATCCAGATTAATAATTAAGGTCCCTTTATAACCAAGACCTTGTATTAACTTTGCTTTTTCTGCTTTATAATTTTCAAATAGACGGATTTTATCTGTGTGGTCCACACCAATCATCGTTATGACACCGATAGTGGGGAAAAAGTAATTGCATGCTTCCATCATGTCCCCGCGCACTGATACAGCCGTTTCAATGACAGCAACATCTGTGTTTTCATCAATTCCCAATAGATAGGGAAGATGAAAGCAGCCAGCGTTTTTACTTGAAATTGTAGCTTGAACGGTAAAATCTTTTTGGAGAATATGTTTGAGCATTTCTTTAGTAGTTGTTTTGCCACAAGTACCGGTAATGGCTACAACAGGGATGTTAAACATATGCCGGTAATAAGAAGTGAAATTCAGGAAAGCTTTCTTCACATCGGCAACCATTATAATTTGATCTCGATTTAATTTTTCCATATTTAAAAAGGGCTCTTCTGTCACTATATAGAAGTGGTGATGTTTTTTTAAACGTTCACCATCCAGTTTCCAGCCTTTTTTCACACGGAAATAAACCGTGTTATTGTCTGCCTCATAAAGTTCACGAGTCACATTTACAATGGGCACGCTAGTTTGTGCTTTATTTGGCTTCATGCCCATTGCCTGCAAAATGTCCTCTAATAGAAGAGTTTTCATGCTATCGCTCCCTTTCAGTACTGAATGTTCAGGAACACTTTCACCAGCCTTTTTTTTATCATTCAAATCAAGGTGTTATTTTCATAAAAACAGTACTGCTCTATAATGTAGAGGAGTCTGCAGGTGGTTAGTCTTTATAATTGTCATCGTAAGCATGATAAAAGGAGCGCCCAGCATTCAAACGTTGGCTGAATTTTTAAAAGGCGAAATAAATCCTTTTTCTCTTAACAATACATTTACATTATTACTACAGGTTAGAGTGATACATTCCTTGAAAAATTAGAAAAGTAAATGTTGAAAAGGCACGGACTTAAAACATTAAATAATAAAGTGACCATTAAAAATTTATTGATGATAATCATACATTGAGGCCAAGCCAGAATTATTGGAGCAGGGTATTCAAGATAAGCCGTTCAACATGATCAGTGAAGTGAAATTTGTCATTCAGTGGATAATGGCCGGCCGGAATCAAGAGGCAAGATGCCGAGCTGATCGAACAGGGACTTATACATTGGATATGAAATTGATTGAAGCGATTGTTCCGGATTGAATGGCTAGTGAAGAACGGAAGCTAACTACAGATGAGCAATGGTTTTTAACAGATATGATGGCTGATTTAACAAAGAGGAAAGAAGATGTTTTTAAATTAGTTAAGGCAGAGAGGGATTGACGTTTGAATATACAGCGGAATTACTTGGGGTCACAAAATCATCTGTCCAGACATATTTAGAAGGAGTAGAAAATGAAATAGAATATTTTCCTTATTTATGAAGGGAAATACTTTATTGGAATTAATAAGGAATTATTAAAAGATACGACTCGAACAAGTAAAAAGACGAAACAAAAAGGGATGTGTTTATCTAAAAAGGTTGTGACATCACAGGATAAACAAAATTGATAAGACAGATATTGGGGAGCTTTTCAAACGTTTTTATGAAACGATTCATTCAATTCAGGAGTTTATTAGATGAGAGAATGAAAGGCCATAACTGTTACAATCATACAAAGTACAATAAGCCGTACCAGAAATAGCAGTAAACCAAACAAAAAAACACGCTGAATTTATATTCCTTCAGCGTGTTTTTTCTTTAATCCGCTTCTTTTTATAACGTATATTCCCCTCATTTCCTTATGTTGATCCCTGGATGCTTCTTTTAACGTTTTGAAAAAAAGATTTCGAACCGGATTATTGAAGAATTCCCATATCATAAAAGAGCAAGAGAATAATGATACATAACGCCCATCACAATTTTTGCCTTCTCATCCATTGTGTTGCAATCCACTTTTCTCCAATTATAACTGGTGCTCCACCATGTAAAGTTAGTTCGTTTACATTTTTATCAGTATAGAAATATTCAAAATACACCGCCATTCCCTTTTGAGGGGATACTGAAAAATTTAGTTTTGGAAAAAAGGTTTCTCCCCCTTGTTCTACGTCATTTAAGTACATGACGAGTGTGCTAATTCTATTATTTTTTGCTGCGTTGCTTGTGGGTGAAAAAAAATCAAAATGAGCTTTATACTCTTGGCCAGGAGTGTAGTTAAGAATTTGAATACCATCCCCATGTTCAATGGGTATATTCATAATAGATGATATTCTTTTTTCAACTTTGGTAATGATATCGTTTTCATTTTCTTGAAAAAACATGCCGCTGCTTGTTCTTATCTCATTTACTTCCCGTGTGGTTCCAATTTTTGAACGCTTTATTTTGTCTTTTGACAATGTGATTAATTCGTCACATTCTTCGTCACTCAAAACATTTCCTAAAATGATTATTAAGGGTTCTTCTAATCGGGCAATGATTTTAATTTCTCTATCTTCGGTTTGAATATTATTTCCAGTGTGATTAAAAATAGTTTGTTCTTTAATGGTTGATTGTTCACTATCTGTTATCAACTTTCATCCGCCCCTTAAAAGATTTAATTTTCAGAATAATTTATTGGTGTTTTCTCTGTAGACGATTACCTGTTATAACTATATCATAAATTTAGTTTAAATTTCCAAATTGTTGTAACACAAACTAAAAATAATACGCTCTCGTTAAAGGAAGGCATATAAGCCCAACCCGCGCGGCTATAAAATGATGATGCATTTTCAAATTGCCGTTTTGCATCCGCACGGATTGGTGCAACGATGATTATTTCTAAAGAACTGGCAGAAAAAGCGGGGATATATCCTAAACTTGAATCTATATAACTCAACTTTTGTACCTGGAAAATAAATTCTATTCGCTGGCTGTATTAAGCTTATGGTCTATCGTTTATAGGGCTTGACCCACCATGAAACATGAAAAAACACCTCATTCTCTGGTATAGTGTAATGGACTAGAAAACACTACCATATATAATAGCGAAAATTAGATGGCAGCGGTTCATTGGTAATGGCGAATCAAAGCCTTAATCCTTGCAAGAAGCTGGGTTAAGACCTTGGCTTTTTTGTGTTCCTGTGGCCTTGTGGATGAACTTCTCACTTTTTGCCAGCTTTTAAATAGCTTATAATTATCAGATAATAGTAGATATTTTAATCTATAAGTAATTGTAGTACACTATGATATGGGTATAATTGAAACAGTAAAGGTGTGTGACTAGGTCGCGCCTTGGCTTTATGTGGCGCCTGAGCAGGAGCGCCTGCATTCTTTTTGCAAATTTTATGGTATAAGGGGATGGTAAAAATGAGCAACAGAGAAACGAAAACAGACGTCATCTTAATTGGTGCCGGAATCATGAGTGCGACTTTGGGGACACTTTTGAAAGAATTAGTACCGGACTGGAAAATTGCAGTATTTGAGAAGCTCTCAAAAGCAGGAGAGGAAAGTTCAAACGAATGGAATAATGCGGGAACGGGGCATGCGGCGCTGTGCGAGCTTAACTACACGACTGAAAAGCCGGACGGATCTGTAGACATTAGTAAAGCGATAAACATTAATGAACAGTTTCAAGTTTCAATGCAGTTTTGGTCTTATCTTGTAAACAGCAAGCTGATACATAATCCACAGGAATTTATTATGCCGTTGCCTCATATGAGTTTAGTACAAGGGGAACAAAATGTAACATTTTTAAAGAAACGTTTTGAAGCGCTGTCAAATAATCCGCTGTTCCAAGGTATGGAATTTTCCGATGATCCGGAAAAGCTGATGGAATGGATTCCACTTATTATGCAAGACCGCACAGCGAATGAACCGATAGCGGCAACAAAAATCGACTCTGGAACGGATGTAAACTTTGGCTCTTTAACGCGCATGTTGTTTGACCACTTAGAGAGTCAAAATGTCGATATAAACTACAAACAGAGTGTTCAAGATATTAAACGTACGAGTGACGGCTTGTGGGAATTGAAAGTACGCAATCTCGATAGCGGTATTATCGAACGCCATACTGCAAAATTCGTCTTTATCGGAGGAGGCGGAGGAAGCCTGCATTTATTGCAAAAATCCGGTATCCCTGAAGGAAAGCATATGGGAGGATTTCCGGTAAGCGGAATTTTTATGGTGTGCAAAAATCCGGATGTTGTCGCGCAGCATCATGCAAAAGTATACGGAAAAGCGAAGGTCGGTGCTCCGCCAATGTCTGTTCCGCATCTTGACACACGATTTATCGACAATCAAAAATCGCTGCTGTTTGGACCGTTTGCCGGCTTCTCACCAAAGTTTTTGAAAACCGGTTCACTGTTTGATTTGGTCACGTCCGTAAAACCAGATAATCTCTTAACCATGCTGTCGGCAGGGGCCAAAAATATGTCATTGACAAACTACCTAGTCCAACAAGTGATGTTATCAAAAGAAAAGCGCATGGAAGAGCTGCGTGAGTTTATCCCCAGCGCCAAAAGCGAGGATTGGGATTTTGTAATAGCGGGCCAGCGTGTGCAAGTGATCAAAGATACGGAAGCTGGCGGCAAAGGAACGCTTCAATTTGGTACAGAAGTTGTTAGTGCCGCTGATGGTTCAATCGCAGCATTGCTCGGTGCTTCTCCAGGTGCTTCTACCGCCGTTCACGTCATGCTTGAAGTCATAACAAAATGCTTCCCTGAACACGTGAAAGAGTGGGAACCGAAAATGAAAGAAATGATTCCTTCTTATGGCGTGTCACTAATGGAAAATCCAGAGCTTCTGCACGAAATTCATACTTTAACAGCGCAGACGCTTGGTCTAAGTGAAAAAAAACCGGCCTTTAGTTAATTATTTGGATGTAGAAGCAAAGGTATTGAATGAAAAAGTTTAAGCAACATTTTTTATTAATGGACAATCGTTTCTATTATCGGCGCCTTTTCAAACCGACAGACATTCTCTATAAGACCGATCTATGCGTGCCAAAATAAGGTGGTAGTTGGAAGAGTGGATGCCAGAACAAATCGGTAATCATCCTTGCATTTATAAGAAACGCACCAGCCTAAACAGTCCTGTTTTCTAAAGTAAGGATCTTTTTTCAACCTATATATCTTTGGATTGAAGGCTCTTTTTTCAAAATTCGCAGTTAGAGAGGCTGCAGTGAACCGTATTACAAATAGCGGCAAGTTTCTTATTGCAAAATAAAAGGCCGACTGCAATCAGCAGTCGGCCTTTTATTTATTTCCCATTGCAATAGTCGTATCACCGATTTATCGAGCAAAGGAATTCTATTATTTTGTACTTTCCACAAACAGGTTTTTAAACAAAGCCCTCTAGAACAACCTTGCCAATCGTCCTATTGCTTTCGATCAGCTTGTGGGCCTGACGAACATTCTCTGCTGAAATGGGTCCAAGCACTTCGGCGAGCGTTGTCTTCAATTTTTGATGGTCCACTGCATCTGCGATATGATTAAGCAACAGATGCTGTTCAATCATATCATCCGTTTCATAAAGCGAGCGTGTAAACATAAACTCCCACACGAAGGTGACACTTTTTTGCTTGAGCAGTTTGAGGTCAAGCGGAGAGGCCGGATCATCAATTGCGCATACAACCCCCTGGGGAGAAACGGCTTCACTGATGCCGGTCCAGTGCTTCTCCAAAGCATTCAGGCAGAAAATGTACGGAACATTTGGAAATCCAATTGCCTGAAGCTGTGGAAGGAGCGGGTCATGGTGATTAATGGTATAGTCGGCGCCCATTGATTTAACCCAACTGACAGTTTCCGGTCGGGAAGCAGTTCCGATTACAGTAAGCCCAGCCTGTTTTGCAAGCTGAGTGGCAATGGACCCTACACCCCCGGCTGCCCCAATGATCAGCAGGACCTTTCCTTCGTTGGCACCTGGATCTTGGGAAATAGACATTCGAGTAAATAGCGCTTCCCAAGCTGTGATAGAGGTTAGAGGAAGGGCTGCCGCTTCCGCAAAATTCAAGGAAGCGGGCTTGCGCCCAACGATTCGTTCGTCGACCAGATGGTATTCACTGTTTCCTCCTTGTCGTGCAATACTGCCCGCATAAAAAACTTCATCCCCCGGACGGAATAATGAGCATTCCGGTCCCGCATCTTCAATAATTCCTGCTACATCCCAGCCTAAAATTTTAGGAACTTCTTCAACTTTGTCTTTAGGCGCCCGCACCTTGGTGTCAACCGGATTGACCGATATGGCGGCAACTTTGACCAAAATATCATGACCTGTCGCTTTTGGTTTCTCTACAACTACATCTACCAGGCTTTTTGGATCTTCAATTGGAAGATACCGGGTTAGTCCTACCGCCTTCATTTTATCCATGATAAACCACATCCTTTCTTTACTATTATACCCTTTGTAAGTAATGACTTAAAATAATAACGCTGTTATAACTTCTGCAACACCTAATACAGCTTAATAAATAGTAAGGAGCTGGCTAAGTGGACCGTCAGCATATACACGAGTGAATAACAACTCGGTTACATTCAACCACAGGTCGTCGCTGAAAATAGTCCGTTTATGTGGGGAAGAGTTATCAAAAGCCAGCGAAATGGAGATGCTGTGAGGAATAAATGCAGAGCCTGCGGGGGCCGAAATTTAATGGATTAAAACTGAGTGTGATAAAAAGATGCCGGTAGAGTCATGAATATTAGCGACTTAATTCAGGCTTTGGAAAAACAAAGGCGAACCGGCTTATGGATGGGCGCAAAATATTCAAAACATATTTATTAAATCAAGGGAGTGGAGCATTGTGAAACCAATTGCGGGCTATGAAAATTTAACCGATGCAGAACGGAGATGTTTGTCCGGGCACACCGCATGCATTTATCGTGGCATGAAGGCTAAGAGCGTAATCGGTACGAGCTTGGAAATGTAGGAAAGCCAATTTGCAGGAAGCAGCCATTGATATTCGATTCCTGAAAGGTGAGCAGAGGATATTTACAGAAAAAGGAACGCGATATGAATAAACGATATGATTTTTAAAAACATAGTTAACATTGTGCAAAATTCATGATTAAAAACAAAAAAGAAAAAACCAATATATATTTTTATACTGGCTGTTCACATTGCACTAATGCTTCACTTAACAGTTGAATGTCACTTTGAATTTGTTCCTTAATGTGCGAATCCGGGCATTTATAATAATCATCTATTAGACGACCGAGTTCAGCAGACAGAAGAATAGTCGTATCTTCCAGAATGAGCACTCCTTTTTTGGGTAGTTTATCTTGGTTCAAATGTATTATACATGAAGATTTCTACTATTTTCTACAAAAAAAAAGAAATCGGCCATACAAATCCGTATATTAATACCCTAATTCACAAAAAATATGTTTGAAATTTATAAATAAAAAAATGAATATACAGGAAGCGGATTTTAAGGGGTAAAAGGAGGTTATGCCTGGGTGATTGAATTTATAGTCCACGGCGAACCAATTGTATAAGGAAAGCCACGTGCCGGATTCAATAGTTCAAAGTTTCATAGTGCAGCGTTACATATTGAAATTATTATTAAAATCAGTGAAAAGAGTAGGCGTTTGTATAGAAAAGTCATAGAATGAGAAATATTATTAGACACTCAAAGAAACAAGATAAGGGATAGAGTCTTTATATGTTGGAAAAAGAAAAAAACAAAATAAAAAGGCGCAAAATGCGCTTTAAGAAGACAGTTTGTTTTTCCATTCGAGTGTTTGATTATTCTTTTGTGAAGATTTATATTCTGATTTCGAAAATAAGTTTAATTTTTTTAACATAGAGCCTAATAAAAAAAATAGGCTAACTTCTAAAATTACTAACAATATAAAGATAAAAAGTTCCATTGATAACATAGTGAAGCGACCTCCAGGATAATAAGTCTAATCAAATAGATTAAATTTCAAATACCCAATTTTAAACAAGATAAAACATCTTGCAAGTAAAAAGTGAGACAGTAAGAAGCAGAAACTAGTGAGCAGCAATGGCCGCCAGAGGAAGTCATGGCCTACTGTGGAGAAAAATGTGAAGCTAAACTTCCAGCTAATCTTTGTGAATTAAAACAGAAAAATCAGTCAAAACGTACAGTCAATTCATGAGGAACAAGACGAGGACGTTATCAGTAGAGTGGCGATCATGCTGCATCAAAGGCTATAGGACAACGACTTGAGTTTTAAAGAGCTATTTGAAGCAATAGGTAAATTAACGCCATTGGAAACAAATCCTAATAGGCTGGGAGAGGAAAAAACCCCGTCACATGACAGGGTTGCACAATCTTCTTCATACCGCCATTCAGGCACTTACGAAAGGAAGGATCATATTTTTGGTTAAATCGTCTTTCATAGTGAATGAAGCAGGGTTTCTTTGTATAAGAAGCAAGTTTTCAAAGTTACTTTAATTAGGCCGGATTAGATAATTTGTTTGCAGCCAAAAATTCTTTGATTTCTTTAATGGACAACCCCAAACTTCTAGCGACTTTCATCAGTTCTACCCATTCAGCGTCCAAAAATTCTTCCGTCAGTTTTTTTTGCCCTGCCATTAAGTACCTCCGTTTCCGAAGCGGCTCAGCCATCATAGTCTTTTAGTATAGACCTTAGATCTGGAGCTTTGTGTCCCGGCCTTTCGATCGGTTTACCTTTTTTCATTTTTTGTTATTGCTTCATAGTATAACAAAAGTTGTTTAAGGATCTTGTCGGAATTTGGATTTAGTAAAAATTTTTTGATAGTGAAAACTGATAGAGAATTTTAAGTGGCTTTTGAACGTTTTATGCCATACGGATTCCGTATATATGAGAGAGTAAAAAAAATAAAACATAAGAAAAAGGAAGAGAAAAAACAAAGTTATAAAGATGTCACACAAACTATAAATATAATTGATACGAGGTAGGTAAATTTATATATAATATATCTTATTATGAATCCTATTAAATTAAGTATAAAAACCATATCCAAAACTAGATGATGGAATGCTCACAAACAGTGATTCGATTGGCTTGATTTTTGTGGTCATTGAGCGCGGGCTGATTTAAGGAGAAAATAAGTAATTGATTTCAACAAAAAGCCCGATACTCGTTTGAGCGCCGGGTAATTAATTACCTTTCTTTCATGGAATAAAGGATCTTATTTCTTATATCAGCCGCAAACTTTGCAGCGACATTTTCGTTTACTTGCTTCAAATCGGAATATAGACTAATTATAAAGGAAAGCTTTTCACTAGATGTATTAATTAGACGTAACATAACGTTCAGCGAAATAAGAAAATCAGAATAATCATCTGCCGTTCCAGTGTATATTAATTGAAAAGGGGGTCTGGCAAACCGTTTTCCTGTATAAAATTTTATACAGTCTTCAGGAGTTTCAGAAATAACAGTTCGATACTCTTGCGGATCACGTTCGGGTCTGTCTTCTTTGCAGAGAGTTTTAGCAAGCTCAACTAATTGATCAATAGGTTTATGTCGGAACAAATCTTTTTGTCCTTCTATATCTAATACGTCGTCATGTAGGTGACGCCAATAAATAAATAAACTCCTCATATTAATTCCCTCCCAAAATTCTCCCCGTCTTAGTCCTAGCAATTATTAATACCCTCACCCAATCAAATTAAAACAATGTCTTTCGCGTAATAAGCGCTATCCGGATCGTTTCAACTGGCCAATCATCTGCTGCAGGCTTAATGAAAGAAAAAGAAGAAAATAATAAAGAAAAACACCTAAAAGAGGCAGGCGCTTTTGGGTGTTTACTGTGATTTTGTTCGATTCTTTAATGAATGTGAATGGAATTTCCTGTTCGAATTTCGCCGTTCTTTACAACGGATGCGTAAACACCGAAACTGCCGGCATTGTTTTTGACAATCGACTTTAACACATTCGGGTCTTTCGGAAGGTCTCCTTGCGCAAGCGTAGTCATCACACAACGCGGTGTCGGCTGCAAAATCTTTAGCTGGACGTGACCGCCAATTGTCAGCACCTTACCAACCCAATCATTTTCGACAAACCCTTCTGCATCCGGCAAATGAATAATGATATTTGGTCTGAAGCGTCTTGGCTCAATTCTGCTCTCAGGAATGTATTTTCTAAGAGTATCAATAGTAGAAGTCGTTATAATATGAACCATTGCAATATCGAAAAACGTTTCTTGAGGGGAATTGCGCGTGAAAATTGTTCCTGGATTTCCCAGTTCTTTCATATCCTCTGGTATATAGCCTTCAAACTGGATATCATGTGATGATGGAGTGGCCAGTTGGACAGTTCGGCCAAAGCTTTCTGTAAGTTTTTCATTTTGCGCTTCATCTGTACTTAGCGTTGTCTGGCCATCTGGAAATGTTATGCGCACTGGCGGGAATGGCTTAGACAATTCGGGCGGTTCCGTAAAAGAGGCCCGGTATTGAAACATATTCGGCCATTTAAGCGGGTTTTTTGCGTTTGCCAGTTTGCCTGATGACAAATCGATTACACCAAAGGCTCTGTCTCCCAGCAGTCCTTTTTCCGTTAGATCGCATGCGTTTAGTTCTTCACCCATCATTGATTTAACCGGATATCTCCACAAAGAAGCAATAGTTGCAGAAGTCACCTTGATCACTCTCCTCCTTTTTATTGTCATTATATCTTATTAAATCATAAAATATAGCTACATTCATACTATCAGTCTTTAAGAATGAAAGCACTTTCAATTTTTCGGTCAGCCTTTCACATTTTTAAAGAATTAGAAGAGAGTTATTAAATGATTAAAATACTAGATAGGATGGATATGCAGTTCATTATTGTAGATAAAGAGTATTATTCATTTTTCAGGAGAGGAATAGTGGAACAAGCTATTGAGTAATAAAAATTAAACAAACGACGTTAGAACATCCAATTGGGTGCATTAACAAAATAAGAAGTATAACATGCAGCATAATAAGGAAATATAGCATAACAGGATTGTTGGCGGAGGTATTTGAGCTCTAGCTGATTATTTGATTAGAGCGCTGAGCCCCCTAATTAATCCCGAAAAAATAAAATAAAGAATTTAGTCACTTTTTCATAAAAGTATACTTTTATGAAAAAATCATTGATGCGTGATGTTTTTCCTTGTTTCAATTTGCGGGGTCACTTCATTACATATTTGGGGTATTTAATGTAATCACTCTATTTGAGCTAAGAAGGTTATAAGAAATCAAGATTCGGGAAAAACAAAAGGGGGCAACTTTAATTATTTGACTTTCCCGACTACTTTTCATTTTTAATTTAATATTCATGCAAGTAATTTGATCCAGAAAATTTGATGGTGTGATGGCGTCGCCAGAATAAAACAATTTCCTGTTGTTTCCACATCTGAACCAGATTATAATGACTAAAGATATGTATATATTTTCTTTGGTAAAGGAAACCTTATTGAAAATAAGGGCGCAAAATTATCGGTCTAAAGTTCTGTTAGGAAGTATGATCACTGGGTTCCCGAAGCCCGTTTATACAAGGCTGCTTCCTTAGAAGATCGCTTTTTTATATTTATAGTCAATAACTAAAATAATTGGAGAATCTAAATGGATATTAATTATATTGCCAGCCTATTAAGAAATAGTAAAGATATAGAATTAACAAAGAAAGTAATTGATAGCGTAAGTGCATCCATGTGGTACAGGGATTTAGAGGAAGATTCTCTCTGGGTTTCAAGTGAGGCAGCCAAAATATATGGGTATACGCGAGAAGATTTTGAGAAAAATCCTGAATTATGGAAGGGTTTCATTTTTTCAGAAGACATGAATATCGTTGAAGGTCATATAAAAACATTATTATCAGGCAGGTCGTCTAATATTGAATACAGAATCATTCGTCCCAATGGAGTTATGAGATGGATTCAAGAGAGTGCCCATATTATTGAAAATGATAATGGAAAGGTTATTTTAAGTATAGGGATCATTTTTGATATTACGGAGCTTAAAAAAGCGACGATACAGTTAGACCAAAGTGAAGAACGGTATCGTACTCTTATTAAGCTATCACCCCACGCTATTTTTGTACATCAGGAAGGAAAAATTGTCTATGCAAATCCGGAGTCACTAAAGATGCTGGGGGCAAATGATGTGAATGAGATTTTGGGTAAAAGAATTCAAGAAATCTTTGTGCCTGAAAAGTTAGATAAATTACAAGATCGTCTAGAAAGGCTATTAAGTGGAGAAAGTCTTCCTTCCTGTGAATATAAAGTAAACACGCTGGATGGGAGAGTAATCGATGTAGAATTAAATGCTGCGGCCATCCCGTTTAATGGAAAAACGACTGTAATGGTCGTCAGTCAAGATATTATGGAAAAAAAGAAGCTTCATGAGCAGATAGAGGAAAACCAGCATAGATATAAAGCGTTGTTCGAAAATAACGCTAATGGCGTATACTCTATCGATCTTGATGGATATTTTACGGCTTGCAACAGTGTATGTGAAAAATTAACTGGCTACAGTGAAGAAGAGATTGTAAACAAAGTGCGTTTTAACGACATTGCGATCCCTGAAGAAAAAGAGCAGAAAGCAAAGTATTTTGAATTAGTAAAGAAAGGGATGCCGCAAAACTTTACTACATCCATTTTTCACAAAGATGGATCACTCGTACATTTAAGTAACACACTTGTCCCTATTATGGTAAGTGGACAAGTTGACGGTGTATTTGGAGTATCACAAGATATAACGAAACAAGTAAAACTAGAAAAATACAATGAACACCTGGCATTCCATGATTATTTAACGGGGTTGCCTAACCGAAATATGTTGCATTCACGTCTTTCAAATGAGTTAAAGAAGGCTGCAGAAAAGAAACAAAGCCTCGCTATTTTAATGATTGATCTTGATCGATTTAAAGTCATCAACGATACGTTAGGACATAATATGGGTGATCTTCTCTTAATAGAAGTGACGAAACGTTTGAAGTTATCTGTGCGTGGTAACGATATCATTTTTCGTCAAAGTGGGGATGAATTTATCGTTATTTTAGCAGAAGCCGATAAAGATACTGCTTCAAAGGTTGGGCAACGAATTATGGGTATGCTTGCTGACCCATATAAAATAAAAAATTATGATATTTTCACTTCTGCAAGTATAGGAATCAGCCAGTTTCCTAAAGATGGGGAGACGGCCGAGGCATTAATCAAACATGCTGATTTTGCCATGTATAAAGCAAAGAAAGCAGGTAAAAACAATTATAAGTTTTATTTTTCCAATGAACACGAATTAAATCCGCTGCAAATGGAAGTGGATCTTTATAAAGCGCTGGAACGTGATGAATTACTGTTGCACTATCAGCCAAAACTCAGTTTGAAAACCGGTAATATAGTGGGCGTAGAAGCGTTAATTCGTTGGAATCATCCGGAACGGGGAATGATATCCCCTGCAGCCTTTATCCCTATTGCAGAAGAAACCGGTTTAATTATTCCTATCGGGGAATGGGCGTTGTATACAGCGTGCAAACAAAATAAAGCATGGCAGGAAAAAGGATTTTCATCAGTCATCGCTGTCAATTTATCAGCCACTCAGTTTACTCAAGCCAATTTCGTTCATACGATTGCCTCTATTCTGAATGAAACCGGGCTTGATCCCCAATATTTGGAACTGGAGATTACTGAGAGCATGACACTGGACATTGAACGAACCATTTCCACCTTGCAGCAGCTTAAAAATCTGGGTGTTCACATCAGTATTGATGATTTTGGGACAGGGTTTAGTTCGTTAAACTATTTAAAACAATTCCCCGTTGATACATTAAAGATCGATCAATCGTTTGTCCGCGAACTTTATAACAACCCAAACGATGAAACAATTGTTAAAACCATCATTTCAATGGCTCATAACTTGAACTTAAATGTAGTAGCAGAAGGAATTGAAACCAAGGAACAGCTTGTGTTTCTGCAGGAACATTTATGTAATGAAGGGCAAGGATATTTCTTTAGTAAACCATTGCCTGCAAATGAACTAGAAAACATATTTCAAGAAGTCCAGCAAATGGTCAAAAAGCATGGAATCTCTCAAGATATGAATGAGCGAATGTGGGCGGAAGAATTAATATACAAAGCAAAAAAAGAAATGCAAGACACCGTTCGCTTACAGCAGGGAATGATCTTGAAGTTTAAAAAAATCAATGATCGATTTATTCATACATTGTGTGATGGGGAATTATTATACCGAATGGGGTTAATTCCATCTCAAGTAGTTGGGAAAGCTTTGCATGATTTTCTGCCTATTGAGAGTGCAAAGGAAAAGACAAAATATTACCAGAGAGCCTGGGAGGGAGAAGACCTTGTTACTTACGAGAGCGTAATTAATGGCCTATCATATCTTGCCAGCCTGCGCCCGATTAAACGGGGGGGAGAAGTAATAGAAGTCATTAGTTCATGTGTAGATATAACAGCATACAAAAAAGCTGAGGAAGCATTGCGAGAAAGTGAATACAAATATCGTCTTATTGCCGAAAACATGACCGACTTAATTTGGTTGTTAGACAGCAATGGACAAGTTTTGTATACATCACCATCACACGAAACAGTACTTGGTCTTTCTAAAAAAGACTTTATCGGAAATAAAACAAGCGATAAAGTACACCCAGAAGATGTTGGATATTTCAAAGAGAAGTTGGAGCAGATTGTTAAATCGAAGGCTTCTTCTCAATTGGAATTTCGTTTCTTGCACACTAATGGGAATTGGATATTAGTTGAATGTGTGGGGACACCTGTAATGGGGGAAAATGGTGAAACAGAGCATATTATTATGGTAGGAAGAGATATCACAGAAAAAAGAAAAGCAGAAGAACGGCTGTCAAAGTCAGAGAAATTAACCGTAGTAGGGGAGCTTGCTGCAGGTGTTGCTCATGAAATAAGAAATCCTCTTACATCAATAAAAGGGTTTGTTAAGCTCATGCAACAAGGAATGGTTAATGAGAATTTTTTTGATATCATTTTGGATGAATTTAATCGTATTGAGGAGATTATTAATGAGTTTCTTAATCTAGCTAAGCCACAAGAGATTCAATTAAAGAAAAGTGATCTTAAGAAAATACTAAAAGATGTTGAGACACTGCTGGAATCAGAGGCTCATTTACAAAACGTGCAAATATACCAACAAGTTGAACAGAATATTCCACCAATTACGTGTGATCCAAACTTAATAAAACAAGTGGTTATTAATTTAATTAAAAATAGTATCGAAGCCATGCCTAACGGAGGTTCTGTAAACATTCAGGCTATTAAAGAGGAGACAAATGTTTTAATAAAAATCATCGATAATGGTGTTGGGATTAATGAGGCACGTCTTCAGAAATTAGGGGAACCTTTTTTTAGCAATAAAGAAAAAGGAACGGGTTTAGGCTTAATGTTGTGCTTCAGGATTATAAGTCAGCATAAGGGGACAATCATATTCCAAAGTAAAGAAAATCAAGGTACGACTGTTGAAGTGAGGCTGCCCCTTTCTTAAAAAAATCACGCATTAGGTAATAAAATAAATGTTTATTTTACTACGTCATTATAGAGCACATAAAAAATGCTGGAGAGCCAGATTGGATGTTCCTTAAGCGTCATTGCTGAATTATTTATTGATCATCTGAAAAATAAATATATCGTTTTATTCAAGAATGTACAAAAAACCAGATTCATGTTTCAGAATCTGGTTTTTTTAGATATTCTGTGTATGGAGCCTTATTTCTATATACGATTCCCATTACAGACATAAATAGCTTTTGAATTTTATACTGCTCTTTTAAAGTCTCATTTTAAAATCTTGATAGCCAAATTCACGCACGACCTGACAATCTCCATCTTTATCTTGTACAGCGATGGCTGGAAGTGCCATACCGTTAAACGTCGTATTTTTCACCATTGAGTAAATCGCCATATCACCAAAAACTAATCGATCACCGCTCTTTAATGGCTGATCAAACGAATAATCTCCTATCACATCGCCTGCCATACAAGTTTGGCCGCCAAGCCGGTACAAAAACGGTTTCTCTCCTGCTTCTCCTGAGCCGAAAAGAGGGGGACGATAAGGCATTTCCAGCACATCAGGCATATGACAAGAGGCAGAAGTGTCAAGAATGGCAATATCAATTCCATTTTGCATTGTATCAAGAACAGTCGTCACCAGATATCCTGCATTGAGCGCAACGGCTTCGCCTGGCTCTAGGTAGACTTCTAACCCGTATTTCTCCTGCATTCTCTTAATACAATCCTCAAGTAAAGAAATGTTATAGTCTTCCCTCGTGATATGATGGCCGCCGCCAAAGTTGATCCATTCCATCTGCGGGAGCCATTGTCCAAACTTTTCTTCTACTGCCTGAAGAGTGGTTGCTAAATCGTCAGAGTTCTGCTGGCAAAGTGTGTGGAAATGCAGCCCTGAAACACCTTCAAGCAATTCGGGACGAAACTGCTCTTTCGTTACACCGAACCGGGAACCTGGTGAGCATGGATCGTAAATGGCATGCCCATCTTGAGTGGAGCATTCAGGATTTATGCGCAAGCCAACTTTTTTACCAGCTTTAAGCACTTTCTCTTTAAATTTTTCCACCTGTGAGAAGGAATTAAAGATGATGTGGTCACAAATCGAGATAATTTCATCGATTTCATCCTCACGGTAGGCAGGGGCAAAGACATGATTTTCTTTGCCCATTTCCTCGTAACCGAGGCGTGCCTCGTATAAGCCGCTTGCTGTCGTACCACTTAAATGCTCTGCAATGAGAGGATACATCTTATACATAGAAAATGCTTTTTGTGCCAAAATAATCTTGCATCCCGTACGTTCCATGACTCCGCTCAGGATTTTTAGATTTTTTTTCACAAGATTTTCATCGACAACATAACATGGTGTTGGTAATTCTTCAAACCGCATCTTAACGAACAAACCCCGACTCTTTAGCTTTAATAGGCTCAGAGTCTACAAGATCGGGACAAAGATCTTCTTGCCATGGAAGTCCCCACTTGTTCAATGCATCCATGAATGGATCTGGATCAAATTCTTCAATATTGTATACGCCTGGTTTGTTCCATTTTCCAGTCATCAACATCATCGCACCGATCATAGCAGGAACGCCTGTTGTATAAGAAACAGCCTGGGAACCCACTTCTCTATAGCACTCTTCATGGTCACAAACATTGTACACGTAATACGTTTTATCTTTTCCGTCTTTTTTACCTTTAAAGATACAGCCAATATTTGTTTTGCCTTTTGTACGTGGTCCAAGGGAAGCAGGATCAGGTAGTACTGCTTTCAAGAATTGAAGCGGAATGATTTGTTTTCCTTCAAATTCAATAGGCTCAATGGAAGTCATTCCAACGTTTTCAAGGGCCTTCAAGTGAGTAAGGTAACTTTCACCAAATGTCATGAAGAAACGGATACGCTTAATGCCAGGGATATTTACAGCAAGAGATTCAAGTTCTTCGTGGTAAAGCAAATACATATCTTTCTCGCCAACTTCAGGGAAGTTATAAACGCGTTTGATTTCCATCGGTTTCGTCTCGACCCATTCGCCGTTTTCCCAATATCTTCCGTTAGCTGAAACTTCACGGATATTGATTTCAGGATTGAAATTTGTTGCAAACGGATAGCCATGATCCCCCGCATTACAGTCGAGAATATCGATATATTCAATTTCATCAAAATGATGCTTAAGCGCATGAGCAGAAAATACACCTGTTACACCAGGGTCAAATCCACTGCCTAAAAGAGCTGTAATACCAGCCTTTTCAAAGCGTTCGCGATAATCCCATTGCCATTTATATTCAAATTTCGCCGTATCTTCCGGCTCATAGTTCGCTGTATCCATATAGTTTGTTTTTGTTGCCAGGCAGGCATCCATGATTGTTAAATCCTGATATGGTAAAGCTAGGTTCATGACGATATCTGGTTTTACCTCTTCAATTAAAGCAATCAACTCGTCCACATTGTTTGCATCAACTTGTGCAGTTGTAATTTTTGTTTTGCCACCATCTAATTTAGCTTTTAAGTCATCACATTTTGATTTTGTACGACTTGCGATACAAATCTCTTCAAATACATCACTATTTTGAACACATTTATGGATGGCTACTGATGCCACTCCACCACAACCGATAATAAGCGCTTTTCCCATTCTTCTATCTCCCAACTAAATTTTTTGTGAAGCAAAGAGGGATTCCATAATAGCCTATGGAAAAAAGATTATTGTAAAACCCCTCAAAGTTTTGAACAACAAAAAAGCAAGTGCAAAGCGCACAATCGCGCACAACACTTGCTTCAGATACATTTATCAATATTAAAAAGCATGAGTATATGCGTAATGAAAATCGTATATACGGCTACCTTTAAAAGTCCTCGGACATTATAGTAGAAAGCTTATTAATATTTAAAATATATCTTCATAGGATCAGAGTCTATACAGCAAATAATTATTTTGCCACTCTTATTGACCGTTTCACAAGTTGTGTGCACATGCACTGGTTGTTAAAGTAACCAACTTATAAAATTTGAGCTTCTAACTCAATCAATAAGGCAACTGAAGTTGCCAATCGGCATTTGACCCGGCTGTCCGTATGGCCTTAACTTCTTTAAGGGAAGTGGTCAAAAATTATCTACTCGGAAAGACTCGAGCATTTTGAATATTAGCTTTCCAAATCACGCTTCTCCATATTATCAGCATGTAATGAAAATAGCAATCAGCAAGTTTAAAAATTATTTAATAACTCACTCTTGGACTTGTAAAAAAAACACCTCCAAGTTATTTTTCAGGTAATCAATACCCGTTTTCCAACTTAAAAGTGCTTTTTATTTGTTTCTCTATAGGCTTAGTCCCGTAATGAAGTTTCTCTTTTTAATTAGATGGCTCATCAACAACTTCCTGATCCTCTAAGGCCTTTCTGGCTTCTGCATTAATTTTTTCAACCTCGGTATTTGTTTCTTTCACTTCAGCACTTGCTTCACTCACTTTTTCATTTGATTCTTCAAGATTTTCCTCTGCCTCTTCAATTTGATCTTCTGCTTTTTCGGCCTCGCGCTCAGCTTGTTCCACTTTATTATTAGCAGCCTTAGCGTTTTCAATAGCTTTCATCATCTCAGCACTGGCTTTTTCTGAATTGGCAGCAGCTTCTAAAGCTGCAGTGTTAGCTTCTTTCACCATTGCGGCGGCCGAATTTAATTCTTCTGCCAGATCATCGATATTCATTTTAGATTCTTCCAGATTAAATACAATATTTTCTGTATTATTTCCATTGTTTTCAAGTGTATGGAGATTTTTTTTAAGGTCCTCTCTAAATTTTGCTGATTCAGCAGTGAGCTTTTCTGAAGCCGGTTCCCATAATTCTGTCACGACACCTTTTAAAAGACCGAGGCAGATACAGGCATACAGCAAAACAGCCCACCATGTTTTATAGAAAGGCTTTTTTGGGCGCAGCAGTTTTGCAGATGGCACTTTGTGAACACCCCCTGTATATGATCCACTATATAATGAACGCAACAACTAATTGGAAATGCTTCTCTCATTTTATATTCTTCTTTTATCCCATATATGACGAAAACAGAGGGGCTTGCTGAATGGCGCTATAGGGGTAGTTATTAATATTGCCTCAGCCGTCGTTTAAAATGGTGATCGTGCAGGCGCAACTTATACTGTCTTTAAGCCATGCAGTTTTTGGATTTGCAAAAAATACTGGCTTTATTTATGTATGCTCAACAAGTAATCCATTGTAACATAATCGGAATAGACGGCGTTGAGACAAAAATTAGTTCTGCAATGACAAATATTAATAAATTTGATATGGGCGCACATAGCCTGGAAGGGGTGTTAATCTACGTTTTAGCAAGCCAGAAGAAATCGCTAAACTGACGCGGCTTTTTTATTTATTTAGTTTTGTTAGCGACTAGTGTCGATTTCCTTGTTAAGCTAATGCAAATGGGCAGTCTAGTTGAAGCAGGAAATCAACACAGTTTTAGCCAAATTTAACAAGATAAATTATAGATGTGTAATGTAATAAATTTAACAAACATATTCAATTTCCGAATTTAAGGATATAATTAAGCAATATAGAGATAAGGACGTGGGAATAATGAACAAGATCTCAATTGTTGCGAAATATCTTACTGATAATTCTGAGTTATTAGCTATTAAAATCGTTGATGATATTCTGCAAAGGCTTGAGATTGAACTCCCTAAAGAAGAGCTAACGTATTATAACGGTGTTTACAAGGAGTTTATAGAGTTTCTGGCCGAGTCTATTACATTAAATGAAAATAAAGTGCCGCATGGGTTTATCGAAATGAGCAAAAAAAATGGAGAGCGCCAGGCAGCTCTAAAGGGAAGAATTTCAAGCATGATAGGACGCTATCCTGCTATTCGATTAGGCTTTATAGAACAAATCACGAAAATCTCTACAGAACATGGACTTTCTACAGAGGATACGGTCACGCTAAATAAAACGGTCAGCTATATGCTCGACGTCAGCGTTACAGAGACCATACTTGCCTTTGAAAGACAAACAGATAATCTTCTTGATGAAAGAGAGAGAGAGATTAATGAAAAACAAAGAGCGATTAATGAATTATCGGCTCCCATTGTACCTATTCAAGATGGGATTGCGATTCTTCCATTGATTGGGAGTGTTGATTCAGAAAGAGTTGAACATATTTTGAATAAGGTTTTGCCAGATATCCCCCGGTTAAAAGTTGAGTATCTTATTATTGATTTTTCTGGCATCGTGACGATCAATACAGACGTTGCACGTCATTTATTTAGAGTATATGATGTTCTTCGTTTGTTGGGAATAAATGTACTCTTTACTGGCATTCGCCCGGATTTAGCTACAAAAGCTATTAGTGGAGGAATCGATTTTTCGTCGATTAAGACATTTGCAAATGTGAAGCAGGCGATAGAGAACATAAAGTAACATCTCAATTGCCATTACGATTTATTCTATACTTTTTTATTGGGACAGTCCTGTTTCTGTAGATTTTAGTCACGATATAAAATAAAACTCCGCTTTAAAAAAGGCGGAGTTTTAAGGAAAGAAAAAAACTGTCTCAAAAGGGACAGTATAGTGAAAAATAAATTTTTTACATTGCTAATTTAATATCACTATTAGGAGGGTATTAACCTTAATGGTTTCCTGGCACATACGCTCCGCTCAAGAAGGCACTCCTTAATTGGTCAAGTAAAGAAAAATAGTACACCGTTTATGTAAAAATAATGCACGCCGCAGCGTGCTTATTTATTCAATTCCCGTTTTTTAATAACTTCCCAAAACTGCCGTATTTCCTCGCGCTGGTCTTCTGGAACTTCTCTTTCATCTCTTTGAAAAGGTTAAGGTACATCTTATTAAGATTCAACTATATTATTTGCGCTTTGGTATAAGCCGGACGGGAGGATTCCATCTTCAGACAGTATGTATTCATGGCATTTCATTAATGCCGTTTTGATTGAGTCAGGCACTCTTTTTTCATCATAAGCACAGACTAAAAATAATCCCTGTTCGCCGACTAAGCGGTCAGCTTCATTTTCAAATTCTTCTAGTACGGTTAAGATTTCCTTCTGGTCACTCCATTCTACATGTGCCCAGATTCGGAAAGAGACATTCTTTTCATTGAAAGGTTTTAACGTTTCAGAAAGATATTCAAAAATGGTAGGAGGGTGGAAACTTCCATTTGAAAAATAATAATCAAAGTTATTGATAGTGTGAATATGTGTCAGTTGTTCCTTTGTTAAAACACTTTCTAATTCCGCATACATGAGGGAGAGCAATCTTTCGTTTTCTATCACAAAAATATGTTCGTTCTGCTTAACAGCGGAAAGAATGTATGAAACAAGGTTGTTTATATAAGGCTTCAGCTCGGCCACACTATAGAAAATATGGACGCTGTCATTCTCTTTAATCAGTTCAGAGAATTTATTTTCCACTTTATCGCTCCTTTCGGTTTATTTTCTTATTAGGCGATTAATACGGGATGTGCAAAAAGTTCCATTCGATATGCGAGACATAAATCACAACGCAGCATATTTATTTAACCCTCTTTTTTGATAACTTCCCAAATATGCCGCAGTTCCTTCAACTGTTCTTCTAGAACTCTTTTCATCTCTTTGAAAAAAGTTAATGATTTTAACCCTATAAGCATTTTCTCATAGTAATCATTAAAATTCTATACCCTTCGCTCGATTAATGATAAAAGTATTTTATAGGAGACGATGCTGATACTGCTGGAGTTATATACGACGCTTATTATGATTTTAAAGAAATACCAGAAACGAGGCTTCAGCACGTTGCATTTTAAAATTAGCTGAGGATCTTTATAAGAAAAGCACGCATATTAATCACGCAAAAATCGTGAAATAAAAAAAGTCCTCACAGATTGACTGCAACGATGGTTTTCAGTAATGACCATTTCCAGACTCAACTCATTTTGGACGGTTTTAGTTGTAGAAGATTTTGTTTTTCTTAAAAGTTTTTGAATTTCTCCCGTTTCAAGAAATACAGCAATTCTATCAGAGATTTCGTGTGTAGATCCGGAGGCACTAATTCCATTCTACCTTGAAAACGTTTGCAATTATTCCTTTAACCAATAGTAAGAACGAAAATCTTTTATGACTAATTTCTTTGCAAGTGGAGACCGCAAAATAATCATCTTCTTTATTTTTTTAACTAAATATACTGTAAATGTAACTTTATTTCCATATGGATAATGAATATTATGCGCCCAAAAACTAAAAGGAGTGGCAGCTTCTAGAAGAACGGTTACTTGCTAAAAAGGACCCATAATGGAGTATATGAAAGCAGGATAAAGAAAGAAGAAGCAATCCGTAATAGACCGCTATTGTTGAATAAATGGTTCTGTCGATAATCGACCAAAAAGAAAAAGAACCTAAGGCGGTTCTTCTTATTCTACAACTTCAAATGGAGTAACAAGCCCCCCAATGGTCGCTCGATATTGACCGGGAGTTAGTTCATACTTCAAATCATCTACATCAAAACCTATTGTAGACAATTCACCTGGGGGATAGACAATTCCCTCCTGTGTGAAAGAGTCTGAGTCTGCTTTCATTGGCACGCTGTACCATACATCTTCTACCTTTTTTTAAAGGAAAACGTGAGCGTCTGTCGTGTATTCTGTGTTGCTGTCATTTTGGATTTCAATGATAATTTTATCAACTGATGTTAAATATTGGTCTTTTTTCTGTAGTAATGGTCACACCGTTTTCTGAGCTTAAACGTTCTTGAGCAGGTGCTTCTTCTGTAAGGTTATTGCCTACATCATTCACTGCTTGTAAATCATTTGATTGACATCCTGCTGAGAAAACAATGAACACCGAAAAACAAAGAGTAATCAGTGAGCTTTTCGTCACTATTAAAACACCTCCCGCCATCTTCATTATACAAATAATTGGATTGTAAATCAGTAAGAGCGTTACTTAACAGTTCGTCCCAAGAGATTAAAAAGTATTAAAGCCCTACTAAAAAGTAGGGCTCCAAATATCATTCTTTGATTCGGTTTTCGTTGACCCACCAATCGATGTGGTCTAAATCAAAAATGAAAATTCCACTAACCGGTTTTTTATGAGGAAGCTTTTTTTGAGCGATTAAGTCTTGAATTTCCTCATGAGTTAGTGGGAAGCTGATCGAATCAAGGTAAGGAATTAAATTATTTATGCCCTGGATTCTTCTCATTTCATCACCTCCCACCAAAATTTCTCTTCACCTTAGGAGGAGCGGAGAAAAATTCGTGTAAAGGATCAAACGAGTAGATCTATAAGGATATATACCCACATTAAAAGTGATTTACACATGTAAATCACTAACATTATGTTTATTCTGTATCGTAAGGAGAGAGCGTTTTGATAAGAATCGGAGAATGGAAAAAGGTCAAAATCAGGGGCATCTACACGCTCGGCTGCGTCAGCATTATCACGCAGAGCGAATGGCCTTGTCCGAATAAAAATAGTATCTGGAGTAAGGATGTGAGCGATGTTTCATTCAGCAATATTACTGAAATAAGGCGGTGTAATAGTGAAGCAGTTAGATTTACTCCGGGAAATCATTGTCGATAATTTTGCCGGCGGCGGGCAGTACCGGCATCGAGCTTGCTGCTTATCACAATTATCACAATAGCAGAATTTAACGCGGGAAAGGTTTAAGGCAGCGAAGAATTGGCAGTGTTTGCATAAAAAAAGCCAGAGGGGGCTCTGACTATGCTGTGTTAATGGGAAATATAAACTTGGAAGGCTGGGACTGCCTTACCACTAACAGTATGGTCCAGTTCAGAAAGTTTTATACAAACAAAATAAAAAAGCCAGGAGTCCCCATGAAAATCCTTTTTTGTCTTGCAGATGATATATATATGAGAAGAAAAAGCTCTTGACGTTGAAGGTAATAATTTGACGAAAAAGGAGATAATAAAGTGGAAGTCAGGGCAGGTCTATCCAATTTAATGAAGGAGATGACAAAGTGGAAGTCAGGCCAGATCTATGCAAAACAACGGATGTTAACGAAATTTACAATGAAATGCCTGAGCCAGTGAAACCAACGGGACAAAACTTGGCAAGTGAACTTTATAAGCATTTAAAAAAAAGAGCTGAAGACTTTGACAACAAACTAGATGGCAGCCAAGGGGTGGGGGTTAGGCTTATTCCATCTGGGCAGTCAGTCACTTTTCAGGTAACGGCATTAGGTTACTGTGATCCCAGCTTAATCATTTTTGCGGGAGTTACGGAGAGTGGATTGGAAGTGCAGTTGATGCAGCATGTATCCCAGCTTAATTTTTTATTAATGGCAATGCCTCGACCGAATCCTGAAGAGCCTAAAATCCCATTTGGTTTCATCCAATAATAAAAAGGTCACTCAAGAGTGGCTTTTTTTCTTTGATCTAAAACAAACCCAATGAAAGGAGGGAGATGGCGGAACCAAGAAATCCGAAGCGGGATGAAGGATTTCAACTGTGGCTAAACAATATCGAGATTGCAGCCGAGTTGGACGTTTCCGATTCGCAGACCAGCCCCGTAAGTAAAAAACTTCCTTCATTAGCCGCTTATTCTTCAGAGTAACTGTCTATAATAGTGGGCAGGGTTTCAAATAAGAATAAAAATTAATGAAAAAAAGCTGCATGCCTATTACAAATTGAAACAGTGAGAGGGATTTCAGTGGAAAATAAATTCAAAGATATAAAACGTGTTGCGAATATAGATGAATTTGTGGATTCTTTAGAGTTTGATCAGCTGCCTATGGTAGAGGAAGAGATGTCACTTTATCATTACACAAGTATTTATGGCTTAGAAGGAATCATTAAGAATAAAGAATTATGGCTGTCTAAAAGTGAATTTTTAAATGATAAATTAGAACTCAAATATACCCTGGATACGGTTATGATGCTGATAGAACAATTTTCAGGAGCAGATAAGGTCACTGAAGAATTAGTTTTTAAAGAATGGATTAAGCGATCAATTCAAAATAAATTCTTTTCACTGGAAATTTATACTTTATCATTAAGTACAAATAAAGACTCAAATCTTCTCTGGTCGAATTATGCAAATAATGATGGATATAACATTGAATTTATTTACTCAGAATTGCTCCATTTATTAAGTGAAAATATTGCCAAAAGCCATGAACCGAAAAAAGTGTTTGTTTTTCCTTACGCTGTTATTTATAACAAAGAAGAACAATTAAAATTACTTAGAAAGGAATTAACAAATCTATATAAAATCTTTCTGTGTGCATTTGATAAAAATGATGAGACCCTTTATTACAAATATGGCGCTAAGCCATTAGCCAATATTGTAACGTACTCTATCTTTTTTAAAGATTCTAGTTTTCATCAAGAAGAAGAATTTAGATTTGCTGTTTATTTCACAGATGAAAGATATGCGAAAAAGGTCACGAAATTTCGAATTGGAAATGGGGTTTTTATTCCTTATATCCCTCTTTCTGTTGGAAACAACAATAATAGAAAATTTATACAAAGCATTACGATTGGTCCGAAAAACAGTTTAGACATTGCTGAAGCAGGGATGGAGCACTTTTTAGATAACAACGATATGACAGAAGTTGAAGTAAAAAAATCTAAAATACCTTATCGGTATTAAAGCATCCCGCTCCGGATGCTTTTTCTTCTTACAGAAAAGAGGTGACACAACTGCTGTCTGTCACACACAACGATGGCCGGTCGGAGCCGCTTCTGAACATGTAGAATTGTAAACAATTATAGAATGCAATAAAGGAAGGAGGCGAAGGATATACAGGTATAAGCTGATTTCCAGGGGAATTGGAATAATTTCTTGGGGATATTCCCTTAATCTTTTAAATTTTTAGCCGATAATAATTCATCGCTTTAATCTCGAAATTAAGAAATACGCATAAAAAGCCACGGATCCGCTGCAAATGCAGTCGTGGCTTTTTCGTTTTATGAAATCCGTATAATGAATAAATTTTGTGTTTAGGAACTTGGAAATACTCTTCGAACAGCATCACTAAATTCGTCAAAGAATCCTTCAACGGGTTCGCCTGCCTCAACCCGATCAGCATAATCCTTCATTTGAGTGCTGAAATCTGGATCTTCCGAAACATACACCTTCTCAATAGAAGTGTCCGCTTCTTTTACTTTTTCCTCGATTCTATTTTTCAGTTCATTATTTACTTTTGTACCATTTTTTAAATCAATGGCAGCGTAAGCAGTCTGATCTGTTACAAGTACTGTCGCTCCATCTACCTCTTCCAGTTCTTCAACACGGTCAGCAGCCTTTTGGGCCAAGTTCAAATTAGCTTGATTGGCTTGATCAGCGTCGTCCATGTCATTGTCTGCTGTTTGATTATTTGTGGACATGTTTTCCGCTGGGGCATTATCCGCTCCGTCTGAAGCATTATTATCATCACCCATACAAGCTGCAAGTAAAAACATAGTCATAAAAGCTGTCACATAAATCGATATTTTCTTCATTGAAAGTCCTCCCTTATATCATTTAACAAAAGATATCCTCTCCAGTGTTTTAAATAATTATTCAGAAAGGGAGAAAAGAGGAACAGCTTTATGAAACTCTTAAAGGGATTTTTATCGATCTGATTATGACTTCTGTTTATAGAAGGTCATATATTCCTAAACAGAGTGGATGATTCCTTCGACTTGAGTGTGACAATAAAAAATAATGATTTGGATTTTTAATGTGAAATTTTAAATGGGTATTAAATAAAGGAAACAGAGTAAGAAGAAATTAGCATAAGTCTCTTTACGTGGAATATGATTATTCCACTGTAAGGAGATGATAATTTGAAGGCCATAATAAAGTTTAAAGATGGCAGGGTTATTAGTTATGACTCAATTGAGAAAATGGAGCCGTGCGAAGGTCTTGATTTTATTAGCAGCATAATAGCCGCAATTAAAATTGAAGCAGAAGAGAAAAGTAAAAAAGATTCAAAAGAGCAAACGTTAACTGCTTCTGATATTTATTCGTTAGAAATTATAATGTAATGAGCGAAGGGACAGAGGAAAAGCCGGAAGCCGGCGGTTATGTGGAAGTGGTAAGCCCATTATACTGGTATGAGGATGAACGTTACGAAATAGGAAAACGTTTTGTCATTAAATCAGAACACATCAATCGCAGTTTTAAAAAATGTGTGAAGAAGATTAGAAGCTTACAAATGAATTTGCGGAAAAATGTTTAAGCACTTTTATAAAAGAATTATTCAATTTAATACAAGAAGAGCATGTTTTGATTAATCTATTTTCAAAATATGCTCTTTTCTTTTGTTCGTGCGAAACAAAGCGATGTGACAGGCTGAATGAGATTACTTATCCTTGGGGATAAATAGAACAAACACAGCCGTGTACCAGGAAAAGCTAAACGTGAAGCATCGGAGGAACAACCTTGGAATTAAAACTGATATATCTGTCTCTGTTAATTGCAATTTTTCTTTTTTTCACAGTCGCTGATTACATGGGGAATGATGTTAATGCAATGGGGGCGTCAGCATCAATCGCAACAGCCATAGTAATTGAATTATATATAAGGCCATTTTTCAAGTGACGATGGTGTGAGAAGGAAAAGAGAAAAAAATGAACATGAACAATTCGAATATAAAAGGCAAGGTGGCCGTGAGGAATGGACGCGTTGCTTTAAAAGGTCTAATTTCAAAACGAGGAGAATATTTCCGTTTAAAAGCAGTAATTAAGCAGCAGTGGACACCGGAAGAAATAAGAAGTTTGAAGGGAAGCGCCCGGCCTATGTTAGAGAAGCAGACAAACGAGTAGGGATTCATTTTTCCGCAGGTCGGAAACGGTCAGTCAATTCGAACGGGGATTTAAGTAAGGACCAGTATATACGGTTCATGGAAAAAGGAATGTCGGATGAACACATTTTAGCGCGGGAACGTCTGGGGATGGCGAAGAAGCGGTGGAAGATTAATTGAATTAAAAGGCGAGAGAAATAAAAAGATGCCCAGAAGTGAGCTCCTGGGCAGCCAGCTTGTGACAACAGGGGTGAAATCACAGCTGTGATACTATTAAACGCACATAGAAGAAGAACGCTTCCTTCTCCCCGTAAATAGTATATGCTTCGATTTGGTTAGTAGTACAAAATAATACAAAAAAACAGTCAGGCAAGTTCCTGGCTGCAAAAATGGTTCTGAGTTGTAGGAGTTAAGTTTTGGAACTAACAGTACCAGTATGCACTATTCCATAAATATTTATACAAGAATAAAAAAAGCCAGGTTATCATGACTGTCTATTAGGAAGAAGTATTAAAAAAGCTTATCAACAATAAATTTATATGCGGTGAAAAAACAAATATAGATCTAAAAAGGACAGCAGAGATCGACCTTATAGAAAGCGCAGCACACATCGTTACAAAAACCGTGAGCTTAAAAATTGCCTGTTCCAGAAAGCGGACACGGCAAGCGTGTAATCAATCGACAAGGCGATAAACCTTGTCAAGCCAAGCTGGAAACGGATATTAGATAGTTGACCAAATATTTACAGGGGGGAAGGGGCTGACCGAGCTTTCCTTCTTCCCATGCTCATTGCATTCCATTGGCAACCTTGAGTCACAAGAAAAAGCCGGGATAGGACCCGGCTAAGAAATGATTAAGACTATTTCAAGATTTGAAATTTAAAACAATATTCTCATTATGAACCATTGAAACTCTTTTTATACAGGGAAATTACCTTATAAGTAATTAACAATACGCCAAATTTGAATTCAGTATAATATAACTAATCGAATAAGTGGACACTTATTTACGAATAAAAACAATTTTTACGCACTCTAAAGAAAATAAAAGGCGACATTGAAGCTAAATTGGAATTGTTGGAACTGGATATTCAAGATAAGGCGCTCATTAACAGGATGATCAGGGAAGTGGAATTTGCGATTCAGTAGATGATGTCCAGCTGAAATCCTAATGCAAGACACGGAGCAGATCGAATAGAGGTTTTTATATCTTGGATCCAAAACTGATTGAAGCATTGGTACCAAATAAAGTGGTTGAAGAAGGGAAGAAAATCACAGCTGACGAACCGTGGCTGCTGGATGATATGCCTGGTGATTTAATAAGGCGTGAAAAAGATGTGTTCACGTTGGTAAAAGCAGAAGGATTAACGTTTGAGTACATGGCGGAGTTGCTCGGGATCACAAATCATCTGCCTAGACATACCTTGAACGGACAAATCAGAAAATTGAAGACTGAAAAATGTGAGCCTTTTTCTTGTGTCTTGAAAAAAGCTTTTTATATTTATTTATAGTATGTTCTGTTTACAGCCTCATATAATAAAGTAAATTAAAAGAGCAAAAGGAGGACCGGTAACACCCCTTTTGTTAAAGCAATGTTTTGAAAAGGAAAATAATCAGAAGTGTAAGAAGTATCATGGAAAGACCAGTAAGAAATAAGCGGTGAATGTAATGCATACCGCAGAAGATTCCCTCCTTTCTTTTCTCCATAAAGGATATGAAAAACAAGAAAGGAAAATACCAAGCATCTCAAAGTACACTGGGAGGCTTTTTTTTTAGCGTACAGGTGACGTATATGAGAAAGGAAAAAAGCTCCTAACGTTGAATGTAGTAATTTGATGAAAGGGGAAGATTTTTTGGCTAATACATTTACAAATTCAGTTTGTAAAGCAATTGTTGTAGCAACAAGATCCGAACCAATTTTACCGAATGTAGAGTTGATTGATGATTATCAGCTAAGAGTGGGATTGTTAATGATGGGTCGGGATGAAGAAAAGCTTACCAATTTAAGTGAACAATTAACTAAACTGGTGGAAGGGGAAAAATACAAATTATCTTCACCAGAGTATATGGTGGAGTTTGAAAAAATTTCAACGCAGGTTGGCTATTTTGCCGAGAAGAAGAAAAGGGTTGCCGAGGTAGAATTAATTGTTGATAGGCAAACAGGTGAAAAACGCTTCACTATTTTAAAAGATAACGATGTCGTCAAAAAACTTATACTGGGAGAAAATGAAACGATTGATGAATTTTTCGAATATATGCAGGGGTTTTCTAAAGTCATAGTAGCATAAGAAATTAAAACGTCATCAAGGGTGCTTTTTTCTTTGCTCTAATGGTTGTATGATTAAAGAAAAAGGAGTGAAGAAATGGATTATAATTTTTTATTATTAAGCACTACTATGAATGGAATAGCATTGAATCAAATAATATTATTCGGAATGATTGTTTTTTCCATGATAATAGTCGGAACAATTTTGAAAATATTTAAGGTGCCAGGCAAAATCATAAATTTCGTCATTACAGTTGTAGGTTTAGGCTTCGGATATTACTGGCTGACAACTTTAAATTAGTCACTCATTTGAGTGGCTTTTTTGACTGGTTTAGAGAGTGTGAAATTTTTGTGTAATCCAGACTTAGCGCTGGAAAAGAAAGCTCCTCATTTTCTGCCTGTGTTATTTGCTTATTTCCCTATCACATATCTCACCATTGGGAATGCGAGCAATACATATCAATATACTATGAAAATCAACCCCTGAAGCTGTGTAGCTTCGAGGGGGTCTTTCTATTTGTAAAAAAGAGATATTTTATTTGTCCAGAAGGTGAGAAACTCGGTCTCTTTACATATATTTCATGGCTGCTGGTTCAGAACATTCATCGATAAACAACAGGACCAGCTTTTAGTGAAGAAATGCTGAAATAATTAATGTTCTCGTAAATCAGATAAAGGAA
Source organism: Domibacillus iocasae (assembly GCF_001750285.1). GTDB lineage: Bacteria > Bacillota > Bacilli > Bacillales > Domibacillaceae > Domibacillus > Domibacillus iocasae. Next base: position 54,276 of record NZ_MAMP01000012.1, read on the forward strand.
CAGTTTGTTCTTGCTGCGGTTCACCAAGAGGATAAATTCTAGCCGTTTCATTATTTTCCTCCACATGTTGTATGTAGACAGGTACATCATTAAACGTAACATTGACCATCACTGGTGAAGCGGCAATTTCCTGCGCTCTATATTTATTCATGGTCATGACCTCCTTTGAATTTATAACGGTCATAATGTAATGTTTGCTTAAAAAGGTTTAATTATGCTTAAAAATAAGCGTTTAAATGAATTATATAACGGTGTTCGCTTTCCTAAAAATTTTCATGGATAAGGATGGAATGATAAAAGAACAATCCAGCTATTTTTTTGATTGCCAGTCCACGAAAAGGACATGCTATTTAATGATTAAAATGAATCAAAGGAGAATCTGGAAATGAAAGTTAATTGGATAAAACCAATGTTGATTGGTGGAGTGATTGCTATGCTTACACTCGCGCTAGCCGGATGTGGGAATGGAGAAGATCAACAGAATGAAGGTAACAATGGGCAGGAAAAGGTCCAGCAAAATAACCACAGCGATATAAATGAGGGAACAGATCGAAATAACGATACGGGGACTAATGAGAATGACCAAATAGAAGCCGATCTAAATGATGAGAAATAATAAAGAAAATGAAAGAAATGCTGGCGAAGTTCAAAATAATGGGATGAATAAGGAAGAGTCATGATGGCCGAAATTATAAGAAGAACATAAAGAAGGATTGCAATTTCTTCTTAAAAGAGGTTATCTAAATATAACCTTAACAGGAGGAATTATTCATGCATGAAAAGCAGCACAATGCGTTCTATACAGTAGACTATCAATGGACTGGACAACAAGTTTTGTTCGTGAAGGTAGCTGGTTTTGATGCTGAAAAGGGAAAAGAGTTTGAGGGACTTATAAAATTTGTGAAGGGGGCACCTTTTGGAGATTTAATACATCCGCAACAATCATCCTTATCAGCAGATTGTATAAAAGATCTTCGTGATTACCTGACTAAAAAATTTGCCGGGGACGAATTTAATTGAGTTTAAAAACAGCATTCTGTTGTGAGTGCTGTTTTTTTAATGAGGTTTAAGCAGATGTACTGAAACATCTGTGTTTGCGGAGGAATAAAGGTGGTAAAGTATCATAAAAACCTCATCCGTTAAGAGTCATGTTAACCATGTCAAATGATGAATTAAGAACGATAGTCATTCTCCGCGATGTGATTGAAAAAACGAAAACAACACTGGACGATTTGCGAAATGAAGAATTCTCCAAAAAAGTTATAACGGCGATTGACTATCTGGCAAAGTGAGAAGACGAATCGTATATGGAATTTGTCCGCCGTGCTAAAGAAAATGAATTAGCGAAAGTAGTGAAAATCGCAGACATTAAGGATAACAAAGACATTCCTACAGTGCCTGATCCAACTGAAAAAGATTTGGATAGAATCAAAAAGTATGATAAAGCGCTAGAAGAACTGTTGTCATAAAGTCAATTAGATCAAATGATCAATCATTTAGACCAGTATTGAAGTTGGTTCATAGAGAGGCTTCTTTTGTGTAAATTATGCTTCATTCGAAATGAACCAATAAGACAGGCGTCTTATCCTTTATTTATAAAGGATAGACGTCTGTTTTAGATTGTCCAGCCGCTGCTTCCTTCGATGAAATGATCGGTTTTTTTGTTGTTAAAAAAATTTTTTCATAAAAGAAAATTGATCGTTCTAAGCAGCCTTTGTCCAAAATTTAATTATTTTTATGAATAAGATGTTGAAAAATAGCTCATATTTAATCATACAGGAGGTGAAAAAAATGTTAGATAATGACCGCATTTTGATTTCTGGAGATGTTAAACTAGTAGAAATTCCGAACCGTCCATTTTATCGTTTTGCCGTTGTTGCAGAACAGATAAACAGAGACAATCCACTTGAAAATCCAGTAGCTATCTATGGAACTGTAACATTTAATAAAAATAAAGGTGAAATAGTGGCAGAGTGTTTAAACACGTCATTTAATAATTTGAAAAGCAGCGCACAACAATGGATTACTAAAAAACTTTTAAGAGAACTTGAAGAGTATCACCATCGGCAAAACTTATTAAATAAAGCAGATTGAATAATGAAAGAGCATCCATTTGGTTAATGAATGAGAAGCACGGCTGCAGCCAGAAAATACGAAAATGAATGCAGAGTAAAACAAGAGGAAGTTCCGGTCGTGTGTATTTTTGTGACAGGGCTTTTTTTATTCAACATATAGGATATGTTCTTCTAGTCGTGTTCAGGCATGGCAATATACATATCACTATAAACCGAAAGTACCTTGATGAAAGGGTGCTTTTTCTTATTATTTCAATTAATTTTATAGATCTTAAAAATAAGAGTTCATTTTATCGTCTATCTAATGTTTCTTTCAAACACATGTCTTTAGAAATTTTACTTGCTATTTTTGTTTTCCACTTGCTCATGTCGGCTGATACTGCGGCTATCGAGATTTCTTGATGATTATTATGCCGCAGAATCATGCAAAATTGATCCGAGGTTTTTAGCTTCTTTTGATTTGATTAATATATGAGAGCGACCGGTGAGAACATTATGTAAACAAGTCTAAAGGTTTATGAAAGACTAGGTATAAAAAGCTGGATTAATTGTATAAATTACTATAATTCTATTGACTCGACATAATTCGACATGATTTAATAAGTTTTAAAGATAAAGGCAAACTTCTCCGAAAGGGAAGGACGCAAAGCCACGGGTCTACTATTCATTGTTTGAATTATGACAGCCGGGCTACTAAATAGGGGAGTACCTCCGTATTTGGTTCCATAACTGTATAAGGCAGGGTGAAAAGTGCGGAGAGAAACAACAGAATTAAAAGCGAATGTAGAAAAGTTTTTTGTTTTATTGAAAAATTATCCGGACAGTATGGACTCGACTTTAGTATTTGTAAGGTTTTTGCGGTCTTTCTTAAGGGCAGATGCTCAAGAAGAAGTGCTGCCCACTATTGAAGTAATGACATTGTTAAAAGAACATAAACCTAATGTTTTTCAGTCCATGAAGAAGCTTTCAGAGAAAGATCCCATGCTGGCATTTTTGACTGGTTTATCGATGAACCTTCAAGAAGCAGAGGATAGGCTTCAATCTATTTACGAAAACAAAAAGAAAGAACAATAAAAAAGAATGGAAATGGCACTTCATTTATGAGGTGCTTTTTTGCTTAACACAACGATCCCTGTTTTTATTGTTGCCTCACAACCGATTTTGCTCATGTCTATGACTGAGGATAGAGTAAGGACTGATCGCAATATTATTGTGGGAAAAATACAGGAAGATTATATCCGGGCTTACTGCTTTAAAAGGCGGCAGGTGCGGAATTTAAGAAAGCCAACATTTTCACAGCCGAAAAGCCTAAGCAAAAAAAAGAGAGCTTTATACGCTTAAGAATCTTTCCACTCATCAGCTTAAAATACTTTATTATATAAATGAATTTGCAAGTGATAGAAAATACCTGCTCGAAAAACTGCATTATGAACACATAGCCCGGTACTCAAACGAGTACCGGGCTATGTGTTGAATAGGAAAAAGACAAATAGAACCTGTTTCAAAAAGTCATATGAATCTAAGTTAAAAAAGCTACGGCCTGATGGAAACGAGGGTTCCGATCGGGATTGTTCTGGAAAGCTCTTCTACATCCTGATTATGCATGCGGACACAGCCTTTTGATACATATTTTCCAATCGATGACGGATCATTTGTGCCATGAATCCCATATCCTTTTTTAGATAAGCTCATCCACATCGTTCCATAAGGACCTCCTGGATTAGGGGCTTTATTAATAAGAATAAAATCTCCTCTAGGCGTTTCATGAAGCATTCTGCCAACCCCAACGGGATACACTTTCCTTGTCTGTCCCTGATAAAGTAAAGTCAGGGTTCTGTTTGAGAGGGAGATGTAAATGGAAAAAGGGATTGTGGATGGAGAAGGAAAGCCTGGAATAACAATTCGCTGTCCCACGTAAATCAGATTCGGTGTAAAGCCTGGATTGGCAGCAATAAGAGATGCTAAGGAAAGACGATAATCTCCAGCGATCGAGGAAAGCGTTTCACCGCGCTTAACTGTGTGGATCAAAGTAAACCTAAACCTCCTTTTTTACCTTAATACTCCATCTTATTCACGGCTGCTTTAAAATTGAAGGACAGATTAAAAAAACAGTATCCATGTTAATGTCAATATTAGCACTAATATAAAAGGGACAGTTTAAGCATTGTTTGAAATCGTCCAAAACGGACGCCTGCGTGATATATTTATAAACTGTTTTATTCATTAATTCAATATGATCTGATTTAAAAATGAAAACCGGTTAACTCACTTTTGGTGAGAGAACTTCTTTTTTTATATCAGATCCTGAATTTCTTCTTGAGCTTTTGATTGTTTTTTTGGGACAGCTCATATTCCGATTCCGAAAACCATTTAAATTTTATTAGCTTGAAAACGAATGGGTAAATGAAGATAACTTCTAAAACGGTTAAAATGATCCAGATAAAAAGCTCGGTTGACGACATATTGAGAAAACCTCCGTACGAATAAACCTTATTCTTTAGATAAATGTTAATGTACCCCGTATAAAGAAAAATAAACAAGCTTGCTTATTGAAAAGAAGAACGAAAACGACTCATTAAAAAGAGCAGCGAAACTCTGCACAGTGGATTTTAAATGCAGAATAAGCGGTTGGAATGTTAAAACGAAATCCGTATTTAATCGCGTATGATCAGGTTAGATAGGGGGAAAATATTTTCAAATCATGGCGGCTGTACAAAATGCCAGTCGTACCATTGGAGGGAATATAAATGGCCAATCGTAGAGCAATCGTTGAACAGCAGTGGACACAGGAAGAAATGAATACGTATTGTGAAAAGTTTGAAGAAAAACGACCAGCTTATTTAAGGAAAGCAGAACAAACGATGGATGGAAGATTCTCGTCACGGCGAAAGCGCGTAGTTCATTCAAACGGGAATCTCTAATGCTCTTCCTAAAACTAAAGCTCTTTTCAAGTATAAATAAAAAAAGCCGAGTAAGATCCTCGGCATACAAAGGCTGACATAGGAGTTGGAAGGATGAGTTCCTTATAACTCCAGCATGCCCATTTTCAGAAATAAATACACAAAAAAGATACTGGAAAATCCAGAAAAATTTTAAGTGCTCTGATACTCTTTTGAAGATAGCTTTTTATTTTTTAGGAGGGTTTTATCTTGAAGAGAGCCTTTAAAGTTTTATTTGGGTTAGTCATCGTTGTCGTTGCTTTAGGTGTTAGGCTTTATTATTTTGGAACTAAAATGGCTTCTGAAAAAGTAATGAACCAAGTAGCAGCACAGCTTGAAAATAGTGGAGAACTCGAGAATATCAAACAAAAAATTAATAGTGATCCTGAATTACAAAAATTCGTTACAGAGGGAGCAAATGTAGACAGCTCATCATTGCTATTTGAAACGAAAGAAGAAGCGACGAGGGAATTAGTTAAAAAATTTAGTCCAAGTGAATTACATGAAATTCGATCGAGTGTTCAAGGTGGCCTCACTTAAGAAAAGAAACAAGAATTAGTGAACATACTTGAAAGTAAACTAACTGAAGAAGAAATATTAACTTTAAAAGTTTTGGCTTATAAGGAACTCAATAAGTAACGTGGAGCATCCAGATGATCTTTTTTTGTGGGGAATTCATACGATTTCTAAAAAGTCATTATTAATTTGAATAAAAAACCAGCTGCTGCTTTTCCTAAGGTTACAGCTGGTTTTCAATCTTTTAAGTGTGTAATTGAATCAGTCTTTTTTGGTATATGGCTCTTTCTCAGCTGCAGGTAAGTCTCCAAAAGGTGTCATGAGATTTTCTGCGTCTAATACCTCTTCATAATTTTCATGTTCTGTAGAAGGATATATCTCCATTTTTTCACCAGTAATATCGGCTGCAGCAAAATTTTCGTAATCCTCCACATAACCTATATTTTCTTGAGATTCTACATACATATCCCCGTAATCCTCGGGCGGATTGGCAAAATCGGATGGAGATTCGGACGTTCCATATTGAGCGACTTCCTGCCAGGAATCCTCAGAATCATGGGCGACATTTTCATCTTTTACATCCATATCAAACCTTCCAAAAGGAGGAGCCAGGACACTTTCTTCAATCGGCCGGTCACGAGAAACATGCTGGTCTTGTGAATCCTTAACACAAAACAAAGTTGTTGGTACAGCTTCTAGACGTTCTACTGGAATTTCTTTTTTGCAGATCTTGCAAATGCCATATGTTCCATTTTGAATGGCTTCTAAGGCTGTATCGATATCCTGCAATTCAAATCTGGAGTGTTCATCCAACGCAATATCTTTTTCCCGCTCAAATAGCTCAGTTCCGATATCAGCCGGGTGATTGTCATAAACGGATAATTCTCTCGTGGAGTCAGACAAGCTTCTTGGTAATTGGAAGTGATCATTATCCTCAAAATGGGCTTCTAATTCCTTTTTTCTGTTGGTTAACTCTGTGCGAAAATCGGCTAATTGGGCTTTGTTCAGCATAAATTCAGTCCTTTACATTCCATTTTTAAGGTTTTGTACATCATGTTTATACCTAAATGGGAAAGCTATTCTTACGTAGGATTCCCAAAGAAGCTATTTTGACTCTTAGAAGAAAAATTTCCCGGTTTGTTTTTTTACGTATTATCACTACTCTTTTAACAGGCCAGGGCCTGCACTTAATAGATGAATTTATTTTTGCTTACTTTCCATATTGCGGATTACAGGGAATATAAGGTATTTGGTGGTATGGCTGAAGATATTGGGGCTGCTGGTGATGGTCATGTATAGATTGGTTAAGTGACTGTTTTTTTCTTTATTACAGTTGTGGCTATTTCATAATGCCACCAGCCCTGCGGAATGTTTCTACTTGCCCAGACGTAATAGCGTATTCTTGAATTTGCTTTGTGAAAGGAGTCGGCATCGAGACTGAAGCTGCACCGGAAACACAATAAACAAGTTCTGCTGCGTTTTGGTGATAGTGCGGTTCTACAACGTTTTGCGTATTGCGTACTCAGGAAAATGTCGAGTAGAGACACATTTTTTAAGCTATTTAGCTGCTGTACACCAAGAACATTAATATAATTTTTGCTATCTTGTTCTAAACAAGGGGCTTTTATTTACATCAAACGTAAATTGAGTGAATGGAGATGTGTAATCCAGATTGGAGTCCATAAATTCTTCCTCACTTCTTTATCGTAATGGTAAAAACAAACGTTAAAGGCATATTATGCCCTGATCATCCCCTTGGTGTTCGTCATGATTAAAACGTATTACTGTACGATTGTCCGAACAACAAATGAAAAAAGCGCCGGCAGCGCTTTATAAATGATCATTTTTCACTTTTCGTTTTAGGATTTTATTTTCTTGAGATGTATCATCAGATTCTATATCTAATTTTGATTCTTTTGGTAGGAAGATGATCGAAATGATAAAGCTTAAAGCTAATAGTGCACATAAAATCCAGCCGAAAGTGTCGATTGAAACCATGTATGAAACCTCCTACCGTATAGTGAACGTGTCTATCTAGTAAAAACAGAATATTTGTTTGTTAAGAGTGCAATAAAGTCCAAAAACGATGCCAGGCATTTACGAACTAGAAAGCCTGCGGGCAGTGGAAAACATGAAGCATCAATATTAACGTATGACAAATTTGATGGATTTAGAACTAGGTAAATAAAAAAAGAAGCCCCACGATAGCGGAGCTCCATTCGTATTTTGCTTTAAAAAAGATGTGCAGGCCTGTTTATCAAATTTTATCCTTTTGGTGGATAGGGGTCGTTTCCATAGCTGTCCTTTCCCCGAATCTGTCCATCTCGTCCATGTATAATCACTTCTGATTGCTGATTCTTTGCAAGCTCTTTTGCAAAGTCCTGAGCCTCTTTTTGTGTCTCGAATAGCTTGGTTGCCTTGGAATTACCGGTTCCTTTTACTTGCCATCCTTGTTCATGTTTTGAAACATGCTGGTCTTTGCCCATAACATTCATCTCCTTGCTTACAACAGTACTTTTTGCTTCAATACCAGCTCATTAGAAAGAAAAACATGTAATTGGGGAAGGACGAGACGAACATATGGCTGGCTTTAGCAGTGTTCGAATAAATATATCAGAAGTCTATTACAGCAATTCTTTACATACATTCAAATAATAAAAATAAAAAAGTGTTAGAAGCAATATCTTAATTTTTTCTTTTCATTCTCACATAACGATTTTTTGAAGAGCCATCATCGGATTCCGAAAACAATTTAGGTTTTCTCGATATAAAGACCAGGGAGCCAATGAAACAGACCATTAAAAAACCAGCCAAAAACCAGCCAAATAGTTCAATTGGCGCCATGTTGCAGAAAACCTCCTTAATTGTGGGATTTTAATTATAAATATACCCACTTTAAAGGAAAAAAAACATTATTTTCTTATTTCTGAGACGAAAGAAAAAATGAAAAGGAGGAAGTCATAATGGAAATGGGAGAGTGGAGAACAATCAAAATCGGCGATGTGACAGCCATTGGATATATAAGCAACATTCAAAGTTATAGCTGGCATGAAGAATGCATCGAGTTTACAAAAGTGGGCTGGATAATTGGCGATACAATTGAATGGCGTAAACCGACGCAGGGCATTTATGAAGCAAATCGGCTCAACCCTGCTGCTAAGTTGCTGAATCAATATCAGGATAAAACGACGCTCATTGATTTAGCCCTTTTAACAAAGGACAAGCAGTGGTTTGAAGAATTGACAAAGGAAGCGGTTATTTCGTGAAACAGCTGGCAAGTCGTTCAACAAAAAGAATGACCACTGTGTCCTTTCAAGACGAAAAAAAAGCCGGGGATTCCCCGGTATACAAAGACTGGCTGAAATAGGAGTAGAAGGGATGAAGATCCCGACGTCTATATCATGCCTATTCCAGAAAAAAATATACAAAAAAGTCAAAAAAATGTCCCTGGCCGCTAACATTATCCCTCGCTAATATTACTTTCATCTATCAGTAGGGGAAACAGAGGTCAAATAAAGAGGGAATTGTCTCTTTTAGTCGAATGTAAGGAATAAGGAGATGATGTAATGAAAATTAAAGTGAGTTACTCTCGCTTGGACTTTAATGGGATGCCAGAAGGCGGGCAACGTTATGAACAGGTAGAGATCGAGCCGGACTCAGATGATGGTGTGAGTATGCTGGTTAAAGAAGCGTTAAGCAAAAAATTGAACGTAAGTAAAGATAAATTAAAAGTGATAAGTATGTCGTGAATGTAAACCTTGATTTTTAAAAGCGCCAACTGTGGTGTTTTTTTTTGAAGATAGATAGGTGTGGATAATCGTTCTTTCAAGCGGGCACATTATGGAGTGACCATACAAAGGAGGTAGGTATTTATGTGTAAAAAAATACTTTATTCAATCTCTGTTCTCACTCTTGCTGTCATGCTGTATGGAATAAGCGCAAGCGCTCAAAGCAGCGGCGCCGATAATCATTCCATTATGGAGATGGCTCAAAATAATAATATGACAGACAACGCTGTTAATGCTGATGACGACGAGATGAATTGGGGATGGCTTGGTCTTCTTGGGTTACTCGGTCTTTTCGGATTAAAAAGACGGACCGATAGAAAATGATGATTCAGCATCCTTCGGGGTGCTTTTTCTTTGTCGGTCGATGAACTTTTAACGAGCTTTCGGCGTTGAGCATAAGCAATACTATACGACCTTGCTTGGATACACTATAATAAAAAAAGCTAAAACATAGAAATGGGGCAGAATAATGGTGGATTGGATACGACTGCCGGTCGGGCTGCTTCAAACGAATGCGTATGTTGTTTATAATAAAAAAGGACGTTGCTTAATCGTTGATCCAGGTGATGAAGAAAAGAAAATTCACCAGTTTGTTCAAAAGAAAAAGCTGAAGCCGCAGGCGGTTTTATTAACACATGCCCATTTTGATCATATAGGCGCGGTGGACATCCTTCGTGAACAGTATAGCATTCCGGCCTATATCCATCAAAAGGAAAAAAAGTGGCTGTCAAATCCGCTTTTGAACGGTTCTGAAAAATACGAAGATGTTGAGCCAGTGGTTATAAAGGGTGCGGATCATTTATTTTCAAAAGAAGAAAAGACGGCTATTGACGGGTTCACCTTTCATGTACTTGAAACGCCGGGTCACTCGCCGGGAAGTGTCAGCTTTTATTTTAAAGAATCAGGTCTGGTTATAGCCGGGGATACGCTGTTTAAAGGCGGTATCGGCCGAACGGACTTAAAGGGCGGTCAGGAAAAAGAGCTTTTAAAAAGCATTCGTGATAAGTTATTTTCATTACCAGAAGATACATATGTGCTGCCAGGTCACGATCAAGTCACAACGATTGGACAGGAAATCAAACATAACCCGTTTTTTTAATAAAAAGCGGGGTGATACATTTATAAATGGAAAAGGGGCAGGGGACGTGAAGGATGAACTAAAGTTATTGGGTGAGACGATTATGAGAAAAAAACAAGAGATTGCTAAATTGGTTCATCAGGAAAGAATGGCTGGAGTGCATATGTCCGAACAAGAAAAACGAGTATTCCAGACGCTTGAACAAAACATTCTAGACATTCGAACTGAGTTCATTGGACTGCTTGGGGAAGGGATACGTGACTATTCAAATTCTCAAACCTCATTTGAAAAAATAGAGAAATGGGGCAAAGAAACGGGTACTTACTTTTTTAACCTTGGGACACCTTTGGATGAAGCGCTGAAAGATACAAGTTATTATCGTGCAAATATATGGAAAGCAATGGAGAAAGATACGGTTGCGAAAAGTCTGTCTGCCGCCTCTGTTTTTAAGCTCGTTTCTATATTTGACCCATTGTTAGATCATGCTGTATACTACTTCAGCTTAACGTACGTTCAATCACATCAGAAGACACTTGAAAACGCAAAAAGTGCTTTTCTGGAAGTGTCGGTGCCTGTTGTGCCACTTTTAAAAGGAGTCGGTGTACTGCCATTAATCGGCAATATTGATACAGAACGGTCACGCTTATTAATGGAAAAAGCGTTAGAGCAGGCGATAGATTTAAAATTAACGCACCTTATTCTTGATGTTTCAGGCGTGCAAATTATTGATACAATGGTGGCGGATCAGCTTTTTAAGGTAATTGACGCGTTATCACTCATTGGAGTGGAAACCATTGTTACCGGCATCCGCCCTGAAGTCGCTCAAACGATGACGAGTCTCGGGTTAAATATCGATGGATTAAAGGTAAAAGCAAATTTACATCAGGCATTTCATGATATTCGATTACTGAAAAATAGATAACTCAGTGAGAAAAATAAGAAAGGAGCCTAGCACTTAGGCTCCTTTCTTATTTTTTGTCCAGTTAAAGGTGGTGCTCGGAATTGAACCGAGGATAAAGGTTTTACAGCCCAGCGCCTTACCGCTTGGCTATACCACCGTAATGTTTTATAAATCTAGTTTATTCATTAGATAAACCAAATATTCTCCCAGTTTACCATCTTTTTAAAATAAGCAGGAGTATACTGAAAAAAACGCCTGCATTATATTAGCGGGCGTTTATATTTTTTATTTTAACCGTGCGATGGGTCGTTTTCTCTTTTATGAGCCTGTTCAATTTGTTTGCTGATCGGCGAATGTTCGATAACGGCTTGTGCTTGCTCTGGCGTCATTCCCCGCACTTTTTGCAGCCAATTGGCCATGTGCTGCTTTTCATCTTCAAATTCATCAAGCTCAAGCCGTCTTGTTCTTTCTTCTGTTGAAATTAAGTAGTCTTCGTAAAGACGCTGATAATCAATATTCATATAGAATCGCTCCTTTTTGTATGCTGTACCCTTAAAGCAATCAAAGAAAAACCACTTTTCTTTGGTTTTTAAATAGGGTCCCTTCTATACATATTGAGCAGAAAGGAACATACACATAGACAATGAACAATGGATAGGGGGAGAAAATGTGAACAGCCAGCCACCACCTTTTACAAATGTAAAGTCATATGTTCCATTCCGTGGCCCATGCGACCCATGCCCGCCGATCGGCCGTAAATACTTCAGTACGCCGCCTAGTTTGTATTTAGGATTTCAGCCGCCGGGCCTGCCGCAATTTTCACCTGCAGATGCACTAAGAAAAGGAACGCTTTGGAAAGTGTTTTATGATTATTATGATAATCCATATCGGAAAGGGGCGGGGAAACCCCGTGGATAAACCATATCCGAACGATTACTATAAGCAGCTGGAAGAAATTCAAGCCGCCGACTTTGTTTTAGTGGAATTAACCTTATATTTAGATACCCATCCAGATGATGGACAGGCTATTGGGCAATATAATCAGTTTGCTCAGTATAGCAAGCAGTTGAAACGAGCTTTTGAATCTCAATTTGGCCCATTGCAGCAAGGCAGTTTGAATTCTTCGCCAAACGTTTGGGAATGGAGCAAATCTCCTTGGCCCTGGCAAATCTAAAAAAGTTGAAAAGGTGGAAATGGAATGTGGACGTATGAGAAAAAACTGCAATACCCGGTAAAAGTGAGTACGTGCAATCCCACACTGGCGAAATATTTAATGGAACAGTATGGGGGAGCGGATGGGGAACTGGCAGCCGCGCTTCGTTATATGAATCAGCGCTATACCATTCCCGATAAGGTGATTGGGGTTCTTAATGACATAGCGACGGAAGAGTTTGCCCATTTGGAAATGATTGCAACAATGATTTATAAGCTGACAAAAGATGCAACGCCGCAGCAGCTTCGTGACGCGGGTTTGGCTGAGCATTATGTCAGCCATGACAGTGCCCTTTTTTACAACAATGCAGCAGGCGTACCGTTCACCGCCGCTTATATTCAGGCAAAAGGAGATCCGATCGCTGATTTGTATGAAGATATCGCCGCAGAAGAAAAAGCGAGAGCGACCTATCAATGGCTTATCGACGTTTCTGACGATCCAGACTTAAATGACTCCCTTCGCTTTTTGAGAGAGCGGGAAGTTGTTCATTCCCAGCGCTTTCGGGAAGCCGTAGAGATATTGAAAGACGAGCGAGACCAGAAAAAAGTATTTTAATGAACAAAGACCAGAGCGCTTGAGCGGCTCTGGTTTTATTTTGTGAAAAAAGTTAAATGAACGACGTCCCGATGATGACCAGGAGAATAAACAAAACGACAACGAGTACAGATCCAGATCCGTATCCCCCGCCGGTTTCTTCTTTACAACTCACTTTTTCCACTTCTTACACGTCAGTGTATGCCAAAAGAAAATGCTTCTTGGACTAATTGGCAAGAAAAGCGAAGTGCCTTCAATAACGACTTAGAAAACAAAGCATATTGTATAAATGACGGGGTTGTTTTTAGAGGAGGATGGGAAGTGAAGACAAAAAAGTTTCAAGGAATCGTCCAGGTTCAGTATGAACAAGCGAGACAAAGTATTCAAACCGGCGACCTTTTGTTTTGCAGCGGAACGTATTTAATTAGCGAGCTTATTAAAAAAGCCTCTAATTCTTTTATGAGCCATGTCGCTTTTTTGTTTGAATGGAACGGCCGGGTTCTCGTATTTGAAAGTGTGGAGAGCGCCGGCGTTCGTATTATCCCGCTATCGCATTACGTGACGAACTATAATAATACAGGAAGAAAGTATAAAGGTGCGCTTTATTTGGCACGTCATGAAACATTAATTGATTCTTCTTTTGACAGGACTCTTTTACAAAATATGATCGGAAAAGCTATTGGCTCTCTTAACCGAAACTACGATCAAACAGAGTTGATCCGGATTTTAACAAGAATCAGCCTTGGGGTTGGCCGGCATAAAGAAAATGAAGCGTATATTTGTTCAGAATTTGTTGACCAATGTTTTAGGCAAATTGGCATTCGATTTCCTCGTACTGAAGCGGGGTTTGTCTATCCAGAACATATCGCCGCAGACCCACACGTTTATCCGATGTTTGAAATCGTCCCATGATGTTCAGTTGAAAGCAAAAAAGCAATTGTCAGCACACTCGCCCCATAAACACATAAATACAAAAAATCACGCCGCTTTGTTCTAATCAAAAAAATCCGCTCCTTCTTAAAAAAATAAACAAGCAGCATTAGTATAAATCAATTCAGAAATTAAATTCATTGTTAATACATTATGTGCAAAATTCAAATATTTTTTTGGAAAACAGGCATATAATAAAACAAAAACGGGAAAAGAATGAATACTGAAAAGGAAAAAGGAAGTGACCAGTCATGCAAGTGGAAAAGCGGGCATTACACATATTAGCTAAGATGAAAAATGGTATAAAACCAGAGCAGGGCAGTGTGGACCTTGAAGCGTTCGGAGAAGCACTGCATTTCCTCGATTCCAACAATCTTGCTACAGGCATTACAGTAAACCGTTCTGGTGAAGGAAAAGAAATCGTTGGATACTCTATTGAAGAAGAATATTCCGTTACTGTATCCGGCTATGAATTTCTCGAGAAAAATGTTGGACAAGAAGAATAAACAAAGAATCAGGCGGCATACTCTTTTACGAACAAATTAGGAGGCATTCGGATGAAAAAAGTATTGGTTGAACTATCATTTGATGAAGCGGTACATCCTCATATCGAGTCTACTGTAATAAGCGCACTAAAAGATCTTGGCGTTGAAGTGAAAATGATGCCAGTGGATGAAAAAGTAAATAAAAATAAACAAGTCCGAGCGCATTCGGACAGCTTGTCGGCCGGGGCAGGTGGAATGGTTTCACCGGAATAGGCAAAAAGGTGTTGTCTCCAGTCAGGTATGTTTGATGGAAACAGCACCTTTTTTTATGTGAAAAATCCAGAAAGAAATTTAAATTCAATGCTAAAAACAAGCGCACACAAGCGGACATATGCATCTAATATAAATAGTAGTGGCGGCGAGGAGGGGGGACACATGCTCAAACCTGGTGACTGGGTCATGATTGCGAATGGCCAGGAACGGATTATCGGATTTATCCGCGATTTTTCCAGACTGAGGAATGAAGTTTACATTGTACAGGTCTCTACTTATTTAGACAAACGAATAACAGCCATGAAACCGGCGCTTGAAGTTGTTGAAAGCAAAAAAATTATGGCAGTTGGATTAACTCTTGCGAAAGAAGATTGGGATGCAATGATTGATCTCCCTATGACAGGTAAAAGCATATATCCCCTTGTCAGTCCCGTTATTTTGCACGAACGAACCAAAACTGTTTTGATGTACCCGGCCCATAAGAAGATTCTTCATTGGCATCAATGACAATTTCGGAAAAGATGGACGTGATTAATTGCTTGCGTTCTTCATCCTCGGCAATGTCCCAGACGGATTTAAAATGATAAATCAGATTTTCTAATTCTTGAGTGGAGAGCTCAGCCACATTTTCCGTCTCTGATTGTTTGTTTAATTCAGCAGTTACATTTTTTTCTTGTGTTTTCAAAACAGATAGCTGATTATTCAATTCTTCAATATCAATGAGGTCGTTGATGAACATTAATTTGTATTTGTCGATTGCTTTTCTTATTTTATCAAGTTCATTAGCGGCAGCCTTTGCGTTATCATCTAAATCAACAATTCGCTTTGTCTGCGACTTTGAAAACCAGCTTTTTGTCAAGTCATCGAATACTCGTATTAATTCTTCTGCTAATCTGCTTTCCTTTATTTGAGGCATCGTACAGCTTTTCATTTTCACTTTGTTCGAACAGCGATAATATTTCGTTTTCGTTATTTCCCCATTCTTTTCTTTATATTTGTAAGCAGTACCGGTCATAGAAGCGCCACACTTGCCGCAGCGCAACACAGAGGTAAAGTAATACTTGCCAGTCGATGCTTTGCCGCTATTATGTTTTCTGCGATCAAGTATTTTCTGAATTTCCCAAAATGCTTCTTCCGTAATAATAGGCTCAATGTGATCACTCTTAAATGTTCGCTGGTCTTCTAAGGACTGATACGTTTTTCCGCTGCCGTCATTATAGCGGAAAATTCCTATATAAACAGGATTTCTGAGAATATAGTGCACAGAAAAACCGCTCCAATGGAAACCTTTCTTCGTACGGCAGCCTTCCTGGTTTAATGCACTGGCTATACTCTCCATTCCTTTCGTTTTCCCCATCTTGAATATTTTTTTAATAATATCCGCTTCATTTTTGATTACTTGAAGAGACTGCCCATCGAATGCATAGCCATAAGGAATGACGCCGCCCGTCCATTCGCCCAAGCTCGCTTTTTTTAACATGCCGAATTTAACACGCTCAGCAAGGTTTTCGCGTTCCCATTGCGCTAATGCTGCCACAAGCGTAATAAATAAACGGCCAATCGCGGTTGTCGTATCATAAACTTCTGTCGCTGACTTAAACTTAACGTTGTGCTCATCAAAAATTTTAAGAAGCTTGTATAGGTCAATGACCGAACGCGTGAGACGATCGAGACGATAAACCAGGACCACTTCAAATAACCCACCTTTTAAATCCGTCAGCATTCGCTGTAATTGCTCCCGCTTTAAATCCTTCGCTGACCGGCCCTCATCCCGATAGATCTTTACAATTTCCCAGTCTTGCGACATTGCATAGGCGCGCAGCCTTTCTTCCTGCGCAGCGAGTGAATACCCGTGCTGCGCTTGCTCTTCTGTAGATACTCGTATATAAAGAGCAGATTTCATTCGTTTCACCTCACTATCAAGCACTCCCTAACACATAGTAGTACCCAATGCCTCACGATATACAATTTCTTTATATTTACGTCCTGAATCTAGGCCGATATAAGCTGACGGAATATAAAATACCAAAAGCAAAAGGTGGGCTTTTGTATAGCTCATGTGACTGCTCGTTTCCAATTTGTACTTATGGGAATATGGGTTCTTTTTGAACGTATAAATAAACAAATCAAAGGGGAAGGTTAAAGTGAAAAATTACCAATTAAAAACCTGTCCTTTAAAGAGACAGGCGTAATTAGTTCTGATGTTTAAAAAACATATATAAATATTACGTTTGAAAGTTGAGGGAGAGAATTTCATTATTACATCATTTTATGGGCCGAAATAGCACTTTTCAAGGTTCCTTGAAGGTCGCATATTGTCGATCTCTACTTCTTTTTCGATATAATCCCAAATGACTCCCCGATAACAGCGCACAGTGAGCATTAATCCATCGATTCCTATTCCATAATGAACAGATCCTTCAGATGTTTGCATAGCCCATTCGGCTACCTGATCAGCGACATCAGCATCATCTTCGGATAAAGTCGCTGTCCCAATCAAAACAATTAACTGTGCCCGCCATTTAGTAATCGTATTATCAACGAGACCACTTTCATTAAGAAAAGAAGTATATCGTTTATTCAGCTTCTTGCTAATTTCTGATGATACCTCTAGGCTTTTATCTTTTAATAGCTGGCCCACCGTTTTTGAAAATAGCATAATGGCAAATCGCCTTTCTATTTAGCCGATTTTATTTAGTCCTTACGCTTTATAATAATTAGTTTTGCTGAGGAAAATGTACTGAAGAATGAGACAACTTATTACAAGTGAGAAACTGGAGCTTATGTACATCAAATATTTTTTGCAAAGGACGCTGTTGTTTCAGCAATGAAGAAAGAAGTCAGCTAAGCAGGCATATTATTAAGACAGCCTACAAATTTCAACTGTGAAAGGCGGTAATCTGATGGAAAAGCCTATTTTTGAACCGATTGACTTTACACCTGAAAAAGCAGAGCGAGTAAAAGCAGTCCTCGAAAAAATTCTTTCTCGTCATACCGGGACACAGGTAGTGATCACCAGCTATGAAATAACGCCTCGTAAAAATAATCAGCAATCGATTTAGCCAGCACAGGATAGACGCAAAAGTGATAAAAAAGCGAAGCATTTTGGATATTTGATGTAACGCAAACAATTGTTTTAACAATGAAAGGAATGTGTCTTTTGGGAATCGACTGAATTTGCCAGGATGTATGGGACTGGTACAGAGAAGATGAAAAAAATAATACCTGCTGGCCAGAGCAGACGTTCATATAAAGCATATCTAATTAACATGATAACAAAGCATTCATGCTGATGGGCGCTTCGTTGCTCATCAACGGCGATCGGAAGGGGCTTCCCTGGTCCCCTGGGTTCCGGTTGCAGTTGGGCTATCTGCCGTTGAAAGAAGATGAGTAAAAAAGAAAAAACCAATATATTTCTATATTGGCTGTTAACATTGGACTAATGCTTCACTCAAAAGCTGAATGTCACTTTGAATTAATTTTTTAATGTTCGAATCATTACATTTGTAATAATCATCTATTAGGCGGACGAGTTCAGCAGATAGAATGACGGTCAATTCTTCCAGAATAAACACTCCTTTTGAGTATTTTATCTTAGTTCAAATGTATTATACATGAAGTTGTATGTTGCTTTCTAGAAAAACACGAAAAAATTGAAAACCTAAAGCCATATATATGCAATTTATATAAGTTGAAAAAAGATTCTTACTTTAGAAAACAGGCATTGTTTAGGCTGGTGCGTTTCGTGTAGATGCAAGGATGATCACCGATTTGTTCTAGGATCAGTTCTTCCAACTGACACCTTATTTTTACAGGCAGGGGTCGGTTACCCGGGTGGCAGAAGGAAAAATGATAAGATCAACTTATATAGGTTTAAAGGCTCGAAAAACATAATTAACAGCCGGGCAACAATAATTTAGCATAAGGGGATATAGGAAGAAGTGAAAGGTTATTCGGTTTACGAATAAGAGTGTAACGACGGAACAATTGAGCAGTGCAAAGGAGATGTAGGGATTTACAAAACAAAAAAGCCATCGGAAAGATGGCTTTGAGAAAGTGGAGACAATATTCCAGCAAGAAAGGAAGCAAAATGCGCCTAAACCTGCAGCTGGTCCCTGAAATTATATTCATTAATGACTCCAAATTTTACAATATATACTTGCAAGGCTGCCTTAGCAGCCTTGGGGCGGCATGGTGAAAGTAAATGATGAAAAGTGTTGAAAAAAAATCTGAGAGAATCCTGCTTGAGCAGAATTCTCTTTTTTGATGCGTCAAAATAGGTATAGCTGCCATTGTTTAATCTACAAGATCCTGGCTTGTCTGTGCAGCAGCAGTATCGATTTTCGCCTGCTCATCTAAGTTGTAAGGATGATAATATCCTTTTTCAACCATATACTTGCTGATGCTTTCATGGGTTGAAATGGCAGCCATCAGCTGCTCACGTAGGGCAGACCGCAATTCAGGGGTTGCGGCTTCTGTGAGCGCAAATGCCGTAGTTTTCACACCGGATTTAGCAGAGATCAAAAAGTCAGATGCAATAACTTGATCCGTCAAGCCGCTCATTCCTGCCATGTTTTTAAATAAATCATTCATTGGTTTGCTACCCCTCCTGGTAAAAATTGCTTCAGCTGCTGAAGCTGATGCTGGCCTGATTGTGCATCTGCATCAAGCAGTGCTTTTAATTCCGGGTCCTGTGCCAGCGTACTCATTGTGAAAGATTTTGTTGTACATATGCTTTTAAAAACGACTAATTCATGGACCTCCAGCGTTTCATGCTGTCCTAAGCTGTTTCTCATGTTGATCACCCCTTCAGTTATTCATGTACGCTTCTTATTCTGGCTTTTTGCTTTCCGCTTATTCAACAATTAGCTAATTTCGTTTTATAAGAATAAAACGGGAAAGTAAAAGGAAAAATAAATATTGTGACTAACTATGGGGGTGATAAACATGGACCAAAACGGGCTGGCTTTTCATGAAACAATGGAGCTGCATGAAATGGTGAACTTTAAAACCATCTGTTTGCTGCAGTCAAAATTAATGCAGGGTGCCTGCTTTGACAGCGATTTAAAAATGATGATGGAAAAAGATGCACAGCAGTCGATTCATCAGATGAATGAATTATTAGAGCTTTATAAAGGAGCCAGAGCATTTTAATTTTTGGAGGTGGAAAACGTGAACGATTATTTAGATCCGATTAACTCAGTAGGAATGCCGGAACTTGCTGATTCTGCCATTGCGCTTCAGTTTTTGCTGTCTGTTAAAAATGGAGTAAGAAACTGTGCCGTGGCAATAACGGAATCAGCTACGCCGGAAGTCCGGTCAGTACTTATAAAGCATCTGGAGCAGGGTATTGATCTTCATGGCGAAGTAACAGAATTAATGCTGCATAAAGGCTGGCTCCATCCATATGACGTAGACAAACAGGTTCAAATGGATATTAAGTCCGCCGAAACAGCCGTGGATATTGCCCGGCTGCCGCTCTTCCCGAACAACACAAATCGAAAAGGGTTATTTCCAACCCCGCCTAAATAAACATAACTATCGTGGAGGAGGTTTAACAAATGAAAGCTGTCACATTTCAAGGCGTAAAAGAAGTGGTTGTAAAAGAAGTAAAAGCGCCCACTATTCAAAAACCGGATGATATTATCGTCAAGCCTACATTAACGGCGATTTGTGGATCAGATCTGCATTTGATTCACGGCATGATCCCGAATCTTCAAGAAGACTACATCATCGGGCATGAACCGATGGGCGTCGTAGAAGAAGTCGGTCCAGATGTTACAAAAGTGAAAAAAGGGGACCGTGTTATTATTCCGTTTAATATAAGCTGCGGGGAATGCTGGTTTTGTAAGCATGAGCTTGAAAGCCAATGCGACAATTCCAACGACAATGGCGACATGGGTGCTTATTTTGGGTATACCGGCACGACAGGAGGATATCCAGGCGGACAGGCAGAATACATGCGCGTTCCATATGGGAATTTCACACCGTTTAAAATTCCGGAAAACAGTGAGGTCGAGGATGAAAAGCTCGTCCTGCTCGCAGACGCCGCTTCAACCGCACATTGGAGTGTTGATAATTCTGGTTTAAAAGAAGGCGATACAGCGATTATCCTTGGCTGCGGACCGGTGGGACTGCTTGCTCAAAAGTTTGCCTGGTTAAAAGGAGCAAAACGCGTCATTGCGGTTGATTATGTCGGGTACCGTCTTGAACATGCAAAGAGAACAAACAAAGTGGAAATTGTGAACTTTGAAGACGAGCAAAATATTGGCAATCATCTGAAAGAAATGACAAGCGGCGGTGCAGATGTAGTCATTGACTGCGTTGGAATGAGTGGAAAAATGACACCAATCGAATTTCTTGCGACCGGCATGAAGCTTCACGGCGGTGCTATGGGCGGTCTTGTTATCGCCAGTCAGGCTGTTCGAAAAGGCGGCACCGTTCAAGTAACCGGTGTGTATGGGGGTGCGTACAATGGATTTCCAATGGGGGATATCTTCCAGCGAAATGTTAACGTACGAACAGGACAGGCGCCCGTGATCCACCGCATGCCTTATTTGTATCAGCTGATCGCGGAAGGAAAAGTAGATCCGAGCGATGTTGTTACGCATATTTTGCCGCTTGATGAAGCAAAAAAAGGTTATGAAATGTTTGATACAAGAACACACGATTGTATAAAAGTTGTCTTAAAACCTTAGAATAAATAAAGAAGCGGTTCCTCAGGGGTACCGCTTCTTTCAGCTTGTAACTGTCAAAAGTTAGTTGGATCGATTGCGAACATACGGTTACTTAACATGTGAAAATAGGAAGCTCCGAATATTCAACTTCATTTAAAAAACAAAACCTACATAATAAATCCCCTGATACTAAACGAAGTCACCAATATTTATTTGAAATAATGCCTGCTTTTCACTAGGTTAGCACTTGCCATTATGACGGATGATGAACAATGGTTTCGTCAATTATCGAAAAGAAAACCGGAATAAATGAACAAATATTTACCACTGGACGTAAAAATGATATATTCAATTATATCGATTTATGAAAAGAGGACATAAGATGATTGACCATATCGTACTTGTTAAATTTGCAGAGACAACGACTGTTGAACAGCTCGAAGAAGTGACTAAGCGGTTTAAAGCGCTTGAGAAGCACCTTGATGGTGTCATTGACATTCAAGCAGGCATTAATTTTTCTGAAAAAAATCAAGGCTATCAAGTTGTCTTAACAACGCGCTTTGAAAATAAAGCTGCACTCGACGCATACGGGCCGCATCCTGAACATCAAGCGGTGGCCGCTTTTATCCGGGAAGTGGGCCGTCTCGACAGCATCGTCATTGATATCGAAATTTAACCATAGGACTCCTTGAGCGCTCAGGGAGTCTTTTTTAATAATGATTACATAGAGAAGGTGGAAACATATGAATGCTTTAGGCCACATTCCTGAACACGTATCGGCTATTCATGTACTCAATAGCGTTGGAGAGAACATTTTGATTGCGGATACAACATATACGATCCAATGGATGAATGCAAATGCTGCAAATTTG
Organism: Domibacillus iocasae; assembly: GCF_001750285.1. Lineage (GTDB taxonomy): Bacteria > Bacillota > Bacilli > Bacillales > Domibacillaceae > Domibacillus > Domibacillus iocasae. The sequence continues at coordinate 76,557 of NZ_MAMP01000012.1, forward strand.
TTGTCCATCATTGCGCCATTGTACGGCTTAACGAGGGCTGATGACATAATCGGCATGAATATGGACCACTTTCACGCATCGCCAAAACGGCAGCAAGCAGTGATGAAGTCACTACAAGACAGCCACCGGACGCGCATTACAATTAAAGATCGAATCGTAACAGACATTGTTATAACACCGATGAGAGATGGGCAGGGACATATAAATGGCTATATTGTCCTGCTGACGGATGTCACGACAAAAGCGGAAGAAGAAGCGGAAAAAGAAAAACTGATTCATGCCCTCTCCGTTCCAATTCTTCACATTTGGGAAAAAACCATCTCGTTACCGTTAATTGGCGAATTTGACACGGAACGTGCGGACCGGATGATTATCTCAGTTCTGGAAGAATGTACACAGCATCGTATTCAGTATGTGCTACTGGATTTAAGTGGTCTATTCATAGCGGATGATGCGATTCATCACCATATTCAAAAATTGACGAACTGTCTCCAGTTAATTGGAGCGGAATGCATTATGACGGGCATTAAACCGCAATTGGCACAGGCGGTTGGCCGGCTTGAACAGCATATTCAGACGTTTCAAACGGCTCACGCAGGACTTCAATATATTATTCAAAATAAAAAGAGATATTAAGATTATTTCATTATGATGACGGACGTTTTAATACGGACAGATGAGGTAAACTCCTTACGAATATGATTTTAAAAAGGAGTTTTCAGCATGTTTAATTTAAGCGATATGGGTACATTCATGTGGGCGTTTTTTATAACTCTTCCGTTGACGCTGCTCATTCATACAGGTGGACATGCCTTCTTTGCGTATTTGTTCGGCAGTAAAACATCGTTAATTATTGGCCGCGGAGGCAAGCTTTTTCAATTGAAAAACATTGAAATCCGTAAACTGTATTTTATTGATTCTGCTTGTCAGTACGATCAGTTGAGAAGTGAACGACGGTGGAAGCACGCTCTTATTTACGCAGGCGGTCCCCTCTTTAATATTTTGTCTATTTTGATTGTCAATGGCTTGATTCAAGCTAGTATTCTTCCGGCACATATGTTTTTCTATCAGTTTGTTTATTTTTCGGTCTACCTTGTGTTTTTTGCTCTCCTTCCAGTAGAATATGGAGAGGAAAAACCGAGTGACGGAAAAGCGATTTATGACGTATTAAAGTTTGGGAAAGTGTATAAAGAATTTGATTAAAAACAAACTCCACGGCGGCAGCTATGGGGTTTGTTTTTTTGTTAAATTGGTATTGCCAGATTGGCTGAATAACGATAAAGGGAGAAGGAATGGTAAAATAAAAATAACGATTTTTAACACTTACTTGGAGGTGAAAACATGGAAAGTTTTTACCCGAAAAATGGTCGTGTTATTCTCCATATTGATGCAAATGCATTTTTTGCCAGCGTGGAAATGGCGGAAAATCCGGCATTGAAAAATAAGCCGGTGATTATCTCGGGAAACCCGGAAGAACGAAAAGGCATCGTTGTCGCTGCTAATTATTTGTGCAAGGCCAAAGGAGTATACACAACGATGGCGCTGCGGGAAGCGTTGAAGCACGTGCCGGAAGCGGTTGTGATCAAGCCAAATCATACGGTCTATAAAGAATACTCGAAGCAAATTTTTGCGTATTTAGAAGAAATTTCTCCGTTGATTGAATATGCGTCCATCGATGAAGCATATCTCGATATTACAGCGTGTGCGCATCTTGGCTCTCCGATCGATATTGCGATGAAAATTCAGCAAGAAATAGTAAAACGATTGGATATTCCTCTTTCAATCGGAATTGCTCCGAATAAATTTTTAGCTAAAATGGCGAGTGATATGAAAAAACCTCTTGGACTTACGGTGTTAAGAAAAAGGGATGTAGAACGTGTCCTTTGGAATAAGCCAGTGGTGGAAGCGCATGGGATTGGCGAAAAAACAGCCGCAAAATTGCACGAGCATGGGATTGTAACAATGGGGGATCTGGCGAAAGTAGATGTAAAAAAAGTTCAGGCCATTATGGGCGTGCGGGGTGTCCGGATGAGGGAACGTGTAAACGGCATCGATAACCGTCCTGTGGATCCGGAAGCAAATACATCTTATAAAAGCATCGGCAACTCGACCACTTTTCCGACAAACATCGCCGAGCCGGCTGCTATTCGTGTTAAGCTGCGCGCATTGTCCCGTTCGGTCAGTGCACGAATGAAACAGAAAAAAGCAGTTTCGCGGACGATTCAAGTGATGATTCGCTACGATGATTTTAAAACCGTTACAAGGAGCCAGACACTGCACCGGGACATTCAGGAAGAAGCGGATCTTTTTGTTGCCGCTGAAAGGATTTTTTTCAAACATTGGAACGGCGAACCGGTCAGGCTCCTTGGGATAACAGCGCAAAATGCTGTAGATAAACGGACACAAACGACCCAAATGGACTTGTTTTCCTTTCAAGAAGAAGCAGATAAACTGGAGCCGCTTTTCACAGCTGTTGAAACATTAAAGAGAAAATTTGGCGACAGTATTATAAAAAAAGGGCTTGAATAGTGAAAAAGTTATTTATATAAGTTGATCTAATGTTAAAAGATCAAGCAGCCGGATAGTATGGGCTGCTATTTTCTTTATAATGAAGAAAATAGAATATGAAAGGAAGAAACAATTTGGACCTCAGCCTGCTTGCACAAAAATACCCAATCATTCAGGAATTGCAAAAAAAGCAAAACACAATATGGATCAACACAAATATAAAAGAGAACAGCCACTCACTTTTTTCTAAAAAAGATGTACAGGAGGCAGAAAACCGAATGCAGCGGTTCGCGCCTTATCTTAAAAAAGCATTTCCGGAGCTTGAAAAAACAAACGGAATCATTGAGTCAACTGTTTTTTCTATCCCTCAAATGAAGAAATGGCTTGAACATATGTCTAATCAAAAAATTGAAGGAGAGTTATTGCTGAAGGCAGACAATGCGCTGCCTATATCAGGATCGATCAAAGCACGCGGCGGCATTTATGAAGTTTTAACATACGCCGAACAACTTGCAATAGAAAACGGGCTGATTACTGAACAGGATCATTACAGTGCTTTTGCTGATCAGGTATTTAAAAAGCTGTTTTCATCTCACCACATTATTGTTGGTTCTACTGGTAATTTAGGCCTCAGCATTGGCATTATGAGCGCCGAGATGGGATTCAATGCGACTGTTCATATGTCTGCGGACGCGAAAGAGTGGAAAAAAGCGCTGCTTCGCGAAAAAGGAGCCATCGTTGTTGAACATAAAGCAGATTATGAGAAAGCGGTCGCTCAAGGAAGAGAAGAAGCAATGCAGGACCCGAAAGCTTACTTTGTCGACGATGAGCATTCGCATACGTTATTTTTAGGCTACGCAGTGGCAGGGCTTCGATTGAAGGAGCAGCTTGATGAGGCAGGTGTTGTGGTGGGTGAAGACCATCCGCTTTATGTATATTTGCCATGCGGGATTGGTGGTGGACCGGGCGGCGTTGCGTTTGGTCTTCAGCTCGTTTTTGGTCCGCATGCTTATTGTTTTTTTGCCGAACCGGTGGAGAGTCCATGTATGCTGCTTGGTCTTGCCACGGGCCTGCATAATCAAATTTCGGTGCAGGATATTGGTTTAACGAATCAAACAGAAGCGGACGGTCTAGCAGTTGGACGCGCGTCCGGATTTGTCGGGAAACTTGTTGAACCGTTTTTAGCCGGCAGCTATACGGTGGGCGATGATCAATTGTTTGCTATGCTAAGCGGTCTTGCTGAATCTGAAAATATAAAGCTCGAACCGTCCGCTCTGGCGGGCATGATTGGGCCGACGCTGTTTGCCGGTCAGAAAAAAGTGAAAGGCCGGCCGATTCATCTCGTTTGGGCTACGGGTGGAAGTATGGTGCCAAATGGGATTATGGAACAATATATAAAAAAAGGCCGCACCACTCCAACAGCATGTTTCCACCCAATGCGAGAAAAATAATTTGTGTCCCTGTATAGTCTCCGGTAAACTATTGAAGGTGAAAACAAAGAGGAGACGTGTATCGTGGAAAATATGATTGAAGTAAAAGAGCTGCGAAAAGAGTTTAAATCGCATTCAAGCCGTTCGGGACTTAAGGGTGCGTTTCGTGATTTATTAACGCGTAATTATAAAGTGGTTCCGGCTGTAAAGGACATTTCGTTTTCAGTGAAAAGAGGCGAAATGGTCGGCTACATCGGAGAAAATGGAGCTGGAAAGTCAACGAGCATAAAGATGCTGACGGGTATTTTGACGCCAACATCGGGAACCGTTCGCGTAAATGGGATGGATCCGCATAAAGAACGTGAGGAGTTTGTCCGCTCGATCGGGGTTGTATTCGGCCAGCGCTCACAGCTTTGGTGGGATATTGCTGTTCAAGAATCGTTTCGTCTGTTGAAAAAGGTGTATAACGTCCCAGATGATGTGTATCATGCGCACATGAACCATGTGATTGAATCGCTTGATATTGCTCCGCTGCTCGACAAGCCGGTTCGTAAGCTGTCGCTTGGCCAGCGCATGCGGTGTGAGCTCGCGGCCGCATTATTGCACAATCCGCCGCTTTTGTTTTTAGATGAGCCGACAATTGGGCTGGATGTGCTCGTAAAGCTGAAAATTCGGAAGTTCTTAAAAGAAATAAATGCAAAGTATAACACAACGGTGCTGCTCACGACACACGATTTGAGTGACATTGAAGCGCTTTGTGAACGTGTTGTGATGCTTGATGAGGGGCAGATAATTTATGATGGACAGCTTAGCAGCCTGCGGTCAAATTGGGGAGAAGGCAAGCAAATTGAGTTTCAGTTTGCAGATACAGCTGTAACAAAAGAAATTCTTCAACCGCTGTTAGCAGAAATGGATGCCGCCTGGACACCAGGTGACCGCGAAAATGTCTGGATTGCAAACGTGCTTAACGAAGAACACGTGATTTCAGAAGTCATTGGGCGAGTCGTTGCTGCGCATAAAATTACCGATTTGAAAGTCCATGAAATATCCATTGAAGATATTATCCGTAATATTTATGAAGAAGGCATGACAAATGGGTAAGTATATTGAAATGATTCGCATCCGCTTTTTAATGATGCTTGCATACCGTACCAATTATTATAGCGGCATTTTAATTTACAGCATTAATATTGGCGCTTATTATTTTCTTTGGAATGCGATTTATGGAGACAAAGGATCGATTGAAGGCATGAGCGCACTGCAAATGAATTCTTATATTTCCATTGCCTGGATGGCGCGGGCGTTTTATTTTAATAATATCGACCGGGAAATTGCGCAGGAAATTAAAGAAGGTAAAGTAGCAGTAGAGTTGATTCGTCCATATAACTATTTGCTGATGAAGACAATGCAGGGGCTTGGTGAAGGCATTTTCCGCCTGTCGTTTTTCTCTGTTCCGGGGATGGTCATTGTGGCGCTCATTTTTCCGATTGCTTTTTCAACGAATCCGACAACGTGGCTGCTTTTTGCCGTTGCACTCATATTTAGTTTTTTGATTAACATGCAAATCAATTTACTGACAGGAATTTTAACTTTTTTCTTCTATAACAATACAGGACTTATTCGGGCGAAGCGGGTCGTGATTGACTTGTTTTCAGGCCTATTGTTGCCAATTAGCTTTTTTCCAGGCTGGGCACAGCAAATAATGAGTTTTTTGCCATTTCAAGGAATAAGTTACGTGCCGAGTATGATTTTTACGGAAAGCTTCAGCGGATCTGAAATCATAAATGCGGTGCTGTTTCAAGTTGTCTGGGTGTTCATTTTGATCCTCCCGATTCAAATTCTGTGGCTGATCGCCAGAAAACAGCTTGTTGTACAGGGGGGATAAGGCATGAAATATATACAGCTCTTTTTTCAATACGCGGCACAATATATGAAAACACGTCTCACGTACCGGACCGATATGGTTGTGGAAATTTTGTCAGATTTAATGTCGCAGGCCGTTAATTTTGTTTTTATTTTGCTTGTCTTTGGGCATACGACGATGATCAGTGGCTGGTCACGTGAGGAAATTATTTTTATTTACGGTTTTTTCCTTGTGCCGTTCGCCATATTCGGTGCGTTTTTTAACATTTGGGACTTTAATGAGCGATACATCGTCAAAGGGGAAATGGACCGGATTTTAACCCGTCCGATCCACAGCCTTTTTCAAATTGTGCTGGAGCGGATGGAGCTTGAATCGCTTTTTGGCGTTATTACGGGCATTGCGGTCATGTTATATGCGGGAAGCCTTCTTGATCTACAGATAGCCTGGTACGACCCGTTTGTCTTTGTATTGCTTGTGCTGGGCGGTGCGCTCGTATATGCATCCATTTTTGTATTGATAGCCAGTATCAGTTTTTGGTCGGACAGTCCAACGAGTATTATGCCAATGATGTATAACATCGGAAACTACGGCCGTTATCCAGTTAATATTTACAACAATGTTATTCGTTTTGTGCTTACATGGATTTTGCCGTTTGCGTTCGTCGGTGTTTATCCGGCTGCGTATTTTTTAGGGCGTGAAGACTGGTATATGTACGCTTTTTTAACACCAGTCATTGGCCTTGTCTTTTTTGCGTTTTCCATTTTTATGTGGAACGTAGGGGTCACAAAATATCGTGGTGCAGGGAATTAAAGAATAAAAAGCCAGTCCACAAATGGGCTGGCTTTTTACTATTACGTCCGGATAAAGGATTTCACAACTTTTGCGGTTGTGCTGCGTGGCAGCAGTTTTGACGCGAAAGCACCGGCTTTGTTTCTGTTGCCAGTGATTACGACGCGTTTTCCTTGTAACAGTCCATTGACTGCTTCTTTGGCAACCTGGGCAGCCGGCATGGCCTGGCTGAACATTTTTGTCTCTTCAACGCTGGCAACTGTTCCAAAGTTCGTCTTTGTTGCTCCAGGGCACAAAGCGGTCACCGTTATGTTGGTATGCACCAATTCTTCCGCAAGCGCTTCAGAAAGTGACAGAACGAACGCTTTCGTCGCGAAATAAACAGCCATCATCGGACCGGGCTGAAATGCAGCCATGCTTGCAACATTTAAAATCCGGCCGGAATTTCGCTCAAGCATGCCTAGCAAAAAGAGGTGAGTCAATTCCGTTAACGCTGTCATATTCAGCTGCATCATTTCTGTTTGCTTTTCAAGGCTTAATTCAGCAAACGAACCGAGCAGCCCAAAGCCGGCATTGTTGATCAAAACATCTACTTGAATGCCGAGCCGGTCAAGCTCTTCAGCCACTTCTTTTGGCGCTCCTGGCTTGCTTAAATCCTTCGCCATTATTTTCATTTCCGTATTTGGGTATGAATCCGCGAATGCTTCTAACTTGTCTTTGCTTCGCGCGACAATGACAAGATTGTATTCGGCTTCGGCAAAGATTTTGGCAAACTCAAGGCCAAGCCCGCTTGAAGCACCAGTAATTAAAGCTGTTTTATTCAAGTTGTTCAGCTCCTTTTCTTCTATAATATAACAATAAAAGAAGTACGGAGATTTTGCAAAAAAGAGCTGAAATGTATGATGAGTGGGAATTGATTCATTAAAAACAGATAAACAAATATAATGTTGACAATGGATAAAAAAAAGCGTAATATTCATTATGCGATGAGCTCGTTTGCGTAAGACGGACAGACATTCCTTTTTATGAGGAACATGTTGTGGAGCATGGTCTGGACGCCGCAAATTTCGAGAAAACCCTGCCAGCTGGCAGGGTTTTTTATTTTTTTGAAACGTTCTCACAGCTTGTTTTTATAAAAAGCTTCCCCGTTATATACTAAAAAGACGATTTATCATTAAAGTGCACTTATTTTTGATAAGTCATCGGCCGTTTTATTAATTCTTTCATATGTTGCATTTAATTCTTGCATACTTGCATTATGTTCTTGAGTAAACGCAGCGATTTGGCTTGTTGATTCATTCATCTGGTCAATGGCTTTTTTTATGACGTCAAGCTGTTTTTCAATTTCCACGGTCCGTTTACTGCTGTTATCAGCCATTTTACGGATTTCATTTGCCACAACAGAAAAACCCCGGCCATGCTCTCCGGATCTGGCTGCTTCAATGGCTGCATTAATTCCTAAAATATTAGACTGTACCGCGACTTCTTTAACAAGAGAGAGAATCGTTCCAATACTCGCAACATCCTGTTTGATCGCTTCTGACTGTTCGGATAATTGCTGAAGCCGTGTGGAAACATCAGAGGATGCATCAGTCATTTCTTCAGTCATTGCAGACATTTTCTGTACCGCTGATGCCAATTCAGTTGCACTGCTCCTTAACGTAGCTACTTTTTGATGCGATATAAGCGCGCTTAAAACGCCAATTATTTCATTCCCATCAAAAATCGGCTGAGTGATCGAGATATATGGAAATCCAAAATTTTCAGGTCCGTTTTCTTCACGTCGAGGTTTGCCGTCTTTTAATGTTTTAAAGGAAGGTACGCTATCAGGAAATTTTTTACCAATTTCACCTTTTATATCAATCGTTTTTCCAGGCAGATATTGCACATATTCTCCTTCTGTATTCCCGAGCAGCAGACACGCATCTTCCGGGTATGTACTTTGAAACATTGGCATTGTCTCTTTTATTTGCTGTAATGTTGGATGCACCGAAAACCTCTCCTTAATGCTGTTAGTATGGTTCTTTTATACTATAATAAAGTTAAAATAATGAAAACGCTACCAATTTATAATATATAAGAAAAAACAATCAAATTTTATAAGTGGAATCGAAAAAATTTAAAATAGGCAGCCTATTTAAATTAAAAAGATCGTTTCTTTTAAGTGTGTTTAAGGGGGATTTTGGATGTTAAAGCAAGGGTAATTCCCTAAATAGGTATACTGGCAAACCCTGTTAACATGCAGTCATTATTTAAATTTTAACAGACGCATAAATAATGTGATGTTCTGCTATCACTTAAGGGCACCGAAAAAACATCCACTTAAAAACAGAGGCTGCTCAAAAGCCGGTTTTCACTGGTTTTGAGACAGCCTCTGTTTTTGTTGAAGATTTTTTTCATGTAGCGCATACACGTTACATAGGATAGACAAGCTTAATGAACTTCACGGTATACACCAATGACTTTTCCTAAAATCGTCACGTTCGGAAGCAATATTGGATCCATCGAGGAGTTTTCAGGCTGAAGACGAATATGATCCGCTTCTTTATAAAATCTTTTTACCGTCGCTTCATCATCTTCTGTCATCGCGACAACAATGTCTCCATTTTTTGCTGTTTGCTGTTGTCTGACTACAACATAGTCACCGTTTAAAATGCCTGCTTCGCGCATGCTTTCTCCAACGATTTCAAGCATGAAAACATGCTCATCCGGCGGTGCAAGACGCTCTGGGAGAGGGAAATACTCTTCCACATTTTCAATCGCTGTAATGGGAATACCGGCTGTAACTTTGCCGACGACCGGCACATTAACAGGGTGCTGTTTCGGCACAGAGCTGTCCGTATCTAAAATCTCAATGGCCCGTGGTTTCGTTGGATCCCGGCGAATATAATTTTTCGCTTCAAGGCGGGCAAGGTGGCCGTGGACTGTTGAACTTGATGCAAGCCCGACTGCTTCCCCAATTTCCCGCACAGACGGTGGATAGCCTTTTCGACGAACCTCATCTTTGATGAAATCGAGAATATCCTGCTGGCGTTTTGATAATTTAGTCAATTTTCTACACCTCTCTTATTTAATATTTACGTACAGTATAACATGTGTTCTGAAATTTAACAAACGTAAGTTCGAATTTTCTCTTGACTGAAACAATCGTTCGCCTTACAATGAAATTATATCACGAACGGGTATTCGAAGAAAGGGTGTTCTTAGTGGAGAAAGCAAAAAACTATTCTTTTATGTTATTATTAGCGGTAATGATCGCATCAGCAGCCTTATATTTTAGTTTTGCAGGCTCAGACGAAACAGTTTATCAGGCCATAAAAGTAGCAAAAGGCGATTCACTTTGGAGTTTAGCTGAGGATTATCAAGAACTACATAAAATGGATCAAATTGAGTTTATTAAATGGGTACAAGATGAAAATAATTTAATTACAACTAAAATAGTGCCGGGGGAAGAATTGACCATTCCAGTGCCTGCTGTAACATCTGACAGCAGTCTTCAATTGGCAGACGGGGAATGATACTAAATGAAAAAAGCGGTTATTTACTGCCGTGTCAGCACGGAAAAAGAAGCGCAGGAATCGTCGCTTGAGCGCCAGGAAGAAGAGCTCCTGGTTCTTTCTTATTTGAAGGGATTTGAGCCGGTGTGTGTAATCCGGGATCGGGCCAGCGGGTATGAGTTGAATCGTCCCGGAATGCTTGAATTGCTTGATCTTATTAAACAAGAAAATATTGAGGCTGTTTTGATTCAAGACGAAACCCGGATTGGACGGGGAAATGCTAAGATCGCCCTTGTTCATTGTTTATTTAAAGAGGGCGTTTCGGTTTTCAGCATAGCGGATGACGGAGAGATGCAATTGTCTGAATCCGATTCAATGGTTTTGCAAATTGTCAGCATGGTAGAAGAATACCAGCGCAAAATCCATAATTTAAAAATTAAGCGCGGCATGAAACGGGCAGTAGAAAAAGGTTATCGTCCGGAGAAAAATTTAAAAAACAAGGGCAATGAAAATGGCCGGAGCCGGAAAGAAGTCCCAACAACGGAAATCGTCCGTCTTCGTGAAAATGGTCTTACATATGAAGAAATAGCAGCAACCCTGCGCGGATTCGGTTATGAAATTTCACGTGCAACCGTTCACCGGCGTTACATAGAGTACATAGAAAGTGAATCCGGTACTATATAAGCTTTTTTCTTGTCAGACTCTGTACATTTCTGTACGATAGCGATAAATGAGTAAGGGAAAGGAGCAGAAGGAAAATGTTATCATCTGAAAAGATTGCACGTATAAATGAGTTGGCAAAAAAAGCGAAACAATCATCATTGTCAGACGAAGAGTTGCAAGAGCAAACGGCACTTCGCCAGGAGTATTTGAAGGTCTTCCGAACTTCTATGCGAGATACAGTCGAGCATGTTCGCGTCTTTGATCCGACTGGCGAAGAGGTTACACCGAAAAAAGTACGCGATATTCAAAAACGAAGAAAAATGAATTGAACCAGAAAGTGGAGGCAGTAAAAGCTGTCTCTTTTTCACATTGTTCTGTATTTTTGTTGTATATTCCGTCAAAGACCTTTAATATAGAGTGGTAAATCCCCTTTCGAAAGGATGAATCTCATGTTTGACAAAACAGATCAGCTTGCGGTTACAACAATCCGCACGCTATCCATCGATGCAATTGAAAAAGCGAACTCCGGCCACCCGGGTTTGCCAATGGGTGCAGCTCCAATGGCGTATGCCCTCTGGACAAAAGTAATGAATCACAATCCGAAAAATCCACAATGGTTTAACCGGGATCGATTCGTACTTTCAGCTGGTCACGGTTCCATGCTTTTATACAGCTTGCTTCACCTTGCCGGCTATGATCTTTCACTTGATGAAATCAAAAATTTCCGTCAATGGGGAAGTAAAACACCGGGTCATCCGGAGTATAAGCATACAGACGGTGTAGAAGCGACGACAGGTCCTCTTGGACAAGGAATTGCAATGGCTGTTGGTATGGCAATGGCAGAACGCCATTTGGCATCTGTATACAACAAAGATGGACATGAAGTTATCGGCCACCATACATACGCGTTATGCGGAGATGGTGATTTAATGGAAGGTGTGGCATCTGAAGCGGCATCGCTTGCAGCGCACTTGAAACTAAGCCGTCTTGTTGTTCTTTATGATTCCAATGATATTTCCTTGGATGGCGAACTTGATAAGTCATTCTCGGAAAGTGTGGAAGGCCGCTTTAAAGCATATGGCTGGAACTACATTCGCGTAGAGGACGGAAACGATCTTGATGAAGTATTAAACGCGCTTGAAAACGCAAAACAAAGTGATGACGCTCCAACGATTGTTGAAGTGAAAACAGTCATTGGCTACGGCTCGCCAAACAAATCCGGTAAATCCGCTTCTCACGGTGCACCGCTTGGTGAAGACGAAATGAAATTAACAAAAGAATATTACAAATGGACATTTGACAAAGACTTCCACGTGCCGGACGAAGTATATAGTCGTTTTGAAGAAGAAGCGGTCAATCGCGGTGCTGAAGCACAAGCACAGTGGGACAAATTGTTTGCTTCTTACAAAGAAAATCATCCCGAATTAGCCGCTCAGCTCCAAAAAGCAATCAACGGTGAATTGCCGGATGGCTGGGAAGATGCTCTTCCTGTATATGAAGAAGGAACATCAGATGCAACACGTAATACGTCTGGTGAGGCACTAAACGCGATTGCTAAAGCAGTTCCAACTTTCCTTGGGGGCTCAGCGGATTTGGCGGGCTCCAACAAAACATCCATTAAAAATACAGCTGATTTTATGCCAGACAGCTATGAAGGCCGCAACATCTGGTTTGGTGTCCGCGAATTTGCAATGGGTGCAGCGATGAACGGAATGGCGCTTCACGGAGGACTTCAAGTGTTCGGCGGCACGTTCTTCGTCTTTTCGGATTACTTGCGTCCGGCGATTCGTTTAGCTGCGTTGATGGGGCTTCCAGTCACATACGTCTTTACACACGACAGTATCGCTGTTGGTGAAGATGGACCGACACATGAGCCGGTTGAACAGCTTTCCGCGTTCCGCGGTATGCCAAACTTGTCTGTTATTCGTCCTGCAGACGGAAACGAAACAGCAGCAGCTTGGAAATTGGCACTCACAAGCAAATCAACGCCAACAGCTCTTGTGTTGACACGTCAAAACTTGGCCGTTCTTCCAGGTTCAAAAGAGCAGGCGCATGAAGGTGTTGAAAAAGGTGCTTACACAGTTGTAAAAGCAGAAAAAACACCGGATGTACTTCTTTTGGCAACAGGTTCAGAAGTCGGTCTTGCTGTAGAAGCGCAAAAAGTGCTTCAAGGTGAAGGTATTCATGCGAATGTTGTCAGCATTCCGTCATTTGACCGTTTTGAACAGCAGGATGCAGCGTACAAAGAGTCTGTTCTTCCGAAGTCAGTGAAAAAACGTCTTGGCATTGAAGTCGGCTCTTCATTCGGCTGGCATAAATATACAGGAGATGAAGGGGACATTTTGGCTATTGATCAATTTGGCGCCTCAGCACCTGGGGATATTGTTATGAAAGAGTATGGCTTTACTGTTGAAAATGTTGTATCGCGTGTAAAAGTACTGTTAGAAAAATAAAATGTTTTCAGTCCGGAGCCTCGGTTCCGGATTTTTTTACGCCATCATTCCGCAAAAATTTACAGGCTCTTATTGTATAATCGTGAATGGTTTAGTACACTTTGAATAGACAACTTGAAGGAGGAACACGTTTATGTTTTGGTATGTGCTTACGGCTGTCCTGGCACTCGCTGCCGGCATCGCTATCGGCTTTTTCATCGCACGCCGTTACATGATGGATTACTTAAAAAAGAATCCGCCAATTAACGAGCAAATGCTGCGTATGATGATGATGCAAATGGGAATGAAACCATCACAAAAGAAAATCAATCAAATGATGGCACAAATGAATAAACAGCAGGATAAATAAGTCCTTGCTGTATAAGGGTTTAAAGCGATTTTTCCCTGTTCATTTATTCAAACAGAAGGGTGAAAGGTTAATCTTTCCTCACTGTTTTTGCATTTATTTGGTTTATTTTCCTTGTAAATAACAATAACCACCTTTTCTTGTGAAAGATTAACCAAGGAAGGTGGTTTTTTTATGGAATTAGAAGATGTAATTATAGAGCCATTTCAGCAAGGCATGGCAATCAGCTTCGCACAAAACTGGTTGTATACCGTGTTTTCGGTCGTACTAAATAACACTGGCATATTTAAGTTTTGCTTAATCCAACGAAAGAGGGCTTTAATGGAGCAGTGCGTTTCATACCCGTCGGCGGCCACTTCAACGGATACATTTCGCAAACTCGTCACAACGCGAATAAATGGTTCCAAGCCGGCACGTCATATCTCGCGTACCGTTTTATTTCTTTTGAGGCAGGGGCTTCAACGATTTAATACCAGACAATTTCACATTTTCTTTGATAAGGAGTATTTTCCAAAGTTAAGACAAATGTAAAAGCATTTTTATTTTTCTAACACTTGATTTATCACTTCACTCGGTTTGCTGTTATTTAGATTTTTGTAAATGCAGCTTGCCGGTTTTTCTCGTAAGGTTTCAGCAAAAGCGATTGCCAATTCGGTTTCTCCCGCTACATGGATTTCTACCCAACCTCTTTCTTTCTTTAATCGTTCTACGTTTGTTCCCATGCTTTTAAAGAACCTTTGCAAATTTTCTTTAAGCCGGGACTCTAAAAAGTCTACTTTACTACTCCCAATTACATGTCGACCACCGGGATCCATGTCCTTCTTTTTCCCCCACTCTTCAAGGTTAGGGTCGAAGCTGTAAGAAAAATCTTCTTTGACCAATCCCATTACAGTATCCAATATTCGAACTTCCCCGAAGCTTGGTAAAATAATTCCTGCTTCTGGATAGGCTTTGTGCATGTATTCCAATTGTTCTAAAACCGGATGATCTTCCCAATGAAAGCTTGATTTAACAGGAACTTGCACATAATGAACCGACCATAATTCTGGATTCTCTGAAGCGAAAATAACGACTCCTTTGCGCAAATCATCCTTATTATCATCGATTTCTTTTAATACTTTTTTCTTAACTTTTTTAAATAATTTCAATTCATTTTCATTTTTTGAATCTGTTAAATACTTATCTAAATCCTTTAAGCCGTTCTTTAAATGAATTTCCCATGCACCGTTTAGCTGGTCTGGATCAGCCGGGTTGGTGTTTAAATAAACACTCAATACACCGCGTTCACCACTGTGATATTCTTTTAAGGTCTGGAGTTCTTTGTTTAGAGTCATAAATTTATTTTACCTCCTCAAATTTCTTTACAGTACTAGCCTGCCCTTCGAGTACCAAATATAAAACTAAGTCTTAGTCACAGGTATGGTGTTTATTAAAAATGTCTACAGATGAGCTGCAGGCTGGGAAGTGGATTAATCCGGCTGTCTTTTTTGAAGCAAACAGCGGCGATCTTTTCATTTAACCAAAAAAATAACCCGCTATTGAGTCGAGCGCTCTGGTGGGTTATTCCACGGTATTGCTGATCATCTCTTATGGGAAGCCTGCTATTATCAGGCCGGTTCGATGTTAGCGCATCGGAGCGGCTTTTTCAATTTATCAATCGTACCAAGCTGAGTGTTTTACCTGGTTTTTATTAGTAATAAGAGCAGGGTATTTAGCTTTTTGATTAAACAATAAGGGGAATCTTTATGAAAATTTATTTTCGAAGCATAAATGATATGAATAGAAACTAATACTGTTCTTTCATAAAGCCAATTTTAATAAAAAAAACAAAACCTATGCTATTATTTTAAGAAGTGTCGAACAAGAATTATCATTCAGAAGGAAATGAGTGGGATGGCTAATATGTATATTGCAACTGAAGAAATTCAATTTTCATATGCTGATACCGATATGATGGGTGTTGTTTATCATGCAAACTACATAAAATGGTTTGAACTAGGTAGAACAAAACTTATAGAGGATATTGGATACAACTACTTAGACATGGAAAAAGCGGGATATTACGCACCAGTGCACAACCTTGAAGTTACATACAAGAAACCTATAAAGCTTGGAGATAAAGCCTTTGTCAAGACATGGGTGGAAAAAAATCATGCATTAAGAGCTGCCTATGGTTTTCAAATTGTCAACGGTGAAGGTGACATCTGCGCGGAAGGAACTACTACGCATATCATCGTAAAAAAGGAAAACGGTGATTTCAAACCCGTTAGATTCAGTAAGGCATTTCCTGAGTGGTTTCAAAAATATGAAGAAATTAAAAGGAAAGTCTAGCAAAGACAGGAATGTTTATAAAACCATTCAGCAACGTCCCAATAATTCAACGGTTGCTTGGTCGTACGTTTCCTTCAAGCAACAACCCGCCATTATGAAGAAAGGCAAAGAAGGATAGGTAGCCACTCTTTGAATAAACACAGTAAAAGCAGCCGAGGTTTTAGATTTTTCTGGCACTAAATTTAAATCTGATTTAATCGTAAGATCTAGGGAAATTAACGAAGGATTGAAAGGAAGTACACAATAATGAAGCAGGTAGTTACAATGGAAGAATACATGAAAATGTGGGATAAAACTTTCCAGATTGAATCTCCAGAAACGTTTCTCTTAAAGTGGAATTGCGTAAGTTGTGAAAAGGAAAATAGAGAAAAAGCTTCTGAATTTACTCAGATTGCAAATTTTGCTCTTTCGCATTGTTATAACTGTTGTAGCAGCAATATTATTGAGCTGAAAACTAAATCAATGATCATCATTGAGTACAATACGAAGGAAGCCAATCAATAAAACAATTAGTTTAATCTAATAAAAAGTTGACACATAAAGCGGAGTAAATCTAATAATGGTTTGATTTCTAAGTAAATGGTTAAACCTTTATCGCTATTTTTACGTCATTTCGGTTTGTTTTCTTTGTAAATAACCACCACCACCTTTTCCTTGTTAAGTGATTAACTAGAGGAGGTGGTTTTTTTATGGAGTCAAAGGATATTCACAGCATGAATAGAAGCGAGAACTATGAGAAAGCCTGCAACAAAGCAACTTCGCCATCTTTTGGCGGAATGTCGTCTTTAGATCGGGGGAATAAGAACTTTGACTTTTAAATATCGGAGTCTAAAAATTTCTTCATGTTCCCTCGCTTATAAGACAACATAAGGGATATTATTAGAAATGATGTAGTGATTCTGGCGCCTCGAACTCACATAGCAACCCTTTCTTTTCTACTTGCTTTTTCAATTCTTCGGCAAAGGCAATGGAAGGATTAGTAGTAAATCGTACGGGCTTTTCCGCCAGCTCATATATCTCCTTTAAAGAGCGTGGTTCTAATCTTTCTGCACTATATCATTCTACTTGCAGTGCTTTAGCTATTATTAAATGGAAATATTTTTCAGTTTCAGTCGAACAGCTATTTACATTGATGAAGTGCTGCATTCAATCTTCCCATTGTTCCTTTGTTGAAACTAATTCAGTTCGCATGATATGTTGAAATGCATGACAGTTCCTGCAAATGGGTTGTAGATCGATCAAATGGCACATTTTAAAGGATTTTGAAACATTCAAAATGCTCCATGTTTCGGACTATTCAACGTACTAAAAAGCAAGAAACAAAGCTATTGGTGCCATGTTAGCCGAAAAAGTATATGCTGAGCTGAAGTTACTGCTAAAAAGCTTAGACTGTGAATTGCCAAGCGTACTATTATATCTGTTACCTGCATATAGGTAAGTAAGAAGAAACGAGGCAAAGCATTGCGTTCTGTGACACTGTCCTGGGACAGGCCTTAGGTCGTTCGAGATCTAAAAACATTTGATTCAAGGTTCCGTCTTTTATAAAGGGAAAATAATTCTGCTAATGCAGGAAATGATTAGCAGGCAGAGGATGCTGGGTGATAATATGATCATTATTATTGAAAAAGCCCTTCTTTTCATGATTACGCTGCGACTTATTTCAGGAAGCATTGAAATCACCGCTGCGCTGTTGATGGTCAAGTTTAATGATTTAGAAAAAGCCTTTTATATTAATAGCCTGCTTGCATTAGTAGGCCCCGTAATCTTGATTTTGACGACGGGAATTGGCTTATATGGGCTTGCGGGAAAAATGCCTTTAACAAAAAGCATTGGTCTTGTATGTGGAATCTTGCTTATTCTTTATAGTTTACGTTCTAAATGAGCAAGAGGACTGGGTATTAGAATAAACAAAATCCGCTCAATCATTCTAAGCATTGAGCGGCAAGTTAAATAAAATATTATTTTTTACAGTATGGATATAATGAATCGGTTCGAATGCAGACAAATAATCGGTTCGATTGCTAAAGAAAAGGTCATTTATCGCAGTGGGGGGTAAAATTATGTTTTGCACAATTATCCTCCCATATAAATAAAAATAAAATATTGATCGAAATTATGGTTTTGTACTCTTGTGGTCAAGTACAAAGCTATTGTGTGAAAAAATTCTAATTCAGGGAAAGGGTGCTTTAGTTTAAGAAAAAGCCGAATTTAATTCAGCTCTTTCATGCTCCGGGCGTTTCATAACTCAGAATTTTTAACAATGTTTTTGAGAAAAGGCATTCAAAGGTTTCATAGATATGGGTGGGATACATAATGAAATTAAAGAAAAAACCGTTTTCAGAGAAAAAGGTTTTTTCTTTTTTTAAGAGTAATTGATTAGGGTTGGGGTACATATAACTATTAGAGAAAGGGAGGGTCAGCAAAATGAAAAAACGTTTCTTGTCTTTATTTATTCTTCCGTTTATGTTGATCAGCGCAAGTGTCCCGGTACTAGCATCTGAGTATGAAGACGAATTAACAGGTACTCCTTATGAAATATTAGAAAAAGAAGGGATTTCCTTAAAACATTATATTGTGACATTTAAATCCTCTGAAATTGAAAAAGGCTATTACCGGGCAACCGCCAGTAATGGTGAAACGATACGCTTTAAGTCAACGGATGTTGAAATCGAATTATCTGTAGGCGACCGTGTCCGGACTTACTGGGAAGATGGCGACTTTAATATTGCCGAGTATGTAAAACCGGAAAAGGTGGTTTATAAGATTAATCGTGTATGGTACGAACATGGACAAATGAACTTTGAAGGAACGAGCCCGAAGTCAGGCGACATTGTTTTTACCGATGAAAATATATTTGGCAAGGAAATCATGACCGGGGATAAAGTTGTCGCGGAATTTGACCAAATGTTCATCGAAAACGGTTTAATAGGTGTTTATAAGAAAAAATAAAAAAACTGTCCAATGCGGGCAGTTTTTTTATTTTACTTGCACTTTTTTTAAGCTTTGAATGTGAAGTTCATCATATAAATTTAAAAGCCGGTCTAGTTCCTGGCTGTATTCAATGGCAAGAGGGGAAGTAAGCCCGTTTTCAAAAGCCACATTAAGTAGTTCAGTCCGCTTCGCTTCAATAATGTCGAGCAGCGTTTCTTTATTCACAGCGGACCACCCTTTCCATCGTTTAGTAAAGCTTTACACTGTCTAGTATAACCAATCATTTACTTATTTTCAAAAAAATTTGTCGTTTTTTTCACTTTTTTCTGTTCACATATATGTCAAAGTGCAAAATGGCCCGTTTCTGTTACAATGGGAAGGGAAAGGATGTTGAATTCATGACCGATTTAAATGTTTTTCTGGCATTTGGTGCAGGATTTTTAAGTTTTATTTCTCCGTGCTGCCTGCCTTTGTATCCTGCTTTTTTATCTTATATTACCGGCATGAGTGTGAATGAGCTAAAAAACGACAATGCGATGCTTCAAAAAAGAAGTATGCTTCATACGCTCTTTTTCTTATTAGGCTTTTCTCTTGTATTTATTTTGCTTGGCTTTGGCTCATCTTTTATTGGCCAATTTTTAAAAGAGTGGGACGACCTTATTCGCCAGCTGGGCGCCATTTTTATTATCTTTTTCGGATTAGTCGTGACAGGTATATTACAGCCGAAATTTATGATGTCTGAAAAGCGGGTCGAGTTTAAACATCGTCCGGTTGGATACGTTGGATCAGCGTTAATTGGCTTGGCATTTGGAGCAGGCTGGACACCTTGTACTGGTCCTATTTTGCTTGCGGTTATTTATATGGCCGGCACGAATCCGGACTCTGCTATGCTTTATATGATTGCGTACACTCTCGGTTTTGCCATTCCATTTTTTGTTTTATCTTTTTTTATTGGCCGTATGAAATGGATACGTACGCACAGTGCAAAGATTGTAAAAATCGGCGGGTATGTTATGATAGGAATGGGTATTATCCTGTTTTTTGATTGGATGACAAAGATCATTATGATCCTCACACCGTTATTCGGCGGGTTTACCGGCTTTTAATTTGCACTAAAGGAATGATCAATATGGATTGGATCGTTGCGGCATCATCCGTGGCGGCTGTTTTAATGGGAATTGCGGCTTTAGTTGTCCGAATGAAAGCGGCTAAAAAACCGACCTCGACTAAAAAAATTATTATGCCGCCCCTTTTTATGAGCACAGGTGCGCTCATGTTTTTATTCCCAATGTTTCGGGTAACCGGACTTGAATTGCTGGAAGCAGCGGCTGTAGGGTGCCTTTTTTCATTTTTACTTATTAAAACATCAAATTTTGAAATACGCGGCCAGGACATTTATTTGAAACGGTCAAAAGCGTTTCCGGTCATTTTAATGACGCTGCTCGTCGTCCGAATCGTTGGCAAACTTGTTTTATCCACCTCCATCGATGTAGGGGAACTCGGCGGCATGTTTTTTATTCTCGCATTTGCGATGATTCTTCCGTGGCGGGTAGCGATGTACAAAAAATATAATGTGCTAAAACGCCAGCTTCCGGGTCGTGCCGGAGCTATAACCGAAAAAACAGCCTTTTAAGTGAAGGCTGTTTTTTATTGTATTAAAATAAATGGATGTATGGTGTGACATCGATTTTCATTTCATCGAGTTTTTTTCGTAAGAATTTGTGATCTCTTTTTGGTGTTGCCATAATATAGCCGCGGATAATTAAATCGACGGAAATACGGCGGGCTTTTTCTTTCAAAGCGAGTTCACCGATTTTACCGGCAATTTTATGGCGGGCCACATCACGGAACAATTCCGGAACCGGGCTGACCAATTCCTCAAGCATATTTTTTTCTTCAGACCCCCATAATTTCCGTGTTTTATCTACATAATATTCTTCCCAGTCCATGTCCGACCGGCCATCTTGTTTCGGCATTTTCTTTAAAAATTTCCGGAACATAAAAAATCCGCCAATCGCAAACAATCCTACAAGAATAAACGTCCAGGCGACGATAAAGTATGAAAACCAGCCTTCAAGCATGCTGCAACCCCCGTTATGATGTCTTCTTTGCTTTCATTATACCAAACAGAAGAAGACTTGTTGATTCTTTTCAATATGCTGTTCATTTGATATGATCGGAACATACATACGTACTAGGAGGAAACCGAAATGAAATTTATTCATACGGCTGACTGGCATCTCGGTAAAATGGTGCATGGCATTTCAATGATTGAGGATCAACGCTTTATGCTGCAAAAGCTGATTCGATTAATTGAGCAGGAGCAGCCGGACGCACTCGTTATCGCAGGTGATTTGTATGATCGGTCGGTTCCGCCGGCGTCTGCTGTAAATTTGCTGAATGAAACACTTTTTACGGTTAATGTTGAAATGAATATTCCGATTGTCGCGATTTCCGGCAACCATGACAGTGCGGACCGGCTGGCGTTTGGCTCAACGTGGTTCCGGCAAAATCGTTTTTATCTTGCCGGAAAAATAGAAAAAGAGATGTTTTGTCCCGTTATTGAAGGCGTTCACTTTCACTGTCTTCCTTACGCGGAACCCGGTGTGATCCGGCATTTATTTGGTGATGACTCTGTGCATACCCACCACGATGCAATGAATGTATTGACAGGCCGGTTAAGTGAAAAGATGGATTCGGACGGCATTCATATTGCGGTTGGCCATGCGTTTGTGACAGGGGGCGAAACGAGTGATTCTGAACGCATTTTATCTGTAGGGGGAACAGGGAATGTTGGAGCTGAGCTGTTTGCACCCTTTCAGTATACGGCCCTTGGGCACCTTCACAATCCGCAGGCGATTCAGCACCCGTCCGTTCAATACGCGGGGTCGCTGCTTAAATATTCTTTTTCTGAAGCGGCCCATACAAAAAGTGTGTCTATTGTGGAAATCGATGCCCAAAAGCACGTATCTATCAAAAAAGAAACATTAAAGCCAGTGCGTGAAATGAAGGTAATGACCGGATTTTTTGATGAATTAATGGAAGTTGAGCCCTCTGATGACTATATAAAGATAATGTTAAAAGATGAAGGAGCACTCATCGATCCAATGGCAAAGCTGAAACATAGATTTCCAAATATCCTTCACCTTGAAAAAGCATCTGCCGCACCAACTGCCTTTGAAACGACGGCTTCAGGGAGAAAACGCCAAAATGAGCTGGAGCTTTTTCAGGAATTTTACACCGGTATGACTGGCCTTCCTTTTTCAATAGAAAAAAAGGCGTATATGACGTCAGTAATGGAAGAAGCAAAAAAGGAGGATAACCGCTCATGAAGCCAGTCAAGTTAACAATGACAGCATTTGGTCCATACGCAGGCCAGCAGGTTATTGATTTTTCAGAGCTCGAAAATCGAAAAATGTTTGTCATTTCCGGGAAAACAGGGTCGGGGAAAACGACGATTTTCGATGCCATCAGTTTTGCTATGTACGGGAAGCCGAGTGGGGACCACCGGAGTGCTTCAGATATGAGAAGCCAATTTGCCGATCCAAAACAAATGACGGAAGTCTCTCTTTTGTTTCAATTAAAGGGACGAACGTTTTTTATTCGGCGGACACCGCAGCAGGAAAAGCTGAAAGCGCGGGGTGGTGGAATGACAATGGCAGCGGCGACGGCTGAGCTGTACGAAAAAAAGGCTGACGGAAGTGAGGAACTCCTCGCGGCAAATGTTCGAGATACGGATGAAAAAATGAATGAATTAATTGGGCTCGAGGCAAATCAATTCAGACGAATTTTAATGATTCCACAGGGGGAATTTCAAAAGCTGTTAATGGCTGGGAGCCAGGAAAAAGAAAAGATTTTGCAAAAGCTTTTTCAAACGTCCTTTTATAAACGCGTGGAAGATGTACTGAAAGAAAAATCCGATGCGCTTAAAAAAGAAGCTGGAAAAGCGGCCGACCAGCAAATCGCTCTTTTAAAAAGTCTTCCGGCATATTCATTGGACATGAGTGTGTTGCTTGAGCAGGAAGCCATTCAAAAAGACGCCATCCTGCCGCAGCTGGACGTGGACTTATCTGAAATGAACGAGCAGTATGACTCGTTGCAGCAACGCGTAAAAGCTATAAGCAGCCGCCGTGATTCATTATTAGGTGAACGAGAGCGGGGGCTGGCTCGAAATGCCCAGTTTGACCGATTAGAGAAAGCTTTACAAGAAAAAGAACAGCTCAATGAAAAAAAAGAAGAGATTGAAACACTTCAATCTCAAATGAACCGGGCAGAACGGGCGGAAAAGCTGCTTTCCTATGAAATAATTGAACAAAAAGCGCGTCAAGCGGCCCAAGCGGCTATGAACCGCCGAAATGAAGCAGAAAAAGCGGTGCATGAAGCTGTCCGGTTATTTGAAAAGGCGAATGAACAGCTTAAGAAAGAACAAGAGTTGCAGCCAGCTCGTGATGAATTAGCGAAACAGCTGCAAAAGCTTCATTCCATTAAAGAGGACGTTTATGCGTATCGAAGTGCAGAAGAGGAAACGAAACAAGGCCAAGAACACTTAGAAAAAGCAAAACAAGCCGGTATTCATTTATTGAAAAAGACGCAAGAAATGTCCAGCAATGAACAGGAAGCAGAGCAGTTGCTTCAAGGTTTGCAGTCTTCGAAAGAAACGTATTTAGAAACGGGGTATCTGATCGAAAAATTGAGGGCGCTGCTTGATCAATTCGAAGAGCTGACTGCTGCCCGAAATGTATTGAAAGAACAAGAAAAAGCAGAGGATGCAGCACGGCACCAGGCTGAAAAAACGGCTGCAAATGCTGCTGCCGCATTAGAACAATTACGGCATATCCGGATCGAATGGAATAAAGGGCAGTCGGCCATGCTTGCCCGCCAGTTGAAAGAAGGAGAGCCCTGTTCGGTATGCGGCGCTGTTCATCATCCAGATCCGGCTAAAGCAGATAGCTCTCAAATATCGGAACAAAGGCTTGAGGAAGCTGAAAAAAAAGCGGAGTGCTGCCATCAGGAAAACCGGCAGGCAGAGCAGGAATGGACAGAAGCCCGTTTTTCTTTGAAAAGCGCGCGAGATACAGTAGAGAAGTTAGAAAAGAAACTGCCCGCAGATTTCGGGGTGGAAGAAGCCCTTGGCCGTTTAAAGCAAGCCGAAAAAAATCGCAGACAGGCCGAACAAAATATGGTCAAAAAAGAAAAACTGGAACAGCAGCTTCTTTCTATCAAACAGCAAAAACAACGGCTTACCGTTCAACTGGACCAAAATAGAATAGAAGAAATGAATGCCAATACAGCATTTATTCAATCAAGAAGTACGTTGCAGCGGCTTGAACAAGCCATCCCGGAACGGATGCGGAGCAGTGATTATTTTGTAAAAGAGCTTGAGCGGCTTGAGAAAGAAACAACTCGTCTTCAAAATCAATATGAACAAGCTATGGAAGCCGTTCAAAAAGCAAATACAGCGTGGCGGACAGCTGATTCTGTTTTCAATGAGCGTATGCAGGCTGTAGACGGGGCGGAGTCTGCGCTCAATGAAGCAAATTTTGCTTTTCTTCAAAAGCGCGAAGAAGCCGATTTTGATTCCGTTGAACTTTATAAAGAGGCGAAACAACTCATTGAATCGCTTGCTAGAATGAAAGAAAGGGTAAAGGCATACGAACAAAAGCAGCGCGATCTTCTTTTACTCATAACGGAACTGAAAGCGGCTCTTGATGGAGGCGTTCGGACAAACATTGCAAAGCTGGACGAAGAAATTTCTATGTTGAATGAAGAACTTACCCGCTGGACGGATCAAGCCGCTTCATTGATGGCACAAATAAAAGAATCCATTCGTATTCGTGGAGCCGTTGAAGAAATAGCCGGTCAAATGGCGCAAGCCGAAGAAGCATACCGGCTTGCGGGTCATTTATATGAAGTCGCACACGGGAAAAATGAGCTGAAAGTCACCTTTGAACGATATGTGCTCGCTTCTTTTCTGGAAGAGATCCTTTCTGCGGCCAATACGCGGTTAGCGTTGATGACGAATGGCCGGTTTTTGCTTGAGCGGTTAACAGAGCGGTCGAAAGGAAATGCACAAAGCGGGCTGGACTTGCTTGTGTTTGATCACTATACTGGTGCGAGCCGTCACGTTAAAACATTGTCCGGGGGAGAAAGCTTTAAAGCCGCTCTCGCGCTGGCGCTCGGGTTAGCTGAAGTGGTTCAAAACTATGCGGGCGGCGTATCGCTTGAGACGATGTTTGTTGATGAAGGATTTGGAACCCTTGATCCTGAATCGCTGGATCAGGCGGTTGAAACATTAATGGATATTCAAGCAGATGGCCGTCTCGTCGGCATTATTTCTCATGTACCGGAGCTGAAAGAGCGAATTGATGCACGGCTTGAAGTAGGGCAGTCTAGCACCGGAAGCAAAGCGAAATTTGTTTTCACGGGAGAGCGATAAAAAAACGTTCATAAATTATTCACGATAAACAAATGAAGAACGTTGAGAAATGAGCCCGCTTCCTCTAACATAAAGATATAAAAGCTGTTTGGAGGGAATTTTTTGACATCATTTCGATCTATTTTTATTTCAGTAACCATACTTTTTATGCTGTCTGCATGCAGTAACAGTGATTTTCAAGGGAATATGGACGTAGAAGTCCAAAACTTTACAAATACAAATCAAAATAGTGAAAAAGTCAGCTTAGCGGATCTGAAAGGAAAGGTATGGCTGGCGAACTTTATTTTCACAAACTGCACAACAGTTTGTCCACCGATGACTCGGAACATGAGTGAGGTGCAGGATAAGCTGAATGAGGAGGGGATAGAGGATTACGAAATTGTTTCATTTAGTGTAGATCCAACCCGTGATACTCCAGAAGCGCTGAAAGAATATATTTCCCACTATGAAGCGGATGAAACCAACTGGCACCTGTTAACAGGCTATACAGAGGAGGAGATCGGTACATTCGCGGAGAAAAGCTTTCAAGCAATCGCTATTCCAGACCCAAATTCGGATCAATTTGTCCATGGAACAAGCTTCTATTTAGTCGATCAACAAGGGAAAGCCGTTAAAAGCTATCAAGGAACTAAACAGGGCAGCGAAGATGTTCCATACGATGAAATTGTTCAAGATGTAAAGCAATTATCAAAGCAATGAAATAGGTGGAACTCCGGATGAAAATCCGGAGTTTTTCGTAAAGCAAGTCTTGACTTTTATGGGATTTACAAAAAATTAATATTGATTCTATTGCAGAATAATGGATTAATGTGTAAAATGAATATACAGATATTTATCTGAATAATCTAATTTAAGGGGTGAATAAACATGAACTATGGCTTGTATAAGTTTGGCTCAACAAGCAGCGTCAAGTGTGAGTGTGGATGGGAAGGGCAGCGGGCGGAACTCCGAAGCGCCATGGTCGTGCTCGAACAAACAAAGTGTGGCTCCATTTTTGATGCGGAAGACGTTTATATTTGCCCAAAATGCGGTTCGAGAAAATATTAATCCCTCATTCTTACGTCAAAAATCCTTCTAATTTGAGCCTATCTTTCGAGAAGTCCCTTCACCGATAAAAGTCAAATGCCGCATCAATAAGCGGGTTCCGTTCAATGGAGCCCGCTTTTCCTAATTTTTTTTACAAGTGATCAATCGGCGATTATAATAAACGTAACCTATTGCACCGGAGGAACGATATGTCGAACGATAAATCACATTATTTTGCCCATGAATATGAATCAATCGAAATGCTGGCGGACCGAATTAGCGAGGCGCTCCTTTGTCCCATTACGATAGAAGATGCCAATCATCAAATTATCGCCTACAGCCGTCATGAAGGAGAAATTGATCCGGTTCGGATTGCAACGATCATGAGGCGGAGAGTGCCGGAACATGTAATTAACAGCTTATGGAAAAGTGGTGCGATTCCAACACTTTTTGACACAGAAGAGCCCGTCATTATCCCGGCGATTGACCAAGTGTCTCTCGGTGAGCGTGTTGCCATCTCTGTCCGGAAACAGGATAAAGTGATCGGTTTTATTTGGGCTCAGTCTGGCGCGCATTTTTCAGATGAACAAATAGCGATTTTAAAAGAAGCGGCAAAAGCGGTCAAAAATCAGCTGCTGCAGCATGAAAAACGAAAACGTGCCGCAGAAGAAAGCCATCAAGAATTTTTCTGGAAATTATTAACGGGTCATTTTGCCACCCGAAATGAAGTGGAGCAGTCGAATAAAACGTACGGACTATCGTTAACAGGAAGCTTGTTAGTGATTCTGTTTGATTTTAGCCGTTCGATTGACCGAACGCTTGAAAGGCAAATTGATTATTTGGCTGAAACGCTTCAACAGCTGTCATGCATTGCCCGTACCTATGACGGTGAGCAGCTTGTTATGTTGATCAGATTTAAAGAAATGGATGACTTGGACTCCGTCAGCAGCTACATTGACGATTTCATTGCCAAATCAGCAGAACGTCTTGGTATAACGCCTGCAGGCGCAGCCGGTACAACCGTTCAAAATCCGCTGCGTGTACAGGACAGCTATCAGGAAGCGCTCCATGTTTTTAAAATGAAGCAGCTCTTTTCTACAATCGAACTGCCTCATTGTTTTGACAAACTAGGCATTTTCCAATCGATTGAACAATTCCGTGATATCCGCTTAGGAAAAAGAAATGCGGTTATTGACGCGCTGGATGCATACGACGAGACGCATAACGCAAACATGGCTGAGTCGATTTATATGTTTCTCGCGCATGACGGTAATATAAATGATGCAGCCAAGGTTATGCACGTTCACCCAAACACACTCGCATATCGGCTTAAGCGAATTAGCGAAATTACCGGATTTAACAGCAAAGACATGAACGAAAAAACAATTTTGTATATCGATCTGCTAATCCGGCGTATGGATCATTCGCTATTATAATTGGAACTGTTTAGGGAGATGAGTTTTTTAAATCAGACCGAATCGAGTCTGGTGTGCCAATGACGATTTTCGGTGATTGGACCGGGTCCAGCCACTTCATTAAAGCGATTAAATGAGATTCACTAAGGGCAAGACAGCCAGCTGTCGGTGTAGTGCTTGTGCGCCAGCGGTGAAGAAAAATGGCGCTGCCGGCATTTTTGACAATCGGATTTTCGTTGTAGCGAATGACAATGGCGTGTTTATACAATTCATGATTCAGGCGTTCGAACGATTTCCAGCGTGATGCCGGATTGCCACGGTAATAAATCCATTTGTTATAGTCAGCAGATTTTGGATCATCAACCCAATAGTGAAACTGATTTGTGGCGGTATAACTCGTACGGACGCCGGCTGGTTTTTTCCCGTAGCCGAACATTCGGCCAATTTCGTACATGCCGGTTGGCGTCGCGCCGTCACCTTCTTTTTTGGTGAATGAAAGACCGCTTTTACCCGTTACAGCGGGATAGGTCTTGATAAACTTCCACTTATTTCCGGTTTTTTCGTAAAGACGGATGTTGGCTTTTAAAGACTTGGTGCTTCCTGCCGCAATGATGACTTGCTTGCTGTCTTTTACATGTAAAAGAGCTTCTGCATATGGATCTGCTGCATGCGGGGCTGCCGGAAAGAGTGTGGCGGCTAGAAGAATACATAAACTTGCTGCAAGAATTCTACGCAACCAAATAACCTCCTTTTCTAGTAAGATAAAAAAGCAGACGGACCATTCCGTCTGCTCCTCTTTTTATTTTAACCCAGTATTAGCTTTCACTGCTACCTCTGCGTATTTGCGTTCATCTGCTTTTGCAGAAACGACAGATCCGATATAACCCGCAATGAAGCCTGCCGGTACGGAAATAATCGCTGGATTTGTTAATGGAAACAGTGCTGTTCCTGTTAAAATAGCTGTACCTTCAGGACTCCAAATATTCGGGCTCAATGCAACGAGCACAAGAGCAGTAACTAATCCTGTTACCATTGCAGCGAGAGCACCCGTTGTATTAAAACGCTTCCAATAGATCGTGTAAATAATGACTGGCAAGTTGGCGCTTGCTGCGATACAAAATGCAAGCGATACAAGGAAGGCAACGTTCATCGATTGTGCACCTAAAGCCAAAATAATCGAGAAGACGGATACAGCAATGGAAGCAAAGCGGGCTGCCTTCATTTGTTCTTTTTCCGTAACCTTGCCTTTTTTAATAATTTGTCCGTAAATATCATGGGCAAAAGCGGAGGCACCCGATAAGACGAGACCGGCTACAACTGCTAAAATAGTGGCAAAAGCAACAGCGGATACAAATGACATAAGCAAGTCACCACCAAGTGCCTGAGCGAGAAGCGGAGCGGCCATGTTCCCAGCTGCATTCGCTGCTATAATGTCTTCAGATCCCACAAAAGCAGCAGCACCAAAACCAAGGAAAATGGTTAAGATATAAAATATTCCTACGATCCAAGTTGCGTAAACAACAGAACTGCGGGCTGTTTTTGCGTCTTTTACTGTAAAGAAACGCATAAGAATGTGCGGCAGCCCTGCTGTTCCAAATACAAGCGCGATCATCATTGACATCGTATCAATGCCATTTGTGTATTTAACACCGGGATTAAGGAATGCTTCGCCGGCAGGTGTAACAGACTTCATGTCGCTGAACATTTTAAAAATATTAAAATCAAATTTCATTAAAACAAGGAATGAGATAATAATTGTTCCAATCATTAATAGAACAGCTTTAATAATTTGTACCCAGCTTGTGGCAGCCATTCCGCCCCACAAAACATAGGTAGTCATCATAATGCCTACAAGCAAAACAGCGATCCAATAATCGATGCCAAGCAGAAGCTGAATGAGTGCACCGGCCCCAACAAGCTGGGCAATCATATAAAATAAAACGATTGTTAATGTGCTGACGGCTGCGGCTCCCCGAATTTTTTGCTGATTGAACCGGGCAGTAATCATGTCGGCGAGTGTATATTTACCGAGGTTGCGAAGGGGCTCAGCCACAATATATAAAACAACCAGGTAAGCAACGAGATACCCGATACTATAGAAAAATCCGTCAAATCCATTTAAAGCGATGGCTCCGGCAATACCAAGAAAAGAGGCGGCTGAAAGGTAATCACCAGCGATTGCGATCCCGTTTTGCCAACCGGTCAGTCCGCCGCCTGCAGTGTAAAATTCGCTGGCTGAGTTTGTCCGCTTGGAAGCAAGATATGTAACATAAAGAGTTAATCCGACAATTGCGGCGAAGAAAAAGAGTCCAGCAATACTCATAGACGATCACCTTCCGATTTGTTGTGTTTAGTTAAAACTTGATCTGCTTCTGTGTCAAATTGATTTGCTTTTTTGACGTACATCATGCATAGCGTCCATGTCATAATAAACTGTGCCAGGGCAAATATCCATACCCACGAGATGTCGCCAATCGCTGGCTTGTTTAAAACGGTGGAAAATGAAGTTAAGAGCGGCAGTGTAAAGTAAAACAATAAGAAAAAGACAGTAACCGGAAGTAAAAAATTGTTCTTCTTTCTGACCAGTGACTTAAACTCTGGGCTGGCTGCAATCGTTTCATAATCATGATTCCGCTGCGGCTGTACAACATGTTCGACTTTCTGCTCCATAATAGATCTCCCCTAGGTCGTAATCAATTCTGTAATCGCTTTCAATTCAGAATTGTACCTTTATTCTAAAAAAACAATCACGGATTAGCAACTATTTTCGATAAAAAAGTGAATTTTTTGTGAAAAAAGACTAATTGGTCAGAAAAATAGTCTTTCATTTTCTTTCCAGTCTATTTCGTGTACAATCAAAAAAAAAGACACCAAATGGAGCGGATCAACATGACGGAAATAAAATCGGTTGGAGTGGCTGTATCGAGTTTAACGGGTGAGAGGCTCCGGATTATTCATGCTATTCTTTACTCAATTCAAGCAAAGGAACTGCTTACATTAAAAGCGAAAAGCCGTTTTTCAAAAGAAGAGACCGTCCCTTATTTTAAAGCGATCGCCGATGAAATGAAAAAGCGAAGCAGCATTCCGGACTCTGTTTTGCAGCTGGATGTATTTATCGCTTTATCTAAATTGATGAAATTGCCGGCTGCACGCTTAAGCGAAAAAGAAAAAGTAATGGCATATGCGGCAGAGATGAGCAATAAGTGGTTTGAGAAAAAAGTGAAAAAAGATCCATCCGCTGAAGAGCAGTTTGAAGCATCTCTCTTGTCAAATAAATTAGAGTTTATGCTTCATTATGAATACGTGCAGCTACTGGAACGGTTTTTGAAAAATGAAAAAGTAAATGAAGAAAAAGAACCGCTGCAAGAAAACATCCGGCGTTATTGGGGGCAGCTTCCAGACTATAAAAAAGTGCAGATTTTTGAGCACTTGAAAATAAGCCATGATGCCTCATTTGATGAGATCATTGCAGAAACAGGTACAGCATCGCTTCTCTTTGAAATTGGGACACGCTCAGGCTTCGACATGTATCGCCGCATCTTCCCGTCTATCCATAAAGATGTGCCGCCGGGCCTGCCAAAAGAATTATGGATTCTTCACCCCGATGCTTTATTTACAACAGATGCGGCGATCAAAACCTTATTATCAGGAAGCTGGTCGTTACCGGCAGCCATGCTGCTTTTGTATATACCAGATGAAAATGCTCAACCGATTGATGAATCGGTTTTGGCCTCTGAGTGGACAACGAGAGAATCTGCTTATCTGTTGCTGCTGAGACAAATAAATGAACTGAAAATAGAGCAGCAAAAAGAAGAAAAAAACATTGCTCAACTTAAGAAAGAGCGTGCTTTAGCGGAAAGTGCTGAAGAACGTGCGCGTGCTATTTACCATAATTTGCGCGAACGATTGATTGTGCTGTTAAAAACAGATGATGCCCGCCCGTATTTAGGAGATGTAAGTATAACCAATACACGTTTAAGGGAAAAATTATCGCGGGTAACCGCAAAAATAGAAGCGAACAAATCAAAAACAGGTGTATTAAAAGTGACCGGTGCATGGCTCTCGAATGCTTATTGGCAGACAGAAAAAAACACATTAGAAAAAAAACTTCAAACCTCTTACGAAAAAATGGCAGATGAAGTAATGGAAAAGTATCCATATTATGAAGCTGATTTAATTGGGGAGTTAACAGCAGCGCGTACAACCGCAAACGGCTGGCAGTTCGAAAGCAGTCGGCTCAGAAAAAAAGAAGAAGAAGCATTAAAATCTTTATCGGAAATGAAAAGTGAAGAGCTGAAACTGCGTGAAAAAGCGGCGGAATCCGCTTCCAAAACACCAGGTTTAAAACAGCTGGACGCTGAAAAAGTACTTGCTGAGAGTCCTATCGCTTGATAGGACTCTTTACTTTTGATACCTTATTAAAGGTGTCTCAAAAAGAAACGCGACATTATAACTATTTTATTTTGCAATGGATGCATAATATGGAAGGGGAAATGTATGAAAAAAATATCAACCGTTTTTTGGTGGACCGCGGCATTAGTCATGGCTGCCACAGTGTTTGGAGCGGCCGCTCCTGAATCATTCGGTGCAGTGACGGCGAATGTGCAAGGATTTATTACGTCCGCATTTGGGTGGTACTATTTGATTTTAGTATCTGTTGTTGTTTTATTCTGTCTTGTACTTGTATTTAGTCCAATCGGTCAAATTCGACTAGGACAGCCGGGTGAAAAGCCAGAATACTCGACTGCCACATGGTTTGCGATGCTGTTTAGCGCTGGGATGGGAATTGGTCTCGTCTTTTGGGGTGCGGCTGAACCGCTTAGCCATTACGCGATTTCAAGTCCGCTTTCAGAACCAGGAACAGATGCAGCGCTTCGGGAATCATTGAGATATTCGTTTTTCCATTGGGGTCTCCATGCATGGGCCATTTATGCAGTCGTGGCATTAGCGCTTGCATATTCCCAGTTTAGAAAAGGAGAACCGGGACTGATCAGTCGAACATTGAAGCCGGTACTCGGAAAGTATGCTGAAGGATGGATTGGCACAGTCATTGATGTGATTGCTGTTTTTGCCACTGTTGTTGGGGTTGCCACAACGCTTGGCTTTGGCGCAGCACAAATTAATGGCGGTCTTTCGTATTTGTTCGGGGTACCTGTTTCATTTACAGTACAGCTTATAATTATTGCGGTTGTAACTGTTTTGTTCATCATGTCCGCCCTGTCCGGACTGGGTAAAGGGATTAAGATTTTAAGCAACGCAAACATGGTCCTAGCGATTGTATTGCTTGTTTTAATGCTGTTTCTTGGACCAACCATGTTTATTTTAAATATGTTTACAGATACAATCGGTTCATATTTGCAAAACATCATGCAGATGAGTTTTCAAATTGCGCCGCTTAATGAAGAGCACAACAGCTGGATTAACGGCTGGACGATTTTCTACTGGGCATGGTGGATTTCCTGGGCGCCATTTGTCGGCGTATTTATCGCCCGGGTATCCCGCGGACGGACCGTACGGGAATTTTTAATTGGTGTCCTGCTTATGCCTTCATTGGTGAGCTTTTTCTGGTTTGCAGTGTTTGGTGCATCCGCCATGAATCTTCAAATGGAAGGCGCAGCAGACTTAACACAATATGCGACAGAAGAAGTATTGTTCGCTGTATTTGATGAGCTGCCACTGTCGCAATTACTATCCGTGGTTGCCATTTTGCTTGTTTCTACTTTCTTTATTACATCAGCGGACTCTGCTACTTTTGTGCTCGGCATGCAAACAACGTATGGATCGTTGACACCGCCAAACAATGTAAAAGTCACATGGGGCATTTTCCAATCGCTTATTGCGGTTGTGCTTTTATACAGTGGCGGACTGCAGGCGCTTCAAAATGCAGCCATTGCTGCAGCGTTTCCATTTTCAGTTATCATGATTTTAATGATGGTTTCTCTTTATAAGGCATTTTTACTAGAACGAAAAGAAATGCGCAAAAAAGACGGGCGGAGACCGCTCACATAATGATTATAAATCCCTCATCGTTTCCCGGTGGGGGATTTATTTTGCTTGAAGTTTTGTTCGGTCTTTTCTATGATGGGTTAAGCACGAGCATTAAAGGAGTTAAAAATATCATGGCAAAAAAAAGAAGAAAACTGAAGAAACGGGCATACGGCTGTCTGGCGGTTCCATTTTTATTTGCAGCCGTTCTTTTGCTGGCCGTTTTTTCAATGACGGACAAAACACCGAAATTCCTGCAGTCTAAATCGATCCCTGAAGAGTACATTCCCATTTATAAAGCTGCAGCATCAGAGTATGGAATTCAATGGGAGCTTCTTGCGGCGCATCACCGGGTAGAAACAAAATTCTCTACGATGGATCCGATGATTTCTCCGGTTGGCGCAGAAGGGCCGATGCAGTTTATGCCATGTACATTTGTCGGATGGGAACACCCGACATGCAGCGGTCTTGGTGAAGGTGATATTCCTGAAGCGGAAAAAACAGATCCGAATGTGATTGCAACATACGGGGGGTATGGGGTAGATGCAAACGGAGACGGCAAAGCAGACCCGTTTAATTTAGAAGATGCTGTTTACAGTGCAGCGCATTATTTAAGCGAAAATGGGGCAGCGGATGGTGACGTTGAACGGGCGATTTTTGCGTATAACAAAAGCGATCAATATGTGACGGACATCTTATATTACGTAGATGAGTACACAAAACAGGAACAATAATAAAATCCGCCGGGTGCCCGGCGGATTTTATTATTGTTCTCAGACTGTTGACAAAATCTTCTTTCATAAAAGAAAAGTTTATACAAAGTGAGACATTCTTGCCAATTGAAGCTGTATTATTTGTTCCATGGATACCGTAATGAGGTTTTGACAATCCCATCCAAAGCACTCTAAAAGGACTTTGATGGCTTAATTAACATTTTGATTAACTGAGTCAGGGTAAGAACAACAGGGACTGCAATGACGGCATCCCAAAAATTAATATGTATTGTGGGGAAATCCATTAAGGTATCATGCTGGTTTTTCGTGTTTTATTCAGAATACGCACATTATGCGTAGTAAGTAGGAAGAAACATGAAAGGAATAAAAAAGGACTGTATGTATGTTATACAGTCGCTCTATGTTTAGCAAGGAGGTAAAGAAAACTGAGTTAATTCAAAAACGTTTTAAGGATAGGTATTAGCATTTATCAATACCCGCCTCCTACGTAAGACGCACCGATGATGATTAACAGAATAAACAAAACAACAACCAGTGCAAAGCCAGATCCATATCCACCTTTATGTTCAGACATAATTAACACCTCCTTCTTAAATATACTATGAAAAAGGACAGATGAATCTTGTGCGAATGGCCTTGCCCGAATAAAAAAGTATGATCTGGAATAAGGATGCGGGCGGCGTTTCATTCATTTGGTAATTATACTTTCCAGTTTAAGTGTGAGTGCCGAAAGCGTTCATAATGATAATCATTCCGTCACCGAGACGGCTCAAAATAACAATGTGACTGATAACGTTGCTGATGAGGACGATGATGACGCCATAGATTGAGGTTGGCTTGCCCTTGCAGGTTTAAAAAGACGAGATGACAGAAAATAGTGATCAAAAAGCATCCTGCGGGGTGCTTTTTTGCTCCAAAACGAACAAAAGTTAAAGAAGGGAGAGTGAGAGTTTTTTCTCCTGTAATGAATGAATCTCTTCACAGGCTGAGGAAAGAAGAATTGCGGCGCCAAGCTTTAGATGAAGCTGAAACATAGCTGATTTCTCCTCAATAGGTTAGAATAAACAGTAAAATATAATTTTAGATTAGCCGTAGGGAGGCATTAAGGTGTATAGGAATAAAGAACTGCATGAATTCCTTTTAGAAAAAGCTTGGGAACTGACTGAAGATTGGTATGAATCGTTAGATAAAAGTGAGCCTTTTGGGGTTTATTCCAATACTGACCCTGAAGCTGTTAAATTATTAAAAAAACAAAATTATGAACTTCATGTACAGTTCTTTCAATTGTTTGTTCAAGAAGAATCAATGTTCATACAGGATTTTGAAGATTGGATAATTAGGGTTGCGAACGACGGGCAGCATTTAGCAACGCCTACTCATTCTATGTTAAGAGAGTTTTTTAGAGTTCGGGGGAAATACTTAGATTATATAAAAGAGTTTGTCTCTCTAAATAGGGGGAAGTATTCACAAGAAGTGATTGATTTATGGAACGAAAAAGTTTTTGAGACTATGGATAAGGTCGTCATCTGGTTTATGGAAGAGCATTATAAGTTTTCAACACAAAGATTGCAATGCCAACAGGAAATGATTAATGAATTAAGCTCACCTGTTATCACTCTTAATAAAAACATAGCATTACTTCCACTGGTTGGAGACATCGATACAGCACGTGCAAAATTTATACTCGAAAATACGTTAGAACAGTGTTCTCAAAAAAGAGTGACTCATCTCCTTATCGATTTATCCGGTGTAGTTATGATTGATACGATGGTAGCCCATCAAATCTTTCAAGTAATCGATGCGTTGAGTTTAATTGGAGTAAAAACGACTCTCTCAGGAGTACGGCCAGAAATAGCGCAGACCGCTATTCAACTTGGACTTCGTTTTGATAACGTATCGATTACATCTACGCTCTCCAAGGCTATAAGTTCTTCTTCTATAAATGGTTAACATCTTTTATAATCCAGCAGGCCATGATTTTTTGAAATATATAGAAGAAAAAGTGCAAAAGAGTCCGGGTGAGGGACTCTTTTTTGAGCATCTATTCAAACTTTAAATGTCGCTCCCACGTCGTCCCAAAAAAACTGGGAAGAAATACAGGGTTTTTAATAAAATTGAATTTATTCTACAACCTACTGTTCTTTTTTATTATAGTAGTCGACAGCGAACTGAGCGCCTTCTTCGACCATCTTGTTGTCCGCAATATCGTCCGGATGAGGATTGCCCGCTTTTTGAACAGGGAATTTTTCATCCGATGGAATCGATTCACCATTTAACTTTTTCTTTGCCTGTGACATCCAGCCATCAAATTTTGACCGATTTTCTTCTTTGGAAAGCCACCATGCGGCTGCACCGGCTCCAACGAGAAGATAGCCAAGCCCGCCATTTTTTTGTTTTTTATTTACATGATTGTTGTACATAAAAAAAATCCTCCTTCATAGCTGCCAAAAAAGGCGCTTGCTTGAAAATAGTTTACCCGCGTTTTTTCTATTCAAAACATAGATGGATTAAAAATAAAACGGTTTGAAAGCAATGAAAAAGGGTAAGGATGATGTGTTAGAGAGAAATAATAAGGAGGGGTGCAGCTGCATGGAACATTCATTTCACTCTTCGCAATGGAAATGGAAAGAATTTGATATAAAAAATGATGCGCAGGCAAAAGAGCTCGCCAAAAAGCATCATACATGCAAAAAATGGGTTAGGGATGTACAGAAGAATGACACTAATTCTCTTGAAATGTATACAGGAATGCCTGACGAAGAAGTGCTTTGGGGCTCACTTGTTTATTTACAGCACGCAGACGAAAAAGACAATCGGCATGTTTTCCATTTTTATTTGACGCGCGATCAAATGATCACAGCTAATTTAGACTTATCGAAGCTAGATTATGCAAACGTGAAAGCGATGAAAGAAAAAATGCACCATTCTGAAACACCGATAGAAGGATTCTTTGTGTTAATCGGGGAGATCATGGCACATTTTTTAATAGAAATCGATACATTTGAAGTGAAACTGCGGGATTTATTGTGGGGGATAAAAGAAAGAAACAATACGAGTATTTTGGATCGGGCGGCTAATACAGATCACGAATTGCTAATTTGGAAAAACCTTATCATTCCAATGATGGAAATTCGGATGGCAGTGGAAGAGGCGTTTGGTGACGAAGTGATAGAAGGCAGACAATTTAAACGGACGAAACGGCGAATAGAGCGTGCAAGGTCGCTTATACGTGAATATGAGGAAGAAATCGATGCGCTGCTGGATCTTGAAAATGTTGTATCGACACACCGCGGAAATGAAATTATGAAAACACTCACGGTTATCACGACGTTATTCACACCGGTTATGGCTCTCGGCGCGATCTGGGGCATGAACTTCAAGCATATGCCGGAACTCGAATGGAAATACGGTTATTTATTTTCAGGTGTGTTAATTGGATTGTGTACAGTGGCGCTTTATATTTTCCTGAAGAAAAAAGGCTGGATGGGAGATATTCTGGCTGTCCGCAGCAAAAAATCATTTTTTAAGTGATTCGTTTTTCTTATGGACAGTGATAAATTTCTTGTTATTTACTTATATCGGTGGATGTAATAAGATAAAAGGTGTGGAAATTAGAACAAAATAAAAAACTAGTTTTCTAATTGTCTTACATTACATATTCAACTTAAGAGGGGGAACCGAAATGGCAACAAATGATGTCTTTAACGCCCGCGCAAGTTTTGACCTGAATGGTAAGCGCTACAATTACTACCGTCTGGCAGCACTTGAAGAAGCGGGTACGGCGAATGTTTCACGCCTGCCATATTCGATTAAAGTATTGCTAGAATCTGTACTCCGTCAATTCGACGGTTATGTGATCAAAAAAGAACATGTTGAAAATTTGGCGAAATGGGGCGCGGATGCAGATGCGGAAGCAGAAGTTCCATTCAAGCCTTCACGCGTTATTTTGCAGGATTTTACAGGGGTTCCAGTTGTCGTTGACTTAGCTTCTCTTCGTAAAGCGATGGCTGATATCGGCGGCGACCCACAAGTGATCAACCCGGAAATTCCGGTTGACCTTGTTATTGACCACTCCGTACAAGTAGATGCTTACGGTACGCCAGAAGCGCTGGAGCGCAATATGGAGCTTGAATTTGACCGTAATGCAGAACGTTATGAGTTTTTAAGCTGGGCGCAAAAAGCGTTTGACAATTATCGTGCTGTTCCGCCGGCAACAGGTATCGTTCACCAAGTAAACTTAGAATACTTAGCGAACGTTGTTCATGCGGTTGAAACAGAAAACGGCGAATTCGACGCGTATCCGGATACATTAGTCGGAACGGATTCTCATACAACAATGATTAACGGCATCGGCGTACTTGGCTGGGGCGTTGGCGGTATTGAAGCGGAAGCAGGTATGCTTGGACAGCCTTCCTATTTCCCAATCCCGGAAGTTGTCGGTGTAAAATTAACTGGAGAACTGCCTGACGGTGCAACAGCAACAGACTTGGCGCTTAAAGTAACACAAGTTCTTCGTCAAACAGGTGTTGTTGGTAAATTTGTTGAGTTCTTTGGTGCAGGCGTTGCTTCACTTCCACTTGCAGATCGTGCAACAATTGCGAATATGGCACCTGAGTATGGCGCAACTTGCGGATTCTTCCCAGTTGATGCAGAAGCACTTGATTATATGCGCTTAACAGGCCGTGAAGAAGGCCATATTCAAGTTGTGGAACAATACTTGAAAGAAAACGACATGTTCTTCACGCCGGCAAATGAAGATCCTATTTACACAGAAGTCGTTGAACTGGACCTTGCTGAAATTGAGCCAAACTTGTCCGGACCGAAACGTCCACAAGACTTGGTTCCGCTCTCTCAAATGCAAAAGTCATTCCAGGATGCAGTTAGTGCGCCTCAAGGCAATCATGGCTTTGGACTAACAGCAGAGGAGCTTGACAGAACAACAACAGTTACATTTACTGATGGTGAAAAAGTTGAAATGAAAACAGGTGCAATTGGCATTGCGGCGATCACATCTTGCACAAATACATCAAACCCATACGTTCTTCTTGCAGCTGGCCTTGTTGCCAAAAAAGCGGTTGAACTTGGTCTTGAAGTGCCGAAGTACGTGAAAACATCATTGGCACCAGGCTCAAAAGTTGTAACAGGCTACCTTCGTGATTCCGGTCTTCTTCCTTATATGGAAAAAATAGGTTTCAATGTTGTTGGCTATGGCTGTACAACATGTATCGGGAACTCAGGTCCGATGAAAGAAGAAATTGAAAAAGCGATTATTGATTCTGATCTTCTTGTTACATCTGTTCTTTCAGGTAACCGTAACTTTGAAGGCCGTATTCATCCGCTTGTTAAAGGAAACTACCTTGCGTCACCTCCGCTTGTTGTCGCATACGCACTTGCAGGGAACGTAAACGTGGATCTTCAAAACGAGCCAATCGGCAAAGGAAAAGATGGACAGGATGTATTCTTCAAAGATATCTGGCCTGGAACAGAAGAAGTAAAAGAAGCGGTTAAACGAACAGTAACACCTGAATTGTTCCGCAAAGAATATGATCAAGTATTCAACAGCAATGCGAAATGGAATCAAATTCAAACGAGCAATGAGGCTCTTTACAGTTGGAATGAGGATTCAACGTATATTGCGAATCCAACATTCTTCCAGGAACTTTCAACAAATCCAGAGCCGATCCAGGCGCTTACTGGACTTCGCGTAATGGGTAAATTCGGTGATTCTGTCACAACGGATCATATTTCTCCAGCAGGTGCAATCGGCAAAGATACACCGGCAGGGAAATACTTGCGTGAAAAAGGCGTTGAGCCGCGTGACTTTAACTCATATGGTTCCCGCCGTGGCAACCATGAAGTGATGATGCGCGGTACATTCGCCAATATCCGGATACGCAACCAGATTGCACCGGGTACAGAAGGCGGCTTTACAACATTCTGGCCTACCGGCGAAGTAATGCCGATTTATGATGCATGCATGAAGTATCAAGAGCAAGGTACTGGCCTTGTTGTACTTGCAGGTAAAGACTACGGAATGGGTTCTTCACGTGACTGGGCTGCTAAAGGAACAAATCTCCTTGGCGTTAAAACAGTCATTGCAGAGAGCTATGAGCGTATTCACCGTTCAAATCTTGTTATGATGGGCGTGCTCCCACTTCAATTCAAGTTGGGTGATAATGCAACAACACTTGGTTTAACAGGTGAAGAAACATTTGAAGTAGCAATTACTGATAACGTAAAACCACGTGAAGTTGTGAAAGTAACAGCGACAGCTAAAGATGGCAAGAAAACAGAATTTGATGCGCTTGTTCGTTTCGATTCTGAAGTTGACGTTGATTACTACCGTCACGGTGGTATTTTGCAAATGGTCCTTCGCGGCAAACTGCAAAGTGTAAATGCAAATAACTAATAACTTGGATGAAGCCGGTTCCTGATAAATGGAACCGGCTTTTTTTCATGATGCAGTTGCTATTCAAATATGATTATAGTTTAATGATACATATAAATGAATAATTATTTATAAGTGCTCGAAACGAAATTGTGGAGAGATAATAGGGAATCCGGTGTAAATCCGGAGCAGCCCCCGCTACTGTAAAAGCATGTTCTTTAAACTTGCTTAAGCCAGGAAACCTGCTTATAAATAGATACGTCTAAAATTCTTCGGCGGGAAGAAAAGGATTTAAAAAACTTTTTATCGTTTATTGATAAAGAGCTTATTTAAAAAACCTTAACTTCACGAGTTAAGGTTTTTTATATATTTATGTATATGTTAGAAAGGATGTTTTTACATTGACAGGAAATAGTTTGCTGGCTGTACCTATACCGAAAAGGCATGAAAAAACCGGTGAAGAAGTTCAGAAATACATAAATTCACTGACAAAACCTCAAGGCAGTCTTGGCAGGCTGGAAGAACTGGCCGTTGAACTTTCAAAAATGACCGGAGAAGTATTTCCTGTCATTTCACCCCCTGGGGTGATTATATTTGCTGCCGATCATGGAATTGCATCTGAAGGCATTTCTGCTTATCCACAAGAGGTTACTGTTCAAATGGTTCGGAATTTTTTGAATGGCGGAGCTGCGATCAATGTTTTCAGCAGGTCTATTTGTGCAAAGATGTGTGTGGTGGATATTGGAATGACCAGTGATATTGAGCATGAACAACTAAAGGTAAAAAAAGTTCGGTATGGAACCGCTAATTTTTTTAATGAAAACGCAATGAGCCGTGATGAAGCAATGAAAGCACTAGAAGCTGGATATGAGCAGGCAGCAAAAATGATCAGCGGTGGTGTTAAATGTCTCATTCCTGGAGAAATGGGTATTGGCAATACAACAGCAAGCAGTGCAGTAACAGCAGCCATCAGCGGCGTCAGTGTAGAAAAACTCGTTGGTGTGGGAACCGGCATTGAAAAAGAAAAAATCAAGTATAAACAACGGATTATTCAACAGGCTCTCGAAAAAAGAAAACCGAAAGCAGATGATCCTATTGATGTTTTATCGAAAGTGGGCGGTTTGGAGATCGCCGCGATGGCAGGTGCAATGCTTGCATCGGCAGCAAATAGAACACCTATTCTTGTAGATGGCTTTATTGCTGCGACCGCTGCATTAGTAGCCAAACAGATTTCCAATAACGTGACAGATTATATGATTATGGGACACTGCTCAGTTGAGCCTGGCCATAAAATAATAATGGATTTATTAGGGAAAAAACCACTTCTTGATCTCCAAATGAGGCTGGGCGAAGGGTCAGGAGCTGCTGTTGCTTTTCCGATTCTCCAATCTGCTGTTTTAATGCTAAAGGAAATGGCCACGTTTGAATCAGCCCAAATATCTGACAGAGAGTAGTGGAGTTTATATGTTTACGAATGAAGAGAAGCAGGCAATCTATAAAGTTATATTTTCAAGAAGGGATGTACGAACTTTTTTGCCCAATCCAGTGGATGAGTCAGCTGTAAAAAGAATACTGGAAGCAGCCCACCATGCGCCCTCTGTTGGATTCATGCAGCCGTGGAATTTTATTTTGATCAATGAAAATGACCTAAAACAAAAGCTGGCATGGGCAGCAGATAAAGAACGAAGAGCACTGGCGATCCATTATGAAGATGATGAGCGGTCGTCCGCATTTTTAAAATTAAAAATTGAAGGATTAAAAGAAGCGCCATTATCGATTTGCGTTACGTCCGATCCGTCAAGAGGCGGATCACACGTATTAGGAAGAAATTCGATACCGGAAACAGATATGATGTCGACCGCATGCGCCATTCAAAATATGTGGTTGGCTTCCTGTGCAGAAGGATTAGCAATGGGGTGGG
Source organism: Domibacillus iocasae (assembly GCF_001750285.1). Classification (GTDB taxonomy): domain Bacteria; phylum Bacillota; class Bacilli; order Bacillales; family Domibacillaceae; genus Domibacillus; species Domibacillus iocasae. Next base: position 119,274 of record NZ_MAMP01000012.1, read on the forward strand.
TCAGCTTTTATAAAAAAACAGATATAAGGGACATATTAGGAATTCCTCACCATGTTGATCCAGTTGCATTAATTTCAATAGGATACACAGATCTATATCCGAAGGAGCCTATTTTAGAAACGGCAAAATGGAGAAGAAGAAAGGAACTGGATCAGTTAGTTTATTATAATAAGTGGGGAGAATCATAAAAAAAGATTTCCGGCTTTTTACCGGAAATCTTTTTTTATTTATATTTAGTGTCCGTTGCCATAGGAATGCCGGGACGGGAAGAGTCACTGCCGCCAAATAGTTCTCCAGTATCCGGATTGATTAAAACAGCCTGCACATTGCCGATTGAGAGAGCAATGGAGTCAAATTGAAAATTCATTTTCTCAAGCGTCTGTTTAACTGATTCCGGAATGCCCTCTTCCTGCCAAATAAGCGGTCCAGTACCATTATAAATCCGAGGCTCTTCAATCGCATCTTTTACATCCATTCCATAATCTAATATATGAATCATCGTTTGCATAACGGATGTAGGAATTGTCGGCCCGCCAGGTGATCCGAGTGTTAAAACAGGTTTACCGTCTTTAAAAACAATGGTGGGTGTTTTCATGCTCACAGGGTATTTCCCTGGTTCGACTGAATTAATTCCAGCCGGGTCTGGGTCAAAGTCGGTCATATCATTGTTTAATAAAAACCCATAGCCCGGCACCATAATACCAGAGCCGAAAAAGTGTTCTAACGAAGAAGTACAGGCAGCGATGTTGCCTTCTTCATCAACCGCAATAAAGTGGGTGGTATCCGGGCCGGGGTCAGTCGTGCCGGCATTTTTGTGATGAGGCTGCTTGTCATCGTATTCCCACGGGTTGCCTTCTGTGATGTCTTCATTTCTAAATTCAAAATTAATGAGTTTTACTCTGTCGTCTAAATACTGTTCGGTTAAAAGTCCATTTAATGGGATGTCATAAAAGGCGGGATCACCCATAAAAGCAAGTTTATCAGCCGTCATAATCCGCATTACTTCTGCAAAAAGATAATATTTTTCCCATGAATGAATGTCATATTGAGCAATATCTAATTTTTCAAGCAGCTTTAGCATGTAAAGAAGGGAAAAGCCGCCGCCATTTGGAGGAGCGGGGACAGCCACTGTATAATCCTTGTACGTTCCGCTAATTGCTTCTGATACTGTTGCTTCATATGAAAGCAAATCTTCTTTTTTCATGAATCCATCAAATGATTGAACGATTTCGATTATTTTATCGGCAATTTCTCCACGATAAAATACGTCCGCTCCTTTTTCCTGCAAAAGTTTAAGTGTTTTTGTCAGTTCTTTATTAACGACAATTTCTCCTTCTGTAAGAGGAACACCCTCCGGAAAAAAGAATTTTTTTGCTTCTTTGCCCAGACGGTCGCTAAACCGCTCTAAGCCTGTATTCCATGTTAAATTTACACGTACGCCCTTTTCAGAAAGCTGTACAGCCGGTTCCATCACATCGGCCCAAGGCATCGTACCGAATTCTGTTAATGCTTTTTCCATTCCTTTTAAGATACCAGGTACCGCAACAGCTGTGCCTGGGGTTGAGCGCTCTAAAAAAGGAATAACGTCTTGACGTTCATCAACAAATACATTTTTATGTGCTTTTTTAGGTGAAATTGAATGTCCGTTTACAACAAATGTTTTCTTTTTCTTCGCGTCATAGTACATAATAAAACCACTCGCTGCGAGTCCGGTATTAAACGGCTCCGCTACAGCAAGCGCAAATTGCATAGCTACAAGTGCGTCCATCGCATTTCCGCCTTTTGATAAAATATCAGCGCCAATGGCTGATGATTCTTCGGTCGCACTTGCAGTCATACCCTTTTTTCCATGGGCGCGCTGTTCATGTAAATCGCTTTGCTGATTTTTCCAAATATGATCCATTGTCATTTAGTTGTCCTCCGTCTTTTGCTGAGATAGTCTTTCAATTGTTTTGGCGAGTAAAGCAGTCCGTTCAATGAGTGAATCGATAACCGTATATTCGTCTGTTTCGCTGTGTGAAAATTCACCAACCGGTCCCATTCCATCAATGGTTGGAATGCCTTCTTCCGCCGTAAATGAGGCATCAGACGCACCGCCGGTAGATTCTCCATGGATCGTTAACCCTACTTGTTTGCCTATATCTTTTACCTCTTTAAGAAGCCGTTTCGATTTTTTTGTTTCTTCCATTGGTGGGCGGGAAATTCTTCCATATACTTCCGTATCGGTTCCATGAACTGTGTCTTCCTCAGCAATAGAGTATATATCTTTTACCACTTCGTCTGCCTGCTGCTTATTTTTTACACGCACGTCGATAACGGCTTCTGCTTCTGGTGACACCGTATTGGCAGATGTTCCTCCGTCAATTAATCCTACATTAACAGAAAGGCCATTTTTATGATCATTTAATTGCTGTAACTTAATAATTTTATGTGCAATTTCTTCAATGGCGCTTCGTCCAATTTCTGGTTCTACCCCGGCATGGGCACTTTTGCCGGACACGCGCATCGTAAAACGGCCAACCCCTTTGCGGGAGGTGACCACGCCCTCGTTTGGCCGTCCGCATTCAACGACCAGGCTGTATTTTTTTTATCTGCTGCTTCTTTGATTAATGCTTTAGAAGAAGGAGAGCCGATTTCCTCATCGCTGTTAAAAAGAATTTGCACGTTATGAAGAGCGGATGACCCTATTTCCTTGAGCGCTTTCATTGCGTATAGCACTTGAACATGACTTGCTTTTTCATCATTCACGCCGGGACCATACGCTTTGTCCCCAATGATTTCGAATGGACGGTTTTCCGTTTCTCCATCCGGAAAAACAGTATCCATATGGGCGATAATTAAAATACCGGGCTGTTTGGCGTGTGGGGATGTGATGCTTAAATGGTTTCCGTATTCTTTTTCACGGTGAACACCGACGGACATCCCTATCTCTTCAAATTCCTGTTGAAGAGCCTCACCAATCTTGTCAACGCCCTGTTTATCATAGGAGTTGCTGTCTATATTGACCAGCTTCTCCAGAAGTGTAATCATATTTTCTTTTTCCTGCTTTAAATACGTAATCAAAAACTATTCCTCCTTGTGATTCTTTTTTATGTTTACCCGAAAAAACAAAATACATAAACGTACGTACAAATATGGTAAAATAGAAATAGAATTCGTCTTAATTAAAGGAGTTTTTATTTTGTTTATTTCTGAAACACAAATAGAGGTCCGCTATGCAGAAACAGATGCGATGCAAGTTGTGTATCACGGCCAGTATGTTGTCTGGTTTGAAATCGGCAGGACCCGGTTGATTAAAGATTTAGGGTTTCATTACGCGGATATGGAAAAAGCGGGATTTGTTTCGCCGGTAACGGATATTCAGCTGTCTTATAAACGCCCGTTTCGATATGGGGAAATGGCAACCATCCGCACGTGGATTCAATCACACAGCGGCATTCGCACGACTTATGCGTATGAAATTGTTAATGAAACAGGCGACGTATGTGTAATTGGTTCAAGCGTCCACACAGTTGTCAATAAAGAAACATTCCGACCGGTGAAATTTAAAAAAGAATTTCCGGAATGGCACGCTGTATATGAGAAAGAAAAACAGGGTCAATAATGGCGTTTGGATTAAAACGGATGGATGTTGAAAAGTGGAAAAAAGAAATGGCACAGGGTGAGATTTCTTTTTTAACCCATTATTGGCAGGACGACCGCTTTCCGCATTGCCGGACGGTTACAAAAGCGGGATGCCTTGATGTGGAAAAATTAATAAGCTGGGGCAGACAATATGATTTAAAGCCGGAATGGATTGATATGCGCAATCCATCCCGGCCTCATTTTGATTTGCTTGGTGAGAAGCAGCTCCTCATTTTAAAGCATGAAAAGCTTTTTCATCATATTGAACGATTTAATCTTAAGTAGCCCCTGTTTCTTTTATGTAGTTGTAATCAGGTTCTTGCAGCTTATTGTTAAATCCTACCTTGAGGTGGTGGCCGTCAAAATACCAGACATCTTTTTCTTCCACGAAATACGTAATGTCATCATACACGGCGGTGACAGCCGGTTCCACCGGCTCGTCTTTTGCCACACCAAGCGAAAAACCTTCATGAAGCGGACTTGACCCGCCGTACCGTACGTAAAAGCGGACAGAATCACCTTTTTCCGCCTGCATTTCTTCTTTGAACCATTTTTTTGCTTGGTTCGTGACATCGATTTTCACACCGGATCACTCCATTCTTTTTTCATAGTGTAGCATGGAAACGGGCGTACTCAAAATAGTTCATAACAATGTGAGGAAAGAAGGCCTTCTCATGGATCAATCAATTGTTGTAAAAGGAAATCTGCCTAAAGGCGGGGAAGTATACGCTGACGTCATATAAAAGTAAAGTCCTCGAGTTCTGAAAAACAATATTGAAAACGAATGAAACCGTTATCATTGGAGTTGATGAAGCGTTCGGGGAAACGGTTATTATTATTGTGGACAAACGCCGTCATCAATTTATCTGAAAAGAGTACGGTGTCAAAGCAAAATTAACACTGAATGGATGCTTAATTATACGATAAAACGGGGTGGGAAAAGATGGATCATGTAGAAGCCGTTATTCAAAAAGAAATGTGTACCGTGATAATAGCAGCGGATTTCATGGAGGCCAGTCTTCACTATCAGCCGGGGAAGGAAGAAGGAGGTTCGTCCGTAAACGTTATTTCTTCTTCTGACGTACAACAAATGTTAAATGAAGTGGGGGTTGAATATGGGATTGACCTGCATGCGATTGAACAGGCGCTTCTCTCACAGGATGAAATAGTCCAAAAGGTCGCTTCTGGTAAAGCTGCAGTACCGGGAAAAGATGGATCATTAACGTTTTTCACTGATTACTCAGCAGGTTTAATGCCGCCGAAGCTGGACTGGAGCGGTATGGCCGATTTCCGGGAAATACAAGTGATTCCGGAAATAAAAGAAGGAAGCCTCATTGCCAGGAAAAACAGTCCTGTACCAGGCAGAGACGGACGGACGGTAACGGGAAGAGTGATTGCAGCCCCTTTAGTAAAAGAAGTGACCGTGCAATGCGGGACAGGGGTATATGAAAAAGAAAACCAAATTTTCGCTTCCTTTTCCGGCCGGCTTTCTGTTGACAAAAGAGTGAATAAATACATGTTAGACGTATCAAAACAGTTTATTCATCGGGGTTCTGTTGATCTTTCTTCTGGGAACATCCGGTTTCAAGGAGATATTGAAGTGCAGGGAAACGTCGAAAACGCAATGAGAGTTGAAGCGGCAGGAGATATTAGCGTGCAAGGCCAATTATCTGGCGCAGTGATCATTGCGGGAAAATCTGTTTCTGTGCGGCAAAACGTCTTTTCATCAACTATTTCATGTGGAAAAATGGTTGAATCAACTAGTACATTAACGAATACATTATCGGGATGTTTGCCTTCTATTATTGAATTTGCTGAAAAGCTGGACCGTTTTTTAGCCCAATTGAAAAACAGAGGACAGGCAATTGGTACGCACGCAGCGGCTCAGGCGCTAATGGAGAGAAACTTTCCTAAGCTTCCCGCAGCGATTAAACAATTTGCTTATGAAACAGCTCAAACCGGCCAATCAGTAAAAAAAGAATGGTCAGAGCTCGCAAATAAACTGTATCGATTATTTATTATGAAATCTGTAACAGGCATCCAGGTTGAACTTCTGAAAGAAGCAGTAAATCAGGCCCTGTTTCTTCAGTCATTTTATCAGGCGGAAGAAGATGAGCAGGAATTGTTCGTTTCGATCCCCTATGCGGTGAACAGTGACATTGTGTCAAATAAGCATATCTACATTACTGGTCAAGGTATTTTTAATTCAACATTAAAAGCAGGCGGATGCGTGGAAGTGTCGGGCTGTGTAAAAGGCGGGTCTGTTTATGCGGACACGTTTATTAAAATAAAAGAAGCCGGTTCTGAAAGCGGAGTCAAAACAACGCTTAGCGTTCAGGAAACCGGCAGAATTGAACTTTCGAAAGTACATCCTGAAGTAACCGCTCACTTTGGTATGAAGCAGATCACCTTTTATCATACAGAAGGACCGGTTTCTTTATTTATCGGAGAAGACGGCCGTATAAAAAAAACCGGCTTAACACTCAACTGTTAAGCCGGTTTCTTTACTTGCTTTTGCCGGAAGACACCTTTGGTTCGGTCCCATTACGTAGACGGACAATATTAGCCCGATGACGGTAGATAACGAAAAAGGCCAGAGCGACAACGACAGCAAAAAAAGGGTAATCTTTTTCATAAATCGTATGAACGACAGCGTAAATAAACGCTGCAACAGCCGCAGAAACAGACGCTACGGAGACGTACTTTGTGATCAAAAGAATGCTCACAAAAATTGTGGCTAAAAGCAGGAAAAATAAAGGGCTGTATGCAAGTAATACACCTGCAGAAGTTGCTACTGCTTTACCTCCTCTAAATCCGGCAAATAGTGGAAACATATGGCCGATGACCGCAAAAAGACCTGCTAAAAGCGGGTGGATACCCGTAACGACCCCTTGCAAATGAAGTGAAATAGGGATTAAAGTAGCGGCGGTTCCTTTTAAAATATCAGCTGCTGTCACGAAAGCACCTGCTTTTTTGCCGAGTACACGGAACGAATTAGTCGCACCTAAATTACCGCTTCCATGCTCGCGGATATCAATGCCGAAAAACGCTCTCCCTGCAATCAGGCCGGATGGAATTGAACCTAGAAGGTACGCGATGATTAAAATAAGTGCTGGAATCAATTTCTCATTCTCCCTTTTTGTATTGTATAATCATGTCCATGACATTCTTATTCATTTTACCATGGGGATCAGAATGGCGGGAAAATTATTTCGGTTGATTCTCACCGAAAAGTGACGTACGCTTTAAAACGGCATCGATAAACGTATTGGAGAACGCTTGACTTTTATGATATGATAGTTAGGAACATACGTTTTATGTACGGGTGTTGGAAAGAGAGGGGACTTAGTTCATGGCGGATGCAACAAAAAAATCAGTATACAATGATGACTCTATCCAGATTCTCGAAGGGCTTGAAGCTGTTCGAAAACGTCCGGGGATGTATATAGGATCAACAGATGGCCGTGGGCTTCACCATTTAGTGTATGAAATCGTTGACAACTCGGTCGATGAAGCGCTTGGCGGACACGGAACTGAGATCAACGTGATTATTCATGAAGACAATGCAATTAGTGTTCGTGACTACGGACGGGGCATGCCGACTGGAATGCATCGAACAGGCAAACCAACAACAGAAGTAATTTTGACGGTTCTTCACGCCGGCGGAAAGTTTGGCCAGGGCGGCTATAAAACGAGCGGCGGCTTACATGGGGTTGGAGCTTCTGTTGTGAATGCTTTGTCAGAGTCGTTAATTGTCACGATTTGGCGGGAGGGATTTCAGTATGAACAGCGTTTTGAACATGGTGGAAAGGCGGTTACAACGCTTGAGAAAAAAGGAAAAGCGAAATCAACCGGTACACAAATTTACTTTAAGCCGGATGAAACGATTTTCTCGACAACTGTTTTTCAGTTCGACACGTTAAGTGAACGGTTGAGGGAATCAGCTTTTTTATTAAAAGGCTTAAAAATTACACTTGAAGATAAACGAAAAGACCGTGAACAAAAAGAAGAATATTTTTTTGAAAACGGCATAGAAGAATTCGTTAAATATTTAAATGAAGAAAAAGATACGCTTCATCCCGTTGCTTTTTTTGAAGGTACTCAAAACGAAATTGAAGCGGAATTTGCGTTTCAGTTTAACGATGGTTTTTCTGAAAATGTCCTGTCGTTTGTCAATAACGTCCGCACAAAAGACGGCGGTACGCATGAAGCAGGCGCGCGGGCGGCCATGACGCGTACATTCAATGAATATGCTCGTAAAAGCAATTTAATAAAAGAAAAAGATAAAAACTTAGAAGGAACCGATATTCGGGAAGGGCTGACCGCTATTGTTTCTGTTCGGGTGCCAGAACACCTTTTGCAGTTTGAAGGACAGACAAAAGGAAAACTCGGAACAGGAGAAGCCCGATCCGCTGTTGATCAAATCGTATCGGAAAAATTACTTTATTTCCTGGAGGAAAACCCGGATGTAAGTGCCCTGCTCATAAAAAAAGCAGTAAAAGCTGCACAAGCGCGTGAAGCAGCCCGTAAAGCACGTGAAGACGCCCGTAACGGAAAAAAGCGCAAAAAGGGAGAATCCATTTTGTCAGGAAAACTGACACCGGCCCAGTCACGCAACCCGGAACGAAATGAGCTGTATCTGGTCGAAGGTGATTCAGCCGGCGGCTCCGCAAAGCAGGGGCGCGATCGGAAATTCCAGGCGGTATTGCCACTGCGTGGGAAAGTAATCAATACCGAAAAAGCCAAGCTTGCCGATATTTTTAAAAATGAAGAAATTAATACAATTATTCATGCGATCGGTGCGGGTGTAGGTCCGGATTGTGTTGTGGGTGACGCTAATTACGACAAAGTGATTATTATGACCGATGCTGATACAGATGGAGCCCATATTCAAGTTTTGCTTCTTACCTTTTTCTATCGATATATGAAGCCGCTTATTGACAGCGGTAAAATATATATTGCCATGCCGCCGCTTTTTAAAGTGTCAAAGGGAACAGGGAAAAAAGAAGTGGCCGAATATGTTTGGACAGAGCGGGAGCTGGATGTTTTGCTGAAAAAAATGGGCAAAGGCACAACTATTCAGCGCTATAAAGGGCTGGGTGAAATGAACGCGGATCAATTGTGGGAAACAACGATGGACCCTGAAACGAGAACACTGATTCGTGTGACGATTGATGATGCAGCGCGCGCAGAGCGGCGGGTCACTGTTCTAATGGGGGATAAAGTTGAACCACGCAGAAAGTGGATTGAATCAAACGTTGCGTTCGGGTTGGAAGAAGAAGCGGCGCTCTTAGAAAACGAGCAGTTGTCCGGCAGCAGGGAGGAATAAGCAGTGGAAAAGGAACATATTCAAGAATTGCCGCTTGAGGACGTCATTGGCGACCGATTTGGCCGGTATAGTAAATACATTATTCAAGAACGGGCGCTTCCGGATGCACGGGATGGATTAAAGCCGGTGCAGCGCCGGATTTTATTTTCAATGCATACAGAAGGCAATACGCACCAAAAGCCGTTTCGAAAAGCGGCAAAAACCGTTGGGAACGTTATTGGTAATTACCATCCTCACGGTGATTCATCTGTTTATGACGCGATGGTCCGGTTAAGCCAAAGCTGGAAAATGCGGACACCGCTTATTGAAATGCATGGCAATAACGGATCAGTCGATGGCGATCCGCCTGCTGCCATGCGGTATACAGAAACAAGACTGTCCGCCATCGCCGGCGAATTATTAACGGATATTGAAAAAAGAACGGTTGATTTTATTCCGAACTTTGATGAAACGACAAACGAACCTGTTGTTTTGCCAGCGAGGTTTCCGAATTTACTTGTGAATGGGTCAACAGGAATCTCGGCGGGGTATGCGACTGAAATTCCACCGCACCGGCTCGATGAAGTCATTGATGCCGTAATCATGCGAATGGAAAAACCAGAATGTACGGTTGAAGACTTAATGACTGTATTATCTGGACCCGACTTTCCAACGGGCGGCATTATTCAAGGAATTGACGGCATTGAAAAAGCGTATAAGACCGGAAAAGGGAAAATTATCATTCGCGGCAAGGCAGAGATTGAAGAAGTGCGTGGCGGACGCCAGCGTATCGTCATTACGGAAATACCGTATGAAATTAATAAAGCATCACTTGTAAAGAAAATGGATGATTTACGTGTCGACCGAAAACTGGACAGCATTGCTGAGGTTCGTGATGAAACAGATCGGACCGGTCTTCGTGTGGTCATTGATTTGAAAAAAGAAGCAGATGCTGAACTTATTTTGAATTATTTATATAAAGCGACAGATTTGCAGGTAGCTTATAATTTTAATATGGTCGCCATTTACAACAAGCGGCCGGTTTTAATGGGGCTTCACCGTTTGCTTGACGCATACATCGAACATCGGAAAGAGGTCGTGACAAACCGGTCCGCTTATGATCTTGAAAAAGCAAAAGCCCGGCACCATATTGTGGCAGGGCTTATGAAAGCTTTATCGATTTTAGATGAGGTTATTGCCTGCATTCGCTCATCAAAAGATAAACAGGACGCAAAAAATCGGCTGGTAGAGCAGTTTGAATTTACGGAAGAACAGGCAGAAGCGATCGTTACCCTCCAGCTTTACCGTTTGACGAATACGGACATAACAGCGCTTAAAAAAGAATCTGCTGAGCTTGAAAAAACGATTGGGCAGCTGCAGGCGATTTTAGAAAGTGCCAAAAAGCTTGAATCTGTCATCAAACGCGAGTTGAAAGACATGAAAAAAATGTATGCGACAGAGCGCCGAACAGTCATCGAAGCAGAAATTCAGGAAATTAAAATTGACCAAAAAGCGATGATCCCAAGTGAAGATGTTCTCGTTTCCGTCACACGTGAAGGATACATTAAACGGACCGGCCTGCGTTCATATTCGGCATCTGGCGGCCTGCCCGCTATGAAAGAGTCTGACGGTCTTTTATTTAAGCAGGAAATGAACACGACCGATGTCCTGCTCGTGTTTACGAATAAAGGCAGCTATTTACATTTGCCTGTGCATGAATTGCCGGACATTCGCTGGAAAGAAGCCGGACAGCACGCATCAGGCATTGTCAGTGGATTTAAAGATGAATCAATCATCGCAGCATTTTCAGTCCGCGATTTTTCAACACGGCAATTTATTTTGCTTGCGACAAAAAGCGGCATGATCAAACGAACCGAGCTTGCACAGTTTAACGTGCAGCGCTACTCACGTCCGTTAACTGCAATGAACGTCAAAGGCGATGATGAGGTGTGTGCGGCAGCCTTAACAGACGGCGGCAGCGACGTTCTGATGATCACCCATTATGGTTATGGGCTGCGGTTTGCAGAAGAAGAAGTACCGGTTGTCGGCCCACGTGCCGCCGGGGTAAAAGGCAATAGTTTAAAAGAAAATGATTATACAGTCGCTGTGATCACATCAAGCACAGAAGGCGCTCATTTCATTGCGGTAACGAATCGCGGATCCGCGAAGCGCGGCGGATTTGATCAATTTGAACGAACGTCACGTGCTAAGCGGGGCGTCGTACTAGTAAGGGAATTGAAAACAAACCCACATCGCATCATTGGTGCAGCACGCCTGGATGAGAGCCGTGATTATTACGTGCGCATGAAAAAAGGCGCTGATGTAAAAATAAATGTGAATGCTTTAAAGAAAGTAGACCGCTACTCGAACGGTTCTTTCGTTGTCGATGAAAAAGAACAAGGAGCGGTTCAAATGCTTCTTCTCACTGAAAAAGAATCAGAATAAAAAAAAGCTTCACGGTCGAAATGACGTGAAGCTTTTTCCATTTAGACCCTATCGAAAATATTGGTGAAGTGAGATACTCAGGTCTTAGCCGAAAAGAATAAAGATAAAAGAAGCAGGCAATAACAATATTTTTAATGCATTATGTGAAAAATTCAAAATAGTACAAAAAAAGAAAACAACCTAATATAATAAGAAGATGAAGGTTATATTTTGAAGAGGAGGAAAGAGTATGCAATGGATAGCCGGATTGCTGTATATATTCGTTTACACGGTTCCTGTTTTTTTCATCACGTTGTTTATAAAACTCTTTAAATCCGAACAAAAGTCGAATCGTCGCACGAAGGAAGAGAAGGACTCCTTTCATGAAAAGTAGCTTGTTGTTATCGCTGGAATGTTTTTCAGGTAAGCTTTAGTGATATAGTAAAAAGAAAAAGGAAGGTAAAAAGATGCTGAAAGAGTTTAAGGAGTTTGCTATGCGCGGCAACGTTATTGACCTGGCTGTCGGGGTCATTCTTGGTGCAGCATTTGGCAAGATTGTTTCATCACTTGTGGGAGATATTATTATGCCGTTGATTGGTCTATTAGTCGGCGGGGTTGATTTTTCAGGTTTGTCCTTTACATTTGGTAACGCAGTTGTAAAATACGGAGTGTTTATTCAGACCGTTATTGATTTTGTTATTATTGCGTTTTCTATCTTTTTATTTATTAGATTATTTAACAAAATGTATACGCGCGAGAAAAAAGAAGAAGCTCCTCCTTCTTTGACAAAAGAAGAAGAATTATTGACGGAAATTCGTGACCTGTTAAAATCCCAAAAGCTATAAATGTTTGCCCGGACAAATGTCCGGGTGCTTTTTTTGTTTTTATTTCGATAGACGAAACAATTTTCGTGTATTCTATCTATGTGTATGCTATGATTGACTTAGTGGTCAAATAAAAAACTGTTCGGTTGGTGTTGAAGAATGAATGAGACAAAGAAAAAAATTTTACTGGCAGCTATGAAGTTGTTTTCAAAAACGAGCTTTCATCAAACATCGATGCAGCAAATTGCCGATGTGTGCAGTTTATCAAAAGGCAGCTTATATACACATTTTAAGTCAAAGGAAGCATTGCTTTCCGATATATTTACGTATTATTACCAAATGCTTCACGATCAAATCGCTGCGGCAAAAGAAGAAGCGGATAGCCTTCAAGAAGATTTCATCCGTGAAATCGCGATCCGCACGCGGCATTATTGTGCATTTCAAGAATTTTTTATGATGCAGCTGAAAGAAATTCGCGGTCTTGAGAATTCGTCTTTAAATGAGTTCGTCCGCCGCGAAAATCTTTATTTAATGAAAAGGACGGAGCAGCGGATTATTGACATATATGGAGATGAAATTCGTCCTTTTGCAGCTGACTTAACGGCTTCCCTAAAAGGGCTTATGATTTCATATTTAAGGGAAATTGTTGAAAAAGAGTCACGGTATGATTTTGACCTGCTGGCTTTTTATTTGTTTCAGCAGATCGATACTTCCGCCAAATGGATGATTGATCAAAATCCGGAACCTTTTTTTAGTTCGTATTTGGACAAACTAGAGGGGCCGAATCGAACCGCAGCCCACCATCCGCTTCATTTTATTAAAAAGTTAAAAGAACTCACTGCACGAGAAGAGGTCCCCGCTATTGCCATTGATTCAATTGCTATTTTGGAAAAAGAATTGCTGGAATTAAAACCACGTGAAGCGATTTTAAATGGAATGCTGTTTAATTTAAAAGGCATTCCATCAATGAAATTAGCTGCGGAAGAATTAGAACAGGCTGTACAAAAAATGCCTGAGACGATTCATCTATAAAAGAAAGAAGGATTTACATGTCAAGACAGCAAATACAGCAATTTCCGCTATTAATTTTAATGATGAACATGTTTATCGTCATGACTGGAATTGGGCTTGTTATCCCAATTATGCCGACGATCATTCATGAGTTTGGGGCAGGCGGGAAAACATTCGGCTTTCTTATTGCGACATTTGCGTTTGCCCAGTTTTTATTTTCACCGCTTGCTGGGGATTTATCAGACCGGTACGGACGGAAAAAATCGATCATTTTCGGTCTTATTTTGTTTTCACTTGCTCAATTTTTGTTCGCATTTTCTAATCATTTAGCGCTATTATATGTATCGCGTATGATCGGTGGTATTGGTGGGGCATTTATGATTCCATCAATGATGGCATTTGTGGCGGATATTACGACAGTGGAAACGCGCGCAAAAGGAATGGGCCGCCTTGGGGCAGCAATGTCTTTCGGCTTCGTTGTTGGACCAGGCGTCGGCGGATTTTTAGCTGCATTCGGCTTGCGTGCTCCTTTTATCATTGCTGGAACAGTTGCGTTAATCGCAGCGGTCATGTCCGTATTCTTTTTGAAAGAACCGGTAAAAGAAGAAGCAAAAACACGGTCAAAACAAAGAGACTCGCTTGTAAAGCAGCTGGCTCTTTCCATGAAAAAGCCTTATTTTATTCTGCTCGTTATGATGTTCACATTGTCATTCGGGCTTGCGAACTACCAAGCAACAATTAGTTTGTTTACAGATCAAAAATTCGGCTTCAGCCCATCGGATATTTCTATTTTGATGGTTGTGGGCGGTTTGGTTGGCGTTATCGTACAGGCCTTTGTGCTCGATCGAGTGTTAGAGCGTTTTGGGGAAGTAGGGGTTATGAATACAATGCTTGTTGTTGCGGCTCTATCGATGATCAGCATTTTGTTTGCGACTGGTTTTATATCGGTATTGCTTATTTCGGCAGTGTTCTTTACTGCAGCGTCCTTATTACGTCCAGCCATCAACACAATTATTTCGAAAATGGCCGGTAATGAGCAGGGGTTTGCTGCCGGCATGAATAACGCCTACATGAGTATTGGAAATATGATCGGTCCTGCACTTGCTGGCATGTTATTTGATGTCAACATGGGGCTTCCGTATATTTTTGGTGCGATCATTATTGTCGTTACGCTGATGATTTGTATTCGCTGGGCAAGAGGGAGAAAGCGTCAGAACGTCCCTAGTTCGGTGCACTAAAAACCCGGACGCGAACCCACACTGTATTTATGTCTTTTAAATGGAAAAACCCCCGCGTAATCAAAAGCGGGGGCTTTTCATTATGCTCTTAAGGCAAAATCAACGACGTCATCCGGTACAGCTGCTTTTGAGGTTTCGCCGGAGATAAGAGACTCATGATCATATCCCCACGAAGCCCAAACGGCACGAAGCCCTGTTTTTGCACAAGCATCAATGTCGCGCTGCTCATCACCGACATAAAAAACCTCTTCCTGTGAATAATCGTATTGTTTTAATAACTTTTTGATCATTTTATCTTTGCTGAAAATGTATTTGGACGATAAAATGTCATGGACATAATCAACCCCATTCGACTTTAAACAATGATCAATGATATCTGTTGCATTAGATGAAATAATGGCAATATGAATACCACGGCTGCTTAGTTCATCAAGCATTTGTTTAATGCCGGGGAACAGCGGAAGAGAGGCTTTTGATTCGCGTATAAAACGGTACAGTTTCGGAGCGGCAAATGGGATGCTGCGCATCGGGAAATTTAAATGGCGGCAGCGTTCAGGAATACTCATTTTCTTTAAATCATCGAGTTCTTCAACGGCAACTTGATTGTAGCCTTCTTTTTCAGCAAAATCGTTGTATGCTTTTACAAACACTTGAATAGAATCAGAAATGGTGCCATCAAAATCAAATATGACACATTTTATCATCAAAATCACTCCTTCGGTTGGGAAAGCGTTGGCTCATGTATAATACTATTTTATCACCAGAAAGCTGTGTCAAACATGGAAAACACAAAATTTCAACACAATCTTAACATTCTGCTATAATGAGTAATGGAAAATTAAAAGTGAAGGAATGGACATAATGATTGTAAAAACTGATGAAGAACTTCAGGCATTAAAAAAAATCGGCAAAATTGTCGCTGTTATTCGGGATGAAATGCGCAGTTTTACGAAGCCCGGCATTACAACAAAAGAAATCGATGAACTTGGCGGCCGCTTGTTTGCAGAGCATGGGGCGGTATCAGGGCCAAAAGGCGAATATGACTTCCCAGGTTTTACATGTATTAGTGTCAACGACGAGGTCGCTCATGGCATTCCCGGCGGCCGTGTCATTCAAGAAGGAGATCTTGTCAATATCGACGTTTCTGGCTCATTGGATGGCTACTTTGCAGATACCGGTATTTCGTTTGTTATAGGCGAAGGAGAACCTGTTTTAACAAAGCTGTGTGAAGCGGCTGAACAAGCTTTTGAACGGGGTTTGCTGAAAATTAAAGCAGGCACTAAGCAAAATCAAATCGGGAAAGCGGTAGCAAACGAAGCGCGGCGCAATGGTTTTTCTGTCATTAAAAATTTAACAGGGCACGGTATAGGTAAATCACTTCATGAAGCGCCGGACCATATTTTGAATTATTTTGATCCGTGGGATAATGCTCTTTTAAAGGAAGGAATGGTCATTGCTTTTGAACCCTTCATTTCTGAAAAAGCAGATATGATCAAAGAATCAGGTGATGGCTGGACGTTTAAAACACCGGATGGCAGCCGTGTAGCACAAATTGAGCATACTGTTGTGGTTACGAGAGATGAGCCAATTATTTTAACAAAATAATCAACAAGCATTCACCATTTTGGTGGATGCTTGTTTAAATCGTAACAATTACTGTTTACAAATCGTAATGATTACTATATTATAAGAAGTACAATCAATTTTGGAGGACATAAACGTGAAAAAATGGACATTAGCAGCTGCAAGCCTGTCATTGGCACTTGCAGCGTGCAATAACAATGAAAAGGAAGCATCGAATGAAGCAGAATCATCAGGCGATAATGCAGTAACAGTGTACACGACCATTTATCCGCTTGAATATTTTACAGAACGAATTGGCGGTGACACAGTAGAAGTGGAAAGCATGGTACCGGCAGGGGCGGATGAACATACATACGAGCCTACGTCGAAAACGATGCTGGATCTTGCAGAAGCCGATTTGTTTTTGTCTAACGGTCTTGGACTTGAGCCGTTTGTAGAGAAAGTGGAAGAAACCCTTTCAGCAGAAGATGTTAAAATGGTCAGTGTTGGAGAAAAAGTAGATATCGAAGCAGCCCATGAACACGAGCATGGAACAGAAGAAACGGGTGAGGAAACACACACTGAAGAAGAGCATACTGAGGAAGAGCATGATCATGAAGCGGAAGAAGATAACCACGATCACGGTGGCGTTGATCCCCATATTTGGATTGACCCATTGTTAGCAGGGCAAATGGCCGAAGTGGTCAAAAATGAGCTTGTGGCACTAAATCCTGATGAAGAAGCGTTATACACTGAAAATTACGAAACGCTCAGCAAAGAACTTGAGCAGCTTGATAAAGATTTTCACGCAATGGCGGATGCAGCAGCGCATAAAGAGATTCTTGTCTCTCATGCAGCTTATGGTTATTGGGAAAAGTCATACGGCATTGAACAGCTTAGTGTAGCCGGACTATCACCGACGGATGAACCGTCCCAGAAAGAATTGAAAGAATTGGCTGATACAGCGGTGGAACATGGCATCCGCTACGTGATTTTTGAGCAAAATATTACACCGAAAATTGCGGAAGTGATCCAAAAGGAAATTGGAGCTGAGTCTCTACGCCTTCATAACTTAGCTACATTAACAGAAGAGGATCTAGCGGCCGGGGAAGATTATATGTCAATTATGAAACAAAATATCGAGACTCTTAAGACTGCGATGAACGAATAAGAAAAGCCGCTTTCCTGAAGCTATTGCTTCGGAAGCGGCTTTTTGCGCATGCTATTGACAGGAAAGGACTGAATAAAATCAATAACGCGTGATGCAATCCATTGACAAACAATCGCATAAAGAATCGTTTTTATATCGACAACAAGTCCGGTCGCAATTAAGATCGTTGTATTCATATAAAAAAGAGACCGGCCGGGCGGCCAATTGCGCCATTTTGACAGAATTAAGGCAGCGATATCCATTCCGCCGGAGGAAGCACCTGATTTAAACAAAATGCCAAGCCCGATGCCGAAAAAAAGCGCGCCGGCTGGAAGGTCTGTCCAAATTCTTCCTAAGGGAAACAGGAAAAAAGGCATTAAAAAGTCAATAACCATCGCTGCAATGGTCACGCAATACATGGTACCGGCGGCTGTTTTCAAGCCGAGACATTTAAACGCCAGCACAATCATCACAGCATTAACACCCCAGATCGATGCTGCATAGGGGGTATGGAATAGATGATTCATCATAATACTGATGCCGGCTGCCCCGCCGGATGAAATGGCATGTGGAAATAAAAAAATCGACATCGCGGCTGCCTGAAGACAAGCACCGGCTGTCCAAAACCATACTTTCACGAACGTCACCTCTATTTGTCATCATAACGTATTTAACATTGAAAATGAAGGGGCATTTTTGACGCTCTATTTCACGACTGTTAAAATAAAGGAAATACATAGTGGAGATGATGAACGTGAACGTCACTGAAATGATCCATGCACAGCAGGAATTTTTTGATTCGGGCACGACTCGCAGCGTTGAGTGGCGAATTAACCGGTTAAAAGAATTAAAACAAGCAATTAAGGAACGTGAAGACCAAATAATCAAAGCGCTTTATCTTGATTTAAGAAAAAATAAATTTGAAGCGTATACAACGGAAATCGCTTTTTTGTATGAGAGCATCCGTTTCATGATACGGCATTTACCGGAATGGGCGGCTGCTGAGAAAGTGAAAACCCCTGTACATCAACAGCCGGCGGAAAGCTATATCCTGCCGGAACCATACGGCAGCGTTCTTATTATTGGGCCATTTAATTATCCGTTTCAGCTTGTCATTGAACCGCTTATCGGTGCGATAGCGGCAGGCAATACAGCAATTGTTAAGCCGTCAGAAAGTACGCCTCATACATCATCTCTATTAAAGGTACTAATCGAAGAAACGTTTGATCCAGCGTTTATCGGTGTGCAGGAAGGCGGAAAAGAAACCGTCACCGCTTTGCTCGAGGCACCATTCGATTATATCTTTTTTACAGGAAGTGCCAAAACGGCAAAAGTCGTTATGGGAGCGGCAGCCAGGCAATTAACCCCTGTGACATTGGAGTTGGGTGGAAAGAGTCCCGTGTTTGTTGATTATTCCGCTGATTTAAAGCAGGCAGCCCGCCGCATTGCCTGGGGAAAATTCTCCAATGCCGGCCAGACATGTATTGCACCGGATTACGTTCTCATCCATCAAAATGTGAAAGAATCCTTTTTAAAAGAATTAACACTCGCTGTATATGATTTTTATGGGCAAAATCCACAGAGCAGCTCGGATTTTGGACGTGTTGTGAATGAACAGCAATTTGACCGGTTGCAGGCAATGCTGTCTAAAACAGCCGGCACTCTCATAAAGGGCGGCGAAACAGACCAGAAAGATTTATTTATAGCGCCGACGATTGTCGAAACTGGCTGGGATGATGCCTTAATGGAAGAGGAAATTTTCGGTCCGATTTTGCCAGTGCTCTCTTATACAGAACTAGATCAGGCCATAAAGCGGGTGAAAAAGCTGCCGAAAGCCCTTGCTCTTTACGTTTTCACGAAAGAAAAAGCGATGGAAGAAAAAGTGATCTCTTCAATCCAATTTGGTGGAGCAAGCATTAACGATACGCTTGTTCATGTATCAAGTCCGCATCTGCCATTTGGCGGTGTTGGGCCTTCGGGGATGAATGCATATCATGGAAAAGCAAGTTTCGAGCTTTTTTCACATAAAAAAAGCATTTTGCGTAAAAAATCGTCGTTTCTGTCAAACTTTCTTTATCCTCCGTATGAAGACCGTGTAAATATTATCCGGAAAGTCTTACGGTAGGCAGGGAAACAAGTCTTTGAAGTGGAATGTATATATAAAGAAGAACGGGAGGGAGAATACGTGCCGATCAGCCTTGACCGACTAAAAGTACCAGATGAATTTGTGTTAACACAAGAAGAAGTAATAGAAGCGGTGACGGATTATTTCATAAAACATGGCTGGACTGTTCAAATAGAAGCAGCATCTGGCGGACATGACCTTGTCGCAGACAAACAAGAATGGAACGCTTATATAAAGTGTAAAGGATCACGCGGGAAACGCCAGCAGGAAGGTATGGTGTATGATAACACACAGCTGCGCGGAAACACAGGGGATCAAATCGAAAAATTGATTCGTGCGCAGGGAGAAGCCGAAAATCCAAGCCTGTTTATTATGGCGAATCCGGGTCTTGACCGCATGAAATGGGTGGTCTCAAAACTGGAGACCGGTCTTGATAAATTGGATATCATTCGTATGTGGATCTACCCGGATCGTACAATAAAATGGGACATTCCGGCACACCTTTTACGTATTGCGAGAAAATTGGGAATTGAGAAAAATTGAGAGATTGCGGTTGCATGCAAAAAAAAAAGATGATATAGTAAAGACAGTTGTTCGTTCGTTTCAAACGAATCACATTATGTGTTTCATCTTGAAATAGTAGCAAACAGCAAGAAAAGATTTGCGCATCAAGCGCATGGGAGGACATAACATGCTAGAAGGTAAAGTGAAATGGTTTAATGCAGAAAAAGGCTTCGGTTTTATCGAAGTTGAAGGACAGGACGATGTATTCGTTCATTTCTCAGCTATTCAAGGCGAAGGCTACAAATCACTTGAAGAAGGCCAAAACGTGACATTTGAAGTGGTTGAAGGACCACGTGGCCCACAAGCTGCTAACGTAGAAAAACACTAATTCTGATTAAAACCATAACAGGTGAAGCTGACGCTTCACCTGTTTTTCATTTTTATCTCTCTTATTTTGAGAATGCATAATTTGCAAACGCTGTCAATGATTAATCAATTATTTGTCACAAAAAAACAATATTTTCATGTTGAAAACAAGTGTTTTTTCGAAAAAAACGAGTAAAATAAGGGATGGTCAATAAATGAATGAAGAAAGATCAGGAGGATGATTATGATCTATGTTGCTGCAGCAGCGGTTATTGTTGTTGTCGGAATGGTAATAGCGAGCCGGTTAGTGCCAGGTCATAAAGTGGAAGAAGGCGTACTCGTTGTGAAAACAGGCGACCTGGAGACATCTATTCCCACGAACGAAATTATTGAAGTGTTTGAAATGGATGAAATGTCAAAGAATGCGTCTTTTTTTGAAAAATATATTGTTCGTCCGTATGTAAAAAAAGAGCGAGTAGCGGTTTATACCCGCTCAAATGTATCCTACTTTTTTATATTGCGTAACCCGGATCGTCTTATTAAAGCTGTAAAAGCGCAAAATCCGAAAGTGTATATTAAAGCAAAAGTTATTTAAAACGGACCTAGCTCCGTTTTTTTTTGGATTTTAATATATAAACGATAATTTAATTATGTAAACTTAAAGAAGCTTGTTTACAAATGAAAGAGAAGCTGTTATTTTATAGTAGTTACGATGAATAAAAAAGGGGTTATCAATCATGGCGGCAATCTTTACAGAAAGTCAGGCAGCAGCGGTTGTGACAGAATTATCATATTGCTGGAAAAAAAATAGCGTTAAAATAGAAGACGGATACTTAAAAAGCACAGGAATGATAACGAATACCCGTATACCGTTAAAACATCTGGATACCGTTGTATACTCATACAACCCCAAAAAACCCGCAATTGTACCCGTGTTGAAAATGATCGGCAGAGGTGCGGTTTTATGTGAAATGGAAATTTCAGCGGAACATATTGAAGCTGTACAAGATTGGATGCTCCGTGCGATTGAAAATGCAGAATGATGTACAGCCGCCTTTGATTGGGCGGCTTTTTGCGTGAAGAAGAAAGGATTGAGGATGTTGAAAGGAACTTCACATATGATGATTGGCGCAGCGACTGGAATTGGTGTAGCAGTGTGGACGCAATCACCTCCAATAAATACGGCACTTTTTGTCTGTATTGGTGCTGTCACTGCTTTGGTTCCAGACCTTGATGTAAACGGAAAGCTTGCCAACAAGATTACTATTGAAAAAAAATGGCTTGTTTTATTTTTTACAGTAGCCGGTTTATTGCTGGCGCTTTACAGCTATTTTATGTTATTTGGGATGAAACAAGCATCGGGATTTATTCTCAGTGTTGGTTTACTGCTTTTGCCAAGGCTGTTCATTAAACAGAGAATGATGCTTTTTTTAACAGGAGCGCTCGTTCTCTACACAGGCTGGTATATAAATGAAAGCTGGATTATGTACATAGGACTTTTCATTTTATTTGCTTCACTCGTTTCACACCGAACATGGACGCATTCAATTATTGGGATCTTGTTTTTTTATTTCGTCGCGGCTGAAATTGAGCGGGTTTACCCAATCGACGGCCTTCTTACCGTTCTAGTTTTAAGCTATATGTCCCATTTATTGGCTGATATGAAAATGCTTCCGGCCAATAAAAAAGGAACTAAGTTTTTTTATCCGCTGTGGAAAAAAGAATTTTAAGTTGAATATATAAAAATCTTAATCCTAATACATTATGTGCAAAAATCAAACTAAAAGTTCTAAATAAAGTCATAAACATAAAAAATTAGGGAATAAATTAAAAAACAAAAGGAGGATTTATTTATGTGGAAAGAGTTTTTTTCGAGTATTGGCATCGATAGTGTAAAAGTAGATACGATCTTGGAAAAACAGACCGCTGCACCAGGTGAAACAGTAAAGGGGCGGATTCTTCTAGAAGGCGGGCAGGCAGATGAGCCAATTGAAAAGATTCAAGTCCTGCTTTATTTACAATACGAAGAAGTACAAGAATACAGTGATTTTTCCTGGCACGATAAACACATAGAAGAAGTGAATATTGAATTAAACCGAAACATAAAATCAGGAGAGAAGGAAACGATTCCATTTTCAATAAAATTGCCTGAGAACAGTCCAAAAACAAATGATAAGCATAAGTGGTATATCCGGACAAAAGTGTTTGTTGATCAAGCAGTTGATCCGGAAGATGAAGACCAAATAATCGTTCAGTAAAAGCAGAATTTTTTCTGCTTTTTTTATTTGAAAATGTTTGACAAAGTAAGTTTTCTGTTATATATTAATTTCATAAAATAAAAATTGTTATATAACAGAAAGGGATGGGCAAAATGGAATTGCATCGGGAAGCTTATGAATATTACAAACAAATGTGTGAGGGTTTTGGAATGAAAAGTATTCCATTTTATCGGTTTATGCATAATTTAACAGAAGAACAAATTGAATTGTATATTCAAAAAGCCATTTAAACAAGAAAGGACTGATTGTTACGCAAACAGCTATTAAAGGTGCCATTTAAAAACCCCGTCAGCGAAAATATTGCGGACGGGGTTTACATGTGCTTATTTTAAATGGGCAGCGCAGTATTCACGGACGAGTTCGATTTCATCTTCTTCAAGTTCAAAATCCAGTACACTGTCATCTGCACGGTTATGCAAAAATAAGCCGGCTATTTTTTGTTCAGATTCTGTTACCGCGTACAACACCCGGATGTAAAGGCCTTCTGGTGAATACAATTCATCTTCCTTGTCAACAGCTGCAAAAAGGTGGTACTCATACCGGTCTCCTTCTAAAATACCAAATGGATCATCCATTTTCTCGAGTGTATGGTCTGTAATTATCATGTTTTGTTTCCTCCTCTGCTTATTTAGATAATGCAATAATCCATTTCTTCATCCGTTTAATTCCTTCTTCAAATTGATCAGGGCGGGCATATCCAAAAGATAATCGGATTGCGCGTGACGTCCCTTCTGTATAAATACTGCCCGGATGAAATAAAATACCTTCATTTAATGCTTCTGTATATAATTCTTTTAATGAAATGTTTTGATTCAGACGGAGCCAAATAAAAAATCCGCCGCTTGGTATCGTCCATTCTGCGACATCTGACAAGTGCCGTTGCAGTGAAGCAGAGGCTGCCTTACGTCGTTTTAGTAATTCTTGACGGACATATTTAAGGTGGTGTTCATAAAGACCTCCACCAAGCCATTCAGCCGCCACGCGCTGTGATAAAGAACTCGTTCCATAATCGGCCTGCATTTTTACATTGGATAATCGCTCAACAACCGAATCAGAACCGGCAATCCAGCCGATACGAAGACCAGGGCTTAACGTTTTCGACAAGCTGCCAATATAAAGAACATTTCCTGAACTGTCCATTGATTTAAGAGAAGGCGGCGGCGGCGCATCCAGCCATAAGTCACGGTAAATGTCATCTTCAATAATAGGCAGCCGATTTGAATTGCAATAAGCAAGGATCTCTTTTCTTCTTGTTTCACTCATTAAAATGCCGGTCGGATTATGAAAACATGGAATGGTATAAAGTGCTCCATTTTGCCCGGCGTTCCAGACGGTTTGCAATGATTCCGCCAGCAGCCCATCAGTATCCATTTGAATGCCCTGAAGTGACATGCCCAGTGATTGAAAGGTATGAATCGAGTACAAATAAGAAGGTTTTTCAAGCAAAATAGATGAACCGTGCGCAAGCAGGCCGGAAGCGATTAATTGCAAGCCTTGCATCGCACCGGAAACAATTAAAATAGACGATGGCGCAACAGGGGTTCCCTGCCTTGTCATATAGTCGGCAATCGCTTCACGAAGCGGTTCATACCCGCTTCGTTCTTCATACCCAAGCGAATTGATTTTTCCCGACAGCCGGCTGAGCACCTCATTTAAATAATTTTCTGGAAATACATCTTCTGCAAGCTCTCCCTTGCTTAAATCAATAATGCCGGAAGCGGCTTTATGGGGCGCTGTTTTATCGACAGAAGGCAATGAAGCAAGAAGCGACCATGTATCGTTAGCCACAATTGTACCTTTCCCCATGACCCCTTCAATAATCCCATCTTTCTTTAACTGTTCAAGTGCGGCCACAATCGTGCTTCGATTAACAGAAAAATCTTCTGCCAAAACACGCTGGCTCGGAATTTTCATGCCAGGGGTCCACTTTCCAAGAGCGATTTGTTCTTTAATCCAGCCAGCGACTGTATCTGTTTTAACGCTTTTCTTCATGATTCATCCAGTGCCTGGTTAAAAATTCATCCCGTCCGGACTGTTGCCGGTCTTCTTCATATTCTTGCTTGTGAGTGTAATAAAAATTCTGGTGATAATCCTCTGCCGGATAAAAAGGGCCCGCCGGCAAAATTGGGGTAACGACGGTCTTCTTAAATAACCTGCTGTCCGACAGCTTTTGTTTTGAACGCTCTGCCGCTTTTTTCTGATCAGGTGTTGTATAAAAAATAACAGCACGGTATGAATCACCGCGATCCTGAAACTGCCCTTCATCATCAGTCGGGTCAATTTGCTGCCAGTAAATATCGAGGATTTGATGGTAGGAAATAACATCGGCATCATATGTTATTTCGACCGCTTCCTTGTGTCCGGTGCTGCCGGCTTTTACTTGCTCATACGTTGGGTCTTCAATATGACCGCCTGTATAACCAGAGATAACCGATTCAACGCCATTCCATTGGTCAAACGGTTTTACCATGCACCAAAAGCAGCCGCCAGCGAATACCGCTGTTTCTTTTTTCATCGCTGAACTTCCTTTCTTTCTGCAAATGCTTTTCGTTGTGTAAAGTCTGCATTAGGATAGTACGCCTTTTTAACGAGCAAATTTGGACCAAGACACCGAACTGATGAACAATGACAGTCAATTTCTTTTGCAAGGGGAGACCGGTTCCAGATGTCAAAGGATTCTTGCAGCGTATTGGTTTGAATATTGCCGAGAGACGGAGCATCGGCAAAATCTGTTACAATCACATCGCCGGAAAAAATATTTACATTTAAGCGTGAACGGCCATCGGGATCATTACGGACTGTCACGAGTCGTTCATTTTGCAGACGGAAGACAAGCTCACGATCCCGTTCATCCGGGCTGCATGCAAAAAACGGCAGCGTTCCAAAGAGCATCCACACATTCGGATCGCGCACATCAAGAAGCTGATGGATGGCCTCACGTGTTTCATCAAGGCTTAAAGATTCAAGTGCGCTGGCGAAATCACTCGGGTACATCGGATGAACTTCATGGCGGGCACATTTCATTTCGCTGACAATTTGCTGATGAATGTGTGTAAGGTGAGGCAGTGTCCGCTTATTCAGCATCGTTTCAGCTGATACCATCACACCTGCTTCCGACAAAATCCGGCTATTTTCAATCATCCGGTTAAATAATTGTTCTCGCTGGCTATAGGATGGTTTTCGATCCATATTGGCAAACCCGGCTTCCACAAAATCATCAACAGTGCCCCAGTTGTGAGAAATGTGAAGGACATCAAGGTAAGGAGCAATGTCTTCATAACGCCTGGCGTCAATCGTTAAATTGGAATTCATTTGCGTGTAGACACCGCGACCGTATGCATATTGTAAAAGCGGTCGTACGTACTGCTGAACCGATTTTTTTGACAGCATTGGTTCGCCGCCTGTAATGCTTAATGCACGGAGATCCGGGATTTCGTCAAGGCGCGATAACAAGAGCGACAGAGGCAACGCATCAGGATCTTTCGTTTGCAGCGTATAACCGACCGCACAATGCTCGCATCGCATATTACAAAGCGTCGTCGTTGTAAACTCAATATTGGACAGCCTGGCATCACCGACCTGATCGATATCTATGTAACTTTCCCACGGATCAAATGCAGGCGAAATCATTTTTTTCATTCAAAACACCTCTTTATCTTTCAACAAGTTATTATACCGCTTTTTAAAGGAAATGAAAAAAGAAAGATGAATCAGACTGTAGACAAAGCTAGAAAGCAGACTGATTGAAAACAGTTGTCGCTCTAAAAATACCGCTGGGTGGGAAGTGGAGTGCCTTTTTGGGGATCATGAGCATTCACGCACGGAAAGTAACGCCGAAAGCGAGCGTTTGTCAACAGCCGAGAATTTACAATTCTATAGAAAATATTCACATATTATTCATATTCATTTCGTAGAATAAAAATAGGAGAAAAATTTATTCCTTAAAACATGGAAGAGGTGTTTGAATGGTCAAAAAAAGAGTTAGTGTCTTAATTTACCGAACTGAACGCAAAAGAATATGGCTTTATGTTGATAAAACAAGCAAACTGTTAAGCATGACCCCGTTCAGGTTCCAAGGACAGATTGACTCTATTTTTGCACCATTTCAAAAAACATATCGACCTGACCCACCTTGACTGGCAGGACCTTCGAAATAGTGAAAATCATTCATTTCTTGTTCGTTTTTGCCATATTGCTTTTCTTCAAAAGAAAAAACAAGTATGATGTGGGATAACAACATGTAAGGAGGAAGTACATAATGAAGAAGGTAACAGGCTTGATAGGTGCTGCAATACTTGCTGGGGGATTGCTTGCCGGCTGTTCATCAGATTCTGAAAATGCGGCACCTGAAGAAGATACAGTAGAAGAAACGACAGTACCGGCAGAAACAGAAGAAACACAAGAAGCAGAACAAACGGCTGAAGATGCAGCTGGCAGCGGATCGGAATCAACAGAAAATGCTGCTGAAGAAGTAGATGAAGCAACACAAGATGCTCAGGACAGCCTTGGAGAAGCGGCAGATGCAGTCGAAGAAGAAGCAGCTGACATGGGTGAAACAGTCGAAGAAGGCGCGAATGATGTACAAGAGAGCATTGAAAAAGAAACAGAAGAATCATCGGTTGAAGGGACAGAAGCAACTGGTACATTCAATGGCCTGGCCGATCCACATACCGTTGAAATTGAAGTAGACGGTGTTCCAAATGCATATCAAGTAGAAGCCGGCAGTGAGATGATGGAGAAATTTGAAGCGATGGAAGCCGGGGCTAGTGTAACATTCGTTTATGCGGAAAACGGCGAACAGCTCGTTATTAATGAGGTAAAATAAAAGATAACAAGGCGTATCGTGTATTGATGCGCTTTTTTCGTTTAAAAGATCGGAAAATGGGAATAAAAAACTATACGTAAAGGGCTTAGGGGGATGCAGGCATGAATACATCTGGAATGCTGCGTGGTTATTTAGCCAAAGTAATGGATCAGGAAAGCTTTTTTTTTCATGTTATTAACTGCATGGAAAAACAGCTGACGGATTGGGACAATGACACTATACTTTTATTCAACTGGGAAGAGCAATCAGAGAATGTATCTGGTTTTTTTATAATTGATGGTTTTTCTCACTCTTTTGTTTTAAATAAACAAACATTAAGGCAGCTTCAGAACCAGTCACCTTACGCACTGGATCGAGTGCTTTGGGAATCGCTTATCCAAGACGGTTTGATCTTAAAAAAAAGCAACTATATTGATAAAGCGTTTATGTAAAAAGCGTGTGGGAAATAATTCCCACACGCTTTTTTAATGCCGTATTTGTCCCGAACCCCGTACGAGTGACTTTACGGTTGTGATCGCTTTTAATCCCATTGGGCCGCGGGCATGAAGCTTTTGCGTACTAATGCCAATTTCAGCGCCATAGCCGAATTGTTCCCCGTCTGTAAAACGAGTAGAAGCATTTCGGTATAAAACGGCCGCATCAATGCCTCGGAAGAATAAATCCGCATGCTCATCATTTTCTGTTACGATCGCTTCGGAATGCTTTGTACCGTAGCGGTTTATATGAGAAACGGCTTCCCGCGTATCTCCAACGAGCCTAGCAGATAGTGTCATTGCTAAGTATTCCTGTCCCCAGTCTTCTTCAGAAGCAGGAATGATGTTATTATACAAACGGGTTAACTCTTCATCTCCCCGCACTTCTACACCAGCAGCCTGAAGGACGGACATTAATTCCTGCTGGTACGGCCAATCACGGTGGATCAAAAGGCTTTCCGCTGCATTGCACACAGATGGACGGTGCGTTTTTGCATTTAATGCAATGTTTATGGCCATTTCTTTTTCGGCCGATTCATCGATAAAAATATGGCAATTGCCAACGCCTGTCTCAAGAACAGGAACAGTAGACTGTTCGATAACAGATTGAATTAATCCAGCGCCCCCGCGTGGAATGAGCACGTCTAAATAATCATTTAGCTTAAACATTTCTGATGCAGTCGCCCGGCTTGTATCCTCTAAAAGCTGGAGCGCGTCTGTTGGAAGTGATGATTGATCAAGGGCCTGCTTCATAACAGCAGTCAGCGCTTTATTGGAATGAAGAGCGGATGTGCTTCCGCGTAATAATACGGCATTGCCTGCTTTTAAACAAAGTGTAGCAGCGTCTACGGTCACATTTGGACGAGCTTCATACACCATGCCAACAACTCCAAGCGGTACGCGGATTGTTTCAATATTCAGGCCGTGTTCGGTTGTCCATGCTTCAACAACTTCGCCAATCGGATCATCTAATTTTGTCAGCTGGCGAACAGCATCTGCGATTGCAGAAATGCGTTCTTCCGTCAGCTGGAGGCGATCAAGCAAAGAATCGGTAAAACCAGCTGCGCGTCCGGCAGCCATATCCTGCTCATTAGCAGTTAAAATAGCGGGTGTTTGTTCAATCAAAGCATCTGCAATAAGCAGAAGCGCATCATTTTTTTCTTTCGTGGATTTCATCGCTATATCGAAAGATGCTTGTTTTAAAAGCGTCGCTTTTTGTAAAAGTTCATTCATTTTTTCCACTCCTAGCCTTTATTTTTTAATGTGACCCAGTTATCACGATGAATCACTTCCGCCCGTTCGTTAATGGAATACGCTTTTGCTTCAGGACCCGGCAGCCCTTTCACTTTTTCAAGATCAATAGAGGAATAAAAAACTTGTCCGCGTCCGAGAAGATCGCCGTTTGTATTGCGAACGTCTACTACATCCAGTGCGTCGAATAAACCGTTGACAGCGATGATGCCAACAGGAAGGAGACTTTTCCCGCCTTTTAGAATGGCTTTTTCTGCTCCGGCATCAACGGCAATCATTCCAGATGGTTTAGCGTGGTGGGCGAGCCACTGCTTTTTTCGCTGCATATGCTGTTGCATCGGTGCTCCGATATACGTCCCATCGCCTTTGCCTTCGAGAATATCAAGAAGCTTGCGCTCGCCAAATCCATTGCCGATAAAAACCGAAACACCAAGAGATTGGGCTTTATCTGCTGCGAGCAGCTTCGATTTCATACCGCCGGTGCCAACTGATGAGCCGCTTCCGCCGGCTGCTTCGAGCATCTCGTCTGAAATAATGGGGACAAAATTAAACCGCTTCGCACCTGGATTTGTTTTCGGATTGCTGTCATAAAGACCGTTAATATCAGTTAAAATAACGAGCCCATCTGCCTGCAAAAAACCGCTGACGAGCGCCGACAGCATATCATTGTCTCCATAAGTCAACTCTTCAATTGAAATGGAGTCATTTTCATTAATAATCGGTACCGCACCGCGATTTAAAAGTTCGGTCATCGATGTA
Organism: Domibacillus iocasae; assembly: GCF_001750285.1. Taxonomy (GTDB): domain Bacteria; phylum Bacillota; class Bacilli; order Bacillales; family Domibacillaceae; genus Domibacillus; species Domibacillus iocasae. Next base: position 148,998 of record NZ_MAMP01000012.1, read on the forward strand.
TAAAAATTTTGAAACCGTCCTTTTGAGTAAAAATCACCTTTTGTCAAAAGCATTTGCGCAGCAGTTATGCCTTTTGGTGACAAGTGGGAAATATAGCGCTGAATTAATAAACTTTGCCCGACGGCGGCAGATGCCTGGCGGGCAGCCATTACTTTCGGGCGGGATGGGTAACCGAGGGCCCGGAAGCCGGCTGCCACCGCACCGGATGAAACGACAATGACTTCATGCCCCTGCTGTTTCATGGCCGCGATAGCCGATGTGTGATCCGCAATCTTTTCGTCGACGATGTTTCCGATGTCATCTGTTAACGAACTGCTGCCGATTTTCACGACAATACGTTGTTTTTTCATAAGTATTCATTCCTTTTCAATAAAAAAAGCACACCGAATCGTCCATAAAGGACGGGTATGCTTTCCGTGGTACCACCTTTTTTGACGCAAAACTGCGCCCACTTTGCATCTGTAACGGGGAAAAACCGGCTTATGTTTTCATAAGCAATGTTTACTAGGGCAGGTTCAATGGTGCTTTCCGCGGGGGTCTTTCAGCCAGTGAACCCCTTCTCTGATACGGATACATGTCATTTACTGATCCCATCATTTTATCAATATTCTACTTTATTATCGTATATTCTGACTATTTGTCAAGAGCAGGTGGGTGTTCCCGGATCACATCAAGAAAATGTTTAAGAATTCGGGCGGTTAATCCCCAGATGATTCGGTTTTCATAGAAATAAAAATATTCCTCCATTGATTTTGTCTGCCAGTTGTAATCTTTACCGCGGGCAATTAAATGAAATGGGAAATTTTCTTCCGGCTCAGGACGCAGTTGAACGTAGTGAATATCGGGATCTGCTTTCAATAAAAAATCAAGCGGCACGGTAAATATTTCATCGACTTCAGCCTCGTTCAAATTTATTTCGGACAAGTCAACCAGTCCTGCATAGGCATAAATAATGGTACCGAACGGAGAGAGCATAAAGTCGAGAGGGAAAAGAAGGTGAATATTCTCTTCCGGAACGCCAAGTTCTTCGCGCGCTTCCCGAATTGCCGCAAATTCAGGATCTGGATCCTCAAGATCTATTTTACCGCCGGGAAAACAAATTTCACCGGGCTGCCGCCGCATAAACAGGGAGCGGACTTCAAATAAAACATGAAGGCCATCTTCTTTTTGAACGAGCGGAAGCAGTAATGAAAATTTAGAGAGATTTTCACTGCCCAGTATATCAGGGGTTCGATGTGAAAAAAGGAATTTTAGTTCATCAATATTCATGCAACCAGCTCCAGATTTTTTCTTTTATTATAGTAGATTTACATGATTTAAAAAAGTCGGATACGGTGAGAGGAAGGGATCTATGATAACTTATAATGTATACACACTTTTTATAGTTTTTGATCAGCTGTTATTCAATTCTTTTCTTGATATGGTTTTTCTGAATTTGCATGGTCAGTGACTTAATTGAATTCATTAACTGCCAGTTTCTTGGGTAAAAATCTAGATTTTCAGTAGCTTAAATAGAAATTTTGTAGCTGAAACTAACTTTATTAACAATGTGCAAAATTCAAAAAATAAAAATAAAAACATCAAAAATTATGATCTTAGATTCTAGACAAAGTCAACAGTTGCTTTTCAATAAAACACCTGATGAAAATAATAATATTTCAGGTAATTAACTTTGTTTTTTTTACCTAGGGCTAATAGGTAAAACAGGCCAGTCTTCACTTTATAGGAATCCGGCAAATATGAGCATATAAAATTCTCTTTTGCTCAGCTATTTTTTTGGAAGAATAACGGCAACAATAGGCTGAATAACTATGTAATAACAATTGATAAAATGTACCAGCCTTGAGTAAACAAGCTTGTATTCATTAAATCATCATGCTAAAAGAAGTGATGAAAATATTTAAAAAAAGAAATTTAGTCTTCTGCTTTTAAAAATAGCGCTTTATTTGTATTTATAATAAGTAACTAAAGTAGATGGTGAAAAAAATTGATTTTACAGTGTGAAAATATTCAAAAAAATTGTATGATAGAAGAAGTACATACATCAGCGCTTGCTGACGAATTTTTACACATGAGGAGTCCTGGAAGATGACACAAGAATTGACCGTACAATTAGCTGACCAAAAAAGAGAAAAACCCGATCAGGCAAATCTCGGGTTTGGCCGTATTTTTACCGATCATATGTTTATGATGGATTATACGGAAGGAAAAGGATGGCATGATGCGCGCATCACTCCGTATCAGCCGATTACCCTCGATCCGTCGGCTATGGTGTTCCATTACGGACAGACGGTATTCGAAGGGATGAAAGCTTATTTAACGAAAGAAGGCCGCGTATTTTTATTCCGTCCCGAAAAAAATATGGAGCGTCTAAACCGCTCAAACGACCGTCTCTGCATTCCGCAGATCGATGGTGACTTTGTCATCGAAGGATTAAAGCAGCTGATCAAGGTTGATCAGGAATGGATTCCAACAGCTGAAGGCACATCTTTATACATTCGTCCATTTATTATTGCGACAGAACCGTTTTTAGGCGTGGCGCCGTCGAAAAATTACATTTTTATGGCTATTATGTCACCGGTTGGCTTGTATTATAAAGAGGGGATCGCCCCGGTTAAAATTTTGGTTGAAAACGAATTTGTCCGCGCAGTAAAAGGCGGTACGGGTGAAGCGAAAACGGGTGGAAACTATGCATCCAGTTTGAAAGGGCAGGAAGTGGCAGCTCAAAAAAACTATTCGCAAGTGCTCTGGCTTGATGGTGTGGAGAAAAAATATATCGAAGAAGTCGGCAGCATGAATGTCTTTTTTAAAATCGATGGTGAAGTTGTCACGCCAGCATTAAATGGAAGTATTTTGCATGGCGTCACGCGTGATTCTGTCATTCAACTGCTTAAGCATTGGAATGTTCCAGTCGCCGAGCGTCGTGTTTCTATTGATGAAATTGCTGAAGCATACCGTAATGGAAAGCTGGAAGAAGCATTTGGCACAGGAACAGCAGCGGTTATTTCCCCAATTGGTGAGTTTTTATGGGGTGAGGAAAAAATGGTGCTGAATGGCGGCCAAACAGGTGAATTATCAAAACGTATTTACGACACGATTACAGGCATTCAAAAAGGTGCCGAAAAAGATGAGTTTGGCTGGATTACGGAAGTGCCGGTTTCAGAATTAAAATAATGATGAGTCAAAGGCGTCGCGGTGTCATGCTGAGACGCCTTTGTGGCTCACACTCTATGAGCCATTATTTTTCATTTAAAACGAGGTGGAAAATGTCAGCGGTTTCATTAGGATATGATTTATCATTGATTGACTTGCATGATTCGGGGTTTTCAAGACGGACTGGTTCGTATGTTTTTCATGAATCAAAAAAAGCGATTATTGAAACGAGTGCAAGCCCCTCTGTCCCTTATTTACTTGACGGATTAAAAGAACTTGAAATATCACCGGAGGAAATTGAATATGTGATTGTTACCCATATTCATCTGGATCATTCAGGCGGTGCGGGGTTGTTTTTACAGTCGTGTCCAAATGCAAAGCTAGTTGTCCACCCAAAAGGCGCACGTCACTTGGCGGATCCAAGCCGGTTAATCGCAAGTGCGAAAAGGGTGTATGGTGATCAGTTTGATAACCTGTTTGATCCAATTGTGCCGGTCCCCAAAGAACGGATTATCGAGATGGAGGATGGAGGGAAATTGGACCTTGGCGGAAGGGAATTGACATTTATTCATACGCCTGGACATGCCAATCATCACTTTTCCATTTATGATAAAAAATCTAATGGGATTTTCACTGGTGATACGGCGGGCATCCAATATGCACAGCTGACGGATGAAGCTTTTCCATTTTATTTGCCAACAACATCACCAAATCAATTTAACCCGGATGAAATGAAAAAATCCATCCAAAAAATGATGGTCTTTCAACCTGAACGTATTTATTTTGGCCATTACGGAATGACAGAAGATCCGAAAACTGCCATCGATATGGTACTAGAATGGCTGGATGTTTTTATGGAGACAGCGGAAGGAATTACGGATGCCGGTGAACTGGCGATCTTATTATATTCAAGAGCACAACAGTATTTGTTTCAAAACGGCATAGATGATGACCACCCTGTATATGATATTCTCCGTATAGATTTTCCTGTTTGTTCACAGGGGATTATTCTTTATAAGGAATTGAATACGTAATGCAGAAAGTGAATCGGCAGTTCGAGATAAGTCTTTACACATTTGGAGATTTTGGACCCGATCCGTTCACAGGAAAAGTTATCAGCCCCAGTCAGCGATTTAAAGAAGTGTTGGCTGCGGATTGCCCAAATAACGAAGCAAATTAAAATGACAAGTGTGACAACCGCTTTAAGCACTGGTGACCCAATGCGGTTGTTTGAAGATTAGCCACACTCGATATCATTTTGAAGGGACGGGCTGAAATTATTGTTAGCCGGGAAGCGTTTGTAGAATCATCCCCACTTTTTGGATTTGATTTACACCACTATGAAATGAAGGCCTATCTTGGACTGGACGGTTTCATCTGCCTTACAAAATGTTCAAATTGCCCCTTGTCCCGTTCAGCAAAAGCTGCTAATCTGAGTTAGAGTTGGGAAAACGAAAGAAAGTGCTGTAAGAGCTGGAAAGTTTGGCACTGGAGTAGCACTGGCTATTTTGGGTGGTGAGCCGAGAAGATTTAAGCCGCTTGTTGATATATATATATCGAAATGCCGCCATGAATGAAGGACACGAACATCGCGGTTACGGGACATAGGTATTTTTCAAAAACGACTCATATTCCATTTAACAAAGTAGCAGAAAGTATCGAATTATTGGCAAGAGAAATGAATAAATAGCCTGCATAAAAAAGCCAGCGAATTTTCGCTGGCTTTTTTATGCAGAGAAACAAGAAAATGATGCTTGCATCGAAATGAACTATGACCCGTCTTTTGCATTCTCGATGCACGAGAATGCGAATCTCAAGCACGCTTAAAAATGAATATTTATTAAATGATCATGTATCCGGTCTTCCTGAATTCTCTGTACGTATAAATTTGTAATTTGAATAAGCTCGGATAAGCGTATGCCAAGTGTTAACAGTAAAAAAATTATCAGGCGATTGCGCGCTTTCAATTGTTTATCATTTTTATCTTTTTTTTACAGTTTTTTCGAAGCGATCGATAATAAGTTTTGCTTCAGCGGAAGACAACTCACGCATTTCAGTCCGGTTTTCGCTTGAATGTGACACGTGGCCTTTTTGAATGAGCGGCTTTTGAATCCAGATGGACAGCCGTGTTCCATAAAAGTGGGTGTTAAAGCAGAATTCAAGAAAATGTAAAAAAATCCAATTCTCAAAGTAGACTTTTGAGTTTATATGACTGTATCATCAAACGGTTATAATCGAAAAACCAATATTTCGAAAGGTAAAAGAGTGGGCAGCAAGAAACGATAGCAATGTTTTCGCATCACTCCGGTAAGCCTTTATTAGATGAGGGGCAAACGTCTGGTTTTCTTTTAAAATTCCTATCGCAAAAAAATATTCCAAAAATTCTTCATCGGTACAATGCACCAATATTAATTTGCGCTCTTCATCAAGCAGATGCTGTTTGGATTGAAGCAGCTGCAAATAAGCGTCTTGTAAAGATAAAATCGCCTGCGTATTCATTGGATTTTTTTATTTACAGTAATTATATTATGTATAGTAAAGATAATATATCCTTATCTGTATATAAAAATAGAACCCTTATTTATAAAGGGTTTCTAGCGTTTTTTATCGTTATTTTTTATTTCGGGTGACCAAAAGGGGACTGAAGTGTAAAAAACATTAAAAGATGCTCATTAATTTTGTAACAGCTTCCTGCTCGTTTTCCTTCGTTAAATGTGAGTATGTGTCCATGGTTAATGTAATCGTGCTGTGACCCAGTCGCTCTTGAATAACTTTGATATTCACGCCGTTCGATAATAAAAGGGAAGCGTGAGTGTGACGCAGGTCATGGAATCGAATTCGCTTTAGTCCATGTTTCTCTGTAAACTCTATAAAGTATTTCAAAAAAGTCTGTGGAAGGTGCGGATATCCGTCTGGGCGGCAAAAGATTAAATCCATCCCTTCGATGCCTCTCCATTCGGAACCATAGGCCATTCGAATTTTCTTTACTTCATTGATGTATTTGCGTAATTCTTTCATGTAATCATCTGGCATAGGGATGATACGTGTTTTCTTGTTTTTCGGATCGCCTAGGTAATAAATATCTTTTTTCGTGTCATGAACCAGCGTATGCTTCACTGTAATGGTATTGTCCGCAAAATTCACGTTTTCCATCGTCAAGCCTAAAATTTCTCCAAGGCGCATACCGGAAAGAACAGCCGTTTTTACAGCCATTCGATGCTTCGGCATGGCGTCTTCCAGCATCTCAAATAGTCGCTTCACCTCATTTATATCGTAAAACAGCATTTCTTTCTTTTGTTGCTTTTTCTTTTTGACTGTCTTTGCCACATTCTCCGGCATTAGGTCCCACTCAACCATTTTTTGCAGCATCAGCTGGTTCACCCGCATCTTGTAATCGGCAGACTTCACATCATCTTCTGTTAAATGGTTCATAAATTCGACGATATGGAATTTCTTTAAGTCATTTAGCTTCATTTCTCCGAAAAAGTCTAATGCCGCCTGGATATTTTGCTGATATGCCTTTTGTGATTGAAAAGAGAGGTGTGACACATGATTTTCAAGCCACAATGCAACAGCTTCTCTGTATTTAAGATTATTCGTATCAATCGGGCTGCTAGTCGCTACTTCAATCTCAAACTCAGTGATTGCCTTCTTAATGGTGCGAGGGGAAAGTGTTTTGAGAGAAACAGTCTTCTTGCGCCGGATCCGTTTGCCTCGCTTATCATAACCTAACTCAACGGTTATCTTTATGCGAGGAAGTTCTGACTTATCGTCCGGGTTTTTCTTATCTAAGACAATATAACTCGACATAAAGCACGCTCCTTTCTTTTTGAGTAAAGGTTCTTGTTAGTTTTATTTTACCTTATTTTGATGGAAAATCCGTCATAAATCAAAATATTCCAGACTTGATGAAAGAAGCGTTATTTCACCTCGTTTTAAGCTTTCATGAAAAGTGAGGAGTATTCAATTCGCTGGAGAATACAAAAAGTTTTTTCAGCGTCCATTATTCAAGGAAGGTCATACATACTTATATAATGAAAGATAAATCAAAAGTCTTTTTGGGAATATACGTTCTCTAAAGTATATAACAGCGCACGCCAATAAGAAAAGGGAAATGAATAAAAAAATTGTCACCAATAGATAAAACGGCTAATAAGGCTAATGATGAGTGAAATTAGGCGATGTTAAACAATACTATTGATAATTCACTAAAAAGAAAAAGAACCTTTGATTAAAGATCCTTTTGTTAATATATGTAGGAAGAACATATCTAAAGCGGGATTTTCGTGGGTCCGCATAACCGCCTTTTATTTGGTGTCCAAGAGAGCAAACAATCACAATGGCTGCAAAGAGAAGGGTTAGTTTTTTGAATTTAAAACTCTTCTTTCTATATTTTTTTATTTCAAAGAGTACACCTATCTACCTCTTTATTCAATAAACTTTTTAATGATCTCAGAAAAACGTCACAAATATCTGAAAACTACGTCTGTTCCTTTCTAATGCAATGGCTAAATCCGAAAATATCCTTCTAAAAAAGGCGCTGCAAAATTAAAAACACCCCTTCAGATCGAAGGGATGTCTTCTTGCTTTTGAGTTTTACGTGTTTCCTAACGGCGAGACAATTGCTGTTCCGCCATTTGTACAAGACGCTTCGTGATCTCACCGCCGACAGAACCGTTTTCACGTGCTGTTGTATCCGCACCTAGCTGAACACCAAATTCAGAAGCAATTTCGTACTTCATTTGGTCAATAGCCTGCTGGGCACCTGGAGCCAATAGTCGATTGCGGTTGCTGCTTGACATGATTAATCACTCCTTCATAGGTGTTTGAATCGTCTTGCCTTAACAGTATGGGTCGTTTCAACGCCTCTCATACGGGCAACTTAATCAAACAGAGCATTTTTTTAGAAAGACTTTGTTGACCGATAATGTTGATTAAAACCAAAGATTAAAACGTTATTTCTCCAGTGAATAAGCCGAATAAAAGAAATGCTAAAACAAAAGCCAGGAATGAAAGTAAAAGTTTATTTTTTAGTCTTATTGCACTCATTTGGTTATTAAGTTATCCATCTAGCCAAAGGCTGACATAGTGAGCAAAACAGTTATTACTGTTGCAAGTATATTGACAAAGCTAAATGGTTTGCGGCATGGGTTCAACAAAGTAAAAGTTGAGAGCAATAAGTGCATTAAATAAGAAGAATTAATAAATAAAAAACTTAAGGTAGGGCATGTATAAATAACCTCTATTCTTCAGATATCTTATGTCTAATTTATAGTCTTTCTTGAAAGGTAACAAGGAACTTATACTCAACAGTTCGTCCCAAAACAAAAAAACGAGTGAAAGACAATTCTTCACTCGTGCTTGTAAATTACTTTTTGATTCAGAAAATCAAAGGCTCTCCACTCGTAAACTTTTCAAAGCTTTTTGCAGAGAGGAATAGACGGGGATATCTGAAGTGTTGACATTGACGCCTAAGTTAATCATGGTTTGGGCAATCTCGGGTCTGATCCCGGTCAGTAATGCTTTAATCCCTAAAAGAGAAAGAGCGTTTATGACTTTGAATATTCGATCTGCTACCATGGTATCGATGATTGGAACGCCTGATAAATCTATAACGATATATTCTAAAGACAATTCACTGCTTTTTGTCAAGGCTTTATCCATTAGTTCCTGTGCTCTTTTCGTGTCAATGTCTCCGATTAAAGGAAGAACGCCGATAGCCTCATCTACTTTAATGACAGGTATTGATAATTCCAGTGCGACTGCTTCTGCAGCATTGATACGGGTAAGGAATTTTCTTGTATAAGACAGGCTAAGCCAGTGAACAGCCCGGTCCACAACGGCATCAAACCGTGAAAGGATCTCATAAAATTGATCAAAGGATAAATCGTATTTAACGGCTTCATCTTTAATGATAAGACCGATTAGGTTCCGATAATCCCGTACTTCATCAAGGGCAATATCCAAGGGCAGATTTAGATTCACCAGAGTATCGACAGCTTCGTTTCCCCATCCCCTCAAAATACTGAATGTGACGTCCATATCTCTTGAAATAGAATAAGCGTAAATTTCAACAAGATTTTTACGCCAACTTTTTAAATGTTTTTCGATGTTTGCATGGACTTGATTGCTGTCCAGATTAGCTTTTTCATTAATCAACTGGTCCCGTAGACTCAATATTTTGTTCGAGATGTCACCAACATAATGATCGTTTAAATATAGACTCAAATAGAGCTGCCTCCTAACCTTTTCGAATTATTTTACCACAATAAAAAAGTTCAAGAAAATAATACTCAACATCAGACCGAAACTGTGTAATTAAAAAACTCCTCTGAAATTTCAAAGGAGTTAATATAAAGAGCTTTTAATTTATTAATTTATCGATAACAGCTGATTCCATGGGACAGTTGAAAAAATACATTAAGAAATTCGAATCAAGATGATAGGTCCTATCAGACACATACTATGTAATATAGTGAAGTTCTTGTCGAAAGAGGAAAAATCTCTGTTCGTTATTTCCCGTTACTTAAAGCCTCACAGATGATTTGAGCATCTTTCGTAAGCCATCGTTGGGTCTCTGGTAAATTAAATAATTGTTCATGCTCACTGTAAGTCAGTTTAGCGTTGGGGAAGTTCATATCCCGCACATATTGATTCATTCTTTGTATAGTACGTTTCTGATCCAGAGAAAGAATATCGACATCAGATGTTTGATTTATATCACGGATTATTTTAATAAGTTGTTGAGCATTCTCATTTAAAAGTGAGTAATTTTGAGGTTCTGTTACCCGCATCCATTCTTTGTTTATCCTAGAGCGAGCAGTAGCAAAATCATTTTTGTCACAAGCTTGATTAATATTATAAATAACAGATTCTATTCTCATAGTTCACCTCTTCAAGATATAAGCATACTCAAAAATTTTAGTTAAAAAGACCTAAATTGTCAATATTAAAAGATATAGTTTAATAATTATAGCCACTAATAAATTTATAATTTGGATTTTCTGACAAAAAATGATGAATGGTTTAAAGAATTAATAGGAGGAAAACCAAAATGGCATACCGTGGAGCAGTAATTGAGCAGCAGTAGACGAAAGAAGAAATGGATGCTTACTGGGCAGAACGGATCGAAGGCAAGCGCTCAGCTCATGTAAAGAAAGCGGAACAAGATGATGCGCTGCGCTTTTCGAAGAATATTGAGCGAAAGGGAAACGTGCTGAGTCTGACAAGGCCAAACAAGCAGCAATATGAGAGATATGTTAAACAGGGGCTGACAGAACAGGACATCATTAATCGGTATCGGTATCCTCAGTAGTTGCCGGCAGCCTGGCTACAGGAAGCGAAGAAGCGGTGGGAAATTGCATAAAAAGAGCCAGGCAAGAGCCTGACTAAGAAATGGTTGACTTATGGAGTTGAGTTATAAAAACAACAGTACCAGTATGAACTACTTAATAAAAATTTATACAAAAAATGCTTAATTATTGTTCTTCTAAAGGCTCAACTTTAATAGCTATTCCTTTTGGGGGATCAGAATACATTAAAGCCGAACGCATTGTAACTGTTACTTGTTGTCCCTTTTTCAGGTTAGATAGTACACCTTTATCAATATCTGTAACATAGAAAACAATGCCATCTCTATCAGAGGCTGGCTCTATAGCAGGAGTTACCCAAATAGATTCAGAATCTGCCCATTGTATATAGCCAGTTCTTTCAGAAAGTTTGTCATGTGGATCAGAGCTTTCTTCTGACACATTGTCCGGTGGTGGAGTTGTTTCTTCATTTGGCTCATTGCACGCTCCTAAAAAGAGCAACGGAAGTGATAAGGCAATGAAGCCCGTTTTTAGTTTCAATTTAATTCCTCCTTTTGTATTTTGTTGTAAGGAGGAGAGTATTAATAAGCAACCAAAAAAGAAAAAAGCCAGAGAAGCTCCCCGGTTCTTTAAAATATTGCTCGCGACTTTATTTTAACAGACTGGGGGCGGTCCGGGGTGGAAAAATCAACATTAGATATAAAAATGACAACAGAGATTGATTCTTTGATGAAACAAAATTGTACGTGGTGAAAGATGTCCGGCTCGTAAGCCATAAATTATCCGATTATGGCCAGGCTATGTCGTTACGATGGGCGGTCGAGTAGATCGTTTAGAGACGAATACAAAAAGGAAGATTTAATTTTAAATTGTTTAATGCATTCTTCCAAAACTTCTTTAATTTTATTTTTTATTTGATTGAAGGAAATTTAAATGTAACTTTTTCCTAAGTTACATAATTAAATGAAACCAACGGATAATAACAAAAAAATAAACGGAGTGATAAAAGTTGCCGGATTTTTTAAACGATATACCCTCTTTGCCGTATCCATTAAAGATCCTGCTGTTGCTGTTTGCTGGGATTATTCTTCTTCGCACTGCCGGGAAGAAGTCACTGTCTTCTATGACTGTTGCAGAAGCTGTGATGAGGATTGCAGTAGGTACAATCATCATTGGACCTTTAGCATTAAAAACAGAGTGGGAAGCCATTTATGGAGGCACTTTATTTATCATAGGAATAGTCTTATTAATGAAAATGCAAATATGGTTCCCGAAAACAAGAGAGATGCTTATAGGCGTACCATCTGTATTAATTAAAGATGGAAAGATGCGGCTGGATGAGTTAAGAAAAGCCAGAATGACAACTGATGAGTTAGAAGTCGCGCTTCGCCAGCAAAAAATCGGAAGTATCGAAGACGTAGAGCTGGCTATATTAGAATCTAATGGACAATTATCGACTACTCTAAAGCCAGGTAAAGCTCCTGCCACAAAAGAGGATATAGAAAAAATAGTATCCCTCTTAGTTGGAAATGGAATTCTTTCTTCTTCAGAAAATAAATCTTCTTCAACACCGCCATTATTTAAAGAAGTTTACGAAGAGGCGAAGGATGAAGATTTTAAGCCCGAAGAACAATGAGTTAAAGTACTGTGTAGGTAAGAAGGAAAGTTTTAATAGATAGCCTAACGGAAAAACCGAGGGCACTGAATGAACGCACAAGCTGCGTTTATTTGGTGCTCTTTTTTGTTGTTTCAGCAGCGCCTGTCGTTGCAACCAATCTACAATTTAACCGCTATTTTTGCAACCGAGGAGCGATGGGATGAAAACGATGAAAGAGCAGCTGCAACAATGGGTCAAGAAAAAACAGTCCGCCAGACAGCCAGAGAAGCTCACTGAACGGGATTTAAGGAATTTGATGAGCGAGCGACGCGGCAAAGGCGGCACCTGCAAATAAAGGAGGACTGGACATGCGAAAGCTTATTTACGAATATAAACAGTCGTTACGTACGTTAAAGGAAGTGAAAGCTGCTATTGAAGCAAAACCGGAATTGTCAGAGTAAGATATACAGGATAAAACGCTTATTAACAGCATGATCAGTGAAAAGGAGTTTGCTCTTCAATGGATGGTATCCGGCCGGAATCCTGACGCAAGGCGAGGGACACATCGGAAAGGGGTTTATACGTTAGATCCAAAGCTTATTGAAGCTGTGGTGCCTAATAAAATGTTTGAAGAAGAAAGAAAAATTACAGCTGATGAGCAATGGTTGCTGGATGATGTGCTTGTTGATTTAACTGAGCAGGGATGGAATTTTTTATTTTCTCTCAAGAAAAATTGATTAAAAGTGTGGATTTCTGCAAAAATGCGTTACCCCGCAAAAAAATGCGCTATCCCGCAATTTTTTTTCGGTGACTCAAAAACATTAGTATATTATGATGAAACAGGTCTTTTCGACATTATTCGATATGATTTAATTTATCAAATTATTAATAATAAACGTAAGAGCGCAAAGTCGCGGTCTAATGTTTTATGGGTTATGAAAGCTGGGATATCAAATAGGGCTTTAAATCTGTATTGGGAACAAGAACCGGTTAAGGTAGGGTGAAATATGCGGAGCGATATAGAGAAACTAAAAGTGAACGTTGAAAAGTTTTTTTGTTATTACAAAATTATCCGGATGACTCTGAGTCGACTTTAGTATTTGTAATATTTTTACAAAGTTTTTTAAGGGCCATCACCTGTACAGAAGTGTTGCCAACTATGACATTGACAAAAGAACATAAGCCAACTATTTTTCATACAATGAAAAAGCTTTCAGAAAAAGACAGTATGCTAGCAATTCTGATGGGCTTATCGATGGATCTTCCGAAGCAGAAAACAGGCTTTAATCTATTTACAAAAGTAAAGAGGTAGGACGGTAAAGATGGGACGAAAATGGACAGACGAAGACGTTTCCTTTTTACAGAAACGTGTTGGCAGCTGCTCCTTATCAGCTATAGCCAAACAGCTTAAGCGAAGTGAGGCTGCAGTTTTATTGAAATTGAAGAAATTGGGTCTAGGAAACACTAAGAATGCTACTGGTCTCTTAACTGGCAGTGAGCTGGCTGAAGCTTTAAATGTAGACAGGAAAACTATACATTATTGGGTTCAGTTTCACGGACTTGAAGCGACATCGCGTATCACGTGTTATGAGCGGAAATTTTGTCTAATTGACGTGAATTCTTTCTGGAAATGGGCTGAACAAAACCAGGAGAAGGTCAATTTCAGCATTATCGAAAAGCATGCACTGCCTCCTGAGCCAGAGTGGGTAGATGAAGCCCGTAAGATAGATACAGGTAAGACAAATAAGGCATATAGACGTTGGACAACAAAAGAAATTGAACTCCTTTTAAAGTGGAGAAAAGAAGGGAGAAGTCTCAAAGAGATTGCTGCAGAGCTGGGGCGAAGTAAAATTAGCGTTGAGCGTCGTTATGCACGTTGCAAAAATAATTGAGGAGCGGAAGAACAGCAGCCTTATTCCTGTTTCATGAAAAGGCTCTTTTTTCTTTGCTCAAAAACAAAGAACCTATTAATCTAAATCAATAGGTTCTTCAGTAACATTTAAAGCAATTTTTACAATAATAACGTTTCGAAAATTAACTTCAGAATCAATCATAAAATCATCTGGGAGAGTAAATACGGACTTTAAAAATCCAGAAGCATGTACAGGGGATTTGAAATGGGTACAGTCTAATATATTACTCGTCGTGTGAATAGATCCACCTCCTTTAAAAGGGATCCTTAAATATTCGTCTCCAGATTTTAATACATAAGTTATTTTTCCCATTAGTCGCTCCTTCCTTTTTTATAAAATGTTAATATTCATAAAAGCATATTAAATACCCACTTTAGGTTGTGAAAAAACTCTTTTTTTGTCGTACGGATGCCGTATATATGACAGATAAAAAAATAAAACCCCGTCACATGACAGGGTTAAATAATTTTCTTTATACCGCAATTACGGTATTCACGGTGAAAGACCTCACAGGTGCCGTGAGGTCTTTAAAACTTGGTTAAGTACCGCAGTCGTAATATGCACCTATTTAAAATATGCCCAGTAGGTAAGCTCTTGAAACTTTTCTTTCTTAAATTGATTAGTATGATAAGAAAGAAAGTAGGAAACTATCTCCTTTTATCGAATTTATTTTTAAAGAAAGGGGATGGTTAGGTGGAAAAGGATATAGTAAAAAATTTAGTGGAAAAAGGTTTTGAAGTCGTAGACTTTGTAGATATACGCGACCCAAACCATTCATTTGAAGAAATTTAAATGAATTAATTCCTAAACGATAAAAACCCTGCCAGCTGACAAGGTTAAATTATTTTCTTCATGACACAGTTACGGCACTTGCGTAAAAAAACAGCATTTTTAATCGAGCTCTTAAATTGAGCGTTGTCGCAGTTATCACAACGGCCGCTTTTAATGTCCGGGTACTCACGGATGTTATAGGTGATGCTTAAATCGATTTCTTGTTTCGTTCCCATGCTGCACACTCCTTTGAAGTCACTTGAACATGATAACAGAATTTATGCTGGCAGAATGCAGGTAAATTTTTATTCTCTTAGGGGAATATAAAAATTAAAGTTGAAAGGAGAGTAAACGAAATGGGAACTGAAAGAGATCCGGGCACTGAAAATTGCGTTGGTGAGCTTAGCCAGCACGAAAGAGATGTTTATCGCTTCATGAGAGATCAGTACGACAGAACGATGAATTATGGTGCTGATGACGACGCTGAAGTTCAAGATCCTCAAATCACCGCAATCGTCAGCCGTGAATTCAATATTTCTGCAGAAGAGGCCAGAAATATTTATACGAGTGTCGAAACAAAAATTGCTGATTTTCTAAGGAAACAATAAGAAGAAAGATAAGCGCCCATTGCGGTGCTTTTTTCTTTGCCCAAAAACAATCTCGGAGGTGGTGATGATGTGAAGTGGTAAACTGGGAAGATATCAGAGCAGAATGGGAAACAACCAAGATCCACGCTTGCTGCATTAGCGGAAAAGCATGATATAAAATCGGCACCTTAAAAGCAGGAAAAGCCGTGAAGGATGGTCCAGGAATCCATCGAAAAAGGATGCAACCAAAAGTGAAAAGGTTGCAACCATTAAACAGAAGGATGCAATCAAAAAAAGCACGGCGGACAATCAGGCAACAAGGAAAATCCAAAGCCAGCTACTAAATTTCCAAAACGCAACAAAGCAGCTGAGAAGCACGGACTGTTCTCGAAGTTTCTCCCCGACGAAGTAAAAAAGATCATGGACGCGATGACCGATCTTTCCGCTGTGATTTAATATGGAAGCAGATACAGATCCAGTTTGCCGCGATCATCCGCGCTCAGCAGATTATGTGGGTAAATGATAAAGGAGATAAGAGATGGAAATATTGCATAAAGAAAAAGTAACTCAAATTAAAACCATTACTTGTACTTAGTTTGTTTGTATAGGATATAATTTGATTTATTAAAGAATTAAGGGTGTGAAAATGTGACTGCAGTCTCTGAGTTTACTGACTACTTAAATAAGAATACAGAATTATTAGCTGTTGAAATTGTTGATGCTGTTCTTGATAAAATGAAATTAGAAATTCCAGAATGGGAAAAAGAACAAGCGATTAAGATGTACATAGAATTTATAGGATTTTTAGCAAGACGCCTTAATGGAAACGAAGAAATAGCATCTGAAGACTTGATATTGTGGAGCAGGGGAAATGGTGAACGTGCAGCGTCTTCAGGGGAGAGAATTTCAGAAATTATTGTTCGTTATCCACCTACCCGAATGATTCTTACTGAAATGATGATCCAACTGGCTGTGAAGTATACTTTTTCCGTAAAAGAAATTTCTTTAGTCATTAATGAAATGAACTTAATGCTTGATATAAGTATTAATGAAACGATTTTTGCTTTTGAACGTCGTAATGATAAGATTTTGCAGGATACTCAAAGAGAAATGGAAAAATTGTCTGCACCTATTGTACCTATTCGAGATGGGATAGCAATCCTGCCTTTGATTGGAAAGATTGATTTTTATAGAGCAGAGTATCTTTCTCAAAATGTGGTACCCAGAATTGCTGAGTTAGATATTGACTATCTGATTGTTGATTTTTCTGGTATTTTGGATATCGACCTAGAAATCGCTCAGTATCTCTATACTATTGAGAGCGTTCTTCGACTGATAGGAATCCAAACCATTGTAACGGGCCTTCGCCCAAGCTTGGCTCAAACGGTTGTGCGAGGGGGAATTGATATGTCAAATATAAAGACTTTTGCCCATCTTAAACAAGCCCTCGAAAGTATAAAGTAACTTAGCTTCTATTTGAATGTGAATCTGATTAATATAATTTGCTCAAAAACTTCTTTACGAACGGCGAAAAGATTCAAAAAGGAGCGGTCCGGGATAACTTCGAAGAGAATAAAAAAAATCGTGATTTTTGGGCAGCACGAGAAAGCTTTGATACCACTATTCGCTCATACAACTGGCGGACTGATCGTTACGAGTTTGAAGTGGATGAAGAAAAGGTCCGGGAAGCAATTGAGGATTATTTAGCCATTTTTATTCAAATGGCGGGGCGCTGAATTGTTTCGGGGCATTGTCACGGATCGAGTGTTCATGTATATTGAAGCGGTTGACTCATTTAAAAACAGGGAAAAGATGAGGAGAAATCGGTGGAAAGGAGACTGAATATGAGAATTGGCTACGCCTGTATCAATATGACCATGCCTTCTAAGTTTAAAACGTGCCGGTTGAAAACGGTCGAGCTGGAAGGGATGCAAAAAGTAAAAGAACTCACACTTCATAATTTAAATGAAACACTACAGGTCATAAAGTGGAACATTGCACACGATATTTATTTTTACCGTATGAGCAGCAACCTTGTGCCGCTCGGGACGCATCCGATTATGACATGGGCATGGGCAGAGGATGAAGATGTCCGCTATATTACGGATCAAATCAAAGAGCTAGTTGCAGCTTATAAGCTTCGTTTATCTGTTCATCCCGGACAGTACACGCTTATTAATTCACCTAATGAAGAGGTCGTCCGCAAATCCATTTTGGATTTAATTCATCATCAAGAGTTGCTGGCGCTTACGGGAGGAACAGATATGATTTTGCATGTTGGCGGTGCATATGGAGATAAAGAAGCTGCGAAAAAGCGCTTCGTTTCTGCTTACAAGCTGCTTCCAGACACTATTAAAAATGTGATGCGAATCGAAAACGACGATAAAATTTTCACGATTGACGATGTGCTGGATATTTGTGAACAAACAGGTGCGGCCGCTTGTTTTGATATTCATCACCACGTATGTCATCATGAAGAAGAAACCGATATTAAAAATGTGATGCACAGGGCAATAACCACATGGGAAAAGATCGGCATTCCGCCGAAAATGCACATTAGCTCCGGAAAAACGGGAAAAACAGACCGGGCACACTATTCATACATTTTAGAAGAGGACTGGCATTATTTTATGAAACATCTGCCGGATCTTTCTGTTGATGTAATGGTGGAGGCGAAAATGAAAGAACAAGCAGTATTACAATTAAGAGAGAGAACCGAATAAAAAAGCGCTCATCCGAAAATGGAAGGGCGCTTTTAACGTAACAATTGTTTTGAATATAATCAGCTATCCAATCGCCTGCAAGCTTGCCTGCTTTGCTTGTTTTTGTGCGGTCTCCACCAGCATATTTACTGCCTGTTGAACATATTGTAAATACATCCTGTCCTCTTTACCGGTTAATATCGATCGTGAATTTGTAGCGGTCGGCTCGGTAAGATGATTTCACGTACTCAAGTGGCGTCCCATCTTTTAAAAAGGTATCTCGTTCAATCAATAAAACGGGCGCCCCTTTGTGGACGAGCAGATGCGGCCGTTCTGTTTCGTTTACAATAGCTGCTTCAATCGATTGAATGGCGTGGCCAATCGCAAGCCCAAGCTCCTCTTCGATGTAATGGTAAAGGGACGCGGCGGTAATGGTTTCAGTCAGTCCTTTTACCAGGTTCGCGGAAATATAAACGGTTTCGAGTGCCATCGGAACATCGTCTGCCAGCCGAATTCGCTTAATTTCATAAACCGGTGTATGTTCTTTTAAAGCAAGCCTTTCGGCGACTTTTGCATCCGCTGGAATGATTTCAAAGGCAAGCAGTGTATTGGCAGGGGTCATCCCGCGCGCTTTCATATCTTCTGTGAAACTTGTTAGTCCAGAAAGCTTTTGTTCAAGCTTCTGTTCCGCCACAAACGTGCCGCGTCCTTTTTGGCGATACAACAGCCCTTCGTTCACAAGATTGGTGATCGCCTGCCGAACCGTCATCCGGCTCACATCAAGCAGCTCTGCATATTCGCGCTCAGAAGGAAGTAAATTGCCCGGTGTCAGTTCACCGTTTTCAATTTGCCGGCGGATAGAATGCTCCAGCTGAAAATAAATCGGCATAGGAGAGTGTTTATCAATCATCGTGTTCTTCCTTTCACGTAAATATTGAGAGCGCTTCATCATCTGCTATTATTGTAACATGAGGATGATGATGCAGCGCAGACGCAGGAAAGTCTTCCGAAATTTCCCCTGACAATAGCTGATGGACAGCTGCTGCTTTTTTCGTGCCCGAAGCTAGCAGCAAAATCTCGCTGCTTTTCATAATAGAAGCAATGCCCATTGTGATCGCCTGCTTTGGTACATCTTCAATCGAGTGAAAGAACCGGGCATTTACCTGGCGGGTTGAATGGGCTAATGTTGTAATGTGAGTCGTTTGATTAAACGAGGTGCCTGGTTCATTAAACCCGATATGCCCATTTTGTCCGATCCCGAGTACTTGCACGTCAATGCCTTTTTCATCAATGATGGATTCATAGCGTGCACATTCTTTTTGTAAGTCTGCTGCTTCTCCATTCGGAAGATAGCTGTTGGATAAAGGAATGTCCAGGTGGCGAAAAAGGTTTTCTGTCATAAATGAGTGGTAGCTGTTCGGGTTTGAAGCAGGCAGGCCGATGTACTCATCTAAATTGATCGTTGTAACATGCTGAAAAGATGTTCCATGTTTCCTGCGATCGAGAATTAATTGTTCGTACAATCCTTTTGGTGTGGAGCCAGTTGCCAGGCCAAGGGTAAGGATTGGGTTCTGTTTTATCTTCTTTAATAAAAATTCAGCTGCTCTTTTGCTCATTTCTTCGTAGTCAGGTACTTGAATAATCTTCATCATTTTGTCTCCTTTTGAAACGCGATCATGCCGCGGCAAATCGTTTTTTGAACACGGAGCTCCTTGTCGTAAATGACAATGTCTGCATCTTTTCCGACTGTGATGCTGCCTTTCCGGTCATATAAATGGGCTTGCTTTGCAGGATTTTCTGCGGTCATTTTTATAATGTCCTGCACGGTGCAGCCTGTGAATTCTCTCATGTTTTGAATCGCTTTTTGCATCGATAGTGTACTGCCGGCAAGTGTTCCATCACGAAGAATGGCTTTTCCATTTGTGACGCTCACAGCTTGGCCGCCTAATTCGTATTCCCCGTCCGGCAGCCCTTTTGCGCGCATGGAATCCGTAATAAGAACGGTACGCTCAGCTGTTTTTTGGTTAAATGCAAGCAGGACCATACGCGGGTGAATATGAATGCCATCTACAATCATTTCTGTATACAGCTGATCATGAAGTAAAGCGCCGCCGACCGTTCCTGGTTCGCGGTGGTGCATACTACGCATGCCGTTATATAAATGAGTGATATGTGTTAAGCCGGATTTTGCTGCTTCATCAAGCTGTTCAAATGTTGAGTCCGTATGACCGGCCGAAGCGGTTATATGTAAATCGGCTAAAAACGATACAAGTTCTAAGCCATTTTGTTCCTCCGGTGCCAAAGTGACCAGCCTGATTTTTTCTCCGGAGAGTGTGTGCCAGCTTTTAAAGAGGGACACATCTGGTTTTAATATAGCGTCGCGCGGCTGTGCGCCAGGGTGTTTTTTTGAAATGAACGGACCCTCTAAATGAATACCGGCAATCTCTGCTGTTCCCGGTGTCTGCTCATAAGAAGCAATGCAGCTAAGTGCTTTTTCAATAACTTCTCTTTGCTGTGTCATGGTCGTCGCTAAAAAAGTGGTTGTTCCTTCTGAAGGGAGATAAGCCGCCATTTTATGAAGAGAATCAAGAGACGCATCCATTACATCCGCGCCCGCTGCACCGTGAATATGAATATCAATGGCCCCTGGTAAAATGAGCAATTCATCCGAAACGGTTATGACTTCGACCGATTCGTACTGTGGACGTTGTGACATGGGTCCTGCTTCAGCAATTTTGCCATTCGTTATACGGATAAAACCGGGTGTGAACACCTCGTTTTCTGCATAAACCGAGCCGCCTTCCATAATATAGTCGTTCATTGTAAAACACCTCATTTTTTCTTTGTGTTGTGACCAGTTTAACGAAAAAAAATCTAGTTGTCTATACCAATTTTAAGTGATTGTTAAAAATTTATCGGGTTTTTAAACTTGAATATTTTTTAATCGGTATAGACAACTATACTTAATATTGATAAGGTACTTTTAACGAAAACGTTTTATGATTGTTTTTTATATTATTTTTTAGGAGGAATGGTGAGTATGATGAAATATTTGCAAAGTATTGGCCGTTCGTTAATGCTGCCTGTAGCCGTTTTGCCAGCTGCCGCAATATTAATGGGAATTGGCTACTGGATTGATCCGACTGGCTGGGGGGCGGACAATGCAGCGGCGGCATTTTTAATTAAAGCGGGTTCTTCGATTATTGATAACATGGCCATTCTTTTTGCAGTGGGAGTCGCCCTGGGCATGTCGAAGGATAAAGATGGATCGGCAGCATTAAGCGGGCTCGTTGCTTATCTTGTTGTGACCACGCTTTTGTCAACCGATTCGGTCGCGATGCTTCAAGGGACGGATCCTGAAAATGTTAATGCAGCATTTGAAAAAATCGGCAATCAGTTTGTTGGTATTTTATCCGGAATTGTTGCTTCTATTATGTACAACCGGTTCAGCCACGTACAGCTGCATGACGCGCTAGCTTTTTTCAGTGGAAAGCGGCTCGTGCCGATTATGACCGCGGTTTCCATGCTCGTTATTTCTGGCATTTTATTTTTCGTTTGGCCGGTTATTTTTACAGGGCTTGTTTCATTCGGTACAGCGATCAGTAAGCTCGATTTTGTCGGTGCAGGCCTGTACGGATTTTTCAACCGGCTGCTCATTCCAACGGGTTTGCACCATGCACTCAACTCCGTTTTCTGGTTTGATGTCGCCGGCATTAATGATATCGGCAACTTTTGGGCTGGAACAGGGGAAAAAGGAGTAACTGGGATGTATCAGGCAGGCTTTTTCCCTGTGATGATGTTCGGTCTGCCGGCTGCGGCGCTCGCCATGTACCATACAGCCAAAACAAAACGGAAAAAACAAGCCGCATCACTGCTGCTTGCAGCGGGATTTGCTTCCTTTTTCACGGGTGTAACAGAGCCTTTGGAATTCTCTTTTATGTTTTTAGCACCCGCACTTTACGTTGTACACGCGGCACTAACCGGTCTTTCGCTCGCTGTAGCGTCATTCTTTCATTGGACAGCCGGATTCGGGTTTAGTGCGGGAATGGTGGATTTCGTGTTAAGTTCAAGGCTGCCGCTTGCGAATATGCCGTATATGCTGCTTATCCAAGGACTTGTCGTTGGACTCATTTATTATGTATTGTTCCGATTTTTGATCCGAAAATTTAATTTAAAAACACCGGGAAGAGAAGATGAACCAATCGATGCGGTCGTGGCTGACACGGAGTCAGCCAGTGAGTTTGAACACATGGCCAAGGTTATTTATGACGGACTTGGCGGCGATGCCAATGTTACATCCGTTGATAACTGTGTAACAAGGCTGCGTGTGGAAGTAAAAGAAATGGACATGGTTGATCAATCAAAAATAAAATCAACGGGTGTGCCGGGCATTCATATTGTCGGTCCACAGAGCATTCAAGTGATCGTCGGAACAAAGGTCCAATTTGTCGCGGATGAAATTGCCCGTATCCGTAAAAAATAAAGGGCCTTGTCTTGGCCTTTATTTCCTGAAAAAATGTCGAGTTCCTCAAAATACAAGACACCGTTCGAATGAATGAACGGTGTCTTCTTTTCATTTTCCCAAATCCGTGTCCGGGGAAAATGTTTATGGAATTGATGTCTTGCTTCTTTCATGATGATTTTATAGTAAGAGCCATTTGGGTAGCGATAATGATTAACTGGCTGAGCAACGGGCGGTTTTCTAAGTTCATCCACAAACTTTGGAATGGTATTTGGATCTGATGGGTTCACGCTATTACTCAAGAGATCTAATGGTGTAGAAGAAGGTTATAAAAGATATAGATAATCCCTTGTGGTCGGTAATTCATTATTCACTCCTTTGCTGATAAGGAATTGATACAAATCTGAGTTTCCGATATGAAAATTGGCTGCGCAGGCATTTAAATAAAGACGCCACATGCGGATAAAACGATCATCGAATTTTTTTTCGACTTTATCGATATTCTTTTCAAAATTCATAATCCAGTGTTGAAGTGTCCGATAATAATGCAAACGGAGGCTTTCAATGTCGATGATTCGAAAATTATGAAGTGACATGTGATTGATCAGTTCTCTTACGGAAGGGATATATCCGCCGGGAAAAATGTATTTACCCAAAAATGTATTTACCTCTGTCTCAAATAGGCCCGTAATACAGTGAATCAGCGCGACGCCTTTTTCTTTTAAAAGCTTATCAACTTCATCCATAAAAATGGGGATATTTGCTTGTCCAACATGTTCAAGCATGCCAACACTGACGATCCTGTCAAACATCATTTTTTCTTTACTTAATTCACGATAATCGACTAAACGCACTTCTACTTGGCCGACAAGTCCATTTTCCTCAATACGCTTTTTTGTTTCCAGGTATTGCTCCTCGCTCAATGTAATCCCCACGGCCTTCACCTGATAGAATTTAGCCGCTTCGATAATCAAATATCCCCATCCGCATCCAATATCGAGTAATGTCTGGCTGGGTTTTAGATTTAATTTCTTTAATGTATGGTGAATTTTGTTCATTTGAGCTTCATATAAGGTGTCTTCTTTTGTTTTAAAATAAGCGCATGAGTAACTCATCGTCTCATCAAGCCATAAACGATAAAAATCATTACCTAAATCATAATGATAAGAAATGTCTTCTTTTGACTTCTTCACCGTGTTTGATTTGATTTTGGATATCTTTCCAAGGACTTTATGCTGGTGTAAGAAACTATCTTTATTACTGAAAATAGATTCAATAATTTTCTCTATGTTCCCCTCTATGACCAATTCACCGGACATGTAAGCTTCAGCAAGTGTCAACGTCGTGTCGCTTACTAATTTTTTTGTATTCAGCGGTTTTTTAAAAATCAGTCGAAAGGCAGGCTCCCCTTTATTGAAAGCTTTTTCTTCTCCGTCCCAGAAAGTAACAAGAAACGAGTCGTTAGAGGCTTTTTCTAAAATTTTTTTGTAAATGGGCTTTTCTAGGATTGCAGCCATATTTCATCTCCCTATTTTTTTGGAATTTTCAAAATTAAAACTCCGCATTAGGTTAAGTTAATTTTTCCCTTCAATAATAAGCTGATCGATCAAATAACTGGAGATTAATGTATTTTGGTTTAGTATGGGCTGTTATAAGTAAAATCATACATATTGGAAAGGTGTTTTAAAGTAATAGATAGTTATATGCAATCGATGTTTTAAAAAGAACACACTGTTAAGATACTATTCGCGCTTTCATTATTTTTTAGCGCCCAACATTTGGTTTATGCCGGATTTCATGCTTCATCATTCCCTGATTTCCTTTCTTATGATTGCCTCTTTTTTAGAAGGGACATAATGAGTATGAAATTTATAAATGAGGTGATGGGTTGAAACGTAAATTAATCATAATTCTAGGCGCGATATTTGTTCTGCTAATGACTGTTGCGTTGATCATTCATATCATGCATGATAATGAATCCGGCCGACGTGTAGCAATTGGGGGAATTACTGTCAGTGCTTTGCCCATGCTACTGTTATTTTTGAAAAATAATCCGTTTAATATTCCTATCATCATTGGTTATTATGTTTTCCTTTTTTGTGCCACTTTTTTGGGCGCCACTTTGCATTTTTACGTCACGTTCAAATGGTGGGATATGGCCCTTCATTTTTATGCGGGACTCTTCGCAGGGTTTATTGGGATTGCGCTTTATAAGCTTTTCATCCCGCCAGAGGTACGAAAAGTTGTGTCACGCTGGATTCTTTTTCTTTTTGTCCTTTCGCTCGGAACATTTGCGAATGCCCTTTGGGAGATCTATGAATTTGCAGGAGACCAGACGGTTACCCGCACTATGCAAAAAGGCGGAAATACAGATACTATGGGTGACCTGCTTTTTGGAATAGCAGGGGGTCTTCTGGCAGCAATTTATGCAAGCAGTCAAAAACAAAAGGTATGAGAAATAAGAGGGGAAGGCGAACAGATGAAAAGTAAAATAGTTATTTTCCTTAGTGTTGCATACGTTCTTTTCATGGCTGTATTAGCTTTTTTTTACTACACGGATGGTGATCATAAAAAGGCGCTTGTTGCAGCAAGCGGCGTTGTATGTGGAGCAATTCCTCTCATTTTGGCCCTTTTTATCAGGCTTCAATTTAATTTGCCCCTTATCATTTTTTATTTTATATTTCTCATGAGTTCACAATATTTCGGATCGATTTTAGGGTGGTATGGGCTTGGCTGGTGGGATTTCTTTTTGCACGTCATGAGCGGAGTCCTTCTTGCATTTGCAGGCATTGCCTTGTGTGAGCGCTTCGTTCATAGAAGAGCGGGCAAGGAGATCTCATCTTGGTTTGTCTTTCTATTTACTCTTTCTTTTGCTGTATTAGGCGGCGTTGTGTGGGAGATTTATGAATTTAGCATGGATCAATTTTTCGGAATGACTTTGCAAGGCGGCGGGAATAAAGATACCATGCTGGATTTAATAGCAGATACGCTTGGAGGAATCATTATTGCGTTACAGGCTGGTCGTTTGAATACGTCTAAAGACGAGGAAATGCAGGGGGGATAAGGGCATAACAGCGGCATATTTACTCCGTTTATTAGAGACAGGTAATGGTAAATTAATAAAGAAAAAACCCGAAATTTTGGCTCAAAAGGCCAAAATTTCGGGTTTTTCAATTACACGACCGGAATCCAGCCCGGGATACTTTGATAGTACTCCATCATTTCATCCGAAAGGACCAATTCTTTTTGATCTTTTTTCGGTAAAGTGGTACGAATTGTTTCTTCCTGACCTTTCTCTACCTTTTGTACCCACTGAGGTTCCATAATTAAGGCGCGGCCTAACGCAATTAATGGTACGCCCGTATCCATTGCTGCAATTACATCCTTTGGTGTGTGCAGCATGCCGACACCGATTACTGGAACACGGTCTCCTACACGTTCTTGAATCATTACGACACGAGATGTTTTGTCATTTGTATCACGGATGGATCCATTCCAAAACGCGCCAACGGAAATGTGGAGGTAATCCAATTGTTGATCAGCTAACTTATCCACTAATACCAATGTATCTTCCATGGTGATACCGGGATTTTCTCTTTCTTCAGGGGACAAACGGTAACCAACAATAAAAGGTTGTTCAGCGTGGTCAGCAACGGCTTTTTTCACTGCCTCTACAACTGCCAGCGGGAAAGCCAAACGCTTTTCAAGTGTGCCTCCCCATTTATCTGTTCTTCGGTTTGAATGCGGGGAAAAGAACTGCTGAAGCAAGTAAGTATTCGCTCCGTGAATTTCAACTCCATCAAATCCCGCTTCAATGGCTCTGCGAGTCGTTTCTCCAAAGGCTTGCACCATTTCCGTAATTTCTTCAGCTGTCATTTCACGAGGGACCATAGCGTCATCACGTTCTGCTGCTACTGCACTCGGGCTAATGGGCTGGCCATCCGGTAAAAGTTCAGGCGGACACATTCTCCCGCCATGAAAAATTTGCAAAATGGCTTTAGCGCCTTCTTCTTGAATGGTTGTTGCTAATCGTTTTAGACTCGGGATCAATTCGTCGGAATCGGCTCCAAATTCACCCGGGAATCCTTGGCCGTTTCTTTTTACATACGTGCAGGCAGTGATAACAGTACCAACGCCCCCAGAACGCGCGCGATAATAAGCGAGCTCTTCATCTGACACTTCTCCGTTATCGCAGGCAGCAGTATTCGTCATCGGTGCCATCACTATACGATTTTTAATTTCGACTCCAGAAGGGAAGGTAAAGGGTTTAAAAGCTGGTTCATATTTAGAATTCATTGTTAAACCTCCTTTTGGTATAGTGTGCTGCACACGTTTTCCACATATAAACAACGTGTGCAGCGTACTTAATTAATGAATAATCCAGTTGTTGCAAGTTGGTGTTTTTTATTTTGTAATATCGGCCACAATTTCATAAGAACGAAGACGTGCCTGATGATCAAAAATTTGACCGATGACCATCATTTCGTCCGCTTGGGTATCATCTAAAAACGCCTGCATTTTTTCTTTCACGGTTTCGGGGCTGCCAACGATGGAAGAGCCCAATTGATGCTGCAAAGCGTCGATTTGATATTTGCTCCAATGATCTTCCAAATTTTCTACAGGCGGCTGCAACGGCACTTCATTCCCTTGGCTTAAGTTAAGAAATTGCTGCTGCAGTGTAGTAGCCAAAAGCTGCGCTTCCGCGTCCGTGTCTGCGGCAATAACGTTAACTCCAACCATTGCATGCGGTTTGTCGAGCACATTCGAAGGCTGGAAGGAACGGCGGTATAAATCCAGAGCCCCCAGTGTGTTGTTTGGAGAGAAGTGGCTGGCAAAGGCAAATGGCAGACCGAGCTGACCGGCCAGCTGTGCGCTGAATCCGCTTGAACCGAGCAGCCAGACTGGAATATTCAGGCCTTCTCCAGGAATAGCTCGTACATGCATTTTCCCTGCCGCCAGAGACGGGTCAAAATAGGCGAGAAGTTCCATCAATTGTTCCGGAAAATCCTCACCATTACTTCCAAGGTTACGCCGTAAAGCCTGTGCGGTACGCTGGTCAGTGCCCGGTGCACGGCCAAGGCCGAGATCGATACGTCCTGGAAACAGTGATTCGAGTGTCCCAAACTGCTCGGCGATGACGAGGGAAGCATGATTTGGCAGCATAATGCCGCCAGAACCCACCCTGATTTTTGATGTGCCGGCTGCCACATGACCGATTACGACAGAAGTGGCCGAACTGGCAATGAAGGGCATATTGTGATGCTCAGCGAGCCAGTACCGGTTAAAGCCCCATTTTTCAGCATGCTGGGCAAGATCCAGCGTGTTTTGAAACGAAATGGCGGGAGTACCACCGACTACAATCGGCGAAAGATCCAATACTGAATATTTAATATCGCGTAGTTGTTTTGTGTTTTTAGAGCCAGACATAGTTTCAACTTCTTTCTATTTATAATACAAGCTAAAGGAAATTTTTTTGTCTTTTTAATTATTGTCCTGTAGAATACGTTCTTTTATTTTTCTTAAACAGTTTCATGCAACAATCAAGTAGTGGCCTGTAAACAATTTTGAGAATAGATGCGGAGCATTCATGATACGCATCTTTTAAATCGAAAGAGAACTTTTTAACTTCTTTGCCGCTGCGTTCAACCTTTTAGTGGTTGGCAGCTTCAGCCAAAATTTCATAAGAGCGCAGCCGGGCCTGATGATCAAAAATTTCGGTGTGGGCCATTATTTCGTCTGGTTCCGTTTTTTCAATCAGCTCTGCTAGTTGTTGTTTAATGCCCGATGGATCCCCGATGAGGGACGTAAAAAGCTGTTCTTCTACTGCTATGCGCTCACGCTCACTCCAAATGGTCTCCATGTTGTCCACAGGAGGCTGCAATGGTGCCGGCTGTCCACGGGTTAATAATAAAAATTTTTGATACATGGAGGTAGCAAGCCTCTGCGCTTCTTTCTCCTCATCTGCTGCAACTACTTGAACAGATAAAAGTACATATGGTTTATCAAGCATTTCGGACGGGCGGAAATGCTCCCGGTAAACGGCCAGTGCTTCCATCATATTGCCTGGAGCAAAATGGCCGGCAAAAGAAAACGGCAGCCCAAGTTTCCCGGCCAATTGGGCGCTGTAAAGCCCTGAGCCCAGCAGCCAAATCGGCACTTCCGAATTTTCGCCAGGAATCGCATGGAATGTATGTGATCCATTAGTCATTGCTGTTCCTGAACCGTATAAGTAAGCAGTAAGCTCTTGAAGCCGCTCTGCAAATTCTGGTTCTCCGGCAGCGCGGGGACGCAACACTTGGGCTGTGTAGGCATCGGTGCCTGGCGCGCGGCCTAAGCCAAGATCAATCCGGCCGGGAAAAAAGGCTTCCAGCGTCCCGAATTGTTCGGCCACCGATAATGGAGAGTAATGAGAAAGCAGCATCGCACCGGAACCAATACGCATTTTTTCGGTTACAGATGCGACTCTTCCAATGACAACCGGTGAAGCAGAACTGGCCATTCCCACCCAATTGTGATGCTCAGCCAGCCAAAACCGCTTGTATCCCCATTTTTCTGCTTTCTTAGCTAAATCAAGGGTGTTCTGAAGGGACAGCTCAGCAGAACCTCCTGCTATAATGGGAGAAGGATCAAGCACAGAAAGCGGTGTTTTTACTAAATCAGCCATAATTAACGTTATCCTTTCCTAAAACATATATAAATTTCTACACGTCATCTTTTTTTCTTACTTTTACTCTTTTTCAGCAGGGTTATGTGTAGGGAAGTAAGGTAAAACATACTCACCAAGCTCTTGAATAATATCTTCAGCCGGACGCTGCGCAAAGTATAAAACGAACGCCAGATGATTAACGCCTATTGCCTGAAACTCATGAAGCAGTTCGATTAAATAGTTGCGTCCAAGATGGAAACCCAGTGGGATTTTCATCGGTTGTTTATCGGGATTTTCCGATAAGTCGATAAACAAAGTTTGCGTAAAAGGCTTAAACACTCCTGGTGCTTTTACATCTGCCAGTCCGCGATAGTCCTGTACCAGCCTTGCTTGCTGTTTTATGTCTCTAGGGTATTGAATCCACCCGTCACCATGTTCGGCAATCCACTCAATCGACTGGCTGCTGAAGCCGGTCGGCATAATCGGAATAGAAGAGTAAGGCTTTGGAAACATTCTCATCTCTCTGCCGTCAAT
Source organism: Domibacillus iocasae (assembly GCF_001750285.1). Classification (GTDB taxonomy): domain Bacteria; phylum Bacillota; class Bacilli; order Bacillales; family Domibacillaceae; genus Domibacillus; species Domibacillus iocasae. The sequence goes on from NZ_MAMP01000012.1 coordinate 178,673, forward strand.
GACGCCTGAACCGGAATGGATAGTCGGGCTGTTCTCATGGAGCAGCCGGTCAAGCGTATCATAATTCTTATTAAAGAGGACGCCGCTTTTTTCTTTTGATACACCAAGAGCGAAGAAATCTTTTTCCCGGTCGCCAGAAGCGACCCCCATGATAAGACGTTCAGGAAACAATCGATCAATGGAGACGGCTTCCTTTGCGACTCGTACAGGATGGCGAAGAGGAAGGACGACGCTTGCTGTACCTAATGCAATTTGTTTTGTTTGTGCAGCCAGATACGTTAAATAAATCCAGATATCATACATTTGGCCATTATCATCAATCATAAGGTTCTGCATCGTCACATCCCGCAGCCAAAGTGCTGAAAATCCAAAGTCTTCAATTTTACGGGCCAGATTCAATTGATTTTCCATAATAGGCATCTTGCTCATTTTTGCAGTCGGCAGGACAAAGCCAAGTGTCATTTTGTTCTTTTGGTACATTCTTTGATAGGCTCGGTGTTCTAACAAGCTCATTTGGTTCCTCCTTCGCCATGTATCACAAGTTTAAACCGATATAGTGGTAGAATTGCTTAATCATTTCTTCGTTTCTTCGGTAATACGTCCATTGCCCAATTCTTTTCGATTCCAGCAGCCCGCTCTGCAGAAGGATGGATAAGTATTGGGAAGTTGTGGACTGAGAGGTGCCTGTTTTTTTATGAATATCGCTCACACAAACGCCGCCTTCAAAATCTGCCTCTTTAATCACATGTGCCTGCGCTGAAAAGTTTGTTTCCGCATCTTTAAGCATTTGGAGGATATTTAATCTTGTCTGATTAGAAAGTGCTTTAAAAATTTCAACTGCTTTTTCGTCATTCATCGCATGTAATTCCTGTTTCAAAATTGTCAGCACCCTTCTTTCTTCAGTATGTCCAGAGATTTTAAACTAACCATATGATAATATTTACATATCGGTAAATAACGATATGCCGATATTATGCCTGTTTTACCAAAATGTCAAATAGTATGAACTTTTTATGTACAGCCAAATAAATGCTAACAATGATGCTAAATTTGTCGATAAATAAATATGATAACAAAAAAAGAATGAGGTGCACAATTTTGAATTGGTTTTACAATTTAAAAACGTCGGTGAAATTAGTATCAGCGTTTGCAATTATGGCGATTATTGTCGGGTTAGTGGGTATTTTTGGTTTAACAAACTTAGGGAAAGTGAATGAACAGCTTACTTTCATGTATGATGAGCGGGTTGTCCCAATCAGTGATTTAGGGAGTACTGAAACGAATTATCAGCGTATTCGTGTTAATATTCGCGATATGGTGTTTGTAGCTAAAACACCAGAGGAAAAGAAAGAGTTGGAGGATAGGTTGAAGGAAATCCAAGCGGAAATTGATACCAGTATTGAAAAATTTGAAAATACATATGTGGTAGAATCTGAACAGCAGCTGCTTGATCAATTACATCCCGCATTAGAAGAATACTATGGCTATTTAGACGAAGCAAAAGGGTATGCTTATGCTAATGACACCGAAGCTTATCTTACATTAGCGCCTGCATTTAAAGCAGCTGGTGATAAAGTACAGGATATTCTAAAGGAGTTAATTCAATTAAATATTGAGCTTGGTCAAAAATCAAAGGCAGAAGCGGACGCATTAGCAAATTCTGCTCGTACAATAACAATAATAGTCATTGTTTTGGCGGTATTATTTAGTGTTGGATTCGGATATTCCATCGCTCGAATCATTTCAAAACCATTAAAGAATGTTGTGGCATTAGTGGAGAATGTTTCCAAAGGTGATTTAACTAAAACAACAGACATTCATACAAAAGATGAAGTGGGACTATTAGCAGTTTCAGTCAACAACATGATCATGAGTTTAAGACAAACAGTAGGAAGTATTATTGTATCATCTGAAAATGTGGCTGCATCCTCACAAGAAATTTCAGCTACGACCGAGGAAATCGCAGGCAGTGCCTCTAATCAAGCCAATGACGCGCAGACCATCACAGAATTGTTCCGGGACATTGCCAATAGCACAGAAAGTCAAGCCAATGATGCCCGTGTAATGAAAGAACAATTTAATGAGTTAAACGAGGCCATTAATTCCATCTCGAAAAGCGCAGAAGAAACATCAAATCTTTCAGAAGGAATGCTTCAGGTCTCAAATGAGGCAGGGAAAATTGTTAAAACATCTATGAATGGCATGAATCAAGTAAGTGCTCAAATGAGCCTTCTTGAGGAAGATGCAGAGAAAATTGGTCAGATTATCACCGTTATTAGCGGAATCGCGAATCAAACGAACCTATTAGCCCTAAATGCGGCGATTGAAGCGGCACGTGCAGGAGAGCAAGGGAAAGGATTTGCCGTAGTAGCAGATGAAGTTCGAAAATTAGCAGAACAGAGCAGTACGGCGACAAAAGAGATAACGGATATTATTAAAGAAATTCAAAGTAATACGAAACAAAGTGTTGTATACGTGAATGACGGGGTAAGTGCAACGAATGAGACGGAGAAAGCATTCGACTATATTTCTGAGATGGTTCGCGAGTCCGTTACAAAGATAAATGAAATTGCAGCAGCTAGTGAACAGCAGTCTGCACAGTCAAGTGAAGTAATGCGTTCTATTGAGAACATTGCAGCAGCCAGTGAGCAGCAGTCTGCTCAAACAGGGAATGTAATGCGTGCAATCGAAAGTATTGCCGGTGCAAGTGAAGAAGCAGCTGCAGCCAGTGAAGAAACGGCGGCAACAACCCAATCCCTTGCAAGTCTTGCCGAGGATTTGAATCAAACCGTGTCCGGTTTCAAACTACAATAAACGTACAGATCATTTTCTTGATTTGGTTTTAATTAATCGTCAGAAACACTCACCATGTCTGAAAACTTCTAGATATGAGGGCGTTTTTAAAATGAAAAATAGCTGCCGACAAAGTCGGCAGCCTGAAGCGGTCCCTTTGTAAGGGACCGCTATATATTTGTGCAGTTTTGAAGCTGCATTCTTAGCTTTTGTTCCTTCATTCGACCAGCTTGTGTGGCCGGTCATCTTGCGCTTTTCTTATGAGGCGTACATCGCTTTTACTTTTTTCTGAAGTTCCGCATCATCTAAATATTCATCGTATGTGACGGATTTGTCCACAATACCGTTTGGCGTAATGTCAATAATACGGTTGGCTGTTGATTGAACGAACTGATGGTCATGGGATGCGAAAATCATGGCGCCTTTAAAATTGATCAAGCCGTTATTAAGCGCGGTGATCGACTCCAAGTCCAAATGGTTCGTTGGCTCGTCCAAAAGCAGTATGTTTGAGCCGGACAGCATCATTTTTGACAGCATGCAGCGGACTTTTTCGCCTCCGGATAACACACTCGCTTTTTTCAATGCTTCTTCTCCAGAGAACAGCATCCGGCCAAGAAAACCGCGCAGGAAGCTTTCGCTTTCATCCGCCGGTGAAAATTGACGAAGCCATTCAACGAGCGTCATGTCTGATCCATCAAAATACTCCGAGTTATCTTTCGGGAAGTAAGCCTGTGTTGTTGTAACGCCCCATTTGTACGAGCCTTCGTCTGGTTCCATTTCGCCTGCTAAAATTTTAAAGAGTGCTGTTTTTGCGCCTTCGTTTGTTCCGACAAGGGCAATTTTGTCATTATTGTTCATAATAAAGCTGACGTTATCAAGCACTTTTACGCCGTCAATTGTTTTTGTTAAACCATCTACACGCAATACATCATTGCCGATTTCGCGTTCCGGTGTAAATTGTACATATGGATAGCGGCGGGATGACGGCTTAATATCATCAAGCGAAATTTTATCAAGTGACTTTTTCCGTGATGTCGCTTGTTTAGACTTTGATGCGTTAGCGCTAAAACGAGCGATAAACGCCTGGAGCTCTTTAATTTTTTCTTCTTTTTTCTTATTAGCATCCGACTGCAGCCTTTGCGCCAGCTGGCTTGATTCATACCAGAAATCATAGTTGCCTGCATAAACTTGAATTTTGCCAAAGTCAAGATCTGCTATGTGCGTGCATACCTTATTAAGAAAGTGACGGTCATGGGACACGACAATAACGGTATTTTCAAAGTTGATCAAAAATTCTTCCAGCCAGCGGATTGCCTGAATGTCAAGGTGGTTGGTCGGCTCATCAAGCAAGAGAACATCCGGTTTGCCAAACAGCGCTTGTGCAAGAAGCACTTTCACTTTGTCAGAACCATCCAAGTCCGCCATTAATTTATCATGCATTGCATCTGAAATGCCAAGACCTGAAAGCAAAATTGCTGCTTCCGACTCCGCTTCCCAGCCGTTCATTTCCGCAAATTCACCTTCAAGCTCAGCAGCGCGCATGCCGTCTTCATCTGTGAAGTCTGCTTTCATATAAATGGCGTCTTTTTCTTTCATCACTTCATATAAACGCGCATGGCCCATAATAACAGTTTCCATGACGCTGTACTCTTCATATTCAAAGTGATTTTGCTTTAACACAGCAAGGCGTGCATCTTTTGGCATTGATACATGGCCTGTCTGAGGCTCCAAGTCGCCAGCGAGAATTTTAACAAACGTTGATTTTCCTGCACCGTTTGCGCCAATCAAGCCGTAGCAGTTCCCAGGTGTGAATTTCAAATTAATATCTTCAAACAATTTTTTGTCGCCAAAGCGCAGGCTGACATCTTGTACTGTAATCAAATGTTTTTTCCTCCCAAAATAAATTCATCGCATCTGATTATATCATCCCTGCGGTAAAAAAAGAACAGACAGACAATTGAAAACGGAACCAAATCTTTTTTTAATCCCGAGTAAGCAAATAGGATTGACTTTGCATTATTTTCTGATAAACTAAACTCATTCATAAAGAAGAGAGAATGAAAGAGGTGGGCATGAATGATTACGTTTGAATCGTGGAATGAGCTTCAAAATCAAGTTCCTGATTTTCCAGCGGATTCAGAAACAAAGGGTGCACTCGAAACATTACAATGGGCATATGATACTTATGGAGAGAAATTAGTATATGCCTGTAGTTTCGGAATCGAAGGCATCGTATTAATCGATTTAATTGCACAGGTAAAACCAGATGCAGAAATCGTTTTTCTTGATACACATTATCATTTTAAAGAAACATACGAAACGATTGATAAAGTAAAAGCACGCTATCCGCAGCTGAATATTCGTATGCAGCAGCCGGAGATGACAATTGAGGAACAGGCTGCACAATTCGGGCCAGACTTGTTTGCGACAAACCCGAATAAGTGCTGTGAAATTCGCAAGATTATTCCTCTTCAAAAAGCATTGGCGCCATCAACGGCCTGGATCTCAGGGCTGCGCCGCGAGCAATCGGAATCAAGAGCCAATACAAACTATTTAAATCTTGATAACCGGTTTGAAAAAATTAAAGTGTGCCCGCTTATTCACTGGACGTGGAAAGAAGTATGGCGCTATGTGACAAAACATGAACTTGACTACAATGTGCTGCATGACCAAGGATACCCAAGCATTGGCTGTGCACCATGTACGAAACCAGCATTTTCAATGGACGATATTCGTTCCGGCCGCTGGAGCGGTTCTGGAAAAACAGAATGCGGTCTTCATACAACATCTTAATTTTTTTTCACACTAAAACCAAGTATTTAGATAAGATTTCATTACTATCGGAGGTATATTCTTATGACAAACATTGCTGCCCACGGAGGCCAACTTATTAACCAGTACAATCCAGATCTTGACTTGACTGGCATTATGAAAGAAGTAGAACTGGACGCAACAGCATTAAGTGATCTTGAATTAATCGCAACAGGCGCGTTCAGCCCGCTTACCGGCTTTTTAACTCAAAACGATTATGACAGTGTTGTAAAAGACATGCGCCTTGCGAATGGTACCGTTTGGAGCATTCCGATTACTCTTCCGGTTAAAGATGCGTCAGGCTACGATAAAGGCGATACAGTATTGTTAAAGCAAAACGGCACGGTTTATGGTGTATTAAAGATTGAAGACATTTACGAGCCGGACCAGCAGCTTGAAGCACAAAACGTATATAAAACAACAGAAGATGCACACCCGGGCGTGAAAAAAGTATATAGCCGCGGACCTGTTTATCTTGGCGGTCCGATTACACTTGTGAAACGCATTGAACGCGAACAATTTGCGGAATTCTATTTTGATCCATCTGAAACACGCCGTATTTTCCAAGAAAACGGCTGGAACAAAATTGTCGGTTTCCAAACGCGGAATCCTGTTCACCGTGCGCACGAGTACATTCAAAAATCAGCGCTTGAAATTGTCGATGCGCTTCTTTTAAACCCGCTTGTTGGTGAAACGAAGTCCGATGATATTCCAGCAGATATCCGTATGGAAAGCTATCAAGTGCTTCTTCGTGATTACTACCCGGCAGATCGCGTGAAACTAGCAGTATTCCCAGCGGCGATGCGTTATGCAGGTCCACGTGAAGCAATTTTTCATGCGCTTGTCCGTAAAAATTATGGCTGTACGCATTTCATCGTAGGTCGTGACCATGCAGGTGTTGGCGATTACTACGGCACATACGAAGCACAGGAAATTTTCTCAAACTTTACAGCAGAAGAAATCGGTATTACGCTTTTATTCTTTGAACATAGCTTCTTCTGCAAAAAATGCGGCAACATGGCGTCATCGAAAACATGCCCGCATACGAAAGAAGACCATGTTATTCTTTCCGGTACAAAAGTGCGTGAAATGCTTCGCGCAGGTGATATTCCGCCAGCAGAATTCAGCCGTAAAGAAGTTGTTGAAGTATTAATCCGTGGCATGAAACAAACTGCGAACGCATAAGGAGAGAATCGACATGACAAACAACAATATTGTGTGGCATGAACAGTCACTAACAAAAGAAGAGCGTCGTCAAAAAAACAAACACCACAGCGCGGTTTTATGGTTTACCGGGCTGTCGGGTTCCGGCAAGTCAACGGTCGCAAACGCTGCGGCCCGCCGCTTGTTTGACCTTGGCGTAAGCACATATGTATTAGATGGCGATAACGTCCGCCACGGCTTAAATAAAGACCTCGGATTTTCCGATGAAGCACGCAAAGAAAACATCCGCCGTATCGGTGAAGTGGCGAAATTGTTTGTAGATGGCGGCCAGCTTGTTTTCACTGCGTTTATTTCTCCATTCCGTGAAGATCGTGACACCGTCCGTGCGCTGCTCGGAAAAGATGAATTTATCGAAGTATTTGTAGAGTGTCCGATTGAAAAATGTGAAGCACGTGATCCAAAAGGCTTGTATAAAAAAGCAAGAGCAGGTGAAATTCCTGAGTTCACCGGCATCTCTTCTCCATACGAAGCACCGGAAAAGCCAGAATTGATTGTCAACACGGATCAATACTCCGTTGAAGAGTGCGTCGATCAAATTATCGGTTATTTAAAAGAAAAAAACATGCTACAATAGAGAGAAATGTACGATGAACGGAGGTGGCACGATGGGCAAAATATGGCTTGTCGGTGCAGGTCCGGGAGACCCGGATTTAATTACGGTTAAAGGGTTAAAGGCGATACAGGAAGCAGATGTCATTTTATATGATCGTTTGATCAGTATGGAGCTTCTCGAGCATGCAAAAGAAGGAACAGAACTTCTTTTTTGCGGAAAGCTGCCGGATCGTCATTTTGTTCAGCAGGAGAACATTAATGAACTTCTTGTTGAGCATGCGAAGCAAGGGAAACAGGTTGTCCGGTTAAAAGGCGGCGATCCTTATGTTTTCGGGCGAGGTGGCGAGGAAGCGGCATTTGCTGTGCAAAATGGCATTGAGTTTGAAGTTGTACCAGGTATAACATCTGGTATTGCAGCTCCTGCTTATGCTGGCATCCCTGTTACCCACCGTGATCACGGAGCGTCTTTTGCTATCGTGACAGGCCACCGTAAAGAAGGCGCAGGAGAAGAAATGAAATGGGCTTCCTTAGCAAAAGGAATCGATACGATCGCTATTTACATGGGCGTGAAAAACCTTCCTTATATTCAAGAACAGCTTCTGAAGTATGGAAAGTCTCCTGAAACGCCCGCGGCCCTTATTCATTGGGGAACGACAGCAAAACAGCAAACGGTCACAGGTACGCTTTTGGATATACATGATGTCGCACAAAAAGAAGGTATTACAAACCCAAGTATGATTGTAATCGGTGAGGTCGTGAAAATGCGCAGTGAGCTTCAATGGTTTAAAGAAAACACATTGAATGTCTCAGGAGGTGCAAAAGGATGAAAGCCGTACTTTACATTTGCCACGGAACGCGTGTAAAAGAAGGCGCGAAGCAGGCAGCTGATTTCATTAAAAAAACGATGCCGCTTGTTGATGCACCCATCCAGGAAATTTGCTACCTTGAATTGTCTCAACCATCTATTGAAGAAGGTTTGCGCGCCTGTATTGAAAGAGGAGCAACGGATATCATTGCGATTCCGTTTCTTCTTTTAACAGCAGGTCATGCAAAGGAAGACATTCCGACTGAATTGTCTCATGCCGCAAAACAATTTCCGGATGCCGTGATTCGATACGGTGAGCCGCTCGGTGTGCATGAACAAATTATTGATGTTCTGATTGACCGAATGAAAGAAGCAGCAACGATTCAGTCGGATGCGACCGTTCTACTTGTAGGCCGCGGTAGCAGCGATCCAGCGACCAAAGAAGATTTCAGCCGCATTCTTCACCTTTTTAAAGAAAAAACCAAGTTAACTGATGTGTATATTGGATATATGGCCGCCTGTGAACCTGCTTTTGAAGATGCGCTTGGGCAAGTGGCTGCATCAAATCCGAAACAGCTGTTTATTGTTCCGTATTTGCTGTTTACCGGCGTATTGACAAAATCAATGGATAGAGCCATCAAAAAGCTTGAATTGGATGGAGACGTCCATTTATGCAGGCATCTTGGCTACACCCCGGTGATCGGACATATATTAGCAGAGCGTGTGGAAGAAGCCGCACAGTCGGAGCCCGTATGTTTCCCATTATGATTGATTTAAGCGATCAAAAAGTCGTGATTGCCGGCGGCGGATCGATCGCATTTCATAAAGTTGAAAACCTGCTTCGCTTCGGCATCCGGCCGCACATTGTCAGCCCAAAATGCCATCCGGCCATTGAACAGCTGGCGGCTGATGGGAAAATTTTTATTCACCGTAAAAAAGTCGAGTGGACTGATCTTGAAGACGCGTTTTTAATTATGCTCGTCACGGACGACAAAGAGGTTAATGCCCAAATGGCGAAGCTTGCTGTTTTGCACGGAAAACTTGTCGTGCATGCGGAGCATAATGACCTTGGCAACGCGCAGATCCCCGCTGTATTAATTCGTGGCAAGCTGATGATCAGTGTGTCGACTGGCGGGGCAAGCCCGACATTGTCGACAAAAATACGGAACCAGCTTGAGCATGAATTTGATGAGCGGTATGAAGACTATTTGGATTTTTTATTTGATGCACGACAATACATTAAGAGTCACATTCATGATCGGCCAGAGCGGAGAATTTGGCTTAAAAAAGCGGTGGAAACCCGCTACTTAGAATATCCGGAGGAGCGGGAATACTATATGACAGAACTCTTTTCACGCTATCCCGCTTTTTAGACAACAGGAGGAACCAATATGGAACGTTTTTTAATTCTTGCACTCGTCGGGCTCGCTGCCCAGCTCGTTGACGGGTCGCTTGGAATGGGCTATGGCCTCACATCGACAACACTGTTGCTGACCGCAGGGATTGCGCCGGCCATTGCATCCGCTTCTGTTCATATGGCAGAAGTCGTTACAACGGCAGCATCCGGTATCAGCCACCGCAAGTTCGGCAATGTAGATAAAGCGATGCTGAGAAAACTCATTGTGCCGGGTGCAATTGGTGCATTCGCCGGCGCGACATTTTTGAGCAACCTGACGGGAGATTATGTACGCCTATACATTTCTGGATTCCTGCTTTGTCTCGGATTGTTTATTCTTGGACGCTTTCTTTTCTTAAAAGATGCAAGGAAACAAAAGCCAAAACCGCCAACGAACAGATTCTTTATTCCGTTAGGCTTTGTAGGCGGCTTTTTTGACGCCAGTGGCGGCGGCGGATGGGGACCGATTGCAACGCCTGCTTTACTCTCCCAAAAAGGCATGCAGCCGCGTATGGTAATCGGAACTGTTGCAGCCAGTGAATTTGCCGTTGCAACTGCTGCCACAATCGGCTTTATGATTTCACTTGGCCCGGACAAAATTAACTGGCTTTGGGCGGGTGCGATTATGCTTGGCGGTGTTATCGCCGCGCCATTTGCGGCATGGATAGTCAAAAGCCTGCCGACACGTGTATTAGCTGTCATCGTTAGTGGCATGCTTATTATGACTAATTTAAATGCTGTTCTAAATTACACAAGCATTTCAAATTCTGTGGAAACCGCGATCTTTATTGCACTAGTAATTATTTGGATTCCGCTCACAGGGTATGTAGTGCGAAAAGAAAAACGCATTGCGCAAAAAGAAAAGCAAGAAATGAATACAGTGAAAAGAACATCTTAAAGGCGGGGCCCATATAAATTGGGTCACGTCTTTTTTATCGCCAATTGGTTAAAATTAGCTTCTTTATTGCAGCTTCCGATACGTAAGCGCATGTTTAAGTTTGCCGGACTTTAACCGAGTATATGGCCAGCCATAATATAAAACCAGTAGTTGTAGGAGGTCTCACTGTTGAATTGTACACGTTGAACTACTACACAACGCACAATATTGATTTTATTTCCAGCGGGTGGGAGCAATTTGATAAGCTGCTGACAGAAGAACTCGGATTCAGCAGAACATCACGTGAGTAGTATCACGAAAACTTGAACTGGCCATTGAAATACCTTCCAGCCATTTGAAAGGCAGCGAAGAAAAAATCATTGAAATTGAATTAAAAAGCGGCTGCAGCATTTTTGTTATCGCTGTGGAAGATATTATTATTCACCGTCTGGAATCGGTTCTCGTGTCAAACGTTCAATTTCCCGAAGATCACGAAGATTATCAATAGGCGTACCGAATGTTTTTGCTTCATAAAGATGACTTAATTGATCATAGGTATTTAAAATCAAAAACAATCAATTGGATTGAAAAATGTTACTCATAAGCAAGTGAATTTTTTCTCTTTTTTCTCACTATTACAAGTATACTAAACTAATGAGAAAAAATATATTTAACTTTCTATAATAAATATTATGTTAACTTCGAAAGAAATTTGTTAAATCAGGCTTCATCCTCTCAACTCCCCATAATAATTGATATCGTTAACCTGTATTTCGCAAGTTAACGATAATTTGAGTGTTATCTCCTGTTTACATAACAGCCTGGCTTGTTTCAATAATCTGCTTATTTTTGCCGATAACCATCCACCATTTCTCAAGGAGGTTTTGTATTTGAACTTTCATCATGCCATCGATGAGTTTTTATTGTATTTACAGGTCGAAAAAAACTATGCAGCCAATACGCTGACCGGCTACGCATACGACTTAAAATCACTGGAACAATTTCTTCTTGCACATAACCGGCCGCTAGATGTATCACAGCTGCAGACATCGACGATCCGCCGCTTTATTCAGGATCAGGTCTTACAGCATAAAATAAGCCCTAAAACGGTACACCGGCGTATTTCCTGCCTTCATTCCTTTTCAAATTTTTGTCTTCATGAAAAACTTATTGAAACCGTATATATTCATCCATCTACATTAATCATCAATGCGTTCATTATATAATCTGAATCTTTTCCCTCTTTCAAGTGAATAGATACTAATTCTGCGAACCATTCATCCTTAACTGCTTGTTTAATGGCTTGTTTATCAATCAAAAAAATCTCTGTTCATCCAGAATTTTTTTGATTGATGTTCTCACTTCAGTGGAATCCCTGGGTTTAAAGTATTCTCTGATGATCATAAAATAAACATCATGTAAACTTCTAGATACTCAATGCTTTCCAGTTTTCCGCTTATCTTTTCCGGTAAAGTTTGTCCAAGCTGACCAATCACATTATCAATTAAATCACGATAAACTCGACATTCAACACACTCGATATAACCCAATTGTGTCTATCTTTTAAGGGGTTCTCTATCTCTGGAAGTTATTCAGATCAGTCTATTAAAACGGAAATCTCTTTCTTTTTTCATCTGCTTAAAATCCCCAAAGCCCTTTTATATAGATAAAAGCAATATAGACAACAAAACAAATGATTCCCCCAAAAGCCAATTTAACAATTCCGCTTACGATCCATTTAAATATACCTACTGCCAATAAAATCCCTGCTATCACGATAACTATTGCTATTATTTGTTCCAATGTTATTTCTCCCTCTAATCAGACTCCCTCCAATTTTATCGTACGCCAGCGAGGTTAGCTATAAATTGTGAGGGTAATATTTCAATCGATTATCCTGAAACATTTTCCATTTTTTCCATTTAACTTTACAATTTATCTGAAAATTAATATAATTTTAATTATAACTGGTCAGATCATTTATTCTAACAATGAGGTGATAATATGTTATATCTATATGAAATTAAGAAATTATATGACGACATTGATAATTTTAAGGTAAGTCCCTTAGAGACAATTGAAATCCTTCACATTAGAAGTGAAATGAATGAAGTTCAGCATCTTATGACTGAAAAAGAAAAGAAAGAACTCGAAAAGTGTGACTGCAAAATGCTTGCACATGCTGAGGCTTTATTACACCATCTTCAGGCAGCTTATGATTTTGCCGATACAAAGCGGCCAGTTGAAGAATGGTGGTGGCATTTAGGCGAAGTATCTCGCGGAGAGTTAACTGTTGCCCTCGAAATTAAATCCATTTAGCAGTTAAACCAACAATAAAATCACTAAGAATAAATCCTTGGCGCTTTATCTATGATGCTATTTTGGATAAAGCAGACTCCATGAAACAATATGAATACAAAGCAGCTTTGAATGTTATCTCCTGTTACCGTAACAACCCGGCTTTTTTTGATATCCTTTTTATTTTTGCGGATAACCATTCCCTATCTCTGAAAGAAGTTTTGGGTTTAAACTTTCATCATGCTGTTTTAAACTAATTTTTTCAGTAACATAAAACGGATCAGCGGTGGGCTCTTCCTTTTAAGGAAAGCTGACTAGAACTACTATTACGACTCAGCACGTTCCTTCCAACAACGTAAACGTAGTTGGAGAGGATTGTACTTTATACCAATCCCTAACGGCCGAGCTTTCGCGCACTCGGTCTTTTTTAATATATCGCTTAGGTATGTTGAAAAGATAAAAAAGAATGGCTTTTTCCCTCCAACCAATGGTCTTTCCTCTATTTCACACTTGTGAATGAAACAATGTGTCATATAAAAATCCTCATTCCATTAAAAAGCATAAACCTGATATAAGGAAAAGTTCACAGAAAATTTGATTTTTAAGGACTTTTCTACTAATTACCTCATTGTTGAATGACCGAATAGTCTGTATAATCCTAAAGGTAAATTAATAAAAGAGAATGCTAAAACGTATATTTAGTTTTAGTTAAAGGAGAAAATTGATTAAAAATGAAGCTGCAAACTCTTAAAGGGAAATTAGTTATCTTGTGCCTTTGTATATTAATAATTCCGGCTATGATTGTAGGTTTAAGTTCCTATAATCTTTCCAAAAATGAATTGGATCAATCCGGGGAAGCACAGCTCAAAAGCCAGGTGAAGATGACCATTGCGATGATTAATCTGCTTAATGAAGAAGTCGAAGCAGGCAATTTAACACTCGAAGAAGCACAAGAAAAACTCCGCCAGGAAATACTTGGTGAAAAAGACGCGGAGAATAAACGTCCTGTCAATACAGACTATACGGTTGGCGAAACCGGCTATGTGTTTGCCGTGAATGAGGACGCTGTTTCTGTTATGAACCCTGCAAATGAAGGAAATAGTATTATTGACCTTAAATCAGAAGACGGTGTTATGGTTGGAGAATCGTTTCTTGAAATAGGAGCAAGCGGCGGCGGTTATGTTACATATAAATATCCACTTCCAAACTCAGACAAAGTAGAAACAAAAGTAGTTTATGTCGAAATGGACCCTCATTGGGGGTGGATTGTAGGAACAGGAGCATACGTAACAGAATTTAGTGAAGGCGCAAATAACATCTTGCTGTTTTTATCCATTATTATGGTTGCAGCTGTCCTAATCGGCGCTTTTGCCGTTAATTATTTTTCAAACCGGCTGATAAAACCAATCATCCATATTGGAAAAGAATTAAACAAAGTAGCTGATGGGGATTTTACAGGCGAAAAAGTTGCTGTCCATTCCAAAGATGAGATTGGTCAGCTGGCTTTAGATTTCAATCATATGACGAATAATATGAAAAAATTAATTCAGCATGTCGCCATATCGGCCGAACAAGTAGCAGCCTCTTCTGAACAATTAACAGCTGGTGCAGACCAAACAACAGCCGCGACAGAACATGTGGCTTCTGCGATTCAAGAAATTGCGAGCACGGCGGAAGCCTCAACAGACAAACTGCAAAGAAATTCTAATTCATTAGACGAGGTATTGACAGGTGTTACACGAATTGCAGAAAGGTCCACAGCAGTGGCAGAGATAGCAAGAGAAACAGCATCTGAAGCGGAAGAAGGCGGTCATTCCGTTGAAAATAACCTAACTCAAATGAGATTTATTCATGAATCGGTTAGTGCGTCCAATAAAGTCATTGAATCCCTTTCCGAACGTTCAAAAGAAATAGGCAAAATTTTGGATGTGATAAGCGGCATAGCTGATCAAACGAATCTGCTGGCGTTGAATGCGGCTATAGAAGCAGCCCGTGCAGGCGAGCAGGGAAAAGGATTTGCCGTTGTTGCTGACGAAGTGAGAAAATTGGCGGAACAGTCGCAGTCCTCTACAAAATTAATTGCCGACTTGATCAACCATATTCAAAAAGATATGGAAAACTCTGTGAAAATTATGGGCGATGTTATGCAAAATGCGGAACAAGGTGTCGAAGTATCCATTGAAACGTCAACAAAGTTTCATCAAATTATAGAGAGAACAAGAAACATTACACCGCAAATAGAAGAAATTACCGCTACCGTACAGCAAATATCAACAAATGTAGAAGAAGTATCCCTTTCGGCCAATGAAATATCAAATCTTGCACAAGAAAATGCGTCCAGCTCAGAAGAAGTTGCAGCTTCAACCGAGGAACAGCTTGCTTCCATGGAAGAAATCAATACGTCCGCAAAAGCGTTAGCAGCAATGGCTGAAGAATTAAAAGAAGTAACCCATAAGTTTAAGCTGACGGGCAGTGCCATTCCCGATAATGAAATGTAAATTAAAAAATCAATCAATGCTTATTTACCAAAAAGCTTTTTCTCAATTCTCTGCTCATAATTTTTAAAAATGCTTGAATTTGTATTGATTCTTTTTTTCGACAGCATTTGATTGTAGCGAAGTAATTTTTCATCCAGCTGCTGTTTTAAGTCACGCTTTTGTTCAGGGTCTACACAGTCATTTATAAGCCGCTCGAGATTGCGCATGTCCTGGCGAAGATTTGCATCTTCTGGTGTAAATCCTGCGTTTTTCATCATTCTAACCGGCATGCGCAGCTCTGGCGGCAAATGTTCGAGTTCATCCTTTGGCAGCGGCTTGCCGGCCCCAGGTAAATTGTCAAACATGCCTTCTTCAAGCGCTTTTTTGATTCGCTCTTCTGCAATACGAAATGAGTCCATGTCAACCACTCCATTTTAATATTGTTGGTCCTTATCATAGCAAAACTCTTTTCGTTTTCAAAATGGCTTCAATCGGGTATAATGACAGTAGATCAGCATACATTAAAAAAGCCTTTTCGATGTGTCCAGCATCGAAAAGGCGATTACAATAGCTGGTTTCCATTACGGGAATCGGCGTCACAACAGGCTAAAACCGCCCGGGCTCGCTAAAACCTCAAGGGCGGTTTTAATCTTTTTTCTGGAATGACAGAATTGAAATAACCAGCCCCGTAAACGCTACGGTAAACATAAGCGATTCAAATACAGTCATACGGCCTCACCTCCATTCCTGCAAAGACATGCTTTGACAGTGGAGTGAGCCGACCACCCTTGAGAAACCTTTGCTATTGCTTTTTCATTATAACACATGCCCGAATGTCAGTTCGAGATATTTGTAGAATAAATGTAAAAAAGCATCCTTTTTCACAGAAGGATGCTTTTTTACATTTAGCCAAGTCATATTTTCTTTTGTATTTTTACCTGTTTCAAAATGCTGGTGCCAGTATTCATTTAGCTTATGTATCTGGAGTAGATACTAATGGCAGAGTTTTTAATTATATTAAAGGATTTCGGAAAGAAGAAATTTTGTTAATTTCGCAAAATAATATAAATTAGATAGACGATATAAGCGGATGCGAGTACCATCCCTTCTCTCTTGCCGATTTTAAAGT
Organism: Domibacillus iocasae; assembly: GCF_001750285.1. Lineage (GTDB taxonomy): Bacteria > Bacillota > Bacilli > Bacillales > Domibacillaceae > Domibacillus > Domibacillus iocasae. The sequence continues at coordinate 195,035 of NZ_MAMP01000012.1, forward strand.
TCGTTCTCGAGAAAATCAGTAGCAGAACCGTTAAAGCAATCATAATTATTACATCAGTAAACACTTTGTCATTTATGGCAAGCGGAGAAATAACAGAGGATGCACCAAGCACAAATAGAATATTAAAAATGTTGCTCCCATTAACATTTCCAAGAGCGACTGTCAGTATTATTCCCTTCTAATGCGGCAATAATACTGACAGTCGCTTCAGGAGAGCTTGTTCCAAATGCAACAATTGTTAAACCGATTAAAATAGGCGGTACACGGAGCAAGCCAAGCAATATTTGACGCACCCTCTACAAAAAGATCCGCCCCTTTGATTAATAATGCGAATCCGACAATTAACAATAAATAGGTCATGCAAATCCCCTCTTTCTTACTTTTTTGTTGCTTTACAATATTGATCGATTAATTGGTCAAGCCGCTGCAGATGAAACGTATATTCAACAATAGAAGCGGCAATGATCAATAACCGGAATTTTTTATCTTTGTTTTGCGTGTAAATGTCCAGCGCCCGCTCAAAAAATGCTGCGCTTTCCTTCATTTCGTTTAGTTCATGATCATTTTCTTTCTGTCTTATTTTCCCCTCATATTTTAAAAACAAATATTCATGGTATTTTATTAATTTTTCAATATGAGCGTCAAACAAGTAATCTTCTTCATCACTGGCCCCGCTTTGAAAATAGTGCTCTTCAATATTCTCTAATATTTCTTCCCCCTGCTGCAGGGTTTTGAGCATTTGTTTAAACACAACGATTTCCCGTACATCAAGCGGTTTTAATTTAGCCAGCTTTGTCCGTTCTTCATCGAAAATTTTATACTGATCTTCTAATTTTTGAATATCCTGCTGAAGCTGTTTACTTTGCCCACGGAAAGACGTTTCGGTGAGTTCATTAGACACAGCTGTACGCAGCAGCAAAGACATATTTTGAAAAACGGACGTCGCTTTTTCAAGATAACTCTTCTTATAGTTTGGCGGGAATATAAGCAGGTTGACAACCAAAGCAGACCCAATCCCGACCAGGATAATAAAAAAGCGATTGAGTATAAAATCGATATCTTCATTGCCTGGAGCGCTCATAATGGCCAGTACAGTAACAAGCGTCAGCGGGATTGTGCTTTCCATTTTCATTTTTAAGCTTAATGAAATCACCAGCATCATTAACAGCCCAATGATAATCGGATTGTCCCCTAAAAGGTAAATAGAAAAAAGGGCTACTGCAGCACCCATTGTATTGGTCACAACCTGATCCAGCAGCTGTCTCCAAGAACGGTAAATGGATGGCTGAATCGTAAAAACAGCTGCCACTGCCGCAAAAACAGCTGGCTCAAGGTTTAAGAAAAAACATATGTATAGAGATAGTGTTACGGCAATGCCTGTTTTAAAGACGCGCGGACCTAACGTCATCTTTCATTCCTCCTGTTTTGCTTTTTAATACAAATAAAGACACTTTCACTTGATTTTAGTGAAAGTGTCCAAATAAAGAAAGACATTTGTCCCGCTTATTTACCTTTTTTTAAAGCATTCACCAGTTCTTCACCCATTAATTCAGAGGAAAATGGATCACGGCTCGTGACGATTTGGTCGCCGGCCCATACAGCATGCGCTTTTTTCTCAAGGCTGCCTTTGTCGTACTGCGCCGTTTTAGTCAACTCATCTTCCAAGCTGAACGGTAAAATATCGAGAAGCCCTTCCGGCTCAATTTCATTCGGGTAACCGGTCACCGTTTTGCCCGCAATAATGCTTTTCCCATCTGGCCGTTTTGTCCAAATAAGTGGCGCCGGTCCGTGGCATTCCGCTGCCACAATACCTTTATTGTCATAAATGGTATTGATCAGCTTATGAAGGGATTCATCTTTTGCTAAGTCATACATTGCTCCGTGCCCGCCTACAATCAGAACCGCATCATATTTACCCGCGTTTACTTCTGATAATTTTAACGTATCGTCTGCACGTCCGGACTCGTACATCGCTTTATACTTGCCTTCTGGATCGTAATCCTCTTGCAGGCTCACTTGATCGAGCACTGGTTTGCCGCCAAGAGGCGATGCGAGATCAACAGTATGCCCTGCTTGTTCCAGCAGTACAAGCGGTGCAAAAAGTTCCTCTGCCCACCAGCCGGTTTCGTAATTATTTTTTTCATCTTTATGACCACTTGATAAAATTGCAATAATTTTCGCCATACAAAGCACTCCTTTTTATCATTTCTTTTTATAGATTACCCTGTTCCGCATGAGATAATCATAGAGACATATTTTTCAGAAAAGAGCCATCCAGAATTTCCCCTTTTCGGCAAAGGCTCGAAAACTGTTGAATTTTTTGTGACACTCCCGCTAAAGGATTGTTTTTTACTCCTAATAGGATTAGCATAAGAGAAGGCGAAAAGATCGTTGTAATTCTTGTTTATCTACCTTAAACTGCTCAATTGTGAATATATTAACAATCTTTTCGCTTTACTAGGTAACTACATAAGAAAGGGGTATAGCATGAAAAAGAAATGGCTGTTACTGTCAGCAATTTTCACTATCGCTACAGTGCTTGCAGGGTGTGAAAACCGGCTTATGATACTTGATCCAAAAGGACCACAAGCCAAAACGTTATCTGACACGATCATTTTGTCCATCATTGTGATGGCTGGTATTTTATTTGTCGTTTATGTGTTATATGCGTTCATGCTCGTTAAATACCGGGCTTCAAAAATGGGAGATGATTATGAACCTCCTCATGAACATGGCAGCAAAACGCTTGAAATTATTTGGACGGTTATTCCGATCATTATCGTTGTGTTTTTGTCTGTTGTGACTGTCCAGACGACGAGCGAAGTTGAAAGCAAGCCATTAGGCTATGAAGACCAGGAACCGCTCGTTATTTATGCATCGTCATCGAACTGGAAGTGGCACTTCAGCTATCCAGAAGAAGGCATTGAAACCGTGAACTATGTGAATATGCCTGTGGATCGTCCGGTTGAATTCCGACTTTATTCATACGGACCGATTACAAGTTTCTGGATTCCACAGCTTGCCGGTCAAAAATATGCAATGAGCGCCCATGTAACCAAAATTAATATGGCTGCAGATGTGCCTGGTTCATTTATGGGCCGGAACTCGAACTTTAATGGTCAAGGATATGCACAAATGGAATTTGAAGCGCAGGCGATGACTCCGGCTGACTATGAAGAATGGGTGAATGATGTAAAAACAACAGCTCCTGAACTATCAGAGGCAGAATTTGATGAACTTCTTGAAACAGACTTTGTTGGACGTCAAACCTATTCATCAACACATTTAGAATTTAGTCCGGCTCCTGAAGGCCAACATCATGGAGCACCTGTTTCAGATGAGGAAGAGATGAAAACAGCTCCTTCTTCAGAGACTGATCACTTCAATCATAAGGATGCAGAAGAAGCAGAATAAGATTTAGAAATCTGAAAGGAGTTAACAACGTATGAAATGGGACGAATTTTTCGTTTTCACCGGCGATCCGATGTTATTTGCTGCTATGATCAGCATTATTGTCGGCGCTATCTCCATTGTTGTGGGGCTTACCTATTTCAAAAAATGGGCTTACCTATGGCGTGAATGGCTCACAACCGTCGACCATAAAAAAATTGGCGTTATGTATATATTAGTAGCGCTTATCATGCTGTTCCGCGGCGGCGTTGATGCCCTTTTAATGCGCGGTCAGACCGCTATGCCGGAAAATGGGCTGCTTAATGCCCAGCATTACAATGAAATTTTTACAACGCATGGCGTTATTATGATTCTTTTCATGGCGATGCCGTTTATTATCGGATTAATGAACGTAATTATTCCGTTGCAAATTGGCGCGCGCGACGTAGCGTTCCCGCGCTTGAACTCAGTAAGCTTCTGGCTGTTTGCAGCCGGTGCGGGACTGTTTAACATCTCGTTTATTATTGGAGGATCACCGGATGCCGGCTGGTCTGCTTATTTCCCGCTTGCCAGTCTTGAATTCAGCCCGACTGTCGGGAATAACTATTACGCACTTTCCTTGCAAATTGCCGGTCTTGGTACATTGATGACAGGTATTAACTTTGTTGTGACAATCTTAAAAATGCGCGCACCTGGTATGACATGGATGAAAATGCCGATGTTTACATGGTCGGTATTAATCACAAACGTTATTATCGTGTTCGCATTCCCTGTTTTGACTGTGGCGCTTGCCCTAATGACAATGGACCGCCAGTTTGGCACCAAATTTTTCGCGATGCAGGACGGTGGAATGGACATGCTTTGGGCGAACCTGTTCTGGGTTTGGGGACATCCTGAAGTATATATTGTTATTCTTCCTGCTTTCGGTATTTTCAGTGAAATTATTTCCACTTTTGCCCGTAAAAACTTATACGGGTATAAGTCGATGGTTGTCAGTATGGTTGCGATTTCCCTTCTTTCTTTCGTTGTTTGGGCGCACCATTTCTACACAATGGGCCACGGCGTTATGGTCAACAGCATATTCTCTATTTCAACGATGGCGATTGCTGTACCGACCGGGGTGAAAATATTTAACTGGCTGCTTACCTTGCATAAAGGGAAAATTTCCTTTACAACACCAATGCTGTATTCTCTTGCGTTTATTCCGATTTTCACAATCGGTGGGGTTACAGGTGTTATGCTTGCGATGGCGAGTGCCGATTATCAATACCACAATACAATGTTCCTTGTAGCGCATTTCCACTACGTATTAATTCCAGGAACAGTATTTGCGGTTATTGCCGGATTCCATTTCTGGTTCCCGAAAGTATTCGGTTTCCGCTTAAACGAAAAGCTTGGAAAACTTGGATTTTGGTTTATCACAATCAGCTTTAATGTGGCGTTTTTCCCGCTGTTCATTCTTGGACTAAACGGAATGACACGCCGTATGTATACGTACTCTGAAAGCACTGGCTACGGCCCTCTTAATATGCTTTCATTCATTGGCGCCGTTGGTCTTGGGATCGGCTTTATCATTCTCGTCTACAACATTTACTGGAGCATCCGCTACAGCCCGCGCGATGAGGATGGAGATCCATGGGATGCGCGTTCTCTTGAATGGGCTACACACAGCCCTGTGCCGGTATACAACTTTGCACGTGTACCGAAAATTAATGAACTCGATGCGTTCTGGTTTGCGAAGAAAAATAACCGGATGCTTAGCGATGACCCTTATGAGCCAATTCATATGCCGAGCAACAGCGGTATGCCATTCCTAATGAGCGGCGCCTTTTTTGCCGCAGGCTTCTGCGCTGTTTTCAGCTGGTGGATTCCGGCTATCATATTCACGATTGCCATTTTTGTTTTCATGGCACTCCGTTCGTTTGAACAAGATCATGGCTATTACATTTCAGTGGAAGAAATTGAACGGACAGAACGGGAACTTGGAGGTGACAAGAAGTGAAAATAGATGAATCATTGCCACTCGAGTACAGCACCGAAGAAAACCGGCTGAAAATTCTCGGCTTCTGGATCTTTTTAGGTGCTGAGATCGCCTTGTTTTCAACATTATTTGCGGTTTACTTTACACTTGAAAACCGCTTTGGCACTGGACCAAGCGCGCAGGAAATCTTCCATATGCCGCCGGTTATGATTGAAACAATTTTACTTCTGACAAGTAGTTTTACTATCGGTCTTGGGATTCATGCTATGCGGCTTGGACTGAAAAAAGCGATGATGACGTTCTTTGTCATTACACTTATGCTCGGTCTTGGCTTCCTCGGCGTTGAAATTTATGAGTTTGTAACGTATGTGAATGAAGGTGCAACGATCCAAACAAGCGCGTTTCTTTCAGCCTTGATGACACTGCTTGGCACACACGGTTTGCACGTAACATTCGGTCTTTTCTGGGGAACAGCGATCCTGCTTCAAGTAAGAAAACGCGGACTGACACCGGAAACAGCTAATAAATCGTTTATCTTCTCACTTTACTGGCATTTCCTTGACGTCGTCTGGATTTTCATTTTCAGCTTCGTTTATTTGAAAGGACTGATGGTACTATGATGAAGCAATTGTTTCCGAAGCAGCACGTTATGGGCTTTATGTTCTCTCTTGTCCTGTCTGTCGTTGCATTATCGGTTCTCACTTTTGATATGTCATACAAAATGGGAATGGCTATTTTAATTGTTACAGCGATTGCTCAGGCAAGCGTGCAGCTTCTTCTCTTCATGCATATCGGCGAATCAGAAGATAAAAAAACATTGTATACGAATATCATCTACGCCCTGTTTGTCGGTGTAGTGACGATCCTTGGAACATTACTTACGATGATCTGGGGTTACCAATAAAAATCCGGGGCGGGTTATTCCGCTCCGGGTTTTTTTATTGGTTTATATTCTGCCGTCTTGCACTAAGATTTTCGATTAACACAAACATTAAACCAATACCGAACACCCACATGGAGCTGACAAGAATGGTCGCTCCAACAATCGACATCATAAACCCTTCGTTGAGACCGCTTGCAAATAAACTAATAATAAAGATACTTGCTCCAATGATACATCCGGCACCCGAAAAGTATTTAATAAATGATAGCACTTTCAATTGTTCTGTTGTCATTCTTAATCAGCTCCTTCTTACTTTCTATTTTACCCATATTCACAAAATTGTCAAACTTATTTCATATTATCGTCAAAATTTATTCATGGAATGATCACAAAAAAACAGGGAGCTTTATTTCCCCCTGGTCATTTTATATTACTGTAACCGTATACGAAGTGGTTTTTTCCAGCTTTCGGCTAATTCTTCTAACTGACTCAGCATGTGAACATCTTCCCGATCAGCGTTTTTATTATTCATGATGGTGTTTGCTTTACTTATCGTTATTTTGGCTGGATGGATCTCTGTCCGCTTCAGCTCACTGGTGATTTTAACTTTTCCTTCTGTTAAAACACGGAAATAAAAACCTGTATAACCTGTCTCTTCTACTAGAAGAGCAAGTTTCGGTTCATGATGAAGCGCGGCGAGTTTAAAGCATGGCTGACGCGGCTGGCTGATTTGCACAATCGATTCTCCCAATTGAAACACATCACCGACATGGACATCTGTTTCAAGCACTCCTGCGGCCGTTACATTTTCACCAAAAGCAGCAGGCGGCAGCGGCCGATTAAATGTTTCTTCCCAATATGCATAATGCTCAAGTGCATACACACAAACGGCTTTGTCCTCCCCGCCATGATGAATAAGGTCCGCTTGTCCATCTCCAATGAACCCAATGTTGGACAAATAAAGTGAGGTTTGAACCGGTCTTTTTTTAATACCTGATAAAACCGTTTTCTTTTTATATGACAGCTCAGCCGGCTTGCCAATATTTAATGAAACTAACTTCATGTTTTCCTCCTTAAATGCGATCAGATATCAATTTTTAAGATACGCTGCCGCTCGCTCTCACCGTACTTAGGCATGCGAATATCACCGCAGGATATCCGGAAACACCAAGAAAATATTATATTTTATGTATTGGTCAGCCATTCGTTCTTTTAACTATCTCCTGTAAATAATATCATACAAAAAATAATGTTCGTTCAGCCTCGCTTTACGAAAAATCCTCTGTAGTAACAGCTTTTTTCTTTTATGGTACAAAAAAACCGCCCTAATACGCAAGGGCGGTTTTCAATCTTATTGAGGGATAGTTTGAGTTGCCGGTGCATAGCATTGCTGCATCATCTGCATATCTGCTTCAGAAAGCTGCGGCACCTGGTAATATCGGTGCTTGTTTTGATAAATTGAAATTTCATATGCCATTTCAATGCAGTTCGGCACAGAGTCTGCTAAAACTCGGCGAACAACCGGGTTTGTCGCTTCTAGTGCAGCATATGTTTTTAACGCTGCACCGGATTTATGCGCACCGAGCATAAATCCGGAGATGATTTCGTCATTGATTTCCGTTTCTGTTTGTATAGGCTTTGTCGGCTGTTTTGCTTCAAGACCGTATATAAATTCGTTGTCTTGTTTCATCATATAGCTTTTTGTGGGAAAAGCAGGGTCCTTTCCAGACTTGAAACAATCGACCGTTGTATTATACTCCTGCACCATAAATGCATACTGGCGATTTAAAATGTCCAAAAGTTCCGGATCCTGTACTTTTGAGCGCAGCATTGTATATTTATTTAATGCGCCAACTGAACATGATAACACTTCATGAACATCAAGTACTTCATGTGCCCCATGATTAAATTGTGGTGAAGTCATTCAAAATCGCCTCCTGAATAAAATATGTTGCCTGTATAGTGTGCGGCACAGCCTTCATTTTATTCAAAAATTAATGAGGCAATCCAACTGCTTGAAAACACATGATTGCGGCCGTTTTGTCCAAAATTAGAAATAAAAAATGTTTTCTTATTTACAAAGCGATTGGATCTTTAAATAATGTTGAAACCTTTTTTGCCGGCATTAAAAAATACTCCTTAATCGCTAAAATACAAGATTGAGATCCAGCGCATAGTGAATATTTTATGAATTATTTATAATTCGCGCCTGCCCGGCAGAAATCATCTCATCAGAAGGGATGCAGCCTGGGAAAAATAAACGGTGCGTGTGCATAAAGTGAAATTCCTCTCAAGCAAAACTTGCTTTTCATTATAGGTCATATCCGCCTTTTTGACTGGAAAAACCAGATGGCAGCCGCCATACGGTTCTTTTATAATGGTTTGGGAGAGGAAGTCCAGCTTGTCGCTCCATCATCTTCAATAATGCCAAGGGTTACATCGCTTATTTCCGGTTGATTGAGAAGGCGGTTTTTCACCCTGAATTTAATATCATCTGCATCCGCAAGAGTTAATCCTTTACGAAGCTCTACGATGCCATCTACATGATACGAACGCCCCTCCTGCATAATTCGCAGCGAATGGATATCCACAGCATCCGTATCCTCTAAAATAACCTGTCCCACTTTTATTTCCACTTCAATCGGCGCCGCAACACCAATGAGACCAATCATATTGTCGTAACCGACCCGGAACGCGACAAAAATCATAAGTAAGCCGATTAGAATTGTGATCGCTCCATCTGCCGCTAAAATACCGAATTCAGCAAGACTGATCCCGATAAATGCAAGTACAGCTCCAGCTGTCGCTACTAAATCCTCATAAAATACAAGTCGTGTGGCTGGCGAAGCCTTGCCGACATTTTTAAATGCCTGAGCGACAATATTCCCTTTTTTCTCCACGCGCGCTTCATGCAAGATCTCTTTCATTGCCTTAAATAAAATAAATCCATCAATAATAAACGCGGCCAGCAATACCAATGCATTTAATAAAAAATCGGTTGATTCTTCCGGATGCTGAAGTAATTTCCATCCTTTTAAAATCGTTTCATATGCCATAATCGATACAACAATGACCGCTATCATACAAAAAATATTGACGACGCGGCCGAATCCGGTCGGAAACCGCTTAGACGGCTTCATTTCAGCGAGCGAGCTTCCAAAGAAAACAAATCCTTGGTTAATGGCATCCGCAAGTGAATGCATTGCTGACGCAAACATCGTTCCGCTCCCGCTGAATGCAGCGGCAAAAAATTTTAAAATTGCGAGAATCGTGTTACCAAGTGCCGCAATGCCGGATGATGTATTTCCCTTTTTCAATAATTGAACAATCGCCATAGGCTCCCTCCTTTATTAATTATACATCCCTATACCCAACAGCATGGTCATTTACTCTCCAACAGAAATATTGACAGAAAGAAAGCGCTTAAGGTTCTTTCTTCCAATACGCTTACTATAATAAACAAAGAATAAATATGATGATATAGGGAGGGGAATTGATGGAAAAGCTGTATTTGAAGATTGCTGTTTGTTATTTTGTTGCGGGCGTCTTGCTTGGAATGACAATGGGCATCATTCATGATTTCAGGTTAACTTCCGTACATGCCCACATTAATTTGCTTGGATGGGTTTCAATGGCGCTTTTTGGTCTTATTTATCATTTTTATCCCGCTGCCGCCCAGACAAAGCTGGCACGAATTCATTTCTGGCTCCACAATATCGGCCTGCCGATCATGATGATGGCAATCGGCTTTCAAATTTGGACAGGTGACGCTGCTTTTATGCCGGCAGCGATTATTGGCTCTCTTTTAATTGTGATAGGAGTTTTATTATTTGCCATAAATCTGTTCAAACAAATGCCTAGATAAAGAAGCCTTTTATTAACCCTTAATCTGTATTTATTATCCTTTAACAAAAATCGTGGCCTTTCTTTTGGAATAACAGAAGTGATTTCAAAACACAGGTCACATTCTACTTGCATTAAAAAACCTTGTGCGTCAGTTCAAAAAGCACAGGGTTTTTGAATTTATAATTTGTTTATCAATGTTAATCATATTGACCAGGAGTAGTGCTACCCGCCGAAAGAACGCATTTTCAATATTTTTTCTCATCTAATATAACCAAAAAGATAACCCCCGTCACACAAAGTGCCGAGGGTCTTAATTCACTATATGATGTGCTGGATTATGCAGCCGGCCGGTAACATCTTCTTCGAACGGTACATTTTCTTTTTTCGTCTTAATGGCCCGCTTATAAAAAAGTAAAATAATAACAGCTGTGATGGCTGTCCCCACATAATAGCATCGTCAGCAGCAGTTCAACCATTTTCATGACCCATATCTCTCTATTATACATTTTCATCTACTTCTACGTTTAAAATTTTTGTGCGGCCTGTTCTCATGATATGATAGTCCAATGATCTGAAATTTGCTGACGAAAGAAGCGTGGACGTTTATATGAATACAACATACACAAGACAAAACAATACCCAATTTCGAGATATTGAAGAAGCGGCCATTCGAGTGCTTCAATTAATGGCGGAATTCGTTGACATAAATACATTGTTTATCGCGCGGAATGACGGAAAAACAAATCGCATGATAAAAGTGTTTAACAAAGAAGATATACTGGTATCTGAAGGAGAAGAACTTCCTTTTTACGAAAGCTATTGCAGCTTAAGTGTAAAGCATGGAGACAGAATCCTCATTATTCCTGATTTAAGTATGGATGAAAAAACAAAAGAAATGAATGTAACGAAACATTTAGGAGGCGGTACGTTTATCGCCATTCCCATTAATTATGAAGATGGCGAAAACTATGGAACGATTTGTGGACTGGATACGAAAAAACACTCTTTTACTGATGAACAAATATCGCTTTTTGAAACGATGTCTTCCTTGTTAACGTATGTACTTGAACTTGATTATTCACATCAGCAGCTTTATCAAACAGCAGCACCCGTTGTGCCGATTACAAGCGGCGTCGCGATCCTGCCAGTTGTTGGTGACATCGATGAACGTCGGGCGGAAGGCATCATTGAAACAGCTCTATTTAAAAGCCCGGAGCTTGGAATCAATCACCTCATCATTGATTTATCCGGTATTATGTACATAAATGAAACCGTGATCGCATCGCTCTTGAAAATCGTCACAATCTTAAAACTCATTGGCGTGACTCCAATATTAACGGGGTTTCGGCCGGATCTTGCCATGAAAGCCGTTCAGATGAATGCGGAGTTGGGTACTATTTTAATCGTGGCCAACTTGGAGCAAGCGCTGAATCATATTGGATTTGAGCTTAAAAAGTAAACAGGTCTGCCGTAAAATGGCAGACCTGTTTTTATTTTTAAGAAACATCTGGTTTAAGAGATGGTTTTTTCTTTCAGCCAACAAGCGGCTTGTATAGTAAACAATGATAACAAAAACAGATGAGCAGTTAGGAAAGTTTACTGACTATTCGCTAAAGTAACATTATTATACAAAATTACAAAACAGTACTAATCCAATTTATATCTTTCTAATAGTGAAAAATTTTCTTAAAAGCCAAGGTCCCTGTGCAAATCCCAGTGTTAATTGCCAGGCCCCAAGTCCTTGTAAACCATACTCACGGATTAATATCATTTTTGAGCTGATGCTTCTTGCATCTTCAAACCATACTTCATGTGTTACTCTCTTTTCATCTGTATATCGGAAATATGGAGACTCAAATTCCTTTGAATATTGGATCGGCGACTGATACATCATGGCAGTTCTTATCGCATTTTGATTTGAAATAGCTGTAGCGATCCTCTCTTGACTGTACGGAATGATCCAATTATATCCGTACAAAGGTATTCCTAATATAATTTTTCTGCGCGGAACACTTCTGATCGCAAATTCAACTGTCGTTCTTACTTCCGTAATTGGGGCGACAGGCCCCGGTTCGCTGCCAGCATGATGCCAATCATAAGCCATGATAAACATAAAATCCACTACTGACCCAATTCCGCCATAATCATACCCTCTTAACCAAGGAATATCCTCGCTTGTTTTTGGTGGAACAGCTATTGTAACGACAAATCCTGTTGGTCTCAAACGTTGACTCAATTGACGCAAGAATCCGGTAAAAAGATCTCTGTCTTCTTCCAAAACACCCTCAAAATCAATATTAACTCCCCCATACCCTTTTCTTGAAATTAAAGAGGAAATATTATTGACAAGATTTGTTCTGCTTGCAGGATTATTCAAAACTTCATGAACAAGGTCAGGACTAAAGCCTTGATGGGTCAAATTGGTGATAGTCGCTATCGGAGTAACTCGCTGTCTCCATGTGGTTTGAATCGCAACCGCATCATTTAAATCATTGACGATGTCTCCATTATTTGCAAAATGATACTCAAAAAGAGAGATAAATGAGGAGTAAGGGGCAAATTCAGTAATTAATCTTCGGTCCTGTTCTGGGCTTCGAATGACATAAAAGCTCAAGGTGCTTGCGAGAAAGTTCGAAATATCGGGAATCCGTATTCGCATACCTGGTTGTAAAGTAGTCTCGCTAACAGAGGGATTTGCATTCCTGAGTTGTGCTAAAGTGACATACGCTTTCTTTGCAATTTTAAAAAGAGTATCCCCGGGTTGAACAATATACGTATATAAAGGAACAAGCAGAGCTTGGCCGGGAACAATGTTCGTTTTTTCAAGACCATTTGCCGATTGTAACTGATCAATAGAAGTTTTGTACATGTTGCTTATTCTAAATAAGGATTCGCCTGGTTGAACTTCATGTATAAACATACTTGTCCTCCATTCACACTATTTACAATTTTAACAAATAAAATGAAATTCATATGAAATTGGAGTTTACACAAGGAACATGATTAGATACTAAATTTTAAATACCCTGTATGTATATGAATGAATTTTACATATATTACCCAGTCAAATCTTCGCTGACATTTAGAACTAACATTTCTTGCCTATCCTCGTTTGCCTAAATGTTATAACCATAATTACAAAAAAGCATATTTCACAAAATTTCGAGGCGAATGATTAGGGTACCCATAGGTGTTCAAAAAACTCCGGAATAATAGCTGAATTTCTTCATCCGCTCCATTACGCCTATTGCTGCAACATTGACACCTTCATTATTATAATCCATTTTTATCCATAAAACCCACTTCATGATGGTGCTGTATTAGTCGGAATAATCAAATTATTGATCATACGAAATTCATAATATGCAAAAAAATGCTCAGCATCTGCCATAATCATCTGATTGTCATTCTTAAAGGCATAATGAAACTGCTCATCGTGAGAAAGCAAGAAAAAAAGCGTATCAGCACCGGTTAAGATACCAATACACTAAACTATAAAATCAATTAATCTTTTTTCTTTAACTTGATATGAGTAGTTTTTAATACTCTATCCATATCCTGATCCTGTTTATCTGTGCAATATTAGTGTTCAAAGACTGCCAGCGGGAGGACCGCGCTGACTACGTAATGTCCTGCGTCGACTATTTCTGATATTTTAAGGTCAACGCATAAACTGGAAAGCACGTAGGCATCTATTTTGGACATTTTGTATGTTTCTGAAATGTGGTCCACCATCCCGCGTAGAGCATCCTGTGACGCTTTAAACAGATCTGACCCAACACCTGTCGTACCATAGAAGCCAGCATGATTTACTTTCGGTGTCAAAGCGCCTTTTGTTTGAAACTGTGGAGCTGGAATCGACTTTCCTTTAATTAACGTAAATCTTAGACTTGAAGACATCGGACATTCCAGTGCCGACACACATACTTCCCCATCTCCTTGAGCAGCATGACCGTCACCACAGCTAAAAAGAGCGCCAATTTCTTGTACGGGAAGATACAATGTCGTACCGATCATAAGCTGCCTTGTATCCAAGTTACCCCCAAATGTTCCTGGAGGCATGATTGGAACATTATCCGCATTCTTAGGGCAAACGCCCATTGTGCCTAAAAAAGGTTCAATCGGTACTTTAATATCATCTCGGAAATGAATATACTCGCCGTCCGACAAATCAAATGTGCGCAGATACGCATCCGGAAATTCTTCTGCTAATAGACCGAGTCCTGGAAGTACAGCAGTCCATCCCCAGCCTTTTGTTTTGAGATCCAGAATTTCAACCGCCAGTGTATCTCCAGGCTCCGCTCCCTCTATGTATACCGGCCCTGCGAGTGGATATACACGGTTCCAGTCAAGTGCAGCGATCGCTTCTGTGGTCGAATCAATAGTGAATTGTCCATCTGTCACTTCTCTCGTTTCAAAAATCACTGTATCGCCACTTTGAATGGTTAAGACAGGTTCATTGTTCGCATTCCATGTAAAATGTACAATATCGTTTGGGAAATAATGAGTTTTTGACATAAGTTATTACTCCTTTATTCAATACAGTTTATATACTTTTTAATAAATGATAATTTTTATACTATCTCAATATTTGAAATTGATCAAATTGAAACTGTTATGGCTTCTACTTGATTTAAAGATTGATAATGACAAATTAAGTTTACTCACTCTCCGAATAATGAGAGAAAATCACGTTTGTAAGCTTTACAGGTCATTATTCAACCCCTAAAAGCAGCAAACAAAAAAAGCCATCCTCAACGACGGCTCTTCCAGCCTGCAGACATCATCTTCAAAGTGAAGACTTTGTCTACAAGCTGAGGCCTGCCGTAAAATGGCAGACCTGCTTTTATATTTAAGAAACGTCTGGTTCATCCGATTTTTCGTTTCTACCTGCATCATTCCCATAAGTTCACCTTCTTCATTGTAAAAAATAGTGGTAAACTTCCGGTGAAAAAGTGTGATTGCATGGAAAGATAAATAAAGAACACCGTACCTTGCGCCAATATCCTTCTTTTTTCCGGTTATTTTGTGTATTGGATAATTAAATTAGTCTAGAATACTGACGTAAAACGTAAAGTCTCATTCAAGTATCATTGAACACGGCTTCGAGTTGTATATATTGTTTGAACATCTTTACACTTTTGAATCGTATGCAAAAGTCAGCTATCTATTCAATTTATCCTCGGCCGGCTTGAAAGCCCGGATATTTTGTCATTCCTCCGTCAGCAAATAGCGTATAATCCCTGTTACATAACTCGATTCTGAAGAAGCAAGCCATGCGGCAACCGCCGCAATTTCTTCCGGCTTGCCGATATACCCCATCGGGATCAATGATTCAACATCAGCTTTTGCTTTCGGATCAGAAAATTTCTCGGCATTAATCGGCGTATCAATAGCACCTGGACCAATGCTGTTAATACGGATTCCTTTTGGCGCGTATTCTAACGCAAGCGTCTCAGTCAGCATCTTGACGCCCCCTTTGCTTGCTGCATAATGGACAAAGTGCGGCCAGGGAATGACTTCATGAACACTGGACATATTGATGACAGTCCCTTTTATATGGTGATCGAGCATATAAGCGATCGACTCCCGGCACCCTAAAAACACGCCAGTCAAATTCGTTTCGATAACTTTATTCCAATCCTCTGTCGATAATTTTTCAGAAGGCACCTCATTTTCAATTCCCGCGTTATTAATCATAATGTCAAAGGTACCAAATGCCTCAACCGTTTTGGTGATCAGATTTTTAACATCCTGTTCTTTGGAAACATCCCCTTGCACGTTAATTGCTTCGCCTCCTGCAGCCTGAACTTCTTTTGCCACTTTTTCTCCGTCCGCTTCATTTTTGAAGTAGTTCACGACGACCTTCGCTTTTTCCTGTCCAAAACGGATGGCCATCGCCCGGCCAAGTCCGGAAGAAGCACCGGTAATAACAACTACTTTTCCCTCTAAGTCTCTATACATTCTCATCACTCCATATTTGAGTTATTTTTTAGTGAAGCCAATCATCACACCGCCCGCAATAATTAAGATGCTTCCAATAACAACAAAGAGAAGCTGTTTTTTTGTCTTCTTTTCCCCCAGCAGAAAAATACCGCCAAACGTTGAAATAACGATACCTGTTTGTGATAAAGAGAAGCTCGTCGCGACCCCTATGCGAGGCAGAGATAGGAGCAGGCCCAAGTTCCCGATCCCCCAAATCAAGCCGGAAAGAATATTCCGGACAGCATACTTGTTAAACGGTTTATGCTTAAAGGTAAGAATGATAGCACCGCCAAACATCCCAATCGCCTGGGGCAGAATGGCCGTCCAGCCATCAATGTTAAACCAGCGGATGATCACGACATAACCAAGATATCCCGCCGTCGAAAAAAGCAGAAGCATAATCCCTTTTCGCCTTTTAACGGATCTGGAGTCTTTGTTGACTTCACCTCCTGTTACTGAGGTGAGAATCACTCCTACAATAATGAGAATAATGGAGACACTGCCCAGCAAAATGGCTGTGGCTGTCGTCCACTCTTTAAAAACAATTACGCCAAAAAGAGTGGTCGCAGCTAGCTGCATGCCTGTTGAAATAGGGACCGTTTTGGATACCCCGAGGTATGGTACGCTGCCAAGCTGGTTCTGCTGGCCCACCGCCCAAAAAAGGCCGGAAATGATACCGGCTATCCAGGCGGTCGTATTGATAAAGGGATGGGTCCATACATAAACGCCGGCTGCGAATATAAGCGCGCCAATCGTTATGCCCAGCGTCTGGCTGTAAGAGTCTCCCCCTAATTTAACGCTTACAAGCACGATACTTCCCCAGGCAATGGCAGGAATGAGTGCAATTAAAATAGTTGTCATATGAAGTCCCTCTGTTTATCGTTTGTTGGACATTCTTTTGTGTTGTTCACTTCTTTTCAAACAAAATATAGCTTTTGTTTGAAGGGAGAAAATTATGTATCGTTTCTCTTCTATAGAAAAGCCTGTTTGAAAACACTAAATACCATGCTTCAGGAATATTTCGGTCCTATTTATAAGACGTACTCGTTTCGAGGTATTAAAAAAGTGCCCTGTAAAAGTTTGCATAGCAGCTTTTACAGGGCACCTCTTCTATATAAGTTGAATTAAAATTTCTGCTTTCTCAGCTTCCTATCGTGAAAGAGCACCTTTTTAAAAAGCAGCGTAATGGGCTGCAGGCTGCGCTTTCCTGACCAGTCATCGCGCTTTGCACGCCCGTTTCAGCTTGTCCCGTGGAAAGCGGAGCCGCGCGAATGCCGTCCTTACATGACTGGGGCTAAGTGCCGCTGCCTGATCTTTTTCTCAACGGTTAAGTGTAAATTCTATTGTTCAACTTATATATTTCATATTTCCTGCCTTTATTATAAAAAGATCTAACCATCTGTTCTTTATCTGTAACGGCGTTTTTTGCACATTCTATATTACAGCAATTATGCTGTCATTTACTTCATATTTCCTGCAATCATTTGCAGTGCTGATTCATTTCGCAGCAATGGAAACGGTCCGCTCCGTTTTTGAATTACTTGGAGCACATCCATTCTTTGCTCCTCTGGAATCGTATCAAACAGCTCGTCGAAAGCCGGCGCCAGAATGCGCGGATCCATAAATAAAAACAGTCGTTTCCATTCATTCCGCTTTATGAATTGCTGGAGGCTTATGTGGGTCTGATGGATCTTGATTTTCATTTTTGTTAATTCCAGCTCGTCAAGGGTCAGCACTTCCGGCAGCTCAACAAAGACCATTTCTTTGTAATAAACAAATGGAGCACTGTCTCCCTTCGGATTAAAGAATAAATCCGACAAAGAAATCCTTAAGTAATCCACAGCTTCTTGTAGCATCTGTTCATCAGGAAAAGAAAGCGCCGGAAATGTTTCACGTACGTGATCCGGCACCTGATGCAGGGGAAAAAGCTTTTCTTTCCGTATCATCGTTATTCTCCTTCCTAGGATTGATAGCTTTTATTGTGACTGTTTATAAGTGAAATCAATTGTTTCTGCCAGCAGTTCAAACGCCTCGCTGGCCGGACTGTCTTCATCGGCAATGGATGTTGTAAAACCTTGATCAACCGGCTGGAATGGAACGCGGGCAATCACGTTGGTCTCCAGCCGTTCCGCTAATTGATCACCGCCTCCTTGTCCGAATAAGTACCGCTTTGTTCCGTCTCTTTCCTCAATGTAAGACATGTTCTCGACAACACCTGCGATTTCGTGCTTCGTATGCCTTGCCATAACACCGGCACGTGTCGCTACATAAGAAGCGGCCTGGTGAGGGGTTGTCACGACGATTTCTTTCGCTTGCGGAATCATAGCGGCCACGTCGATTGCAACATCCCCCGTTCCTGGAGGAAGATCCAGAAGTAGATAATCCAGCTCTCCCCAGTGCGTGTTTACTAAGAAATTTCGGATCCATTTATTTAGCATTGGCCCCCGCCACATAACAGGCCCGTTATCAGGCGAGAAAAAGCCCATTGACATAACTGATACACCATGGCTCATTAATGGAATAGCTGTTTGGTCAATCATCACCGGCTTTTCCGTAATGCCCATCATTACCGGAATACTAAACCCATAAATATCAGCATCGATAATGCCTACTTTTTTGCCAAGTTTCGCAAGAGAAACAGCCAGGTTAATCGTCACCGTTGATTTGCCTACGCCGCCTTTTCCGCTTGTAACTGCAAGAAACGTAACACCGGAGTCCGGTTTTAACAAAGCGGGCATCCCGCTTTCTGTTGTTTCCGCCTGACGCAGTGTGGCAGATAATGCTTTCCGCTCTTCATCTGTCATACTCCCAAATGAAAGCTGAATATCCGTCAAACCGATTTCACGCAAGGCAGACTCAATGTCTTCCTGAATTTTTGCTTTTAACGGACAGCCCTGTATGGTCAAAATTACATCCAAGCTGATTGAGTTCCCATTAATCTTTATATTGCGAACCATGTTCAAGTCCACAACAGACCGATGCAGCTCAGGGTCCTGAACATGCTGAAGGGCTTTTAATACTTGTTCTGTCGTCATCCTAATCACTCCTATTTAGTCACACAATAACGGGAAGGCAGATGTATTCTCTGCCTTCCCGTCTAAACATTTATTCTTTTAATCCTTTTCCAATTCCTTTTAAGAAGTGAAGACCGAAATTGATGGCCCGATTAATATCAGGATCTTTCAGTGCTTTCACCAGATCAAACATACCGACTTTCTGGTCTTGCTTTTCTTTTGCATCTTCCAAACCAATGGCAACGCCTGTTAACAATTTCTTTGTTTGCTCTGGATCAACGGCAGTTAAAACGCCGGCCGCCGCCATCGCGTTGTTGATTAAAGAGGTCATTTCTTTTCGGCCTACCTGTCCTAATGCAACCTCTGCAATATTTTCCTTCGCTTTCAGCATCGATTCTGCCGCTTCAAGGATCCCACTGTCATGAAGTTCACGGACAATGGCCATTGTTTTTTGAAGGGCTTCTTCATTTTCTGTTAAACTGTCTGTCAGTTTATTGAGCGACTGATGCTTTATTTCTTCTTCGTTCCATTCACGTTTTTTTAACGTAGTAATCGGACTTGCCATTTTTTCACCTCCAATGTTTAGTCAACCAATGAAATATATCCAGGGCGTTTCCACTTGCGTTCTGCCTCTACCCCATTTTGAGGATGGCGTTCTTTCGTTCTTGGACTTGTTTTTGGCAGTGGATTTTCCCCGCTAACGCTCAGTACTTCCATCCGTACCTTCGTTTGTTTATAAGCTGGTGTATGAGTAATAATATCAAATCCATTCCCAGTAAGAAGGTTAACCGCACTTTCATGACTGTTTGAGTGCATAGGCACATATATTTCTTTCCCGTAAACACGATCCGACACCAATACATTCAGCTTAATCTGACCGTAAGGAGATAAAAGGCGAACGAGTGAACCACTTTCCACGCCTCGCTCTTTAGCGAGTTCCGGTGATACCTCTACGAAAACTTTTGGCAGCTTTTTGTTCATGCCGTTTGATTTGTTTGTCATGTTTCCTTCGTGGAACTGTTCAAGTAGACGGCCATTATTAAGAGTTAAATCAAATTCAGCCGGGTATTCTACCGGAGGAACATAATCAAACAAGGCAAAGCGCGCTTTTTTGTCCGGGAAATTAAATCCATCTGTAAATAAAAGCGGTGTATCTTTTCCGTCTGGTGAACCCCAGTTAAAGCTGTTCCATCCTTCTAATACATCATAATCACACTGGCTGAAGAATGGCGTTAAGCTCGCCATTTCCGCAAAAATTTCACTCGGGTGAGAATAATTCCACTCATAGCCAAACCGCTTCGCTATTTGCATCAGAATCCACCAGTCCTGCTTGCTGTTGCCAGTTGGCTCAAGAGCCTGGTACAAACGCTGTACGCGGCGCTCTGTATTTGTAAACGTCCCGTCTTTTTCTAATGATGGAACACCTGGCAAAATCACATCCGCAAATTGTGCAGTCGTCGTAAAGAAAATTTCTTGAACAACTAAAAAGTCAAGCTTCGCCAGCATATCCTGGGTATGATTAGAATCCGCATCTACCCATGCCATATCTTCACCGGCAATATACATAGCCTTTAACTTGCCTTCATTAATTGCTTCAAGCATTTCAATGTTATCAAGCCCGGGCTTCGGTGAAATATTTACGCCGTATGCTTTTTCGAATTTAGCACGAATTTCATCGTTTGTAACAGGCTGGTATCCAGGGAAGATATTCGGCATAGTTCCCATATCAGCAGCGCCCTGAACATTGTTATGGCCACGAAGCGGATACGCACCAGCACCTGGGCGGCCCATGTTTCCTGTCACAAGAAGCAAGTTCGCAATAGCAGCTGATGTATACGAACCGGCATTGTTTTGTGTGACACCCATGCCCCAGCAAATTGCTGTTCCGTCAGCATCACGAATCATTTCCGCCATTTGAATTAATGTTTCTTTTGGGATATTTGTTTCTTTTTCCGCAAATTCAAGCGTAAAACGCTCAAGACCTTTTACGTAATCATCAAAGAAATGTACTTTTTCATCGACAAATGCCTGGTCATGCCAGCCTTGATCGATCATATACTTTGCCACAGCCGCAATCCACACATAATCTGTCCCTTGTTTTGGACGGATGAACATGTCAGCGCGATCCGCCATTTCATGTCTGCGCAAATCGACCGTAATTAACTTTTGACCGTGCAGCTTATGCGCGCGTTTAATACGCGTCGCAAGCACTGGATGTCCTTCCGCAGGCGCACAGCCGACTAAAATGACAAGACCTGCAGCCGCAATATCTTTAATTGTTCCAGAATCACCGCCAATGCCTCCTGTTTGCTGCAACCCCCATGATGCTGGTGACTGGCAGTAGCGTGAGCAGTTATCGACGTTATTTGTTTCAAATACCTGACGTGCCATTTTTTGCATCAAGTAATTTTCTTCATTCGTGATTTTTGAAGAAGAGATAAAGCCAAGAGCATCGCTGCCGAACTGCTCTTTAATGCCGCCAAGCTTGCTTGCAACAAGATCAAGTGCTTCATCCCATGTTGCTTCCACAAATTCATCGCCTTGACGGATTAAAGGAGAGGTAATGCGTTCTTCGCTATTGACGTAATCCCAGCCGAATTTCCCTTTCACGCATGTTGAAATCGCATTAACAGGCGCTTTTGAGCTTGGCTGAACTTTAAGGATTTTACGGCCTTTTGTCCATACTTCAAACGAGCATCCTACACCGCAGAAAGTACAAACCGTTTTGGTTTTTTTCGTTCTTGTCTCACGCATAGCTGCTTCAATTTCGGATACTGCAAAAATACCGCTGTATCCAGGCTCAACATCTTTTACCAAGTCAATCATAGGTTCTAATAGATTTGGTTCAATTTTTGTCATGAAGCCGGCTTCACCGAGCATTGATTTTTCCATTAATGCGTTACAAGGGCAAACCGTGACACACTGTCCGCAGCTCACACATGAAGAATCATTAATCGTTGTGCCTGCATCCCAAATAACGCGCGGGCGTTCTGCTTCCCAATCGATCGAAAGCGTTTCATTTACTTGCAAGTTCTGGCATACTTCCACACACTGACCACACGCTATACATTGGTTTGGATCATAGCGGTAAAACGGGTGAGACATGTCGACTTCTGTCGGATCTACTTTCGGTTCAAATGGATATTTCTGATGCTCAATGCCCATCATTTCAACTGTATTGTGAAGCGTACAGTTTCCGTTGTTGTTGTCACATACTGTACAGTACAGCATATGATTTTCTAGCAGCCGGTCCATTCCTTCTGTCTGTGCAGCTTTTGCCCGATCAGATGAAAGTGAAATATTCATTCCAGCTGAAACATTTGTTGCGCAAGACCGGACAAGCTTTCCGTCTACTTCTACAATACATGTATCACACGTTTGAATCGGGTCCACTTCCGGGACATAACACACCTGCGGAAGCGCAAGGCCTGCCTGGTTCACCGCTTCTAAGATCGTTGTGCCGGATTGCACGTCATACTGTTGTTCATTTAAATAAATCTTTATGTAGTTCTGATTCATTATCCTGTTCCCCTCTTTATTCGGGAATGAAAAATCCAGCACAACAAACACCCAAAGGGTGTCAGTGGTGCTGGATTAACCAATTAGCATACCCTACTAATCTGCCATTCCGCCATAAAATCATTCAATAGAGCCTTAACAAGAAATTATTAAGAATTCCATTCATATCTTTATTATTCCAGAGCCAATTATACGCCTCTTGTTTAAAAAGGCAAGATGGAAAAAAAAAAATTTTCGTTTTTTATATTTCACCGTATAATAGTTCCGTAGAGGGGATGAAAGATCATGAAAAAAGAAGCGGCATTCAATGATATTATTCGAAAAGTGAGAAGAGATTTATTTGGAAAAGGGCCTGAAAGGATTTACACACATTTCATCGAAGATATGGCCATTACAAAAATGTACGGCAACTTGACGACTCCTGAAAAATTTATTTCTCGAACAAGAGAAGGACAACATACGGTTCATAATGCACGAACGCTTATGATACAGGAATTATACAAAGAAAACATACCAGAAGGGCTAGAGGAACTGGTCGGAGCTAAATTGGTTCATTTGTTTAATGATATAAAGGTGGAAGAAGATATGGCGGTTTCTGTTTTTATTTTTGATAAACCGATTATTTAATAATTTTAAAATTTTTTTATATTTGTTCACATCCTTGACAAAAAATAAGGGAGAATGGTAGGATATGTTTTGCCTTTGCGAGTTTTAAATGAATAAAAATGTAGGTGCTGCATTTTATTTATGAGAACATCGCTATTTGCACGACTGATGATGATTCTATAGCAACTGTGTAGAAAAATTAACCAGCGCAAACAACACTTTTTTTAAAAAAGTGCTTGCTTTGTGCTGTTTTTTTGTATTTTACTATGGAGGGATTATGTATGTCTGTTTATTCGCCACAAGAAATTGCTGGACTGGTTTCTGAATCAGGAGAAAAGAAAGCGAAATCATCTCTTTCAACACTTTTGATTCTTGGATTTTTAGGAGGAGCCTTTGTTGCATTGGGATTTTTGTTATACATCCGTGTAACAGGAAATATGCCGGAAGAATGGGGATCCTTCTCCAGCTTTTTAGGAGCGGCTATTTTTCCCGTCGGCCTGATTTTAGTTGTTTTAGCCGGCGGTGAGCTTGTAACAGGAAATATGATGAGCGTGACGATGGCGTGGCTTTCTAAAAAAATTACGTTTTTACACATCATGCGAAATTGGTTTATTGTTACAATCGCTAACTTCATCGGTGCTGTTTTTGTTGCTTATTTTTTCGGTCATATAGTTGGTTTAACCGAAAGCGGTCCCTATTTGGCTAAAACCGTTGCAGTCGCCCAAGCGAAATTAGATGAAGGTTTCCTCGAAGCGTTTATTTCGGCGATCGGATGCAACTGGCTTGTCTGCCTTGCCATTTGGCTGGCACTCGGAAGCAAAGATTTTACAGGTAAGATCCTTGGTATCTGGTTTCCGATCATGGCGTTTGTCGCGATTGGTTTCCAGCACGTAGTAGCGAATATGTTCGTTATCCCGGCGGCTATTTTTGCCGGCCAGGCCACTTGGGCAGAATATGCGCCTAACTTTGCTGCTGTATTTCTTGGAAATGTGGTCGGAGGTGCTGTTTTCGTTGCATTGCTTTACTTTATTGCCTATAAACCATCATTCCGTCTGAAAGATGCAACACAAAATCGGACTAAATCTGCTTAATGAAATAAAAAGCCGGCTCAAAGGTTCGTTTCCTTAAACTTTTGAGCCGGTCTTTTTCCTCTCTCTGGAAATTTAAATGTACTCCCGCTGTCTCTTGTTATATAAACAGCATTTACTTTCCTTATTTTCACTTATTAAAACAAAAAGATCCGCTCCAAAAAGTCACTTAATGTAAACGGATACAAAATAACTTGTTTGTGTATGCTAAAAATGACTCTTCAGCCGTAGGCATTGTTTTAAATCATTTGCAGTAAGTAAATAAATGAGGACGCAGAACAGGATGCTTTATTGGAATGTACATTCTCTGCTTATAATAAAGCAGCCTAGTCTGTCCTATTATTTTAAGCATGTTTCTGGCTGGATGCTGTTTCATTCATCATTTGTTGTGCCCGTCCAATGTAATGAACACCCTGCATCAGCTGTGAAGCATCGCAAATCAAATGAACGAGTGTCTCTTTCTTCGTCCAGGCAATCAAATCGTTTGCAAGGATGGGCTTTTGACATGTGCTGCAGCACCAGTTGATGTTTCGATTCATTCTTTCACTCACCTTTTTTTCTTTTATCATACCGTGCAAAAAAAGAAAAACATGTCAAACGAAAACCGATTTTTTTGACATGTTTTGTCGCCCTCATCTTCTATGCTTATGGAATAAATGCATCACGTACCTCTTCATACCCCTTTACATATGATAGAGGGTGACGATTTTTTAATTTTGTACGGCGGAGGAGAAAAAAGCATGTATTCATACTGGAATTCGTATCATGAAGGAAATCCCGGGTTTTTTGGTGTTTTGCCCTATGAGGCTGTTCCTGTACAGGCTCAGACATATGGATTAGGACAGCGCTGGATTGTGCAGGAAGGCGCCTGGCGCGGCGTATGGACACGGCGCGGAAACAGCAACGTGTTTGATGGAAGGTGGACTCAGTCAGGCCAAAGGGATATTACAGCAGTCCTCACCATTTATACATCCGGACCATTTATTTTTATTCTTCGGCGAAACAGCAGTGACGGAAATAATTGTAATTACACAGGAAACTTTGGAGCAGATGGGAGAACCGCAAGCGGTCAAAACATCTGCAACCGTGGCGGCGGAGCGTGGAGTGCGGTCATTGAACGACGTGGCCAGCCGCAGCCACCGCAGCCGCAAGACCGGTTAGGCAGAAGATGGAATGTACAAGAAGATGGCTGGACCGGCGTATGGACGCGGCGTGGAAACAGCAACGTGTTTGATGGAAGATGGACACAGCCTGGACAAAGAGATATAACAGCCGTTTTGTCCATTTACCTGCAAGGGAATAATGTTCGGATTGAAAGACGGAACAGCAGCGATGGAAACAATTGTGAGTACAGAGGCACCCTATCCAATGACGGCAGAACTGCCTCGGGTCAATACACCTGTGATCGGGGAGGCGGCAGCTGGCGTGCAACGATCTTAAGGTAAATGCATGTAAAAAAGGCTTCCGGTTTTCTGGAAGCCTTCTCTTTTATTCTTCAGCTTTTTCGGCTAGATACTCCCAACGCTCCAGCATATGATCGAGTTTTTCTTTCAACTCAGTTTCTTCTGCCATCAGGCTGTTCAATTTTTCAAAGTCGCTGCCGGCCGTTGCCATTTCGGCAGCGATCTCTTCTAATCGCCCTTCTACCGCTTCCATGTCGTCTTCAATTGTTTCCCACTCTCGTGTTTCCGAGTATGACATTTTCTTTTTCCGTTCTGGACGAGGCGGTGCTGCTGCGGCTGTTTTCGGTTTTTCTTCTAAAGCAGGAGACTCCTGTTTTTCTTCAAGAAAGTCTGAATAGCTGCCATAATAAAAGTCAACTGCACCGTTTCCGTTAAAGACAAGCAGCTGACGGCATGCTTTATCAAGGAAATACCGGTCATGGGATACTGTCACGACCACACCTGGGAAGTGTTCCAAATATTCTTCTAAAATGGTCAGTGTCTGCGTGTCCAAGTCATTGGTCGGCTCATCCAAAAGCAAAACATTTGGAGCTGACATTAAAATATTCAATAAATAAAGACGCCGTTTCTCCCCGCCAGACAGCTTGCGAATGAGTGTACCGTGTGAATGCATTGGGAATAAAAATTTCTCCAGCATTTGCGCAGCGGAAATAAAGCTGCCGTCTTTTAATTGAATGGATTCCGCTGTTTCGCGAATGTATTCAATCATGCGCATATTCTCATCCATGTCTTCGTTTTCTTGTGTGTAATAACCGATTTTCACAGTCTGCCCTTGGTTCAGCTCTCCTGCATCAACAGATTCGCGGCCTGCGATAATATTTAAAAGGGTCGATTTTCCGCTGCCGTTGCGGCCGACAATACCAATCCGGTCACCGCGTTTAAAAAGAAAGGAAAACCCCGCTAAAATGGACAGGCTGCCAAATGATTTTTGAACGTTTTTTAATTCCAATACCTTTTTACCGAGGCGTGCGCCGCCCAGATCCATTTCAAGCGATTCGTTACTCGTTTTGTTTTTCACATCGGCATCAAGTGTTTCAAAGCGCTGAATGCGGGCTTTTTGTTTTGTTGTCCGCGCTTTGGCGCCTTTTCGCATCCAGGCGAGTTCCTTTTTAAACAAGCTTTCTTTTTTGTTTTGTTCAAGCGATTCATTTCCTTCTCTAATCGCCTTCGACTCCAGGAAATCCGCATAGTTCCCTTTATACTCATACAATTTCCCACGCTCAAGCTCCCAAATTTTATCAGCCACTGCGTCAAGGAAGTACCGGTCATGTGTGACAAACAAAACCGCTTTTTGTGCTTTTTTTAAGTACTCTTGCAGCCACTTAATACTGTCATAATCAAGATGGTTGGTCGGCTCATCCAAGATAAGCAGATCCGATGTTTCAATAAGTGTTTTCGCCAGCGCCGCCCGCTTTTTCTGCCCGCCGGACAGTTCAGACAGCTTGCGGGTGAAATCAGGCAAACCAAGTTTCGTTAAGATTGTTTTTGCTTCTGCGCTCGTATCCCATGCGTTAAGGTCGTCCATTCGCTGTTGACGGGTCATCAATTCCTGCTGAACCTTTTCGTCTCCCGGTCTTTCCTGCAGCTTCAATAATGCCATTTCATATTCCTTAATAGTGGTAAAAACCGGCGAATTGCTTGCATACATATAATCAATAATGGATAAGTTTTCATCAAAATCCGGGTTTTGAGACAAATATGAAATCGAATAATCATTTGGATGATCTTTTTTCCCCGCATCGTAGTCATCGAGCCCGGCAATTACATTTAACAGTGTGGATTTTCCGGTACCATTAATGCCAAGAACACCAATTTTATCTCCCTCTGTAATTGAAAACGAAATATCGTGAAAAAGTGTTTTTTCACCTAATGTTTTTGTTAAGTCTTCTATAGTAAAAACGTTCATTGTGTTCTCCTTCTCTTTCTGGTCTTTTTTCATTTTACCATTGTTCCATGTATAATGGACGCGAGGTGGTTCAATTGGTCAAAACGATTTTGTTTTCAGGCTATAAAAGCCATGAACTTGGCATATGGGATCAAAAGCATCCTGGGATTTCGATTATTAAAAATGCAATCGAGCAGCGGATACGTGCGCTGCTCGATGAAGGTCTTCAATGGGTGATTATTGGCGGGCAGCCCGGCGTTGAATTATGGGGTGCAGAGGTCGTGTTTTCCTTACAAGAAGAGTTTCCCGACTTAAAGCTTGGCGTGCTTACGCCTTTTTTGGAACAGGAGAAAAATTGGAAAGAAGAAAGGCAGGAATATTATAACAGCATCATTGATCAGGCGGATTTCGTTGATGCGGTTTCCAAAAAACCATATATTGGGCCTTGGCAGTTTAAAGCAAGAGATGAATTTTCACTAGACAATACGGATGCACTTTTGCTTGTGTACGACGAAGAAAAAGAAGGGTCACCTAAATTTCTGAAAGCAGCTGCAGATAAGCGGACCGAAAATGGGGATTACCCCATTTTCATCGTTTCCATGTATGATTTACAGGCAGCGGCGGAAGAATTACAAGAAAAAGAGCGGTCGGACTGGTGATTATGCAGTTCGATCCCTTGAACAAATACAGTCTTTTAGCATATAATACAAATAATGAAAACGCTTACTTAACAAAGGGGGTTCCAAATATGATTGAATATAAGAACTTGTCTCTTCACCTGTCAAAGGATCAGTTAAAAAGCATCGTCCATGATCTGGCACAGCAGCATTATTTAATTTTTTGGGGCTTTGACCGCGGAACAATGATTTTAAATATTTATCACGCTGCAGCGAATAATCAATTTGCGTTCGTCCGGCATCGCAGCACGATGGAGCTTATTTATGCCAAAATTGTCGATGATGATGTGTTAATCCGGCTAAACCGTACCATTCAATTTACAGATCAGGCAGTCCAGCATGAAAAGAAAAAGACGGCTCTTTCAAAAGAAGTGCGCTACAAAGAACTCGATTATTATTTAAGTGAACTTCACGATTATATGAAACAGGGCGATATGGAAAAAATAGCGGAAACAAAAGCAATTTTAGCTTCGCTTACAACGGATGCATCATAAAACAGGCTGTCTGGGTTTCCAGACAGCCTGTTTTTTTAATTATATTCTACAGAAATAGCAGATACCGCTTCTTCCGCTCGCTGCCGTGCTTTTTCTACCTTGTCTGCCGCGTTTAATACAACTGCCATACGGCGGCCGGCTTTTGTTTCCGGTTTTCCGAAAACACGCACTTGTGTATCAGGCGTTTCCAGTGCTTTTTCGACTCCGCTGACCGTATAAGAAGAGTGTTCTTCCCACGCTTTAACTGTACGGCTTGCGCCAGGTGAAAAAAGACGGATTGCTGGAATTGGGTATCCAAGAATGGCCCGGATATGAATGGCGAATTCGGACAAGTCCTGCGTCACCATGGTCACCATACCGGTATCATGCGGACGCGGTGATACTTCACTGAAGTAAATGCCGTCAGATGTAATAAAAAGCTCCACCCCAAATAGACCATATCCACCGAGTGAGTCGGTAATTTTCTTCGCAATATCTTCCGCTTCCGCGATATGTGCCTCTGTCATATTATGCGGCTGCCATGATTCGATGTAGTCCCCGTCCTGCTGAATATGGCCAATCGGCGCGCAGTAAGACGTGCCGGATACAGAACGAACCGTCAGCAGTGTAATCTCGGATTCAAATGCAATAAATTCTTCCACGATGACGCGTGTTTTTTTCGCACGGCCGCCTTCCATCGCAGCATTCCATGACAATTCCACCTCATCAAACGAGCGGCAGACACTTTGCCCTTTTCCAGACGAGCTCATGATCGGTTTAACCACACATGGTGTGCCGATTTTTTGGACGGCTTCTTTCAGCTCTTCAAGTGTATCGGCGAACTCATATTTCGCTGTCGGGAGTCCTAATGTTTCGCTCGCTAGGCGCCGGATGCCTTCCCGGTCCATCGTTAAATTCGTCGCTTTTGCTGTTGGTACAACATTAAAGCCTTCTTTCTCAAGTTCAATGAGTGTTTCGGTCGCAATTGCTTCAATTTCCGGGATAATGTAATCGGGTTTTTCCTGTTCAATCAGCGCGCGCAATGCAGGACCATCAAGCATATTAATGACATGAGAAGAATGTGCCACCTGCATCGCTGGTGCGTTTTCATAACGGTCCACTGCAATCGTCTTCACCCCGAGCCGCTGCGCTTCTAACACGACCTCTTTGCCGAGCTCACCGGACCCGAGCATCATGATTGTTTTTGATTGTAATCCACTCATTTACGTATTCTCCTTAATATTCGTTTTTTTGTTTTATTTTATCTTCTACGGTTATTCGCACCCATTATAACATGCAAATAGCGAACATAAGAAGGTGAAAACGCAAAATTATTCGTCAAAAATGAGAAAAGTTATCTTTTTGAAAAAACGGGAAAACAGAAATAACGACTTGAAAGCAGGTGACGAGCTGATGACAATTGAAAGGAAATCCTGTCTCTTTTGCCAACAAGAACAATCTTTGCTCCCCATAAAACAAGAATATATTTGTGATGAGTGCCTGAATGAAGGAAATGGTGAACGGATGACGCAATGGGAAGCATCGCTTCAAAAACGAATGAACGATTATAAACACTTTTGTAAGCGCTGTATAAAGGTAAGTGATCCGGAAGACATCCATCAGGCACGTGTAACTGGCCGCAAACTAAAATCAATTCTTCAATTTTTAGGAGTAAAGAAAAAACATCCTGTTCTTGTTAGAATAAAGCGCATTCATAAATTACTGAATATCATCCGGGAAGCAGATGTCTTCATTGAGGCGTTTGAAAAGCGGGAAAAGAAAAATAAAGCTTATAAAGAAATGGTGAAAAAAGTAACAAAAAAACGCAGGAGCTTTCAAAAAGAGCTTCAGTCACAAATGCCTTCCATTATGAATGCAGACTTATTTCATGATTGGGAGCAATTTTTATCGAAAGAGTTAGCTTTCTATGTTCTGACGCTTGAAAAAGATAAAAGACTGAATGAATATGAACAGCGTTTTTCCTATAAAATTGATACCTATCATAAAGCGGTTAAAACGTATGGGAAACAACATTCGAAATCAATCGAGGCGCTGCATAAAGTCCGCATTCAATCAAAATCCCTGCGGTATATTTATAAGGAATTAAGCGATATGATGGATCAAAATTTCAATTCGGAAAAAGAGTACTATAAAAAAATACAAACTCAATTTGGAGCTATAAACGATGTGCAGGATTGGCTGAGTAAAGTGAAACAATATAAAAACAAGCTGAATGCTTCACAAAAAGACATTGGCCACGTGAAGAAAAAACTAAAAATCCAATTAAAAGAGATGATTGAAAACGTCGATTTGCCCCGCCCTAACAATTAAAATACCGTAATAAGTTTATTTTAAAAAAGGATGTTATTCACTAGACAATTGCCTTTTTCTATTCTATTAAATGTAATTCAAAAAGCTGCTTGTTTACAAGCAGCTTCCAGAGTGTAGACCAATAAGACATTCTTGTGTATCTTTTTGTTCACTGTGGAGCGCGGGATTTAGATGATTTTATATGGGAGTCGATAGATAGGGCGGCGGGCAGGCTCACGCACTGCCCGCGGAAAGCGAAGTCCTCTTTGCTGCTTCACCTATCGGCCCTTTTAAAAAAAGACTGACGACTTTGTCGACAGTCTCAATTTGCTTGTAAACAATCAGCTTTCTGGGATTCACCGTTGGTTAAACGGCAGTGAATGAGCAGGCAAAGGACGGTTAAAAAAGTAGCCCTGCCCTTCATCGCAGTTTTCTTTTTTTAAATACTCCAGCTGGATTTCATCTTCAATCCCTTCCCCAACCACATTCATTTCCAGGCTATGGGCTAATGATATAATCGCAGATGTAATTCTTTTCCCATTCAAGTCATTGTTAATATCATCAATAAAACTGCGGTCTATTTTCACTTTATCAAATGGATATTGCCGTAAATAGCTCAAAGAGGTGTAGCCTGTTCCAAAATCATCAATAGATATCGAAATATCAGCTTCTTTTAATTTTAAAAGGCTTTCTTTTATGAACCCTACATCATCCATCAAAATACTTTCCGTTACCTCAAGCTCCAGCCATTTTGATTCTAGGTTTGTTTCTTCTAATATAGTTAACACCTCATCAACAAATTCCGCCTGCTGCAGTTGTTTCGTCGAGATATTAACGGCTATTTTAAAAGGAGGAATTCCTGAATCCTGCCACTTTTTACTTTGACGACAGGCGGCTCGAAGCACCCACGTTCCAATACCGATAATCTGGCGGCTTTCCTCGGCAATGGGGATAAAATCATTTGGCGGGATCAGCCCGAACTCCGGATGATTCCATCGAATTAACGCTTCCAGCGCTGTCAGTTTTCCTGTTTTTAAATCCATAATCGGCTGATAGTATAATTCCAGCTCATTATTTAAAACAGCATTCTTTAAATCGCGTTCAATGGCAAGTTTATAGGAGGCATTTAAATCCATTTCTTCCGTATAGATTGTATAGCTGTTTCTTTTATATTTTTTCGTATAATACATCGCTGTATCGGCATGTCTGATCAACTCTTGAGCATTATTCTCTTCTTTTCCGCTGCTAAAAGCCAGCCCGATACTTATGGCCACAGTGATTGAATGCCCGGCAACATCAAAGGGCTCTTTCATGATCTGATTAATATGTTCAGCCAATTTAATCGCTTCTTCCTGAGAAACCTCTGACAGAAGAATGGTGAATTCGTCTCCAGCCAGCCGGCTGATCGTATCCGTTTTTCGGAGATTTTGCTTTAGCCTTTCTGCGAACATTTTCAATAGTTCATCGCCAATATGATGGCCTAATGAGTCATTAATAAGCTTGAAACGATCAATATCGAGAAACAAAACGGCAAATGAAGGCCGGTCCTCATCTGAAAAACAAACCATTTGGCTGAGACGATCTTCAAATAGCTTCCGATTAGGCAATTTTGTCAAGGTATCATAAAAAGCGAGCTGTTCCATTTGCTGGTCCAGAAGAATTTTTTGCGTAATATCTCTTGCGATCCCATATGTACCGATAATTTCTTCATTTATTTTCATCGGAAAATGAGTGGCATTTAAGTGGATTTTCTCGCCATTTTTTTTCATAATAGTGATATCAGAACTGCTTGCTACTCCCTTCTTTGCTTTTTCAAAATGGATAATGGCTTTTGGCAAATCCTCTGGGATAACGAGAGGGGCGAAAGATATTTCCAGCAATTCATTTGCTGAATAGCCGGTGATTGTTTCACTGGCAGGATTCGCATGAATAAATTTTCCGTCGTCATCAAAAGTAAAAATAGCATCAGGACTATTATGAAAGAGGGACTCGTAGCGTTCATTGCTTTCCTGAAGCAGATTTTCAGCGACCACTCGTTCTGTAATATCAATAACAGTTCCAAATAATGTAACATCCCCATCGATCTCTGCCACTGTAGAATGAATTTCTGTATAAATTAAACTGCCGTCCTTTTTAAGCTTACGAATTCTGTAGCATCCCTCACTTTTTTCTTTTAATTTTCTTTTTTCAATCTTTTTCTGTATCATCGGAAAATCATCTGGATGGATAATTTTATCTAATGGCACTTCCCCGTTCGTTAATTCTGACTTTGTATAACCTAAAAGGTTCGCATAATAGGTATTAACGTATGAATACGTTTCATCACCTAATATGTACATTCCTACTGAAGCATTTTCAATCAGCGTATGAAACATGGTCTGATAAAAAGAAAATTCAGCGTGGTTTTTTTCATTATGATCCGTTAATTGAGTAATAAAATCACGCAAATAATGATCGTCTTTCGTTAATGGGTGAGGCGTTTCATTCAATTCTTTCATCCATCACATCTCCTGAGAACTATTTTCTCAATCTGCATAAATCGTTGTTTTGTTTCGGCCATATGCTTTTGATTGATAAAGAGCAAAGTCCGCTTTTTCTATCACTTCAGTTGATTGTCCGGCGTCTTCCGGATAAACAGCTATTCCAAGAGAGATCGTAATAGCTTCTCCTGTAGGACTTTTACTTGTTTCGATTTCACTTCTTAAGCGTTCTGCTAAATTGGCCGCTGTTTCAATGTTTCCAGTCTTGACAAGAATCCCAAATTCTTCTCCACCAAATCGGAAACATACATCTTCTACTCTAGAAAAATTCTGCATAATGGACGCTGTAAACACTAAAACCTCATCCCCTTTTACATGTCCGAATGTATCATTCACCTTTTTAAAATGATCAATATCCAGCAAAATGAGGCAAAAAGGAAGTTGGCTTTCAATCCATCCTTGCATGACCTGTTCGAATGTCTTGCGGTTTGCTATCCCTGTTAATCCATCGATTCGATTCTCACTATTCAACTGTTCAAAATGATTATGGATATGATGGGCAAGCTGGCGCACTTCATATACTCTCGAACGAATGATTGGCCGGTCAAGAGGAGCAGTTTTATTGTCTGCAATCGCATCTTCTGAAAATTTAGCCAGCTGATGAAGAGGCTTTGAAATGATGAAAGAAACCCCAAATGCTATCAGCAAAATAAAAAGAAGAAATGGCAGCCCTTGCATAATCATTGAAACAATTAATTTATTCAACGGTTCTTTTAATACTGAAACTGGCGTTTGGGAAACAATGCCCCATCCGCTGCGTGCTTCATAAGAATACCCCGTAAAATATTTTTCTCCCAATGAATTTTCCGCTTGCTCATACCCCTTATTTCCCGCTACCACCTTTTGAATAATAGTATTTTCGGATACCAGTTCATTGACACGTTTTTTATTTGGATGAAAGATGATATGACCATGGCTGTCGACTACATACACATAGGAACCGTCTCCATAAAAGTGTTCATTCAGCATAGTGCTTAACACATTATCTTCCTCCAAATAAATCGTTCCGCCCACAAATCCTTTATATACTCCTTCTTTATCAAACACAGGAGAAGAAATGAGGAGAATAAGCCGTTCTGATGTCGCCAAATAAGGGTTTGAGATATATGGCTTCTTCAACTTGACAGCCTCGATCGATACTTCTGAGGTTAATTGGGTCCCCGCTTTTAAACCTGTATCAGCTGGACTGATATGCTGAATCACCCGGTTTGAATCAACAAAAAAAATGGAGTTAAAATAGTCTTTATTCGCTTGTTGCAGCCAGTTTACTTCTTCCTGGGTAAATGTATGATCTTGAACGATACTTGCAATAAAATTTATTTTCTCCTGCATTCCGGTTAGTAACATATTAGTTTCTGATGAAATTTTTTTTGCATATTGATAGTTGTTCTCCAAATGATTTAATGCCAATGAGTTTCGTGTTGAACTAAAAGCCGAATAACCGCCTACTATTGCTGTTAACAACGCAGAAACCAGCACTAATACACCAATCATGAACCGAAGCGTCAGTCCTTTATATCTTTTCACCTTTCACCCATCCCTGTTATAGAATTAAAAACAGCAGATTTCCTGCAAAGTTAACTCAATTGCTATCATACATTCGATTTTTTTTATTTTTAAATATGACAAATCAACTTACTTTAAAAACCAGGGTAGAATAACCCAGTTCTTCTGCGAGTTCAACAAGAGAATGAGCCGTGGCTACAGTTTCCTTTTAATAAGCTGATTTAATTATATGTTGAAACAGGACTTTCGTAACCGAAAATCATTGGCGGGATGGCGCAATTCTTTTTGCGGTACCACGCAGTTTTTGTCGATTTTTGAAGAATGATAAAAAGCGGTTAAAAATCCCGCACCACCAAGCTGGCGTACGGGAGAGCATGCTGTTAAAAGCTATATCTGTTTTGAAGGCCCCATGAATGTTAAAGCGAGGAAATGTCCTGGTCAGAGAATAGTCCGGTTTCCTTAGCCTTCATTGCTGCCTCAATGCGCGATTTCACATTTAATTTTTGGAAAATATTCGTTAAGCTGTATTCTAATGAACGTTGGCTCATTAATAAACTATCCGCAATTTCTTTATTGCTCTTTCCTTTGGATATTTCTCTTAATATCTTATATTCTTTGTTACTTATCGCCTGCACATCAATTTCTTTTTTTACATCCGACACATGAAGTGTGGTTCTTCTCAGTTGTTTTACCAAAGAAAGCGGCAAAATTACTTCACCTTTCAAAGCACACCGAACAGTTCTGACAAGCTGTTCTTTATTCACTGTTTTCTGCACGAAGCCGGATACACCAGATTCAATTAGCAGGTTAAAATGGTTTTTAAATTCAAAGCCGCTATAAATTAAGATGACTGCATTTGGCTTCAGGGTTAATACTTGCTTTGTAAGGTCAATTCCATTAATGTCCGGCATATGCAAATCGAATAACATAATGTCAAATTGCTGCGTACTTGCCATCTCGAGTGCTTGATTGCCCGAATACGCCAAAGACACTTTTATATCCTCTTCCTGTTCCAGGAGCATTTTTGTACCTTCCATAACGGTTGGATGATCGTCAACCAGTAAAATCTTAATCATGATCGAACCCTCCCTAGGTAAGATTTATGTGGTTCCCCTCTAAAAGCGCTGGCAGTGAAATGCTAATGGTCAGCCCTTTATTAGGAAGTGAGTGGAAATCAATTTTCCCGTCCATACTGCGTACTCGCTCTTGCACTCCGTATACCCCCATGCTATTAAAGGAGTCTTCTATCTCTTTTATATCCATTCCGATTCCATCATCTCGGTAGACCAATTTAATTCGATCGGGATAGCTCGCAAGTGTGATGTGAACTTCTGCTGCACCGGAATGCTTCGTGGCGTTTGCTAAAAGCTCTTGGACGATACGATACAAGCCAATTAACAGATCGTCCGTCAGCGTATGATAAAACTGGGCCTTATCAAACTGAATAGAATAATTAGCCCGCAATTGAGTAAATTCAAATAACGCCTCCAAGGATGAGACGAGTCCTTCCTCTTTAAGCATAGGCGGCCGCAATTCATTGCACGTTATGCGTATTTGATAAATCACATCTAATAAGCCCTGCCCAATTTGCTGTAGCTGTTCCCGCACCTGTGGGGGAATAAGTGGATCTGTCGATAGATGATTAAGCTTCCGATACCAGATAATCTGCTCTTGCAGCGCAGAATCATGCAAATCTTGAGATAAATGCTTTCTTTCATTTTCAGACAATTTAAATAATAGACGCAAAAGCCAAGCGGGAGCCATTTGATTAGAGGTGATCGTATCCAGCTCCTTCGTTAAATCTTCAATCAGCCGGAAATTGTCATATAAAACGTTAATATACCGGCTTACCGTCTTAAGCCACACTTTCTTTGATGGGAACGTTAAAGATTCAGGTTTTCCCCCAATGTAAAGCAAATAGTTTTTCCCGCTATTTTCACCAATTTTTAATAAGTAGCCGTTTAATGTTTCGATAAGTTCGTTTACTGGAAGATTACTTATCGGAAGTGTTCCAATATCCTCCTGCAGTTCTTGTTGTAGATCGGAATTGCCGCTTTTTGTTATAAATGTCTTATCCTCCTGTACTTCAATGACACTGACATGTTTTATTTTAATCACGTTCTGCACTTCTTTTACAAACCGACGATTAAGTTCAGATACCTTCATAATTCCAAAAAGATCATGTGAAAATCGGTCCAGGCTTTTCTGAAGGCGGGAATACCTTTCTTCACTTTCTCGGATCTTTTGTTCCGCGCGATTCCGTTCTTCTTCCATTTTTTTTTGTTTTGTTACATCCCGAATTAGCGAGAAACCAGCGTTTTTGCCCATGTATGAAATAGGCGTAACGATAGCCTCTACATCTATAACCGTTTGGTCTTTGCGGATCATTTTAAGTTCAAGAAGAGACGTACCGGTTTGCTGCTCGTATACTCCTTTCAAGTGGGAATTCGCCATTTTTTGAAAATCGGGGTGAATAAAATCAAAGATAGACCGTCCTATAATATCTTCTGCACTTGAAGCACCAATAAATACAAGAGCAGCTGAATTAATATAAATACATTTATAATCATAATGGAAAATAATCGCTTCCGGTGAAAGTTCAACAAGAAGGCGGTTCAGCTTTTCACTTTCTTTTAATTCCTTTTCAATCCATTCTTGTTCTGTCACGTCCCTGGCGACCGCTACAATGCTTTCAACTTCTCCATCATTGCTTATAATGGGCATCGCCATGCATTCTACAAATACAGAATACCCTTCCGCATGAACAAATCGAAATTGAAAACGCTGTTTAATTTTTTTGTCCGTTAAGATAGAAAATATTTCTTGAACATAACCAAGATCTTCTGGATGAACAAAATGAAATAGTGAAGCACCTTCTACATCTTCACTATAAGATCCTCTTCCTTTTCTAAAAGCATAACGTATCGTTCCATCTGTTTCTAAGACGCCGTTTAAATCAGCTATGTTTTCAACAATGAATCGATTTTTGGCCTCGCTCTCGACAAGTGCTGTTTCCATCTCTTTTCTTGAGGTGATATCAATAACAACTCCATCTAAACGGATGATCTTTCCAGACGGATCCATTGTTGGC
Organism: Domibacillus iocasae; assembly: GCF_001750285.1. GTDB lineage: Bacteria > Bacillota > Bacilli > Bacillales > Domibacillaceae > Domibacillus > Domibacillus iocasae. The sequence continues at coordinate 233,292 of NZ_MAMP01000012.1, forward strand.
GTAATCCTATTTTGAATCCATAGGATATGGCCATCGGCATGAATGATTCGATATTCACTAATACGCGAAATACCATTTCTATTATCTCCTGATGAGGCTTCGAAAATAGGTACATCATCAGGATGAATGATTGTTTTCCAAGATTCCCGATCTATAAATTGTTCCGATGGATACCCTGTAATCTTCTTCATCCCTTTTGACGTATAAGGTATTTTTTGAGACCGCTCATCATAGCACCAAACCGCTATATCAATATTATTGAAAACAGTTTGCAATTGTTGTTTACTCTTCAACAGCTCCTCGTTAAGCATGCCCAGCCTTTTTTGATTTTCCAAACTTCTCATTCTCCACATCATTGTTATCCCTATTAAAAATAATATACATATTGCAAAGTAGCCAAATTCGCTCATAGCACAATAATTCCGTCCAATCTTTAGTAGATTTAAATATATCGGTTTAATGTTATAACATAGCGAAAAAGTAAAGCTATGTTTTTTCTTATTTATAAAGTTGGTAAATATTTCTGAAAGTGTCTTTCTTGGCAATTGTCCGTAGTAGAGTATTTAGCGAATGACCGATGAGTTCGTGCAGATTAAAATGTGTTTATAAACAAAAAAGCTGCGCCAGGATTGCCAGGCGCAGCTTTTCATTCTGTACTGTATCCTTGCATTTTTTTAATCAGTATTTACTGTTTACTCCTGCAGGAGACCTTCTTTTTCTAAAAATTCACGTGCTGTTGCTTCAACACTTTTATTTTCCGCATTGACTTGATAGTTCATCGCACGCATTTCATCGTCGGTAATTTTGCCGGCGAGCTTATTCAAAGATTCAACCAGCTCTGGGTATTCTTCTGCCGTCTCCTCCATTAAAAGAGGCGCGCCCTGGTATGGCGGGAATAAGTTTTGATCATCTTCTAAAACGGTTAAGTCATACACTTGCAGCTCACTATCTGTTGAATATGCATCAATGAGGTTGATGTCTCCGCTTTGAAGCGCCTGATAGCGCAGCTTCGGCTCCATTGTGAGGACAGATGGGAAATCAATGCCGTACGATTCTTGAATGCCGAGATAACCATCTTCTCTGTCTGAAAATTCAAGTGTAAAGCCAGCCTTAATCTGGCTTTCAATTTGCTTTACATCTGTAATCGTCTGAATGTCATTTTGCTCTGCTAAAGCGGTTGGAATCGCAAGCGCATATGTGTTATTGTATTGCATCGGCTCAAGCAGGGTCATGTCAAATTGCTCGCTCATGCCGTCTCTCGCCTGTTCATACACAGCTCGGGAATCAGTGCTTTCAGCCGTTTCTTTTAAAAATTCCGAAATAGCAGTTCCCGTAAATTCCGGATACAGATCAATGCTGCCAGAATCAAGCGCGTTAAAGACAAATGACGTTTTGCCAAGTCCCGGCTTTAATTCAACCGAAAGATCCGTGTCCTGCTCAATCAACAATTTATACATGTTGATTAAAATCTCCGGCTCCGTGCCAAGTTTTGCTCCAATGACAATTTCTTTATCCTGCCTTCCGAAAAACGGTCCTACGATGACAAGCAGTGAGACAGCAAGCAAAATGCCAAGCATCGCCCCCGCTTTTTTAAAGGAAAGAGTCTCAAATCGGCGTAATAGAATATCAAACGAAATCGCCAGCAGCGCAGCCGGAATCGCTCCAAGAACGATAAGCGCTGTATTGTTGCGGTCAATACCAAGTAAAATAATATCACCAAGACCGCCGGCGCCGATTAGGGCGGCAAGTGTCGCCGTACCGACAATCAGCACCATGGCTGTTCGAATTCCCGCCATAATCACCGGCATTGCCAGTGGCAGCTCCACCTTCATAAGCCGGCGTTTTTGGTTCATCCCCATTCCCCGTGCCGCTTCAATTAAAGAAGGATCAACTTCTTTAATACCTGTGTATGTATTACGCAAAATCGGCAGCAATGCATAGACCACAAGCGCGATAATAGCGGGAACCTTTCCAATGCCAAAAAGAGGAATAAGCAAGCCGAGCAGCGCCAAAGATGGGATTGTCTGCATGACGGCTGTGATCCCAATAATGCTTTCTGCCACTTTTTGTTTTCTCGTTAAATAAATACCGAGTGGAATCGCGATTAAAACCGCGAAAAAAAGAGCAATAAATGAAATTTGAATATGTTCAAGAAGTGCTGCGAGTAATTCTTCTTTCCGCTCGGAAAAAACGGTCGTCAGTCCATTCATGCCCGTACCTCCCCGGCAAGAAACTGAATAATGGTCTCCCTCGTCACAGAGCCAATGAGCTGTCCATTTTCTTCGATGATTAGGACGTCCGTTTCCGCTAACAGCTGGAGCGCTTCGCTAATCGGTGCGCCTGCAGAAATCGTCCGTCCTTCTTTTAGTCCAATTGGAAATTGCACCGCTACTTCTTTTACTTTTCTGCCTTCTATCCGGTCATGCGAACCAATAAAGCTTTTCACAAAATCATTCGCCGGGTGTTCGATAATTTCTTCGGGCGTACCGATCTGGACAACCTTGCCATCTTTCATTACACAAAGACGGTCACCGAGCTTGATGGCTTCTTTCATGTCATGTGTCACGAACACAATTGTTTTTTGAATTTTACGCTGCAGCTCTAAAAGGTCATCCTGCAACTTTTCCCGGCTGATCGGGTCAAGCGCACTAAAGGGTTCATCCATTAAAATCACTTCCGGGTCGGCTGCAAGCGCCCGGATAACGCCTATTCGCTGCTGCTGTCCGCCCGAGAGCTCAGACGGTTTCCGGTTTCGATAAACGGATGGATCAAGGCCGACCATCTCAAGCAGCTCATCGACACGGCGGCTGATTTTCGATCGGTTCCACTTGCGCATCTCTGGAACGACCGCAATGTTTTCAGCAATCGTCATATGCGGAAAAAGGGCGATTTGCTGCAGGACGTAGCCAATGTTCCAGCGCAGCTCGTGAATATCAAACTCACTGATTTTTTTGCCGTCAATACGCAGCGTGCCGTCAGAAATTGGAATGAGCCGGTTAATCATTTTCAGCGTCGTCGTTTTCCCACAGCCGCTTGGTCCAATTAAGACGAAAAATTCTCCTTTTTTAATGATCAAATCGAGCTGCTGAACCGCTTGGGTGCCATCCGGGTATTTCTTTTCCACCTGGTCAAACTGAATCATACTACCACACTCCATTCCTATCCTTTACCCTTTTGAAATTTTAAGTCAAAAAGAACCACCTTATTTGAGTGGCTGCCATCAAGTCAATAATAGAACAAATTCTAAACGAAGTGGAATTATAAGTCGGAATAAGCCTAATAAAAAAATCAGCTTATAGACTCAGCCCGTATAGTCGGCAGTCTATAAGCTTTTTGAAGAATCAGTATTAATCTTTTTCGTTTGTTTATACTAATCAAGTATGAACTTTTAAGGAATAGTTGTTTTTCTTTTACTTTTTTAGCACGTTGCTTTCTTTTAATACTTCTTCGTTTTCTTCTTTTTCCTTCAAATCATTAGGCTGTTTATCTTTCGAAAGGAACCAGCCTCCTACGCCGATCAGGAGAAGGACGGACCAGAAAATCATTTTCCATGTTGTTCCTTTTCCGAAGTCTTCAGATATAATGGCCAGCTCTGGATGAGATAAGGCATAAACACCGAGTTTTACCCCTACCCATGCAACAACGAGAAATGCCGCTGTTTCGAGACCTGGCTTCCGGTCCAGCAAAATAACAAAATACCCAGCTGCAAATCTCATAATAACGAGTCCAATGATTCCTCCAGCAAGTACAATGGCAAAATGACCGCCATCAAGCCCGCCGATTGTCGGCAGGTTTGTCCCCGGAAGAGTAATGGCTAATGCCACAGCAGCCAGAATCGCATCAACGGCAAATGCAATGTCCGCCAGCTCCACCTTGATGACAGTCATCCAAAAACCAGAACCCTTTTTGTCCTTTTCTTCTTTCTTTAAATGGCTTTTCAACACAAACTTCTTTACTAAATGATAGATAGCAATACCAAACAAATACAGGGCACCAATTGCCTGTACCTGCCAAATGTGAACCAAATACGAAATAATAAACAAGGAGCCAAACCTAAAAACAAACGCTCCCGCAAGCCCATAGAATAGGGCTTTCTTTCTTTGCTCGGGCGGTAAATGTTTAACCATGGTCGCAATAACAAGCGCGTTATCCGCAGCTAATATTCCCTCCAGCCCGATTAAAATGATCAGAACCCAGCCGTACTCTAATAATAAGGCAATATCCATAAAACCAACTCCTTGTACATAGTGAATACCTCTTTTATCGGTAATGAAAAAGGTATCTTTAGCTGTTTGACCTTATTCTAAAGAAAATAAACATAAGTGGCAGGAAATTTTTTATGATAAAAAACACCGATTTATTTATGAACCCAAAATAAATCGGTATTTTTCCGTTTACAGATTGAGTTTTATTTCATCATTTGAATTCTATGAACTGAATTTCATAATTGCCTTAAGAGTTGTACCCTTTTTAGAATCAGTAATAGCTTCATTTATGGTATCTAACGTATAATATTTAATTAATTTAATACTCCTTGTTTATACAGCTCCAAATGTAACGGCTGCTTTTGATTGCATAATAATAGTACCTCCCAGTTAATGAAAAACAATGCATAACTAAGATAACCGTCTTAAGATTTTTTCATACACTCTTTTCTAACCCCTACTTGTCATTCCGCTGTATGGATTTTAAAAGAAGGAGTATCTTCTATAAAGTCGAATAAGTTAATAATTTAGTTTAGGAGGGTATGCACTTGAAAGTACCAACGAAACCATGGACATTGTTGTATAAAATACAACAGGAGGTACTTCCGGACACTCGTCATTATTTAAGCGAGTGGAAGGTGAAGGCAGACAAAATCCCGGATGACGAATTACGAAAACAAGCCCTTTCTAGCATTAAAGAAAAGACTTTCCACTGTGAAGGCGGGGCTGTTTATGGACTGCTTGCTGGACAAGAGCGAAAAAACATTATTCGATTTATTGTAGCTTATCAAACGATCAGTGATTACTTGGATAATCTTTGTGATAGGAGTACCTCTTTGGAAGAAAGGGATTTCCGGATGCTTCATCAGTCTATGCAGCACGCCTTAACCCCTGGAGAAGAACCGGTAAATTATTATCGATATCGGCAAAATCAAGATGATGGCGGGTATTTAGCTTCTCTTGTGTTAACCTGTCAAAATATTTTAAAAGACCTTCCTGGATTTCGAAGTGCTCAAGATTCAATGCATCAATTAGCAAGGTATTATTGTGACTTACAGGTTTTCAAACATGTCGAAAAAAATAAACGTGTTGAATTATTAGAAAATTGGTTTGCGCGGCACAAGCAGGAAGTACCTCCAATGACTTGGTATGAATTTTCAGCCTGTGCAGGTTCTACATTAGGCATTTTTTGTTTGGCTGCCTACACGTCAAATTCTTTAAAAACCGAAGAAGTGAACATAATAAAAAATGGATATTTCCCTTGGGTTCAGGGGTTTCATATTATGCTGGATTATTTCATTGATCAAGAAGAGGATCGGAAAGAGAATGATTTGAATTTTATCTTCTACTACGAAAATGAAGAAAAGATGGTACAAAGAATCAAATATTTCAAAGAAAAAGCCGAGTTAAGTATTCGCAATTTGCCGGATTGGAAATTTCATCAACTTATTAACAAAGGTCTTATCGCCATTTATCTAGCTGATAAGAAAGTTCAAGAAGATAAGAAACTAAAGCGAACCTCCAAACGATTTATCCGCTTTGGCGGTTTATCTACTCTATTTTTCTATCTAAATAAACGTGTGTATCGCCAAGCGTAAGCGGTAAGCGGAAATAGTTTTGCTCATGAACCGTGAACGCCCGCTGTTCAATCACGCCTGTATTCAAAATAAAAGGCAGCTCTACGTGGTGTAAAGCTGCCGAATAACTCTTTTTTAATAATTTTGATTCTTCAAATGATAAGAGATCTCTGCATATAAATCATGCTTGATATCGCTTAATCTCCTTCATTACACCAAGTGAGCGCCGCCATCAATGAGAACAACAGAGCCTTGTGTAAATCCATTTTTGGCCAAGTAAACATATGATTCTGCAATGTCTTCAGAGGTTGCGACACGTCCTGCCGGCAGCTGCTGTGCGATCCCTGTAAACAACAATTCTCCACGCTGTTCTGCCGGCATAATGACTGGCACTCTCGAGGACAAACTTCTACAGGTTATTAAGTCCCCTGCTTCCGAGAATGACCAGATCCGTTTTTTGGTCATTTGTGCATTTCAAAATGGCCGGTCCCGGATCGCCATCTTTCATAAGAACGGTATAGGCAACATCTTTTTCCTTAAAAAGCGCTTCGTGACGGCCCAGCTTTTCTTGGCGTTCCCGTTGGACATCAGCTAATCGTTCTGTTCGGAGTGCGCTCTCTCTTGACCTGCTGGGGACGAATAAAATGGTGACAGTCTATTATTTAGGTTGCCCGACGCGCCGCTTGCTGGATCGGATCCCAAACGCCATTAACGGGCGGCGAGTAACTTAAATCCAGATCTTCTAATTCTTCAATGGTCATCTCGTTGAACAGCGCCGCCGCCAGCACATCAATTCGCTTTTCAGCCCCGTTTTTACCAATCGCCTGCCCCCCAAGCAATCGACCGGAATCAGGGTTATAAATGAGTTTCACATGTAAAGGGAAAGCGGTCGGATAATAGCCTGCTTTATCTTTCGTTTCAATGGCAGACGTTTTATATGGAATGCCCGCTTCCTGCACGTCTTCTTCCGTTAAGCCGGTGGAAGCGGCAATCAAATTGAAAAATTTCATGACCGATGTACCGGTGATTCCTTTAAACGAACGCTGTTTCCCACACATATTTAACCCGGCAATTCTTCCTTGTTTATTGGCCGTTGTGCCGAGCGGAATATAATCCGGCCTTTGTTTGACGAGATGAAAATGCGTCGCACAGTCACCGGCAGCGTAAATACCTGGACTAGAGGTTTCGAGCCGATCATTTACGATAATGGCGCCATTTTGGAGCATGTTCATGCCCGTTTTCTTTAAAAAAGCCGTATTAGGATGGATGCCAACCGATGCAACAACTAAATCTGCTTTATGTGTATTGACGTCTGTTATCACACGCCCGTCCTCAATCGCTTTTACCTGCTCATTCATTGACAGAATAATCCCATGACGCTCCGCTTCCTGGTGAAGGCGTTCAGATATATCCGGATCAAACATCGTGGCGATATGCCCGCTTCTTTGAATGATCCGAATCCGCTTGCCGAGCCGGTGAATGTTTTCTGCTATTTCAAGCCCAATGTAGCCCGCTCCGATAATGACAACATCCTTCACAGTGTCCTTTTGCAGGCCTTGAATGAGGCGCTCCGTATCCGGAATTGTTTTGACAACATGAATCATGTCACTACCCGTTCCCTGCCATGTCGGCAGAATGGGACTTGCACCCGTTGCGATCAGCAGCCGGTCATAGGAAAGGGTAAAAGATTTTCCTGTTTCATGGTTTTTACCGAACACCGTTCGTGTAGATGGATTGACAGCCGTTGCCTCATGCAGAATGCGGGCGTCAATGCCATATTTAGATCTGAATGTCTCTACACGCCGGGCAATTACGTCGTCCGTCGATTTAATAAGCCCGCCGACAACATAAGGAAGCCCGCATTGGCCGTATGAGTAAATGTGTCCTTTTTCAAGCACGGTAATGTCTGCCTGGCTGTCGTTATGAACGATTTGCATCGCCGCGCTCATCCCGGCTGCATCGCCACCGATAATGACGTATTTCATTTTGCTAATGCGTTTACATCATCATATTTACTGCCTCTCGAAAATTTAGCGACGACATATGAGCAGCTAGGAAGAATTTTCAAGTTTTTTTCTCTTGCATAATCAGCAAGTGCATCAAGTAATTGCCCGGCTACACCGCCGCCGCGAAGTTCATCTGATACATACGTATGATTGGCATTGATTGTTCCATCACCGGCGGGCGCATATGTAATTTCTGCTATGCGCCGACCGTCTTTCTCCATATAAAAGATACCTTCTTCGTGTTTAATCGGTTCCATTGTTAAAAAACCCCTTTCATTATTTCTCTTTATCAGTATACCCTCTTAAACGGGGTGCATTAACCTTTTTAACGTGTGAAACAAGAATAATGAGAACTAAGTATGCTACAATACGGGTATGATTTGATTGAATGAAAGGATCGTTTGTGTATGAAAAAAGATTCCACCACTCATGTTTTTTCTAAAGGCGAAGAAATTGCAAATTCGATTACCCACGGAATTGGCGCTCTACTTAGTATTGCTGCACTTGTGTTATTAATCGTATTTTCTGCCATACACGGAACAGGCTGGCATTTAGCGGGATTTATGATTTTTGGCATCACGATGGTGCTGCTTTATTTGTCCTCCACGCTCGTGCACAGTTTTCCACAAGGGAAAGTGAAAGATTTGTTTGAAATCTTTGATCATGCATCCATTTATTTGTTTATAGCGGGAACATATACGCCATTTTTATTTATCGCGGTACAGGGAACGCTCGGCTGGACGTTATTTGGGCTCGTTTGGGGAATGGCCATCGCCGGCACCGTCTTTAAATGTTTTTTTGTGAAACGATTTGTTGGCTTTTCGACCCTCTTGTACGTTGTAATGGGCTGGCTGATTGTTTTTGCATGGGGACCTCTCACAGAAACGTTATCACCTGCGGCGCTTTCTTTTCTCGTAACTGGCGGGATTTTATATACGGCTGGAGCAGTTTTTTACGTCTGGCGCGCCTTTCCGTATCATCATATGATTTGGCATTTGTTTGTTATGGCCGGCAGCATTTTTCACTTTTTTGCTGTACTCGGTCTGCTTCCTGATGCATAAAAGGCTGTCTCATTAAACCGAGACAGCCTTTTATTTTTGATTCATGATGTAGCGGTATTTTTTCTGGTCCGCTTCCAGCAGTTTTTCGGTATCTTCACTATTTCGGTAAAAGGACGTCCAATGGTTTTTTTCTAATTCTTCTGCCCAATAAGGCGATGATTGAACAGCCGTCAAAAGGGACACCCATTGCTTTTTTTCCCGTGCGCTCATTTCACCAGACCCTATCACGCCGCGCCAATGTGGAAAAACGACATCGATACCATGTTCTTTCCATGTTGGTACGTCAGGCAGATGAATGAGCCGCTCCGGCGATGAAATGGTGATAATCCGAATATTCCCTTCTGCTGCAAAGGCTTCTGACTGGGAAGATGAAAGAGAAGCTGCAGCAATCTCCCCTTCTTTGAGGGCGGTCAAAAGTTCGTCACCATTTGAATAGCGAAAAAAACGAAGCGATGCAGCGGGAATTCCTGTAGCACGAGCTGCTTCGGTAAACGCAATTTGATCATCATTTCCAAATTGTGGTTCAATGCCAACTGGATACAAGTCCGGCTGTTTTTTCAGCTGTTGCATAAAGTCGTTGACGGATTGAAACGGCGAATCATCCATAACAATTACGGTCTGCCACTCACTTGCCATCGTCGCGAGTGGAGTGAATTCCTGATAGTTAAGGGTACTATGACCAAGCAGGTTATTGGTTAATAAGAGGCTTGATGTCATCGCAATTGTATAAGGATCTGCTTTTTTTAATTCTGCCCATCCATTGTCACCCCCGTCGCCTTCTTCATAGACGATCCGCACCTCCTGCTCCGTCAGCTTTTCTTTTTCCACAACCGTTTTGATGGACTGTGCAAGAGCATCCCATCCTCCATCCGGAGAACCCGGTACAATAAAAGTAAGTTCCTGCTGCGAAAGCGATGTGTTAGATGGTGTGCAGCCAATGATTAAGAGGACGGCAAGTAAGAGAAGTATGGATCTTTTCATCATTTAACGTTAAAATAGCGGCGTTCCGGCCGTCCGACTATGCCATATTCATGTTCGACCCGGCACTTGCCGATGGTCACCAAATATTCAAGGTAACGGCGTGCCGTTGTACGGGAAGCGCCAATTTCTGCGCCCATTTCTTCAATGGAAATGCCGCTCTCAACCTCTTGAAGAACACCTGATATCCTATTTAATGTAACACCGTCAATGCCGGTCGGAAGCTGAGCGGCCTGTATAGCTGGCTCCTGCACCGTTCCGGCGAAATACGCATCCACCACATCTTGTGTTACATGGTCTGTTGCCGCTAAAAGATGTTTTTTCTTTTCATATTCCTCCATCACAGACTTGAATTTCTCCATTGATACGGGTTTTACTAAATAATGAAATACACCGTAGCGGAGCGCTTCTTGCAGCATGTGTTTTTCAGAAGCAGCTGTAATCATAATAATATCCGTTTTAGGAAAACGTTCTTTTAATACAGGTAAAAGCTCTGTGCCAAGCATGTCCGGCATGTAAATATCGAGCAGCAGCAAATCCGTTTCCGTTTTATCCAGCAGTGCAACCGTATCAGCTGCATTGAGTGCTTTTCCAACGAAAGTAAAGCCGTCTAATTGATCCAGAAATTGTTCTTGTATACTGGCAATACGAAAGTCGTCTTCTGCGATCGCAACACGAATCATGAGTATCCATCCCTTTTTGTCAGTCTTCTTTCGGTATGTAAATCGTAAAAATGGTTCCAGCGGGTTCATTTGGTATCACTTCTATTATGCCATGAAATGATTCTACGGCTTCTTTTACATTATGGAGCCCAAATCCCCGTCCTTCTCCTTTTGTGGAATAGCCTTTTTCAAATAAAAGCCCGAGTGTCTGATCATCGATGCCCATCCCATTATCCGTTACTTCGATAATGAGCGTTGGGCTCGCGTCGGTAATAAGAAATGTAACATGCGGCGTGCGCGTCTGTTTAACCGCTTCAAAAGCGTTATCAATTAAGTTGCTGATGACCGTCAGCAGTGAGTGGCCGTCTACATGGTCAGGAAGTGCCGACAATGTGCTTTCTCGCTCGATGATAAACAATACTTTTTTCTCGGAAGCTTTGGCCGTTTTCCCTAATAAAACAGCTTGAATGAGGTCATCCTGAATTTGCTTGAATACAATCTGATTTTGAAGTGAAACGCTATCCGCTTCTTTTTGAATAAAATCAAGCGCTGCTGCATTCCGCCCGAGCTGCAAAAGACCAGACAAAACGTACAGCTTATTCATAAACTCATGTGTCTGAGCACGTAATTCATCAGAATAGAGCCGTATTTCATCAATCGTTTTTTTATACATAGCGGCAATTTTAGACGGCTCAAAACCGAGTGTGTCAGCTAATATGCTTTTTGTCAGCCAGAGCCCGCCGGCTACCCCGGCTAAAAGAGCAAAAGCAGCTGCAAGTAAGATGTCCCCGGTTTGAGCGGCGGTTTTCTTTGCAATTGACTTTTTTGAAAATTCAACAGAAACGGTGCCAATCACTTCCGTGTAGGTATCTGTTGTTTTCATAATAGGCGCTTTTCCAATAATGGCTTGTCCATCTGTGCCTGTTTCTTCTACTGTATACGTGCCGCCATAAAGAAGCGAGCGTCTATCAGACTCCCGAAGCGGTTCGGCACGGCCATAGGTGGACAGGATGATGCCGTTTCGTCCTGCAATGGAAATGGACTGCGCTTCCGTCCGCTCTTGTATGTGCTCAAGTACAGGCAATAACATTTTGTCCGCACGCTGTTCCACTAAATAGGCGGTTGTCTCCGGCATAAACGAAATGGTCTGCGCCGTTTGAAGAGAAAGCTGATGCACCTGCTCCGCCGTTTCTCCCATTTGAATGGCATAAAAAACAGCAGACATGCCGGCAATAATAAAAAAAAGCAATGAAAAAACAAGCATAAAAATTTTCGTCCGGAGTGAGACTGTTTTCGTTTTCATGGAGGCTCCAATCTGCTTTTGATCAAATTGTACGAAACATTTGGTCAGATGAAAAGAAAAAATCCCGGATTTGAGAAAAATCCGGGCTGTGCTGTACATTACAATGAAATAACACCAAACAATACAGCAGCAATCGTCATCACAATAGATGTTCCAACGGTCCAAAGAATCGTAAAACGCTGATATTGTCCAAAATCAACCTTTGCCATCCCGACAAGCAAATAAGTTGATGCTACAAGCGGGCTAAGTAAATGAACCGGCTGACCGAGCAATGACGCACGGCCAAGTTCGATAGGACTGATACCGTATGCTGAAGCGGCTTCGGCAATAATAGGCAGAACCCCAAAATAATACGCGTCGTTGGACATGAAAAACGTAAACGGCATGCTTGTAATAGCAGTAATGACCGGCAAGTGCGGCCCCATTGAATCTGGAATGATTGCAACAAGGCTATTGGCCATCGCATCGACCATTTCCGTTCCGGATAGAATACCCGTAAAAATACCCGCTGCGAATACAAGTGATACAACTGCCAGCACATTTCCCGCATGTGCTGCAATCCGTTCTTTTTGGTGCATAACATTTGGGTAATTCACGGTGATCGCAATCGCAAACGCAAGCATAAACAAAATTGGAAGCGGCATAACACCTAAAATAAGCATCGCCATAAGGACAATTGTTAACGTAAAGTTAACCCAAATAAGCTTCGGCCGTTTCCATTTTGCTTCTTCCTCTGAAACAGCGGCTGTGCCAAAAAACGTCAAATAGCTTTTTTCTTCTCCCGGCTGCCCGAGCTCTTCCATTGAAAGGATACCAAGACGCTTCCGTTCCTGTTTGCCCATCCAATACGCAGACAAGATTACCCATACAGCCCCTGCAAGCATAACCGGAATCAATGGGTTAAACAACTCCTGCATATCCAGGCTTAATGCACTTGCTGCGCGGGCAGTCGGACCGCCCCACGGTGTCAAATTTGTCACACCAACCGCCATTAACGCGACAGCCGGCAGAATAAGCGGATTCATTTTCAAGCGCTGATACAGTGGCAGCATGGCAGAAATCGTAATCATGTACGTCGTCGTGCCATCTCCGTCAAGGGAAACAATCATTGCCAGCACGGCGGTGCCAACGACTATTTTCATTGGATCGCCTTTAACCGCTTTCAAAATCTTGCCGACGACTGGATCAAAAAGTCCTGCATCAATCATAATCCCAAAATACAAAATGGCAAACATAAGCATAACGCCGGTTGGCGCAAGTTCTGTAATCCCGGCCAGTGCCATATCACCGAGGCTGGAACCAAATCCGGCAAACACAGCAAATGCAGCCGGTACAATCATTAGGGCGATTAACGCAGATAACTTTCCGCTCATAATTAAATACATAAATACAGCTACCATGGAAAAACCAAGAATGGCGAGCATTGTCATTGTAACACACTCCTTTTCGCTTTTTGAAAACGCTTTATTATTGAATAATTTAATTAATTTAACTGAAAAGGTATATAAAACAAAAATTAAAAAAATATTAACAATAAAAGTTTTTGTGTTCATAAAAACTAATTCATACTTTCACCCTTTTCAGTACAAAAAATTTTAGCAATTTACACAATTCCCTCAGCTGTTTATTTGTTTACGGGAAGGGTAGAAATCTACTAAATCAATTTAAAAAAAGGAGGAAACAGCGTTGGATCTCAATTTTAAAAAGAAGCTGCTCGCCAGCGGAATGGCAGCCGTATTAACGCTTGGCGGCTTGTCTGCCTGTGGTGAAAGTGAAGAACCGGAAGAACAGCAGGATGGCCAGCTGGATGAAGAAAACGAACCCGATCAAGATAACGAGGATCAAAATGATCAGCTTGATGATCAAATTGAGCAGGATGACAGCATTAATGACGGTGTTGATATGCAGGATGGAGAAAAAGATAATAAATTAAATGAAGAAGAAAAGGAATAATTTGTTCTCAAAGCGCTTGCCTAGTACTGTTATTAAGAAAACATGAACAAGAAAGACAGCTTCTGTTTATTCAGAAGCTGTCTTTCTTGTTTTTAATAAACATCCTCCAGCGCTTTTCGTAATAGCGACATGCTGCGGTCGAGATCTGTTTTTACTTGTTTTTTATAGAGTTTCGCTTTTTCATAGTCAGCAAATTGGTAAATAACAATTTCTTTATACTTTGCGCCTTCCTGTACCTTTTTCTGGCGCATTAAAATCCCATCATCAATCAATTCATGAAGTGACCGGTATATTTCCGAATGATTCGGTTCGTATCCAAATGGTTTAAAAGACGCTTTTAATTCATCCATCGCTTGCATGCCGTACATTTTATGTTCTTCAACAAAACGGATCATATAAAGCTTTAAAAAAGCACGCTGTTTAATTAAAAATTTGCCTTCACCTCTGGGCATCCTTTTACAACTCCTTTTCTTATTAGTTTAGTTGCTTGTTTTAAATTTGTCAAATTTGAATTTTGCACATACTGTATTGTGATTAAAAAGAAGCAGCCAGAGCCGCTTCGATTAAAATGTTGTAAAATGCAGTAGTTTTTGAAAGGTGTAGATCATTCGTTTGCCTAGCGATATGTCGTCATCGTGTTTTTCATAGTTATCAGTATAAAGAGCGCCTTTATTTTCCCATAACATATGGACATAATCGTTTACCTCACGAATGATACGGCTGTCATTTTCCGCTCTTATTTTCACATTGGTTTCCGGGTTGTAATTGTTTAAATTTCGTGACGTATGATTGGCGGATCCACTGATGATCACGGATTCATTCTGATGCTTTACGTACATCATTTTCGGATGGAACTGTTCCGGTGAATGGGCAAACCAGCGTATTTCTACTTTGTTGTCTGTGTCTTCCCGCAGTTCAGCTGCCATCGGGATATTCGGCAGGCCTGTTTTTTTGCGTCCGAATGAATTTTTGTTTGTATCAAGAATGAGCTTTACGTCCACCCCGCGATCTGCCGCATCGGTCAGTCCTTCAATAATAGTCCGGTCGGCTAAATAAAACATCGTCAGCCAAATTTCATCGCCTTTTTTTGCTGCTTCAATTTCATCGTGGACCGCCTCTTGAATTTTCCCTTCTGTTACAAGCTGGACATGAACATCCCCTTCATTTTGATGCGGGTCAACGGAATCTGGAAAATTGATTTCACGCCGAGTGTCCGCAGCCGCTTTTTCACTTTTAAGCATGTCTTCAACGAGCGCTCCTTTTACTTCAAACGCCACGTTGGCAAAATAATAGCTCGCATCATGCGGATTTGCCGAGCTGATCAGTGTTGTTTGTTCCGTCGTAATCGTTTTCCGGTGATTGGCTTTTACATTAAAGAGTTTTAGATATGAACGCACTGTCATATCCGGCGCCATGTCGGAAAATACGTTTGGCAGCCATCCATTTTGGCTGTCGCCCCACCATGTAAACAGCATCCGATAAAATCCGCTGTAGACCGGTGTCGGGTCCCTAAACGCATCCATATTCGTTTCCACTACCTCGATACCTGCCTTTTTCATTTGCTCAAATTCCGGCACGGAATGAGATCGGTATGATGAATTCACCTCATCTGTGATGAAAATAATGGGCATATCCGGGTTTGCTTCTTTTTTAGCCAGTAATGCATCTGTTATTGCTCGAACATTCGCCGGATATTCTTTCTTTTTTTCATGGTACGAATTGAATAAAAAATAATCGAGAACAATAAATCGTTCTGCTTCGTTTATAATTTCGAGCGTTCTTGTGAAAATTTCCTCACGAAAAAATTTCTCACCATTTTTTTCACCTGAGAGATTATAGAAAAAATCGACGTCTTCTTCCTTAACCATATATTCATTGCTTTCATACGAAATGTTTTCTGGCAGCGGCCGGTAGACGTTATATAGCATAATCATGACATATAAAGACAAAAAAAGGATGGCGAATAAGCGCCTCCTCCCCCATTTATCCAATCTTTTTTTCATAACGGATCCCCCATTCTCTCTATTTCTTTTATCATACCCATGCCTGTAGGGGGAAAAACCAGCTGAAATATTTTTCAAACACGTTCAAACAGCATCGCAACGCCAATTCCACCGGCACTTCCGACTGCGGCAATCCCATACGCTTCTTTGCGCTGCTGCATACCGTAAAAAAGCCGCAGTACGAGCATCGCGCCTGATGCGCCATATGGATGACCTAACGCAAGTCCTCCTCCGTCCGGATTTAATTTTCGGAACGGAATGTTCAGTTTTCGGGCCGCATAGACCATTTTTACCGCAAACGCCTCATTTATTTCCCATACGTCAATATGTGAGGAGGATAAGCCGGTTTTTTGAAGCAGTTTTTCAATTGCCGGAACAGGTGTTGCAGCCGGAAAGTTGGGATCGGCACCGGCCACAGCACTTGCAACTACTTTTAAGCCCGGTGCTTTGACAGATGTCATTGTCACGGCACATGCCGCATCGTTAAAGGCTGATGCATTCAAGGGAGTCACAGTGCCCCCTTTTTTAAAAGAGGCTTTCGCACGCGGCGCCATTTTTTCAATCGGACGTTTTTTCAGGGCTGCTTCATCCTTCGTATGGCCGGCAATCGGCACAATTTCATCAACAAACCGCTGTTTTTTTATCGATTCTCCGTATCTTTTATAGCTTAAAACCGCGTAATCATCCTGTTCTTTCCGGGAGATATGTTCCCGTTCAGCGAGCCATTCTGCTGCGATGCCCATTTCAGGATCGCCAATCAATTCCGGGGAAAAGACGGCTTTTTCCGGACGGGGTGATGTGCTGGAACTTTCACATCCGCCTGCAATGATGGATTGTGCTTCTCCGGATTGAATAAGCGCAGCACCAAGCCGGATCGCTTCTAAACCGGACGAACATTGCCGGTCAATCGTCAAGCCGGGAACCGCTTCAGGAAGTCCAGCTATTAATGAAGACAAGCGGGCAATATTCCCGCCTGGACCGGTCACATTGCCGAGAATCACTTCATCCGGCAGGTGTTTTATTGGTTTTGTTAAAGCCGCGATGACAGGAGCGGCAAGTTCAGCCGGCTCAATATGCGCAAAAATGCCATCTTTTACGCCAACGGGCGTCCGGCGCGCATCCGTGATGTAAACGGTCATTGAAGCGCCTCCTTTGCTTTCTTTTGTACTTCTTTGCGGGCAATTTTCCCGCTTGATGTAAGCGGCAGTTCATTCACTTGAATCCAGCGTCTCGGCATTTTTTGAACCGACAATGCTTGCTTTGCAAACGCTCGTAATGCTGTTGTGGAGGCCTTTCCTTTATAAAAACAAACAATCCGTTCACCAAGCCATGGGTCCGGGATGGACGTTATAGCGGCCAATTCAACGCCCGGGCATTTAACAAGGATGCGTTCTATTTCTTCCGGGTACACGTTAACGCCGCCGGTAATGATCATAAACTGCTCCCGGCCAACGATGTATAAATAGCCTTCTTCGTCTAAATAGCCAGCATCCCCAACTGTATAAAATTCATCTTCCCCAAGATCCAGCTGGCATAATCCCTGTTTCACATAACCGCTGAACAGCATCGGACTTTTCACAAAAACGGTGCCGATCTGATGAGCAGGAAGGCTTTTTCCGTTGGAACGGATGTCAATCTTCACGCCTGTACTCGGCTTTCCGGAAGAAGCAGGGCGCTTTTTGTAATCATTCGGCGTCATATAAGAAACAAAGCTCAGCTCGGATGCGCCGTAAAACTCGTAAAGAGGCGCTTTTGGATACGAATTCATCCACTGCTGCTTTCTTTCAGCTGTCCATCCGGCACCGGATAAGAAAACGAGCCCCGCAGAAGCAAGCCCTCCTTGCTGATCGATGGCTTCAAGCATCGTCGGCACCGCATAAAAAACGAACGATTCGGTTGTATTTAATGCTTCGATCACACTTTGCGGCAAAAATTTATCCATCAATACAATCGGCTGTCCGCTAAAAAGCGCAAAAGCCATGCCATATAAAAAAAGAGAATGATGAATAGGACCGGCAATGACCGCCGTTTCCTGACCGGTCAATGGAAAATCAGCCAATCCCGCTTCAAAGCTTTTCAGCCAGGAAAACTGATTTCGGGCAAATTGCTTTGGCGTGCCGCTTGACCCAGAAGTGAAGCCGGAATAAAATATCGCTTCGGAATCCGGATGGCAATAGGAAGAAGGCGCTGTTTTTTGAATAAGCCCGCCGATTTGACTTAGATCGTCTTCTCCAATAAACAGCGCCGGTTTTGCCAGTTGAAGCCGCTCGGCTCGTTCTGCATGGGTCATTCGTGGATCAAGCGGCATAAAAGTAAAGCCGGCCCGGACTGCGCCGCAAAACAAAGCAAGTGTTTCCCACCGATTTTGTGCCGTTAGCGCGACGATATCTCCAGGCTGGCCCTGTAAAAGAAGCCATGCTGCTGCCCGCTTCGTTATGTCTTCCCATCTGCTGCATGTAAAAACCTCATTTTTTGTATGTACACAAATAGACTCCGGGCACGTTTGTGCCCGGAGCGATTGTGTGGATGTCATGTTCATTATCGATCCCCCCACAGTACTATAACAAATTTTAAGCAGCGCGGCGAAAAGATGGCACGGCCTGCAGTGCTGTCCGCAGTTTCGGGACAAGAACAGCGGCAGCAGCCGACTTTAAAACATCTCCCGGAATAAACGCCATGCTAGCAATCGTCACTTCTTTTAATCCAACACCTGTAACAAAGGATTGAACCGGTATGCCGATTGCGTATAGAACTGCGACACCGCCCACAAGATTGGCAGCGAACGTCCGACGTGCTGTCAGCTTAGCGGCACGTTGGGTTAACAAGCCAATAACAAAGGCTCCTGCAATCCAAGAAATCAAAAAGCCGGCACTTGGTCCCGCAAACACAGCAAGACCGCCGCGCCCTCCGGCAAGAAGCGGTGCTCCTGCTGCGACTGTAAGGAGAAAGATAATTTGGCTGAGTGCCCCGAGACGCGCGCCGAGTACACCGCCGGCAATCATGACCCCAATTGTTTGAAAGGAAATCGGCACCGGTGTAAAAGAGAGCGGAATAGGCGGCAAGAAGCCTAAAACGCCCATAATAGCCGCAAACATGGCTGCCTGCATCCAGTGAATTGTTTTCATATATGTATTCCTCCAATAAATCGTTTTTTTTATTGTAAAGGTCTTTTCGTTTTATTGTCAACTGAATTTAATTTAAGTTAACAAATAACGCAACATACTTTTTTCGGCCGGTATGGTAAAATAGTGCCCATACATATATATTTCCACGCAATGAGGTGCTTGTTTTGACGATTGAACCTTCTATAAAAATGGCTGCGTTTGGCCCATCCATTTTTAGTGATTTAAAAACGTATACGGATGAAAAAAAACAAAAAGGAAAAACACTGATTGATTTAAGTCTCGGCAGTCCGGACTTGCCTCCGGACGAGCGAATCCGGGCTCTTTTAGCCAATGAAAGTGCGAAACTGGAAGCATACGGCTATACACTTGGTGGAACAGAACTTTTTTATAAATCCGTTGCCGACTACTATAAAAGACGTTCTGGGGTAAACCTAAATCCAAAGACAGAAATCGTTCAGACGATGGGCTCTCAGGAAGGGCTCGTTCATCTTCCGCTTGCATTTTGCAACCCCGGTGACATTGTTCTGACGACCAATCCGGCTTACGTGGCTTATGAAGCAGGTATTACGCTTGCAGGAGCTGTCCCGTATTACATGCCGCTTCTGCCTGCAAATCGATTTTTGCCGGATTTGTCCGCCATCCCGGACGATGTGGCGAAAAAAGCGAAATTGATGCTCTTAAATTTACCAGGCAATCCGGTACCAGCGATGCCGGATGACGCGTTTTTTGAACAGGTCATCGCATTCACTAAAAAGCATCAAATTATTGTGCTTCACGATGCAGCGTATTCGGAATTTTATTTTACAGGTGAAAAGCCGTTTAGTTTTCTTGCTATCCCCGGGGCGATGGACGTCGGAATGGAAATAAACTCTCTATCGAAAAGTTTCAGCCTTGCTGGTGCACGAGTTGCCTACCTCGCCGGGAATGCCGGCATGATCGCTGTTTTAAAACAATTGAAATCAAACCTCGACTACGGGGTATTTGATCCGATACAAAAAGCGGCGGCTTTTGCTCTTGATCAGGCGGAAGAAATTACAGACAAGCTTCGCGCTGAATTTCGCGCACGTGCCGAGGCCCTCTCGACAGGGCTTCAGAATATTGGCTGGCCTGTTGAGCGTCCAAACAGCGGGATGTTTTTATGGGCGAAAATTCCGCGCGGAGAAGATGACCGGGCGTTTGTGTTTCAAGCCATTGACGAGTCTGGTGTCGTGATGGTTCCCGGCAGCGCGTTTGGCACAGCGGGCAAAGGCTATGTGCGGATTGCACTTGTTCAGCCTGTTCCCATACTAAAGCAAGCGGCAAAAGAGCTAAAAAAGGTGATTTCATGAATGGGGTATGGCAATAATGGTAAAAATGAAATTAAAACGAACACTCCGTCTGTCTCCCTTTCAAGTTATCGTGCTTCTTTATTTGATAGGCGCTGTTTTTTCAAGCATTTTATTGCTGCTGCCAGTTGCCCATAAGCCAGGTGTTGAAATTGCGTTTATTGATGCAGTTTTTGTCGCTGTTAGTGCTCTTAGTGTCACCGGCCTCACCCCTGTCAGCACGGTTGACACCTTTAGCACGACCGGCTATTTTTTTATTTTGCTGATTTTGCAGGTCGGCGGTGTTGGTATTATGACATTTAGTTCGATGGTTTGGCTGCTGTTCGGCAAACGAATCGGCATGCGGGAACGGCAGCTCATTATGGCTGATCAAAATCGGACGAATTTAAATGGGCTTGTCAGGTTAATGCGTGAAATTTTCCTGCTTATTTTGGCGATTGAAGCCGTCGGTGCCATTGTACTCGGCATTTATTTCACACAATATTATCCGACACTCGGCGAAGCATTTCTGCATGGTCTGTTTGCATCAGTCAGTGCGACCACTAATGGAGGGTTTGATATTACCGGTGCCTCGCTTATTCCATATGCGAACGATTATTTCGTCCAGTTTGTTCACATGGTGCTGATTATTCTTGGAGCAATCGGATTTCCTGTGCTGATTGAAGTAAAAGATTTTCTTACCTATCGCGGTTCACGCAAGTTTACATTCAGCTTGTTCACAAAATTAACGGTGACGATGTACGTTCTTTTAGCCGCAGTTGGTACTGCAGGGCTGCTTTTGTTTGAACGGCATAACTTTTTGATCGATAAAACATGGCATGAATCGTTTTTTTATGCGGCTTTTCAGTCGATTGCATCCAGGAGCGGGGGGTTAACGACACTGGATTTAAATGATTTTTCAACGCCATCGCTTCTTCTGCTGTCGATGCTTATGTTTATTGGCGCTTCCCCGTCCAGTGTCGGAGGCGGCTTACGGACGACAACCGTTGCCATTGCGGCATTGAGTGTGTTTACATTTGCACGCGGAAAAAATACGATTAAAGTGTTTCAGCGGGAAGTGCACCCGATTGATGTACACCGGTCATTTGTCGTTGTTGCCACCGGGTCATTTATATGGTGTATGTCGATTATGATGCTTTCTTATCTAGAGCCTGAGGTGGCACTGCTGCCGATCATTTATGAAGCATCTTCTGCATTCGGAACGACTGGATCTTCTTTGGGCATTACCGGCCTTATTGGGGTACCGGCGAAAATCATTTTAATCGGGCTTATGTTTATTGGCCGTGTCGGCTTATTCTCCCTTTTGTTCCTTATTCGCGGCAAAGAAATAAAAGATTCCTACCATTACCCGAAAGAACGAATTTTAATTGGCTAAAAAAGTAAAAGCCGTCTTTATCGACGGCTTTTACTTTTTTAGCAGCTTAATGGAAATTCGTTCTTTTGCTTCTTCCGGTGCGGGTTTGTCCGCCGGTTTAGCTAAATACATATAAACCATGCCGACAAATACACTGCCTCCAATGATATTTCCGATTGTCACGGGAAGTAAATTATGAACGGCATTCGCAACGGAGATCACCTCTGGATGCGGCACTGCGAGCGCCAGGCTGAACAATACCATGTTGGCAATGCTATGTTCAAAGCCGGCTACCACAAAGGTCATGACGAACAAAAGCATCGTCACAATTTTTGCCATATCGCCCTTCATCTGCATCGGAATCCAAACCGCGAGACAGACAATCCAGTTACATAAAATCGCTTTAAAAAATAATTCAGATGCCGGGCAATGCATTTTGTGTGAAACGACATCCATTAAGTATTGAGAGTTGGCCGGATCGTTATAAATGCCGGCTACGCCAATAAATAAAGCAAAGAACACCGCACCTAATAAATTTCCTGTATAGCAGACGGCTAAAACAGCCAGCGAATCTTTCCATGTTGTTTTGCCGCTTATGGTACTCATCGTAAAATACATCGTATTGCCAGTAAACAGCTCTGCACTTCCATATATAATCAAGACGAGCGCAATGCCAAAAAATGCGCCGAGCATAAGCGCTGTTGCAGGCGATCCCGCATCGAAAAAGGGTTCAGCAAGTTTAAAAGAAAGCATAATAGCAAAACCGATGAAAAAGCTGGCCAGCATCGCTTTGATGATGTACTGCATGGGATTATTTTTTAAAATCGCTGATTTTTTAACCGCCCACGTATTTATTTCTTCGTATGCTTCTTTGTTCATGTTATTCACTCACCATTCGAGTTAGTTTGTGAAATATTTCACAATTTATTTATACTTTTATTATACGCTCTCTTTTCATAAAGTCTACAGAAAAGTTGTCACAACTTTTTGTCCGTATTTAAAGCGTTATCACTGTTTTATTCATATAAAAAGAGACGGCCTATTATAAGCCATCTCTTTTTATAATCTTATTATAACAGCGGGAAAAACCAGGGCAGGACAAACGATGTAATAATCGATGCAAATCCCATGGCGGCACTTGAGACTGCCCCTTGCAGCGGACCCTCTAGTACCGCCTGGCTTGTGCCGATCCCGTGCGATACCGTTCCGATGCCAAGTCCCCGAGAGAACGGATCTTTTATACGAAAGATATTCAGCAAAAACGGGCCAAATACAGCACCAAATATGCCCGCTACCATCACAAACGCTGCAGCAAGCGCCGGGTCGCCGCCAATAATGATCGCTGCTTCAATTGCAACGGGCGTTGTCACAGCTTTTACCGCCGCGGTTGCTTGAATCGTTTCAGATAAACCGAATGCGGCTGACAGCCATACAGCAGACGCAATTGTGGACATCGTACCGATCACAAGACCTACCACAGCTGGCACAAGCCTTTCAAAGAGAACCTGCCGATTGTGGTAAAGCGGCACCGCAAGCGCGACCGTTGCGGGACCAAGCAAAAATGTCATAATGTCTTTTGCGGGTGTATAAGCTTCATAGGAAACATTAAGGGCAAGAAGAATGGCAATCACAACCGCCGTTGCCGTAAAAACAGGTGTTGTAAAAGGAGATGGACACCGCATTGAAATAACTCTGGCTCCCAAGTAAACCGTAACGGTCAACAAAATATAAAGGATCGTCACTGTTTTGACCTCCTTTTAGATGATAAGATCGTTGACAGTCCGGCCGTTATCAAAAGCCCAATGATTGAACTACCTGCAATCATCAGGAAAAGAGCCAGCCCGTCTGACCGGATTAAGTCTCCATACGCCATCAAGCCCACTGCGATTGGAATAAAAAAGAACGCTAAATGCTTGTTTAAAAAAGCCGCGCCTGACCCAATAAAGCGGTCCGGTATGATCCCTGTTAACAGCAGCAAAAGTAAAATGATCATGCCAAATACACTTGCCGGGATGGGAATGTTCAGGGTAGACACCGTCCAAACCGACAGCTGGTAAAGAGCAGTTAAGCAGGCAATTTGAATAAAGAAAAGAATCGATTTTTTCATTGTGCTTACCGTTTAACCGTAAAGATGCCTTTCATCTTCACTTCACCGGCTTCATTTTCAATGATTACACTGCCTTTTCCCGCTTCTTCATTTATCCAGCTGCCTTTTATAGCAAGAGGCTCATCAGGGTATGTCATCGCCTGGAATCGGGCGTCATAAGACGTGAGCGGCTCGGCACACCATTCATCGATCGCCCGGCTGCCGAGCGCCATAACAAGCATGCCGTGTGCAATACAGCCCGGCAGCCCGGCTTTTATAGCATATTCGGCATCGGTATGAATCGGATTATGATCTCCCGATGCGTGTGCATAGGACTCTATATCTTCTTGTTTGATCGTCCATTGAATCAGATTAAACATGGCGGTCTCCTTTCTGCTCGATCAGAACAGAACGGGAAATAATAGTTGTTTCGTTTTCTTTTATGTAGGTTGTTTCAAGCTTTGCGAACGTCATGTTTTTTTTCGTTGTTTTTCCGGTTATGTAAATAATGGCTTCAATTTGATCCCCAGGGTAAACTGGTTTTATATATTCGTACGATTGGCTGCCATGCAGTACACAGGCGGGGTCATAATGAAGCAGTTCAGTTAATTTATAAAATGACATACCTCCCTGAAAGTCCATAACTGTCGCAAAGGTTGGCGGGATCTCCCGGATGGAATCGCTTGCAAAAACAGCTTGTTTAAAAGTATTTACCTCTTTTTCTTCAATTTTGTAAACATACCGGTACAATTCCACTTTCTCTTTCATTGTCTCACCCTTTCTTTTGATGATTTTATCATACAATCAACAAAAAAGGACCCCTTGAAAAGAGGCCGTTTTTGTTAACAGACAGGTTCCTGTTCGTGTGCATGTTCCACGATAAATCCCATGTCTTCAATCATTTTATGATCAGCGGTCGTTTCCTGGCCGGCTGTTGTTAAATAGTTTCCGAGAAAAATCGAATTGGCGGCATATAAACCGAGCGGCTGTACCGAACGCAAATTCACTTCCCGTCCGCCGGAAATACGGATTTCTTTTGATGGGTTAATATAACGGAACAAAGCAAGTACTTTTAAGCAAAAAGAAGGTGTAAGCGGTTTTGCGTGCTCAAGTTTTGTACCAGGAATCGCATGTAAAAAATTAACCGGGATCGAATCAGCATCCAGTTCACGCAGGCTGAAGGCCATATTGACAATATCTCCATTTGTTTCGCCCATTCCGATGATGACACCTGAACACGGCGACATGCCGCTTTCTTTGACGCGCCCGACCGTTTCAGTCCGGTCATCGTATGTATGTGTTGTTGTAATTTCACTATGGTGCTCTTTTGACGTATTAATATTATGGTTATACCGGTCCACCCCGGCTTCCTTCAGCTGCGCTGCTTGTTCCGGCTTTAAGATGCCAAGACACGCACAAATGCGCATTTGGTATTTTTCTTTAATTTCTTTTACGGCCCCTGTGACTGTTTCAATTTCTTTTTTAGACGGACCTCTTCCGCTTGCGACGATACAATATGTATTGGCACCAAGTGAATGTGCTTTTTCCGCACCCGCCACGATTTGTTCCCGGTCCATCATCCGATATTTTTCGATTGGGGCGCTTGATTTTGATGATTGTGAGCAATAGCCGCAATCTTCAGGGCATAGCCCTGATTTTGTGTTGATGATCATATTAAGCTTCACTTTTTTTCCGTAATAATGGCGGCGGATTTGAAAAGCGCCATCGAGCAGCTTTAGCAAATCGTCCTCCGGGCATTCTAGTATCTGGATGGCTTCCGCTTCAGATAGTTTGTATCCATTTAAAACCTGCCCGGCTAATTGAGTCCATGTTGACATAGGTCATCTCTCCTTTTTTCCAGATTAAAGGGTAATCAATTCTTTTGTCAACTTATTTTTTGTTTAAGTTAACAATAATCCTCTCGTGCATTCGTTGTTTTCAAAGAAAAAAAGGAGTATACTTTTTGTGTCTAAAGGAACTAGCCTGCTAGCAGGCGCAGGAGGAACGAATGTTGAAAAAACAATTATTACTGGCGCTCACTTTATTATCCACAGTCTTGCTTTCTGGCTGTCAGAGCGCCGAAACAGAAGGTCATTTTTTTCATGATTATTTGGTGAATCCATTTGTTGAACTCATTCACTGGCTTGGGGAAATGCTTGGCAGCTATGGTCTTGCGATCATTGTGATTACGATTGCTGTCCGTCTTATTCTAATGCCCCTTATGCTTAATTCCATGAAAAAGCAGGCTGTCATGCGTCAGAAAATGGACGTTGTCAAGCCGCAGATGACGGATATTCAAGTCCGGTTAAAAGCGGCGAAAAATCCGGAAGAGCAGCGGAAGATTCAAATGGAAATGATGAGTCTTTACAAAGAAAACGGCATTAACCCAATGGCGATGGGCTGTCTGCCGATGCTTCTGCAAATGCCGGTCTGGATGGGGCTTTATTATGCCATTACTATTTCAGAAGATATAAAAACGCACGAATTTTTATGGTTCCAGCTTGGTCAGCCTGATATCGCGATGGCCATCATTGCCGGCATTATGTACTACGTTCAATTTAAGCTGTCGATGCAGACGATGCCGCTGGAACAGCAGCAGCAAATGAAATTTGTCGGCCTGCTGTCGCCATTGATGATTTTGATTTTCTCCTTTAATGCACCGGCTGCTTTGCCAATCTACTGGAGTGTCAGCGGACTCATTTTAATTTTTCAATCGTGGATCGGTCGCAAATATTATCAGAATCACCCGCCTGTCGAAGAAACGGTGAAGTGATTTATTCCCCTTTTTTTAAAAAGGGGTTTTTTAACAGAAAAAACGTAAACACTGTAAAATATGAAACTTTTTTGCCTGCTTGTCCGTATAAAAGAATATAATACGCTCAAAATGCAGAGCGAAATGATAAAATGGAGTGGATGAACAATGCGATATTCTTTCTACTGGTTTCGCCGCCTTGCTGTTTCATTCGGAGTAGCACTTCTGGCAGTCACACTGTTTGACGGATTTTTGGCGTATGGGGTGTTTGCAGCTGTTTTTGCAGGGACATTCATGCTGTACACTAATTTCAGCAACAGACGGATCCAGAAAAAACACGGGTTAAATCGAAAAGAATATTACTATATACTGGATCAGCTGAAAGAAGCGAAAATGAAGCTGTCCCGGTTGCAGAATTTGTTTTTAAAAGTGCGAAGCCTGCGCTCACTAAAGCAGATGATTGAGCTGAACAGCCTTGTGAAGCGGATTTACTCTGTTGTAAAAAAAGAGCCTAAGCGCTTTTATGAGATTGAACCTTTTTTCTACTCGCACCTTGACTCAGTCGTGGAACTTGCTGAAAAATCGGCTCTTCTCTCAAGCAAAAAAGTAAAAGATCCAAACATGAAAAAATCACTGCTGGAAACGACCGAAACACTCGGCGATCTCTCGCAGACACTTGAAGCCGACTTGCGGCAGGTGCTCGCCCGTGATATTGAGCATTTAACGATTGAACTTGATGTTGCCAAGCAGCACACGAACCGTAAAAAACAACTCATTGAACCTGCCCAGGAAGGAGAAAAACAAGATGAACAACGAATTACAGCCCCAACAGGCACCCGTTACGGGCGCAAAAAATGATGATTTATTAGATGATTTGCTTTCCAATCCATTTGGGGACATGCCTTCCGCACCAAGTGCGGCTGCGACACCGTCCGCCCAGTCGAAGCGGCTTGTCGACGCGCTTCCAGCTGAACACCGGCAAAAAGCAGAGCAAATAGCTGCTCAAATCGACGCCGGCAACCAGCAGGCGGTTTTTTCATTCGGAACGGCCGCGCAGACCAAGCTGTCTGATTTCTCTCATCATATGCTTGATCATGTCCAGCGCAAGGACATTGGACCAATTGGTGATATTTTAAATGATTTAATGAAAAATTTAAAAAATGTGGACCCGGATGAATTACGCGATGAAAAGCGAAATATGTTTTCGCGCATGTTTGGCAAAGTATCCGATTCCGTTCAGGAAGTCATGACACGTTACCAGAAAGTCGGCGCACAAATTGACCGGATTGGTGTAAAGCTTGAACATTCAAAACGTGGCCTTGTCGAAGATATCCGGATGCTTGAACAATTATATGAAAAAAACAAAGAATATTTCCTGGCACTGAATATTTACATTGCGGCCGGTGAATTAAAGCTTGAAGAAATTGAAACGAAGACCATTCCTGAGCTGCGCCAAAAAGCGGAGCGGACCGGTGATCAAATGGATTTCCAGGATGTCAACGATATGATCGCATTCGCCGACCGACTTGAAAAACGGCTGCATGATTTAAAACTAAGCCGCCAGATTACCATTCAAAGCGCTCCGCAAATCCGCTTAATTCAAAATACAAACCAGGCGCTTGCTGAAAAAATCCAGTCATCGATTTTAACAGCAGTCCCGCTTTGGAAAAATCAAATTGCGATTGCTTTAACGCTTGTACGCCAGCAAAAAGCGGTGAAGGCTCAAAAAGAAGTGTCAAAAACGACCAATGACCTCCTATTAAAAAATTCAGAAATGCTGAAGGTCAACTCCATTGAAACTGCCCGAGAAAACGAGCGTGGGCTTGTGGATATTGATACGTTAAAGAAAACGCAGGAAAACTTAATTACAACGCTCGAAGAAACGATCCGCATCCAGCAGGATGGCCGAGTCAAACGAAAAGCAGCCGAAGAAGAATTGATTGTGATGGAAGACGATTTAAAACAACGGCTTTTGCGCTTAAAACAATAAACATAAAAAACGGGCTGTTCCGAAATGGAACAGCCCGTTTTTTATGTTGCTTTTATCAATCTTCCAATCAAAGCTCCTGCCGCAGCCGGGACAATCCAGCCAAGACCACTTTCAAAAAACGGCACCCAGCCAATCCAATGGGCAAATGCTTCTGTTTCCAGCCCTAGTGCCACAGCGCCGCCATGCAAGCTGTATACAGTCGTCAGCAGCACCGCCCCGATGTACATGGGACGGGACTGCCCAATAAGCGGCTGCAGCAAAGACAACATAATGAGCACAATCGCAAAAGGATACAGCATCACCAATACTGGCACCGAAAACGAAATAATCATTGTTAAACCCAGATTGGCAATGAGCAAGCTAATCAGAGTAAATAGGAGTACATACTTTTTATAGGAAAGTTTCGGCCATTTTTCTTCAAAGAACTGCGCACAAGCCGATGTCAGCCCAATACAAGTCGTTAAGCAAGCCAGCGCCACGATGACGCCGAGCAGCATATTACCGAATGAGCCAAATAGGGCGGCGGACGCAGCAGTTAAAATAGAGGCCCCATTTTCAAATTGATCGGCGCCTGGCATATGAACACCAATCCAGCCGATAGCCACATACACGATGGCAAGCCCTGCTGCTGCGATTAGTCCGGCCGTGGCAGTATAGCGCACAATTTGGGCCTGATTTGTAATGCCTTTGTTGCGCAGCGATGTGATAACGACAATGCCGAATGCAAGTGCCGCAATCGTATCCATCGTTAAATACCCTTCAATAAAGCCCGCTGTAAACGACGCATCTGCATATTTGACCGCTGGCTCTCCTGCCGGTGCATCAAACTGAAAAAATGCGACGATACAAAGTGCAGCAATCGCCAATAGCAGCACCGGGGTTAAAAACTGACCGACCGTATCCACAAGCTTTGATGGATTCAAGCTCAGTACGTATACAATGGCAAAAAAGAGAGCCGTAAACAAAAATAAGTGAATTGCCGAAGTACCGTTAAAAAACGGCGCAACACCCATTTCATAAGCCACACTCGCGCCGCGCGGAATGCCGAAAAAGGGCCCGATGGCCAAATAAATAAGCAAGGCAAATCCGAGGCCGAACAAGGGATGTACCCGGCTGCCAATCGACGTAATCCCGTCTTTAGATAATGCAATGGCAAGCACAGCCAAAAACGGGAGGCTGACACCAGTTATAACAAATCCGGTAATAGCGGGCAGAAAATCTTTCCCCGCCTCCATGCCAAGATAGGGCGGGAAAATCAAATTTCCGGCGCCAAAAAAAAGAGCAAATAACATTAGCCCGATGAGAACAATATCGGTTTTTTTCAAGGTGAAACGTCCTTTCTAAATGCTGTCAAACAGTAATTTTTTTAAGATTGGCGTCAAAACGTGCGGGAGTTCAGATACATCCGGCGCCATAATAGAGCCATGCCCGTAAATGGTTTTCATCGTCTGCTGGCGTGCTTCATCAAGCGCTTCATCTCCAATAAACAGGTTAAACACTGTCATGCCTTTTTTGCGCGCTGCCATTACCGCTTCATGGGTGTCGAGTACACCGTTTTTATCATAATCGGCGGCGGATGGCTCTCCATCAGAAAAGACGATCAGGAATTTTCGCTCTTCACTGCGGCGCTCCATTTTTTCAATCGCCAGGCGAAGCGCAAATCCGTCGCGATTGTCTTCCTCCGGCCGAAGCTGCATAATCGCGTATCCTGCTTCCTTCTGATGTGATGTATGAAATGGCACAGCCGTTAAAAAATGATTTGGCTTTATGTCTTTGGAAAGAGATGACGTATCTTCCCAAAAGCCAGTAATCTCATGTGGCACGCGAAGCGAAGCAAGTGTTTCATGAAACAGTACCGCACTTTTTTTCACGTCGTCCATTTTATCATACATAGACGCAGAACTATCAATTAATAAGTAAAAAGCTGCGTTAATTTCACGAGACGGCTCCTGCTTTTTGTAAAAAAGGCGCGGATTGTCATCCGTAAAGTACCGTGTCAGCTTTCGTCCGAGACGGCCGGTTAATAAATCCGTCCGCGGACTTGTTTTTTTCTTTTCAATGGATTTTTCAATCATGCGTTTTAATGTATGGACAACCGGTGCTGTTTCATCTTTTAACAGACGATACTGTTCCTGCTCATCATCAGTTGGGCGATGAGGCTTTTCCTGAATGACTTTCGCACCAATATTTTCTTGCCCATAACGAGTTTCGTCTGCTTTTGATTCCGCATCCCGCCGTTCAGCCAGCAAACGGCTGTACTGCTCACGTGATGATTTTTTTGATTTTCCCTGCACCGAAGCAAGCGCTGCATCGCCTTCGTCTCCTTCACGGGCAGTATTCCCTATCATTGGCGTTTTGGCCCCTTGATCAAGATCAAACTGCATGAATGTGCCGCGCGTTTCTTCGGATTCACGATGCCAGGTAGAAAACTGCTCATCAAATTGTTCATGTTCGTCTTCTTCCTGCTCATCATCGTTTGCAAGCGGATCTTGTCGTCTGCCGGGATCCACTGCGGCTTCTTCTTCGATCGGCACCTGCCGGTAATCCGGCAAATGACTATACGTATTCACCATTTCCCGCACGTCTAATTCTTCGAGCACGTCTGCTATATCCGTTACAATTTTCACGACATCTTTTGTTGTACGCGCATCAAATAACGCTCTCGCCGTTCGGTCGATAAATGGAACTGCCCCGTCAATACCAGGATGAATGTCGGGCCAATCAAAAGGAGCATCTGCCTGCCAAAGGACAAATAGAGCATTGTAAACTGCATCGGTAAAAAATCCTTTGGAGCGGTTAACCAATAGCTGCCCTTCATGATAGCGCCTCATCACCTGCCTGCGAATGCGAAACGCTTTTTTCGTTCCAGGACGCAATTGAACACAAAGCGGCTCAAGCCGGATATCTTCTGCTACGGCAAGCAGTTGCCTGGAAAATCCATCCTTATAGCGTTGCATAAACGATTGGATCGCTTCCTCATCTGTCCACCGAGCTGTTCCAAGCACGCGCAAATAAATATCTGTTTTCATTCCGGCTACTTCTTCCTGACGCGAGCGGTGATGCCAAAAATGACTGACATATAAAACCGCCGGTTCTTCTTGAAAGTAAGCAAGCGGTCCAAATTCCACTTTTAAATCAGTTTTCTGAGACAATGCGGCCGCGAGATCAGACAGTTCCATCCAAAAAGCAGAGTTGACCGTTTCATCATTAAACTGAATGAACCGTTCCACGTTACGCGAACCACGTTTCCGCCGTGTTTAATACAGCGGCTTTTTCGCGCTCATCATCAAGCTTGCCGGCAATGGCACTTTCAATCGCACGCAGCGGCGGGATATACAGCGCCAGATCACATGCATCAACAAGGGCGCGGATGGATGAGGCTTCTTCCGGCAGACGGCCGCTTTCTACAAGGGTTGTTAAGTCGCGTGATAATGAAACAAATTGGCGGAGCAGCGTTCCATCTTGTAAAATAGACTGCTGCTTCAATACTTCAAACAAGACATCCCCTGAAATGTACGGAATGTCAAAAATAATAAACCGATTCTTGAGTGCTTCATTCATGGGAGCGGTGCCCGCATACCCTTCATTGACAGCAGCGATCACGCTAAATGTCGGCTGAGCTTGAACGACTTCTCCCGTAAAGGGGTTGGTAATTTGGCGGCGATAGTCCAGTACGCCATTTAAAATCGGCAGCGTTTCCGGTTTTGCCATATTAATTTCATCAATATATAATAAGTGGCCGTTCTTCATTGCTTGAATGACCGGCCCTTCAACGAAGTCAATATGTGTTTTTCCATCCGTTTCGACAATCGTTTTAAAGCCGAGCATCGCTTCTGCATCGAGGTCAACAGAGCAGTTGATGCTGTGAACCGGCTGGCCAAAGTAGGCAGCGAGCGATTCAGACAATTTTGTTTTTCCAGAGCCAGTCGGACCTTTCAACAAAATGTTTTTGCCGAGCGCGAGCGAAATGACCGTGTCTGTCACTAAATCTTTATTTTGGGCAATATATGCAGTTGCTTTCACACCATCATATTGTGAAAATTGCGCTTTTCGTTTTTCTACAATGGAATGAATTTGTTCTGGCAGTGCTGTAATGTTCAAAAAAATCTTCCTTTCCAATCACTTTTGCACATTTCATCATACACCTGTAAAGGTATACAACGCAAAAAAAGCGGGCTGATTTACCCGCTTTTCTGCTTACATGTCATATTCATAAATGTAAAGACCACGTCCAAGCTTGCGAACATGCGAATTGTCACGCTCAAGACCATTCATAAACGTTGTCATATTCGCAATTTTTTTCCCAGACTGCTGCTCCACATATCGCTGCAATTCAACACCGCGAATGGGTGTGTTTTGTTCTTTTAAAATGCGGATCGTTGTATCACGAAGCTCTGTTAACCCTTCACTCCGACGTCCTCTCCGTACTTTTGGAGGTGCTCCGACAGTTGTAATGGCGGCTACCTCGAAATGCTGCTCTTCTTCTGTTGTTGCCCCGTCTAATTCCTGTAGCCGGGCGAAAATCGTTTCCCGTTCTTTCTTAAATTCCTGCATCACGCGAATTTCTGCATCTGCTAGCTGGTCAAGCCTGATTTTCAACGCCATTCTTTCATCAAACACTATTTTCGCCCCCCTGTAGCCACAAACTTATTTATCCATTTTTTTCTTGAAAATAATCCTTATAAAAACCTGACACACGGCCTTTGTTATCGACGACAAAATAAAATTCATCTGTTTCATTTTTCACATCATACACTTGCCCTTTGGTCAGGACATTTTCCACCATATATTTTTCTGCATTTGTATGAACACATGTGATCTGTTTGAGTGTTTTCGTTTCGTTCCAGTTTAAGTAAATCATTGTCTTGTCTCCTTCACTACCTTGTTTATTGCATCCGGGATCAAGCCATGAATGCCAAATGGGCGCATCGCTTGAGCCGGGTACATCTGGTTCCATATGTCTGCACATTTCCCGTGCAAATAAACAGCGTCCGCGACAGCTGTTTTCAGATGAGAATTGTGCATAATCAATGCTAAAATGATACCCGTTAGTGTATCACCGCTTCCGCCTTTTGACAACCCTTCGTTGCCCGTTACATTTATATAGCCGCTTCCATCCGCAAACGCAATAACGGTATATTCACCTTTTAACACAACCGTAACCTGATGTTCGACCGCATAGGTAGACGCTTCCTGCAGCCGGTTTTGTTGAATATGCCCAATCGATTTCCCTGTCATACGGGCAAATTCACCTGGATGCGGCGTTAAAATGACCGGACAGCCGGCTCCTTGCCAGCTTCTCGAATGAAGCGCACCAGCATCTAAAATGACCGGCCGATTTTGTTGCAGCAGGAGCTGAACGATCGATTTCATTTCATCATCTTCAGCCCGTCCACACCCGGCGGCAATGGCCTGAAATGCATGATCAACGTCAACCCCTGCGCTAAAATTATACATTGCTTCCGGAACATGTGAGGCGATTACCGGAACCGCTTCTTTTTCAGTTTGAATCGTTATTTTCCCGGCACCACACGATACCGCTCCGAGCGCAGCAAGTGCAGCACTGCCAGGCATCATACCTGTTCCCGCAATCAGAAGTCCGTGGCCAAACGTGCCTTTATGGGCATTGTGTCCGTTGTAATGAAAAGAATCCGATTTTTGTGAGGGCTCATATACGGTCCAATTGGATGTATGCGGGAGCCCGATATTCACAATATGTGATTCTCCGTAACAAGCAGCGGCTGGATACAAAAAACGTGACGGTTTATATCCATGTAATATGTATGTTTTGTCTGCTTGAACGACCTACTCATCGCAATCCCCGCTATCCGATGCCACACCGGTTGGCAAATCGATCGAAATGCGATGTGTTTTTTGCGCATTGATCCAATCTGTACATTGTTTAACGGCTGCGGATAATAATGGCAGTCTCGTTCCAACACCTAACAGGGCATCAATGATAACAGTCGCTGAAACATCAGGTTGAGCCGTTTTATATGAATAACCGAGTGTCTCATAATAGCGCAGGTGGCTGTTCGACGGTCCTGTTTTCGGCAGCCCGAGAGGAAAGTAAAGGCAGCATTTCGCTCCAGCTTGTTTTAAATAGCGGGCCAGCACAATGCCATCTCCGCCATTATTTCCTTTTCCCGATACAACCAAAAAAGAATGATCGTTTACATTATACGAGGCAGCAATTTTTCTGAATAAACCGGCGCCAGCCATTTCCATTAAAGTAAAAGAAGACATGCCATTTTTTTCAGCTTTTTGATCCACTTTCTTTATTTCACTGCTCTTATAAATATACAACATAATGCCTCCTTTTACATGATTATATGTAAATATTTTAAAAGATAATCATATGTTCTGGGAATATTATAACATTTTTATTTGTTTTTCTATTATCATTTGCCTTTTATAAGATAGATAGTATAATTAGCAGAAAATAAAGAGAATTCCTCTTTATTTGAACACCAAATCAAAGGAGGTCATAAGATGAAAATTATGAGTGACGAGATGCTGGTGGCGGCTTACAGGGATGCATTGAAACATGACAAGAATAAGTCTGAAATCGAAACATTGAAAACAGAAGTACACAAACGGGGACTCTCCCCAAAACTTGAAAAAGAGTAACAAAAAAATCCCGCAGCGCCTGCTGCGGGATTTTTTTGTTATCCTTCAAGAAGAAGATCTTCTGGATTTTCAATTAATTCTTTAACCATTTTCAAGAAACTAACCGCTTCTTTCCCGTCAATAATCCGGTGGTCATATGAAAGAGCCACATACATCATCGGCCGAATTTCTACGTTGTCACCAATGGCAACTGGACGTTTTTGAATGGTATGCATGCCGAGAATGCCGACTTGCGAACCGTTCAAAATAGGCGTTGACAAAAGTGATCCGAACACCCCGCCATTCGTAATTGTAAACGAGCCGCCCTGCAAGTCTGCAAGCGCTAATTTGTTATCACGAGCTTTCAACGCCATTTCCATAATAGAACCTTCGATTTCAGAGAAGTTTTTGCGGTCACAATCGCGAACGACCGGCACAACTAAACCGTCATCTGTTGATACTGCCACACCAATATCGTAAAACTTTTTCAGTACGACTTCATCACCATCAATTTCCGCGTTCACGTATGGATATTTTTTCAATCCGGCCACGACCGCTTTTGTGAAAAACGACATAAAGCCGAGACGTACATCATGATCGTCAAAGAACTTGTCTTTTTTCCGTTTGCGAAGATCCATAATATTTGTCATATCAATTTCATTAAACGTTGTCAGCATCGCGGCAGTCTGCTGAACTTCAACAAGACGCTTTGCAATCGTCTGACGTCGGCGGCTCATGCGCTCACGCTCAACCGGCTTGCTATTGTCCTGCGCTTTAGGTGCAGAAGCTGCCTTTTGTGGTACCGCTTGCTGTGGTGCTTTTTGTGATGTAGCCGGTGTATTTTGATGTGCGTCAACATCCTGCACACGAACGCGTCCAAGTGGATCTGCTGTTTTCACTGCGCTTAAGTCGATGCCTTTTTCACGGGCATGTTTGCGGGCTGCAGGTGAAGCGACTGTACGGCTTCCTGCTTCTTCTTGCGGCTGTGCCGGTTCAGGCTGCACTTCTTTTTCTTCTGCTTTTGGCGCTGTCTGCTGGGCTGGCGCTTCTTCTTTCGCTGCAGGTGCGGATGGTGAACCACCTGCTGCAACAACTGCAATGACCTGGCCGACTTCAACCGTGTCGCCTTCTGCCGCTTGCAATTCCGTAATCGTTCCTGCTTCTTCTGAAATCACTTCCACGTTTACTTTATCCGTCTCAAGTTCAACGATATATTCGCCTTTTTCAACGTAGTCACCCGGCTGTTTCAGCCATTGTGCAATTGTGCCTTCTGTAATTGATTCTGCCAGTTCAGGAACTCTAATTTCAGCCACTGTAAAATCCTCCTCGTTGTTTTCCATTGTCATTTTCAATATGTACAGGCCAGCACTACTTTTTTAGGCAGTGCCGGTTTTTATTACTGTTCCTTTGTTAAAACCATCCGTAAAATACGCGCCTGTTCTTTTTTGTGTACAATCGCATCGCCTTCAGAAGGACTTGAACGGCGACGGCGGCCGACGTAACGAACTGTTGCGCCTTCAGGAGCGGTGTCACGCAATCTCGGATCCATATACGTCCATGCCCCCATGTTTTGCGGTTCTTCTTGAAGCCAAATAATTTCTTTCACATTTGGGAATCTTTCAAGAACGGCGGTAATTTCTTCTTTCGGAAATGGATACAACTCTTCAATCCGAAGTACGTGCAGCCAGTCAAGGTTGTCTTCCGATTTATCAATTTGCTCTGCCAGATCAATGGACACTTTGCCACTGCAAAGAACAAGACGTTCTACTTGCTTCGGGTTGCTGCCCGTTCTTGGCTCTTCCACAATAATGTTAAAGTTGCCATCTGAGAACTCAGATGCTTTAGACGCTGCCAGTGGATGACGAAGCAGGCTTTTTGGTGTCATGATCACAAGCGGACGAACTTCTTCTTTTTTCAAAATTGACGCTTGCCGGCGCAAAATGTGGAAATATTGCGACGTTGATGACAAGTTTGCGACCGTCCAGTTGTTTTCTGCTGCTGATTGGAGGAAACGCTCCATGCGCCCACTTGAATGCTCTGGACCTTGACCTTCGTATCCATGCGGCAACAGCAGCACAAGACCTGATTTTTGACCCCATTTCGCCCGGCCAGATGAGACAAACTGGTCAAACATCACTTGTGCCATGTTAGCGAAATCACCGAACTGCGCTTCCCATAAAACGAGTGTTTCCGGCGAGAAGACATTATAGCCATATTCAAAGCCGACCACAGCCGTTTCGGTCAGCGGCGAGTTAATAACATCAAATGAAGCCGACACATTGCTCAAACCGTGTAAAGGGTTATATTCTCTCCCATCATTTTCATCGTGCAAAACGATGTTTCGATGGGCAAATGTTCCACGTTGTGAATCTTGACCGGTTAGTCTGATTGGCGTGCCTTCTTTTAAGATAGAAGCAAAGGCAAGTGTTTCAGCATGTCCCCAATCAATTTGACCGTCTTCTTCAAACAGCTGTTCACGGCGTCTTAAAATGCGCTCCAGCTTTTTAAACGGCTGGAAACCTTCCGGCCATTGAAGAAGCTCATGATTGATCACTTTTAGATCCTCTTCGCTTACACCTGTTTTATTGCATGGAAGATCTTGTTCCACCACTTCCGGCGGATTCATGATAATGTCAGGATTGTCGTCTTTTTTTGGAACCGTTTCAAAAAGTTCTTTTAATTTTTGTTCGTTTTCTTTGTATACTTCATTAGCAAAGCCCGCTTCAATGACGCCACGGTCCGCCAATTTTTCTGCATACAATTCACGAACGGTTTTATGCTTGTGAATAATGTTGTACATGTTCGGATTGGTCGTCATCGGCTCATCCATTTCATTATGGCCAAAGCGACGATAGCCGATTAAATCAATAACAAAGTCCTTCCCGAAACGTGTCCGGTAGTTAACTGCCATAAAAGCAGCCGCTACACATGCTTCTGGATCATCAGCATTCACGTGAACGATCGGCACTTCAAATCCTTTAGCCACATCCGACGCATAGCGAGTTGAACGCGAATCATAGGTTTCTGTTGTAAAGCCGATCATGTTATTGGCAATAATATGAATCGAACCACCTGTTTTATAGCCGTTAATCTGGCTCATATTGAACGTTTCCCCAACAATGCCCTGGCCAGGGAAAGCAGCATCACCATGAATAATGATTGACATTGCTTTGGACACATCAAGTTCCGGCTTACCTTTTTTCGTCCGGTTTTCCTGCGCTGCACGCGTATAACCAGCGACAATCGGGCTGACAACCTCGAGGTGACTCGGGTTGTTCGCAAGGGTAATGCGCGCTGTCTGTGTATCTTCCTCTTTATAGCTGCGGTCTGCGCCAAGGTGGTATTTCACATCTCCTGTCCAGCCGTAGTAGTTCATTTTCATAGAACCTAGCGGAAGCATTTTTTTGTTTGGTGCATGCGCAAATTCCGCAAAAATCATTTCATATGGCTTGCCGAGAATGTGAGCAAGCACATTTAAACGTCCACGGTGAGCCATCCCAATGTTAATCGTTTGCGAACCTTTTACCGCTGAATGATGCACAAGCTCATCTAAAAGCGG
This sequence comes from Domibacillus iocasae, assembly GCF_001750285.1. Taxonomy (GTDB): domain Bacteria; phylum Bacillota; class Bacilli; order Bacillales; family Domibacillaceae; genus Domibacillus; species Domibacillus iocasae. Next base: position 271,840 of record NZ_MAMP01000012.1, read on the forward strand.
CACCATCGCATCCAATCCTTCAATAGAGAAACGCTTTTGGCCAACAAATGTTTTGTGAATGAACTTTTCGAATCCTTCTACCTGCGTGAGGCGTTTCAGCAGTTTTTTCTTGTCGCTGTCTGAAAACGTCGGGTAATAATCCGTTGATTCAATTTGCTGGCGAAGCCATTGTTTTTCTTCGAGGTCATGTACTTGCGCAAATTCGAATGCTACTTTGTCCGTGTACACTTTTTTCAAATGCATGATCGCGTCATAACCGTTTTGTACGTGCGTTGGCGCACCAGGGCAAATATACTCCACCGGAATTTGGCGCAGATCCGCTTCCGTCAATTCGTACGTTTCAAGATCAATCCGGCGCGTGTCTTTTTTGCTGTCATCGAGCGGGTCGATGTCCGCTGCCAAATGACCGTAAATGCGAATGCTGTCTGCAAGCTTAACTGCACGAAACAGCTTATCAAGGTCGCCTGCTGAAGCCGTATGCTGTGATGCATTTCCTGTTAAGGATTCAGGGGGTCCCCACTGATCAAATAACTGACGCAGTTCCTGATCGACTGCATCCGGGTCGGTCAAGTATTGTTCGTACACTTCCATTACATACCCAAGGTTCGGTCCCGAAAAGTTTTTCCATGGGTTCCCTTGGCCACTTTGCATGTTCATTCTGAAAAACCTCCACCTATTGCCCATTTGATTTTCGTGTATACGTTCGCTGTTAACAAAATATGTACAAATAAATCTAAAAACGCTTTCAGAACAGCTTTACCACTCTGAATGCGATTTAAACAAAAAAGGCAGCTGTCGACTTTAAAGTTCCAGTCATTTGGATGTTGCCTTTTTCAAGTACAATCTTACTACTGTTCTTTGGAAAAACCAATGCTTTTTTGCAAAATTGTTTAATAAATTTTAAGTTTTATTGAAAACGCTCCAATCAGCGCCGTTATGCGGTTTGTTTTGACTAAAAACGATAAAAAAGCGTTATAGAACCACCCCTTCTCATTAGTGAAACATTATGCTGAAACGGTTCTATTTCCGGCATCTGATTCATGCCGAAAAGGCATTTTGAATTGTTTTTGAAATACCTTTTTGAGATTAGTGTCTCAAACAAATTGGTTGCAATTTGATTCTTCTGCTTTTTCTAAATACGGAATTACTTGACGTGATTACATACACTAATTTGTTTTTTGTCATACCTGACTTTCTCCAAATTTTAAAAAAGCATTTCTTGTTTTAATGGCATCACGGATATAATAAGGCAGTCCATAGTTTTCTTAATAAACATGTTCGCCCTGTTTAAAAGAGCACTCTTATCAAGACGGCTGATGCAGCAGCATTTATTGTTCCTCCGACAATGACAATTTCCTTTGCTCTGTATTCTCCTCTCTTATACCTATAAAACTATTTTCTATATTTTTTTCTGTTAAAATGAGGAAGGGAGTGATGAGGCATGAATGAGTTAATTTCATATAAAAACGTGCGGTTTGTTCGGGAAAAGAACGTCATTTTAGAGGATGTAAACTGGGCTGTGAATGCTGGAGAGCATTGGGCCATTCTCGGATTAAACGGCTCAGGCAAATCGACCATGCTGAATATGATGGGGGGTTACGAATTCCCGACAAGCGGCACAATTTACGTATTCGAACACGAATATGGACGCTACAATTGGGAATATGTGAAGAAACGGCTCGGCTTTGTTGGGAATACGCTAAATCGTTTTTTAGAAACACTCAATATGGAAACGGCACGGGAAATTGTGGTGAGCGGCCGTTTTAATTCAATCGGCATTTATGAGCAGACAGAAGCGGACGATTGGAAAAAAGCAGATGACCTGCTCGCTTCATTTCGCCTGTCATATTTAGCGGACAAGCCGTACCGGTTTATGTCACAGGGAGAGCAGCGGCGCGTGTTAATTGCGCGTGCGTTTATGGCTGAACCGAATGCGATGATTTTAGATGAACCGTGTTCTGGCTTGGATGTACGGGCGCGGGAAGAATTATTGGCGTCGCTTGAAGTGCAGGCCGCAAAGAGCAGTACGTCTCTTTTATATGTCACCCATCATATCGAAGAAATTTTTCCGGCGGTCACGCATGTGGCTGTGTTGAAAGAGGGGAAAATGCTCGCTTCCGGAAAGAAAAAAACGGTACTAACAAACGAAATATTATCAGATGCGTTCAGCCTTTCTGTTGAAGTGGAGTGGCGGGATGAAAGGTGCTGGCTGAAAGTCATCGCGAAATAAGCAGAACTCCCCTAATTCGCTTTGAAGCGGATCAGGGGAGTTCTTTGTGTAACATGTTTTATAGATGTGTTCAACAGGCAGCTGTTATGACCGCTTAAAACGATTTATGTACAGCAGATCGCACTTCTATCCACCTAGCATTTAGCATCATTTGTGTCCATTCAACTCACATCATGCCCACCCTCTTATGGGATGAGCTGCTTAATTTCGCTTCCTTTGCCTTCATGCAGCAGCTGGACGATTTTACTGCCGACAATCACACCGCCGCATGCCGCGCCGAGTGTTTCCGCCTGCTCTTTTGATGAAACCCCGAATCCGGCCAAGACGGGTACCGGACTTTGTTCGGCAATACGGGACAAATGCGCGCTCAGGTCGCCGGCGAACCCGGCACGGGCACCGGTAATACCGTTGACCGTTACCGCATAAACAAATCCTTCTGCGTCTTTCACCGTTTCGGCGATCCGCTCGTCCGAGCTTGTCAGCGTGACAAAGCGGATCATAGCAATATCGCGCTTTGCGAGAGGCTCTTTAAATTCCTCTTCTTCCTCCATCGGCACATCCGGAATAATGACCCCGGACACACCGGCTTTTTCGCATAAATCCGCAAAGTGATCGGCCCCCACTTTAAAAACGGGATTCGCATATGTCATAATGACAATCGGCACACTGATTTCATCTTTAAAAGAAGCGAGTTCTTCTAAAATTTGTGTCAAGGTTACTTTTTCTTTTAACGCCCGCTTGCCGGCTTCCTGGATCACCGGACCGTCCGCGACTGGATCGGAAAACGGAATGCCCATTTCAATGACCGTTACACCCGATTTTTCTAAAAGTAAAATCGTTTCTTTCAATCTGTGAAGACCGCCATCGCCTGCCATAATGTAAGCAGTAAAAGCTTTTTTACCTTCTCTCTCTACTTTTTGAAAGGCTTCTGCCATTTTGAACTTTGTCATGCCTTTTTGCCCTCTCTTTCAAACCGCTCTTTAACTTGCGCGACGTCTTTGTCGCCACGGCCTGATAAGCAGATGGCAATAATTTCGTCTTTTTTCATCTTTGGCGCAAGCTTCAGCGCGTATGCAATCGCGTGAGAGCTTTCAAGTGCCGGAATGATGCCTTCTGTTTTCGTCAATGCTTTAAAGCCTTCAAGCGCTTCTTCATCGGTAATATGCTCATAAATGACGCGTCCGGAATCTTTTAAAAAGCTGTGTTCCGGCCCGACACCTGGATAATCAAGGCCTGCTGAAATCGAGTGTGCTTCCTGGATTTGTCCGGCTTCATCCTGCAGCAAATACATTTTACTGCCATGAAGGACACCGACGCTGCCCATCGTCATCGATGCCGCGTGCTTATCTGTATCAACACCACTTCCCGATGCTTCAACCCCGTACATTTTAACCGATTCATCTTCAATAAACGGATAAAACATGCCCATTGCGTTGCTGCCCCCGCCGATGCAGGCAATAACCGCGTCAGGAAGACGGCCTTCCTTTTGCAACAGCTGGTTTTTCGTTTCCTGGCCGATTACCGCCTGGAAATCGCGGACGATTTGCGGGAACGGATGCGGACCGAGCACTGAGCCCATAATGTAATGTGTATCTTCTACGTTCGTTACCCAGTATCGGAGCGCTTCGTTAACCGCATCTTTTAACGTGCCGCTTCCTTGAGAGACACTTTCAACACGGGCGCCTAAAAGCTCCATCCGAAACACATTTAATTCCTGGCGGCGAATGTCTTCTTCCCCCATGAAAATGACGCAGTCTAAATTGAGAAGTGCACAAACTGTCGCCGTCGCCACACCGTGCTGTCCGGCGCCTGTTTCCGCGACCACTTTTTTCTTGCCCATCCGGACCGCCAGAAGAGCCTGACCAATGGTATTGTTAATTTTATGAGCACCTGTGTGATTCAAATCTTCCCGTTTTAAATAGATTTTTGCGCCTCCTGCTGCCGCTGTTAAATTTTCCGCAAAATAGAGTGGGTTTTCTCGGCCGACATAATCGGTTAAATAGTGATTCAGCTCCGATAAAAACGCTTCGTCCTTCATAGCAGATTGATATGACTCTTCTAATTCTTTCACCGCACGCATCAATGATTCTGGTACGTAGCGCCCGCCGTATTGGCCATAATGCCCTTTTTCGTCTGGCTGATTATATACGTTGTTCATGCTTTATTTGCCCCTTTCGCACGCTGTACAAATTGAAAAATTTTCACTTCATCCTTTCGCCCATCTGTTTCGACTCCGCTTGAAATATCCACCGCAAACGGTCCGACTGATTGGACGGCTTCTTTTATATTATCAGGATGCAGACCTCCTGCCAAAATTAAGCGGCTTTTATCTACATCCGGATCATCAAGAATAGACCAGTCAAACGCCCGGCCGCTGCCCCCCCGGTATTGTGCAGGCGGGCTGTCTATTAAGATGTAATCTGCCGGAAATGCGAACATCTCTTTAAAGGTTAATCCGTCTTTCACAGAAAAAGCTTTAATAACCGGTACTGGCATTTTTTGAGAAAATTCAGCTGACTCATCACCGTGCAGCTGAATGTAGTCAAGTCCGACTTCCGCCGCAATTGACCGAATCGCCTCTTCTGTTTCATTGACAAATACGCCGACTTTTTTCACATCCGGCCCTACAGCTTCCGCGAGCTGGCGGGCAAATTCAGCAGGAATTTTCCGGCTGCTTCGGGCGAATACGAATCCGATCATATCTGCCCCGGCTTCCCGTGCCCAGCTTGCCGCTTCAAAGGACATAATTCCGCAAATTTTTACCTTCATTTATAAGTCCACTTTCAGGGAACGGACCGCGTCTGCAACGTTACCTGCTCTCATTAATGTTTCGCCGACGAGCAATGCTCGTGCCCCCGCTTCTCTCATACGGATCGCGTCATCCGTCGACTGAATGCCGCTTTCTGAAACGAAAAAGGCGTTTTCTCTGCCGTATGAACGAAGCAGCCGTTCTGTTACAGCAAGATCAATCTCAAATGTTTTTAAATTGCGGTTGTTAATGCCAATAATGTTAGCTTCAAGCTTCAGCGCACGTTCCATTTCCGCCTCATCATGCACTTCTACAAGCACGTCCAAACCTTTTTCTTTCGCATGAATATACAGACGCTTTATATTGTCATCATTCAGTGCCGCTGCGATGAGTAAAATAATGTCACCGCCACAGGCATATGCCCGGTCAATTTGAACCGGATCAATAATAAAATCTTTATTTAAAACTGGAATGTCGATGTTTGATTTCACTGCTTTTAAGTCATCCATCGTTCCTTTAAAAAACGGCGTATCCGTTAAAACAGACACAGCATCCGCTCCATTTTCCGCATAGATCGATGCCTGCTCGACTGGATTCACGCCAAGGTTAATGTCCCCTTTAGATGGAGATGCCCGCTTTACTTCTGCAATAAGCGCCATCGTTTTCGATGCCGCAACCCGGTCGTAGAACGATACTGGCTTCCGGTCTGCCGTGTATGATAAACCGGACGTTTTCAGCATGGACACTTCTTCTTTTTTCTTCTCAATAATGTTATCTAAAATCGTCGTCATCCGAGCACCGCCTCTTTCTTTCGTGATTTGGAATAGTCAACAAGGTAGTTCAGCTTTAACAGCGCCGCTCCTGAATCGATGCTTTCCCGCGCCATTTCAACGCCTTCTTTCACCGTTTTTGCTTTTCCATTCGCGAACAGGCCAATCCCTGCATTCAGAAGGACGGTGTCACGGCAGGCACCGTGTTCTTCTCCTTCTAAAATCCGCTTTAAAATTTCGGCGTTTTCAATTGCTTCGCCGCCTTTAATATCATCAAGTGAGTATTCAGGCAGTCCCACAGATTCAGGCGTAATGATCATTTTTTCAATTTGGCCGTTCTCCAGCACGACAAGATGGTTTTCACCGGCAAGTGACGCTTCATCCATGTAGCCGGCTCCGTTCAGCACGACTGCGCGCTTGCGGCCAAGCCGATTTAAGACATCAGCCATCATTTCAAGCATATCGCGGCGGTAAATACCGAGCAGCTGCGTCTCAAGCTGAACGGGATTTGTCAGCGGTCCAATCAGATTGAAGATTGTCGGGATTTTCAAATCGCGGCGCACTTTCATGATCCGTTTCATTTTCGGATGAACGTGCGGTGCAAATAGGAATGTAATACCGTTTTCATCCAGCAGCTTGTCGGTTTCCCCCCCAACAAAGTCGAGCGACACCCCCAAATGCTCAAGAACATCGGCGCTGCCGGTTTTACTTGAAACACTCCGATTGCCGTGTTTCGCTACCTTAACACCGGCGCCGGCTAAAACAAACGCGGAAGTCGTTGAAATATTAAAACTTTGCGAGCCGTCTCCCCCTGTACCGCAGTTGTCCATCACATTTTTCCATTCGGTCCGGGTGGAGACCGCATTTTGACGCAGCACATGAACAAGTGCCGCAATTTCATCGACTGTTTCTCCTTTTGCTTTCAACGCCATTAAAAATGCAGCAATTTCACTGTCAGACACGTCTTCCTGCAAAATTTCCTCAACAGCATCCGTCATTTCATCAAATGAAAGCGACTGGCCTTCAGACAATTTCAGCAAATATTTTTTCATATTTTTTTCTTTTCGATATGAGCGGAAAAATTCTGCGATCAGTTCATCACCAATTTGTGTGCCGATCGATTCTGGGTGAAATTGCAGGCCAAACACTGGATATTCTTTATGGCGAAGAGCCATAATCTCATTATCATCTGTTGACTCTGCAATCACTTCGAGCTTCGGGCTGAGTGTGTTACGGTCTGCGACAAGCGAATGGTAGCGCATCACGGGCACCGGCCCCTGTACAGCTGAAAACAACCCTTTTCCTTCATGGCGCACCATCGACAGTTTGCCATGTTTAATTGTTTTCGCCTGAATAATCTCTGTGCCAAACGCGGCTGCAATCGCCTGGTGGCCAAGGCATATGCCTAAGATCGGAATACGGTGGTAAAACGCATGCACCACTTCGATGGAAACTCCTGCTTCTTCCGGTGTACCTGGTCCCGGCGAAATAACAATCGCTTCCGGCTCTAATGCTTCAATTTCATCAATTGTAATTTCGTCATTTCGAACGACACGGACGTTTTTGCCGAGTCCACTGATTTGCTGGTACAGGTTATATGTGAAAGAGTCATAGTTATCAATTAATAAAATCATTTTTGCACCTCCAGCAATGCTTTTGCTTTATGCATTGTTTCTTCATATTCTGTTTCCGGCACGGAGTCGTATACAATGCCGGCGCCCGCTTGGACGTGCGCTTTGCCGTCTTTTATGACCATTGTGCGGATGGCGAGCGCAAAGTCCATACTGCCGGTTGACGATAAGTACCCGACCGCACCGGAGTACACGCCGCGTTTCACCGGCTCCAGGTCATTAATAATCTGCATGGCCCGAATTTTTGGAGCACCCGATACAGTTCCCGCTGGCAGGCAGGCTGTGAGTGCATCAAGCGGGTGGTAATCTTCTTTTAATTGGCCTGACACTTCTGATACGATATGCATCACGTGCTTGTATTTTTCAATTTTCATATATTTATCAAGCGTGACGGAGCCGATTTCAGAAATTTTGCCTACATCATTGCGGCCAAGGTCGACAAGCATCCGGTGCTCAGCAATTTCTTTTTCATCCGCCAGCAGCTCTTCAGATAACGTTGTGTCTTCTTCCGGCGACTTGCCGCGTGGGCGCGTTCCGGCGATCGGGTTTGTTGTTACCGTCCGTTCGCTCACCTTCACAAGACTTTCTGGTGACGTGCCAAGTACCGTGTAGCCGTCGAAATCAATGTAGAACATATAAGGCGATGGATTTGACGTCCGCAGGCGGCGGTAAAGCGTGAACGGGTCGCCTTCAAATGGAGATGAAAGACGCTGCGATAAAACCACTTGGAATATATCACCGCGAACGATATGTTCCTTCGCTTTTTCGACCATTTGGCAAAAGGTGTTCCGCTCTAGTTTTGAGCTGAAAGCCAGCACATTCGTTTCATTTACGGCATATGGTTTTTGCTCCGCATGAATGTCGTCGTATACTTTTTGAATCGCTGCTTCCATCTCCACTTCAGTTCGTCCGCCAAACAAGTCAATAGCCGCAATGGTGACGCGCTGTGTTAAATGATCGTATACAACGAACGTATCGTAAAACATCATGTGAACATCCGGCATGCCAAGTTCGTCTGTGAGCGGCTCACCGATTTTTTCTTCAAAAAAGACGGTATCATAGCCGATGTAGCCGGCTGCCCCGCCGAAAAACGGGAATGGGTAATCCTGCTGTTCAGATGCAGGCATAATTTCTTTTAATTTGTCCATGAATTTACTTGAGCCGGTTTCTTTCGCTCCATTCTTTTTCGTCAGCGTATAGCCGCTTGCATCCGCCGTAAATTCAGCAATCGGATCGATCGCAATAAACGAATAACGTCCACTTTCTTCATGTTTGGCCGAGGATTCAAACAGCATTTTTTTCGACCCGGTGAGCAAGTGGTAAATGGAGATCGGCGTAATCATATCGCCTTCTATTTCTTTTAATTTATATGTTGCGTTTTGTTGTAAAATCATTGTCAGTTCCCCTTTCAGTGCATAAAAAAACTCCATAGATGATCATCATCTATGGAGGACGGTTTCCCGCGGTGCCACCTCTCGTTGAAGCATATGCTTCCCCTTAAATCCGGATAACGGCCAGATGCCGGGCGCTCTACTTCACGTTCAAGCGGCCACTCACGAACCCATTCAAGCAGATGCTTCGTACCGGTTTCCACCATCCCGGCTCTCTTTGACGCGCGTATCCACTTTACTTTTTCCGATCAACGTATTTTTATATACAAAAAGGCCCCCTCATCAACAAAAGGACGGGGAGCCGTGGTACCACCTTTATTGGCCGCAACATCGCAGCCCACTTTAACAGCAGAAGAATCATCTGCCTGTCTCTTGTAACGTAAGACGTACGCCGGAGCCTACTCAATAGTTCGGTCCGGAGCTCAGAAGCCCATTCGCACTGTTTCCTGCACCGGCTCGCACCAACCGCCGGCTCTCTTTAGCATTTCACATTGCTACTTTTCTTCTTCAACGCTAGTTTATTTGACTGATTATTATCATAATACAATCAATTTAAAATTTCAACTATTTTTAAATGGATTTTTCCATTCCATAAGAGCAGCATAGTTTTTCGATTCCGCGTCTTCCAAATAATCCTGCATAACATCGACCGGCACACGGCCGGCACGCATCAAAAACGTAATCACCGGGTCGCTTATTTCGCCTTCTGTTACTTTTTGAATATATTGCTCTGGTGTCAGCTTATTTGCATACTTATAGTACCCCGGCATACGTCCGCCGCCAAGCAGCCGGTCGAGGTTCAGATGGACGACCGTTTCATACATCGCCTGCACCATTTTTTTAGCAAGTCCTAATTTCCTGAATGCCGGTTTCACACAAATGTCAACTACATACAGCGTGTTTCCATTCGGGTCATGTGTACGAATGAAGCCGTTATCAGTGATTTCTTCCCATGAATGGGTATTGCCCGTTTCATACTGCACAATAAGTGTTGTGATCGACCCAGCAATTTCACCATTTATTTCTATGCAAAGCGCTCCTTCCGGAAAAAGCTTCACATGGTGATCAAGCTGATTTTTATCCCATAAAAGCTCTTGCGGGAATGGGGGAGGGAATGCGGCTTTTTGCACATTTATCAACCCGTCGAAGTCCTGCTCTGTATAATTGCGGACAATGGCTTTGACCGGCTTTTCACCTTGAAACGCAAAATACTCCTGGTAATAGGTCACTCATGCTCCCACCAATCCGGATATAAGTCTGTCCGCCGGTCGCGCCATGTGGTCACGGAACCTTTTTTACGCACTTCATAAAGAAGTGCTAAATCGAGGTCTGCTGTAATAATCATGTCGTCATTCATGATCCCTTCTGCCACAATACCGGCCGGTGGAAATGGAATATCATTAGGCGAAATGACAACCGCCTGCCCGACATTAGCGCGCATCAAATCCACAGTTGGCAGTGAGCCGACTGTTCCGGTGCCAACTACATAAATTTGGTTCTCCACAGCGCGCGCGTGGCTTGTATAGCGGACACGATGAAAGCCGTGCCGGTCGTCTGTACAGGACGGGCAAAAAATAACGTCGGCGCCTTTTGCTCTTGCCATCCGGACCACTTCGGGAAATTCAATGTCGTAGCACGTGAGGATTGCAATCGTGCCTTTTTCTGTTTCAAAAATGCGGAACGTTTCTCCCTGCTGCATATTCCAGCCCTCTACTTCAGCAGGGGTAATATGCAGCTTCGATTGCATTTGATACGAGCCGTCCGGATAAAACAAATACGCTGTATTTTGAATACCGCCTTTCCATTCGGTTACGTGTGTACCACCGATAATATGAACATCATATTCTTTTGCAAAATTAGAAAATAGCCGTTCATACCGCTCTGTAAACAACGGCAGATCTGTGATCTTTAACGCCTCTCCTGTTTTTTCATCACCGATCGAGAGAAGCTGCGTTGTGAAAAACTCCGGGAATAAAATAAATTCCGCTTCAAACTCCATCGCTGTTTTTATATAATGCTCGCATTGTTTTGCGAACTCATCAAATGAACTGATTGTGTGCAAATGATACTGCACGGCTGAAACTCTTATTTTCACTGTCTTCGCTCCCTTCATTCTTTCTAAGGTAGTGGATATGAGCAATTTTTGCAAGAAAAAAAGACGGCTCACAGACCGTCTTTTAAATAGCGTCCTGCATCTAGCAAGACATTCGGATGCAATTCAAACTCATAAGAGGGGGTAATGAGAATGAATCTCAATTTCAATTATAATCAGTTTACTGGAAAAGTCAACTCGTTTGTGTACATTTTTAAAATTTGCGTACACTTATGAAAGTACATGGTTCCAATTTGCCTTTTTTCTATTCATTTACAGTTGATTATATCTACTCACACAATAGAAAAAAAAACCGGCAGATTGCTCTGCCGGTTCACTTATTGCCACACTGGACCATTTGCTTCTACATTAAGCTGCAATATATCGCAATCAGCAAACTGATTGCGGAATGCGGCAGCGATCTCTTCACCTTTGCGGCGCGGCGCAAGTGTCAACACCGTTGGACCAGCGCCGCTGATAACGGTTGAGTAGGCGCCCAGTTCATGTGCTAGTTCACGTGCCGGAGCAAATTCTTTAATAAGCGCTGCCCGGTATGGCTCATGGAACACATCCCGCTCCATCATGCGCCCAGCTGTTTCATAGTCATGCTTCATGAATGCCGCAACGAGCATATTGGATACAGCACTGGCTAAAACCGCGTCTTTCCGGTCAAATGAATCAGGAAGCACATTACGTGCGTCTTCTGTTTTCAGCTCATACGGCGGAACGATCGCAATTAAGTCGACATCCGGCGTTGGCAGTGTCAACAGTTCAGCCGTTTTGCCTAAAGACACACCACATACCATGCCGCCAAATAAAGATGCACCAATGTTGTCCGGGTGCCCTTCGAACTGATCGCCGATGTTTAATTTTTCCACATCTGTTAAGTGAAGATCCGCAAACCGGTCGGCAATTTCAATGCCGGCTGCGATTGCCGCAGCACTGCTGCCGAGCCCGCGTGCAAGCGGAATATCGCTTTTTAGCACCGCTTCAACCGGAGGCATATCTACACCACGCAGCGCGGCGGTTTTTTTTGCGACAGCCGCGATTAAATGGCGGTCATCTTTTGGAAGGCCGGCGAGCAGCGCAGATTCGTGAGAAAACGCCCACTCCTCCGCCCGCTTCACGTCAACTGTTAAATAAAGACTAAAGGCAAGGCCGATCGAGTCAAATCCTGGCCCTAAATTGGCCGTTGAAGCCGGCACTTTTAAGGAGCCAGAAGACATCATGCCTCAACCACTCCACGAATAAAGTCAAACACCGCTTCTTCACTGTTTGGCAGAACCGTCGGCTTTTTCTCGATTTGCGCAATCGCTGTCTGTGGATCTTTTAAGCCGTTTCCAGTTAATACAGCAACAATGTTTGCACCCTGCTCAATTTCGCCTGATTTTACGTGCTTGATGATACCGGCGATCGAAGCATTAGAAGCCGGCTCTGCAAAAATACCTTCTTCACGTGTCATCATTTCGTATGCTTCTAAAATTTCAGCGTCTGTTACGAAGTCAATTTTACCGCCAGACTCATCACGAGCGGCCTCTGCAAACTTCCAGCTTGCCGGGTTTCCGATACGGATCGCTGTTGCCACTGTTTCAGGATCTGCGATTGGCGCGCCCTGCACGATAGCTGCGGCCCCTTCTGCTTCAAAGCCATGCATACGCGGAAGGCCTGTACCGAATTTTTCGTTGTATTCTTTAAACCCTTTCCAGTACGCGGTAATGTTGCCGGCGTTTCCTACTGGAATCGCTAAAATGTCTGGTGCTTGTCCAAGCTGGTCGCACACCTCAAATGCAGCTGTTTTTTGGCCTTCAATACGGTATGGGTTAACCGAGTTCACAAGTGTAATCGGTGATTTTTCACTGATGTTGCGTACCATTGTTAAGGCTTCATCAAAGTTTCCTTCAATAGCTACAATTTCCGCTCCGTACATCATTGCCTGGGCAAGTTTCCCCATTGCGATTTTGCCATCCGGAATAACGACAATTGTTTTCATACCGGCACGCGAAGCGTACGCTGCTGCAGCAGCTGATGTATTTCCAGTTGATGCACAAATGACCGTGTTGCTGCCTTCTTCTTTCGCTTTTGCCACAGCCATAACCATACCGCGGTCTTTAAAGGATCCGGTTGGATTGGCCCCCTCCACTTTCACATGAATGTTCACGCCTAATTTTTTTGAAATGTTAACAAGCGGAATAAGCGGTGTATTTCCTTCCATTAATGAAAGCGCGGGTGTGTTTTCGTTAACTGGTAAAAATTCTTTGTATTGGTGTAATAAACCTTCCCATTTAGCCATGATTATGCTCCTTCTCCTTCAACGCGGTAGAAACTTTCGATTGAATGAACGACCGCCAGATCTTTAATTTGTTCTTGCATTTGTGTGTAGTTTTTCATCGATGCTTTATGAGTGACAATGACAATTTCAGCCACACCTTCTTCTTCAAGCGGCAGCTGAAGAATTTTTTCAAAGCTGATGCCGTTGGATGAAAACAGCTTCGTCAGTTCCGAAAATGCACCCACTTCATCACGGACGTGCAGACGGATAAAATGTTTCGCAAATTTTTCTTCTGGTGTTTTCAGCTGCTTTTCAAATTGTGGCACAGTGATACTTTTTCCGTTCACGCCAAGGCGCATATTTGTAATAACAGCAACAAGATCGCTAACGATGGATGTAGCCGTTGGCAGACCGCCGGCACCTGGACCGTAAAACATCGTTTCACCGACTGCTTCACCGTATACATACACCGCATTGTATTCGTCATTAACAGCCGCAAGCGGATGATCGTTAGATAAAAATGTTGGCTGTACACTTACTTCGGCGCCGCCATTTTGCTGGTCTGCGTAGCCGATCAATTTCATTGTGTACCCAAGTGTTTGACCATGCTTTAAATCGCTGTCAGACACATTTGAAATACCGTCGACGTTCACATCTTCAAGCTCAATGTCCATTGAAAAAGCAAGACGCGCCAAAATCGCCATTTTACGCGCGGCATCCAGTCCCTCTACATCAGATGTCGGATCCGCTTCCGCAAAACCAAGGTCCTGTGCTTCTTTAAGAGCTGTTTCGTATGACATGCCTTCTTTATTCATTTTTGTAAGAATAAAGTTAGTCGTCCCATTGACGATCCCCATCATTGTTCTAATTTTGTCGGATGCAAGCCCGTCTGCCAAGCCACGAATGATCGGAATGCCGCCGGCGACACTTGCTTCGTAATAAAAGTCACAGCCGTTTTCAGACGCTGCTTTTAACAGTTCCGAACCATAGAGCGCAACAAGGTCTTTGTTTGCTGTTACAACATGTTTTTTCTGATGAAACGCGGCAAGCAATAATTTCTTTGTTTCATCAATTCCGCCCATCACTTCTACGATTACATCGACGTCCGGATCGTTAATCACATCATATGGATCAAGCGTAAGTGCTTCTTTCGGCAGTTCGACTTCTCGTTTTTTATCTACGTTTTTCACAAGCACTTTCGTCACATCAACAGAACAGCCGACACGGTGGGCAAGCTGTTCCTGATGATCTTGAACCATCTTTACAACGCCTGTTCCCACAGTTCCAAGACCGAGTAACCCTACTTTTACGTTGTCCTTCATCCTAAACGTCACCTCAACTATGTATTTTTCTGATGTACATTTGTTTTTACATAGTAGACATTATATCGATCTTTCATGCGGAATACAACCTTATATTTTTGCAAAATACGATCAAATCATTTTTTTGCGAAAATAATATTTTCATACAATTCTTATAATAAAGAAAAGAACCGCTCCTTTCAAGCGGTTGTCGTATTTTCCGAGGAAGCGTTTATGACGTCTTTTGCAATAAAAAGCGGGGTTTTTCCACAGTTGGCAAAGGAAGCGTTTTTTACTGTAACGTGATCAGGCTTATTTGCTCCCCCGAATACTTTTAGGGCAGCGCCTGCTGTTACAAAATCCCGCATGACGACATCTTGAACGTGAACATGTTTCGCTTTGTACTGAATACCGGCCACAGGCAGTTGTTTGTAATTATAGGCAGGATCGCCGATTGCGCGAAGGCCGTTAATGATAACATGGTGATAAGCGGAAACCGTTAATGCGCGTGGTTTTGAGCCGGCATATAAATCTGTGTATACCGGATAGAGAGACACAATGCGTGTAGCCGTTAGAAAACGGGCTGTTTTGGATTCCGGGTCATCTGCCGCATGGTGGCCGATATGGCGAAAATTGAACGAACGATTGTCGTTTTCCGAAAGATGACCGATGATGTGAACATTGGCTGCCGCTGAGCTTGTTGCGTGCGCTTTTACTTCAATGCCGCCGAAGCAGCGCGCTGATGCGTTATTCACAAGCCAGACAGAACGAGAGCCATCATCCACTTCAAAGCCGTTTGAATTGGAAAAGCCTGATTTATGGCTTCGGCCGGATGGATCAAACATAAAGCAGTTGGAGATCAAAATGTAGTCGCTATGATGCGTTGTAACACCGTCGTCGCCAAAGCCTGTGCCGGTGCAGCCGTCAATCCAGATAAACCGGCTGCCCCCGCGTGCACGGTGTCCGTCTCCTGAATAATCATACAGCGTGGAGGAAACATCATAACAGTGGAGACCCGGGTTAAGGGCATCACAATCTTTTACCCAGCCGTACGTAACATTTGCGAACGTTAAACAGCTGGACCGGTTATTGCCGCTTGACGATTTTTCATCGGGACGAAGCCGTTCAAGCGTCCAGTCGAATGTGATTCCTTCTATTAGTATATGGTGGTTGCCTTTTACATGATTTTCATTTGTTAAAACAAAGCTTCGTTTCGGAGCCGTATCACGCAATTTCAATATTGTCCTGCCGGGCCCTGCTCCTTTAACGATCGTGTTGGACGGTACATGCAATTCATCGACAATATACGTTCCTTCTGCCAAATAAATGGTTTTTCCACCGCCAGACAGCGCTGCCTGCACATCACCGCCTGGTTTAACGTGAATGATAGAAGCCGCCTGCTCTTTCAACACACTATATTCATGATCCAAAACCGGCTTCCAATCCGGATACACACCTGTTTCATCGATAATAGTATGGTGAAAATCGAGCGGCTCTTCTTTTTTTGTCCAAAGAGATTTTAGTTTATCCACTATCTTTGACTTTTGTTTAACGTGTTCCCACTTTGCCACAGAAGCAAAAAAGAGCTGATCTGTTTCTGCCACTGCTTCAGAAAGCGAGGAACTGTTTTTAAAATATGACTCAATAACAGCGGCGTTTTTTTGAGGGTCATGCTGATGTGTCAAAAACATTTTCATTCTCCTTTTAAATTTGAATTTTGCACATACTGATTTTAGTTAAAATTAATAGAAAAAGCACGTTCTTTAACAGTTTTATTTCGTTCAAAAGTTCGCTCTGACCAAACAGCGAAATTATTTTTGTTTATTTCCAAAACAGTAGAGCAACGCGTTCCGTACTGTGGGCTTTCAATGAAAACCGATGATAAGAGCCGTTCCCATTCTAATGAAATTCCTGTACTCGGAAGTGCGTCATCTGCCGCGATTTTCCCATCTTGCAGCATGTGGAATAGCTCTTCCCGGCTGTTTAGCGCTGCGGCCATTTTTTCTTTTGCTTTTATTGTTTTTGGCCACGGTGTATTCATAAACGCATTGCTGACAACATGAATGCCCGGTGGCAGTAAAAACGGCGCATCACCAGACCGGCTTCCATATGCATACAACTCGTCTTTCGTCCCGGCAACAAGATTGAATCCCGGATAGCGGTTCTTTTCCCGATCAAGATCATGTAAGAACGCTTCGGCAGCCAAATCGCTCTCTAAAAAGGATCGGACGATATAGCCGCGTGATTCTTTTGCGGCTGATGGTTCATCCGGATGACGGTAATTGGTGAGCGCGCAAAAGCGCCCGTTTTCCGACACCCCCATCCACGTCCCCCCTTTTTCTAGATCACGGCCTGCTAAAATCGGTGCATCTTTCCACCAATGAGATGGTTCTGTCGGCCGTTCGTAAAATTCATCCCGATTTGCCGCTACGATAAGCGGCTTATCCGGATGTACTTGAAACGCAATCGCAATTAGACACATTATTTTTTCCTGCTTTCGTTTTCTTCATTATACGCGGCAATGGTACAATGGAACAAACAACAGAACGATTGGATGGTGGGATCAATGTATAAGTTTGTGATGCCGGAAGTCATTTTTGGAAGCGGATCCATTGCACAGGCAGGTGAATGCTGCGAGCGTCTGGGCGCCC
This sequence comes from Domibacillus iocasae, assembly GCF_001750285.1. GTDB lineage: Bacteria > Bacillota > Bacilli > Bacillales > Domibacillaceae > Domibacillus > Domibacillus iocasae. Next base: position 288,924 of record NZ_MAMP01000012.1, read on the forward strand.
GTCATGTACTTGTTGTAACAGACCGTGGTGTCATGGATGCCGGCTGGACGGAGCCCGTATTAAAAAGCTGCCGGGCTGCCGGCCTTGCAGCCGTTTTGTTCGACCAAGTGACGGTGAATCCGACTGACGAGGAGGCGGCCGCTTGTGCCAGCACGTATAAGGAGCACGGATGTGATGCCATTATTTGCGTTGGCGGCGGAAGTCCCATTGACGTTGGAAAAGCGGCGGCTGCTCTTGTGACAAATGGCGGTCACATTCGTGATTATGAAGGGGTCGACCATATTTTGCATCCTCTCCCTCCGCTTGTCATGATCCCAACGACAGCTGGATCCGGTTCAGAAGTTTCTCAGTTTTCTGTTATTGTTGACAGTGAACGGCAGAAAAAAATGACCATCGTATCAAAATCACTCGTTCCGGACATTGCCATCATCGATCCAGATGTCCTCGCCACAAAAAGTGCCCGGCTGACGGCGACAACCGGCCTCGATGTCATTACACATGCAATTGAATCGTATGTCAGCATCGCCGCCACACCGATGACCGATGTGCAGGCAAAGAATGCGCTCGCCATTGCAGCCCGTCATCTGCGTCCATCTGTTGCATCGAAATACAATAAAGAAGCAAAAGAGCAAATGGCCATAGCGAGTCTTCAGGCCGGCCTTGCGTTTTCAAATGCGATTTTGGGCGCGGCTCACGCAATGAGTCATACAATCGGAGGACGCTATCCGTTTTTGCACGGTGACATAAACGCTGTTCTATTGCCGCATGTCATGGAATTTAATTTGATTGCCTGCCCGGAAAAATTTCGTGAGATGGCCATTTTAATGGGCGAAGGTGTGACAGGACTTTCTGCTATCGCTGCTGGAGAAAAAGCAATTCAGTACGTGAAAAAGCTGGCTGTCGACATCGGTGCACCTCTGACCCTGTCTGAAATGGGCTTTCAGGCGGATGCAATAGCAGCAATAAGCGAAATCGCGCTAACCGATGCGTGTATGATTACGAATCCACGGGACATTTCAGCAGAAGAAGTTGCTGCCATTTTAAAGAGGGCACTTTAATGAACCGGCTAGATATGATTCATTTACTGACCGGTGTCCAGTCATCGAAACGAAACTACTATACAGAGCTGAAAAAAACCGTTGACGAGCTTCAAAAGAAAAACAGCCAGCTTGAAATTATGAATAACCTCATGCACAGCTTTAATGTAAATATGTCTATTCATGAAATGCTAAAACAGACGCAGGAAATACTGCGGGATGTGTATCGGATTGACCGGCTCAGCCTCGCAATATGGGAAGACGGCTCGCTTAGAATGGCGGATGTTTATCCGGAAAAAGCAACATTTCTCCCGAAAGGAACCGCTTTTCCAACTGAACATTCACTTTATTCTCATGTTTTCTCTACCGGTCAGGATATTCTGCATTCTGCTCAAAAAGCGGATTCTTTTTTTGAATCTGAATCATTTGAAGCACTTGGTCTTCATTCTGTCTGGCTGTTTCCACTCAGCAGCCGCGGCGTCATAATTGGGGTGTTCGGACTTGCTACACGTGAATCCATCTCTTTTTCAGAGGAAGACCGTCCTTTTTTCCAGCATTTATCCGGACAGGCAGCTGTTTGTATTGAAAATGCGCGCCTTTACCATGAAGTGCTGCTTAGCGAATCAAGATGGGAGTCGACCTTCCGGGCAGTGGCAGACTCTATTATTGTCACGGATCTTGACGGGGCGATTCTAACGAGGAACGACAGTGCTGCAGCGAATTGGCCAAACGCGGAATACATCTCTGCTTTTTTAGGAATGGATCTTTTCCATCAAACCGTTCGGGACGCAGCGCCGCATTTTGAAGAAGCGTCCATTGAAAGCAGTGTCTACGAATGCGCTTATTATCCGCTTCTTGATGACGGAGAAATGAATGGCGTCATTGTGTACTTAAAAAACATTACGGAAAAACAGATGATGCAGGCGCAAATCATTCATTCCGGCCAACTGGCTGCCATCGGGGAAATGGCCGCCGGCGTTGCGCATGAACTGAATAATCCGTTGACCGCCATCATCGGCAATACACAGCTTTTGCTTCGGCTCGCGACAGATGAAACGAAGCCCCTGCTCAAAGACATCGATGAATGCGGCAAACGGTGCCGGACGATTATTCGAAGCCTGCTCGCTTTTTCCCGGCAGGACCCCTCTTCTTTCACGCCATGCTCGCTCAATGATGCGGTTTATGAAGCACTGCGGCTGACAGGACGCCAGATCGAGAAGCAGCGAATGGAATTAACCGTCGAATTAGCCGAACAGCTGCCTTTCGTTGAAGGAAACCTTCAGCAGCTGAGCCAGATTGCTGTAAATTTACTCATCAACGCAAAAGATGCCTGTTTAGAAAAAGAAGCTGCTAAACAAGTATGGGTAAAAACAGCAGCAGACGAACACTTCATTTATTTACATGTTAAAGACAATGGATGCGGGATCGATCCAGAAAAAATAGATGATATTTTCCATCCTTTTTTCACAACAAAATCAGGACTCAATGGCACCGGCCTCGGATTGTCGGTAAGCATTGGCATCGCTGAATCACATGGCGGCACATTAACCGTAACGAGTGAAATTGGAAAAGGAAGCACGTTTACGCTGGCGCTTCCCGTTTTGAAGAGGACGTGACTTTATGGCGAACATATTAATTGTGGATGACGAACAGGAAATCGGCCGTTTTTTAACCCGGCTTTTTCAAATGAAGGAAATGAATGTGACGTATGTTGACAGCGGCAGTGCGTTTGATGAGCTTCAGGGGATTGAGCGGTTCGATGCCGCGTTTTTGGACGTACGGCTGCCGGACCGGAATGGACTTGATCTTTTAAAAGAATTGAAAAAACAAGCACCTCATTGTAAAGCGGTTGTGATGACCGGCTACAGCACAGTGAAAATGGCCGTAGAAGCGATTCAGCTCGGAGCAGAAGATTTTCTTGAAAAACCGTTTGAAGATATACAAGTAATTGAAGAATTGGCCGACCATTTAACAAAACGAGTCGATTATGAAGAATACGCACAGGCTGCAATCGAGGCTGGGGCCTTTTTAGGAACAAGCGCTAAAATGCACGAATTGTACCGGCTTGCGTATAAACTCGCCTCAAAACAAGTGACGATTTTAATTGAAGGTGAGACCGGCACCGGCAAAGAAGTGCTGGCGGGCTTCTTACACCGCGCCGGCAGCCGCAGTGAACAGCCTTATATCGGCATTAACTGCGGAGCAATTTCGGAATCCCTGCTAGAAAGTGAGTTGTTTGGACACGTAAAAGGCGCGTTTACCGGAGCCATATTTGACCGTGCCGGTTATTTTGAAGTGGCCACGAACGGCACCTTGTTTCTTGATGAAATCGCCGAAGCCTCTCATGCAACTCAAGTAAAGCTGCTTCGCGTCCTCGAAACCGGTGAATTTTTTACAATCGGCGACCCAGCACCAAAGCGGACGGGTGCACGCATCATCGCCGCTAGCCATTCAAATTTAGAAAGAGCCGTAATAGAAGGCGCGTTTCGCGAGGATTTATTGTACCGGCTCGATATTGTGAAGCTGACGATTCCACCGCTTCGTGAACGGCGGCAGGATATCCCGCACTTTATTGAATTATATAGCCAAAAACGAGGGCTCGCTTTTTCGTTTTCGCCGGAAGCAGCGGCTGCTTTTATGCACTATGGCTGGCCTGGCAATATGCGCGAGCTTGTGAATATGCTGCAGCGTCTGTCCGTTTTATATGCCGATGAACCAGTGATTACCATTCATATGCTGCCGGAAAAAATGGTACGGCCGGGTACGTTTCAGAAAACGGCCTCAATGCCCACCCGTTCTTTTGAATCTGAATGGCAGCGCTTCTCAAAGCAGGTGACTGACCTATATAATAGCGATGAACCGGTTGGACTGGACGAACTGCTGCAAACAATGAAACGAATGGAAAAGCAGACTGCGGAAGCGTTTATCAACAAAACATTGAAAGAAACTGCCGGCAACCGCGAATTGGCAGCGAAGAAGCTCGGTGTTTCAAAGCGGAAAATCCGGTATTACTTAAATGAAAAATAAAAAAAGCTTCCATTCACTTGGAAGCTTTTTCATTTATTGATTCAGTTCCTGCCGCTCTTCATCCGTAAATACACGGGATCTTGTTAAAAAGCGTTTTCCTTCCGGCCCTTCCAACGAAAACATGCCGCCCCGCCCATCGACCACGTCGATAATAAGCTGTGTATGCTTCCAATATTCGTACTGAGCGTCGCTAATGTAAAACTTGGCGCCGCCGATTTCGCCGAGCAGCTTGTCTGAATCGCCGGTCATAAATTCGCCGTCCGGGTAACACATCGGCGCACTGCCGTCACAGCAGCCTCCTGACTGGTGAAACATGAGCGGTCCGTGTTTTTCTTTCAGTTTTTCGATTAAATCCAAGGCCGCTTGAGTAGCCGTCACCCGCTCTGTCATGTTTTCCACCTCCCTATGAAAATAGCGCCGCCGCATATCGCGGCAGCGCCTTCTTTCTATTAAAAGAATCCAAGAGCATCTTCTGAATAACTGACAAGCAAGTTTTTCGTCTGCTGGTAATGATTCAGCATCATGAGATGATTTTCACGTCCGATACCGGACATTTTGTAGCCGCCAAATGCTGCATGTGCTGGATATTGGTGGTAGCAATTTGTCCAAACACGGCCTGCTTTAATATTACGTCCAAATCGGTACGCCCGGTTTTGATGGCGTGACCAGACACCAGAGCCGAGGCCATAAAGCGTGTCATTCGCGATTTCAAGTGCCTCCGCTTCATCTTTAAATGTTGTAACAGAAACAACCGGCCCAAAAATTTCTTCCTGGAAAATACGCATTTTGTTATGGCCTTTGAAAATGGTTGGCTTAATGTAATAGCCATTTTCAAATCCTTCGATCGTATTTTTCTCACCACCGGCCAGGCATTCAGCGCCTTCTTGTTTACCGATATCGAGATAAGACAAGATTTTTTCCATTTGTTCATTGGAGGCCTGCGCGCCCATCATTGTATCTGTATCAAGCGGATTGCCTGTTTTGATCGCATTAACACGCTCAATGACACGCTCCATAAATTTATCGTAAATGTTTTCATGAACGAGGGCGCGAGAAGGACACGTACATACTTCGCCCTGGTTGAGCGCAAACATAACAAATCCTTCAACTGCTTTGTTTAAAAACGCATCATCTTCTTCCATAATGTCATCGAAGAAAATATTCGGTGATTTCCCTCCAAGTTCAAGCGTAACTGGAATTAAGTTTTGCGACGCGTACTGCATGATCAGGCGGCCCGTTGTTGTTTCACCTGTGAAAGCGATTTTCGCAATGCGTTTATTCGACGCAAGTGGCTTCCCTGCTTCAAGACCGAATCCGTTGACAATATTGACAACACCCGGCGGGAGAAGATCTTCAATTAGTTCCATTAAGACCAAAATTGACGCTGGAGTCTGTTCAGCCGGCTTCAGTACCACGCAGTTACCCGCCGCAAGTGCCGGTGCAAGCTTCCATACACCCATTAAAATTGGGAAGTTCCATGGAATGATCTGCCCGACAACGCCAAGCGGCTCGTGAAAATGATATGCGACTGTGTCATCATCAATCTGTGACAGTGATCCTTCCTGCGCTCGAATCGCTCCGGCAAAATAACGGAAATGATCGACCGCAAGCGGTAAATCGGCATTGAGTGTTTCACGCACTGCTTTCCCGTTATCCCACGTTTCTGCTACCGCGAGCAATTCTAAATTTTCTTCAATTCGATCGGCAATTTTATTTAAAATGTTGGCACGCTGGGCGGCCGACGTTTTGCCCCATTCGTCTTTTGCCGCATGTGCCGCATCAAGTGCGAGTTCAATATCTTCCGCCTGTGATCGGGCCACTTCACAAAACACTTCGCCTGTTACCGGCGTAACGTTTTCGAAGTATTGGCCGCCAAGTGGCGCGGTCCATTGACCGTTAATGTAGTTATCGTATTTTTTCTTGAATGATACTTTTGATCCTTCTTGCCCTGGATTTGCGTAAATCATATACCCTTTTCCCCCTTCGAATGTTGGAAATTAGCTTATATTAAACGCTTACATTTCCAAAATAACGCCTATTGAACTGAATGTCAACTTATTTGTCTCACAGCGTGAGCACAATTCGACCATTTATTTTTCCTTTTTCCATTTTGTCGAATACTTCGTTAATGTCATCAAGCGGAGCGGTTTCGACCTGCGCTTTTACTTTGCCGCGCGCTGCGAAATCGAGTGCTTCTTTCATATCAAGACGTGTGCCGACAATCGAACCTTTCACCGATACACCGTTTAAAACTGTGTTAAAAATTGGAATTGGCAGTTCATCGTTTGGAAGACCAACAACGACGAGTGTTCCGCCTCGTTTCACGGAACGATACGCTTGTTCAAAAGCTTTTTTCGTTACCGCTACGCTAATAGCCGCCTGAACACCGCCTAGTTTTTCCTGAATAGCCGCCGCTGGATCTTCGTTCATTCCGTTTACGGCTTCGTCTGCACCGAGTCTTTTGGCAAGATCTAATTTTTCATCCGCGATATCGACCGCTACAACGTTAAAGCCCATTGCTTTTGCGTATTGAAGCGCGATATGACCAAGTCCGCCAATGCCGTAGATCGCGACCCAGTCACCCGGTTTCGCACCTGATACTTTCAATGCTTTGTATGTTGTTACACCTGCGCATAAAATCGGCGCGATTTCAACCGGATCAAGGCCGTCTGGAATTTTCGCCACATAATCAGCCGGCGCCACACAATATTCTGCATAACCGCCATCTACCGAGTAACCACCATTTTCCTGGTGCGGGCAAAGTGTTTCCTGTCCCTGCAGACAGTATTCACACTCGCCGCAAGCGGAAAATAACCACGGCACTCCAACGCGGTCACCCACCTTTAAGGATGTGACACCTTCTCCAATCTTTTCAACGATTCCGACCCCTTCATGCCCCGGAATAAGCGGTAATTTTGGTTTGACCGGCCAGTCACCATGGGCTGCATGCAAATCGGTATGACACACGCCGCACGCTTCAATTTTTACTAAAATTTCACCGCGTCCCGCTACCGGCTTTGGAACATCTTTCACTTCTAACTGCTGGTTAAATTCGTTTACGACTGCTGCTTTCATACTTGTCTTTGCGTCGGGCTGCTGGTTCATTTCATTTACGGCTGTTGTTTTCATGTTTTATTCCCCCTTTTAATTGGCCATTCATTAAATATATTGCAAGCACTGTGCCAATTTTAAAGACGCATAGAAGTTAACTTTATCCTTTTGTTTAGGCCGAAATTACGTCACTTTCAGCCGAAAAACCGGCTGCTAATGACAAAAAAACGGCTTTCTCATCGTCGAGAAAGCCGCCGGTTAACCCGATATTCACTAAAATGAAACAGCATAATCCAAAAAAACAGCCACGCTGCGCCGATCGAAAAGCCCGCGATTACATCACTTGGGTAATGGACACCAAGATAAATACGGGTCAGGCCGACAAGGAGGATCATGGAGCCCGCAAGCACAGCGGCAACCACCTTTTTCCATTTTCCTTTCAACAACCGGAACAGCATAAATGACAGGGCACCATAAAAAATAAACGAACCCATGGAATGGCCGCTCGGAAAACTGTAACCGCCCTGCTCAATTAACGGCAAAATATCCGGACGCTGGCGTTTAAACTGTTCTTTTAAAAATCCGTTAAACGCGCCGCCAATCCCATTAACAAGGAGAAAAAACAACGCCCATCCATACCATCTGCGGATAATAAGAAACAGTGCGATCAGACCAGTCGCAACCGTTAAAAACTTCACCGAAGCGAGATCAGTTATAAACACCATCCTGGCAGTGCGGCCTTCATTCACCCATGACTGCACCTCATGGATAATTTTTGTATCAAAAGCCGCCACTTCATTTTCCTGAAGGGCGTCGACAACTTCAAAAAATCCCCATGTAAAAAAAAGCAAAAAAACAACTAGTGCTCCGTAATAAGCGTATGGCCTCCAGTTTTTCTTCTTCAATACGGTTCTTCCTTTCTTCTTCTTTATCCTTTTATGTACCCTCTTTACACAAAAAAATCCAGGAATGCATCCTGGATTCAGGCTGTTGGCAAATGCCCGCTTTCAGCGTCACTTGCCGGATGTGAAGGCTTATGACTCCCAAAGGTCAATCGGCATTCCTGGAAAGACAAACGTTTAATCAGCTTGCTTTCTGACTTTGTGTATATTCTGAAATCCCGAAATGCAACCTGGATTTAAAAAACATGTACGGCTAAATATGATTCCGCTTCTTCCCGAAGCTTTTCATAAGCGGCTTGTTCTTCAAACGTTTTTTGATTGTGGACTGTAAATTGGTCTGGGGCTGATAGATCGAGCTGAATCGTGCCTTCAAACATGTACGTGCCGTTGCCGATCAAATCAATCGAGTAGCGGTCTGCCTCGTGTTGATGCACTTCACAGCGGACTTTCCCGCCATTGTTAAAAACGTCAATCGGTGTTTCATAATCGTTTAATCCGAGCTGGCACGTCGTCAATGTTGAAGCGGACATTGCCGTACCGCATGCGTTTGTAAAGCCAACGCCGCGTTCAAATGTCCGGACATAAAGCGTGCCTTTTTCAATTGGATGAACAAAGCTGACGTTCACCCCATCCGGCGTAATATTATTTTCGCCATTTAACATTTCAGCAATCCGTTTTTGTTCATTCGACGCGATCATCTCCCGGCTTCCGACCGCGATTAAGTGTGGATTCGGTACAGCAACCGCTGAAAATCGGATCGAATCCGATAAGGCTGGAACGGTTTCATTAAACAAACGTTCTTTACCAATCGTCATCGGCAAGTCGGAGAGATTAAACAAAACAGGGGAAATTTCCACACGATACGCCGGCACGCCTTCATAAATAGTCCCATCTCGTTTTACATAAAGGTCAGCCTTATTTGTCTCGACAACAATCTCGTTTTTTCCGAGTTTGTCTAATACATAACGTCCATGCAGGCGAAGTCCGTTTCCGCACATCGACGCTTCTGAGCCGTCACTATTAAAAATACGCATTTTTGCGTCCGAATGACTGCTTTCCATCACAAAAACGATACCATCTGCGCCAATACCGGTTTCGCGGTCACAAAGCGCCAGCGACAAATCACGACGGTTTTCTTCGGTGAACGTGTACCCGTTCGTCCACTCATCAATTAAAATAAAATCATTTCCTGACCCGTGGCCTTTAATAAATTGAATCTTCAACCTAAATCCCTCTTTCACAGCTAATTTGTTTTGTATAGTATAGCAGATTTAAGCGCGGCGGTGCGACTTCTTGGAAGGATCGTGCGATTTTCAGCTTAACGGATGCGATCATACTTGCAATGGTGCGATTCTGTCATCAACTAGTGCGTTTTTTAATTTCCTCATGTCCCGCACATGCGCACTTCCCTCTATCGTACTCACTGGCTGAAGCAGGCGGTACACCGTAAAACGTGAAGTGACCTTCAAAAAGTCCATGCACTGTTTTGTTATGATCCGTTCTCCAAATAATGTGCCGTATTCATAGAGCGCCCGCAAGTGAGCGTCTTTTAATAGCTATCGGCAAGCGGGGCAGCGCCATTTGCTATGCTGGCGAATTAACGTCCACTCACTGCAAATTGGGCAACGGATTCCTTTTAAAATCTCGTTTGGAAACACATTCATTTTTCCCATGATATTTAAAGGCAGCGGCTCATGCAGAGCAGCTAATTTTTCGCCGAAAATGATAAGTTCCTGATTGTATGGAAGTGGTTCTGTAAAGTTTTGAAGCTTTGAAGATAGTTCATTCGGATAAAGAAGTTGTACGGAGATCTTTTTATCTGGCGGCTCAATTACAAGCCGGGTATGAGGATTTGTTAAAAGGTGTATGCTTTTACCTAAACATGAGGCAAACGGTATGTTTCAAGAAGGTTTTGCATATGATCTTGATGCCTCCGTATTTGCAGAAAGGGATTCGTCATCACTTCTTGATTTCGGATCATTTGACGTGACTGTGAATCATTAATGAAGCGAGTCCGCGTAATTTTTCACTTCTAGAATAATGGCTGTTTTTCCAGTCAGCACGAGTGTGTCAATCTGAAAAAAAGTCCCCATCTCTGTTTTGAGCCGCAGATCATGAAGAAACAAAAAGTGCCGGTGCGGCAACTCACGCAAATAAAAGTCCACTTGCTTTTTTCCTTGATATCCTGCCTGCTCTTGATGAAGCTGCTTCTTTAATGCTGGAATCGCTTTATGATGCGGTGAAATCCTTTCCAGCAAAATTTCCGTTTGTAAAATCGAAGACGGTTTTTCGCAATATTTAATAAACAAGGAACACTCTTTCTTTTTGTTAGAGATATTCAATCAACATGGCCAAAACCTTTTTATTTTTATAAAGAGTTGATGAATATTTTGTAAACGAAGATGATGGAGTGCGATATTTTGTCAGTGGTGCGCGCCACACTATGCATTTAACACATTTATCCGAAAATAAAAAACCCGCCTCGAGAGGCGGATTTTTTAGTGAATCATTGTATTCATCAGGAACAGCACCGCGATAACATACATCGGAACGGGTACTTCGCGGAATCGTCCACGGGTCATTTTTAAAAGTGGATACAAAATGAATCCGGCTGCAATGCCGTCTGCGATGCTCGATGTAATCGGAATAATCGCAATAATGGCAAGCGCAGGAATTGATTCGGTCCAGTCTGCAAAAGAAAGCTGGCGGATATTTAGTGTCATTAACACACCGATAATGATTAAAATCGGTGCAACGGCTGAGCCCGGCACCATGTTTAAATACGGCGCCGCGACAAACGCAAGTGGAAACAACAGCCCGGCGACTAGCGGCACAAGACCGGTCCGTCCGCCGGAAGCAATGGGTGCCGCGCTTTCAACGGCTGATACATTTGCACTTGATCCCACAAGGCCGCTCGCCACGACCGCAAAAGCATTAGACTGGACCGCCCGCTGAAATTTCTGCGGCTGCTCCGCCAACTTCAAGTGGCCGTGTACGAGGCCGATATTTTCAAACAACAGAACCATCGTTAATGAAAAGACCGCCGGAATGAAGACAACAGGTGACACTTCTTCAACCGTCCAGGCACCAAATACGGAAGTATAACTCGTCATGCCGACAGCACCTGATATGTCGGGAAGCGTGCCGAACAGCCAGGCGATGCCGGTACCGGCTAAAATCACCCAAATAAACACGCCCGGTACTTTCCGCCAAAACAGTAAGACCGCAAGAAGCAGCGTTAAAAGGGATGCCCACGTAAGTCCTGCTTTTTCCACACCAATAACAATAAGAAACAGCCCAAGGCCAATTGTGATCGCTTCTTTCAGCGAGGACGGCACGATGTCATTTAGTTTTCCGGCGATCGGCGTCAAGGTGACAGCCGTAAATAATAAACCGGAAACGACCGTGACGCCAAGGGCCTGCTGCCACGTCATACCCATTTCATTGACAAAGGTGTACGCGAACATTGCATTGATGCCCATGCCTGGCACGATAATGATCGGTGCGTTCGCCCAAAGCGCCATGATCAAACACCCAGCGGCGGCTGAAACGATTGTCGCCGCGGCTGCTGCTTCAAATGGCATACCTGCTTCTGACAAAATGAGCCCGTTCACTGCGATAATATAAATGACTGTTAAAAAACCGGTCATTCCCGCAGACAATTCCTTCACGAAAGTCGTTCCATGTTCGCGAAGCTTAAAAATTCCTCCATTCATTGATAAAACCTGCTTACTGTGAAGCGCCCTCTCCCTACCCGCTGAAAGCCCGCTATCTAAAATAGCATGAAGGTTCAAAGACTAAACCCGCGGCGTCCTGCCGTCCCGCTCGGAGCTGCTACATCCTGTAGCACTCGCCCGACTAGGTCGTCCTGTCCGTCGCAACATCTTTGTGACCTGCACCCTGCAGGCCTCAGCCACGCTAGCGATTATATCATGCGTCGAATGAACGAAGCAAGTTCGCCATTTCAATAGCGGACATCGCTGCATCCCAGCCTTTGTTGCCTGCTTTTGTGCCTGCACGTTCAATGGCTTGTTCAATCGTATCCGTTGTCAGAAGACCGAAGATTACTGGTACTCCTGTTTGCATGCCGGCTTGCGCGGTGCCTTTTGCCGCTTCGCTGCAGACATAGTCAAAGTGGGCTGTTGCACCGCGAATCACAGCGCCCAACGTAATAATCGCATCATACTTTCCGCTGTCAGCCATTTTTTTAGCGACAAGCGGCAATTCAAACGCACCCGGCACCCAGGCGATATCGATATTTTCTTCCTCAACGCCATGACGGATAAATCCATCTTGTGCGCCCCCAATCAGCTTGCTTGTAATAAATTCATTGAAACGACCGGCAACGATGCCTACTTTTAGTCCGCTTCCAATTAAATGTCCTTCAAATGTTTTTCCCATTATTCATTCTCCTCTTTTACATGTAATAAGTGGCCAAGCTTTGAAATTTTCGTTTTTAAATAGTTGCGATTGTCGTCATTGGCTGGCATTTCGATTGGTACGCGTTCTACAATATCGAGCCCGTAGCCGTTTAAGCCGGTAATTTTACGCGGATTGTTTGTTAAGAGCCGCATTTTTGAAATGCCGAGGTCACGCAAAATTTGGGCGCCAATGCCGTAATCGCGCAGGTCATCTTTAAAGCCGAGCTTGACGTTTGCTTCCACAGTATCATATCCCTGCTCCTGCAATTCGTAGGCTTTCAGCTTGTTGATCAGCCCGATACCGCGGCCTTCCTGGCGCATATATAAAAGCACGCCACGGCCTTCTTCTTCAATTTGTTGAAGAGCTGCATGAAGCTGTGGACCACAGTCACAGCGATGAGAGCCAAAAATGTCTCCTGTCAGACATTCGGAATGAACGCGTACAAGCACCGGTTCATCGCCAGAAATATCGCCTTTCACGAGTGCCACATGATCTTTGCCGGTTAAGTCTTCTTCGTAGCCAACCGCACGGAAATAACCAAAATCAGTCGGCAGCTGAATGTCCGCTTCTCGGCGAATCAATGTTTCACGACCGCGGCGATAAGCAACCAGCTGTTCAATCGTAATGATTTTCAAATCAAATTTTTTCGCCATCAATTCTAACTCTGGCAGCCGGGCCATCGTACCGTCATCGTTCATGACTTCGCAAATAACACCAGCCGGTTTAAACCCAGCAAGCTTCGCCAGGTCAACCGCAGCTTCGGTATGCCCGGTTCTCCGCAGCACGCCTCCTGCTTTAGCAATTAGCGGGAAAATATGCCCCGGCCGTTTAAAATCAGCCGGCACGGACGCATCATCCACCATTGCTTTTACCGTATCCGCCCGTTCAAAAGCACTAATGCCTGTTGTTGTGGATTTATGATCGATACTGACGGTAAACGCCGTACCATGGCTGTCCGTATTATGCTCCACCATTGTGTGAAAATGAAGCCGGTGCGCAATCTGTTCTTCGACCGGCACACAAATGAGACCGCGTCCTTCTTTTGCCATAAAATTGATCATAGCTCCATCGACAAGTTCTGCAATGCCGACAAGGTCGCCTTCATTTTCTCGGTCTTCGTCGTCAACGACAATAATTACTTTTCCTTGTTTTAAATCGTTAATGGCTTCTTCAACTGTCGCAAACATGGATGTTCCTCCTTACAAATAGCCGTTCTCTTTTAATAAATCCATGGTGACGCCGCGCTTAGGTGCTTCTTTTTTCTCCAGCATATTGCCGACGTATTTTGCCAGCATGTCGCATTCAATATTAACAGCATCCCCAACGCCTTTAGACGCTAAAATCGTTTCATCGCGCGTATGCGGAATGAGTGACACCGTTACGTCGTTATCCGTTACGCCAAATAAAGTAAGCGAGGTGCCGTCAAGTGCAATCGAGCCTTTGTATAAAAAGTAACGGCCAAGCCCTTCCGGATAAGAAATCGTGACATAAAGTGCGTTTTCTTCCTGCTTTTTCGAGACAATATGACCGACACCGTCGACATGTCCCGAGACAAAATGACCGCCGAACCGGCCGTTCGCCGCCATCGCCCGTTCTAAGTTCACGCGCGTTCCGGGCGTGAGCGACGCAAGAGCAGTTGATTTAAATGTTTCCGGCATCACATCGGCCGCAAAATTTGTTTTTGTAAATGCCGTTACCGTCAGGCAGACTCCGTTTACGGAAATGCTGTCGCCAAGCTTTACATCTGTCAGCATGGTTTTGGCCGCAATCGTCAGCTGCAGCGATTTGCCGCCGCGGACGATTCGCTCGACGGTACCGATTTCTTCTATTATACCTGTAAACATGTGATCACCTTTTTTCCATGACGATTTTCAAATCCGGACCGATCCGATCCATCGAAATAAACGCAAGATCAAGTGCTTCGTCCATGGAGGAGCCGCCAAGTCCGCCAAAAGAGGACGGAGCGGATTTTCCGCCGATTAATTTCGGCGCCATATACATGACGAGTCGGTTAAACGCGCCAATGTCTAAAAACGACGCATTCATTTCAGCCCCAGCTTCTACGAAAAGCGTCATAATATTCATTTTGCCCAGTTCATCAAGCACCGCATCAATAGCCATATACGGCAGCCGGATGACTGTGACTCCCTCATCTTCTAAGGCACGCTGTTTTTTCGTCTGTGCATCCGCTGCGCAAAAAATAATCGTTTTTGCTTCTTTGTTTTGAATGATATGAAAATCAAGCGGAACGCGTAAATGCGTATCCAGTAAAATCCGAATCGGGTTTTTCCCTCCCTGGGGCAGACGGGAGGTGAGGAGCGGGTTGTCGAGCAGGACGGTCCCGATGCCTGTTAAAATAGCATCGTGACGGCTTCTGAGAAGGTGTACGTCTTCTCTGGCGGCCTCGCTCGTAATCCAGCGGCTGTGCCCGGTGTGGGCGGCTGTTTTGCCGTCGGCGGTGACAGCGGTTTTAATCGTGACATAAGGCCGTTTCGTCTGAATAAAATGAAAAAAAGGTGTTAATAATTCCGTTGCTTTTTGTTCGCAAATGCCGGTCTTGACTTCAATTCCGGCTGCCTGCAGTTTTTCGATGCCTTTTCCACCTACAAGCGGATTCGGATCAACAGCGGCAATGAACACACGCCGTATGCCTTTTTCAATAATAAGGTCAGCGCATGGTGGTGTTTTGCCAAAATGGGCACATGGTTCAAGTGTCACATAAATGTCAGCGTCTTTTGACTCATCACCTGCTTGAGCGAGCGCATTTACTTCTGCATGTGCTTCTCCTGCTTTTAAGTGGGCGCCCATTCCGAGAATCCGTCCATCTTTTACGACAACAGCGCCTACGGGCGGGTTCGGTGATGTTTGGTGCGCGGCGCTTTGGGCAAGCGACAGTGCAAGATTCATATATTGGTCTTCATTCATTAGAAGGGAACCCCCTTTTTTCAAAATACCGCCTGTACACAAGAAAAACGTAAGGCGCTTGTTTATCGGTGACAAGCATAAGACGAGTGCTGAAGGAGGTGCTTTTTGCCTCCAGAAGGGCTTGTCTTATGACCTCGAACCGATGGCGCCTGAAGCTGGACAAAGAAAAGCCCCGCATTGATTGTCAATACGGGGCTTTTGGTCATCAAGAAATAAACGTTTTCTTCCTGAAAAAAATTCAGAAAACGCGTTTTGTCCTTTCCTCCCATCCAGACTTTCACTGTCGGCTCCGGAATCGCACCAGATCCACCGCACGTATGCGGGTCACGGACTAAGGGCTTTAGCGCCCATCACCGCCGGTCGGGAGTTGCACCCTGCCCCGGAAAGGTTTATTCGAATGTTGCTCTTATTATGAACCTTCTTTAAATCGTCTGTCAAGCAAGTGTTTCTTGTTTTTTTTCATCCATACAGCAAGTGCCATAATGACAATAGGCAGAAGGAACTGCGTTAAAACCGTTTCAAGCGTCGGGTACAAGAGGGCCGCCTCAATAAACGGCACAGCGAATGCCGCACCGACCTGATTTTTCTCCTGGACGGCTTTTTCAACAGATGACATTGCTGCATCCACTTCTTTAGACGCCGCACTAAGCATTTTCCACTCTTCTTGAAATTTTGCCATATTTTCTTCGACCGCCGTATAGTATCCGTTTTTTCACATTCATCATCGCATCACCAATTAGTACAAATAAAGCGTCTGTGCCGGTCTTTGCGGATGCACTTTGTACGCCCATTCCGCATACAATGAACAAAACAGCGGCAAGCATAAGCAAATAACCTTTCAGCGATCCAGCCTCCTTTTTTCACACTGAAAAAACAGCACTTTCACGATGAACCGTATATTCGTTCAATTTATCATTATTCGCCAGACGGGTTTGAACCGGAAAACACTGTTCTTGAATACTTTTTTGGCAACTAATAAACGACAGCCCTGCATCAAAGCTGCCTGTTTTCAGATCAAGTCTGTCCGCATACGAGTAAGAGCGGCGCAAAGTTTCATGCTTCCGCCTCCATTTGCAAGGGCTGTGGGCGAATTTGCCGGCGGTTGTTTTTGACCCGTTTTAATCGTTATATTTGAAGCGTCAAGACCGCTCGCTTCAAATGTGTCACCCGGGGGCATCAGCACATTCGAGGCAGGTTTTCCAATCTCTTTGCCTTCCGCTATCGCCGCCACAGCCGATTCTTTTTGATCGGCTGACGCTTTGAACGCAAGCAAACTGCCGGCGCCTGATGCTCCGACCAACAGGCCCGTCACACCAATTCCGTCCGCTTTTAGTACATTACGCCGTGACTCTTCTTTTTTAAGGTCATCCACATTACAACACCTCCGTCCGATACCAAGCTGCGAAAGAGGTTCAGCCAGTGCATCAATGGCTTGGCTCAATTGTTTTACTTCTGCTTTTGTTAAATCAGTATAAAGCGTATAAGCATCGTCTTCTTTTTGATTGTTAAGCAGCGTACACATCGCTGAATTGCGCATCAATTTCTGCTGACAGTGCTTCGGCTTTTTTTCTCAAGCTCCGGCTGCAGCAGAGTAAATTAAAGCTTTTAAAAAAATGTCGAAAAAATTTTAAATTTACGTTTAAAACCTATTTTCAAACGGGTAAAAATCTTATATTATGAAAATAACAACGACATATTATTGCTAGTTGTAGTGGGAAGGCAAATGGTGCGCCACCGGTTTCTTCAATCGGTTCTAATGGGTTCGATTCCCATCCCGAAATTTTTTGTGGACAGGCTGATGTTGTCATGGTCTTGTTTGATTGTTAAAAAATTTCGAGGGTGAATCGGAACGCTTATGAACCGTTATACCCTCAGTATGTAAAAAGGAGGGAATTACCATGTTGAAGAAGCGCGATGTTCATGAAAGTCATACTTTGTTTGATTTGATGACGCACCCGGAAGTCTTCCCTTTTGTGCGCCATAAAGTCCAGTCTTATGAAGAATTTGTTTTCGTGACAAAACAAAATATTGAGTCAGAGGAACGCGGCGAAATGATTTCGCGGACGATCCTTGATGAATGGGGCAATCCGATCGGCACGATTAACTTATATGACATACAAAACGGCGCCGGCTTTCTCGGCACATGGCTTGGCAAGCCATATCACGGCAAAGGCTACAATGCGCCGGCCAAAGAAGAATTTTTCAAAGAGCTGTTCTACGAGGCAGGCATTGAATCTATTTATATGTCGATTCGCAAAGTGAATATCCGCTCACGTAAAGCTGCAGAAAAACTGCCTTATGTAGTCCCGGCCAATGAAACACGCCCGGATGTATATGCCAAATTAAATAAAACCGAAGCTGTATTTGATTTATACGAAGTACCAAAAGACCTCTTCACGCTTTATTTGATGCGCAAAGATCAGGAAAACGAACAGGCGATGGAAGCGTAACACCCATTCCGAAGAACCCCTCAATGCGTACCTTACCTTCAAATAAGAAGCGGACGATCCGTTCACCCAGTGACCAAAACCCAAAAAAGGCTGTCTTCCATTTGGAGACAGCCTTTTCATATTGTTGAAGAACAAAATTGTCAAGAAGAAGTTCATTTTTCAAGTGGGATTTTCGAGCGAAAATCTTCACCGCGAAATGGAATCGACAAATGCAACGCTTAAAGATGGAAACGACTCGTTTATCCAGTTCATCTGTCTTTTTTGAACCGGAGCCGATAGGTGAAGCCTTGCCGGACTGCGCTAACAGCAGGGGCAAACGCTGAACCAGCCACCACTGCGCGCCGGGCAGCTAAGATCAGCGAGCCGCAAAGCGGTAAAGCTTGAGCTTAGCGCCTGCCCCACGGAAAGCGCAGCTCCGAGAATACTGCCCCTTTCTGACTTCGACTGAGCCCTGCCGCATCTCGTTTTCTAAAGGAGCTTATGCACTCTATCACTTGTTCGTTAACGTCTTTTTTGGCAGCTACAGTTAATAGCTGAAAACAAAAAATGTCCATATCGGTATAGTCTGTGGTCTGCCACAGCTCGCTGCCGTCCGGAAACAAATTCCGCGTATGGCGGGTCACTTTTTCAAATTGAAAGTAGTCATCCGGATTTTTGCCCGTTTGCCTGATCACTTCCTTGAACACATGCGGCATTGTCATTATATCCGGACCGAAGTTAAAATAAAATCCTCCTGCGTTGATACTCATCATTTTCCTACCGGCGGCATGCAGGTTTTCATCCAATACTGTTACAGCAGCTCCTTTTGACTGTAACATGATGGCAGCCGCTAAACCGCCGAGTCCCGCACCAATGACAATTACTTTTTTTACCTGACGTCCTCCTTTACTATTGCCGCCATTATAAATTAGAATGGATGTATCTTGTATATTAAAGGGGTTTTGAGCCAATGGAATCAAGAAGAAATATGTTTTTCTCCTATAAAAAAGATCCTGCAAAACTAAACGATATCCAAGCACTAATGACAATTGCTAAAGAGCAGGGATTTACCATTGTCGACCGCTCAGCAGATGCGAATATTATTGTAGCGATTGGTGGAGACGGGGCGTTTTTGCAGGCGGTCCGAAAATCGGGGTTCCGTGATGACTGCCTGTACGTTGGGGTAACGGATGAAGTCGAAGCAAGCTTGTATTGCGACTTCCACATTCACGATCGTGATGCAATGATTGAAGCGATTCAAACGGCCGGCGTAGAAGTACGCCGCTATCCGGTCCTTGATGTTCATTTAGACGGCCATACTCATTTTCATTGCTTAAATGAACTGTCAGTCCGCTCATCTATTATTAAAACATTCGTCATCGACATTCATATTGACGATTTGCATTTTGAAACGTTCCGTGGTGACGGGATTGTCGTGTCTACGCCAACAGGCAGCACCGCGTATAACCGGTCGCTGAACGGGGCCGTTGTGGATCCGCGTATTCCGTGCATGCAGGTAAGCGAAATTGCATCCCTGAACAACAACCAGTTCCGTACGCTCGGCTCGCCGTTCGTTTTAGGCGACAGCCGCAAGCTGACGCTAAGCATCGTGCAGGACGGCAATGACTATCCGATTATCGGTCTTGATAACGAAGCACTCAGTGTACAAAGTATAAAAAACATTGAAGTGGAAATGTCGGGGAAAATTATTAAAACGGTCAAACTCAAAAACAATTCGTTCTGGCACAAAGTGCAGCGGACATTTTTGTAAAAAAGAAGCGGATCCTTTTCAGGTCCGCATTTTCTTCATTTGTGTCCAGTTTTTTAAATTTGTGTTCATTTATCGGGATTTGTGTCCATTTAAACGAATTTATGTCCACTTATCAAAGTTTGTGCCCATTCAGACCCCGTTGTGTCCAATCACCAAGATTTATGTACATTCCCGCCATTCTCCAGCCAATCCACTTCTTCTTTCGTCAGCACAATGTCCGCCCCTTTTTTACAGGAAAGAAGCTCGGTTTCGTTTTGAGCCCCGATAATTGCGCATGTTGGAAATGCCTGATTGAGTGCGTAGGCGAGCGCAATTTGAATTTGACTGACGCTTTTTTCTTTTGCCAATTGCTCAGCACGATGCAGCCGGTCCCAGTTGGCGTCGCTATAAAATACGCGGACGAGGTCTTCATTGCTTCGGTCCTCCGGTGTAAAACGGCCGGTGAAAAAGCCGCGCGCCTGTGACGACCATGACAAAAGCGGCATTTGGTTTTCCTCGTACCACTTAACGTCCTCTTCATCCACCGAGATACAGCCCGGCCAAAACGGTTCATTTGGCTTTGCCAGGCTTAAATTCGGGCTACTGAAGGTGAATCCGATTACATTTTGAGAAGCCGCATACTCATTCGCTTCCTGAATCCGCTGAACTGTCCAGTTGGAAACGCCAATTGCTTTTATGCGTCCGGCCGTCACATGCTCATGCAGCGCATCGATAATAACGTGAACCGGAACAGCCGGATCGTCGCGATGCAGTGTGTATAAATCAATGTAATCTGTTCCAAGCCGCTCTAGGCTCGTCAAAAGATCTTCCTTGATTGCCTCCGGGTTTACGCGCGGACCGTTCCCTTTCGGATGGGCACCCTTCGTTAAAATGACAACGTCTTCCCGATTTTCCCGCTCTTTCAGCCATTGGCCGATCGCGACCTCGCTTTTGCCGTCGCAATAGTTATGCGCCGTATCAATTGTATTACCGCCAATCGTAAAAAAGCTGTCCAATACCGTGCATACCTTTTCATACACATCCGGTGAAAAATAGTCTGACCCTTGAACGAGTGTAGAGACCGGTTTTGAAAGTCCCGGAATGGAAATGGTTTTCATGTTAGATTCCTCCTATTCTAGTTCTACCCGCCGTTGTTCTCTTGCGGACGTTAAGCAGGCATCGAGCACGCGCATATTTAACACCGCATCCGACGCGTCATACGGAAGCGGCTCCCCACTATAAATGCTCCGTCCGATGGCGTCTGCCTGGAGGGCATATTGATTCAGCCGTGGCACTTCCACTTCTCTCCGCCCGTTTTCCGTCAAAACAAAAAAATGATCCTGTTCGTCTTGATGAACAACAAAAGCAGAAGGTACGTCTATCCGCCCTTTTGTGCCGACAACAGACAATTCATTTTGAAAAGAAGCCCACATGCCGCATTGAAACGTGAGCGCCACTCCGTTGTCAAACTCCAATATACCGGACGCCATCATATCCACATCATCATGCTCAGGTGAAAATAACGCGTGAATAGAGGCGGCAGCAGGCTCCTGGCCGAGAATAAGACGTGCGGCACTGATTGGGTACACACCTACATCGTATAATGACCCGCCCCCCCATTCTTTTTTATAGCGGACATTGTTTTGATCCCCCTCATTATTAAACATAAATGTTCCGTGCAGGCTGCGAACATCTCCAATTTCTCCCGATTGAATAATGTCTTGAATCATTGTATAACGCGGGTGATAGCGGTACATAAACGCCTCCGCAAACAGGACTTTCGCCCTTTCACATGCATCTTTCATCTCTTTTGCCTGCTTTGCATCAATCGCTGCCGGCTTTTCACATAATACATGCTTGCCTGCTTCTGCTGCGCGGATCGTCCATTCTTTATGCAAATGATTTGGTAGCGGAATGTAAACGGCATCAATTTCAGGATCAGCGAGCAATTCCTCATAACTCCCATATGCTGTTTCAATGCTCATCTCTGTGGACGTTTCTTTCGCTTTGTCGATTCCACGGCTGGCAATCGCTTTCACCACGCCGGTTTCAGACTGCTGAATCCCTGGAATAACCGCTCTTTTTGCGATGCTTGCACAGCCGAGAATACCCCAGCGGATTTTATTCATTTCTCCCACTCCTCTTTTCTTTTTCATAATATGGTATTGTCATTATACAAAACCAAAAATAAACAAGATATAGAAGCTTTTTGCTTATGACCTAAAAGAATATTGCGATTGGACGTGATGAGTTGCGCAGACAATATTTATTGCCGATGCTGCAGGAACCGAACTATATTGTTCTGCCGGAATCGATTGGGTGGTACCGGGACGAACTGGATCATTATGTGGACCGGAAAGCGGGCACGTGGACGACATTCAGCATTCACTTTGTCATTGAAGGGTCTGGTTTTGTAGAAGTCGAAGGAGAGGTGCGCTGTTTAAAGCGGGGCGATGCTTTTTTCTACTTTCCGATGCATGAACAGAAATATTACAGCAGTAAAGAAGATCCATGGAGTATCCGCTGGGTTCATTTTTACGGTGAGGAGCTGAACGCCCTTTTATCAAGCCGGGGCTTTCATTGGTTTTCCCTTTGGCATATTCATGATGTGCCCACGCTCATCGAAGCGCATGAACAGCTGCTTTGGGAAGCGGAAACACATAGTTTTTTACAATTATCACAGCTCTCTACGCTCACCTACGCATTTCTTACTAGATTCATGACAAATGCAGAGCCGTGGAATGCAGAAAAAACGCCTGAGCATAATAGCCGGATCGGGGCGCTTCTTCCTCTTATGCAGCAGCGAGCATGCGAGCCGTTTGAGCTTAGTTATTGGGCAGGGAAAGCGGGAATCAGCTCCTATTATTTCTGTCGTCTTTTTAAACAGGCTGTGCATATGACACCGATGTCGTTTATAACGTTATGCCGCCTTCAGCAAAGCAAGCAATGGCTGCTCGACCATCGCGATATGAATGTAAAAGATATTGCCGAAAAAGCAGGCTATCCAAGCACAAGCTACTTTAACAAGCTTTTTTTACAGCAGGAAGGCATGACGCCGACCAAGTACCGTGAGCTGCATAGTACAGGTGTACAGAAGTGATGAACGGTATGTGGGCAAAAGACAACCTATATAAGTCGACCTTATCATTTTTTTCTTTTGCCAGATGGTGACCCCTAAAGAGTAGCCTGCATCACCAAAACCAACTTCATCACCCTTTTTTACTGTTGCTTTTGTGTGAGAGCCGTTTTGGCTTGCTGCTTTTGACAGGAGCCGACATGGCGGCGGGCACACGGCTTCACCTGTCGGCTCCTGTTCAAACCCGGCAGACATTTCTTATAAGACCGACTCATGCCTGCGTACATAAGGGATTGTTTGACAGGATGGATTCCAAAACAAATCATGATCATCTTTACACCTATACGAAACCCAATAGCCTAAACAGCCACTGTTTTCTAAAGTAAGAATCTTTCGTTCAACTTATATAGAAAATTTTTAATCATACAAAAAAAGCCAACCTATACGTGCGTTAGGAAGGCTTTTTTCATCTGCTGTTTATACTTATTTGTTTGCAATGGAAGAAAGCGTTTCATACTCTGATTTTTTCGCGGCAGGCTGGCTTTGGCGTCCTTCTTTTTCTATTTTTTTAATCGATTGGTTCAGCAGGCTTTGAATTCCTAGAGCAAAAGCCATTTCGACTTTCGGACTAAGCCTTCCCCCCGTTTCGATTAGGTCATTTAATTCTTCAAGCTTGTCCAGCATAATATCCCTGATAAATTCAATATCTTCTTTCAAGTCCATTCACTTCCCTTCTCTCATTACTTAATAATTTGTTTCTAATCATCCAGTTTATGCGCATTTTTCCCAATATATGCTGTTAAATGATTAACGCTTCTTTTCTCATAGGAAAAGATGCACGCGTAGTTCCCTTCTTGTTTTTTTCCAGAAGGCATTAAAAAGCACCCTCTTGTCAGCGCTGAAATTAGCACATCCAAAAGGGCACAGTGTTTTATGCGGCTTTTATGGTTTTGGCGCGTGGGTCCAAACACGGTTATGGTTGGTCGTTTCCGGAAAATGGTCGCCCGCTTCGAGCTTTACTTTTTGCGGGTCGTTTACCGTCGTTCCTTTTTCGCCAATTTCCACATAGAATCCATTGTTTGGCGCCTTCTGGCCAGGCTTAAACTGGTTGTTTTGCCCCATTACACTCACTCCTTTTAAAACACCTTTTTATCGCCCGTTATTTGCCTCTGCCTTTCCGGCCAAGTTGAGAGTTGCGGTTTGCCCCTTTAATTGGCTCTTCCCCAGCCGCAAATTCTGCGGAATAATCCGTTTCCTCAATATTTTTTTTCGGTGTTTTCGCATATTTTTCCACAGCATCTCTGGCCGCTTTACGTTTTACCATTTGCTTCTCACTCCTTTCGCTTGTAAGGAATCATCGACAGTTTTCCCGATTCTTTCGTTCATATTCATAACTGGTGTTCATGTTTCTCCTAAGCATTTAAGTTTGTTTTCAGCGTCTCCACTGTTACGATAGTATAGACACTTCACCAAGAAAGGACAAAATCGAATGACAACTACACAAATACCTGTCTCGGTCTTAAACTTAGCCCCTATCCGCACTGGACAGGACGCGAAAGAAGCCATCAATGCAATGGTTGATTTAGCGCAGGCGACAGAGAAAATGGGTTATAAACGATATTGGATTGCTGAGCATCACAATACGCCAACACTTGTGAGTTCAGCTACATCTATTTTAATTAAACATACGCTGGAACATACCGAACATATCCGTGTCGGATCGGGAGGCATTATGCTGCCAAACCATTCTCCGCTGGTTGTAGCCGAACAGTTTGGCACGATGGCAGCGATTTATCCAAATCGATTGGATTTAGGCCTTGGGCGTGCGCCTGGTACAGACATGAAAACCGCCAGTGCGCTAAGAAGATCGCAGCATGACACGGTTTATACATTTCCGGACGACGTCAATGCGCTTCTTACATATTTTGGACCGAAAGAGCAGCAAGGAATGGTCAAAGCATACCCTGGTGTCGGCGCGAATATTCCGCTTTACATCCTCGGTTCTTCGACGGATTCCGCGTTTTTAGCAGCTGAACTAGGTCTGCCTTATGTATTTGCTTCTCACTTTGCTCCAAGATATATGGAAGAGGCCATTTCTATTTATCGCAGCCGATTCAAGCCATCACAATATTTAGACGCTCCTTACATGATCGTCTGCCTGAATGTAATTGCAGCCCAAACGGATGAAGAAGCCCAATTTGAATCAACTACGATGCAGCAGTTTTTCTTAAATGTCGTACGCGGCTCCCAAACGCCGTTAAGTCCTCCAGTCCAAAACATGGATCAGCTGTGGAGCGGGCCGGAGAAACAAATGGCCTCCTCCATGTCAAGTGTGACGCTGATGGGAAGTAAAAATTCTATAAGGGAACAGCTGACAAGGTTCCAGGAAAAGTACAGCTTGGATGAAATTATGGCCGTCTCTTACATTTATGATCAGGATAAACAAAAACGGTCGTATGAGATTTTAAAAGAAGTCGTTGACGGAGAAATGTAACAATGCAAAAGCAAGCCCTTCTTGTGCAGGAGGGCTTGCTGTTCGTTTTCCATATTAGTGGCGGCTAAACGAATTAATCATTTATTAAAAACAGCCTCTTGTAAAAAACTAACTCCATTAGCATCTACTTTTTAACCAAAGCAACAACGCCACACTCTCTTGAATATGCAAAATCCAAAAAGAAGAAAAGCAAGGAAGCCGACTATTGCAATAATGATGTTTAAAACAGTAGCAATGCTTCCCAGGCCAACCAACCCCAAAAAACTAGATACTATCCCCAATACTACTAGCAGCAACCATGCCACACCCGTTAAAAACCCAAGGAAAATCTCAAAAAGGCTGCATGAAGAATGACCAGTTCCCATAGAAGTTCACCTCCTTTCAAAAAGAATGGTTGTTCAAAATATAGTATGCGGATGCTTAAGAGTTTGATTGAGAAAAACACACAAAAAGGCTCAAAAAAATCTCTTGTATGTGGAGACTCGGGCGCCTCATCATTTCTTGTTTTACAATTACTCTTCATCGGGTTGTACGATTCTAACTATTGGAAAGCAACCGATATCCATAGGTTAATTTTCACAAGGCTTTTGGTTTTTTCCCTTTTAAACGTCCCTCTTTGAAACAAAGACGGTTCCAGACCCCGCTCATTTAAAACAATAAACAGCAGAAAAGTATACAGGGTTCCTGCTTTTTCTTTACGTACAAAGCAGCAAACAAAAAGAATTTCTCGTTTTACGTTAAACGTAATTTCGGACACAAAAAACCATCTTGCTGTTTTTGCAAGATGGTAAAATAAATAGCACGAAGTCTTTTCATTTTATTACTCAAAATACTAGAGCCCAGGCCACTTCTTTTAAAGGATAAACACTTTAAGGTGTTGATTTTTTATTCAACCAACACCTCAACTTGTTACATTTCTTCTTGAACAATGGTTATTTTTACGGGCTGTTTCTTACTGCACTTTTTAGAAAATCCATGTTGTTCAATGATGTTATAAAATTTTCCAACTTTACTTTCACTATCAAAATATGTCTCTGAAACATTTAAACTCTTTAGATCCTCTGTTGGTTCGAAGCTAATATCACCGTTCAGTTCTTCCATCGGAGAATATTTACCACCTTCATAAACTGTAATTTTCCCCAAAATAAATAGCTGTAAATGGTTAAAGCCGTGGATCAATTATGGGATCGGATTCCAATGCCAGTACAGCCAAAACGCATTCATGTGTACGTTCCAAAGATTCCCTGGATACATAACGCTGAACTCCTTCTATTCCAAGTGCAAATTCTTTCAGGGCCGTTTTTTGTTTTTTTCCTGTGTTTCTTTTTTTCAGCCTCTCCAAATTTTGTGAAAGCAAATAGTCCATGCCGTAAATAATATGCAGGTATTTTTTTCCTCTAACCTTCAGCGAGGGCTGCAACAGTTTTTCTTTATTGTGCGCGATGAAAAATTCAGGCTTAATGACGATGCCTTCGTGTCCGTCTTTTGTAATTTCTTCCCACCAGTCGATCACTTCTTTTTCGCTCGCTTCATCTGTGATCGTTTTATACTCTGTTTCGACAAAAAAGCGAGACATGCCGGCAAGCTTGCAGTTCATCTCCATGTGCCATGTGTGCGGCTGATCAAAAAAGGTCTGGCCGCTGTGTGCCAGAATGTGAAATGGGGCAATTTGAATATCCTCCATCGACTCGACATCCCAGCAATAATATTGAAAAGCCTGCTTAAATGTATCGGCATTCTTAAGCTTTTGCTTGTACTCTTCCAGCCATTCCTTTACTTTTTCCTGTCCATCATGAGACACCTTCAGCTTTTCCACTAATCTCGTCCGGTCCAGCACCGCATTTTCAGCCACATGCGCATACTGACTGCTGATTAACTCTTTTGCTTTTACATTCCATGGCATGATTTCCGCGTCAAGAAGAACAAAATCCGTTTCATATTTTTCAAAGTAGCCGCTTTTTGTTAAGTCATGGCATAATTGTGCAAGCAGCTCTTCTTCCTGATTTCGGTTAAAAAAGCGCCGACCGGTTCTCGTGTAGATCACACCGAGTGAATCAATGCCCGTATATTTTTTTGACGCTTCACGATTCTTAAACAAAAATAAGATGGCCCGGCTGCCCATGTGCTTCTTTTCGGCAATCATGGTCTGAATTCCATTGCTTCGATAGTAATGGAATGCTTCAGCAGGGTGCTCCATGAACCTTTCTGCGGAAGCTGTTTCCGGCGTCGGGCTCATCGTTGGCGGAATGTAGACGAGCTGCTCAATTGGAACTGTCACGTGCGAGACAGCGTCAATCGCCGGCTTGACAATATCCGCTGAAACATGGACTTCTCCTAGTTCCTTTGTCAGCACGTTGTAGCCATGAATGAACTTTGCGATATTCGGCGGATTCAAGCGGTTTTTTTCCCATTCGAGCAAAGGATTGTCTGATTCCTTCGCGTAATCTTTTGCTGCCCGAACGGATACGTATTCCTTTTCCGGATAGCGAAAAGCTGTTAACTCACCGCCAAACACGACTCCTTGATCAATGTTGATCGTATTATTGATGACGAGCGGACGCGGTTTTGGATCGTGCCCCCATATAATGAGTGTCTGCCGCTCGTGGCCGATAAACCAGTCTTTCCGCACCGGTTTTCCTTTTTCATCAAACCCGTCTGTATCGCCGTACCGGCAAAAATCCTGCACCGCCGGCGACTGCTTCCCAATAAATACATCTTTGATCCCTGCATGTGTGCAAATAAGAACGGGCAGGCTGTTTTTTGTCACTACGTAATGAGACGGAGCCTTTAGAAGCAGCTTCTTTAATGCCTGCTTTGTTTCTTCTGCTTTTTCTTTTCCAGCCCGCTCTTCAAAACGGTCAAGCTCCTCTTTTACGCGCTCATCTCCATGGTTCAATGTTACCTTTCGTCCCTCCAGCCAGCGGGCAATTTTCCAGCCATGGTTGCTGTCAATCATGTAAGCAAGGTTTGCTTGTACGTGCTTATGGAAAAACAGCATCGCCTCCAGAGACTTTGGTCCCCGGCTCATAATATCGCCAAGCGATAAAAACATTCGTCCTTCTGGATGAACGTACAGATCCCGCTCGTTTTTCAAATAGCCGAGTTTTTCAAGAAGCGCAGTCATTTCATCAAAGCAGCCATGAATGTCGCCAATGACGTCAATACCGTTTCCGAGGTCGATTTCCAATGGATTCGTCTGGCGGCGAATGTGGAGATCTTCTGTGGAATCAACCGTATAAACCGCTTTGTACCCTTCTTTTTTTATAAAACGTTTTTCCCGCTTAAACGTCTGGTATTGCTGCTTAATTCGGCGTTTCCCCCGCGGATGCTCACGCCCTGCATCCCGTTTCAGAAGCTCTGCCTCTGATACATCCAATATCACCGCAATGACAGGTACATGATGTTTTTTTGCAATGTGCAGGTACCTCTTCCGGTCGTCCGGCTGAAGATTTGTCGCATCAATGATCGACAGCTTATTTAAACGGCACCGCGCTTCAATAAAAGCGTCCATCATCGCAAACGCTTCTTTTGATATGGCCCGGTATTCGTCTTTTGCATACCCCGCTTCATCCTTTGGCATGCCGCGCCAGTCCATAAATTCCTGATCGCTGACAAACACTCGAAACGCATCTGAGCTGATCACTTCCGACTGCTTGATGTCTCCCCCGTCGATTTGGGTTTTCAGAAGTGTTGACTTTCCGCTGTTTGATGGACCGATCAGCAAAACGATACCTGCATGTGGCAATGAAATGTTCATCTTTCCTCCTCCTTTCTTGTAAATACGCAGATCTGGGTCGGAAAGCCATACTGCTCATGCTCTTCTCCCGCACCGTCGAACTGAAGCTTGTAGGCCTGGTCTTTATTTCGCTCCTGGCACCAGCGCTCGAATTCAGTCCTTGTCCATTCAAAGCGGTGATCGGTATGGCGAAGTGCTTCGTTCATATTATAGACTTCGTTATATTCACGATTAGGCGTTGTCACGATGAACGTTTTTGGCTGGTATTCATGTAAAATTGTCTCAACTGCTTTTGGCAGACGATGTTCATCAATGTGCTCAATCACTTCACAAAGAATAATCACATCTCTTCCTTTCATCCGTTCATCGTAATAAAAAAGCGATCCCCACATAGGAGTCGGCTGAACAAAACCGCTTTTTTCATTTGCTTTTTCAAAACGCCGAATAGCCTGTAAAGAAGCAGATTCAGAAGGCTCCACCGCAAGTATTTCCTGCACACCAGGCAAAAAACCAAGCCGGACTGTCAGTTTTCCTTCCCCCGAACCGAAATCAACAACCGTTTTCGGCTCCTGTTGTTCAACAAGACTGATAATCTTCTCATACCTCAAGTCGTTCAGCCGCACTTTTTTCTCTTGTTTTACTGCCTCTTGAGCTGGCTCTGTTTTCTCCATTGCATTGTACAATTCTTTAAAACGAAGTGACTGACGGTAAATATATTCACGTTTTGGATGCTCTTCCAGCCAGCCTTCCCCATAACGCTGCAGCTTTTCAATTTCTTTTTCATCAATGTAATAATGCTTATAGTTGTCCATCACCGGAATGAGGATAAACAACTGGCGCAGTGTGTCCTGCAATGTTTTCATCCCGCGTAATGAAAGAAATCGGGCCGTGCTCCGGTCTTTTAAGTTTGCTGTATAATCGGTCTCTCCATATGTAATGTCCACGCTGAAGCCAAGCGGCTCAAACAGCTCCTGGATTTGCTTATCTGAAAGCGACGAAACAACAGGACCGAACTCCACATAAAGATCAAACGGATGAGGGACCCATTCCGCATACTCCTCTTTTGGCTGACCGTTCAGCGCTGTGCCGAGCGCATTACGGATAAATGAACAAAAAATACTGCTCACCGCGAATTCACGGTCATTAATATAATGGGTAATATCGTATGAGTTGGTCCGGCTGTTCGACAGCTCAATCGGGTCCGGCGTGACAAATATCGTTGCCTCTACTTCGTTTTCTTTAAACACACGATAAAAAAAGCGAACGAGATGCCCTTTTTGTTTACGCTCATACACGTTTTCTGGATTTTTTGCCAGCAGATGCGAAAGAACCTGAACATTCGTCCCCACCGCTCGTATTGTCAGCTGCACATTAAGCGCTCCTTTCCGATCCTTTTTTCACCTTCTGTTTTAAGGGTTTATTGATTCTTAAACTGTCAAATGTTTATTTCAGGAAAATGCCATGTCAGGAATGACGCTAGCTTTTCTGAATCATCTACTTTTTTTCCTTTCAAGATGGAAAATAATCTTCTGTCGACTTTCATTTTGTTAAAAAGAGAATCGAAAGTATGCCCTCCGTATTCACATTCCTTTTTTAAATAAGCGAACAGTATTTTTTTATCTGTCGGCCGCATTACCAGCTTCTCCGTTAAAATGAGCTGACGTTCTCCCCATTCGATCACCTGGCTGGAACCGGCAATTGTATAATCAAGGTTACTTTTGGGACTGATCATAGATAGCAGCTCTTCTTTAAAACAAATACCGCTCGAGCAATTTGTGCGAATATATGATACAATTTGTTTTTCTACCTCTACTTGTTGATCATCCATCTTTTCACCTCCCCAAAAAAAAGACATTATTTTCTTTATCCTTCATATTCCGAATGGTCATGCTGCTTACAGCCAAATAAATAGCAGCCTCCTGTGAGTTCCATTTCAACCTCCATCTTGGGAATAACGCCAGCTGAAATTTGTTCAATCATATTTTCATAAGTGTGTTTCTCTTTCATCAGCTGCTTTATGCAGGTGTCTTTGTCACTTTCTGTCCAATTTTCCTCACACGCTTCTTCAAAAGCTTCTTTTATTTCTTCGTCTTTTTCCTTGATAAATTCACATAAATCTTCTCTTTCGTCCGTTTCAATAAAGTAATCATACGTATCATTCATTTTATTCAAACGTGTGACGACCAACTCGACGGCCTTCATCACTTTTTCTTCTGCCGGTTTAGAACCCATTTGCTCCAGACGCGCTACGTACTCGTCCAATACGTCATTTGTGGTCTGGATGGCTTCTTTCGTAAAGAATTCGCTATCTTCGCCCATTTCTATCCATCCTGCCGTTGGCTTGTTTTTTTCCATTCTTCAAGTGTCATGATCGTCTCCTTTATGATATAACGTTTCCATTAAAGCTGCGATAGAAGTAAAGTTGATTATTTGAGGTAAAGAAAAAAGCCGCGATACTGGCAAAAAAGGTCAGTATGCCGCTTTAAAGTCAGTGTAGGCGGTCTTTTATTTTGATAAAGATTTATTTTCGACAATAAAAAACCCGGTAGCTTAACGGATTATCCGGCTGATTCATAAAAGCATGATGGGCATCCCAAATATCATACAATTCTTCACGAATGTTTTCCGAAGGGTGAATCTCTACCAGAATTTCTTCAGTAAGCGTATTGTTTTTTTTTAAGAGATTGACAGAATCAAAGCCGGCCCGTTTGAATTTTCCCACCCATTCCTCTTCTGTCAAAATGGCGGAAAAGCCGTATAACTCCTTCACCTCTTTTTCTTGTTTCTTGCTGAGCGGGTTGTCTGCCGTCATTTCAATTGCGACCATCGCTCCCTCTTTTTTTAGGACACGTGACATTTCACTGAGCGTTTGATCAACTGAGGAAGTGAAAGAAATAACGGACTCCGCTAGCACGAAATCAAAGGTCTGATCAGAAAAATCCAGCTGCTCAGCATTCCCATATTTCACATCAATATTTTGGTACTTTAGTCTTTCGGCTGCTTTTTCCAGCATGATCGAATGGTTGTCAATTGCTGTGATGTTACAAGTAAACGCCTCAGCCAAATATTCCGCTGTCTGCCCTGTGCCACAGCCGACTTCCAGAATCGAAGCCCCTATTGGGAGATCAAGGCCTGAAAAAACTTCTTTCGTCAACGAAAAACCACCAGGGTGAGCCCCGCCAATACCGAACGCCGCCAAAAAATCAAGATAGCTTTTCTTCACCCTTTTCCCTCCTTGTTTTACATGGATCATTTTATGTCAAAGAGGGTCATCAGGTGTCATGTCATTAATTTTTAGTCTACTCCTTTTCCCCGATGGAATAAGCAATTAATTATCACGATAGTGGAAGAGGCAATGTTACATGCAAGGTATTGAATCAGGTGAATCAATCAGATTTAAATACCAATAAAATGATTCAATCGATCAATATACTGAACGAAGTCGCACCCTATCGAACTTTCTTTTTAAATAACGTCGTAGTCAATAATAAAAATAATTTTGTTTATATAATCGATTCCGGAAACGGCGCAATCATTATATATAACATGAAGACAAAAAAATTCCTGCTCGTACTCGACAGACATTACAGCACACAGGACTTTCCCGGCTTTGTTTTTGACATTGACAATAAACCGGTCTTTAAAGACAGGCCAGGCCCATTAAAATAGTTGCAGATGGAATAACTCTGTCTGCTCACTGCTCGATCCTTTATTACTGCCAGGCGACGAACCGGAATTTATATGCAATCGACACGACACTGTTAATGGATTTCTATGCACAGTTAGAGCAGCTCAAAACATGTACTTACTAAACCCCATCCCAACCAACAAGATGCTGAATTTACCGTAGCTGCAGTACCTCTTATATATAAAACCTGCTAAACAAATCAACATGTACGAAGTCCTGTCGGTCTTAGCAACACTGTTAATAAAATCTAGCGGAGGAGCGATGAAACACAAAAAAACTAAGGGTAACGGACACACACGGTTGGACGGTAGGACGGGCTTCTGTCCGCTCATTTATGCAGCATCTGGCCTCTTTTCCAGACAAGATGCTGCATAAATGAGCGTGGTTCAAATGTTGAAAGATTAAACGGAATTTATATATATTTGTATTCGATTACTTGGTTCTTAGATAGCAACACAGTTACCACTAAAACTATTAAATATAAAAAAGTCACTCTATGGATTATTTCTGTACGGAAAAAATTTTATGAGGAGAGGGGTAATGGTCTGTACGTCATTAAAATGCTTTTATATTTTTAAAGCATTTTAGGCATAAACAAACCAATACCCCGATTCTAGTTGAATGATAAGTTACTTACATACTTACACTATAAAAATCAATAAACTTCATATTAGTCTATGAATTCCCTGCTAGGAGAAGCTTAAGCTTTTTGGTAGAGGTTCTTATAAACATTTTTATTGTATACTTCTACAGGATCAATGAAATCTTTATAAGGCTCATCATACGGATCCTTGATTCCCCACCCTCTTGCTTTATTTTCAAGATGTGCACACCAATGCCATCCTAGGAACCACGGTTCGTTGAGAACAGCATTTAGGGAATTTATGTAGTCTTCTGCCCGTCCACTCTGGTCTTTAATTTCACTTACTCTATTCGGATTCATACATGTTTGGCACCAATTCCCTATATCTGCTAAGATAACCGGTTTACCTGTAATTTTTTGCCATTTACCAAGATCTTCCTTCATTTGTTGATAGCCTTCTTGATTAGGACTTGTGAAATATTGTACAGATAACACATCGACATAAGGCTTCATTGCAGTTAAAACTTCTTCTGGTATCCCTTTATTTCCGTTGTACCTGTCTCCTAAAATAAGATGGTTAGGATCATATTTCCGTATATGCTTCGTTATGGTTTCATAATACTTATTAGCAACTTCAAACAATTTGCTGGCTCTTTCCTCTTCGTTAAGATCCTGTAATACTTTGAAATCTCTACCACTTGCATGTCTTATCCAAGCTGGGATATCAACAAGAAAGTAACCTATTAGATTTTTGCTTTCAGAGTGGTCGGCACATATGCTTCTAGCTAAGTATTCGCAATACATATCAAACTCGTGAGAGAAAACATCTGGATATGTTGGTTGACCATTCCAGTCTTCGAATGCATCAACTCGAATTTGAAGACAGTATGGCATGTCGGCATGCTTGTAATCTGCAGCTGACCAACTCGCTGAATGTCCTAGATTTATTGGGTCACCGAACCAATCCAGTGCAACACCCCAGTCTCCGCTAATATAATCGCCTGTCCAACCAATTGTATTGAATCCCCAATCTTTAAGATCCTTGGATAATCCTTTGATCCAATTTTCTCTAGATCCATATTTCTTTTTCCAGATATCAAAGTTATGGTCATACTTTAAATTCGTCTCATCCGCGTGATTCACACCTATTGTGACAAATGCATTTCCTTCTGGATCAACGAGCCACCATCGTTCATTGGTCTGTTCAATTCTGAAATATCCTGTTGAATGGAACTTTTGCTTTTCATCTCCACCATAAGAGCTAAAACTTGACATAATATCCACTCCCTTTACTTTTTGTACTCGATTAACTTTCGTAAAAAAAATCTCCTATCCTTCATTAGCCATTAAAATGCTGACATATTCCAAATAGGTATTTTTAAATATTTAGCCAGTTGATAGCGTTTACAAAATTCACTTTAACAAATCATTTCATTTTTTTCAATATTTTTAAATTCATTTCAATAAAGCTACCATCTCCTTTTAACAAATAAAAATAGATTCCTCTAATTTGTTACTACTTTCAGTCCTTTTGAAAAGTTTTATTTTAGTTGTAAAATCTGCTGATGTGAAAGAGAGAATTTAAAATAAGTTGTTTGAAAAATCAGAACCTTCGTTGTTCGTAAAATTGTACTTTGCAGTGTCCAGTTGGAACGTGCCGGAAAGCCGACTTCATTAGTCGTTTTGTACGCGACAGAACAAAACGGATATTTTGAACATATTACAGAATGCTTAAACTTAAAGGAAGAAACCATACATAAAAAATAATGCTGCCTTTTTACTTAAGGCAGCATTATCTTGTACTAATAGTAAACCATGATTTGACGTCAGATTGATTGAGAAGATTAGAGAAAGCCATCCTTAATGCTTCCTTCTAGATCATGTACCGCAGTAAGTTCGGTATGGACGGAGTGACTGCGGAGGCAGGGTGGCGTAATCTTCCTGTTCAGAAGAATGGGCATAAGGGCTTGAAAGAACATGGAGCAGTTGCTCCATCACACTGTAGTCTCCTCGTTCCACTGCAGCTTCTAATGCTTCTTCTACCCGGTGGTTCCTCGGGATGACCGCAGGATTGCTGTTTTTCATCAACTGTTGGGCAGCGTCTTTCGATTCTTCCTGTCTTCTTAATCTTTCCTGCCACCGCTTTTGCCACTCTGTAAATTCATCGGTCCCACACAGAACGGCATCTTCCGGCTTATCAAACGTTAAGGCACGGAAGGTATTCGTATAGTCCGCACGATGCTTATGCATTATACTAAGCAGGTCTTCAATAAGCGGCTTATCCTCCGGTTCTTCGTTAAACAATCCCAGTTTCGCTCTCATTCCAGCGAGCCAATGAGTATCATATAACGCAGGAAAACCTGAAATCGCACCCTCAGCCAGGTCGACAGCTTTTTCCAGATTTTCATCGAGAAGCGGCAATAAGGTTTCCGCAAACCGCGCGAGGTTCCATCCGGCAATCATCGGCTGATTGCCATACGCATAACGGCCTTGAACGTCAATGGAACTGAACACTGTTTCCGGATCATACGTGTCCATAAAAGCGCATGGACCATAATCAATCGTTTCTCCGCTAATGGTCATGTTGTCGGTATTCATTACCCCATGGATAAAGCCAACGAGCTGCCATTTGGTAATCAGTGCGACCTGGCGCTTGATCACTTCCTGAAGCAGCGAAAGATAGCGGTTCTCATCCACTTTAATGTGTGGATAATGGCGCTCTATTGCATAATCGGCCAATGCCTGGAGTTCCTTGCCCCCGTCCCAATTTGCTGCATATTGAAACGTGCCGACACGCAGATGGCTAGCTGCGACACGGGTCAAAATCGCACCAGGCAGGCCTGTTTCACGGCTGACCGTCTCACCGGTTGCCACAACCGCCAGACTGCGGGTGGTCGGAATACCGAGCGCATGCATCGCTTCGCTAATAATGTATTCGCGCAGCATTGGCCCCAGCGCCGCCCGCCCGTCGCCCCCACGGGAATATGGCGTTCTGCCTGAACCTTTGAGCTGAATATCAACCCTCTCCCCTTTAGGCGTGATCTGTTCGCCAAGCAGCAACGCCCGGCCGTCACCTAACATCGTAAAATGGCCAAACTGATGCCCCGCATACGCCTGCGCAAGCGGCAATGCACCTTTAGGAACCTCATTTCCAGCAAATACCGCTGGGCCATCTTTGCTTTGCAGCGCCTCGGCATTTAATCCTAACGATGCGGCCAATGAATCATTCAGCTTGACCAGCTTCGGTGAACGTACAGGGTTTACATCCTGCCGGGTAAAAAAGGATTCCGGCAGACTCGCATAACTATTGTCGAAGTTCCATCCTGTTT
Source organism: Domibacillus iocasae (assembly GCF_001750285.1). Classification (GTDB taxonomy): domain Bacteria; phylum Bacillota; class Bacilli; order Bacillales; family Domibacillaceae; genus Domibacillus; species Domibacillus iocasae. The sequence continues at coordinate 325,373 of NZ_MAMP01000012.1, forward strand.
TTACGGCTTCTTTTTCCTTTGTCATCGTATCCCCCTTCTTCTGCTTTTGTCTTTTTGTATCCGAATACTGTTCTTTACATACACAGAAATCATGGCATTCTATCCTAACACCAGGCAGACTCGATTAGTGTCCGCTCCTTCTAAGTCATTATACCCTTTCCAATGATTGATGACGCCCTTTAAGTATTTTTTAGGGATGTAGTAAAATTAGGGCTGCTTTACCCTGTCAAAACTGTTGCCTTTTAGAACTGAAGGCAAATTTTTTGCACTAGAACTGTTCCTGGTCTTGGTCCATCATTTTAAAACATGCTCCCATAATCCGAGCTTCCCTTTCGCTGGAATAAATTCATCCAGCATCTTCATGTCCTGAACTTCCCAAGCATAGCCACCCACTGGAAAGTCCCCTAAAAAATAGTTATTGCCAGATACGACTTGTCCATCTTCGAGTACTGCCCATGTCCCGTTGTTTTCCGTTACCTTTAAACAATTTTCAAGCCTGCACACAGCAATAATCATGCCAGTGGGCAGATTCTCCTTTGTGTATCCATGCGGACCGAGCAGTGCCTGAATAGCCGGATAACTAAGCGTTTCTTTATCCATTTTTTTACTTGTATGAATCGCCAGCGGCCCCCGATAATTTGTTTTCCAGGACCTTGTTTCATATTTAGCCTCTCTAAGAACAAAAAGACTTGCCCAAGGCTGGATCATTGATAAAACCTTCACTCTACCGGCCTCCATCCAACCTATGAAAGTATACTTTGCCTATAGAGTGTCCATGTAAAGGAATATTATAAGCATAAGCAAAATCGAATGAGCACGATTGTGATAAAAAGCGACAGTGTTTAAACCCTGTTTCACATTTATGCCCTAACCCCTGAGCCCCAGCTTTTTCCCCTGGTGGAATATATCTGTGCAAGCAGGTGAATATCACTGTAATGGAGGAGGCCGTGTTACATGCAGCCATTGTGAATCAAATCGGATTTATTCAGCTGATTAACTAATCATGTTTTACACTGGGGGTTTTCCTTGTCTCCAATGAGAAACAAAAAAGACAACCAAATGGCTGTCTCATTTAAAAGTAAGAACAGTATATTATAGCCTTTACCGTGACTTAATCAACTTCCACGAGATAAAGAGCCTCCCGGCAATTTGGACCGTTTACTGTTTTTTTAAGGTTTCGCATGTCTCCATAATAAGTAAGCGGCGGTTTGTCATTGGCGGTGACGGTAAATGCATACTTCTTTTTCTTTTTTTTAATTTCCGAATAGCCATCCTTCCTCTCAAATCGAACAACAGCTCCTTCATTTACCGCTTCGATGGCTTCTGTCGGTGTGACAAATTTTTTCTTCGCATTCTCCATAGTATCCTCCTGTTATTAGAAAAATAAATACTAGGTATCAACGTACAACATACATCACGCGACTAAGATACTCTCTATAACTCAAACGTTACCCCTTTATATTGGATATAAACAAGAAATCTTTTAAAACTGGGAACAGATCGATATCATTTCCTGACTATGATTACACCTAGACAAACGGCTTCTTTTTTAGATTACCGAGATTCATGATATAATTTATGTAAGAGGTAGTATAAAAAGATGCTTGCACCATATATTCCACTTGGTGTCAGCAGCAGCGAAATAAAGAAATCAAAGGAGAAAAAAATGTTTACGATTACAGAGAAAGCTCAAGAAGTAATTAAAGAAATGATACAGGAAGATACGGAAATGGAAACATTTTTAAAATTTTGTGTGACAAGCAAATGCTGCAATGAAATGGAGTATGACTTAAGCCTGTCTTCCCATAAAAAAGAACAAGATTCAATCATTGAATTTGATGACTTTCGTGCGCTCATTAATCCTGCCGACATCCGCCTTATTAAAAACACAGAAATTGATTTTAAAGACGGTGGATTTACGATCAATAATCGAAATCCTTTAGTTTCATTTTAAGGATTGAAACCTTTGCGAACAAAATGTTTAAGAGAGAAATCCTAAACAAATAATGCTGCCCCCAAGTAAAGGGACAGCATTATTTTGCACTAATCGTAAATCATGACAAGTTTGATGGACTAGTCATTGTGCGTCCAACACCGATCAAGGCGATTGAACGGTTTTTCCCTTTCCCTTTGCTCCAAAAACAAGATAAGAAACAAAGCCGCCATTGCGAACAGAAATTCAGAAATAAAACATTTGCGTTCTATTTATTCAGCCGGTCTTGGGCCTGGATCCATGCCGCTGTTTTGTACTGTCATAATGGGGCGGACAGTCACGTCACCATTTATCCGAACTTGACAAGACAAACGTATATTATCTTCAACCAATCCTTTTTCATCAAATGCTTTTTTTTCGATATTGGTTAAATCATCAAAGTCGCCTTCCAATATTTCCACTCGGCAGGTTGTACATCTGGCTTTGCCGCCGCATCGATGCAGAATACCTACACCATTATCTTCTAACGCCAGCACCAGCTTCTTTCCTCTTTCAATTTCAAACGTATCCAGACCTGCAACCGTTAATTTTGGCATACTATCCTCTCCTGTTAGAAAAAATATTAATGATTATTATAAAATCGACCTAATTAAATAAATTATGCATAGAAGATTTTTTCTTCCATAGTTCTTAATGACGAACTGAACTATATAATATATCCTTCCTGTATTTTAAGGAAAGAGTCAGCGTCATAAAAAATCGCCTCGACAGGATACGATTGTAAATATTTGAAGTTTAAACCAGCATGATTTTCTTGAAATCGAGCCGGCAAAGCAGCACTTATTTTTTCCGTGGTGCCCGAAAAAGTGGAAAAATCCTCCAGCATCCTGCAATCGATTAACCCTGTCGGCGTTGGTGAAGAAATTTGACTAATTGTATGCTGATTCAAATGAGGAATAAAAGTGAAAAGCATGTGCTTGCCTATCAGATTGTCGAAAATCAGTTAGAGGATTTAGCAGAAAAGATCATCCCGTGATTCGCTAATTTAAAATAGCCGGGTTTCCCTTTGACATCTGCCTCTGTAAAAACTCCTTCCTCATATCCAAATAATTCACTTTTAAGCAGCTGTTCAGGAATTGCACCGCAGTTTACGCCGATAAATTGATGTTTCACTTATGAAACAATATATATATATAAATTATAAAGAAAATGCTTTAAAACAGGTAAGTTACGCGCCATATGGTTTATATATTTTTCTTGCTTATTTTTCTGTATATACTCTTTTTTTGAATTTTGCACATTGTACTATGAAATAAAATGCAATTTTTACTGATAATTTACTGACCAATTATCATAAAATCGGATAAAGACAATTAAAAAGACCACCTCGTGTGAAGTGGCCCTCTGCAAACTTTTGATCTACAATGATTTCTTTACTTATGCTTCACTATTTTTTCAAATTTATCTATACTCCCTTGCCAACCTTATCTATACATAGATGGTCGTTAAGAATGCAAAAGCCGCGGCTTATTAGATACGTTTCTGACTGCCGGTTTTGCCGGCAATCATATATCTTCTTATAAAATAAAACGACCCCTCCACTTGTTAAAGTAACAGTTGGGGCCGTTCAATCGCAGATACAAAGATTTTTCTTTATCCTGCTTTATGGATATCTATTTTTTTTCCTTCTTTACGCCACTCTTTAAATTCAGCTGCTGCTGTGAAAAGAACGTCTGTGGATGAGTTAAGGGATGTTTCAAACGAGTCTTGCAGCACACCGATGATAAAACCTACCCCAACGACCTGCATAGCAATATCAGCCGGGATCCCGAAAAGACTGCATGCCAGTGGAATCAGTAATAAAGATCCGCCGGCAACCCCTGAAGCACCGCAGGCACATACCGCTGCCAGCACGCTCAGGATAATGGCCGTAGGAATGTCCACTTGAATGCCAAGCGTATGAACCGCTGCAAGTGTTAAAACTGAAATCGTCACAGCAGCACCTGCCATATTGATCGTTGCACCTAAAGGAATGGAGACCGAATAACTATCCTTATTCAAACCTAAATCTTCACATAACCTCATATTAACCGGAATATTCGAAGCGGAGCTGCGTGTAAAGAATGCGGTAATACCGCTTTCCTTTAAGCATTTAAACACAAGTGGATACGGGTTTTGACGAATTACGGCAAACACAATAATTGGATTAACAACGAGCGCCACAAAAACCATACAGCCAATCAACACAGCAAGCAGTTTTCCGTAACTTAGCAGAGACTCAAGTCCATTTGTTGTAATCGATTCAATCACTAGACCCATGATTCCCAGCGGGGCAAACTTAATCACCCATGCAACCATTGTCGATACCGCATCCGAAAAATTCGAAATGAGCGTTTTGGTTGTGTCAGCGGCATTTCTCAGCGCCAAACCAAGAACAATCGCCCAAGCTAAAATCCCAATATAGTTCGCATTCACAATCGCATTTACCGGATTATCGACAACGTTCAGCAGTAAGGTTTTCAACACTTCTGTTATACCGCTGGGAGGCGTGACACCTTCAGCGCTGTCTGCAAGCGATAAGCTGACAGGAAAAATAAAACTGACAATAACGGCGATTAAACCTGCTAAAAACGTTCCTAAAAGATATAAGCCAATAATCGATTTCATATTCGTTTGGTGGCCGCTTTTATGCTGAGCGATGGCCGCCATAACCAGGACGAATACCAGCACAGGCGCGATTGCTTTTAAAGCACCGACAAATAAAGAGCCTAAAATGGCAACTGGTTTCGCTGCTTCCGGAATCGTGACAGCCAGGATAATACCAATAATCAAACCGATAATGATTTGTTTGACCAGGCTTACCTGATTCCACTTCTGCAGTATAATTTTCATACATGTTCCCCCATTAGTTTAAGATAAAATTGTAACATTGCTCCGGTTGAGCTATTCCTTTCCTATACCTTGATGATAGAAAGAAATCTATTACATACAGATACTATTGAATTACAGCCGACTTTTATTAAATATGGACCAACCTTAATCTCGGATTTTGGCTTTTGAGTTTCTCCTTCCCTGTTTCTTCAAAGTCTTTCCAAAGACCCAATGATTAAAAATCATCACGTACTAAATAGATTTTAGAACGATTTATTTCTCCATCTTATTCCACCTGGAAAAGACAATTGTCTTTCTAATAAATAGTATTATAATATTTTTTCGATATATTACAATACTATTTATATTATTGAAAAATGTTGTAATTATTAGAACATTCTTATAAAAACGAGACTAAACAATTATCTATCGAAAATTTCTTTTTAGGACGATTTCAATGTATAGCTCCCTGGAATATAAAAACTTTATGAATAGATGTCTCCCTCCATGATATATACTTTCATAACTATAAGAAAAAGCCTCCCTTCCATTTTTCAATAAACTCTTTTACATCGATTAAATTTTTCGGTTTAACAAAAGGCATGATTTTAAATACAGGAGGTAAATTATGATTCGTGTAGATTTTTCGCATTCTTCAATTTTTACATTCAAATCACACGTGGGAGCGGGGAATTGATATATAATTTTACATCAGAGATTGGAACTGAAGAGTATTAGTTACTCAGTAAATGTACTTTCAGCAGAAGGATGCATTCAGAGTACAGACAAACAAATATTTTTATTTTCCTGTCCCCTTATGGAAGCAGTATGAGAGCGAGTCCTTTTATGGTTCTTATAAATGGGATCGAAAAGACGGCGGGTGAGCCGGAAGACCCCGCAGGCACAGCCGAGGAGGCTTCCGCACTGTCCGTGAAAAGCGTGGTCCGGCAGGCTTAGGCTTCACCTTTCGAATCTAATGAAAAAGCAGTGCATCACACACCTGTTTTTTCAAGAAAGAAAACTTTGTCGACAATCTGAATGCACTCTTCAACAGAAGGGTCCATTGATTAAATTAAGTTTTTTAAGAACTCCATATAAAAGCTTTTCATTCGCTCGGTATTTAACTGTTGACTATATTCCCGTTAAAAGCTTCTGGAATCATAGTGAACCCTTCAATCACGGTATCTTCTTCCACTTCGATCATAATATAACGTTTACCGTTAAAATTGACCTGTCTCACATATCTTAAATCCTGCGGACTAATAGAAATGTTTGCTACTTTCGTGTTGATTTTGATAGATTTTGATTTATACTTTGGTACGATGCTACTTGCTTTCAGCTCATAATTTTCGTCATCGAGGACTCTTTGAAAAGCTGTTTCTACCTTTTCTGTATTTACATCTTCTAGTCCGCTCATCTTTAAAATATGTTCTACGTCTTTGCAGTCTAATTTTGGTGTTTCTTCATCTTCAATTTCTTCAATCACACGGTTAATTTCTTCATACACATTGGAGAGTGTTGACGTGTTTAGTTGATCTCCAATTACGTCTTTTACAATTTCCTCAAAAGCGATTTTATCCTCTTTTGCAGTCATCGTTTCTTCCCCATTTAATACTTCCTCTATGAACTGGTGATCGGGCTCATGAACCTTGCCTGCTGAATATAGAATGTGATTGACATCTGCTGCATTATCGGTGAAGCAGGGAAACAGAAAGCCTGAGATGGGAGCGTTCAGGTTGATAATTGGATCAACGACAAAATGATATTTGAATTCTTTTTCGACATAGTCAAAAAGCAGTTCTTTTTTTGGTTCTTGTGTTTTATTGATACTGCATAGAATAAATGAATGGGAGTAAACGGCATCCCGTTCACTTTCCTCAGCCTCTTCGCCTGGGCGTTTCATTGGCTTCAAATATTCTCCTCGAATAAATGTTACGACAATATCCATTTCATATTGTCGGTCTTTAAGCATTTTTTCAACGATGAGAAGCATTTGTTCTTTCCAGCCCTCCACATCACTGCTTAGTAATCCTTGATGCAAAATAAGCTGACTGTTATTTTTAGCATCACGCTGAAATTTCAATTCAAATAACTTTTCATCCAATTGTCCTGTAAGTAATTTTTTAAAGTTATTCATAAACAATTCTTGCTGATCTTGGTCTAACATTTCAAACAGCTGACTTTGATGATGATAGATTTCACTTGTTTCCTTCATAATATAAACATTAAAGATTTCATTGATTTTGAGTAAATCATTACCTGCTTTAAATTGTTTTCGAATGCTTGCTACGTCTTTTTTGTTCATATCTATTCCCACTCCTAAGCTGTTTTGATCTGCTATTGTGCTTTTGAAATTCACAAAGTTATCAAGTGCTGTCATTAAAAGGTGGAGAGTAAATCTTTGGCTCCATTTGATTACTTTCCACTCTTTGAAGGATCGTTTTATTTTAACATAAGGGTTGATCGGGTAACTCATTCTAGTTTTTACATTATCAAAATCAGAAACGGAAAAAGAAGAAAATGAGGATAAAATTAATATGTGGTTAGCCGTCTTTGGTATTACTATAATAACAAACGTATAAAGCAAAAATTGGCGGGAATGAATCCGGTTCAATACCGCCTTCACACCAGCCAATTAACTGATTAGTATAAACTCTAACTTTTTGGAGGCACACCCGTTTAACGCCCTACCTCACTTTACCTTGAACTGGGACACTTCTCCTGTTCGCCCATCCCCTCAAGACTTTCTGAACCAAAGTTATCGAGCAATGCACGCGCTTCATCTGTTGACTTTGTGTTCATTAATTGATTTCTTAATTCACTTGCCCCTCGAAACCCTTTGACATATATCTTAAAAAAGCGATGAAGAGCCTTGAACGGACGCAGCTCTAATTTTGAATATTTATCATGGAGATCCAGATGCAGCCTTAAGAGATCAAGCAATTCCTTGCTGCTATGATCTTTCGGCTGCTTTTCAAAGGCAAATGGATTATTGAAAATACCACGCCCAATCATAACCCCATCAATACCATATTGCTGAGCGAGCTTCAAGCCAGTTTGACGGTCAGGAATATCACCATTGATCGTAAGGAGCGTATCTGGTGCCACCTGGTCACGAAGTTTTTTAATCTCTGGGATCAGCTCCCAGTGAGCATCTACTTTGCTCATTTCCTTCCTTGTACGCAGATGAATGGAGAGATTAACAATATCTTGTTTTAATATGTGTGTTAACCAGCTCCGCCATTCGTCTACATCCGTGAAACCAAGTCTTGTTTTTACGCTTACCGGCAATCCTCCTGCTTTTGCTGCTTGTATTAAATCTGCGGCAACTTCTGGACGGAGGATAAGACCGCTTCCCTTCCCATTCTGTGTCACATTAGGCACGGGACAGCCCATATTGATATCCACTCCCCGAAAGCCTAGTTTCGCCATACCAATACTCATTTGCCGAAAATATTCAGGCTTATCCCCCCATATGTGGGCTACAATGGGTTGTTCATCCTCTGTAAAAGTCAAACGCCCACGCACACTTTTGTGCCCCTCTGGATGACAATAACTCTCCGTGTTGGTAAACTCTGTAAAAAAAACATCAGGTCTGGCTGCTTCACTCACTACATGGCGAAAAACAACATCCGTCACATCTTCCATTGGTGCCAGTATAAAAAAAGGTCGTGGTAAATCACGCCAAAAATTATCTATCATATTCCAATTCAAATCCTCTCATTCATTATGGGATACCAGGGCAAACCCTTATCCCAAAATTAAAAAGCAAAATGTCCGTGCTTCTTTTACACTTATACCATGCTTAAGCACTTTTTATCAAACTGATCGGAAATATTTATTTTAATTTCACAATCTCTGTACAACCCACACAATCTCCTGCTAAAATCCACTCCATTTTTAAAAAAGCCCCTGCCATTAAAATATCCGACCGTGACTTCTTCCTATTTATTCTGCACTTTCAAAATATGATTTAATTGTCCGATTATAGCCATGTTTCGTGTTAATAAGGGCCTATGGATTCAAGCGACGTGAAGACTCCTGTATAATCCCAGTTGTCTTTTCCGCCTTTCCGTTGCATTGAAGCCCATTTTTCCGGCTGCTTCTTTTGCTGCTTTTAGCGTGCCAAAAGTGCCGGTTACTATGTGGAATACGCCAGGCGTTCCAACAACAGCTGGCTGTTACCGAAGTAGCTCAACTATTCGGCGTTGAATATTCCTTCGCAGAAGAACGGCTTGCACTGTATGAAATTCAAATGACGGGCATTATGGATAGTTCCCCTTCTCTTTTATGAGACGGGATTAATAAATTGAGTGTCTTCCTCGATAACATTCAGACTTTTTTGTTAAACATTTTTATAGTTTATTTTTGTTTCAAATTCTATTTCAAGTTCATTGAAGGAAAAGCGAAGTAAAAATGCAAAATTATTTTATTGAGCAAACGGGCGAGTGTGTTTCAGAAGGTAAAAAATTTGTTTATAAATAAATTATTCATTTGGATCATCTTGAACGACAAGTCTTCCAAGAACAAGTCCATAGGAAAAAATGCAGCAAGAGCCATGATAACAAGTGATATGCCAGCAGTGAAAGCAGACTTTCGTTGATGTGATTGTTCTTGAACGACAGTAGCCATAACATAACCTCCTTGTTTTTTTCATTGTAATAAGCAGGCCCTGGCGTTTCATTGACTTACGTTAAGATGCCTAAAAACCTTTTTTAAACCAGAACCATAAACTAACTAAATTCATTAGAAAAGATTAGCGGCTCCCGACATTGTAAAAAAACCCTCTTAAATGTATTTATAGAATAAACACATAAGAGGGCTGAGATTTATTTATTATTGCAATTCTTCCTTCGTCACCACAAACTTAATTTCCCCTTCATTCATTGAAAAAGACGGTTCATAGTAAATTTCGTATGAAGCAGACTCAGGCACATCGAATGCGATTTCACCGGCATATTGCTTGCCGACTTTGACTTCGTTGCTGAAGCTCGTGTCGTCGTATCCGTAGTATTCCTCGTGCATATTGCCTTCCGCGTCTGAAATGGTAAATTCGGTGTTGTCGACATACGCATTTTCTTCCCCATTATTTTTTACGGCCACTTCTAAAGTGAGGATCTTTCCTTTTTGTGGATCGCTGTATTCTGCTGCGTCTGTAAACTTAGCTGACTTGATCGTGATTTCGGTTCCGTCAATGCTGACCGTATCGCCGACTTTGTACGTTTCTTCAAATACAGCATTTGCCTCTTCTTCTTCCGTTTCTGCGTTTGCCAACGCCTCTTTTGTTTCTTTCGGAATGTCCGCTTTAAACTCACTTCTGAGATCTTCAAACGCAGTTCTATACTCAGCATCTTCGGCAAATGCGCTGTACGCCATCACAAACTTTCCATTAATCAAAACAGCGATCGATTCTTCCAGCCCGCCTTCCTGATTCGTTGAGTGAATCAGGACAAGGGTTCCTTCTTCGCCATCTTCTTTTTTATGTATAGATTCAATGACTTTCAAATCGTTAAAATCGTCAGATCCTTCCGCGTCGGCGCCAAAAGAAAATAAAGGAGCTGTTTCCGCGTAAACCTTTTCACTGACGAATTGTTCTTTCGCTTCCGCATCTGTCCCTTTCATATACACCTGATAAAATTCAAGCGCCACCTTTTCTTCTTCATTCAACTTCTTTTTGGCCTTGTAATTTTCTTCGGTTTTCTCGGACACTGCGTCATCCGATACCTTTTCAATGTCTGCTTCTCCACAAGCCGCCAGTCCAAAAGAAAGTGCTCCGGCAAAAAGCCATTTTACTGCCCATTTCATTTCAAAACTCCCCTCTAAACTAAAAAACACTTTTCCATACTATCATCAACAAATTTACATATCTATAAGATAAACTTGTTAATTAACAACATTTACGGTAATAAAAGGTTTTAGTAATCACCTTTTTCTTTTTCCAAAGTAAAAACCCTCTTATTTTTAATAAATAAGGGGGTTAGGGTAAAAAAATGGTTATCATTCATTGCCGTATACATACGCTGAAACGATTTTAGCTTCCGCCGCCTTGCCCTTGCTTCCCGGCTTCTTCAGCTGCTTTTAATAAAGTATCCTCTATTTTGGCTTTATATAAAGGGCTTGATAATGTTTCATCGATCACTTTTTGAAGGTGTTTCCTGAATTCCTGGCTTTTCATGGCTTCCTGCAGCGTTTTTTGCATTTCAGGATCGTTCATAACACCCATCAGCATTTTTTGATAATCCGGATCGTTCATTAAACTTTTCATCAGTTTTTCGTGCTCTGTCCGCATGCTCTTTGCATAGCTTTCCGCAAATTCCGGGTCCTCAAAGGCTTTTTTCCAAAACTCTTTCCCTTTCTCAGACGTTAAAGTCGTTTGAATCGTTTCTGTTACGGCCTGTTCGTCTAAGACAATGGCCTGCTTGATTTCTTTATCCTTCATGACTTCCTTAAGCGCCTTTTTTCCATCATCTGTGTTTAAAATATCAATAACCATGTTCTTTGTTTCCTCATAATCGGCTTGGCCGGCAGATTCTCCATTGGCTGCACAGCCGGCGGTCAGGATACTCATAAATGATAATGCCAGCATCATGAGGAGTAAGTCTCTTTTCACGTTTATCCGGCTCCTTTCTCCTTGCAGTTTGTTATGCATATTTTGAATTATTGAGGAGAATTTATACAGGTAAAATGCTGGGCTTAGTGCGAAAACCTTTATTCCAACAAAAAACCCCCTTTTCGTGTGATGTTTTCAACACAAAAAGGAGTCAATGATGAGATTCAACTCACGAGTTCATGTCATCAAGTAATAAGTTATCCTTTGTTTTAGTTATTTGTTTTACACAATCTTTGATCGTATTAATGACGACCCCCAGCTCTAATAATTGCGAAAAATGTCCACTTTTTTGGGCGACAATATGTTTGCTCTTTTTCGACAATGAAAGTAATTCCAATTGATGCTCCAGCCGTTTTTTCCGGACTTCCTCTGGCATCATTCGATTTTCTTTTCCACCTGTAATGACAAAGACAGGTATTTCGGGAAAAGGTTCCGTTTGATGGATTTGATCCACCGTTTTTCACAAAATGAACTTCAATGAATTGTTTATAGAAAAACAAGAAATTAAACATTGTGAGCATTTTATTCACTGCTTTTACGGCCTTGCCTTGATATTCATTAAGGCTGACATCTTTCGGATGGCTCAATTTTAAAAAGACTATTCCAGCTGCTTCGTTTGGGTAGAGCCGGGCATATAATTTGCATATAAGCCGCCCAGCGAATCTCCAATGAGTACGAATGGAGGTTCAAATCCCCCAATTGTTAATGCTTCACGCAACGTTTCAACAATGGTGATCCCATCTTGTGGTTCTGTCGGTTTGTCACTGCCCTCAATGCCAAAACGATTATAGGAAAATACAGCAGAATAAGCAAGAAGAGATGAACTTTTGTTTCCTAACCAATAAAAAAATCCCCCTTTCTGTACTTGAGCCAGTACAAAAAGAAGGATTAGGGTTCTTTTTCAGTTATGGTCACAAATAAACGTATTTATCTTATTATCTAATATTGCTACCATTACCCAATGTTTCTAACAAACGTTAATTGGACGTCTTATACGCCGGCTAAACGGAAAACGTCACGTGCAACCATCACTTCTTCATTTGTCGGGATGCTGATTCATAAGAAATTGATCGCCATGGGTAACATTTTCTACCGGATATTCCTCTTAGGAGTAGACGGGGTTCTATTTGTACGGGGCGGCACTCCATTACCTCGAGAGTTGGCTGCCTGTTTTACCGAGTTTGTGATGTTATGGATCACCTCACCCACATCCTGGGCAGATTCCAGCAGAGGATCGACTGTCCGCATTTTATGTTTGGCATCGACCGTAACCTGATTAGCTGTGTGGATCAGCTTGCTGGATTCTTGCGTCAGGCCATGTACCGCATTCCTCACCTCAACAAGGGTCCGGTTGGTTTCGCCCAGCGTTACCATTCCCTTTTGAAGCAGCTTTATTAAAAATACAACCAGCCAGATGAAGGCTATAGCGATGGCAGCAACACTGTATTCAATAACCATAAAAAGAAACCCTCCCTTTTGACCATTTTATGTACAAGCCCTGCAGATATTCCTTTCTTATATACTTAAGGATGGTTCCTCTTTTCAGCTTCTCCTTATAAATTTTCATGCAAAAAATACGAAAACGGCTTCCCGTTACATCGGAAAGCCGTTTTCGTATGTAACTTTATATAACGCATCCATACTTCAGATAAAATTGATTGAATACACGATTAATTAATTCTAAGCTTTACGATGCCATCTGGTGTCGAGCTGATTGTGTTTACACGAGCATCGTTATCAGGTGTATAAATGTCTGCACTTGCAGGAAGGTCTTCGGCAGGCGCTTTCCAGGCAGTAATTGCAGGCTGATGATTAGTATCAACGGTTTCGCTTGGAAGAGCCTCTTTGTTTTGAATGATCCCAGCCTGTTTTACTTTATCTGTTACATTGTGAACCACTTCCCCTACATCCTGGGCAGATTCTAACAATGGATCTAAGAATTTAATTTTACTTTGAATATCGACAGTGACCTGTTCGGCGGAATGGATCAACCTTTGTGATCCCTCTGTCAGGCTGTTGACGCTATTTTTCAATTCCGAAATTGTAAGTTGGGTTTCCCCGAGTGTTTGGATTAATTTAGCCGCCAAACAAACAAAAGCAGCTGATGCGCTGGCTACGCTGATCTTAATAATCACTAAGCTTCACCTTCCTTCCCTTTCCTTTACATTATGTATTGGCCGCAAGCTATATTCCACAAGTTACAGGCGTCTGGTCTAAACTTGTGAATTCCGCTAAGAAAATGATCCGTTTTCAACTAATTTGCCGTCTATGTTTTTCATTTAAATCATTTTGAACGTGCGTTTCCTTTTCTTTTTCCAAACGAAAAACCCCCTTAGTGTGTCATTGTTTCCAACATATAAGAGGGTTCAAGGGTGAAATTCAGATAATCATTTTATTTCACCAGATATTTCATTTAAAAGCCCATTTTCCGTTCTACAATCAGATTGTTGATCATCCACAAACGTTGACTTCATACCTTACGCCGGTTAAACGGGAAATGTCACGCGCAATCATGACTTCTTCGTTCATCGGCAAAGTCATTGGCTGATTATACACACTGAGTCCCCTCCCCAAAATGTGCTGTGACGTTTCCTTAAATTAGGAAATAGATGAAAAATAAATCAAACTCCTTTATATCAGCAGCCATTTATTTCGCTTTTCTTGTTAACCCGTCAATATGTCATATCTGTTTTTCAGTTATTCCTTTTTACCTTAGCTTCCTGCAACAGTCTCAAATTCACCTGTTTCCGCATTGGCAATAAAACCGTAAACAGACAATGTTTTTGGAATTAAGGGGTGACTTTTAATCAAATCGATATTTTCAGCTATAATCTTATTCACATCTTCTTTTCCTGACAGCCACCTTGATAGACTGCTTCCGGCTGCATTAATATATTCAAGTGTTTCGATCATTTCTTTTGAAATACCTGCTTTTCGGAATTTAAAAAGAATCTCATCCCCGTTCACCGCATGTTCTTTGCTATCCTTCTCTCCAATGATATAAATTTCTTCTATATCTTCGGAGTAAACGGCCAAAATAATGTTTCTAATTGTACAACCATAGGGCTGTGAAATGATCGTTCCAAAACTAGTTGTGATGATTAACTGTTCCGTTTTTTTATTTGTTATGACAGGAAATAACGGATGTGATTTTTCACTTAATCCTGTTACAACTAAAGCCTTTTTCTCGTTTGTTTTCTGCATAAAAAATCCCTCCTATTGAATCCATTGGGCCATTTCATAATAAACAGGTATACCGACAATAAGGTTGAATGGGAAAGTTACTCCGAGAGCCAATCCTAAATAAACAGACGGATTCGCTTCTGGTACAGATGCTTTTAATGCTGCCGGAGCCGCAATATAGGATGCACTTCCGGCTAACACGCCCATTAATGTCATCCCCCCCAAAGACAGCCCGGCCAGGTGCCCCGTTACCACACCTAAACTTCCAAATAAAACAGGTGTGATTAATCCAAAAAGAAGCAATTTGACACCGTGTTTTTTTACTTCCGGCAACCGCTGGCCTGTCGTGATTCCCATACTCAGTAAAAATAAAATCAGCACGCTGCTGTATAAATCCATAAACAGCGGTTTCACCATCGGTACAGCACGTTCGCCAAGAACCAGTCCAATGAACAGACTGCCAAGCAGCAGCAAAATACTTTTTCCAAATAAGCTGTCTCTCAATACTTCTTTATCAATGAGGCCTGCTGGTCTGTAAACCAACCCTACATTTCGCATTGAATAAGCTGATTCATCTTTTTTCTTCTCGATGATTTTTAATAACAATAATGAAACCAGGATGGCGGGGCTTTCCATAATGACGACGAGTGCGTTCATAAATCCCTCGTAGGCTATGCCGTTCTTTTCGATGAAGGAGATAGCTGCTCCATAGGTGACAATGCTGACAGACCCGTATGTGGCCGCTAAGCCAATCGAATTTTGAAGGTCCATTTTCATGAGACGCGTAATAAAAATGGTTATAAACGGAATGGCAATTCCTAAGAAAAGTGCGCCCATAATTGGCTGTATAACGGATTCAATCGAATAATGGGATAGCTCAATCCCGCCTTTTATCCCAATCGCGATTAAAAGGTATATACTCAGCGCTTCGCTTAATGCGCTAGGAATTTTTAAATCTGATTTCACTAAAGCCGCCACAATCCCCAATACAAAAAACAACACGACGGGTGATAATAAATTTTGTACTATGATTTCTGACATGATCTGTCCTCCTGCAATCCTTATTTTTCATAAAAAAACCGGCAATTTCAGCATAACTGGCACTCACTCGCCATTCATTCTGAAAACTGCCGGTTTATCTTCAACTAACCATATGGCTTTTGAAGATCTCCCTTTTTCGTATTTCTCTTTTGATTAATTGTTTTTCTCAAGGTCATTCTTTACTTTAAACACCATTACCCGTTCCCCGCTCTGCGTGCTTATATCTGTGTGAAAGCTTTTCACTTTTTCCCCTGTTATCGTGTGGATAATGTCTTTTAAGCCATCCATGCCGGATTCAATCAAATCAGATCGCATTCTTTTGATAGACAGCATGCCCTCTTTTGTTTCACAAAGGACATATTCAGCAGGCGTTAGAATTCCGCGCAACGTGACAATAATCATATCGCGCAATATATCTGTCTTTACGGACACAGAACCACGTCCAAGGAAATCTTTTTCCCATTGAGTCAACGCTTTGCTTATTTCTGCTTCCATAGAACCTTTAGACTTGTTCATGACCATTCCTCCTTAACAAAAAAATCGGTATATTCCCCAGCTAGTTTCCTAGTTAAGAAATATACCGATCTATCTTATTTCTGTTCTTCTTATGATGTATAGGTTACTTTTTCATACAGTCAATATAGAAATTATTATTAACAGCACGCTAAAGCGCTTATTCAATCAGAAGTGAGAATAAAAATCTCTCGGTTATTTAGATTAATATTACTTTAACTTTCAGCCAGGAGTATGTCAACATAAAAAATAAATCAAAAAGATCTGCCACTGAATTTTCATGGTGATTTATAATTAGTTTTTCTTGGATCTACATAATCTGGGTAATCCGTTATGATTGCATCCACATCCATATCCAGAAGAAAATCAGCGGCTACTTGGCTGCGAACTGTCCATGAAGAAATTTTCATTCCAAGGGAGTGAACTTGATCTACCAAATCTTCTGTGACAATTCCGTAGCTCGGGTTAAAGTAATCAGCATACACAGCAAAGTCTGTTAAGGCCTGCTCTGTGGTATGTGCTTTGGAAGAAGTCAGTACTCCAATTGGAACCTTCGGAAGAAGGGAATCCATCTTTTTCATTGAATCAAAGTTAAAAGATTGGATGATGATTTTTTCATTTTGAGGATGTTCAAGATTCCGTTCTTTTAGTTCCTCTGCCACGCTTTCTTCAATTCCAGGATAGAGTTCTGGTGCCTTTAACTCTATTAAAATACCAACTTTCCCGTGATACCGGTCTAGTATTTCATCAAAAGTTGGAATTTTTTCTCCTGCAAATTGCTCTCCCTTAAAGCTGCCAGCATCAAGAGATCTCAATTGTTCAAAAGTCAAATCCTTTACATACCCGGTACCATCTGTGGTTCGGTCAACTTTCGTATCATGTATAATGACCAACTCGCCGTCCTTGCTCCTTTGAACATCAATCTCAATATAATCTGCCTTCATGTCTACTGCTTTGTCAAAAGCAGCCATTGTGTTTTCCGGTGCATACCCGGATGCACCACGATGGGCTACATTATCAACTTGTCTTAACTCACCAGTTGATTCTGCAGCAAAAGTCTGGCTAATTGGACTGAACAAAAGGGTTAGTACAAAGCCTGTGCCTAGTAATGTTTTCTTCATTCTCTCATCTCCCTTGTCGAATTGTGACAAGTTAATTGTATTTGAGAAATATTTATCTAGTGTGTGATTAATGTATTGGTTAAGTTAAAACGTGTAAAGAAAATTTAGTATTTTTGTCCCGTTTTTGTTTACAAAACTAAAGAAAGTAAGGTATATGAACTCTTATCTAATATTTCTCTAAATGTCCTTTTTTGGTCTGCGCCGTATCATCAGTGAGTATCTTCTCCACCTCACGAACTAATAAGGATTCCATCCCAGAACTTCTTCTGAGCATGGTTCACTGATTAGTTACACACTTTAACATTTCTACTATATTTTCACTGTTTTCAAATAAAGAAATTCCTTTTTCAATCACTTGATGGTGTGAACAACAATCAGGTGTACCTTTGTATACCACATTAAGAATATTAATATTAGTAAGGAATACTTGTTTTTTGTATTAAACTATAAAACGAACAGCTAAATAATAAAAAAAAGACCGAAAAATCGGTCTTTTTCATAGATCTTAGTGCAGATACTTTCAAATAAATTTAATCTGAGAATACATAATCCCCTTCTTTAATTTGATTCTTTTCAAACCATCCAAGATTTACTTCAATTGCATAACGATAAAAAAGTTCGGGATCATAAAGATGACATTCTTCCTCTTTACAAGGCTTCATATCCATTATTTTGATAATTTTACCATCTGAATCAAGAAAAGCAATAGATAAAGGAATTAAGGTGTTTTTCATCCAAAAACCGCTATACGTTTCTTCTGGGAACATAAATAATATTCCCTCATTTTCGGGTAATTTTTCAACAAACATTAAGCCCTTTTCTATTTTTTCTTGAGTATTTGCAACTTGGACGGTTAATTTGATTCGCCTTTCTCCACTAATTATTTTTATCCTTCTTTTCAATATATTCCCTCACCTTCGAGAATTGTTATAAGCAGGAAAGAATTTCGGTATCTTTTTTTAAAAGAAGTTCATGATATTCAAATTTCCGGTTTCCGAAAAAACGCCTTTTTCCCTTAGCCTTGTTCAACTAACCTGCTCCGTTCAATAAGAAAATCAAACACCAATCTTTATATACATATGATCGTTCTTGCTTTATGAACCAAAGCGATCATCTAGCGGCATCTGTCCTCTTTTCACCTTCTTTACTACCCTCTTCATAAAATTGGCTACAAATGCTTTTGAAGGCTTTCCCATCAAAGTTTGTCTACCCGTTTCAATTTAATTGTTTTCAGTCCTGCCATACAACTCCATTAGAAATTCATTTTACTTAAAACCGCTCTCCTTTATGGTTTATATACCTACTTTTGTACGCAACCATATGTATAACGATTTCACATCCTTGTTTAGTTTTCTCCTTAGTTCTGTAAAATAAAAAAAGAAAGAGCCTAAGCCCTTCCTTTTTCAGCATTAATTATTACTCGCAACCGTAAACTGCATCTTTACAGACTGCTTTAATTCTTTACCTGAAGCTGATTTCACTGCTTTTTCTACATAAATGGTATACGTTTCTCCCGCCTTATATCCTTCCTAAGGAGCTTCCGCTTATAAGCATTTAAGGAGAATTTTACCTCCTGTACAGTGGTTGAATTAGTCTTCACGTAGATGTTGCTGCCTCTTATTGTTGCAGCATTCAAATCGTTATTAAACTTAACAGTAAAATCATAGTGCGGATCAACATTTGTTTTTGTTTCTAACGGTTTATACTCTATCTCTTTTTCCACTGCCATCTCTGTTGCTTCACTTATATTCTCTGCTTCATCAGTGGCCGTTAGAACGATTTCTGTTCCCGCTGTCTGCTTTAGAATAGTCTCTCATAATAAAATAAAAAGCAATCCTTATTCTTTACCTACAATAATTAACTTCATATCCAGTGCATTTAATAATTTTACGATTGTTTTTAAAGTAGGATTTGTTTTCATTGATTCTATTCTTCCTATAGCAGATTGACTTAATCCTGTCATTTCCGCAAGATCTTCTTGAATAAGCCCTAGTTTCTTTCTTTCCTGGATTAGATTTTTAATAAATTCCTCTTCCTCGCGTGAAAAAATATGGCCTGTCTCTTCTTGATCAATATTTACTGATACTTGTTTTCCACCCTCACCTTTTATTTCCATTATTTTATTCTCTTTCTAGGCTTATTTCCAACCTTAATATAATAAGCACCATCGTCATCAAGTATTTTAAAAATCTTGATTCCGAACCACATTAAGGGCATCCAGATTTCTTTCATTGAATGTAGTGTCATAAAATACTCCCCTTATTAAATGAATTGTAGGGAAATCGTATTCGATAACTGGCTAGCTTAGTCTTCGTTAACATTAGCCACCTTATTTCCCAATGAATTTGCCTTTTTATATACCCCACTTCGTAAAATATATTATAGACCTTTTTGCCTATTTTTAAAACTATTATAATTAAATAATAATTATATTTTAGTTATAATAAGGGAGTTAAACAAAAAAGGCCTGACCAAGGGATTTTTTGTTATTGGTGAAGTTTTTTCTTTGCATACATATGGTCGTTCCTATTTATTAAAGTGATCCTCTAATAGCGATTTGTACCCTCTAGAAGCATTAATCCGTTTTCATCTATCTAACAACACTACCTTCCTTAATAAAATAGGCTAAACATGCTTCCTGAGGCTTCCTCGTCGTAGTGTATCCGTTTTATCATCTTCATCATAAAAATTAATCCACTTAAACGTCATCGATCAAAATATGTTTAATTAGTCCCGCCATGAAAGTTCACTATTATTTGAATTTGCTTCTCTATAGACTTCAACTATACCTGCTTTTGTATGCGTTTAAATGAATAGGAAATTGACAGCCTATTTAAGTTTCCCTCTTTATTCTTCCTTTGATTAATTCAGCAAAATAAAAACAGGAAGAGACATAATCCCTCCTTTTTTAAATATATAGGAATTAGAACTTGCTGATGAAAATATATGAATTTACATATCAATATGAGTGACAAGAATAAACACGAAGAAGTTATTTCGTGCTGATTCTTTATCAGTCACATCAAATACATGGGAATAAATTATTGTCGCTTGAATATCACGATGTCCTAGAATCTTCTGAAGCACTCTCATTGAGCCACCATTTTGAAAAAACATTTTGGATGCAGCATGGAGCATGGCGGAATAAATGAGATTTGCGGCGGGCGGAGCAAGGAGTTGGATTAAAAAAAGGCCAGCTCAGCATAAAAGCTGATCTGGCCTTTTGTCATAAAGTAAGCTGTGCTGCTATTTCGGCTGTTACGTATTTTGCACTTGTTTTGTTGTCCAAGATTCCACATTCCAAATGTCCGTCGCAATCTCCTGATAAAAATCCGGCTCATGGGAAATCAAGAGGATACTTCCTTTGTACTCTTTAAGCGCCCGCTTTAATTCATTTTTTGCATCAACATCCAAATGGTTGGTCGGTTCATCGAAAACGAGAACATTGCTTTCCCGGTTCATCAGTTTACAAAGCCGCACTTTTGCTTTTTCGCCGCCGCTCAGTACGGATATTTTACTTTCAATGTGTTTTCTCGTTAGTCCGCATCTTGCTAATGCCGCCCGAACTTCGCCTTGCGTTAAACTCGGAAATTCATTCAGCACTTCTTCAATGCACGTGTTTTGGTTTTCTTTTTTTACTTCTTGCTCAAAATAACCGATATACTGGTAATCTCCCCGCTCTACGCTTCCGGAAAGAGGAATGATTTCACCGAGTATGCTTTTTAACAAAGTGGTTTTTCCGATTCCGTTTGCTCCAACTAAAGCAATTTTTTGGCCGCGGTCCATCGAAAGATCAAGCGGCTTGGAAAGAGGATTATCGTAGCCGATCACTAACTTTTCCGCTTGGAAAATCAGCTTCCCAGATGTTCTTGCTTCTTTAAAACGGAAATCAGGCTTTGGCCGATCTCCTGCTACTTCAATAATATCCATTTTATCCAGCTTTTTTTGCCGGGACATCGCCAGACTGCTTGTTGAAGCACGTGCTTTGTTTCTCGCCACAAAATCTTTTAAATTGGCGATTTCCTGCTGCTGCTTTTTAGCGGCTGCTTCTACTTGCAGTTTTTTTGCTTCATATACTTTTAAAAAGTTATGGTAGTCTCCAACGTAGCGGGTTAATTCTTTGTTTTCCAAATGATAAATAATGTTTACAACGCTGTTTAAAAAAGGAATATCATGAGAGATCAGAAGAAACGCATTCTCATAGTTTAGCAAATAACGTTTTAACCATTCAATATGCACTTCATCCAAATAGTTGGTTGGCTCATCGAGGAGTAAAATATCCGGTTTTTCAAGAAGAAGCTTAGCAAGAAGAACTTTCGTCCGCTGTCCTCCGCTTAAATCATACACATCTTTTTCAAGCCCTATCCCATCTAAGCCGAGCCCTCTCGCTACTTCTTCCACTTTTGCATCAATCGTGTAAAAATCATTGGTTGTTAATGTATCTTGAAGCGTCCCGACTTCATCGAGCATTTTTTCCATTTTTTCCGGACTTACATCGGCCATTTGGCCGTAAATGGCATTAATGGCTGTTTCTATATCAAATAAGTATTGAAAAGCCGTTTTCAGCACATCACGAATCGTTTTTCCTTTTTCTAAAACGGAATGCTGGTCAAGATAACCGACCCGCTGATTTTTGGACCATTCTACTTTTCCATCATCCGGCTGAATTTGTCCGGTAATAATATTCATAAACGTCGATTTGCCTTCGCCATTAGCGCCGACTAATCCAATATGTTCTCCTTTTAACAAACGAAAAGATACGTTTTGAAAAATAATACGGTCACCAAAATCATGACTTAAATCTGTTACCGTTAGGATACTCAATTATTGTTTCCTCATTTCGCTTCAAAATTCCCATTAAATTTTGATTATATCACACTGGCCTGCTTTCAAACAAGAATCCGCATCCAAGAAATTGGATTGTCAACACTACTAATCTTAGTATGTTTTTTAAGAGACAGTTGCTTGTATTCAGTCGATTCTCTAATTAGAGAATCAACTTTAAAAAATCTTTCTTCAAATAAAGCCCCCGTTAGTTGAAGAAGAATTTTTTATTATCGTCTAAAATCAAATGTTTCGTTAGGTACACTTAATTCATGACCATTAATTAGAACCGTATTTTCATCAATCCATTTAATATTTGCTTTTTCTTCGTGATAGTTCCAATAAATATTCTTTGATTTTTTGTTCTCTTTGTTAAAATTTAGTTCTCCACGAACAGCATAATCTGTCGTTGCTCCTCCATTTGAAACATAAGCTTTTAGTGTATATGTTCCTTTTGGAGAACTTACTTCTGAAATTAATTCTCCTTTAGGCAAACGGTTCATATCAAAAAATGCCCAATAAACACCGTATCCTAATAATCCAATTATTAATAAAGGAATAATAACTCGTTTCTTTTTCAAACTTTCTCCTCCTAAAAGGTTGTATTTGAACTATCTTAACAGAAAGTAGTCTTTTAAGATTTAGGTAGAATGTGGACATCTTTATTGAACTAACCTGCCTGTTAGCTGAATAAGATTATTCCTCATATAACCAATCAAAATCATCGTGAAGAATATACTCTTGTTCCTCTAAAGATAAATAATAATTCGAACAAACAATATGTAATTCTTTATACTCAACCCCGTAATCAACGCCTAAGTATACATGCTCTAAAGATTTATTTTCCTTCGCTCCGGCAGGTATACTATCAATCATTTTTGAGCTGCCTAACACGGCTGAACGATAAAATTCACTCCATTCATCCCACTCAAAACTATATGGAATGTTTGCGCGGATAACATCTTCAAACTTCAAAGTCCCTTTCTTAACCCGATAGGTAAACCCGCCCTGCCTTTCTATGCGAGATATAGGCTTTAAAATTTGAAAAGAAATGCTTTTTTCACGGTGGCTAATAAGTACTTCTTCAATTACAGTATCGTATAATTCTAGGTCATCATTATCCTTATAATCTTCCATCAATTTCATCACCATTTTCGTGTTTTTTATTTCTAATTCAATATAGGAATTAATTATTCCTTTTTAACTAAACTGCTCCGTTAACTGAATAAGAAAAGGCTGCCCAAATGACAGCCACAGCCGAGATATTAAACAAAAGCCCCCGATAATTGAAGAATGAAATTAAAGCCTTTCCCAGATGATCTTTTCTCAAATTCAAATTTAGCTCTCTGTGCAACATTTAGACCCTTAGTAAGCCACGGAAACCCCTTGCAGCATAGTAAGATTCTGCTCCATTATGGTACATAAAGACAGTGTCGTAGCGGCGATCACAAAAGAGGGCCCCGCCAAGTTTTCTAATATTATCAGGTGTTTGCACCCAGCTCGACGTTTTCATATCAAAGTTTTCAAGTTTCTGCAGCTCCCGGTATTGTTCTTCCGTTAAAAGTTCAATGCCCATGGCAGCTGCCATATCAATAGCGCTATTTTCTGGTTTGTGTTTTTTTCTTGACTCCAGCGCTTCACGGTCGTAACAAACACTTCTGCGGCCTTTAGGACTTTCTGCTGAACAATCACAAAAAATGTATTCTCCCGTCTTCTTATCATCGCCAACAACATCCGGTTCACCGCCAGTTCCTTCCATTTCATTGAGCGACCACATTTTTTCAGTATCAGCTTCGAGCTTAGCCTGCACGTTAGCCCATTCAAGACCTTTATGGCGGTTCATGTTTTTCTCGAAACGGGCTTTCAAAGTTCTGATTAGTTCTTCACGTTGTTCCAGAGACAACTCCTTATCTCTCATATTAGTTTCCCCCTTACTGTTTTTACTCATAATGGTTTAAGGACTAAACTGCCCCGATAGTTGAATAGTCTCTTCCGTTTCAATTTCTATAGTCAAGTATATAATTCCTTTAAAAGAAATTTTAAGGGGGAGATGTATTTTGTTATTATCACAAGCATGGGAAACGTATGAATCGGATAAGCGAATAGAAGCATTCTCGCCACAAACATTAAAAGCATATCAACTTCAAGTTACCTTGCTTATTCGTCATTTGGGGGATATAGAAATCAATTCACTTACAACAGAAAATTTAAAAGAATATTTATCTGAATCTAGCAAAACATTAAAACTCTCATCATTGGCTCACCGTGTTCATTCAATAAAATCGCTTCTTCGCTGCTTATATGAGGAAGGACATATCAGTATAAACCATGCAGCTAAGATTAAAGAGCCAAAGGCTGGGAAACGAATTCCAAAGTCTTTAACAGAAAGGAAGATTGAACATCTTTGTGAAGTCTGTTATACATCTTTGGAAAAAAATCTATTTGAGTTTAGGTTTTCGACAGGTTGTAGGATTGGGGAAATAATAACGCTTGATAAAAATAACATAAATTGGTCTAATCATTCTGCCATAGTTAGGGGTAAAGGTGACAAGGAAAGAGAAGTTTATTTTAATATTCGATGCGATATTTGGCTTAAACGATATATAGAAAGTCGGCACGATATGATGAAGCGATCTTTGTAACAGAAAGGCATCCGCATCGAATGAGCAAAGCACAAATGAGAAATATCATTAAACGTATATCCAAACAAGCAGGTATTGATAAAGAAATCTATCCTCATCAACTGATACACAGCTATTATATGCTGAGTTAAGTGGTCAACTTAGGAAGGAATTTTATCAGAAGTATTTCTAAAATGAATAAGAGCAACGAGGTTCAAACAACCATCGTTGCTCCATTAAACTATTGCACCGTTTAGTTGAAAAAGGAAATCTATTTTTATTATTTTTCAAAATTCTTCGTTACAGTGACGGGTATGCTGGGGTTTCTGCAAAGCTGTCCCATTTTTGCGTGATGAAAGCATTACACCCAAAATAACAATGAATCCGCCGGCGATTTGGTACCATAATAAATCTTCTTCTGTAAAAACAATAGCAAAAAGCGTCGCAAATACCGGAAGCAAATTAATAAAGATGCCTGATTTTGCGGCTCCTATTTTAGCAACGCCTGTATTCCAGGAAATGAAGGCAACGATAGAAGCAAAGCAGCCTACATAACCCAAGATCAATAAGCTTTCCAGGTTAAAAGTGACCGCTGCGTCTGTCTGCATGATTTCGAGGAGACTTAATGGAAACAGGATGAGAATCCCAACAAATGATGTGACATAGAGTGTAGTGAAAGCCGGTAAAATCTTCGAGTACTTTTTTATGACAATTGAATAAATGCTCCAGCTTACGACAGCAACCAAAACAAACAAATCTCCCGGATTAAGCTTAAATGCCTGCAATGTTTCAAATGATCCTTTTGAAATAATAAAAATAATTCCTATTACTGATAATAATATACCTGTTGCCTGCAACACTGAAAGCCTTTCTTTTAGAATGAGAAATGAAAAGACGGCAATAAACAAAGGAATAGCCGAGTTCACAATCGATGCATTTATGGATGTTGTGAAGTGCAATGAAAAATAAATAATCGTGTTATATCCGGCAACTCCAGTTACACTTAATAGAAGGACGATCCATTTATGGCTCCACAAAACTTTGGAGTCTCTAAGCACCGGCCTTACCATAAAAGGAGTCAACAATAAAAAAGCAACCGACCATCTCAAAAGTGAAAAGGTAATAGGTGGAAAATATTCCGCCCCTAACCTTCCAATTACAAAATTCCCGCCCCAAATTACATTAGCTAGAACGAGCAGAAAATATGCAGTTCGATTTTTTTCTATGTGTTTCATCAAATGTACTCCTATCTATCGCCCCATTTTAGGGAGTAATACAATAACAAATTATGTGACAATCATTCTTTGTTCAACTATAGCACCCGTTCGTTGAAGAAGAAACCATTTCATAATTGAAGATTTTTGAAACTGTTTAAATGGAACGTTATCGTAAGTTTCCCTAACTCCGATGCTGGAGCGGCAGGCTGGAAGGCGGCTCTTCTAATAGCTTTCTTATATTCACATTAACATCAAATATTCCTTTTCTTTTGGTCATACAAAAAACCTCCTATAATCGTTTCGTGAGACAGTCCAATATACGGTGTAATTTCTTAGATGACCATTGGAATGACCGTTTCACTTAACGATATAGAGGTTGATGTAATGCGGGTTTATACCACTTTTCATTAGCGTCCCAGATAGGAATCGAACCTACGACCTACAGCTTAGGAGGCTGTTGCTCTATCCTGCTGAGCTACTGGGACATACAAAATAATATGAACTGCTCCAGTATATTTTTAAAAAGAAAACTTTTCAAGTAATCGGCATTAACTAACTTGTCCATTATGATCGAGACTGTGGAAATTCTGACCGACCTGATGAACTGCAGCAAAATGGTACTCTTTATATAATAGCTCTGTTAATTTCAATGTTGATTTTTTAAAAATACAATGAAAAGCCTTATATTGAAGGCTTTCCATCCCTTATTTCTTAAATATCGGTTACAATCTTTTGTATGAACACCATATCCTTTCAGAAACAATCAGATTACCTATTAACTAAACGTTTTTCCTTCTATACAAAGATTAATTGTTTCATATTTTGTCGTGTTCTCTCATAGAATATGTGATTTTTTTGTGATTATTGTGATCAAAAACCAGCTGTGATCTTTGGCGAGTTAACAGCTGGTTTTTTTGTGTCCCCTAAACCGGGGCTTTTTGTTATGCACTATACGATTTGATCTTAGAACTGTAACCATGTTCAACGCTGATAAGAGCCCTTGCTTCTTCTGAAGATTCAAACGAATTTAAAAGACATTGTATCTGCTAAATTTAATGATTGATTTATCGTAGTTTTACGAATCCAGGGACTTTTTGTTACCTTATTCGTAAAGGGGCTGATTTTATGTGGACGAAAAAAGAGAAGGTCGTTATGATGTGCCCATGTTGCCAGGAAGAAATTCAGGAGACTGATCACGTAGGTATTACTCAGATAAACAGCGTCGTACATCTTTACTGTGGAGCTTGGCCAAGCCCAGGTGAGAGGATTATGGATGAAGGTTCATACAAGAAAATGTTCAAGAAATATTTATAGCGACCCAGATTCAAGACCATGGAGTGTTCAATAAAAAGGTTACAGAGGTTTTAAAAGAGAAACTAATAAATGAGAAATAACCCCGGCATAACCGGGGCCTTGCTTTTTAACCCAAACTGCTGGTGATATATTTCTTGTATTCCTGAATAGCTATATGCCATGAATACGACAACGGCTTATGTAAGTCTCAACTTTATTAATAATGATAGATTCTTGACTGGGAATTAATTCTAATAACTCTCTGTTACCGATTTGCTTCGCAAATGCAGTTATTAATGAATAATACTTTTTGGTCTGGTAAATGAAGACTTCCATGCTAGAACCATATTCAAGAAATTTAAGTCTTTCATCAAAAGATTCTCTATCATACTGATTTCCCGATCCATCCCCATGGGCAACTGGATCCATTTTATGAAACTGAAGCACAATTACATTTAAACAGTCTTGCGCAGCCAATAACAGTTGATAATTCACCTTAGCTTCACCGGTTTCACCACCAGCAACCAATTCTTCAACATCATTATAAAAAGTTAGCATGTATCTCTCCTCCTTCATATGGATTTACCCTTGAAAGGTATATCATAATCAATTTTCCCTCCAGAAAAAGAATTCAACTAATATACAACGCAGCCAAAGACCTTTTTTGAAAATTTTTTAATTTATTCCTTTGCCCCTTGAATCAATCCGCGTTCAATGGCCACAAACAGTAATCCTGTTGCATCAGATTCAGTCAAGGTGCCCTCGTCCAGCTTTTTCACCCATGACGGATCGATGCCGTTTGGATCTTTCTCGACCAGGCGGTTTAATACAGTACGCGTTGAATTTTTAATGGCTGCGTTAGATGGTTGATACAATTTGATTTCCTCCTCTTGTTTTGGTTCTGCTGGCGCTGCAGCTGACGTACTTCCCGTATTGAATGTGATCCCGTAATGCTTGCACACTGTACGGGCTGTCACAAGGGCACAACGCTGGCGGTAACTGTCCGATTTAAGAAGGGCAAGGTCTTCTGCATTCGTCATAAATCCCCACTCAACCAATAAAAATGGCGCATCTGTTTCGCGGCACATGTGAAGATTCGTCCACGTCTTTGGCACAGATGGGAAAAGACCGGTTCCCCACACAGGAAGATCCGGAAACTCTTTTTTATACTCTGAAAGAAGTAATTCTGCCAGGGCTTTCCCTGTCTTGCTAGTATGCCAGTAAAAAATGCCGAACCCACGCCGGGATGGATCTGCATTTGCATTGGCATGATGAGAAATGCCAATAGCAGTTTTATCTTTATCGTACTGAGCATTATATTGACGAGTCCGCTCATTCAGAGAAACGTCTAATCCCCCGAAAGGCTGCGCTTCATACGTGGAAACTTTACCAGTCAGCAGCCGTTTTACTTCCTGGCCAACTGCTGCATTAAAAGTATGTTCCGGCAGTCCGGGCACTCCCTTGCTTGGTGGGTATGTGTTACGGCCATGTCCAACATCGTTTAGAAGTAATGTCATTACTCTTCACGCTCCTTTTCAATTTCCTTCGGTTCAATAACGGTTTTAGTTGTCACTTCCACAACCGGGCCGACTTTTGTTTCATTGTCTTCTTTCAACTGGGCAAATACGCTGCTGATCTGCTTTGGTACTTTTACACCAAGGTGGCCAAGATTTTCGATAAAGCTGATCCCTTCCATACCAATCAAAAACATAATCATCGTATTCCTCATAAATTGACCGCCTGTACCGGAAATCGTATCAAGCTGCACAGCGATGATCACGGCAAAAATCATAGCGGTTTTCTTCATAATTCCTTTAAAACCGACTGCTGAATTGAAGTTTTTCGTTTGGATGGCAACCATCCATCCAGTTGCATAGTCTGTCATCATGAAGATGCCTAAAGCCGTAATCAAGTGGTCGATCCCCCCAACTAAATAAGCGAGAGCTGATAAGCCCCCGCCAACGATTGTGTTATATAAAGTGTCTGTGTTATGCTGCATGCCGCACCTCTTTCTGATTTTAGATACTAAAAAGAGACTTGCGAATGCGAGGCCACTGAAAAAGTCCATTTAAAAACAAAAAGAAGAGAACGACCTACTACATATAGGTTGTTATCTTCTTTTATTATCTGTATATTGATGAAAATCTTTGATGATTTCAAAAAGCATTAGTTTTTCAGTGCCCTCGCGAACGCAAGCCTCTTTTTCTGCACATAATCTTTTAAAAATAAATGTTATACTGAATAAATCACCCTGACCTGAGATAATCACAAGTACTAATCAACCATTTGAATTTTAAAATACTTATTAATTTTTTTTAATTTCGCCACAAATTCCAAATGTCAGATATTCTTTATTTTCGCTAAAATCCCACTTCCAATATCTCGTTAAGAGACTAGACACTTCAATTTTGGTGACAATATCCTGTATGCCTATCAATGCCGCTTGATAGCCACTTGACGAAACTAAAGCTAATGCTTCCTTTAAACCTTTGTTGATTATAGGAATATATCCAGGTCGAATTGGTAAGGCATCAGACCATGAAATAAGAAATCCATTTTCACCACACATATCAAATAGTGAATCATTATAAGCAACTATTATTTTGTTCCTTAAAAAGATAATCCCATCAAGAATTTTATTGTACTCCTTCTTATCATATTTATTTTGATATTCAGAGAGTATGGTGAAGGCCCAATTATAAAAAAGTTGAGTGTAAATAGCAGAGGATGCAATAATATCAAAGTCTTTATTAAGATCGTTCAAGCTTCTTCTGGAGATTCTCTCTAAACTATTAGAAATTTCAATTAAATACTTTACAATTTTCTTTGCTTTCCCTTTTTTTTCAAGTAAAGATGCAAAATTGTTATAAAAATTAATTTCATTTAAACCTGTGACATCTAATTCAACAAGTTCTATTTTAATTCGGACACTTTCAGGAAGATCTTTAATACCATTTTTCATACTTTCTAAGTCAACATCAATTAAATATATCGAGTTAGCTTTGGATGATAGGTACTCAATATCCAGATCATCACAATTACCGGCTCCAAACACACCTATTTTATTAACATACTCTCTTTTTGAAAAAACTTCATCAAATAACCCTGTTACTTGCTCCCTGTGATCTTTCCATTTAGTTTTTCTTAAATCATCTCTTGATTGATTCATTATTTTTTGAAATCTTTGCAAATATACCTCTCCTTATAACTTAATTTTCCAATATAACACTACCAAAGTATTGATTAATTGTATATATATCTTTGTGAATTAAGAAATTCAATATTATTGTTTTGATTATTAATACTTGTCTGTATAATGCACCATCTTTCACACGCCTTTCAACTTTTTGTATTTAAAAGTGCCGCCCGGAGGCGACATGGTTTTTGTACATAAAAAATACACCTATCATTTGATGGTGTTATTACGCAGCTTCTTTTGCTTCAAGAAGGGAGACTAGCTCATTGTATTGTTCCTGTGTAATGCGGTTATTAAGCAGGAATACATCCAGCTTGATGGTCATTTCCTCTTTTGTACCGTACGTCCCGTTTTCGATTACCTTTTTGCAGTATGTGTATGTCATGTCTCTTCATCCCTTTCTTTTTATAATCCAAGTTCAATCGACGATAAACGAAAATCAAGGTCAATCATATACTGAGCTACCTCTGTATTCGAAGACATCAGTGATTCTATTTCCTGCGAAGGCACAGTAGTATATACAATATCTCTCTGCAATTCGGCATCAGAAAAAATAAGGAAATTGCCTTCTGAAATATTTCTCTCTTCTATTAATAGAAGATGACCATTTTGTGCCTTCACCTGTTCACGGTCGTTAATACTTTTATACTCGATGGTATATAACATGTAATCACTCCCTTTATATAACCACATTGGACACTAATGCGCCGCTTGCTGATATTCTAAAATTGTTACAGTGGCAATAACTACCGAATTCACTCCACATTCTAAGTTCTATGGATGAATTTGCTGGCACGTCAATATCCTCTGTGTATACAATTGCTGTTGTACTATTAGGTACTCGCAATGTCCCTTTAGCAACCCCATTTATGAATATCTGATGTTTGGCAGACGAGTCACCTCCCCAAGCACCAAATGAAACACGGTATATACCCGGCACGACAACATTAATCTGTTTTGCGATCGTTGGTGAAGTATTAGTACCACTCATGTTCTTTTGCTGGTCGTTGGCTTGAAGTACAACAGTACCGGGCTGTATTTTAAATAATGTTAATGTTCCATCTATACCAAAAATATTCTTTCCCGACAAGATATTGGCGGCGATTAAATCGGCATCTCCTGCTACAATACCAGACCCATTATGGAAACCTGCCGGTATAGCTTGATTGGCGGCACTTGGGGTAATATTAATGGCTCCCCTATTTGCCATTGTTCCAGATACCAATCCTGCATCTGTACCAATTGTCTTGCCCGATAATACATCAGCGGCTACTGCTGTTCCATACTCACCCCCTTCACCCTGTAATATAAAAGCCCCTGCACCAGCGTTTACTGCTGAATTATAACGAACAGTGTATATACCGTTAGCTTTTAAATTTGTAACGTCATTTCCATTTGCCTTTTTAATAGCTTTCGCACCTAACCCATTTACATTAAGCGTTGCTGCACCTGTCGAGTCGGCATTGACTGTGATTACAATACCCATTCTGTTTGTATAAGCAGTAGGCGCTGGATCAAGTGTTATGGCGTATTCATTGCCGGTATTGATTGTTGTAGCAGTGCCTGGATGCTTTACATAGTCGGCCAAATGTGTCGTAACTTCCTGGTCAAGATTATCAAGACTTTTCATCATTTTTCGCTTATCAATAAGCTGTGCTTGCTCGATGGCCGTGTTTCCTGCTGGTACATCAACGACACGCAGCAAGAAAGCTCCTGCCGGCAATACAGGCTCAACAGGAGAAGCAGCTGGTACACCTGCTGCATGCTGAATAGTTCCGGCTGCCGCAACAAAAACAATGTCTTTTCTAGGATTCGTGGCGTCTGCCGCTGATACAGTGATGGTTTTGACAGCGGTATAATCAAAACGTTTTCCGTCCGGCATGTAAATAACCCCCGGCTGAACATGAATGTTCATATCCGGTGTAACAGAAGCAAGCACATTTAAACCGGTTTGGACGCCGAATCCAATATTTTCAATTTGCCTTATTTCTTCCTCTGCTTTCAAGACCACTTTTTCATCTATTTTTTCCCAGTTGTCATTCACCATGGTTTTTAGATCAAACGTCTGGTTTCCATCTGCGACAGGATCTTTTTTCAACAGACCGAGCCGCGGTGTATTGCTTGTCAAATTCACGCACCTCCTGCGAATTTATTTAATGGTGTCGATTCAAGTTGGGCAATCGTCATCGCATTTACATCACGAATCAATAAATACCTGAATTGAAATTCTACAATCCGATGTCCGGGCAAAATTTTACGCAAAGCTATTTTCATATCTTCCAAGTTTTCAGGTACACCAAATACATCATTGAAGGTAATAAGAAACTTGGATTGTCCTTGAATCGGCTGAACCTGCACCGATCCATGTTGAAAGGATTCAGCAACACTTTTGATGAGCTTTGCGCTTAATGTGCCAGACCCTCTTTTTCTTGCTTTCAGCATGCTTCTCCTGTGGTCAAGCGGCTTGGATAGATCCACTGGAATACTAAGCTCATTTTCCATAACAGAAAGCCCCCATGTGGCTGTATCGATAAAGGTATTGTCAAGCACATTTTCAATGGCAAGATCCAATCGGTCCCATATCTTGCCTTCCACACGGCAGGCTTCTTGGAAATCCGGTGAATCCCGATAAACTTTCGGCAGATGATTAAGCATATTTTCTTGACTAGACAACGAAATCCACCGTCCCAACAATCGGCGCTTCGACTTCTTGAAGGATTAGATTATCTTCCAGCCCATTGATCATCAAGCCGGCATAATCCACTACGCCGTTTATATTGAGCAGTAAAGCACCGAGCTGTCTCAATCGGATAATCGGCTCAACGCCTTCACGGAACGTCAGAGTTTTCATGTACTCTTTCAAGGATGCGGCAAAAGTTTCCTTCACCGTTTCCAATGTCGTTGCCGTAGTCAATACAAGTGTGGACGTTACATTTATACTGATCGAAGTTGCGCTTTCCACGGTGACGAATGAACTAGCCGGCGCTTGCCCTTCACCCATGCCTGCTACTGGATCTATATACTGTTGCGCCTGCTGAACCAACACGGCAGAAGGTGGCTGATAGTCTTCATCGACAATCACGACTTTCACCGTATCCGCTCCGTTCCAGTTTGCAAATACTTTGACAGCTCCAACGCCGCTGACTTCTAAAGCCCATTGACGATAATGAGCATTGTTTCCACTGGCAGCCGGATCGGTAATTCGTTCCTCATACCGTAATTTCAAGGCGTCTGGATCTTCTTCATCCTGACCCAAAACAAGCACTTCGCCCAAAACGGCTGTCTGCAAGCCATCAATCGTTTCAAGTGGCAAAAGGACAGTTCCGGCCGGTAATGTATTGCCGATCACTCCGGCGGTTTCACATTCCAATAAAACCGGATCGGATTGAATCACGGTAAAATATAATTCTTCTGCAGAAAAGCGGCTGTCTATCGGCGGCGGTACATTGAAGGTACCGGATCGCACGGCAGGCGTTGCCGATTCTGCTACTATATCCATTTCAGCTGTTTTCATTTTCAAATAATCGCCTTCACTTGTGGCCACAAAGACCAGTTCAAGCACCCGATCCAATGAGCGGTACGCATTGGCAGCCATTGCCGCTGTTTTTGCATAAGACGCATATAAGGGGGATGTTTCGCTTATATCAAATTCATCCCCTGTATCGTTAAGCATTTCTTCAAGCAAGGCTTCATACGTATATTGTTCAAACATTATGCTGATAGCACCTCCTCAAAGCCCAGTTCGCCTGCGGCTGTGTCTACAATAAACGACACATGAAAGGCATCTTCCATGTGCCGGATCTCGAAACTGTGTACCCGATTGATCCGTTCATCATAAATAATGGCTTCTGTCACAAGGCGTTCAATCTCCATCATTTTATATTCCGGTGTGGTGTCCGGATCCGAAAGCATTTCGCCTAATTCATTGCCGGTATCGGCTGAATAAATGGAATGGGCATAACGGGGGATCCGAAGGGCCATCATGACGAATTGACGGACCGCTTCAAGCCCCGAAATTAATTCTGATGTAAGCCGCCCCGTTTCAAAGTTGAATCGGTATGTTTTTTGCTCCAGTAAAATTCTTTCCAATGATAATTCTTCGTTCGCATCGATTTCTTCAATAATGACTTCCGGTGTCAATGCCACTTAAACCCCTCCTATTCCCATTGATTGACACGATCCAAGATAAAATATTTTGTTGAGTCCAATCCTTGTACGGCTGCAACCATGAGCTCATCGCCTGCCTGCAATTCGTTATTGAAGGTAATGGTACTGGCTGCCCCATTGATTAAGACTTGTTTGGTGTGTTTGGAAAGCGTTTCTGGAATGATAAAGTTTTCAGCAGGGTAAATCTGTCTGTCATCGTTCATCAAGCGGATCTTCAAATTCGGCGCCGGTGATTCCACATCGGCAGGGATCAGCCGTACAGGCCTGTTTGCTTCTCCGTTTTCCTGCGCCGCCAATAAAATTTTATGAAGCATGTTCAAACCTCCTTACAGCACTCTCCGGATGTGGGCGAAATGCTTGCCCCAGTATGAGCTTGTCGCTTTTGTGTAGCCGTGCTCCTTGCAGCCACTACCTCCAAGGCTGATACAGTAGCCGGTTCGTGTGACAATGCCAACATGACTGATGGCATCCGGTCCTCTTTCTGGAATGGTGCCTTTGAAAAAGACCAAATCGCCTGCCTGTGCATCGGCTGTCGCCACCTTGCGCCCTTTTTTCACTTGAACAGCAGTTGTCCTGCCGATGCTTACACTGGACTTGCCATAAACAAACTGCGTAAAAGCGGAACAGTCACCTTTTCCTCCTGGGATATTATTCACGCCATATCCATACGTCAAATCACCGATATAGGATTTCGCTGTTTTTACGACTTCTGCTGCTTTTCCGGTTGCGGCTGCCTCTCCCGAAGAAGATCCTGTCCCCGTGGAAGTAGCTGCTGTTGGCTCTTCTACCTCTGGATATTCATTTTTCAGCACCAATTTCAGGCTCATTGTGTGCTTGTTTCCGGAAAACGTGTGCGTGTCGGTATCCACAAAATACGGGCCATTCACATTAATGTCAGGGATTCTGACCCGAATGCCCACATTGCTTGTGACGGTTTCGATTCCGATGCATTCTACATCAAGAGTTTTCTTGACGCCTTTCTTTTCTGCCAGCACCTTTTTTGCCCGTGCCGTCAGCTGTGCTTTATTCAGGTTTTCAGTGACTTTTTCATAATATTGCAAGGTCCCGTATCGTGTTTTTCCGGCGCTGTCCACCACTGTTACTGTGACAGGCTTTGCCCCTTCACCCGATACCATTTTTACTTTTGTCGCTGTTTCCTGAATGGATGTGATGTAGTTGAAATCCGTCATGTTATTGCCTAATTCCAGCACCCACTGAAGATCATCCGTCTTTATTTCACTTAAATACATCTTTCCCTGTCGAGAATAGACCCCGTATCGCTTTTTCGTGGCTTTATGGGTTTGTACCATTCCCCGAAGCAAAATGTCATACAGGGCTGTTTCTGTGTCCACAAGAAGCGTTTTGATTTTATGAGCTGTGTTAGGGAAAGGGACATGCGGAATCCCGAAATCTTTACAGATCCTTGTGGCGACTTGATCCAAGCGCTTGCCGGCAAAAGATGCTCCATACACTTCTTTATTCAGCAGCAGGTACTGAAGCAAATCAAAGGCTGTAATGGTCATTAGGCCGCTTTTGTTCTGCCCTCTATCCATGACAATGCCCCGAAACAATTCAGCACCCCGCCATTTGAATAAAACGGTATCGCCTTCCGTGACTTGCGGTGGATCATGATAGCCGGACTTGTCCTTAAAAATCGTAGCTTCAATTTTTCTGGCAGCCTGGAACCGCTGGCCGCTCCATGTGATGGTTTGTGCAGGAATCTCCAACATGTAGCCTGATTTCATCAAAAATAATTCCATCATGGGATTGTCAGCACCTGGCCAGGATAGATCCATTTGCCTGGCTGCCGAATGTTCCGCTTATCGCGTTTGATGAGCATATCTTTGTTGGCATTCCAGATTTTTTTCCACTGTAAGCTGTCCTTGTAGATGTCTTTAGCAATGTTCCACAGTTCATCACCTTTTTTGACTTTGTACGTTTTCGGCTTTGTGGCTGCCTTTGGATCGGGCCGGTTCGAACTTGTCGTTGTTGGCTTTGCCGGTTTCTTTGTATCAATCTTTTTGTTTTTCACAAAAATATACGTATGCAGCGTGAGCGAATAATTCAGATCACCGATTGCGCCGCCGACTTCATCATGAGGAAACTCCTCAATGGACACAGGGGAATTAATATTCGTGCCTGTCACAATAAAGCGGCACGGAAGCCCGCTGTCCCGCCATCGTTCAATGATAGCGATATATTCCCGCGGCTTTAACACCTGTGAAGTTGGCATTTCAACCAAAGGCGTCGTGTAATGACGCGGAAAAAAAGACGAAAACGAAAACGTCTTCGCCCCTGTTTTCTGCAAAACGGTCGCTTCACCCAGATTAGGCAGATAAATTTTTTCATTATTGCTGGGACTGCTGAAATCAATAGATGAAGGCAGGATAGGCAGGCGTATTTTTTCTTTGCCCTGTGACAACCAAAACTGATAAATGCTTTTTTTAGCCATCTACCGCCAAACCTCCCATCGCATTGTATTCTTCTTCGATTTTCTTTTCCACGGCTTTAACGGCAATCACGCCGACTTTTTCTGCATCCATATCGTTGTGATAATGGCTTTCGCCCATGATCTGCACAATGACATCCCGTACACTGCTTTTGACAGCTTGGACGCTTCTGCTCATGGCAGATTGTACGTTGTTCACTTGTTCAGTCGGCAATATTACTGGAGCACTTGCGGCTGCTACCGGTGCCGACGAAACGCCCAAAGCGCTTTGTGCATAGTCAAGCAAGCCCAGGGCACGGCTTCGGTGTTGTTCGAGAGGGATAATAACCTCTTTCTTGTTGCCTTCCCCTACACGGGCAATGTGATCATGTGTGATAACACCGCCTCTTTCATAAGGCTTGTATCCGCCGCCATTCATCATGCTCTTAATACCTGGATGATTCATCACACCGCCATACCGTGAATCCATGTAACGAATGGCTGCTAAAGCTGAATGAAGCGGATTGGTCCGATCATTGAAGCCACCGACTTTATGAGCATTAAAGGTTGAGCCGATAATCTGGAACAATCCGACTGACGGATCGCCCCTTTGTGCGTTAATGTCCCAGTCATTTATCGCATTAGGGTTGAAACCGGACTCTTTCTGCGCAATGGTCATCAAAGGATTGAGTAAGCTCATCGGCTTTCCGAGCATCGCCAACGCCTGCATGATCGCTTGTGACGCCATACCTGCCCCGCCGCCGCCGAAATTGCCACTAAATGCTGTCATCAATTCATCAGCCTTACTTTTCGCAATGTTTGATACATCCACGCCGCTGAATCCTTTAACTACACCCATCGCGGACCAGTAACCGTTCTCTATCATTCTCTTTGCCGGCGATGCAATGCCTAGCTCTTGCCGGAATGCGGTATCAACTCTGTTTGCCAGATCTTTCGCCGCTTCTGTGACACTGCTTCCTTGGCTGTTCATTCCGGTGACGAAATAGCCAATCATGCCAGAACCCCAATCATAAGCTTTCGGAACGAATGCTCTTGTCGGTGTTTCTACATGGTTTCTCAGCCAAATACTCATGCCGACCGGAATCGCCTTGATGCCTTCTTTAAAGTTGTACACAAGAGCAGATCCATATGGCCGTGATCCGGCTGCCGCTGAATTGAGTGGCTGATAAATTTCACTGCTGATCCAAGCTGTCATTTTCAGCGGCGATGTATTCAAACCGCTCATAAAGCCGTAAGCGAAGGCATAGCCATAATGGTTCGCACTTGTGGCTGCATTGCCCAGTGGCGCATACACTTTTTCCAGAAGCCAATTCGTCACCGTCACTGGTGCGGTATTCAGCCCCTGTGCAAATCCATAAGCAAAGGCATAGCCAAAGTGATTTGCGCTTATCGAAGCGTTGCCCGTTGGCGCATACACCTTTTCAGTAAGCCATCCCGTCACATTGATTGGAGAAGTATTCATGCCTTGTACAAAACTGTATGAAAAGGCGTAACCAAAATGATTTGCGCTTGTCGCTGCATTTCCCATCGGTGCATAGACTTTTGATGACAGCCATGTGACGACTGAAACTGTTGCCCCATTCAATCCATTAGAAAAATTCGTGGCAAAGGCTTTTCCATATGTGCTTCCTTTTTCAGACAAGGCTTTTAACTCTTTTTCCACACCTGCAGTTACAGAGCCAGACGTTCCCGTGGCTGCTTCTTTCTTTTCACCACCGCCGAACATGCCGCCTATCCAGCTGCCGATCTTATCTCCGCCAAAATAGCCGAGTGCACCGCCTGCCAATGTGCCAAGCGGTCCGAGAAGTGAACCAGCTGCCGCTCCTGCCGCTGCTCCACCAAATCCTCCGACAGCTCCTCCGATGGCTTGGTTTCGTTCCTGTCCCGCCTGTGAAGTGAAGATATCGTATGCAGCTATGCTGAGTCCCACTGGAAGAACAGCTTTACCGAGTGTGCCGAGCATTTTGCCGCCCTTTCCGCCTTTGGTGGTTTTTCCTCCGCCAGTGCCGAAAATAGGGTTGTCCTTTGGCGCTTTAATTTTGAAGAGATCCTTCAATTTAGTGGACAAAGTACCGGTTGATTTTGCTCCATCCTTTGCCTTTCGATCCATCCTGCTCATGCTGTCCGTGACATCATCAAGCCCTTTTGTGCCGCCTTTCCCACCTTTTCCGCCTTTCAGACCTTTTACAAAGTCTAAAGCATCCCCCAATTTTTTAAGAGTAGGGATAACAACTAAAGCGCCCAAACCCAAAGCACCAATTGCTACTGTTCCAATACCAATGGCCGGACCAAGTATGTTAAAGTGATCGACACCGAATTGAATAGCTGGCACTAATTTGTCACTGAAAAAACCAGCAAAGTCGGAAATGGATGTGGTCATATCTTCAATCGCGGCTTTTCCTTCTGAAGATGAAAGCCATGTGTTCAGTTTCTCAGCAGCAGGAACCATACTGGTCAAGATCCCTACGCCCACATCGCTAATAGTTGACTTCAATTCCCGTCCGGCATCATTGATCGG
Organism: Domibacillus iocasae; assembly: GCF_001750285.1. Lineage (GTDB taxonomy): Bacteria > Bacillota > Bacilli > Bacillales > Domibacillaceae > Domibacillus > Domibacillus iocasae. The sequence continues at coordinate 364,930 of NZ_MAMP01000012.1, forward strand.
TGTCATCGGATTGTTCTTCCGCATCGTATCAAACTGTTTGTTCAGTTCTCCTGTTGCTTTTGCCGGTTCGTTAACAGCTCCCGCCATATCCAGGATTGGCTGTTTAAGATCCTCGTATTTTGTCCCGATTAGCGTGGTTGCAATCGCTACTCTGTCCTGTTCATTCGTAATTTCAGATAATCCTTTAGCCATCCGGAACATGGCTTCCTGCCCTGTATACGAGCCATCTTCAAAGCCTTTAAACATTTTCTTCGCTTCATCAGCACCGAGAACCTTTTTGAATGCCGCCACTTGATCATCTGACATTTCGTTACGTTTCAAGTTGAATTCACGCATACTATCTGCCATATCGTCGAAATTCCGGGCGCCGCCTTTTGTTCCAGCCACAAAGGCAGCCGATACTTGTTCTGGTGCCATTTGCATGTCCACAAAACTGGAAGAATACTCATTAAATGTGTCTAAAAGGTCCTCGTACTGATCCCCAGCATTCTTGAATACGTACGCAATGTTGTCACCAGCACGGCCTGTATCCATGTCGAAGTTTTTTATCATGCTTCCTAATGCACGATCCACTTCCGGCACATCTTTTTGGTACAGCTGCGCGATTTGATTTGAGGTCAATACGGCATTTTTCAAGCCATCGCCTTTTAGATCCGTCTGCTGTGCCATATTTTGAAAGGACATTGCCACTTCTTCACGAGAATTCCCAGTCTTTTGATTGTAAAAAATATCATTGACAACGCTATTCACACCACTGACAGACCTACCTGTAGTAGCGGCTGTTCGGGCATTCGTTTCCATTGCCGATGCAGCGCCTGCCACAGCCATACCGCCTGCCAATCCAGTACCTGCCGTTATTTTCAAAGCAGTGTCTTGTAATCCCTGCAAACGAGCTTCAATATTGGAAATAGCAGCAGTCGCTTGATCATCGACGGACACTTTCGCTTCGGCATGTGTGCCGCTGATTCCTTTTGCTTTCTTTTGGATCGCATCCATTTTTGAAGATGCCTGGTCATTTACGGAAACAGTCGGCTTCGCATGAATCTTCCCCGCGGTACCTAAGTCATTCTTAATCGTTTTGATTTTTCCGGAAGCCCCATCAATCACCGAAAGAGTAGGGCTGGCTTTGGCTTGGTCTAAGCGATTGAGTGCTTTGCTGGATGCCTGTGTCACGGATTCTACTTTTTCCAGGCTGCCATGAAGCCCTTTAAGCTTGCTGGATATATGGTCTTTCATTTCAAATGTTGCGGTTAATGTTGCCAAGTCATCGCCTCCTTACTTCTTCGGCTTATGATCTTTGAGATACTTTTCGACAGAAGCATAAACAAAGGCTTTCATTCCATCCTTCATTTCCCACAAGTCTTTCAAATCCTGCGGCTTCCATTCTCTTTCGTGCAATAAAAAATGAGCGTAAACCGCATCACGGTCTCCGCTCTCAATTAGTTTTTTGCTTCTGAAACAAGATCCTCAAATGTGTCCATATATCCGTTAATACGTTGCGCCGCTTTCATAAATTCTGCGTATTCCCCGCCGACAGACAGCATTTTCTTCAAGACTTCCACCGGATCTTGTGCGCCGAATGATTTCAGCAAGTCCTTGTCACGGAAGTTCGGATAAACAGTGGATTCAATGCCCATACGAGCGATCCAACGAGGGCGGTCAAATTCTTCCCCAACTTTTTTCGATCCTTCATAAACTGGTGTGTAACAATCCGCTTCTATTTCTTCAATGCGTTCTGTTGTGATCGGCTTCATAACGAATGGAATAACTTTTCCTTCTGCATCAACATAACGTCTTGATACAACAACGTTTTCCTCTGTGACTGGCTTCTCTTTGCCGGCCAAGAAAAAACTCATATCCCGTGTGTTCGATACTACCGCTGCTTTTTCTACTGCTTCTGTTTTTGGTGTTGTCATTTTGTGTTTCCTCCAGTTAATTGAATGATTTTTTTAAATAAAGGCTCTGTTATCGTTTGTTGTTGATTTTTAACCAAAAGAAAAACCACTCATAAAGAGAGGTTTCTTGAACTAACGATTCTCGTTAGCTGAATAATTGAATTAGATTAATTAATGTTTCAGAAAAAAGTTTACCATCTCGTTAAATGTTTTATCTGCTGATTCTCTATTATGCTTAGAGGAGTACGGGTCAGTAAATCCATGTTGTCCTCTACATTTATTTATCTTGACATTCTTTTTATCTAAAGTTGAAATTAACTGGTCAATATTAAATGATTTTTCTTCTTGCGGAAAGAACAGCAGTGCAGGACACTGAGGTGATATTTCTACATAATCCCTAATGCGTGAACCATAGTATCCAACGATTCCATCAACACGTTTTTCCTCACTACACAACCAAGCAACCGTTGCTCCTACACTAAACCCGACAACAAACACCTTTTGATATTCATTTTTAATATCTGATATCAAATCTCTAATTTTATGCAAAGCATTAATAAAACCTATATTCCCCATAAAATTACGATAAGCAATTTCCTCTTGAGAATAATCAAAAGGTGCTTTTTGTTCTAATAAATTAGGGCAAATGACATCAAAATCATATGCCGATAATAATTGACAAATATCCTTCATATGCTGGTTAATTCCATAGATTTCATGAATTACAATGATTGCAGTATCGGAGTTTTTCTGTTTATTAATCATTTTTCACCTCCCCCGATTATCTACTCTCATTATACAATTAATACTAAACCCTATCTTTGCTTCTTTCGTTAAACTGCCCATAAGTTAAGCAAGAAAATCAACAATGACGTTTAACAGAGCCTAAATAAAAAGAGAAAAGGCTGCTAAAAGCCACCCCTTCTTTCCGGATTAAAATCCTGCTGCTAATTCTTCAGGCAGATCCGCATCTTCGAATGTGAACGGCATTTCTTGTTCAAGAACCGCGCCTTCCGCATTCAATTCAGCAATTTTCGTGCTGTCAAAGTTTACATCGTAAATTGTGACACGTTCAGTGCCACGTTTAGATCCTTTGTCATCCAATACTTCCTGGAATGTGAAATAAGGATCTGCTCCTGTTTTGATGTAGTTAATCATCAATTTAACAAATCTCGATGTGACTTTGTAAATAACCAAATTCCCAGTACCGCTTGCGCCGATGGTTTTGTGGCCATCCATACGGCGACCAAGTACAGCTACTGTCGTTTTGTTTTTCTCAATGGTCGCTTCAAAGCTCTTTACATAAGCCATTTCTTCGCCATCCAAAAAGAGGCGTCCTTCTTTACCGCTGATCGTATTACCCGAGCGGAATGCTGTCATATTTTATTGCACCTCCTGTGTTTTTAGCGTACTGTTACGCCGAAATAGAATTTCTCTGCGGCGTCCACCGGCTGAGCGCCAATGTTGATGAAAAAGCCATCTGCATCTGTATTCAATGTAATCTGAATGTCCGTTGACGAATCAAAATTCTGCAAAGCGCCGCCTTCTTGCAAAGTATTCATGTACAAAGTAGCGGCTGTGTGGATAATCTGCATCCCATCGCCATTTGCCGGAATATCCGAACCTGCATCTTTTTTCGCCTTGATCAGTGCCTTGACTTCACGGATCAAATCGTTTTGAATGCCATCCAGGATGCGGATGATCTTGTTTTTCTGGAACCGCTTGTCTTTTGTTGCACTTAATGTGACAAGTGAGTTAATGTCTTTTTCGACTGATACCGTTCTGTCAGCTGGATCGTATGTCAACATGAAATCACCGTTTTTCAGACCGATGATTGTTTCGTCGTTATCGAAGCGAGGAGATACATCGACAGCCCCTTCGTATTCAACGAATGTGAGTGATTGATACATCGTTGCGCCTGCGCTTGCACCCGCGACCCATGCCACTGTTTGAGCAGGAGTTAAAGTTTCGCCAGTAGCCAAAACAGCGCCATTGGTAACGTTTGTGACTCCTTCATAATCACTTGCATAGTTAGATAACACGGCACGTACTTTCCGGCCATGTTCTTCCCGAAGGCGTCTGATGAAGGAAACGAACGTTGCTTTCAGCTCATCATTTGCTGTCACCGGTAATCCGATTGTGTCAAACTGTGCATTTTCGGCAGCCGTTAAGAAATCCGTGTATTCAAGGTTTGTAACAGTGCCATCAGTGCCGCCGGTTAATGTGACACCTGCAGTAGCAACTAAATCGGCCGTACCTGCGAAAATAGCCCATTCATTCGCTTTTAACTCAGCGGCTGTTGTGACTGTCTGCTTATCCACCAATTGCGTCCCTGCAAACGTAGAAACATCAAATTTCGTTGAATCTAATACATTAACTTGCACAACGACTTTGATTGTATTGCCGATGACCCCACCATGCAACGCTGTCGCTGTCACGGCTGTTGTGCCCGTGCCTGCCACTGCTAATTGACCAGTTGCCTTCGTTCCCTCATTCAAGCGGTAGACAAGGACAGTCTGGCTTTTCTTTTTCGCTTCCCGAATGAGAAGGACAGACGCATGGTCAAGATCCACCCCAAGCTTTTTCTGAAAATCGCCTTCATCGGTGATTTCAATAAACGATTTTGCCTGCCCCCATGATAAAGAGACAGGAAGGGCAACTCGTCCGCTGTTTCCTGCTGCTAAACGGTTTTGTGCCGCTGATTTAAACAGAAAATACATACCAGCCCGTGCTTTTTCAACGCCTTCTGTAAATGTTCCGCTGTTCATGCTTATTTAACCTCCTTCTTAAAGAACGCTTTAATCCGGCGCTCTGCTTCTGTTTTTGTGATTTCTGTTTCTTCTGCTTTTGAAAACACACCGTCAAACACTTCGGGCTTTACACCGAATAATTCCCGGGCATGTTCACGCAACTCATACAACAGAAACTTAGCTTCTTCTTTTTTGATTTCTTCCGCTTTTGCTGTCATAATTTCACCTCACTTTCAATGGTTACTTTATTAAGCGGCTGCACTTCTTCCCGCTCATAGAAATAGCGGCTGTCCCACGTTAAAATAATGAGGGCCATGCCGCTGCTTCCTTGCCTTGATTCAATTCGGTTTAAACGAACATATTCGCCTGTGTGCGCTCCCTCTGGATCGAGGAGAGGCACAAGCAAACGGCGGGCACGAATGGCATCTGCAATCAGTTCCGCTTCTGCATGGGCCTGCTGTGTACTCTCATGAAAGAGCTTGACTGACAGGCTGTATGTTTTCATGAAGGTTGAAAGAGTGTCCTTCCCGTCAAAAGCAAAAGCTGGCGGAAAATACATGGACGGTACCTGCAGTTCTTCCGGCACTTCGTCTTCATAGAGCAGCACTGGAAACAGCTGATGAAAAGCGCTCCTAATTGACATTACTTCCGGATTCATCGGGCACTCCCTAACGAATCAAGCCAGCCCTGCAGGCGTTTCTCCAGGCTCTTTTCAAAGATCTTTTCAAAGATGGCCATTGCATTATCCCAGTAGCCAGATCCGTCCACCCATTTCACTTTCAGCAGCATGCCTGTTTCAGCATTTTTGTCATACTCAAACCGATCCCCCACCCAGCGTCCAGGTACCCAGCGCCGGTCTTTCCCAGAATCCAGGTCAACCGTTGTGTGACCATCATTAGCGAAGCTCGCATACGAAACGTTACTGCCCACCGCAAGAGTCAGCCCGCCTTCTGACATGCTCCATACACCGTCGTTATCGCCACGATTAAAGGAATTGAGCAGGCGGCGAGTATCGACGGTTTCTGTCCGAATGATTTCATCCTGGATGATTTCTAAAAACTCCATACCGGATGCTTCCAGCCACAGGGAAAACTCTTTTTTCGCTTCCGAGTTAGCGGCCTTTTCAACCTGCTTCATGAATTCCTTGAGACCTTTCATTTCTACACTCATAGCCGCACCTTCCTTACTGCCGTTACTTCCTGATGATGATTGCGAATCTTCCGCGGCTTCTGCAGAATAAATTCCTCACCATCCCAGACGACTTTATCATTCATAAGAATGTCTGCATTCGGCAGAAAATGGACTAGGAATCTTTGAAGAAGCGCCTGAGCAGGATCTCCTTGTACAACCGTCTGGCTTTTTTCTATAAAGAGACACGGCACATCTACGGATACTGGCACTAGATTATGTTCCTTATTTTTCACAATAAAAGAAGCGTCCACCCCGTAAGTAGGAGTGGCGCTATTCTGTGCTTCTAGCCGGTAAACATCACATCGATGAGTAAGCAGCTTTTTATAACTCATAGCGCTCGCATCCTAAAACGCGCATTTCCTGTCGCCGTGGCCTCATCAGGAAGAATGAATGCTTTCAGCAGTCCGGAAACATCCGGCTTCGACGTGCCGCTCGTATCTGAAACTGTGTAAGAGTAGTCACCGATCTTCTCACTCTTAATGCCTTTTGTGAGTGATTCATCTGAATTAACTAAGGCATAATATTGAGCCATTTTTTTTATGGCCAACTTTACTTCGTCAGGAAGCGGCTGATAATCCGCTCCACTGAAATCGTGACCGACAATCCCTTTTACTTCGACTTCCGCTTCAAGAATGTCTTGCTTAAGCAAAGCATCCGGCCGCTCCTTCACTTCATCGAAAACGGTATACGCAATCAATTCAGCGGTTGTAATGAGCAAAGGAATCACTCTCCTGCTTCTTGTAACTGGAGAATAAGCGCAACGCGCTCATCCTCATTGTTTGTGCCTTCTACCTCGCCGCCAAGCTCAATAATGAGGTCTTTCTGTTCTTCTGCGCTGAGCTTTTTAAGAGAGGTTTTTGTATGCTTCTCACCAGATGGCGGGGTATTACCAGGAACCCCCTCATCTGTAGCTGACTCTACTAATTCAAAATAGCCCGTTTCCATAATTTCGTCGGCTTCTTTTTGCGTGTTGGCCATAACAAAAGGATTGCGAGCATCTGCACTCACAATCCCGCTATACGACAACGTATTTTTCAGCTTTAACTTATACGCCATTATTTGCCCTCCTTATTAGGCTAATCCTTTGATAAGGACCGCCGCGTCTTTTTCCTCAATGACCGGATCGAAATCCAAATGCACGACGTAGAAACGCTTGTCCTGCATAATGGCATCTTTGCCTTCAGTCGTTTTACGAATCTTTACATCATAAGAGTTCACGACGATTAGGTTCTTTGGATTCACCAACATAATCTGATCTGCTGGCATTCTCGGAACCGCAACAGACGGAATGCTTGCTGGTGCATTCAGAATGGATTCAGACAAGCCGCCGCCGTTTTGAATGCTTTGGTTAAGCAAATAACGCTCCCACTTTTGTTTCATGGAAGGAGCCATCAACCAGCGCAATGTACCGTTATTATATTTATCTGGCATTTGAGACAGTGCATCATAAAAGACATTAAGTGAAATAGCACCGGCGTCTTTTGCGGCACGGTCCTCCACATGAGAGTCTGCCCCTAACTGTTTCAACCATCCGTTATTGATTTTCAAGAAATCATAATCTACATCGGTATTTAGCGTCGCTTCATCACCATTTAAGTAAAGGTCTTCAAGATCAACGCCTAGCTGCTGCGTCATAAGGCTAGTCACTGTATCTTCAAAGCTCTGTCCCTCGATGTTTTCACGAAGAGACTCTTCTGTGATTTCCCAAGGAAGACGGACAGCTGTAGTTGCATACTCTACCTTGCTGAATTTTACTTCCTGGCGGTTTCCGTCATCGGTATTTTCCGTCTTTTTACGAAGAATACGTGAATCGATGCCGATTTTGTCAATTTCACCTGTCTTTGCTGTCCGCATCTCTGTGCGGATAAGTCCGCCAAGCACCGTTGCTTCAAATGTCTGCTGAACAAATTTTTTCGACTGCTCCGGATTCAGTAATCCGGATGTAACTGTGCCCGTTGTAATCGTATTTTTCATAATTGTTTGGTTATCCATTAAATGTTCCTCCTTTTATAGAACGCCGTTAAGATAATGTTTTTGAACCGACTCTTCTTTTGGATCTTCCTGCGCCTGTTTTGTAATACTGCGTGTTTTTTCAATAGCGTCTAAGCGGCTGGTGATTGGCTCCAGGCTTTTTGTTAATGCTTCGGTTACCTGCTTAGCCACCTCTTCTTCACCTGATTGATCAACAGCTGTTCCTTCTTCTTTTTCAAGATCAGCAAGCTTTTTACTGATTGGAGACAGTGCATCATTAATCATTTTTTGAATGTCTTCTGCTTTCATTTCGTCTTCCTCCTCTTCCACTTCTGCTTTCAGCTCATTGAGTGCATCAAAAGCGGCATTAATTTTGTTCATGCGGGCAGCGGAAATCTTTTTGCCGGCTTTCTGGATTGTTGCTGGCTTTGATTCCATAGCTTTTGCAATATCACCGGTAGTCTGAATCTCTTGAACAATTTCAAAAAACTCCTGTGTAGCTTCAATCAAGCGCTGGAAATCAGTAGCCTCCGGTGTACGGTTATCCCATAACGCACTATAATAAGCGCTGTCCAATCCGTCCCAAGCCGCCCAAAGGTTACGGCGTTGCTGATTTTGCTCGTAATTATCACGAACTTCACCTTTTTGAATAGCGGTACCGCCCGTAAAGAAGTTTTTGAGCAAATTAAAAAGCCCCGCTTCCTGGTTATTTGAAGGAGCGACAGGCTCTGCAGCATTCTTTTCAATTGTTTCAGCGGTACCGGCCATAGAGTAGCCAGTGATTTCGCCTTTTTGAATCTCTTCCCATATTTCATCAGATGCTTTTGTGACCATGATCCAGGAGCCCTTTGTAATTTCCTGCTCTCCAAGTGTAAAGTCTGCAGGTGCGATATACGATTCTACCACTTCACCCACGCCACCTTCGAAATCATGCTGCTTGTCGATGTTTCGGGCATCCTTCATAAAGCCATGAGCGGCTTTTTCGATTTCCTCAGCAGTCATAAAATCTCCGTGAGCATCTTCCATATTGGGCTCGTAAACAAGGCCGTAAACGAGCTGCTGGGCGGCTTCCTCTTTATTGATAAAGACCTTTACTTCTTTTTGAAATGTTGGTTCCGATCGATGGGCGGACTTTGTGAAGAAAAACTGCTTTTGATTAGCGGCTTTGTCCACGTATGAAACATGTGTAATTTGTGCATTAACTAATTGTCGTGTCATTTTAATGTTCACCTCCTTTCACTACTAAGTATATTCTTAGAAGATCCTTCTGAATTACCACCTAAACACTTCTTCATTAAATAAGATAAATTTAGTTTTACGCATACAAAAAAAGCCGGTTTTTTTCCGGCCTTTCTGTATGTATAGTTCCGTTAACACTACTAATATGAAATTCCTATTGATCACTTGCGATAATTGTTTTGTTTCTTCCTTCTTGTTTTGCCCTGTACAATGCTTGGTCAGTCATATTTAATAACTCTTCAAAATGAATTGTCATCGTTGACGTGTTTCCAATTCCAATTGAGAGGGTAACCGGCTTACCTGTAGGACTATTCGTTGTTTCCAATGATTTTCGAATTTTTTCCGCTACCATTTGGGCAGTTTCCAAGCCCGTGTCAGGAAGAATAATCAAAAATTCTTCGCCGCCTATACGGAAACACAAATCAATCTCTCTGGTTTCTGTCTTAACCATGTCGGCAACATATTTTAGTACTTCATCTCCTAGTATGTGTCCGTATTGATCATTTATTTTCTTAAAATGGTCAATATCAAATAAAATGATTGAGTAGATATCTAAATCTTTAATAGTCTTTTCTAAGTAACGACGATTAAAATAACCTGTTAATGGATCAATATTTGATTCATTCTCAGCATAGTTGGCTCTTTTCTCATAAAAATCAAAAGCTATTAATACAGCCCGCTTTAATTCCTTTAATTCAAAATACCAATCAGGGATATGCGGTTTAGTTATCACCTTATTTTCTGTAATTTGTTGTGCGTAAGCGGCTAAGTCTCTTATAGGCTTCACAAATTTGCGTAATAAGATATAAGTTATTATATATACCAGCGTAATAAATGGAAGAGTACTTACACTTACTTGTTTTGTCAATTCAATAGTTGGTTTCAATACAGCTTCTTTAGGTGTTTGAGATACGATTCCCCAGTGACCTACTGATGAGTTGGAAGAGGCATAGCCTGCTAACATTGTTATTCCTTTTGAATTAACAATCTCTTGACTTCCATCCTTCCCCTGTAAAACTTTTTTAATAACCTCATTATCTTTTACGTTCTCTCTAATTCTACTAGAATCGGGATGATAAATAAGATTTCCTTTAGAGTCAACTACATATACATATGAACCGCTTTCATGCTGTGGATGTTCGCCAAGTATATTGGAAAGACTGTTATTCTCGTCTAAATTGATTGATCCTCCAAGAAATCCTGTATAATTACCATTGGCATCATAAACCGGAAAAGAAATGAGCATTATGAGATGACCATTAAGGCCCACATAAGGTTCAGATATTAAAGGCACTTTTTTTCTTAACGCTTCCCTTGCGCCAATTGTATTCGTCTTTCGCCCCTTCAAATCCGTATGCGGTGCTGCTGAAACAACCTGGCCTGTTTTATCTACAAACCAAGTTGCGTTAAAAAAAGAAGTGGCTGCTAACATGGTATTTAATTTATGTTGTATAGTTTCAGGATCTTTCGTTAAGAATTCATCTTCTTGTGATTCTATACGGAGATTTTTTACCATGTCTTTAAAAAGGGAATCCGTTGTATCAGCGAGCTTTTGAGCATAAAATTGATTATCTACTAAATAGTTGTTCTCCAGGTTACTTTTACTTACTAAAATACTAGAAGCCGAACTCCCAATGAAAGTGCCTAAAACTGCAAAAGTCAACAACGTTAATGACAGAATATTTATGTTAAGTTTAATAGATTTCATAATAAACTTAGTATATATAATTAAATTGTTTCACTGCAATTGCATTTTGGTTTTATCAGGTACTTTTTTCTTTCTAAACTTTAATTTATTTTAATTTTTCCAGTACCTTCTTCCTTAGCTCCTCTTTCTCTTCCTTGCTCAGCCCCATGATGTCTTTATTCACCACAGGCGAAAGCACACAATGGCAATTTACCCGCTCGCCTGCAGGTAAAGAAGTGTCACGGGGATGATCGGCTGCATGGCCGTTCACATCAAATGTTTCATCAACGGCAACTTCTTCACCGTCCAGATCCACATGCGCTTCACGTGGATTATTTTTCTTGCTGCCTGAATGCCGCCAACGCTTCTTTTCGACTGCTGGGCTTTGCCGGTATGATTCCGCCTGCGCAACAGAAGAGGCAGTCAGTATTTCGGTAATAGCGGTTGTACGTGCTCGCTTTCGGTCAAACTGCGGCAGATCCTTTATAGCCAGCTCGGCGTCCTGGATGGAGCCGCCTTCTTTAATGACCTTTTTTAATTCTCTCTCCAATGCATCATGAGAGTTGAGCTTCATCAGCTTGCCTAAATCAGCAGACCATTCTTCAATCCAGGTAACGGATCGGTTAGACAGGACTTCAAAAGGTACATCCTTATCAATAGAATCCATTAGTTCAGCGGCTAGTCCTGCCACTGTCAGTTGCAGAAACGATGATGTTTCCTCTTGCATCTCTTCCGCAAATTCATCCGCAGCAAAAAGGTTGCTGGTGATGTAAATAAGGAGCGCTTCGAGTGTAATATCCTTGCTGACGAATGATTTTACGCCATCAACAAAATGCTTCCGCTGTTTGCGCAGAAGCTTGGCCACTTTCTTTTCATAATCTTCAACAAAGCCTGGTATCTGATCCAATCCAGGGAAATCCGGTACTAGATCCGTCAGCTTTTCCTCGTCTTCTTCATCCACTTTGGCAATATAGTCATTCAAGCTTTTTAAAAGCTTTTCTGCCTTGCTCATGACTGCATCGCCTCGAGCACATCACGCATATCTTTCATAATGTTCAGCAGATCCGTGTTCGGTTCCGCTTGGGATTTTAATAAAGAGATCAGCGGGTTTGCCTGCTGACCTTGCTGCAAGTTATTTAATACGATTTGGAAAGGTACGTTATATTCATCAGGGAGCGCTTCAAGGTCTTTACCTAGCAATTGTCCTAGCAGGTCCCTCAAATCGTTAGGAGCGACTCCTCCTGCGCTTGCAAGTGGCGCTATCGCTTGCGCTGTTTCAATCGGATCACTAAAGTTTGGTCCGTTTAATGATGCTTCCACATTGTAAATCTCTAAATCAGAAAGAAAAAGCGTGTTTAGCTTGCCAGTAATGGCTTGCCGCTCTGGTTCAAAGACCTGCTCTTCTGTAATTTTACGAGCAGTATCTGCAGTTGCCTTGTTATAATCCTTCGATTCACCTGTGTAAATCGGCGGCAGACGAAACGATGAGCGAAGTTTATCGCGGCTTTTCTCGTCATATTCCAGAAAAAGAGCATCTTGCTGCAGAATTTCAGCCAAGGATTTGATTTGTACTTTAACCGGTGCCGTCTTTTCCTCCCCAGTATCCTCTTCACTGGTAATGCCCTCAGCTTCTAGGATTAGAAACTTGTGCGCGTTCTCAACACCTTCAATACCGTTCATGTATTCCTGCAAATTGGTATAAGCTTCCTCAGTCAACATCCCATTCTCAACAGTAATAGCAGCCGGAACATGCCTGCCCTGCTTGAAATACATATAGTTCAGCTCTTCCGCTTTCCGGGCACCATATTGATGGATGATATGCCCTACCCACCTTGGAATTCCATAGGTTCCGGAACCCAGCTTGAAATGAATGATTTCTGTTGCCAAGAGATTCTCAGGTGTACTTTCATCAAATTTTCCTGTCGTAAGGTTCATCGGCCGCGGATCTCCGTACTCCTTAAAGTACACTTTTTTGCCGTTGATCATTTGCACATATTTTCGGAACGTACGCCACCGTTTGATTGTCTTAAGCTGGCCGTTTTCCGTAATGGTATAATCCACTTCTTCCGGTACGGTCCGCTTGCATACACGAATATATTGACCATCCACATATTCAATTCCAGCCGGGCGGTTCAACGAATCACGCAAAGCCTCAATATATCCATTCCCCATTTTTTCACGGTCTTCAAGAGCATAGCCCAGAATCGTTTCCGCTTCCTCGTCATAATTCAGATACCGAATAAATTCTTCAAGGCGGGTCCACTCTTCATCGGCTTTAGTTTTCAAATCATCCTTTGTGTCTTTTGAATTGTAGTCAAAACGGTATTTCGGTACCAGACCAAAGCCTAGAATATTCACGCGGTACGCTTCCACACATTGCTGCAGGATGGTAGAATACTCCCCAATCAACTTAAGCTCTTTTAGGTTGTATGGCGGCTCAATAATATCGCCATCGTATGACGCTTTAAATGGGTCATCATAAATTTGTTTCGTAGTTGAAGCAGTTTGCGATTTAATAACCGTTGCTTTCATTTTGCGCTCTCCCATGAGTTACCTCCTCTCTCTAGTCGGTCTTTTTCGATTCGGCCGTTCCCTTTGTCTTTTCTCTTTCAAGTCCGCCACTTCGTAATTGTCCAGGCCATACCAGATAGCCGATAACGTATGCGGATCAATCTTGAATTCATCCTCAATGATGTTTCCATTCTTATCAACTGCATACGTTAAATCCTTCAATTCATAAATAGTATTGGTGCATTGACTAGAACAAATGATTTTTCTAAACCGCTTCACCTTTTTCGTATATTGAAGCCGGGAGCCTTTATACTTCTTTGCGCCCATCATGTTGAAACCCAGCTGCCTAAAATATTTGATCGTTTTCGGTTCGGCGCTATCCGCTTTAATCAACTCTTTCGATTCAGCAAATTCCTTTATCGCCTCAGCTGTTTGATCATCGGTCATTCCATTCTTATAAAATTCCCAATAGATGTAGAGAATCTTCTTTTCATGATCGACAGCTAGTCGAAGCAAAGCATTGTAAGAATTGACGAAACCGAAATCCATGCCAGCCCTCATAAGCGGCTTATTTATGTTCTCGATCGCAGCCATCACTTCTTCATGCGGCTTTATCGCGAATTGCAGCAGCACCTTCACGCCGTTCACACCAAATTGACCTTTCCTGGCAATGCGGTAAAGGTCTGGATCATATTCTTTCAGTTCATCCAATTGAGCGATATAACTTTCTGGCAAGAATAAATTGTCTTCAGCTGTTGAGTGGTGGTAGTACGTATCATTTGTGACTAATGTTCTCTTTTCGTATAATTCAGCATCGTCCAGTATGAGACGCTTATTCATATCATCACGAAAAAAATGTTTAAAGGACCAGTTATCTTCCCCAACCGGGTTAGTGGAAAGAATCATGTGCAGCTTCAAAGTTGGATGCCTGAGCCGGCCAAGTAATTCTTTAAACCCTGCATACTTTACTTCTGAACACTCTTCAATCCAAACAATAGAGATATTGTTAATCGATTTTAATTTTGCAGGCCGGTCCATACCTTTAAAGATGATCTTGCTTCCATTAGGAAAGCGGATCTGCATAGGTGAAGTCATGCATTTAACATGATCATCAAGCCCTAAGTCAATCACCAGCTCCTCCAGCAAAGAAAAGGTGGAATCGCGGTGTGTATCGTATACTTCACGTACAACGAGAGCGGTACGCTTTTCTTCCAACATCTTTAAAATAATTTTTAAAGCTACGTGATAGCTCTTACTGCTGCCATATCCGCCGACAAGAAACTGAAATTTCGTTGACCACTCGAATAGGAAATCTTCAAAATGAGGATTAACTTCTTTTTCAACCATTTCAATCGCTAATTCACTCATGATGGATCACCTTTTCGCTTAATCATGATTTGAATTGGACGATCTGATTTATCATCTGATAGCTTTTTGATCTCCACTTTTGATTTTTCAATCTCAATTTTTAGTTTCTCCTGCTGCAGCTGCTTTTGCTCCTTCTCAGAAAGAAGATCAAAGTATTTCGTCAGCATATCCAGCGCCTTCATTCTGTCAGCCAGCTTCACCACAACACCGTCGCGGCCCTGCCGGATTTCGCTGACAATCGTTCCGTCAATTTCATCGCTGTTTTTGAAGAACATTTCATTGTAGGATTCAACGCGCGGTACCATTTCTTTCACTTCGCCGTCTTCGTTAAGAAGCGTATCGTATTTGCCTGTATGAATGTCTTTTCTCTGGAACGTAACATAATCAGTAATGTCTGCAAAAGCGATTTTAACGTAATAATCGATCACGTCTCTGGCGTTAATAAAAAGCTCTTCCTGCAGTCCTGCTTTTAGCTCACGAATATACTCCGCAACCTTAGCATTTCTTAGCAAGCGACTCCCTTCAACATGAGCCGATTCTTTTGCATATCCTGCTTTAATTGCAGCCATCGTTGCATTGAAGCTTTTTAGGTAGTGCATGCAGAAAAGCTCTTGTTTATCAGTCAATTCAGCGATTTCCGCTTCTTCAGCATCAGGCTCTTTTCTATTTGGAGCATGCGCTTTTTTGGTTCCCTTTTCATTTGGAGTACTCCGTATTTTTTTATGGAGTACTCCATTCAATTTATCGTTCCATTTATCTTTGGACTTCCATCCGCTGATCGTTTTTTCTGGAACGCCTAATTGTTCAGCAAGAGCACGATTTGTTATTTCTCTATTATGCTGCTTCCATATTTCGAAAGCTTCATCCCGTTTCGGATCTCTCTGTCTGGCCACGTCACATCACCACCACCTCCGTGATTGTTTTTGAGCAAAGAAAAAAGCACCTCATAATTTGAGGTACTCATTACCAAGTTTCTTTACCAAGGGGATCTATTGCTTATTTTAGCGGGTTTTGTAAAATGAATTGATGTAACATTCCCCATGTTCACCGCCTGATGGTCTTCGCTGGTATACCATTCTGAAGTAGTTAGCATTTTCAGAATCTCTCCCTCGTTTTCACCTTCAATTTCAAGCCTTTTATAATTTTCTTTATCAAACGTAAAAAGCACACTGTATTTAGCCATTCCCCCACCTCCTTTTGCCTTACATTTCGACAAAAGGAGATAATTTCCTGCGTTCATCATATTCGTTTTAGTGATATGATTACCCAGGCGAGGTGACAAAATGGAAACTGAACAGAAAATTGATTTAAATGTGACATACAACATTTTAGAATACCCGGACATCAAAAGCGGCCGTTGCGATAATTGCGATAACGCTCAATTTAAGAGCTCGATTAAAAATGCTATTTTTTTACGCGAGTGCCGTAAGTGTGGAATGAAGAAAATAATTTAACCCCGCCAACTGGCAGGGGTTTTGTTTTTTAGCAAAGAAAAAAGCATCACAACGGGTGCCTTGCTTACAATTTCTTTTTCAAATCATCCACTGTCTTTTCCAGTCTATCTTTCGTATCTTTCCTGTTTTGATTATCGGCTAATTGATCAACTTTAGCATTTAACTTTTTTAGCTCTTCAAGAATTTCTCTTAGAACAGGACCATTCATTTCGGATATACCCATATTTCCACCCCCTTTTTCCTAACATTTCTACATTCATAGAGGAAAAACCTCTTTAATTAGCGAATATTGTAAGAAAAGGGGGGTGAAAATTTTGGAAGAAACAACTTTTTATAATAACCGAGGCAAACCCGTCGCTTATACTCAAGATGAAACTTATATTTATCTGTTCTCTGGAAAACCAGTTGGATATTTTGATCAGGATTCCATCTTTTCTTTTTCAGGCAAACATCTTGGTCGTTATAATAATGGTTGGGTTAGAGATAATAGTGGAAAATGTGTGTTTTTTACCGTTAATGCATCTGGCTCAGGTCCTGCTAAACCCGCTAAATCAGCCAAACCGGCAAAAGGCGCTAAATCAGCTAAGCCTGCTAAAGGAGCTAAGCAAGCACGCCCTGCAAGACCAGCTAATAGTCTGAGCTGGTCTAGTTTATCTTTCGAATGGTTCTTCAATCAGTAAATAAAAAGCACTACCTTAAAGAGGTAGTGCTTTTTTAATGCTATTGATTTGTCTTTCTCATATATACGTCATCTGTACGACAAAAAATTCTTATTATTGTTTTAAGCATACAAGTCAATAATATGTTCTTTATATTCAGCCTTTGGTAAAGTACCGTCCTTCTTGAATTCAAATTCTAACTTTATCACTATTTCTTCGCCAGTTTTTTCCCGTAATTTATTTAACAGTTCTATGTGTGAGTCTAAATTTTGCTTAAATCTTCTAATTGAATTCCAAATAATCCGTAATGCTACACGCCTGTTTGAATTAATCTCTTTTTTTAATTTCTCTTTTTGGTTTTTTGAAATTTTAGCACCACGATTAATGCTATGAATGTATTCGGATCTATGTTTGATTATTTCGCTGTAAGCATGGATTGGAAAAACAATTTGTAAAATCACTACATTTAATAAGCGTCTAAAAAGAAACTTGGTTTTGGAGTAATAAAAAATCCTTAATAAAAGACCCAGAAAAATGGAGATAGTAAACGCAACGAATAGAATTTTAAAATCATGATTAGTTAGCATTTAGTTCACCCTTTCTTTTTTAAGCAGTCTTTTCCTTGGATTCGCTCCAAATTTTAGGGGCACTTCTTACTCCGTAATTAAATATTTCTATACCTAATAGTACAATTATAGCCACAAAACTATAAAACACATAATTTTTCGCACTAAAAGGTTCAATCATACTTGTTAAAAAGTTATTTGTATTTCCGGATAACATGTATCCATCTTTTCCGTTTTCAAGTATTAGAAAGTTAAAAAAGCCTGCAGCATCTACACAAGCAAATAGCACAGATAAAACAATACCCATGCATCCGATTATTCTTTCCAACCCTAGATTATAATATGCTACATTTGAATAATCAATGATGAGCATAAGAAAAAAGACTAGCCTTGAAGCAAAAAATATTTTTGTTTCAAGTTCTGTACTAGGCTGAAAATTAATCAAAAAAAGGTTTGCGCCAATTAGTACGGCTCTGAAAAGAGTAAGGAAAAATTTCATTTTTTATCCACCTATTGGAAATCTTATACTTCATCATACAATAATACCTAATTTGACCTATAGTTGTAAATACCCTTTTTTAAATCCGTACAAACGAAATGTTTTTTTATGAAACTAAAAAAAGGCTGCCGTTTTTTCTAACTTCAATTTTCTGCTCTGCTCGTTCTAAGTACGTCTGGACAGATGACTTAGTAAGCCCTAATAATTCTGCCGTATACTCGAATGTGATTCCTTCCGCTTTAATCAATGTAAATACATCTTTTTCCCTCGTTGTTAAATCCCCAAGCACATCATCCAGCAACCATTTCTCATCAGCTGTCAGCTTTCTTTCTTCGCTGGCCACAATTCGATTCGGAACAACAGCTTCAATCAGTTTCGGATCCAACGTATAAGCCCCTGTCCGATCAGCCCCGCGTCTTGCATCCGGATTCCGGCCGGACACCATCCACTGAATAGCAAATTCCACTTCGCTGATCATGCTGTTAATGAGCGTCTTATCCTGGAGGTCCTGTTCCAACAATTCCGGTTTGGCTTCGATGGCTGCCTTCACTTCCTTCAGCGCTCGTAATGATTGTTTGTATTCGTAAATGAGTGTCCGCATGTTTATTCCCCATTTCTTTTTATTAAGCAAATAAAAAAGGACACCAAACAGCGCACGATTTTTCGTGTCTGTTCAGTGTCCTTCAGATGGCTGAGAGAACTATTCTATTGTTTCTTTTTGATTAAATGCTTTCTTTTTATGTCCCCTTTTCCTCCTACTGTAGAATCGAAAAAATATAGGGCGCAATAAATCAAAGCAACTATGGTGGTCAAATAAAAAATAATTATTCTAAATGTGGAAGAAAAAATTTCATTGTCCTTATCTACTATTACGTCTGCAAGAGCTACTAGCGCGATGAGCGCTAATATTATACAAATATATTCAAAAACTTCTTTCAATAAAAAAAGTATATTTCCAGGAAGGCTAATCCATCGATTAATTGTTTTTTTCTTTATCCACCAATTCAAATCTTTGGAACTCACCATCAGTTTTTCCCAATAATGTTTTTCAACTTGTTTTGTCAAATAAAAGAATTCATCTATCAGTTCTTTATTAGAGATACTCCCTTCTCTTATTTTTATGGATAATTCATGAAAGTTACTAATCAGTTTATCATCGTACAGTTTGTAAATCTCATCATTATTTGAATAGAATAAAATAAACTTCTTAACCTTTTTAACGTTATACTTATTTACATTTGTAATTAGTAACGCTTCTTTATACATCTTTGCAATAAGGCTATCCATACTGTCTTCAACCATTAAAGAAAACTTTTTTCCTCTCTCGCTTAGTTTTCCTAAAGAAAAAGCCAGCATTGCAGAAATAACGGCCACAATAATAGGTATATATTCTTTAATGTTTATAAAAGCATCTGTCAAAAATCTTCCCCCTCTTCCCGTCTCATCCGCTTCACCTTGCCCTGATGCGTGACAATCTTGTATTCCCCATGCGGAGGCAGCTCTCTGATCTTGACCTTCCCGTCACAGACCACCAAAACACATGTACTTGGTATTTCCATTATATCCAATTCTAGCTTCATTGTGGATATATCAATCTCGTATTCTCTCATAGTCGAGGAGCCCCCAGTCTGTTAAAATAGAATTGCGAGTAATATTGAAACAGGCCGGGGACATGTTCTCGGTTTTTTTCTTTTGTCACAGAAAATTTACAATTTCAGAAAATAATTACAAATTACGAGGTAAAACCCTTAATTTTTACATATTTATGTTTTATACTCTTTTAAAACCCTTTACAGGCTAGGGAGGATCACATGGAGCAAAGCCAATTAATTTCTACTAGTCTAGATTCACAAATTAACGATCTTCGATTTCAGATGATTATTGCTGGGCAGCAACATGGCCTTAGTAGCCCTGAAACCTTACGATACAGCGAAGAATTGGATAAGCTAATTCTTGAATTTCAACTACAATATAGATAATTGAAACTTGTGATCAATCTTTCTGGGCTTTTGTGAATAATTTTTTTATCAAGTGGTACATACTAGTACTGTCAGTTTAAAACCCTACTTCTTCAACTCGACAGCCTTTCTGCAGTCAGAGCCCCCGCCTGGCTGTTTTTTGTTTTTCAAGAAGTCCATATTCTTATGTTTTTTTGCTTATTGGTAATAAGTAGTATAGACTTGGTTCATCAAGCTGTAATTACACCCCTGTTGTTGCAGGTTGATCGCTCGGGAGCATTTGCTTCTGGGTGTTAATTGAATCCCCACTGCTTCTTCGCCATTTCCAAGCGTTCCGGCGTTAAATCCTGATACTTCGCTAAAATGTGTTCATCACTTAATCCTTTTTCCATAAACCGCATGTATTGTGCTTTACTCAAATTTCCGTTCGAATTAACTGTGCGCTTTGGCCGCTCCTGCTTCTTCATGTTTCGTAAATAAGCAGGCAATTTTGATTCAAACTTTTCTGCGCAATAGGCTTTTACTTCTTCTGGCGTCCACTGCTGCTCAATTACTGCTCCATGGTATGCCATTTTTGTTTTCCTCCCGTCAGTTCTTCAAAACATTCCTTATTCTTCGTAAGAAGCGCCAGATCAATAAGCACTGTTTTGTCCTGATACTCATTAAGCAAATTATCTGCTGGTTGCAGACGGTATGATTCAAACAGCGCACGAGTTGGCACCAGCCATTTCAGTTCACCATCTTTGACACTGGCCACTCTCTTTATTTCCACTTGACCCCCGTAGAGGGTAATTGTTGTGATATAGCCGATTACAATATCATCACCTACTGCGACAGAGCCCACTCTCCTTCCAACATGGCTGCCATCCCTTTAATTACATTTTTTTTCGTTACATAATCTAACAAAAAATGTTTGTTTTTATTAAAACCGGGTAAAATATCAATTCAAAGATTTCAAAAATAAGGAGGTTTTCTAAAGATGCTACCAATTGAACTTTTCGGATGGATCATATCATTTCTTTTAATGGTCAGCTTTATTGGTTCATTAGTGTTCGTATCAAGAAAGCCCACATTGTTTTCGAAATCGGAATACGATTCACCGCAAAATAATAATCAAAATCCCGAACGAAAAGGTAAACAATTTTATTAAAGCGCTTATAGCGCTTTTATTTCGTCTTCATATTCCATTATTAAGCTAAAGAATACTTACATCTAGGAGTGACATCACAATGGATTTTGACACCATCAAAGACAAACTTGAAGCTCTTTGTTGCTACAATAATATTCGTATTACCTATTCATTCGATAAGGACAAACACCCTTATTTAAAGGCACAATGCAAAAATGGTACAGAAACAATACAGGTAAGGATTCTCTCCAATAATGAATTAATCGAATTTGATTCAATTGAAAAAGCAGCTTCTGCCATAGAAATGCTACTTCAGACTGAACCTCTTGAAGACATCTCCTAAAATGACACAGCACCAGATTTATTCAGCCAAGTACCAATTGCTTGGCTGTTTTCCACCGAAAACACAACTTCTTTTATCCTTCAGGCTCACCCCTTTTAAAATGGTTTCATTTGTTCAAAAAACGCTGGTTCTTCTTGCTTATCAAAAATGTCCTCTTCAATGACTTGATCTGATACGGTTTCTATATTTTCGATTTTGGTCTCCAGCTCTATTAAGTCGAAATGTTCAAACCAGTGAACCGGATAACAGGCAAGCACCCTTTTTAAATCGTCTGTTTCGTAAACATCAACGAGCAGTTCATACCCATATTCCAGCATCTCAAGCACTCCTTTATGACGTGATATGGACGTACTGTTTAGCAGTCTCATGATTGTGGTACATTTACTACTAAATACATTCATTGGATTTCTTTCGACTTTTTTTAGTCCCTTTCCTCTGGTGAGAAAGGAGGAAAATGAA
The DNA here is from genome assembly GCF_001750285.1 of Domibacillus iocasae. Lineage (GTDB taxonomy): Bacteria > Bacillota > Bacilli > Bacillales > Domibacillaceae > Domibacillus > Domibacillus iocasae. The sequence continues at coordinate 386,609 of NZ_MAMP01000012.1, forward strand.
ATGTCCTTTGAGAGTATAAAGATGTTGTTAGAGTTTATGCAGCATCATAGGAGTACTGAAATCATTTATACTTTCAAAAATAACAACCATCCTGTAGCTATAGTTAGTTTGAAAAACATTGGTATAATACAAATTATATTTTCTCAACTGCCACATGAAATCAGCTACTACCATGATGCAGATGAAGCTGCATCTGTTATCGACAAACTAATAAATTAAAAGTTTTTTATACTAACTCCTTTGAAATTTCAGAGGAGTTTTTTAATTGCACAGTTTCGGTCATCTGCTGCTCAATTCTCACATTCCAATTCTTCATAGAAATAAGTGGATTTTTTGTTATCTACAGCATCTCTTAAATCATAATCAGCGTAATAAAATCCCATAGGTTCTTTGCACTTGGCACATGGAAAAGTCAATATTGGCAAATTCTTTCCTCGTTCACAATTTCGTTCTAATGTTGAGTATTAATTTTTTTTATTGTGGTAAAATTATTTAGAAACGGTTAGGAGGCAGTTCTATTTGAGTGTATATTTAAACGATCAGTATGTTGTTGACATCTCGAACAAAATATTGAGTCTGCGGGACCAGTTGATTAAGGAAAAAGCTAATCTGGACAGCAATCAAGTCCATGCAAACATTGAAAAGCATTTAAAAAGCTGGCGTAAAAATCTTGTTGAAATTTACGCTTATTCTATTTCAAGAGATATGGACGCCACATTCAGTATTTTGAGGGAATGGGGAGACGAAGCTGTCGATACTCTGGTGAATCTGAATCTGCCCCTGGATATTGCGCTTGATGAAGTGCGGGATTATCGGAACCTAATCGGTCTTATCATTAAAGATGAAGCCATTAAATACGATTTATCCTTTGATCAATTTTATGAGATCCTTTCACGGTTTGGTGCCGTGGTGGACCGGGCTGTTCACTGGCTTAGCATGTCTTATACAAGAAAATTCCTTACCCGTATCAATGCTGCAGAAGCAGTCGCTCTGGAATTATCAATACCTGTCATTAAAGTAGCTGAGACTGTCGGCGTTCTTCCTTTAATAGGAGACATTGACACGAAAAGAGCACAGGAACTAATGGATAAAGCCATGGCAAAAAGCAGTGAATTGTCTTTAGAATATATCGTTATAGACTTATCAGGCGTTCCCATCATCGATACCATGGTAGCAGATCGAATATTCAAAGTTATAAACGGTCTTTCTCTTTTAGGGATTAAAGCATTACTGACAGGGATCAGACCCGAGATTGCCCAAACCATGATTAACTTAGGCGTCAATGTCAACACTTCAGATATCCCCGTCTATTCCTCTCTGCAAAAAGCTTTGAAAAGTTTACGAGTGGAGAGCCTTTGATTTTCTGAATCAAAAGGTAATTTACAAGCACGAGTGAAGAGTTGTCTTTCACTCGTGTTTTTGCTTTTAGACGAACTGTTGAGTAACTAGCTACTGTCGTACTCAAGACTGTACCAGTTTTTTTATAGTGAGTTTTCAACACTTCAAAACTTCTGAACGGTTCATGCCGCATCACCGCCTGTTTTTTCTTCCGCTTCAAGCCGAGCCTCTGCTTCTTCCAAGTGCTTTTTAAAAGCCGCGTCTTTTGCCTGCTGCTCTATTTCGCTTAATGGCTTATGCCCTGGCTTCGGCTGAAACATGTACATGCCTGATCCCTGATATGTTACTTGGCGTACACTGCTGCTTTGTAAAATGATTGCATCTTGATTAGCCATGCTTTCTCAGCCTCCAGTCCTGACCTTCTGCATCCATCAGGAATTTATATTTTTCATCACTGCACTGCCCGATTAGCCGGCTGGCGGCTGCATACCCGATCTTGTCTGCCAATGTGCCTCGGTCTTCGTTGCTGTTAAAAATAATCGGCATCTGCTTGCGGTACCGTTCATTAATGATTTGGTAATACATCGTTTCCCGCGCTTCCGTCCAGCTTGATTTACCGATGTCATCCCAGATCAGCACATCTGCATCGAGTGCCGGCCCGAGAACCCGGTTCAGCTGTTCACCCTCGTCGCCTGCCCGTTTTGCCTGCATCAGCTCGTTAATGAAAACTGCATCTGAGACAACCAGCACCCGGAAGCCTTCTTTCAGTAACAGCTTTGAAATCGCAATTTGCAGGTGTGTTTTGCCAATACCAAAATTGTTATGTTGGTTCTTGATTCCAGCCCGATCAGCAGCCGGTAATTCTTTTAACCGCTGTTCACCCACTGAAGCAATAAGACCGAAATTATACGATGGAATGATCTTTTTCTTACGGCCTTCATTGTCGGTACCGATACGGAATAAATTCACATAATCAAGCGCCATCTTTTTCATGTCCAGCTGATATCTCGCGTTTGTGGCATAGTTTTCAAAATTCGCTTTCTGGAACTCGTCTGGGATCATCGACTGCTTAAAGCGGCGCTTCCATGCCTTCTGATCCTTGCATTCGCAAAAAGTGGCGAAATCCTGCAGAACCTCTTTTCCATTTTGCATCACCGGTCTTTTACGAAAAATCAATTCTGTGTCTTTACAGATCGGGCATTCATATTGCGCATCATCCGCCCCAGGCATTTCGAGCGGCTTCGATGTCTCGGAAGAGCTGCTCTTTTGATTTGCCTTTGCTTGCAGATCCGCCATTACGTCCGCGATACTGGTGAATCGGGGTTGTTCCGGTTTCGCCATGTGGGTTCCGCTCCTTTTCTTGATTTTCAATGTGCCGGTCTAATAAAATCGGCAGGCAGTAACCAAAGCTATTAATCTTGTCCCTAGAATGTTTAGGGTGATATTCCGCGAATATTTGTTCAAGCCATTCAAGCGTTTTGTTAACATCAATATCATGAGCAATTAGCTCCAAAATGTAATTCCGATCTTTCGTGTTAACATCAAATCCACCTATGTTGGCCAGAGTCATATATCGATCACGTATCTGCATATAAGCGTTTGAAGAGTTGCCTGGTATTTGCCCCACACTTCCAGTGGACAGCTGAGCATTTTCGGTTGTAGGCACCCCGCCAGTTGGTTCTTCGTGCGCGTTATTAGCAGCAGTATTGTATTTAATATTGTTTTTAATCTTTCTTTTATGGGTGGCGGATTGCCCACTAGCACTAGGGGGTATTTCGCCACTACTACTAGGGGGCATTTCGCCACTACTACTAGGGGGCATTTCGCCACTACTACTAGGGGGCATTTCGCCACTAGTGTCATCTTGACCACTAGTAGGCAAAACGCCACTACCTTTATAATTTTTGACGGTCCACTCTTCATAGTTTTTATTAAAAGAAACAATTTTTGTTTTTGTAGTAGACCCTGGATTCATCTCCAGAATCACTTTATTCTGAATAAGTGTTTTTAACGCTTCACTTACTCGTTTACGCTCCAGATGTGTGACAGACTCGATGTACGAAAGAGAAAACTCGCATTCTTTTCGGTTCCATCCGTATGTGTTCCGCCACAAGGCCATCAGCAGCTTATATTGATTTTGCGTAAATTGAAAATGCTGAATCACATCCAGAATCTCGTTGGCAATCTTGGTGTATCCGTGCTCCAGCTGGACATCCGCCACCTGCTCACCCCTCCTCTCGTTCTCTCTTTTTCATTACAGCTTTCTTCTTTATTTTTACGAGCTCCAGATGTGGGTGAGAGCTTTTAAAGTAGCTCCTCACCCATCTGATGTACTCATCGTTGCTTTTGGACATTTGCCGGATAAATGACGGGATATCCATTTCGAATTCCATTACTGCTTGCCGAATGGAAGATCATCTTCAGCAATATCAATCGTTTCAAAATCAATATCTTTAGCCGATGGCTTTTTCGTTTCTTTCTTTGGTTCCGGTTCTGCTGGCGGCGTTTTCTCCGGCAGATCAATTAATTCATGCTGCACATCAATTACTTCACTCATATCTGATGCAATTTCTTTCTTGATTGTTGAATCAGCTTCAACGGTCTTCTGAAACTCAATCGATTTTGGAGCGTATTTTAAAACTTCCTTCAATACTGTTTTCTTGGCCATCGCGTCATAATTCGTTTTCCAAGGGCTTGTCCAGCCTTTTTGCACCGCCTGGCTGAATTTATTGGCATGCTGATCGATGCGTTCCCGGGTCCAGTAGACGAAATCAAAGCCGCCATTCTGCAAGTGATAAACCGCATAGTAGCCAATGGGTTCACCTTCTGGAATACTGGCTGGTACATGTTTTAAATCCTTGTACAGACCGTATTCAAATGTTAATTCGTCATTTCCATAAACTTCGTGGGCGTAAATTGCCTTGTATTGTCCGCTTCGTACGGCTAAATCGATTAAGCCTTTATAAGAAAGCTGGAACTGTACCTGCTTGCCATAGGGAATTAAGTACGCCTGACCAAGTCCTGTATTTGGCTCAACACCCAGCTGAGCGGACTGCATGATCGCCGCAAGAAAGGACATTTGATCGCATTCCAGAAGCTTTGGCGTGGTCCGTACAGCCGTTAAAGCAATGCGTGCCATACGGTCGGCATCCATGTGTTTCGGAAGAGCCCGTTGAATCTCGGGCCCCATTCGTTTTAATAAGCCGTTCAATGACTGTTCTGGTGAGACCTGTTTCGCTGGCGCGTTCTGCTGTTTCTTTGCCAGCTCGTTTTTGATCGTGTTATTTGTTGCCACGGTAAAACCCCCAGTTATTTAATTTTGAAAGGACGGGATGTGCTTTGCTTGACGTACGCTTCGTAAATGTCCGGCTGCTCTTTTTTGAGCCGTGTTGAATCAATTCGGTTCGCTACCTGCGCTTTCCACGTGATCTTTTGTTCACCGAGAAAGGCTGTTTCGTTTTCCTGCATGGCCCCTTTGAGGACGTTCTGGCATTCGGTCATTTTCAGCTCGAGTTCTTTCTTTTCCGCTTCCAGCGCTTTATAGGAATCGATGTACACCTGCAGGTCGGACGTTAATTCAATCGTGCTGTCCGGCGCATGCTGCGGGTACATGGCTTTTAATAAGTCACTGGATGCAACGGATCCATCGAACGGCGGTGGATTATTCGCTAAGACGTGATTTTCCCAAAACTCTTTTTCGATGTTAATGAGATAGTCGATCAGCTCTTCATCACGCTCGATTCGCTTATGGATGAACTTGTTTCCGCCAACCAGTACTGCAATCCACCACGCTTCATATCCGGTCACAGCCATATAATGCTGGCATTGGAGTAAGTAAGACGCTGGGATCTCATCGCCTTCCCACTCACCTTTCAGAAATTCGGATGCTGTTTTGCATTCAAGCCCTTCTTTTTTACCGGCAATCAGCCGGTCCACATTTGCATAAATGAAGTCGTATTCTGGATGCTTTAAGATCGCGTTCCGACGCCGCACCTTCAAGCCTGTACGACGGGCAAACTCCTGGGCGACCAGATCCTCATTCAGTGCGCCGAAGTACGCTGCTTCACTTCCTTCCTCAAATCCGCCTTGTTCATTCACAGTAAAGATTTCTTCTGATTCAATTTGATTCGTTTTTTCCAGATATACTTTCATCGGTGAGCTATACTTGTTAACGCCGGCAATGGCCGCACAATCACTGCCTCCAATACCGTTACGTCTCTCCATAAGCCAGTCGTGCTGTGATAAATCAGTCGTTGAAATGGCGTTCATGTTCTTTGCCAAATTCTTCACTCCCTTGATTCAGTTTTGATTGTGCAGTACACTATTCATAAGAAATATTTTTTAAAACAGTCGACTCCTACTCGCGATAGGAGTCTTTTTCATGCTTCAGCCTGCTTTTCTAATGCGTCCAGGTGCTGAACCGCATATTCAGCAAGATTTTGTTCCAATACAACTGAGCCATCTTTCATAATGAAATAGATGTCGTTGCTCATAATCTCGTCTCCGAAAATGTCTTCCACCGGATAGTCAGATTCACGCTCTTGAAAATGCTCTGGAAAGCCCGTCCGTTCAATTTTCTGGATAAGTGGATGATCCATTTTTTTACCTTCTTTCTGATAGTTAATGTTCTCCTATAGGCATCGAAATGAGATTAGAAGAAAATTTTTCGACATATATCGACAAATACTTAGTGCATATCGATTAACAACGTGATATGATGTATCCATACATAAGTAACGTTCGCTCCGATATTTTTATCAGCGGGCGTTATTTTTTTGGTCTTTTTTATATCGATCCCACACAGGCCGTGTCACCCAGGCCATTGACCAAATACTGATTCCCATGATTGTTAACAGAATTGTTTGTGCTGCATCAAACACCCAGTACATGACGCTTCTTCACCACTTTCGCTTTTATTCCTTGCTGGTTAAGTTGCTTTACTATCACTTGGTATGGCTTGCGTCGCTTCCTTGGCTTGTCCTTTTTCTTCATGCTTGCCCTTCAATGATCTGTTCCTGGTTCACATAGCCCCGTGCTATCAGCTTGTTGTAATGCTTTTGCCAAATACCGAGATAGCTGATTTCTGCCTCTTCACAAACCACTGCTAGAAAATGTTCAATTCCTGTTATGACATCAACCAGCTGTACAAGTGTCTCTTCTAAATCCTGCCGGTCAAAGGATGGGATAAAAGATAAATGATTGGACATACAGCATTTTTCTAAAAAGCTTTTTGCTTCCTCCAATTCTTCAAGCAGCTTCTCTTTTGTGCTGGACCTGTGCAGATCCACTTTCTTTCCTTCTAGCCGTACAGGTCCTGTTCGCGTATATTCGTGACGGACAGCCATTGCGAGCCAAGGATCATCTTTCTTTCCAACGATGCTCCTTGATATGTCGGGCGGCAGTTTTGCCCTGCCGTTTTCGTAAGCAGAGATCGTTTCCCTTGAAACATTTTCTTCGATTGATAGCTGCAACTGTGTCTGTGTGCCACGCGCTTCTTTTAGTGCGCGGCCAATATTACCTTTTACCACTGACTTTTCCCCCTTCATTTACCAATCTTTTGTATGAGGCATGGTAAAATATAGTTACATAGCATCTTTGAAAAACTTACTATTTTCTTTGACCCAGCGAGTATTGTTGTCTATCCACTCAAACAGCTGGTGAGTCGGGATAAGTATTCCTGCTTCCCGAAAAACCGGAAAATCTGCTCGGTGCATTAATTCAGTTGCTTTGGTTTCACCGATCTGCAGCACTTCTCTTAGCTGTTTTTTTGTTAGCATTGGAGGCAGCTGGCCTCGGCTATCCAGTTTTGCTTCCAACCGTTTTAGGACGGTTGAAGTAATCTGTTCCGAAATTCTGTCTGATAATTTATCAGCAATTGTGTTTAGAACCGCTTCATCGAATTGAATCATTTTTTCACCGTCCTCTATTTTTCATTTCAGTAATCAGGAAATAAGATTTCATAAGGTAAATCAAAAAGCATTTCAAGTCCAAGAGAGATGTCAGCACTCGGTTTCACTCTCCCGTTTTCAATATGTGAGATCATTGCGATTGAAACGTTAAGTTTGGCAGCTACATCCGATTGCTTCATCTTTCGTTTCTTACGCTCTGAAATAAGACGATCCAGCTTTGCGCTCTTAACATTGCTGAATTCCTGGCTGGGTGTTTTAGCTTGTTTCTTGCGTTTTGCTTTTGGTTTAGCGACTGGCATTTAAATCACCACCTTATCGTGATATGTCGTTATTTCTGAAAGTCGTCGACAAAGCTCCCTTTGTTTTCTATTAAGAACATTAAATTCTCAAATGGGAACAATGTTTTGACAGCAAATTTCGCCGTTTGTGGAAGGTGAGGCCTGAAGCGCCTCTATTCTTGATCACCACCTTTCTTTAACTGACCTCTTTTTCACATCGCGAATCGCGATTTTTATAATTAAAAAAAAGTTCTTCAATAGAAACACCTAAAATTTCTGCGAGCAATGGTATTTTTTCTGCATCCAAACCTTTCTTTCCACGCTCGAATTCACTAATCATTGAAGAAGATTTGTAACCCAGCTTTTTAGCAACATGGCTAATTTTTATACCTTTGCTAATCCGTATTTCACGGACACGTTTTCCCAGCTTTAAATTATTTATTTTCTCCACCTCCTTTGACATTGTTCGCGTATCGCGATTTATAACTCAATAATAACTTCTCAATTTGAGATTGTCAATGAAAAAAATCACATTTCGAGATTTTTTATTCTCGAATCGAGAATTACTGTTAAAATGTTTTTGAAGATGTGTGTAGGAGGGTAGTTATGAGCGAGATACTCGGTAAAAATTTAAAATTACTCAGAGAAAAACTTGGGTACGCACAAAAAGATATCGCTGCAAAAATTGGCGTAAAACCCAATACTCTTTCTGGTTACGAATCTGGTTCTCGAACGCCCGATCCGGATACCATGGTAAAACTAGCCGAGATTTATGAAGTTTCACTGGATTACCTTCTTGGCAGAACGGATGCCTCTAAAAATGAAATCGATGACAAGAAAGAAATGATGGAATTTTTCAACAATCCAAGGCTCAATCTTTTCTTTAAAGAAATGGCCGATTCACCCGAGGAACAGCTTGAAGAATTACAAGAATTCTGGGAGATCATCAAAAAACGAGGATTAAATAAAAAATAACACGCTACGGCGTGTATTTATTTTGGTTTCACGCAAGTACTGAAATGTGGGATGTGAATAATTGTGAGAAAACAAAGGAAGGAAACCATCTACCTTTCCGTATTGCTTCTGGCAGCCATTACTTGCTTAGTACTACTTCTGAATCAATTTTTGATAAATAATCATGCTCCTGCCGAAGAAGAACAACAAGTGACTACGGAAGAGAAAACAGCAGCACCCAAGGAAGAGAAAGAACCGGCCGCCAGTCAAACTGAAAAAGTAAGTAAAAAGGAACCGGAAGAAAAAGTCGAGACTGACGAAAATCAGGAAGGGTATGTATCCGAGTGGTTTAAACAGTCCAATTCATCGGAAAGTGAAGAAGTTCCTGTTTCTTCCCAGGATGAAGCGACTGATCACGGTAAAGCGGAGAAAACCAATAAAGAAGCTGCTGAGCCAGATAACAATGAGCCGAACAAGGATACAATTGAAAACCAATCAAATAAAGAGGTTGTTGAGGATCAACCAGTAGAAGCGCCTATCCCTCCTACACAACCTGAACAGCCTTCTTTCTCATTAGATAGATAAAAAAAGAAGCACCCCATCAGTTGGAGGAAATGCGTCAGATTTGAGAGATCATCAAAAAACGAGGGTTAAATAAAAAATAACACGCTGCGGTGTATGTTTATTTATATTGAAAGTAGTTTTAGGATATCTTTGTACTATTTGATCAGATAAACTTTTTTTAAAAAATCAACCTGTCAGCTGACAGGTTGATTTTTTAATTACTTTCAAACTCAGTTCATCTTACTTATTTTTATTCTAACCAATTTATTATAAATACTTCTCCTTTATACTTTCTAGTAGTAGAAATTGACCGTTTGGATACTCTGATTGAATAAAACTCTTAATTAAATTTTCCTCTACCTTAGACAAATCATTATTTTGCATAAAATTAATTAAAGGCAACATTGCTAAAGCGTCACTCAGAATTTTTTTGGATTCCTTTCTTAGATCACTTCTAGTTAATGTTGGTTCAATTATTTTATTTATTACATTAACTTTTATTTCGCCTATATGAATATTACTTGATTTTTTATGTGTTTCTAAAGCCCAGTTATCGACTAGAACGTTTCTCAAATAAAGCGTTTCTGCTCGATCCTCTATTTCTGGCACCTCATGAAATAGATGGTTACGACTACTAAATTCATCAATAAGCAGGAGTTTTCTTGCCTTGCAATCTGCATGTAATCTAATTTCTCCTTTTCTTACTACTATTTTCTTATAAATTTCTTCAATATCTAATTCTAAAATTTGCTTTTTCAATAATGGTGGTATGTCATTGAAAATTAATCCTGCATCAGAAAGGTTTCTATCCAACACCTCTTCAGCAAGAGAAAGAATCTTGTGTCCATCTGTGAAATAACTTGTCATTTTAAGTTCTTTTGATACATCAATGCCTAAAAGTATTATTATTTTTTTTGTAGAATCATCGAAAGGCTTAAGAAGTTTTAGTCTATTTTCTTTTGCTATTTGTTCTAAGTATTCATCAGTTAAAAGTGAAACTTCAAGATAAGAAATTTTATTCAACACAGGATTATAAATTTTATCCATATCTATTTCAGCTGTATTAATTTGATAGATATTCTCTCCATCAAAATACATACATTTATCCCCAAACAAGGAATTCATGTCATCCTGTATAACCAGCGAATTATTTTCAACCTCAATAAAACCCTCTGTATGCTGTAAGTAATCAGAAATATTTAAATGGTTGTTTTCTGAACTTTTAAGAAATACATTTTCAATAGTTTCTCTTTGCTCCCTTTTCCTATCAATTATTTCTAGCCTAGTATTATTGGTAACAAAGTACTCTTTGATGAAATTACAAAGTTCACTAAAGCTGTTATTAAATATTTCCATAAACGATTTATAATCTAAAGATATTTTTGTACCATTAAAGCTCACATTTTCGTTTTCATCTAAACAAACGAATTCACTATCTTTGGTTAAAAGAATTTTATACTTTTCTTTATTTTTAAAATACCTTGTCTCTACTTCTACATTGTCGGACAGCATAAAGCAAGCTAAAAAACCTATACCAAAATTCCCGATCGGAGTGTAATTTAATCCCTTAAGTAAATAGTCGTCTGAAGAATAGTAGGACTTACCAATTCTTAAAAAATAATTTCGAATAGTATCTATGGACATTCCTACCCCATTGTCCTCAACGGTCACCATATTTTCATCTTCGTCCATAATAATTTTTATTACTGGTTTATATTCATCCTCACCAAATTTTCTTGTAGTATCATCTAAACTTTTTCGCATATTACATGCATCTATGGAATTTTGTATTAATTCTCTAAGGCCATGTTTTTTATTATTATATAGATTCTCACCTATTAATAATTTCGAAACAGCTGAATATTCAATATTAAGCTGAAGGTCAGAGAAACTAAAACCGTTTGATCTTATATTATTTTCCACAGGATACTTTAAGTTTAATCGGTATTTGTTGTCAAATGTATCAGTAATTATATTAGCACTGTTAATTTCTTTATTTATCCAATGAATATAATCAAGCACTTTTCTATGTATACCGACATCCGCACAGCTACCCATTAAATATATTTTCTTTTGGGTTCTTTCATCATTGAATTTAATTTTATCTCTATTATCAATAATAAAATGTTTTTCCCACTCTTCTTTACTAAAACCTTTAGGACTAATAATTCTATATAGCTCAGCTGGAGTTCTTTGGCTGTCAAAATCTAGAATGTCACCTAGTCTCAGTAATAAAGCACAATATTGAGGATTAAAAGAATATCTTCCTTTTTCCTCATACTTAGGTAAGTTTCTTGTAACCCACTCCACACTTTCATTATGACTTTCGCAAATTAAAGCAACACTTTCAACAAAGTTAGTGGTAGATTGTGACGGTATAAATAATTGGTCATTAAATAAGCTCTTTACTAGTACTGCAGAACGCCTTGCATGGTTTTCGCGAATGAAATGCTGTAATGCTGCATCTTCATCTCCCTGGTGCCTTTGTAATAACGCTTCAAAGTTTATTTCTGAATAGGAATAGTTATTTTTCTTAATCTCTTGAATCTCATCTGTTGAACAATACATTCCTGTGTCATGAAGTAAAGCAGAACAAATCAGTACAGTTATCTCTAAATCCGTTAACTTTTCAACATCATCTATTAGCTTGTACATATAATCAATAATTCTTATAGAATGATTAATATCATGTAGAGTGTACCCAGGAAAAATATTAGGAATCATACTTAAATGTTGCTCAGCTCTGCTTGCAATCATTTTAACTGTTCCGACAAACTCACTATTCTTTTTTTCTAAATATCGAAACAAAGCTGGTGGATTTAATTCAAATTTACTTTGGTTATCTTTAGCTACCCCTATTTCTGAACTCATAAAACGGTCTCCTTCCTTTTCAAGGAAATTTCGCCTTTAAATAGTAGCATTCTTAATACTTTTTATATACTACAAAGAACGATACCTAATCCGATTATATATTTAGAAAAAAATAAATGATATGACATTTTTTGTCGGATTTTGTCGATCGAAGTTACTAGTATTCTAGGTGTTATTGCAGGATAATAGAAGTAATTGTCTAAATAATTTGATTTTATTTAAAGTGGAGTTTTATAAAAATAAAATTGTGTAGTAAGTATTTTCCTGCTTTTTAGGTAGTTGTTTTATATATACAAATTTAAAATTTGAAAGAAGGAAAAATAATGGAAACTACATCATTAATCTTAAGTATTGCTGCCTCAATAGGAACAATTGCCTCAATAATTTGGAATCTTAAATTAAGTAATGAAATAAAATCTCTAAAACAAATTAAAGGCGATGGCAATATCCAATCTACTGGCGGTAATAACAATATTAATAACACAGGTAGCAATTCAACGTTTAAACGTTAAGTTAAGGACGTGAATACTTATGGTCAAAGGTAAGGGCAGTATCGAAAACCAAGGGAATCACAATTTAAACAATTCCGGAGATGGAAATACTTTTGAAACACATTACCACTATAGTCAACCCAAAGGCTTAAATCGTTCTTATTTATATGATTTCTGTATGAAATTCGCAGAAATCGAAGATGATTTGGAAAGTTACAGCACAGAGTTTACTACTGGGATTGATGAAAAAATGAATTATAATGAAATTATCTTTTATAAGGATATTTTCCTGGAATGTGATCATTACTATGATGATGTTGATTTAATATTGGCTGAAATACCACAACGAACACGTATACTTTCGTCAATCAAAAAACATTACGGAAGAATGAAAAGATATGAAAAATGGAATGATAAAGACGACTTGTGTGAATTAGTATATAATTGCTTGTATGCCATTTTAATAGCAGATCGTAACTCAGCTAATATTATTCATGAGGATGCAGAAACCGCTATTCACTCGATTATGTACTATGCCCTCGTAAAATGTAAGTTGCTCGACCCAATACCAAAGGTTACTTCGTAGAAAGGTGATTGTATGTTGATAGATAAAGATTCCAAACCAAAAGACACAATTCTATATTTATCAGCTCAATTACTTGCTACTTTAAAGAAACATGGGCAAGTTAAGCTAGCACTCATTGAAGAGCTCTACGAGGAAATCGATGAAAAACAACCATTGTTTAAATATAACCTTGCTTTAAATTTTCTATTTTTAATTAATAAGGTAAAAATAGAAGGAGGTGATCTTGTCTATGTACCTAAATAGATTAAGGATTTTTGAGAGTGTCGGTGAAACCAAAGAAATTAGGAATATACCTTTTAAGAGCAGCTTAAATATCGTTGTTGATGATACCGAAGACGGCAAAGGTAATAATGTAGGAAAAACGACTTTTTTAAAGCTGATCGATATTTGTCTTGGAGCTAAGGATAAAAAGTATATTTGGACCGATAATGATACTGGTAGTGAAACTAGCAACTTAAAAAATTACATCAATGAGAAAAAAGTATGTGCAGAACTAGAAGTTGCCAAGAACGATTTAGTATACATTCTTAAAGTGGAGTTGTATGAAAAAGGAAAACGATATATTAACAATAAAGCTTATACTCTCCCAGCTTACATAGATAAATTGAATGAAATTTTCTTTTCTATTGAAAAGCCACCTTCTTTTAGACAGTTAATCGGAAAATTTGTTCGGATCAAACAAAAAGAAGATGCAAATACTTTCTTGAAATATCTGCATAGTACTACAACCAATGCAGAGTATAAAAATATTTATGATTTTCTGTTTAAATTGTCCTCTATAGAAGCAAGCGCCGAAAAATTAGTGCTTGATCAAGAAATTGGTCAATTAGAGAAAGATTTACTTAAAATTGTTAAACTTCATAAATTCTCAAATATTGATGATATAAAAGAGCGGGCAAGAATAGTAAGAAATACGGTTTTATCTCTTGAAAAAAAATTTAATTCTATCATTAATATGCGTAAATACAAAGAAAACTTGGAAAGTATTCCACAGATAAAAAATCGGATCAATAATCTTAATGACTCCATTGAAGGAGCCCTTTTTAAAATCTCAAAAATAGAAAAAATCTTATCAAAAGAAACTAAAGATACCGAAAGTATTGATGAGTCATTGCTGTTAGATTTCTATAATGATGTTAAGCACTCGCTTGGAAGCGTCCCAAAACAATTTGATGAGTTAGTTGATTTTAATAACCGTATCAAAGAAAACAAAATAAGTTATTATCAAGAGCGGCTACAAAAAATTAGTACGGACGTAGATAAAATGGTTAAGCTCAGAGACAGTATCTTACAGGAAAATAAAGATATCATCAGTCTAATTAGTGAAGAAAATTTTAGTGAGTTTGAACGCACTCATAAAGAATTAATCGAACAAAGTGAACAACTCGGTGAACTAACCAAAGTTCAGGAAATTTATGAAGAACTTACAGAAGAGCTACGCCTAAAAAAAGCACGATATACAGATATCAGTACTGATGCTGATTCACTGGACAACTTATCTAAATTTAATGAATACTTAACGCAATACAGTTATGAGATTTTTGGCCAGCGTTTATATTTGTCGAGAGGAAACCCTTTCCCGTTAAAACTTTCTAATGTTGACGATGGTATCGGTACAGGTCACCGAAAAACCATTACTTTACTTTTAGATATTGCCTACGTATCTTTTATTAATGAGCTAGGATTAGACTATCCGAAATTTTTTATCCACGATGTCATTGAAACGGTTGATGAACACAATCTTCGCAAGATTGTTGAATTTATTAATGAAAACGACAGTCAGTTTATCTTCGCTGTTTTAAATGAAAAAATTGGGGATTATTCTTTCATAAAAGAAACAGATATAATTTTAAGGCTCTCTGAAGAAGATAAGTTATTTAAGGTGTAACTTTAATTTACTTTTCTTCCTCCCCTATCTTTCTTAAGACAGGGTTTTATCTACCCCGAAAAGAACATATGTTTTTGAAAAAGTGATAAATCCTATTACGAATTCAAAGCGAAAATATTTCAAAGATGGCTGGGCTTGCGAACGATAAATAAAAAATTTCTATCCTTCTCCTACCTGTTCCTTTTTGAGACAGGTTTTTTCTTTTATTGACAATTATCTACTTTTTTCTTTTCTTTTTGGTATGTTTTGTTATATACTCAAAAGAACATACATTCCCATAAATGTAAATTGGAAAAGAGGCATCCCTTATGACATATGTGAAATCCCATCTGGAAGACTTTATTGAGAATTTATACACAAACATTTCGATTACTTCTCCTGAGCAGCTAGATATAGAGCTGATTGCCAGGAGACTCAATATAGAGGTGGGATATAGTCATAACAAAAGCAAGTGTGCAGAGATCGGCGGTATTATGATGATTCTGCTAAATGAAAATGTATCGAGAACTGAACAATGGCAGGAGTTCGCTCATGAAGTTTGTCACTTGCTGCGCCACACCGGCAATCAAACAGAGCTGCCCTTTCCTTTCGTTCAGCTGCAAGAGTGGCAGGCAAATACTTTTGCTCTTCATTTTTGCATTCCTACTTTTATGCTCCAAAAACTCGACTTGCCCTTCCATAAGCAGTTGGCTATTACTGAGGTTGTCCAAACGTTTGGTGTTGAATATTCGTTCGCCGAAGAACGGCTGGAACTTTATGAGATTCAAATGATGGGAGTTAAATACGGGCATACCCCTTCTCTTTTATGAGATGGGGTTTTAGTTTAAAATTTGGCTTTGTTAAACGATAATGTTGATTTTTGAATAAAGCAAAAAGGACCTCATAAGAGCTCCTTTTTTTAAATCCTTATTGAACTAAACCAGCTAATAGGGTGTCAAGATTTTTCAATAAAAATACTGTAAACAAAAAGCTATACTAAAAATGTTCATACCAAATAACCTTCCTCATTCATATTGGAAGGTAT
>NZ_MAMP01000013.1 GCF_001750285.1 Domibacillus iocasae
ACGATTGAAGATTTGAAAATTGCAACGAGTGAAGCAATTACCAATGCAGTCCAGCATGCCTATAAGGGCGAAGATGGGGAAGTGCTGATCCGCTTCAGTCTTCATGAAGATCATCTTGAGGTCGTTGTATCAGATAGCGGAAATAGTTTTGACTTTGAAGAGACAAAAGAAGCTTTGGGGCCCTATACAGAAGATTCAGTTGAACTCCTTCGCGAAGGAGGGCTGGGCCTTTATTTAATTGAAACGCTTATGGATGAAGTGAAAGTGCATCAGAATAAAGGGATTACTTTGTTTATGACAAAGTATCTTGAAGGAGAGCAGGTGGAGAGGGATGCAGAAACCATCTCGACCTAATCAGGCTGCAAAGCTTAAAGCGATCGAATGGATAAAAGCCTTTCAGGAAAACGGCGATAAGGATGCGCAGGACAAGCTTGTAAAACATTACTATGGTCTTGTTGAATCCATTGCCCGTAAGTATTCAAAAGGGCGTTCACACCACGAAGACATCGTGCAGGTAGGGATGATGGGTCTATTAGGGGCAATTCGTCGCTATGATGACTCTTTCGGCAAAAGTTTTGAAGCGTTTGCGATTCCGACCATTGTTGGGGAGATCAAACGGTTCCTTCGAGATAAAACATGGAGCGTGCATGTGCCGAGACGTATTAAAGAACTCGGGCCAAAAATCAAATCAGCGAATGAAGAATTAACAACATCGCTCCAGCGGTCGCCGCTTGTGAGTGAAATCGCACAATATCTTGATATTTCTGAAGAAGAAGTACTTGAAGCGATGGAAATGGGCAAAAGCTATCAGGCATTGTCTGTAGACCATTCAATCGAAGCAGATTCAGACGGAAGCACCGTAACACTTTTAGATATTGTCGGAAACCGCGAAGAAGGATATGAACGCGTTGATCAGCGTCTTGTACTTGAAAAAGTTTTGCATGTGTTATCTGAACGTGAAAAACAAATCATTCAATTTACGTATCTTGAAAATTTAAGCCAAAAAGATGCAGGGGACAAGCTTGGTATTTCACAAATGCATGTCTCAAGGCTTCAACGAAGAGCAATTAAAAAATTGAAAGAAGCGATTCACGCAGAGGCGTACTCAACGGAGCACCTTACTTAATGAAAAAGTTAAAAAATGCGCAGCTGGAACTAATTGCCGGCATTCATTCGAAAAACAGAAATTCTTTTTGTGGGGATACATACTATTTCGCTCAAGAAGAAAGTTCCTTTGTTTGTTTGCTTGCTGATGGCCTTGGAAGCGGCCGTTACGCTTATGAATCGTCGTATGCAGCGGCGGAAATTGTTGAACAGCAATGGCAGGCGGAGACGGTCGAAGGAATGATGGATTTAATTAATAAAGCAATGTTTCATAAGCGGGGAGCGGCCGTCGCGCTGTTCAAAGTTGATTTTGAAGCATGTAGCTTTGAATATACATGCGTTGGCAATATTCGTTTTTATTTGTATGGACCGGATGGAAAGCTCACCTATCCGCTACCTGTCACAGGCTATTTATCCGGGCGGCCGCAACGATACAGAATGGAGCGCTTTATGTATGAGTCAGGGAGCAAATTTCTTGTCCATTCAGATGGGATCAACTTGCTCAACACAAAAGAGCTTATGCGTTACCGAACCGTGGAACAGATTGCAGCCGCGTTGGATGAAGTTGCTTTAAAATCAAATGACGATGCCACATTTCTAGTTGGGAACCTGCTGTGAATCAGCGGGTTTTTTCTTTTTTTGCTACAATGTATGTATTCGACAGAAAGAAGCGGAGGCACCACAATGGATGAACAAATGATCAAAGCAACGGCAGCAGATACGAATAGTAACACAAAACAAGTTCAGGCCGTCATTCAATTAACAGAAGAAGGGAATACAATTCCCTTTATCGCCCGATACCGAAAAGAAATGACTGGATCCCTGGATGAAGTTGAAATTCGTACTATTCTAGAGCGATATACATATCGGAAAAACGTGGAGCAGCGCAAAGAAGAAGTCATTCGCTCAATTACGGATCAAGAAAAGATGACACCAGAATTGGCAGCATCTATTAAATCTGCTGCTACACTTCAGGCAGTAGAAGACTTATACCGTCCGTTTAAGCAAAAAAAACGGACGAAGGCATCAGTTGCAAAAGAAAAGGGGCTTGAGCCGCTGGCAAAATGGCTTTTGTCATGTCTGAAATCAGCCGATATTGAACAAGAATCGCGCCGATATATAAATGAACAGGTAGAAAATGTGGAAGATGCTATTCAAGGCGCTTCAGACATTATTGCTGAAACGATTGCTGATGATGCTGCTATACGTCAGCGGATTCGTCTGGATATGACAAAATACGGAAAAATAAAAACCGATTTAAAAGGTGAAGACGAAAAAGAAGTATTTAAAATGTATTACGACTATGAAGAGCCTGTAAACAAGATCGCACCACATCGTACACTAGCAGTTAATCGTGGAGAAAGTGAAGGGGTGCTGAAAGTGAGCATCGCCTTTGACGAAGAGCGTGTCATCCGTTATTTAACAAAAATGTTTATCCCGAACGAACAAAGTGTCGCGGCGCCGATCATTCTTGGTGCTGCCCGAGACGCATACAAACGCCTCATCCGCCCGTCAGTAGAGCGGGAAGTGCGTAATGAATTAACTGAAAAAGCAGAAGAGCGAGCGATTCATATTTTCTCCGAGAACTTAAAAAACCTGCTGCTTCAGCCGCCGCTAAAAGGAAAAGTTGTTTTAGCTGTTGACCCAGCTTATCGGACCGGATGTAAAATGGCGGTCGTTGATGAAACGGGCAAGGTGCTCGCTATTAAAGTCATGTACCCGCACGTCGGTGAAGGAAAAAGAAAAGAAGCTAAAATATTGTTTAAGCAGATCGCGGATGAATTTGAAGCGGACATTGTAGCCATTGGAAATGGAACGGCCTCCCGTGAAACCGAGCAATTTGTCGTTGAAATGCTTCCAGAACTGCGCAAACAAACCGCATATATCATTGTGAATGAGGCGGGCGCAAGTGTATATTCTGCATCTGACATTGCCCGTGAAGAGTTTCCGCATCTTCAAGTAGAGGAAAGAAGTGCGGTTTCGATTGGCCGCCGAATTCAAGATCCATTGGCAGAGCTTGTGAAGATCGACCCGCAATCAATCGGTGTCGGTCAATACCAACACGACGTTTCGCAAAAAAAATTATCCGGCTCTCTTGCATTTGTTGTAGAAACAGCAGTTAATCGTGTTGGTGTAGATGTGAATACAGCATCACCATCACTTCTTGAACACGTAGCCGGTTTAAATAAAACCGTTGCGAAAAATATCGTTCAGTTCCGGGAAGAAAACGGCAAATTTTCAAAGCGTTCCGTTATCAAAAAAGTCCCTCGTCTTGGAGGGAAAACGTTCGAGCAATGCATCGGTTTTCTTCGTATTACCGATGGTGAAGAACCGCTTGACCGTACACCGATCCACCCGGAACATTATAAAGAAGTGGGCGCTTTATTAAAATCGCTTGGATTTAAAACAACAGATATCGGCTCTGCAGAACTGGCAGCATCACTTCAAGAGATTGATCTAAAGAAAGTTGCCGCAGAGCTTAATATCGGCGAGCTGACGTTAAAAGATATTATTGATTCCCTTCAAAAGCCTGGACGTGATCCGCGTGATGAAATGCCGGCGCCGCTTTTGAAGACAGATGTGCTTAAAATGGAGGATTTGAAAAAAGGAATGGAGCTTGAAGGGACCGTCCGGAACGTTACCGACTTCGGCGCATTTGTAGATATTGGCGTCAAGCAAGATGGACTCGTCCATATTTCAAAGCTGAAAAAAGGTTTCGTAAAAAACCCTTTTGATGTTGTATCTGTTGGCGATATTGTTACCGTCTGGGTTGATTCTGTGGAAGCGGGTAAAGGTAGAATTTCGTTGACAATGGTTAAAGAAGAATTAAAATGACATTCACTGATAAAGAGATTCAAAAGCTGACGGAAGATTTGTCTCTGCGATTTTTCGAACGGCCTTTTCTGCACAGAGCGTATGTGAATAAGCGGCTTCGCACGACAGGAGGCCGCTATTTGCTGCAGTCTCACAACATTGAAGTGAATGAAAAATACATCGAAGCATATGGGGAAGAGGAGTTTATAGGGATTTTAAAACACGAATTGTGCCATTATCACCTGCATATAGAAGGACGAGGATACAGACACGGCGATCGGGATTTTAAAGCACTGCTGAAAAGGACCGGATCGCCTCGACACTGCCGGTCTCTCCCTGAGTTAACGAAAAAAGCGCGGCTAAGAATCGTCATCCGTTACAATTGCCAGGCATGTGGAATAAGGTATGAAAGACGCCGGCGAATCAACACGAAAAAATATGTGTGTGGATCCTGCCGGGGAAGGTTAAAAGAAATTAATGAATGATTATATTGACATTTGCTGCTCCAATTGGTATTTTAATTGAGCAGCTTTTTTTATAAGCAAATTTAAAGGGAAAATAATTTAAAAAGATGTTGACTATAAATAAGTGAATCGTTTATAATACTAATTGTCGATTAGATGACATTCATTATTCCGCAGTAGCTCAGTGGTAGAGCAATCGGCTGTTAACCGATCGGTCGCAAGTTCGAGTCTTGCCTGCGGAGCCATCTGGGGAAGTACTCAAGAGGCTGAAGAGGCGCCCCTGCTAAGGGTGTAGGTCGGGTAACCGGCGCGAGGGTTCAAATCCCTCCTTCTCCGCCAGATTTGTATTTTATATTGGCCCCTTGGTCAAGCGGTTAAGACACCGCCCTTTCACGGCGGTAACACGGGTTCGAATCCCGTAGGGGTCATCGTCGGGAAGCCGGCTTCACCGGTTTCCCTTCTTTATGCCACTTTATATTGGTCCGGTAGTTCAGCTGGTTAGAATGCCTGCCTGTCACGCAGGAGGTCGCGGGTTCGAGTCCCGTCCGGACCGCCATTTTCTTGAAAATAATGGGCTATAGCCAAGCGGTAAGGCAACGGACTTTGACTCCGTCACGCGAAGGTTCGAATCCTTCTAGCCCAGCCATTTTCGAGCCATTAGCTCAGTTGGTAGAGCATCTGACTTTTAATCAGAGGGTCGAAGGTTCGAGTCCTTCATGGCTCACCATTTATAAAAAAAGTTTAAAGGGTATTGACGCAGAAAGTTGAAACGTGTATAATTTATCTTTGTTGGTAAATAGAAATTGTGTGCGGAACGCTATCATGCGGTCGTGGCGGAATGGCAGACGCGCTAGGTTGAGGGCCTAGTGGGGGCAACCCCGTGGAGGTTCAAGTCCTCTCGGCCGCACCAATAATAAGCGCCCGTAGCTCAATTGGATAGAGTACTTGACTACGAATCAAGCGGTTA
Source organism: Domibacillus iocasae (assembly GCF_001750285.1). Taxonomy (GTDB): domain Bacteria; phylum Bacillota; class Bacilli; order Bacillales; family Domibacillaceae; genus Domibacillus; species Domibacillus iocasae. The sequence continues at coordinate 5,350 of NZ_MAMP01000013.1, forward strand.
GAGGTTCGAGTCCTCTCGGGCGCGCCATTATTATGTTTGAAGCAGTTTCCTTTTCAAAGGGACTTCTTCTAAGAACGTGCATGTCCTGTGTACAACAAAGAAGCCAGAACATTCTATTCAAATCCGGGAAGTAGCTCAGCTTGGTAGAGCACTTGGTTTGGGACCAAGGGGTCGCAGGTTCGAATCCTGTCTTCCCGACCATTTCATTTAATGAATGAAATAGGTTACTATTTGCGGGTGTAGTTTAATGGTAAAACCTCAGCCTTCCAAGCTGATGTCGTGGGTTCGATTCCCATCACCCGCTCCATTACAATTGAACATTGAAAACTGAACAAAATCAATAAAAACGTCAACGTTTTAATTTTTATCTTCCATTAAAAGTACACCCCGTATTTTTAATGGAAACAAATGAGCAAGTCAAACACTTTTTGGAGAGTTTGATCCT
>NZ_MAMP01000014.1 GCF_001750285.1 Domibacillus iocasae
AGGATCAAACTCTCCAAAAAGTGTTTGACTTGCTCATTTGTTTCTATTAAAAATACGGGGTGTACTCTTAATAGAAGTTAAAAATTAAAACGTTGACGTTTTTATTGATTTTGTTCAGTTTTCAATGTTCAATTCGTTTCTTTTCGTCTTAAGCGACATTTAATATCCTACCACATCTTGATATTACATGTCAATATCTTTTCATTTTTTTCTTTTTGTTTCGACTGCTTTTCAGCAGCAACATTTATTACTATACCACCAGCCGAAACACTCGTCAATCGTTTTTTCATTTTTTTTAACGAAAAATAAAAAAATGAATAGCTGCCAGAGAAAGAATCCCTGGCAGCCCTAAGAAACCGGCAAGAAAGGCTGTAAATGGATTCATTACGATATGCAAGCCCGTCTGTTGAATTAACACATTTGCCCCATATAAAAAGAAAGCCCCAGCGACCGTTTTTTTAAACACCATAAATAATATTGCGCTTATTTTTTGCATATCTCTTCACGCTCCCCTTCTATCGTATGGAAGGAGATTATTCTTTTATGCGGATTTGACGCTTTTTTGCTTCTCTAAATAAAAAGAAATATTTAGCCTGCGCCGCTTTTGTTTGTGCTTCAAGCTCACTATTCTGCTCAAAGCTAAGCCGAAGCAATTCACGGTGCTTAAACCAATCTGTTCTTGACCGGTCCAGCAGTTCGATTAATTTATCATCATATACACTGCGCAGCGTTTGTTTTTTACGGAAAAACATAAATGATTCTCCTCCTTACAGCTCACGACGGCCTTCAATAGCTTTAGATAATGTTACTTCATCTGCGTATTCAAGATCGCCACCTACTGGAAGACCGTGAGCAATGCGTGTTGTACGAATGCCGGATGGCTTCAATAATCGGGAAATGTACATAGCGGTTGCCTCGCCTTCAATGTTCGGGTTGGTCGCCAAAATAACTTCCTTAATCGTTTCATCCTGCAATCGTTTGACAAGGTCAGGGACATTGATATCCTCAGGTCCAATCCCCTCCATCGGCGAGATTGCGCCGTGAAGAATATGATAGAGCCCATTATATTCTTTCATTTTTTCCATCGCAATAACGTCTTTTGGATCCTGCACAACACAGACAATGCTTCGGTCGCGCCGCTCATCTTTGCAAATCGAGCATGGGTCTTGATCGGTAATGTGACCACAAATAGAGCAATAGCCAAGATCACGCTTTGCATTAACGAGTGCTTTAGCAAAATCAAGCACGTCTTCTTCTTTCATATTTAGCACAAAAAAAGCCAGACGAGCCGCTGTTTTCGGCCCGATGCCCGGCAATTTCATGAAGCTGTCAATCAGCTTCGTTATTGGTTCGGGATAATACATCTACAATTCCTCCTATTAGAAAGGAAGGTTCATCCCTTTCGTAAACTGTCCCATTGTTTGGTTCGTTTCGTCATCCACTTTTTTCAGTGCGTCATTGACGGCAGCTAAAACAAGATCCTGCAGCATCTCAATATCTTCTGGATCTACTACTTCTTCTTTAATTTGAACGTCTGTTACCTGCTTTTGACCGGACATACTTACTTTCACCATGCCGCCGCCTGCTGTTCCTTCGAATTGCTTTTCAGCCAGCTCTTCCTGGGCTTCCTGCATTTGCTTTTGCATTTTTTGCATTTGTTTCATCATATTCTGCATGTTGCCCATTCCTCCGCCACGCATCATGTTCATCATCCTCCAATTAAGTTAGTCTTTAATTTCAAGAAACTCTTCCCCGACAAGTTCCAGCGCTTTTGATACGAGAGGGTCTTCTGCCTCTTCCTGCACATCCGCATCTGATCCGTCAGCTGGTGGTGTATAGCTGCCATCCGCTTTTTGCTTTTTCAAAAATGAACGGCGAATATCCATCCAGGCTTCTTCGGGTACAACAAGCGGCCGATACGGCTTGCCGGCTAATTCATTTAAAATCGTCGAAATAGAATCCATAAATGCTTTATTATCAGATGCCATTTGACAATGAATTTCATATTTAAATTTTAACACAAATGAGTCACTAGACGCAGCGACAGGTTCCGCATCGTTTAAAAGAGCAGCCTGCGAGCGCATTTGCCGATCGTTTAAGTAGCCAATCATATTTCCCCAGCGGCTTTTAATGTTTTGAATATCCTGTTTGGTCGCTTCTAAAAGCACTTTTTCAATTTGCGGCACTGCGATTTTAAATTGATTGCCCGGACGTGATATTTTTTTAGCTGCCGGTTTCGACGCTTCCGCTTCTGATGTACCGGACGGTCGATTTTTCAGTTCCTGCACTTCCTGCTCAAGCCGATTTATTTTCTCGATCAATCCAGAAATTTCCGGACCTGACGCAGAAGATTCAGCTTTTACATACAGACGGCACATTTTTACAAGTGCCACTTCTAAATAAATACGCGCGTGGTTTGTGAACTTCATGTCCTGCTGCGCTTTATTTAAAACCGCAATGTATTCATAAATAGCTGGTTCAGAGAACTGGCCGGCTATTTCTGCAAAACCTTCATCCACCATCGTCCGCTCCATTGATTCTTCAAGGTCTGGAGCCATTTTAAAGAGCAGCATATCACGGAAATACAGAATCATATCTTCTGTGAAACGGACCGGATCTTTCCCTTCTATTAGCAGCTTATTCAGTGTCTGGACCGCTTCTGCCGCATTTTGCTCATAGATAGCTCGCGCCATTGCATTCAGCATTCCCTGTCCAACTGTCCCAGTTACCGTCAGCGCATCATTTTCCTTCAAACGGCCACGGCTGTAGGAAACGGCCTGATCAAGCAGGCTTAGTGCATCCCGCATTCCGCCTTCTGCGGCACGGGCAATGATCGGCAAAGCCGATTCATCAAATTCTGTATCCGTTTCATTTAAAATGAGGGTCATCCGGCCTGTGATCGCGTGAGCGGTAATCCGCTTAAAATCAAACCGCTGGCAGCGGGAAATAATTGTTAAAGGAATTTTATGCGGCTCTGTGGTGGCTAAAATGAAGATCACATGGGATGGCGGTTCCTCGAGTGTTTTTAAGAGCGCATTAAACGCGCCAGTTGAAAGCATATGCACTTCATCAATAATATACACTTTATACCGGACAGAGCCGGGCGCGTATTTTACTTTGTCCCGAATGTCCCGAATTTCGTCTACACCGTTATTCGAAGCAGCATCAATTTCAATGACATCTTGAATTGAGCCGTCCGAAATCCCCCGGCATGATGCACATTCATTGCAAGGTTCTGCTGACGGGCCGTTTTCGCAGTTTACCGCTTTGGCCAAAATTTTCGCTGCACTCGTTTTCCCAGTACCACGCGGACCTGAAAAAAGGTAGGCATGTGAGATTTTATCTTGAAGGAGAGCGTTTTGAAGCGTTTTCGTTATATGCTCCTGCCCTACGACATCCGCAAAGTTTTGCGGGCGCCATACACGGTATAATGCCTGATAGCTCATTCTTTCCCTCCCTCATCTTTCTTTTTTTATTATAAACGAACGAGCATACCTTTTCTATTCCAATGAAAGCAAAAAGGCGCCCGGCAAGCCGGACGCCTTTTTTATTATGTATACCGTGCACCTTCTGTCGACTGCCAATCACAGGCGTTACTTGAGCAGTTAGCTCAGCCCAGGCTGCCCCGCGGCACATGAGAGAGTCCACTTAATGCTGCTTCCTTCCGGACCTGACATGGTTCATGGGTTCTCATTGCGCAGGACCCGGACGTCAACGCCACTTACAAAAGGCAGGCCCCACAATTAAACAGCCTCGAGAAGGAATTCAGTCCCGCTAGAGCGGATTGCGGATACAGGGCACCGCTACCTCCCCACTTAGCACGGCAAGAATTATTATACTATTTAACAGGCAAAAAAGCAACGGTGCGGCTATTCCACTTTTTGCTTCTTCTGGTCTTTCTTTTTTTTGCGGAGATTTCGGAAAAATTCGGTCAGCATCATTCCACATTCATCCCCCAATACATTCGGCACGACCTCACAGCGGTGGTTAAACCGGTCATCATCCAGCAGATTCATTAATGTTCCGGCGCAGCCCGCTTTCGGATCAACAGCTCCGTAAACGACCCGCTCTATACGAGACAATAAGATAGCGCCGCTGCACATCGGACACGGCTCAAGTGTTACATAAAGCGTCGTTCCTTCAAGCCGCCATGACTCTGTTGCTTCACACGCCTTTTCAATGGCTAAAAGTTCCGCATGGGTAACAGCATTTTGAGTCGTTTCTCTTAAATTGTGGCCCGATGCGATGACTTTATTATTTTTAACGATAACGGCTCCGATTGGTACTTCACCAAGGCGCTCAGCTTTTTTTGCTTCTTCAATGGCCAAATTCATAAAAAATTCATCCATTTCCATGCTCCTTTCTGTGAAAATTCGGGTAATACTATAGAAATTAAGGAGGAAAGACAATGACAAAGAAATGCGCACTTCTTATTATTGATATGATCAATGATTTTCAATTTCCAAACGGGGAAAAACTGGCCAATTTCACAAAAGAAATCGTCCCCCCTATTTTACAATTAAAAGATCATTTCCACGCCAAAGAATGGCCCGTCATTTACATAAATGACCATTACCAGCTTTGGAAAGCCGATATCGGCCTTATTACAGACCATGCGACAAATGAAGTGAGCGCCCCTATTATACAGGAAATGAAGCCGGGTCATGAAGATTACTTTTTAATAAAGCCAAAGCATTCTGCCTTTTACGGGACTGCCTTGAACACACTCTTGCACGAGTTGGACGTGCAATCTGTCGCCATCACGGGAGTGGCCGGTAATATTTGCGTGTTTTTCACAGCCAATGATGCATACATGCGTGAATTTGATGTGTATGTGCCAAAAAATACGATTGCCTCAGAAGAAGAAAATTTCAACAAGTACGCGCTTGAAATGATGGAAACTGTTTTAAAGGCGGACATACGCCCGTCAAGTGAATTCATTCAACTTTTGTCATAAGAGCCTGTCCCTCTCTGTACATATAATAAAGAGAGGGGGAAACGGCGTATGCACATTTATGTAGTCAAGAGCGGTGACACACTGTTTCAAATTGCGCGCCGATACGGGACAACCATCCAGGCGATCAACGAGGCAAATCAGCTGCCAAATCCGGCGCAGCTCGTCATCGGGCAGGCGCTGGTTATTCCCGTTTCTGGACGATTTCATCAGATTTCCGCCGGAGACAGCTTGTGGAAAATTTCAAGACAGTACGATGTTACAGTGGAAGAGATCGTCCGGATCAATGGCTTGTCACAGTCCGCTCCGCTGCAAATTGGGCGGCAGCTGCGCATTCCATCGCCTGCCAAAATACGTATTGAGTCAACTGGCTATATTGAGCCGGCTGCATCCGGCTACTCAGGAAGCGTCCTAAACCAGGCAAGGGAAGCCGCACCACAGCTGACGTATTTTGCTCCGGTCAGCTACAATGCCAAACGGGACGGCTCACTTGAAGAACCGCCCCTTCTTCCATTGCCGACAATCGCTGAACAAAACGGCACTGTCTTTATGATGGATATTACAAATCTAGAAAATGACCAGTTTAGCGCGGAACTCGGGCGTATTTTGCTGAACGATGAAGCAGTCCAGCAAACTTTTTTGAACAATATAAGCCGAATCGCCAGACAGACGAATTTCCGGGACATTCATTTTGATTTTGAATATTTACGATCCGAAGACCGGGAAGCGTACAATCGATTTCTTCGCCGTGCAAAGGAGCGGTTTAACAACGAAGGCAAAACGGTCTCAACTGCGCTCGCTCCGAAAACAAGTGCGGCACAAACAGGCCAGTGGTATGAAGCGCACGATTATAAAGCACACGGCGAGATTGTCGACTTTTCCATCATTATGACGTACGAATGGGGGTACAGCGGTGGCCCGCCAATGGCTGTATCCCCTATCGGACCGGTACGCAACGTTTTAACTTACGCGCTGACAGAAATGCCCGCCTCTAAAATCGTGATGGGACAAAATTTATATGGATATGACTGGACGCTTCCTTATCGGCAGGGAAATCCACCGGCCCGGGCAATCAGCCCCCAAGAAGCGATTCGGATTGCCGCCCGCTACAAGGCATCGATCCGCTATGATTTCACTGCACAGGCGCCATTTATTGATTATACTGACGAAAATGGACGCGCCCATAAAATATGGTTTGAGGATGCCCGTTCAGTCGATGCAAAATTCTCTCTCTTAAAAGAGTTGAAGCTGCGTGGCATCGCGTATTGGAAAATCGGCTTTTCTTTTCCGCAAAACTGGCTCCTGCTTGCTGACCGCTTTACCATTATAAAAAAATAAAAAGAACGCCCATCTGATTTGTCAGATGGGCGTTCATATCTCCAATTATGCACTTATGTTAAAAATGGAGGAGGAAAGGGGATTCGAACCCCTGCGCGGTTTGACCCGCCTGTCGGTTTTCAAGACCGATCCCTTCAGCCGGACTTGGGTATTCCTCCGTCGTATCGACAAGAATTAATTTATCATAATCTAAATTATCCTGTCAACACGATTCGACTTATTTTTTTTCGATTTTTTCTTTACCGCCCATATATGGACGAAGGACTTCGGGAACGAGGATGCTGCCGTCTTCCTGCTGGTAATTTTCCAAAATTGCCGCAACCGTACGGCCAATCGCAAGACCTGAACCATTTAATGTATGCACATGTTCCGGCTTGCCATTTTTCTCGCGTCGGAAGCGAATATTCGCCCGTCGCGCCTGAAAGCCTTCAAAGTTAGAGCAAGAAGAAATTTCTTTATATGCATCGTAACTCGGAAGCCATACTTCAATATCGTATTTTTTCGCCGCTGTAAATCCAAGGTCGGCAGAACACATGTCAAGGACACGGTACGGGAGACCAAGTAACTGCAACACCTTTTCCGCATGGCCTGTCAATGTTTCCAGTTCCTCATAAGAATCTTCCGGCTTCACAAAACGGACCATTTCCACTTTGTTAAATTGATGCTGGCGAATCAACCCGCGTGTATCACGCCCGGCAGAGCCCGCTTCAGAACGAAAGCAGGCACTATACGCCGCGTAAGAAATCGGCAAATCCTCGCCATTCAAAATTTCATCGCGGTGGTAGTTTGTCACCGGCACTTCAGCTGTCGGAATCAAAAAGTAATCTTCTGCTTCAATCCGGAATGCATCTTCTTCAAACTTTGGCAGCTGCCCCGTACCCGTCATGCTCGTCCGATTGACCATATACGGCGGCATCATTTCTGTATAGCCGTGCTCTTCTGTATGCAAATCAAGCATAAAGCTGATGAGTGCGCGTTCTAGCTTTGAACCGGCGCCTTTGTAAAACGTAAAGCGGCTGCCTGTTACTTTGCCGGCACGCTCAAAATCAAGAATATCAAGATCTGTTGCCAAATCCCAATGCGGCTTTGCTTCAAAATCAAATGATGGCACATTGCCCCATGTACGGATTTCGACGTTGTCATCTTCTGAATCACCCGCCGGCACACTTTCATGTGGTATATTCGGCATCCGAAGCATAAGCTGCTCGAGTTTTTCTTCTGTTTCACGAAGATCTGCGTCTAATTCCTTAATTTTTTCACCCACTTCACGCATTTCCGTAATGAGAGCATCTGCATCCTGCTTTTCTTTTTTTAAACGCGCGACTTCCTGCGATACACTGTTACGTTTCCCTTTCAGCTCTTCCGTCTGGCCAAGCAGCTCACGGCGTTTTTTCTCTAGTTCTTCAAAATCTTCAAATGCGCTCATATCCTCGCCCCGGAACTTCAGGCGTTCTTTTACTTCCGCAAAATTTGATCGCAAATATTTCATATCCAGCATATGTTATTCCTCCTTTTAGTAAAAAGCACAAGGTGCCTGGTTATCAGCGACAAGCATAAGAAGAGCACTGGTGGAGGCGTTTGGTGCCCCCAGAAGGGCTTGACTTAGAGCAAAGGTTAAAAACACAGCATCCTGTGCTGCAATGCCTTTGTGACCCACATCCTGTGAGCCCTCGATCTGATGGCGCCTGGAGCTAGATTTAAATAAAATAAAAAAACTTCCGTCCCTGTAAAAAGGGACGGAAGTTATATTCCGCGTTACCACCCTGATTGAAAGCACAACATGCTTTCCTCTCAAAACAACGTTTTAACGGCCTGCGCCGGTCAATGCCTACTCTTATTTCAGCATCCCGCTCCGGAATGGATTCACATGACTTCTCCACCGGTTCGCACCAACCACCGGCTCTCTTTTGAAGTACATCAAGCTACTAGCTTCCTTCATCGCGTTTCACTATTTTATTTGAATTTAATGTACTACATTTTTTATGAATTCGCAAGTGACGCTTTTGCCTGCTCCGCCATACCAATAAAATAGCCGGCAATGCGGTGATCATCCGTCAGCTCCGGATGAAATGAACAGCCAAGGTAATGGCGGTCACGTGCGGCAACAATCCGCCCATCACATTCTGCCAACACTTCTGTTCCTTCTCCAGCCCAAACGATGTGCGGCGCACGGATAAAGACGGCGTTATAATCATCCGCCACATCTTTAATCATAAGAGCCGCTTCAAAGCTTTCTTTTTGTCGACCAAATGAATTTCGTTCAACAGTAATATTCATTAATCCAAGGTGTGGCTCTTCATACCCGACTACTTCACCAGCCAGCAAAATCAGGCCTGCACAAGTTCCAAACATTGGACGCCCGGATTCTCCAAATGCACGAAGCGGCTCCATAAAGCCATACCGGTCAATCAAGCGGCGCATCGTTGTGCTTTCACCGCCCGGCAAGATTAAGCCGTCCAGCTCATCCAGCTGTTCCGGCCATTTCACAACGACCGCTTCCGCACCATTTTCCTCAATCGAGCGCACATGTTCCCGAACGGCACCCTGCAACCCAAGTACCCCGATCTTCGTCATTACCAGCCGCGCTCCTGCATGCGATCAGCAGCTGCGATACCAGCGATTTCAAGACCTTTCATTGGCTCTCCAAGCTCTTTTGAAAGCTCTGCAATTAATTTGTAGTCCTGGTAATGAGTTGTTGCTTCTACAATGGCACGGGCAAATTTCGCTGGATTTTCCGATTTGAAGATACCAGATCCAACAAATACGCCATCTGCGCCAAGTTCCATCATAAGAGCCGCGTCTGCTGGAGTCGCGATACCACCTGCCGCAAAGTTTACAACTGGCAGCTTGCCTTCTTTTTTAATTTGCATAAGAACTTCAAATGGGGCACCGTGAATTTTTGCTTCCGTCATCACTTCATCTTCGTTCATGTGAATCAATTTCCGCACCTGTGCGTTTACTTTACGCATGTGGCGAACTGCTTCTACGATGTTTCCTGTTCCTGGCTCGCCTTTTGTCCGAAGCATTGATGCACCCTCACCAATACGGCGTGCTGCTTCGCCGATGTCACGGCAGCCGCAGACAAACGGCACTGTGTAGTCACTTTTTAACAAATGGTATTCTTCATCCGCCGGCGTTAATACTTCACTTTCATCCAAATAATCAACACCCATTGCTTCAAGCACACGCGCTTCCACAATATGCCCGATACGCGCTTTCGCCATAACCGGAATTGTCACAGCGTTCATCACTTCTTCTACGATACGCGGATCTGCCATACGAGCCACTCCGCCGGCTGCACGAATATCAGATGGGACACGCTCGAGCGCCATAACCGCTACCGCACCCGCTTCTTCTGCAATTTTTGCCTGCTCTGCATTCACAACGTCCATAATGACGCCGCCTTTTTGCATTTCTGCCATTCCCCGCTTAACGCGATCTGTACCTGTATTCATTTTTACTCCTCCTATATTGATCAGAAAAAACTGATTTTTTGTAAAATACTTAAATTCTAATAAACACGAAAAATCACCTTCTGTCAATAGCAGAAGGTGATTTTTATTAAAACCAACCAGTTACTTTATCTACAACCCAATTCCATCCATTGCTGATGCCGCCTCCAACTGCGCGCATTGATAAAACAAACCAATTCGCTTTCTCAACGTTTTCAGCTGTTTGCACATTTGTTTGACCGGCTTCCTTTAAAAATGGAACTACTTGACCTTTATCATCTTGAACAGAGACAAAACCAACCACTTTATCCTTTTTTACTGGCGCAGTCAACTCTCCATTTTCATTTAAATCCGAACTATTTAAAGTAACTTTTGTTTTATAGTTCGCTTCTGAAGCTTTCGGTACTAAAATAGATAAGGAAGAAGCTGCTTGAAGGTTCACTTCTTTTTCTTTTCCTTTTTGAACAGGTACTGTTTCAGTCCCTTTTACCGCACTGCCAGCTGCGACAATCTCTTTAGGCTCGAACTGAGTAAAACCATAGTCCATCAGCTTCTTCATTTCTATAAACCGGGCATTATATGTTCCTTCGCCGCTTTCACTTGTCGCATCCATCACAACCGCAATAAGCTTTTGGCCGTTGCGTTCAACTGTTCCGGTAAAACAGTAGCCTGCAAAATCCGTTGTTCCAGTTTTTAAGCCTGTCATCCCTTCATAAGCAAAAACAAGAGAAGGCAGCATCCAGTTCCAATTTTCCATTGAAATTTCATCATCTGTTCCTTCGCGGAATTTCTTTTTGGGAATTCCGGCTGTCTCCAGCACTTCCGGATAATCATTTACTAAACGGTATGCAAGTGTGGCTACATCACGGCCAGACATCATATTTTCATCCATCTCAGCACCAGTTGAATGATTTCCTTTTAAATCTTTATTATTTAATCCAGTTGAATTGACAAACTTCACTTTTTCCAAACCAAGCTCTTTCGCTTTTTCATTCATTAATTTTACAAATTCCGCTTCAGAACCTGAAATTTTTTCCGCAATGGCGATCGTCGCAGCGTTTGCGGAATAAATTGTCATTGCCTCGTACAATTCTTGAATCTTATACGTCTCATCAGCTCGGAGTGGAACATTCGACAAACTCCGGTCTTGAGAAACTGTATACACATAATCTGATACTTGATAAGTATCATCCAAACTTATTTTGCCTTCTTTGACCGCTTCAAGCAGCAAATACTCTGTCATCATTTTTGACATGCTGGCTACACCCAGCTGCTGATCACTGTTTTTCTCATACAAGACTTGTCCCGTCTCTGCATCAATCAAGACAGCCGCCGCCGCATTGACCTCAAAGGCCGCACTCGCTTTCATATTTCCAGGGGAAAACAATCCAATGAACAATAATACACTTAATAGGACAGCACCAATCCGATACCCAGTTCTCTTTTTCACACTCAAAACCCTCCATTTATTATGCAACACTTTCGTTATTGTACCACACACATTCAGAGGAAAAACAGACGAGAAACGACCTAGATGCCGTATACTAAAGATAAATTGATCCGATTTGTGTCCATCTCGATTTTGCACAAGGGAAATTTTTGAAGATAAAGAGCTCTGAATAATTATCGGCAAGCTTTTTTGGCAGAATAAAATATAAAAAAAAAGCAGCCTGTCCGGTATTGGACAGGCTGCTTTTTTCTTATAATGAATAGTTAGGCGCTTCTTTTGTAATTTGCACATCATGCGGATGACTCTCACGAAGACCTGCGCCTGTCATACGGATAAACTGGCTGTCTTCACGAAGTGCATCAATGTCTTTCGTGCCACAGTAGCCCATGCCCGAACGAAGACCACCTGTCAGCTGGTATAATGTATCAGACAGCGGACCTTTGTAAGGGATACGCCCCTCGATACCTTCTGGAACAAATTTCTTTGCATCTTCTTGGAAGTAACGATCTTTTGAACCTTTTTCCATTGCACTGACAGACCCCATACCACGATATACTTTAAAGCGGCGTCCTTGGAAGATTTCTGTTTCACCCGGGCTTTCTGTTGTACCAGCAAGCAAGCTGCCAAGCATAACAGCTGAGCCTCCTGCAGCGATCGCTTTTACAATATCTCCTGAATATTTAATACCGCCGTCTGCAATGATCGCTTTGCCGTATTTGCGTGCTTCTGTCGCACAATCGTAGACAGCCGTAATTTGGGGTACACCTACGCCGGCTACTACACGTGTCGTACAAATAGAACCAGGACCGATTCCGACCTTTACAACGTCAACTCCCGCTTCAAACAGCTCACGAGTAGCTTCAGCTGTTGCTACGTTTCCAGCAATAATGTTTAATTCGGGATAAGCAGAACGAATTTCTTTTACTGTTTCAATAACACCTGCTGAGTGGCCATGTGCTGTATCGATCACAATAACGTCTACTTGGGATTTTACAAGCATTTCAACACGCTTCATCGTATCACCCGTTACACCGACAGCAGCTCCAGCAAGAAGACGTCCTTGCGCGTCTTTCGCTGAGTTCGGGAATTCGATTACTTTTTCGATATCTTTTATCGTGATGAGGCCTTTTAACACACCATCTTTATCAATAAGAGGGAGTTTTTCAATTTTATGTTTTTGAAGAATTTGCTCAGCTTCTTCAAGTGTTGTGCCGACAGGGGCTGTCACAAGATTTTCTTTTGTCATGACATCCGTAATTAAAATGGAATAATCTTGGATAAAACGAAGGTCTCGGTTTGTCAGGATGCCCACAAGCTTTTGCTCTTCCTGGCTGTTCACAATCGGCACACCAGAAATGCGGTACTTGCCCATTAAATGCTCGGCATCAAATACTTGATGCTCTGGTGTTAAAAAGAATGGATCGCTGATAACGCCGCTTTCTGAGCGTTTTACCTTATCTACCTGCTCAGCCTGTTGTTCAATACTCATGTTTTTATGAATGATCCCTAAACCACCTTGGCGTGCCATCGCAATCGCCATATCGCCTTCCGTTACAGTATCCATTCCGGCACTAATCATTGGAATGTTCAATTTTAAACTTGGCGTTAATTCCACCTTTAAGGATACATCTTTTGGAAGTACCTCTGATTTCGCTGGCACAAGCAATACATCATCAAACGTTAATCCTTCTTTTTTAAACTTATCTTCCCACATATTTAAGCCTCCCTGACCGAAAAATATTATTAGTAGGTTATCAATTGAACGGGTATAATGTCAAGGTTCGCTTTATAAGTTAGATTTTTTGGAATTTTCTCACTTAAATCCGAACATTAAAAGCAAACGCTTTATCAATGTGCTGAAGAAACAACTTCTTCCAGAATTCAATATTGCGCTATAACATTCTTTTGTTTTCAAGTGATTCTTTTGTTTTATTTTATCTTGTTCAGGAAAAATTACAACAAAAAAGACAACCTGAATATTCAAGTTGTCCTGTCGTGCCAG
>NZ_MAMP01000015.1 GCF_001750285.1 Domibacillus iocasae
AACGAAATTTTTGTTTCTCCAGAAGAAATAACCCCGTTGTCGTACTCATGGCATATAGCTATTCAGGAATACAAGAAATATATCACCAGAAGTTTGGGTTAAAAAGCAAAGCCCCGGTTTCGGCCGGGGTTAATTTCTACTTAGCTTGTATATCCTCAATGCTCTTCATTTTTTCAACTTTTAGACCTTCTTCAAAAAAATCATTTCAGCAGATTTCAAATCCTTAATGAAGAAACTTATCTCATTATGTAAATCTCTTGAAAATATATAATGATATAGATAGGGAAACATTTGATGATTTATTAGTTAAGCCTATATTAGAAGGGTTTATCGATTATGTTGAAAAAGAAGAACCTGATGGGGAAGTTTTAAAGTTACGAGAATGGACATTTAGTCATGAATATGGTTTTTCAAATTTAACGAGAAAAACAAAGCTCGAAGTGCTAAAAGCAGAAGGGTATTCTGAGGAAGATATTAAAAATGGAAAAGAAAACGATTTAGAGAGGTTGCTTTTTAATTTTGCTAATGAATTCATGTATGAAAAAATAAATATCCAAATTCCTGGCGGATCACTTTTCATTTCGGAATATAATAGCGATGGGTCAGAAGGAATTCTACAAATTGACACCTATGTGGTTACAAAGGGTAGATACAAGCGTAAATCAGAGAATTTCTATACAGTGATGGATATTTTAAGCGCTAAAAAATATCCATTTATTAAAGAAAAGGACTGGGGTTCTCCTGAGAGATATGGAGGCTTTAAAGATTTAGACATAGGCGAGAACAAGTTTATATTATTAAATAATGAAAAAATTCTTTATGAACTTCCAAACAACTTAGCAGGTCTTGCGGATTCTATTAATATATTCGAAGGGCAGGGCATGGATTATGAAGCAGCCAAAATTTATCTTAAGCAAATGAATAAACAAAATGAAGATTTATTAGATTTTTGGAATGAATAATATCAAAACATCGGAGAAGAGAAGTTGTATTTGAAGTTTTACTATAATTATATAGAAAAAGCCCGCATTGGATTAATTCCACTGCGGGTTTTATTTGTTATGCTATAAACCAATGTTTGAGAATAGGGACAGTGACAACTGCATGTAAAAAGTTAAAATTTTCTTATTGAGCTAACGGGGCAGTATAGTTGAACAAGAAAATATGATAGACTTAATTTACAAAAAATTCAAAAAGGAGTTTTAACTTTGAATACTTTAACAATTAAAGAACTTAAATTACGTAATGAGGTAATTGAAGCATTTCCAATTATGAAGCAGTTACGAACTCATCTTGAGGAAGGTACTTATCTTGAATTAGTAATGGAAGCACAAGAAGTAGATAGATATAAAATTTTGGCTTTATTTGATGATGATAAAATTGTGGCTGTTACCGGGTTTAAGCCAATGACAACACTTTATTATGGAAGATTTGTTTGGGTTTGTGATTTGGTTACGGACACTAATATACGGTCAAAAGGATACGGTGAAAAACTACTTACATATGTTCATGAATGGGCAAAAGAAAATAAGTATGAAAGTGTTGCTCTATCTTCAGGGTTACAGCGTATAGATGCACACCGTTTTTATGAAGATAAGATGAATTATGACAAAGTAAGTTATGTGTTTAAAACACCTTTAAAATAAGTACGATATTAAACTCCCTTGAAAGAATAATAAATATTTCATCATCTGTGGTGCTGCAAAGTGCGGCATGGATGGCTAGCGGGGCAGGTTACTTCAATAAGAAAAGATAAAGCGATTGAATAAACAAACGGAAAATGGTGTAAATATCCATATCTATATTAGGGGAGAATGAAATGGTAGAATACGCAAAAACATTTTGGACAAACAATGGTGGATTTACCATCAGTACCAATAAGAGTTTCTTGAAAACAGAAGTAATACATAATTTCCTTAGTAACGATTCTTACTGGGGAAAGGGGATTGCTAAAGAATTAGTAGAAGCATCAATTGAAAATTCGATACTTTGCTATGGAGTGTACGAAGGGAATCCACATGATGGTCCAGCTATACAGGTTGGTTTTGCCCGAGTTGTATCTGATCTTGTAAGATTTTCTTGGATAGGTGATGTTTTTATACTTCCTGATTATAGAGGTCGGGGACTTAGCAAATGGTTAATGGGTGTAATTACAGAACATCCAAAATTAAAAGGAACAAGTTTTCAGCTTGCTACAAAAGATGCTCATTCTCTTTATACACAATTTGGATTTAAGCCATTAGGACAAATTGAAAATAGAATGAACAGACCTCTTGATTGGGACATTGTATATGAAGGTTATAAAATAAACAAATAATTGACCAGACTTTGTTCAACTCCTATGAAAGAATAATAAATATTTCATCATTTGTGGTGCTGCGAAGTGCGGCATGAATGGCTAACGGGTGCTTTTGTTTAATATCTCGGCTGTCATTTCGGCAGCCTTTTCTTATACAGCTAACGGAGCAGATTAATTTATTAAAGTACTTTTCAATTTACCATTAAACTAATGCACAACAAATGTTATATTGGTTAAATATTACAAAAGTGTATAAAGGAGAGGGAATTATTGAGCAAAATAAATTATTCTATTGTTGATGTTTTTTCACAAGGGAAATATACAGGTAATCAACTAGCTGTTTTTAAAAATGCTGGAAACATTTCTGACCATGAAATGCAGCAAATAGCTAAGGAAGTTAATTATTCTGAAACTACTTTTATTTTATCTAACGCAATACAAGACAAGGGGTATGATGTTCGTATTTTCACTCCTAATGAAGAAGTTCCTTTTGCTGGACACCCGACTCTAGGAACGGCACATGTTATTCAAAACGAATTATTAGAAGAACCCATGGATAAACTTTTATTAAATTTTAAAGCTGGCCAGATACCCGTTGTATTCGATAATCAAGATGAAGTAATTTGGATGAAACAGAACGAACCGACTTTTGGCCAAGTTCTAGAAGCAAATAAAATCTCTGAGGTTTTAAATATTAATAAAGAATACATAGATAATCAATTTCCTATTCAAGAGGTTTCAACAGGGCTTCCCGTTATTATTGTCCCCTTAAAATCTTTAGAAGCGGTTAAAAAAGTAAGGATTAATAAAGAAAAATACTTTGAGTTAATTGAACATACAGATGCAAAAGCAATTATGGTTTTTTGTCCTGAAGCATATAGTTCGGAAAATGATGTTAATGTTCGAGACTTTGCAGATTATTATGGTGTTCCCGAAGATGCAGCTACTGGAAGTGCGAATGGCTGTTTAGCCTCTTACTTAGTTAAATATCGTTACTTTGAGAAAAGTGAGATTAGTATTCGTGTAGAGCAGGGATATGAAATAAAAAGACCTTCTTTATTATTTCTAAAGGCAAGTGACGAAAACGGAAGAATTAGTGTTTATGTAGGAGGCAAGGTAGAAAAAATTGCTCAGGGTGAGTGGTTTTTATAACTTTCTTCTTTAACTAACGGGGTGCTTTAAGTTTAATATCCAAAGTTATCATAAGCCGAAAATATGCAAGTTTTTATTCATTCTTTGTATGTTTTCGGCTTTCTTACATTCAAAAAACATACAGCCGTAAACAGCATTTTTTAATTGCCAAATACAAATGTTACAAAACCTTGCAGAACCTCTTATTTAAAATGCTACAAAAGTTAGTAAATGCTAAGTTTTTTCTTGTGCTACAAAACTAGGCAAAACTAGATGTTTTAAAAAAACAAACTCAATTCTTGCTGTAACGTTAAAACTTACCGTTACAAACCGCTTGCCGGTGCGGTCTGAAGGCGTGTCGAAACGTTAAAACAACGTTCCTTTTGAATAGTAACGTTACGATTGGAGCGCTTCTTTATTTGGAGTATTTTGAATGGAGTACTCCGTATTTATTTTTTGTACTCCAAATGTTGTACAAAAAAGGATGCATAGATTTGCAACCGCTAAACCCTGTTGGATAAGGGGTTTGAGCTAATCTTTACGTAGTACTTTTACGGAGTACATGTTAAGAAATGTTAAGGTTTTTTCCGGAACAAAACTCAAATACCGCAAAGGTTGCACCCTTTTTAGCTGTTTCTAAAACAAACAAAGCGGCTATATATGCAGCTTAAACCCTGTTGTATCGATGTTTTGAATGGTAACGCTGAAGGGTAACGTTTGTTGTACTTTTGGAGTACAACGTTACTTTTCCGAAACGGAACAGAAGCAGAAAGGTTGCAAGCTGCACCCCTGGTACATAAGGATTTAAGACGGATTATCCGTTTGTAGTAATGCACCCTTTTAAAGTGAATTTCCGAAACAAACAAAAAGGTTGCATTGAAATGAGTCAATAAAATGCCCTGAAGCATGGTTATTTCATAATAGAGGATGGATAGATATGGATACATCATGCTACTGTGCGGCTTCTTGAAAAGACCGGAATTGGTCTAGGAGGATATAAGGGGGGACACATTTGGCATGCCGAAAGCAGTCAAAGTAGTAGCAAAAGAAATCGGCTTCAATGCATTTAAAGGAGAAAAGGATACACGGGTTTATACAGGAATGTTTACGTCTCTTGAATCAGCTGAAGAAGCCCGGGTGCTTCTTAATGCTGAACATGGGTACAATCCTATTATCAAAAAGTATCCGTAACCAAATATCGGATTGGTAATAAGATGTATATTAATGAATGAATAGAAATCGAATTTGATTGAACTGCCCTCAACAGAGCAGGAAAGTCCTTGTTGATGGGCAGTTTTCTTATTGTTCACTGCTTGAATTTTTGTTTAATTTGGCAACTTTCTTTTTTACTTGTTCTGCTGTTATTAATGTTCGGCATGTTCATTTTGCTCTTGATCGTGTTTGTGAATAGTATTCACCTTGATTATGCGGTCCGGCTCTCGGCCAAAACCATCAATCTCTAAACGATCCTTGAACACTTGGATTACAGAGTACGCATTGGTATCGGGTGTATCCAGCATGCCCTGGAAAGTCACATATTTGATTCCGTTTTTCTCGTTATAATTGCCTGCATGATTATGCCCGTTAAAGTAAGCCACTACATTGCCCGCGGACTCTAGTTCCCGCGTAATATCTGCGTCATTCCATGCATTGTGCTCGTTGGCAGGGTATACCGGATGATGCCCAATCACCACGACTTTTTCATTCTTTTTAGCCGATTTTTTCAGAACGTTATGTAGCCATGTCATTTGTTCGGAGCTTACTCCGCCATTCCAGGTCTGGGCATTTTTCGCTCCCGACGCTTTTAGTTGATTATACATCTTTTCGGCTTGTTGGTATTTCGCGGAACCAGGTTCATTTGCATACAGGCTCAGGTCATTGGTATCTAACACGACAAAACGCCAGCCTTTTTCAGCAAAGTCATAATATTGATTCTTCATATCCAAAATGTCGATCACTTGGTCTGTTGGTACCGCGAAATCGTGGTTGCCGAGCACGTTATATTTTGGCCCTTCAATTTTGTTGAAATAAGGAAGAATGGTATTAAAACTATCCAGGTTCCGGTCGATCATATCGCCCATCTGTACGGTGAACTTAAGATCATGCTGATTGAGTTCAGCAGTTGCTTCCTGCAGTTTGCTTATCGAATTTCGGTAATAGCGTACACCCGCTTCATCACAATCACAGTATTGGATATCGGTAATAAGCCCGAATTCAAAGGAAGGCTTTTTGTTTGTATATTCGTTCCTTTCTGCAGATGCAGATGTTGATGCGAATAGAGACAACCCTAATGCGACAGAAGCACTCATATACATGAATTTTTGTGCCGCGCCTGATTTTCTTGGTTTGATTGACATTAATAAATTCCCTCCAATTTTTCAACTAACGTTTTCATCATAATGTATTAAATCGAAGAAAATGATAGATTTACCCAATCTTTAGGGATTCTTAAAATCTTAATATTTGATTTACAAAGCCTGCAACCGGTAAAACTACGAATGTTTTTGGTGTTTTTAATGGATAATCGGGTATTGGTGTGAAAATTAAAGGGTTTCAATTTAAACGAAGCAGTTTAATAAGAGGTTCTGTCAAACGATAATGCGATTTTTAAATCATTAAAAATTACATTCCTAAAACAGTAATATACTTGGTTGAAGAACTCTTTACCTCAATCTATAATGGGGTGAACGTAAATGTCATCAAGCGAAACCAAGACAAATATTCGGTATGAGAACTGCGGACGTCCTGCAGAATTCCACGAGGGAGATACTTATTATGAAGCCAAATAAGTGTCAGTTCAAGGTGATCTGCGAGACATCCAGCTGTTTCACACAGCACGTGGCAGCGAGTTCAAAAACCAGCTGATTGATGAAATGTTAGTGACGTTCAAAGTAATAAAAACAGAGTTTATCAGCCAAATGAAATTTGATAGTTTGGAGCATCTTACACTCGAATTCAGTGACTATGTCAACTGGTTTAACAAGCTGCGAATTCACGGAACCTAGGCTATGTGAGTCCAATTGAATACAAACGACTGTCCTTTAAAAAGTTGCCTGATTTAGTCTTGACAATCCATTGCGACATTTGCGACTCCCTAAAAAGGAATTTCCGGAATAAATGGACTCCCTAAAAGGCGAGAGTCCTCACTGGACAAGGCAGATATCACTTTTAAAGAAAACGGTCTTTTTGACCGGTTGCTGCAAGACGAATCGGCGAAATCGCCGAGTCATGAGTAACGGAATGGATTACATTCATTGATTGTATGTCTAGAGGTTATTTTCTGCGAAAATCGGCTGAAATCATAGGGGTTACTTGGGTTACCCTTTTTTATTGGAGACACAAACTGTTAAACGCCTTAAAAAAAATGGATTTTGAACAATTTGAAGGTATCGTGGAAGTTGACGAGACCTATTTTTATACTCGCAAAAAGGGCAGAGTGACATTGTTGGGCGTAAACCTCGTAAACGTGGCGGGAAATCCAAGCACAGAGGAATCAGTCACGAACAGGTTTGTGTTTTGGTGGCGAGAGACCGTACAAAAGCAACTGTCTCCAAAATTGCTTGTATGGGACGTGTTGTAAAAACCAAAATTGGTAAAATGATTGGTTCAAAGCTAACAACTGATAATATACTTGTAACAGATGCTTGGAGAGGCTATAAAACTTACGCAAAAGAGAAAGGCATAGAACATTACCGAATTAAATCAAATGATGGAAAGCACGTTATAAAGGGCTTATACCATATTCAAAATGTGAATGATCTCCATTCACGTATAAAACAATGGATAAACCGTTTTAAGAGCGTGGCTACAAAATATCTTGCTAATTACCTTGCGTGGTTCCTCTTTGTGGATAGTCGCAGCAATGAAAGCACTAGGCACAATATTAAAGAGTTTTTGCTGTCATCACTTGCATTGGAAATGACAGATACATATGATAGCTTACGTTTGTCTAAATTCAGCATTTAACGTCTAAAAGGAGGGTATAATTTGTTAGATTATATTTGGTTAAATGATAAGTCATCCATCTTAAAACAACTTCCAGGCAACTTTAAATCCGCAGCACTATTACTCCACCCTTTTGTCCAAATGCCTTCAGGGTGGGAAAAAACAATAAGGAAAAACTCATATCAACACATTTATCCGAGCGATGAAGAGATCATTACACTTGGCAAATGCGTTCCTTGGCGAAAAATGATTTCTGATAGTGGTTTAAATTCCTATAAAGAACTGGCATTAGCTTTGATAACTTCCATCGGTGCTTTCAATAAAGAATATGAAAGAAAAGATTTAGCTAATAAATTAAATTTAAATCTCAACCCAGATTTTTTTTATCCAACAGAAGATAGTACATCCGTGTTTTTGATGGATAGTTTACTGAAAGTCATTGGCTCAAAAGGAGCTAAAAAGTTATATTTCTCAGACCCAATATCCGATAATAATGGATTATTGAATATCAACGATACGTCTTCATTAGATATATGTAACCTGTCGGGTCTAGAGTTAATTGTGGCTGATGAAAATACGGATTACGGTTTTATGAGTTTGTATGACTCCTTTACAACCTTGTTGTTTGCGAAAGATGAAAGCATTGAGGATATTGTTCAATTGATGAATTGGGAAGCTATAATATGCGACCAAAAAACCTCTATTGACTGG
Source organism: Domibacillus iocasae (assembly GCF_001750285.1). Taxonomy (GTDB): domain Bacteria; phylum Bacillota; class Bacilli; order Bacillales; family Domibacillaceae; genus Domibacillus; species Domibacillus iocasae. Next base: position 8,087 of record NZ_MAMP01000015.1, read on the forward strand.
TATATGTAATAAGGAACTTCTAGCTTAGAAGTTCCTTTAAATTACAATGTTAATTTTGATACCCTCTCCAAATATCGGTAAATTTGTTGTCTGCTCCAAAAGGGTCAAATGCTAGAAAAGGTTGGACTATGAGGGTTCAAAGAGGAAAATGGTTTATGGATTCTAAAGGAAATTGGCATAAAAAGAATTTGTTGAATAAAAAGAGCCCTTATTATGATGAAAGTGTAGGAAACTCTACTCACATTCCAACAAGAAGGAGACGCTAAATTGTCAGGTGAAAAAAATAATTTATTCTTAGATATATCTTCTGCTTATGAGCAAAATGATTCTTCAAAATTAAAAGCACTTTATGTTCTTTGTGACCTTGTAGAGAGCTATGAATACAAAGATGAAAATATTGAAGGAATTAATGAGATATTAGATTTCCTTTTTTCAAAATTAATAATAGAAAAAAAGAATGAAATTATAAGGCGAATTTCTGATGCAATAAACCTTATATTTATGTATCAAGATATAAGAGATTTTGATTTTAAGTCTACTATACAGTATCTAGAACGGTTAGACGATTATTCACTGTCCAACATCCTCGAAGTTTTAGGCTACTCTAGAGATAAAGATTTCTTGGGGTTACTTGAAAAATACAAAAGCCACAAATCTATTGATGTAAGAGAGGCAGCTTATATGGCTATTGATTTTTTAAAGAATACAGATTGAAATTACAAGCTAGTTTTGTAAGTACACTACTGCTTAACATTTGACAGATAATAAGTATAGGAAGAACCTCGCCTGTTAATTTTTGAAGCAGCGAGGTTCTTTTTTTACAAGAAAAACTTATTAAGAAGATGAAAATACAGTCACGATTACGGACGGCTATTAACAATAACAATTGAAGAAAGGGCTGTTTTTAGTTTATAGGTAAGAATCATTACCATTTCTATTTTCATATATGTATTAATGCAAACAATCAGTTGACCGCCACAAGTAGTATATGCTTATGTACAGAACAATCCCGTAATGCTAGATAACCCGGATGGCGAGCATCCACTTGTGGCGGTAGGTGTATATGTCGGTGGCCGGCTCGTTATAAAATACGTCGCGAAAAAAAGTGTTAAATATGCAGCCAAAAGGTATAAAGAAAAACTGAAAACTGGTAAGGGGCACGGGAATAGATCAAACTATAATCCCGCAACTTTATATAAAAAAGTAGACGAACATGGTAATCTTCTTAAATGGGAGATAACTAAACATAAAGACCCAACAAAAAGATATACCAAGAAACAAATAGGCAAAGGACGGGTAATTGCATTAAAACGTGGTCCTAGAAAAACTATCTTAAAAATGGAACGTAGATTAGTAGAAACCCGACCAGGTCCTCATAATCGAGAACGCTAGGCCGGTAAACGGAGATGATAATATGGAAAGTTCATCTTATATTACTTTTGGATGTCAAATAGGTGGTCCAAAAGCTGGTGAAGTTATGCAACCTCACCTAATTAAACTGAGTTTGTTATTAGATAAATATTGTGATTATCCGTATTCAAATGACGTTGATGAATTTGCACCTATTGGGAGAATAGACGGTAATATTTATTATTGGAAGTTTGAAGGATGTGAAAAATTAAGATTAAGTAAAAAATATCGATATATTACAGTTGATATAGGTATGCCAAAATCTAGATGGGAAGAAAAATCTGATTATGAAATTAGAGAATATCTAATAAATTGCTTCCAAGAGGCTCTTTCTCTTATAGTAAAAAGATTAAAAAAAGAAAAATTTTCTATCGATGATAAGAAGTTGTTTACAGACTTTGAAAAAGTCAAGGTAGACTATCTTCAAATTAACTAAGCTTCATCAGTCTAAGGTCGTTCTTATAAATTTACAAAGCATAGTGTTTTTATACTCTTATGTTTCTTCCGTTTTCATTATAATTGTTAAAGAGGTGAGAAATCTGTGGAAATTATAAACAAAGATCTTTTTATTGATGATACTGATTTAGGAAGGATTGATGAGCTGTTAGTGGGGGGTATCATTGATTTGGATGAGTGCGTTAATGTTCTCTTCATGCTGATGGGAGACTCGCCGGCATACGTTCAGGAAGTACGTTTTTACAGATCTCCAAAAGATGAAGAGGATAAGCGGATCATAGAAATGGTTCTGCAAGCAGTGAGAGAATTTATCCAACATAAGAAAAATGATTAAGCATCCTACAGGGCGCTATTTGTTTGCTCAAAAATAAAAAAAGAGCGGCTGCCCTCGGACTGCTGCTCTTTTTTATTGCTCTTTTATTGCTCTGATTTTTTTTGAAAAAATTTGTCCGCAGAGGCTCCATGTCAAGCGACAAAATCAGAATGAATAAATTATATTAATAACGAATAAATATACTACTATTTGGTACATCAGCTAAATGCCAAATACAGGTTTTTGGTTAGTCAATAATCCTTTACACAAAGTTCCTATTGTTTAGCAAGTGTTTTTCAAATTCTTTTGCGGGTACAGGTCTTCCAAAAAGGTAGCCTTGTCCATATCTACAATTGTGTTTTAACAGCATTTTAACCTGCTGTTCCTCTTCTATTCCTTCAGCGATGACTTGGAGATTTAAGCTCGTTCCAATCTCTGTAATGGCTTTTACTATGGCTTGATTAGCTGGATCATTAAGGTCATCAATGAAAGATTTATCCAATTTTATGACATCGACTGGTAATGTTTTCAAGGCGTATAAGGATGAATAGCCGGTACCAAAATCATCAATTGACGTTCGAACTCCGAGTACTCTTAGGTCATAGAGTATTTCAGTAGACTGCTTTAGATTCTGTATAATACTTTCAGTAATTTCTAGTTCAAGAAAATGAGCATCTAAATGGGTTTCTTGTAGGATATTACGGACCATTTGAATAAAATCATTTTGTTGAAATTGACGGACAGAAACATTTACTGACAGGTATATTAAAGGCAGTCCTGCGGTCTGCCACTTTTTTATTTGTTCACAAGCTGTTTTCAGCACCCATTCGCCAATCGAAACAATTTGCCCCGTTTCTTCAGCTACTGGAATAAATTCAGCAGGAGAAACAATCCCAAGTTCCGGATGTTCCCATCGCAGTAAAGCCTCCGTTCCAACCATCTTTCCTGTACGCATGTCTACTTTGGGCTGATAATGAAGAGAAAACTGGTTCTTCTCAATAGCCCCTCTTAAACCATTTTCTATATTCATTTTTCGAAACAGTAGGTTATGAATTGTTGGATTATATAACTGAAAATTATTTTTCCCTTTTTCTTTTGCTAGATACATGGCTGCATCAGCATTTTTGAGTAATAGTTCGGCATCTTCTCCTTGTTCCGGATAGATGCTTATTCCTATACTTGGAGTGATCACAAGTTTATTACCTTTAATTGAAAAGGGTTTACTTGAGCCTTTTAGAATGCTTTCTACTACGGTAAGAATAAGAGACATATCGGTTATTTGAGGAAGCAAAATCAGAAATTCATCTCCCCCTATCCGATAGACAATACCGCGTTCTTGCAAGACGGTTTGTATTCGTTGCGAAAATTCTTTTAGTAATTCGTCTCCTATATAATGTCCTAAAGTGTCATTTACCCCTTTAAAACGGTCTAAATCAATTACCAACAAAGCTGCCATATTTCCGTTGCTTTTGGCCTGGTTAAGCACCTCCTGTATATCAACGTTGAACTTAGATCGGTTATATAAGCTGGTCAGGGGATCGTGATACGCTAAATATTTATATTCTTCCATTAATTTTTCGTTTTTTTTCATTATCGAAAGCTGGCGTACGATAATTAGTAGGACGGTAAGAGAGAAGCCGATAATTAGGAAGTCTATATGGTGATAGTTCTTATAAATAATCAATAGCAAAAGAAAAATAACACTTACATAAAGAAAAATACTATAGTTACTCTTTACATAATGAGGAGAAGTAGAGTTAGTTTCCTTTTGATGTTCCTGAGAGTATAATCCTGCTAAGCCTTTTAACAATAATGGGATTTGCCAAAAGGGATCAATAAAATAACCTACGGCCGAAGTGTTGTTTAAAGAATAATAAACATAAAGTAAATCCCCAATAATTTGTATAATAAATCCAGTGAAAATGACCAGGAAAAATATTTTTTGATCCCGGCATTGGGAAAGATAATATAAACTGATGGCAACAAGTAAGAACCCTAAATCAAATATTGGATAAGCCAAGGTGACCAAAGTATAACTTATTGAGTTACCAGATATTTCACAAATAGGTTCAATTATATATTGAAGACTTAGGGCAACAACTATAATCATGAAGAGAACAATATTAAAGATAAATGGCCTAATTGACACAGAGTTGAGCATCAATTTTGCTCTATAGATAAAGGCAATTAAATAAATGGAGTAAGTTGCTAACCACAAGATATCTGCCCAGCTTGGATAGGGGAGCGCTATTGATAAAATATTTTGATAGTAAAAACAGATACTATAGGCCGCAGTATAAAACAACGCTCCAATACTTAGTAGAAGCCAAAAATATCGATATTTTGTCGTTGTAACCTGATAAGTTTGAAATAGCCAAATAAAACTGACCATGCTTCCTATCATTGAAAAAATATTTGTCCCTAAAAAGCGCATCCAGTCATTTTCCCGAAAGATAAAAATCCAAGTACAAAATGTAAAAAAGTAGATAAGAATAAAAAGAAATGCAGACCGTCTAAAGGACGCCATATAATCGCCTCAATTGTTTAAAGTGTATGAATTTGAGAAGGGTAGAAATGAAAAATTCTACTTCGTTGGTATTATCTTGAAAAAATCAAATGAAATGCTGTTATCCCACTCAAATTTCACAGAATCTGAGGGGGATTTGTTACTGATAATGTGACGTTATGTCAACTCCATATGTATAAGATATTCAAACAGATTTAATTGAATAATTTAAAGATTACCTCTAACCAAACATATTAATAAATATATCGGCTTATTTTTTAGATCTTAAAGATATAGGGTGAGGATAGGAGCTTATTGAATTAAAAGATTTATCAATCTAACAAGTAGTGAATACAACATAAAGGGTATTTTGTTGCATTTGGAAATGAACGAGAAAACAGGTGTGATCCCTTAGTTATCAAGGGATCACACCTGTTTTCGCTTGGATGCCGATCTTTGAATACGACATATTGGATATTTATATTATATTTAATATAACAAAACGAATGAAAAAAGAGGGGTTTTCATGGTTGCTAGAAAAGGGAAAAACAGCGTGGATTCGATCTGAAGGTTCTCTACCATTAAAAGTTTGTGAAATAATGTCCTTAAAGTAACGAGGGCGTTAGTTAAAGAAAGAACAAATAAGGGAAGTACTTGCTCCTTTATTTGTTCTTTTGATGGAATATCAATACTGTCGTTTAACAGTTCCTAAAACATTAAGAGCAAAACAACTCAATTGTTATTCAACAGTGGGTCCGTATAAATGAACAATCTTATTTTTAGATTGAGCAGCAGTTGACCGATACTGTTTATTAAAATTTTACTATGAGGTGTGCAAAATGAGGGTGAAGACTTTAAAAAAAGTATGGGTTATAATATTCCTTTTTCTTTTCTATGTAGTCTTTTTGGACAAAGAGGTAGTATTGGAAAGTCACTCACCTTATACAGACCGTCATATTCAAGTTATTCAATATGGGACAGGAATATTTGGTTGGAAGACTGTTCGAGTTGTTTACTTAGACAGAAATGAAGTAATTGCTAAAAAGCCATTTGCTTTATTAAGGCAGGTAGGTAGCTTTAATGATAGGTATGTATCATGGATTGAGCTTGAGCGTTCACTGTCAGAAAGTGTAAGTATTGAAACGGTTTATAGCACTAATTTTTTTGGTGATGCAGAATCGAGACGAATGGAATTCACTTATGCTTCATTAGAAACGGAAACAAGAACATCGCCTTATTATCCCTAAAGCAGTTAGTCAACAGTACGTCCATAAGGTGTATCACAGAACAAACAACAGGGCTTTTATCAACATTAGGCTTTAACAAAGCCTAAATATAAAAACCGGTCTGCCATTTTACGGAAGACCTGTTTACTTTTTAAGCTCAAATCCAATATGATTCAGCGCTTGCTCCAAGTTGGCCACGATTAAAATAGTACCCAACTCCGCATTCATCTGAACGGCTTTCATGGCAAGATCCGGCTGAAACCCCGTTAATATCGGAGTCACGCCAATGAGTTTTAAGATTGTGACGATTTTCAAGAGCGATGCGATTACGGTTTCATTTATGTACATAATACCGGATAAATCAATGACAAGGTGATTGAGTCTAAGTTCTTGGCTTTTAAACAGAGCTGTTTCAATGATGCCTTCCGCCCGACGTTCATCGATGTCGCCAACAACTGGCAGGATCGCGACGCCGCTTGTAATCGGCACAACGGGTGCTGCTGTTTGATAAAGCTGCTGATGTGAATAATCAAGTTCAAGTACATACGTTAACAAGGAAGACATCGTTTCAAAAAGCGATATTTGTTCATCAGTAAAAGAGTGTTTTTTCGTATCCAGTCCACAAATCGTTCCATAGTTTTCGCCATCTTTATAATTAATGGGAATGGCGATAAACGTGCCGCCTCCTAAATGTTTCGTTACATTCATTTCTTTTGTTTTTTCATCCATACTTAAATCAGGAATAATGAGGATTCTGTCTCCATGCTTTACACTTAAGCTGCAATAGCTTTCGTAAAAAGGAAGTTCTTCTCCTTCAGATACCAATATATCTTCTTTGTTAAACACTTTTATCATGCGATTTGTTTTTCCGTCATTCCGCGCGATAAACAATGTATTTATGTCAACGAATTCCGCCATTAATTGAAGCGCTCGAATGGCCGCTTCTTCAATATCTCGAAATTGGGTATTGTTTGGTCTTGTGTATGTTGTATTCATATAAACGTCCACGCTTCTTTCGTCAGCAAATTTCAAATCATTGGACTATCATATCATGACAATAGTCCGCACAAAAATTTTAAACGTAGAAATGTTGATTTTAAGGTATATACAGAGAAAAAGAGCAGATATAGGTCATTGGAAGCTCTTAATTTGGAATGCTTATCATGTCATGTTTAACCCGAGTCAATCTTTTCGCAGAGCACATAGTTTTGTGCTACTTAGCCTTTATTTCATTCTCAGCTCCTTATTTTCATTTTCCTTTCATTTTTTATTAATTAGTGCTTATGCGATACATAAGGTCGCCTAATAGTAACAATCAATAGGCCATTTTAATATGCTGTAACTAAAGAAATGGATGAACGGCTTCTATACGGCCATTATAAAAACAATGAACTAACTTTTAGGAGTGTTCGTATGCCTGCTATAACCGGCAAGGATTACATTGAACGGATTGATCAGCTAAAAACGTGTGTATGGATAGATGGAGCCCCTGTGACAGGCAAAATTTCCGAATACCCTGCATTCAAGGGGATAATGAAAAGTCAAGCAGCGTTATATGACCTACAGCTTGCTAAATCATTAAAAGATGTCATGACCTATCCATCACCATTAACTGGAGAGCCTGTAGGTATGTCGTATTTACAGCCGAAAATAAGAGATGATCTAATAAAGAGACGAGCAATGATCCAACAATGGGCTATATCGAACAATGGAATGATGGGAAGAAGTCCAGACTATATGAATACAGTATTAATGGCGTTTGCATCATCTGCGAATTTTTTGAAAGGAAAAGAAAATTGTTTTCCTGAAAATATAATAAAGTTCTACGAATATGCACGCGAAAATGACGTATCCATGACACACACATTTATTGATCCACAAGTAAATCGAGCAAAATTTTATTTTGAAGATACCGATGAACCTATTGCAGCGAAAGTGATAAAAAAGAACAAAGAGGGTATCATCGTAAAAGGTGCTCGATTACTGGCCACACAGGGTGGAATAACGGATGAAATAATGGTTTTTTCAGCAGGTGGTATTCAGGATAAAGCGAAAGGTTTTGCTTTTTCTATACCAAGTAATAGTAAAGGCCTTAAATTTATTTGCAGGGATTCATTTGTTGAAGGAGACTCTTCCTTTAATTATCCATTAAGCTCACGCTTTGAGGAAATGGATACGATTGTTGTTTTCGACAATGTGCTGGTTCCGTGGGAACGTGTGTTTTATTATGACAACCTAGAAGTATCGAACAGCTTTATGGCTTCTAGTTCGTTTTTACCTTTTACATTGCATCAAGTTGTCTCTAGACAGATTGTTAAAACAGAGTTTGTTTTAGGAATTATTCAGTCCATTATCGATACGATTAATATCGCGGAATACCAGCACGTTCAGGAAAAAGCTTCTGAAGTTATCGTCGCATTAGAAACGATGAAAGCCTTGGTGATCAAGTCAGAGATCGAAGCCGAAATTGATGAATGGGGCTTTATGCGGCCAGATCAAACAACACTCCAAATCGCCAGCAACTTATTTTCACGGGTTTATCCAAGGTTTGCTGAGATCATTCAGCTGTTAGGGGCAAGTGGATTGGTGACGATTCCAACAGAAAATACTTTTCAATCCAGTATTCGAAAAGATTTAGATCAATATTTGCAGGCTAAATCCAGAAATGCAGAGGATCGCGTTAAGATTTTCCGTTTAGCATGGGATTTAACGATGAGCTCATTTGGTACACGCGAAACGCTTTATGAAAGATTTTTCTTTGGTGATCCTATTCAACTTTCGAGTAAATTGTATTTTTCCTATGATAAGGAACCGTATGTAAAACGAGTGAAGACTTTTTTACAAGAATAGTCAGACTAACAATTTATACTTTTAAGGTACCCCCTTTGTTGAGCGCTAAGGGGGCTTTTCATTTTCACTATTTTAGAAGTATTCTCATTTTTTCAGCTGGTATTATGTAATTAATCAAAGCGAAAAACTTTGTAACGCTTGGTCCATCATATCCTCATTAATTCCAATATACCGAAGAGTTACAGACGGAGCAGAATGGCCAAAGATCTGCTGAAGCATCGCCACATCTTTTGTCTGCTGATAAAAGTGGTAGCCAAACGTTTTTCGCATTGTATGCGTGCCGATGGCGCTCCATTTAAGTCACACGCCCTTGCAACCCCATTAATGACCCTCCAGGCAGTTTCGCGCCCAATTGGACCTTGGGCTTTCGGGAAGGAAACAATAGGTCAGAAGAATAGGCCATCTGGCGCGTATATTTCTCGATTGCCTGTTTTAAAGCGCCGGTCTTGCGAATTTTTTGGAATTTGCCTGTTTTTTCTCTTTAATGCGCAAATGATCCGTATTTCGGACATCCATCAAAAGCAATCCCACCATATCGCTGATACGCAGCCCAGAATTCATACCGAAGGTAAACAAAAAATAATCCCGTTACGGCTGGTGAAGCAGATACTCCTTCATTGCCCGGATCTGCTCTGGATCCCAGATTGGATCTACGCTGTTTGTCCTTGTTTTCCAGCCATCAAAATCTCTCATTTTCTCTTCAATATGTTTCATTCAATATAACATATTTATCCAACATTTTGCATTTAAATATCAGCAGCCAAATAAAAACAGGCGCTGTCCCTTGATAACCAAGGGGTAGCGCCTGTTTTCTTGTATCTGCGTGAATGCAACAAAATATCATTTATGTTGTATTTCGTTTTATAGATCAATAGTGGACCGATATTGAATATAAAACTTTTTTGATTAGACTACTTCTTTTGGATTTGGTCCGTAAACGTTAGTTCCTGGTGTGCTGTCTTTAATCGTAAACACCAGAAGAACAATTTGGCCAATTATAGGTATTAGATTAATAAGTACCCACCATCCACTTTTGCCAATATCATGAAGTCGGCGTACTGTCACTGAAATGCTTGGAATAATAAGAATGATAGAAAAAAGAGTGCTAAAAATTCCAACATCTTCTGTAAATTCTAGTCCAACCGATGTTTCAAAAATACTGAGAGCGATACTAATAATAGATGTGATTAAAATAAACATCCAATATTCTTTCCGTCTTGCTCTCTCCGTGAAATTAAACGAGTTTTTCATGGCTAATATAAACCATTTCATCCTTGTTCCCCTTTTCTGTTTTTTAAAATACTAGAATAGTATAGTGTGCTGGTAATGTTTTGTATACATGAAAAGTGGATCAATAGCAGACCGGTACTGTTGATTAATTTTTAGAAACGTATGATGCGGATACTTAGCTGAAATTAAAGAGAACCTTTAAAATTAAAGGTTTTCAAATAGCCTAATATGAAGGTGAGTAAATTCTGTCTGTATCAGTATCCAGTACAAAATCAATCGTTATATCTTCCGTATAAGTTATTTGGTCAAAATGATGCAGCCTGCAAAATACTTGAGGAAAATCCCTTATTTCGTAAGTTAATTCTTTGGCTTGAAAATACATTTTTCTTAATTGTGTTTTAGAACATTTCTTACCTGTCAGTAAGGCTTGATGAAACATACCATCTATTTCAATAATCAACATTATCACGACTGGTTGCTAATCAGCCATATAGCTTAAATTTATTCATTGTTATCTTACCACATAACCTTGTGATAAATAATGGATTGGAGCAAGAATGAAAAATTATTTAGCTGGACAGTTAAACAACAGTTCGTACTTACTGCACATTAAATGCCCCAGCTATTAAAAGCAGCCGGGGCGTTTTCAATACAACAAAATTGCATTTATGTTGCATTGACTGTTTAAGATAGCTTTACTGAAAGATTTTTACATTATTTACTTTAATTTTGGAATCGATCATATAACCCTTGGAATTAGCCATTAGAGAACGAACGAAAATTCGAGCTGATTTTTGACTTTTGAAATGATCAGCCTCTACTAAACGGCTTGTTAAATGAACAGATCCTGTGCCTTTATTTGAACGTAGATATTGTTCTCCATACTTCAAGACATAAGGCTTGGCTTCCATATTACACCTCCGAATTTCAGTTGTCGTGTCTATATTCCTTTACCATATATTTTTCCACTTAATAATTTAAATACAAATCTTTACTTGTAAAAATAACTAACATAACAAAATTCTATTTATGTTGCATTAATCCCCGCTTTTATTCCTTCATTTTTAGTATATACCGGCTGTTAGATCAATGTTTTTGGCTTCTGATTCTTCTGTTTTACTTTATACATGTGACTGTCAGCAATACTTATTAATTCATTTAGCGTTCTTGCTTCGTCTGGATATACGGCCATCCCTATTGCTATACCTAAATCAGGCGTAATTTCCGGACATTTTCCCAATTCTTTTCTTACTGCAAATTCAATTTCTTCAATGATCTTTGCTTGATCTTTATAAACACCAGATGGAGATACAATGACAAATTCATCTCCACCCCATCTTGCAATGATTTCTGATTTATTTTGATTGGCAAGAAGAGTTCTAGATACTGCTTTTAAAACGGAATCTCCCTCTTCATGGCCATAAGTATCATTTATCTTCTTGAAGTTATTTATATCTATAAGCAAGGTATTGATCTTGCTATTAACCTTTTTTGATTTACTGGCCATTTTAGAGAATGATTTATAAACAAACCTTCTGTTATAAACTTCAGTTAATGGGTCCTTTTCAGAAAAAAACTTGGCTCTATCATACTGTTTGCCAAACCACCAGGCAATAGAAACCATTACCGGCAATCCTATTTTTTCAATGATTTCTACATGTCCATTTACTACAAAGTAATAGCTTATATATGAACAGTTAATGATAAAGACTAACATTGCTGTTATTATTCTTCCAGTATATTTCACTATGATCACCTTGTTATTTTATTAGTAAAATATACCTTAAAATCCACTACTTGTATATAGCATCTTGCAGTACTGCCAAAATCTGAACCATTTAATATAAGTAGCAAAAAAGCACTCCTAATCTAAAATTTGGGAGTGCTGTGAACACAATATAATACTCTTTATGTTGCATTTATTATTAAACAACAGAGCTTTATAAGTGTAGATAATACAGTGATGAATAGTTTATAATGGCCAAAAAAACAAAGTGTTTTGAGTTTCTAGTAAAAGAGGTGATCTCTTGCATAGAAAAAAATATTGGACTCTGTTTCCACTAGTTTTACTAGCCTTTTTATATCTATATTTTAATTATCCTGAAAGAATAGATATTGGATTTTTGGTAGTTATTTTATTTTGGATTACTTATTACTCATGGATTTTCATCGAAAAAAAGCTGGTCACAAAAAAGGACGATAAGTCAAAACCTCCTGACTCTTAAAAGTCAGGAGGTTTTTGCTGTTACACAACATAATTCTATTTATGCTGTATTCAGAAATAAGAAAGTAAAAAAATATCTGTAAATCGTTAGTTTTTGTTCAACCAAACAAAATTTCATTCATTCTATATAATTTTTTGGAAAAAAATACGTGGAGGGAGACCAGTAGCAACACAAAAACGTGTATGTATTAAATGTTACCATGCCAGAAAATATTATGAAAAATTCGATATATTGCTGCTAACCGTACACGAGGAATTAGAGTACATAAAATAACTGCATAAAAGAATCACAAAAATCAATTATGAATACAAATTTAAACATCTTAGTATGAATGTCCGATATGTGAAGAAAGGGGGGTGTATATTAACACATATTAATAAATTTTTATAAGTCTAAACAAAATTAGAAAGGGAGTGGATTACATGGTAACAAGAATTGGCGGTATGGCTTCAGGAATGGATACGGCAAGCATTGTTAAATCTTTAATGGACGCGGAGCGTCTTCCTTTAATCAAATTGGAAAGAAAGGAGCAGCAATTAGAGTGGAAACAGGACGATTATCGGGAAATGAATGTTAAATTAAAAAACCTTTTTGATAGTGTTGATCCTCTCAGACTACAGGGTTCTTTCACAGTTTCAAACCCTCCGACTGAAACAGAAAAGGATGAAATCATTACTAAAATCAAGAAATTTGTAGACACATATAATGAGGTCACCTCTGCTATTCATGGAAAAATAAAGGAAGATCGTCATGCAGATTATCAACCACTTACCAATGATGAAAGAGATGCTATGAGTGATAAACAAGCAGATCGTTGGGATGCGAAAGCAAGAAGTGGAATGCTTAGAAATGATTCCATGTTACAGGGTATTTTAACGGAGATGCGTTCTGAACTCAGCAACCCCCTAGCAGGGGCAACAGATACGAACTTCGATACGTTATCTGAAATCGGTATTTCAGTCAAAGGTTCGTATCATGAAAACGGCAAGCTGACCCTAGATGAAACCAAGCTTCGTGATATACTGAGCACGACCTCTGGTGTAGACGCAGTAAAAGAGTTGTTTACAAAAGCGGGAACGACGACAAATGAAAATGGAATAGCAAAACGTGTGCTAGACACATTAAATATAGGTATGAAGAAAATAAGCCAAACGGCTGGAAGTGCAGGAAGCGTTCCTACAGGTAATACAATTGGAAAAGAACTGCTTCGTTTGTCTAAACAAATGGCTAACTTTAATCAACGCCTAGCAGGGATTGAGGACCGTTACTGGAAACAGTTCACTGCTATGGAGAAAGCAATGAGCCAGATGAATTCTCAAAGCGCATGGTTGTACCAACAATTCGGCTAAAAGAAAAGGGGTAGGACTTTGTATAGTCCCACCCTTTTTTCTTTTTTCAGACTCTTATGTATTCCATGCTGTAGGTTTGGAATAAAGTTCGATCAAATTAGTACTAAAATCCTTGATGAGTGAGCAAATAGAAAATAACATGTTTTGAAAAAGATTGATCAAAACATGCCATTTTTCTGTTAGATTGAACGGCGATTTTATAAAAACGTTTAATCATTTTAGACAGTTACAGTTAATTTCTTAATCATCAGTCGACCAAAATTGTGGATTAAGAAATTCGAGTGGAATAATCATTATTTGCTCACCAAAGCGGCTCTTTTGATTCGATAATTTCATAAGTCCGCGTTGAATCAGTTAAAAGAAGCGCAAAACAATACAAAAACTCTTTGAACGAATGTAAATTAACCTTAAAACATATTTTGATAAAGATCCTATCGTTAAAAATTTCAAAGAAATCTTCGAAAAGTGTTCAATGGAAAACTATCAATCGATCCATAAATGTTACAAAAAGAATAAGATGTAAGATATCTTAGTGCGACACTAGTGTGCTGAAAATAATAGTCGAAAAGAATCAATCATTGATTGGATAAGAATTTAACATTTTAAATTAAGTATATTTGCCTATAAACGGATCGTGCTTTATAATTAGTTTGAGTCTTATATTAATTTCTCATATCCTCCGATAATAGCAAACTTATTGAAAGATAAGGGCGCAAAGCCACGGGCCTAAAGCAGACTGCTAAGGCAGCCGGGTTGCCGAAGAAGATGGACACATCTCTAGAAGAGATGTTTTTTCAGCTTGTACGTAAGAAAAGTCCACCTTTTTAAGGCCTGATCCCTGTTTTTAAGACAGGGATCAGGCCTTTAAGCGGGTGGGCTTTTTACTTATTCGGTTCATGGGAGGTGGTCTTAAAAAAATTCCAATAGGAAAGGGTAGTATGCAACATGATGATTTTAAACGAACAAATTCTCTCTCCTTTATTACAAAAAACATTGGAACATTTAGAAGTTCCTGTTTTGAAGGAGGAAAATCCGGTTAATTGCACAGCCTTTTTCGACTCCCTTGGAGAAAAACAACGTCTGCTGACCAATTCGGAAAGCGGTTTGTCTTTATTAAATGCGTATTGTCCAGATAGTGATCAGAATAGGTGGTCAAAACTGTTTAAAAACAAAGGAAAGATGCGCGCCATTTTATCTAACATATATCCTGATTATTTTTATCAAGTAGTTACGGCTGATAATCTATTCAGTCTGCAAATTGATCGTATCCCATTTCCTGTAGTACTGAAGCCCACTTTCGGCTACTCCAGCGTGGGCGTTTATAAAGTAAAGCAGAAAGAAGAGTGGGAAAAAGCGCTTCGCCAGTTTGAAGCGGACATCATGCTTTCAAAAGATCTTTATGACCCGGCTGTTATCAATCAAAAAAATCTTCTTATTGAAAAATGGATTCAGGGAGAAGAGTATGCAGTTGATGGATATTATGATGAACAGGGAAATCCGGTTATATTAAACATGTTCAAACGGCTTTTCAAAGATGAATACGATACATCAGACCGGATTTACTATACTTCTAAACAGGTGATTGAAGAAATTTACGACCAAGCACATTCATTTATGACAGAATTGCAAAAACTGATCCCCTTACGGAATTATCCAATTCATTTTGAAATAAGAAAGCAGGGGGATATAGTTATTCCTATTGAAGTCAACCCTTTGCGGTTTGCAGGAGCAGGTACAACAGACCTCGGTTACTATGCTTACGGGCATAATGTATACGAGCAATATTTTACGCAGCAAAAACCTAATTGGAAGAGTATTATTGAGGGAATGGATGAATCTATTTACAGCTTTTGCTGCGCGGAAATTCCGCTTGCCCTTTCACAAGGACTGGTTGAATCTGTTCAACATGAGCAGTTTCAAAAGGAATTTAACCATGTTTTAGAGTACCGCCCGATTCAAGCCGCTCATGACCGGACATTTGCGATTGTTTTCTTTAAAAGCAATACTTTAGACGAAAACCGTTATTTACTTCATCTGAATCTAGAGCCCTTTGTTCAAACACATGATCATAAAAAACATGAAATGGAGCATATATTTTGAAACTACCGATCATACGCCCTAAAAAATCTCTCAAATCTCAGTTAACGCTCGGATTTTTGGTACCCTTTGTAACATTTTCATTAGTGCTTTGTTTATTTTTTGTTAACTTATTAAATACGATTCTTGATGATCACGTGTTGTCTCAATTTAATCAGCGACTGCAAGAAAATGGATCTACTTTAGCGCAGTCGCTTCCTTCAACTGAAGTAGAGGATGCCATACAAAATCCAGAAGAAAGCGGTCCTTTATTGCAAGCGTATTTGGATGACTTCATGAAAGAGCATGAAGGCATTGAATATGTATATGTGTTAACCCGCCAGAATAATCAAGATTATATTGTTGCATTAAATGGCAGTGATGAGTTTATGCAAGAATCGCCGTTTACTCCTGAACAGGAAGAGGCTTTTACACAAGGACGTACCGTGTTAAGTTCAATTTACACGGATCAGTGGGGGACCCATAAATCCTTTTTTAAACCGGTTGAAGGAACAGATGCGATTGTTGGCGTTGATATGGACGCGTCATTTATTGATTCATTACAGCAAAAAGCTGTTTTATACCCATTGTTGTTTTTAATCTTGTCTGTATTAATTGGAACTGGCTCTGCGATTTGGCTGGGCAGTCGGATTTCCGCTCCAATCAAGAGGCTGGCGGGTTTTACCCAGGATATTGCAGATGGGAATTTACGTAATCCAATTCGCTTAAACCGGGAAGATGAAATCGGCATGCTCGCCACAGGCTTTGAATCTATGCGTCAACAGTTAAATACGATTATTCAGAACGTGTATGAGAAAGCGGAAGATCTGAGCGAATCAGGAAACACGCTGTTTGCTTCGTTTCAGGAATTAACAGAAGCGTCAGATCAGATTGCTAGCGTTACCCAAACAGAAGCAATGGGAGCGGAAGACCGTTCACGCCATTTGGAATCCCTTACAAAATTAATGAGAGAGATGGCTGAAGCAGTAGAGCAGATGAATCAGGAAACACGCCAAATTAAAGAAATGGCAACGGAAACGAGCCACTTGTCTCAAAGCGGTTCTGAGCAGGTCAACATCATTTCTAAACAGATTCAGTCGATTAAACATAACGGTCAAATTTCGCAAGAAAACCTATCTGATTTAAACAGTAAGTTAGCCCGTATTAGTGAAATTGTTGAATTAATACGTAACGTGTCCTCCCAGACCAATCTATTATCGCTGAATGCCTCTATTGAAGCTGCTCGTGCAGGTGAAGCAGGAAAAGGGTTTGCCGTTGTCGCGCAGGAGATACAAAAGTTGGCTCAGCAAACGGCTACATCAGCGCAGGATATTACAGCAACAGTAGAAGAAATCAATGAACAAACAAATAAGGTATTGGCCCTGAATGAAACTAACGTAGAAGATGTGATGAAAGGTGTCGAACTGATCGAAAACAGTGGACAGCTGTTCACTAGAATTTTCAGCTCGGTTGAAGACCTTGAAATGAGGTCGGAAAGCATCGTTACAAATTCTCGGCTTGTTTCTGATGCATCAGGAGAGGCTTTGACGGCAATTCAGGAAATCAGTGTTATTTCAGAACAGGGAACAGCCATTATACAGGAAATAGCAGCAACTGCCCAGCAACAACACCAAGTTGTAGGAAATGCACAGCACCAAAGCGGCAAACTAAGAGAAGTAGCTCATACCTTACAGAATATGGTTAGTAAATTTGAAACCTTACAGGAAACGGAATTAGCATCAGAATCAGAGAGAGAGAAACAAATATAAAAGGAATCTGTGTGTCTGATTCAATCAACTAATAAAGCATTTTAGTATATAAATTAATTTGGTGCAGAATTATTGGCTGCCAATGCTGTATTGGTTTAGGTTCAATTTATTATGGCTTATTTATTTGAGGGATTCGCGAATGCATCCAGCATTTTTATAGGTAAAGCAATTGGTTCAAATAACGAAGATTTATATAAAAAAACGATCACCTTTTCGTGGCAATGGTCAATTCTCTTTGCTTTCTTTATTGCTTGCACCTATGGACTGTTTCAAGCGTCATTAGAAGAGCAAAAGCCCATTGTAATTATGTACACGACAGCGATCGCGTAATTACGGACCGCAATATTATCGTAAGAAAATTTCATTCTGAATACATTTGGGCGTATTGCATGAAACACGGAGGGCCTAGGACGTTTAAGCGGAAAAACATTTTAGCGGTTGCGAAGCCGAAAAAGCGGAGAGAGGCTTATGCATAATTACCTTCTAACAAAAGCGCAAAAAAGAGTACTGAATGAAATTGCATTATATATAGAAGAAAAAAATTACCCTCCTGCTATTCGGGGTATATGTGAACGATTAAATTTAGCTTCATCTTCAACTGTAAAAGGTCATCTGGATTCATTAAAAGAGAAGGGGTACTTAACCTGGAAGGAGGGTAAGCCAAGAACGTTGAGGATGCTTATATCAATAGAAAAAAAGCAAAAATAAAAATGGCGGGGAATTCCACGTCATTTCCCCGCCCTAATTTGGGCGTTTTTTTATTTGTTTTTAGGAGTTATTTTTTAAAACCTTGATATAGAGCCTTTTTAGAGGTGAGATTCATTAAGATTTCGGGTCATCCATTATGATATTTATACATCTTTATGGAAGAACATGTTTTGAAGGCTTTTATGAGTGATGACCAAAATTTTGTCCAAGTAATGACCAAAATTTTTGGACATAAGATTCCTTAAGATAGGCAGAGAATTTATCATTCCTTGAAATAGAGGCATTTTGAGGGTAAGAAAGAATAAGAATTTGTATCGGTATATGTTCCGCACACAAGTACACCCTTCGGAGCGCGAACAGTACATGTCAATGTACTAAGAGAATCAACCCCTTGAGCCAGTTGGCTTCAAGGGGTTTTTTCTTACCGGTCAAAATGATAAATTTTAAGGTTTATAAATTGCTTGACCGGAATTTGACCGGTTTTTTTTAAGTACGCTTTTTAATCAAACATCCCCCTGGTAAACTCCTCGAAACGATCCATTTGTTTTTGCTCCAATTTCTTCGATATATACATATAAATATCAGAGGTAATCTGTATGCTGCCATGACCTAATCGCTCCTGAACATATTTCATATCTGCTCCGGATTCCAATTGCAAAACGGCGTGTGTATGCCGCAGCGAATGAATCGGAAGGGGAGGATGATCAATACGTTTTAAGACCCTGGAAAAAGCATTGAAAAGGGAAGAGCTAGGGATGAAATTGCCGTCATCACGGTAAAGAACTAAATTCAAATCATGATGATATTCATCATTCAAGATTAGCTTGTTTTGGTTCTGGTATTGAATATGGGATTGAAGAGACTGCACCAGTAACTGGCTGATCGTAATGCTGCGTCTTGAGTTATAGTTTTTCGTATCCCCAAACAATTTCTCTTTTGTTTTTTCTTTAAAATCTAACGTTTTGGAAATATGGAGGACTCGCTGATCGAAATCCACATCTGGCCACTGAAGGGCGGCAGCTTCTCCTTTACGTAATCCTGTTTCAATAATGAGCGGACTCGTCAATATAATGCTCAGTACGCCAAAGATAAAACCGCTATTGGTATTTCTCATCATGCTAATGCAAATGCGGATCCGTCACGGCGGGGATTCGGTGTTTTTTATTGGCACACAATCAAGACAGGGAAAGCCCTGGCAGAATTACTTCTTTCAGAGTATAAAAAAGAGTTTCCGGATCTTCCTGTGTGGGGAACCGGTCTTTTCCCCTCAGTGCCAAAGACGTGGACGGATCTGCACATGTGCCGTGAAACAGATGCGCCATTTTTATTGGTTGAGTGGGGATTTATGACGAATGCAGAGGATCTTGCCCTTCTTAAATCGGACAGTTACGGCAAGCGTTGTGCCCTTGTGATAGCCCGTACAGTTTGTAAACATTACGGTATCACCTTCAATACGGGAAATACTTCGCCAGCAGGTACTCCATCGACAATTACTGCACCAAAAAAGGAGGAATCTACATTGGCATCTGAATTGTATCAACCATCCAATGCAGCTATTAAAAATTCAACTCGTACTGTATTAAATC
>NZ_MAMP01000016.1 GCF_001750285.1 Domibacillus iocasae
CCTCCGGCACAGAAACAAACGTCCCCTGCTCCTTTTAGGATGATAACACGAACATCATCATCTGCATTTAGCAGATCAAAAATGCCGCCGAGCTGGTCTCTTCCCGCCATGCTGATGTAGTTCATTTTCTCCGGGCGGTCAAAGATAATCTCCGCTGTTTTCTTTTCTGCATTTTTCTCAATTCGAATATGGTCGTAAGATTGTTCAGTAATGGTCATTGTATGGTCTCCTTCGTATTAAGATAGAACTGATTGATTTCTTTCTTCAATTGTTTTTTCAATTGCTTTTACGATACCGTCATAACCAGTGCAACGGCATAAATGACCGGAAAGCATTTCTTTTATTTCTTTTGAGGACGGGTTCGGATTTTTTTCAAGATAGTCCTCCGTTGACATTAAAATGCCCGCTGTACAAAATCCACATTGTAGCCCGTGGCACTCAATGAAATTTTTCTGTAAATCTGTTAATTCATGGTTATTAGACAACCCTTCAACCGTTTGAACTTGCTGGCCATCAGCCTGAATAGCAAACATAAGGCAGCTTCTCACTGCTGTACCATTCACATTGATTGTACAAGCACCGCACACACCATGCTCACAGCCAACGTGCGTACCCGTCAGCCCGCATACATCTCGTATAAAATCACTTAACAGCATACGGGGCTCTACTTCTTCCTGATATACTTTCCCATTTATCGTTACTTCGATTTCATGTTTGCCCATCTTCGTTACCCCCTTGCTCTTTCATATGCTTGTGTTAAAACACGTTTTGTTAATACTTTAGCAAGATGAGTTCGATATTCACTTGAAGCATGAAGATCGGACTCCGGATCGGATTCCATTTCAACACTTTCTGCTACTTGCGCCAGCAAAGAATCAGACAGCTGCTCGCCTGTGAGAATGTCCTCTGCGTCACCAATTAACAATGGGATGGCTTCAACGCCCCCAAGAGCCAATCTGACCGCAGTAATGAGGCCCTCGTCATCCACTGTCATATGGCAGGCTGCAGCTACCAATGCAAAGTCTCCATGTCTTCTTGCAATCTCTTGAAACGAATAACCGCTTTTTTCTTCCATTAAAGGAATCGTTACCTCTGTTAACACTTCAGTCGGCATGATGTCTGTTGTTAAGTACGTAATGAAAAAGTCTTCTGCTGCCACCGTACGGACTTCATCTTTTGACGTTATTTGTACTGAGCCATTTAGCGTCAGTAAGGCAAGTGGAAGTTCTGCACTTGGATCGGCGTGTACAATGCTTCCGCCGATTGTCCCTCTATTCCTCGTCTGTACATGGCCAATTTGTGTGATCGCTTCTGCCAGCAAGCCGCAAACATTAGCAACCATTTCTGATTGTTCCACATCGCTTTGACGTGTTAATGTGCCAATTTTTAATGTATTGTCTTCATTTTTAATGTAGCTGAGTTCTTCTAACCCATTAATGTCAATTAAGCATTTTGGCGATGCAAGACGCATGTTCATAATCGGCACTAAACTTTGGCCGCCCGCGATGATTTTCCCATCATCGCCGGCTTCTTCCAAAAGATTTAATGCTTCTTCAAGGGTTGCAGGTTTATAATATTCGAACTTTGGCGGCTTCATGTTTTACATCCCTTCCGTTGCTTGTTTAAGGTGTTGTTACTTTTTCTTTTGCTTCGCCCATTAGTTTCCAAATGCGTGTTGGACTTAACGGCAGATCATCAATCATAATATCGAGATGAGCAAGTGCGTCACTGACTGCGTTGGCAACAGCAACCGGCGCACTCATTGTATTTCCTTCTCCAAGACCTTTTGCCCCAAGTGGCGTAAGAGGAGATGGTGATTCTGTATGTTTAATCGTCACGTTTGGAATTTCCGGAGCTGTCGGGCATAAATAATCCATAAATGAACCGGTTAAAAACTGGCCGTTTTTGTCATAAGCGAGTTCTTCATATAAAGCACCGCCCAATCCATGTGCAAGGCCGCCCATAATTTGCCCGTCGACAATAAGTGGGTTCAAAAGCTTGCCGGCATCATGAACAGTAAAGTAATCAATGATCTTCACTTCTGCTGTATCCGGATCAATTTCAACTGTCACCATGTCAGCAACAAAGCCGTATGTCACAGATGAATTAATCATATCCTGCTCATTCGGCGCTTGGGCCACGTCAGCGGTGTAATAATATGTTTCATAGATTCCCGGCTCCATTCCATCAGGCAATGAAGTTGGATGCCAGTGTGCAAGACCAGCTGCGCGTTTTACAGAAAACTTTTTGTCCGGATTATTTTTAACAAAAATCGATCCTTTTTCCAGTTCAAGGTCCGCTTCCTTTACATTAAGCTGGTCCGCTGCAATCTTAAATAATTTTGTACGGACTTTATGCGCCGCATAATAAATCGCACTCGACCCCAATGACGCGAACCGGCTCGAATAACTGCCGGACGCAATCGACCAGGCACTTGTTGATGTATCCAATTCAGCTACAACATTAATTTGTTCGCGTGGAAGACCTAACACTTCCGAAACAATTTGTGCCGCAACGGTTTCATGTCCCTGCCCTGATGGTGTCGTGCTAATTCGGACATTCACACTGCCAAGCGGATCCATTGAGACCGTTGCTGCTTCTGCTGCGCCTGATTTTGGCAGTGAACCGGCTCTTTCTTCCGGTGTTAACGCGACGGTAATGTACCCCATGTTCGAACCGGACGGCTCAACGATACAAGCGAGACCAACACCCAGTATTTTGCCGTTTTTACGCGCTTCTTCCTGTTTTTTTCTGAACTCTTCATATTTCCCTGTTGCAAGAGCTAATTCAAACGATTCCTCGTAATTTCCGCTGTCATACGTACCGCCTGAAGCCGTTTTATAAGGAAATTGGGCTTCTTTAACCAGGTTTTTGCGGATCACATCTGCATGATCCATGTTCAGCTCTTTTGCCACTTCCTGCATAATGCGCTCTAACGGGAAGTACAGCTCCTGGCCGCCATAACCTCGAATTAAGCCTGTCGGTGACTTATTGGTCATAATCGCATACGCATCGATATGTAAGTTTTGAATATCATATGCGCCTGTTGAATTGGCATGATTGCGGTAAAGGGAAGCCGGCTCCGGTGCGCGGATATAGGCACCTACGTTATCAATCATCTTCATTCGAAGACCTGTTACTTTGCCGCTGTTTTCAACAGCCGCTTCGATATACGTCACTCGGTCCGTCCCGCTCGCACTTGAGGAAAGATGCTCCTGCCGGTCTTCAATCCACTTCACCGGACAGCCAATCAGTTTGCTTGCCAGTCCGCAAAGAACGATGTAAGGGAAAATTCCAGCTTTGATCCCGTAACTGCCGCCGATATCTTTCGGCACAATAATTCTCAATTTGTTACTTGGAATTTGAAGTGCCTGCGCCATAATGGAATGAATAACAAACGGGCCGTGGAAATTGGCCTGCACAGTGTATTGATCATGTGCAGGGTCATATTCTGCAACCACACCGTATGTTTCAACTGGCGTTGCTGTATATTTTGGAAAATTAAATTTATGTTTAACAATACGGTCCGCTTCCTCAAAAGCTTTGTCGACATCCCCATAATTGAATTCACGATGATTGGCAATGTTCGATCCAACATTTTCATGCAATATAGGTGCATCCTCTTCCAGCGCTCTTTCAATACCGACAAGAGGGGGCAGCGACTCATACACAACTTTGATTTTTTCAAGCGCATCTTCAGCTGCATACCGGTCTTTTGCCACAATAATCGCCACGGGTTCTCCGACATACCGCACTTTATCAATCGCAAGCGGATAATACTCTACAGGCGCCATCACACCCACACTGAAAGGTTTTACAAGGCCGCGTATGTCCTCACCTGTAATAATCCCTTTTACTCCCGGCATTTTTAAGGCTGCCTCTTTATCTATTGATTTGATATATGCATGCGGATGCGAGCTCCGTAAAATAGCCGCGTGCCCAGTGTTCACTTTTGTGCCCAGATCATCGATATATTTTCCCTGGCCTGTTAACAGTCGTTTATCCTCTACCCGTGTTGCTGATTTTCCAATTACGTTTGTCATGCTTCACCCTCCTTTTTCTTTTACCAACACTTCATAATCTTCAAGCGTATCAATATCCGGAATGTTTGCCTGATTCAATTCAGCATAAACGATTTCGCTGCTGAACCTTTGAAGAACCGCTTTCCCGCCGCTGTCTCCTTCCGCTTTTAAAAGGTGCTCAAACATAATTTTTTTAAATAAAACGGGATGCCCTTTCTCATCATTCCAAAAAGCGGAACGAACGATAGACGGCTTATCATGCGCTTGGTATGTCCCTATTACTTGATTAATAACCTGCTCACTGATTCCGGGCTGGTCACCCAGAAGAAAAACCACTGCTTCCGCATTGTGCGGCATAGACAGAATCCCTTTCTTAACAGAAGTGGACATGCCTAAATGAAAGGAATCATTTGATATCACTTTCGTTACGCCGGCAGCGGACACTTCCTGAAGAAGTCCCTCAATTTGCGGATTAATGACAACAAGTACGCTGTCCAACTGGGATCGGAGCGCTGCATCGATTACATGACGGACGATTGTTTTTTTGTTGTATGGAAGCATCATTTTTGGACGTCCCATTCTTTTTGACAAACCTGCGGCTAAGATAACGCCTGCAACGCCCGTTTTCATGTTGCCAGCACATGCAGTTTTGTTTCGTTCGAATCATTAATCAGACTTTCACCTTTTGTTTCCTTTAAGTGGACGGCGTTTCCGCTGCGGTATATATTAATCAATTCAGCTGCCATGCTTAACGCGATTTCTTCTGGACTTTTAGCACCGATATCGATTCCAACCGGACTGTAAATACGGTCGAGACGAAGCGATTCGACTGTATGGCGATCGAGCAGCGGTTTTAACAGCTGTTTCGTTCTTTTTGAAGGACCGAGCACGCCGATGTAGCGGATGTTAGACTGCAAAAGAAAACCCAGCATGGCTTGGTCCTGCTCAAAGTGATGGCTCATAATAACCGCAAATGCATTCTCGTGTAATGAAACATTCGGTTTTTCCCCAAGACGTGCGTGAAAGAGTTCGTCTGCGATCGGGAAATTTTCTTTTGTAACAAACCCCGGGCGATGATCCGCTACTTTTACCGTCCAGCCCAAGTTTTTTACTGTCCTTACAAGTGGCAGCGCGTCCGGTCCAGCTCCAAAAATAATTAATTCAGGAACAGGATCAATATAATCTAAAAATATTTCCGTTTCGGCATTAAGAGCTGTAAGCATTGGTTTTCTTTTTCTTACATTGTCAGGAAGGGAAAAAGAGCCGCCAAAGATTTCTTCCTGCTCATTGTTTACAATCCATTTTTCTCCCAATGTTTTTGGATTTTCTGCTTTTGTTATGGTAGCGATCGAAAATGGAGACTTCGCTGTAAAAACCTTTTTTATATAGTCACATTTTTCGGGCTGGACAGCAGGATCGTATAGCTCAATAAATATGTCCAGCGCCCCATTGCATCCTACACCAAGTCCCCAAATTTGATCTCCTTCATCCCGAAAATCATAATGAATCGTTTTCGGAATACCGCTTGCCAGTACTTCACGGCCATGCTCAATGATATCGCTTTCAACACAACCGCCGCTTAATAAGCCGATCAGGCCCCCGTCTTCGGCTTGAAAGCATTTTGCTCCTTCTTTTTGATAGGTGGACCCTTGAACATTGATGATTGTTGCTAAAATTCCTTTTTTTGCTTCCCGGTCACATCTCAACATCTCATCGATGATTGTCAGCACGGTAACCCCTCCCTGGGCTGCAGATTTAATCGCATTACTTTGATTGTGCATTTTTTGTTCGTTCCAAGTAAAAATATTCCCGGTATTGTGTAGGTGTTCGCCCTTCTATTTTTTTGAAGGTCGTCGCAAAATAACTGGAATTGGCAAAACCTGTATTATTCGCAATAACATCAATTGGCAGTGAGGTCATCCGCAGCAGATTTTTTGCTTTTTGAACGCGAATCCAGGACAAGTATTCAACAAATGTCATTTTCATTTCTTCTTTAAATGACTTACTGAAATAAGAAGGACTTAAATATACTTTGTCCGAAATGTTTTTGAGCGTTAAGCTTTCATTGTAATGAAGCTGAATATATTGAACCGCACTTTGAATCGGCTTTCGAAGATCCAGTTCAAATCTATCTTGGCTTACGGTCTGATTCATTTCTTTTTTAATAACAGACTTTAAAACCCGATCGAATGTGTTCAAAAGTTCATTTTTGGAAAGCGGTTTCAATAAGTACCCTGAAAATCCTGCATTAATTGCTTTTTGAACAATCTCAAACATTTTCAACCCGCTAGTCCCGATGACAGGCATATCCGGGTAAAGCTGAAGAACTGTTTTGGCAAATTCAATACCATCCATATCAGGAAGGGAGACATCCGTAAGCAGGGCACTCGGCTGGGATTGTTTGAGGATATCTAATGCTTTTTGTGCTGTGTTCGCCTGGTAAATGCGTAAATAACTATAATCGCTGTTTTCAACAATTTGACGAATGTCGTTGATCGATCTGTAGTCCGTATCAACAATTAATAACTCAGCCATTGTCTCTCAACCCCTGCCCGCCGAATATTTTTTATTTAAAGTAGTTTCATTATATAAAACAAAATAGTTTTGAGTTTTAAAATTTTAAGGAACTTTTTATAAATATTTATCAAATCAAAGTGAAAGATTATCATTAGATAAAGATAATCTTCTCAAGGCAGTTTGTCAAAATAAAAAGAGCTGACTTACAAACCAATGTTTAGTCGGCTTGTAAAACAGCTCTTTGTTTTTCATACGAAAATAAAGCATGCTCGCTTTACGCAGGTATTTCTGAATCGTTATCATTTTCACCTTGCTGATGACGAATTGTTTTGAAATCCGATT
Organism: Domibacillus iocasae; assembly: GCF_001750285.1. Taxonomy (GTDB): domain Bacteria; phylum Bacillota; class Bacilli; order Bacillales; family Domibacillaceae; genus Domibacillus; species Domibacillus iocasae. The sequence continues at coordinate 6,882 of NZ_MAMP01000016.1, forward strand.
TTTCCATAATTAAAGAAACAGCTACTCCACCCAATATGGCCCAAAAAGGGGAGCTTACATCAAAAAAATCAACACCTGACATCGCAATAACAAGTGAGAAAAATGATCCTACCTGAAATTGCGGCGCAGAAAAGGCATTTTGCAGTGAACTTAACAGAACACCGATCATAGCCAATCCAGCTATCGTTCCAATTAACACTTTGGGCATAGCGATAACGTATGGCAGGATAATGCCCGCGAATACACCAAAGGCAACAAATAACAAACCACATACAATGACTGCCGCATATCTTCCCTGTTTCGGACCAGCCTCTTTAGAAGAACAAATCGCTGTCATGGCACCCGCGATATTAGCATTATGTCCGCCAAAAAAGGCGGTCACAATCCCGCCTATCCCACTAAAAATCGTCATCTTATTAACTGGCGGGCTGTACCCCTGTGCCTTTAAAACACCAATTGCCTGAGCATTTTCAGCCCCTATAACTAAAAGGGAAAGTGGAATGCCAATCGAAACAATGGCATCAATATTGAAAGATGGGATCATAAGCTGCGGAAGAATAAAATGAGACTTCGAAGCTTGCACCTGAAACTGCCCCATCGTCGTTGCTAATATAATAACAACGATTAATGACATTAAAATAGGAGGAAACTTTTTTATGTAATGAGACGAAAGAAGATATACGAGTATAGCTGAGCCGGCAATGATAGGAGAACGCTCAATCGATGTAATCATCTCCGTGCCAAAACTGATCATCGCCCCAACGATCATCGACATTACAATTGGAAACGGTATCCACATCATTACTTTTCCGATAGCACCCGTAATCCCTAATAATAAGACAATAATTCCTGCCGATAGGTACGCACCGGCAGCTTCACTTAACGTAAAATTTGACAGTGAACCAGCAACAAGCACCGCTCCTGGGATTGAATAAGCACCGGCAACTGGTATTTTATGTTTGAGAGAAAGAATGATTCCGATCACACCGCCAAAAAAATAGACAGAAAACAACCATGAAATGGTCTGTATTTCCGTTAATCCCCCGTTTGCTGCTCCGTTGATGATGATTAATGCAGGGCCTGTACAGCCAAAAATGGCTGCCAGAGCTCCTGCACTAATTGTGTTCATATTAAAGCAGCTTGAAACTTTTTGCTCTTTGTCCGGGATATTGCTAGTTTGCATCCCCTTCTCCCCCTTTGTCCTCCACCACGATTTTCAATAAACATGACGAAGATGAACAAACAGTGAATTGGATTTAAAATCTATTCAGTATCCAATTATGAAACAAATATCCCTCATGCAGTAACTGCTTTTTTGCTTTCATCGGCTTCCCCTTTTTCAGCGGCTGTCTTCTTGTAGTCATCACGGTCAAGCAATAACGAGACGACAAATCCTACTAATAACGCCCAAAAAGCTGAACCAACAGAAAATACTGTAACATTGGAAATAGCAATCAAAAATGCTACCATTGCTCCATTTTTAAATTTTCCGTTGAAAGCTCCGGCAAATGTACTGATAAACACAGCAAAAATCGCCAAACCACCGAGTACAGAAAGCAATTGCGCCGGTACTGCGCTTGAAATGGCTATTACAATACTTGCTACCATTCCAAAACAAATCCAAATGATTCCATCAACAGCTGAAGCTACAAATCTCAAGTTTTTATCTTCTCCAGAAGCATCACTCGAAACCATTGCCGTACTCGGGCCTGCAATAACAGTTGGATGTCCGCCAAATAAAGAGTTTACGATTGTCCCGACACCTGGAAGAGTAAACATGGCGTTGATAGGCGGCTTATATCCTGTTGCATAAAGGACACCGACAGCCTGCATGTTTTGAACACCAACAATAAGAATAATTAAAGGTAATGATAGCTCTAAAATTGCCTGCATACTAAAATGCGGCATAACAAATAGAGGCTGAGCAAGTGCTGGCTCAATTGCTCCCCAGTTCGTTTGGCCAAGCGCTGTAGCGACGATTCCACCAACGATCACTGCACCTAAGATTGGGGGGAATTTTTTGGATAAACCTTTCATTGCCATCAAAAGGAAAAATACAGCAAAGGCACTCCCCGCAACAGCCGGAGCCTCCACGACAGCTTGAATGGCTTTAATGCCAAATGAAAGAAGAACGCCTGCAATCATCCCGAGCATAACGGGAAGAGGGATATGTTCGATCACTCTTTTTACTACCCCCGAAAACCCTAGAACTGTAACCACTAACCCGGACACGATAAATGCACCGACGGCTTCATTAAGTGTTATGTGATTTAGAGCATTTCCTACTAAGATGGCTCCCGGTATACTGTATGCAACTACAATCGGCAGACGGTAGCGGAACGATAAGAAAAGAGTAAACATTCCTCCGGCCACATAAATAATAAACAGCCATGAAACGGCATGCTCAATAGGCAGATTCCCCGTTTTTGCTGCATTCATAACAATCAGGCCCGGCCCCATAATGCTAAATAGTGCTGCCACCAGACCCGTTCCAAGAGCAGCTGGAGTTAAATTGCTGAAAAAATCCTTGAAATTCTGTTTAACATCTGTTCCTTTTTCAATACCCATTCCCATTTTTTAACGCCTCCTTTAATTCAAATATAAGCCAATTTATTGAATACGCTTTCAATTACTTGTACTGTTTTATGTCAGTTTCAGGTAAAGACATTCACCGATAAGATCTTATCTTACCGGTGAATGTCCTTTAACATTATCTGCCCTTAAACACAGGTTTTCTTTTCTCAACAAATGCATCCACGCCTTCTTTAAAATCTTCCGTTGTGCGGAGAAGGCCGTATGC
>NZ_MAMP01000017.1 GCF_001750285.1 Domibacillus iocasae
AGGAAGGTTATTTTGTATGAACATTTTTAGTATACCATTTTGTTTACAGTATTTTTATTGAAAAATCTTGACATCCTATTAGCTGGTTTAGTTGAAAAAACACACCAGCTAATAGGATGTCAAGATTTTTCAATAAAAATACTGTAAACAAAATGGTATACTAAAAATGTTCATACCAAATAACCTTCCTCATTCATATTGGAAGGTTTTTCATGTATTTGATTAATTGGTTGTTTTACACTAAATCCAGGAAAGTTTCTTTGCGCTTCAGTAAGGCGTAAATCCAATGAATCAGTTTATTAGCACAAGCAATTATCGCTACCTTAAAAGGCTTTCCTTCTTCTCTTTTTCGATCATAGAACTCTTTTAACTTTTTATTACGAGAGCCCCTAATCCCACAGAGGACGGCCATATATAAGGCATGACGTAATCTGCTTGAGCCTCTCTTGGTAATCCGATTGATCGTCGCTGTAAACTTGCCGGACGAATGTACGCTTGGATCAATGCCAGAGAATGCGACCAGTTTTTTAGGATGATTAAACCGTTCAATTTCACCAATTTCAGAAATAATCGTTGCAGCGATTTTTTCTCCGATACCAGGAATCGACTGGAGAATCTTATATTCTTCTATTTCTCCTGCAAGGGCATCTATCTCACTATCTAAATTGGCAAGATGCTCTTGGTATTGGAGAAGCATTTGAATATACATCTCAAGGTTTATCAAGTGGCTTTGATAAACTATGTTCTTAAACGGGTTGCGCTGAGCTGCCTTATAAAGCTTCTTTGCCCTTTCTTGTGCCCAACGTTCTGAACGACTCATACATAAACTCGCAATCTTGTCTGTTATCGCATTTTCTCCAGCCTGTAGTACAGCTTCTGACGTACGAAACTTTAACAGTATATTAAGTGAAACCTTTGAATACAAATCTCCAAATACCCCTTTATATTCTGGAAACACTTGATCCAAAATCGAGTGAAACTGTAATTTAGCTTGAACATACAAACCCGTTAGGGTTTCATGTTGTCTCGTCAGATTACGAAGGTTTAAAAGCTGGATGCCCCTTTTCTTATAGGGCTCAAGCTCTTCCTTATAATAAAGTTCACACAAACGGAAAGCATCTATTTCATCTGTTTTCACCTTTCGGAGACTCGACTTTTTTGCCTGATGAGACAGTAATGGATTGACCATGATATATAAATAATCCTGTTCCTCTAAAAACTGAACGACAGGAGTATGATAATGACCTGTCGATTCTAGTATTATACTTGGTTTGATACCAGCCTCTTCTTCTACTCCTTTCAGAAAATGAAGTAAAATATCTAGCCCCTCAGTTGTGTGTAATACGCTAAAACTTTTCCTGTATGGCTTTCCTTTATTTAGAAATGCCTGGACTTGACTTTCTCCTTTTGAGACATCCAGGCCAACTACTGGATCCATTTCTTATCTCTCCCTCTCCGTTAAATTTGCCAGTAACCCCTATTCCTCCATGCAGTATCATAGCTTCGCTTGTTATACGAGATCATTGTCCCAACCAGCCTCAAACATGTTTCTCCAAGTAGGGGGCGGACAGTTTAGTTGACGGGATCCAAGTCCCACGCACCCGTACGTCCTACCCTGGCTACTGATATAATAGGTCCTATACAAAAAAGGTCAACCAGTAAAAACTGGTTGACCTTATAATACGA
>NZ_MAMP01000018.1 GCF_001750285.1 Domibacillus iocasae
AAAGGTCAACCAGTAAAAACTGGTTGACCTTATAATACGAAAGCACCCGTTAGTTCCATAAGAAATTACTTCCCTTAGCTGCGGACCTGGATTTTTCTAATAAAGCAAGTCAATGTCTTTAAAATAATTTATTCTGTTTCAAATTCAATGTCTTTATATTTGAATTTAATTTTTTTATTTTTTAGGATATAAAGACCCACTAAGACCCCTCCTATAGCTAATGCTTTTTCAGGTTGTTTCCTTATCGCATCCCCAAACGCATTACCTACTTCAGCAAAGTTTACCCCTACTTCTTTCATCTTATCAACATTAGAAATAACTTTGTGTATTTCTGACATGTCTATATCACTCCTTCTTTATAATTTAGATATATTTAATATACCATTTTAAAAAGTTTTAATAGTAATTGAACTAAACTGCCCTTTAGTTGAGGAAGAAAAAAGACCGGCTGGAACAGCAGCCGGCTTTTAAACTCTTGCACCCCTTTAGTTTAAGTACAATACTTCACAATTCTAAACTGTTTAGTATTCTCTCCTATTTCCTTTTTTTACAAAGTCCCACTCAACCTCTATATTTTTCCTAACCCGTTGAAGAAGCTGAAAAATTGTATCTGTTTCTTCAGTTGAGAATCCAGATAGTGCAACCTTATTAGAATACTCCCCTTCTCTTCTTAAAAAGGGATAAACATTTTCCCCTTTTTCAGTTGGAAATAGTTTTTTTATCTTTTTATTAATATCATCATCCCTTTTTTCTATAAAACCTTGCATTTCAAGTTTTTTAATTGCACGAGCTGCTGTTGTTCGGTCTACTTTGATCATTTCTGCCAACTTATCCTGTATAATTCCTGGGTTTTCAACTATTCGAACCAAATACAAATACTGCCCTTTTGTAAGATCATATTCTTTAAATTCAATATTACTAATAGAGTCTAATGCTCTTGCTATCATTCCAATTTCACGAAGAATTTCCATCCCTAAATGCCTTCCTTCCTTTTATTTTTTTGTTGTATTTACAACAAAATTATTTTCGTTTATACTTTTTTTGAAGTCATTTTTATTATGAATGATTTAATTACAAAAATAAATTCAGAAAGGACTAAAGAAAAGTGGAATCAAAAAGAATCACAATGAAAGTTGATTTAAGTGTAGCTTTTCATATAAGAAAAGAAGTGTTTGTTGAGGAACAAGGCGTACCATTAGAAGATGAATTTGATCAGTTTGACACACTGGAAGGACAAGGACAATGTGAACATATATTAGTCTATTATAATGAAAAGCCAGTTGGAACGGGAAGAATAAGAATTGTTGATGGCTTAGGAAAATTAGAAAGAATTTGTATATTAAAGCCATACCGTAAATTTGGACTTGGCAAGGTAATTATTAAAGCATTAGAAGAAATCGCAGAAGAAAAGGAAGTATCTCAAGTTAAATTACACGGGCAAACGCAAGCAGAAGGCTTTTATCAAAAATTGGGCTATCGATCTTCATCTAATATATTTATGGAGGATGGAATCCCACATATATTAATGGTAAAAGACATAACTTCCTAGTGATGCAAAATGTCGAGTAAAAATCAATATGCACTTTATGTTTTAGGTATTTTAATACTAACCCTCGGTATTGCTTTAACAATACAATCAGACATTGGAACTTCTCCTTTTGATGCACTCTTGGTCGGTTTGTCCCTGAACGTGGGGCTTACTGTTGGTAGTTGGGAAATCATAATTGCATTAATATTGATATGTTGTAATTCGTTATTAAAAAGACAAAGACCTGAAGTTTTAGGGTTGTTAACTGCATTTATAACAGGTATCTGTATTGATATGTGGCTTTTTTTATTACACAATTTGATAACACCTGAACTATGGTTTTATAAACTTGTTTTTTTTGGAATCGGCTTAGTTGTTATAGGATTGGGAACGGCAATTTATTTACACACAAATTTTGCACCTATTCCAGCCGACCGTTTAACACTAATCATACAAGAATTAACTCGAACAAATATACTATTATCAAGAACACTCATTTACTTTGTGTTCTTGATAATGGCAACGGTATTCAATGGACCTATTGGTATCGGAACTTTATTAACCGTCTGTTTAGGAGGGCTAATATTAAATTATTTTATGCCGCTTACTAGAAAAGTAATAGATACTATATTAACAAATTCTACAACGAAGTATGATGCAGACAAAAACCATTCAATTTAGGATGGTTTTTGTTTTTAGGTTCTTATTGAGCTAACCTGCTTCGATAGTTAAATAGTCTCTTCCTTTATGGGCTTAACTAATAAATTATCAAATGTTTCCCTATCTATACCATTATATATTTTCAAGAGATTTACATAATGAGATAAGTTTCTTCCATTAAGGATTTGAAATCTGCTGAAATGATTTTTTTGAAGAAGGTCTAAAAGTTGAAAAAATGAAGAGCATTGAGGATATACAAGCTAAGTAGAAATTAACCCCGGCCGAAACCGGGGCTTTGCTTTTTAACCCAAACTGCTGGTGATATACTTCTTGTATTCCTGAATAGCTATATGCCATGAATACGACAACGGGGTTATTTCTTCTGGAGAAACAAAAATTTCGTT
>NZ_MAMP01000019.1 GCF_001750285.1 Domibacillus iocasae
TTGGTAATTGCTTCACTCGTTGCAATTTTCAAATCTTCAATCGTATCATAAGTAAACCCCATCCGGCTGGCAATGACGGATAATGTCAGCCTTGTAATACCGACAAATTCAGGTTTGGCCGGGATTTTCATTTCGATGTAGTCAGCATATTTCATTCTTACACGCCACCTTCTGATCCAGAATTGATGTTCATGATGTCTGCAAGGCCTGTAATATCAAAGAGACGCTTTAATCGATCTGATAATCCGATTAATTTCATTGTCCCATTATTTGCGTTTAAGCTTTTAAAAAGCCCGACGAAAACGCCGAGACCTGTACTGTCCATATATGTCACACCAGACAGATCAATAACGATGTCAGCTTCCTCTTTTTCAGTGTAGGGAAACGCCGTCTCCCGTAGTTTAGGAGCTGTATATGCATCAATTTCACCAGCAAGCTTGATCGTTGTCTGTTTTTCCTGTTCTTGTACGTCAATCGAAATGTTCATTCAAATAAACCACCTTTAACAATAATAATCGCTTCGTTCAATCCAATATCCTACTACTACCCACCACATGGAACGATTAAACTGGGTTAAGCGGTTCTTTTTAAAATAATAAGTGTAAAATCATCCCGGAGCTGGAAATCCTGTAAATATTCCAGCTCTTTATACACTTTATCCGCGATATCCTGCGCGCCAAGATGGATGTATTTTTCAATATATCCAATGAGCGTATCTACTTCTAAAAAGCCTTCTTCTGTCCGGCATTCTGTTACACCATCCGACATAAGCAAAATAACGTCGCCCACTTCTACTTTCCGTTCATACTCATTATATTTCGCTTTCTTATCGACACCAAGAAGCAGCCCCTTTGCCTGCAATTCATCAAACACACCTGTTTCGGCATGATAAAAAAAGCCTGGTTCATGGCCGGCTGACGAATAAGAAAACACATGTGTTTCTGGATTATAAAGACCGCTGAACATTGTAATGAACATGGTCGGATCAACGTTTTGTTCAACAACACGATTTAATCTTTCTAGTACATCGCCGGGTGCCTGACTGTCATCCGGCATACTATCCATTGAATATTTAATCATTGACATACAAAGAGCGGCTGGAATTCCTTTCCCGATGATATCTGCAATCGCCACACTGATCGATCCATTTTCATGCGATACAAAGTGGTAATAATCTCCGCTCATTTGCTTGGCTGGCACGCTGATTGCCCCAATATCCATGGAATCGACACGCGGGATCTGTGTACCAAGAAGCGTCTGCTGCATACTGGCAGCTACTTCAATTTCATTAATGAGCTCGCGCTGAATAGTCCGCAGGCTTTGATGCTCGCGATAAGCAAGACCATAGCTCATCATCACTTCGAGCAAAATATCAAGCGATAAAAGAAGCGATTCCGGAAGCTCTGGCTCAAGCTCCATAATTGATGTTTTATGGAGGCTGATCATTTCTTCAGGTGATATTTTGAACTCAATTGACTTGCGGCTAAACTTCTGGCTCATGTATAAAGCCTGTTCAGTTTGGTCATTAATATACGTTTTTAAAATTTCCTTATATTCGGCAAGCATCGTATCCCTAAAATTCATTCTTGTCCTCCTACCTGAGCCACTTCACCGACTGAATAAGGGTTCCTTCACCTGGTGTAGATTCAATCGAAAATTCATCCATTAGTCTTTTGACACCAGGAAGCCCTGCTCCAAGTCCACCAGAAGTCGAAAAACCATCTTCCATGACTTTTCTAAGATCCGGAATGCCTGGTCCCACGTCACGAGAAATGATAGTCAGTCCTTTTTTTGCCCCATTCTCCAATTTCTCTATGGTAATTTCCCCCT
>NZ_MAMP01000020.1 GCF_001750285.1 Domibacillus iocasae
ATGCGCCGCGGGCCCATCCTGCAGTGACAGCCGAAGCCGCCTTTTAAAAGGAAGCCATGAGGTTTCCAATGTTATTCGGTATTAGCCCCGGTTTCCCGGAGTTATCCCAATCTGCAGGGCAGGTTGCCCACGTGTTACTCACCCGTCCGCCGCTGACTTCCGGGAGCAAGCTCCCTTCTGTCCGCTCGACTTGCATGTATTAGGCACGCCGCCAGCGTTCGTCCTGAGCCAGGATCAAACTCTCCAAAAAGTGTTTGACTGCTCATTTGTTTCTATTAAAAATACGGGGTGTATTTTTAATAGAAGTTAAAAATTAAAACGTTGACGTTTTTATTGATTTTGTTCAGTTTTCAATGTTCAATACAACTCAGCGCCGTCGTTATAAAACTTAAAACAGCGACTTTCTCATAATACCAAGATGAATCAAATTCGTCAAGGATTATTTTTAATTTCTTTTTGGCTGTTTTAATTTCTCCTAACAGCGACGCTAATTAATATAACATCACATTTAATGTTGAGTCAATGATTTTCTTGAAAAATAATTAATCTTTTTTCACTTGATAATGACGATGGAAAATCCCCTGCCCTTTTGTCTGAACAGAAACAACATGAACGAGCTGCCGATCAATCAAATATTCCATTAATGTTACAATATCTACCGCATAATGCATTACCTCTTCATGTTTTAACAATTCACTGATACTCCACCATTCCTTTTCCTTCATCAGTGTCAGTAAATGGTCTGCTCCTCGTTCAGTCCGCGAATGAATTAAAAATTCACTCGCTAAAAAAAGAAGTTCCAGTCTTTTTTGCAAATTCTCATCGCTTGTTAAAAGTTCTTCGTACAATTTATAAATGCCTGGTTCAATGTGGCGAACTTGATTCCAGACAGTCAATTCTGGATAAAACCCATTTTCAATAACAGAAAGCCGGGCTAGATGGTGCAATGAATGCATTACGTGATTATATGCGTCTAAAAAGTGAGCATCATTAAAAAATGCTTTCCCATCTGTGTAACGTTTAATTAATTTCGCAAATTCAATCGTCATTTTAATTTTCCGGCCGTAAAATGGAAAGTCACGCATTTCCGTTTTCAGCTCTTGAACGTATTCATTTCGATCAAATAAAATCCTTCCATGATAAAGCCATTCAATGACTTTTCGGTTTGTACCTAAAAGAAGCCATTCCTTTAATTGCGCTTCTGTCACGATATACATTGAAGCTGTTTCTTCATTCCAGTCCACATAATGTTTAATAAAAACAGCTTCCTCCGCTTCTTTAACAATGATAAGCAGAATGGAATCAAAGTTTTCGGTAAACGCTCGATTTTGTTCGTTTTTCTGTATGGCTAATACACCGAGTGTATTTTGCTGACTTGTTCGTTCTTGATATAAGGGGCGTAGCAGATCTTCCACTTTCTTTTCCTCCAGACGTTTAAATTTCATTTTGTTTAGTTTCGACATAAAATGTCGAATTCCTGCCATAAGGAGACAGAGATTGTATGATATAGTGTTTAGTGGGAGGATGAAAACGATGGCAAAAAAATATTCAAGCAAAATTAATAAAATCCGTACATTTGCGTTAAGCCTTATTTTTATTGGATTTGTTGTAATGTACGGTGGTATTTTCTTCCGTGAAAACTTCCTCGTCATGACGATCTTCATGCTGCTTGGCCTTCTATGCATTGTGGCCAGTACAGTTGTGTATTTCTGGATCGGCATGCTGTCGACCAGAGCGGTACAGGTTGTTTGTCCAAACTGTGGGAAGCCGACAAAAGTGCTTGGACGAGTCGACATGTGCATGTACTGCAACGAGCCGCTTACGCTGGACCCTTCTTTGGAAGGAAAAGAATTCGATGAAAAGTATAATCAGAAAAAAAGCCTTGATAACTAGAAAAAAAACCTCCATCCTAAAAGGACGATGGAGGTTTTAGTGTAAATCTTTATGGTTGCACTCTGCGCATGTACCGTATATTTCCATGCGGTGATGACTAATTTTAAAGCCTGTTACATGTGCTGCAAGCTGCTCGACTTCATCAAGACCTGGATAATGGAAGTCAACAATCTTGCCGCACGTTTCGCAAATCACGTGGTAATGCTCTGTTGTAACGAAATCAAAGCGGCTTGATGTATCACCATAAGTTAATTCTTTTACGAGACCCACTTCACGGAATACGCGTAAATTATTGTACACAGTGGCAACACTCATATTTGGAAACTTTCCTTCAAGCGCTTTATAAATGTCATCAGCAGTCGGGTGCGTCATCGACTCGACGAGAAATTCAAGAATCGCATGGCGTTGAGGAGTAATACGGACACCGGTTTGTTTCAGTGTATCAAGCGCATCTTTCAACTGATCATGGGATTCATGGACATGTGTGTGTGACAAGGACATACACCTCTTTTCTTTCTGAAAAGGATTATTACTTTGTAATCTTTATAAACAGTGTACTCGCAAATGATTATAATTGTCAATGGAAAAGAAAAACCGGCTTAGCGCCGGTTTAATATCCTTTCGTCACATCAATGACATTTGCATAATCTCCGCCGTCGATAAAGCAGCGAAGATTATGTTCGAAAATCTCCATTGCCCTTGGAACGTATTGCTTTGTGACACTGGAAATGTGCGGCGTAACCGTTATAGCCGGATGACGCCAAAATGGATGGGCTTCAGGAAGCGGTTCTACCGTGAATACGTCTAAATACGCATGGGCAATTTCTTCATCATTAATAGCTGAAAGCAAAACGAGTTCTGAGACTAGGTCACCCCGCCCAATGTTGATAAAGGCAGCCGTATTTTTCATCGCCTCAAAGTGCTCTTGCTGCAGCAGATTAATCGTTTCTGGCGTACTCGGCAAAACTGATACAATAAAGTCCGCCCCACGAACAGCCGAATCAAGTTCATGAATCGTAAAAATTTGATCAAATTCTTCAACATGACGGCCGCTTTTATTAACACCCGTTGTCGCCATCTGGAATGCTTTTGCGAGCCGGGCAATCTCTTGGCCGATCGCTCCTGTTCCAAGAATCGCCACTTCTTTTCCGGCCAATTCCTGCAGTGGCAGCTCCTTATTCCACGTTTCGGACTGTTCAAGCGTATGCAGTTCTGCAAATCGCTTTACATGATTCAGCATAAAACCAAGAGTAAATTCCGCCATTGGAATCTTATGTATACCACGGGCATTTGTGACAAGGATATCCCGGTCTCTGATAGCCTGAAGCGGCATTTCTTCAATACCAGCCGAAGCCACCATAATCCATTTAAGAGACTCGCACTCATGAATACGCTCTTCTGTGAGATCACTCCCGAATGTCACCAAAATCTCCGCTTCAAGGAGCGATTGGGCTTCATCCAATTGCTTATAAAACGAAAATGTTTCGTTTGGGAATTTTTTCTGAAGATCCGCTTGAATATCCCGCGGCGGGCGAAATGTAAATACGATGTTCAATGAAGTTCCCCCTTAACCTAACGCTTTTACTGCTTCAAGCGTTTCTTCTACATGTCCTTTTACGCGAACTTTCCGCCATTCTTTTGTGATAATGCCTTCTTTATTAATTAAAAAAGTCGAGCGTTCAATGCCCATATATTCTTTGCCGAAGTTCTTTTTCAGCGTCCAGACGCCGTACAGTTTTGCCGCTGTTTGTTCTTCATCAGCAAGCAATGTAAAAGGTAATCTATGTTTCTCAATAAATTTTTGATGGCGCGTAGCCGAATCCGGACTGATGCCGATAATAACCGTATTGTACGCAGAAAATACGCTGTTTTGGTCCCGGAAATCACATGCTTCTGTTGTGCAGCCCGGTGTCATATCCTTCGGGTAAAAATAAAGAACAATATTCTTCCCTTTAAAGTCCGCAATATTCACCTGTTTTCCCTCTTGATCCGGCAATGTAAAAATCGGTGCCGGCTTTCCAGTTAAATCTTCCACTCGAATTCCCCCTTTTTCTTTTAGCGTATCGAATCGGGCTGAAATTGGCAACTAATGAACGATTCGTTGATTCCTTTTCTGAAGAGGTCTACAATGAAACAGAAAAACAACTCAGGAGGCTTTTCATTATGAATTTTGCAAAATCTGATGCGCTCCATCAAGAAGCGCTCGAACATATTGTCGGCGGTGTCAACAGCCCGTCCCGTTCTTATAAGGCAGTTGGCGGAGGAGCACCTATTGCCATGGCGCGCGGAGAGGGAGCATACTTTTGGGATATAGATGGGAATCAATACATTGACTATTTAGCCGCATACGGGCCGATTATTACCGGGCATGCGCATCCTCATATTACAGAGGCAATTACAAAAGCGGCGCAAAACGGGGTGTTATTCGGTACGCCGACCGAGCATGAAGTGATGTTTGCCAAAAAGCTGAAAAAAGCAATGCCAGCCCTGGATAAAGTCCGCTTCGTGAACAGCGGCACCGAAGCGGTCATGACAACGATTCGTGTTGCACGGGCTTATACAAAGCGGGATAAAATCATTAAATTCGCCGGGTGTTATCACGGCCATTCAGACCTTGTTCTCGTCGCGGCAGGAAGCGGCCCTTCCACTCTTGGGACACCAGATTCAGCTGGCGTGCCGAAAAGCATTGCTCAGGAAGTGATCACAGTTCCGTTTAATGAAACAGAACCGTTAAAAGAAGCGCTTGAAAAATGGGGCGATAATGTCGCAGCCGTTATGATTGAACCGATCGTCGGCAACTTCGGCATTGTTGAGCCAAAACCAGGCTTTCTAGAAGAGGTGAAACGACTTACTCATAACGCTGGTGCACTCCTTATTTTTGATGAAGTGATTTCTGCTTTCCGCTTTATGTACGGCGGCGCCCAGGATTTACTTGGCGTGACACCAGACTTAACGGCTCTTGGCAAGATCATCGGCGGCGGCCTGCCAATCGGTGCTTATGGCGGCCGCGCGGATGTTATGGAAGAAGTAGCGCCTCTTGGTCCTGCTTATCAAGCAGGAACAATGGCAGGGAACCCCGCTTCGATGCTGTCTGGCCTTGCCTGTTTGGAGGTAATCGAAAAAGAAGGCATTTATGAGCAGCTTGATCATTTAGGCGCGCTGCTTGAAGACGGCCTTTTAAAGGCAGCAGCTAAAGCAAAAATTCCGGTTACTATTAATCGCCTAAAAGGCGCCTTAACGATTTACTTTACCGATCAAAAAGTCGTCAACTACGACCAGGCAGAAGCAACAGATGGCGAGCTTTTTGCAAGATTCTTTAAAGAAATGCTGCATCGCGGTATTAATTTAGCTCCATCAAAATATGAAGCTTGGTTTTTAACGACTGCCCATACAGAAGAAGATATTCAAAAAACCATCCGCGCCGCTGAAGAAGCATTCGCTTCACTAAGATAACATTCTTCTAAAAGCGCTCACGTCCTGTGAGCAACGAAGAAGCCAAAACATCCTGTTTAAGAAACGCCTTCATTTCCAAGGCGTTTCTTTTTCATTTTTCTGTCACTTGCAATGCCTTCTGTTCCGTTGTATAGTACAGTTTGTTTGACTCGAAGAGATTTGCGGTAAACACGTATCAATATAATTTATTTTTAGAAAGGACTTACCTATCAAATGAAGCTTGGTGCCCGCATTTTTAAAACGGGAATTGCCATCGTTTTAGCTCTTTATATTGCACAGTGGCTTGGGCTGCCATCGCCGGTCTTTGCCGGAATCGCGGCTGTTTTTGCCATTCAGCCAAATATTTACCGTTCCTATTTAACAGTGGTAGAACAAATTCAGGCGAATATCGTCGGTGCAACAATCGCGATTCTTTTCGTACTTGTTTTTGGAAACCACATTATTATTGTCGGCCTCGCCGCGATTATCGCCATTATTATTTTACTTAAGTTTAAGCTTGAGAAATCAATCAGCATCGCCCTTGTAACCATTATTGCGATTATGGAAGTGCAGAACGACCAGTTTGTTCAATTTTCAATGATCCGTATGTTTAATATTTCAATCGGGGTTTTGTCCTCATTCATTGTAAATCTTGTTTTTTTACCACCCAAATACGAAACAAAATTATTTTCTTCCCTTAATCAATTAAGCGAAGACGTATTAAAGTGGATCCGAATCACATCCAGGAACGCATCAGAATCCCATTTATTAAAAAAAGATATAAGCAGGCAGCGTGAAAAACTTATCAAGATCGATAATATGTTTTTGCTATATAAAGAAGACCGGACACCGCTGAAGAAAAACCTTCGGGCGAAGCAGCGAAAAACGGTCCTGTACCGTAAACTGATTTTAACGACCCGGCGCAGCATGGACATTTTACAGCGCCTCAATCAGTACGAGAATGAACTCCACCATTTAAATCCGGAGCTGTTACGGACAATGCAGGACCACCTTGACTGCCTTGTCAGCTACCATGAGCATTTGCTTCTCCGGTTTGTCGGCAAAGCGAAAACGACAGAAACATCTGAAGAGTTGTTTGAGCCGTGCATGAACCGAGATGAATTTATGCATATGTTTACAGATGAGATCTATAAAGAAAACAAAGAAGAACTTACATCCTCCATTCACCTTCTCCACATCGTATCATCGATTTTGGAATATGGAGAAAAACTGGAGCACTTAGACCACCTGATGACCAGCTTTTACAAATATCATAAAGATGATGAAGCTCCTGAATACGAAGAAGAATAAGAAAAAGGCGGTCCGTCCAAAGCCAGAAATAACTGACTTTGACGGGACCGCCTTTTTTTGAATACATCTGTTTATGCTCACGCTGATACGATGAAGGACTTTCTATTATTGATCTAATTGTTGTACTTGAAACAGTTTCCAGTAGCCGCCTTGTTTTTTCATCAATTCTTCATGTGATCCATCTTCTACTACTTTGCCATGCTCAATCAGCACAATTCGGTCTGCATGAGTAATAGTGGATAAGCGGTGGGCGACGATAAAAGTCGTTCTTGTTTTCGCCAGCGCTTCAATCGCTTCCTGAATTAGATGCTCACTTTCTAAATCGAGTGCTGATGTCGCTTCGTCCAAAATAAGGATTGGCGGATTTTTCAGGAATACACGGGCAATGGCCACGCGCTGCTTCTGACCGCCGGACAATTTGACACCCCGCTCGCCGACTTTTGTTTCATAACCGTTCGGCAGCGCCATAATAAAGTCATGTGCGTTCGCTGCTTTGGCTGCTTCGATCACTTCTTCATCCGTCCCGCCTGGGCGGCCAAGCAAAATATTTTCCCGAACCGAATCGCTGAACAAAATGTTGTCCTGCAGCACCATACCGATTTTATCGCGTAATGAGCGGACGTTAAAATCACGGATGTCGGTGCCATCAAGCAAAATCCGTCCATCTGTTACATCGTAAAAACGTGGAATTAAGCTGACAAGTGACGACTTGCCACCGCCGCTCATCCCGACGAGCGCAACCGTTTCTCCTGCTTTTACATGCAAATCAACATCTTTAAGCACCCGTTCTTCTCCTTCATCATAACGAAAATGAACGTGGTCAAATATAATGTCCCCTTTTACATCACGGCATTCAACCGCTTCCGGTTTATCGGTTATATCGTATTTTTCATCAAGGAGCTCAAACACGCGGTCCATGGAAGCGACCGCCTGCGTTAACGTCGTCGATGAATTAACAAGACGGCGCAGCGGATTGTACAAACGATCAATGTACGCAATAAACGCCGCCATTGTCCCGACGGTTAAGTTCCCGTCAATAACTTGGATACCGGCATAACCAATGACTAAAAGCGGTGCGATATCGGTCATTGTATTGACGACGGCAAATGCTTTTGCGTTCCACGCTGTCTGGTCCAGTGCTTTTTGCAGGAAATTTTTATTATGTGTTCGAAAACGTTCCTGTTCGACCGGTTCAATGGCAAAACTTTTAATAACCGGCATTCCTTGGACACGTTCATGCAAGTGACTCTGCACTTCGGCAAGAGCCTGTGAACGGACGCGGGTCAAACGGCGCAAATTACCAAAAAAGTATTTGACGCTCAGTGCGTAAAACGGAAACACCACAAGTGCCACAAGTGTTAATTTCACGTCCATTGTCATCATAATCGCAGCAGCAATGACAATGGTTGCCGCATCAAGCCAGACATTCATCAGCCCGGTAATGACAAAGTTTTTCGTTTGCTCCACGTCGTTGATCACACGCGAGATCACTTCACCTGCGCGCGTATTGGCATAATACTTAAAGCTGAGCTGCTGAATGTGTGCAAACAGGCGATCACGGATGTCATATAAAATTTTACTGCCTGTCCACTGAGCAAAGTATTGCCGGTAATATTCAACCGGATATCGGACGATAACGAATAAAATAAGCATAAGCCCGATTAACCAGTAGAGCTGTTCTTTTTTATCTGCCGCACTCATTGAGCCACCAATGATGTCATCAATAACGTACTTGATCAATATTGGCAGCAAAAGCGGAATTCCAAATTTCACAATCCCGATCAATAACGTGCCGGCAATCTGCCACCTGTACGGCTTAACAAATTGCATGTATCGTTTAATAACGCCCATCTCTTATCCCCCTTCTTTCCACAACGAAAAAACCTGTTGAACACTTCAACAGGCCTTCAGCGACATAGCTGTGAGTATTTCCCATACCAGCGCTCGATAAATCCGGGTGAAAATGGGCCTTTCTGCTGTTCAATCAATTGAAGCAGATAATCCATATTACGCCGCAAAATTTTATCAATGACTTCCGGATAGTTCATCTCATGGCTATGCTGTCGGTACTCGTCTTCATCAAGTAAAATATACGTCATATCCGGAAAAACCTTTACGTCAAGATCATAATCAATATACTTGAGCGCGCCCTGGTCAAACACGAATGGTGAACTAATATTGCAATAGTAATGGATACCGTCTGCACGAAGCATGCCAATTACATTAAACCATTTACGTGTGTGAAAGTAACAGATTGCCGGCTCGCGTGTCACCCATGTCCGTCCGTCTGATTCTGTTACAATTGTCCGATCGTTTCCACCAATAACAATATTTTCAGTTGCTTTTACGACAACTGTTTCTTCCCACACCCGATGAATGTGGCCATTATGCTTATAGCTGTGAATCTGCACCGATTCACCTTCTGCAGGAATCTCCATTGTTGTCCCCTACTTTCCAGCGTCACATGTTGTTTATCTTCCCTTTTTACACGCACGGTAAAACGTTCATCTTCTATTATAACGATTAACAGCTCAAATGAAAACAAAATGAAGCCCCGGCTAAGCGCCGGGGCTTCATTTTGTTTTCATATTATCGATTTTGATTTGATGTTGAATTTCTTTTGTTCGCTTCAGAGGCTGCATTTTGCTGTCTTACTTCCTGTGCATTTGTTTCAGAAGCAAACTCTGTTTTATACTGCTGTCCTTGAGCGGATGCAGCGTTTTGTCGTCTCACTTGGTTAACGTCTGTGCCAGCTGTTGTTTTATTGCGGTTGTTGTTCATTTTTTCACCCCTACGGTTATTTTGTCTTCGTGGTGTTGTGCTCTCCACGCTGATTATATTGACCGAAAAAGATGGATGTTATTCGCGGAAATTTAAACGAGCAACGACCGGCCTCCATCGACGATAATCGTTTGTCCCCGGATCATAAAAGCACCCGGTGACGCTAAAAACAGCACCGTTTGAACGATATCATCCATTTCAACAATGCGGCCGGCCGGCGTATTTTCTTTTGCATCAGCCAACATTTCATCACGATTGGAAAAGTGCTTGAGTGCATCCGTGTCGACTGCCCCGCCTGATACCGCATTGACCACGATATTCTTTGAAGCCAGTTCTACCGACAAATAACGAGTCAACGCTTCAACAGCCGCTTTTGATACGCCAACCGCCGTGTAATTTTTTAAATAGCGGATTGAGCCGAGCGAACTGATGCTGATAATAGCTCCGCCCCCTGACTTTTCCATTAATTTAGCCGCTTCCTGTGCACAAAACAGGAGTGCCTTGCTGTTAATATCCATCGTCCAGTTCCAATGTTTTTCTTCAAGTTCCATAATCGGACGCTGCACGCCGGAAGCAGCGTTGTTAATAAAAACATCCAGACGGCCAAATTCTTGATCAATTGCCTCAAACATCGCCTTAATCTTAGACGTATCGCCAACATTTGCTTTCACAACGAGCGCCCGGCGGCCAAGCGCTTCAATCTCTTTCGCGGTAGCTTCTGCCGCTGTTTTGCTGCGGGCATAATTGACGACAATATCATACCCTTTTTTAGCCAATGCAATCGCGATCGCTTTTCCAATTCCGCGGCTTGATCCTGTTACTAATGCTGTTTTCATTTGTCCATTCCTTTCACATGCTGCCAAATTTTTTGATGAGAGACAGAAAAAGCATACGTTTCCAGATCTTCTTTTGAAACAAATTTCGTCCGTTCTTTTTCTGTTTTTGCATCGATTGTTCCAATATAGACATCAATTTCCCACGTTAAATGGGAAAATATATGAATAATATCCGTTGCTTTTTCCGGCTGTATGCAAGCGTTCAAACCGTATTCCGCTTCCACATATGCTTCTAGCGCACTCCGGGGATTTATTCCAGTCGGCAGTTCCATATTAGGGAACTGCCATAAGTTCGCTAAAAGCCCTGATGATGGGCGTTTTTCAATTAAAACTGTTCCATCCGGCGCTTCGAGCACAACCGCACCCATGCGTATTTTTTTATCTGATTTCTTTTTTGTTTTAACGGGAAGCTCACGCTGGATACCTTCCTCAAACGCCTGACAATGATTTTGCACCGGACATAACAGACAAGCGGGAGATGTTGGTGTGCAAATCGTTGCGCCCAGCTCCATTAACGCCTGATTAAAGGAAGAGGGGTCTTCTTCATACATTATTTTTCGAACCGCCTGCTCAAAAATTTTACGGGCTGATGGTTTCGCAATGTCATCCCAAATTGTTAAGATACGTGACATGACACGCATGACATTACCGTCTACAGCCGGCTCAGGCAGCCCGTAAGCGATGCTTAAAACCGCTCCGCCCGTGTATGGACCGACTCCTTTTAATGATAAAAATTCATCCTTGTCAGCCGGCACTACTCCACCATAGCTTTCCGCTACTTCCTTAACCGCTGACTGCAAGTTGCGGACACGTGAGTAATAGCCGAGCCCTTCCCACGCTTTCATGACCGCTTCCTCATCGGCGCCCGCCAATGATTCAACAGTCGGAAATTGTTCCATAAACCGATTGAAATATGGAATCACAGTGTCAACACGTGTTTGCTGAAGCATAATTTCTGATACCCAAATTTTATACGGATCACGTTCATGCCGCCACGGCAGATCCCGCTTTTCTGCTTCATACCAGCTGACTAAATCTTTTTGGAATTTGTTAATGTTTATTTTCTGCAATGCGCTGTTTTCCGGCAAATTTCTTTCCCTCCGCTTTCTGCATGTTACAATGGACTTGAGAATGGGAATACTATTGATGATGAGATCTTTTCGTAAAGGAGGCTGTCTATTTGGATACAGGCACTCATATTGTCATGGGATTTGCTCTCGGCGGCCTGGCAACCCTTGATCCGGTTGTTACCGCAGACCCCGCTACAAAATATGCGGTTATGACGGCTGCTGTGATTGGCTCGCTGGCACCTGATATTGATACGATTTTAAAACTCCGCAATAATGCGGTTTATATTCGAAATCATCGAGGCGCTACACATTCGATTCCAGCCGTTATACTATGGCCGCTGCTTATTACTGGAGCATTGTTTTTTATTTTTCCGGATGCCAATGTCCTTCACCTTTGGCTTTGGTCACAAATTGCTGTTTTTCTGCACGTATTCGTTGATATTTTTAATGCATACGGCACGCAGGCGCTCCGTCCATTTTCATCAAGGTGGGTCGCGCTCGGTGTTATTAATACGTTTGACTCATTTATTTTCACGATGCACATTATTGGACTGCTGCTTTGGTGGCTTGCTGGTTTTGATCCATCATTTACTTTTATAATCGTTTATGCGATCCTGTTTATTTATTATGTTCTCCGCTTTCAAATGCAGGCGGCCATCCGTCATTCCGTCCGCCGGCTTATTCCCGATGCGGAAGAAATTATTATCGCACCGACGATTCGCTTTAACCAATGGCGCATCGCCGTAAAGTCACCTGAATATTTTTATGTAGCGAGGGGCTACCGGCGTTCCGTAACCATTTTGGATAAATACAAACGTGTCCCTGTGCCGGAATCTGTTTTGTTTGAAACAGCGAAAAGAGACAAAAATCTGGACGCCTTCCTTCACTTTTCTCCTGTTTATCGGTGGGAAATGGCTGAATACAATGACTGCTACGAAGTGAAGTTCATCGATCTTCGCTATCGCAGCAAAGAATATTATCCATTTGTCGCGGTCGTTCAGCTTGATTTGGACTATAACATTATCGGTTCGTATACCGGCTGGATTTTCAGCGAAGAAAAGCTGCGCAAAAAACTCACCTTTTTACCTGGTGATTAATGAGACACATCATTTGAATCATCAAGCAAATGTTTATATTTCGGGTTGCGGGCCGCAAATTCATGCAGCTTTGTTCCGTAACTGTCAATCAGCTGTGTAACCATTTTTTCGGTAAGTTCTTTCCCACGATAATCGCGGCCTGCTTTTGCATAAGTCGTTTCAAAATCTTCCCACAAAAGCTCGACCCAAGTGCGTGCACGCGCAACAGACAAGCGGCTGTTTTTTTGAAGCAGCCGCTCTGTTAATTTTTGAAATATTTCTTCCATTTTTGTTACACTCCTTTATTTAATAATGAAATGGGAATACCTTCTTCTTTTCCATCCCCATTTAAACGATAACCCCAGGCAAACACCCCATTTAAATAGTCTACTTTAAAATATTGTCCTGGATCTGTCTTCAGTTCATACATTTTCCCAGGCTTAAAATCATCGGGATTCATTAAATAGGCCTGCGCCATCGACACGCGACGCTCATACACCGCAAATTCATTCACGATACCGAGTTGTTCCGCTTTACGGGCTTTTTCCCGTAGCTGTGCAATTTCCTGTTTTAATTCAATTTCTTCCATTTCACTGTACCGTTTTTCTTGTTTCACATTTATCTCTTCCCTTCTTATTCTTCTGACAGCCGGTCAATTGCCCGGTCAATGTCTGACAAATCAAAGCCTTTTCGGTAAAGTGCCGCTTTCATTTTTTGGCGATATTCCCGCTTTTCAAACGATTGATAGCGGCGGTGCGCTTTTTCTGCTTGATGCATGAGCGCTTCCATTTCCGCTTCCGCGTCCGGTTCAGCTTTAATTGCTGCTTTTTTCATGACGGCCGCAGAGTAGCCTTTCGTTAAAACGTGCTGCTCCGCTTTTTTTTGCTGCAAAAATGCAGAATCCCGCTTATACTTTTTCAGCTGCTTTTGGAATAAATCGGCCGCTTTTTCGATTTGCTCTTCTTCTGTAAACTGCTCGATTAGGGAAGCGGCTGTATAATCGTCAATTCCTTTTTCCTTCAGCTCACGCAAAATAACAGCCGGTCCTTTTTCCGTCGTCTGGATTTGCGTCTTAATATACGCGTCCGCAAATTGCTCATCATTTAAATAACCCATTGACCCAAGCCGTTCCATAATTTCGTCTTGCGCTTCCAGTTCAATTTCTTTCTTTTTCAAGTAATTGCGCACTTCTTTTTCAGATCTCATGCGGACAGATAAAAAGTTGATGGCGGTATTGATGCCACGCTGAACATTGTCGCGCACTCCAATTTCAGAGCGTTCCTCTTCAGTGATTGTTTGGCCTTTTTTTAAATTAAATTCGATCAGCACGGCTTCGTCGGCACTGAACGCATATTCGCCGTCAATTTCTATATTATAGCGGTCCACCCGTTTTTGCTGAACCGTTATTTTTGTAATAACACCCATTACTCACGCTCCTCAGCACATTCGAATAGTTTGTTTACACTCTAAACAGGTAAAATAACAATTATAAAGAATCGGGAGGTCTTCATTATGAAAGCTGTCATCGCCGGGGGCACCGGCTTCGTCGGAAAAGAACTGACAAGTGAACTCGTTCGCCACAGATACGATGTTTATATTTTAACGCGAAACATGGAAAATAAGAAAGAGGAAGACCACCTGCATTACGTAAAATGGCTCACGCCAGGTGCAAAACCGGAAGCAGAACTCGCCGGCGTGGACATTTTTATTAATTTGGCAGGCGAATCGATCAACAGCGGACGATGGACGGAAGAACGAAAAAAACGAATCTTGGACAGCCGGGTGACGGCAACACGTGAGATCATTCGAATTATGAACGCATTGGAGCAAAAGCCAAAGGTTCTCATCAATGCAAGCGCGATTGGCATTTACCCAACCTCTGAAGCCGAGACATTTATAGAATCATCTCGTGTTGCAGGCAGTGGGTTTTTAAGCCATGTCGTGAATGTGTGGGAGGAAGAAGCCATTCAGGCTGATAAAGCTGGCATCCGTACCGCGCTGGCCCGCTTTGGAGTTATTTTAGGTGAAAAAGATGGCGCACTGCCGCGTATGGCAATGCCATACAAATTTGGTGCTGGCGGTAAAATCGGTTCCGGCCGGCAATGGATGTCGTGGGTTCATGTAAAAGACGTTGCAAGGGCAATCCGATTCGCAGCTGAAAACGATTCAATCGAAGGACCGGTTAACGTCACTGCGCCTGCTCCGGTCCGAATGAACGACCTCGGCAAAACACTCGCCAAAGTGCTCAGGCGCCCGCACTGGCTGTTTGTTCCGGAACCCGTATTAAAGCTTGCGCTCGGGGAAATGAGTACGGTTGTCCTGGACGGGCAAAAGGTATTGCCAGATAAGCTTTTGAAAAATGAATTTCAGTTTCAATTTCCGCTTGTGCGGGGAGCGATCGAGGACTTGTATTCATCCCAAAAATAAGTGTAAGGCGCCATTCATCCCGAATGGCGCCTTACGAAGTTCAAATTTTAAACCGGTTCAATAAGTCTTTTAATTCTTCAGCAAATTGAGCTGTTTTCTCTATAGATTCAGTAATATCCTGAATTGACAGCAGCTGATCTTCAGAAGACGAGGCTACTTCAAGAATATACGCAGACGATTCTGCCGACTTTCTTGAGTTGTCAGAAATAACGAGCTCGACGCTTCTTACATTTAAAAGAAGATTATCCATTTCTTTAAAAATACTCAATGCTTCATCGGATGATTCTGCCGTTGAACGATACACATTTTGCAATTTTTCGTTTACCGTTTTTAATGTTTCCATTCCCGTTCCAAACTGACTTGTTCCCGCTTCTATGCCAGTAACAGCATTCGAGGTTTCTGTTAAAATTTTACCTACAAGTTCAGAAATTTGTCTGGCAGATAAAGACGACTGCTCCGCCAGCTTTCGAACCTCTTCCGCTACTACCGCGAAGCCCCTTCCATGTTCTCCAGCTCTTGCTGCTTCGATCGACGCATTAAGCGCAAGTAAATTCGTTTGTTCTGTAATCCCCGTGATCAAATCCACGATATTACCGATTTCCGATGAGCGGCTGCCTAGTTTTTTCACTGTGTCAGCAGAATTGCGGATGGATGCTTGTATGGACGACATTTGCTCGATCAAGGTCTGAATTTCTTGATTCACAGCTTCTACTTCCTGATAAGCGGACTTTGTTTTCTCTGATACTACTGAAGAATGATCTTTCATCTCATCAACCATTTCAGTTATTTCGGTAATGGATGCCAGGTTTTTGGTATTACCTTTTTCCTGCTCTGTTGATAGGGCGGCTGCGCTTTGAACATTTTGTGTGACGCCATTGGACAGCTGTACGATCTCTTCGGCGCTTTCGGATAAGTCGGACGTACTTTTTGACACTACTTCTCCTTTTTGAAGAATACCTTTAATTAACACCTGCAAGCTGTCCAGCAGTGCGTTGACATTGCCTGCAAGCTGTCCAATTTCATCCTTTCGCTTAATCCGAAGCCTTTGCGTTAAATCGCCTTCTTCATTCGCCAATTCCGCAATTTTATTATTGATATCTGTGATCGGTTTCAAAGACCGGTTATTCAGCAAATAGCTAATGAGGGCACTTCCCACAATAAAAATAATTGTGATGATGATAAAGTAGTTCAGCAAAGAATTAGCATCGGCAAAAGCTTCACTGACTGGAACAGAAATCATAACACCCCAGTCAACTTCATCAGCTTTGCTGTAAAAAATAAGGTTGTCTTCACCATTAAAATTCGTTTCTACAACGCCTGTTTTTCCATTCATGCTTTCTTTTACAACCTGATTTAAGTCCTCATTTTGATAATCTGCTATTTTTTTATTCAATGTGTCTTCTTTGTTTTGTCCTGCAACGATCGTGCCATCATTCGTGAAAACCGTGACATATCCGCTTTCGCCTAGTGTCACACTGGAAATGATGTTAATCAATGTTTCAATCGGGTATCCACCGGAAGCGACGCCGACAATTTCTCCATTATCGTCATATACTGGCGATGAAGCCAACACAATCGGTGCTTCATTTACCCCCGGCGATGCAGACGGAACAGGATTATATGCGTTCGTTTCTCCCTTCCTGCCGCCGATAAAATGCTCATAGTCACTCACCGGGATTTGTGCATCACCTAAGTGCAGAAATCCTTCAGCATCCATGAAACCAAACGCATCTGGATTTTCCATGCGCTCGGCAAGTCTCGTTCCCAGAGCAGCAGCTTTCGTCGTATCATCTGCTTTCAGCGCATCAGCTTCTGCAATATACTGCATTGTTTCCTGCTTTCCTTCTGTCCAAATATTGATATTCGCTTTCACCGATTCCAGCTGATTATATGCCTGCTCCTGAAATTTCTCATACAAAAATTCCTTCGCTTTTACATAGCCGAACGCTGAAATGCTCATCATAGAAATGGCAATTAGCAGGCTGATCATGAATGTATTTTTAACCACTAATTTCATTAAAATTTCTCCCCTATTTTTTATTACTCATCCATAAATGGCAAATAGGAGGAGACTTTTTGCATAAAATGACCGTTACACAAAAATAAACAAAAACACTTCAAATAAGAAATGTTTCGACCTTCTCCTCATTTTCGGCGGCCTGGCAGCCATAGAATCAAGTTCCTTAGGCCCTTAGCTTTGCGTCCCTGCCTTTCAACAAGTTTGCCATTTCGTATTGAGTATTGCTTTTTATTTATATTATCAATATATGAGAAAAAAGACTCACCGTCAATGGTGAGCCTTCTTTCTCTCAATACTTTAATTACACATTTATGGGACTATATAACCAAATATAAATTCCATTTCTTGTATATTCACGCCTTATCAAAGAATAAATATATAAATTGAATTAAACTTCTTGCTTTCTCCGCTTCCTATCATGAAAGGATCCTTTTTTAAAAAGCAGTGTAATAGGCTGCAGGCTGGCGGCTGCGCCCGTTGGTTTTTAATAAATCACAGAGTATCGATAGACATATATGACCCATTCTTTTCAATAAGAGAAGAAAAGACCAGACTGTTGTTTATCCTTCCTATTTTCCCTAATTTAATTCACTGTATCTTCTCCCAGAGCGGACTCTCAGCCGTTTTCTCTTTCCTTCTCCCACACCTTATGCATAACTTCATTCAGAATTTGCTTCGAGTTTGCTTAATAAAGCAAGGGTTTATTTAGTAGTCACAATTTTCTCTTTAACACAACTACTGCTTCAACCTGTGCCGTTTGCGGAAACATGTCCACAGGCTGAATGCTGTCGATTTTGTATACGGCTGCAAGGTCGGTTAAGTCCTTTGCAAGAGTCGATGGATTACAGGAAACGTACACAAATGTGGCCGGTTTGATCTGCTTAATCGTTTGAATCAGCTTCCGGTCAAGTCCGGTGCGCGGCGGATCGGTGACGAGTACATCCGGCACCCAGTCTTTTTCTTTCCAGATTGGCAGCCATTTTTCGGCAGGCCCCACTTCATAGGTCGCATTGACGCCGTATTTTTCCGCATTGGCACGGGCGTCTTTAATAGATGCGGCAATCGTGTCCATTCCGCGTACTTCGGCTGCATTTTTGCCGATCCAAAGCCCGATTGTTCCTGACCCGCAGTAAGCGTCGGCCACTTTATCCGTCGGCTTCACATTCGCTGCTTTTTTTACTTCGTCATACAGCTTTTTCGTTTGAATTGGATTTAATTGAAAAAAGGCGCGAGCCGACAATTCATATTCAAACTCACCTAACTTTTCTGAGATCGTGTCACTGCCACCAATTGTTTTGGATATATCCCCCATTACCAAATGAGTATTTCCAGGATTCACATTATGGACTACTGATTTCACTTGCGGCTTTTGCGCCATTAGCTGTTCGGCAAATTGTGCCGCTTTTGGGAATGTTTTATCTCCTGTGACGATCACAGCCTGCACGTCACCTGTTTGGAATCCATATCGAACAACAATGGTTTTCACACCCTGCTTATTTTTCGAACTGTACACCGGAATGGACAGCTTGTTCATTATTTTTTTGCACTGGTGAATTGTTTCATCAACAGCATGGTGCTGTACAATGCATTCCTCAATATTGACAAGTTGATTTGAATTTGAACTATACAATCCAGAAATCATTTTTCCTTTTCGCATCTCTGTTTGAAACTGTGCTTTATTCCGGTAGCGCCATGGATCCTCCATGCCAATGGTTTCATGAATCGGCAGCTTTTCAATATTAAAAGAGGTATAGCGCTCAAGCGCTTGGACGATTAAACCCTTTTTTTCGACCAGCTGCCCTTCGTAGTTGAGATGCTGCAGCTGGCACCCGCCACATTCTTCGTAGATGGGACATGGTGGATCTATACGGTTCGGCGATGGTTTGCGCAGCTTCTTAATTACAGCTTCTGCAAATTTCGGCATTACTTTTACGGCTTCCGCGGTAATTTCTTCTCCTGGAAGAGCTCCGGGCACAAATACTGCTTTTCGCTTGAAATAGCCGACTCCCTCTCCATTAATGCCAATTCTTTTTATCGTAAGCGGGAACGTCTGCCCCGGTTTCATTTCTATTCCATTCTTCATTTACGTCACCTCAAGCTTTACTGTATCATACAACCTTGCCAATCAAAAGAAGCCAGGCATTAAGCCCCGGCAAGGTGGTCAAGAGATTTAAATTTATATCCCTTCTTTTTCAAATCACGAATTACATCAGGCAGTGCTTCCGCATTATCTTTTGAAACGCTGTGAAGCATAATAACGGCCCCCGGGTGAATTTGTTCCATGATCTCATCGTATGCATATTGTTTTCCTTTTGGCTTATCCGCGTACCAGTCTACGTAGGCAAGAGACCACATAGCGTGTGTGTATCCCGCCTTTTGGGCGGTCTTTAATACATTTTCCGAAAAAATACCGCGCGGTGGCCGGACATACTTTGTTTTTTTCTGGCCGGTTACTTTGGCCACTTGTTTTTCCACCAGCTTAAACTCCTCAACCACTGTGCTGCCCGGTACGGTTGTTAAATCGTAATGGTGCCAGGAATGGTTGCCGATAATATGCCCTTCTTTTACCATTCGCTTCAATAATTCAGGCGCACTCTCCACATAATGGCCGGTCACAAAAAAAGCGGCCGGTACTTTTTCTTTTTTTAGTGTATCTAAAATCGTTTTTGTATGGCCGTTTTCATATCCATTGTCGAATGTCAAATACACGACTTTTTTCTTCGGACTCCCTTTATAAAATGAATCGTACTCCTTTAGCATTTCATCCAGCTGGCCGCCCGCTTCCGCCTGTTGTCCGTCTGACCCTTTTTGAAATCCCCAATGAACGGCTTCTGATGATACCGCAATAACCGGCAGCATAAAAAGGAAAATAACAAACAAAATAAACTGTTTCATTTCAGCACCACCTTTTACGATTAAGATGCGCTGAATAAAGTTTCTTCATCCGTGGAAACATATTTCAAAACAAAAAAACCCGGTACAAGACCGGATTTCTTTTTACGCAAAAACAGGTTCTTTAAATTTCGCCAATTTTTGAAGTGATGATTTGTCAACTTCTTCATGAAGGCTGTTTCCATGTGAATCCATTGTCACAACAGCGGTAAAGCCTTCTACACGTAAATGCCACATCGCTTCAGGAATACCAAATTGCATTAAGTCTACTCCTTCAACGCCTTTGATGCAGTCTGCATAATATTGCGCCGCGCCGCCGATGGCATTTAAATAAACACCGCCGTGTTCACCAAGTGCCTGCAATGTTTTTGGCCCCATACCGCCTTTACCGATTACTGCACGGATGCCAAACCGCTTCATAATATCGCCTTGATATGGCTCCTCGCGAATAGACGTCGTCGGACCGGCTGCTTTTACATGCCACTGGCCGGCTTCGTCTTTCAGCATAACCGGGCCGCAGTGGTAAATCACTTGTCCGTCCAGGTCGACAGGTGCACTGTCCGCTGTGCTTAAATGCTTGTGAATTGCGTCACGGCCGGTATACATCATGCCGTTAATTTGAACGACATCTCCGACTTTAAGCTCACGGATTTGTTCTTCTGTAATTGGCGCCTGAAGTGTGACCACCCGGCTTTCTGATTTGACTTCCTGCTCTTCCTGCTGAGCCGTATCAAATGATACTTCTTCTCCGTCCTGGTAAAACCATTCGCCAATTTCACCTGTTTCAGTATTGACCGAGACACCTAAACGGCGGTACGCCCAGCAATTATAGGCAACAGACACGAAGAAGCTTGCCGGCAGACGGTTCATGACGCCGATTTTGCAGCCAAGCAGTGTTGTTTCGCCGCCAAAGCCCATTGTGCCGATTCCAAGCTCGTTCGCGTACTCCATCACATATTCTTCCAGATTGCGTAAGTCTTCATTTTCATTTACATCGTCCACACCGCGGAACAGCTGCGCTTTCGCTAAATCATACCCGGACGAGCGGTCGCCGCCGATGCCAACACCGATAAATCCGGCAGAGCAGCCTTGTCCCTGAGCCTGATAAACGGAATGCATAATGCATTTACGAATACCGTCTAAATCGCGGCCGGCTTTCCCGATGCCTTCAAGTTCGCACGGAAGGCTGTATTGAATATTTTTATTTTCACAGCCGCCGCCTTTTAAAATAAGACGCGCATCGATATAATCTTCTTCCCACTGTTCAAATTTAATGACTGGCGTCCCTGGACCGAGGTTGTTGCCGCTGTTTGAACCATCAAGGGAGTCAACGGAATTAGGGCGAAGCTTTCCGTCTTTTGTTGCCTGCTCAATCGCGGCGTAAATCGCTTTTTGAATCTGTATTTGGTTTACCCCGACCGGTGTTTTAATTTTAAATGTCGGCATACCCGTATCCTGGCAGATCGGTGAAATATTATCATCCGCCATTTTAATGTTTGTTGTGATAGTATCAAGGCTCATCGCTGCCCGTGTACCTGCATTTTCACGCTCTTTTGCTTTTTTGACTGCCCGGCGGACGTCTTTTGGAAGGTTCGTTGATGTTTCGACAATCAATGTGTACATACTTTGCTGAAATGTTTCCAAATTCATTGAGCATTTCCCCCTCAGGATTTTTCTTATGTATTTAACAAGTTCATTATACGCCTGTCCGAAATCGTTTAAAAGATAAAATCGCAAACGGTTTCAGTTGTTTTTTATAAACAAAGAAAAGCTTAAGCTGCACGTATACAGTTTAAGCTTTCCGAATTAACCGCGGCTGCGGAATTGTTCACATTTTAATTCAATATCATCGATCATCTCGATTAAGCGGTCAATGTCTTCTACTTCTGCTTCTTCCGGATCAATCGAATCCAATACTTCCATAAAAATATTCAATCGCTCTTTTAAATATACGACCTGCTTTTCTTTATCTTGAATCGGTTTCAATTCAACGCTTCCCTTCTTCCGTTATAACAAGTAAAACCCAATGCCCATGATGAAGTATGCAGCGAGAAGTGTCAACCCTTCAAACCAGTTCGTCTCCCCGTCATTGGAAATGCTGATGGCGAGAAATACGGCCGTAATCATTGATACAAGCTCCGGTATCGTAAAGACAAGCGGCATTGGTGTTGGGAACAAAAGAGAAATCAACACGAGCACTGGCGCAACAAACATTGCAACCTGCAATGTAGAGCCAATCGCAATTTCAACCGCAATGTCCATCTTATTTTTCATCGCCATTAAAATAGCAGAAGCATGTTCAGCGGCATTTCCGACAATAGCGACAATGATAACCCCGATAAAAAGCTCAGACCAGCCAAACTGCTCGCCGACTGCTTCAAATGTATGAACAAGGCTTTCTGCCACATACGCCACAGCTGCAGTAGCTGCCAGCAAGATAAGAATCGCTTTGTTCTTGCCCCATTCTGGCACTTCTTCATGATGTGTTTCATTTCCTTCAGAAGCATATACACCACGATGTGTCACAAGCTTGAAAAACAAGCCTGCAAGGTAAATTGCGATCATAACAATTGAAATGCCGATACTCAGGTTCAACGTTTTCGCTTCCGTCATTGACATTGAAAAAATTTCCGGAATGACAAACCCCACAACAACGGCGAAAATAAGCAGTGCTGAGTTGTGGCGCGCATCGTGCACACTGAATGTCTGCCGCTTGAATTTCAATCCACCCATAAAAAATGAAAGGCCTGCAACGAGCAGCAAGTTTCCAAGAACTGAACCAGTTAAGGATGCCAGCACAACACCAACCAGTCCCGCTTTTAACGCAAAAATAGAAATAATAAGTTCAACAGCGTTTCCAAACGTCGCATTTAACAATCCGCCGACTCGTGGTCCAACTACAATCGCCAGACTTTCTGTCGCTCTTCCCATGTAGCTTGACAGCGCAATGACCGTTGCACTGCAAATCACAAACATGACCACACTCGGCCAGTGCAAAAGTGACCCTGCAATCGTCAGCGGAACACCCGCTGCAATCATAATCGCAAACACTTTTCCCATAATTCCACTCTCCATTAAATCAAAGTAAACAGCTTAGTACTTAGTCATCATACCCACTATTTACTTTATTTAACACTACAAATCGAATTATTTTAACTCAAATGTTTCTTCTATTTCTATGGCCGGAATAACCGATTGCACCATGGAACAATTTTTTCTCGTTAATTCGAGCGCTTTGCGCACTTTTTCTTCTTTTAAACCTGCCCCTTTAATAATAAAATGCACGTGTATTTTTTCGACACGATCTGCCTCGTTTGGATTCCGGACAACATCGGTTTGAATCGTAATATCATCAATGTCAATCCGCTGTTTCGCAAATATTTTGCGCAGCACACCGCCGCTGCAGACCGCAACCGATGACACAAGAAGCTGATACGGCCGGAACCCATATGTATCATCTCCAGAAATGTGCAGTTCCCCGTATGGAAAATGGGCTGTAAATCCGCCTTCTTTCATTTTAAATTCCATTTTTATCTCTCCTTTTAATTTTTTATACTCCCTATTGTATCGAATCACCTTTATCAAGCCAATAAAAGACACTTGCATCTTTCTTTCAGTATGGTATGATGAATTTAAATTATAATTATTATAAATTAAAAATTATTTCATTCTAATTGAAAAACCTTTTTCATTAAAGGCTTCAATAATGATAATCATCATCAATAGCATGATCATCATTCTCAATTAGAAAAGGAGGATATGATAATGACTACGTATAATGAGAATTCAATGCCCCGCGACAGCTTTATTCAAAAATTCATTTCTCATGTTGAATTAATTGCCGCACTGTTTAGCGGTGTCCTTATTTTAGCCGGGTGGCTGCTGGATCGAAATGACGCGGATACAGCTTCTGTGATTGCTTATTTATCCGCATTTACAATTGGCGGATATGCAAAAGCGAAAGAAGGCATTGAAGCAACGATTGAAGAGAAAGAATTAAATGTCGAGATGCTGATGATTTTAGCGGCGGCCGGATCAGCCGCAATCGGTTATTGGACAGAAGGCGCTATTTTAATTTTTATTTTTGCCGTAAGCGGCGCACTTGAAACATACACGATGAATAAAAGCCAACGGGAAATTTCCGCGCTGATGGATCTTCAGCCCGATACAGCCCTGCTCGTTCGTGACGGCATTGAAGAGCATGTTCATGTTTCTGAGTTAACACGGGGTGACATCATTATCGTAAAACCTGGTGAGCGGGTTCCGGCTGACGGCCTCATTTCAAAAGGGTATACAACAATTGATGAAGCAGCAATTACAGGAGAATCCATTCCTGTTTCAAAAAAGGATGGCGCCGATGTTTTTGCCGGTACCGTCAATATGACGGGGTCAGTTTATATTAAAGTAACAAAAAAAGCGAATGAAACTCTTTTCCAAAAAATTATTGATCTCGTTCAATCCGCACAAAGTGAAAAATCTCCATCTCAGCAATTTATTGAACGGTTTGAAGGAATGTATGTAAAGGTTGTCCTTGCTGTTGTTGCATTAATGATGTTTTTGCCGCATTTCCTGCTTGGCTGGAGCTGGACAGAAACGTTTTACCGCGCAATGGTGCTTCTCGTTGTGGCTTCCCCCTGTGCACTTGTGGCATCTATTATGCCTGCGACATTATCCGCCATTTCACAAGGTGCCCGCAATGGCATTTTGTTTAAAGGCGGTGCTCATCTTGAGAATTTAAGTCATGTGAAAGCGATCGCGTTTGATAAAACAGGAACGTTAACACGCGGGAAGCCTGAAGTGACAGATATAATTATTCGAGATGGCTTGAGCCGCGTGGAATTGCTCCGGGCGGCCGCGTCCATAGAAAGCAGGTCAAATCATCCATTAGCACATGCAGTCGTTCGATATGTACAGCAGGAAAAAATCTCATTTTCGCCACCTGATCAACTTGAAGATGCAGCCGGATGGGGTGTAAAGGGAACAATTGGAACGAAAGAGTGGAAAATCGGCAAAGCCTCTTTTGTCGGCAAAGAAGAAGCCGCCATATTTGCAGATGATGCCGCTGTCCAATTTGCGGAAGAAGGAAAAACGACCATCTATGTGGCTGATCAAGCAGGAATCGCAGCTGTTATTGCCCTTCAAGATATTATTCGTGAAGAAACGAAGCAAGCCTTAAAAACCCTGCAGGATGAAGGGATTTTCACCATTATGCTGACCGGTGACAGTGAAAAAACCGCGAAGGCGATTGCTTCTGAAACCGCGCTTGGCTCCTATGTTGCCGAATGCCTGCCAGAACACAAAGTCGACCATGTGAAAGGTTTGCTTCAAAAGTATGGGACAGTCGCAATGGTCGGTGACGGCATTAACGATGCCCCGGCTCTTGCTACCGCTTCAGTCGGGATTGCGATGGGCGAAGGCTCAGATGTCGCGCTTGAAACAGCAGATATTGTGTTAATGAAAAATGATTTACCGAAAATTGCCGAAGCAATTAAACTGTCTCGCAAAATGCAGCGGATTGTAAAACAAAATATCATTTTTTCCCTTTCGGTTATCGTTCTGCTGATTATCTCAAATTTTTTCCAATTGCTTGATTTGCCGTTTGGCGTACTTGGACACGAAGGAAGCACGATTCTTGTTATTTTAAATGGCCTGCGTCTTTTGAAAAACGCATAAGAAAACCCGCTTGAGAATAAAATTTCTCAAGCGGGTTTTTATTAGTTTGTACCGCGTTTCTGATCGTTCCGGAGTGCATTTACTTCCCCACCGATTAAAATAATCATCGCCGATAAGTAGAGCCAGATCATTAAGATGATTACGCCCCCAATACTTCCATACGTCGCAGAATAATTACCGAAGTTATTCACATAAAATGAAAAGCCGAGTGAGACAATAATCCATCCGATCGTCGCAAAAAGTGCCCCTGGCAAAACCGTTACGTATTTTACTTTTAAATTTGGGGCCAAATAATATAAGCCCACAAACACAAGAAATAAAACAACCGGCGGCAGCAGGAAGCGAATCCATGTCCAGACGATTAAAAACTGGTCACCCATGCCCAGAAATTCAAAAGCAAATCTGCCAATCTGCTCACCGAATACTTGAAGAATAAGCATAACGGCAATAATAAAAATAAAAGCGAATGTTAATAAAATCGATAGTCCGCGCGCTACGTAAAACGCTCTTGTTTCTTTTACATCGTACGCATAATTTAATCCCTTGATCACTGCATTCATCGCATTAGACGCTGACCAGATTGTCCCCAGAATACCTACTGATAATAAGCCTCCATTTTGATTGGATGTGACTTCAAACAACGTATCCTGTACAAGGCTTAACGAATCCGCCGGCGCAAAGGTTTTAATGATGTTAAACACTTCATTTGGATCAATCGGCAAGTACCCGAGCAATGTGACCATAAAAATCATCAGCGGGAATAAAGCAAGTAGAAAAAAGTAAGCCATTTGTGCCGCTATACCCGGTACATCTGAAGCTTTCACTCTTCGAAGCAGGTGTTTAAAGAAAATACGAAATTCTGCTTTTTTATCTGTAGGTTCTCCCAAAAATCTTCTCCTCCGTTATGACGACGGATATTGTGCACTTGCCGATGAAGCTGCTGGATTTTGTTCTTGCGGCACAAAAGTTGATTTTGTTTCTTGGACAAGGTCTTTTACTTCCGGCGTCAATTCTTTTAAGTCATCTACTTTTCCTTTAATAAATGAAACATCTTCATTAATTTTCTGTGCTGTTTCAGTTGCCCGGTCGATCAGTTCACGCGA
The DNA here is from genome assembly GCF_001750285.1 of Domibacillus iocasae. Classification (GTDB taxonomy): domain Bacteria; phylum Bacillota; class Bacilli; order Bacillales; family Domibacillaceae; genus Domibacillus; species Domibacillus iocasae. The sequence continues at coordinate 26,515 of NZ_MAMP01000020.1, forward strand.
TGACTCTGTTAACTGCTCTGGATCTTTTGCAAGCGCCATTATATAACTTGCCCAGGAAGACATTTCCTGGCGTGTTCCGCGGTCCAGAAGCGCGATTATACCCCCAACAGCAGCACCTGCTGCCACACTTACGAAAAATTTACTTTTACCCATTGAATACTCATCCTTTCTTTATCCCAGTAATATCTAGTATTCGGCTTGTCAGGCCGGTTTTCCTTTTCAGATGTTGAAGCTTTTCCCTTAATAAAAAAAATTAAAACACATATTGTTAAAAAATAAATTTTATTTAAATAATGCAGGGTTTTTCAGAGTTGTTTTTTATAGTGAAAAACTAAAGAGGGAGAGAGTATTATGGGACAAGATAAGCTAATAGAAATGCTTGGCAGGATCAGTTCGTTTATTTGGGGTCTGCCGCTTTTAGTTCTTATTATCGGTACTGGTATTTATTTTACGGTGCGCATTGGCTTTCTACAAATACGCCTTCTGCCTTATTCACTTAAGCTTGCGTTCAGCAAAAATCAAGACACCCATTCAGAAGGAGACATCTCCCAATTTCAAGCACTAATGACAGCTCTCGCCGCGACCATCGGAACCGGAAATATTGTCGGTGTGGCAGCAGCTGTACTGATGGGTGGTCCGGGCGCACTCTTCTGGATGTGGATCAGCGCTTTTTTTGGAATGGCCACAAAATACACAGAAGCGGTTCTGGCTGTTAAGTACCGTGTGCAAGATGAGGACGGCGAGATGTCCGGCGGTCCGATGTATTATTTGGAACATGGACTGAACCAAAAATGGCTTGGTGTCTTATTTGCTTTATTTGGTGCAATTGCGGCATTCGGTATCGGTAACCTTGTCCAGGCAAATTCGGTTGCAGGAGTTGTTAACTCAACGTTTAATGTCCCCCCTTGGATAACAGGGCTTGTCTTAATGATTTTTACGGGACTTGTATTGCTTGGAGGCATTAAAAGCATTGGCCGTGTCACCGCCTTTTTCGTCCCCGTAATGGCTGCTTTTTACGTGATTGCCGGCTTAGCTGTTTTAGCAATGAATCTGGCTGATATTCCAGCTGCACTGGTATTAGTATTCACCGATGCTTTCACAGGAGAAGCTGTCGCCGGCGGTGCGCTCGGAACTGTTATACGCTATGGGGTTGCACGCGGAGTATTCTCAAATGAAGCAGGGCTTGGTTCTGCCCCAATTGCAGCAGCCGCAGCAAAAACGGATATGCCTGCCCGCCAGGCACTCGTTTCAATGACCCAAGTATTTATCGATACGATCGTCATTTGTTCGATTACCGGATTAATCATTGTTTTAGCCGGGCAATACAATTCCGGCCTTAAAGGAAGCGAATTGACTACGGCATCCTTTAACGCATTTCTTGGTTCAGCCGGCTCTTATGTCGTCGCGATCGGTTTGCTGTTTTTTGCTTCTTCGACAATTATCGGCTGGTCGTATTATGGGGAAAAATGCTTCTCCTATTTATTCAGCAAAAAAGTTGTGAAATATTACCGCATCGTTTTCGTACTCGCCGTGTTCGTCGGTGCGGTTACCAGCCTTGAACTTGTCTGGACAATCGCTGATATTATGAACGGTTTGATGGCGCTCCCAAACTTAGTCGGATTGCTTGGATTGTCAGGTGTTGTCATTGCAGAAACACACAGTATTTTAAAGAAAATCAAAGAAGAAAAGCGCGCAGCTTAATCGCATTTTCTGCTTTATTGACAAGTGCTGCAAAACATGGAATGATTATAAAAAAATGAAAAAGGTGACAACGTCGTGGATTTAAGCATAAAATCAGCTCAAAATATTAAGTATATGGTCGATCAAATTACAACAAAGCTCCGGATGGTGAATACAGGCGCCATCAGCCCGGAACATTTCAGCACATCTTCTTATGAAGACTTGAAAGACATTTACGATTTAGTTATGCGCAAGCAGTCGTTCAGTCCAAATGAAATGCAGGCGATTGCAGAAGAACTCGGAAATTTGCGCAAATAAAAAAGATACCCGCTGGCTGCCGCTGCGGGTATCTTTTTCTTTTATTTACTCAATGGTTTTTTCGTTTGTTTCTTCATCTCATACTTCTTCTGGTTCTTCTATATTTAAACCTACTTTGCGGCTGCTTCCCGCCTGGAATCTTTCAATATGATCACCTAATTCGCTGGAATGCTGATCGAGTTGCGCAGCAATGTGCGAAATAGCATCCACTGATCGATTCGTTTCCTGTACACTCGCAGCTGCTTCTTCAATTCCTGCTGCTGATTCTTGAGAAACCGCCGCAATATTTGAAATGGATTGATTCACTTTTACAGTATGATCCATAACGACATATAATGAATCTGAAATGGCTGTAATGTTTGTGCTTACCTGGCTGATTCGCTTCTTCATTTCACTGAACTTCTCGCCAGTGCCGGTAATTTGGCTGCTTCCTTTCGAGACAAGTTCATAGCCACTTTCGAGCGTCACAACCGCTTCAGCGGATTCCTGCTGCACACTTGCAATAATATCATTTATGCCTATGATGGATTGAGCTACTTGCTCAGCCAGCTTCCTCACTTCATCCGCGACAATGGCGAAACCACGCCCATGCTCACCGGCCCGAGCCGCTTCAATGGCTGCATTTAAGGCAAGCAGGTTTGTCTGTTCTGCCACTTGTCGTATAATGCTGACGAGTTCCGTAATATCCTTCATTCGGTCATCGAGCCCTTTTACTTTTTCAAGCGCATTCGTCATGTTTTGGTAAATTGTATTCATTTGATCAACCGACTGCTTCATTTCTCTTTCCCCTTCATCGGTTAAAGAGACCATATCCGACGCGCCTTGTTTTACTTCTTCACCGCTCATCGCGGCAATTGAAATATCTTCGACAAACTTTCCAAACATTTCTGTTAACGTGGCAGCCGACTGAGCCTGTTCTTCTGCACCTGCAGACATTTGCTGCATCATCGCCGCGACCTGGCCCGTTTCCTGCTGAACCCGATCTGATTGTTGATGAAGCGATGCACTTTCTTCTTCTACTTTTTTCGAGACGCCATTTATATCATAAAAAATTGAGACAAGCTGGCTGTTTATTTCATTCACGGCTAAAACAAGCTGACCGACTTCATCATTTGATGTTGTGTGAAGAGGCTCATTTTGAACATGGCCCGCAGCCATTTCTTTCATCCGGGCAGCCACTTCTTTCAGTGGACGAGTAATGGCACGGACACTTCCCAAGGCTAATAAAAGACCGCCTGCTAAAGACCCGATCGCTAGAATAAGGCTGATGGCCATTGAACGCTGACCATACGCGATAACATTTTCACTTTCTGCTGCTATTTGCTGTGCATTTTCAGGTGAAATGTTTTCATCATTCAACAATTGTGGCAATGTCTCTGAAAGTAGATTTTCGGTATTATTATTTAAGCTCGAAATCGAAACGAGATTCACTGCCGAAATGATAACCGCTAATATAATTAAAATACCGAAGCTTAATAAAAGTTTTCCCCGTAAACTTCTCATTGATGATGACACCCCTTTAATAAGTAAGTAAAAACTAATAGTTCATAAAACCTATTATACATCTATTCCCCTAAAAAACCGATATTTTTTCACAAAAAAAGACCGCAGCATGGCGGTCTTTAATATTCAGTATTCAGCTTACTTATTGAGCAAGCAGCTTTAATGATTCACGGTTAAATGCTGGAATATCCTCTGGCTGACGGCTTGTTACAAGCTGATTTTGACAGACGACAACTTCCTCATCGTGAAGATTGGCTCCAGCGTATTCAAGATCAACATGAATAGATTTAAACCCTGTTGCATCACGGCCTTCAAGTGATTTTGCCGTAATGAGCAGCTGTGGTCCATGACAAATGGCAAAAACCGGCTTTTTCGCATCCATAAATTCTTTTGTAAATTGAACGAAGCGGTCATCCGCCCGTAGCTGGTCTGGAGAAAAACCGCCTGGTAATAACAGTGCATCAAACTCGGAAGAATTCACTTCATCGATCCCTTTGTCGATTGAAACTGTCGCTTCTCCCTGTTTCCCTTTCACGGTTTTTCCAGCTTCTTTTTCAATATTAATCAGTTCATGCCCAGCTTCCTTAAAAGCTTTTGCCGGCTCCGTGTATTCTACGTCTTCAAACATATCTGTAATTAAAACAGCAATTTTCTTACCCATAATCAGTGTTTCTCCTCTCTTTGTTAACTTTCTTTTTTATTTACAGTAAGAAGTTTACCCAGAGATTCAGCCTTTAAACAAAAAAACAGAAAGGGTTCATTCACCCCATTCTGTTATTGAATCGAAGAATTTGTAGATTGATCAGTTTCTCCCTGCGGCAAAATTAAAATTTCCACCCGCCGGTTCTGCGCCCGTCCATCAGCCGTGTCGTTTGAAGCGATCGGCTGATATTCTCCATATCCTTTTGCACTGAATAAACGTGGATCAAGCTGTTCATTTTTCAAAATTTCTTTCATGAAGTTAACGGCACGCATCGCGCTTAATTCCCAGTTCGAGTCAAATTGTGCTGTGCTGATCGGTACATTATCTGTATGACCGCTTATAATAATGCTGCGTGGGGTATCCATGACGAGCAGTTGAGAAATTTCTTTTGCGTTTCCAAGATGGGCAGGCTGAATTTCAGCTTCACCAGAATTAAATAAGACATTATCGCGTATACGCAAAAGCAGCCCTTCGCCATTCAACGTCGTTTCCACTTTATCCTGCAAATTATTTTCTTTAATATATGCTGTCATTTTTTCCTGCATTTCCTGCAATTCTTTTTGATCCGCCGCTTTTAAATTCTCTTGCTCATCTGTTTCAGACATGGCAGGATCAGCAACCGGGCTTGGGAAATCGAGAACGCCGGTGCCGCCTTCCATCTCATTTTGAAAAGCATTTGCAAGGGCCTGAAACTTCTGGACATCGACGGAGCTGCTCGCAAACAAAACAATAAATAAAGCAAGCAGCAGCGTCAGTAAATCCGCGTACGGTATAAGCCATGATTCATCTACATGCTCTTCATGCTTTTTATGCCTTTTATGCTTCGCCATCTCCTTGTCCACCTCCATCGGCATTCAGTAATTTTTTCTTTTCATCCGCCGGCAGATAAGAAGACAGCTTCTGCTCAAGGACACGCGGCGCTTCTCCTTCTAAGATTGAAAGAATGCCTTCCACCATCATTTCTTTTACTTTCGCTTCCATACCCGATTTACGCTTCAATTTGTTCGCAAAAGGATGCCATAAAACATATCCGGTAAATATCCCAAGCAATGTAGCTACAAATGCCGCTGAAATGGCGTGACCAAGCGCATTGGTATCAGCCATATTGCCGAGCGCCGCAATAAGACCAATAACGGCACCGAGCACTCCAAGCGTCGGTGCGTATGTGCCAGCTTGTGTAAAGATCGCCGCCCCTGACGCATGGCGGTCTTCCATTGCCGCAATTTCTTCACTAAGCACATCGCGGATATAATCTGCACTTTGGCCGTCCACCGCCAGGCTCATACCATTTTTCAAAAAATCATCTTCAATTTCACTCATTTTTGTTTCAAGAGACAATAACCCTTCTTTACGGGCAAGTTCAGCCCATCCTGTAAATAAGCCGATTACTTCCTGCGGGCTCATTCTTTTTTGATCTTTAAACAAAATGCCGAATAACTTAGGAACTTTTTTCAAATCGGATCCCGGAAAAGCAATTGTTACAGCTGCTACTGTGCCGACGACAATAATCAAAAAGGCGGCCGGGTTCATGAGAACAGATGGGCTGACCCCTTTGGCAACCATACCCACTCCAACCGCAATAATACCTAAAATAATACCAACAAGAGAAGATTTATCCATAATATGCTAACTCCTTATTTCCATAGACTTTTTTTACTATCATTCATTTAAAGAATATTTTACACGTTTCGACAAAGAAAAAGAATGGCAAAACTGTTACATTCTGATCTTTTATTTTTCGAAAAAATAATAAAATATTATCATTAGATTTACATATATTTTCTAAAATAAGTGTAACTCAGATGAGAAAGAGGTCTTTACAGCCATGATAAACTTAGTGATTCTGTCTTCTTTAATATTTTTCCTTTTTATAACATTCTCCTTTTTATTCAAATGTACTTATTATTAAATTTTTACAACGTCTTTTTTCAGCTCCCGCTCATAGTTTGACTGCGCGACTTGAAGGAAACAAATTCGCTCTGGCCATTCCCGGTACACACAGCAGGCGAAAAATCCAAAGGATTCTTTCCAAACAATTTTTATCTTTACAAAACTTTTTCACGTATTCAGCGAACCAGTCTCCCTTACTTTTTCAGCCGGTGTGGCATTGGCCCCGGAAGATGGATCTGATTGTCACACTCTTTTGCTTCGTGCAGAGCCGGCATTGCGCCACGTAAAGAACCATGGGAAAAACAATATCGCCCTCTACCATTTATTCTTTCATCATCAGGATCTGGAATGCCAGCTTGCCATGAGTTTTCGAAGCGCCCTTCAAAATGGTAAGTTTTATTTATGCTATCAGCTTAAATTCAATCTTACTGAGCATTCAATTGCTTCTGACGAAGCACTGATTCGCTGGAACAGTCCTGTTCCCGACAATGTGTCCCCCGTGGTTTTTACTCCGGCCGCTGAAAAAAACGGCATTATTTTCGAGCTGACGAAATGGATTTTAGAGGAAGCATGCCGGCAAATGAAACAATGGAATCAATCAGGGCATCCAATTAAACGGGTGGCCGTCAATATTTCAGCCCCACTGTTTTTATCGGACAGTCTCCCTGAAATGATTAGCAAAATTCTTTATGACTATCAACTTCCGGCACATCAGCTGGAGTTAGAGATAACAGAAACAGCGATCATCGAGTATTTTGATAAGGAGCTTCATGTGATCCATTTGCTAAAAAAAGTTGAGATTTCCATTTTGCTTAATGATTTCGGTACAGGTGTTTCCTCCCTCATTTATTTAAAAAAACTGTCGATTGATACATTAAAAATTGATAAGTCTTTTATTGATGGTGTTCATACTTCTTTCGAATACAAGGCTCTGGTTAAAATGATCATTCAGCTTGCTAAACTGTTTAAGCTGTCTGTGGTGGCAGAGGGTGTGGAAAAAAAGGAATAGATGAGCGTTTTAAAAAAATTAGGATGCGATTCGGTTCAAGGCTATCTGATCAGCCGTCCTGAATACCCTGACGTATTAAATACACTTTACACACAAAAAAACATGGATCATAATAAAAAACCGCAGAACCTAATACGGGTTCTACGGTTTTTGTTTAAGACTGAAGAGCTATAGCCGGGCCAAAAAATTCGTATTTCACATTTTGTTCAGTAAAGCCAAGCTCCGTTAAATGCCGCATAACAGCCCTCATAAATGGTACAGGTCCGCAAATGTAGCAAATGCTGTTTGAATCGATGACTTCCTGCAAAAAGTCTTTGCTAATATAACCGGTCACATCACATACGTCAGACTCATTCTTTTTCTCTTCGTACGCAACGTACAATTTCCCGTCCGATAATTGGCTGATTTTTTCTGCTGCTTCAATTCCAAATGCGTGCCCTTCTTTGTTACGAGCCGCTTGAATGAAAACCGTCTTTCGGTCCGGCTCATTTTCAGCAATGGAACCGAGCATCGCCATCATCGGTGTCACACCGACGCCACCCGCGATAAGCGCAACAGGCTGTGGACCTTTTTCCAAATAAAAGTCACCAGCCGGCGCACTTACTTCAAGTGTATCTCCTTCTTTTAATTGATTATGTAAAAAATTTGAAACTTTTCCTTGTGGATCGCGATCCGCTTCACGTTTAACGGAAATACGTAATTTGTCACTTCCCGGTGCCTGTGACAAGCTATACTGGCGGTTCACTAAAAATTCTTCCCCTGGAATCGCTGTTCGGATTGTAATATATTGTCCTGGCAAATAAGACGGCGCGGGCGTGCCATCTTTTGCTTTTAAATAGAAAGATGTAATGACTGCGCTCTCTTCGACTTTTTTCTCTATATAAAACTCTTTAAAGTCTTTCCAGCCGTTTTTCTGCTGTTCCGCTTCTTCATACATTTCTTTTTCTACATTAATAAATACTTGGGCAATCACATGATAGGCTTCTTCCCACGCTCCAATGACCTCATCAGTTGCAGCGTCACCTAATACGCCTTTAATCGCTTTTAATAAATACTCTCCTACAATTGGATAATGCTCCGGTTTAATTGCCAGGCTGCGGTGCTTATGTGCGATTTGTTTTACTGCCGGAAGCAATACTTCTAATTGATCAATATACTTCGCTGCTGCATAAACCGTATTAGCAAGAGCCGTCTGCTGGCGCCCTTGAGACTGGTTGGCATGATTGAAAATATTCAATAATTCCGGATGCGCTTCAAACATTGTTTTATAAAAATAAGTTGTAATGGCAACACCGTGTGTTTCTAAAATAGGAGCTGTTGATTTAATAATATCAATGTTTTTTTGTGATAGCACGATAATTCCCCCGTATTCTTTTAAAAGATGTATTTTATATACATCTTATTTATATGTTATTAGAAACGCAAAAACAATATCTAAAATGTATATTTTAAAAATATTCACAATTGCACATTATTCTTTTCACGTGACATAATAGGTATATAGGATAGGTGAGGAAAATGAAATTAACACTTTATACGGATTATTCACTTCGATTACTTGTTTTTCTAGGGGCAAAAGAAGATGGGGAATTGTCAAACATTAGAGAAATTGCATCTGCATACAATATTTCAAAAAATCATTTAATGAAAGTGACGCATGAACTTGGCAAGCTTGGTTATGTTGAAACGATCCGAGGACGCAATGGCGGCATCCGGCTTGCTAAAAATCCAGTTGATATCAATATTGGCGAAGTTGTCCGAAAAACAGAAGATGATTTCCATCTTGTTGAGTGCTTTGTTGATCCCGGCCGTTGTGTGATTACACCGATCTGTGGATTGCGGCATGTATTTGCAGAAGCGCTGCAAGCTTTTATGGCAGTGCTGGACCGCTATACACTGAATGATTTTTTAGCCGATAAAGACATGCTGCGTATCTTTTTAGAATCCAACGCTTCCACTACGTAATGGAGCGTTTTTTTTGATAAAATAACTATACTACCTATATAAAGGAGACTATCGATGGAAAATTTTCAGGAACAATTAGAAAAATACGCGCAACTAGCAGTCTCAACAGGTGTAAACATTCAGCCGGAACAGACACTTGTCGTCCGGGCAGCAATTGATTCAGCACAGCTTGTCCGTTTAATTGTTGAAAAAGCTTACCAAGCAGGCGCTAAACATGTGTATGTCGACTGGAGCGACGATGCCGTTTCCAAATTGAAATATACTCTTGCTCCGGAAGAAGCATTTCATGAATTCCCGGATTGGAACAAACAAATGATGGAGTCGCTTGCCCAAAAAGGGGCGGCGTTTATGTCGATCGTGTCGTCCGGGCCGGATTTATTAAAAGGAGTCGACGGAAAACGCATTGCTGCTTACCAAAAAGCGGCAGGTGCCGCAATGAAAAAATATCGGGAATATATCCAGTCAGACAAAGTAAGTTGGACGGTGATCGCTGCTCCTTCAAAAGACTGGGCCGATAAAGTTTTCAGCGAGCTTCCTGAACAGGAGCGGATTCCAGCTCTTTGGGAAGCAATTTTCAAAGCGGTTCGTGCCAATCATGCTGATCCGGTTCAAGCATGGAAAGATCATGATGCGCGCCTTTGTGAAAAAGTGGCTGTACTAAACCAGCAGCATTTTAAATCGCTTCATTATACAGCGCCTGGAACAGATTTAACGATCGATCTTCCTGACACACATCTATGGGTAGGCGCAGGCAGCACAAACGAGCAGGGACACAGCTTTATGGCGAATATGCCAACAGAAGAAGTGTTTACTGTTCCTGTGAAAACAGGTGTCAACGGCTACGTAAAAGCAACAAAGCCGCTCAGCTATGCAGGAAACATTATCGACGGTTTTACTGTTACATTTGAAAATGGACGTATAGTAAATGTAACCGCCGAAGAAGGCGAAGACGTGTTGAAGCAGCTTGTGGATACGGATGAAGGTTCTCACTATTTAGGAGAAGTGGCACTTGTCCCTCATGACTCGCCGATTTCAAATGCAGGCATTTTGTTTTTCAATACACTTTTTGATGAAAATGCATCTAATCATCTAGCCATCGGCAGTGCATACGCATTTTGTATTGAAGGCGGCAAAGAAATGTCGCAGGATGAGCTTGAGAAAAACGGCTTAAATACAAGCATCACTCACGTCGACTTCATGATTGGTTCCGCTGAGATGAACATTGATGGCATAAAAGCAGACGGCACCCTTGAACCCGTTTTCCGCAACGGCAATTGGGTGTCATGACACTACAGAAAAGATCCCGTTCCGCTTATTTGCGGCACGGGATCTTTTCTGTTATAAACTAAATTCATTCAACCGGTTGTAATATTTAATGAGGAATTCATAAAATAACTTTTCGGATGGCGGCAGTGTTCTCGATTTAGTTATAATGACGCCAACCGTTCTAGTCACCCGCGGCACACTGACCGGGATGCTGACCGTACCTACCGGTGTCTGGTCAATCAAAAGGGTCTCCGGCAGCAGGCTGACACCAAGTCCCGCTTCTACGAGGCCTTTAATTGTATATATATCGTCGCTTTCAAATGCAACAGCTGGTTCAAAATTCACCTGCTTACAGGCATCAATGACGAGCGCCCGCATATCATATCCTGTTCTGAACAACACGAACTGGTCATCCATCAAGTCCCGTAAGTTAATGGATACTTGCTTAGCGTGACGATGGTGGGTCGGAATTAATGCCCTCATATGTTCTGAGAAAAAAACATGTGTATTAATATCAGCTGTCGGTTCCGGAACAGGAGATACAAATGCAAGATCAATTTCGCCTTTTTCCACTCGATCACGCAGTTCCCGGTTCGAACCTTGCTTAAAATCAAAACCGACATCTGAGTATTGGTTTCGGAAAGCAGAAATGACCCGAGGCAATGTTTTCGTCGCGAGCGAATTCGGAAAGCCAAGACGAATTTTCCCGGCTTCCGGATTTAAATAATCCTCAATAGCCTGCACTGCTTTATCCATTGCTTCCATGGCAATAACAGCATGATCATAAAAAATACGGCCGGCATGAGTTAAACGCACACTTCTCCCTTCTCTTAAAAAAAGCTCCACTCCCAGTTCATCTTCAAGCTTCGCAATTTGGCGGCTGACCGCTGACTGGGCGACATGAAGAAGAAATGCAGCTTCTGTAACGTGCTCTTGACGCGCTACTTCCATAAAATATTTCACTTGCCTCATTTCCATTTATAAACACACCCTTCGAATCATATCATTTTGAGATGAATAAACGATTAATAATATATTGATTGTATCATTTATCGTCTTTACAATAAATACTAACAGAGAAAGATGATTTGAACGCGGAGGTGCACAACATGAATCTACACGGTTACCCAGAAAAACAGGGCTTGTATGACCCACAAAATGAGCATGACGCATGCGGTATCGGTTTTATCGCAAATATAAAAGGACGCCCATCCCACAAAATTGTGCAGGATGGTATTCATATGCTTTGCCGCTTAGAACATCGTGGCGGCAACTTGAACGGAACAACAGGCGACGGTGCAGGGATTATGCTGCAAATATGCGATGATTTTTTCCGTAAAGAATGTGAAAATTCGAATATTATATTACCTGCTCCGTATGAATATGCAGTTGGCATGTTCTTTCTTCCTAAAAATAAAAAAGAACGTGAGCAAATTCAAGTAGAAACAGAATTGATTATCCATGAAGAAGGCTTAAAACTTCTCGGCTGGCGTGACGTACCGGTTAACCCGGAAGCGGCTGGACCAGAAGCGCTCGTCATCGCTCCCTATGTGATGCAGCTATTCGTTGAAAAAAATACAAAACACAAAACAGAGAAAGATTTTGAACGCGCGCTCTATATAATGAGAAAACGCATTGAAAATGAAATCGGACGCAATCCGGATGTGAAAGGCACGTTTTACATTCCAAGCTTTTCCACGCGAACAATTATTTATAAAGGCATGCTCACACCGGAACAAATTGATCAATATTATATCGATCTTGCGAAAGAAGACTATCAGTCGGCTTTCTCACTCGTTCACTCACGTTTCAGTACGAATACATTTCCGAGCTGGGAACGTGCGCATCCATACCGCTACTTAATTCATAACGGTGAAATCAATACAAACCGCGGAAACGTAAGCTGGATGCAGGCACGTGAAAAAGCCGGCTATTCAAAATTGTTCGGTGATCAGTATAAAGATCTTTTGCCAATCATTGATACAAACGGCAGTGACTCGGCGATGCTTGATAATGCGGTTGAGTTTTTAACACTGTCAGGCCGGTCGCTCCCTCATGCAGCAATGATGCTGATTCCAGAACCGTGGGACCGCGATCCGCATATGGCGGATCCAAAAAAAGCTTTTTATGAATACCACAGCTGTCTAATGGAGCCTTGGGATGGCCCAACATCCATTTCGTTTACAGACGGACGCAAAATCGGAACGATTCTTGACCGTAATGGACTACGTCCGGCCCGCTACTACGTGACAGATGACGATCACATCATTTATTCATCTGAAGTAGGCACAATCGAAGTCGATGAAAAACGCATTGTAAAAAAAGAAACGGTCAGCGCGGGTGAAATGCTTCTTGTTGATTTAGAAGAAGGCCGCATCGTATCTGATGAAGAAATTAAGCAGGAAATCACAACAGCTGAGCCTTATCGTGAATGGCTTGACAATAATTTAACGCACATTACAGATCTTGAAGAACCGTCAGATGCGCAGGAAAAGTCTTTCAGTGAAACTGAAATGCTGAACCTTCATAAAGCATTTGGCTATACGTATGATGAACTGACAAAACAAATTGCTCCGATGGCGACTGAAAAAACGGATCCGATCGGCTCCATGGGCTATGATGCGCCACTCGCGATTTTGTCCGAACGTCCACAGCTTTTATATAACTACTTTAAACAGTTATTTGCTCAAGTAACGAATCCGCCAATTGATGCAATTCGTGAAGATAACGTTGTTTCTATGATGACCCTTCTTGGCAATGAAGGGAATATTTTGACCCCTTCTGCCGAAAATAGCCGTCGTATTCGTTTAGAAACGCCGATTCTTGGCGAAAAAGAGTGGAATAAAATTTCGTTCAATAAAAAAGAAGCTTTTAAAACTGAAACACTTTCTCTTCTTTTTAATACGAAAGGTCGAGCGTCATTGTCTGATGCCATGACTCAATTGTTTAAGCAGGCTGATGCGGCTATTGAAACAGGTACGTCAATCTTGATTTTATCGGATCGTGGCGTTTCAAATAAAAAAGCAGCGGTTCCTGCGCTTCTTGCAGTAAGTGGGCTTCACCACCATCTGATTAAAACAGGACGCCGTACAAATGTCAGCCTTGTTCTTGATACAGCAGAAGCGCGTGATGTTCACCAGTTCTGCTGCTTGATCGGCTACGGTGCAGATGCTATTTACCCATACCTTGCGATCGCATCTTTGCGCTCAATGGTGGCAGATGGCACGATTCAAAACATGTCATCAGAAGAAGCAGAGAAAAACTATAACTACGCAGCAACAAGCGGCATTATTAAAGTTATGGCAAAAATGGGTATTTCAACCGTTCAAAGTTACCGCGGCGCACAAATTTTTGAAGCGGTCGGTATTGGACATGATGTCATTGAAACGTACTTCACTGGCACAACAACAGCGCTTAGCGGCATTACACTTGATGTCGTTTTACAAGAAACACTCGCCCGTCATCACGACGCGTTTGGCAAAGGCGAATTCAGTGATCCAACGCTTGATTCAAGCGGTGAGTTCGCGTGGAGGCGCACAGGTGAAAAACATGCGTTTAATCCGAAAACCATTCATATGCTTCAGCACGCATCACGGACGAATGATTATGAGTTGTATAAACAATATTCATCGCTCGTAAACGAAGAAAACATTATGTTCCTTCGCGGCTTGCTTGACCTTGATTTCTCTGCCCGTCCATCAATTCCGCTTGAGGAAGTTGAACCGCTTGAAAACATCTTTAAACGGTTTAAATCCGGTGCGATGTCTTACGGTTCTATTAGTAAAGAAGCACATGAATCATTGGCGATTGCCCTTAACCGTTTAGGCGGGAAAAGCAATAGCGGTGAAGGCGGCGAAGATTCGGCTCGTTACACGAAGGATGCTAACGGGGACATGCGCTCAAGTTCGATTAAACAGGTCGCATCCGGCCGTTTCGGTGTCACAAGTGAATATTTAAATACAGCAACAGAGATTCAAATTAAAATGGCTCAAGGCGCGAAACCGGGTGAAGGCGGACATTTGCCTGGTAAAAAGGTTTATCCTTGGATTGCAGAAACACGCGGCTCAACGCCAGGGGTTGGCTTGATTTCACCTCCACCTCATCATGATATTTATTCAATTGAGGATTTAGCGCAGCTTATTTATGATTTAAAAAACGCAAACCATAATGCACGTATTAACGTAAAGCTGGTAGCTAAAACTGGGGTCGGCACGATTGCAGCCGGTGTAGCTAAAGGCTTGGCTGATGTTATTCTTGTCAGCGGCTATGAAGGCGGTACAGGTGCTTCTCCGAAAACAAGTATTAAACATGCAGGTATTCCGTGGGAAATCGGCTTAGCTGAAACACACCAAACTCTTCTTATGAATGGCCTGCGTGAAAAAGTAACGCTTGAAACAGACGGAAAGTTAATGAACGGCCGTGATGTGGTTATGGCAGCTCTTCTCGGTGCTGAAGAATTCGGTTTTGCGACAGCACCGCTTGTTGTCCTCGGCTGCGTTATGATGCGCGTATGTCATATGGATACATGCCCGGTTGGGGTTGCAACACAAAATCCTGCGCTTCGTGAAAAATTTACGGGCGATGCGGATCATGTTGTAAATTACTTAACGTTTGTTGGACGTGAAATTCGTGAATTGATGGCTGAACTTGGTTTCCGGACAATCGATGAAATGATCGGGCAAAAACAAGTATTGAAGCCACATGTACGGAAGGATCAGCATCCGAAAGCCAAATATTTAGACCTGTTCCCTCTTCTGTACATGACTCCGCTTAAACCGGGTCAAAAACAGTACAAAACGAAGGATCAGGATTATAAATTAGACCGTACGATTGACCGTCGTCTTCTATTAGATGCTGTTCGTCCAGCACTTGAAAATAAAGAAGTAGTTGCAGGAGAATTTGACATCGTCAACACAGACCGTGCTGCAGGTACTATTACTGGATCGGCTGTTACACTTGCATACGGTGCAGAGGGACTGCCGGAAAATACCGTCCAATTCACATTTAATGGTTCTGCCGGCCAAAGTTTCGGCGCATTCCTTCCAAAAGGCTTGACGTTCGCTGTAAATGGCGATGCCAATGATTATTTCGGAAAAGGATTGTCAGGCGGGCGCCTCATTGTCCGTCCGCATAGTGACGCCAACCTTGTACCGCATGAACATGCGATTTGTGGAAACGTAAACTTGTATGGCGCAACAAAAGGTGAAGCCTTTATTAATGGCCGTGCCGGTACGCGCTTTGCCGTACGTAACAGTGGCGCTGACATTGTGGTGGAAGGAATTACCGACCACGGCTGTGAATACATGACTGGTGGACGCGTCGTTGTTCTTGGTCCAACAGGCCGTAACTTTGCTGCTGGTATGTCAGGTGGTATTGCCTACCTATACGCACCGGAACGGGAATATACGGAAAGCCGTGTAAACCGTGAAATGGTCCTAACAGAATCACTGGACGGCACACAGGAAGAATCTGAACTAAAAGCGCTTATTACAAGCCACGTTCAATGGACAGGCAGCCCGATTGCCGTTTCTATTTTAGAAAACTGGGAAACGGAGAAAAATAACTTTATCCGTGTTATCCCTTATGAATATAAAGAAATGATGAAATCCATTTCTTACTACGAGCAGCAAGGAATGAAAACGGCTGATGCGAAATATGCCGCATTTACAGAGAAAAAAATGCCAGTCGTTGAAAACGCGTAAGAAAGGAGAATGAATTGATGGGGAAAGCTACCGGTTTTATCGAATATGATCGTAAAACAGCACCAGGGCGCAATCCGGCTGAACGGGTAAAAGACTGGAAAGAATATACGACAAAACTTCCTGAACAGGAATTACAAATTCAAGGGGCCCGCTGCATGGACTGCGGGACTCCCTTCTGCCACACTGGCCAGATGATTGGAGGCACTGTATCCGGATGCCCTCTTTACAACTTGATCCCAGAATGGAATGACCTTGTTTACCGCGGCCATTGGAAGGAAGCGTTGGATCGTCTCATTAAAACAAACAATTTCCCAGAGTTCACAGGCCGTGTCTGCCCTGCTCCTTGTGAAGGATCTTGTACTGTTGCCATCAGCGATCCTGCTGTTGCGATTAAATCAATTGAAAAAGCGATTATCGACAAAGGTTTTGAAGAAGGCTGGATCGTTCCTAATCCTCCAAAACGCCGCACAGGCAAGCGTGTCGCTGTTGTTGGTTCCGGTCCTGCTGGACTTGCTGCAGCAGACCAATTAAATAAAGCTGGCCATCTTGTAACGGTTTTCGAACGTGATGACCGCATCGGCGGCCTGCTTATGTATGGCATCCCTTCTATGAAACTTGAAAAAGAAACCGTCGAACGTCGTGTGAACTTGTTGAAAAATGAAGGCATTGAATTTGTCGTTAATACAACAATTGGCAAAGACATTACAAAAGAACAGCTAAAAGAAGAATATGATGCAGTTATTTTATGTGCTGGTGCACAGACACATCGTGACATTGTCATTGAAGGCCGCGAAGCAGATGGTATTCATCTTGCAATGGATTATTTGACCAAAAGCATTAAAGGTCTTTTAGATAAGTCTGAAGAAGGCGTGATTTCCGCGGAAGGCAAAAATGTCATCGTTATCGGCGGTGGTGATACGGGCGCTGACTGTGTGGCTACCGCGATTCGCCAGGGTGCGAAAAGCGTCGTCCAGTTCGGCAAGCACGAAGCACAGCCAATGGCACGCAAGGGAAATAACCCTTGGCCGCAGTATCCGAATGTATTCGAGCTAGATTACGCATACGCGGAAGCAGCAGCTGTGTATGGAGAAGATCCGCGTGAATATTTGATTTCGACAACAAAATTCGTTGCGGATGAACATGGCAAATTAAAAGAACTTCATACGGTACGTATGGAAAAAACATACCTTGAAGATGGAAGCTACACAATGGAAGAAATTGCAGGCAGCGAGCAAGTATGGCCTGTTGAACTTGTTCTTGTGGCGATCGGCTTTAGCGGAACAGATATGCCGCTTGCCTCTCACTTCGGTGTGGACACAACAGCACGCAACACTGTTCTTGCGAAATATGGCAAATACAACACAAACGAAGAAGGCATTTTTGCCGCTGGTGATATGCGCCGCGGACAAAGCCTTGTCGTATGGGCGATTCATGAAGGACGCGAAGCAGCACGTGAAACAGACCGCTTCCTTATGGGCGAAACAAAACTTCCATAACTCAATTCAAAGAAGCCGTCTCATAATGAGGCGGCTTTAGTCTGATTCTATACTTTTATTCTATTGCCCTTTTTTGCACAAAAAAGACCAGCATCTGCTAGTCTCTTCGTAAAAATCTCAAAAAGGTTTCCGCCGTCTTTGTCATAAATGGCGCGTTCGGAATGATCGCATAAAAGTTCCGCTCGTAATAAAGACTGCCTCCGCCAATAATTTTCAGCTTTTCAAGCTCCAATTCGTTACGGATCGTCCACTCTGATAACAGAGCAACTCCAAGTCCCGCTTCCACCGCTTCTTTAATAATTTGCGTGCTTCCAAATTCAAGAATTTTCGCCGGCCGGATACCATTTTTAGCCGCAAACCAGTCAAAAGCTTCACGTGTTCCGGATCCTTGTTCACGGACAATCCATGTTTCTTCATTTAAATGAACACGTTTCTCAGTATTTTCTTTTCTTCCTTTAATAACATACATTTTATCAGTCGCGATTTTCTCAGCAATTAACTTTTCAGACGCCACTGTTCCTTCTACAACCCCAAGGTCAATTTCGTTATGAATAACTTTTTCGGCGATTTCCTGTGTATTTCCGATCGTAATATAGGGATCTACTGATGGAAACTTTTCTAAAAAGTCCGCCACAATGTGCGGCAAAATGTATTCACCGAACGAGTAGCTTGCGCCAACGGCCAGCTTCCCTTTCACTTCGCCGGCCAAATCCTCCACTGCCTGCTTCATTTTTTCATTTAATGTAAAAATCTCTCCGCCGTAATAAGCCACAAGGCTGCCTGCTTTCGTCAAACGGATCTTTTTATTCGTCCGGTCAATGAGCTTAATCCCGAGCTCTTCTTCGAATGACTTCACATATTGGCTTACTGCAGGCTGGGTAATAAACAGCTCTTCTGCCGCCCTTGAAAAATTCATATGCTTGACTACTGTTAAAAAAACTTTTAATTTTTGTTCCATATCCGCCCACCATCATACGTGATTGCTTTTTATTTGTGTTTAGCTGATTCTATTTTAGCATGAACGAAACAGAAAAAGGGATACTGTATAAAAAGAAGCCAAACAAAAAAGCATTCAATGTCCTCCTATGACAATTGAATGCTTGAATTGTTTTGTTGGGATCAGCCGTTCTCCAATAACAGCTGAAAATAAGTATTTCCTTGCGTCCAGCTATTCTCCAATAACGGCTGAACAAAGTGCTGCTTTATTTTTTCATTAAGCTGTATAAAACAGCTTTTTGGGCGTGCATACGGTTTTCCGCTTGCTGGAACACGATAGACGCTTCTCCGTCCATCACGCCAGCAGATACTTCTTCACCGCGATGCGCCGGCAGGCAATGCATAAACTTACAATCCGTGTTTGCATTCTCCAGCAGTGCTTTATTTACTTGATAAGGCGCAAATGCATTCAAGCGGATCGCTGATTCTTCTTCCTGGCCCATACTCGTCCAGACATCTGTGTAAATGAAATCTGCACCTTTTACCGCTTCATTCGGATCTTCCGTGAACGTCACGACAGCACCTGTTTTGGCCGCAATTTCTTTTGTTTTTTGGATCACGCTGCTGTCCGCTTCATATCCTTTTGGTGCCGCAAGCGCAAAGTCCATTCCCATCATGACCGCACCGATCATAAGAGAATGTGCGACGTTATTGCCATCGCCAACATAAACCATTTTACTGCCTTTAAAGCCGCCTTTGTGCTCATAAACGGTTAATAAATCGGCCAGCGCCTGGCATGGATGATATAAGTCCGTCAGTCCGTTGATAACCGGAATTGATGCTGCTTCTGCCAGCTTTTCAATCCGGTCGTGTCCATGTGTACGGATCATAATGCCATCTAAGTAGCCTGATAACACTTTACCGGTATCTTCAATCGTTTCACCGCGGCCGATTTGCAGCTGGTCTGAGCTTAAGAACATCCCATTACCGCCGAGCTGCAAAATCGCCGCTTCAAAAGAAACGCGTGTTCTTGTTGAACTTTTTTCGAAAATCATGCCAAGAATCTGCCCTTTTAAGGCATCAAAATATTTTTCTTTTTGTTTTTTCATATCGTCAGCAAGCACGATAAGCGCCTGCACTTCTTCAATGCTGAAGTCGAGAAGCTTTAGGAAGTCTTTCCCTTTTAAATCGAGCTTCGCTGCTTTTTCCATCGTGATCATAAAAGTCACCTCAACGTGTCGTCACCGTGTTTATATTTATATTTATACACTATAAAGAATTAAAATACAACTATTTTTTATTTTATTAGTGAAAATCTTTTTGAAGCCGTATCCGTAATGTATACTAAATCGTGGAAGGAATAGGTGATAGAGATGAAAGAAACAAAACGAATGGCTGAGACAGTAACAGTAAAATCCGCGCAAGTCTTTCCCCCGGATACAAACTATTACGGAACGCTTTTTGGCGGAAAATTAATGGCCCATATTGATGATGTCGCCTCTATTTCTGCGACACGGTTTGCCCGAAATCCAACCGTCACAGCGTCTACTGATTCTGTTGATTTTATCCGTCCGATTAAAGTTGGCGATACAGTCACACTCAAAGCGATGGTGACGCACACTGGCCGATCAAGCATGGAAGTATTTGTCCGCGTGACATCTGAAAATCTCGTTACCGGCGCAGAAGAAGTGGCTGCTATTTCATTTTTGACATTTGTCGCATTAGATGAAAATGGTCATCCAGTAGAAGTAGGAACTATCATACCGGAATCAGAAGAAGAAAAATGGTTGTTTGATACAGCTCCCGCACGTGCTGCCTATCGGAAAACAAGAAAAGATCATAGTAAAGAACTAGCTTCATTTTTCAAAAAGATATGACATTAGCCCCCCTGTCTCCATAACAAAATTTAAGTTTTTGTGACAGGACTGGCGATTTTCGTTGAAAGAACAGCTTTTTATTCTGTCATGACTGTAATAAAAGAAAATTCATCTTTTTGTCCCATGTACGACTATTCTTTTTCTTCCTTATAATGAGCGCAGGCGAAAAAATGCCGTTTGGAGGAATGGAATATATGTTAGGACAAGCTGAGATCGGAATTGACCTGGGAACAGCGAATTTGCTCGTTTACAGTAAAGATAAAGGCATTATTTTAAATGAGCCTTCCGTTGTTGCCCTTGATATGGATACAAAAAAAGTATTGGCTGTCGGGAAAGACGCAAAAGAAATGATCGGAAAAACGCCGGGACGGATTGCGGCGGTGCGTCCGATGAAAGATGGTGTCATCGCCGACTTCGATGTAACTGCCGAAATGTTAAAAGAATTAATGAAAAAAGCCGGAAAAGCAGCCGGATTTACGATTCGCAAACCGACAGTCGTTGTTTGTACACCTTCTGGCGCAACTGGTGTAGAACGCCGCGCTATTCAGGATGCAATTAAGTCAAGCGGTGCCAAAACGGTTCACTTAATTGAAGAACCTGTTGCAGCAGCCATTGGCGCGGATCTTCCTGTAGAAGAACCAATTGCCAACTTAATCGTCGATATTGGCGGCGGTACAACGGAAGTCGCGATTATTTCATACGGCGGCGTCGTTTCATGCAACTCGATCCGCTTAGCCGGCGATAAGCTGGATGAAGATATCATTCAATACATCCGCAAAGAATACAATTTATTGATTGGTGAGCGGACAGCAGAAAATGTCAAAATTGAAATCGGCTATGCACCCATTGAGCATAATGAGATGCATATGGATGTGCGAGGCCGTGACCTTGTGACCGGCTTGCCAAAAACCGTAAACGTCAGCTCATATGAAATTCAAAAAGCACTTCGTGAATCGTTATTAGCCATTTTAGAAACGATCCGCGTTACACTTGAATCATCGCCACCGGAATTGAGCGGTGATATCGTTGACCGCGGTGTTGTGATCAGCGGCGGGGGAGCCCTATTAAACGGCATCCAGGATTGGCTTGCAGAAGAAATCATTGTACCGGTTCACTTAGCACCAAACCCGCTGGAATCCGTTGCGATCGGCACAGGACGTTCATTGCATGTACTGAAAAAATTGCAAAAAGTTACTTCTTAAATGAAAACAGGGTGCCGAAACGGTACCCTGTTTTTTGCTATCGCTGATATCTTTTTGTTAACGACGATAAATTTTCGCTAAAGCCGATATAGCTACGCGAACGCCGTTATAACTTTTTTCCGGCGTTCGCATATTGGAAACCGGCGTTAAAAACATTTTACCGGCGGAAGCCATGCCCATTAATAAGCAGGATTTTGATAAAAAAAGTTTGGTGACTGAATCGTGTTGTCATATGACCGATGGAAAATATGCGTGGCGGCCGGCGAGATCGGCGGAATCAGCCACGTCCAGTCTCCTGTTAATTTTCTGCCGGCTGCTTCTTCATTCTGCTCAAATATTCGATGCTGCCTTGCCGCCGTATGATGATCTACAATCGTGACGCCCAGCTCTTTAAATGAATGCAATACAGCCAGGTTTAACTCCACGAGCGCTTTGTCTTTCCAAAGCGTCGATGCATGCCTTGTATCAAGCCCCATGATTTCAGCCACGGCTGGCAGTTTGTTATAACGATCCTTGTCAGCTAAATTACGTGCGCCGATTTCCGTTCCCATATACCATCCGTTAAACGGGGCCGCTTTATACTCGAGCCCGCCAATTTCGAGCCTCATGTCTGAAATAACTGGTATCGCATACCATTTTAATTGAAGTGACTTAAATGCCGGAATATCCGGATGAACAAGATCTACTTCTATCCGGCAATGGTCCGGTACGTCTGTCCAGACAGGCCGCTTATTACCAATTTGCACAACCCATGGAAGGAGGTCAAAATTGCTTCCCTCTCCCCGCCAGCCAAGGGCTTCGCATTGTTTTGTAAACAGACGGGAATGTGGGTCGCCTGCAGAATCATACCCCGCATAGCGAAGCAGCTGATGATTCCAAATACGCAATTCTTCTTCCTCTTCTGAAACGGGGCGAAAAATCGTAATGGCTGGACGGATTTTCCCATCATTTTGAGCAAAGACCATATGACGCTCCAGCGCCGACAATACGTCTGCTTCTGTTTTTGCTTTTCGTTCGTCAAACACGTGCAGTGTCTGCCAAAACAGCCGGCCGATACACCGGTTGCTATTGCGCCATGCAAGCTTAGCTCCATATTCCAGTTCTTCGAATTTGTGTGAATAGGTGCCACTTTGTTCAATCTCATCATGAACCATTTGAAGCCTTTTCTTCGCATCTTTCCCGTCTTTGCCTGTTTCTTTATAAAAATCAATAATAAATTCTTTTGCTTTTCGCCATAATTCTTTCTTCATTCGCAATCCCTCTCTTTAAGAAAATTATACCAAGATCAGTCATTGTTTTCCTTGAATGTTTCGTGTCCGAATGCTAAAATTTAGATAGTTAGATAATCATCTAAATAAAGGAGGCTGTAAATGTCTGCTACACTGGTTTTCAAAGCGCTCGCTGACCCTACCAGAAGATCAATTATTGATCTGTTGAAAGAAAAAGATATGACCGCCGGTGAGATTGCCGAACAATTCAATATGAAAAAGCCTAGTATCTCCCATCACCTCAGTACCCTTCAAACAGCAGGACTTGTTTTATCAGAACGAAGCGGCCAGCATATTATTTATTCGTTAAACACGACGGTTTTTCAAGACATTATGATGTGGATGATGAACGTATCAGGAAAGGAGAATGAAAAATGAAAGAATACCGCTATTTTTGGATTATTATCTCGCTTGCTTTTTTTATCAGTTTTTTCGCTCTTCCGTATTTGCCAGACCAAATTGCTACACATTGGGGGCCTTCAGGAGAAGTGGACGATTATTCCTCTAAATGGTTTGGCGCTTTCTTCGGACCGTTTATGCTGCTATTTGTCGGCATCCTTTTGATCACTTCACCGAAAATCGATCCACGCCGGCAAAATTATAGAAAATTTAAGGGCAGCTACCATATTATCATGAATGCGTCGATCACGCTTTTATTTATCGTCCACTTGCTAACGCTGGCCAATGGACTTGGCTATACTGTTAAAATGGACCTGGCTGTTTCTCTATTAATCGGCTTACTATTTGTTGTGATTGGCAATTACATGCCCCGTATCCGGCCAAGTTACATGTTCGGGCTGCGCACGCCATGGACGCTGGCGGATGAACATGTCTGGATGAAAACGCATAGAATCGGCGGTTTTGCCTTTATATTGGGCGGGATTGCGTTAATGGCTTCCGCTTTTTCACCGGAAAATATGCGAATACCCGTTTTTCTAATCATCGTTATATTGATTGTCTTCATTCCTTTTATTTATTCATACGTGCTTTTCAAAAGAAAAACAGTATGATAAACAATCCCTTTCGCACAGTAAAAATTGTTCTTGACGGAGCGTTCTCGAAACGATATGATAATTTTAATTATTCATACAATTTTATACCTAATTCTTATCAAGAGAAGCCGAGGGTACTGGCCCTGTGACGCTTCAGCAACCAGCCGGACGGTCAGGTGCTAAATCCAGCAGACTCACGCAGTCTGGAAGATGAGAAGGATCGGACAACACATACATGTTGAAAAAGCCTTCTTGTCATCAAGAAGGCTTTTTTCATTTTAATACAGAGAGGATACTGTACCATGACACTGCTCGACAAGCTAAAAACGGACGTGTTGACCGCGGACGGAGCGATGGGAACGCTTTTATATTCATATGGGATTGATTTTTGCTATGAAGAACTGAATACAGAAAAACCGGAAATCATCGAAAAAATTCATCATGATTACATTAAAGCTGGCGCCGATGTCATTCAAACGAATACATATGGTGCAAATACACTAAAGCTTTCGCGTTATGGTATCGAAAACCGGGTTCGTGAATTAAATGAAGCAGCAATACGCATTGCGAAAAAAGCGGCTGCACCGGGCAGTCAATTTGTCCTCGGCACGATCGGCGGGATTCGCGGCATTCGTAAAAGCACGGCGACAAACGATGAAATTCTCGCTTCCGTACGCGAGCAGGCGGAAAGTTTACTAGCGGGTGATCCGGACGGGCTATTGCTTGAAACATACTATGATTTCGAAGAGCTGTCCTCTTCCGTCCAGCTGCTCCGTCAAATGACCGATGTACCGATTATTGCACAAGTGTCGATGCATGAACCAGGTGTGCTGCAAAATGGGCTGTCTTTAAATAATGCGCTTCATCAACTTGAAGAAATCGGCGCGGATGTCGTCGGTGTCAACTGCCGCTTAGGCCCTTATCATACGATTCAAGCGTTTGAAGATGTGACACTGCCGAATAAAGCTTTTTTGTCCGCTTATCCGAATGCAAGCCTGCTTGATGTAGAAGACGGCCGGATCATCTATGAATCCGAAGCCGATTACTTTGGCCGGGCTGCCGTTCTTCTTCGTAATGAAGGCGTCCGTTTAATTGGCGGCTGCTGCGGAACAACACCAAAGCACATTGAAGCGGCGAAAAAACGGCTCACCGGTCTTCCTCCTTTAACGGAGAAAAAAGTCAAAATAAAAAAGCCCATTGTGATTCAAGAAGCGGCGCCGGCAACAGACGTATCCATTTGCGAGAAAGCGAAAACTGAACGGACTGTCATTGTAGAGTTAGATACACCGAAAACATTAATGACCGAGAAGTTTATCGAAGGCGCAAACGCGTTATATGCGACCGGTGTTGACGCTGTGACAATGGCTGACAATTCGCTCGCTTCCCCACGTGTCAGCAACATGGCAATGGGTGCGACATTAAAAATGAAACATGACGTTCGGTCGCTCGTTCACATTACGTGCCGTGACCGTAACTTAATCGGACTGCAGTCTCACTTGATGGGTCTTGACGCCCTTGGTCTTCATGATGTGCTTGCCATTACCGGAGATCCGACCAAAGTCGGCGATTTCCCTGGCGCTACAAGCGTATATGATGTCTCCAGTCTTGAACTGATTCAACTCATTAAACAATTAAATGAAGGCATTTCTTTCTCCGGCAAGCCGTTGAAAAAGAAAGCAAACTTCTCTATTGCGGCTGCGTTCAACCCAAATGTGCGAGTACTCGACCGGGCTGTGAAGCGGCTGGAGAAAAAGATTGAATGTGGCGCGGATTATTTTATTACACAACCCGTGTTTACAAAAGAAAAAATTATTGAAGTATATGAAGCGACAAAGCATTTGTCCACTCCGATTTTTATCGGCATTATGCCGCTGACAAACATACGGAATGCTGAATTTTTACACCATGAAGTGCCAGGTATTAAGCTCTCAGACGAAACATTGGAAAGAATGCGCGCATGTGGGGAAGATAAAGAAGCGTCCGCAAAAGAAGGCGTGAAAATCGCCAAGGAACTCATTGATACTGCCGCCGGACTTTTTAATGGTCTTTACATTATTACACCATTTTTGCGTTATGATATGTCAGTTGAACTGATTCACTATATAAAAGAACTTGATGCACAGAAAGAAAGCGGGGCTCTGCATGACCACACATCCAATTGAGCAAGAACTGAAAAAACGGATTCTCCTTATTGATGGCGCGATGGGAACGATGCTTCAAAACGCGAATTTAACGCCTGAAGATTTCGGCGGTGAAGAATATGACGGCTGTAATGAAAACCTTGTGCTGACAAGACCGGATGTCATTGAACGCATTCATCGTGAATACTTAGAAGCCGGCGCGGACATTATCGCAACCAATACATTCGGCGGCACACCCGTCGTATTGGATGAGTACGACCTAGGCGACAAAGCGTACGAGATTAACTTGCGTGCTGTGCAGATCGCCCGGAAAGTCGTCGATGAATTTTCTACACCAGAATGGCCGCGCTTTGTGGCCGGCGCGATTGGACCGACGACAAAAACCCTGTCTGTTACAGGCGGTATCACGTTCGACGCACTCGTTGACAACTTTGAACTGCAGGCAAAAGCCCTCATTGAAGGCGGCTCTGATTTAATTTTGATGGAAACGAGCCAGGATATGCTGAACGTCAAGGCCGGCACACTTGGTATTCGCCGCGCGTTTAATGCAGCCGGTGTTGAACTTCCTGTGATGATTTCCGGTACGATCGAACCGATGGGTACCACGCTTGCCGGACAAAACATTGAAGCCTTTTACATTTCCATTGAACATATTAAGCCGCTTTCGGTTGGCTTAAACTGCGCGACCGGTCCAGAATTTATGACGGACCATATTCGTTCCCTGTCAGACCTTGCGACAAGCTATGTGAGCTGTTACCCGAATGCCGGTCTTCCGGATGAGGAGGGCAATTATCACGAATCACCGGACTCACTGGCGCAAAAATTGTCAGCATTTGCCGATAAAGGCTGGCTGAATATCGTTGGCGGCTGCTGTGGAACGACGCCTGAACACATTCGCGTTATGCGTGAAGCGGTCAAAGAAAAAACACCGCGCACATCGCCTGAGCATCCGCACGGACATGCGGTTTCCGGTATTGAGCCACTATTGTACGATGATTCGATGCGCCCTCTTTTTATTGGCGAACGGACTAATGTTATCGGTTCGCGTAAATTTAAGCGATTGATCGTGGAAGGCAAATTTGAAGAAGCGGCAGAAATTGCCCGTGCCCAGGTTAAAGGCGGCGCGCACGTTATTGATATTTGTCTTGCCAATCCAGACCGCGAAGAACTTGATGACATGAAAGAATTCATGAAAGAAGTTGTCAAAAAAGTGAAAGTGCCGCTCGTCATTGACTCAACTGATGAAAAAGTCATTGAAGAAGCGCTGAAATTTTCACAAGGAAAAGCGATTATTAACTCAATTAACCTTGAAGACGGCGAAGAGCGCTTTGATGCTGTTATGCCGCTCGTCAAGCAATATGGGGCAGCAGTTGTTGTCGGAACAATCGATGAAGTCGGTATGGCTGTCACACGTGAACGAAAGCTTGAAATTGCCGTCCGTTCTCATGACCTGCTAGTAGAAAAATGGGGTATTGCTCCAGAGGATATTATTTTCGATCCACTCGTCTTCCCTGTCGGCACCGGTGATGAACAGTATATCGGTTCTGCCGTTGAAACGATTGAGGGTATCCGGCTTATTAAAGAAAAACTGCCGAAGTGCTTAACGGTTCTTGGCGTGAGTAACGTATCATTCGGCCTCCCTCCTGTCGGCCGTGAAGTGCTGAATGCGGTATACCTATACCACTGTACACAAGCCGGCCTTGATTATGCGATCGTTAACACGGAAAAATTAGAGCGTTACGCATCGATTCCGAAAGAAGAAATTAAGCTGGCGGATGAACTGCTGTTTACAACGACAGATGAAACACTGGCTGTTTTCACAGACTTTTACCGCGACAAGAAAAAAGAAAAAAAAGAAGAAGATATTCCCAAAACAGTGCCGGAGCGCTTAAGCTATTACGTTGTGGAAGGAACGAAAGAAGGACTTCTTCCGGATCTTGAAGCAGCGCGCGGCATGTATGATGACCCGCTCGATATTATTAACGGGCCGTTGATGAAAGGAATGGCGGAAGTCGGCCGTTTGTTTAATGACAACCAGCTGATCGTAGCGGAAGTGCTGCAAAGTGCCGAAGTCATGAAAGCGTCCGTTGCCTACCTTGAACAGTTCATGGAGAAAAAAGAAGATGACAACGGTAAAGGCAAAGTCGTTTTAGCAACTGTAAAAGGCGACGTGCATGACATCGGCAAAAACCTCGTTGATATCATTTTAAGCAACAACGGCTTTAAAGTCGTGGATGTCGGCATTAAAGTCACACCGCAGGCATTAATTGAAGCCATCCGGAAAGAAAACCCGGATATGGTCGGCTTGTCCGGCCTTCTCGTAAAGTCCGCCCAGCAAATGGTTATTACCGCGCAGGACTTTAAGTCAGCGGATATTGATGTGCCGATTTTAGTCGGCGGCGCCGCGCTGTCCCGCCGGTTTACTGAAACGAAAATTTCACCGGAATACACGGGTCCTGTTTTATATGCGAAAGATGCGATGGACGGGCTCGATATCGCCAACCGCCTGCAAAACGCCGAACAAAAAGTCGTGCTTCTACAGGAGCTTGAAGATAAAAAGGAAAAACGGAAAGAAGTGGAAGCGTACCGTGAAGAGCGTCAGGAGCAAGCTGTGGCCACGGCGTCGAAGCCGGTGAAAACGGTTCGCGAGGATGCACCTGTTTATAAGCCAAGAGATGTAAAACGGCGTGTGTTAAAAGATTACTCTATTTCTCATTTAAAACCGTATGTGAATATGCAGACACTCATTGGCCACCATCTTGGCATGAAAGGCAATGTTAAAAAGCTCTTGGAAGAAAAAAATGAAAAAGCCATTCAGCTCCATGAAACAGTAACTGGATTTTTAAATGATGCCTCCTTTAAAACCGCGGCTGTGTATCAATTTTTCCCAGCGCAGTCACAGGGCGATGACGTTATTATTTACGATCCAGCTGACACAAAAAAGGAAATTGAGCGCTTCACATTCCCGCGCCAGACGAAAGAACCTTTCCTTTGTCTGGCAGACTATGTAAAACCTGTTGCAAGCGGCGAAATGGATTATGTTGGATTTTTCGTTGTTACAGCCGGATTCGGGGTTCGTGATCAAGCGATGAAGCTTCGTGAAGAAGGAAAGTTTTTGGACAGCCACGCCATTCAGGCAACCGCTTTGGAGCTTGCCGAAGGATTTGCTGAGCGGATTCACCAGGAAATGCGCGACCAATGGGGCATTCCCGATCCAGTTGATTTCACAATGCGTGAACGATTTGCAGCTAAATACCAGGGGCAGCGCTTTTCATTCGGCTATCCGGCCTGTCCGAATCTTGAAGACCAGGAAAAACTATTTGGCCTCATTAAACCAGAGGAAATCGGTGTCAACTTAACAGAGGGCTTTATGATGGAACCAGAAGCATCTGTTTCCGCCATCGTATTTGCTCACCCGGATGCACGATACTTTAACGTAAATTAATAAAAAAAGCAGCCGCTGCGTATGGTACGCAGGGCTGCTTTTTTGTTTCGTGGCCAACTGCAAACTTTCGCAATCAACAAAAAAAACAATCTATATAAGTTGAACAAATGATTTTCACACTACCGTTCAGAAAAAGCGTTCAAGAACAGCGCTTAGCCTCACTAATGAAATGGCGGCAGACACGGGGCTGCGCTTTCCATGAGGCAGTTTCCTTCTGCGCCTGCCGCCTTTGTGGGGAGGAAAAACAGGAAGGATCAACAACAATCTGGTCTTTTCTTCTCTTATCGAAAAGAATGGGTCCTATGCGTCTATCCATACTCGCTGATTTACTAAAAACCAACGGGCGGAGGGCTGGCAGCGGCGACTATAGGCGTAAGGTGCACGCCCTCTTCCATGCCCGCTTTCCTTTCCTGAAGGCTTGGTCAGGAGAAGGTGTTCCGGCGTAAAAAAGTCTTTTCCGCTTGATGAACTCTGTTTTGTGCGCTAACTCCTCAAGAACTTTTGGGAGACAACTCCTGAAATAATTCTTCCATCAGGAGGAAAAGAAACCGGTTTTATCTTTTTTCTTAAATTTACACGGAGACTCCCGCGGGACGAGCGGACAGGCTGAAACGGGCAGCGCAAAGCGGTGACTGGTTCAGCGTTCACCCCTGTTGTTAGCGCAGCTGGCAAACTGCAGCCTATTACGCTGCTTTTAAAAAGATATCCGTTCATAATAGGAAGCGGAGAAAGCAAGAAGTTTAATTCAACTTATATCTTTCTTTTTCTCAAAAAATAGAATCAATGAAGGCAGCAGAAGACCCCGTACGAAAAATGTATCAATGAGAATTCCGACGGCGACGATAAAACCAAACACAAACAGCACTTCAATCGGCTGCGTCATTAGTACCGCAAATGTAGCCGCCAATATAATCCCTGCTGATGAAATGACCCCGCCTGTTTTAGCGACTGCAATTTCAACTGCTTTTTTAAGCGGGTGTTTTTCTCTTTCCTCCATATAACGCGAGACAAGAATAATGTTGTAGTCAATACCAAGCGCAACGAGGAAGACAAACGAATATAACGGAATTCTTGTACTGACCGCATCAATACCAAATAATGTATCTGTTAAGAATAAGCCAAGACCAAGCGCGGATAGAAACGACAGCACAATCGTTCCAACCATATAAAGCGGCATTTTCCAAGACCGAGTCAAAACAATAAGCATAACGAACAACAAGACAATTTCAATGACCACGATAAGCGTTAAGTCCCGCTCATTCAGTTCACGATCATCGAGCTTTTCTGCTGTTTCTCCCGCAAAGTACAATTCACCGGCTGCACCCGCAGCCTTCAGAATATCCGATTCATTCGAACGTAAATCAGCCAATATATCAAGCGAAGTTTCATCATAAGGGCTTGTTTCAAATGCTATCGTCAGCTCATGAGCGTCGCCTGCCGCTGTGGAAGCCGCTGATACAGCTGAAAGGATTCCTTCCTGATTTCCGAGCTCCTCCGCCACCACAGCAGGATCACCTTCCCCTTCGTATAAAACAGTCGTCGGTGATAAATCACCGGCTGAAAATTTTTCATCGATAATATTGTAGCCGACGAGTGACGGCATGTCATCCGGAAACGATTTGAGTGTGTCAAACTCGTATTTAAGATTAAAGACATTTAGGGAAGAAACAATTAAAAAGACAAGGACAATGCCGCCAGAAAGAGCAGGTTTATTTATCACAAAACGCGCCACACGGCTCCAAAGACCTTTTTCTATTTTGTTTTCCGCTCCAACTTTCGGCACTTTTGGCCAAAACGACTTGCGTCCAAATAACGTAAATAACGCCGGGACCAATGTGACAGATGCCATCATAATAACAGCCATAACCGTCGCAAAAAGCGGTGCGAAATTCTGATAATCACGGATGGCCGCAAAAAACAGCACAAGCATTGCTGTAAGAACAGTACCGCCGGAGAAAAAGACCGGTTCCCCTGTTTCGCGCATCGCATATTTCATCGCATTGAATTTGCTTTCATGCTGCTTCAGCTCTTCACGGAAACGTGCCAGCACGAAAAGGGAATAGTCTGTAACAGCCGCAAATAGCAGTATCGTCATGATCGACAATGCCTGGCTGCTCATTTCAAGTCCGGCTGCACCGTAAAGGCCCAAAATCCGATCTGTCAACGCGTACACAAGTCCTGAAGCAAGGAGTGGAATAAACGCTAACAGCGGTGAGCGATAAATAACAATAAGCAATACTAAAATAAGTCCGACCGTCGATAAAAGCAATACAATATCCGCTTTTGAAAACAAGGCTGTCGTATCGGTGGCAATGCCGGCTGGTCCGGTCACATATACATCGCCGTCGGCTTCCTGAACCGCAATATCTGTCATTTTTTCAATAAGCGGCTCAAAGTCTTCACTATCAAACCCCGCTTGAAACACAACAGGAATAGCTGCGGCAGATTCATCTTCCGCTAAAAATTCGGCTTGTGCAGGCGGCGGCAGCTGAGCGAATGGTGCAATGCTCGTTAGTCCATCTACTTCTTCTTCAATGGCGGCCAGTGCTTTGGAAATATCATCTGTATTCACCTCGCCATTTTTATTATTAAAAACAATAATTGCAGATGTACCGCCATCATTCGGAAAATATTCCTCTACTTTTTTCGAAGCCTCAATGGACGCAGCATCATCCGGAAGCGGCTGGAATGTATTTGCTCCATAATCCCTCGCTGCCGGTGCAAACAAACTCAGGAGCACAATAGCGGCCAGCCAGGCAGCCAGTACCGCCCACATTCCTTTTTTCGTTGCGACCCAATCCGTTAATGGCCAGAGCGCTTTTTTCATTATAATTTCCTCCTAAACTTTACGTTATAACCTCATTTAATTCTATTTCTGACACTTATGTCAAATTCGAAGTGTAAAAAAAGAAGCGTCAATGTGCTCCGCTTCCTTCATACCATAATGCAAATAAATAATCCGCCCATTCATGCGGTGGCAGCTGCAATGTATTTGGTGTATTAATAAGTTGAAAAAATAGGCTTGCCAATACAAAGACCGGTATATCCGACCGAATAGTGCCTTGTTTTTGCGCGGCATCAAAAATCCGGTCCAGCTGTCCACGCAAGTGTTTCAGCATTGAAAGCACTTCATTGACATTTTGCGCCGCTTTTTTCGATTGTGCCACATCTACTTTTCGGGCATCACCTAAAAAGTAATGAAGATCTGCTTCTTCCATATACACACGAAGCAGCTGCTGCAGCGCTTTAATTGGATCCTTTTCATCAACGGATCCCGCCTTGACGAGCGCCCGCACCATTGCCCGTTTCATTACGGCTGCGGCTACTTCTTCTTTGTTTGCATAATATTGATAAATAGTACTGCGCGCACCCGGCAAATGGCTCGCCAGCAGCTTTAAATGGAAGCTGCTGTAGCCGTGCTGTACGATGAGCGATTCAGCTGTATCAAGCAGCTCGTCTTCTGTAAACGCCCGTTTTCGCCCCATGGCGACCCGCTCCTTTGACTTGTTGTTCCCACAAGTGTATCACGGGGGGGGCATTCATTCTACAATGGATTTTCTCCATAAAAAAAGACCTGCGGGGACAGGTCTTTTCTTTATTCTTCAGATCGCTTCCGAGACAGCATCTTGAATGTCCTCTGACACCCAAAGCATGTTATCAGAGAATATCTTCCCGATTTGCTCCTGTGGTTCTCCATCCGTTCCAATCGTCATTTTAGAATGGATAAAATAGCAATCCTGCTGGTCTGTTTCGGCCAATATACCAGCGACCTGGTCTTCATCGTATAAGACAGCCTTCACTGAAACCCCTCTCAGCAGTTTTAAATTTAGAAATTGCTCTGCCTGCCGGTACAGGGCCATTAATACCATCCGGTTCATTTGTCCATCCTGCTTATATAACGGTTTCATTAACAACTGCTGTATTTTCTCTTCTTCGAGAAAGAGTAATAATTCCTTCATCGCCGGCTTGATGTGCCGGTCGACATTATCGAGCAGCTGGAGCTCATACATAAGCTGTGTGAACGATGTGTCGCTCCGTTTTTGCTGAATTGACTGATGGAAATCCTTACTCCTATCCAAAACGATAACGTCCATGCCCTGCTTCGCTAAAAAAAGCCCCATTATCATTCCAGCCGGCCCGTCGCCTGCAATACATACATCCGTCTCCAATGTCACAGCACCGGCTTGTCGACTTGCGATTGCAGTGATGTCCATTTCCATCTTCCTTTCAAATATTTTTTCATTTCTGTGGTTCTGGTTAAAGAATAAATGAAAAAAAATGATTTGTCTTAAAACTTGTTAGAAATACTGACAAAATTTCTGAATATTCTATTTATTTTTCGTTATATTTTCTTTTTTCTTTCTTCTTTGATCAGCTTGCTTTATTTTAAAATCCCTGTTATGATAATGAAGAATTATTTTTGTTCGGAAAAAAGTTGTTAAGTGATACACTTTCCATCTCGAAGTATTGAGCAAGGATAGTAACACAATGTGTGCACAGCACACGAGGAGGAAACACACATGGAACAAGGTAAAGTAAAATGGTTTAACGCAGAAAAAGGTTTTGGTTTTATCGAGCGCGAATCTGGAGATGACGTATTCGTTCACTTCTCAGCTATTCAAGGCGAAGGCTACAAATCTTTAGACGAAGGTCAAGCTGTAACATTTGATGTTGAAGCAGGCCAACGTGGACCACAAGCAACAAACGTAGAAAAAGCGTAATTTCACTTTTTTATACAAAACAGACTCTCCTTCGAGAGTCTGTTTTTTTTATGTTTTAAAACGGAAAGCCCTCTGTTTGGATAAACAGAGGGCTGCATCAACATGGATTGTTAAATGGTATATAGAGTATACCACAATATCTTTTCCATGGTATGTTTATTTTCAACAGGCGAATTAGACACCCATCTTCCGGCGCGAATTGCTTACTTTTTTCGTTTGCTGACTTTGCAGTTTTTTCGTTGACGTATTAAAACTTCCATTCGCTTTGCCGCCTGCATTCTGTGATTTTTTCTCTTCCAACTTCTTCATCATCGCTTCTTGCAGTGTCATTTTTTTTTCAGTCATGTTTGTTCCCTCCATATTCTTTTTTATAGTTTATCATTTTTTTCATTCATGCGCTTTAATCATCCACGGTATATGATACACTTTCCTCAAACCATTTTACTAGAAATGGAGTGAGGCTTATTTTGAAAGCAAAAAAATGCATTGCCTATTTTATTGGCTCTCATGTTTCTTGTAATGGTCGGTTTCGGCATTATTATTCCCGTCTTGCCGTTTTACGCTGAAAATTTTGGCGCATCGCCGGCAGAACTCGGCTGGCTTATGGCAGTCTATCCTGTCATGCAGCTTTTATCCGCATCTGTATGGCGACGTTTTTCCGACCGGATCGGACACAGGCGGGTTATGATGATCGGCATCATCAGCCTTGCCATGCCCTTCTTTCTAATGGCTATTTCTTCCTATACCTTCCATAATAATTTCATTTCCATTCAAAAGAAAATGCTTTCCTAAATGCCGTCTTCACTTCGCATTTAGGAAAGCATTTTTATAAAATCATCATTTAGCTATGGCGTACTTCATCACGGTTAATTAACGGTAGGAATTTTAGCGAATACAATGCAGACAATCCTACAAGTATATACACAATTCTGGCCAGAAGAGCATCCTGTCCACCGAAAATAGAAGCGACTAAATCAAATTGGAGCAAGCCGACCAACAACCAGTTAATGCCCCCAACAATTAACAATATAAGAGCAATGGAATCAAGCGATCTCATGTTCTGCACCTCCTTTCGCAACTCTAATACTTAAAGTATTACCTTTCTTATTATTAAAAAAACATACAAATGTGCTGAAGAGGTTATAAAAAAAGAAGCCTTTTCTTTTTTATATTTTAGCCATACTAAGAAAACATGAGGGGTGAAAAAATGATTAAAACGGATCAATATGCAGAGAATATTAAACAGCACGCTGTTCGTTTCACTGATACAACTGATTTAGAACCGATCATTCAAGCCGCCAGCAGTGCGAAGTATGTGCTGCTTGGAGAAGCTTCGCATGGAACATCTAAATTTTATACAACTCGCGCTGAAATAACGAAAAAGCTGATTGAAGAACATGGATTTTCTTTCGTAGCAGTTGAAGGTGATTGGCCTGCCTGTTTTGAAGTTAACCGCTATATCAAGAGACACACGTCTGATTATTCGAATGCTCGAGAGGCTTTGTACTCCTTTCATCGCTGGCCTGCTTGGATGTGGGCCAACAAGGAAGTCACCCACCTTATTGACTGGCTTCATGCCTTTAACCTCAAACAAAACAAACAAGTTGGATTTTATGGAATGGACGTCTACAGTTTATGGGAGTCAATGGAAGCGGTTGTTCAGTATTTGGAGAAAATAAATTCTCCCGATATCGATAAAGCGACGAAAGCCATTGAATGTTTTGAACCTTTTCATCGTCAGCCGGAACAATATGGTATTTCGGCTGCCTTTTATGGCGAGAATTGCATGTCGGAAGTGATCGATTTATTGCAAACCATTCAGCAAAAACGAAAAACCTATGAAAATGATCCAGAGGCTTCCCTTAATCTGCAGGTGAATGCCCTTGTGGCGAAAAACGCAGAAGCTTATTATCACGCAATGGTGACAAACGGGAATGAATCCTGGAACATACGGGACCGCCATATGGTTGAAGCGTTGCATTATATCGGGAGGTATTATGGATCAGAATCAAAAGGCGTTATTTGGGAACACAATACCCATATTGGAGATGCCCGTGCAACCGATATGGCGCAGGAAGGAATGGTGAATGTTGGACAGCTTACCCGCGAGACGTATGGAGCGGATCAAGTTTATGCAATTGGTTTCGGTACCCACCGCGGCAGTGTGATAGCAGCCGGTAAATGGGGAGAAGCCATGGAAGTCATGCCTGTTCCAAAAGCGATGCCGGGCAGCTGGGAGGATATGGTTCACCAGGCGGGTGACTTTAATAAATATATGATGTTTACGCCGGAAAACCGGGAGTTGTTTCAAGAAACGATCGGGCATCGTGCCATCGGCGTTGTCTACCATCCGGAAATGGAACAATTCGGAAACTATGTTCCTTCCCGCCTTTCCGAACGGTATGATGCGTTTATTCACATCGATGAAACGAGCGCCTTGTCTCCGTATATTTTTTAAAATTCATTTTATTTAACAAAATCGAAAAAGAGCAGATACAATACTTCTCTCTGCTCTTTTTCATCGTATCATTCAAAAACGGACAAGCCTGTTATCCTGTTAAAAACTTTCCGGTCAAATAAACACCAAAATACAGCGCCTGTAAAAAAAAGACCAGTCCCCATAGACGGCACGAGATTCCGGTGAATTTTTTTAACGCCGTTGCGTCCCCGGCTTTTTGAGGAGAGACGATACTTAAATACAGGATCACCCAGCTGCTCCGAACAGATTCCACCAGCAAAACGGCTGTAATAAGATAGATATACATTGCCAGAATCTCATCAGGTGCGTATCGATATACCGCTGTTGTCCCCGCCAAAAAAGCAATAATCCAGAAAAAACCGAACCAATTGCGCACCCAGAACAGCAGACTAAACGCTAAAATGATAAACAGCACATAATAAAGCCACTCCGTATATCCGTTTATTGTTGCCCAATAAGCCGCGAAGGCCGCTGCAGAGGCAAAAGGATAGCCGGCAAGTGACGTAATGATTGAAGTTAACCGATTAGAAGTCGTCGTATAGGCCACACCGCTTGTGTCCCGGAAAAGATGCACATGATAGATGCCGCCGCCGGATACAAAACTGGCCAGCACATGGCCGATTTCATGCAGCAACGTATTTAAAAGACGAAAATACTTCCCTGCCACCGGTATGTAAATTAATAGGAAAGCGGCTGTTATATAAATAATTAATTGACTGCCTGTCATATTATCACCTTCTTTTTGATTTCCAAATAAAAAACAGAAACCAGAATACCTGCTTGTTTTTAACTTCAAAAGACTTGTTTCAGGAAACAAAGGGAGGTATCCCCATTTAGAGGATACCTCTCATTGCTTTAATTCAACTAATGACATTTTGATTACCGATTATCCACCGTCTCAGGATACAGGTCATGATTCATCATACGGTACTCTGCCATTTTCTCGTATTTCGTGCCAGGCTTCCCGTAGTTTGTGTACGGATCGATGGAAATCCCCCCACGAGGCGTAAATTTGCCCCATACTTCAATGTAGCGTGGGTCCATGAGTTCAACGAGGTCATTTAGGATAATATTCATGCAGTCCTCATGAAAGTCACCGTGGTTGCGGAAACTGAATAGATACAGCTTTAGTGATTTGCTTTCAACCATTTTCACATCCGGAATGTAACTGATATAAATGGTCGCAAAGTCCGGCTGTCCGGTCATTGGGCAAAGCGATGTGAATTCCGGGCAGTTGAACTTCACAAAATAATCGCGGTTTTGATGTTTATTGTCAAACGTCTCCAAAACAGACGGATCGTAATCAAATACGTATTTTGTTCCTTGGTTGCCAAGCAATGTAATGTCTTTTAATTCTTCTTCGTTTCGTCCTGCCACTGCAGAAACCTCCTTTAAAGGCAATATAATTCCCATTATACCAAAGACCCTCTACAATAAAACAAAGGAGTGATCAAATTGAAGGCCATTTCCTCATACGCGGAATTTTCAGACGTTATTGCCTCCAACGAAGCAATTCTGCTTTATACATCGATGCCCAACTGTTCTGTCTGCCATGCATTGAAGCCGCAGGTAGAAGCACTGCTCCCTGACTTTTCAAACCTGACAGCGATTCATGCCGACACGTCAAAGATCCCGGAGCTTGCCGGCCAGCTGACCATTTTCTCTGCACCTGCTGTCCTTCTTTTCATACATGGGAAAGAAGTATTTCGGATGGCGCGTTTTGTCCCAATCGAGAATCTGAAAGAAAACATTATCCGGATGTTAAAAATGATTTGACAAAAAATTAAGAAATGATTCACAATGATAAAGAAGAGAAAAAAAAGGAGAGATAATAAATGTCTTTACTCGGTAATATTTTATCATTCAACGAAACATTTGTAGAAAACAAAGAATACGAAAAATTTGCGACGACGAAGTTTCCGGATAAGCGTGTCGTCATTTTAACATGCATGGATACACGCCTTGTGGAACTGGTAACCGAGGCAATGAACTTTAAAAATGGCGATGTGAAAATTGTCCGTAATGCTGGTGCGATCGTTAATCATCCTTTCGGTTCAATCATGCGCAGTCTCATTGTAGCTGTTTATCAGCTTCAAGCAGACGAAGTGCTTATCGTGGGTCATCACGATTGCGGTATGAGTTCTCTTTCCAGTGAAGCGGTTATTGACGCGATGAAAGAGCGCGGCATTAAGCAGGAAGTTGTAGATACGCTTCGCCAGGCGGGAATTGAAGTGGATAAATGGCTGAGTGGCTTTAACAGCGTAGAAGAAAGTGTCGCACACAGTGTAAATATGGTAAAATCCCATCCGCTCATGGCAGACACGATTCCGGTGCATGGGCTTGTAATTAATCCTTCTACCGGCAAGCTTGATTTGGTTGTCGACGGGTATAAAGAAGAAGAAGCGGTCCTTTAAACAGGCCGCTTCTTCCCTTTCTCTCATTAGTCTTCCATCGTTGATAAATCGCCTGTCGGAAGACCAAGCTCCCACGCTTTTAGCACACGGCGCATAATCTTGCCTGAGCGTGTTTTTGGCATTGATGCCCGCACTTCAAACATTCGTGGCGCGGCATGAGCGGCAAGCTTTGTTTTGACATGCTGCCGAATTTCTTCGAGCAATTCATCACTTTCTGTGTAACCTGGACGAAGTGTGACAAACGCTTTAATGACTTCACCTCGAATTGGGTCCGGTACCCCAATAACACCTGCTTCCGCGACAGCCGGATGTTCGACCAGTTTGCTTTCCACCTCAAATGGACCAACTCGTTCTCCGGCCGTGTTAATAACATCATCAACGCGGCCTTCAAACCAGAAAAAGCCATCTTCGTCTTTATATGCAGAATCCCCTGTCACAAACCATCCATTTAAAAAGTAGCTTTCATATTTTTCATCGTTGTTCCAGATTTTCCTCATCATCGCCGGCCATGTTGGTTTAATCGCCAAGTTGCCCATTCGGTTTGGTGGAAGTTCTTCCCCTTGATCCGAAATAATCGACATTTCAATGCCAGGAAGCGGCTTCCCCATTGAGCCGGGACGCATGACGTTGCAGCGAAAATTGGCACAAACCGATGAGCCGGTTTCCGTCATCCACCAGTTATCGTGAATGCGCATATTTAATACTTCTGCTCCCCAACGGATCACTTCCGGGTTGAGCGGTTCTCCTGCGGATAAAAGGTGACGGAGCTTTGATAAATTATATCGTTTTGGCAATTCACCTCCGGATGCCATTAACAGCCGAAATGCTGTTGGTGCGCTAAACCAGACCGTCACCCCGTATTTTTGAAGCGTTTCAAACCAGTCTTCTGCCCGGAAACGGCCGCCGCGAATCACGTTCGTTACACCATTCAGCCACGGAGACCACATCCCGGCAGATGTTCCTGTTACCCACCCCGGATCGGCTGTGCACCAGTATATATCGTCTTCATGTAAATCATATGTCCACTTTCCGGCCAAATATTGGTGAATCATCGCATCGTGCACCTGCAAAACCCCTTTTGGCTTGCCGGTTGATCCAGATGTATAATGAATGACCATTCCATCCTCCCGGTCCATCCACTCCATTACATACTCTTCTGATTGACTCATCAGTTTGCTGTAGGAAATAAGATGCGATTCTTCTCTTTCGTCCCCGCCGACTAGAACAATTTTTTCAAGTTTAGGCAGATCATGGAACGGAATACGGCTTAACAGCTCCGGTGTTGTAACAACCGCTTTTGCCCCGCTGTCTTTCAAGCGGTCTTTTATCGCTTCTTCCATAAACGCTTCAAATAATGGTCCACCGATTGCGCCAATCCGAATAATGCCAAGCATAGCAAAATACAGCTCCGGGCTTCTTGGCATAAAAATAAAAACACGGTCCCCTTTTTCGATACCGATGCTTTTCAGCCCGTTGGCAAATTTGCACGAATTCACTTTCATTTCTTCATATGTATACTGCTCTTCCCGCTTTCCATCCGTAAAATAAAGAGCGACTTTATTCCCTTTTCCTTCTTCCGTATGACGATCGATGGCTTCATGAACCATATTCACTTTACCTGTTTTAAACCAGGTAAAATATGCTGATACATTTTCCCAATCCGCTTCTGTAACCGCTTTCTTATAATCGAGCAAATTAGCGCCTTCCGTCTGTGCGGCCATTTCCATGTCAAATTGAACGCTCATCTTTCTCCCCCCTTGTTATATAACAGTACAACTTGAGTATATCATAATTTACATTGTCTCTGTACAAATGATTTCTAGAAAACAGAAAACGAGACGCTGACATATCTCTTTCACTACTACATTATTACGACCAATTCGCTAATTAAGCAAAAACAAGTAAGCTGAATGAATAACACGTATTTAATTCTAAAAAAACGCCTGGGTTTCCCCAGACGCTTTCGTCCTTATTATACTTGTCGGCTCCAATGACGATGCTCAGCTAATGCTGTTAAAAATTTATCTGCGTAATCGTTTGAAGGAGATGCTTCTGACACCACCCCTGGATCAGCTGGAAGATCTGCAATTAAATCAACGCCGTCATCTGTCGCGCCAACTGTTTTAAAATGCTCATATGCTTCTGTTAAGAAAGCTTTTGCTTGTTTTTTCGCTTTCGGATTAGCCGTCAATCCACCCGCTGCGTAAACGCCGTCAAAAAGAACCGAGTCCGCTGTCAAGAAGGTGTGATCGACCTCAAGCTCTGCTCCATCGTCGCCTTTAAGCATTCCTTGTTTCGTACTCACTACTTCCGGACGAGTGCCTGCTTTTTCAAAGGCTTTAAAAATCTTTTCCATCTCTTTCCCTGAAAATCCTTCGCCGGCGAGCACAGCAATTTTACGTGTAGCGACCCCTTTTATCTTATTTTTTTCCTGGCTTAACGCGTCAGAAGATTTCGATACAGTCGATTCCGCTACGTCAGTCGGCGCCTGCACACCAAGCGATTCTGCCACTGTCTTCGCTAATTCCACGTTTACATTCGCAAACATATTGACGACTTGCTGGCGAATGTCTTTGCTTTTCACCTTGCCAAGTTCAAAGCTGAACGCTTCAATAATATGTTCTTTTTCCACATCTGTCATGCTGTTCCAAAACATGGTTGCTTGAGAGAAGTGGTCTTTAAAGCTGTCGCTGCGGCGAGCTACTTTGCGCCCTTCTACTTTTTCCTGATAATGAACGTATCCGCCTTCTTCTTCTGTTGACGGTGCCGGAGTATTCTGAGCCAGCGAGTTTTTATGATAGCTTACTTGTCCGACATTGATTGTTTGGCGTCCATATCCATCACGCTGGTTGTTAAAGAATGGGCAGACCGGACGGTTAATCGGAAGCTCATGAAAATTCGGGCCGCCAAGGCGGATCAGTTGTGTATCTGTATAAGAGAACAGACGTCCTTGCAACAACGGGTCGTTTGTGAAATCGATCCCCGGTACTACATGTCCCGGATGGAAAGCAACTTGTTCTGTTTCAGCAAATACATTGTCCACGTTACGGTTCAACGTCATTTTCCCGATAATTTTGACCGGCACTTCTTCTTCCGGCCATACTTTTGTTGGATCTAAAACGTCAAAGTCGAATTTAAATTCATCTTCCTCGTCAATCATCTGTACACCAAACTCAAATTCCGGATAATCGCCCATCTCAATCGCTTCCCATAAATCGCGGCGGTGGAAATCCGGATCTTTCCCAGCGATTTTTTGTGCTTCATCCCATACGAGCGATTTAATACCAAGCACCGGCTTCCAATGGAATTTAACAAATCGTGCTTTCCCCTGCTCATTCACAAAACGGAATGTGTGGACACCAAAGCCTTCCATCATCCGATAGCTGCGTGGAATCGCGCGATCGGACAGGTGCCACATAACCATATGGGCCGATTCCTGGTTATTGGCCACAAAATCCCAAAATGTATCGTGCGCACTCGCTGCCTGAGGCATTTCATTGTGCGGCTCCGGTTTCACGGCATGAATCAAATCTGGAAACTTGATGGCGTCCTGAATAAAAAAGACGGGAATGTTATTTCCGACAAGGTCATAATTTCCTTCTTCTGTATAAAATTTCGTTGAAAAGCCACGCACATCACGGACAGAATCGCCTGAACCACGTGAGCCGGCTACAGTTGAATAGCGGACAAACACTGGGGTTTTTTTTGAAGGATCTTGTAAAAATCCTGCTTTTGTATATTCTTTCATTGATTCGTAAACTTCAAAATAACCGTGCGCCGCATAGCCGCGCGCATGAACAATTCGTTCCGGGATACGTTCGTGGTCAAAATGAGTCATTTTTTCACGGAAATGAAAATCTTCCATTAGCGTTGGTCCGCGCTCTCCTGCTTTTAATGAATGCTCGTCTTCTGATACGCGAAGTCCTTGATTCGTTGTCATCTTTTCTCCTTGATCCTTCACACGAAACTCATCAAGCTGCTTATTCTTGCTGTTTTCATTAATTGCCACAGTATATCCCCCTCTTTAATAATTAGCTCAAAACTCATTCTTACATTACGTACCACTTTCTTATAGAGCTAAAACACTTTATTTAGAATCATTTTAAAATAAGACTAAATTAATGGGATTTTTTCTTTTAAAACACATTTTTCAACTAAATTCCCATAAAATTTAAATAAAAAAGACAAATTTTTCTTTTATTCAGCCCAATCTCCTTACATAATTAATCATTATTTTTGCGGATGTGAACGTTTCTTCCAAATGATACGATAAAAGTGAAATTAACGAATAGGCGGTGGATTATGGAAAGGATAAGATTCTTCATTTTTTTCACATTTTTAATGAGCTTTACCATACTTGCTGCACAATCTGTTTTCGCTCATTCACAA
This sequence comes from Domibacillus iocasae, assembly GCF_001750285.1. Taxonomy (GTDB): domain Bacteria; phylum Bacillota; class Bacilli; order Bacillales; family Domibacillaceae; genus Domibacillus; species Domibacillus iocasae. The sequence continues at coordinate 69,911 of NZ_MAMP01000020.1, forward strand.
ACAGGCACGATTACAGGAGATCGTGTGAATGTGAGGGAACATGCCTCGATGTCAGCTGCCGTGCTGGGAAAAGTACATACAGGCGACCGCGTCGAGATTCTTTCTTCTAAAAATGGTTGGACAAACATTGCTTATCAAGGCGGGAAAGCCTGGGTAAATGAGCAGTACGTCCAAACAGACAAAAAAGAATATTCATCATCAAGCCATTTTGTTCGTATTCAAACAGAAGGCACAAATTTACGAAGCGGCCCTTCTACTTCTTCATCTGTTATCGTTCAGGGATCTGCTGGTGAACGTTATCCTATTGTCAGCCGGGAAGGCGATTGGATTAAAATTCGGCTGGCGAGTGGAAATGAAGCCTATGTAGCTGGCTGGGTTGTTTCTTCTAAAAAAGCAGAGACATCCGCTCTTCAAGGAAAAGTGATTATCCTCGATCCAGGCCATGGCGGCATTGACGGAGGAACATCTGGTCCAAGTGGTACAAGCGAAAAAAGTGTAACACTTCAAACAGCCCAAAAGCTGTCTGAGGAGTTAACACAAAGCGGTGCTACAGTCATATTAACGCGTTCCAGTGACCAATTTGTCCCGCTTCCCTCACGGACGGATGATGCACAATATCATGGAGCCGACGCGTTTATTAGTCTTCACTATGATGGATCACCCAGCAAAAAAGCAGCGGGCTTCACAACGTATTACTACCATCCGCAGCATAAAAAGTTTGCTAATTCCGTTAATCACGGATTAGATGGCGCTCTATCTTCTTATAACCGTGGTACGAGAATAGGAGATTATTATGTTCTTCGTGAAAATCAGCGGCCGGCTATTTTGCTGGAACTTGGTTATTTAACGAATCCAACGGAAGAATCATCTATTGTTTCAGCTGCTTATCAGGCACAAGCGGCAGCAGGTGTACGCGACGGCCTGCAGTCCTATTTTTCAAACTAAATCAAAAAAGCGCCGTTTTTGAGTTTTACTGAAAGACAAGAGAAATGAAGTTTAAGCCTTGAACTAACAATAAATACATGTTGTTTAACCATTACAACGAACAAGAAAAGGAGTGGATGAACCCACTCCTTTTATCACGACAACTTTTTGTTTTTTTATCACGACAATATAGGGTTTTAATTGAATATTTATCCCTCATATGTCTCAAATAACTTTTTTAAATCTTCTTGACGTCCTTCTGCGATATACTGCTCAGCTGCTATCAAACGGGCTATTAATTCCCCCTTCGTCAGCCGCGTATATTGTCTAGACACATTCTTTAAATTCCTGTCAGGCTTTAATTGCCCAAACTCCTGGAAGAAAGTATGTTTTTTATTTTCCCGATAGGGAAGATGCTTTTTTAGTTCTTTCTGCTTCATCTTATAGCTCTTGCTCTTTTCCTTATAATACGCGTAGAGTTCCTCATGTCTTCGAATGGTGTTAAAATGAATTCCTTTCTCTTTTTGATCGAGTTCTTTTGTCTTTTGAGATACATTGTGCAGGGTCACTTCTTTGCCTTCGGCAAGGAGGGCATCAATCGCTTTTTTGCCTAGTTCCAGCGTATGATTTCTTCGTTCGTCATAGTCTTTTTCCAAACCGCTTTTATTCTTTTTCGATGATAAGTTTTGGCTCATTCTCCTTATCTCTCCTATACTCCTCGATTAATGCGATTTCTTTCATTTCAACTTTCGCATCATGTATGACTTGTTTCATTTTCATCTCTTCCATATCCATACGATTTTCTTTGAAATAATCCTTTGATTCTTCTGCCCATTTTAAATAGGCAATTAACTCATGTTTTTTGTCAGGTTCGGGTATTTTAGTGACACAACCTATACATGCAAGTTTTGTCGGGCAGACTTTATTCGTTACACATGTCCCCCCAACAGTTTCACTGAATGGCCCGCTAATTTTTTTTTGACGTTCAAAAAGGGCTCGTAGCTCTTCTGGCTGCCTTAAAACTTCTTTCATCATGTCAATTTCGGTATTCATGCTCGTATGAAAATCAGTTATGACCTCCGCTACTTGGGTTTGAGTAGGCTGAGAGTAGTATCCTGTAACCTCTAGATCCTTTTGGTTAAGTATCATTGCTACGACATCAATCGAAAATTCCTTTGCCTGTACCGCATGTGTCGCAAAACCATGACGCAGTAAGTGTGGCTTCAGCTTTACCAACTTCTTGTCTTGTGTCTCATAAATCAATCCAAAACAGATGAAGTTTAAAATACATCCCAAAGTTTGATGTCCAAAATGTCTGCCATGCAATTGAAACACATAAGGCTGATTTGGCCGCGATATACCTCTATATTTTTGATAGTTAAATTCCACCGTTGGAATGGAGCCTTCATAGTGTGTATCTTTAAGGTAAAAACCAATTTCCTTTATTAATTCAAAAGTATCTTTATTGACATAAAAGACTGCGGGCTCATCTCTTCCTTTCGGAACGGCCCTAAACATGTGCGTTTTTTTTTTCTTATTTGTTTTTGGGTCCGTGATGCTGCCCTTATGAAAACACCCATTACCAAAGTGGACTTGAGCTACTTCACCTAACCTTGCACCTGAAGCCGTAAATATGTCTAGTGCCGTTGCACCGAACAGAGCTGTAATATACAAAACCTCAACGTTCATTAGTATGCCATCGGCATATTGCTGAGAGTTAGTTATAAAAGTCCCTTGTGCTAGAATCCCTTTGCGATTAGCGAGAAAAGGGACGGATTTATCTTCTGAATCGGGTTCCCTGTACCCGTACATCTCAAGTATTTTGAGTTTTTCATTTATTTGTTCTTCGCTTAGAGATTGATACCAAACTCCGATTAATTGATGTTCCAAAATGGGTAAAAACCAAAAACCTTCGGTTTCTTCTACTGGTTCACCAGTTTCATCATCCAACATTTCAGCTTTTAAAAACTCGACGAAGTATTCATTTTTTTCATCTGAAAAAGTAGAATTCCGTTTCTCTGCTTGCCTGATTGTAGCTGCACGATAATGTTCCCTGTGATGAAGGACGAAAGAAGACTTATCCCATAATCGAAAAGAAAAAAGTTCCTTTGATACATTTCCACGTTTCTCATTTTCAATATATGCAAAGTCAAAAGGAAGAGGATAATCGTTAGCTTTGACTAATTCCACAGCCTCCAAGTATTTCTGCCGCAGACGCCTAACTTGATTAAGCCGAAACCCGCCTTGGGCACGAATTATTAAAAATTCTTTGGAAATGGCATCTGTTTCCGACTTCCGTTTACTTTGTGCAGATTTCTTTGCTGCTTTTGCGACTTTAAAATCTTTGCTATCCAAGTGTGTTTGAGGGAGTAAAAAAGGAGCGAATACTTCTTGTTGCTCCTTTGTCAACTTGGTCGAGTGCCACGACTGCATTTTTTTTACAGTAGTTTTATAGTGTCCAAAGAATGCGCTTTTCTTGTGATCTGAATGGGAGGGGAGAATCTCCCCTCGTAAATAGTCGGACAGATGTATATCTACATCAAAATCATGAACGCTTGCTACTTTGAGTTCTTGAAAGAGTGACCTAAGAACAATATTTAAAACTTGTAAATTTATAGAAATGGTTTTAGGGTCCAAGTTTTGATTGGATGTTAACATCAACACTAATGCTAAGTGGTTTGTAAAAGGATAGCCACAACAGTTGTTTTTGAAGTAACGCAGATGCGCAGGGTGAACTTTGTCCCAAAGATAACCTCGTTTATCCTGGTAGAGAAGAATGTTGTCATCAACCTTGCTTTTTAATTGTTGATACCACAGTTCTAATTCATCAATCGCCATTACCTTCCCACACCCTCCGACTTATTTATGGATTAACTATTTAATTCATTAATAAAATCCATCAAATCATATTCTTTCTCGGACATTTGAATAATCTTATTTTCAGGTTCAACCGAAGGTTGTGTAGCCCTCTTACGAGGTTTTTGCTGATTTAAATACTCCTCCTGTTCCTTTTTCATCTTTTCTAACAATCTGTCGTGCTGTTCTGCTACATAATCTTTTTCGTCAACGTAGTGTTCATACACTTTCATCGTGTCTGCTTTCGCACTCCAATTCATGTAAAGCCGTAATCGTTCAATGGCCTGATCCTGTGCAGCTTTATCCTTGTACTGTTCACGAATCATACGGATACTACGAGTCACAAACCAATGACGAGTTTTATGAATGTTAATTTTTATTTCAGCTTTTTCCATAACGGTTTTCCAATTTTTTAAAAAGGCATCATATGTGTAGGGGTTCCCGTACTGATTAAGGAATAGTGGTGTTCCATCAGGAAAATCATTTATATTTAAACCACTTTTATCTGCTTTCTTTCTCTCACGATAAATATAACGGTCAAGTAGTTTTAGCGTGTCATTATCTACTTTCAAAAACTTTGTTCTTTTTCCATGGCTTCCCTTATTAAAGGTGGTAAACTCACCCTTGTCATGCCTGGCACGATAGTCACCAAATGTTAGCTCAATAACCTCTCTCGCTCTCGCTCCAGTTTGAAATAACATCCTTGTGATGATTTCATCTCTAAGCTTCCAGTTGCTGACTCTCCCAGCTTCATAAATCATGAAGGGAAGGTGAGGATTATCAATAACCTGAGGCTTCCACTCCCCATTTATGATCTTAAAAAACGAGTCGGTTAATCTTCGAGATCTTTTAGGCAAAGGTTCTTCTGTACCTGCCTCTTTAGGCATTCTAGGTTTTCCTTCCCTAACACCTTCCTTTTGGGCTTGGTGTTCTTCTAAAATGGCGTGCGCATCAATTAAGGGGTTGGGATAAGGATACATCTTTAAATGAATCATGATTTTATAAAAAGATTTTAAAGCACTTAACAAGTGCCTGACAGTGTTAGGGCTTTTATTTGTTAATGACACATTATAATAGGTTTTGTGATCGCTTGATGTGACTTTACAGTACGATTCATTTATCAGGAAGTCCTCTATGGCTACCCGAACCGCCTGTGGTTCGTCATCCCAATGTATAGTTCTCCCTTGATAATTGCTATCGGTACGCAGCCATGTAAAGAACCTATAAAGTGCTTTTAGGTAGGATTCAGCACTACTATCTGAAATTCTCCCTAATGCCTCTTTATAGAAAACGGTGAGGGGCAAAAAAGGCTTACTAAGCTTGTCCAAGACAATTAACTGGTATTTTTTGGGAATTACCCCTTCGGGGCATTTCACATGGTAATAATAGGAACTGATTTCCATCCTACATCAGCCTCCTTTATTTTCTAACCAATTGTAAAAGTCAGGCTTTTCTATTCCTTGTTCGCGCAATTTTATTTCATCGTAGTCGCGTTGTGTAAAATGAATCACGCTCTGTTTCGCTTCAGGTGTAATTGGGTCAGGTGTCCACTTCTTCGTTATAGCCGCTTTGATAAATTTGTAGGGGTCAATAAGGTTTCTGTTTTGCTGTCGTATAATTAAACAGATTTCAAGTGCATGTTCTAAAGGTAAAGAAGCGAGAACTTCATGCACTTCTTCTGGAGGAGAAGTAAGAGTGGCTACTTGGTATGCTAATTTGACTAATTCAGATTTGTTGCAGTCAGTAGAAGGTGAGGAAAGTTTGTTTTGTATGTTTTTGGGAGAAGAACCCGTTACGGCTGCTATATCACCTGCGGGTATCTTCCAGCCTTGTTTACGGCTGTTTTGGAATGCATTGGGAAACATTCCATCTTTTATTTTTCGTTTAATCGTTTCTTCATTCTTGTAGCCCAAAAGGGCTGCTGTTTCTTTAACCGAGAAATACTTTTCCATACAAATCCCTCCTAAAAAGTATTGTACTTAACAAGTTACCTCTTCGAATATATGTTCTATTATAAAATTTTGTAATAGGAAAGTCAAAACATAACTGGCAAATTTGTAATTTAAATGGTTCTGTTAAAGTCCAATGTTGATAAAATCCGTATTAGTTTGTGATACGCTATATGGACGTACTGTTGATTAAAAATAACTTTAAAAGCGAGATGAAGGAAAGTATTTCAAATCATTTTATTGAATAATAATGCATATTAGTGTAATATTATGCAAAAGCTTGTGAGGGGGAAAAACAATGTCAGTAATAATCCGCACTTCTGACACTAAAGATTTAAACCAACTGACTGATCTAATGTATCAATACATCGTAGATTTTTACGAGAGACCAAAACCGCCAATAGAAAAAGTACATCATTTAATTGAAACGCTTTTGGAAAAGAAAAAAGGCATTCAGTACGTTGCAGAGCATGAAGGAGAGCTTCTCGGTTTTGCAACCCTCTATTTTAGCTTCAGCACAACAAAAGCGGATAAAATAACAGTCATGAATGATTTATTCGTTATTGAAAAGGCTAGAGGTACCGATGTAGCACAACAACTGTTTACGTCCTGTGAAAAGTTCACCAAAGAAAATGGGTACGCTCACATGTCTTGGGTAACAGCACCTGAAAATAAACGGGCCCAAAGGTTTTATGAAAAGATGGGTGGTTCTCTCGGGAACTGGTTAAACTATTCAATATAAATCAAAAAATTTTAGTTAACAGTTTCGGTCTACCATTGACCAGTGAAACAGAATACAACATAAATGTAAGCTTCTATCTGGATTAAAGAGAGTAGAGGTTATTACCTGTTTTTTCATTTAAATGTTAATATTTACATAAAATGAAAGAGTGATGCATGATGAAACTAAGATTAGAGTTATTTGTTGAAAGTATTGAGAACTCAATTGAATTTTACAGAGATATTTTAGAATTTAATGTGCTAAAAGAGGCTGAGAAAGATTATGTGCCAGTTAGAAAAGGAGATGTCATATTAGGTTTAGGAGAGATGAAAAACTTACCTGAACATCATCCTCTTAAAGTTAATAATCCTAATCAGAAAAATGGTTTAGGAATTGAAATCGTTTTGGAAGTTGAAGATATAAATACATTTTATAACAAAATAGTTTCAAAAGGTTATTCCATCGAAACTGAATTATCTAAAAAACCCTGGGGGTTAGAGGATTTTAGACTTCTAGACCCAGACGGCTATTATTTTAGAATTACCTCAATAGCAAATGACTAAGGTTTGTTTGAGTTTAATCAACAGTTTCGGTCTATTGTAGAACAATAATTGGATAAATAAAAGTAGGCTCATGATTATCTCGTTGATTATCATGAGCCTATTCTGTTGGATGATACTAAAGTTATTAAACTCAGTTATCGAACGTCCAGCCACTATATGTATACTTATTCAATTTCAACATCAATGCTTTTAACATAGACAGCCGTACCAGAAATAGAGATATCTAATTGCTCAAGTTCTTCTTTTACGTGCACGTATACTCGTCCGTCCCTATTGATTTCGTGCCCTTGTTCCACTATAAGCGTCGCTGGTAATGCCATATCCTTGTTCACAAAGGTTTTATAATACGCTCCCATTACGCCTGAAGCCGTTCCTGTAACAGCATCTTCAATTGTACCCGAATAAGGAGATGAAAAGTGACGGGCGTGCATATCATTCTCATCATCGCGAACTTCAAAACAGATAGGGTGTAAAGAAGCCTTTGGCATTTCTGTTAAAACACTCGGAAAGTTTTCTGTCACTGGATTCATTTTCTCAAAGCTTGCTAGCTCTTTAATCGGTATAATCAACGTCCAAATTCCTGTACTGCCATAAACGATTGGATACGTAGTATGTAAATCTTCTTCCCTTAACCCGATGGATGCTGCTAAATCAGACCTTGAACCCTTAAATGGTTGAAATTCGGGTTTTGCATGCTGCATGGTTATCAGTAATTGATTATTTTCTTCATGGACATGTATTGGCAGCAAACCTACATTTGTTTCAATTATAAAATCTGACTGTTCCAGCAAGCCATTCATTCTTAAAGCATAAACTGTCCCCATAGTTGCATGACCGCATAAATTTATTTCGTGTCCAGGTGTGAAATAACGGATACGAAAATCTGCTACATTAGAAGAAACAACAAAAGCTGTTTCGTTAAATCCTACTGCTGCTGCAATCGCTAACATCTGCTTTTCTGTGTAATCATCACCGTTTAATACAACACCAGCGGGATTCCCTTTCTCTGGAATCGAACTAAACGCATCAATATGTTTTACATCCACCTTTACCAAAATAAATTCCCCCTCGGCTCATCAAAATCTTCCAGTTCATTGTATCTTGAATGGTTGAAATTCACAACACGCTTATATATTTTTAATTGTCCCTATCCTGTCACTCAACAGTATTGGTCAACTAATGCTTAATAGTTTGGAAACCTTTAAATATCAACAGCCAACTTTAACAGAGCCATTTAGATCGATGTGGAAATAAAAGTAGTGATAAAGATTTTTAAATGTTGTGATAAATGTAGTAATAAAGTGGCGAAAAAAAAGCGGAAAAAGGTGTATCAACAAAATGGTTGATACACCTCTAAACTGTGGGGGTTAAACAACATACGTCGTCGTTTATTTATACTGTCATTTCTTTCATTTTCTTAGTTTCAGTATTACATAGTAACGGCGCTTTTTTGAACGTTAATAAATCAATTCAACTATTTCATCCAGCGTTACATTTCCAAAATAGTGCTGCATATTTAATGGCTGGAGCGCATGATGAATCGCTTCTTTTTCATGTTTTACACCGATCAGGGCTTCTTCCACTTCCTGCACATCGCCGGCCCCAAAAAAATCACCGAAAATACGCGCCCGTTCAATTTTACCTTTTTTCACATCCAGCCGCACATCAATAAGCCCGATTGGAAATCGATGTGAGCGCTGAATATTAAATGCCGGTGACTTGCCGTAATTCCACTCCCAGTTTTTATAGTGTTGGGCTGAGATTTGCTGAATCGCCTGCCAATCTGCTTCTGTAAGGATATATTCTTCTATCCGTTCTTCACCAGCAAAAATGTTTTGCAGTACAAAATGTCTAAATTCTTCAATTGTCATTTTTTGATCAATCAAATCCGAAATATTAGCGACGCGGCTTCGGATCGATTTAATGCCTTTTGATTCAATTTTGTCTTTGCGGACTTTCAGCGCAGAAACGACATCATCCATATTTGTATTAAACAGAAGCGTCCCATGCGTAAACATCCGGCCTTTTGTGGCAAATTGCGCATTTCCCGAAATTTTAAAGCCATTGGCCGTCAAATCGTTGCGTCCGCTTAACTCCGTATTTAACCCTAGTTTGTTCAGCGCCTCAACAACCGGTTCAGTGAATTTACGAAAATTATGAAAGCTGTCTCCGTCATCTTTTGTAATAAAGCTGAAGTTTAAATTGCCAAGATCATGATACACAGCCCCGCCACCTGACAATCTCCGAACAACATGAATGTTATTCTCTTCCACATAATCAACATTGATTTCTTCAATCGTGTTTTGATTTTTGCCAATAATAATAGACGGCTCATTAATGTAGAAGAGCAAGTATGACGCTTCAATATCTAAATGCTTTACGGCATATTCTTCAATCGCTAAATTGATTCGCGGATCGGTTATTCCTTTGTTATCAATAAAACGCATCTGGCACCTCCGAGTATTAATGGATCAAATGTAGCACATTGAGATTCATTCTCAAAGAAAAAAGCACCCACTAACGGGTGCTTTATCTTCTGCCAAAGTCCATCCTCTGATAGCGTCCGCGAATCACTTCGTATATGCCATATAAAATAAGACCCACCGCAACAAGACCAAGCAAAAACTGTCCAAATGGCTGAGAAGCAAGTTCGGCGAGTGCACCGCCAAGTCCTTTTGTTTCATTAGGATTAGCGGTTATGGCTGTCTGAATAAAGAAAAAACCGGTCATTACAAGCAAAATCCCCCGCGCGATCAGCCCTGCTTTACCCGCGTTCCGGGCTAGGCGGACTTCTTTATTATTCATTTCATACGTTTTAAAGTATTTCATGAATTTTTCTTTAAAACCACGGCACAACTCAATTAATCCATATATGATAACGATCAGACCGATCAGACCAACAATCCATTGTCCAAATGGCTGAACAAGCAGTTTAGCGGAAATCGTTTTTTCCGAACCTCCACCTGTACCTGTAAGCATCGCCAATTTAATAGCCGTCATCGCTAAACTTCCATAAATAACGGCACTAACTAAATAACCAATCCTCTTCACAATCCCTTTTGCATCTGAGCCATTATGTTCAACATCTTTGATTGATTTTAACAGTTGCCATACAACATACCCGATTAATCCAATGCCGATCAGCCAAAGCAACAATTTACCGAACGGCTCATCCGCAACGCTTGACAGCGCTCCGCTTGTTCCTGTCGTTCCGCCGCCCATTCCGGCTGCTGCGAGTATTGCAAAAATGCCAACCAGCGCATAAACCACCCCTTTTGCCATCTGGCCAAATCGGCCGAACCGGCGAATCCACGGTTTTGCTTCGTGGGCTTTTGAAGCAATTTCATTTTTCACTGCCATCTTATATCCCTCCCCGTATTCCTCTTCTTTCTATTCTATTCCCGCTTTTCATTTTTGCTCAAACTGGTAAATTTTTTGTCCTACTTGTTTCTCGTGATAATAATAGGCACATGGTAACTCTTCTAGGTGGATAAATGATTTCATATTGCTCATCGCGAAGTATGAATCAGCGTTGTTTGGTGCTGTTTCCTTTGATGTGGTAGTTTGGTTTCACCTTGGGAATACATATTCTTTACGACTAACAGCGTTTCTAGAAAATGAAACCAGCGCGCTACGATTGGGTATCGAAGCGCGCTGGCTGCTTAGTTTTTTATGACAGGTGACCAAATTGATCGTTTACCTTTTTAAATTTATCCAAATCTATCATTAAAAACGTATGAATTCCTTGATGAATCCAGTTTAATGACATAATCTGCTTCCAATAACCACTTCACAAAAAAGCAGGGCTTTCATATTGAAAACCCTGTTTCTTATTAAAATAACGCTGGCAATTGATTGATTAATGTGTAGGCGCCCATAAAAGCCATTAATATCACAACAATAATCCCCGCGATTGTCATCCAGATTGGATGACGGTAATCACCAACGATTGATTTTTTATAAGCCGCAATCAGCATAACGCTAAGCGCAACCGGCAGAATCAGACCGTTTAATGCCCCGGCTAAAATAAGCATTTTCACCGGCTTTCCAATAGTTGTAAAAATACCAGTCGATAGCAAAATGAACCCGACAATAATAGCCTTATCATATTTTGCAATCATTGGATGGAACGTGCGGATAAATGAAACAGATGTGTAAGCTGCTCCGACAACAGACGTAATTGCCGCAGCCCACATGACCACACCAAACAAGCGGTATCCGATGTTTCCTGCAGCCTGCTGGAACACAGAAGCCGGTGGGTTTTCCGGGTCAATCGGCAAGCCCTGCGCCACAACACCGAGTGCAGCGAGGAATAGGAAAATACGCATGATCGAAGCAATCCCAATAGCAGACACAGAGCTTTTTGTTACTTGTGGAACTGCATCGACTCCTTTTATTCCCGCATCTAAAAGACGATGTCCTCCGGCGAATGTAATATAGCCGCCAACGGTACCGCCGACAAGAGTGACGATGGCAAGCATATCAATCGTATCCGGGGCAAATGTTTTAATAACCGCTTCCCCTACCGGCGGGCTTGCTTTAAATACCACAAAAAGGGTAAGGGCAATCATGACAAATCCCATTATCTGTGTAAACTTATCCATCAGTAAACCCGCTTCTTTTACAAGAAAGATCGCAATGGCAATCACAGCACTGATAATGGCGCCCGTCACCGGATCTATACCGAAAATCACGTTGGCGCCAAGGCCCGCTCCGCCGATATTGCCGATATTAAAGGCAATTCCGCCAAGAACAATAAGTGCGGCAAGTACATAGCCCAAACCCGGGAATACAAGATTCGCAATATCCTGTGCCCGTTTCTCCGCTACAACAAGGATTCGCCAGATGTTTGTCTGAGCGCCAATATCAAGTAAGATCGAAACTAAAATAACAAAACCGAAACTGGCGGCCAGCTGTTCGGTGAAGACTGTTGTCTGCGTTAAAAATCCCGGTCCAATGGCGGAAGTCGCCATTAAAAAGGCAGCGCCTAAAAGAATACTCCAATTTGATTTTTCTTGCTGTTGAAGCTGTTGTTGTTTTGACATTTCTATTCCTCCATTGCAATTGATCTCACATCAATCGCTTCTTCCTTCAACTTTGTCTGAATCAGGCGGGCAAAAGACAGCGCATGAGGTCCGTCACCGTGAATACAGACCGTGTCAGCTTGTATGTCGATATCTGTTCCATCTGTTGCCCGTACTTTCTTTTCTTTTGCCATGCGGACAACCTGTGCGGCTGCTTCTTCCGTGCTTTCAATCAATGCATTTGACAAACGGCGCGGCGTCAGCATTCCTTCCCGTGTGTATGTACGGTCCGCAAAAACTTCATTTGCTGTTTTCAGCCCTGCTTTTTGGCCGGCTTCAATCAATTTGCTTCCAGCCAAACCGTACAAAATGAGGGACATATCCACGTCTTTAACGGCTGCCGCGATGGCAGAAGCCGTCTCCTCATTTGAAGCTGCCATATTATAAAGTGCACCATGCGGCTTCACATGATGCAGGGCAGTTCCTTCTATTTTAACGAACGCCTGAAGAGCACCAATTTGATAAACAACGAGTGAGTACACTTCTTCCGGTGAAAGCGCCATATTCCGGCGTCCAAAACCGACTAAGTCTTGAAAGCCTGGATGAGCCCCCATTTTCACACCATGCTCCATCGCTAAATGGACCGTTCTTTTCATGACATCCGGATCGCCCGCATGAAATCCACAGGCAATATTCGCCGATGTAATGTATGGCATGATTTCATGATCATGGCCAATTCTGTATGCGCCAAAGCTTTCTCCCATATCGCAGTTAATATCAATCTTCACAAGCTGCACCTCCAAAATCAGCGATCACCTGCTCCCAGTTCAACGGAAATCTGACGTGATGCTTCTATTAATTTTTCAATCATTTCTTTTGCGCGTGCTTCATCCCGAAAGCGGACTTCAGGGCCTACCAGGCTGATCCCCGCTATCACATCCCCTTTATGATTAAAAATGGGGGCAGCAAGGGCGGAGGAATGATCCTCTAATTCAGAATGGCTGATCGACCAGCCATTCTTCCGTGTTTTTTGGATGAGCTGTCGCAGTTCTTCTTTATTTTCCGGTGTTCCCTTTGCGTACCGTATCATCTGAAATGATTCAATTAACTGCTCCTGTTCGTCCTGCTCCATAAAAGACAGCAGTATACGCGGACATGCCCCTCCATATAAAGGGGCACGGCGGCCGATTTGTGTGTAAACGCGGACACGTTCCTGCGTATCAACCTTCTCAATGTAAACTGCTTCATCTCCGTCTCGGATCACAAGATTGACAGCTTCTCCTGTTTCTTTCCGGAGTCTTTTCATATAAGGCAATGCGACCGACCTGATGTCCAGCCGGTCCGCGACAAGATTGCCAAGCGCCAGGAAAATAAGCCCCAAACGATAAGCACCTTCCTGGTCTTTCTCCAGAAAGCCGAGTTCAAGCAGTGATTCCGCCATTCGATAAGCTGACGTTTTCGGCAGTCCTGTTTTTTCTATCATTTGCAGCAATGTTAATTTTTCTTCCTTAAAAAACAATTTAATGATTTCCATTGATTTAAGGACAGTTTTATTCATCTTTCTGCCTTCTCCCTATTCCGATAAATGGAATGATTTGTCCATTTATCGTTTTGCTCCATTATATATGAAACAGCGAAAAGGAAAACTACCATTTTATAAAACAGAATACTGGCTGTCTTTTTGATCGGTAATAAACATATGGCCAGGCGCATGTGTAATCATTAATGCCGGCTTGCTTGACATTGCAATGGATTGTGGTGTCACACCGCAAGCCCAGAAAACAGGAGTTTCTCCTTCTTTTATCGTCACAGCATCGCCAAAATCCGGCTGGTCAATCTGTTCAATTCCGATTTGCTCCGGCATACCGATGTGTACCGGTGAACCGTGCACCGCCGGGAAGCGGGAAGTTACTTCGACCGCGCGTATTACATCTTTCGATTGAAACGGCCGCATGCTGACCACGAGATTCCCATGAAACGCGCCAGCTGGTTCACACGGCTTGTTCGTGATATACATCGGTACATTTCGCTGTTCCTCGATGTGGCGAATGGAAAGGCCATTTTCAAGCAAAGCATGTTCAAATGTAAAGCTGCATCCGATTAAAAAGGAAACCAAATCTTCCTGCCAGTAGGATTCGAGACTGGTTACTTCTTCAACAAGCTCCCCATGACGGTAAATCCGGTATTTTGGTGTGTCATACCGCAAATCAGCTGTTGGTGCAGTCAATCGTGGAATCGGCGAACCCGCATCCGTTACTTCAAGAAGCGGACACGCTTTTGGGTTTCGCTGACAAAACAGCAAAAAGTCATATGCCTGTTCTTTCGGCAAAATCACAAGATTAGCTTGTGTATATCCAGGGGCCAGACCCGCTGTTGGCGTCGTCCATTTGTTTTCTCGAATCTGCTTGCGAATCCATTCCAAAGATGTTTTCATTTTTATGCCTCCCTTTGCTCTTTTGAAAAAAGATTAACCTCTTCTAAAAAACGTGTAGTGAACGTTCCTTTTTGGAACAGTTCCTGCTCAAGCAATCGTAAATGAAAGGGAATCGTCGTTTCGATTCCTGTGATGACCATTTCATTTAATGACCGTTTCATTTTTTGTATCGCTTCTTCCCTTGTTTCTGCCCAAACTATGACTTTTGCAGTCATTGAATCATAAAAAGGAGGAATCGTATACCCGGCGTAAACCGCACTATCCACCCTGACCCCAAAACCGCCTGGCGGAAGATACTCTATTACGCGCCCCGGAGACGGCCGGAAGTCATGTTCAGGGCTTTCCGCATTAATCCGGCATTCGATGGCCCAGCCCGAAATGGTGATATCTTCTTGCTTATACGAAAGCGGCCGGCCGGCTGCGACCTTGATTTGCTCTTTAATAATATCCACTGATGTAACAAGTTCTGTCACAGGATGTTCGACTTGAACACGGGTGTTCATTTCCATAAAGTAAAATTGGCCGTGTTTATCTAGCAAAAACTCAATGGTTCCCGCACCGTGATACTGAACGGCTTTGGCTGCTTTCACTGCCGCTTCACCCATTTGGCGGCGGAGTTGTTCACTTAACGCCGGAGAAGGGGCTTCTTCCACCAGTTTTTGATGCCTTCTTTGAATGGAACAGTCTCGTTCGCCAAGATGAATCACATGTCCGAAGCGGTCCGCTAACACTTGGATTTCAATGTGGCGTGGTTCCTCGATATATTTTTCAAGGTAAACAGCCGCATTTCCAAAGGCTTTCTCCGCTTCAGACTGTGCCTGATGAATCGCTTGCTGCAAGTCCTGTTCTGTTGCCGCGAGGCGCATCCCTTTTCCGCCGCCTCCCGCTGTCGCTTTAACAATAACCGGATAGCCAATTTCTTTTGCCACTTTCAAAGCATCATCTTGATTTTCGATGATGCCTTCGGTACCAGGCACTGTTGGCACCCCTGCTTCTTTCATCGTTGAACGCGCTACCGCTTTTTCCCCCATCTTGCGGATCGCTTCCGGCTCCGGTCCGATGAACACAACATTGCATGCACGGCACATCTCTGCAAAATCTGCATTTTCAGCTAAAAATCCATATCCCGGATGAATCGCGTCTGCCTGCGTCACATCCGCGGCACTCATAATGTTATGCATATTCAAATAACTGTCTTTAGCAGGTGTTTTCCCGATACAAAGCGCCTCGTCCGCAAGCTTTACATGCAGTGATTCACGGTCCGCTTCTGAATAGACCGCAACCGTTTCGATGCCCATTTCTTTACAAGCGCGAATAATACGTACCGCAATTTCTCCTCTGTTTGCAATCAATACTTTTTTAAACATGTGAATGCTCCTTTTACGATCGCTTCTTCAGCTTAAAAAGCGGCTGTCCGTACTCTACAACCTCTCCATCCTTCACCAGCACTTCCACAATTTCTCCATCCACATCGGCTTGAACTTCGTTAAACAGCTTCATAGCTTCTACAATGCAGACAACTTGTCCTTTTTCAACAGCATCCCCAGCTTGAACAAACGGGTCTTCATCTTCGTTTGCACGAGCGTAAAAGGTGCCCACCATCGGAGAATTAATGACTTCATCTTTTGAGATGACCTCATCCTTTGATGTTTCATTGGTTTGTTCATGTAATGTTGGCTGATTAGGCATTGACACATCGAACTCTTGCTTTTGATCTTTCTCTTGAAGGACAGGCTGTTTCTCAAGCTTCATTTTCATTCCTTCATATTCAAAAGTGAAAACATTAACACTGGATCGATCAATAATGTTCACCATTTCTTGAAAGTCACTCATTTTAATCATGTTCTGTCTCCTTATGCATTCATTCAACTGACCTTTCTTTTAACAAAAGAGCAGTGCGAATTTGTTTTATTTCCTTTTCACGCTCCATGTAAAGCTGTTCAGCTTCATGAAGCGATATTTCTTTAAAGCGCACGCGATCGCCCGGCTTCATCTGAGCGATTATCGGCAAATCGGCTGCTGCAATTTGTCCGATTCTCGGGTAACCGCCCGTTGTCTGCCGGTCTGCAAGCAGCACAATCGGATTCCCATCGCTCGGTACTTGAATCGTTCCATTGGCTACTGCTTCAGATAATAATTCAAATGACTGTTTTAATTGAAGAGATGGACCTGAAAGCCGGTATCCCATCCGGTCAGATTGCGGTGTAATTTGAAACTCCTGTTCAAAAAACTGCTTTTGAGCCAATTCAGAAAATTCTTCAAATTCCGCTCCCTTTACTACACGGACAACTTTCCCGTTTAAATAACGCTCAAAAGGTACATACCAGTCAGCCGCCGCAAATGAATCATTTTTCAGCTTCTTTTGGAGTACTTTTTTTACTTTCAAAGAAAAGGCGTTTTCCTCTGCCAGCGGAATCACGTCGCCTTCCTTAAGGGCACGCCCTTTGAAGCCGCCAATTTCTCCACGTACATACGTACTTTTGCTGTTCATCACACTTGGAATCGAAAAGCCGCCTGCCACAGCGACATAGGCACGGCATCCGGATTGACAGCCGGCAAAAGAAAGAACGGTATCTTTTTTAACAAAAACGGGCCGCCATAAAGGAACCGGGCTTCCGTCGATGACCGGATTTAAATTTCCTCCTGTGATGGAAATCAATGTATCTTCTTTAAATTGAAGAGATGTACCCATCATCGTCACTTCAATTGCTGCTTCTCCCTCTTCATTTCCAACTAATACATTGCCGAGGCGAAATGAAAACGAATCCATTGCGCCGCCAACAACGACTCCGTACTGTTGAAATCCATATCGCCCTAAATCTTGAATCGTTGCCAAGAGCCCCGGGCGGATGATATGTACACTCATTGCAATCTCTCCTGATACTGTTCATATTCTTCCTTTGTAATTGGCACAAATTTCACGAGGTCACCCGCCGACAGCACGCTTGGCTGATCACGATCCGGACGAAAAAGAGCCATCGGTGTCCGCCCGATCAGCTGCCATCCACCTGGTGTAGAAATCGGGTATACGCCTGTTTGGCTGCCTGCTATTCCAACACTTCCGGCCGGAATAGACGTGCGCGGGGACGAACGGCGCGGAGCATTTATTTTTTCTGAAAGGCCGCCAAGGTAAGGAAATCCCGGTGCAAACCCAATCATATAAACGGGATACTCAGCAGATGCATGCAAATGAATCACTTCATCGGTCGAAAGATGATTGTGTCCTGCCACAAAATCGAGATCCGGTCCAAAATCACCGCCATAGCAGACAGGAATATCCACAATACGTGGAGTGCTTTCTTCTTCTTCCACAAGTGTCTCCAACATCCGTTCAAGAATGACCTGGACAATTTGAAAAGAAGATTTCTCTATTTCGCCATATACCTGCTTCACAATAAATGGGTCAAAAAAAATCGTTACACTGGCAAAAGCAGGTGTAAATTCAATAAAGCCGGAGAATGATTCACGCTGAAGTTTTGTTGCTAGCGCTTTTACTTTTTTATTAATGAACGAATTGATTTCTGTTCCAAATTGAACGGTTATTGCCGCCTCGCCTAACGGTTTCATTTGGATTTCTTCTGAATTTTTTTTCATCATTTGAATCTTTCTCACCGCCCTTGTTCCGAATAATGGAACTAAAATTCTTTATTTCGGAATATAAAATAAATTATAATTATCAGAAAAAAAAAAGGCAAGAAAAATAAAAAACGACCAGGAAGAATCCTGATCGTTTTTATCCATTTACCAGCTTCCATCATATATAGCTTTCCCTGATACTGGTGTCGTATACTGATTATTTTCCCCGTCCTGCCAAACCCGCTCTCCTGAGGCCGTTTCATATAAAAATTTAAAGGAGTAGGAACGGTTTGCCGCTAGATCAAACGTGCCACTCCATGATCCATTTTTCTTTTTAGTTAATTCATATTTATACACATCGGCATTCCAGCGCCCGATTTCTCCGCGGTCGCCAATAACGTATACTTTCTCAGCAGTTTCTGGAACAGCCGATACACTCATTTTAACCGGCAGCTGTGTCAGCGCAAGTTTATCCACCATCATGTTAAATTCATTGGTTGGGTTTCCTGCTTCATCAAACAAATAATTCATACGAAGCAGCGTGAAACCGTCGAATCCGTAATTAAATGTCATCTCAGCAGAATTGTTAAATCCCCATTCATTGTTAATCATCGCCAGCGCATTTTCTCCGTTCAGTGAAATGCCTCGCTCATTCGCCAATGTGGCGATTTGGGTCACAAGCGTTTTCGGTGCGCTGTAATAAGGAGCAACTTGCGCGTTATTGTCATCCATTTCTAAGCATGTGAATGTAAGGGCCAGATCCGCTTTTTTCACTCCATCCAGCAGTCTTTCATAATGATAATAGCCTGTGCTATACTCGGCAGCATGCGGCATCTCCGGATCGTTCATTTTCCAATGTACGCCTGAAATTTTCACACCGATTGGCACATCGAACGTACGGTCAAACTGTTTATGTGCAGCTTTTGAAATGTTCTTCATGTGTGTTTCGAGTGCGCCTTGATACCAGCTCATAAAATCCTGTCCATACGCGGTTTTGTAAGCTGTTCCGCTTGTGAAAAATTCATCGCCGTTCGCCGGCGGTCCAATTTCGTACCATTTTTTATAAGCTGTTCCCCATGCCGCATTCAGCTTTTTCACATTTTTGTACTTCTTTTTCAGCGCATCTTGAAAGTCTTTCTTCGCTCCATCTGTATAAGCCTGGAGCTGTCCACGTTCCGGCCAGTCCCATCCGTCCGCAAATTGATAAGACGGATAGCGAAGTTCGCCCGCCGGCCCGCCGCTTAAATAAATTTTCGCAATCAAGTCTTCTTCATCGGCAAACTGTTTAGCAAATGAGCGGTAAAATTCTTCGTATTGCTTGGCAGCCCCTTTCCACCAAGGCGCTAACGATTCCTTATTTACGTAACCGCTCTCACTTTCGAATGCCATATTTTCAATATTATCTTTTTTCCACAACCATGACGGAATCGGATAATTACAGTCGTCTCCTACATTGCCGCCGCATTGATGCGTCGACATAATCGGCACCCATTTTAATCCAGACGCTTCTACGACATCTGCGTACTTTTCATAATAAGACCAATCGAATTGATTGTCCGCTTTTCCTTCAACCATGCCCCACCAAATGTCCGTCGTCAATGCATATACGCCGTTTTCTTTCATCGTTTTAAGCTTTGTCTCAAATGCAGTCCAATCCGTAATTTCTGTCAGCGGCGCCATCACATAAAGCTTGTAGTCTTTTTGAACTTCCGCTTGAGCCGGTCGCCCTCCCCCAATTGCTGACACAATAAGTAATAATAGTGCCATAAACACGTATGCTGTTTTCTTCATCCAACATAACCCCTTTCGCTTTTTATGCAAACGTTTGCATTTTAGAGCAAAAAAAGAAGTTCATTCCTTCTTTTCACAAAAAGTATAGTAAATGAACTTCTATTCAGTCAATCTCATTTTAAAAAACAAAACTTTATATCTAGATTATCAGAGCGCTTTTCGTTCGGCATCTGCATCTTTTGACGTGTTTACAATCCTGCCATATCGATAGTAAACAAATGCGGCCGATGCAAAGCCGATTACAGCTAAAAATGCATCAAAAATAAAGATGATGGCAATGTTGCCTGTTTCCGATAAAAAACCAGTCACGAGAGGCATGACGATCGATGCCAGTCCTGCTGCTGTTGCCACAATACCTGTTACAGTTCCTTTTTTCTGCCAAAACAGTTCGGTCATAATCGTAATCGCTAGCTGGAAAATACCCGCTGTCGAAAAGCCGATAAAAAAGGCTGTTACAACCGCAACTTCTGGAGTTTTCACTGTTAAGATTGTTGTGATTGCCAAAAATGTAATAATTGGATAAATGACAATAACCGTTACCGGACGAAGCATTTTTTTCAGTAAAATTGACAAGGACAATACAGAGACGAGCGCCCCAATGCTATAGTAGCTAAGCAATTTCACTGCGCTTTCGGCTGCCATACCGAGCACTTCTTCCCCATAGCTCGGCAGCCAAATTTGTGCGACCGTGAACAGACCGGTCGATGTAAATCCAATAATGACGAGCGCAATACCTTCGCGTGAAAATTTCGGTTCTGATAAAAACTTCGACTGACCGGCATTTTCGGCTGCCTGGCTTGCAACAATCGCACGGTGGTCGGGAAATGTAACCGTCATGAGAAACAGCATGTTTAAAAAGAAAATCGCAGCCGGTACAAAAAATGCATAGCTGTACGACGATCCCTGATTAGCAAAAAACAAAATCATAAACGGCAAAATTGCTGCGCCGACAGACATAAATGCTTTGACCAGGACACTTGCCGATCCGCTTGATTTTGGAAAGATTTCAATCAGTCCCGGATAGGAACCCGCATCCATTGCCGAGTTAGCCACACCTGCTAAAAGTGCAAACATAAATGCCACTTGATAAATCGGTGACAGCGGAATACCAACGAGGAAAATACCCATGGCGAGCGCCGCAAAAATAACGAGCGGCTTCCGTCCGAACCGGTCAGACAAATGACCGGATAATGCGTATGTAAGCAGCTTTCCAATCCCAATCGCGGCAATAATATAACTGATACCCGCTTTGTCTGTGTCCCATTTCTCGGACAATGAGGCCATATTCGATGAAAGCATGATATTAACCATTCCAAGCAAAAAATAATTGATATATAGGCCAGATGCCGCTTTTTTATATGAATTCAATTTTTAACATCCCCTCCTTTTTTCAAACATTTTTCATTATACCAAAATGCCGGCAAATTGTTTTGTTTTTTTAAGGGAGGGAACCCATGGATATGGTTATGTGAAATCAAAGAATCATTTATGAACAAGCAGCTTCTGCCGCTGCATAGATAACTTTATTCCGTCCGCTTTGTTTCGCTTCATAAAGCGCATCATCTGCTCGTTTTAATAATTGCTCCGCGGTAAACTCGTTTGACGCGGCCAGACCGGCGGAAAACGTAATTGGAATTTCTATGTTATTCACACAAACGGGCTGCGCAGCGACCGTCTCACGGATTCGTTCGATCGCCTCTATTGCGTTTTCTTTTGTGCAATCAGGCAAAATGATCACAAATTCTTCACCGCCGTAGCGTGCAACAATATCAATACTGCGTAAATTATGAAGCAGCCGTGCACTTACGGTCTGGAGAACAAGATCCCCGACAATATGTCCATAAGTATCGTTTACTTGTTTAAAGTAGTCGATATCAATAAACGCAAGAACGAACGGTTCTTCTCCATGCTCACCTGATGAGAATTTTTGAAAATAGTTCATAAATGCACGTCGATTATATAATTTAGTCAGTGGGTCTTTTCTGGCAGATTCAATCAAGTTTCGTTTTGATACATATTCGTGATACAAATCGTTAATCATCCAAACGATTAAGAAACTGAGTAAAATGTTCATTGGGAGAACGATAGGCATAATAAGTGATAAATAGTCCACAAAAGCAATGACGCCGAAAAATGCGACGAATAAAACATTGATAAAATTGAGTGTAAAAACGGACAAAAGAATTCGTTTCATCCGTGTCAACCTTGGAAAGAACAGTTGAAGAGCCATCCCTGCGGCAGACAACACGATCATATTATATAATCCTGCAATCGCTGCTTCACTTATTCCAAATGTTAAGCGCGCGAGGCCAATCCCAAACCCGACAACGAAAATAAAAAAGGCGTTTTTAGCGAACAGTGCGACAACAAGGACTGGAACGAAACGAAGGTCAAAAATGACTCCATTATCCAAATGAATACCAAAAAACATGGATATCCATCCAGAAAAAATAGCGAGCGACAAAAGCAAAATATTTTTTAAACGCGGCGATGCATTCACTAAAAATTGTTTGTATAAAAGACCACTTACTGAAACAATCGCAATCAATAAAGACGCATTTATAATAAATTCTTTCACATTCACCATACAACTTCCTCATCCCTATTAAAATCTGATTAATAAGCCAAAAGAAACGCCTCAAAGGGCTCTTTGAGACGAAATAAAACCATTACGCTGTTTCACTGAATACACATTTCCTACCAAAAAATAGGCGTCCATTTCCACTTTATACGTATGATAATAGCCGTAGGAATAAGCACCTCCTTCATAAAGCATTCTAGCTGCGTCTAATACATCTTTTGTAAAAAAATCAGGCAATACAAGCAGGTCTGTCGTGAAAATCCCTTCTTTTTATTTACATACCCCTTTTCCACCACATTAGTACTATTGACTCAAAAAAAAAAAAAAAAAAGATGCCCGGAATGGTCCGGGCACCAGATTTAGTTCTTATTCCACTCTTTCAATTCTAAGCGGCGTACTTTATGAGTCACAGCTGGATCATTTTCGGCTAACTCGATCGCTTCTTCATATGAATCTGCTTCATAGATAACAAGGCCGCCGGAGCCGTCTGTAAAAGGCCCTTTCGCAAATACCTTATCTCCGAGTTCTGCTAAATAGTCAAGATGAAGCGGGCGCACTTCCTTGTTTTTTTCAGGGTCAATCATGTGTAAAAGGGCAGCATAAAACGCCATCACTATTCCTCCATTTCAGTCTGAATACTCTGTCAGTATAGCAGAAAACGAAGCAGAAGACTTATTAAAAACTAATCAACTTTCCTTCTGTCGTTTTATGGCTGTTCTCCGGCTCTTCAGTCTGTTTTTTTTAAAAGAAGGAAATAACAGGCCGTCCTGCAATAAGCATCGTCAAAAATAACCGCAATCGCATGGAATCGATAAAAATCACTAAGATTAACATAATGGCAATGCCGGCAATTGTCGCGTATGTTACATATGGGAGTAGCCAAATTCTCATCAAAATGGCACCCGGTCCCGTTGCATTAATAACAGAGCCACTGTCCGCAAATAAACCGGTCCCAATAATACCGTCAATCGAAATGCAGCCAGCTTTTCCGTAAAAGCTGCCGCACATGCTTCATGAACAAATATACGATTTGCACAAATACATGTCTGCCCCGCATTTCGATATTTCGACGCGATAAGACCATCCACTGCTTTGGCCAGATCCGCATCCGGCAGTAGCTCTTCTTCAGACTCATTGATAAGTTGATGCCACTTCATCAGTAAGGCGCCGCGGTCTTCCGCTGTCCGGGCAGACCACTCTTTAAAAGCACTAGAAGCGGCATCCACTGCTTTGGCCGCTTCAAGCCGTCCTTGTTTCGGCACTGAGCCAATGACCAAACCAGTTGCTGGATTGATCACTTCAATAATTGCAGCTGCTGCTGTTTTCACATTTATCCTTCATTTCTGCAATGATTGTTCAACCTCGTTCACTGCTGCATTTAAAATAGAAAGCAGTTCCTGTAGTTCTTCTTTTGTTATAATTAGCGGCGGTGAAAAAACGAGGATATCCTGCCCTTCAAGCACAACAGCACGGCAAATCAATCCACGCTTCGCTGCTTCAGCCAGCACAAGCGGAGCCAACGGACCTTCAGCTCCTGGCTGCGGATGAAATTCAAGCCCACCCATCAGTCCAAGCCCACGCGCTTCACTGACGATAGAATGTGCTGCTTTTATTTGTTCAAATCCGCTTAGCATTTCAGCGCCCCGCACTTTTGAATTTTCCACTAATTGCTCACGTTCAATAATTTCAATATTTTTCAATGCAACGGCACATGCCATAGGATGTCCGCTGTACGTATATCCGTGAAGCAGCGTGCCCGTAGACAGCTCACCCAATTCATCATAAAGCGCTTGTGAAAAAACAACGCCTCCAAGCGGGGCATATCCGCTTGAGACCCCTTTTGCAAAGCACATCATGTCCGGCACAACACCGTAATGCTCAATTCCGAAAAGCGTCCCAGTGCGTCCAAATCCAGTTATTACTTCATCGGTTATAAACAAAATACCGTATTCATCACAGATGCTGCGAATTTCCTGAAAGTAGGTTTCCGGTGCAATGTGCAGACCGCCGGCACCTTGAACTGGTTCTGAAATAAAAGCCGCGATTGTGTCCGGACCTTCTTGTTTAATCAATTCACGCAGCGCATCAGGTGACATATGGTCGACGTAATAAAAATCCGGAGCCAGTGAACTGGTGAAATCACGGAATGGTTTTAACCCCGTCGCGCTCGTTGCACCGACATTGACACCATGATAAGATCTCGTTCTGGAGATGATTTTCCGGCGCTGCGGCTGTCCCTTCAGCACCCAGTAATGGCGGGCCAGCTTATAAGCCGTATCATTTGACTCTGAACCACCGGATGTGAAAAATACGGCATTTAAATCGCCAGGGGCGATCTCCGCAATTTTGGCAGCAAGCCGAATGGCCGGCTCATTGCTGAAAGAAGTGAAAGAAGAACTAAAAGCAAGCTTGGACATTTGCTCCATCGCCACTTCTCCAAGTTCCTTCCGCCCATGACCCACATTGACATTCCAAAGAGAAGACATGCCATCAATTACTTTCGTTCCGTTTTCATCGTATAAATAAATCCCTTTTCCTTCTGTAAAAATAAATGCCGGACCGCTTTCCCTCTGCTGCTTAATGGCTGAAGTTGGGTGAAAAAAGTGTTTTTTGTCCAATTCCTTTAATTCTGCTGCTGTTTTTTCTTTAATCATTAACGTGTCATTCCTTTCCATTAAATTTCTTATAAATTATTTCAAGAAACTTAAACTCATATGTATTTTTTGTTAGATTTTTAAAAAAAGGTTTTAAAATCCTTTTAAATAAACAAATATATCTATTTTGTAAATCACTCACAAAAATAATTTGATAATAAATATTATATAAATATATTTTTTATTTTCTCTATCCTTTTTATATTTGCAAGAACTGTGCCAATACAGAAAGCCTGTATACTAATCATTTCTGAACATTTGTTAATTCAAAATGAATCAAAAACAAAAAGAAAACGATTCAAAATGAATTAATCAATTCATTTTGAATCGTTTTGAAGCTGCTTTAACCGGCGCACAACAGTCGGCTGGCTTATTCCAAGCATCTTTGCCATTTCATAGGTGGAACGGCCTTCTTTTTCTGCTTGAAGCAGCCATTGCTTTTCTATTTCATTTATCGCTTCTTTCAGTGTTTTTCCTTCCTGCTGAAACAAATGTAAGGATGACCAGTTTTCTTCTGTGCGCTCCTGTTCAGATTCAAAAGAAAACAGGCTGGGCGGTATGACTGTTTGATCGGAAAGAATGACAAGCCGTTCAATTAAGTTTTCAAGCTCCCGTACATTTCCCGGCCACTTATAAGAAAGACACTTTGATATAGAATCCGGGTGCAGACGCATATTTTTATTATATTTCCGATTAAATTGACTTAAAAAGATGTCGAGCAGCATTGGAAAGTCTTCTTTTCGTTCTCTAAGCGGCGGAATTTCGACCGGAACAACATGAAGCCGGTAAAATAAATCTTCGCGGAACGTCCCTTCTTCTACCATTTTTTTTAAATCTTGATTGGTCGCGGCGATAAGCCGGAAATCCACTTTTTTGCTTTCCACAGCACCGATCTTGGTTATTTCTTTTTCTTGCAGCAATTTTAATAATTTCACTTGCAGCTCAAGTGATAATTCACCAATCTCATCTAAAAAAAGCGTCCCCCCATCCGCTGATTCAATCAATCCTTTTTTTCCTTTTTGACTTGCCCCGGTGAAGGCACCCGGTTCATAGCCGAACATTTCCGATTCAGCTAAGCTCACCGGAATGGCACCACAGTTCATTTCAATAAACGCTCCTTTACGCCGGTCACTTTCTTGATGAATCGCTCGGGCAAAAATGGTTTTCCCAACACCGGATTCTCCGAAAAGAAGAACAGCTGCCTCACTTTTCGCGACACGCCTCATTGTTTCACGCGCTTTTCTCATTTTTGAGCTGTTGGTTGTCAACAGGTCAAATGCCGTTTCCTGCTCCTTAAGTTTTTCAATTTCCGATTCATAATGTGCTACTTTCGACTGCAGCTTTTCATAATCTTCTTTTAATTTTTGTATCTCCGTTAAATCATGGGAAAGACTGATAACCCGGACGATATTATTTTCACTGTCAAACACAGGAATGCCTTTGACCATAATGATCTTGCCGGCAGCTGTTTTTTGCATTAGCTGCACTTCTTTTTTCTGCTCCAGCACTTTGATCGTCACAGATGGTGAAAAAATATGTTTTTTTTCCAGTTCATAAACAGACTGGCCAATCATCTTTTCAGAAAACTCTCCATAAAATTCATGGCTGTTTTTAATGGCACGCAATACAATTCCATTTCCATCCGTTACAATAATATTATCGTTAGACGCATGTAATATCGCTTCGAGTTCAAGTTCCATATGTGTATGATCCGTCATATTCACCATTCCGCTGTTTTTTGTATTATTGTATCAGATGGAATCATGGAGCGACTACGAAAGAAATGGATGAACAAACATGGACATTAAACATTTGCAGTATTTTATTGAAGTATCGAATTTCAACAGCTTTTCAAAAGCGGCCGATCATTTGTTTATTACCCAGCCGACCATCAGCAAAATGATTAAAAATTTAGAAACGGAACTTGGCGTGGAATTGTTTGACCGCTCAAAAAGAAACCTTATTTTAACCGATGCGGGCAGAATTTTATTAGAGCAGGCGAAGCTCGTTAACAAGGCATTTCATACTCTGGAAACAGAACTTGACAATTTGCTTGAATTAAAAACCGGCCACATCCGGATCGGGCTGCCGCCTATTTTTGACGCTCACTTTTTTTTGAAAGTCGTCGGCTTGTTTCATGAGAAGTACCCCGGTATTACGTTTCAGCTTAAAGAAGAAGGCTCAAAATCGATCGAAGAAGCCGTTGAACAGAACGAGCTGGATGTCGGTGTCATCGTCCTCCCGACACAGGATAATATATTCAATCATTATGCGTTCATGGAAGAAGATTTAATGTTGATTTTGCCAATCTCCCACCCGCTTGCAAAACGGGCGGAAGTTGACTTGGCAGAGCTGTCTTCCGAATCGTTTATTTTGTTCAATAAAGACTTTGCACTAAATGACCGGATCATTTCTTCCTGTAACAATGCGGGGTTTCATCCACACGTTATTTCTGAAAGTTCCCAGTGGTCCTTTATCGAAGAAATGGTCGCGTCAAAACTCGGCATCTCTCTTTTACCGGAAAGCATTTGCCGGCACTTGCATGACCACGTGTGTGCAGTGAAAGTGGTTAATCCATCCATTAACTGGCATTTGGCCATCATTTGGGGGAAAAATCAATACTTGTCCTACGCCGCTAAAGAGTGGCTTCATTTTACAAAAGAACAGTTTTCAAAAGCGGCTCTCCTTGATTAGAGCCGTTTTTTTCATGCGGAGGACCTATACATGGAAGCATTTACATAGATAAAAGCTATATTTCAAATAAAAAAGAACCATTTTACTTCCTTTCTGAACGGGCGTACACTGACGGTATGGAAGGGATGAACAAACATGACTGTAGTAAAAGAAGCTATTAAAACACGTGAAAGCCGCATTGTTCACACGGATCAAGTGTTAGCATGCGATTTAAATAATTATCAAACTTTATTCGGCGGTGTGCTGATGAAAAAAATTGACAGCGCCGCCTGTTTATCTGCAAGACGCCATTCCCGCGTAAAGCAGTGTGTAACAGCCTCAACAGACTCGATCGACTTTTTAGATGCCATCTGTGAAACCGATTCGGTTTGTGTTGAATCGTTTGTGTCGTTTACTGGTCGGACATCGATGGAAATTTTCTGCAAGGTCATTGCTGAAGATATTGCGACTGGAGACCGCCGCATTGCAGCTACAGCCTTTTTAACATTTGTTGCATTGGATGAAAATAAAAAGCCGGTAGAAGTGCCAGGGGTAATTCCAGAAACCGAAGAAGAGAAGTTTTTGTTTGAAACAGCGAAAGACCGTGCGGAAATGCGTAAGCTTCGCAGAACGAAAAGCAAAGAGCTTGCGGAATACTTGACACTCAAAAAACCATGGGATAGATAAGGGAGGAAACAGCATGATTGCTACATTGCGCAGCATTGATGAATTAAAAGAAGCAAAAAAAGCTGTCGATCATCTACAGCACTCGTATCCTGATTTATTTGACAAAATGGTGCATATCGCCGGCTTAACACGGGCATTGCAGTTGAAATATCAATATATGGGCTGCCTGATTATGAATGAAGAGTCCGCAGACTGTCTGCCGAATATCCCGTACAGCTCTGTGCTTCGTCTTTACAAAAAAGAAGTACAAACATTAAAAAATGATGAGCACATCGCCGTGTTAAAGGAGCTTTTCACCTCTTTCAAAGAAACAGGCTATGCAAAAATCAGCTTACTTGTTCTCGGGCGTTCGCCGGAGTCACTTGTTGGCGCATCAAGTGTGAAGTAATAAAAACCAGGAATT
Organism: Domibacillus iocasae; assembly: GCF_001750285.1. Taxonomy (GTDB): domain Bacteria; phylum Bacillota; class Bacilli; order Bacillales; family Domibacillaceae; genus Domibacillus; species Domibacillus iocasae. The sequence continues at coordinate 98,747 of NZ_MAMP01000020.1, forward strand.
CCGGTTAAACGGTTTTCCTGGTTTTTTATTGTTTTCAAACCCAATTCAATTGACGTTTGACGAATAAAGCGTACGCTGAGGACATGCATCAATCATCTTAGACTCTCGTCAGTGCAGTTTCATAATGGAGAGGAAAAATGATAAAAAAGTTACAAGGAAAACAGCGATATCAGCAAACATACAGCAGCGCTTTAAGAAGGCCAATACCGGACTAATGGCGGTATAGCAGCGCAATAAACAAAAAAGAACCTCTTTTTTTCACAAGAGGTTCTTTTTTTCTGCCAATTGATCAACCAGCTTTTCCGCTGTTTTCCGATAAATATTGCTCATGTGAACGAGAGCTAAAATTTGCAGGACATGACTGAGTTCATCCGTATCTGCTGTCATTTCATTTACGCGCTCTGCAATATCCTTCTTCCCCTGCTCTACGTTATCCGCCGCCGCTGTTAAATACCGTTCATAAAACGAATCCAAATCGAGATCCTCAATCTGCTCATTTATCCCTGAAAGTGTTGCTTTAATGTCATTAATGGACAATGTTCCTTTCAATTGATAAATGAGGCTGATCAATAGCAAATGCTCTTTTGAATATTTTTTTTGCTTAATCGGAAATAACAATTTTCCTTTCGCATAGTTGTTAATCATTGTTTTCGTCAGGACTTTTTCTTCCGGATTCCGGGTCGAGCTTTCAAATGTGTGTTCAAACAATTGAATGACCTGGTCCATATATAAGTCAATATTCGGTATGTTATCCGGTGTCAGCTGGTTATTAAGATTCAATTCATTCAAAATGCCTGTCAGTTTTTCCACATAAACACCCGCTTTTCACATAGTTATGTTCTTTTTATTATAGGAGAATATCGTTTATATGTAAAACTTGACTATATTATAGAATAACAATATCATTATATATAGTTATAAAAACTACTTATGACTTGGAGGTATTCACATGCATTCTATCATCCGAGAACCCATTAATGCTTTAACCCATTTTGCCGGTGTCATTTTGTCTGTAGCCGCGCTTGTTGCCATGATCATCAAAGCTGTGGCTGTCGATTCAGCATCTTCCATTGCCGCTGTTTGCATTTTTGGCATCAGCTTAATTCTTTTGTATTCCGCTTCGACTCTTTATCATTGGGTCATAGCCCGAGATTCCGTTATTGCTTTTTTTAGACGGTTGGACCATTCGATGATTTTTGTTTTGATTGCAGGATCTTACACACCTTTTTGTTTAATAAGCTTAAATAATCAAACCGGCTGGACATTGTTTATGGTTGTATCACTCACAGCCCTCCTAGGCATTGCTTTTAAAATGATTTGGTTTAACTGCCCGAGATGGCTTTCAACGGCTTTATATATTGTTATGGGCTGGATGGCCGTTTTTGTTTTTGCACCGCTTGCCTCAAGCCTCGAAACCGGCGGGCTCGTCCTACTTGTTGCCGGCGGGGTTTTCTACACAATCGGCGGGGTGATTTACGCATTGAAGCCCTCTTGGATGCAAATAAAGCAAATGGGTTTTCACGAAATTTTCCACATCTTTATTTTACTCGGCAGCCTTTCTCATTTTTTAAGTGTCTTTTTGTACGTACTTTAATCAAAAAAACAGACGCGGCACGTATAGCCGCGTCTGTTTATTGCCCAAGCTGTTCGATGTTCGTCCGAAGCTGCTGCAATTCTTCTACCGTCTGGAGCAGTTCTGTGTTTTCAAAAAGAGCGGATGGGTCAAGTATGCCATTTTCTATTTTGGCCATCGCATCATTAACGCCGGATTCAAGCTGTGTGCTGTAATCAAGCAGCGTACCATGCACGCCTTCTGCAATAGCTGGAGCCTCCATTTGCTGCACTTCATCAATGTCCTGCTGCAAGCTTTCAAGATGAGTTTGAACATCTTGAATAATGTCCGGGTTTGAAGCGGCGTCTTCAAGCAAGGCAGGGACCTCATTGGCAAATTGCTGTGTTTCATTTAAAAAATCAGTCATATCACTGGTATATGTCAACGTATTGTTCGCTTCATCAAGCAAGCTGCACCCACTCAAAAGAATGGTGGATAACCCTGCTGCTGCGGCCCATTTTATCATCATGTTATTCCCTCCTATTTGTTCTATACTTTGTATACGCATAACAGAAGCAAATAGATTCATTTTTCAGCGCAATATTATCATGCCGCCTTTATTTAAACGGGCATGAATATGCTCAGCCCCTACAAGCGAACGTGTATACACACCTCCCAATTTGAATCGTCGTATCCTGAAATACATGATCAATTTTGATAAATCCATCTTCCGGCACCTGAATATTTGTTTTCGAACCCGCTTCCGAACCGACTTCATGAATAGTTACGTTCTGTCCGGCCACAATTTCTCCACCTCTGCAAACAACATGAATAAAAATATTATTCCCTGTACGCACCCGGCAATGATAGAGACCTTGGCCGTTGACGACAAGGTCACCGCTTGAGTAAAGAGAACTACTAATGGCGTGTGGAACGGTCAAGCGGCATCCCGGCTCTGCTGGAATCCGGTACAATCTTTGTTCCTATCTTTATATTACTATCGAATCTCCAAAAATAAAATTCCTTAATTTCACAAACAAAAAAACTCCACATGGCACATATGCCAGTGGAGCAACAGAAGGATTAGTCATACATTTTGAGCCAATAAACATGATTCGTCATACTTTCTAATTGTGTACCTGCTTCTTCTTTAACCGCTACGATAAAACAAGTAGACGGCCCTGCGGATTTTATCATATCAAGCTCACAGTGTCCGCTTCTGCCAGTGAGCTGCATCAGTTCATACGCAATGCCTTTCGAACCGACGGGCAATACCGTATATACACCTTCCATATGAGCAATTTGCCGAAAAACGGAAAGCGGTGCGACGTCATCCAGACACGCCATCACTTCAGAACCAACAAGCGGTTTTCCAATGACTCCATATCTAACGCTTTCCAGTTCAATTTGATCGGTATCCCGAACGTGGCGGCCAATAGCCACAAAACCGGCTGCTGACTGCTGCATGGTGAAATTCGACTCAGTGCTGCCGGTCAGTTCCAATTCACAGTCAAGTTCAGCGGCGGCTTTCTTGATTCCTTTACACAGCGGCTTCCAAGCCGCATCACCTGAAAAATTGTGCAATACTGCTGCAAACGGCTCTCCTCCAGCCGCTATACATTCCATCAATGCGACCCGCGCCGAAAAATAACCAACTACTTCATATGGCGCCTGAACGGTGTCCTGCTCTTTTCCCCCGATTGAGCCGCTGTTATCCGCCGCAATAACAAGCCCATTCGTCCGGATAACGTCACGCATGAAGGTCTCCATAGCGTTTCGCAAACGCTGGTGCAATACGCGGGATGAGAATATAAGCTGCAATTCCATTGAAAGCCGCCGCTATTGTAATCGCCGGCACTGCACTTATGTAAAACGGCATACCCATGAACAGAATGAAAGGTGCTGGTGACACAATGCCATTTAATAAAACAAAAGATAGCAAGGCGCTCCATTTATGCCCGGCCATATAAAGTACCCCGAATAACCAGATAATCGCGGCCATTTCAATCGCGATAATGATATGCAAAGGTCCCATCGGAAAACCGCCAATTAACGCGGAAACGAGGTGGCCAAAAGCGCCGGTCAGAGCGCCCGCGGCCGGCCCTAGTAAAACCGCGGCCATCAGGGCGGGAAATGAATCAAGCGCCACACTTGAAATCGGTGACGGGACTTTAATTATGCTGCCTATAACCGATAACGCAACAAACAGCGCGAGCCAGCTTACTTTTCTTGCATTCATTAGCTATCCTCTTTTCGTTTTCCGCCCCGGAACACATTTGCGCTGCGCACATACTCAACATCTTTTACACCTTCACGGAAGTTGACCACCCGGGCAATCGCAAAAAAGTAATCAGACAAGCGATTTAAATATTTCAATGCAGGCGGGTGAACTTCTTCGCCCGTCCGCATTAACGCAACGACGAGCCGCTCAGCCCGGCGTGCCACTGTTCGTGCAAGATGAATATGAGCTGAGCCTTTCGAACCGCCGGGCAAAATAAACCGCTCAAGCTCCGGAGCTTCTTGAATGTAGACATCAATTTTCTTTTCCATTTCATCAATCGATTCCTGCTGCAGCTTAAATCCGCGCTTGCCATTTATCGTCGCGAGGTCCCCGCCGCAGTCGAACAGCTCATGCTGGATCGTTTCCAAATCAGATAAAATATCTTCGAATTTCACCGGATCAAGCTCGGTAACCGCCATGCCGACGACTGAATTTAATTCATCAACGGTTCCATATGCTTCTACGCGAATATTATCTTTTCCTACTCGCCCGCCAATAATGCTCGTTTCACCTTTGTCGCCTGTTCTCGTATACAATCTCATTTTTTATCCTCCTTTATCGTTTCTGCAATGCCGTACCAAACCGTATCAACACGTTCTGACGCTTCAGCTGCATCTTGAAAACACCAGCCGGCCGCATCGCGGAAATGCCGATCAAATGCATTCATTGGCACAATGCCTTTCATGATATCCGTGCCGATCATGACAATCATTCTGCTTTCTTTCTGCCATCCGTCTAACTTCTTTTTAAAGAACAAGCGGGCGGCAACCGGCGTTTCTTCCTGTTCAAGCAGCATCCGGATATACCGCTCAATCCCTTCCAGAACAACGATGTTTTTTGTAAAATCCGGCAGTTCTTTTTCATCATAAAAAGAATGCCATTGATGCGGTGTCTTGTCCAATTCATAAAAGACAGTTACCCATTTCTTTTTGCCGTTAAAGGCACCGCCTGTAACGAAGTGCATCGGTTTCCCCTCCTCATCGCTGACAAACTGCCGGACAGTTCATACCCATGCCCATTTTCCGACGACCACTCACCAAATGTTTTCGCATCCGGTGCCCATACGGATAATAAGTGGCGGATGACACCGCCATGGGTAACAATCGCCGTCCGGCATATATTTTGGTCTGCCATCGTTTTTAAGACATCCTGAAATCCTTCTTCAATCCTTTTTGCAAACGATGCATAGGAATCACCGCCAGGCACTTGAAGAGAATAGTCTTCAAGCCAAGCGCCATATTCCGGCACATGTTCAAGTTCACCATGTGTTTTCTTTTCCCATTCCCCAAAATAAAACTCACGGAACTTTTTCGATGTTGTGAGAGTTTGCGGCCAAAAAACGGCTGCCGTCTGTATACACCTTGCTAAGTCGCTTGTCACTATCCAATCATAGTTCGGAATTGACAGCCGCTTGAGCGCCGCTATTCCTTCTTCATTAACCGGGACATCTGTCCAGCCACAAAACTGGCGGTTTTTATTCGCATCTGTCAGCCCGTGGCGAAAGAGACCGACAGCCACACAATCATCCATAACAGCAGTTCCGCTCCTTCCTGAGAGGCTCCGAGCAAGTCACCCGTCATGCCGCCAAATTCTTTTTGCATCCCTTGTTTTATAAAAACAAAATACATCCATGAAGCGCCGGCCATACTCCAAAAAAGCGGATGCCAAATATAAAAAAACGCGGCAAAGACTAGAAATAAGCTATAAACAACCGGCAATAGCCTTGAATGCCCTTTTTGGAAAAAAGCAGCGAGCCCTTCTGTTTTAGCCGGCGGCACAAACTGCAGGAACAAGCCCGTCAGCATTTGAGCGAAAAATGGAATCAGCAGAATGACCAATGTGTATTGACTGCCCGCCCGGACTGTTTCAAACACAAACAAAAATTTAGCTGACAGCAGCAGAACGAGTGCCAGTACTCCAAACGCGCCTGCCCTTGGATCATTTAATATCGCAAGTCGCTTGTCTTTATCACGAAAAGAAAAGTGGGCATCCGCCCAATCCATCCAGCCATCCAAATGAAGCCCCCCTGTCAAGACAATCGGCAGAAGCCAGACGAGAAATGCAATGGACAGTTGAGAAAACGGACTCCATTCGATCAAGCTCCAAAAAACGGCGGCGTAAAGAAGCCCTTTAACAAGTCCAAGCAGCGGAAACAAATGCAGCACTGCTTTTAATTCTGCTTTATCCATCGGCAGTGTCCGGTGCAGAGGCAGAATCGTAAAAAATTGAATGATGATTCCAGCAGCGTATACGTATGACTTCATCGCTGCCTCTCCAAAATGGCTTCAAATACCGGCCAGTCAAGGTGCTGTTCTAAATGCGCAGCAATTGTGTCATACGTGCTGTCCTGGTTCAAATCCGCCGGCGGCCGCTCGTTCAGCCCTTTTGACCGGCGAATTTTGTTTAACCATTCCGCCCGGAATAAGTCATTGTAAAATAAATGGTGCAAGTATGTGCCGCAAATCCGCCCGTCATTTGATCGATATCCATCTTTATGACCGGCAGCGATTAAAAACGGTTCACCCTCCACGTCTGTTTCACCAAAATGAATTTCATATCCAGACAGTGAAACACCGTTTGCCACTCCTTCTGTCCGGACGACTGTTTTTTTATTTTTAAAAACCGTATCAGCAGGGATGATCCCCAGCGCAATTTCCGCAGCGCCCGGCACGCCGGTGTCGCTCCCATCTGGATCAGCTAACGTTCTGCCCATTAGCTGAAATCCGCCGCACAAGCCCATCACCGTGCCGCCATTTTCGGAAAATGCATGGATTTTTGCCGCTAGTCCAGTCTCTTTTAAAAAATGCAGATCGGCAAATGCACTTTTCGTCCCCGGAATAATAACCGCATCCGGCGAACCGAACGCATCCGCCGTTTGAACCCAGCGTATACTCACGTCTTCTTCAAGCGCAAATGGCTCAATATCACTGCCATTCGAAACGTACGGTAAACGAATAACAACTAAATCAATACCCGCCCGATCACGGCGTACATCACGAATGGAACGTGAATCTTCTCCTTCGAGTGCATGTCCCGGCAAAAACGGCAGTACTGCCAGCACAGGTATGCCGGTATGCTCCTCAAGCCACAGCTTTCCGTCTTCGAAATGGGCCGGGTCACCATGAAACCGATTAATAATAATGCCTTTCACACGCTGGCGTTCTGTTTCTTCCAGAAGAGCAAGTGTCCCGACAACAGCTGCAAACAAGCCGCCCCGGTCAATATCCGCTGTCAATAAAACCGGCACATCTGCAAGCTCTGCCGTTTTCATATTGACGACTTCCCGTTTTTTCAAATTCATTTCTACCGGGCTGCCGGCGCCTTCAATGACAAGGGTATCACCAAGCTTTTCCACTTCTCTCAATCCAGTTTTAATGGCGTCAATTGCCTGCTCATAGTACGATTTTCGGTACGCCATGCCTGACATCACTTCAAGCCTTTCACCAAACAGAACAATTTCGGACGAGCCATTTCCAGATGGCTTCAGCAGAAGCGGATTCATAAACGGATTCGCTTTAAGTCCTGCCGCCTCTGCCTGCAGCCCTTGCGCACGCCCGATTTCTTTTCCATCCTCTGTCACATACGAATTATTCGAGACATTTTGCGGCTTAAATGGAACGGGCTGATACCCTTTTTGTAAAAGAAGGCGGCAAAGAGCGGTTGCCACAAAACTTTTCCCGGCATCAGACGATGTCCCTTGAATCATAATCCCCCGCATTGGACCCCGCCTTTCTTTATGATTGGAATACCATGCTCCACTAAAATCGCCACGCTGCTTTCTTGAACAAGCCGCTGGTGAATAAAGCCGAGTTTTTTCATATAATCACTCGTTAACTTACTGGCTGGCTCTTCAAACGAAAGCTCATTTGATACAACAACAACCGTGTGTGTTTGTTTTGCCAGTTTTACAATACCTTTAGTAATTCGCCCGCCTGCTTCAGCAGCTGGCTTATCATCACGAAAATATTCATTGGCCAAAAGTGTCGTCACGCAATCGATCAGCAGTGTATCGGACGCTTTCACATCAATTTCCGCTATGTCAACGTGCTTCTCAATCGTTGTCCAGCTGCAGCCGGATGATGCCCGCCGCTGTTGATGATGCCAAATACGTTCGTCCATCTCCGCGTCCGTCCGGGATCCGCATGCGACATATAAAAGCCTTCCATCCGGATAAAGGTCACGCATCGCTACCTTCTCTGCCACACCGCTTTTGCCGCTCCGCACACCGCCTGAAATAAAAATCAGCATTGGCTTTTCCACTCTTTCAATGCAGAAAGAAGCTGATCATTTTCCTGTTCTTTTTTTATGGCCGCTCGAAGCCATTGTCCATCCAATCCATGGAAGTTTTCTGTGTGCCGCAGCACAATCCCCTGTTTAAGCAAAAATTGAAGCAGCGGCTTCTGATTATCGAGGGCCGAATCTTTTATCAGATAAAAATTAACAGCCGACGGAAGAACGACAAAACCGATCATCATTAGCTCTCTGATCATTCTCTCCCGCTCTTTATCAATCCATTTTCGTGTCCGGACAGCATACTCTGCATCCGACGCAATTTTTTGGGCCACTTGCAGCGCGATGGCATTTACATTCCAATGCGGACGGTATGGTTTCAGTTTGTTGATGATTTCTTTTGAAGCGGCTAAATAGCCGATACGCAGACCCGCGACTGCGTACATTTTCGTCATTGAATGCAGTACAGCTAAATGAGAAAACGACGTAATCTCTGAAGTTATCGACTCGTCACCGGCAAAATCATAAAAGGCTTCGTCAATGACAATCATTGTTCCAAAGCTGCGTGTTTCTTTGAGCAGGGTGAGGAGGTCTTCTGTTTGAAATACCTGGCCTGTCGGATTGTTTGGCGTGCAAATAAATAAAACCGCCGCTTCTTTCGCTTGCTCAACAAGTATCTCGATTGGCAGCTTCCAATTTTGCACATCGACAGGCACATATTCAGTCCTGCAGCCGTAAGCGCGGCACGCCTCTTCATACTCAGAAAAAGCGGGTGTCACAATGACCACTTTTTGGCCTGCAGCATGACGGGCGATAAAATGAATAATTTCTGCCGCTCCATTGCCAAGCATAATATTTTCTGGAGAAAGGGCAAAACGCTCGGCAATTAGCTTTGCTGCTTTGTAACCAGATGGATCCGGGTAGTCTTCAACAGCCTCAAAAAAAGAGGGCCACATTTCTTTTAGCCAATTTGGCGGCCCGTACGGATTTGTATTAACACTGAAGTCCATCACAGATGATGGCTTCATAACACCAGATGCTCTATATAAATGGGAAGGGTTCGCTCCATGTGACGGCAAACTCATATATAATCACTCCTGCAAGGAACAGCAGCACGAATAAATACGTGGCTCGTTCCATTAGTTTAGCGGCTTCAATAATATGTTCAGCCTGGCGCGGATGAATCGGATCACCCATTCGTGCCCGATCTGACACTACGCCTTTATATGTATTCAGTCCGCCTAATTCGATTTGTAAAAGACCTGCAACAGCTGCTTCACACCAGCCGCTGTTTGGAGACGGATGTTTTTTTGCATCACGCCTGACAATTCCCCATGCATAACAGCGAATGGCTGACGGCTTATTCGCAGCCAAAATAAGCAGCAGCGCGGTCAAACGGGCGGGAATAAAATTCACGATGTCATCCAGCCGGGCCGATGACTTGCCGAATTGATCGTACTGTTCATTCCTGTAGCCCACCATTGAATCGCATGTATTAACAGCCCGATATAAAAGTGCAGCCGGACCGCCGCCAATCATCGCCCAAAACAGTGGGGCGATGACCCCATCTGATGTGTTTTCCGCGACAGTTTCAACCGCTCCGCGGGTAATCTCGCTTTCATCAAGCTTCTCTGTATCACGTCCGACAATCCACGAAAGCTTTCTTCTTGCTTCCTGTCTATCGCCCGCTGCAAGCGGATTGTATACGTCCATGCCTGCTTCTTTTAAGCTTCTTGGAGCAATCGATGCCCAAATCATGATCGCTTCTATTAATATGGCAAGGAACGGAGGAATACGAGATGCGATAGAAACAAGGCTGACTGAACAAATCCCTGTCACAAGAAGTACAACTACAAGCATCGCTATCCCTTTTTCAAACTGCCTGCTGCCCTTATTCCATTTTTTATCGAGAAATGCGATTAATGACCCAAACCATTTAACCGGATGCGGCCAATTCCTTGGATCACCAATGAGCCGGTCGAGAATCAGTGCAGCGACAATGGCCGCCGCATGTGTCATCATAAAAGCGCCTTTCTGCGGGCTGTTTTTTGAAGCGATTCAGTTACAGCTACATAAACTGCCCGTCCGATTGCAATGCCAAGAGGTGTAATAGAACCGGCAAATTGCTGATATGCACCTCGCTGCGTGGCAGCAATCAACATGCTGTCAGTCGACGTGCCGGTCGCGATTGTGCCTGTTTTTGGATCTTGGACGCCCGCATCCGCGAGTGCTTTTACTTTCGCTTCTGTTGCCGTCATCAGTCCTTGTACAAAAGCTTCTTCTGATAATTTTCCATTTACAAACACCCAAATGTTGATCGTTCCTGGTGTCACTTTTTCCTTCCAGCTTCCGCGGGGCTGTGTTACGTCCACCGCATTGCCGACACCAGCTGTGGCAACAACGAAAACAGATACGTCTTCCTTCGTTTCTTTTCGCCAAGCCGCATCCTCCATTTTCACCGCTGTCATCATGCCGACTGTTTCATTCAAATCAAACCCATTTTCTTCAAAATAAGCTGCAGCTTCTTCTTCAAAATTGTCCATATTGTAATTTTGATCAACGTGACGGTTCACAAAAGTACTCCGCCATCCCCACCCGGCACCAATAACGCCGGATGACAGTGACTTGAGTGGCACCGGCGGACGAATTGCAAGATAATCGCCATGTCGTTCAAGAAACTGCTCGTTAATGTCAACGTCTTCCTGCACAGCCATTTCCGGCAGGAGACTCATTTGCGGCTTTGGCACTTCCGGGTGCGCCTGCTTCTGAACGTTCGTGTCATACACATCGTGGATATGCTGTTCAATCATAATATCCGCAGGTGACCCGATCGTGTGAATTCGCCCTTCATCCATTAATAAAAGCCGGTCGCAATATAAAGAAGATAAATTTAGATCGTGAAAAATGGATATAACCGTTAAGCCGTCCGTTGTCATTTTTTTCAGCAAATCAAGCAGCTCTTTTTGAAACGATAAATCTAAATGATTTGTTGGCTCATCCAGTAATAAAATTTCCGGCTCCTGGGCCAGTGCCTGTGCTAAAAATACACGCTGCCGCTCCCCCCCAGACAGGGCAGATAGTGGTTTCTCTGCGAACAAAGACGTACCCGTTTGATCCATCGCTTCCTGTACAGCTGTTTCATCTTCATCTGTCCAGGATTTAAAAAAGCCGGTTTGATGCGCGTACCTGCCAAGCGAGACCGTTTCCTTCACTGTATACGCAAACTGGCTGGATGTCATTTGCGGCAGCACCGCCACAACACGCGCCAGTTCTTTTGGTGTGTAAGATTCAATCGGCTTATCTTTCACAAAAATTGTGCCTGATTCCGGTTTTGTTAATCCGCTGATCATATTCAGCAAAGTCGTTTTTCCGCTTCCGTTCGGTCCAAGTATGCCAAACAGTTCCCCCTGTTTAACAGAAAAGGATACGCCGCGGACAATAAGCCCGCTTCCGTATCCTCCTGAAAGCTCGTTTACCTGTAGCATCACGCGACGCTCCCTTTTCGTTTTTTATTTAATAAAATAAGCGCAAACACCGGTGCACCCACCAATGACGTAATGACGCCAATCGGAAGCTCTGTCGGTGAAATAATCGTGCGCGCCGTTAAATCAGCCAAAATTAAAAATCCGGCACCTGTTATCATTGACAATGGCAATAGATGCTGATGATCCGGTCCAATTAATAAACGGACAAAGTGCGGAACAACTAAACCAACAAACCCGATTGTGCCGGATACAGCAACCGCCGCGCCTGTTAAAACAGAACCGGCAATAAGCACCATCATCTTTTTCCGCTGCACATTCACACCGAGGTGCTTTGCCTTTTCTTCACCAAATGACATCGCGTTTAATTCAGGTGCCATATAGATAAGCATGAGCGCGCCAACGATAAAAAATGGGGTTATCAGCTGCACATACGGCCAGCCGCGCATCGAAACACTGCCGAGCAGCCAGTTAATAATTTGCCTCAGTTCTTCTCCCGTGAGCGCAATCATCAATGATATAAATGCACCGAGAAAAGAACTGAAAATAATGCCTGTTAAAATAATCGTTTCAAGCTTCATCGACCGCTCAATCGTCTGCGCAAACAACAGCACGCAAAAAATTGTTAAAATGGCGGTCGACACGCTGACAATCGGCAAAGTGAATCCGCCAAAAAGTGGAATAGAAAGATTAAAAAACAGGACCATGACTGCACCGACTGATGCACCTGATGACACACCAAGTGTATAAGGATCTGCCAGCGGATTACGGAGCAGCCCTTGAAACGCTGCTCCTGCAATTGCCAGTGATGCACCGATTAAACCGGCCAGCACCACGCGCGGAAAACGAATTTTCCAGACAATGTTGTCAATCGACGCATCAAGATCAAGACTTGTGCCGAATAAGTGATGCGCTAAAATCACGGCAATGTGGCGGAACGGAACATGAATAGTTCCGACTGCTGTCCCGGCAAAAACAGCCGTAATTAAAAACAAAAGAGCAAAAGCGTACGCCGTTTTTTTATTGGGCAAAAACGTCCGGATAGACCGCTTCCGCAATGGATTCAGCTCCTTCTACAAGACGCGGGCCGGTACGGCTCGTAATATCCGCATTCACTTCAACGACTTCTTTATTTTTCACCGCATTGACATTTCCCCAGCCTTCGCGCGTCAACACGCCGTCAACCGCGTTCTCCACATAAGAACCGTAGTTCAGCAAAATAACATCCGGATTTTTTTCAATCACCGCTTCTTCGGTTACTTGCGGCCAGCCTTCCTGATCTGCCATTGTATTTTCAACGTTTACAAGATCAAAAATTTCATTTAAGAATGTGCCATTTCCTGCTGTGTAAAGCGTTGGATCAACTTCAAAGAACACACTTTTCACGTCTTCCTCTTTAATCGACGCTGCTTTTTTTTCAAGCGCTGCAAATCCAGCTTTCAATTCTTCTACTTCTGTTTCCGCTTCTGCTGTTGTACCTGTTGCTTCGCCAATTAATTCAAAAGACTTGTACATTTGATCAATGCTGTCGGCGTTGTTAATCACAAGGACGTCGATGCCTGCATCGCGCAGCTGCTGAACGCCTGTTTCAGCAGCCCCGCCGGCAGAATCATGCGCCAAAACCAAATCCGGCTCAAGGCTGATGATTTTTTCAACGTTAAATTCCATACCGCCCACTTTTTCTTTGTTCTGTACATCTTCCGGGTATGTATCGTTATCAGATACACCAACAATTTCTTCGCCAAGCCCCAATTCATACGCGATCTCTGTATTGCTCGGTGCAAGCGTCACAATGCGCTTCGGTGCCGCTTCAACCTCCACTTCCTGATTATCCGCTCCCGTTACGGTTACAGGAAAAGCCGCTGTTTCTTCTGTTGCGCTCTCTTCATTTGTTGTTTCCGGTGCATTTGCTTCCTCTGATCCGCAGCCTGCAAGAAACGCCGCTGACAAGCCTAGTGCCATCCATGTTTTTTTCATATGTATTTCCTCCTTTTTTTGGAACATAAAAAAACACCTCTACAGGAGTAAAGGCGGTGAAAGACAAGGAAATCCAGTCTGTCACACCACCTATCCGCGCAGGTTTTGGTGCACATTGTCCGGGCAGGTCTCCTGGCTCATGTTCATCACAAGCGACGCCTTCCCGCACGTAGCGCACAGTGGCAAGTCTGTCGTTTGTTCCCATTTACAGTGGCGGGACCGCGCTGGATTTTCACCAGCTTCCCTTTTAAGAAACCGCATAGAGCGGCTTCACCCGGATCGTTCAATATGTATGTTTTCCTATGTATGTTTTCCGTCATGGCTCATTATACACGAAAATAGACAGAGAATGTAAATTTACAGAAAATTCAGTTTATAAAAGGAATAGAAACAAGTTTATCGTATAGGATAAGTGGAAGACAAATAATATAGGAGGTGATTTAAATGGCAGAATTAACAGTCTTTTTGCTTTTTGCTATTATTATTGCTATTGGCTTAATTTTCATTTACTTTATTCGCAGCTCTTTTGATTCTACTGATTCACACCGTGTTGACAATGTACCAGACGATCATGTCAGCTTTTTAAATCCGCGTGATTCATCGCATGATGAAAAATTATAAAAAATGAACATGCGGAAGCTCTACCCGCGTGTTCAGAGTGTAGACAAAATCAGAAAGCAGGCTGATTGAAAACGTTTGGCTTTAAAGGAACGCCGCCGGGCGGGAAGCGAAGTGACCTTTTGGGGTCATGCGCATTCACGCCTGGCAAGTGACGCCGAAAGCGGGCGTTTGTCAACAGCCTGGAGTACGCGGAAGCTCCGCGTGCTTTTTTTGTTAATCTATTTTTTCCACTGACAACACAACCCCGTCTTCATCCGCATATACGTACTGACCTGGCACAAACTGTGCATCGCCAAAGGTAACCGGAATATTCGTTTCTCCTTCACCTTTTTTAATGCTTTTAAATGGATTGCTGCCAAGCGCCAGGACACCGATATTCTGCGCGCCAAGCTCCGCTGTGTCGCGCACACACCCATTCACAATGATACCGGCAAGTTTACGTTCTTCCGCAATAGCCCCCAGTAAGTCGCCGACTAATGCGCATTTTCTCGATCCGCCGCCGTCTACAACAAGCACATGCCCTTCCGGAATCGTTTGCAGCGCTCGTTTTACAAGCACGTTATCCTCGAATACTTTCACTGTTGAAATTGGCCCGTCAAATTGTTTCTTTCCCCCATACGACTTTAACTCCAAACGAACAAGCGTCAGCTCATCCGCGTGTTCATCACATAAATCTGCTGTTTTCACCATTCAGCCCATTCCCCCTTTCTGAATATTTTCGACAAAACACACGCTTTTCCTGCTGGTTTTCTTTTATTCAGCAGGGGAAAAGTAAAGGTAAATCATTTTGCAGGGGGTTCCATTATGAAATATGTCATCGGCTTATTTAACAGTGAAATTGAGGTTATTCGAAAAATAGAGGACTTAAAGGTGGAGGGCTATGATCCAGCAAAGATGACTGCGCTGACAAAAGATGCGGATGTATATTTGACGATTCAAAACCGGACGGAAGCGAATGTCGAAACAACGGGACCTTCAATGAAAGAAAAAGTAAAATCGATCTTTACACGTGAGAAACCGGTCAAAGATGCGCTTATTGACTTTGGCTTATCAGAAAAGGATGCCCAAAAGTACCACGATGGGCTCGCCAAAGAAAAAGTGCTGCTCGTCACAGACGAACAGCCTCTTGATACATTTTAAATAATTGTTTTACCGCGTTTCCCGCCTTACCGGGTAGTACCTTTTCTCCTACAGCTTGAAGCGGCACGATTTCCTGAATCGAATTCGTCACAAACACTTCATCCGCTGTTTCTATTTCATTGGGCTTGTAAAGCCCTTCTTCTACTGTTAAGCCTGCCTCGCGAGCGATGTTTATAACAAACTGGCGGGTCACACCATTTAAAATACCTGTTTGAAGCGCTGGCGTGTACAGCGTTCTTTTTTTTGTCCAAAATACGTTCGATACAACGCCTTCCGCCACAAAACCATCTTCAGTTAAAAATAATCCTTCTATAGAAGGATCACTCCCAGCTTCCCGCTTGCCGAAGATGTTGTTTAAATAATGGTGAGACTTCAGCCGGTATTCGCCTTCCGGACGGTTTCGCCGCGTCTTGAGCCAGACACCCTGCTTTTCTGTCATCGCTCCGGCCGCCTTCAATCCCTTTTGAAAAACGATAACGTTCGGGTTTTGATACGGCTCGGTCTGCAGGCCAATTTCCCCGCTTCCTGCCGACACATTAAACCGGATATATGCATTGTCCCAGCCATTTGCTTCATTTAATTGCCCCAGAATGGCTTCGGCCTGTTGGCGTGTAACATGAAGGTCAATATTCAGCTCCCGTATACTCTTGTTCAGGCGCTCAAGATGTTCGTCGAGTAAAAAAGCTTTCCTGTCATACGTGCGAAAGGTTTCAAATACGCCAACGCCGTATAAAAAGCCGTGATCAAATGGTGAAATACGCACTTCATTGTTTGGCACGACCTGTCCATTTACGTACGTGTACATGAAACACCTCTATACATATCGATAAAGTTTTGCAGCATCTCTTTTCCATACTCTGTCATGATCGATTCCGGATGAAACTGCACCGCTTCGACCGCTAATTCTTTATGACGGATCGCCATAATTTCGCCTTCTTCTGTCCAGGCGGAAACCTCAAAGCAGTCCGGCAATGTCTCTTTTTTAACGATCAGTGAATGGTAGCGGGTCGCTTGAAATGGATTCGGTACGTCTTTAAAAATTGTTTTTCCATCATGAAAAACGGGTGACGTTTTCCCGTGCATAAGCCGCTCGGCGCGTACTACGTCGCCACCGAAGCTTTGCGCGATCGACTGCTGGCCGAGGCAGACGCCAAAAAGTGGAATATGGCCGGACAGCTTTTCAACCGCTTCTAAACTAATGCCCGCTTCATTTGGCGTACACGGTCCCGGGCTGATCATCACAAAATCCGGCTTCATTTCTTGAATGTCGGCGATCGTCACTTCGTTATTCCGGCGGACGACAAGATCTTCTCCCAATTCTCCAAGGTATTGAACGAGGTTGTATGTGAATGAATCGTAATTATCAATCATTAAAATCATTGTTCTTCCTCCGCCAGTTCCATCGCTTTTAACGTTGCAGCCGCTTTTTTGAGCGACTCCTTATACTCGTATTCCGGCTTTGAATCGATCACAATGCCGGCGCCGGCTTGAACGTACCCGTAGCCTCCTGCGCTCAGCATCGTTCGGATGACGATGTTCAGTTCCATGTCTCCATTGTACCCAATCCAGCCAATTGAGCCTGTATAGATCCCACGGCGCACCGGTTCGAGTTCTTCAATAATTTCCATTGTCCGAACTTTCGGCGCACCAGTAATCGTCCCCCCCGGAAAAACAGCGTCAATTACATCCGCATTTGTTTTTCCTTCTGCCAATTCCCCGCGTACGTTTGAGACAATGTGCATCACGTGTGAATACTTTTCAATCACCATAAACTCATCCACATGAACAGAACCGTAACGTGAAACACGCCCAAGATCATTGCGTTCCAAATCCACAAGCATCACATGTTCAGCACGCTCTTTTTCGTTGTGGATCAGCTCTGCCGCCAGCCGCTCGTCATCGGCATCGTCTTTTCCACGTGAACGTGTGCCGGCAATTGGTCTTGTTGAAAGATTTAAACCATCTTTTTTCACAAGAAGCTCGGGTGATCCGGAAACGATTTGAAAATCCGGAGTTTGAATATACGCCATATATGGGGATGGATTCAACGCGCGGAGCGTTGCGTATACAGAGAGCGGCGGCGCCGTAAGCGGACGGGCGCGGCGGACGGATAAATTCACCTGGAATACATCACCTGCTGCTATATATTCGCGAATTTTTTCAACGGCTGTTTTAAATTGCTCTTCCGGGAAGGAGACGTCCATTTTATCTGTTTTATTTCCTGACTTCCATTGAGAAGGTTCAGCAGGATTTATCCACTGCTCATACCATTCGTTGAGTCCTTCTTCGTCTTCAGCTAGTTTCATGACGTACAATTCGTTTGTTTTGTGATCAAACGCCGCCCATTCATTAAAAAACAAAAAACAAACATCCGGAAGCTCAATGTCATTGATAGAGGCCTCTGGCAAAAACTCAATAAAACGGACATAATCATAGCTGATCCAGCCAATCGCTCCGCCTTGAAAATCTGGCAATTCCGGCTGCTTTGGCACATGCCTTTTATTCAATATGGAAACAAGGGCGTGGATAGGATTTCCTTTTAAAACTTCTTCCCCACCGTTTTCTTTCAATATAAGCCCTTCTGCAGTTGAAAACGCAATAGCGGCAGGCCGGATGCCGGCAAAACTGTAACGTCCGCCTCGTCCACTTTCCAGGAAGGCGTGATGCGTTTCATTTTTCGATAATGCTGTATATTGGTGAAAAAACTGATCTTTTGTATAGTTGATTTTCTGATAAAAAATATTCACATGGTGCCACCTTTCGCATGTTGATGACTTCATCATAATACGGAGGGACCTATTTTGAAAATGGTTAAACTGGTTATTTCACTGCAATAAACCGATTAACAGTGACCGGGTATTTCGAAGACACAAGCTCTGTCCAGCCGTTCAAGACCGCTTCCTTTGGTGATTTCGCTGACAACTGCTGAAAAAGAATTGTTGAAAAACCGGCTGCTTTTAACCGTTCCCAATAACCGGCGATTGATTCCCCATATGGATAGTCAGAAGCAGAAGGAAGGGAATCAGCTTCCGCAAAATCTGCTACAAACCGGCCGCCCTGCTTCAGTGCTTCATACGCTTTTACCGTCCATTGTGCACCGTCTGCATAAAGATGAATCGATAAAGCAGCGGCTACAGTATCGAACTCATTTTGCTTTACCTGACTAAAGGAAACCGCCGGCAAAATAGCCGCTCCCGCGTCTGAGCAACGGGCCGTCAGCGGTTCGGAGCCGCCAATAATCATGATGCGTTCTCCCTGCTGCGGGTGAATCGTGGCGTATAAATTTCCTCGTTCAATTTTCAATGGTTTGTCTGTTTTGTCAATAACGGTCATGTGCGACCCCTCCTTTTAGAAAATAAAAAAACCTTTCTTCGCCAAAATTAAGAAGAAAGGTTTCCGGTTAATCTTCTTATCTCTCAGCTGCCGCTGCAAGAATTAGCACCGTGCCTAAAATAGGTCGGTTGCCGGGTATCATCGGGCTTGTCCCTCCACCTGCTCTTGATAAGATGTATGTAGTTGTCCGTTTATCCTGCATTAACGTGTAGTAAGACTCCCGGCTCCGTATTCTAAGTAAGACAAAGTAGATAGGCGCGAGATTCAACTGCCCGTAAAATCCTGATTTGTTCAGCTAGCCATCAGTGAAAATCCATACTGATAGAAGATTCACTTTATTTATTAAAGAGGATTATGCCACGTTTCATTTTCGCTGTCAACCATGTTACAATTTTTGAAAACGAATGTGGAGATGACGAGATGAAAATTGCCTGCCTGCAAATGAATATTACGTTTGGCGACCCTGAAGCGAATTATGACCGGGCGGCCAACTTTTTAAAAAAAGCGAGTGATGCCGGCTGTGAACTGGCGGTACTCCCGGAACTATGGACAACTGGCTATGATTTAACGCGTCTCGATGAAATTGCCGATAAAGGCGCCGAACGGGCCAAATCCTTTTTAGCCCATGCTGCAAAAATGTATGGTATGCATATTGTCGGAGGCTCCGTTGCAAATGACACAGGCAGCGGTGTGAAAAATACGATGATCGTTGTTGATAAAACAGGACACGTTATTCACGAATACAGCAAACTGCATTTGTTCCGCCTTATGAACGAAGAGAAATATTTAATTGACGGCGACAGTGATGGGCTGTTTGAACTCGCCGGTGAAAAGATGGCCGGATTTATTTGCTACGACATCCGCTTTCCTGAGTGGTTCCGTAAACAAGTCCTAAATGGGGCACGTATCTTATTCGTGCCGGCTGAATGGCCGCTCGCCCGATTGGATCATTGGCGTACGCTATTAATTGCCCGTGCGATTGAAAATCAGGCGTATGTTGTCGCCTGCAACCGCTCCGGTTCTGATCCCGACAACCAGTTTGCCGGGCATTCCATTATTGTCGGTCCGTGGGGTGAGGTAATCGCCGAAGCCGGTGAGAGTGAAGAAATACTTATTGGCGATGTCGATTTTAAAGCTATTGATGAAATTCGCCGGCGTATTCCTGTGTTTGAAGACCGCAGAACTGCTTTTTATTAAAAAATAGAACGCCTGCGGGCATATGCCCGCAGGCGCTTGTTTACGTCCCGTAGTTTATCACAAACAAAAAACCCGTCCATTACACATGAACGGTCTTGCTCTTTCATTTCCACTCGTACGGCGTTTCCTGATAAACATAATAGTTCAGCCAGTTGGAGTACAGCAGATGTGCATGAGATCGCCATTTGTTCGGCGGGCGTTTTGCGGGATCATTTTCTGGAAAATAGTTTTCCGGCACTGCGATCTCAACGCCTTTCGCACAGTCGCGTTCGTATTCTTCGGCTAACGTCATCGCATCGTATTCCAGATGGCCGGTAATCATAATGTTGCGTGCATCTTTTGACATCATCAACAGCGGTCCCGCTTCCGGCGAAGAAGCGAGCAGGATTAAATCTTCGTGTGCTTCAATAGCTTCCTCGCTCACATCCGTATAACGCGAAACTGGCGAGAAAAATTCATCATCAAACCCACGCAGTAATTTCACGGTCGGATCCGTAATTGTATGTTTGAACACCCCAGAGCATTTTTTCGGCAGTTCGAATTTTCCGATCCCGTAATGGTGATAAAGTGCCGCCTGGGCGCCCCAGCAAATATGAAGTGTGGATGTCACATTTGTTTTTGCCCAGTTCATAATATCCTTCAGCTCCGGCCAGTAATTGACGTCTTCAAATTCCATCAGCTCAATCGGTGCGCCGGTGATGATTAATCCATCGTAGCGGCGGCTTTTCGCTTCTTCAAGCGTAATATAAAACTGCTCAAGATGTGATTTACTTACATTTTTCGATTCATACGTCGCTGTATATAAAAATGAAACATTCACCTGAAGCGGTGTGTTGCCAAGCAGGCGCAAAAGGTGGGCTTCTGTTTTTTCTTTTTCCGGCATTAAGTTTAAAATCAAAATATTGAGCGGGCGGATATCCTGCATTCTGGCACGATCCGCGTCCATAACGAAAATATTCTCTCTTTCTAAAACTTCGCGCGCCGGCAGCTGATGCGGTATGTTGATCGGCATAATTTTCCCCCCAGTTAGAATTTTCACTAAATAATTATAGACACCTTTGCCGAAAAAAAACAACTGTTCCCGATTATTATTTTCCAATAATAGATCAAGAATAGTTCCTTATTTTAATTCCAAATTTTTCACGTATCGACAATTGCCTTGTTGATCGCTTCATCTTTGTCCTGCTTTTTCAAATATTGATTAATATCACATTGCGTTCGTTACATCTTTTGCATAGCCGCGAATCTCCGCCCAAATCTGTCGAATTTAAGCTTTTATTATGACTGCTAAATAGAAACGTCTAAACATTTTCCATCTTAAAACTATGGTATATTAGACGGTACATAAGTCAGTAAAGGAGTTCGAACAAATGGCAAAAAGTGTAGTAATCGCTGAGAAACCCTCAGTTGCACGTGATATTGCAAATGTATTGAAGTGTACGAAAAAAGGCAATGGATTTTTAGAAGGTGACAAATATATCGTTACGTGGGCTTTAGGACATTTAGTAACGCTGGCAGATCCAGAGGCTTACGATAATAAATACAAAACATGGAATTTAGAAGATCTTCCGATGCTTCCAGAACGCATGAAATTAGTTGTAATGAAACAAACTGGAAAGCAGTTTAATTCCGTTAAAAGTCAGCTCATTAGAAGTGATGTAAATGAAATAATTGTGGCTACTGATGCAGGGAGAGAGGGAGAATTAGTCGCACGCTGGATTATTGAAAAAGCAAAAGTAACCAAACCGATTAAGCGTTTATGGATTTCATCTGTAACGAATAAGGCAATAAAAGATGGCTTCGCAAATCTGAAACCCGGGAAAGCCTACGAAAATTTATATTCATCAGCTGTCGCACGATCTGAAGCTGACTGGTATATCGGATTAAACGCAACACGTGCTCTAACAACACGTTTTAACGCGCAGTTAAATTGTGGGCGTGTACAGACACCAACAGTTGCGATTATTGCACAGCGTGAAGAAGAAATTAAACATTTTAAAGCACAAACTTATTATGGCATTGAAGCACAAACAGTAGATAATTTAAAGCTGACGTGGCAAGACGCAAAAGGCAATAGCCGCAGTTTCGAAAAAGAAAAAGTCGATACCATTGTAAAAAAGCTTGGAAATATCGATGCCGTAGTTACAGAAATTGATAAAAAGAAGAAAAAATCATTTGCACCTGGCCTTTACGATTTAACAGAACTCCAGCGTGATGCGAATAAGATTTTTGGTTACTCAGCAAAAGAAACGCTAAATATTATGCAAAAATTGTACGAGCAGCACAAAGTATTAACGTATCCTCGCACAGATTCACGTTATATTTCTTCAGACATTGTAGGAACGCTTCCCGAGCGCCTTAAAGCTTGTGGCGCAGGTGAATATCGTTCTTTAACTAATAAGATTTTAAACAAGCCTATAAAAGCTTCTAAAGCATTTGTTGATGATAGTAAAGTATCTGATCACCACGCTATTATTCCAACTGAAGATTACGTAAATTTCTCAGCTTTTACGGATAAAGAGCGCAAAATTTATGATTTAGTTGTTAAACGGTTTTTAGCTGTCCTACTCCCTCCATTTGAATACGAGCAATTAACGCTTCGTGCAAAAATCAGCAATGAGAATTTTGTTGCTAGAGGGAAAACCATTTTATCGAATGGCTGGAAAGAAGCATATGAAAATCGATTTGAGGATGAGGATGCAGAAAATGACTTGAAAGAACAAATTTTACCTAGCATCGAACAAGGCGATAAATTAGCTGTAAAATTAATTGTGCAAACCTCAGGTCAAACAAAGCCTCCCGCACGCTTTAATGAGGCAACATTACTTTCGGCAATGGAAAACCCTACAAAGTACATGGACACACAAAACAAACAGCTTGCAGACACATTAAAATCAACCGGTGGTTTAGGTACTGTCGCAACACGCGCGGACATTATCGACAAGTTATTCAACTCGTTCTTAATTGAAAAGCGTGGCAAAGATATTCACATTACGTCAAAAGGCCGCCAGCTGCTTGATCTAGTACCAGAAGAATTAAAATCGCCTACATTAACAGCCGAATGGGAGCAAAAGCTTGAAGCTATTGCAAATGGCAAACTAAAAAAAGAAGTATTTATTTCAGAAATGAAAAATTATACAAAGAAAATCGTTACTGAAATTAAAGCAAGCGATAAAAAATATAAGCATGACAATATTTCAACGAAATCTTGTCCCGATTGTGGAAAACCAATGCTTGAAGTGAATGGAAAAAAAGGAAAAATGCTCGTTTGCCAAGATCGTGAATGTGGTCACCGAAAAAATGTTGCACGCGTCACAAACGCTCGCTGCCCTCAATGTAAAAAGAAAATGGAGCTTCGCGGTGAAGGTGAAGGTCAAATTTTCACATGTAAATGTGGATATCGCGAGAAATTATCTGCCTTTGAAGCAAGACGCAAGAAAGAATCTGGCGGAAAAGTGGACAAACGTTCCGTGCAGAAATATTTAAAACAACAAGAGAAACAAGAAGAACCTTTAAACAATGCGCTTGCAGAGGCGTTAAAAGGGTTGAAATTTGACTAATCTTTAAATGAAAAAGACGTTGATTATCGAAATCAGATAATCAACGTCTTTTTCATGTCTTTCCTTCATTTTCACGGAGATAACTCACAATCAATAGTTATCTTATGTAACCATTCTTCCCTGCTAATGTTCTCGATTTATTATACACTACACCAACAAATTATTTCGAAATAGCAATCAGAAAAAGGACAAGTGTTAGTGCATAGCTTTTAAAAGGAATAAAGCAGCAGCGATTGCCGCTTCTGTTGCCATTCTGCTCTCTTCTTTTTAAAAAGATAGTATACTAAAGAAAAAGCAGGAGGGGATTATAGGATGATTAAGCAAAAACGGGGGGATATTCCTTTTTTGCTCGGCCTCATTTTTTTTATTGCCGCCATCGTTTATTTTTTCGCGTCCAATTGGCCCGGGTTTGACCGGCCGGTAAAAATCGGGCTGAGCTTGTCCACTTTATTCCTTTGTGCGGCCGCTGCCCTGTTATTTCGGCGCAGCCATACGTTTGCGTACTTGAGCAACTGGTGGCTTTTCTTGTCGGTTATCGCTTTTACCGTCTCCACAGCACTTGTCGGGCAAATGTACAATTCACATGCGGATTCATACATTTTATTTCTTATTACACTCATTCCATCCGTATTATTGGCATTCTTTACCCGCTATCGTCCTCTGTACTGGCTGTCTTTTTTGCTGTTTGAACTGACATTTTGGCTTAAGCTTTACCCGACTGGCACATTTTTTACGTATACAGATGGCGAACAGCTGCTTATTTACCTCGGAGCGATCGCCATGCACGGAGTCATCTACTTTTTTTGGCGAAACGTCCACGAGCAAAAACTTTCATTTATATCTCTTATCATCATGCAAAGCTGCGCTTTGTATTTGTTGAATATGCATATGCTGTACGACACGTTTGCAGGTGAAATAGATTATCGCGCAATTTTTATTCTGCTTCATTTTATGTATATTGCATTTATCGTGATTTTCTGGCGGGCATTTATGAGTGCACAAAAAAGTCATCCGTTCGAATTGGCTGTCCATCTTTTGTTTTTCGGTTTATACATTGTCCCGAACGTCTTTTACATGACGTTTCAATTGATGGGCGAATTTATTTTCTACACCGGTTTCCCTATGCTTCTGCTGCTTTTCGCCTTTAGCATTGTCGGCCTGCGAAAGATTAAACAGTCCTCTGCCGGACATAACCGGAAATGGACACGCTACATGGTCACGTTTTTTACCGGTGTGCTCGCTTTTATTGGAACACTGATCGCCGTGTTCTCCCTCAGTTCGTTTGTTGGGATGATTTTCGAATTCAGCGGTAATTTTTCGCTCAGCTTTCTTGTGTTGGCTGTGCTTTGTGTTAGTGCGGGACTTGCCGTAAAAAAAGAATCTTGGCTGGTCGTCCGCATCACATTGCAAATTACCGGACTTGTCTTTTCATTTTTGTATATTGTTTTAAAATGGGAACAAGTATGGACGCCGTTTTTTATTACCATTCCGTTCGTTGTGCTGACGGCTCTTTTATTTAAAAAGAAAGAAGCAACTTTGTACTATATAGCGGCAAACGCCTCTCTTCTTTATGGCATTCTTCATTTGCTTGTCGAAAATGACGTGTCTCCATCTATCAGTACGTGGGTTTTATTTTCGGCCGCAGCTGGCAATGCTGTTGTATTTCTTTTATTAAAAAATCTTTCAATAGGCCTCGCCGCTTTTTGGCTGTCACTCGTCTTTATGCTTTATTCATTAACAGAAAAAGGTTTGGATTCTTTGCTTTTGCACGCTGCTTTTCTCGTCTATATTTTTTGGCACTTATTCAAGCCTGTTCTTGAAAAACGCCTGTACTGCTGGCCAGTCTGGGCAGCTTTTGTCGGATTTTTCATCTGGAAGTATTACGAATACGCCTGGCTGCTTTTGCATAAATCACTTGCGTTTTTGCTGATCAGTGTTCTCTTTTTTACCATCTGGTTTGTATGGGGACGAAAGAATACAGCTTTTGTTTCCGTGAAAAAATGGAGTGCCGGTTTGTTTGCAGCTGTCATCGTGCTCCAGTCAGCTTTCGTGCTGGGGACTGCCTGGCAAAAAGAACAGCTTATCCAAAATGGCGAAATTGCGGCGCTGGAGCTGGCGCCTGTTGATCCCAGATCTCTTATACAAGGAGATTACGTTCAGCTTGGCTACGAGGTTCAAAATAAATATAATGAACTTTATAACAATTCCCCTGCTCCGCCTGAAGGAAAAATAGAAGTTGTTTTAACGCCTTCCGCTTATTCGATTGAATATAGCGGCAGACAGATTCCTGTGTACGAAGCAAAAGAATTTGTGCAATCAGGCACTGGAAAAGGAATTGTCATGAAAGGCAACGGCCGGTATGGGACCTTAACGCTCGGAATCGAGCATTTCTTCATCCCTGAAAACACCGGAACTGAATGGGAAGAAAAAACACATGCGATCATCCGTATTGCCCAAAACGGCGATGCTATTTTAGAAACGTTACGCTAAAAAACCGTCCGGGATGTTCCCCGGCGGTTTTTGTCATACAATTGTAATATGAAATAAATGAAACCGTAACTTACTACCCGGAATTTTCTGATATATTTACATCAGCTTATATATAAACCGTTTAGAAGCGGCCACTTAGACCGGAGGGACTACATTGAAAAAAGGATTATTTTTGATTGTCAGTATTTGTTTCATGATGTTCGGCGGACTATTGCCCGCTCAAGAAACGAAAGCAGCTTACTCCGCAGATGCAACGATTGCGGAAGCAAAAGAACATATCGGAACACCATATAAATTTGGCGGCACAACACCGTCAGGCTTTGACTGCTCTGGTTTTATCCAATACGCACATAAGCAAACAGGCTATTCACTTCCACGTACCGCTGCTGAGATGTACAAAAAAGGAAAAGCCGTGTCGAAAGCAAATATGGAACCAGGCGACTTAATGTTTTTTACTACATATAAAAAAGGTGCTTCACACGTTGGCATCTATCTTGGCAATAATCAATTCATTCACGCATCTTCATCAAAAGGCGTAACAATTGATAAAACATCGAATTCTTATTGGAGCAAGCGGTATATCGGCTCAAAAACATTAGATTAATAGTTTCAACGCCTGCGGCTGATTCGTTCAGCAGCGGGCGTTTTTTGTTTTAAAAAAGACTGAATAAACCACATCTTTTATCACATTGCTTATGATTTATTCCGCCCTTGAATCTATCATAGAACGATCTGTTAAAACAAGCACAAAGGCTAAAAAATTGAATACAATCATTCGTTGCTCAATCTTGAATTTTCAAAAAGAGTCTGCGATAAATCGCAGACTCTTTTCGTTAATTACCCTCAGCTGCCACTTCTTCTTTCGGCTTCGCTTTTTTCACTTCAATCTCATGAATATGATGGCCTTCTGCATCGCGGATAATGAATTCATAGCCGTCCTGTTCAATCGAATCACCGAGTTTCACATCAATATTTTCCGTAAGTGCCCAGCCGCCAAGTGTATCGACTTCTTCATCGGACAGGTCCGTACCAAGCAAGTCATTCACTTCAGAAATAAGCAGGCGGGCATTCAGCAAATAATGCTTCTCGCCAAGTTTTTGAACTTCGGGTTTTTCATCTGTATCAAATTCATCCCGGATTTCACCGACGATTTCTTCCAAAATGTCTTCAACCGTCACAAGTCCGGACGTACCACCGTACTCGTCCATTAATACGGCCATATGAATACGTTCTTTTTGCATTTTCAATAGAAGATCATGAATGGGAATTGTTTCAATCACTCGGATCACCGGCTTGACGAATTCTTCAAGCGGACGGGTCCGGTCACTGTCACGATTTAAATAATACGACAGCAGTTCTTTCATATTTACCATACCAAGAATATTGTCCTTATCCCCATCATCAACCGGGTAACGAGTGTATTTTTCAATTTCGATGATCGACGTAATTTCATCCCACGTTAAATCTTTCGACAACGTAATCATATCGGTGCGCGGCACCATAATTTCTTTTGCTACACGCTCGTCAAATTCGAAAATACGGTCAACGTACTTATACTCGGATTGGTTAATTTCACCGCTCTTAAAGCTTTCGGATAAAATAATACGCAATTCTTCTTCCGAGTGAGCCATTTCATGTTCAGAAGCTGGCTTCAATCCAAAAAGACCAACAAGTGCACGGGCAGAACCATTCAACGTTTTAATAAATGGATACATAATTTTATCAAACACAACGATCAGCGGTGAAAATGCGAGCGTGACCATTTCTGCTTTTTGGATTGCAACGGTTTTCGGCGCAAGTTCCCCGACAACAACGTGAATGAACGTAACAACAGAGAATGCGATAATAAACGACAGCAGACTCGCTAAAGAAGCGCCTATCTCAAAACGTTCAAATAACGGATGCAAAATTTCTTCTACGGTCGGTTCACCGAGCCAACCGAGACCAAGTGCTGTAATCGTAATCCCAAGCTGGCATGCAGACAAGTACTCATCCAAATTCGATGTGACTTTCTTCGCGGCAATCGCCCGCTTGTTTCCTTCCTCAACAAGCTGATTAATACGTGACTGACGCACGCGGATAATGGCAAATTCCGTTGCAACGAAAAAGCCGGTCAATACGATAAGTAATGCAAACAGTAATAAATTGACTGCTATCAAAATGTGGAAAAAACAGGCTGGCTGCTTTTTCCCCTCACCTCCTGAGGCAAAAAGTAGATTTTTTTCTATACCCGTATTTTCTCTTATCATACCAAATTGTCCTGAATTTAATGAAATTATTCTTCTTTCTTCTTCACAATTTGTATCCCCTCAAGCGCAATCGCATAATGAACAGCATGCTTTAACGTCGCGAAACATTTTAAATCCTTTAAATAAATTCCTTTGGAATTCATTTCCATGCCAAGTTTAGGAGAAATCCCCGCGATAATTGGAACGGCACCGATTAATTGTATGGATTGAGTTACTTTTTCAAGTGTACTTAAGATTAAACTGTCCATCGCTTTAATACCGGTTACATCAAGAATAAGCATACTTGCTTTATGCTCAACAATCGCCTGCAGCGCTGTTTCCGTAAAGTCATCCGATCGTTCCTGGTCAAACCGCCCCATCACTGGTGTCACAAGAATACCGTCCAGCACGGGAATAACGGGGGAGGACAATTCACGAATCATTTTACGCAGTTCAATTGTGCGATTCTCCACCATTGCTTCAAGCTGCATAATCGTTTGCTGCTCTTGCGTTTGAATATGCTCCCGCACATTTTCTGACGGCGTTGTCGGAGACGGATATAATTCAATTTCTTTATAAGAACCTTCGTCTGTTAAATTATATTCTGTTATTTTATACCAAATAGTTTCATCAAGCAGGCCGCTGAATATCCCAGCCCAATGGCCGCCCAAAAATGTGCCAGGGTTTTCTTTTCCCTGCGCATGCACGACCTTGCTTTCCCAGTCGTTTCGAATAGATAGAATGGCGCGTCGTTCCGTTAAGCAAAGCTGCTTGAATTCAATCGCTCCCCATCCTGCCGCCGCATAAATATTTGGCAAAAACGCAAGAATATCTTCTGCTTTTTCCCCGTTTTCTTTATAAAAACCGCTGAAAATTTTCCCTGTCCGGTAGCCCGCTGTTTCCATGACAATCCGCGCAGATTCCGTACCTGTTACTTCTTCAATTGTATCAATGAATGTTTTCAGGGCCGTTTTTGTCCAGAAAAGAACAACGTCCACTCCTTCAAACTGGAATAATCCTTCCCCCCAATTCCATTGAAGGTTCGTCCCGCCCACTTTGATCTCCTGCTTTTCCTGCATCCACAATCCCTCCCGAATTTCCTTATGCCTCCATTCTACAACGAGTACCTCCTGTTTAACAGTTTTGCCCCGTTTTTTCAGGAAAATGATATAATGATCAAAAAACGAACAAGGAGTTTTTATTTACATGAGTATTTTATCGGTCAGTCGCCTTAGCCATGGTTTTGGCGACCGCGCTATTTTTAACGACGTCTCTTTCCGATTGCTGAAAGGTGAACATATTGGGCTTATTGGAGCAAACGGTGAAGGTAAATCGACGTTTATGAATATTATTACCGGGCAGCTGCAGCCGGATGAAGGAAAAGTGGAATGGTCGAAAAACGTCCGTGTCGGCTACTTGGACCAGCATGCTGTGCTTAAGCCTGGCATGACGATTCGTGATGTGCTTCGGACGGCTTTTCAATATTTATTCGATATCGAAACAAACATGAACGAACTGTTTGGTAAAATGGCAGATGTTACGCCGGAAGAGCTGGAAAATCTTCTTGAAGAAACTGGAATAATGCAGGATTTATTAACGAATAATGACTTTTATATTATTGATGCTAAAATTGAAGAAACAGCGCGCGGACTCGGTCTTGATGAAATTGGTCTTGAGCGGGATGTTCATGACTTGAGCGGTGGGCAGCGGACGAAAGTATTGCTTGCGAAACTGCTTCTTGAAAAACCGGATATTTTGCTTTTGGATGAGCCGACAAACTATTTGGATGAACAGCATATTGTATGGCTGAAACGCTACTTGCAGGAATATGAAAACGCCTTTGTACTCATTTCACATGATATTCCCTTTTTAAATGATGTTGTTAATTTAATTTATCATATGGAAAACCAACAATTGACCCGGTATGCCAGCACGTATGACGAATTTTTACGCGTGCATGAAATGAAAAAACAACAGCTCGAGGCAGCCTTTAAAAGGCAGCAGCAGGAAATTGCCGGTTTGAAAGATTTTGTCGCCCGCAACAAAGCGCGTGCTGCAACGAGTAATATGGCGATGTCCCGCCAGAAAAAGCTTGATAAAATGGATATCATTGAGCTTGCATCTGAACGGCCAAAACCAGAATTTCGCTTTAAAGAAGGCCGGACGCCAAGCAAGCTTATTTTTGAAGCGCGTGATCTTGTTATTGGGTATGACGAGCCACTGTCACGTCCCTTAAACTTACAGATGGAACGCGGACAAAAAATTGCCTTGACCGGCGCAAACGGCATCGGGAAAACGACATTGCTGAAAAGCCTGCTCGGCGAAATCAAGCCTGTTTCCGGCACCGTCGAACGCGGGGAAAATTTATTGATCGGCTACTTCCAGCAGGAAATAAAAGTCGATAATAAAAATACATGCATCGAAGAAATGTGGACAGAATTCCCGTCTTTTACGCAGTATGAAATTCGTGCGGCTCTTGCGAAATGCGGCTTGACGACGAAACATATTGAAAGCAAAGTATCTGTCTTAAGCGGCGGTGAAAAAGCGAAAGTCCGCCTGTGCAAATTGATCAATCAGGAGTCCAATGTTCTTGTCCTGGATGAGCCGACGAACCATTTGGATGTTGATGCAAAAGAAGAATTAAAACGTGCGATAAAAGACTATAAAGGCAGTGTCTTGCTTATTTCCCATGAGCCTGAATTTTACCAAGACGTTGTCACCGATATTTGGAATGGCGAGTCTTGGACGACGAAGGTCTTTTAATGGAGAGAGCCAAACGATACGCACTATCCTGGAGCGGCGGTAAAGACTGCATGATGGTTTTGGACAAAATGAAAAAACAGCAAATGGACGTTGTCTGTCTTATCACGACAGCGCCAATCGAGACAGGCCGGACATTTGGGCACGATGAAAAAATGGAGCTCATTGAAGCGCAGGGAAACACGCTTGATCTTCCTGTCCATTTTATCCGCTGCCGCTACGATCATTACACTGAAGACTTTATTCAAGATTTGAACACGCTGAAGGAATCTTTTTCGCTAGACGGCATCGCGTATGGTGACATTTATACAGATGCCCATTTTGAATGGGGAGAAAATACCGCCGCGGCTGCCGGGTTGAAAGCGATCTTTCCACTGCGCGCTGAACCTGTTAAAGCGGCTGGAATGTTAGAAGAATTCATTGACACCGGCTATAAAGCGATAGTGATCCGCATTCGAAAAGACCGGCTTACTTCGGATTTTTTAGGGAAACAGCTTGATTGGTCTTTTGCAGAAAAAATCAACGAAACAACCTGCTGCCCGATGGGTGAAAATGGTGAATACCACACATTCGTGTATGACGGTCCTTTATTTCAGAAAGCGATTCCGATTCACACTGGCAAAGTAATTGAATCAGACGCTACTTACCGTCTGGAATTATCACTTTCGTAAAAAAAGCAGTGGCTATGCTATCGTCGGAAAAATGAAATAATCGCTGGAATCAAGCCTGCTATGGCCGGAAAAGACTTTTTCCGACCATAGCTCTTCACTTTCCGGCGATCATCATCTGAATAAATCGGCGGCAGCCGCTTTATTTAAACAAAAATGCCGCGACTCATCGCGGCATTTTTGTTATTTTTTCGCCGGAAATGCCTTTCCTTTGAAAAATTCATATTTTTCGAGTTCTACACCGATTTGACGGGCAATTTTTTTCAATTCTTTTTCCTGAAATTCGCTCGTGATTAACGTGATGACCGTACCATCTCCGCCGGCACGACCGGTTCTGCCGGAGCGATGTGTGTACTCACGTGCATTATGAGGCGCTTCAAAATGAAGGACGTGCGTCAGCCCCTTCACGTCGAGTCCGCGCGCGGCTACATCCGTTGCAAACAAAAGCGGTGCTTTTCCGCTTCGGAAATCACGGATCGCCTTCACCCGTTCTTCTTTGCGAAGTTCACTGTGCAAGACACCATTTTTCACACCTTTAAACGACAGTTTCTCTGACATAACGTTCACATCGGTAATATCTTTAATAAAGGCAAGCATGCGTTCCGGCTCAAACGTACGCATCACTTTCTCAATCATTTGCTGCTTTTCTTTCCATGCGCACGTAAAGTAAAGATGCCGGACGGTTCCTTCCTGCGGCAAGCTCCCTTTTTTAATTTGAATTGTTTCCGGATCGTTCATAAGTTCTTTTGCCTTTTGTTCAGCTGCGGCCGGAAGCGTTGCAGAAAATAGGGCAAGCTGTCGGTCTTTTTGTGTTGCCTTAATGATCGACTCTACCGGTTCTGCAAGAGCCGTTGTAAACAATTCGTCTCCTTCGTCAAGCACGATCAATTTCACTTCATGCATTTTTAGTTTTTTCAGTTGAATGAGTTCAAGCAGCCGTCCCGGCGTTCCACAAATGATGTGTGGCGGTTTTTTCAGCCGGTCCGTCTGGCGTTTAATGTTAGCCCCGCCGATCATACCGGCAGACGTAATAACGCCCCCGCCGAATGTACGGATTTCTTCTCCAATTTGCATGATGAGTTCACGCGATGATGCCATCACAATCGCCTGGACTTGGCTGCGTTTCGGGTCGATTTTTTGAAGCATTGGCAAAACGTACGCCAATGTTTTACCGGTTCCTGTCGGTGATTCCGCGATCACGTCACGTCCGTTTAATAAAAGTGGAATCGCTTCTTCTTGAACAGGCATCGCCTGCTTAAAACCCGCTTTCTCCCATGATTCCTGTAAAAATGGCTGTAATGATAATAAAAAGGCTGGTTTTGTTGACATAAAATCTCCTTCGTCGTTTTTGTCTATTATCCATTTTTTTCAGATGTTTAACAATGACAAAATAAGGTTACAGTACAGAAAACGATTTCTTAGGGGGACTAACAATGGATAAAAAGCGTGATCAAGGCAAAATGGATAATCCTGAACAAATCGATACAGACAAAGAAAGTCTGTATGATAAATTTGAAGAAGAACAAAATGTAGACGCGATTCCGTTAGAGGATTTAAAACTCGAGCAGCGTGAAGAAAAAGATAAGCATGGCACGAAACATTCATCATCCAGTGAAGAAAAATACCCTAAATAAAAGCGCCTGGAGCTAGATACTGTTCGAAAATATATACATTTTCATCTGGAAAGGCAGCGGCTATTTAAGCCGCTGCTTTTTATTTCGATACATACGGATTTCCGGCTACCCAAAACCGCCACGGGTAGTTTTTTGCTTCACCACTGTTCGGAATACCGATTCGAGGGCCGGTCACAATTTTTTCGGGCGCAAACCCTGGCGCAATGTATATAGGCGGCTCATCGAATCGTCTGCCATAATCAGTCATATGAATACCGAGTGCTTTCGTCAGCTTGCCTGGACCGCTCGTTAAATTTTTCATTGCCATGCTTCCCCGGCGCTTAATCATCAAGTCAATGCCTTCGTACGGTTCAACCGCCCGGATAAGTACGGCTTCCGGCGTTCCCACTTCTCCGCTGACGACGTTGACAAGGCAATGCGTATGCATTAAATATGTGTACACACGGCCTGCCTCTGCAAACATCACTTCGGTACGTTTTGTCCGTCTGTTGTTATAGCTGTGAGCAGCTTGATCAAGCGGCCCACGGTATGCTTCTGTTTCCACAATATAACCTGAAGCAATACCTTCTTCCGTCTCCTTTACAAGCAGGCATCCCAGCAAATTTCGCGCCAGTGTGAGTGTCGGCAGTTTAAAAAAAGCTTCGCCGACCGGCTTATAGCTGATCGAATCGTTCGGTAATCTTTCGCCGGTCTGTCTCATTTAAAATATCCTCCTCTACTTTTGCCCGGACATAGTCACCGAAATGGCGGACCTTTTCTCCAATTGCCGGGGTATTATCACGCGCAATCATCTCCAGTGCATCAAAAACAGCCAGCAGTACAGAGACACGATCCCGCCCTGAATAACAGATTTCGTAAAACGTTTCGTACAAAATTTCTTCAAACGGCCGCTGTGGCACAATGAGACGTTGATCATAGACGACATATTTCCCATCCAGCCGGCTCGCTTCACCAAGAGCCATGCCAATATGACGGATACTGTCTATTGCTGTATTTGGATCATTTGCACCCGGTGCCAGTGCACGAAGCGTAATTTCAGATAACTTTTGAACCGCAAACTCCACATCCTGTACTGCTGCCCTTTCATCTCCTACTTTTATATAATCACGGACATCTTTATGAAAAGAAGCTGAACGGTACAATCGGACAATAGGCGTTTTTTTCATGACAAACGTACCGATTGGCTCTGTTATTTCTATGATACAGTCATGCTCTTTTGCGATGCTTAATAGCTTTTCGGCTTCATATAGTTGTATATACCCTTTTTCCCCAGAAATGAGCAACTCCGGCTCCACATCTGGCACCTCGGGGCGAACGTCTACACGTTTACCCGACTTTTCGATTTTCTCAATCATTTCTACCGCATCATCTGCAAGACGGTCGATCAATTTTGTTACTTGAATGGAATTCGCCACATGCTGGAGGAAATGCGCAAAGAAAATGAGACAAATGAAGGCGATAAATACCCCAACTGCTGCGGAAATAACAGGATCATCGTTATTTACTTCACGGATGAACAGGAGTGAAAACATTGAATAAACAAAACCGCCCATGAACACACCGAGCACTCGGAGTGTCACCTTATCATGAATAAAATTTTGCAAAATACGCGGTGAAAATTGCCCTGAATAGGTTGTCAGCACGACCATGAGCGTGGAGAACGTAATGGATGTCATCGTCAGCAGCGAGCCAGCAATAGACCCAAGGATGGCTTTTGTTAATGATGTGCTCGTCAACAGCCGGTCCGGCACCACTTTTTTCACCGTTTCATAATAAGATACATCAATCCAAATGACCAAACTGGCCAGTATTAAAGCCCCTATGCTATAGATCCCCGGCACAATCCAAATATGCCGGGACAACTTTAACCTCGTACGCTCCTTTAACATGCCATCACCTCTTCTTTCTTTTTCCGTTTTTGCTATTTTCCAAAACATTTTCTGTTACTTTTCCTGCAATTCAGGGTACAGTAGAAAAAAGCATGGAATTTCAGGAGGTTTTTTTATGGAATGGATTGGATGGCTTAGTCTTGCTATTGTTGTCGGTGCACTTATTTTTCTCGGAATTTCGGCGTTTAAAACATTTAAATCAATAAAACCGAAAGTAGATCATTTAAAAGAGGCACAGCAGCGCATTCAAACAGAAACAACTAAAATTAAAACAGAGACGGATGAATTAAAAGTTCATCAAGAGCATATTATGGCGGATGTCGACCATGCGAAACAAGCAGTTACATTAACCGTAAATGAGACGAAACAAATTCCGCAAAACGCAAAATTTTTAGCAAAAACAGCCGTTGATTCAGCAAAAAATAAAAAAATGGCGAAAGCCTAATATGATAGGAATGAAAGGCTTTTCGGCACTCCGTCGAAAAGCCTTTTTTACATCTTTTTAACTTCGTTACAGCAGGTATCGTTACGCTAAAAAATAAAGAACTTGTTGCCGGTTTTAATGTTATTACTTAGACGCCATGCTGTTTGTTGGACTGCGTATAAAAAATCATTCTATTTAACAGACTATCTGCTCAGAGGCCCTAAATTAAGCCTGCGCGCTTTTCTACGGTGCATCGGATGTAGAACAGCCGGTTCCTAAGAAGGCTGCCCGGTACAACGTATTTAACTGGCATTAGCCTGGATTATATTTGTGTTGCCTAGGCGAATTTGCTGGAGCTGCAAAAAAACTGCGTAAGTATACGAAAGTGGCGAATAATTCGATTACCTGTCTTCCGGTATGATTTCCGGCTGTGTGTTGTTTCATACAGTTTCCGGAATCCATTATCGGACTGGATTATTCGTTGTAACCGGTTATATGTATGAATTAATTCCAGGCTTCCGGCTTTCTCTTGCTGCCATTAGGATTGTCAGCCTGCTTTCAAAAATCGAAGGCGTGCAGCAAAATGATTTGATGAACTTGCCGCGAAATTGAAAGAATATTGTCCAGCCCTTTCTTTCACGCGGTCAGTGAAATATAATAAACATACATGACCTTAACAGAGAAAGGCTGGTATCACCTTGGAACAATCATCTAATTTTATTCGAACGATTATTAAACAGGACTTAGAAACAGGCAAACGGGATCATGTTATTACCCGCTTCCCGCCTGAGCCGAATGGCTATCTTCATATTGGACACGCAAAATCAATTGTCATCAACTTCGGGCTTGCAGACGATTTTGGCGGCAAAACAAACTTGCGTTTTGACGATACAAACCCGCTAAAAGAAGATCAGGAATATGTTGATTCCATTAAAGAAGATGTCTCCTGGCTTGGCTATGAGTGGGATGCTCTTCACTATGCGTCCAATTATTTTGACGAAATGTATATGTGTGCCGTCTTGCTTATTAACAAAGGGCTTGCTTACGTGGATGACTTATCCGCCGATGAAATTCGTGAATACCGCGGGACACTGACTGAACCGGGCAAAGAAAGTCCACACCGCGCACGCACAGTGGAAGAAAATCTGGATTTGTTTGAACGAATGAAAAACGGCGAATTTGCAGATGGAACAAAAGTGCTCCGTGCAAAAATTGATATGGCATCACCAAATTTAAATTTGCGCGATCCAGTTTTATATCGTGTATCTCATGCTTCTCATCATAATACAGGTGATGCGTGGTGCATTTACCCAATGTATGACTTCGCTCACCCGCTTGAAGATGCGATTGAAGGTGTTACACATTCCCTTTGCACAACGGAATTTGAAGATCATCGCCCGCTTTATGAATGGGTTGTCCGTGAATGCGAAATGGAGATGCAGCCGCAGCAAATCGAATTTGGCCGTTTAAATATTACCAATACGGTTATGAGCAAGCGGAAGCTAAAACAGCTTGTAGATGAGCAGCACGTAGACGGCTGGGATGATCCGCGTCTTCCGACGATTTCCGGTATGCGCCGCCGCGGTTTCACAGCAGAAGCAATTCGTGAATTCGTTAAAGAAACAGGGGTCTCTAAAGGGTCTGGGGTTGTTGATTCAGCGATGCTTGATCATTTTGTCCGTGAAGATTTGAAGCTGAAAGCACCGCGTACGATGGGTGTGCTTCGTCCGTTAAAGCTTGTGATTACGAACTATCCAGAAGGAGAAGTAGAATGGCTGGATGCGGAAATCAATCCGGAAAATCCGGACATGGGCACACGGAAAATTCCATTCTCACGTGAAATTTATATCGAGCAGGAAGACTTCATGGAAGAGCCGCCGAAAAAATATTTCCGCCTGTTCCCTGGCAATGAAGTACGCTTAAAGCATGCTTACTTTGTGAAATGTGAAGATTTCATCAAAGATGAAGAAGGAAATGTAGTTGAAATCCATTGCACGTACGATCCTCGCACGAAAAGCGGATCGGACTTTAACGAACGGAAAGTAAAAGGAACGATTCACTGGGTAGATGCTACACACGCGGTTCCTGCCGAATTTCGTTTATACGAGCCGCTTATCCTGGACAGTGAAGAAGAAGACGAAGAGAAAACGTTCTTGGATTATGTGAATGAAAAGTCTTTGGAAACATTAAATGGATTCATCGAGCCAAATTTAAAAGATATTGACGTGCAGGAAAAATTACAGTTTTTCCGCCATGGCTACTTTAACGTCGATCCGAAACATTCAAAGCCTGGCAAACCAGTTTTCAACCGGATTGTTTCATTAAAAAGCTCGTTCCGTCTTTAATACAAAGCAGCCCCGCCTTCACAGCGGGAGCTGCTTTTTTACTGCGTTATTCTTTTTTCTTCTTTTTCGGTTCATCTTTCTTGAGCTCTTTTTTCAGTTCTCTTTTTAGTTCCCTTTTTGTTTCCTGTTTGACCTGTTTCTTTAGGTCTTTTTTTATATCCTTTTTCGCTTCCAGTTCTTCTTTTACTTCTTCTTCAATGGTTTCTTTGACTTCCCGCTGCAGTTCTTCTTTTAACTCTTTTTTCACTTCTTCTTTTAATTCTTCTTTCACTTCATGCATCAATTCCTGCATTAATTCCGATTTACGGTCTGCTTCATGATCCGGTTCTTCTACATCCACTTCCGGCAGCGCCCAAACGGAAACCGAACCGGCATTAACCGGAAAAATAGCACAGCCGTCTTCGCCAATTTCAATAATTTCATCCCTTGAGTTTAACATATCCACCCACTTTTCGCCGGCGCGTTCTTTGCCGACGCACA
Source organism: Domibacillus iocasae (assembly GCF_001750285.1). Lineage (GTDB taxonomy): Bacteria > Bacillota > Bacilli > Bacillales > Domibacillaceae > Domibacillus > Domibacillus iocasae. The sequence goes on from NZ_MAMP01000020.1 coordinate 137,038, forward strand.
TATGCTTATCTCCGCCCTCTTCACTGTTATTAATAACAACAGCACAGCCGGAACGCTCAATTTCTTTTACACCTTTACGCACCCAGCCGATTGTATTCGGATGATCAAAATAATCTTCTTGATCTCCATACGCTTTATGAAGACGGCTGTATAAGAGCGGGTCTAGCGCTTCTTTTTTCGGATCGACCGGATTGTCTCCGCCAATGCCGTAATAATCGCCGTAAAAAACGCACGGATAGCCATCTTTGCGAAGCAGCGTTAATGCATAAGCGCTTTGCTTAAACCAATCGGCCAAAAAAGATTCCAACGATTCGCCTGGCTGCGTATCATGGTTATCAACGAATGTAACAGCATTTTGCGGATAATTTTCCACGATTGTTCCTTCAAAGATTTTTGTCAGGTCGTATTTTGCTCCTTCTTGAGAAGCACTATATAAATTATATTTAAGCGGGACATCGAACAAATGAATGCGGCCATCGGTTTCTTCAATCATATTTGCGCATGGTTCCAAATCTGCCACCCAAAATTCACCAACAAAAAAGAAGTCATCTCCCCGCTCTTCTACTACTTCTTTTGTAAATTCATCAACAAAGTTGTGATCAATATGTTTAATAGCATCCAAACGATACCCATCACAGTCCAGTGTTTTTGCCATCCATTTGCCCCATTTGATCACTTCTTCACGCACTTTTGGATGACGATAGTCGATATTGGCGAACATCAAATAATCGTAATTGCCAAATTCATCATCAACGTTATCATTCCAATTTTTATATTCACCCTCGATACGGAAAATGCCGGTCCGGTCTTCTTTCGCATCATAATCTGTCCCATTAAAGTGCTGGAATCGCCATTTAAAATCTGAATATTTCCCTTTTCGTCCGGGGAATGTAAACTTTGTCCAGCCTTCTATTTCAAACGGTTCTTCCGAGATTACTTTTTTCCTGTCATTTTGATCCACTTCAACGACTGCAAATCTTTCTGTTTCATCCGCCCCAGCTTTATGATTCATCACCACATCCACATATACGTGAATGCCGGCATCATGACAGGCTTTAATAGCCTTTTCAAGTTCTTCTTTTGTCCCGTATTTTGTTGGAACCGTCCCTTTTTGGTCAAACTCGCCAAGATCAAATAAATCGTACACGCCGTAGCCTGTGTCCTCCGCAGACTGTCCCTTTGTGACTGGAGGAACCCATATGGCTCCGATACCCGCATCCTTTAATTCTTTTGCTCTTTCTTCCAGTCTGGTCCAGTGCTTTTGGTCCGCAGGTAAATGCCACTCAAAAAATTGCATCATTGTACGATTTTTTTCCATTTTCATCTCTCCTGTCATCTGCTTGTGAAAAACAATATAAACTCTTTATACCCTATTTTCATAAAAAATGATCAGATGAAAAAAATAAATCGGCTGTCCTGTTATGGGCAGCCGATTCTTATTAAGCTGTTTTAATGGCCATCGCAATTTCATCGCAGCTTGGAAATTTCGGACAATGAATGCAGTCGGTCCATACTTTTTGAGGCATTTCAGTTTTTTGAATGACTTCAAACCCGCATTTTTCGAAAAAAACAACTTGATACGTGAGCGAAATAAGTTTTGGAATACCGATTAATGTCGTCTCTTCCACAACTCGTTCAACGAGCATTTTTCCAATGCCGCGTCCTTTCGCATTTTCTTTCACACCGAGTGAACGAATTTCAGCGAGATCGTGACCAAGTATCGCCAGGCTGGCAATGCCAAGAATCTCTCCGTCCTCCTCCGCAACAAAAATAGACTGCAGGTTTAAAACGAGGGAATCTTTCGTTCGTGGCAGCATCAGCCCTTCATTTGCATAATGATTCACGAGTTCAAATACTTGCTCCACGTCAGCCAGCACCGCTTTGCGTACTTCGATCATGATTTCTCACCCTTTCTGCTCCTATGTTATCTTTCTATCTTACTGATTTTTATTTATATGTCAAGGCGTTATATTCATTTAATTTGAATAATTATTCAAATCCTCTTCACTTGTTCAAGCATCTCATTGTATAATGATAACATCATGATAAATAGCTGGGAGGATTTTCTTTGACTCATTTTCCAAAAGGATTTACGTCCTGCTCTGTTAATGCAGGCATAAAAGATGATACGCTCGACTTTACGATTATTTATTCAGATGTCCGCGCTTCCGCCGCGGCAATGTTTACGAAAAACCAATTTTGCGGCGCGCCGATTACGATTGGAAAAGAACATGTGGCGGACGGCTATTTGCAGGCGATTGCCGTTAACAGCAAAAATGCAAACGTCGCAACCGGTGACAAAGGCCTTCAAGATGCCCGGACGATGACTGAAGCAGTCGCTGCTGAGCTCGGCATTCATGCGGGCGACGTCCTTCCCTCATCAACTGGCGTGATCGGTGTTCCACTGCCGATTGAAAAAATCACCGCAGCTGTTCCCGGCTTAAAAAAGCAGCTGACAGCGGATGGACTTGAGCAGTCAGCAAGGGCGATTATGACGACAGATACCTATCCAAAGTTCCGGACGCGCAAGATCGGTGATGTCACAATTGCCGCAATGGCGAAAGGCTCAGGCATGATTGAGCCAAACATGGCGACAATGCTCAGCTATATTCTAACGGATGCGGAAATCGAGCCTGCTGACTTAAAAAAAATGCTGAAAAAAGCGGTTGATGTTTCCTTTAACAGCGTTTCCGTTGATGGCGATACAAGCACAAGCGACACCGTGGCCATTTTGGCAAACGGGCTGGCCGGCAATGTGGATTTAGCCGAATTCGAGTCGGTATTAACAGATCTTTGCATTGAACTTGCAAAAGAAATTGCCCGTGACGGGGAAGGCGCAACGAAACTTGTAGAAGTACGGGTAACCGGGGCAGAAAGTGATCAAATTGCCAAAAAAATCGGCAAATCGATTATTAATTCGCCGCTCGTTAAAACGGCTATATTTGGAGAAGATCCGAACTGGGGACGGATTATGTCGACGATTGGCAATTCAGAGGATCCTATCGAGACTTCCTCTGTTTCGGTTTCATTTGCGGATGTTCACGTGTTCAAAGATGGGATGCCGACTGAAGACAAGCGGACGGAGCTAGAGGACTATTTAAAAACAAATGAAGTGCTCATTAACATTTCACTTGGAAATGGAACAGGTGCCGCAACCGTCTGGGGCTGTGACTTATCGTACGATTACGTAAAAATTAATGGTGAGTATACAACATAATATGATGCCCGCCTGGAAAAGGCGGGCATTTTTGCTTTGTTTCTTTATCTATGTTATTATACGCACTAACGAACGGTAGGAAGGATTGGAAAATGAAAGAATCGATTAAACAAGCAGCAGCTTCCCTTTTCGCTGAATACGGCTACGCTGGAACATCCCTTGCTCAAATAAGCGAAAACGTCGGCATAAAAAAACCATCTATTTACGCACATTATAAAAGCAAGGATTACTTATTTAAATGTATCTTTCAGGATGCGTTCAATGCTGAAATGAAGAGAGTGGGAGAAACCAATGATTTATACGGGCTGCTCCAATCATGCCTTTTTCTTTACGATAAGGATCCGCTGTTTCGCTTTTTTCTGACAAGCTCTTTTTTCCCGCCTGATTTTTTAAGAGAACATATTCTTAAACAATATAATTCTTATCTCGGGGCACTTGAAGCAAAAGTCAAAGCCCTCTTAAACAGGTCTTCTGTGAATAGCGACGATGCTGGTGTTATGTATACGATTATTTTAGACAGTGTATTTGTCGAACTATGCTACGGCACACGCGAGCGCTCAGAAAAGCGGCTCAATGTCGCATGGCGGATATTTGAACAGAGTTTTATGAAAGGACGGGAATAGAGATGAATACCAAATGGCTTCTCGTTCTTATTGCGGGATTTTTTGAAGTTGGATGGGCAGCAGGATTAAAACATGCTGATTCGCTTTTTGAATGGATCGGAACGGCTGTGGCGATTGCAGTCAGCTTTGGCCTGCTCATTTATTGCTCCAAACACTTACCGGCCACCACCGTGTATGCGGCTTTTGTTGGCCTTGGAACCGCCGGAACGGTTTTACTCGATATGGCCATGTTTGGCGAGCCGTTCAGCTGGATGAAAGTGGCGCTCATCATGCTTCTTCTTATCGGTATTATTGGCTTAAAAATGGTCACACATGAAAAGGATGTGGCGGCATCATGACATGGACCCTATTAATCGCAGCAGGCCTTTTAGAAGTAGTCGGTGTTGCCGGCATGACAATGGTCAACGAACAAAAAACGTTACGCTCCTGGCTGATTTTAATTTGCGGCTTCGGACTGAGTTTTCTTTTTTTGTCTATTGCCATGGCTTCTATTCCAATGGGCACAGCGTATAGTATCTGGACTGGAATCGGTACGGTCGGGAGCGCGCTTGTTGGCATGATTGTTTACAATGAACCGCGTGACGCCAAGCGGCTTTTATTTATTGCCATGATTATCATTGCTGTGATCGGCTTAAAACTCGTTTCATGAAAAAAACTGCCCAGAGAGAGGCAGTTTTTTTGTTACGTAAATTTTGTATTCAGCCAGCCGCAAAACAGTACGTAATCTTGTTTGACGCGTTCCTTATACGCCATTGACATAAAAACGAGCTGTTCAGAAAACGCATCAAAATTCTCGCCAATCGCATTTAAGATCTCTTCTTCACTATGATAATCTAAGAGTGAATGCGCGATGTCTACATCCGCTCGGGCATGAATTTTCGCCGCAATGCCGCCGAAGACGTCGAGTACTTTATCAAACTCTTTTTCGTTTTCAATATCTTCCGGCTTTACCCTTTTTTTATAAGGAGACCGTTCCCGCACGTAGAAATGCCGGTTGTCGATCGTGACATAACCTAACAATGGATCATCATGGTGATGCATCGCTTTTTGGGTCGTGACAACACGTTCACCCTGATGACCGTATTTCAGCCAAAATTCTTCATTGTATGGCATAAAATAAGCTGGTATTGGAGCACGCACTTCTTTCATTTCCAAAATCAAGTCATCAAGCTGCTCTGTGCATTCCTGCTTGCCTTCTATTAAAATGTAATAGCGGTCGAGACCGATCGAAGCCGTACCGGATCCATGCTTGCGTACGATATGTTTTATTTCATAAAATCCGCTTTTTTTTCGGTCTGTATCATCCAGGCTAGCTATATACTCGCTCCAAACGGCGTCAATTTTTTCCTGCTCTTTTTGTGTAACGGGCGCGAGTTCTTCTGAAAAGCCAAACGTCCGTGCACCGTTTTCTTTTACTGTCCATCTTTCAAGCAGTCGTGCTGAATCACGTTTTTCAAGTTTTTTGAGCACTTTGCGAATCGGGCCCGTTGTATTCTCTTCTGTGTAAAAAAGAGTAACAGGATCTTCTTTTCCTTTTACAAACTTTTTCAGCTGTTTGTAATAGGCGTCAAGAAATACACGCATCCGTTCTTCTGCGTCACTAAAACCATACTGCTCACAATAAAGGGCGATACTGACAGTCATACGCAGTAAATCATATACGTACGAACCCATGTAGCCTTCGTCAAAATCGTTAACATCATACACAATATCCCCTTCGTTATTTTGAAACGCACCGAAGTTCTCCACGTGCATATCGCCTTGAATCCAAGTCGGTTTGTCGTCTGGTGTATGAAATGAAAATGGAATTTTTGTCACATCGTAATAAAATAAATAGGCGCTGCCCCGGAAAAATCGAAATGGGTTTTCCGCCATTTGCCTGTATTTCTGCTTGCGTTTATCATGACTCAGGCCGGTGATCCGTGAGTCAAATTCATTCAGCACCGTTTCTAATATATTCGAACGAAGTGCCCGGCGCGTTTTCTGCACTTCCGCCATCCAGCTTTCAATCATCCATATCCCTCCCTCGTCCTTTTCATTTTACCATAACGAAAAAGAGCACGGCTTAGAAAAAAACGCGCTTACAAAGGGAACCATATTTTTGCTGAATAAATGACTAATGCCACTGTTACACTGCTGAGAACAGTGGTAACAATAACAGTCTGTGACGCAAATTCCGGATAATTATCGTATTCAAGCGCCAAAAGCGCACTATTTCGTGATGTAGGAAATGAACTGGCAATAAACATCGCCTGTGCGAGCGTCCCATGAACATCCAGCAGGAAAATAACGAGCAGACCGATCATCGGTGAAAGCAGCAGTCTCGTTGCAACGGCAAGTATGAGCGGCTTAGAAATAGATGTGATTTTCATATAAGCACATTGTGCGCCAAGCGTAATGAGAGCGACCGCTAAAAAAGCATTTGATGAATTTTCGATTGGTGACCATAAAAAGACTGGAATTTTGATGCCGGCTGCTTTTAACATAACAGCTAAAACAAGGGCATGGAGCACTGGCAGCTTGAGTACTTTTTTCAGCACGTTCTCATTATCGGCCGAAGCGGAAACAGAGTTGTAAAACCCCCACGTATATGTCAGCAGGTTTTGAAAAATCGAAATGATAATTTGAATAGATAAGCCAAGTGGATTTGCGGCAAACACAAGACCGCTTACCGGAAGACCATAATTGCCTGAATTACTTAAAACGGCGCTGTTTTGAAAGCTGGATGATAATTTCCGGTCGAACCCTGCCAGCTTGGAGATGAGCATGGCTGCTACGATTAAAAGTCCATTAAACAGCACCAAATAAACAAAAACGATCACAGCGGTTTTACCTGACAGTTCTGTTTCATATATATTCACAAAGCACACCATCGGCAAAAAGAAATTAATGGTCAACTGTGATAATGTCGGCATGTGCAATGTATATTTCCGGTGCAAAAAAGCGCCAGCTGCAATAAGCAAAAACATAGGAAGAATAATTTGAATAAGCACACTTATGAAGACTGCCACCTTGTAAACGCCTCCAATAAATAAAAAAAGAAAACGAAGCGCGGTGCTTCGTTTTCCCTGGGGATGTGAGACACTTCTGTTCACATTAGGGAATGAAATAAGCGTACCATAGCATCCCTTTTCCGAACAGATTTTTGTCATTTTATCCTTTTTGTGCATATTATCCATGATTCAATTACTTTTGTGAACGCATAAACCGTTCTTTTACACGCTTCATCCGTGCATGGTAGTTTAAAATATCAAGACGTGCTTTTTCTGCTTCCGGCGCGATTGGGCGGAGGTTTTCAATATCCCAATACTTAATAATTACATCGAGCACTTGATCAAAGTATTCAAGCGGTCCGTAGTTTGCTTCTTTTGCAATAATCGCCATCCGGTTTTCAAAATCCGGCATAACGGCACCCGGCATCTGGAAGTTTTTAATAACGTGGCCAAGGTGGTAGCAATAATTTGGCTCAAGCTGCAAATGAAATTTGATCACGTCACGGTAAAACGCATAATGAAGCGTTTCATCTTTTGCAAGGCGGCGCAGCAGTCTGCCAAGATCCGGATCGTGCTTGTTCGCTTCTTTCGCGACATTGTTGTAAAACACCATGGTCGCAAGCTCCTGCATCGATGTATACACCATCGTTTCAAACGGTGTGTGAAAATCAGGCTCCCAGCCGTTCTCAACAGTCATTTTATGAAGTTCATGCAGCCGATTCGGATCCACACTGCGTGTAATAAGCAAATACGTCTCAAGCAAATTTGAATGCTGGTCTTCCTCTGCAGTCCATGTATAAACAAAATCTTTTACGATAGAAAGCGAGCCTTTAAATGTCTGCGCAAGATGCGACGTAAACCAAGGCAAATTCACTTCTGTTAAAAGAGCTGTTTCAATAGCAGTTACGACACTTGCAGGCAATGTAACCTGCGATGGATCCCAAGGAACACGGCGAAAATCCTGTGCTTTATCCCATGGCAAAAATTCATGGTAGCCCCAGTCTATTTTAGCGGAACGTTTTTTATGTTCATCGTATAAGTCTTTCAGTCTCGGCTCGAGTCGGAAATCGAGATCATTTGTTAACAAGTATATCCCTCTCCTTTACATCCTGCATATCTTACATTGTACACGAAAACAGTGGGAACTGCCCGAATTTTCAGGCACTTCCTCTTTATTCCGGCATATTGACGAACAGCTCGTCGATTTTTGGATCCTTTTCAATTAAGCCTGTTTCTTTCATCCATTCGGCTGTTTCTTTCCATGGCTCTTCTTCCTGATAGCCAAAGCCCTGTTCGGACTCCATCAGCGGCAATAAAATATCCATGCTCTCTTTTTCTACTTCTTCTTCAAGCGGGAAATTTTCTGTTTCCTGATTGGCCATCAAAATATCAAGTGCTTCCTCCGGGTTTGCTTTCATGTCATCAAAGCCTTTCCCTGCGGCCCGCCAGAACGCTTCGATGAGTTCCGGGTTTTCTTCCCACGTTTTGTCGCTTGTGACGGCAATTAATTCATAAAACGACGGCACACCGTATTCCGTCAAATCAAAATTTGATGTTTTGTACCCTTCAAACTCCAAAAGCGGTACTTCATGGTTAATATACGCACCGACAACAGCATCTGCTTTTTTGCTGATAAGTGTTGAATTTAATTCAAAGCCAACATCGATCAATTCCACTTTCGATGGGTCACCGCCATCTTGCTCTACCATTGTTTGGACAATCGATTCATTCAGGGGAATGCCTGTATAGCCGACTATTTTGCCTTCTAAGTCTTTTGGTGACTGAATATTGCTTTCTGCAAGCGATACGACGCGGTTTAACGGCTCCCGTACAATCGCGCCAACCGATTTCACGCCGACATTTTGTTCAGTACGTGCAACAATAACATCCGGCTGATAGGTAATCGCAAGCGTTACTTGATCTGACGCAGCCATGGCAATCGGGTCGGTTGCATTGGCCGGGAATTGAATGTCGAGATTAATTCCTTCTTCTTCAAAATAGCCTTTTTCCTCTGCTACATATAAAAAGCTGTGCACCGCATTTGGGTACCAGTCGAGCATAATACTGACATCCCGCAGCTCTTGCTCTTCACTGCCGCCCCCTGTCGCTTTCTCTGTTCCTTCTTCCTTTGCACTTGACCCGCATCCCGCAAGCAGCAGTGCCGCGAGAATACCAGCTGTCCATTTTTTCATTCTTTATTCCTCCATTTCATTGATCGTTTTTCAAGTACCTTCACAAGTAAAAATAAAACAATACCAACAGCCGATAACAGAACAATTGGCGCAAACACAGCCGCGCCGTCAAATTGAGTCATCATCCGGCGGCTGAAGTATCCAAGTCCCGCCTGGGCACCAAGCCATTCCCCAATCGCCGCACCGATCACACTTAAGGTAACGGCTACTTTTAAGCCGGAATAAAAATGCGGTTTCGCCGACGGTACCTGCACTTTTAAAAAGATATCTTTTTTTGTCCCGCCCATCGTCAGCATCAATTCTCTCAGCTCTTTGCTGCTTGATTTCAGCCCGTCAAACGTATTGACGGTAATCGGGAAAAACGTAATCAGTACGGTGACCACCACTTTGCTCCAAATGCCATAGCCGAAAAACATAATAAAAATCGGCGCGAGGGCAATCGTTGGAATCATTTGCGACGAAATGACAAGCGGATAAAAAGCGCGCTCCGCCGTTTCACTCACCGCCATCCAGACGGCCAGTGCCACACCGAGCACAATCGATATCGCAAGACCGATTAAAATAATGGCAAGCGTCGGCGGCAAATGATCAAACAGCAGTGTTTCCCGCAGTTCCCAAAACCGGATTGCCACACCGGATGGCGGTGGAAAAATAAACGGCAAATTGACGGTACGGGAAGCCAGCTCCCATACGCCAAATAAAAAAACGACAATCAGGATAGCGGGGCCATATTTTTTCATCAAATCTTATTCCCCCCGCTCCGCAGCTGGTCAATCAGCCCATCCTTTAGCCTCACTACAGCTGGATCGTTTAAATCACGCAGCGATCTTGGGCGGTCAAGCGGCACAATGACTTCCTGAAGCGTTTGGACCGGTGTCTCCTGAAAAACGAGAATCCGGTCGGATAAAAACAGCGCTTCATTTACATCATGCGTAATAAACAAAATCGTTTTCTCCCTTTTTTCCCACTGGTCTAAGAGCCATTCCTGCATCGACAGCCGCGTAATCGCGTCAAGCGCGCTGAACGGCTCATCGAGAAGCAAGATGTTTGAACCGGTTAAAACCGACCGTAAAAACGATACTCTTTGCCGCATTCCGCCGGACAGCTCAGACGGATATTTATGTTCAGAACCATTGAGGCCAAATTCGTTCAAAAGCGGCAAAATTCGGCTTGCTGCTTCTTTTTTGCCAACTCCCGCAAGCTCAAGCGGAACCGCGGCATTCTCAAGTACCGTCCGCCACGGCATTAATAAGTCCTGCTGCGGCATATAGCCGGTGCGGCCGTGGCGATTTTTCACCTGCTCGCCATTTAGCCATATCGCACCGTGTTCTTCCTTTTCAAGACCGGTAATCAAGCGAAAAAGCGTACTTTTTCCCGAACCGCTCGCACCAATAATCGTGATAAATTCGCGGTCGTACACGTTTAAATGAAACCCATCCAGGATCGTTTTTTTGCCGTCATATGAAAACGACACATCCTGAAACTGGAGCACCGGCTTACGCATCGCCCGGCCACATTTCCCCGTTGTATGCCATATCCCAGAACATATACTCAAACCGGGTCGTATTTAAGAAAATCTCTTCCAGCCGCACGCGCTCTTGATCCGATTTTCCAACTGCATGTTCATCCATTAAATCGATGCACCATTGGGCCAGCTGACCGAACTCCTCTGATGAGTACATCGCGATCCACTCGCCGTACAGTTCATGATCCGCTGCGCCCGGCCGCTTGTTTAATTCTTTGCCAATTTCCCAATAGCTCCAGGCACATGGAAGGACCGCCGCTACGACATCCGCAATCGTCCCGTTTTGCGCCGCATGCAGCATGTAGTGCGTATAGGCAAGCGTAATCGGTGACGGCTTCGCCTGCTCAAGCTCTTCTTCTGTGATGCCAAACCGGGCCGCATACTGCCGGTGCAGGGCCATTTCTTCATTTAACGTCCCGTCCAAAAGCGCCGCGAATTTTCCCATTGTGGCAATGTCGTCCGCTTTAACCGCGCCAAGCGCAAACACTTTTGCATATTGAATTAAGTACAAGTAGTCCTGCACCATATAAAAACGGAATTTATCCGGATCGAGCGTCCCATCGCCCATTCCTTTTACAAACGGATGGTTATGATTTTGCTGCCAGATCGGCAGACATTTTTCTTTTAGCTGATCGCTGAATTTCATATCACTGGTCTCCTTTCTTTTTGTGCGTCCAATTGTATATAAAGGAAACCATCACTTTCGTGTATTGGACGAGTTCATCGATATCGAGCCGCTCATTAACGGCATGGGCATGATGCAGCTTGCCGGGTCCGTAAACCGCGGTTGGAATGCCAGCATCCGCCAGCCATCCGCCATCTGTTACGGTCGGTGACACGTCAAGTAGCGGCTTTTCTTTTAGTACCATGCTGTGTACGCCTATCAATGTATGAACGGCCGCATGATCAGGGTCCACTTCAAACGATGGGAAAATTTCTCCGCGGTCTTCGATCATGGACGTGCCGCCCCACTCAAACTGTGGCGGGTTTTCCTGCATCCACAGGTCGCCTTTTGCTATATTTCCGATAAATTCTTCTACTTCTTTTGCCACACTTTCATATGTTTCATTCGGATAAAAATGGACTGTAATCCAAAGGCGGCACTGGTCCGCGATAAAAGCAGCGTGACGTCCTCCTTCAATTACCGCCGGATTAATCGTTGTTGTCCCTGCTGGAAATCCAGGATAACTTTTCATGACCGCCCAGTGCCGCTCAAGCTCCTGCAGACCATGAATAATTTTTGTCATTTTTTCAATGGCGCTTGCCCCTAGCAGCTTGCCGCCCGCGTGAATCATTTGCCGGCGCGTCGCATCATGAAACGTCTTATCGCTTTTTAATGTGATCCACCCGGTAATGACGCCGCCCTGGCCTTGAATATGCAGGTCACTCGTGTCGACGACAAGGGCAAAATCAGCGCTATAGCCTTTTTTGCAGCATTGAAGGGTACCCGCTTCACCCACCTCTTCACCGATGACAGATTGAAAAATCAAATCACCTGGCAGCACAATACCCGCTTCGTGGAGCAGCTGAATCGCAAATAAAGCGCCTGCCAAACCACCTTTCATGTCTGCTGCGCCACGCCCGACGACAGCATTATGTTGAATAATCGGTGTAAACGGATCCGCGTCCCACTTCTCGTCTGGACTTACTTCTGCTACATCCATATGGCCGTTTATAATTAAACTTTTATACGCGTCGCTGTCTGTTCCTTTTAATGTACCGACGACATTCGGATCTCCCGGATAGACATCCCATTTATCAATTGCGAAGCCTTTTTCACACAAAAAAGCAGCGACATACTGCTGTGCTTCTTCCGTATTACGGGCAGGCGGTGCCGGAGTTTTAAATGAAATCAACGTTTTCAACAAATCAATAAGTTCATCTTTCCGCTCATCAATTTGTATATGTAATTGTGTGATCGTGGACATAGCAGCCTCCCTTTCTAAAACGTAAAAAAGCCATTTCTTCGCAAGGAAGAAACGGCTGTCATGACAAATTGGCGTAATGCGTCAAAACACCCCTTCCTTACGCCGGTTCAAACCGGTTCAAGTTATAAGGGTTAAGGCAGCTCGCCTCTCTCAGCCCCATTAAGGGCACCCCCAGTGGTGATTCCTATTTAATTTACTAAGAAAATAATATACACTTTTAATAATGTCCAGCTCCAGGCGTCATCTAGGTCTGCAGGATGCAGGTCACAAAAGCGTTGCGACGATCAGGATGATCTAAGTCGGGCGATTGCCACATGACGTGGCAGTTTTGACGCGCGGCGGCACGATGCCGTGTTTATTAGCTTTTGTTCTGCATAAAGCCGATAAACAGACGCCTTGCGCTTTTCTAATTAATCTTGTTACTAGTTTTATCACACTAAAGCGTCTCATTCAATAGAAAATGCAATTTTCCCGATCTGCTCGGCTTTTTCCATTCTTGTAAAGGCTTCTTCAAATTGATCAAGTGTATACGTCCGGTCCATAATAGGGTGTAGTTCATGTTTTTCGATAAATTGAAGCATTTCATTCAGTTCTTCACCGCTGCCGAGCGTTGAGCCGTGCATGTTAAACTGGCCATAAAAAAAGGTTCGTAAATTAATCATCACTTCATCCCCGGCCGACGCACCAAACGTAACAATGGTACCGCCAGTTTTCAACTGCTCAAGCGACTGATTAAATGTCGCCGCACCGACAGATTCAATAACAAGATCGACTTTTTCTCCGCCGAGCGCTTCAGTCCAGCTGTCCGCTGAATCAATGGCTTTATCCGCGCCGATTTCCAGCGCTTTTTGGCGCTTTTCTTCCGAACGTGACGTGACGTACACAGCAGCACCTGCTGCTTTTGCAAATTGAAGCAAAAACGTCGCTACTCCGCTGCCGATGCCTGGGATTAATACCGTCATGCCAGGTTTAACATTGCCTCTTGTAAATAGTGCACGGTATGCCGTTAAAGCGGCAAGTGACAAGACTCCTGCTTCTTCCCATGACAAGTGTTGCGGCTTCGGTACCGCATTTTCTGCGGGCACAATGATTAATTCTGCAAATGTTCCGTGAAACGGCAAGCCAACAATCTCAAATCCAGCAGGCGGCGCATCGCTTTTGTCCGGCCAGCCAAGTCCCGGGTTGATGATCACTTCGTCTCCCACTTTAACCGATGTTACACCCGCGCCGACTTCATCCACGATACCCGCGCCATCTGATCCGATCACAAGCGGCGGCTCATGCTCTTGATGACGGTGCAGTACAAACAAATCGCGATGATTCAGCCCCGCTGCTTTTAACCGAATCCGTACCTCCCCGTGTTTTGGTACCGCTTCCTCTGTTTCACGGCAAGAAACACCGCTAAGTCCGGCGGCTCCTTCATGCACAATCGCCTTCATCGCAATTCCCCCTTGTTTTTTGTCAGTATGATATGATTTTAACATACACATAAGGGTGCCTGTCATCCAGCGCATGGACATATTAACGAATTAGAGGACAGATACCGGGAAAGAGGCGCTTTATGAAAGAAATAGCCATTGGCATTTTAGCTTCGGTGTTTTTTGCAGTAACCTTTATTTTAAATCGTTCGATGGAGCTGTCGGGCGGGAGCTGGATGTGGAGTGCCTCCCTTCGTTTTTTCTTTATGATGCCGTTTTTTGCGATCATTGTCGCCATGCGCGGCAGACTGCGGCCGCTATTTACAGAAATGAAGCGCAATCCTATTGCATGGGTTGTGTGGAGCTTTTTCGGATTTGGGCTTTTTTATGCTCCGATTACGTATGCAGCGGCATCCGGACCAGGCTGGGTTGTCGGCGGCACATGGCAGCTAACGATTGTCGCCGGTGTTCTCTTAACGCCGCTGTTTACGGAGAAAATAAACGGGCAGGTAATCCGTCATAAAATTCCGCTCGGCGCGTTAGCGATTTCCTGTGTCATTTTGATCGGTGTTGCATTGCTTCAATTCGAAAAATCAGATGGCTTAACAACGTCCGCCTTTATGACCGGTGTCTTGCCAGTGCTAATCGCGGCTTGTGCGTATCCGCTTGGCAACCGGAAGATGATGGAACTGTGCGGCGGCCGGCTTGATACATTTTCGCGGATTCTCGGCATGATTATTGCGAGTCTCCCATTTTGGATTCTCATTAGTGCATTTGGCTGGGCAACGGATGGAGCACCGTCCTCAAGCCAGCTGGTTCAGACATTTATTGTCAGCGTGTTATCTGGTGTTATTGCGACAACACTCTTTTTTATCGCAACTGACCGATCCCGCCACAATCCAGGTCAGCTTGCGTCTGTTGAAGCGACCCAGTCCGCGCAGGTATTGTTTACTTTGATCGGTGAAGTGCTGCTTTTCAATGTGGCGTTTCCAGGTCCAATTGCATCCGGCGGTATTGTACTGATTATTATCGGCATGATCCTGCACAGCTGGTATACGAAAAAATTGAAGGAGCGTGGAACACGTGAACATGTAGCTTAAGCGGCATCGTTCAATGTGTGCGTCAAAAACTGGAATGAAAGGGTGACTTCGATGAATCTTCCTCGTGAACCGGACCAGGTCATTACATTAAACATGAAAAGTATTCATATCTGGGCAATTGTTCTCACGCTCATCTCTGTATTCATCGGGACCTTTCTTATGACGTTTCTCCATTTAGAAAGCGGCTTTTCTTTTTCATTGTGGGGATTTATTTTGTGGGCAATTTCGTATATCCTTTTAATTTTTCTGCACGAGATATTCCACTTGATTGGTTTTATAGTTTGGGGGAAATGCAGAAGAAGGGACCTCGTTTATGGAATTAACCGGGAACTTGGCATTGCGTATGCGGGCACGAAAAAAATACTGCCCGTTTCTGCTATGAAAAGAGCGCTACTCCTTCCTTTCTGGGTAACAGGCCTGCTTCCGTTCATCGCGGGAATTTGGCTGAATAGTGCTGTTTTAATGATTACATCCGCTTTTTTAATCGGTGGAGCGGCCGGCGACTTTTCGATGTACCGTCAGCTGCGTCGTGCTAAAAAAAAGGCGTTTGTTTTGGATCACCTTCATGAGCCAGTTTTGTATGTCTTTAATGAAAAAGTGGACGTTCCTTATTAGGAAGCGCCCACTCAGATTGTAGACAACTTAAATTCTTTACCGGAATATCCCCTTGCTGCTTTCCTAAAACACCTATCGGCTCCAGGTAAAAAAGCAAGGCCGCTTCCCTGAAAGATACCTGTTGCTTTCGCAATAGAAGCTGTTGTTAAAAAGGCTTTCCAATTTTTCATTCAATATTCAGCACAATTTTGCCGAACGAGTCGCCGTCTTCCATATACTTGAGGGCTGAAACGGCATCCTCAAGCGGAAACTGCTTATCGATAACTGGACGGATTTCGTGCTGTTCAAACAACGTCAGCATATCCGCAAATTCCTGCGGGCTGCCCATTGTCGTTCCGCGTATATCAAGGTGCTTGAAAAAAACACGCGGCAGTACAAGCTCCGGCACCGGTCCGGCCGTTGCACCAAAGTTGACGATTCGTCCGCCTGGACTGGCGAGCTGAACTAAGTCTTTAAATGTTTCGCCGCCGATCCCATCAATGATGATATCGGCGCCGCCCATTTCGTTCTTTAGTGCTTTTACCCAGCCATCTGTCCTATAGTTCATACCGCCGGCCGCACCCATTTCTTTCGCCCGTTCAATTTTTCTATCGCTGCTTGATGAAACAAAAACATGAGCTCCTTTTGCGACAGCAATTTGCAGGGCAAATAGCGCCACACCACTCCCAATACCCGGAATAAATACAGTCTCTCCTTTTGTTAACTCGCCGCGCGTAATAAGAGCCCGGTAAGCCGTTAAAGCAGAAAGCGGAATCGCCGCTGCTTCGGGCCATGTTAAATAGGGTGGCTTTTTATACACATTTTCACATGATATTTTCACGTATTCTGCATATGTACCATCGGTTGGCATACCGAGAGTATGAAATTCAGAGCTGCTAAACCGAATATCATCCCCCCATTGAAGAGCTGGATTGATAACGACCTCATCGCCTTGGCAAAGACTCTCCACTCCGTCTCCAACTGATTCAACGACGCCTGCTCCATCCGCCCCAAGAATGGAGGGCAGTTTTATGCTCGGATACATCCCATATGTTATAAACACGTCACGCCGATTTAATGATGCGTTCTTCAGCTTTACGACGATTTCCCCGATGCTCGGAACTGGTTTTTCCACCTCTGTGTACTTCGCCATGTCCGGACCGCCTGTTTCTTTCAATAAAATGGCTTTCATTGCTTTCCCCCCTTTGTCTGACATTTCTCATCCATTTACCCGTCCATTTTAACAAGAAAACGACAGCATGCATATGATATAGCACTACTATGTAGAAAAGGACGTGTTCTCTATGATGAACGAGCAGCTCACAAAAGCGATAAATGGAGAGTATACGGCCATTCATTGGTATGAAAAGCTTGCCAATCTAACGACAAACCCTTCAGCGAAAAAACGGATTTTGGCCATTCGCGAAGATGAACTGCAGCATTTTGAAGCATTCTCCGCTCTTTATCATGCATTAACTGGATCTGCTCCTTCTCCTAAAATGAATAAACCTTGTCCAAAAACCTTTAAACAAGGCGTTCTTTTATCGTTTCAAGATGAGCAGGAAACGTCTGAATTTTACCGGCAAATAGCGGATTCTTCTCACCTTCCATATATAAAAAAAGTATTCAACCGGGCAGCAGCGGATGAACAGCGGCATGCCGTCTGGTTTTTATCGTTTTTATAATGACAGCTTGTTCCCTTTTATACTCCCGCATTGCATTATAGGCGGAAAAAACACATTAAAATCCTTGTTTTCTCAGCCACTTCTCACAGACAGCCGTCCATAAAAAAGCTTCCGAATGATCAGAGGCGAGACCGAGACCATGGCGGCCGCTTTGAAAAACGTGCAGGTCAAATGGGACACCAGCACGGCTTAAAGCACCAGCAAATAAAAGGCTGTTTTCAACCGGAACCGGTTCATCTTCCGCGGTATGCCAAAGAAATGCGGGCGGTGTGTCTTTCGTTACGTGCCGTTCATTAGATAAAAATAAACGCTGCTCGCCTGAGGAACCGAGACCGAGTAAGTTTTCCATAGACCCCTCATGGCGATGCTCCCCAAACGTAACGACCGGGTACCCTAACACGACGACATCCGGCCGGGATGATTGTTGTTCGATCTGATCCACCGCACTGCTGATTCCATGGTCATATTTCGTGGCAAGTGTTGAGGCAAGATGCCCACCTGCCGAAAAGCCGAGTACACCAACCTTCTTTTCGTCCACATTCCATTTTTCTGCCTGTTGCCGGATCATACGAATCGCACGCGATGCATCTAAAAGCGGCACGGGATGCTTATACGGTGCAACCCGATAATGAACAACAAACGCATGAATGCCAAGACTGTTTAACCATTTCGCCACCGGTTCTCCTTCATGATCCGCCCGTCTCCGGTAGCCTCCGCCCGGAAAAATCAACATCGCCGGCGCCCTTTTTGTTCCAGCGGGATAAGCCATCATATACGGTATTTCTTCTCCCTCAATCTGAAAAGGTGCTTCTTTTTCCCACAGTCGAATCATAAAATCCCCTCCTATTTTGAATTAAATCCACGTTCGGTCACATATCCATCCATTGACCAGATACCCTTTTCTTTCTTTTTAGCCATTTGCTGCTTTGCTTCAAATTCATCAAGGTAGCGTGTATTTGGCGGATATACGTAAGCAACCCGTGCAAAGCCTTCTTGAAGAAGTATTTCTTGAACACTTTGTCCGTCTACGTACACGTATACTAAAATCCGTTCATATTTATCAAGCCGCTGTCCAATATCAAATTCGATGGTAATATCACCGCTTTGGAGCAGATCCGCCGTCCGCTCTTTTGCTTCTTCCCCAAGCGGCTGCTTGCCCAGCTGTGGATGGCGCGTTTCCGGTGTATCAATAAGCAGAAAACGGGCGCTGAACTCTTCTTTTTTCCCATCGCTGTCCGCATCAAATGCAAATACAGCTGTATCGCCGTCAACCGGACGAACAAGATCTGCCGGAATCGGATCCATCGTTCCTTTTGTTTTTAAAATATTCGTTGATTCTTTCAACGGCTCTTCTGCGGTATCCTGCTTTTCTTTTTCAATCGCTGTCAATACATCTTCTGTTACTTCGAGAACATCATTCACATCATCTAATGTACAAGCTGATAATGAGAGGACAGCTATCCCCGATAGAATGATTGTTATCCAATTTTTCACGTTTAAATCCTCTTTTCTTTCCTTGTAAGGCACCTATATAAAAAAACCTCTTCATTTCAAGAGGTTTTAGGCCGTTGACAAGTGCCCGCTTTCTGATTTTGACTATACTTAGAGGTTTCTATTTCTTAGCAGCTGCCTCATTAACGTATTCCTCAATGATCGGAATCGATAATTCCAGGCCGCTCGTCGTCAAACTATTTTTCACGTATTCAAGCTTATGGCCATCGCTCGCGTATGATTGAATATTCAGTATGTTATTAATGTATAAAATGCCTTCGTTTGTAATCATTGGTTTGATAATTTGACCATCTGTTTCATCATAATGGCGGATTTTTTCCAGTCCATTAATCAGTCCTTGGTCAAATAAATCATTCATCGCAATTTCATAGACCGCCGGTTTCATATTCTCACTCATCCGTTCATGCAATTCATACATGACAGCCGGCTTGTTCTCCAAATAATACTGCACATAATACGCGAGAAGCACCTGTTCTTTTATTGGTAATTTTTTGCCCATACAAACGCCTCCTTTTTCTTTCCTTTTCATTATACATGATGCAGGAGCCTATTCGTCAATTTCCATTCAACGTCACCCCTCGCAGCACATACAATAGTAACGAAAAGCGGAATTCTCTGTATATTGTACGTAAACAAAAAAATTCTATTAACAATACTTTTAAATCATGATATATTCATGACAACAAACACCATATATATAGAGGAGCTTCAAGATATGACCTTTAAAAAGGTGATGATGGCGATCATGCTTTACATAATGGCTTTTTCACTTGTCCCATATGCTGCACAAGCAGCAGAACCTGCCGCTTGTGCAGCAAAAACATCTGTTAAAAAAACATATATTAATGTATCCGTTGCTACTCTTTGGAAAGAACCCGGCACGAAACGTCAAATGGATCAGCACGTCCTTTCGACCCCCGTCAACATGAAAGCATGGACATCAAAAATGTCGACGGTCAAAGACCGGCTCTGGCTGACAGGAAAAGCCGAAACACAGGCGCTATATGGCCAGGAAGTAACTGTATTAAAAACGAGCGGCAGCTGGGTGCAGGTTGCTGTTAAAGACCAATCCACACCCAAAAACAGCAAAGGATACCCCGGCTGGCTGCCAAAAGCACAAGTAACAGCACAGCCAGCCGCATATGAAGCGTGCCAAACAGCGGGTGTAAAAGCAAAAACCGCTGTCCTGTTTCACGATAAAACAACACCCTTTATGGAAGTAAGCTTTAACACAGAGCTGCCGATTATCAAATCAGAAACAAATTGGGTGCAGGTGATGACTCCGGCAAATGGCGCTAAATGGCTGAAGAAAAGCGATATTCGTATTCTCGCCGCTGCAGCGGTTATTCCAAAACCGACCGGTACCGCGCTGCTGACAACCGGCAAGCAATTTCTTGGTCTTCCTTATTTGTGGTCGGGTGTGTCCGCTTACGGCTATGACTGTTCAGGCTTTACTTCTTCCGTTTACCGGTATCATGGTATCAGCATTCCACGTGATGCATCCGAGCAGGCGAAAAAAGGAAAAGCAGTCGCTAAATCCTCATTAAAGCCGGGTGACCTTTTATTTTTTGCCTACAACAATGGAAAAGGACGCGTTCACCACGTCGCTATGTACGCCGGAAACGGCAAAATGATTCATTCACCAAAAGCAGGCAAACGTGTAGAAATTATTTCAATGAATACATCTCCATATAAGCAGGAATATGCCGGGGCGAGACGCTACATCGATTAATTTTTTAAATGAAATTTGCAAAAGCCGCATTTCGTTAAAGGTTTATCAGAGAAGCAAGTATGTAAGCGGCAAAAACAGACAAATGAAAAAGTAAACATCCCCAGCGCTCGGGCACTGGGGATGTTTTTTACTTCTCCATCATGTTACACTTCAATAATGATTGGAACAATCATCGGACGTCTTTTTGTTTGAGCATATAAAAATTTTCCGACTGATTCTTTTACATTTTGTTTCATGATCTTCCACTGGGTAACATTTTCTTTTTGCAGCTTGTTAATGGTCTTTGTCACAATTTCGTTCACATCATTTAAAAGCTCTTCTGACTGGCGGGCATAAACGAATCCGCGGGAAATTGTATCCGGCCCTGAAACAATTTTATTTTCTGACTTGCTTAATGTAATGACGATAATAAGCATCCCTTCCTCAGAAAGCAGCTTACGGTCACGCAAAACAATGTCCCCGACATCTCCAATACCCAAACCGTCAACAAATATATTTCCGGCGGGTATTTTCCGGGTTTGCCGGGCATTAGAATGGCTGATATCGACTACGTCCCCGTTTTGAACGACATAAATATTTTCCTTTTCTACGCCGACAGACTCAGCCAGCAGGCGGTGCTGATACAGCATTCTATATTCCCCGTGAATGGGGATAAAGTATTTTGGCTTCATTAAAGTAAGCATTAATTTTAATTCTTCCTGGTATGCATGTCCGGAAACGTGCATACCCGTGGCTGTTCCCGATCCATAGATCACTTTCGCTCCTAAAAGGAATAAATTATCGATGATACGGGCAACATTTCGTTCATTTCCCGGTATTGGGGTTGAAGAGAAAATAACCGTATCGCCCGGGAAAATTTCCACCTGTCGATATTTAGAATTTGATAAACGAGACAAAGCGGCCAGCGGTTCCCCCTGGCTCCCTGTGCACAGTATGGCTACTCGCTCTGCCGGCAGGTCATGCACTTCACTTGCGTCAATCAGCATTTCGTCAGGAATATTTAAATAACCAAGTTCCATGGCAACTGAAACAACATTTACCATACTCCGGCCCAGCAAAGCAAGCTTTCGATTTGTTTTTATCGCCGCATCGACCACCTGCTGTACACGATGAACATTCGACGCAAAGGTTGAAATAAACACTTTCCCATCCGCTTTGTTAAATGCTTCTTCAATATGCGTGCCGACAAGCTTTTCTGATGGCGTAAACCCGGGGCGTTCCGCATTGGTACTTTCCGATAAAAGAGCTAACACACCGTTTTTTCCAAGATCGGCCATTTTATGAATATCCGGATATTGGTCATTTACCGGCGTTAAATCAAACTTGAAGTCACCGGTATGAACGACTGTACCTTCCGGGGTATGGAAGGCAACTCCTAAACAATCAGGAATACTGTGATTTGTTTTAAAAAACGTCAAACGGATCGTTCCTAACTCAATATTTGAATTAGAATCAATAGACGTAAGCTGTGTTTCCCTAAGAAGCCCATGTTCTTTTAGCTTTATTTCGATTAAGCCCAGCGTCAGCCGAGTGGCATAAATAGGCACATTCAATTGCTTTAAAAAATAGGGGATGCCGCCAATATGGTCTTCATGCCCATGAGTCACGATTAAAGCCCGGATTTTATCTTTGTTTTCACGCAAGTATGTAATATCCGGAATAATCAAGTCAATGCCTAACAAACTTTCGTCTGGAAACTTGGATCCGCAGTCAATCACGACAATATCATCTGCATATTGTACCGCATACATATTTTTTCCGACTTCATTTACACCGCCTAAGGCAAATATGGATAATGCATGTTCCGCTGTATTCAAAATCATATTCCTCCCCAACTAAATCATTATCCAAATTGTGCCCTTTTAAAGCCCTTTTATGCTTTTCCTTTTTAAGCCTCCTTTCCATCATTCAATAAACTATTTCCGTTAAAACTGCCCCGATTGCCCCTATTGATGCATAGCAAACGTTTTTAGGCCGCAAAATAAGACCGAGGTGAAAAAATATGCAGACCATTTTTCGAGGCTCGATCGAATTTGGATTGGTTTCCATTCCGATCAAACTCCACGCTGCTACTGAAGACAAAGATATTAAATTGCGCCAGCTGCATGCAGAATGTAAAAACCCCATTAAGCAGTTTAAATTTTGTCCCATTTGCAATAGGGAAGTCGATTCAAATGAATTAGTTAAAGGGTATGAATATGCGGCAGATCGCTTTATCGTGATTTCGGATGAAGAGCTGGCAGGAATAAAAAGTGATGTTGAGGATAAATCGATCGAAATTATTGAGTTTATTCGATTAAGCGAAATCGATCCGATTTTCTTTGACAAAACCTATTATTTGGCTTCTAATACAGCAGGAACAAAAGCATACGCATTATTAAAAGAATCATTAATGACAACAAGAAAGGCTGGTATCGTAAAAATTACGATCCGCTCAAGGCAACGGCTGGCAACGATCCGGGTTTTTAATAATCAGCTTGTCCTTGAGACGCTCCATTTTCCCGATGAGATCCGCTCAACGATGGAGCTGTCCAAACCATCCAGCATAAAGTTGACAAAGAAGGAAAAAGAAACGGCACTTGCGCTGGTTGAGCAGATGACCGAAAAGTTCGATCCATCCAACTACTATGACGAATACCGTGAAAAACTGGAAAAGCTGATTAAAACCAAAATACCGAAACGGACTGAACAGGTTCCAGACGCTTCACATATTCTTAGCTTAATGGATGCAATGGAGCGAAGCATTGCTCACATTCAACAGCAAAAACAAGCAAAATGAATGTACTGGCGGCAGCAAAAATAGTATAAATCCACACTTGGCGTATACAAAAGGGCTGTCCATTTTGGGACAGCCCTTCAGCTTTTAAATAATCTTTCGGCCATGTTGCCCTAAAGCAAAATAAATTCCATGCTGCAACGTTTGAAAACAATCGAATCTTGAGAAATTGATCGTTGATTGCGATATGATCATACCGAGTTCAGCAGATATACCAACAAGGATCGTGTCTGTTCCAATGAGAGAAGCGGCAGAGCCGATTTTTTCAATGAGGCTTACCGTATGCTCACTTATGTCTTTATCAAGTCCAGTTAAATCAAGCACAAGATAGTTCGCTTTATGGGCAGGAAGGTTATTTAATGTTTTCACAACAAGTTCTTCTGAACGCTCTTCATCATACTTTCCAAGCAATGGAACGACTACAATTCCTTCAAGCACAGGAATAATAGGGGAAGAGAGTTCTTTAACAAGTTCTTTTAATTCACTTGTTTTTTCTTCTACAAGGGCTTCTAAACGAAGAATTTCTTCTGCTTCCTTTTTTCTCGCTAATTGATGAATGTTATTTGTAATCGTTACATCTGACGGAAAATATTCAATCACACTATATTTATGGCCTTCCAGTTGATGCTGGACGACTTTATACCAAATATTTGTACCGAACAGTCCGGTAAAGATGCCGGCATAGTGCGCGGGAAGATAATTGCCACCCTGTTTCTTTTCTTGTGCCAGGTTGATTTTATATTCCCAGCTGTCTTGAATATGAGCGGTTAACGTTTTTGATTCAAAATCCAAATTTTTAATCGTGGTCCGTCCCCAGCCAGCTGAGGCATATGTATTCGTAATCAATTCTGCCGCTTGCGCGATACTGACATCCTTTATTTTTTCGAAGTACTGTCCCACCACTAATCCCTGCCGAAAACCGGTTGTTTCAAAAACAAGGTTTGATGCTTCTTCCCCTGAAATTTCTTCAATCGTATCAAAGAACGTTCTCATTGCGGAAGAAATCCAGAAAAGAACCGCATCCTCCCCTTCAAATAGGAAATTTCCTTTTTCCAGATCCCATTCAAATTCGAGTCCGCCTATATTTGTTTTGGATTTTATTTCCATGATTTAATACCCCTTTCATTTTAAGTATCTAAGTTGAACAAATGATTTTACACACTACCGTTCAAAAAAAGCGTTCAAGAACAGCGCTTAGCCCAAGTGGCGGAGAAAGCAAAAAGGTTAATTCAACTTATATAGTTTTTTACACACAATAATTTCATTATAGTTATCAAATTAAATATTTCAAATAAGGGCTCTATGGAGATCTTTCTTTTTTTCCTACGCTCATTACCTTATCTTATTCGCTTGAAAAATGACACTGTTTTTCACAGAGTTAATATAAAAACACGAAATGTAATCAAATAAGCATTACCAACTATATTTCATGCTGCCTCTTTATTGCTTTTACTTTTCCTTCATAAATAGATTGCAGCCTGTTTTTCAAAAAGGAGTTTAACCAGTAATGGCAGAATTGATGCTTATATGGACTGCGTTTTTATATGTGAAAGAGTAAAAATAAGGATGTTTTCAAATAAAGAATTATGCTAAAAAAAAACATTACATAAAAAAAATAATCGTGAAATTAGATGTACCTTTCTTATGTTACTTTACTCGTGAGCGAAACAAAAAAGACACAGATCATTCAAAATTTCGACATTTTCAGACAAAAATTAGATATACATATTGCCTTCAAAGAAAGATATATATATAATCCTTTAGTACTATTAACCCTGACCTTTTTAAGGTGTTTAGTCTCATGCTCGATTTATCAATTGTCTGGGTTTGATATTTTTTCAAGATATATAGGTTGAATAAAGATTTTCACTTTAGAAAACAGAATTGTTTAGGCTGGTGCGTTTTGTATAGATTACCGACTTGTTCTAGACCGCAGAGCGGCGGAAACGAGCTCTGCGCCTGCCCTATGGTGCGCGAAGCCGTGCGCCCGCCGTCATTTCGGCTATTGTGAAACAAAGTAGGCCAAAACGGTCCTTACACAAAAGAGACCGTCACAGCAGGGATAACGCTGCTTTTTATGATACAGCCACTCTTTAGAGGCGTGGACCGGTCACCGGGTGACAGAAGGCAAATGATAAGGTCAACTTATCTAGATATTACCGTTTTTTATTATAGAACGATATTTATTTTGAAAGGAAGTATGTGAAAATGAGCATAAGCAAAAAACTATTGAGTGGATTTGCAGGAGTACTTGCACTGTTGGTTCTGATCGCCGGAATCAGCTTATATCAACTCACATCTATTACTAATCAATACACTTTTTTGGTTAGTGAACAGGTTCAGAAGCTTACCAGCGCTAAAGAAATGAAGTATTTAGCAGCAAAAGAGATGAGAGATGTGCGAGGGTTCCTCGTGTCGGGAAATGATGACCATATTGAATTGTATAACAATACCTTTGCTAGTTACGGCAAAGAAGAAGAATATTTAAAATCAGTTCTTTTTAAACCTGAAGCACAGCAGCTACTTAAAGAACTAGACCAGCTTCATTCAGATTACAAGGAAGTAGCCGAACAAGTATTCACTTATAAAAGAGAAGGAAATACAGAAGGTTATGTTACATTACTTGCAGAAAGAGGAACTCCCATCGCAAATGAGTTAGCTGCGAAAGCAACTGAGCTAGAAAAAATGTGCCTCGATGTACTAAACACGGAAAGTGCAAAAGCAGCACAGCAAGCAGCCAATTTAAAAGTAACGATCTTACTCGTTTCCATTCTTGCAGTCATACTTGGGCTAGCACTCGCTTTTTACATTAGCCGCATTATAGCCGGACCCGTCAGCAAAGTGGCTGAAGCAGCAAAGCAAATTGCTGATGGCGATTTTTCCTTTGCAGATATTAACCTAAAAAATAGGGATGAAATCGGAGATATGGCTAATTCATTTAACGTAATGAAACAGAATTTACGTGAAGTCATCCGTGAAGTAAACGAAAGTTCTGAACAAATAGCCGCCTCATCTGAACAACTGACAGCTGGTGCAGAGCAAACAAGCCAGGCAACTGAACAAATAACAGCTTCGATTCAAGAAGTAGCCAATGGGGCCGAAAACCAGACTGTAAGTGTAGAAGAAAGTTCAAAATCACTAGAAGAAGTGACACAGGGCATTCAACACATGGCGGAAAACTCTTCCTCTATTGCAGAATCAGGTACACAGTTGTCAGAAAAAGCAAAACAAGGTGGAGAATACGTAGAACAAACCGTCCAACAAATACATGCCATTCACCAATCGGTAGATGTAAGTGATGAAGTGATGAAGCTGCTTGATAACAGATCGCAGGAAATCGGAGCAATTACAGAAGTGATCACTTCCATCGCCGACCAGACGAATTTGTTAGCATTAAATGCGGCGATTGAAGCGGCACGAGCTGGAGAACATGGAAAAGGATTTGCGGTAGTAGCAGATGAAGTTCGTAAGCTTGCGGAGCAATCGCAGCAATCATCTACCCAGATTTCACAGCTGATTAAAGAAATACAAGTAGATATGGTTCGTTCGACTGATTCCATCAACCAGGTGAAAGTTGGTGTACAGCAAGGTCTCGGAATCGTTGAAAATACCCAATCAACCTTTAATGAAATTTTAAATTCAATGGATAACATAAGCTCACAAATTAGTGAAATGGCAGCGACTGCGCAGCAAATGTCAGCTGGGGCTGAAGAAGTAAGTGCAACTGTCTCAGGAATCAGCGACATTTCCAAACAAACATCTGTGCATTCTCAAGGAGTAGCTGCTTCCACAGAAGAACAATTAGCCTCTATGGAAGAAATCACTGCCTCTGCCAGCGAATTGTCTAGAATGGCTGTTAACTTACAAGAAATTATGGGTAAATTTAAAATATAATTTGATACTCGTCTGCAACGAAAGCACAGTTGATTAAATAATCAACTGTGCTTTACTTATGCTCTATTAGTGACGTTAATAATCTATTGTTTTATATATTTCCTGTCCCGTCAGCCATCTATGCAGCAAAAAATCAGCGCTGCACCAGGAAAGCGGCGAGGAAGCAAGCCGTCCGCCCGTGGAAAGCGAAGTCCGGCTGGCTTCACCTATCGGCTCTATTCAAAAAAGCTGACGACTTTGTCGACAGCCTGAAAGTTTCAGCTTAATACTGAAACTCCTTTTTCTTTTCAATACCAGTTTTTTATTTTATAAAGATTATTGGTTCGTTCCTTCTTTTTTTCTTTCGAAAAAAACCAACCACCAGCAGCAATTAATAATAGAACCGCATAAAAAGTTATCTTCCACTCTGGTGATTTAGCAAATCTTTCTGATAATACTGCTATATCCGGGTGAGCCAACGTGTAAACGGAAAGTTTAACACCCACCCAGCCAACGATTAAAAACGCTGCAATTTCTAATCCCGGTCTAGTCTGAAGCAACTTCACAAAGAAGTCTGCCGCAAAACGCATAATAACTAAGCCGATGATTCCACCTGCAAAAATGACGAGAAATTTCCCTCCACCAAGACCGCCAATGTTTGGAAGGTTCGTATTTGGAAGGGTTACTGCAAGTGCAACGGCAGCAAGAATTGAATCAACTGCAAAAGCGATATCTGCTAATTCTAATTTGAAGACAGTTTCCCAAAATCCTGATTGTCTCTTTTCAACCTCTTCTTTATCTTTTCCTTTCTTTACAACAAGAATACTTTTATTGTCCAGAATGATAACACATAAACGCTAATAGCATGTTTCTATAAACACTGGCATTACATCACAAAGCCACCATCCACAAACAAGGTCTGCCCCGTCATGAACTTGCTCCAATCAGAAGCTAGAAACAAAACCGGCCCAGCCACATCTTCTGGAAGTGCAATTCTGCGAAGGGGCGTTTGCGCAATAATCATTTCTTTCACCTCTTCTTTTGTATGCTTGCTGGCACTCGTAGGATATACGAGCCCTGGTGCTATACAGTTGACCCTTATGCCGAAAGGGCCGAGCTCCGCTGCTAAATTACGACTATACCCCTGCAGTGCCGCTTTTGCGGTGTTATATTCATGATAGGGAACAATCGGTCTTTCAACTAAATTGCTGATCACGTTGATGATGCTTCCCTGGCTCTGTTTTTTCATAAAGGGAAGAACTGTCTGGCACATATAATGAGCGGAACGCAAAGCCCCATCAATTTGATTCTGGTAATCTTCCCATTTTAGCTCCCAGGCTAACTTACGCTCATCAGGATTAAAAGCATATGGTGTAAAAGCATTATTGACGACAATGTCAATTTTACCCATTTCCAACAAAACCCGTTCGATCAATTCTTGTACGGCGCTTTCAGATGTGACGTCAGCTTGAATGGCCCAGGCATCCCCACCAAGCTTCAGACAGGATGCCACAACCTGTTCTGCGGCCTCTTTGTTTTGAAGGTAATTGACGACGACAGATGCTTCCTCTGCTGCGAAAGCGCGAGCGATAGAAGCGCCAATTCCCCGGCTGGCCCCTGTGACAAGGACAACTTTCCCTTGAAATTTCCCCATATTGTCCTCCCTTATTTTGTAGGAAGCAGTTCCTCTGTTACAACCTCTTCCATATTGAGTTTATTTTCAACTAATCCTAGTTTTTGATACGTGTCTGCCCCCTGCTGCAAGATAGCGGCATCAAGTGCACCCAGTCCCTGCTCTTCTGTTAGTTCTGAAATGCTTGATGCATTGCGGAGCTTAATGATTTCTAGGTTTTGCTCCTCATTTTTCCCGTCAATCGCATATTCTTTTGCTAAAGAAGCTGCTTCTTCGGGGTTATCGATCATCCACTGGGCGCTCGTTTGATAAGCTTTTAAAAACTTCTCCAGTTCGTCTTTCTTTTCTTCAAAGGTTTTTTCTGTTACGACAAAAACATCACTTGGAATATTCAAATAATCTTTTACTTCTAATATATTAACGTCACCTAAGCCTTTTTGTTTACCAACGACAAGTCCAGTGTCGGTTGCTGCTGTGGCATCTACTTGTCCCTGCATGAGAGGCGCAAAGTTTAGAAGGCCTGTTTCAACAATATTGACATCTTTTTCGGAGAGACCGACTTGATTCAGCAGCACAAGCAGGTTCTGGCGGGTACCGCTTGACAGGCTATATACACCAATCGTTTTGCCTTTTAGATCTTCAGGTTTTGTAATATTTTTTTCTTTAAGTGAAACAATGTTAAACACGTTTTGAGGATAGACATTATACATGACTTTCAATTTTTCACCTTTGTCTAAAGCAAAATATAATGAGCCGGGATCAGTAAAAGCAACATCTGCTTGTCCGGAGAGAATATTTTTAATCGCATCTCCTCCGCCAGCTCCCGGAATGACAGTAACATCCAAGCCATTTTCTTTAAAAAACCCTTTTTCCTCATCTACCAGCAAGTTTGTTTGCTCTGTAATTGGCTGACTCCAGCTGGCTACCCGAAGAATGTCCGTTTCTTCTGTTTTAGGTGCTTCCGTTTTTTGTTCCTGTGCACCGCAAGCCGTCATAAATACTGCTGCGGACAATAGTAAAGCAAATAAATTTTTGTTTTTCATTTTTTCGTCTCCTTCATATAAGGTTTTGACCATCTTTTTTCTGCTATATTAACGAGCTGGTAGAGGATCATGCCGATAACGGTTAGTAAGATTAAAGAAGCAAACATTAATGGTGTATCCATCATCCCTTGGGACGCAATAATCAATGCCCCGAGTCCCTCACTGCCGCCTATAAATTCTCCTACCACCGCACCTACTACGGCCAGGACAACCGCTACACGGAGTCCGGCCAGAATGCCCGGAAGGCCAGCCGGGATTTTTAAATGAATTAAGGTTTGCCACCGGCTCGCTTTAAGCATGCGAAACAATTCTATTTTTTGTTTATCCACATACTGAATGGAAGACACCGTGTTTTCCAGCAGCGGGAAAAAGCAAATTAGCGCTGTAATGATGACTTTAGACGTCATGTCAAAGCCAAACCATAGAATAAACAAGGGAGCCAAAGCGAGTTTAGGAACTGCCTGGCTGGCAATGATGTATGGAGAAAGAAGCTTGCGCAACAATTCGCTTTCTCCCATCAAAATACCGATGATAAATCCAAAAAGGCTACCTAATATCAGGCCCAGTACAATCTCTAGGGTCGTCCGAATAATATGAGCTGTAAAATATCCAGTCATTAGTCCATCTATCAGGGTATGGAAGATGACAGATGGGGCAGGAAGTACAAGTTCTGACATGTTTCCGGCTATTATTTCCCATAAAAAAAGCAAAAAAATAAAAAGCAGAAAGGAATAAAATTGAATATTTTTCATGATCGCCCCTCACTCATGATTTGGCGTAACGTTAAACAATGATCGTTAAAGTACGAACCGTATCTCATTTCCATTGTGCGCGGCTTTGCGAGATCCACTTCTTCTTCATAGATAATGCTGCCATTATCCATAACCGCAATACGGTCTGACAAGTAGACAGCTTCTGAAATATCATGTGTGATAAACAGTACCGTAGTATTCTGCAGCCCGCAGATTCTTAATAAATCTTCCTGCAACTCTTCTCTTGTGATGGCATCTAGTGCAGCAAAGGGTTCGTCTAAAAAGAGCATTGATGGCTTTTGGATCAGCGCTCTTGCTAAGGCCACACGGCTTTGCTGTCCTCCCGAGAGTTGTGTCGGGTACCGTTTATGATGTGAAGACAGACCGATCATCTCCAGCAAAGCAGCGGCATGCTCCCGGTCCTCTTCGGTCAGCTTTCGTCTAAGGGAAACAGGGAGAAGAACATTATCCATGACTACTTTCCACTCTAAAAGGGTAGGAGACTGGAAGACAAATCCGCATTCATGAGAAGGCTCAGTCATGCCTTTTCCATTCAAGTGGATACTTCCTTTATCCGGCTGGAGCAATCCTGATGCAAGCTTTAACAAGGTGGTCTTCCCACAGCCACTTTTCCCTAATAAACAATGGAACTCTCCTTTTTTAATAATTAAATTCACTCTATCGACGACGGGATTTGTTCCTTGATACCCGTAGGTGATATCTTTCATTGTTAAAAATTCCATTCCGCGGCCTCCTAATCCACATAAGGCGCAAACTGTTCGCTTGATTCTTCCGCAGCTGCTTCTATATCTACCATATTCACTAAGTCTAATAAATTAAATCGGCCATCATGATGCCACCCAGCTTCCGGAGACGTCATTGAGCCTAAAGCCGTAATCCTTGTAACGCCGGTTTTTCCTAGTAATTCAGCCCACTCAAAAAGTTCATTTGGATTTGCGGCGATCCCAACGGTCTGAAGCAGAGATCGGTGGGGCGCAATATAAGGAAGAATGTTTTCAATCGTTTCAAATGCAATCACTTTGATTACACGATTTAAACTGCTTGGCGTAAAATGAATGTTATTTTCTTCATATACAACCGTCCAGTCATTGGCCTGATTGCCGAGCACTTCATTATTCGGGTTAGAAAAAATGATCATCTCTTCTCTTTGCCGCCACGCAGCCATGGATACAGACTCTTCCATAGAAAGCTCCCGCCGCGGATGTCTTTTTTGAAAGTTTTCTAATTCATTTGCCAGAAACCGTGCAAATTCTTTTGGAGAAACCTTTCCTCCGTGCTGAACATAAAAAATGTGCGGGGAATAGCATCCTTGCTGGTCATATCGAACTACATCCAGTGCGGCTTGATGGACCGACTGCCATGTTTTTCTTGAATCAAGGCTTGACTGGGACACAACACCGAAACTGATTTTATGGCCAAATGGCAGAAAGCGCGTTGTAACCGGAATGCGATTTTGCAAAGATTGCAATGAATCATTGCCCCCATAGCCGACGACAACATCTGATTGTTCAAATATAGAATGCTCCCGCTCTTCATCGCCGCCTTTCCACCAAACAACAGCCAAACAGTCAGCTAACCTCGGTTCTACTTCCACTAATAAATGAGCAAACCAGCCCGAAAACAGAGGCTCAGCGCTCGGAACTTTTCCGATATTGCCTGCTTTCACAAGCAAGCCTGAAATCAAGCTCCATAAAGGCAGAGCAGGAACATTTCCAGACCAAATATGGGTAAATACGTTCGGTCCCAAGGCTTTCGAAAAACCGCCTTTGACACGAGGCTGGAAATCGTCTAAAAGCAACGGATTGCCTAAATCCTCTATAAGAAAACGCTGAAGTTCTTTTTTTCGGAAGGTTTTCAAGTATGAGGTAAGACCCAGCCGGATAATTTCTTCATCGTAGCCTGTCACAATCGGCAGCAGCTTTTCTGCTTTTTGTCGGTATAGGGAATCGCGGTCCAGCAGCCGGACGATGGCTTGGTCAATGATGCTGACGATCTCCGAAATAGAAAATGACTTTAAAGTTTCAGCACTCGCTTTTTTTACTTTTTCAATTACCTTGTCCATTTGCTCTGTTGTAAGAAAAGGTATTTCGACTTCGACCGTTTCATTTTTGCTCTGAAAGGTTAAAATTTTTGTCTCAAATTCTGTTTCACCTATATCCGGAAGGTAACCTGCAAGTTCCCTCATTCTGAAACCCCTTTTGATGCGGCTTTTAAAAATTCTTCTACAGCAATCGAACAGCCTTTTGCTTCAGTGCCTTGTACCCGGCCTAGAAGAAAAAATCCGTTTTCGAGCTCGATTCCAACGTCTTCTGTCAAAATGGTCGTAACTGAATTAAAGTTGCCTAAATCACAGTGAACAAGGACACCGCGCTCTCCTTTCGGCACCTCTTCCCCAGTTAACGGGTTAATGACCCGGGTCCGTATCCAATGAGGCCCCGATTTAACCGAAGGAACAGATTCATTCCCTTTATCGTAAAATTGTGTGCTGAGCTCGGTCACTCCGTACATATTGATGCACTCTGAGCGCTCTATACCGAGAGTAGTCGACAGTAGAAGATAAAAATCATTTAATTCCAGTTCCTTTGACTGGTTTTTAAATCCACCGGTATCCAGAATCCTGCTTCCTTTTGGAAGTGAAAAAGTTTTCCCCATACGTTCTAATTCCTCGAGCATGTGGACAAAACTATAGCTTGCACCTAAGAGAGCATACGGTTCTCCTGTTTCCTCAGCATGATGCAGTTCATCCAGCAGACGATTCATATCAATACCATTTTCGTTCACCAAATAATGGCTTTCCTTTGTACCAAACTTTTTTACCGCCAAAGCTAGATAATGAGCCAACGAAGAATTCGGCAATTCTTTTTCTTTAGGAAAAAGAATCCCCATCCGAATGTGTTCTATGTCTCTCATAAATCGTTTCTTAAAGTTCAACGTCATAGATTGATCATAGATCTGTAAAGTGGGGTGGTAGTGCTTTCCTTTTATTCCTTTCGTTGTGCCGCTTGTCATAAAAACGGCTTCCGCTTTTTCCGGTCCTGTACAGCTAAGTGTGGCATCTTTAAATGCATTGATGGGAACAGGCGGAATATCTTTCCATGTCTTTACCGTTCTTGGCGTTTTTCCTTTTTGCATGCAAAAAGATCGGTAAGGAAGATTGTATTGATATTGATAGGCATACAGCCTCAAGGCCAATTCATTAAAATCCTTTTCTCCAGAAGCATCTGCTTGAATGAAGTGAAAAACATGCTGCACGATTTCTTGCTGTTGATTCATAATTCCCTATCCTTTCCAAACAAAATAAAAACACTCTGCATAAGCAAAGTGTAAATAATAAATTATTCTTCATCACTTTCCCTACGCTGGCATTACCCAACAGGTTATAACGGTCTACAACAGATTAGTTGTACTCTCAGCCTGATTCCACAGACTCCCGACGAATCATTTTGAAGAAAGTCTACTCTTTTTAAAAACAGAATGCAAGATTTTTCTCTACTGGAACAAAAAACCAACGTTCCGTTTATCCGAATGAAGTCGGAAATTTAATTGAAAAAGGGTGCAGTGCTTCAAACGAATAGTTCACCTTTAATCTTTATGTATGAATGGTTCAGCATGCAACCTTTTCTTTGCTGTTCCGTTTCGGAAAAGTAATGTTCTACTACAAAAGTACAACAAACGCTGCCACTGAGCATTACCATTTAAGATGTTGATGCAGCACAGTTTATCCCTTATCAATAGCCACCTTTTTGTTTTGACAATCCCCAAAAAGGGTGCAACCTTTTCGGTAAATGTTTTCCCTTGAAAGCTGTTTTCGTATGCCAAAGTCGGCTACTTCATTAGCTATCAATTGTCTACATATACATATTAAATTATTTATTTCCATAAAAAAACAGTCTACCTCCATGGGTTAGACTGTTAATATGTTATACTTAAAAAACTTGTGTAATTGTGGTAAGGTTCACCGCAACTATTAAGCCGGGTCATCGCACTAATCATTTATCAGAAATACTATCGTCATAACATCAAGGGATTGGTGTGTATATCGCCTGCTGAATGATTTTCCTCCCTTCTTCCGGCTCCAGCCACCTCTCTTCTAGCAACCGTTTCACTGAAGCCTCTACATTTTTTACGTAATTCTGATGAGTGCCTACTTTACCGTACAACTCTTGTAATTGTTCGCTTGTGAAGTCGATCTGATGGCCAAATGACCATGCGTAGACATATTCTTCTTTCAACGTGGCAGACTCGTTATATGTGGCAATTGGAACGTCGACATATGGACTGCGTACGCCGCCCAGCACATTGCCATATTTGTCTTTTTCAAAGGAGGCGTTAATGTTTTCGCCAAAGTAGGAGGTATGTATCTCTGAACTCTCCTTCACCTTCAATGGCTCAGCACGTGGCGGCAGAACCCCCTCAATAACCCAACGCTCCATGTTCTTATACATTGCTATTTCGGCGTAGTGGCGCGGCAATTGATTTGCCTTCGGTTCCACTCCTCCGTATGCATATGGCACGTTGGCTGGCAGATTCCCTGACTTAATGACGTCCTCCTCCGACGGTTGATAGTTTACCGTGTTAATTGGGCCGTGAGGGGCTCCTGTTATTTCATATAGTCGGAAGCCTGCTTCAGGATCATCACTATCCGGCTGCCTGTGTTTATAGCTTGCCAGCTGGAAGATGTCACCCTGGGCGTCGATTTGCATAAATGGTACATGCTTCTTAGGAAGCCTGAAAGGCCGATCATCGATAAAAGCTGGCGGCAGGCATTGGTTGATAGGTGTTGTCCGTCCTGAACCTGATGCCGAGATAAAGCCGTCATATACGTTCTGACCATTTTCAAGCTTTGCATATTCTGCAAAATCGGCTGCGTATGTATTCAAGAAAATTCCTGACTGTGATTCTCCAGTAGCGAAAACGAACTTCACATCATATGTATGCAGCGGGTTATTTTCGTTTTTACTGCGTACTAAACCACCTGTTTGGCTCAGGATATCCCATATAAGCCCATTTTCATATAGTTTAGAGAGGTTTTCATCATATCCTTCCTCATCTGGCAGCTTCCCGTATGGTTGCTGGTTATAAGGAAGCGGGTTATCCATTGATAACGGAGCGTAGCGCTCAGAATCGACCCGCTGAAGTGATGCAATTGAGATCGGTTTCACTGTTACTGAAATCCAGATATCACCGTCGCGCAGGACTTTATCCTGTATAGTCGGCCATTGGATCTCCACATCCCAGCCTCTTGTTGTGTTATTCATTTCCACCCAAACATTGCCGCTGAACTTGTCCCGGTTCTTCGGGCGCCTTACAAGGATACGTGTTGTATAAGGTGCATTGGCTGTTCGGATCTGAGGTATGGATGCATTTCTATCTTTGCCCCAGTCATACACATTTGCCTGGCCGCTGATAAAGTATTCGTCCAGACGGTATCCGTATTTTTCAAGGTCTGTCCCTCCTACAGTGAACGGGCGTGAAGTTTTTGTTACAGGAATCGGCCCTGTTACTTTTGGAATTGGAGTAGCAGATTTAATAGGTTGATGACCCGGTGATTTTTTCATTTTTTCCTCCCTTATCACTGAAAGCGATTTCATTTATATTTAAAATAAACTTGTTCCTTAAAACATAATCGGCTGAAAGAGATTGGTTTATGGGTTTATACTAAAATTTTTGTTTATTAAAGTCAATAAATAAACAAAATGTCCAAAGTCTCACTTCTCTTTAACCGGTTAACTGGATTTCAATATTGCAAAATGGTTGTTACAGCCATTTTCCCAGTCGAAAGTAACAATCACCTTTGGCTGATTCATTGATACTTGAAATCCCAATTTCAGACTGGCTTCCACCATTTCTGACTATGAAAGAACAATCAACACAGCTCTTCGAAGATTACATCTCCAATATCTAAAAAATGCAGGGAATGTGGTCAACTGACCTCTTCCCTGCTTCAAAACCTTATTAAATCAACTCTAACACTGCTACTGCCTCTACATGCACCGTTGCAGGAGTATTTTTCGGTTGTTTTTGATATTTATTTTTTTCTTTTTATAATTTAAATCCCACAGTCTGAAATTTACTTTTCAGGCTGTTTATTTTTGTTCTCTTCTGGTGTCTATGTGATTTTTATGTGGTCATGTGGTCAATATGTGGTCATGTGGTCAGATTTCTGTCGAGGACATTATCACAAAAAGATACGCTCATTTTGAAAATCCCTGATTCCTTTAACAACAAGGTTTCAGGGATTTTTCGTTTTACATGAATGTGATTGAAGGACGTTGATAATTCCCCCAACTCCCCCAAAGCTCCCCCACATGACAAAAATCACGTTTCTTCTATAAACATAAAATTGTAAATTAATTCGATTTATCGCGACTTTACTGAATATAACCTGACCGCTATCTTTTACCTAAAGGAGTTGATTATATGCGAAAAGAAAAAGAGAAGATTGTTATGGTATGCCCATTTTGCGAAGAAGAAATACAGGAGACGGATCATGTGGGAGTAACACAAATAAATAGCGTTGTACATCTGTATTGTGGAGCCTGGCCAAGACCAGGTGAGCGGATTATTAATGAGGGACCTTTCAAGAAGATAGCAAAGAAGTATTTATGACCGCCGGCTGCGCCCGGCCTTTTTCAATGAAAAAAGCTGCTATATAAGCAGCTTTTACATTAGGCAAGTCCAGTGTGTGTCAAAATAAGTTGCTTCCAGGCTCCAAAAGCGGTTATTAATCCAGGAGTTTTAGCGACCGTATCAATTAGGGTTGAAGCTCTTCCAATCATGGTATCAACTATTACTTTATCTGGCTTTTCAGCATTTGCCAGTTGCTCTGTTGATTCAATAACTTGTTTAAGCTCTGCTTTCTTTTCTTCGGAAAATTGTTCTTGCGTAATTGCGCTTAGCAATTGGCTTGTTAAATCTTGTAAAGCCTCGTTATTATTTTGTTGATTCACGGTATTACCTTCTCCAAGTGCAAAAGCTCCCTTATTATCTGGAATGTTAATTCCGCCGTAGTTATGAACTGTCACGTAAAATCCCCCATCTCTCGTTTTTGTTATAGAACCTGACTTTAATGCATTAGCTACCCAGTATAATTCATCATCCATCCTGGGAACAGCTATATCAGCTGTAGGACTCTCGATGGCTTCAGTGCTTTTTTTTTTACGTCATTTTTGTATTTCTCATTAAAGTAAAAAACAAGGTGTGAATTATACTCGTCTGGCACATATGATTCATCGCAAATTCTACATTCTACTTCTTCATCAAGCAAAGGCTCTCCGAACTTAAAATGCTTATCCGGATGATTTTCCGGACAAATCGTTTCGATCTTCACCTGTAAGATACCAAAATCCGGATGAGTTCTATATAATAAATATTCGTTTACTGAATCAACGTCCTTTTCGTTGGATAGGTAGGCAACTTGATATGCGTTGAACCGGTACTCATTTTGATCAGCCAAACTTTCTAAGACCTTTTCAATTTTCCCAGTATCAGTTATTGCCATCGCTACCTACCTCCTTTTTTAAAAATTTTTATTCTCCACTTGCCTATTCTCCACTTGCCTTTTGGTTATATCTTACTTCGACGAAAACATCCATAATCCTTTTTATTATTTTCTCACTTACTTTACTTTTAAATTCAAATCCGCCCCTCATGTTGATCCGAAACTTTACTTTTGTTTCGTATCCATTGTCGATATCTTTGTAATCGACAAGTAAAACCTGAGCAAGGTATTTTTTACCCGAAAATTGCTTTTTGTATTCATCTACTTGCCTCAAGTCATGATCGTCTGGTCCAACAGAGACCGCGTATTTCCCAATACCACCACTACCTAAGTGCTCTGCATCCAGCAAACCGGCTTTCAAAATCTCTGCGATTTTTTCGGCCTCCGGCTCAGTTAACTTTGTGAGTGGTATCCATTCCATTTCGACTGGCTGCTCTTCTTTCGACAGCAGAACCCGAAACAGTTTTAAATATTGTATCGTGGTGTTGAAGCCAGCCCTTACCTCAATAAAATTTGGGCTACCGAACCTAACGATAGTGGTAACGTATCTAGGATCTAGCCTCTCTGCCATAGCGTAACCATTCCACTCTTTTTTCAGGCTTCCAGAAACCCATTGAATAAGCAGAGCATTATCCAACTCCTCAATATAATGGATCTGCGGTTCCTTAAGAATAGGCGGCTTTAAGGGAACACCAACAATTTTTGTTTGGATATTCAACTTACTTTTCAAGTGCTTAATCAATGACGCCTTGTTATTTAATGATTTAGGAAAGTCAATTATTTCAAAAATATTCAGAGAGGTTTGTCCACCAAACTCATACTCCCGGAAAACAGCCTCTGCTAACTTTTGTTTTTTATCGACAAAAGCAAAATACATTTCTTCGATGCTGTTTTTAGGAGCTTCTATTTTTTCTTTATTAATGTGATGTTCCAATCGATCTTTAGGAACAACCTTTTTAAATGACAATGGATTCATACTCAACCTCCTGTAATACAGGAGCCGCCATGCTAATCAATCAGTTAAAGTAGACTATTTTTCTCTTTTTCTGTATAGTATTACTTAGCGAATGAACTTATTGAAAAGCACACAGGCTTCCTGTGTGTTTTTTTTATTTAAGTCTATCTTCTGAACTATTATAGTACAAATTTAGTGTTTTTGTCGAACATTGGAAACAACCCCGGCATAACCGGGGATTTTTTCTGTTTATTCTTTTTGACCTTGAATCAATCCACGCTCAATGGCCACAAAGATCAAGCCAAGGGCATCACTAGTGGTGAGTGTACCTTCATCCAGCTTTTTAACATGACTTGGATCAATACCACCTGGATCTTTGTTGACTAGGCGATTTAATACGGTACGAGTTGAATTTTTAATAGCTGCATTGGATGGTTGATACAATTCAGATGCCAATGTAGGTTCCTCCTTTTTGGGTGCAGTACTTGTTGATGGAACAGCTGCTGATGAAGTACCAGCCGCATTGAATGTGATCCCGTAATGCTTGCACACTGTACGGGCTGTCACAAGGGCACAACGCTGGCGGTAACTGTCCGATTTAAGAAGGGCAAGATCCTCTGTATTCGTCATAAATCCCCACTCAACCAATAAAAATGGCGCATCTGTTTCGCGGCACATGTGCAGATTCGTCCACGTCTTTGGCACAGATGGGAAAAGACCGGTTCCCCACACAGGAAGATCCGGAAACTCTTTTTTATACTCTGAAAGAAGTAATTCTGCCAGGGCTTTCCCTGTCTTGCTAGTATGCCAGTAAAAAATGCCGAACCCACGCACGTCTTTTTTTGCATTGGCATTAGCATGATGAGAAATACCGATAGCGGTTTTATCTTTGTCGTACTGAGCATTATATTGACGAGTCCGCTCATTCAGAGAAACGTCTAATCCCCCGAAAGGCTGCGCTTCATATGTGGAAACTTTACCGGCCAGCAGCCGTTTTACTTCCTGGCCAACCGCTGCATTAAAAGTGTGTTCCG
Organism: Domibacillus iocasae; assembly: GCF_001750285.1. Lineage (GTDB taxonomy): Bacteria > Bacillota > Bacilli > Bacillales > Domibacillaceae > Domibacillus > Domibacillus iocasae. The sequence continues at coordinate 177,145 of NZ_MAMP01000020.1, forward strand.
GCAGTCCGGGCACTCCCTTGCTTGGTGGGTAAGTGTTCCGACCGTGCCCAACGTCGTTTAAGAGTTTACTCATCGATCTTTATCCTCCCTCGGTTTTTGATAGTACATTGCCTGCCGGCTGTCCTCAACGCCCGATGTGGTAGGATCGATAATAATCCCGCCCGTAATAAAGACACCAAGAATTAAATCAACAAGCAGTTCATAACGGCCTGAATCATACACGCCGTACTCTCCTAAAATAAATCCGATCAACGCAAAGATCGCCACCCAAAAAGGCAGCGATCGTACACGTACTTTCCAATTAATTTGCATGTCATTGTCCTCCATTCATAAATGCCATAACGCCAACAATAATCCCTGTTAGTCCGCCTGTTCCGAAGATGGTAGACACAATAGCGATGACTACTTTTTCCCGTGTATCCAATCTTTTAAGTTTAATATCTTTTGCTGCTTGTCCTTCAGCTGTCACCTTGTTTAAATAGTGGTCTGCAAATGGACGTAATAATTCACGCGTTTCTTTCCCGTCTTTCATAACAGTCAATTCAAGGCTGGTCTGTGATGATTTAATCGATTCGACTTGTTTCGTGAATTCCATTTGCGCATCCTCTACCTTTTTTAGGCGAGGCAAAATGTCTTCTTTAATTAGTTGCTCGTGCTCTTGTAACATCTCATTCGCCTCCAATGGTCTGCCCCCTCGCTCTTCTGTAAATTTATCTATTTAAATCCATTAAAAAATGCCGCCCGGAGGCGACAAGGTTTTTGAGCATAAAAAATAGACCTGCAGCTGCACGTCTTTCGGTTTTATTTACGACGCATTATGGCCCATTTACGCTGCTTCTTTTGCTTCCAGCTGTGCATCAAGCTCATTATACTGCTCCTGTGTAATGCGGTTATTTAACAAAAACACATCCAGTTTGACCATCATTTCTTCTTTTGTACCGTATGTTCCGTTTTCGATTACTTTTTTGCAGTATGTGTATGTCATGGTTTTTCATTCTCCTTTTCTTATAATCCGAGTTCAATCGATGATAGCCGAAAGTCCAGATCAATCAGGTATTCTGCTGTTTCTGTATTTGAGGTCATCAGTGTGTCTATTTCCTTCGATGGCACGGTAGTATATATAATATCTTGCACCAATTCCAAGTCAGAAAAAATAAGGAAATTGCCCTCAGAAATGTTTCTTTCTTCTACTAGTAAAAGATGAGCATATTCCGCTTTTACCTGTTCACGGTCACTATTGTCTTTATATTCTATGGTATAGATCATTTTATCCCTCCCCTTTATACAACAGCGTTTGATACTAGAGCAGCACTAGCGGATATTCTAAAATTGTTACAATAGCAATAACTACCGGGTACGCTCCACATTCTTAACTCAATCTTTGCATTAGCGGGAACGTCAATATCTTCTGTATAGACAATCGCTGTTGTGCTATTAGGCGTTCGCTGTGTTCCTGCTGCCACGCCATTTACGTAGATTTGATGATTAGCGGAATTATCGTCCCCCCACGCACCAAATGAGATGCGATATATTCCCGGCGCGGCTACATTAATCTGTTTTGCAATCGACGGTGTTGTGGTGTTAAGTGACTTTTGAGCATCATTGGCTTGTAGCAAAACAGTTCCGGCCTGTATTTTGAATGGCACTAATGTTCCAGCAACATTGAATATGTTCTTGCCGCTTAAAATATTAGGTGCGATTAAATCAGCATCACCGGTCACGACTCCTGATCCGTTATGAAAGCCGGCGGCAATCGTCTGATTAGTGGTTCCGGGTGTAATGGTGACGGCTCCCCTGTTTGCCATTGTGCCCGTCAATTTACTCTTGGCATTTGTATTATAAAACGTCTGCCCGGTCAGCACCTGTGCCGCAGTTGCGTTACCAGTGAGTGACAGTGCACCATTAACGATGCCGCCTTCTGTTCCAAGGGTAAACCCGTTTAAAACTTCGGCCGCTGTTGCTGTTCCGTACTCACCCCCTTCACCCTGTAAGATAAAAGCCCCTGCACCGGCATTTGCAGAAGCATTGTAGCGAACAGTGTACACGCCGTTGGCTTTTAAGTTTGTTACATCATTTCCATTTGCTTTTTTGATTGCTTTCGCACCCAACCCATTTACATTAAGTGTTACTGCGCCTGTTGAGTCGGCATTGACCGTGAGTACAATGCCCATGTTGTTTGTGTAAGTCGTTGGCGCTGGATCAAGTGTTATGGCGTATTCATTGCCGGTATTGATTGTTGTAGCAGTGCCTGGATGCTTCACGTAATCGTCCGAATGCGTCGCAGCGTCCTGTTTCAATTCAGCAAGTGCATCCTCAACATTGATTGCTGTAAATTTTTCTCCTGTGTCTTTTATGGATACTTGATCTGCAGCACTGCTGATTTCATCTTTTAAAGCCGCTTTTGTCTGCAGCTCTAACAATGCATGATATGTGTTATACATATACCAGTTAAAATAGGCGTCTGGCGGCTTCATGCCTGCCTTCCATCCTTCGTTTTTCAATGACTGTGGTGGCTCAATACCAGCGGCATTCCATTCTGCAAGTGGTGCTGTTAATGGCATTCTTATCCCTCCTTAAATCGGTAAATCCTGATCGGTTGATGGACTGTACAGAGAGCCAAAATAACCGCCCGTGGTTCCATCGACGTCTGAGAATCCTTTGTTTGGATCGTACTGAATCGCTGTAGTGCCAAACTCAAAGGTACCCGTGAGCTCAATGCTTTCTACACGAATTCCACCGCCTACTGTCTTTTGAACAATACGCCCAAACTGAACGGGATCCATTCCCACTTCGTTCAGCCGAGTGATTGGAACAGAAATAAGAGAAATAGCTGCAGGCTCCGGATTCTCTGGATCTGCCCATTTCTCTTTTATTCTGATATCCTTGTAATCTGCATTCAGTGCCAAAGCTAAGACGCGGATAATCGTGTTAATATCACCTGTTGAAAGGTTTCGGGCTATTTTTGATTTCAATAAAACGCGGTACACTTCATCTGTGGCAACACCACGAGACTGGCGGACATTCTGGCCAATAAAGTCAAGCCCGGCTCCTTCAGCATTATCAATAGACCGCCATTCTCGAATACGCTGATTCGTGTCTTTTAATTCCTGAAGCTGTTCAGAAAACAAAAGCATGAACTTCCCTAAATTGCTATCCGGCCGCTTGTTGAAGAAATCTGCAAAACGATTGACAATAGCAGGTGCATTAAACATTTGCCGTCACCTCAATGAAGTCGCTGTCTGTCTGGGCTACCTGTTGCAGTCCTATGGCAATATTGCTGGAAACATAATTGATTCCATCGGCTGAAAGCTCCAGTTGAACGTCGTCTATCCCTTCCACCTTATAAATTTGCGCAATAATCCTCGAGTAAATGACATCATCGCCCATGCTTAATCCAGCATATAAAGCGCCGCTGATATCTTCGCCGCCTATAAAACGGACAAGGGCAGAACGAACCTGGTCCCCTCCATCTGCCGGGAAAGCGTTGTTTTTTTGAATTGTTACACGTATCCGGATAAGGACTTCTTCAGCTCTAGAAAAACGAACTATGTGTTCATAACCGCTCAAGTCTAAAACAGTTTTCGTAATAGTCCCGAATGGCTCTATTCCACCGGCTTTTGTAGTGAAAACTGTTTCAGCAATTTCCTGATCAATTCCACCAAGAACAAACGCCTGAATGGATTTCGCTGGCTGTCCGTTCACCGTTTCCATTGTATAGTTTTCAATTACCTGTGCTGCACGGACACCGGGAAGCTTTAAAAGATTTGCGCGGACAGAAGGAAGCGTGGCAGAACCAAGACCCTCAACTGAAACAGCGTATCGGTCTTTTGATTCGGTATCGGTTTCTTTCTCGCGGCCGTTTGCAGTTTCTTCCGGATTGGTAACTGAGTCAATATTGGCATCTGGATTTACAATAATAGTCACCTGTCCAACACCAACATTTCCGGTGATGCCAGGTTCAACAGCCCGAATGGTTACGGTGCCGCTTCCATTCGCATCAAGTGTGACGTCCTCTATGGTTTCAAAAAATACATCGGATGGATTCGTCACTTGAAAACCCTGAAGCAGCGTATAGTTGGGTGTTCCGTTTATAAGCAGCGGACCTTCTGCATATCCCTCGCTGTTTCGGGATATCCCGCCATAAGGCAGCAGCCTGTCCAGACTTGCACCGGTTGCACTGTTTATAGAAGCAGAATAATACACATCCTCATTGTCTTCCCATACAAGAGACAGGAACCAAGCCATGATCCGGAGTAAAATGCCGATCACCGACCGGTTTGAAACATTGGTGTTTTCCCCAAACAATTCTTTTGCACGGGTTTGCATTTCTGTTAACAGCTCGTCATACGTTTTTCGTTTATAGCCGTTTTTATCAAGCGCCATTTATCATCACCTCGTCTTCCACCACGCCTTCTGTTGTCTGGACTTTAAACAAGATCATTACTTTTCTGTTTTTTCTGTCCTGCTCAATCTGTACGCCCTGAATCAGCGTGACACGCGGCTCCTGCGCCAGCGCTTCAATAACAGCTGCACGAATCTGCGCGTCCGTCGGTTTTCCGGTAATCGATTTAAAGGACAGCCCCGCTTCTACATCTAAGAACCATTCCCCTTTATTGGTGGCCAAGTTGATATAAAGGGACTGCTTCAGTTCCTGCTCATCTTCACCTAACACGAAATCGCCCTTTTCAAACAGAAGATCGCTGCTGTCATCTAATAAAATGTCTTTCATCGAATCAACCCCGTTATCACTGCATTGTTTGTCTTAAACGCTGTTTCTGGGCCTGGATAGGCACTCTTTCCGTCTAACACATCTGCCATATCCCGCTGAGCAAATGAAACCCAGACCACATCATTTCTCTTTAAATCAGGGGTGCAAACTAGGATTTCTTTGCTGCCATCCGGATAAGACACTTCATAACGTTGAAAGACAACCGGAACCCCTTCAACAGGAGAACGGTCTATCGGATCTCTTCCTTTTTCTTTTGTCTTGAACAGCGGCTGTATCTTTGCTTCACGCAGCTCTTTGTTATAGCTGATTACACGGCAGGGCATGCCAGTGTTTAAATTCGCCAAAAGATTTGCTTGAAGGTTTTCGAAAAATGCGGTTGCCTGGCTCATAAGATCGCATCCATTTCTGTAATAAAATCTGAATTGCTCCAGCGATGCACGCCGTTTCGGACATAAAGACGCCCTTTAAACACTTTAGACTCCACACGTATGATGGAAGCTGTCGTAATTCGCGGCTGTAGCTGGCAGCGTATCTTGTAACCCTTGAATCGCTGTCCATTCAATTCATCCTCAAAATACTCAGGTGAACCAATTAATCCCGTTTCCGGCTTTAAGATGAATTGAACAGGATCGCCAACATGAATAGGCCGGATAACAATCTTTTGTTTGTTGATATAAAAAGAGGCTCCACTGCTTCGGGCGACATCACGAATGATATTCATGATTTCTCCTTCTGCAGTAAAGCCTGTTTTATAGGTTTTGTTGTTCGGCAAATTCAGCACATGCAGATTCAGCTTAAGTAAAGCAGCTAAATCTTTAATAATCTGGTCTGCCTTGATGTTTGCTTTAAAGGTTTTGGAAACAGTCTTTGCATTATCCAAAGGCGTCGAATCCAGCACTGTGATTTTCGTTGCCCGGTCTGCACCGCTTGCGTCTGTGATAACAGTTGAGACATGCCCGTTTAAGATCGTGCCGATATCTCCTTTATAACCGGCTGACAGCACCAGTTTTTTAGTCTGCTTGATCCGGTTAATCGTATCCTTTTTCAAATTGTAAATTGAAATGGTGCTTTCATTCGGCTCCGTATCGTTGTCAAATGGAACCTCAAATTCGTGGGTCAGCATGTCACTGTCAAGAGACAGGGTATCAATCGCTACTTTGCAATAACGGCCAAAATTCATTGATTCATCACCGCCAAAAATACCGTTTTCCCTAAATTTTCATACGTTACTGTACTTTCAAAACCCGCTTCATCCAGCGGCACAATCGTCGGCGCTGGAAAACGCTGATCGTACACATCCTGGAATAGCGGGATGCCGTACACGATTTTCTCTCCGTAAACCAGTGGCTCATCGTTTTTATACAAATCCACTGTGAAGAAATCATGTAAATGGTTGTAACGCACTTCCCATTCAAACAGCTCGGTACCGAGCTCTATCTCAAACCGATAAGGGACATTTTCTTTTTCAATTGGCACGTATTCATATTTCATTAAGCAACCCTCAATTTTGCTTTTATTGGAATCTTCCTGTCAGGGTACTTATTCCAATCACGCAGCTGTTTTACTGTCGATCCGTATTTTTTTGCTAATGCCCAATATGTGTCTCCCTTTTTCACGATATGGTACTTTTCTTTTGTATTGGCATTGGCCGGCTGCTTCTGCCCCGAATTGGTGACGGGCTTTGTTGCGGCAGGCGCAGTTGTTTTTACATAAGAAGGTTTTCCGACCCGTATCTGCTGTAATGTCATTGAAAAATTATAGCCATTCCGGATCTTTGCATCTTTGCTGTATTTAAAATCCTTTATAGCCACGTTTTGAACAATCTTGCTTCCTTCATATTGAAGACGGGTACCGGCTGCTTTCCATGATTCCAACCGGTCAATCAGCACCTGCACCCGCTCAGGTGTCGGCCTTGTCAAAATACCAGTGAGAGAAAGAGTGGTCGCTCCCACTATGACGTGATCGGTCAAATCCATTCCATCTTCGACTGGCTGTGAAGGAAGGTCTCCAGGCACATCCCAATCTTCTGTGATACCATGAATCAGATATCCCTGCAGATTGACTTTACCGTTTAACTCCACTTTCCCCTCACCCCTCTCTATTCATTGGCATTATCCGGTTTAGACCTCCGAAGTATTCGTTCATTTTTTCTGCAAAACCTTCTGCAGCTGCATAGCCATCTTCTTTTGTAGCTTTACCCTGGACAATAACTTCGACTTTATTAATGTAAATATTGCCGCCTGTTGGTGAGCCTGTACTAGTACCGGATGAATCGTAGCTGCCGGCCATGGCCATGCTGTCACGATTGCTCGTGATTTTCGTCCCGCCAGGGAACTGAGCAATTTCAGGCCCGTTCTCTCCTACCCATACCGGATTACGAGAAGCAATGCGTCCACCTCTGTAATATTTCCGGGCCCCTGTCGGACCCCACCCTCTTCGGCCGTAAGGAAGGTCTTTTCTCCAGTTTGTATTGTTAAAAAACGCCATCAACTGGTCGAAGCCGGACAAAATATTCGTGTGTCCTGGCATCATATATTTTTTGAATGTTTGCGGGATGTACTGAAGCAATCCCCTCGCTGGATTTCCATTTCTCATATTAATGTCATTGACACGAGAGTCTTGGAAGATCGTTTGGTTTCCTTTGGATTCCCTGTGGATTTGCGCAATGATTCCATCGACTTGAGCCGATGTTACAGGCTCCTTCATTTGACCAGCTGCCTTAAGGATTGCGGATCTCCATGCTGCAGCGCCACCCTTAATATTAGCAATAGCCCCGCCACCAGTACTTACAGCTTTAAAGTCAGCATGTACGTGGTCCGTATGTGGATTTACCCCATCATAATTTCGCCAAGGTTTCCCCTGGCCAGGACCGGCAATCTTATGGTTGTAGATGACATACTGAAGATTGGTGGCAGTTGTTCTTAAATACTCTGCAATCTTGCTCATCGTTTCATGAGAGCCGCCAATGTCAAAGGCACGACCATATGAATGCATGGATTTACTGCTTCCGCCACGCACATTTCGGTTGTTGAATCCACCCATAAAATTCGTTTTTCCGAAACGGTCTTTAACCTGGTTGTACCAGTACTCAACGTAGCGCATCATGCCGCCCTTACCAGCACCAGCACCGATTTTATGAGGGTCTTTTTCCATTCCCCCTGTAAAACCGCCGCCGAAATCCATGAGGGAGCCAATCTTGCTTTTTACATACTCAATAGCGCCATCCTTCACTTTAGAAACGGCACCAGAAGCAACCTGGCCAAAAGCACCTGATACGTTAGGAACCTTTAGATTGAAGGTATCGAATACTTTGTTCATGAGCATGCCTGGATCAGAAGCATAATCCCAAACATCAAAGGCAAAATCTTTCGCTTTGGTAGCTGCTGTAGCGACTTTGTCTCTTATAGCGTTGCCTGCTCCAGCCATGAAGTCTCCGACAGTCGTGTTCCCTTGATTGTATGCCGGCATGCCGCCCAGTACTTTGCGGGTATTAGTGGCGGATAGTACCTGTGTCCCTTTTGGAAGGTTCATGATCGTATTGGTAGCTGGGCTTAATCCGACTTTCCCTTGCGGTGTTCGGTAAAGCTCTGGACCCGCATTGGTTCCGCGTCCATCTCCCAAAAGAGCCGGGCCGCCTGGGTGTCCTTTTGTTCCTTGGGCATATCGAGGAATATCAAACTTTGGAATTTGATATTTTTTATCAACGCCTAATTTGCTTAATACCTTGTTGATCCCGTCCTGCGTAATTTTGTTAAGGACTGACTCCAAGCCGGCAGCAAGCGTATTAGCCAGCGCCTTCACGCCACTCATTGCGCCTTTCGCCATTGCCTTTATGCCATCACCAATTCTTTTCGGCAAGTTTTTCGCAGCGTTTACGATGTCAGTGAAGCGGTTCATGACAGTTGTTTTCAGGCTAGTTGCGATTTCTACAGCTCGGTTTTTCATGGTTGTGAAACCCGTCCGAACACCGGTTACTATATTGCTAACGGTGCCGCGTATTGCTCCCCACATGGCTTTAAAAATACTGTCACCATAGGCCCGCAAAATCGTAAATAGTTTACGCGTGTTATTCACCATGTTCATGAACCGTGTCGCAATTCCTGATGTCATGCTACTGACAATATTATTCGAGAAGTTCCGGAGCCAGTTGAAGCCATTCACGAAGAAATTACGTACATTCGTTACGCCTGAAGTAAAAATACTCTTGATGCCCGTCCACATAGTCGTGAATCCAGAACGGAAAGCCATGATAAACGTTTTTCCTGCACCGAGAAGTTTTCCGTAGAATGTCAGCTGAACGAAATTCCAAATAAACTGAACCGCGCCTGAGAAGATCTGTTTGACCGCTTCCCACATACCGCCGAAATCGCCAGTAAATATGGAGGAGAATAATTTCACGACGCCTAAAATAACCTTCAAGCCGCCATCGATAACACCTTTAATATTGTTCCAAACAGATTTGATCAAGAACAATACAGCTGGCCACACAAATTTCATGACGGACCACACCGCTCCAAGAACGGTTTTGATCACAGCGCCAATAGGCGTCCAGATATTTTTAACAGCTTGAAATATCTGCTGCCCATTTTCATCCCAAAATTGACGTAACTGAGTAAGCTTCTGCTGACCAAACGAAACGATGGCTTCAAATGCCTGTAAAATATATGGTTTTAAAAATCCATACACAGAAATAGCAGACTGCTTTATGGATTCCCAGCCACTTATTACGGCCGTTCTGAATGTTTCTGATCGGGTCCACAACAAATAAAGAGCAGCACCCAGGGCAATGACACCACCAGCAACCAACATAGCCGTTCCCCCAACACTGGCTAAACCAATAGCAAATGGTTTAATAGCCATCCAAGCAGCAGCAAAGGCTACCTTCATACCTGCAATATAACCAATCCCTATTGCCATAGGAGTAAGAATCAAAACCATAGTAGTTGCTAAGAATGCAAACATTCCAGCAATCTTAGTGATCCACGGGCTAATGTCATTCAGCTTTTGAACAAACTCGCCTACTTTCGTACCTGCTTTGACCACATATGAAGCCATTTGCCCCCAAAATTCCACAAAGGGAGCTAAAGCAGATGCCCAAACATTCTTGAACTCATAAACGGCAACGCCCAGTGGCTTGAGTGAATCTTTCAATCCCTGTACTTTAGCAACTGTTTCTTGACGAAGTTTTTCTAATTCGGTCGTAGCGGCGGTTCGGGCAAGCTGGTGCTTTTCTTTCCACATGGCGACGTACTCATTTAAGCCTTTGTCGCTCATTTGAGTAAGTGCAGCGATCTCACCGGCTGCTGAAGGACCCATTTTGCGAAGCTCCGCTATAAATCCTTGATCTACTCCCTTTTGAGCTAGAGTTGAAAGGTTAGTCTGCCAGCCTTGCATAATTTTGATCTGCTGTTGCAGGTTTAAATACAACTGGCGCGGGTTTGTCGCCTGCATCTGCACCTGCTCAAATAAGCCGAATGTATTCGCGATTTCCTGCGTGCGTTGATCTACTGCCTGTCTATAGTCCGCCCATGCTTGTGCCTGAGCTTGAAGGTTTTTCTCTACGTCAGGTCCCATTGCCGTTCTGGCCACAATGGCAGTAAACCCAATCCATGCGGCGCCCATGACCATGAGCAGCATCTGTTGACGCATAATTCCGGTATTAATCAAGTTGATCCGGTCCTGCAGCTCTTTCATCGATGCATTCGGACCAAGCTGCTTTAATGCAATGACGACAGGATTTCCTTGCTTCGCTAGGCGCTCCATGCCATCTGTGACAGCCAGTAATGGCTTATTGACCCTGTACAAAGCGTTGTTCGTATCATCATAAACCTTGGTGATTTTCGATGATGTGGTGCTCAGGTTCATCACGGTGGCAGCCTGCTGAATGTAACTTTGGCGAAGCGAGACATTGCTGTTAATCATTTGCTCGCTAATCTTTTTATGCTCTTTGCCCAGCTTGTTCACTTCGCTCATGAAGTCATTTGTTGTGCCCTTGTAGTGGCCCATCTGATTGCTGAGCTTCCACATGTCGCCTTCAACACCCATCAACTGCTGACGGTATTTCCGCATATCATTGTGATTACGGATAAGCGATTTTTTCATTTCATCGCTCATATCCCGCCAGTTATCAGCCAACTGCGTGGCGCTGGAACCCATTGTTTTGGCCAAGTTTCGGATTAATGCACTTTGCCGATCAGCCTGCTTTACAAATGCCTGTGATTCATCGATCATTTCCCTATGTGTGTTGCGGAAACTCTGTCCCATACCAGCAACAGAACGGTTCACACCCATTGCATTCCGGCGTGTATTGTTCATTTCACGGTTGATCCGTATGATCGGGTTGCTGTCAGCGTTTACGGCAATACCAACGGCCATATCGCGCGCGTTTTCAGAAGCCATTCATTCCCCTCCTTTCCGCTGTAATTAATTAAAAAACGGCTACTTTTGATTCTTAGCAGCCGATTCGTCTGCTTCTTTTTGCAAATCCATTGCGACACTAAATTCCTGTAGCTGTTTTGGACTCATGCTGCTTGCTTCTGTATAGGACAAGACCTTGTTCACAATTGGTTTATAAAACCACCATTTATCTTTTATATGAACCCGGGCCATGACCTGATCTATTGGATTATTTTCATGTTCGAAGAAAGGTAAACGCCTCTTCGAACACCTCGTCAAAGCCGTCATGCTCATCGAAATAATCGAAAGACACTTTTGGTTCAATGATTACATGCTTAAACAGTTCTTCAGCCATTTTTTTCGAAGAGAATCCTCCTGTTTTTGTTACTGCACGGTCTTGAATATCAAGTGCTGCCTCAGTACCAGGATGCTGGAATGTGTATTTTACGCCTTCGATTGTTACTTCTTTTTTCGTTCCTAATTTTTTCGCCATTTTATGGACCTCCGATTTGTATTTGAATAATAAAAGAGCGGCCTGTTTAGACCGCTTCTTCGATACATTAAGCTGTACGACCTTGCCGCGCCCCATGATTAATCCTCGATTTTGTAATCAAAGACAACCACGGAGTATTCACGGTTTTCCGATGTTTTTGCATAAGACCGGTTAGCTGGACGCTGGATGCGGGCTGTTGTACCACCGGATTTTTCACGCGGCTCATTATTGTTCATCACGTACACAGAAACAAACTCGTTGTTCATGGCATATGCGTCCATTACTCTCACATATGGGCTTGTTGCCTGCAAAATAATTGTTGCTGTGTGCACGTTGTTATTTGTTTCTGAAATGACCACGTCCTCAGGATAAAAACCGACTGAATACTCAAAGCCGTCTTCAGCGGCTTCAAATCCAATTGGTGTGTCTTCTGCCAGGCCGGTGATCTGCAAGTCATTAACAAGCAGGATCACTTTACTGGAATCATATGCTTTTATTGCCATGTGTGCCTTCCTCCTTTAATAAATGGGTTATTGTGATACGGTGCCGCTGATCGCTGCCTCATGGATAGCGCCGGCTAATTCAAAGTTAAAGTTTCCGCCTGTATATTTCCGGGATGCCCGTTCCTCTGGAGTTGTTTCTGAACGCAGACGGAAAGATGTTGAGTAAATGCCTGCGCCGGTTTCATCGTCTGCAATAATACCCTGACGGAACCCAATTTTTAAGACGCTCAAAACGGCCGATTCAAGCTGTGAAATGCCCCCGTCTGTATAGGCAACCTTTGGTTTATTGTTAAAGACCTTTTGCACACGCTGCTCAATATTAGCCGTTACCCAGTCAAGGCCATGCATGACGTCGATATACTCTCCAGACATAACCTTTCCTTCAGAAGTAACGTTATCACCGGCTTTTGTGAGATAGGCGTAACCATTTGCATCTTCAATCGCCGCGAGTTCATCCGCTGTCAGAACCTGCGGTGTGATGCCGTTGAGTGATTTTCCTTTCCATGTGATTGAACCGACTTCTTTATTGCCGTTCTCCCCAACATTTGCCGCATCCAATGCTTCAGTAATAGGATGAACGCCTACAAAAGTGCGTTCATAACCCTTGGCTAAAACGGTAGCCAAATCAGCAGCAGCTGCTACCTGGCCGGAATACATCTTCGGATAACCGCTTGCTTTTGAAGCTTCAATGGCATCCGCCACTGCCACAATATCCGCCGGCGTATTGCTTGTTGTGATTAAAAAATACCAGTCGAGATACAGCGAAGCAGCTACTAGTTCAGCAGCTGTTTTTGATACTGTGGCATCCGTAGAAGCAGAATCATAGCCTGCAACAGCGAAGCGGGCCGGACGGTTATCCTGGTCAAGTAGCGCCTGTGCTTTTTTATATACATCTGTTCCTTTAGCAAAGTCGGCTTCCAGCGACTCTAAGGTTAAATATTCTTTATACGCAAAACCGTCTGTATTCTGTCCGATGATTAATGGCTTTCCAAAACCAGCAAGCCCGATCGGTTTATCCAGCGCAATATTTACGCTTACGTCTCTAATTGGCATGTTTTACCCTCCTGTATTTGTGATTTCTACAGATTCAATGAACGTATCAAGTGCCTTTAATTCTTCAAAAGCGGCTCTCAGCTGCACATCAAATCCGTATTTGTATTCATAGTGATCTATTAAATGAGTGGTGCGGTTTTCAATGTTAAACACGTTAACGACTGCAAAGTTTTGTTCCGAGACAGCTTCTTGTCCATAAAAAAGAAACCATCGGTGTACCTGAAAGGCATAATTCATAGCCGCCTCCTGGTCATCCGCAAAGGCGTTGAACGACACTGTAAAAAGATGCTGTCCTTGAAAGCGGTCATACTGGATGCCGCCCTCCTCATAAGGACTGCTAAACCCAGCATTTCGTTCTTTTATATAAGGGGAAGTGATTTTATAAACGACGTATGGAAAGGGGGGCTGTACAGCACCCTCCTGATCCGCTTTAACGAATGTAACGCCCGTATGCTTTTCGAGTAGAGCAATAAGGTTTTTAAACGCTGTTGTCAGCATTGCCAGCCCACCTTGCCACATAAATAAAGACATCCGCGTAATCACTGTAGTCCTTGAACTGCTGGACCGTGTAACGGATGCCTTTGTATTCAATTTCCTGCCCCTGCTCAAGCGGATCGATCGTATAAAGCTTTCGATCTTTTGTTGAGTAGGTACCTGCTTCTGAATAACGGAGATCGTCATCGGAAAACAGCAAAATGACGCCAAATGACGGAACAGGAATAGACTCCGGTTCTACCCAGTCACCTGCCACATAGCGTCCTTTTTCTCCTACCGGCTTTTGAAAAGCCGTGAATGGCTTCCCATTTTCCTGTACCATTGGAGCAAAAATCATTTTTTCAGGCATTTCGTTTCACCACTTTCCACGTCACACGCTGACGAAGGCCACCAGAATCAATAAGCGGACTGCTTGACCCTTTTGCGCTTGTTGTGGCCGTCGAATTATTAGGCGAACCGAAATTCGCCATTTTCGCTTGAATATCCGCCGCTGCTAATGAACCCAAGCGGTTGTACATGTCTTTGACTGAAAGCTTCCCTGCCAAAACCAAGTTCATCTGCTGTTGCAAGAATTGATACCAAGTTTCCTCTTTCTCATCGAAAGTCGAACGGACAAAAGAACGCTCTGGGATCGTTACAGATTTCATCAGCACAAAAAGAACTTCAAAATCATCCTTCCCCTTTGGAATTGCCAACACATTTGTGCCACGCGGTTTAAAAAGGTCTGGAAAATCAGAAGCTCTTTTCCCATGCGCTTTCGGATTAACTGGAATCGTCAGCGCTTTTGTTTTTTTCGGCTTAATCGTAAGGCCGTACTCATGAACATTCGCAATCATGGCATAAAATGAATTATCAGCAGCAAAAATTCCAACTTCGACCGCATAATTATTGAGGTCATCAAAAATTTGCTCAATGACATCCAACTGATTTTCGTCAGTAACCGTTACTTCAAAGTCTTTTCCAGCCATGTTAAAGCACCATCAGATTGAGCCCGACCTTTTTAGGAGAGAGACCCAAATCGTCTAACATTCGCTGATATTCCGCGCCATATACCGTTGAAGCCAAACCTTTTGCTCCGTCATTGTCAGCATACACTTTTTCAAGCCCTTCCAGTTTCTCTTTAAGGACTGTCTTCTTTTCTACGGACGCAAAGTGAATCGTCAGGTACCGGACTAGCTTTTCCTTGTATTCTTCCGGCGCTTTTAGCTTGGAGACTTCGAGTGCGGCATCTTCCATTAACAAAGCAAGTGTGCCATCTGGAACAGCTGCCAAATGAGAAGCGGTTGCCCTAATGCGTTCAATTGTTGTCTCTGCCATGTTTCATCACTCCTGTTCTTCAGCTGCAGGTGCTTCCTCGATAACAGGGTTGCTCAATACTTCTACACGGGCATCGATCGCTTCAAGAACGGTCTTGCGGCCGTCGCCTTCTGTTTCTTCTTTTCTAAACTGCTCCAGCAGCGCCAAATCAGACGTGCTCTTTACCAGTTCAATTGCTTGTTTAGCATTTAAGCTAGTAAAAGCAGAAGAAGAAGAATCCTCTTCATTTTCTTTTACAACTTCAATATCATTCGTTAAATGCTGCAGGCGCGGATCTTCATACACTTTCGTGAATTTTGTCGCATCTTTTTCAGACAGAACATTCGCACCCGGTTCCAAATACACGCCGATATGACGAGCGTGTTCGCCTTTATTGTTTACGATCATCAGTGATTCCCTCCTTATTCATCGCCGTCCGGCGTGCCATTTGGATTGCCTTCACCTTGAAGTTCAGCCAGTTGCGCATCGATGGCTTCTAAAACCGTTGTGCGGTCCTCTGCCGCTCTCCACTCTGTTAACAGCGACACATCAAACGTGTCCTTCACCAGTGCAATGGCTTTATCTGCTTTCAAATCTTTCGTTGTCTGTGCCTGGCCCATCGCTTCGATTTCTCCTGCACTAATCAGCTTTTTCATTAGAGGATGACCGCTGAATTTCTTCCATGCAGCATCCTCAATTTGGTTGGCACCTGGAATGACCATGACACCTGCAGCATGACGAACGTGTTTGCCTTTGTTTTGTACTAACATCAGATACCGTCTCCTCTCACGATTGCCATAGGGTAGCGGACAACAGCGCCACCTAAACGCTCCTCAAACGGCACTTTGTAGTTTGGAAACTTGTATTCTGTCGGATGGCGGTAAATATCCATCGTGATTAAGATTTGAATAACAGAAGGTGAATTGTCGAGAACCAAGAAGCAATCTGTGCCGCCGACCCCTTGCCCTTCAAGATCCGACGTAGCGACAATATTTGAGAACCAGTTTTGACTGCGGATAAACTCCAATACTGTTTTATCTGTATTAGCGTTGTACTCCATTTCCAATGCTTCCATGCCAGCAGGCGTTAAAACGAGCGTATTGGCATTATGGCCTGGCAGACGATTTACCAATGAACGTGCTTTTCGGAGATCCGCGACAATTTCTTTCCCCGTCTTTTCAGCCCATTCCGTTTGTGCGCTCGCTCCAGCATCCACAGCAACCGTTTGAATTCCTTCTGCATTTAGAACACCAGGCATATCGTATTTTGCATCCCCATGCCAAATGAGGCGGTTTTCTTTTTCTGCCATCGCGCGGCGAGCAATCTCAGCTTTTGCAGAATCAACAGGGATGCCTGCCATCTGCGCTTGGCGCAGCTCCTGAATGCTGTAGCGAATGGCATTAGCAATGGAATAAATATCAACCTTGTGGCGGCGCTTATCAGCGTCAACCAACGGTACATCGTCCGCCCCTGGTGCTAAGATTTTTGCAGATCCTGAACGGGTAATGACATCATATCCATATACTTCTGCAGCGGCTGGAACGTCACTTTTCACGCTGAACAATGTCCGGCCAATCAGTTCCTCTTTTTTCGGTTCATATACAACATTATCGATTGCTTCAAGGTCTTGCGGACGGATCAACATATCTTCTCTAAATCCTGTCATATTCTATCTTCCTCCCTTTTCTCTTATGGCTGGTTAATTTCAATCTGGACTAATGCGCCGACTGCTGCAGATGTTTTAAAAGCACCAGTCGGAACAGGAATTGTTCCAGCTGTTGCAGTATCAGAAGCATAAAAACGACCATCTGCCGGGTTAACATTGACTAATTCGCCTGTCAGGACATCTTCGCCTGCAGTAACCCAAATAACACCTTTGCGTACGACAGCAACTGGCTTATATTGCTTGTAATGCTGATCATCCGCGTTATTAATCCAATCATGAATGTCCTGCGCCAGGGCGATACCGTACGGCTTGCCGCCAGCCTTTACGTTTACTACTCCCTCACCATCTGCACCCAGCTGAACGGCTGCACCAAAAGGAATCACTTCTTCAGCGGCTTTTGTATCTGCGCTGTAATCCTGGTAATTGGCAAGTGCCCCTGCCCGTTGCGCTTCCGGCATGTACTTTCCGTATTCTGTAATAGGCATAATCAGTGCCCTCCTTTATTTTTATTGATTCATTTTTAAGCGTTGGTTTTTCTTCTCTTGAAGCTGGCCAGAAGAAGCACCATCACCTGAGAAAAGATGATTTGAACCAGTAGAAGAAAAGCCTTGCTGCTGCACGTGGCCCACTGTCGCATCATAAAAAGCATTTACGTAATCATCTGAAAGACCGTCGCCTTTAAAATCCGGCTTCGCTTTCAAAATGACTGCTTCCTTGATCTCGCGTTCTGATTTACCTTTAAAGTCAAATGAATCTTCTAGTAGCGGCTTTGCACCAGCAATTAGTGCCACTCGCGCCTCCACCTTCTGATCTAATTCATCCGCAGACATTTGATTTTCCTTCGCGTCTTTCGCTTCTTTTTGCGCCGCTTCTAACGCAACTGCCTGTGCATCGAAGCGACCTTTCAGACTGTCATATTCCTTTACTTTTGAATCAGCTACAAGAAGCTTCGCATCCTGCGCATCCATATAGGCTTTTACAGTCGGATCCACTTCATAATCTTTTCCGTCAATTTTGTATACTGGCATGTTTGGTTTCCCTCCACTTTCATTATCAATTTGCCATGCATCAGAATCAGCGCGGATCGCCACTTTCGGGCCCGCTCGTCCTCTGTCCACGATGGCGACATGGTTAATATCAATATTTTTCTGCACATAGCCGTATTCATCACCTTGGTATGTGCCGCGCTGTTCCACAATATCGCTTAAAAACCCGATACTGATTTCACTTTGTTCACCGCTAAAGATACGGTCCATTAAAGCAGCATCCGTGACTGTCATAGAAACAACCAGCATGCCACCTTCTACACGGCTGTCTGTATGTGTCATTCCTTTTGAATAACGGCTGATATTATCGACTGTTACTTCTTCATTTGGATGTCCGTCCGTTACTGGCTTTGCCCGTGCTGAATAGATGGCTAAATCACTGAACACATCGTCTGGAAGCTTTGCTTCATACTGAACCGTTCCATCCTGCCTTTGATACGGAAAAACGCCAGGGCGGGTAATAGGAGCGGTCACAGTTAAAAAACCGAATGAATCCTTTTTCAGCATGGAATCCCTAATCAGCATCTTGTCATATCGCTGTACTCTCACAATGTTCTCACCTCCTTTTAAGCAATAAAAAAAGACTATCTTAGTGATAGCCTTCTTCTCTTTATAAATTTTTCAAATCCGATACTAGTTCCGGTTCTTCTAAAGAAATAATTATTAAATTTTTCAATAAAACATACAGAAATTCAGTTGCCTTCTCTTTACTTTCTATGGATTGAAGGGTGCTTTCAAAATTAGCAAAGTCCCCATGAGCAATAGTGCTTCTGTAATTATATAGCTTACCTATAGTTTTTTCGAAATTAGCGGGATTATTAAAGTACTCTTTTAGGACCAAGGGCTTCTTAAATCTTTTATTTAGGAGAAGCAACTTCTTAGACAACTGATGGGTAATTCCTTTATCCCCATCTCCTGATGGATTGTGAGCTAACAAGGATTCAATTATTGAGAATATACCCACATAAAAAAACGGGGTTTTTTTAGAAATCATTTTTAATGTCCCAAAATCCACCAATGCTTTTTGTATATAAGGGTATTTCTCAGCATCTGCTCGGAAATTTCTGACTAGAGTATAAAGTGTTTTTATATCTTCAGCATCAACTTCTGATATCTCTATTATATTGTAATCATCAGCATCGTTATCTAAAAAATTAAAATAGATGTTAGGTTGATTTATAATTCCAGTTGCAGAGCCTATACGGCGTATCGACATAATAGTATGCTGATTAAGTGGATCTTTGAAATAATCATCTATAGATACAAATTCATCCTTATCAAAAGTGTACAGCAATTCAAAAAGTTTGTTTAAACCGTTTTTCCACAATGTTATTGCTAGCACAAAGTCACTACTCACAAATGATTTATTCACTTCTATTACCCAATAATTCCAATCTTTTTCATCTATTTCTTCAAACTTATAGCCATTATCGATGGGTTTGGAAATTGATTCATGCCTGTGCCTCAATCCGTCTGAGTTACCTAGAGAATCCATCCCCTCTTTTATATCCTTAATCTCTTCACTTGTAGCTTTTCTAAGATGATGCCCTTCTATCAATTCAATTTTTTCCTTACTATCTTTCAACCGAATTATATCTCCTAGAAACAAAAGACCGCTCAAACCCTTACACCTCTTTATCAAAATAAATTTTTAAAATAGCCAAATTTATTTTAACATCTACTTACAAAGACTTTCCTTATTTGTTTAAACTTATTCAAAGTAAGGTATCGCTGTACACCTACAATTATAGTCAGTACCCGGCAACCCAACAGCCGGCGGATCAGCATATTCAAATACCTGTCCTTCCAGCTTGTCGTGCGAATCACGTACCTTTTCATCGTTTGATGTGCTCCACTTAAACTTCTTAACTCCCATTGCCTTGTGCCGTTCAGCAGTCATCTGGCCAAGAATGGAGCCTGTCTGATCCCGGGCAATGAATTTCGCCCGCTTCTCTGACATGCCTGTACGCTGCACCAGCTGATCCCGAATTTCTTTTGGACTGGTACCATTCTTTACGCCTTGATAGATAATGGATTCGATTTTAGGAAAGTATTCATCACGGATGGTGCTGATATAGCTCACATTCTCCGCTATGGACGTTCTCATGAACTCATCAAGCCAAGGCTCAAACTGCGTAGGATCGATGCCTTTCACACGCCCCTGATCCTGCATGTTCTTTTTGTTGAAATTGTTTACGCCATTCACAAAGTTAGAAGCAATGTTCAGGATATTATCAGCGGTAAAAATACCGAGCGATAATCCTTTCATGACCTCAATAGACTGCCTGATTACATCAAGCGGTCCATCAACTCTGTACGATTCATCATCAACACGGTTTCGGTACTCTTTGATCTGCGGCTTAATGCTTTCATCAAACATGCTGAGAGTAACCTTGCCTAGCTCGTCTATGAGCCTTTTAACATTCCGATAATATGAAACTGCTACGGCATCGGGAAAAAGTGTGGGAGGCACTTTCCTAGCCATTCTGACCACGTTCTTTCCAAGCTGAGTAGACTTCTTTCGCCATCTTATCTATATAAGCTGGATCGGCTGCATCCCCGCTGAGCTTCATTTCTTCTGCAAAACCAAACTGACCAAAGCGTGCTTCCCTCACATCATCTGGTGTGTGAACACCATGCGTAATGTAAATTGCATCCGTTTCAGCAGATATCTTCCGAATTTCCGCATCTGTTTTGGCATCTACGGACCACAGAGGATTAAACTTAATTTCCCATTCCAGTGAGTCCGGATCCACGCGGCCGCCTGGTTCATCCTCTGCCCACAAAAGCATGCGGATTATCCGTTCAAGCAGCGGCTTCATTTCATTCTCCTGTGAAGCAGCAATGCGAGAGTAATAGTTCATGACATCGTATTGAGCGCCCGCCAGTGTACCGGCTTCCTGCCCTTTAATAACCGTTTTAGGCATACGAGCGGCACCGGCCAGGTAATCCCATACGAAATCCAGCAGATTATTGATGCCATTTGTATTTGTGGACTCCTTCTTCAACTCCTCGCCTTCAGCAATGATGGCAAGGGCTTCTGTTCGAAACATAAAGTCCATCAAAGTCGTTAATTCTCGTTTATCTTCTTTCGTCAAATCCTCAATGCCTTTTGATTTATATACCTTGAACGTGTAATCATAAAGGATTTGCCCGACGGACCACAGTGAAGTGTCTAGCACCTTAATGATATCGTACATCGGTTCAAGTAATGACTGTCCACGTTCCTCATCTTCCATGCGGCGTGTCTGATCATGCAGGAAGCGAGAAGAGTGAACAATGGTTTCATCCATTTGCGGAACAATGATGCCAGATTTACTGGTGCGCCTACGAATTTTAAACCGTTCAATTTGACCGTACTTCGGACTGAATACATCTTCGTTCGTTAAAAAACTGGTCACTTTCATTCCAGAAAAAGCATGGAGATAATCGATTCTTTTTAATTCGTCCTCTTTCAATTCTGAGGCGAGGGTGAAATCTGTCTTCTGCGTTACACCAAGACTGACAAAGCCATCCCCACGCAAACGCTCGTACTGGCGCATCTTCTTGAATGCATCTTTCACGTTCAAATCAGCCAGTCGGCTCATGATGTCATTGCCTAACTTGTCATTCTCCATGCGCAAGGTGAACCAGCTGCGTGTCATATCCTCTGCGGGAATGTCGATGATGTTTTGAACAATTCTGTTATTCGCATAAATATTAGTGATATCGCCCTCGCTTAACGTCTGCCGAAGTCCAGGCTTTTGGCGGACTAACATATCCTTTTCCCCGCCCTTGCCATGGCCTATCATAAAATCATTTCTCTCTTGCTTCATTTGCTGTTTAGCCATATCCAATCTATTCATTTATTCACCTCCCAGCTAATCGTTTTTGACGTTCGAGCAAGTTGCTTTTTGCTGTCTGAAGCTTATTCAAAGCCTGCGTTGCACTATCGACCATATCGTCATTTTTCCCATTAGGAAAAGCGGTGGCTTCCTCAATGAAGTCATTCACCCAAGGAGCAATAGCTGGATGCGGCAGATACACATTACCAGCTTCCACAAGTGGCGATACTGCATTTGCCCTTACTTCCTTGCCGCCTTCCGGATTGACGGCAATTAACCCGCTGATTTCATCCTGTAACATCTGGATGACAGCAGGTCCGTTTGCTTTATCTTCAATGTATTTGGCTTTAGCAGCTGGCCACTTGGCTGTCAGCTGACGGATAGCCTTCATGGTTTCTGGCAGGTTTAACCGGTCCCGGATCATATCAAGCAAAAAGAAATTCGCCTGCTTTTTGCCCCAGACTTCACCGACAACAAAGTCAGATGTTTTGGTGTCTTTGAAGGTACAGTCCCAAGATTGAGCTTGTTTATCCCATATACGCGGCAGGATCTCTACATCATTTGATAAGCCAAGCTGAGCCCTGGTTGTTTCATCCGGTACGTAGAATTTCCACCAGTGACGATTAAAAATGTTTCCGCCTGCTGGTGAAGGACGTTGTTGAAATAGAGAAGCCCATGTACGGGAACCAACCTCGATTTTTTTGTTTTTTGCCCATTCTTCATCAAATCCAAGCTCAGGGCAAAGCGGCTCTCCCATCTCCCTGCCAAGTGCATCGTCTTCATCCTCTGCAATAGCCGGAAGCCGAAGCCGCTGCCAGTTATAAGGCGACCGCTCAAGCAGTCTCCCAATAATGTCATCTTCATGCCAGCGGGTCATGATGACAATGACAGAGCCTCCTTTGTGCAAGCGCGTTGACAAGGTGCTCTCCCACTCTGCCCATACCTTATCGCGAATGGTACTTGAATTTGCTTCTTCAGCATTTTTAAATGGGTCATCAATCAGCAGCAAGTCTGCACCTTCGCCAGTAATAGAACCTCCGATACCAGTTGCAATCATCCCGCCACGTTTCCCGCCAATCCCCCAGTTATTTTGAGCCGCATTCACAGCCGAAATTTCAACGTCAAAAAGAGCCTTGCCGTATTCCTCTACTTTTTGCCGGTTCAGGCGCCCAAATTTGCGGGCCAAAGAATCAGCATAAGAGGCAGCAATGACTCGTTTATCTGGATTGTTTGCAATGAAATAAGAAGGAAACGATTCTGTCACAGTCATTGATTTACCATGACGCGGCGGCATTTCGATCATCAGGAAACGCTGTTCACCTTTAGCGATAGGCTCAAGTGCATCACAGATGAATTGAGTATGCCGAAAATGCGTATAATTTCCACGATGAACATGGACCACGTAATCACGAAAAGAGCGGCGGGCAAGTTCTTCCCTGGCTAATTTCGCAATCGCTTTTCGTTGTTCAGTCGTCAGAGCGGGCAAGTTTCCTCAACTCCTCTACCGACAGGCCAGAAAGATCAATATTGTTGGTGATCTCGCCGCCATGCTCAATTTCACGCTTGTCTCTCCATTCAGCAGGCTTTCTATTTTTCAGCCAAAAAATTTGAGCGGTTGTATCAGGGGATACCTGCTTAACCACTTTCTTTTCAAGCACTTCTCTTCTCTTTGGAATGGACAAAATAAATAAGTCGCGCTCATCCTGCGTAGCATTCGGATGCGCTTTATTCCAGATGCCTAATTCGACATCCACTTTTAAATCATATTCTTCCTGGCTTAACGGCATTGAAATATAGGTTTCTTCTTCAAATTGATACCCAAGCGCCCGTTTAAGCAAGGCGTTCTCAACCTGACGATCGACAATCTCCTTGCCTCTTTTTAAGGCGTCAGAAATGTCGGGATACTTCTTCTTCCAGTCGTATAGTGTCTGGCGTTTTATCCCCATGTTGTGGGCAATCTGTTCATCAGTTAAGCCGTCTCTGGCCCATCCTTCAATCTGCAAAAGACCTTCTGGAGTGAGCCATTGTTCGAACTTCCCTTTAGCCATCCATAAACACCACCTCCAAATTTATTTTGAACAAAGAAAAAGCATCCCGCAAAGGGATGCTTTTTAATTAGCAAATAATTTTTTTATTACTTCTTCTGCACTATCCATTTTTCTTCCTATTCTTCGAGCAGTATATGTAACAATAGGATTGTTAAAATGGCTAGTCACTCTTTTCTCTGTTTCAATAGATCTTTTCAGCTTAGTAATTTCTTGGTCTAATTTATCCACTGGTAATGTGTAAGAGTCACTTCGATTGTGACCTTGAACTTCGATAAACACATCTGTGAACTGCTCATTCCCATTGTAAATCTTTGCTATATTGCCTTCAAGTGCAACTTGAAATGTAGTGCTTTTATATCTAGCTACTACTTTGTTGGGGAGTTTTTCTATATCGAATCCTTCATCTTCAAAGAACCGAGAAAAGGCATCAAGCAATTCAGATCTTTTTTTAATTAAAGCTGGTTCTACCTTTGCTTGGTACAATTGATTATTTTGAGATTGCAATTGAGAAAATTCTTCTTTCAAGTCTTCAATTTCTCTTATTTTTCCTATATTCATTTATTTCACCTCCTTTTCTCTATACTATAATTCTAGAAAAAAAGACATAATCCTCCAAAAATCGTTTGTCATATTTCTATAAATTAAAAAACACCATTGTAAGACAACTCAAATTTGACAAAAGGAGATAATTTCCTTCACCATACCTCACTAATTCGATGTTATGATTGTTCGGGCGAGGTGAATATCATGGAAACAAAGCAAGAAATTGATTTAAGTGTCACTTACAATATCCTTGAATATCCGGATATTAAAAGCGGGCGTTGTGACAACTGCGATAACGCTCAATTTAAGAGCTCGATTAAAAATGCTATTTTTTTACGCGAATGCCGGAAATGTGGCATGAAGAAAATAATTTAACCCCGCCGACTGGCAGGGTTTATTTTTTTACTCTCTCATTTATATGCCATCTGTACGACAAAAAGCGCCAGTAAAGGCGATTGCCGTTAAAGACGCTTTTCGAACGGACTACATGTTTTTTCTCCAAAAGGGCACAATATGTCCAGGTCTAGAAAGGAGAGAGGATATGAAACGGATTTTAAAAGCCTTCTGCACAGCGTTGTGCATGATTCTAATTACATTTATCACCGCGTTGTTAATCGTAAAGGTACTATAAACGGACGAGGGTGCCCGCCCTCTTCCAACCTTCAGGGTTATTATGCCACATAATATAATAAATATTATAAATTATTTGCACTAATAAACATTATAAAAAGCCTTTTTCACGAAACAAGAAAAAGGCTGCCATTTTTCCGATCTTCAATTTTTCGTTCTGCCCGTTCCAGATACGTCTGGACAGATGATTTACTAAGCCCCAGCAATTCTGCCGTATACTCAAACGTGATTCCTTCCGCTTTAACCAGTGTAAAAACATCCCTTTCACGTTGTGTTAAATCTCCCAGTACATCGTCCAGCAACCATTGCTCATCAGCTGTCAGCTTCTGTTCCTCACTAGCCACTCTATTTGGCACAACCGCTTCAATTAACTTTGGATCCAATGTATAAGCCCCTGTCCTATCTGCTCCCCGTCTTGCATCTGGATTCCGGCCAGACACCATCCACTGAATGGCAAACTCCATTTCGCTGATCATGCTGTTAATGAGCGTTTTATCCTGGAGATCCTGCTCTAACAATTCCGTTTTTGCTTCAATGGCTGCTTTCATTTCCTTTAGCGCTCGTAATGATTGTTTGTATTCGTAAATGAGTGTCCGCATAATCCAGTCCTCCTTTATTTGTAGGCGCCGCCTCTGCCGCGTCGCAATGTCTTCATACTTGTGTTCATCAAATACTTCATATCCCGCTCAGTGAACGATTCTGGTTGTTTGGCGGGCTGTTTCTTCTTCGGCTTTTGCTTTTGTGTCTTCTTTTTCTCCACTGGCATCGGGTTTGTGTTCTTCCACTGCTGCAGCTGCTCTTTCATCGTTTTCATCCCCATCGCTCCTTTTTAGCAAATAAAAAAGGACACCAAACAGCTCACGAATTTTCGTGTCTGTCTAGTGTCCTTCAGATGGCTGAGAGAACTCTATTATGCTTTAACTTTTTTCGCAGTTTTCATGTACTGTTTTTTTAAATCTTTAAAAATGACATCATAATGAACTTCAGATGGAAACGGAAGATACTCTATTCTCACAGGTTTTTCTTCAAAACCTTTGTTTTTAAATTCGTCTACCATTTGATTGTAAAATGTCATCATTAAGAAAAGTAATTTAAATACTTCCTGATGACAAAATAATGGAACTTTTTTAGATATTTTCATGAGCAAGTCATCTTTAATATCTGAAGTTGGTTTTCCATCTAATTTACCATCGATATTTAACTGCTCCAAAATATGCTCTAGTGATTCTCTCATTTGGTGAATAGTAAAAATGGATCTGTGCAGAGTTTTCGGATCACTGAAGTCCTCTGAGAACCTTGTCATTACTTTTTCTCCGTCTCTCAAAAATTTCTCAATATAAATCTTTGAAACTGAAAAGCTTTTGACAAATTCTTGATTGTCCATTAGAACAGTTTTACTAAGCGTTTTGTTTCCGATGTAAAAAGCAGCTATTACACCTACAAATGAACCTATAAAGCCTAAAATTCCATCCGTTGAAAATTCAGGATTAAAAGTAATGTCATTCTTCTTTACCGTTAACATGTAAATAAAGTCTGCTGGTGTCAAAAATCCTCCCCCTCTTCCCGCCTCATCCGCTTCACTTTACCCTGGTGCGTGACGATTTTATATTCTCCATGCGGCGGCAGCTCTCTAAGTTTGGCTTTGCCGTCACAGATCACCACCACACAGCTTCTTGGTATTTCCATTATATCCAATTCTAGCTTCATTGTGGATATATCAATCTCGCATTCTCTCATAGTCGAGAAGCCCCCGTTCTGATAAAATAATATTGTCGATATTTTTTATGAGCCGGGGATTTCTTCTCTGGCTTTTTTGAAACTTTTTATTTTCCCCTCCGTATATAGTTTCATTAAATTTTGGAGGTTAGTTTATGTCATTCCTTGAAGGTCTTTACGAAAACCAAGATGTACGCCTTTCTGTTGGGACTGTTTTAGCTTTAGCAGTTGTAGTCCCTGCTATTGAAATGATTTTTTCTTTTTTAACGCTATTGAACTAAATAAATGTATAAAAGGTTTTAAAGTTGGCGAAAATGTTATAGTTAGTTCCCAAATTCCAACTCCAACAAATCGAAATCATTTCTGCAGCCAGGCTCCCTCGCCTGGCTATTTTTTATGCAAATCCCCATCGTTTCTTAGCCATCTCAAGACGTTCTGGCGTCAAGTCCTGATACTTTGCCAGAATGTGTTCATCATCGATGCCTTTCTCCATAAACCTCACGTACTGTGCCTTACTGAGATTTCCATTTGAGTTAACAGTGCGCTTCGGCCGAGTTTGTTTCTTAGTATTTCGCAAATACACTGGTCGGTTTGATTCAAACTTTTCAAAGCAATAGGCTTGTACTTCTTCTGGCGTCCACTGCTGCTCAATTACTGCTCCACGGTATGCCATATCATTTTTCCTCCCTTATTGGTAATCGACTACTTGATCCGGATAAAACGGGTACCCACTGTTTAGGCTGACTCGCATCGTAATTGGCTGCTTGTTATCCCTGGCTTCCTGAAGCATCTTGCATGCCGTTTCCCAGCTGCATCCGTGAAAGCCTCTGCCATTATCCCATTTTTCATAATTCCATATGGCTAAAACATAGTCGCTCCACCGTGCTGTGCGCCTTTCATATTCAGGACTGCCATATTTGAGCCCTTCACCTTGTACTCCCAGCTCGATTGGACTCAGTACGTCTTCTGGAATAATGGCAGAAATGATGCAATATTTTTCAACGTCATTGCCCATCCACTTTTTTTCTTTGACATTAGCTTTTGTTTCATCGAACACTTGCTTTTCATCCAAAGGCTGTTCAGTAACATCGAAAATCGTCAGCTGCTCCACATTTCCACCGCCGGTCTTGTTAATTCTTCAAACCACTGCTTGTCCTTTGTGAGAAGCGCCAAATCAATGAGCGCTGTTTTGTCCTGATATTCATTAAGTAAGCTGTCTGCTGGTTCTAAGCGATATGATTCAAATAGCGCACGACTCGGCACTAACCATTTCAGTTTACGGTCTTTGATTCTGGCCACTCTCTTAATTTCCACTTGACCCCCGTAGAGGGTAATTGTTGTGATATAGCCAATTACAATATCCTCACCTACTGCGACAGAAACCCACTCTCCTTCCGACATGGCTGCCACCCCTTTAAAATAGTTTCATTTGTTCGAACAACGCTGGTTCTTCTGGTACATCGAAAATGTCTTCCTTAACGACTTGATCAGATACTGTTTCTATTTTTTCGATTTCAGTCTCCTGATCTACTAAACCGAAATTCTCAAACCAGTGAATCGGAAAACAGCCCCGCATATTCGTTAAATCCACATTTGCATAAACATCCACATGTGATCCGGATCCGCGTGCTATAACAAAGTAAGTTTGATCAATCATTTTCTTAGAATGCTCCCAGCACCAAATCAGCTTTGCAGAATAGATTACTTGGCATTCAATAGCATCGGCTCTTTTTGGCGGCTCTGGCTGCCATTCTGGCGTTTCATTTACTTCCTTGATATGAAAGTTCTTCTTTTCATAACAGCCTATGTGTGCGCTTTTCTGTGGAAATCTGGATGCATACACATAATCGGTACCGGCCGGAAAAAGAAAGAATGTTTCACTGGCTGGAAATATTTCCGGATCTACGCATGCTCCTTGCAGCATTTTGCTCCCTCCTTACAACGCATAATGGACGAATTGTTAACTAAACAAGCTAATAAACATTCTTTCTGTATGAAGAATGAAATAACGGTCTTTAGGGTAAATAGAGTTCAAACATGCCTATTCATTTCTTTTTATAATTCTCTTATCTGTTGAAAGTAGGTTAAAAAATGACTTCTAAAAGTATCAAAGTGAGATTAGAAATGCTGCGAGTATCTAAAGACAGTACTATCATTGATACATTCAACAAAAACGGTCTTCCTTTATTGCATGTTCAATATATAGAAAGCGCCAAACCAATACGGATAACTCAAGCTAGCTGTCAAACAACAACATCTTTTAAACGATTAGATGATGCTGCTTCCTTTATTTTAGATTTAGTATCCTAATAATTAGCTTTATTCTCCCTTTAATATGCAAGGGGTTTTTTATACTTGTTTTTCAGTTTTGGTCAAATGCTGATCACCGTTTGCACTGATCCGCAAGATCAAGATGCATTTCCGCCCGCACCAGATTGCCTGCTTTTTCGTGCTTGGCTGCCTGTGCCATGTGGTATTCGTATTTAGACATTATCGCTTCCTCCTCCATCCTGCTTTTGTATATTCCATAATCGTGACTTCCTGTCCGATCGCCTGTTCAAGCAGCTTGCGCCGGAGCGAAAAATCCCTCGAGGCAGGACCGCCTTTCACATCAATAATCTCAGTTCGTCCGCCTTTCCAGTACACTTTAAAATCAGCTGTGTATTTCGCCCCTGCCTTCGTTTTTGAGCCCTTGCCGGAGCAAAGCGAGCAATTGATCTCGCGTTTTGTTTTGATGCTGATTTGGCGCCCTGAGCCTTCACAGCGACGGCATATTACAGAATACGCTGGAATAATATCAAACACCGGTTGCACTTCTACGTTTTCGATGTTCGGGTCAGCAATCAGAAGCTTGTAATATTCAGCCTCTGCTTTGCTGTCGAACACCTTTCCAAAAGCAAATGTCTTCTTTGCGTTCCAGTTACGAGCGCCCATTCACTTCACTCCCACATCAAAAATTGTTTGCTGAAAGTATCCGCTTGCTGCAGCTGGGTTGATCCAAAGGACTTCTTCACGCCGCGCCCCCGCTTCTGCTGAAACATCCATTGTTTCGCGGTGCCAATGCTTCAACCGGTCATCGTAGACAGGATGAGCGTAGCCGGATAACAAGACCGGTCCCGGGTGCTTGTCCAACATTTCTAGCAGCTCAACATGATCATCTAGTGTCATCTCACATTTATAATGCCGTTTTGTTCGTGTTTCGATAATGTAAGGTGGATCCGCATAAATAAGAACGTCTGGTCGCTGATATCGTTCAAGCAATTGAATCGCCGGCTGATGTTCAATCTGTGCATCTTTCAATCGATCAGCAACGAGTAGAATCTTTTCCGGCAGCTTCGTCCAGTCCCTCGCTGTTTTTGGACCATTTGCTGAAATGATGCTGCGCCATCCGGTCCGATCACTTGTTTTTGCACCAATCGCCTGCCAACAACGGATTAAGAACCTCCTTGCATCCTCAATCGAATCGTCAGCAGCTTCATAACTTTCGTAATACTCTTGACGCGACAATGGTGTAAATTCAATCAGCCATGCCAGCTGGTCCGGATGATCACGGATGACTTTAAAAAGGTTGACAACTTGTTCATCCAAATCGTTAATCGTCTCGACAATGGAAGATGGTTTGTTAAAAAATACCGCTCCGGATCCAAAGAAAGGTTCAAGATATGTTTCGTGAGCCGGCATGTGACTGATGATCCAATCAGCCATGCTCCACTTACTCCCGGGGTAATGTAGGATTCTTGGTGTTTTCAACCGTCATGACCTCCTTCACCATAACAGCAGTAACCTTTTCAACCTTAGTCATGCTGTTTGCTTTATATCCAGCAAGCAGCTTCTCCCGCTCCTTGAAAGACGGCTTTTCAAGTCCAGTGTGCTTATTTAAAGCACGTGCCATTTCATACGTTTGTGGTGTGTAGTGATCCATTAGTGACGTACTCCTTTCGCCGTATATTGCCGTTTCTGACCGTTCTGGAATTGGACATCGACTGCTGCTTCCTGCGGATTTGGTGTTACCTTAACGACATTGCCCAAGCTGTACTGGTCACGTTCATTCGGATCAACGACGGCTAAATGCTTGTTGTGGGCAAAGATGAACAGCTTGCGTTCAGCATCTGTTAAATGCTCATATCCTTGAATCGGTGTCATGCTGTCTTCCTCCCTGGCGTTGATAAATAGGTGTCAAACATCCGGCGGCCAGCCATAACTTCTGCTGGATCTGTTTTTCCGTAAGAGACAGTTAATTCAACGAGTAATTCAACCGCATTCAAGACTTTGCCGGTCTTCTCATAATGATTTTTCAGCAATTGATAAACGTTTGAGCGGTTCATGGTTGATTGCCCTTTCTGAAATTATTTGCCTGCGGACACGTTGCAAAGTGCGACGTGAAGCCATTTACGACTTGGCCAGAAGCCGTGACGATTGTTTGCTTTTTCATATCTACTGGCATCGCTTTGCCCGAGTCGGTCTTAATCCATTGAATTTCTGCGCCGCAGCCTCTGCATTTACTCATGCAGCGTCACCGCCTGTTTTTTCTTCCGCTTCAAGCCGAGCCTCTGCTTCTTCCAAGTGCTTTTTAAAAGCCGCGTCTTTTGCCTGCTGCTCTATTTCGCTTAATGGCTTATGCCCTGGCTTCGGCTGAAACATGTACATGCCCGACCCCTGATATATTACTTGGCGCACACTGCTGCTTTGTAAAATAATTGAGTCTTGATTAGACATCCTTCAATCCCTCCAAACGATGATTCAATTCCATTCGGTTGCCCTTGATCACGACGGTGAAGCTTTTGCTCATTTCGCTAATTCGTGTGGCCAGTGCTTCGTCTACTTCCACCAGCTCATGAATTGTCAGTTCTGATGAAACCATAATAGGCAGGTGATTTAAGTAGCGGTAATTCAGCACATCGTACATTTGCTCAACCTGCCAGTCGGATGCTCGCGGGACCCGCTTCACTGGCTTGAATAGGTCATCAATAAACAGCACGTCCGCTTTTTTCATGCGTTCCAGCTTCTCAGTAAGCAAATTGAAATCATCACGCAGTTCCTTTGTGCCTTCGATGTACGGGAAGTATTGAACTGACACCCCTTTTCGATCAATCAGATTGTTCGCAACAGCGGTCAGCAGATGTGTTTTGCCAGCTCCCGGCTGCCCCAACAGCGAAATGCTGTTTTCACGCAGTGACCGGACATTATCAAACTCGGAAAAGTACGACAGTGCGCATTGCTTTGCCTGTACAACAATTGGATGCTTGCCTTCGATCCGGAAATTTTGAAACCGGAGCTTTCTAAATTCGTCCGTAATGTCACTTGATTTCATCAGCCGCTCACGTTTTCGCCGCTCCACACATTCACATCGTATAGAATAAGTTTCACGCCACTGCCATGCTTCTTCTGGCTGGCAGACCTTCATGTCCAGAAAGTCTGCCTCCAACACCATACTGTCAGGTACAAGTGTTTTAACACCGGGTACCTCGTTCCATTCCGTGTCTTTATGAACCCTATAGATAATCACTTGCTTGTCCTGGCACTTGGGACACTTCACGTTTTCCTTTGCCAAGCCAGCCGACGGCACCATTTGTAAGTGAGTCTCGCTTAAGTGGCTCAGGATGTCCGTTATGCTGGTGGTACTGGGTTTGGGAATTGCCATGCTTACCCACTCCTTTGCTGTGTTCAAATTCAGCTTCTACAGCTGCTACATCATCTAGTGTCTTCACATTGTTTTCACGCCAGTTTTTAAGAATGCCAGCACAATAACGCCATGTTCGTTTTCCGCTGGTTAAAGCAATCTTCATGGACTCGATCACCAGCTCTTCGCCAAACTCGTCAACGGCGTAATTGATTTCCTGAGTCAGATAAGGTGTTTCTGGTCCAAAGTTATTTTGGTAAAAAGAAGAGACATTTTGTTGTTGGGAAAAGAGACGACGACTGTCTGCATTTTGTTCTTCTTGTTGTTGTTCTTTTTCTTCTTCTTTTTCTTCTTCTTTTTCTTTTTCTTTTTCTTTTTCTTTTTCTTCTTCTTTTTCTTCTTCTTGTCCCCGTATCGTGGACGTATCGTCAAAACCTTGATTTAACGGCATTTGCATATTTTTGGAATCTTCGTTTTCGTTTTTTTCACGACTCGTGGACGTATCGTGTAACGAGTCGTAGTACGTATCGTAAATTTTTTTGATTTCCGGCTTTTCAATTCGCTCTGCAACGAATGGAATAAGCTCGGGATCCTTGACCATTTTCAACTCTGCTCGCACACAATCCATGACCGGCTTACCGCCTTTATTGAAGTTGAAACGACCCCAGTTAAGAATGGCAATCTCACGCGTTTTTTCACTGTATTTAATAATCTTGTGATGATCTGTAAAGCGCTGGAGCAGAGAGTTAATGCTTTCAATCGAATAACCCATATCAAACGCCATCTGCTTTTTCGTAATTTGATAAATGCCGATCTGTGTTGTATTGCCGTTTGTCAGGAGATAAAGAAAGAAATATCTGTCCTCCGGCGTCATTTCCTCATTTACTTTCGGGTCATCCCAAAATGCGGTATGAACCATTCTAAATTTCGCCACTGCTGTTCACTCCCTGTTGTTTTGTTTAATCAATATTCCGTATTTCTTTTCAATCCGCATCAGCTGCAAATCCGAATGGACAGAGCGGAAATAACTCCGCACCCACCGGATATAATCATCTTTGCTTTTCGCTTGCCGTCGGATAAATGACGGGATTTCCATTTTGTACTCTAGTTGCCCTTGCCGTTGTCTGGCTGCCTCGATCGCCTTAAACACTTTTTCTTCGCGTGAAAGAGTGGTCATGGTTATCACCGTTCAAATGGAAATTCTTCTTGCATGGCGTTAAAATCAAATTCATCAAAGTTCATCTCATCAACAGAAGGTTTCTTCTGCCCTTCCTGCTCTCTTGGCTCCTCCGGAAGCGGTGGCTCTGTTATTTCTGTATATTCAGCCTCAATGGCTTCTTCCTGCTTCTTCTTTGGCTGAGGCGGCTGATGAAATTCTACAAACCGTTTTAATCCTGTTAATTGCTGCAGGGTTAATTCTTTAGCCGGCTTTTCAAACTGCTTCATCGCCAATGACTCAACATCATCACTGGACATCGATTTTGCTTTCATTAAATCCTCGATCTCTTTTTCAACTTTTGTTCTTAAATCTTCTTCGCTGGCTGATTCATTTTCATCGATGATGATCTCTTTACGCTGTGTTTCACGGACGTTTTCCTGTACCGAATCCCTTACACCATCGATGGTATGATCATCGATATCAACCCCAAACTGAGCTTTAAGCGCCCGTTTCATGACGTGCTTTTTGAACATGTCATTGAAATTCGATTTCCAGAGCGGGTTTCTGCCTTTTTCCATATTCGATACTTCTGACCGGTCCATGAAGATTACTTGATCCGGCGCTCCCTTTCGTTTGGCGATAGCATAAGCAGCAACCGCACTCCCTCTAATCGGTAAAGCAATTTTGTGTTTCAAAATTTTAAATTCGCCGTTGACCAATTCTGCTTCAAAATTTTCGACTTCATTTTCGCCAACGATTTCAGCAGAAGCAGTAATGTAATCTGGATGCTTTCTTGCCAAATAATGAATGCCATCAACACTGATCTGAATGTTCATTGTTCCGTTGTATGGAATGGCGTAAATATGATTCATAAACGGATTTAAACCGGATGCGGCGCACGTTTGGATGTATAGGTTAAACTGCGCATCATTAATGCCTTGCGGCGCCAGTGTCTGCTTTAATGTGGCAACTTCACCACGGGTCAACGTGCCAGCTACAATTTCATTCGAAGACTTTTGAACAGCTTTTTCAGTTGTCATTAAGAAGCAACCTCCTTGATTTCGTCTTTGATCTCTACTTTCAACTCACCGGCTTTTACTTTGGCTGAAATAAGCTGTCCTGCTGGCGCTGTATATTTTAGAATCGATTCTGCGTTATCAATAAACGTTGGGATGATTAATTCGGACTGCTGGCTCAGCACTTCCACCATTTCAAGACCACATTTAATCTTTTCGGCTGTTGAAAGTTTGCTGTATGGCTTGCTGTCCATTTCAATCTCGAAGGTTTCTTTCATTTCGCCATTTTTTAGCTTTTCGAATAACCGTACTGAAATGGTGGTAAATAGGCTGTCTACTTTCTTTACCATGACTTCTGCCTGTTTGGTTCGGAATATCTTAATGCTGTCGATCAGCGCCTGTGATTCATTCCGTTCTTTCAGGACATGCGCTTTGTTTTCAGCAGCCAGTGAAATCTCTGTTTCTAACCGGCCGATCCGAGCAGCTGCATCACGTTTTGCCATCAGTGAGTATATACGTTCATCCAATTCAGCACTTTTCTTGCGGGTATCGATCATTTCAACTTCTTGCAGTTCTTCAAGTTGTTTTTTCATTTCGTTTAGTTCAGCCTGCAGCTGCTTCCCATGATCAACACCTTCGGAAAACCGTTTTTTCATATCCTGTTTCACTGCATCGATTGCATCTTCGTTTAAGCCTTGTCCGCATGTCCGGCAGTTTTCTTCAATTGGTTCCTTCTTGATGGCTTCCAGAGCCGCCATTTGCTTCATTGCTTCTTCCCGCTTAAAATCGATCTGTGCTAAAAGAGAGTTTCTTTTCTGAATAACAGCAGAAGCCTTATGATATTGTTCATCTAATGAATCCCGTTCTTTTGCGAGTGAATCAATTTCCGCTTTAATGGCATCAAGATCGATTGGCTCTTTGCCCTCCAGCTCTTTTTCAAGCTGCTCTTTCAGCGTGGCCAGACGTTCATCAGCTTTCGTGTACTCTACATCCCGCTTCTTGAACCGTTCCTTATGAACCTTTTCCAAATCATCAAGCGAATGCTTCTTCAAATGTTCTTGTAGAAGCTTGGCCTGCAATTCGGCCATTTCAGCAAACACTTCGCTGTTTAACGGTTCATCCACATACCGCAGTACCTGGGTGCGTTGCTCTTTCCAGTTCTGTGTGAAGAAGTAAATTGGATTAAACATGGACAGGAACAAATCCTTGTCAAAAATGGCTTCAATGGCTTCATTAAATTCCGTTGCTTTGACTGGTACTTCATTAAGGTGGTATTTCGTTGTTTTGTTTTGGGAGCGGGAAAGAATCATCGCTTTCCCATCTACCAGCATTTTGACGGTGGCGACTGTTTCGGTGTCTGGCTGATCAATGGGCCTCGGATCAAGCTTGCTGCCCATTTGATCTGTTCCGTATAGCAGCCAAGTGACCGCGTCACCGATGCTGGACTTACCAGCACCGTTGCGCCCGTAAATGTTTGTGATCGCGCCCATGTTAGATGAAAACTCATTGTGATTCTTGAAGTTTTCCATCTGAATATGTTCAAAAGTGATTTCCACTTAAATCCACTCCCTTGATTCAGTTTTAAATGTGCAGTACAATGGGTGTATCTTATAAATTTCTAACGGCCCGCCTCCTACAGCGGGTTTTTTCATGCTTTTGTAAAACGAATCCCTTTTACTTCGATCAAGTAATCTTCCAAACTCTCAAGACGAATGACTTCGTTGTCTTCAGTGATTACAATTTCTTCACCGGCGAAGTATTCATTGCCGAAATAATCAGTGCCTTCTGGCTCTTTCTGCATATCTGCTGGATAACCTGTTTGCATGATTTGTGTAATTTCTGGATGTTCCACATTCATCGCTCCTTATCCTAATTTTTTCACTGGGTCCATCGGGATCTGCCGGATCTTGCCCGTTTGACGATGCTCAAGCGTGTACATATCATTTACTTTCTTGCAGATCAGCCAGTTGTTCGGATTCAAGTTATAAGAGGTAATGACCGCTTTTTCAGCGCGTGTTGGATTCTTTCCTTGCTTCATGCTTTCACCTTCTTTCTGATGGCTGAAGCCCATCAACCGCGACCGGAGCCCACAGGCACAGGGGTAAGCCCACTCCGATCGCCGTTGACGAGCACCGAAGTGCCCACCTAAGAAAAATATGTGTTATAATATCTGTAGAATAATTAGCTGTTGATTCGACGTCTGCACTCCACTGCAGGCGTTATTTTTTTGCATCTTCTTTGTACCGGCCCCATACACCTCGGCAAATCCAGCCGATTCCACAAAGAGCCATACCAGCGATTGTTAAATTAATAGTTTGTGCTGCATCAAACACCCAATACATGACGTTTCTTCACCACTTTCGCTTTTATTCCTTGCTGATTAAGTCTTTGGACGATCACTTGATATGGTCGACGACGTTTCCTTGGCTTGTCCTTTTTCTTCATGCTTTTCCTCCAGCGATCTGTTCTTTATTTACGTATCCACGGCTTATTAACTTGTTGTAATGCTTTTGCCAGACATCTAGATAACTAATGTCTGCTTCCTCGCAAACGACAGCTAAAAAGTGTTCAATGCCCGTCACAACATCTACTAACTGTACAAGTGTTTCTTCTAAATCCTGCCGGTCAAAAGATGTGATAAAAGATAAATGATTGGACATGCAGCACTTTTCTAGAAAAATCTTCGCTTCTTCAAGTTCTTCAAGCAGCTTCTCTTTCGTACTGGACCTATGCAGATCGACTCTCTTGCCTTCTAACCGAACAGGACCTGTTCGGGTATATTCATGACGGACAGCCATTGCCAGCCAAGCATCATCCTTTTTACTTATGATGCTTCGAGATATGTCAGGCGGAATCTTTGCCCGCCCTGTTTCATACGCCGAGACTGTTTCTCTTGATATTTGATGTTCTATTGAGAGTTGCAGTTGTGTCTGTTCGCCACGCGCCTCTTTTAATGCACGGCCAATATTACCTTTTGCCACTGACTTTTCCTCCTTCATTTACCAATCTTTTGTCTGATGCATAGTACAATAAAATTAGATAACACTCCTGAAAGATTTATTTTCTTCTTTCGACCAGGAGGACTGCGTTTTTACCCATGCCATAAGCTCGTCATAAATGAAGTAAGGCTTGCCTTTTTCAACTGTTCGCATGACTGGGAAGTCCGGACGATTAAGCAACTCATCCATTTTAAAATCGCTCTTGATGCGAAGAATTTCTTTTGCTTCTTGCTTGTTTAAAATTTCTGGATGGCGCTGCGCTTCAGCCAGTTCTTTAACTGCCGATTGGATGCTTTCTTTCATTAGATGCTGAAGTTGAACACTGACCTGCTCGACTTGTTCATCCGTTAAAGTAATATTGATTTGCATTTAAACCACCGCCTTTCGTGGCACCCAGTTTTCAACGTAGCGGATTGCTGATTGCAATTCTTTCTGTTTTACGTCTTTATAGGAGGAAACTCCGAATCGATCTTTAATTTCACGATGTAGTTCTTTAAACAATCGCGGTCGTACAGCTGGATCAGATTCAAGTTCGTACACTTTAATCGCAATGCCCTTTTGTAAGCGGCGTTGTTCGCCAGATGTGAGCGTGATCTGTTCCTCCACCTTTGTCTCAAGTTCAGAAATTTTTAAGGAGTGCGTATTAACCACTTCTTGAATTTGATCTTGGCGTTCTGCCGTTTCGATTGTGAGCTTCATCGATTGGATTAGGGATGTCCGTTCATCAAGGACATGGACGTTGTTACGAAGTCGCTCTTCCATCTGATTAAATTCTCGAATAAACTTTTCTTTATATTCAGCAGCAGTTTTTCCGGTGTATCCCATAACCAGGAATGCTAACCCATCACGTTTAATCAAATACTTTTTATATGTGCGGTTACGATCATCGGTGTAATCGATCTCCGCAAAATTGTGGAGGTTAAATCCTTCACTGCAATCAAGATTCCTAATGTCCCGTAGCACAGTGTCATGACGTTTTCCGAAAACTTCTGCGACTGTTAAACTGTCTGTAAGTGCCTTGCCATTTTGGATGAAAACAAGTTGATTCACTTTAGTTCCTCCTATCCGCAATATGTCGGTATTTCTGTAAGCAATCGACAAAACTCTTTTTTGTTCTCTATTAAGAATATTTAATTCTCAAATAGGAACAATGTTTTGACAGCGAATTTCGCCGTTTATGGAAGGTGAGGCCTGAATCGCCTCTATTTTTGATCACCTTCCTTTCTTAGCTGACTTCCTTCTTTTCGATAAGTTTTGTATCACCACTGTCAAAAAAAAGATCTGGAAACAATTCTTTCATACTTACTTTGAAATATTGTTCGTACTTAATCATTGTTTTACGGCCAGGATTTACATTGCCTTTTTCGAGCTTTCGTACATAAATTGTTGATATGCCAAGATCTTCTGCTAACTCTTCTTGAGTAAATCCTTTTCCGATTCTGAGTTTTATAAGCAGCTTACGCTCCAAAACTTTCAACTCCTTTCCGATAAATTATTTATCGTATTTAAAATATATCCGATAAATTTTGTATCGTCAATAATTATTTGAAAACTTTTTTATCATAGATACAAATTTTATCGCTGATTGTCTATAATTAAGGATAATGAGGTGAGAATACTTATGGAAAAAGCAAAAATTCTTGGAGATAAATTAAAAGCATTACGAGGAAAAAGAACACAAGAAGAAGTAGCAAATGCTATAGGTCTTTCGAGAGCTCGGTATTCTCATTATGAAAACAATAGAGTAGAACCGGATATCGATATCTTGGTAAAGATTGCTGACTACTATAAAGTATCCGTTGATTATTTAGTAGGACGCCCCGCAATACCAAATCCAGAACTTTCTGAAGAAGATCAAAAAATGCTTGCCTTCTTTAACGATCCAGAAACCGGATTGTTTTTTCGTGAAATGAAAGAAGCGCCAGAGGATCAGCTTGAGG
Organism: Domibacillus iocasae; assembly: GCF_001750285.1. Lineage (GTDB taxonomy): Bacteria > Bacillota > Bacilli > Bacillales > Domibacillaceae > Domibacillus > Domibacillus iocasae. Next base: position 216,317 of record NZ_MAMP01000020.1, read on the forward strand.
AAATGCGGCAAATCTGGGAAGTGTTAAAAAGAAGAGGATTAAAATGAACACGCTTAGGCGTGTATTATTTTTATATATTAGATGGGACTTTTTTCTTTATATGTTTGAAACAACTAACATTGAGAGGTGTAACCATAACTATGCACACTTATGAATTTAAGCATGGTGGCAAAACGACTGTAACAATTGATTCAGATTTTATTCGCATTGATCGCAAAGGCCTTTTTAACAAATCTTCCGGACTAAAAGGCGAGAAGTCACTGAAATTAGATATGATAACCAGCGTTCAACTAATTCCCGCTTCCGCTATAAAGGGTGGTTTCTTGCAGTTCAGCATTCCTGGAAGCAAAGATGTAAAAGGAATCTATATGTCAGCAGATGAAAACACTGTGATGTTTTCAAAAAAAGAACAACATATGGCTGAAGAGGTAAAAGGGATTGTAGAAGGAAAAATTCAGAGAAAAGAAGCGGCTGTCTCTTCTCCAAACAGCTCCTCCCTTTCTGTTGCTGACGAGTTGAAAAAACTGGCCGAACTAAAAGACGCCGGTATCTTGTCACAAGAAGAATTTGATGCGCAGAAGAAGCTGCTTCTTTAATCTTTATTTCCGCAATATTCAAATGTAAAAAGAGAACTATAAACAGTTTTTGAGAATGTTAGATTAAAAATAGAAAAGATTAATAGAAAGGATTAGATAAATTGAAAATTGTCAAAATTATTTTGCTCGCTATAGCGATTTTATTTTCACTGCTTTTATCAGTCGTTAGCCCCTGGGCATTAATTGGTCTTTTGCTTATTCTGTTAGGCATCTTTGCCGCAGGACAGAAAAAGCCATTTGTAAAAAGACCTATATGGCTGATTATTATTGGCCCTATCGTTTCTCTGATACTTGCTATGATCTTTGTCCAGCCACCTTCTGAAACAGCACAGCAGCAGGTACAGGAACAGCAAAAAGAGAAGTTAGAAGAAAGAGATGCTAAACTAGCCGCTGCAGAAAAAGAGGCGGCTGAAACAGAAAAAGCTCTTGAAGAAAAAGAAAAAGAATTAGCCTCCAAAGAAAAGGAATTAGCTCAGAAAGAAGCTGAGACTAAAAAAGCAACCGAAGCAGCCGCTGAGAAAGAAGAAGCTGCCAAAGCAGTCGCTGTAATCGAGAAAGATAATGGCTTTATCGCCGCAACTGTTCTTTCTGTCACAGATGGAGACACTATCAAAGTAAATATGGATGGCAAAGAAGAAACTATCCGTCTTATTTTAGTCGATACCCCTGAAACAAAGCATCCACAAACCGGTGTACAGCCCCTTGGAAAAGAAGCTTCTGCTTTTACAACTGAACAGCTGTCCGGTAAAGAAGTTGAAATCGAGCTCGGCGTTGAAGAGCGCGATCGATACGGCCGCCTTCTCGCTTACGTATATGTTGGTGACAAGATGTTCAATAAAATACTGGTTGAAGAAGGACTTGCCCGTGTCGCTGTTTACCCACCAAACACCAAATATTTGGATGAACTTGAAGTTGCACAAGCAGCAGCAAAAGATAAAAGTATCGGCATTTGGGAAGTTGAAAACTATGCCACTGAAGACGGGTATGACGCTACTGTTTATGAACCGGAGCCGGAGCCGGAACCTGTAGTAGTAGAAGTAGAACCTGAGCCAGAACCAGTAGTTGAAGAGCCTGTTGCGCAAGTAGAATCATTCCAAAATTGCACAGCGTTAAGAGCTGTTTATCCAGACGGCGTGCCAGCCGGTCATCCAGCATATGATTCAAAACATGACCGTGACAAAGATAATTACGCTTGCGAAAATTGATATTACAAGCTACCCTTTTAATTTAGGGAAGTTCATTATTAGGATGAAACCTCTTATGAGGATTTTCATATAATTATAATTTTAGGAGGTTTTACTGATGGGATTGTTTGATATGTTTAAAGGTGACGACGCAAAAAACGACAATGGAATGACCCCGCACTTTGCTTTTGCAACATCTTTGCTGTATATGATGGGTTCTGATGGTGAGTTTGACAATGAGGAAATCGGTCAACTCCTCGCTGTTTTAGGTGGTAAGAGTAAAAATGGCAAGATCATGGTTGGTGGTAATAACGATGATTTAATGGATAAAGCTATTAAATATATACGCCGCAACTCTATCGATCAATTCCTAAAAGAAGCTGCACCAGCTTTAACAGATGCTCAAAAAATGTGCATCCTAGTAAACATCGTCGATTCATCTTTAGCTGATGGTGAATCTGAACGCGAAGAACAAGAGATGTTTGGTAAATTCTTATCTGCCTTTGGTATTTCAGAAGAGCGTTTCACTCCATTCTTTGAAGTAATTGTTTTGAAGAACGATCGTTCAGTGTTTACTGATCAAAACCATGCTAAAAATAAACCAGGTTTCGAAGTAGAATTATCTATGCCGAAATAATTGTCGAAAAACTTTCAAGCTCTCCCTTCTACGAGGGGGAGTTTTGTTGTATACTCAAAAGAACATATATTCCCACTATTGTAAATTGGAAAAGAGGCAGCCATATGACCTATACAAAAACCCACCTTGAAGATTTTGTTGAAGCGCTCTATCGAAACATGAATATTGATAATCCTGAAGATATTGATATGGAATTGATCGCTCACCGACTCGGTATCGTTATTGATTATGTAGACGCTCCAAGCAAAAGCGTTTATGCTGCCGGATTCGTGGTGATTTTGGTCAACAAACAACTTCCTCCCCCGCTCCAATGGCAAGACTTCGCTCATGAGCTGGCCCATGTGCTGCGCCATGCCGGCAACCAAAACCTTCTTCCGTCTGGTTTACGCATGATGCAAGAATGGCAGGCAGATCATTTCGCCGCCTATTTCTGTGTACCTGGTTTCATGCTTGAGAAAATCCAATTTCCTCCTTCTCTAGAAGAAACTATTTTGATAGTTTCAGAGAAATTCAATGTAATGCCGTGGTTTGCGGCAGCAAGGTTTAATCAGTGGTTTAACCGCTTCTTTTTTTAACTTCAAAAAGAACGTATATTCTTTTGGCGCAAGGTAATATTTACATTACTATTTCAACTTGTTTTCTTGATTGAATTTACCGTTTAATTAGACTATTCCCCTCTTTTTTACCACTGTGTTTGGAGAAACGATTAGCATAATATATCAAAGGAGGAATTATATCATGAGTTATTTAAAGAAAGTAGATGCAAAAAATAAGCAAGGTTATGCATGGAAATGTACAGCTGAAGGTCCGCGCGATCCTATCACCGGCAAACGACGCCAAATAACAAGAAGAGCTCTTACCAAAAAAGAAGCACAGGCTAAGGTAGACGAAGCAATCGAGGAAATGATTAAGCAGGACAAGCGTGGGATCGGTTCGGACGTGCAGGATATGACAGTGCGACAACTCTTTGATCAGTGGTTTAACCTGGTTATGAAACATCGGTTAAAGGAAACTACTCTCTCCAGCTATATGAATACAATGCAGCGTCGTGTAATTCCTGTCATGGGGGATGTCCGGGTGTCTGCGTTAAATGCAATGTTTTTGCAGAAATTCATAAATGATTTAACTGAAGAGGAGCTGTCTCCACGTTATATTGAGTACGTTTCCACCGTTCTTTATGGCGCACTTGAGGCAGCAAGGAAATGGAATGTAATTGATGTGAATCCGTTAAGTGATGTGGAACGACCACGTCCACGAAAAGTCATCTATCCTACCTGGTCACGGGATGAAGCTCAACAATGTTTGAGTACTGCTCTTCTCACCAATTTGCGTATGTACACGATTATCAGTACAGCTTTTAAAACGGGAGCTCGCCGTGGTGAGGTTCTTTCATTAAAGTGGTCTGATATTGATTTTGAAAATAAAGAAATTAATATTGAACGGTCTTTGGTGTATGACAAAAAAGGCTTCCGGTTTAATACACCGAAAACCAAAAGTTCTGTCCGTAAAATAAAAATCGGAGACTCCCTCATTTCAGACTTAAAAAGATGGAAGGCTCACCAAAATGAATTGAAAATGATTCATCGAAGAATTTTCGTCGAACATGATCTGGTGTTTACCACGGAAACGGGAAAACCCATTTATCCGAGAACAATGACTTTTATGTTTAACCAAGTTATAAAAGAAGCCGGCGTACAGAAAATTCGTTTTCATGATCTGAGACATACACATGCGACATTATGTTTAGAGTCTGGCATGTCCTTAAAAGAAGTACAAGATCGACTTGGCCACGGAAACATCCAAACGACCGGAAATGTCTATGCACATGTCACAGATAACATGAAAGAAAAATCAACACAGCTATTCGAAGATTACATTTCCAAAATCTAAAAAATGCAGAGAATGTGGTCAAAATGTGGTCAACTGACCTCTTCCTTGCTTCAAAACCTTATTAAATCAACTCTAACACTGCTACTGCCTCTACATGCACCGTTTGGGGAAACATATCCACCGGCTGCACTTCACGCGTCTTATAGCCTCCATCTTCTAATACCCGCAAATCACGTGCGAGTGTCCCCGGGTTGCATGATACATAAACAACTTTCTTCGGCTTCATTTTTAAAATCGTATCCAATAACGCTTCGTCACAGCCTTTACGCGGCGGGTCAACAACGATAACGTCCGGCTTAATGCCTTGCTTGAACCAGGCCGGGATCACTTCTTCTGCTTTGCCCGCTTCAAAATATGCATTTGTGATACCGTTTAGCTCTGCATTTTGTTTTGCATCTTCAATCGCCTGCGGAACGATTTCGACGCCATACACCTGCTTCGCTTTTTGAGCGAGGAACAAAGAAATAGTACCGATACCGCAGTAAGCGTCGATAACCGTTTCTTCCCCGGTCAGGCCGGCATACTCCAGTGCTCTGTTATACAGTACTTCTGTCTGCACCGGGTTGACCTGGTAAAATGACCGAGCGGAAATGGCAAATTTGATGCCCCCGATCGTATCGTAAATAACATTTTCTCCGTACAGTGTCTGTGTTTGACTGCCAAAAATAACGTTTGTTTTATCTGGATTTACGTTTTGAACAATTGATGTAATGCCTGGAATGGCAGCGCGGATTCCTTCCACGATAGCGTCTTTGTTCGGCAGCTCATGTGTGCGCGTAATCAAAACAGCCATTTTTTCACCGGTTTGGTAACCGATCCGTGCCATAACATGACGCAATACACCTTTATGGCGCTGTTCATCATACGGCATGACGCCGTGTGCCGCGCAGACATCTTTCACCTTTTGAATGATCGCATCACTTTCTTCGTGCTGGATCAGGCATTCGGTCATATCAATGATCTCATGCGAACGTTTTTTATAAAAACCCGCGACAATCCGGCCGCCTGATAATCCGACTGGCACCTGCGCTTTATTCCGGTAACGCCATGGGTCATCCATGCCGAGCACCGGGTGAACCGGCACATGCGGCAGCTTGGCGATCCGGTCAATTACATTGCGAACCTGGTTGTATTTCATCTCCATCTGCCCTGTATAAGACAAGTGCTGAAGCTGGCAGCCGCCGCATTCATCGTATACCGGACAAGGCGGCTCCACTCGTTCCGGTGATGCCTGCTCAAGACGGATTAGTCTTGCAAATCCGTATCCCTTATTTAATTTCGTTACTTCAATTTCCCCTGTTTCACCCGGCAGAATGCCTTCTATAAATAACGGATAGCCGTCAACTTTCGCTACCCCTTTTCCCTCATGTGTTAAATCAGCAACCGATACGTGAACGGTTTCTCCTTTTTTGACCGGAGCTTGAATCTTTGCCACAATTACATGCCCTCTTTCTAATTAAAAAATTCATTCCGCTCTGCAGAAATCCATTTTTCCAGTTCTTTTTCCTTCACAAGGCGATTGACTAATATATCGTGCCATACATAATTTTCAAGCAAATAAATATGAACCGGATCATCCGTATAAAAAGCGTTATCGCGCTGTTCTACAGATGGACCATATAGCATTTCGCTGCCATCAACGGATAAAATAAACCACTTTTTATGCCCAATCTGCTCAACAAAACTTGTCTGGCGATGCAAATCAAGTCCAGTGATCGGATTGATTACTTGAAAAACAATACCCTTCATCTTACAACGATGCGCTGCTTCTTTCAAGAGCGGTTCTAGCATTTCATACATCTCGCTCCATAAAGAAACAATCACTTTTCGTTTGGCTTTTTTTAGAAGTGTTTCACAAAATGCAAGAATTGATTCCTGTCCTTGAATGGACGCAACCCGGTTATCCGGAACCGGCTGAATCGCCTCTAACATTTTTAATGATTCGTGGATAGATGAAAATTTCGTTTCCCACTCGGATTGAATAGAGGACAAAAAAACATCCACCGGCAGGGGTGAATAATAAACACTGTCGTTTATTTCTTCTTGAATCACCACTCCTTGGGCAGACAAACTTTTCAGTACATCATATACGCGCGCCCGCGGTATGCCGGATTCTTTGCTGACTTGATACGCTGTTGATGTTCCGATTTTCACAAGTGTGACATACGCTTTTGATTCGTATTGATTAAAGCCAATCGATTGTATTTTTTGAATAAGTTCGTCCATTTTGCCCTCCAGAACGTTTCTTTTTCTTATCATATCATGTTTACAAAACGAAAAATAATAGTTACTATTACAGTGGTAACTATTATAAGCGAGGTGTTTATTTGGACGAAACGATCATTCTTACGTTATTTTTTTTCGGTTTTTTAGCAGCTTTTATCGATGCGGTAGTCGGGGGCGGAGGACTAATTTCCATTCCCGCTCTTCTTGCAACAGGACTTCCACCAGCTACTGCTGTCGCGACTAATAAGTTGTCCAGCACAATGGGTGCGCTGACGAGTACGATTGCTTTTATTAAAGCTGGAAAAGTTGATTTCCGTCTGACAGGCAAGCTGTTTCCAATCGCGTTTATCGGTTCTCTTCTCGGCGCAATAACAGTTCGTTACGTTTCTCCAGATATTTTAAAGCCGCTTATTCTCGTTTTGCTCATCGCCGTTGCAGTTTATACAATCTTTAAAAAGAATTGGGGAAGCGTGTCTACGTATAAAAAACTAAGTTGGAAAAAAGCCGTGCTGTTTATGACGGCTATTTTGTTTATTGGCTTTTATGACGGTTTTCTTGGTGCTGGGACCGGCTCATTTATTTTGTTTGCCTTCCTATTGCTCGGTTTTGATTTCATGCAGTCTGCCGGCAATGCAAAACTGTTGAACTTCGGAAGCAACATCGCCGCATTGATTCTGTTTTTGACGATGGATATGGTTCACATTTCATACGGGCTGGTAATGGGCGTGGCGATGATTCTCGGTGCTCTGACCGGATCAAAATTCGCGATTCGAAAAGGAACGACGTACGTTCGGCTTCTATTTATCATCGTCACAGTTTTATTGATCAGTAAAAATGTATATGACTTTTTCAGTTCACAATAAAAAAGGTCCCTGCTTTTGCAGATGCCACGACGAACGGTGCCAGTCCAAAACCTGTTAAAAAACCTGTACCGATTCGAAGAGAATTATTGCTCGTGCGGCATTTTTTCTATTGTGTAAACCCATCGATCAGCCCCGGCACATTCATCAAAACGGCAGCAAAAAAAGACGGAATAACGGAAAAAAGCAGTGTAAAAAAGGCCATTGGAATCGACATAAAAAAGCCGATTAAGATAAACATACAGCGATAACAGACTGGAAACTTCTTTCCTTTTACAATTAAAGAATGCTCCGGGCGGCGATGGCACGGCATAAATTGAAGTGTTAAAAAATCTTTCATAACGAACAATCCGGACCACAGTCGCAGTCTCCGTCCCGATCGCAGTCAAATATTCGTTTGTTGATCGTTGATGTTGGACAGTCCAAGCCTGGACAGTCATCATCTTTACCTTTTTTTCGCCGCTTATTGTACCAATACACCGTGTAAACAAATAACATCACGCCAAATCCAAGCCAAATGAACAGGATGATTCGCTCACCGCTGTCTGGATTCGGGGTTAAGCCGACAATACTGCCGATTATACAAATAAGAGCGGCATAAAAGCTGAGAAAAACCATCTTTTCCCTCCATCAATATAGGTGCTTCCTTAAATATATGGTAAATGAAGAAGTAAGCTGCTACTATGTGGAAACGATTTACGAACCGGCCATCGTGCCTGGAAAAGTATAAATCAAATTAGAATGGACCGGCATTTAATGAAAGCAAAAAACCATGTGAATATTTTAGTAAAATCGCAGCCGGAATAATGGTTCAAATAAAAAACACTCGCTTTGAGTGTTTTTTATTTGTTTAATTCATGCGTTTAATTCAAGAGAAAAGTGGAATAGTACAGAATAGAACATAAGGAGTGATCAATCAATGAGTTCAGTGAAAGAGCAAGTCTTATCTATTTTAAAAGAAAGCCGTGTCGGAACGATGGCAACAATTCACGATAATAAGCCCCGTTCGCGCTACATGACATTTTTCAACGATGATTTAACCCTTTATACCGTGACGAGCAAAGATACGCATAAAACTGAAGATATTGAGCAAAACCCTTATACACATATTCTGCTTGGATATGAAGGAGAAGGCGTCGGGGACACATATGTGGAAATCGAAGGAAAAGTGATTGAGTCAGATGACGAAAGCTTAAAAGAAAAAGTATGGAACGAACATTTAGAGCCTTGGTTTGATGGTCCAGAAGATCCGAAGCTGCTTATTTTGCAAATTAATCCGGATCAAATTCGCTTAATGAATAAAAAAGGACAGCCTCCGCAAACGCTGGAGCTATAATTAAGAAGAAAAAGCATCGCACAATCGCCTGCGATGCTTTTTTATATCCATTTAACTTGATTTATGTCCAGTTGTATAGGAATCCAAAACAACTTCTTCATAAGAGCCAATTGCTTCGATGCTGCCGTTTTGCAGCTTTATTACCTGATCGGCACGCTGGATCGTGTTCAGCCGATGAGCGATCACAAAACTCGTCCTCCCTTCCATCAACCGGCCAAGTGCATCTTGAATATGGAGCTCTGTAATCGTATCAATGCTGCTCGTTGCTTCGTCTAAAATAAGAACAACCGGATCAGCTAAAATGGCCCGCGCAATGGATAGAAGCTGCCGCTGTCCCTGACTGATGCCCGAGCCGTCCTGACTTAATTTTGACGCGTAGCCATCCGGCATACGCATAATAAACGAATGGGCATTGGCTTTTCGCGCCGCTTCGATCACTTCTTCATCTGTCGCATCCAGTCGGCCGTAGCGAATGTTTTCCATCACTGTCTCTTCAAATAACACCGTATCCTGCAAAACAAAACCCATTTGGCCGCGCAGCACAGAACCTGCTATCTCGCTGCTGTCCACACTATCAAATAAAATAGCTCCGCCATCCGGCTCATAAAACCGGGCCAGCAAATTCATAATGGTTGTTTTACCTGATCCCGTCGGTCCGATAAGTGCGATCGTTTCACCAATCGATGCTTCAAATGACATGTTCGACAGCGTTTCTTTCCCTTTTTCATAAGAAAAAGATACATCCTCAAAAACGACATGACCAGACAGTTTATGCTGCCTTCCTTCCTTTCCATCAACCGCTTCATCTGTATCCATAATATCAAAAACACGTTCCGCCCCGGCCACAGCCGATAACATTGTGTTGTATTGATTGGCAAGATCATTAAGCGGTCGTGTGAACTGACGGGCGTATTCGGTAAAAATCACAATCGTACCAACAGTCGCATGTCCATTCAGCGCTAAAATACCGCCGGCGAGCGCAATTACCGCAAAACCCGCATTATTCAGCAAGTTCATCAGCTTCGGAATAAATCCCGAATACGCCTGTGCCAAATAGCCGGCTTCCCGCAGCCGCTCATTTTTTTCCATGAATTCATCGATCATTTCGTCCTCGCGTGAAAACATTTTGACGATGTGCCTGCTTGAAATGGCTTCTTCAATAAAACCATTCAAGTCACCGAGGTGGCGCTGCTGCTCTTTAAATCTCGGTCCTGTCCGGTTGGTAATCCATTTCATTCCGCCAAACATAAGCGGAATGATAAGCAGTGTCACAACCGTTAGAAGCGGGCTTAAATAAAGCATAACGACAATGGAGCCTATAAGCGTCAAAAGACCCGATGCTACTTGGATAATGGAACTGTTTAACGTGCTGCTAATGTTATCGATGTCATTGGTCACCCGGCTCATCAATTCACCATGGCGGCGCTTATCGAAAAAAGAAATCGGCAGTTTGTGAAAATGGCGGAACAAGTCATCCCGCAGTTCATACACTGTTTTTTGTGCAATGTCCGCCATCCAATAGTTTTGCAAAAAAGTCACGAGTGAATAGCCCATATATACAAGCGCGAGACCAGCAAGCAGCCAAAAAAGCCCCTGTGCATCGCCGGATGTTATATAATCATCAATGGCCAGACCGGTTAAAAATGGACCGGCGAGCGCCAGTGCGGAACTGAGCGTGACCATTGTCATCGTTAAAGCCAGCTTTCCTTTTCGCTTAAGCAAATAGCGGCCAATCCGTTTCAGCGTGACAGACATATTGCTGATTTTTGGTTTTGTCCCCGCTTTACTGCCCGGATGCTTCATATGCCCCATCCTTTCTCCCTTGCGAATCCATCAGCCGCTTATATAAGCCATTTTCACTGGCCAGCTCATCATGCGTGCCAGAAACCGCCACTTTACCCTCTTCAATCATGTAAATACAATCCGCCTGCTCTGCGGTTGAAATTTTTTGCGTCACAATCAAAATCGTGCATCGCTCGGACGTAATGGCTTCAATGAGCGCGGCTTCCGTTTTCACATCAAGCGCGCTTGTGCTGTCATCAAGCAATAACATATCCGGCTGGCGAATAAGCGCCCTTGCAATGGACAATCGCTGCTTTTGGCCGCCCGATAACGTAACTCCTTTTTGTCCAATGATCGTATCATATCCATCCGGGAGTGCCGCAACCGTTTCATGAATTTGCGCTTTTTTCGCGGCTTCAATGACTTCATCTTCTGTCGCGTCTTTTTTGCCCCAGCGAATGTTTTCAATAATCGACCCTGTAAACAAATGTGATTCCTGCGGGACAAAGCCAATCTGGCGGCGCAGCATGCGGATATCCATCCGGCTTACGTCGCGTCTGCCGACCATAAGGCGGCCCTCATCTGGTTCATATAGGCGTGGAATAAGCGACAGCAGCGCTGATTTGCCGGAGCCTGTTTCACCTAAAATGGCCGCCATACTTCCGCGTTTTACTTTCATTGAAAGTGAATCAAGCACCGGAACCTTTCCACCCGGATATGTAAACGTGACATTCTCAAAAACTAAATCACCAGCATCCGGGTACTCTTTCGTCACGCTTTTTTGCTGTTCCTGTTCAATCGTTAATACTTCATCAATGCGGACAGCGGATGCTTTACCACGGGCAAACGCAATTGTAATAAATGTGAAAATCGACAGTGAAATGATAATTCGCGCCGCATAGTTAATGATGGCAACAATTTCACCCGTCGTTGCCGTGCCGTTTTGCATCTCCACAAACCCGAACCATAAAATAAAAATGAGTCCGCCGTTCATAACAAGCAGCAAAATTGGGACGATGCTTTCAAAGGTGCGGATCACGCGAATCGTTTCATCCATAAGCGCTTTACCCGCCCGTTCAAACCGTGACGTTTCATGGCCGCTGCGGACAAATGCTTTAATTAAACGGATTCCGCTTAAATTTTCCCGCATGACACTATTTACTTTATCAAGTTTCAGCTGCACACGGCGAAACATGCCTGCTCCTTTTCTCATCATGAACAACATAAAAAACGTCATCACCGGTACGGTCACCAGCAGGACGAGTGAAAGTTTAAAGTGAACAAACAGTGCCATCGCGGTGCCAAAGATAATCATGAGCGGCGCGCGCAGCATAATCCGCAGGCTCATAAAAACCGCATTTTGAAGCTGGGTCACGTCATTTGTCATCCTTGTAATAAGTGTAGACGTATCAAAATGACCGTATTGCCCAAATGAAAAAGACTGCACTTTTTCAATGAGCTCTTTTCGTATATCAAATCCGTAATTTTGGCCGATCCGGGCGGCAATGAACGAATTTGTGATTCCGGCTGCAAATGAAAAAAGCGACAGCCCGATCATAATGCTTCCCCAGTATAAAATGGCATTCATTTCTCCTGCCACAATGCCGTCATCCACCATTTTCGCCATTAAAATTGGCAGCATAAGTTCTACCGCAAGCTCCAACAGCATCAGCCCCCAGGCGAATGCCATCTTGATACGATACGGCATTAACAACGACCAAACACGATTCATACCCATTCCTTCTTCCGCTTCTTCTTACAACCAGTGTAGCAAATATGGAAAAAATCCGCTTGTTTAAAGGGGCCGGCTTACCCGCGATATTTGCTTTAGCAGGGCTTGTCTTTTTTAAATAAAAGAAAAAAAATCTCCAGCTTTTTCATCAGCCAGAGGAATCACTACCATTTTGGTTCGATGATTACTTTTTTTGTCATGAAGTCGATGTCTAAACATTGAAGTGCGTTAATGCTGCCTATCCATAACGTGACGCATGTATCGGTTCTCTCTAAATGAGACAGCTCGTTAAAATAAGATGTGACGCAATTATAAATGTCAAAAGGCTGGAGCAATGAAAGTATGACAGTATCCTTTTCTTCATCGATGCTTTCAATGCGGAAGTATTTCGTCCGAAATAGACAATTGTCTTTCGATCCAGCTGCCTCAAAGTATTCACTGTCCACCTTCAGCATAATCGGAATTGTATCTGCATCGAAAAGCTTTGCTAAAAGGCTGCTGCAAATATCTGTTTTCATCCCTTTTAATTGATCTTGCTGCTTCTTTAAAACCGTTAAAAAATAAAGCAGGCCATTTCTGGAATGGCGCATGACCTTCCCCTCCTTCAAGAGTTTTTATTTATAGCGTATTGCTGTTTTCCTAAAGAGGTGAAAAAGCCCGCTTTTTTATTTTTGTCTTACGGTCTGTCCTTTTTAATTCGTTCTTCACACAACGCCTTTCGTCTGCATCTACTAATGTAGGATTTTATTTAAGGAGAGGGGAATTCAATTGACGCTCATCGGCATGCTTCATCATCGAAAGGACCCCAGGACCGTTATCAAGTCTTATGCTTACGCCATTGTAGCAAAGGCAGAAGGAGCAGATTTTGTTTATTTCTCACCTGGCTGTGTAAATTTAGTGACAAAGCGCATTCATGGCTACGTTTATGAAAAAGGAGAGTGGAAAGAGCAAACTGTTCCGTTCCCCGATGTTATCTATAATACTGGAAGTCCCGAAAAGTTAGCGAAAGCAAAAAGCGTGATTCAAAAGCTGAAAGAGACCATCCCTTTTACCACACATTCAATAGGGAACAAATGGAATGTGGCCGAAAGATTAAAAGAAGGGAAAGAATTTGCCAGCTATTTAATTCCGACCAAAACAATAAAAAGTTCAAACGATATTTTTCACTTTATGAATGCTTTTAGCAATGTCATCGTAAAACCAATTGATGGCCGGAAAGGTCAGGGAATTTATTTTATTCAAACAGATGGCAGCGAATATGTCGTGAACAAAGATTCAACAGACATCCGGTACAGCCAGGCACAGCTATCCTCTTTTTTTGATCCGCTTTTTAAAAAGAATACATTTATTATCCAGCCTTACATATGCAGCAAAACAAAGGCTGGTCTTGCATATGATTTCCGTCTTCATGTTCAAAAAGACGGCGACGGAAAATGGGTGGTTACAACAATTTATCCACGTGTTGCACCCGAAGGCACGATTGTCACTAATATTAATAATGGCGGCTACACCAATTATCTTGCTCCTTTTTTAAAGCAGGAATTTAGTAAAGAAGAGGCATTTAACATTAAGCGGAAGCTTGAGCATTTTTCTCTTTCCCTGGCTCGTCATCTTGATGACCTCCAAATGCGTGAATATCAGGAAGTAATCGATGAAATTGGGGTTGATGTCGGATTAGATCAAGATCAAAAAATCTGGATTTATGAAGTAAACTGGCGTCCTGGCTGCCCGCCAGCCTTTTACTTAGAAATGGATGTCGTGAAGAATGGGATTCATTATGCCCTCTACTTAGCAAAAAATAAGGATAAAATAAAAAAGGAAATTCAGCAAAAAAAGAAAAAGGAACTGGACATAAATAAAATTCCTATTGTGGCCATAACGGGAAGCGCCGGCAAAACCACAACAAAAGCTTTTGTTTCCTCTATTTTTAAAACGAGAATGAATATTTTCGAATCAAAAGATTATTGGAATACAACGGAGCATACGAAAAAGCATAGGGATGCCATCGATTCAACCCATGAAGCAATTGTTCTTGAGTATGGGATGGCTTACCCTGGTGTCATTACGGAACATTGCGAGATTATCCAGCCAAACATGAGCATTGTCACAAATATTGGCATGGCACATATCGGCAATTTTGATGGTGATATTCGGGGAATCGCCCATGCAAAATCAGAATTAATTCATGGAATGAAGCAGAATGGCGTACTGTTTATAAATGCTGATGATGATAATTCGAGATATCTTGAAACAGAAGAATTCCAGGGGAAAATTATTACAACGGGGATCAAAAAAAACGCTGATTATCGGGCATACGATGTGGCCTATACAGAAAGCGGAATGACATTCAAAATGGTTCTTCATAACGATGAGCATCAATTCTTTATCCCAATTTTTGGTGAGCATCACGTATACAATGCCTTGAATGCCATAGCAACCGCTGATTATTTAGGCTTCTCACCACTGGAAATTAAATCTGGTCTTCTCTTCCGGAAGCCGCCCCGCCGAATGACTATTTATCATTTAAAAGATTCCATTACGATGATCGACGATACTGTTCACTCTCACCCGCAAGCTGTTATGGCGGCGATTGATGTACTGAAAAATATTGCCCCTGCCAGAAAAATTGCGATATTGGGCCAAATGCGGGAACTCGGTGACCTGCGTGATGCGCAATATCAAAAAGTGGGTGAATACCTTGCTGAGCAGAATGTTGACCTTATCATCACTTATGGCTATAGAGCAGATGCTATTGGAGCAGGGGCTATAGCTGCTTCCTTCCCGGAAGAAGCCGTCAAGCACTTTTTAGACAAAGATAAAATGCATGAATACGTGCAGGAAATCCTTCAGGAAAAGGATACGATTCTTATAAAAGGCGCAAGCAAAACAAATATGTTTGACACGGTGGCCTTTTTAGATAACATTTACGGTTTAAAATAAAACAATACCCCTCCCATATAGACGTTCTTTGGTCCTCTTAGAACGCTGTCTGTATTGGAGGGGCTTTTCTTTTTTTAATGGCTCTTTTCTTTCTCCGCATTTTTTCCATACAAAAACAACAAGCCCATATAAAATAGGCTTGTTGTTATTGTTCTACTCTTAAATAAAACTGAATTTCCTGAGCCGCTTTTTTTGCGTACTTTTTTGCTTCCTCCAGCGTCCTGCCTGTCGCGATAACATACGCATAGCGATGCCCCATTGACAACGGCGGAACAAGCAGCGTGCCTTTTTTCGGTTTTACATATACTTCGGCCACGTTCTTACTTTTTGACGCCCTGTTCTTCCCTGTTACTTTTTCTAATATGCCTTTTTGGCCAACAATCACGTGCTGTGTAAATACAAAATGATTGGTTCTCTTTTCTAAAGACGGGGTTTCTCCGAACAGCATCTTGAGTGTTTCCTCCACTAAGCTGTAGCCAAATGCCGCCTGAATCATTTTATTCATCGCACCGCCGGAAATTCTCGGATTGATCTCGATTAGCTTCCATCCATCTTCCCTGCGTCTTAGTTCAAGATGAAAGGCCCCATTTTGAATATCTAAGGAAGTAACGATGGAGTCAACGATCTCTTCAATACCTTCTTCTATTTCAGGCGCAGCATTGGCCAACACTCCATAACCCGTTACAATAAACCGTTTACCCTTTGTAATTTCCTGTTCGATAATCGCCGCGATCATTATTTGCCCTTTAAATACGAGTACTTCAACTAAATATTGTTCTCCATCAATATACTCTTCAATAATCAGTGTTTCTTCGGGATATTTATCTTTTAATTTTAATACGTTTCTTTCTAATTCTTCCTCTTCTTTTGCAAAAAGAACATCTTTTGAGCCTGTGGATTTTGGACATTTGACCATAACAGGATACGTTAAGTGATCCGGAAAGGTAGTGGATGAAATAGGGGCATTTTTTTCTACGAGTAAAAATGTTGGCGTATATGGCTCATTCGAGAGATAATTTCGTGTTTCTTCTTTGTTTTCCATAATATAAATGGCGTCTGTTGATAAATAGTTGTAGCAAAATTCATCCGCTAACCGTGACGCCGTATGCACATATTGATCAACAAAACTTGTGATAGCAGTAATCGTATGCCCTTTATGCTGCAGTGATGCGATATGTGTTTTTAACACGTTAATATCATTTATGTCCAATAAAACGAGTTGATGCACATCCGGGTACTCCTCTCTTTGCTGGAGCTGCCGTTCTTTGTTTGTAAAAACGACTGTGAAGTACCCTAATTGTTCTGCCGCTTTCACTGCTTCTCTGCTAGAACCTGATTTATTTAATCCAATAAAGACTATGGTTTTCACGAACCTTACCCTCCCTATTTTAAAGCGACATTCAAGTGTCTATATAGGGTATGAACTGAATTGATTTTTGAATGGTCTTTCGCCCTTCATCCTGGAATTTCAAACAAAAAAAAGAAAGCAGCACCATGCTGCTTTCTTCTTTTGCTTCTTCACATGAGCGCTGTTTTGACGGGAGCCAATAAGGCGGCGGGCACACAGCTTCGCTTTCCATGGACATGGGGCAGGCGAGAAAACTCCCACACTGCCTTAAGGTGCGCGAAGTCCAGGCGGTTTCACCTATCGGCTCCAGATGAAAAACGAGCCTGCTTCTCCGAAAGATACCTGCCTTTTTCGACAATGTAAATTTTCAAAAAAACGAATGTGGACTTTGTCGACAGTCTCTTTCTTTTCTTACTGACCTGTAATAACGCGTCTGGCCGTTAAATAGTGCTGATCATACCAATCTACGAAAATAACCCGGGAGATTACGCCTTCTGACGTCTTCATAACCAGTCGATGATCGCCGGCATAAATGGCTGCCATAGTTGGTTTCGTTGATCCTTTCGTGCCATTGAAAAAGACAATATCGCCTTTTTTCAGCTGGCTTCTGGAAACATATGTCCCCTTCTTCATTTGCTCATTTAGATTCGCTGCTCCCAGCTGAACCCCATTATTTTGGAATACACGGTTTACAAAAGCGGCATTCGTTAAAGAGGATGATTGAGAGCTTTTCATCAAGCTGTAAGCAGAAGCGACGACCTTGTCCCCTTTTGTGGCCGGGCTTGCAGACATCAACGATGGCAGCACTCGTCTGGCCGTTAAATAATTGTCCCGGTAATACGCTTTGCTGTTTAAATCTGAGATGACAATGTTTTGTTTGGAGTCTGCCATATGAATAATTTTATTATCCCCTATGTACATTCCAACATGATCAGCTGGTTCACTATCACCGCGATTGCTGTCAAAGAAAACAAGATCCCCTTTTTGCAGGTTTGCTTTGGACACGGCTGTTCCCTGCTTCATCATATAATTCTCATTGTAAGTAGCAAGATCTACCCCATGTTTCTCGAATATGAAATTTAAGAATGTCGCGCAAGAAAATTTGTAAGGAGCTGTTTTTTTATAAACAGCCGTGCTGTATGTTGCTTGTCCCATTAATCCTTTTGCTGTACTGATTAATTCATTCGCTTTTGCGCCTACTGCTGCTTGGTTGCTTTGTGCAACAGTGGCAGCGTGTGCTTTCGGCTGATCAAGACCTGTTATTGTTATGCCTGAAAAAGCAACCATTGAAGCTAAAGCGGTTGTAATGATTTGTTTTCTCATTGGTGCCTCCTAAAACGTTTTTATTCTGATGAACACCGTCTATTCTAACACCCAAAAGAATGGGAAACCCTTAGTAGTTGTTTCCGGGTTTCCCATTCCTTTCTTCTTTTTTCTTTTTTTAAAAATAAAACAGACAAAATACCTAGGATTAAAGCATTTTTAATTGTTGCGCCAGCGCAATCATTGAGCGGCTTTTCATAGGTCCTTTTATGAGCAGCAAGGTATGTTCATCTACTTTATCTTTTACTATCTCGAGGATACCTTCTACTGTTTGAAACTGATGCACATTGCCTTTAAACCCATCTTGTAACGCTTGGCGGCCTATTTCCTTTGCTTTCTCACCAATGGTTATTAATGTATCAAACGTTCTTTCCGCTACCATATTGCCTACTTTCTGATGATACTCTTTTTCGTAATCTCCAAGACGGTTAATATCACCTAGTATTACAATCGTTTTCTTTCCTTTTCCAAGTTCATCTACTACTTTTAATGCCGCCTCGACAGAAGTTGGATTGATCGTCCATGTGTCATCAATGATTGTACATCCGTTCATTCCAGCTGATACTTCCAGATGCCGTTCCATGTTTTGAAATGAAGCCAATCTTTCTAAAGCTTCATCAATCCCGATACCCATCTGGTGAACAGCGGCGATTGCCGCTAACGCATTGTACACTTGATGTTCACCGTATCCTGGGATAAACACAGGATATGTTTTCTCATTGTATACAAGGTCAAACGTCATCCCGTTCTTCGCATAGGAAACATGGACCGCTTGAAATTCAGACGGGCTGCCCACACTAAAATAAACGACGCGGCCTTCGAACGAATCCAATGATAATTTTTTTATATTCTCATCATCAGCATTCAAGATCAGCGTACCGTTTTTCGCCACCCCTTCAATCATTTCACCTTTTGCTTGAATATACCCTTCTAATGTCTTGCACCCATCTAAGTGATGCGCACCAATGGTCGTAATGATGCCAATGGTTGGCTGATAAATAAGACATTGGTGCTTGATATTCCCTATGTTTCCCAAGCCGGTTTCAAATACGGCCATATCGGTCTGGCGATTAATGCCTAACAGATAATGAAAAGATCGTCTCGGTTCATTTTTACTGCTTTCTGATGCCTGCACAGTATAGGACTTGCTTAATATATGCTTGATCATTTCTTTTACTGTTGTTTTGCCGCATGTTCCTGTAATAGCCGTAACAGGAATCTTGAAAAGAGAACGGTAATAGTGAATAAATGTCCAATAAGACTGGATCATACTTTTCACACGAATAACAGTTGTTTTGTTCAACAAGTGTCTAATATCTTCTATGGGTTTATCCGTTACAACCACACACGGAGCCATTTGCGCGAAATGACCCCAATAAATGGATTCTTTTTTGTTTAAGAAAATAAGTGTATATGGCTCCTCTAATGGATGACGATTATACACAATGGCATTTTTTATATGCCAATCTTCCGTTCCGCAAATTAACTCTCCTTCTAGTACTTCGCGGATGTCTTTTAACAGGATTGGTTCCATTATTGCCCTCCTTTTTTCATTTATTATATGATTTGCGGAGGCTTGTTGATTGTACATAAATCTAGTTCTACTTCGCTTACCATTGCCGGTTAACCCACACGATTAAGCTGCGAATGCATAATCTAACAGTAAATAAACTAGATAAAAGGAGGTGAAGAATATGAAAAATGCGTTAGGCAAGCTGGACCAGTACCGTTTGCTTCAAAACCATCCTCTTGTTCACGAGCACCTTCCAGATACCGCGGAATACACAAAAGAAAATCTCGTTTATTTTGCCAATCGTTATCCGGTTGTATTTATTAAACACGATACGTCGGGACAAGGAAGAGGCGTGTATAAACTCTCTAAAGAAAGCGATCACCTTTATTCTTTGAGCGGTTATTCTCTTCAGGGCAAAGAAGTAGATCAGGTAATGGATATCGATGAAATCCATAAAACATTGCAGCCTTTTGAACGATTAGGCCGAACGCAGCCATATATTGTTCAAGAAGGCATTAACAGTGTTTCCGTTCAAGGACAGCACATTAACATTCGGGTTCATGTGCAGCACGTAAACGGAAAACCTGCCGTAGGGGGTATATACGGATCAATCGCCTACGAGGAAAATGGCATAACAAACATATGCCGCGGGGCTTTCGCGATGCCGATGCGGCTTTTATTTTTCATTTTTCTCAAAGTGAAAAAAGACGAGCAGCAGGATATATTAAACAAACTGATGGAAGTCTCAGTGGCGGCTTCAGAAGTCATAGCAAATCATTATCCTTGCCGGGAATGCGGAGTCGATCTAGGATTGGACCAAAACCTAAAGCCTTTTATTTTTGAAATAAACACAACGCCCGGAATGGAAGATTTCGCTCGGATCGATAGACAGATGTGGGAACAAATCGTAGCAAATCGAAAGAAAATGAGCGATTCAACCAAATAGCAGCATTTAAGGAGGTAAAGAATGTGAAAAAGGCGTTAGGGAAGCTTGAACAGTATCAGCTTCTTAAAAATGTTCCTTTTGTTCAACAGCATCTTCCAGAGACAGCACAATATACAAAAGAAAATCTCAGTTATTTCGCAAATCAGTACCCTGTTGTGTTTATTAAACATGATACGTCCGGACAAGGAAGAGGTGTTTACAGACTCGTCAAAGAATACGGGCACTCATACTCTTTGAAAGGGTATTCCCTTCAAGGAAAAGAAGTTGAGCAAGTCTTGAATATCGATGAAATTCATAAAGTCTTGCAGCCTTTTGAAAGATTTGGGCGAACTAGCCCCTATATTATTCAAGAAGGTATTAACAGTGTTTCAGTTCGCGGTCATCCTATTAACATTCGGGTTCATGTGCAGCATGTAAACGGTGCAGCGATTGTAGGAGGTATTTATGGATCTGCCGCTTATGAAGAACATGGCATAACAAATATCCGCCGCGGGGCTTTTGCAATGCCGATGCGGCGTTTATTTTTCCATTTTCTCAAAGTAAAAAAAGAGGAGCAGCAGAATATATTAAATAAACTATCAGAAGTCTCTATTGCGGCTGCAGAAGTTATCGTACACAAGCATCCCAGCCGGAAATGCGGGATTGACCTTGGATTAGATGAAAACCTGAAGCCTTTTATTTTCGAAGTGAATACCACGCCGGGCATTGGAGGTTTCACACAGAGCGACAAGCAGACCTGGAAACAAATTGTAGAAAACCGAAAAAAAAATGAGGAATTCATTTACGTAGGCATCTTTTCTATGAAAAATCGAAAAAGCCTGTGCACGTTGTCTATATAAATAAGACGATGTCCACAGGCTCCATTCATTTCATTATTGAGGAGAATGTTTGGGTTCTGTTTTATTTTTCTGTACAAAATAATAAACAATCAAACCGGCAAGAACATAAACAGCGCATGCCGCATAAAGCATTTTAAAACCGAGGCCTGCGGCGACAATGCCGACCACAAAGGAGCCAAAGCCAATGCCCAGGTCAAACAGTGACAAAAACGTCGCCGTAGCCAGTGCTTTTTTCTCCGGCCGTGCTTTAGAAATCGCAATCGTTTGAAAACCGGGAAATAAGGTACCCCAGCCAAGACCGATTACACCTGCCGCAATTAAAAAGAGGCCTGTACCGCCAGCCTGGCTTAATAAGAGCATCCCTGCAGCAAATAACACAATCGACGGGTACACAATAGCATTTGCACCGTAAAGATCAAACCAGCGGCCTGTAAACGGACGTGACAGTACAATGACAACGGCATATACAACAAAAAAGAATCCGGCTGCCTCACCAATGTGCAGTTCTTGCGCGTACACAGAAACAAACGACAAAATCGCGGAATAGACAATAGCAAAAAACGTTCCAGTCAGCGCAATGGGCAACGCCGATTTTTCGATTAAATTACCTGGCGACAAATCAAGTTTAAACTTGCCAGCCGGTTTTTCAGATGCAGCTTCATCTTTTTTTAGCGAAAAGCTGATCAGAAGCGAAATGAATGCAACCGTCATACAGACGGTAAACCCCATTCCAATTCCCCATTTATTCATGATGAAAAGCCCCGCAAATGGACCGATTGCCATCGCCACATTCATCGACATCACATAATAACCCATTCCTTCTCCCCGGCGTGAATTCGGAATGATATCTGCCACAATTGCGCCGGCAGCCGTTGTTGCCATGCCGAATCCGATGCCGTGGAAAAAACGGAGAATAAGCAGCGCGTTCAGCCCGCTTACAAAAGGATAAATGATCAACGCCGCGAGGAACAGAACGAGCGAGGCAATTAATACATTCTTTTTTCCAAAATGCTCCACCCACTGTCCCGAAATAAACCGAATCAAAATGGCAGAAATTAAAAAGACCGTCGTCGCCAGTCCAGCTTCAGTCTCCGTCCCGTTCAATTCATTTAAAACGTAAACCGGCAATGTTACCAGCAAAAAATAAAATGTCATAAATAAGAGGAAATTTGTAAAAGAAATGCCAATAAAATCTTTTGTCCATAACGCTGGTTTATTCATGTAAATCCCCTTTCATCTTTCCAAGCCACTCATTAAGCATCGACTGCATAAAAACACGCTGTTCTTCAGGCACACACTCTAACAGCCGGTCGTTCATAGACAAAACAGCCTGTTCCCATTCCGGATAAGCCTGCTGCGCTTTTTCCGTTAAATGAATCACTTTCACCCGCTTATCTTCACCCGGCGTTTGCCCGACATATCCTTGCTTCGCCAGCCGCTGAACCGTCCGGGTCATTGGTGGTGCCTCAACAGCAAGGTACTCACATAATGCGGATTGTGACATGCTCCCTTTTGTCTTCAGAACGAATAACACCGCCCACTGTGCACTGTATAAGCCAAATGGCTGCAGTGTATCGTTGACTTGTTTGGTCAGTTCACGTGATAGCTGATGAATTGTATGAAATAATGTATGAGTTGTCATCCTATCCTCCAATTAGTTTCCTAGGTAACTATTGTAGCATATTTTTCGCCTGACGAAATACTTTTCCATAAAAAAACTGCTTCGGTACACCGAAGCAGTCAGGCATTAATAAATTCGATCTTGTGGACGAAGCTTTTCAATTGGCGCAAAAACTTCAATATGACGGTATAAATTTTCAAAATCAGCGGGTATTTCCCCACCAAGTTCACCATCAAGATTAATGAGCATTGTGTCACTGGACTGAACCTGGATCCGTCTCGCTTTCGTGTAAATAACGTGCGGATCGTTTAAATGATCCCCTCGCAGCGCAAGACCGGCAATCCGAATAAATTCCGCAAGATTCGTTTTTTTCAAAATAATAAGCGTAAACAGCCCATCATTAACCGATGAATCCGGTGCGAGTTTTTCAAAGCCGCCAACGGAATTCGTCAAGCCAATTAAAAATAAAAGCGATTCACCTTCAAACACACGGCCGTCATATTCAATCCTCACATCTGTCGGCTTAATGGACGGCAGCATTTCAATTCCTTTTAAATAATACGCCAGCTGGCCCAGCATCGTTTTCAGCTTACTTGGCACTTCATACGTCAGCTCGGTTAACCGGCCGCCGCCGGCAATATTGATGAAATACCGATCATTCATCCTTCCGACATCCACCGGAATCGTTTCACCCGCTGTAATGACATCAATCGCGCCTTGAATGTCCCGCGGAATGTGCAGCGCACGGGCGAAGTCATTCGTTGTACCCATTGGAATCACGCCGAATTTTGGCCGGTGCTCCTGCATGGCAAGACCATTTACAACTTCATTTAATGTCCCATCACCACCTGCCGCAATCACCACGTCAAATTTTCGTTCCGCAGCGATTCGTGCGGCATATGTGGCATCACCTTCACCCGTTGTCGCATGTGCAGACGTTTCATAGCCGGCTTTCTCAAGTTTTTCGAGCGCTTCCGGCAAATGCTTGCGGAATAGCTCACGCCCAGATGTTGGATTATAAATAATTCGTGCACGTTTTATCATCTTTATCCCAGTCTTTCTGCTGTTAATATAATCGTTCCGCCATTGTTGTTTTGATGCTGCGGTACACTTCCTGCCAGATTGATTCATCCGTCCGGTATGTTTCTGTCAGCTTTTCGATCATTTCACGGCTTTTTCCTTCAAATTCTTCATGATCACGCGGCGGAAGAGATGATCGGTAATTTGTCACCATTTCCTGCACAGCAGGCGCACGCGGTCCCCAGACAGCCTGCTCGCGGCCCTCTTTATCAATAAAGATAAAAATCGGAATCGCTCGAGACGTGCCATTTGTCAAATACTGATCCATCAACTCAAGGTTTTCATCCCGATGTAAAAGCCGGACGTCCATCTCAGCTGCTTTCGCCATTGCAAGCAAGATCGGCACGTTTACCATCGCATCACCGCACCAGTCTTCTGTTAACACTATAACACGCCAATTTGCTTCCTTCAGCTTGTCGATGAGCGAAACTTCTTCACCGGACAAATGAAAATTCTTCAGTACGTGAAGAAGGTCTTCCTTATGCTCCGACATATCATGTATATATTCTTCAGGTGTCAGTCCTTTTTCAAACCATTCCTGTAGATTCATTTTTGTTCCTCCGTTACGGATTTTCAAAACATCCCATATCCATTATGCACAAAAACTACTCATTTGACAAAATCGGTTGATTTAAAGTGGGGACAATTTTATAATGATAGAATATAAGTTAATAATTATGAAAAAATATAAATAAAAATACAAAGGAGTTTTCTCATGAAAGCATCAGTAATTGGCGCTTCCGGCTACGGTGGCATTGAACTTATACGTCTTTTATCCAATCATCCAAATTTCGACTTACATGCGGTTTATTCATCAAGCAAAGATGATGTGCCCGTAACAGAAGAATACCCGCATTTAGCTGACATTTGTCCCCTTCCGCTTACTAAAATTGATACAGAAGCGATTAAAACTGAATCCGATGTTGTTTTTTTAGCCGTTCCATCAGGGGCCGCAGCGTCGCTTGCACCGCAGCTTGCCGGCGGACACGCAAAAGTGGTTGATTTGTCCGGTGATCTTCGATTGAAAGAAACAGAAGATTATAAAAAGTGGTACAAAAAAGATCCGGCGCCAAAAGAATTTATAGCAGATGCAGTGTACGGACTGACTGAATGGAACCGGGAAAATGTGAAATCAGCGAGCGTTTTGTCTAATCCGGGCTGCTACCCCACCGCAGCGCTGTTAGGGCTTGCACCCGCTGTGAAAAATGGCATTATTGATGTGAAAAACATTATTATCGATGCAAAATCGGGTGTATCCGGAGCCGGACGCGGTCTTTCTCCGCTCATTCACTTTGCAGAAATGAACGATAACTTCCGTATTTATAAAGTAAATGAGCATCAGCATATTCCGGAAATTGAACAGCAGCTTTCCTGGTGGAATGAAGAGGTCGCTCCAATCACGTTTTCAACGCATCTATTGCCAGTGTCACGTGGTATTATGGCAACAATGTACGCTCCGCTTTCAAAAGAGATGACAACAGAAGAGGTTCATACTCTTTACGCGGATACATATAAAAATGATCCATTCGTCCGTGTCCGTCCATCGAAACAATTCCCCGGCATTAAAGAAGTGGCCGGCTCGAATTTCTGTGATATTTCAGTTGATGTTGATACACGCACGAACCGTCTTGTGGTCGTTTCTGTTATCGACAATCTTGTGAAAGGGGCGGCGGGACAAGCCATTCAAAACGCGAATATTATGTTTGGGTTTGACGAAACAGCGGGATTAAAAGGCTTCCCGATGTACCCATAAGGAGGAGAATCTATGAAAACAGTAGTCGTAAAATGCGGCGGAAGCGTCTTAAAAGAACTGTCGGACAGCTTTTTCTCCAGCATGAAATCGCTCATAGCGGACGGATACCAAATCGTATTCGTTCATGGCGGCGGACCAGAGATTAATGCGATGCTTGAGAAAATGAATGTGGAAAGCGAATTTAAAAATGGTCTTCGTGTGACGTCAAAAAAAGTTTTAGAAGCGGCGGAACTTGTGCTGTCCGGCAGCATGAACCGGAAGCTCGTCCGTATGCTCGAAGATCATGACATTCCAGCGATTGGCGTTCAATCAAGCGACCAAGGCATCTTGCAGGCTGACTTTATTAACAAAGAAGAACTCGGTTTTGTCGGCGATGTGACGACTGTAAATAAACAAGCACTTGAACTTTTCCTGCAGGCAGGTCTTCTTCCTGTATTAACACCGATCGCAAAAGGACCGAATGGAACTGTCTTAAACGTCAATGCCGATCACGCAGCAGGCGCGGCAGCTTACGCTTTAGCAGCTGATCACTTGCTTATGGTGACAGACGTGCCTGGCGTACTAAAAGACGGTGAATTAATTCCGACGTTGACCGCGACGGAAACAAACGAGCTGATTGAAACTGGCATAATCAGCGGCGGCATGATTCCGAAAGTCAATACAGCCTTGAAAGCACTCAAAAGCTGCGGACACGTTCATATCGTCTCCGGCAAAAATCCGTTTTATGAAGATGGAAAGTGGGACGGTACTTTATTTAACAAGGAGGAAACAAATTGAGCCATTTATTCCCTACGTATGCAAGATGGGACGTCACACCAATTAAAGCAAAAGGCGCCTATCTTACCGCAAAAGATGGAAAAGAATACCTTGATTTCACGTCCGGTATCAGCGTATGCAACCTCGGCCATGCACCGGAAAACGTCAAAGAAGCAGTTGAAGACCAGCTGAATCAGTTTTGGCACACATCAAATTTATTTCAAATTGAGCTGCAGGAAGACGTGGCGAAACAGCTGGCTGATGCATCTGAACTGGACCTCGTCTTTTTCGGAAACAGCGGCGCTGAAGCGAATGAAGCAGCGCTGAAGCTCGTACGTAAGTCAACCGGCCGCACAAAAGTCATTACATTCGTTGACTCCTTCCACGGGCGTACGTTTGCAACAATGGCGGCGACCGGACAGGATAAAATTAAAACGGGCTTCGGGCCAATGCTTGAATCTTTTGAATATGTGCCGATGAATGACATTGAATCACTGAAAGCAGCAATGGATGACAACACAGCCGCAATCATGTTTGAGGTCATCCAAGGTGAAGGCGGCATTAACGAAGGCGATGCGGACTTTTTAAAAGAAGCAGAGCGATTGGCCCATGAAAATGAATCACTCGTTATCATCGATGAAATCCAAACAGGGATTGGCCGGACGGGCAAGCCATTCGCATTCCAGCACATCGGCTTGAATCCGGATATCGTTTCAGTCGCCAAAGGCATCGCAAGTGGCTTCCCATTAGGGGCGATTATCGGCAGATCCTCTCTTTCCGAGGCTTTTTCTGCCGGTTCTCACGGCTCTACATTCGGCGGAAACCCTGTTGCACTTGCTGCCGCGAAAGAAACGTTATCGACGATTTTTAATGACTCTTTTTTAACAGATGTAACGAAAAAAGGGGAAAAGCTTCGTTATTTATTGGATGAAGCTTTAAAAGAAGAAACGATTTTCAAAAAGCTCAAAGGAAAAGGATTAATGGTCGGCATTGAACTGAACGAGGAAGCAGGTCCATTTATTGCAAAAGCGCGTGAGCATAACCTGCTTATTTTAACGGCCGGGACAAACGTGATCCGCCTTCTCCCTCCTCTTAATGTGACAGAGGAAGAAATCGAAAAAGCAGTCAGAGTGATCGCCGATATTTTAAAGAAATAACATACCATTTGCACGGCTATCGCCGGTATCGTTAAAATAACGCCGGAAACCGTTGTGATAACGCCAAAATATCAATATACCGGCGTTAACTCTTTACATACCGGCCATAAATGAAAAATACCGGCGCACATAAAGGAAGGCTGCCCGAAATGGGCAGCCTTCCTTTATTTTAAAGAACTTTTTTCAATTGGTCCTGCTTAAACGCAATAGATTTAATAAAACCTGCTGATGCTTCGACAATGCTGTCTGCATCATGGTCCATCGTTGCCACGTGATACGAATCAGCTAACGTGATGAGCCGTTTTTGAGATGATGAGATGGACTGGTAAATAAACGACGTATTTTCCGGCGGCACAACATGATCCACTGCTGACTTTATACAAAGCGTGGGGACTTGAATTCGGCTTAAGACAGACGGTACTTCTTTCATCAATTTTTGCAGTTCACGAATAGAAGCAACGGGCGCCTCCTCATAGGTAATTTCATGAACATTTTCTTTTTTTATGTCAGGAGGCCCTTCAGGAATAAAACGTGGGGCAGGATCGTTTCGTAAATGATCAAGTGAAGGCAATGTGAGTGCAGCGTTAATCGTGATGATACCCTCAACATCCTGATGAGCTGCCGCAAACTTTAATGTCAGGGTGCCGCCCATTGACTGCCCCATTAAAAAGATGCGCTTGCCGCGTTTTTTCAAAAAGCGGTACGCCCGTGAATAGCTTTCATACCAGTCAGCGTGTGTGCATTTTTCCATATCGGCCTGGTGCGTACCATGTCCTTTTAACCGCGGTGCAATCACAGAAAACCCTTGTTTGTTCAGTGCTTCCGCCACGTCCCGGACACTTTGCGGCGTACCGATAAATCCATGAGACAGAACAATTCCAATCTCATTTCCTTCTAGATAAAATGACTCTGCACCCGGCATTACTGCGTATTCTTCTCTCATTTTTTCGGTCCTCCGTTTTAATTCCGATTATTTTTATAAGATATGTACACTTTAACGTATCTTATCCGACAAGTCAAGTTGGAATTAAATGAAAAAGCTGCTTCCCCAGAAAGGAAGCAGCATGAGTATTATCGTTTTTGAATTTCTTCTGCAAGCAATTTGTTGATGGCCTGCGGGTTTGCCTGGCCTTTTGATGCTTTCATAATTTGACCAACGAGGAAGCCAATCGCTTTTTTCTTGCCTTCTTTAAAGTCAGCAATCGATTGCGGGTTCGCATCCAGTGCGTCGTTGACGAACTTTAGAAGTGCGGATTCGTCTGAAATTTGAACGAGTCCTTTTTCTTTCACGATTGCTTCTGCATCGCCGCCGTTTTCAATAATTTCTTTAAAAACAGTTTTGGCGATTTTAGATGAAATCGTCCCTTCTTCCAGAAGCTTGATCATGCCGGCTAAATTTTCCGGTGTCAGCTTTGTTTCAGCCAATTCCTTGCCTTCAGCGTTTAAGTATGCCGGTACTTCGCCCATCATCCAGTTTGAAGCCAATTTCGCCGCTGCACCTGCTGCGACTGTCGCTTCAAAGAAATCCGCAATCTCTTTTGACATCGTCAAAATTTTCGCGTCATGCGCCGGAAGTCCAAGCTCTTCCATGTAACGCTTTTTACGTGCGTCCGGAAGCTCTGGAATCGATGCACGCACACGCTCTTTCCACTCTTCGTCAATGTAAACAGGAAGAAGATCCGGCTCTGGGAAGTAACGGTAGTCATCTGATCCTTCTTTTACACGCATCAAAATGGTTTTGCCTGTTGATTCGTCAAAGCGGCGTGTTTCCTGCTCTACTTTTCCTCCGGAAGACACAACTTCCGCCTGACGTTTTTCTTCATACTCAAGCCCTTTGCGGACAAAGTTAAATGAATTTAAGTTTTTCAGTTCTGTTCTTGTACCAAATTCATCCTGTCCAAATGGGCGGATCGAAATGTTCGCATCACAGCGAAGCGATCCTTCTTCCATTTTGCAGTCGGATACTTCAGTGTATTGAATGATCGCTTTTAATTTTTCTAAAAATGCATACGCTTCTTCCGGTGTACGGATGTCTGGCTCAGAAACGATTTCGACAAGCGGTGTTCCCTGGCGGTTGTAATCGCAAAGAGAATGCTTGCCGGCATGCGTCAGCTTGCCCGCATCTTCTTCTAAATGAAGACGGGTGATTCCAATCCGTTTCGTTTCGCCGTTCACTTCAATTTCTACCCATCCGTGTTCACCGATCGGCTTATCATTTTGTGATACTTGATACGCTTTTGGATTATCCGGATAGAAATAGTTTTTCCGGTCCCAGATGGATTCTTCAGCGATTTCACAATTGATTGCCATTGCCGCTTTCATCGCAAATTCAACGGCTTTTTCGTTCATAACCGGCAATACACCCGGATAACCGAGGTCAATAACCGTTGTATTTGTGTTCGGCTCCGCGCCGAAATGGGCCGGGGCCGATGAAAAGATTTTTGAGTTTGTTTTTAATTCAACGTGGACTTCAAGTCCGATAACAGTTTCAAATTGCATAGCTTGCTCCCCTCCTTACAGCCCAGGTTTTTGTTTATGAAAATCAGTTGCTTGCTCGTACGCATGAGCAACACGATAAACGGTTTTTTCATCGAAATGATGGCCAATAATTTGCAGGCCGAGCGGCAGGCCGTTTTCCGCAAAACCGCACGGAACGGAAATACCCGGTACACCGGCAAGGTTCACCGGAATCGTCAAAATATCGTTCGCATACATCGTCAATGGATCGTCAATGATTTCGCCGATTTTAAAAGCCGGTGTTGGTGTTGTCGGGCCAATAATGACGTCATAGCTTTCCAGCACGTCTTCAAAGTCCTTTTTAATGAGTGTGCGGACTTGCTGCGCTTTTTTATAGTACGCATCGTAGTAGCCGGAGCTGAGCGCGAATGTACCTAGCATAATACGGCGTTTTACTTCGTCGCCGAAACCTTCAGCACGTGTTTTTTTGTATAAATCAATTAAGTTGTCCGCATTTTCAGCACGGTAGCCGTAACGGATGCCGTCAAAACGGGCCAGGTTGGATGAAGCTTCTGATGATGCAAGCAGGTAATATGTCGCTACGCCATATTTCGAATGCGGCAGTGACACTTCTTCCCACGTTGCACCAAGACCTTCCAGCACTTTAAGAGCTGAGAGAACTGATTGCCTCACTTCTTCAGAAACCCCTTCACCGAGGTATTCTTTTGGCACAGCAATTCGAAGTCCTTTAATGTCGCCCGTCAAATTCGCCGAAAACTTCTCTGCCGGAACATTCGCAGATGTTGAATCATGCGGGTCGATGCCGACAATCGCTTCCAAGAGATGAGCATTATCTTCTACATTGCGTGTAATCGGCCCGATTTGATCAAGCGATGATGCAAACGCAATTAAGCCGAAGCGTGACACACGGCCGTATGTAGGCTTCATGCCGACAACACCACAGAAAGAAGCAGGCTGGCGAATCGAGCCGCCTGTATCAGAACCAAGTGAAAAAGGCACTTCTCCCGCCGCAACAGAAGCGGCCGAACCACCAGATGAACCACCCGGCACATGATTAAGGTTCCAAGGGTTGCGTGTTTTCTGGAAACTGGAGTTTTCAGTTGACGACCCCATCGCAAATTCATCCATGTTTAATTTTCCGACTGTAATAGTCCCGGCTTCGTGAAGCTTGTTCACAACCGTCGCATCATAAATCGGGTCAAAATTACGAAGAATTTGGCTGGCAGCCGTCGTGCGAAGACCTTTTGTGACGATGTTATCTTTTACACCGATTGGAATACCTGATAAAATACCGGTTTTGCCGGCGCTTTGTGCTTCTTCCGCCTGCTTGCGGGCATTTTCTTCGTCTAATGTAATAAACGCTTTTACATCGCCATCAACTGCGGCGATGCGTTTAAACGATTCATCAACGAGATCCGGAATCGACACTTCTTTTTTCTCAAGCATCGATTGAATCTCCGTCAGTTTGTGATCAAATAATGACACAGTCTCTCCCCCTTACTCAATAATCGACGGCACACGAATTTGGCCGTCCTGCTGATCCGGTGCATTTTTCAACACGTCTTCCCGGTCAAGCCCTGGTGCTGATTCGTCTTTCCGCAATACATTTTTCATATTTAAAACGTGTGAAGTTGGCTTCACGTTTGATGTATCAAGTTCATTCAGCTGCTCGGCGAATGTAATGATCGCATCGAGCTGTTCCGTAAATGTATGCACTTCTTCGTCTGTGACAGCGAGGCGCGCCAAATGGGCCACATGCCGTACTTGTTCTTCTGAAATTCGCGTCAATGGAATCCACCTCCGTAAAAAATTTGTACGCTAATAATTGCACAAAGTCTATTTTACCATGATTTGCGCCTCCGTAAACAAAAAGAAGGACCGTCTTCAGTTTCGAAGATGGTCCTTCATCTATTTTACATCCCCCAATGTAAGACAGATCCCTTTGTTCGTAAATAATTAGTTTGTCTGGAATTGCTCTTCTTCGGTTGAACCTTTCAGTGCAGTCGTTGAAGACTGGCCTCCTGTTACAGTCATAGAGACAGCATCAAAGTAGCCCGTTCCAACTTCACGCTGATGGCGTGTAGCTGTGTAGCCATCCTTTTCGGCTGCAAATTCCGCTTGCTGAAGCTCTGAGTAAGCACCCATTCCACGATCCTTGTATCCGTTTGCAAGCTGGAACATGCTGTAATTCAATGTGTGGAAGCCGGCAAGTGTGACGAATTGGAATTTATAACCCATTTTCCCGAGTTCTACTTGATATTTCTCGATTGTTTCATCATCGAGTTTCGCTTTCCAGTTAAATGAAGGCGAGCAGTTATAGGCAAGTAATTTGCCCGGGAATTTTTCATGAATCGCATCCGCAAAACGCTGTGCATCCTCTAAATTCGGTTCAGATGTTTCACACCAGATCATATCTGCATATGGTGCATATGCAAGACCTCGTGCAATCGCCTGATCGAGACCCGCTTTCGTCCGGAAGAAACCTTCTGATGTACGTTCGCCAGTTAGGAACTCCGCATCTGCAGGATCAATATCGCTCGTGATCAAGTCAGCTGCATCGGCATCTGTACGAGCGATTAATACAGTTGGTGTACCCATTACATCTGCTGCAAGACGTGCCGCAATTAGATTTTTCACTGCTACTTGAGTAGGAAGCAGTACTTTTCCGCCCAGATGGCCGCATTTTTTCTCAGATGAAAGCTGATCTTCAAAGTGAACACCAGATGCGCCTGATTCAATCATGCCCTTCATAAGCTCAAATACGTTCAGCTGTCCCCCAAACCCTGCTTCCGCATCCGCTACGATTGGTGCGAAATAATCGATTGAATCATCGCCTTCCATGTGAGCGATCTGGTCCGCACGCTGAAGGGCCTGATTGATACGCTTTACAACATTCGGTACGCTGTTAGCCGGATAAAGACTTTGATCCGGGTACATGTTGCCTGAAAGGTTCGCGTCCGCTGCTACTTGCCAGCCACTTAAATAAATCGCTTTCAATCCTGCTTTTACTTGCTGCACAGCCTGGTTGCCTGTCAATGCTCCAAGGGCATTAACGAAATTTTCCTGATTAACCAGACTCCATAGTTTGTCAGCACCGCGTTTAGCCAATGTATGTTCAATATCAATCGAACCACGAAGCTTGATCACTTCTTCTGCCGAGTAAGGACGTTCAATTCCTTTCCACCGTGCCTCATTTCCCCACGCTTGTTGAAGCTGATCTACCCGCTGTTGTGTTGTATTTCCCATTTTAAAACATCCCCCTTGTTATAAAACAGTTTATTGTTTACAATTTGTATTATATAACAGTTGGTTTCATTTGCCAACCCTTTTTTGAAAAAAGATTCAAAAAAATAAAAAGCCGGAAGAATAGTCTCTTCCGGCTTTGTTATTTTTATAAAAGAAGCAGCAAGCTGATGGCCATCACAGCCATTCCAGATACAACACCGTAAATGGCTAAATGGGTTTGGTCATATTTTTGCGCAGCGGGCAGCAGTTCATCAAGAGAAATGAACACCATAATTCCAGCCACACCGGCGAAAATCATGCCAAACATCGTATCTGTTAAATAAGGCATTAAAATAAGCCAGGCGACAAGCGCCCCAACTGGTTCTGACAAGCCAGATAAAAATGACCATTTAAATGCTTTTTTTCGATCTCCTGTCGCAAAATAAAGAGGTACAGCCACCGCGATGCCTTCCGGGACATTGTGGATAGCCACTGCTACTGCGATCGCAATACCTAAGCTCGGGTCTTGAATGGCTGATGCAAATGTGGCAATCCCCTCTGGAAAATTATGAATCGCAATGGCAAGCGCAGTGAAAATACCCATTTTTTTCAGCCTTGCATATTCGTCACGTTCCGGCTCCTTATGAAACTCTTCCACCGTTTTTGTCTCATGGGGATTCCCCGCTGACGGAATAAACTTATCAATAATTGCAATGACCGCAATACCCGCGAAGAATCCGATAACAGTCAACCAATAGCCTGTTTTATCGCCGTGTTCTGCCACGAGCGCATCTTTTGCTTTTACGAAAATCTCAATCATAGATACGTAAATCATAACCCCCGCGGAAAAGCCAAGCGCCCAGGCGAGAAACTTTGTATTCGTGCGGGACGTAAAAAATGCCAGTGCGCTGCCAATACCCGTAGCAAGCCCCGCAAATAATGTCAGACCCAGCGCAAACAATACATTACTGTCCATATTCGCCCTCCTCTTCACTTTTTTATTAGTGTATGCTAATTGTTGCTCTTGCGCAACTTTTTTTGTTCCGGTAAATAAAAAAATCTGATTTGATAGAATGTATCAAATCAGATTTTTGGTTATTCATAAATGTGAACATATGGTTCTTCCGCATTTGCTTCTTTTACAATAAGCGCTTCTGTGCCGCTCGTAGATGTTATGCTCACTTGTACGGGAATATACGCCGGGAAGTGCTCCATAACAAGACCAGTCACATATTGTGTAAAGCCGACCGCTTCCGCTTTTCCATAAAATTGAATCGGAATATCAATTTTTAAGCTCGTCAGTTCCTCTCCGCTGTATAACCCGCGGCCGATTACTCCATTAAAGTTATCAAAATACGTTTCAATGTCCTGTTTGAAGTTGGCAAAATACGTTGAATCTTCACGGTGATCTTCTTCCGCTGCATTAGACGGGAACAGCACGTATTCTTCATCAATTGCTTTCCAATCCGATATGCCTGTATTCCCTGCGTCAAGATGCGTGTATGCGATAAAATTACCCGCTGTTACTGAGTTTTGTGGAGCCTGCTGGAACAAGGCAATTGTAATTGGAATGTTTTTTGTTTTATCCATTGTCCGAAGACGTGAAGCGACTTGCTCAGCAATCTTTTTCCCTTCTTCTTCAATTTTTTCATCAGAAATCGTAAATTCATATTGTGCGCCGTATTGCTCTTTTTGATAATAGTGAACGGAATTGAGAGCGAGCCCGATGACCATTCCATCAAGCTGCAGCGAATTATCTTCTTTTTTCGTTAAATAATCCTGCTCCATAATATGCGCCAAATAAATGGGTGCCCGCTCATTGCGTTCTTCTACCGATCCTTCCCCTGTATCAATCGGATTAAGGCCAAGGTTTTCTTCTGCTGTCAATTCATTTTCTTTCAACTGCGCATCTGTATATTTTCTGCGCAGCCATGACCGGACGACATCTTCCTCAAGCACTTGTCCTTCCTGAAAAAAGAAATTATCGGGTGAAAAGTTTTCCTGCGCAATGCGCATCAGGCCGGTTTCAAATTCCACAATGTCATAGCGCGTATTTAAATTTGAAACGACAAGACCACGTGCTTTGCCTGGCTCAAACGGCACAATCGTCCGATAAAAGTTTTCAGAAATTTGATATGTTGGTATAACCGCCGTCGTTTCGTCCCCATTTTCCTGCGTTACTTCGTCATCGTTCTGTAGCGCCGGTGCACATCCGCTTACAAGCAGGATGGCAGATACCGCCGCCAGAACCCATTTCTTTTTCAAAAAAGCCACCTCTTATTTTGTAAGTTCATCCATTAAGCGCTGTTCATCCCAAACATCGATGCCGAGTTTTTCCGCTTTTTCAAGCTTAGAGCCTGCTTCTTCTCCAGCGACGACAAGATCCGTTTTTTTACTGACACTGCCTGTCACAGTGCCGCCGAGCGCTTCAATCCGTTCTTTCGCTTCATTGCGTGTCAGCTGCGCTAGCTTCCCTGTTAGCACAACGGTTTTGCCGGCAAACGGAGATTCTCCTTCTGCTAAAATCGTTCGAATGGGTCCGTCATATGCCATTTTAACACCTGATGCTTTTAATTTTCCAATCAATTCCGCTACTTCAGGCTGGTCAAAATAAAGAACAACAGCATCCGCCATCTTGCCGCCAATTTCGTGAATCGCGGTCAGCTCTTCTTCAGACACTTCCTTTAAGCGATCCATCGTGCCAAACTCCATCGCCAGCGTTTTAGCCGCTTTTGCTCCGACATGGCGAATGCCAAGGCCAAATAAAAGACGTTCAAGCGAATTTTGTTTAGACGCTTCAATGGCCGCCAGCAAGTTATCAGCCGATTTTTCACCCATCCGCTCGAGCTTCACCAGCTCTTCCTTGCTAAGCGTGTATAAATCGGCAACATCTGTAATCAGCTTTTCACGGTATAATTGCGCAATGACTTTTTCTCCGAGCCCTTCAATATTCATCGCGTTGCGGGATACAAAATGCGTCATGCCTTCGCGTATTTGCGCCGGGCATTGCGGGTTTATACAGCGAAGCGCAACTTCTTCTTCCAGACGGACAAGCTCGCTTTCACATTCCGGGCAATGATCTGGCATATGAAATTCTTCTTCTTCCCCTGTGCGGCGGTCAACCAGCACACTGACCACTTCAGGAATAATATCGCCCGCTTTTTTCACCACGACCATATCGCCGATGCGAATGTCTTTTTCGCGAATTAAGTCTTCATTGTGAAGCGAAGCACGTCCGACGGTTGTACCGGCGACACGAACCGGCTGCAGCAGGGCGGTTGGCGTGACGACACCTGTTCGTCCCACACTAAGTGTAATACCAGTCAGTTTTGTCACGACTTCCTCTGCCGGAAACTTGAACGCCGTTGCCCAGCGCGGACTTTTCGCTGTAAAGCCAAGCTCATCCTGCTGATCAAGTGAATCAACTTTAATCACGATGCCGTCAATTTCATAAGGAAGCTTTGTTCTTTTATCCGACTGCTCTTTCACATAAGCTATGACCTCTTCAATTGTCTTGCAGACACGCCGTTCTTTATTTGTTTTAAAGCCAAGCGAATCAAGTAAATTAAGTCCTTCACTATGTGCGGCGATACCAAGCGGACCGGGATTCGCGATGCCATATAAAAAGATATCCAAATTTCTTGAAGCAGCAATACGCGGATCAAGCTGGCGAAGTGATCCTGCTGCCGCATTACGCGGGTTGGCAAAAGGCTCTTCACCTTTTTCATCGCGAATCGCGTTTAAAGCAATAAACGACTGCTTTGGCATAAATGCTTCACCGCGCACTTCCATCGTAAGCGGTTTTTTCAGCCGAAGTGGGATCGAATGAATGGTTTTTAAATTGGCTGTAATATCTTCACCCGTCGTTCCATCTCCTCGCGTTGCTCCTTGTATAAATAACCCATCTTCATATTTCAATGCCACCGCGAGTCCGTCGATCTTCAGTTCACATACGTATGAATAGGAGGAATGGCCGACAAGCTGTTCCACCCGCCGGTCAAAATCGCGCAAATCAGCTTCATTAAACGCATTGCCAAGACTAAGCATCGGAGTGTCATGGCGTATTTTCTGAAACGCATCAAGCACTGCGCCGCCAACACGCTGCGTCGGTGAATCTGGAGTCCGCAATTCAGGAAACTTCTCTTCTATTTCGTTCAGCTCTTTTAACAGCCGGTCGTATTCTGAGTCCGGCACAGACGGCTGATCCATTACATAATATTCGTAGCTGTATTTATTTAACGTGTCATGTAATTCTTTGACACGCTGTTCCGCCATGTTTATATCCATTTATACACTCTCCTTTCTAAGAATTGTAAACCGATCTCGGGCCCACACGATGTGGGTCACGAAAGCGTTGCGGCAGGACGCCGCGTTCCTAGCTTTTGATCCATTAGCGATCCTTAAATCTTTTCAATCGGTGCAAATTGCGCGAGAAGCCTTTTGATGCCTGTCGGGCTCGGAAACGCAATATCCAGTTCGGTGCTGTCTCCGCTTCCCTTTACTGCCACAACCGTTCCTGTGCCCCATTTTTTGTGTGCCGCTTTGTCGCCCACACGCCAGTTCAGCTGTGCGGCTGCATTGTTTTGTGTTCTTGTCACGGCTGGACGCGTTTTCTGGCCAAATGGCATTTGTTTTCTTGACTGCTGCTTCGGATTTTCGGATTCCAGCAAATCTTCGGGAATTTCACTAATAAAACGAGACACCGGGTTCATATTCGTTCTCCCGTAAAGGGTCCGCATTTCCGCATTGGTTATATACAGCTCATTCTCCGCACGTGTGATGCCGACGTAGGCGAGACGGCGTTCTTCTTCCATTTCTTCTTCGTCCATAAGCGAGCGGCTGTGCGGAAAGACGCCTTCTTCCATACCAATTAAAAAAACAACTGGGAATTCGAGTCCTTTAGCAGAGTGAAGCGTCATCAAAACTACTGATTCTGTCGGTTCTTCTTCTTTGCCGAGCTGATCGATATCAGCGACAAGGGCCAGATCCGTTAAAAAAGTGATGAGCGTTTTATCTTCACTTGATTCTTCAAATGATTTCGTCACCGATAAAAACTCTTCAATGTTTTCAATCCTTGTCTGCGATTCAATCGTTTTTTCCGCTGCTAGCATGTCGACATACCCGGTCCGGTCAATCACTTGTTCGACAAGCTCGGAAACAGATAAATACTCCTGCTGCTGTGTATAGATGTTAACGATATCCCGGAAATCCACTGCCGCGTTGGCGGCTTTTCCACTTAACCCGATAAAGTCTGCTTCCGCCAGTGCTTTGAACATAGAAATGTCCTGCTCCTGCGCATAGCGGGCGATTTTATCAAGTGATGTAGAGCCAAGCCCCCGCTTTGGCACATTGATGACCCGCGATAAGCTAATATCGTCATCCGGGTTCGCAATCAGGCGTAAATAAGCGAGTAAATCTTTAATTTCTTTTCGGTCATAGAACTTAATACCGCCGACGATTGTGTAGTCGATGTTTGATTTCATAAGCGTTTCCTCAATCAAACGTGACTGGGCATTCGTACGGTACAGCACCGCAAAATCAGACTGTTTTCTTCCTGTTGCAGAAAGTTCTTTTATTTTACCCGCAACAAATTCCGCTTCCGTCCGTTCACTATCCGCCCGGAAATAAGCGATTTTTTTCCCGTCGGCATTTTCCGTCCAAAGCTTTTTTGGCTTCCGGTTTGAGTTGTTTTCAATCACTTCATTCGCCGCCTGCAAAATCCGCTTCGTGGAACGATAATTTTGCTCCAGGAAGATTGCTTTTGCATGCGGATAGTCTTTTTCAAAGGATAAAATATTGGCAATATCCGCTCCGCGCCAGCGATAAATCGACTGGTCACTGTCCCCGACAACACACAGATTTTGAAAACGGCTCGCCAATTGTTTGACAAGTGTGTACTGTGATTTATTCGTATCCTGATACTCGTCCACATGAATGTATTGGAATTTGCGCTGGTAAAATTCAAGTACTTCCGGCACCCGTTCAAACAAGCGGATTGTCAGCATAATTAAATCATCAAAATCAAGCGCATTGTTTTTCTTTAAGCGCTTTTCGTATTCGCTATACACATCTGATGTCACTTTATCCATATAACCGCCTTGCTGGCGTGCAAAGGCAGCCGCATCCACTAAAATATTTTTAGATGAGCTGATTGCGCCAAGCAGCGCACGCGGATCAAATTTTTTCGGGTCAATGTTTTGATCTTTTAAAATGCTTTTCAACACCGACAGCTGATCTGCTGTGTCTAAAATTGTAAAGTTGCGGCTGTAGCCGATCCGATCAATGTCGCGGCGCAAAATACGCACACACATCGAATGGAATGTCGACATCCAGATTTCTTCTGACGCACCGCCAAGCAGGGCGCCAATCCGGTCTTTCATTTCGCGCGCCGCTTTATTTGTAAACGTGAGCGCCAAAATATTGTACGGGTTCACTTCTTTTTCCACAATCAAATACGCAATCCGGTGCGTCAGGACGCGCGTTTTTCCGGAACCTGCGCCGGCCATAATTAAAAGCGGCCCTTCCGTTGCTTTGACGGCTTCCTGCTGCTCCGGATTTAAGCCGTTTAATAATCGATCCGTTAAAAATTGCATACTGCCACCACCATTCGGAACATTTGTTCTTTATTATACACTATTTTTTACCGCTGTAACGGTTTTTAATGCTTCTTCTGGAAAATCATATATGGCATTGCCAACAACAACAACATCGGCGTATTGTCCCATCTCTTTCGCCTGTTCAGCCGTTTTAATGCCGCCTCCATAGAAAAACGTCGTCTTTGTTTCCGATAATATATCCGCTGCTTTTTGCGCGGCTTTTACGTCGCCATACTTGCCGCTGTACTCTAAATAAAAAATTGGCAGCTTCCATAAGTGACCGGCCAATCGTGCATAAGCTGAGATATCCTCCGCATCCGGTCTTTTCAAAGCACCAGTCAGTTTCGCGGCCTTGCATTCAGGGTTTGCGATACAATACCCTTCCACAACCAGTTCATCCGGATTCATAAGCTCCCCATATTCTTTCATTGCTTCAAAATGAAGTCCGGTAATCCAGTCTGCTTCTGTTGTATTCAGAACGGCCGGGATAAAATATAAATCAAAACCCGGTGTCACCACCTCAAGAGAAGAGACTTCCAACACACACGGAAGCGGAAACCGCCGTACGCGAACCATTAATTCCAGCACATTATCAAGCGTCACGCCGTCTGAACCGCCTACCACAATTGCATCTGTTCCAGACTCGCACACACGCTCAAGCAATTCATCATCTATTTCTTTATTCGGATCTAATTTAAACACATGCCGCCATTCGCGAACGTTATACATGCAGGGTGCCTCCAATCATTCAATTACAACTTCGTATTATATCACGAAACCGACCCTGGTTCATTCGTTCATCGTGCATGTGATCATTCCATTCTGAACGTAAACAGCGGCTTGTGAAAACAAAGAAAAAAGCAGCTCTGCCAAAGAGACTGCTTTTTTCTTATTCTTCTTTATTGTGAACACGCTTCAGCACAAATTCGTAGCCGTCGTTTCCATAATTTAAGCATCTTTTAACGCGGGAGATTGTAGCGGTCGATGCGCCGGTTTCTGTTTCAATTTTATGATACGTTTTGCCTTCTTGAAGCATCCGTGCTACTTCAAGCCGCTGAGCAAGTGACTGAATTTCGTTTACGGTGCATAAATCATCGAAAAACCGATAGCATTCTTCCATGTCTTTTAATGAGAGGACTGCCTGAAAAAGCTGGTCCAGCTCTTTTCCGCGCAATTTATCTATTTGCATAATCAGCTTCCATTCCCTTCACCGTCTATTTCCACATTAACTGCTTTGTTTAACCCTCTTGATGCCGGTACAATATGAATCCACGTTTTACCTGTTACAAACGCCGCGCCGTTTTCTGTATAAGGAACAATGCGCCCATTTTGATTACGCCACTTGACTAAATTAAGCAAGCCATCTTGAATAAGAAAGGCATCTCCGCCCGATTTCAAATCGATGTCAAGGCGCCCTTTGGCATCAATCACGCGGTGATCCGCTTCAATAACAAAAATATTATCTGTCCGCACTTCAGCACCGCCAATGGACCGATGATAGGAATCGCCATCAAACTCATACACCGATTCAAATAAATCATTTGAAGACGGGCGAATGGACAATGTTTCTGCAGGTTCACCAGTCAGTGACCTTTCTTCTTTTTCCGTTAGAAAAGAAAGCCGGGAAGGTGCGGCATCAAGACTGTAGCCTTTTTGTTCAGCCACATCTAATGCTTGCTCAACATCCACATAAGAGTTATGGGGCTCTTTTTGTGAGCCGTCCCGCTTAAAGACACCCCCGTCATACTGAATGCCGTTTAGCTGATCGATGTCGCCAGACAATAGAATGCCCTGCGCCTCCGGACTATAGCCGTGAGCTAAAAATAACGCATTATATCCTTCTGCAAGCTCAATGAAATAATCTCGCGCACTGCGGACCGGTCCAATTTTGTCCGGATATTCGCTTTGATAAAGCGCCAAAAAGCGGGTAATCCCGCCTTCTGTTAAGATTTCATACACCATGTCCGCTTCATCAAGAGCGGTTTGCGGACGGGCGGAAGGGTGATTGCTGACCACGACCGCCATGGTCCGACGTGCTGTATCCGATGACTCCACCCCGGTTAAAGGGTTAATTTCGTTTCTTTGTTCATTCGTATTGGCAGGCTCAGCACTTGCACAGCCACTGATCAAAACGGCCGCTGCAGCCATTGCCATCCATTTTTTTCTCATATCGACACTCCGAAAATAGTTTTACTTTACTATTTTAACGCATTATCGTCGGAAAGAGTACCGTTTTCTTCATGACGTCATATATCCCTTGCGAAGTAACTCGGATATAAGGCAAATGGGTAGATGTTAAAAACAGCAAAGAATAAATAGGATCCTCGTATGGATAACCGCGCTCCGCCAGCAGTTCTCTTAGTTTTAACTCCTGTTCGACAACAACCTCAAAGGGCTGATCGGACATAATTCCCGATAACGGAAGCGGGATTTCGTGGATAATTTCCCCATTTCCTGCAAGCACAATGCCGCCCCCAAGTTCCTGCATTCGCTCAAATGCACGGCGCATTTCTATTTTAGATGAGCCGATCAAAAGAATGTCCTCCGTGCTGGAAAACGAAGACGCAAACCCTTGTATATCGGTCGCAAATCCTTTAATCGTTGTATTAACACGCCATTTTCCTTCATAATCAAGAAGCACAAGATAATTTTGGTCATCATCCATGTAGAAATGCTCGCCCGCTACATCTTTTATGACTTTGCACGGTTTTGTAATGACGTTATTCACCATCTCAATTCCGAATGGCATCGAAAATTGTAAATCATCTTCAATCAAATTCCAATTAAATTGCATTTTCGAATGACCAAACATCTCCCAATTTACATCAGGAAAAGGATCCGTATCCATTTCATTCTTTTTAACCCAGATGCCATTAGAGACGACAGCTTCCGGATTCGGATGAAATTCATCCGTTAAAATATTAACACTGGCTATGCGCCCCGGTGCGATCATACCATGCAAATGTTCCATTCTATAATAGCGGGCCGCATTATAAGAAGCCATCTGATATGCATCAATCGGCGGAACGCCATGATTAATAGCTATCTGGATCATTTTATCAATAATGCCATCTACATAAAAAGCCGGAGATGATCCGTCTGT
Organism: Domibacillus iocasae; assembly: GCF_001750285.1. Classification (GTDB taxonomy): domain Bacteria; phylum Bacillota; class Bacilli; order Bacillales; family Domibacillaceae; genus Domibacillus; species Domibacillus iocasae. The sequence goes on from NZ_MAMP01000020.1 coordinate 259,238, forward strand.
TGTAAACATCATCATGTCATATTGATCAAGATCCATCTCTTTCATCTCTGTCAGAAGTTTTTCTAAATCCGGACGAATTGATGAATGTCGGAGCGTCACCATCATTCCATTCATAAGCCGTTTTCTAACATCTTCTCCTGTCATAGACTCATGATCGCCATCCGCCCCGAATAAAGCCATTTTTGCCAATGTTCTTTCAGAAGCTCCAGGAAAATGCCCTTCAATCCGTTTTTTCATTCCTCTCGTTTCCTGCATCCAGTACAGGATCATATCGTCACCGTCCAACAGCTTTGGCCAGCTTGTTAATTCACCGCCTTGAAGGACATTTTCATTTTCCAGCCAAGAATTTATTGTACCGTTCCCTAATATCTCATCTTCATTGTCCAGTTCTGTCTGAGCATCGTACCGGCACCACCAGTACATCGATACTGGCTGCTTGTTTAATTCTTCTATCAAGGAAAACGCTTTCTTTTTTTCGAGTGCCAGCAACATCATTAAGTTATCATTAACCAGGGTAGTTGTTCCGCGTTTTGCAGCATATTCCGCAAACGTCTTAGGATTATACAGCATAAACGGGTGGACGTGCGGCTCTATGTACCCAGGTACAACTGTTTTACCGGTGCAATCATAAATTTCATCAGCTGATCCAGGCATTGCACTGCCAATGTACACAATGCGGTTTTCATATATCCAAATGTTCCCTGTCAGCCACCTCTTCAGTGCTGAATGAAGATAGCGGGCATTTTTCAAAACAAGCGTCGGTGATTTTTTCCGATCAATAACAGCAATCTGGTCGCGTATTTGTTTATTTTTCCATTTATGTTTTATATCAGACATTGCCATCGTCCCTCTCAAAATGATATCGCTTTCAATTTGTGTAATTTTATTCATCGTAACATATATCGTACTAATAACGCACTAAAGAATAGTTGATTTTGTGAAAAAAGTTCGAACTTTTGGCGAGAAACTTGCATAAGTCTGATTTTCGGGACAAATAGGCAATATATATAATCATTTCTGTCCCAATCAGGACATTTTTCAAACAAAAAAGTGGTACCGGAAAAGGACATTTCCGGCACCATTTTTATTTTTATAACCCTGCTTTTGCGATTGCGCGGCTGCCGATATCGCTGCGGAAAAAGAAGTGTTCCGTATCGACATGCTGCATTTTTTCGTATGCTTTTTGCTGCGCTTCTGCCGGGTTCGAACCAATTCCTGTTACGAGCAAAACACGGCCGCCATTTGCACGAAGCACATCCGCATCTGAATACGTGCCGGCATGAATAACAGAACCCGCATCGATCGCCTCAAGTCCTTTTAATTCATTGCCTTTTTCATACGCTTCCGGATAGCCTTTTGCCGCTAACACGATGCCAAGAACCGATTCGTCTTTCCATGTCAGCTCTGGGTCTTTTCCATCAAGCACATCAAGCATTACTTGAACGAGGTCGTTTTCCAACCGTGGCAGGACAACCTGCGTTTCCGGATCGCCAAAGCGGGCGTTAAATTCAATCGTTTTCGGTCCTTCCTCCGTTAACATCAAGCCGGCGAAAATAATGCCTGTAAACGAGCGTCCTTCCGCCACCATGCCTTTAGCGATCGGACGGATAATCTCTTCAACGGATTGATCGTTAATCGCCTGTGAGATGTGCGGAACTGGCGAATATGCGCCCATACCACCTGTGTTTGGCCCTTCATCGTTGTCGAATGCGCGTTTATGATCCTGTGCTGCTTCCATCGGATACACGTTTTCACCATGTACAAATGCCATGAGTGAATATTCTTCACCTTGTAAAAATTGCTCAACAACAACACGTGCAGATGCGTCACCAAACTTTTTATCAAGCATCATGTCATCTAATGATGCAAGTGCTTCATCCATCGTCATTGCAACAGTCACGCCTTTTCCTGCTGCCAGGCCATCTGCTTTTAACACAATCGGCGCGCCTTCTTTTTCAATATATGCTTTCGCCGCATCATAGTCTTCAAATGACTGGTAGCGAGCTGTCGGAATATTGTATTTCTCCATCATCATTTTCGAGAATGATTTGCTGCCTTCTAAAATAGCCGCATTTTGCTTTGGACCAAATACTTTTAAGCCTGCCTGCTCCAGATAATCGGTAATGCCGGCAGAAAGCGGGTTTTCTGGACCCACAATAACAAGGCCAACGTTTTGCTCTTTCGCAAAAGAAGCAATGTCCGCAAAATTCATTTCGTCAATATCCACAATGCTCGCGTCTCTGCTGATACCGGCATTGCCCGGTGCGCAAAAGACGGTTTCAACAAGCGGGCTCTCCGCCACTTTTTTGCAAATAGCGTGTTCGCGTCCGCCGCGTCCTACAACGAGTACATTCATGAGTAGGCCCCCTTCTTAATGTTTGAAATGGCGAATGCCTGTTAGGACCATCGCAATGCCGTATTCATCGGCTTTTTTAATCGAATCTTCATCTTTAATCGATCCGCCAGGCTGAATGATCGCTGTAATGCCTGCTTTCGCTGCCGCTTCAACGGTGTCATCCATCGGGAAGAACGCGTCAGATGCAAGAGCGGCACCTTTTGCTTTTTCGCCGGCTTGCTCAAGCGCGATTTTCGCCGCACCTACACGATTCATCTGCCCCGCTCCGACACCAAGTGTCATTTTATCGTCTGTTACAACGATTGCGTTTGATTTCACATGCTTGACGACTTTCCAGCCAAGCTTGAGCGCAGTCCACTCTTCTTCTGTCGGCTCGCGTTTTGTTGCCACTTTTACATCCGCATCTGCAAGAGATAATTCATCCAGGTCCTGTGACAACAAACCTCCTTCAACAGACGTCAGCACTTTTTCACCTTTTTTGCCATTTGCAAAATCAAGCGTTAATAGGCGAATGTTTTTCTTTTTAGAAAGAACGTCAATGGCTTCTTCATCAAAAGAAGGCGCTACAATGATTTCAAGGAAAATCTCATGAAGTTTTTCAGCAAGCTCTTTTGTAACTGGGCGGTTAAGTGCCACAATCCCACCGAAAATCGATGTAGGATCTGCTTGGTATGCACGTGCATATGCTTCTTCGATCGTTGCTCCTGCACCCACACCGCACGGATTCATATGTTTAACGGCAACTGCAGCCGGTTCTTCAAATTCTTTGACGATTTGAAGCGCCGCGTCTGTGTCGCGGATGTTATTATATGAAAGCTCTTTGCCATGAAGCTGTTCAGCCTGTGCCACAGAAAACGAGGAACCAAGCGGCTGTGCGTAAAAAGCTGCTTTTTGATGAGGATTCTCCCCGTAGCGCAAGCTTTGTTTCAATTCATATGTGACCGTTAGTTTTTCCGGATTTTCTTCTCCAGAAAGATCGGTCATAAAGCCTGCGATCATCGCATCATATGCCGCTGTATGGCGGAATACTTTTGCAGCAAGCTTCCGGCGTGTTTCGAGTGTCGTTTTTCCTTCGCCTTTCAGCTCAGACAACACTTGATCGTAGTCGCCTGCATCAACAATGACGGTTACATACTCATGGTTTTTCGCTGATGCGCGAAGCATTGCAGGTCCACCGATGTCGATGTTTTCAATCGCGTCTTCTGTTGTCACATCTGGCTTCGCAATCGTCTGCTGGAACGGGTACAGGTTTACACAAACGATATCGATTGGCTGAATGTCATGCTCTTCAAGCTGCTTTTGATGACTTGGCTCGCCATGTTTCGCAAGAAGTCCGCCGTGAATGTACGGGTTGAGCGTTTTGACGCGTCCTTCCAAAATTTCTGGGAATCCCGTTACATCTGTTACGCCTTTAACTGGCACTCCTGCTTCTGCAAGCATTTTTTTCGTTCCGCCTGTTGAGACAATTTCGTAGCCAAGCGCCGCGATTTCTCTTGCAAATTCGGTCACGCCGCTTTTATCTGATACGCTGATTAATGCGCGTTTCGTCATCGTTTTTGTTCCTCCCTATGTCCATTCAAAAGTTTGGTGATCACACTTGGGTAAAGATTGTGCTCAATTTGCTGGATCGCTTTTTGCACGTCGTCACGTGTCATGCCAGAATCGATTCGTACACATTCCTGGTCAATAATTGCACCTGTATCCATGCCTTCATCGACAAAATGGACTGTGACGCCTGAGAGCTTTACGCCCGCGTCAAACGCTTGTCCAATTGCATCTTTTCCTGGAAAAGCCGGAAGTAAAGACGGGTGAATGTTTACGATCCGGTTCCGGTACGCACTCAGTAAAACTGGACCTATTAAACGCATATAGCCGGCTAGAAAGATAAATTCTACTCCGGCCGCCTGTAAACGGCCCGCAATTTCACTTTCGAATGCTTCTTTCGATTCATATTGCTTCGACTGGAAAGAAAACGACGGGATGCCGAATGCTTTTGCCCGCTGAAGCACATGCGCATCCGGTTTATCGCAGACGAGCAAGGCGATTTCAGCAGGAACCTGTCCTGCTGCCACCGCCTCGGCAATTGCCTGCACGTTGCTTCCGCTGCCGGATGCAAACAAGGCAATTTTCGTCATTGAACTGTAACTCCTTCGCCGTTCGATACGCGTCCGATTGTGTACGCTTTTTCGCCGGCTTCTTGGAGGACTGCTTTTATATTTGCTTCTTCTTCTTGGGGCACGATCAATACGAACCCGATACCCATGTTGAAAATGTTGTACATTTCCTGGCGGTCCAGTTCACCGTATGTTTCAAGTACATTGAAAATGTCTGGAACAGGCCACGAACCTTCTTTAATCGATGCACCAAGCCCTGCCGGCAATGCGCGTGGAATGTTTTCAACAAAGCCGCCGCCTGTAATGTGCGCCATGCCGTTAACCTTCGCTTTTTTCAAAGCAGAGAGAACCGGCTTCACATAAATACGCGTCGGTTCAATTAATGCCTCACCAAGTGGAATAGAAAGGCCTTCTAATCGTGCATCAACAGCGAGATTATGCTTTTCAAAGAAAATCTTGCGGACGAGTGAATAACCGTTGCTGTGAATGCCGCTTGATGCAAGACCGATCAGCACGTCGCCTTCTTTCACTTCATCACCAGTCACAACTGCGCTTTTTTCAACTGCGCCGACCGTAAATCCGGCCATATCGTACTCTTCTTCATCGTAAAGGCCCGGCATTTCAGCTGTTTCGCCGCCAATCAATGCGCAGCCCGCTTGCTCGCATCCGTCCGCTACCCCTTTAACGATTTGTTCAATTTTTTCAGGTACCGCTTTTCCGCATGCAATATAATCAAGGAAAAACAGCGGTTCTGCTCCTTGGACAACGACATCGTTCACACACATTGCTACACAGTCAATCCCGATTGTGTCGTGCTTGTCCATCATAAACGCAAGCTTCAGCTTTGTGCCTACACCGTCTGTCCCGGAGACAAGAACCGGCTCTTTTAATCGGAGCGAAGACAGATCAAACATGCCGCCGAAGCTTCCAAGCGCTCCCATGACACCGGCCCGCTTCGTCCGTTCTACATGCTTTTTCATTCGTTCAACCGCTTCGTATCCCGCTTCGATGTTGACACCGGCTGCTTCATACGACTTTGCCATTTTAGTTCCTCCTGTTAGCACATGATTTCTTTGTCATGCGGATGCTGTGTATCCGGGAAAATTTCCGTTGGATATTCCCCTGTAAAGCAAGCCATGCATTGTCCGCATTCGCCGAGGGCGCCTTTGCGGTGGTTAATAGCTTCGATCGTGCCTTCTGCGCTCAAATACGTCAAGGAGTCAGCACCAATCAACTCGCGCAATTCTTCATTTGTATGGTGAGCGGCAATTAATTCACCTTTTTCAGACGTATCGATTCCATAAAAACACGGATGCTTAATCGCCGGTGAACTGATCACAACATGGACTTCCTTCGCTCCGGCTTCTTTTAGCATGGTCACAATTCGTCTGCTCGTCGTGCCGCGAACGATTGAATCGTCCACCATGACAACTTTTTTCCCTTCGATCACGCCTCGGACGGGAGAAAGTTTCATTTTTACCCCTTGTTCACGAAGCGACTGAGACGGCTGAATGAAAGTCCGGCCGACATACCGATTTTTAATTAAGCCTAATTCGTATGGAATACCCGTTGCTTCCGCAAAACCAATTGCGGCAGAGATGCTGGAATCTGGAACACCAGTCACGACATCTGCTTCTAAAACAGCCGGATCCACTTCTTTTGCAAGCATTTTACCGAGACGCTTCCGGGCGCTGTGAACGTTAATGCCATGTATATCACTGTCCGGACGCGAGAAGTAAACATACTCCATTGTGCACATCGCATCGCTGACACCAGCTGCAAACTGTTCTGAATGAAGGCCGCTGTCATTAATTGTGATCAGCTCGCCCGGTTCAACATCACGTAAAAACTCTGCCCCGATAATATCAAACGCGCACGTTTCCGATGCCACTACATACGCATTGCCAAGTTTGCCAATTGAAAGCGGACGAAGCCCTTGTGGATCAAGCGCCACATGCATTTCGTTTTCTGTCATAACGAGAAATGCGTAAGCGCCTTTTACCATCGAAAGTGCTGTTTTTAAACGGTCTTTCATCGATCCGTAGCTGCTGCGGCGAATTAAATGCGCCAGCACTTCTGTATCAGACGTCGTTTGAAAAATGCTTCCCTGCGCTTCAAGCTCACGCTTTAGGGATGTTGCATTTACAAGATTGCCGTTATGCGCAAGCGCCAGGCTGCCTGTTTGAAAGTGGAACAGAAGCGGCTGTACATTTTGATAGCCGCCGCCTCCCGCTGTTTGGTAACGAACGTGTCCAATCGCTGCTGATCCTATCAATCCGTTAACGATATCCTGGTTGAAAATTTCCGTGACAAGCCCTTCACCTTTATGACCGCGGAGGCGTTCGCCGTCACTCATGACGACACCAGCCCCTTCTTGTCCGCGGTGCTGTAAGCTTTGCAGGCCGTAATAAGTGATTTGTGAAGCATTTTCGTGGCCAAAAACCCCGAAAACGCCGCACTCTTCATTTAAGCCTCTGAGTTCAGCAAGCATGGAATAGCTCCTTTCCAGGCATCCTCCAGTTCATTTACTGGTGCCTGTACCACTTCTTCTCCGTTAATTGTAATAGATACTACTGGCTCGACGGACACTTCACCGATTTGTTTTGCATCCTGAATGGCTGATTCAAACGCTGCTTTATTTTCTGCTTTTACTGTGACAACGAAACGTGACTGCGTTTCAGCGAAAAGAGCTGCTGTTGCTTCGCCTTCAAGCGATACATTTGCACCGAGGCCTGTCCCAAATAACTTCTCAACAAGAGCCACTGCAAAGCCGCCTTCTGAAATATCGTGGGCTGACTGAACAAGACCTGATTGAATTGCCGCAAGGAGAGCGTCCTGACGCGCTTTTTCTACCGATAAATCAATGGCTGGAGATTTGCCTGAAATTTTGCCGCCATTCATCATTTTTTGCAATTCGCTGCCGCCAAATTCATTAGCCGCATCACCAATCACATAAATGAGGTCGCCAGCTGCCTTGGTCGCTTGGGTTGTAATATGGGCGACGTCTTCGATTAAGCCGACCATGCCGATAATCGGCGTCGGATAAATCGCTGTCCCGTTTGTTTCATTATATAAAGAGACGTTTCCACCAATAACCGGTGACTGAAGCGCAAGACATGCTTCGCTAATACCGTCTGCTGACTGCTCAAGCTGCCAGAATACTCCCGGATTTTCAGGGCTGCCGTAGTTTAAGCCGTCTGTAATCGCAAGCGGGCGTGCACCTGAGGCAACAATGTTACGTGCCGCTTCTGCAACGGCAATTTTACCGCCTGTTTTTGGATCAAGGTAAATGTAACGGGCGTTGCAGTCTGTTGTCATCGCAAGTGCTTTGTTTGTGCCGCGCAGGCGAATGACCGCTGCATCAGAACCTGGTGCGACAACTGTGTTTGTACGAACTTGGTAATCATACTGATCATATACCCACTCTTTGCTTGCCACAGTCGGCTGTTTCAAAAGATTTACAAGTGTTTCTTTATAATTAGATACTTTTGGTGTTTCTTGTTCCATCGCCTGGAATTCACGGTAGTAATCCGGCTCTGCTGATGGCTTGTAGTAAACCGGCGCATCTTCTGCCAATGCGTCAACCGGCACTTCTGCTGCTACTTCACCTTTATGAAGAAGACGAAGCATTTTATCATCTGTTACAACACCGACAGATGCCGCTTCAAGACCATATTTTGAGAAAAGGTCTTCGATTTCTTTTTCGCGTCCTTTTTTCACAACAATCAGCATACGCTCTTGTGATTCAGACAGCATCATTTCATACGGTGTCATGCCTGTTTCACGCTGCGGGATTAAATCAAGATTCATTTCCATACCTGAACCAGATTTAGACGCCATTTCAGCGGATGAACTTGTTAAACCTGCTGCACCCATATCTTGAATACCGACAAGTGCATCGTTATGAATTAGCTCAAGGCATGCTTCAAGCAGCAATTTTTCCATAAACGGATCGCCTACTTGAACCGCCGGACGTTTTTCTTCAGAACTTTCACTTAGTTCTTCTGATGCGAATGTCGCACCGTGAATGCCATCGCGGCCTGTTTTTGCCCCTACGTACATAACGGTGTTGCCGACACCTGTTGCTTGTCCTTTTTGAATGTCTTGATGATCGATTAAACCGACACACATTGCATTAACAAGCGGGTTGCCATCATAAGACGGATCAAAGCCGATTTCACCGCCAACTGTCGGGATGCCGATACAGTTTCCGTAACCGGCGATGCCTGCTACGACTTCTTCAAACAAATATTTCACACGGGATGTTTCGAGTTCACCGAAACGAAGCGAGTTTAAAATCGCTACTGGACGCGCGCCCATTGAGAATACGTCACGAATAATACCGCCGACACCTGTTGCTGCGCCTTGATACGGCTCGATAGCTGATGGATGGTTATGGCTCTCGATTTTAAACACGACTGCTTGATTGTCGCCAATGTCCACAATTCCGGCACCTTCACCCGGACCCTGCAGGACGTGATCGCCTTTTGTCGGGAAGCGGCTTAAAACCGGTTTGGAGTTTTTGTAGCTGCAATGCTCGGACCACATAACAGAGAAAAGACCTGTTTCCGTGTAGTTTGGTAAACGTCCAATAATTTCTGCTGCTTTATCGAATTCTTCGTCTGTCAAGCCCATTGTACGGTACAGCTTTTCATCTTTAATTTGCTGTGGATTTGGTTCAAGCGTTAACGACATGAGAGTCCCTCCAGTGCTTTACAATTGATTGGAAAAGTTTAAGTCCGTCCGCGCTGCCAAGAAGATCGTCAACAGCCCGCTCCGGATGCGGCATCATGCCGAGTACGTTGCCTTTTTCGTTCGTAATGCCCGCGATGTCAGAAAGGCTTCCGTTTACATCGCTCGCATAAGAGAATACAATTTGATTGTTTTCTTTTAACTTCGCAAGCGTCGCGTCGTCACAGTAGTAGTTGCCTTCACCGTGTGCGACCGGAACGCTGATTTTCTCGCCTTTTTCATATAAAGACGTGAACATCGTTTCATTATTTTCGACCGCCAGCTCGACTGAACGGCAAATGAATTTTAAGTTTTTGTTGCGAAGCATTGCGCCTGGAAGAAGGCCGGATTCAAGCAAAATTTGAAACCCGTTGCAGACGCCAAGCACCGGCTTGCCGGCTTCTGCCGCTTTTTTTACGGCTGCCATCACATTTGACATATGGGCGATTGCGCCTGAACGCAAGTAGTCGCCGTATGAAAAACCGCCTGGAAGCAAAATACCATCATATTGATCAAGATTGTCCGCATCATGCCAGACAAGATCAACCTGCTCGCCTAATTCGTCTTTTACCGCATGAAACATATCTACGTCACAGTTGGACCCTGGAAATACGATGACTGCAAATTTCACTGGTTCGCACTCTCCTCGATTTCATATCGGTAATCTTCAATAACCGGGTTTGACAAAAGCTTTTCACATACTTCTTTAACAGTGCTTTCTACGTCTGTTACTGAATCATCGAATTGAAGCTCCATGTACTTGCCGATGCGCACATCTTCTACACCCTGATAGCCAAGGCTTGATAATGATTGCTGAACAGCTTTTCCTTGCGGGTCTAATACACTTTCACGAAGAGTTACGTAAACTTTTACTTTATACATTATAGAGTTCCTCCAAGTCGATTGTAGATTTCGGTATATGCTTCTGTCAGCCCGCCAAGATCACGGCGGAATAAGTCTTTATCGAGTTTGCGGTTTGTGCCTTTTTCCCAGAGACGGCACGTGTCCGGTGAAATTTCATCTGCAAGCAGGATGCTGCCATTCTTTTGACGGCCAAATTCAATTTTAAAGTCTACGAGATCAACGCCCATTTCATCAAACAGAGGAATGAGCACTTCATTGACGCGCAATGCTTCTTTTTTCAAAATTTGTACTTCTTCCGGTGCTGCTACATCCAACAAGCGGATGTGGTCTTCTGCTAGAAGCGGATCCCCAAGCTCGTCATCTTTATAATAAAATTCAACGATTGGTTCATTAAAGCGCACGCCTTCTTCAAAGCCAAGACGTTTCGCAATGCTGCCAGCGGCCACATTGCGAACAACGACTTCAAGTGGGATGATAGTGACATGTTTGACAAGCTGCTCGTTTTCGGACAGCTGTTTGACAAAGTGAGATTCGATGCCCTTTTCGGCGAGCTTTTGGAATAAAAGCCCTGTAATTAAATTATTTAAGCGGCCTTTTCCGTCAATTTCCGCTTTTTTCTCACCATTAAATGCGGTAGCTGAGTTTTTATATTCAATCCAGACGATGTCATCCTGGTCTGTTGCATAAATGCGTTTTGCTTTTCCTTCATAAAGCTGCTTGCCTTTTTCCATGATCTAGTCCCCCCATTTTCGGCTTTCTTATTTAAGTCCGATGCGGTCAAAAATTGTATCAACGTGCTTAATGTGGTAGTTGTAATCAAAGCAGTCGGCGATTTCTTCCGGCGACAATTTTGATGTGATCGTTTCGTCCGCTTCTACTAATGAACGGAATTGGACCTGTTTATCCCAAGCTTCCATTGCCCGCGGCTGAACAGTGTCATACGCTGCTTCACGCGCCATACCTTTGTCGATCAAAGCAAGAAGAATACGCTGTGAATAAATAAGGCCAAGCGTCCGGTCCATATTGCGTTTCATGTTATCTGGGAATACCGTCAAGTTTTTCATGATGTTGCCGAAACGGTTCAGCATGTAGTTTAAAGCGATTGTTGCATCCGGCAAAATCACGCGCTCTGCTGATGAATGCGAAATGTCACGCTCGTGCCAAAGTGCTACATTTTCATACGCTGTTACCATATGGCCACGAATCACGCGTGCAAGACCGACCATGTTTTCAGATCCGATTGGGTTCCGTTTATGCGGCATTGCCGACGATCCTTTTTGCCCTTTTGCAAATGCCTCTTCAACTTCGCGTGTTTCTGATTTTTGCAGGCCGCGTACTTCTGTTGCGAACTTTTCAATGGATGCCGCAACAAGTGCCAGTGTCGCCATGTAATGCGCGTGGCGGTCACGCTGCAATGTTTGTGTGGAAACGGGTGCCGGCTTCGTGCCCAGCTTTTCGCATACATATTTTTCAACGAACGGGTCGATATTTGCGTACGTGCCGACCGCGCCGGAAATTTTTCCGTATTGAACGCCGTCTGCAGCGTCATTAAAACGCTCCAGGTTCCGTTTCATTTCTTCGTACCAAAGGGCCATTTTCAACCCGAATGTCGTCGGTTCTGCATGAACGCCATGCGTACGGCCCATCATCACTGTGTGCTTGTGCTCGATTGCTTTATTGCGGAGGATCTCAATAAAGTTTTCAATGTCTTTGCGTAAAATGTCGTTCGCTTGTTTCAACAAATAAGAAAGGGCTGTATCGACAACATCCGTAGACGTTAAGCCGTAGTGGACCCATTTGCGCTCTTCGCCAAGTGTTTCCGACACCGCACGTGTAAAGGCAACAACATCATGGCGTGTTTCCAGCTCAATTTCATTAATGCGATCGATATCGAAGCTTGCGTTCGCGCGAAGTTTTTCTACATCTTCTTTTGGAATGTCGCCAAGCTCTGACCATGCTTCACATGCTAAAATTTCTACTTCAAGCCACGCTTTGAATTTGTTTTCTTCTGTCCAGATACTACCCATTTCCGGTCGTGTATAGCGTTCGATCATTGTCTGTCATCCTCCGATTGATAATTCGATTATTTTGTCCAAATATGACTGTTTTCAATGTCATTTAACGTTTCTTCAAGGTTATCGGTCAATATGGTCACATGCCCCATTTTGCGTTTTTCTTTCGCTTCGTCTTTTCCATATAAATGAATCGACCATTCCGGCTTTTGAGTAATTGCGTGAGTAACACCTTCCACATGTTCGCCCAGTACATTGACCATGACAGCCGGCTTCAGGAGCGCTGTGCTCTTCAGCGGCCAGTTGCAGATGGCCCGGATGTGCTGGCCAAACTGGGAAATGCCGCACGCTTCAATCGTATAATGCCCGGAGTTGTGCGGACGTGGGGCGACTTCATTAATGTAAATGCCGCCATCAAGCGTTACGAACATTTCAACTGCGAGTGTTCCAACAAGCGATAGGGTTGAAGCAATTTTCTCTGCCGCTTCATGTGCCGCCTGCTTCGTTTCTTTTGAAATACGTGCCGGCACGATCGACTCATGCAAAATGTTGTCAATGTGAATGTTTTCTGCTGCCGGAAAATATGTCGTTTCACCTTCCGTGTTGCGCGTAATAATAACGGAAATTTCTTTTTCAAACGGAATCCATTGTTCGAGTACACAGTCGCCATGTCCAAGCAATGCGGCCGCTTTAGAAGCTTGTGACGTTTCTCTTAAAACAAACTGTCCTTTTCCGTCATAGCCGCCTGTCGCCGTTTTTAATACAGCCGGCAATCCGAGCTCCGCAATAGCCTGTTCTAGATCATCTTCGGTTTTAATCACGCGGTATGGAGCAACCGGGACACCGGCACCAGCAATCGCTTCTTTTTCAAAAATGCGGTTTTGTGTAATGCGGATTAATTCCGCGCCCTGCGGAATATATGCTATGTTCATCAGCTCTTTTAAGCCTTCATAATCAATATTTTCAAATTCGTAAGTGATCACATCGCTCACTTCAGCAAGCTGCTTTAGTGCGTTTTGATCGTTATAAGGCGCCTGAATGACGATATCTGCTGTTTGTGTGCAAGGTGCGCCTTCTGCCGGTTCAAGGACGGCGATGCGGAAGCCCGCTTCTTTGGCGGCCAATGCCATCATACGGCCAAGCTGCCCCCCGCCGATAATGCCGATGGTTTTTCCTGGTTCAATGATCGTTCTAGCCAAGCTGATCACTGCTTTCCAAAACTGTTTTTTCCGTTTCTTTTCGACGCTTATCTAATCGTTCCGCTACACCAGCATCTGCAATCGACAAAATTTGCGCCGCAAGCAGCCCTGCATTGGTTGCGCCGGCTTTGCCGATCGCTGTCGTTGCCACAGGTACGCCTCCTGGCATTTGAACGATGGACAGGAGAGAATCAAGTCCGTTTAACGCTTTTGATTGAACAGGAATACCAATCACCGGCAAGGTTGTTTTTGCTGCTGTCATACCCGGCAAATGAGCAGCTCCGCCTGCCCCTGCGATAATGACTTTAAGGCCGCGGCCGCGTGCTGTTTCCGCATATTCGAACATTAAATCCGGTGTGCGGTGCGCTGAAACGACTTTTTTTTCATATGGAATTTCAAGTTCATCGAGTACATCACATGCGTATTTCATCGTCTCCCAGTCTGATGTACTGCCCATAATAACGCCAACTTCAATCGTCATCTTGATCCTCCAGTGTAAGATTTTTTCACATAAAAAAACGGACAGACTGCTTCCTCCGGTTAACAGGAGAAAGCGATCCGTCCGCAGCCGATCCAGATGCCGAATGCTCTCCCCCATAGTCGGCCGTTTACGGCAGCCGGTAGAAACTCGCGAGCCATATTCCCGCTATTATATGAGGTGCTTTATTGTCATCTACATATTAACAACCGATAGAAGGGGTTGTCAACAAAAAATCGAACGATAATTATCACTTATATTTTAATGTTCGTATTTACGTCATTATTTTCCCTTCAAAGACGATTTCTCGGTCAATTGGGATATGAATTGTCTCTCCATTTTCTTTTCGCTCTTCAAATAATGGCTTTTCAATACGCCGGACCGGCATATACCCTTCCCGCTTCATCCTCTCCAGACAGTCATCAATCGTTTCATTTTCTTCCACACGAAAATTCTTCTTTTTACTCATCGCATTAATTTTCCTTTTCTCACTTGTTTTACCCAGAACCCGCCATGAATCGACTTCGGCTCATAGACGATAATAAACGCTTTCGGATCCAGATCTTTAATTCTTCCGTACAGCTTTAATTCATATTTACGCGGGGTTAAAATTTGCATCGCCATTCGTTCCCCTTCAAGACCGTTCGCTGCCCAGTTTGTTACACCATAGCCTTCTTCACGAAGTGTTTTCGGCAAGTCTTTGTCGTATTCTTTTGTAATAACATTCACCGTAATATAGCCAAGTGCGAGCTTTTCTTCAATTTTCATGCCAACGACAACACCTATGCCGTATCCGACCGCGTACGCGATCAAGTTTTGAATCTCATTTAAATTATCCAGCACAAGTCCAAGTCCAACTACATAAATGACTACTTCAATAGTACTGACGAATGCCGCCGTGTACCGATAGCCTTTCAGCGTCAAAATCATGCGGATTGTAAAAAACGATACGTACACAATATTGATCAGCAAAATAATGAAGACCATAAACAAGGCGTTGTCCATCATATTTCTCACTCCTCTTTGACGGCAGTTTACCATATCAAAAAGAATTAAAAAAGCCTCAGCTGATAACTCAGCTGAGGCAGATTGTTTCTTATTTAATAGTGATGATGTTTTCGTCTCCATTTTTTACAGTTCCTGGCTTTTCAACCGTTACAGACTGACCCTCTGCAAGGTTTGTAAAAATAATTGGTGTAATTGTTGATGTTGCATTTTTTGCGATATAGTCTAAATCCACTTTCAGAAGCGGCTGGCCTGCTGTAATGCTGTCGCCCTCTGCTACAAGCGCTTCAAAGCCTTCACCGTTTAATTTCACTGTATCAATACCGAAGTGAATCAGCACTTCACGGCCATTGTCCGCTGTAATACCAATCGCATGTTTCGTTGGGAACACATTAATGATTTTACCATTCACAGGTGATACAACTGTGCCGTCACTCGGCTTGATTGCAAAACCGTCACCCATCATTTTGCCAGAGAAAACAGGATCCGGCACTTCTGTAATTGGCAAAAGTTCACCTGAAATTGGTGCGACAAACTTGCTTTCTACATCGTTGCGAATGGCAGCCGGTGCCGCATTTTCAACTTCTTTTTGTACTTCCTGATCGGGTTTGACAGCAACTGGACGAGGCGAATTACCTTTTATAATGTCCGCCATTTGATGGCGAAGACTGTCTGATTTCGGTCCGAAAATTGCTTGAATGTTGTTACCGACTTCAAGAACCCCGGCTGCTCCAAGCTGTTTCAAGCGTTTTTTATCAACATTGCTGATGTCATTAACCGATACACGAAGACGTGTAATACACGCATCCAGGTTATCAATGTTTTCTTTTCCGCCCATCGCTTCTAAAATTTCATATGGAAGTTCGCCCGCAACAACGGCTGGAGCATCGCCCTCTTCCGCATCTTCCGGCTCGCGTCCTGGTGTCGCTAAGTTAAACTTGCGGATCGCAAAGCGGAAACCGAAATAGTAAATAACCGCAAACACAAGACCAACCGGAATAACAAGCCATGCATTCGTCTGTGGATTTAAGAGACCGAATAATGTGTAATCGATCAAACCACCCGAGAATGTCATTCCGATTTTTACATCCAACAAGTTCATTGTCATAAATGAAAGGCCTGCAAAAATCGCGTGAACCGCAAACAATACAGGTGCTACAAACAAGAATGAGAACTCAAGCGGCTCTGTAATCCCTGTTAAGAAAGAAGTTAGTGCTGCAGAACCCATGATTCCCGCAACAACTTTTTTGCGCTCCGGGCGTGCTTCATGGTAAATTGCAAGCGCCGCTGCCGGAAGACCGAACATCATAAACGGATATTTACCCGTCATAAACGTACCCGCTGTTAAGTTTTGTACACCGTCTTTAATTTGCGCCATGAAAATCGCCTGGTCACCGCGGACAAGTTCACCCGCCGCATTTGTATACTGGCCAAACTCAAACCAGAACGGTGAATAGAAAATATGATGCAAACCAAATGGAATTAAGCTTCGTTCAATAACTCCAAAAATAAATGCCGAAACTGCAAGATTGCCGCCTAATAGGAAATGTGAGAATGCATCTAAGCCGTTTTGAATTGGCGGCCAAACAAAAATCAATACCAGTCCAAGAATAACCGCCGATGCGGCTGTTGCAATTGGAACAAACCGTTTACCCGCAAAGAAACCTAGATAGGACGGCAATTCAATGTTAAAGAACTTATTGTACATGTAGGCAGCAATAGCCCCCATAATAATCCCGCCGAATACACCGGTTTGAAGCGATGGAATCCCGAGAATAAGTGCGTAAGCAGGATCTCCGCCTTCAAGAACTGAAATAGCTTCAAGCCCAAGGGCCGTACCCATTGTGGCATTCATAATTAAATAACCAACAAGTGCCGCGAGTCCGGCAACGCCGTCTCCTCCGGCGAGACCAATTGCTACCCCAATAGCAAAAAGAATGGGCAGGTTGCCAAAAATAATCGATCCGGATTCTTCCATAACAGAAGCAATCATAACGAGCCAGTCCGCTGTTAAAAAAGGTGCTAAATCCGTCAGTGTCGGATTTTGCAGTGCGTTACCAATTGCAAGCAAAAGACCGGCAGCAGGCAAAATCGCAACCGGCAGCATAAGTGCTTTACCGATTTTTTGAAGCGAGCCGAAAAGCTTTTTAAACATGTGTGTTTCCTCCTCTATTTTATTATTATGCGCATCTCAAAGATGAATCAGACAGACAGAAACGAAAAAAGGCATGAGAAAAGAAGACATTAGAAAACGGAAGTCCCAAAACCCCCATTTTCTCTGTATCTCCTTTACTCATGCCTGATCGTATCAGTAACACGTAAAGAACAAATTAATTATTTCATTTTTGTCTGAACCCGCTGCAGATGCATCGTTAAATAAACAGCTTCCGCATCGTAAACTGGGTTTCTTAATGTCTGCTGCATCACTTTGATCAGCTTCCATGATAGATTATAGCACACCGGATATTCCGTTTTCAATAGGTTTGCGATTTTTTCCGGCTCATCCACTTTCTCACCGCGAACAACCCGTTCAATCGTATATCTAATGTGGCGCACAAGCCGCATATAATCAATACTCTCCTTATCCAGCTCTACATCAAGTTGAGTCTCAATCATTCCAATGAGCGTCGCAATTAATTCTGAATGACGGCTTAAGTCACGGACATCTTTATTGGCGATTGCACTATGGATGTGCAGCGCAATAAATCCTGTCTCGCCTTCCGGCAGGCTGATCGTCAGCTTGCTGTTAATCAGCTTTGTCACGTCTGCGGCTACTTCATATTCAAACGGATAGAGCGCTTTCGTTTCAAGTAAAAACGGATTGCGAATACCCATTCCGCGCATCATTCGATTCACTGCAAACAGTAAGTGATCCGTTAAACCTACGTGGATATGCTCATTAAGTGTTTCCCCGACCCGCTCACGTATTAACTCAACAGCCGCGATAATCACTTTTAACGTTTCATCGTCCAAATGCGGCAGCAGTTTTTTATACTGCTCCTGTTCGCTCCGATCGGTTAAAACAAACAATTTCTCAACAGAACTGCGAACAATGCTGTCCCCCTGCTGATGCCCAAAGCCAATTCCTCTCCCGATAAGAACAACTTCCGTTTCATCATTTGAGGCTGCGATGAGCACATTATTATTCAATACTTTTTTCACATAAAATTTCTCCATGGCATATCCCCATTGTTTTTCGTTTTCTACAGTATAGCATGATGTCCTAAATAAAAAACACCTTCCCAAGTGAGAAGGTGTTTCATTATATGATCACTTATCTAGAAAGATAAAGTATAAAACAAAAATGATAAACATGCCATACATAATTGGATGTATTTCTTTTGCACGCCCCTTACAAATCATCGTAATTGGATAAAAAATAAATCCAATTGCAATACCAGTCGCAATGCTATACGTAAGCGGCATCGCGATAACTGTTAAAAATGCGGGAACTGCAACTTCAAACCGATTCCATTCAATTCTTCCTAACGCTGATACCATCAGCGCACCCACAATAATGAGGGCAGGTGCTGTTACAGGTGCCGTGATAACCTGAAGAAGCGGGAAGAAGAAAAGTGACAATAAGAAAAACAAGCCAGTTACGACTGCTGCAAGACCAGAACGGGCTCCTGCCGCTACACCAGCAGAAGACTCAATATACGAAGTTGTAGTCGATGTACCAAGAACGGCCCCCACTACTGTTCCGCATGAATCCGCAAGCAATGCTTTTCCTGCACGGGGCAATTTATCATCTTTCATTAAGCCTGCCTGATTCGCAACCGCAAGAAGTGTTCCTGCAGTGTCAAAGAAATCAGCGAATAAAAACGTCAGGACAACAACAAGCATTTGAAGTGTAAATACTTCTGCTGGTGATTGAAAAATGTTTTCAACCGCTACCCCAAAAGTCGGTGCCAAACTCGGCACTGCATCAACGACACCAGTTGGAGGACTGATTAACCCAGCAATCATTCCGACAATGGATGTAATAACCATCCCGTAAAAAATGCCGCCATTTATGCCCTTTGTCATCATAATAACCGTGATAATAATCCCGAAAACAGCCAACAGTGTGTTACCGGATGTTAAATCACCCAGCCCAACGAGAACCGCGTCGTTATTTACAACAATGCCGGCATTTTGAAAACCGACAAATGTAATAAACAAACCAATACCGGCTGCAACGGCATATTTTAATTCGGCAGGAATGGCATTAATAATTTTTTCCCGAAGCCCAACAGCAGTCATGAGAATAAAAATTAAACCGGAAAATAAAACACCTGTTAAAGCTGTTTGCCACGGTATGCCGTACGTTAAAACAACCGTGTAAGCGAAAAACGCATTTAACCCCATTCCCGGTGCCAGGGCAATCGGGTACTTCGCAAAGACCCCCATTATAATAGAGCCTAGTGCAGCAGCAAGTGCTGTTGCGGTAAATACAGCCCCATAATCCATCCGCATCGCGTCAGGTAAATCAGGAACTGACTGCAGTGACAGCGTAATCGGATTGACAATCAAAATGTACGCCATTGATAAAAAGGTTGTCAAACCACCGATAAATTCGCGGCGATAAGTTGTCCCTAATTCTTCCAACTGGAAAAATTTCTTCATAGTGTTATAAGTCTCCTCTCGATCGTAGACTCAGAAAAAATGCCCGGAACAGAATTGTTCCAGGCACGACTAAGAAAAAAATAGAAAGAGACCATTCTCTTTCTATTCGTTCGTAGTCAGGCCATTTACGGCAGCCCGGTAGAAACTGTCAAGCCTTATTCTTGACGATATACGATACAAATATGAAAAGTAATGTAATTCTCTTTCATAATACTAATATAAGGATTGTTCGTCAATACAAAACACGAACAAATTTATTTTTTTTTTATTTTTCGTTCGCCTTTTATTCCCATTCGATCGTTGCTGGCGGCTTGCTCGTAATATCATACACAACACGGTTTACATGCGCGACTTCATTAACAATGCGTGTTGAAATCACTTCAAGCACATCCCATGGAATACGCGCCCAGTCTGATGTCATGCCGTCAATCGATGTAACGGCACGAATGCCGATCGTGTAATCATACGTACGTGCATCGCCCATAACACCAACACTGCGGATATCTGGAAGCACCGTGAAGTATTGCCAAATTTCACGCTCAAGTCCATGATTCGCTACTTCTTCACGCAAAATGGCATCGGATTCACGGACAATTTCCAATTTTTCCTCTGAAATTGCTCCCAGCACGCGAATGCCAAGACCTGGTCCCGGGAACGGCTGGCGCCACACGATATGATCTGGAATGCCAAGCTCAGAGCCAAGCGCACGCACTTCATCTTTAAACAATGTATTCAAAGGCTCAATCAACTTAAACTGCATGTCTTCCGGCAGTCCACCCACGTTATGGTGTGATTTAATCGTTTGCGCCGTTGCCGTGCCGCTTTCAATAATGTCTGTGTAAAGTGTTCCCTGCGCCAAAAACTCAATGCCCTCGAGCTTTGATGCTTCATCATCAAATACATAAATAAACTCATTGCCGATAATCTTCCGTTTTTGCTCCGGATCAGATACACCTACAAGTTTATCCATAAAACGCTTTTGTGCATCCACTTTAATAATATTAATGTTAAAGCCGTTCGCAAATGTATCCATCACCTGCTCTGCTTCACCTTTACGAAGAAGACCATGGTCAACGAAAATACATGTTAATTGATCGCCGATCGCTTTGTGGATCAATACAGCTACAACTGATGAATCAACGCCGCCCGACATTGCGCAAAGCACTTTTTTATCCCCAACTGTTTGGCGGATTTTTTCCACTTCAACCTCAATGTAATTTTCCATCGACCAGTCACCTGTGCAGTCACAAACGCCGAAAACAAAGTTCTTCAGAATATCGTTTCCATAAACAGAATGTTTTACCTCAGGGTGGAATTGAACCGCGTACAGGTTTTTCTCTTTATTGCTCATTGAAGCGATTGGGCATGACGGGCTGACCGCATCAACTGTAAAACCAGACGGCGCTTCTGTCACAAGATCACTGTGGCTCATCCAGACAACCTGCTCGCTTGGAAGGTCTGAAAAAAGAGCTGATTCATTTTGAACGTTGATGGCCGCTTTTCCATACTCACGGTGAGACGCTTTTGATACGGTCCCGCCAAAATATTTCGTCATAAGCTGCATGCCATAACAAATCCCAAAAATCGGAATATTCAAATCAAAAATACGCTCGTCACAGCTGAACGCATTGTCTGCGTACACGCTATTTGGACCGCCGGAGAAAATAATTCCTTTTGGATTAATTTCTTTAATTTCTTCCACTGTAATCGTGTGCGGATGAAGCTCGCTGTATACGCCAAATTCACGGATACGGCGTGTAATTAACTGATTGTACTGGCTTCCAAAGTCAAGCACAAGAATCATTTCCTGGTGCTGTAATTCTGATTTTCCTGTCATGGTTCCACTCTCTTCCCTTCAATTCCGTATTATCGGAAACAGTCATCTATTTTTTGTTCGTGTTCACACATTTTGACCTCATTTTATATGGTTCACCGGACACGGTCAAGGAGTTGCCCTGTTTATTGAAAATTCAGATTAAAAAACGCTTCCCGGCAGACGCCGGAAAGCGTTATTTTTTCCAAAAATCATCAAAAATGGTGATAGGAAGGTTGCGCTTATGTCTTGTCTTTACATAATGACCCTCAATTTTTTCTGCAGCTTCTGCCGGTATTTCTTTGCCTTCAAGGTAATCGTCAATTTGTTCATATGTAACACCGAGTGCAGCCTCATCCGGAATAAGCGGCTTGTCATCCTCAAGATCGGCTGTCGGTACTTTCAAGTACAAATGCTCCGGTGCGCCCAGCACTTTCAGCATAGACCGCCCCTGCCGTTTATTTAATCGGAATAAAGGCACAATATCCGCTGCCCCGTCACCGAATTTTGTATAAAAGCCGGTAACTGCTTCAGCTGAATGATCTGTGCCGATGACGACCGCACTTTTTGCTGCTGCAATCGCGTACTGCACTTTCATCCGTTCACGCGCTTTATCGTTCCCTTTAACAAAATCGGAAATATCGATGCCGATGTCTTCCAGCGCTTTTTCACTGGCGTCGACTGCTTCTTTAATATTCACTGTAAGCCTTTCATCCGGTTGAATAAAATCAAGCGCATCCTGAGCGTCGTGCTCATCTTTTTGCACACCATATGGAAGGCGCACCGCATAAAATGTGTATTCTTTCCCCGTTTCTTCCCGAAGCTCTTCTACGGCCAATTGAGCAAGCCGACCGGCAAGCGACGAATCCTGTCCGCCGGAAATGCCAAGGACAAACCCTTTTAAAAATGAATGGTGACGGAGATAGTCTTTTAGAAAATCAATACTCCGGCGAGTCTCTTTTTGCGGATCAATTTGCGGTTTTACTTGAAGCTCTTCAATAATCACTTTTTGCAATTCGCGCATAATACAAGAAGTCTCCTTTCATTTTAGCTCTTTCTTGTATCATACCACTTCTGTATGTGAATGAACCAACAAAAGCATAGGTTTTTCATCAGCCATCCTATTCCTTATCCTTCATTTTTAAAAGATAATTCCATAAACGCGTATGAAAATGAAATTATTATCAATACTAACAAAAAATAAAGGACAGCCAAAAAATGGCCGCCCTTCAAAAAATCACACTTCCGGTACAAATGTTTTACAATCTGTTTCTTCATTATTAGATGCCTGTTTACCTTTATGACTGACTACATAAATGGAATCTGCACTGCATTTATTACCTGAATCCCAATACTTACAATTGTTCACTTCACAAAGAACATCTTTCGCCATTATCCTTCACCCCCTTCATATTATCATGAACAAAATGAAGGCTATTGATACTTTTTATTTTATTAAATGTTTGACCTTGTGCCATTCCGGGAAGGTGCGAAACGATAACACGACTGACTAATTGGGGGGCAAAAGATAATGGACAATGATCTATTGGATGTCGTCATTGCAGGCGGTGGACCAGGGGGATTGAATGCAGCGCTTGTTTTAGGAAGGTCTTTAAAAAAGGTGATGTTAATTGATGAAGCCAAGCCAAGAAATGCTGTGACGTTGAAATCGCACGGCTTTCTGACAAGAGATGGAATAAGTCCAACTGTGATTAGAGAAATTGCAAGAGAACAACTCAAAGCGTATAAAAATGTGACGGTCATGGAAGATGTCATTGAAGATGTAGAACGAAACAACGATCTTTTTATTACAAAAACAAGGAACGGGCAAACAGTAATGAGCAAAAAAATAATCTTTGCCACTGGGATGAAAGATCATTTACCGTCAATTCCAGGATTGCAATCAGTATACGGGAAAACGGTTTTTCATTGTCCTTACTGCGATGGGTGGGAACGAAAAAATCAGCCGATCGCTTTATTTGGCAATGGAGCAGCCCTGCTTCCCTTTGTAAAACTTATTTTTAATTGGAGCAAGGATTTAATCGTTTTTACAAACGGTCCTGCCAGCATTCAGGATGAAGAAAAACGGCAGCTCGCACATCATAAAATTAATCTGGTAGAAACGCCCATTGCCGAATTGCAGTCAAACAATGGAAACCTGGAAAAAGTCATCTTGCAAAGTGGAGAATCCTTTCATCGGAAAGGCGGGTTTATATCATCGACTTATGAAAGGCAAGGCTCTATGATCCCTGCCCGCCTTGGTGTTCCATTAAATGACAAAGGCGAATATGAAACACATGAACATGGTGAAACAAACCTTGAAGGCCTGTTCATTATTGGCGACGCAAAAAACACCTTTACGAGTTTAGTCGGGGCAGCAAGCCAAGGATATGAAGCGGCCGTTAAAATAAATAGTCAATTTGCTGCTGAAAATTGGGAAGCTGGCCTGCTGCAAAATAAGTGAAGGTAAGGAAATGCCTCCTGTTTGTATAACGTTTAATTTTTTCAAACTGCGGCAAGCTACAAAAGCAGTCATTATAAAACAGGAGGATATATGAATGAACCTGAAGGATAAAATGACGTTTCACGTTACCGGCATAACGAACAAAATGAAAACCACTGTAAAAGCAAAACAGCATGAAATTATTATTGATGAACCGCCTGTTGTCGGCGGTAACAACGAAGGACCTGATCCGCTTTCTTACCAGCTGGCTTCTTTGGCAGGATGCGAAAATATTATCGCCAATATGGTGGCGCAGGAAATGAACTTTGACCTGCAGTCCATGAACATTGATGTAAAGGGCCAGCTTGATCCACTCGGGATGCGGGGAGAAGAAGGAGTACAAGTCTTTTTTGAAAAAGTATGGTTTAAAGCAATCGTTTCTACAAGTAAATCGCCGGAGCGGCTCGCTGAATTAAAGGAAAAAACCGATGCCCGATGCCCTGTTTTAACAATGATGAAAGCCTCTGGAATTGAATTAGAAACCGAATGGGTGAAAGCTTAATGTTTAGCCGAAGCAGCTTAAATAGACCATTTAAGCTGCTTTCGTTCATCTTCATCCTACCGAAAAACTTGCTTCGTCCACCTGCTCAACCCCTGCTTTCTTCAGATCCTTCACTAAGGCAAAAAGCGCGTCGTCTTTTCGTTTCGCTTCAATCATGACATCGATTTGCGGAACACTGCCTTTTACGTGATGAAGAAAGGACAAAAATTCGTTTACGTCAATAAAGTCAGCATGTGCTCTGAATTCTTTTTCAGACTTTGGGCTGGACATATGCACCTTAACAGGCAGTTTAGAACTGTCCCATGTCCTCACAACACGCGGCCACTCTTCTTCCCATCGTCTCTTTTCCTGATGATTCGCCATATGATGGTGATAATCGAAAACGGCAGGGATGCCAAGCTTTTCACAAAGATACAGCGTGTCATGAATCGTAAAGGTTTTATCATCGTTCTCCAGCATGGGCATTCTTTGCAGTGAAACAGGGATCCTGCCCCAATTTTCCACAAATTGCTCCAGCGCTTTTTCTTTGTTTTTGTATCCCCCGCCTACATGAATGACACATCTGTGCTCCGGGTGAATTCCCATTCCTTTTAATAGTAATTTATGCATGTTCAGCGTCTGGACAGCCGTCTTTAAAACATTTGTTTCGGCAGTGTTCAACACAACAAAATGGTCCGGATGAAAGTCAACCCGCATATCAGAATGTTCCATTAAATAAGAACGAATCGCCCCAAGACTTTCTTGAAGAGGCCTTATGTAGTTCCATTCAGGAAGATCCGGATGATTGGCCATTGGGATCAGTTTTGAACTCAGCCGGAAAAACGTAATATTGTGAGCAGCATTGTGCCGAAGCAGGCGCAGACAATTGGCCAAATTCGATGCAGCAATCCGCTCTAGTTTGTGAATCGCTGCTTCTCTGTTTTTAATTTTTAAAAACTGGGCATGCGTCATCGTTTGAGAAGGTGAACCATTTTTCACGTTCATGCTCATCGCCGCATATCCAAGACGGATTAATGTCATCTCTCCACTCCTTTTCTTTCTATTTTGCCCAGAATAAAAGGTGGCATACCATACAAGAAAGACGACCCGCTTTTCAATATTTTTCACCTGTTGGTTCCATACTACGTTCTGAGGTGAAAAAAATGTACAAATTGTTGTCCCATAATGATCTGGATGGGGTTTCCTGCGGGATTTTAGCAAAGCTTGCTTTCGGCTCAAATGTCAGCGTCCGCTATAACTCCATTTCCGGGTTGAATCAGGAAGTCGAATGGTTTTTGGAAAACGGGGATTCAAGCACGTTTTTGTTTATTACCGATTTATCCGTCAACGAAGAAAATGAACAAAAGCTCAATGAGTTTTATCAAACAGGCGGGAAAGTCCAGCTGCTGGATCATCATAAAACCGCCCTTCATTTGAATAACTATGGATGGGGCCACGTGGCCGTTGAGGAAGAAGAAGGACGTTTAGCCTCGGCCACTTCTTTATTTTACGATTATTTGCTGACGCATGAACATTTAGCACCTTCTGCCGTGACTGCCGAATTTGTTGAACTCGTCAGGCAGTATGATACGTGGGAATGGGAAAAGTTCGGCAATGAAAAAGCAAAAAGGCTGAATGCCCTATTCTTTTTACTTTCGATTGATGAATTTGAAGAAAAAATGATAACCCGGCTGAAAACGGGCGACCGTTTTTTCTTTGATGAGTTTGAGGAAAAAATATTGGATATGGAAGAAAGAAAAACGGAGCGGTACATTCGCCGGAAAAGGCGGGAACTTGTGCAGGCACCGATTGAAAACCAATTTGCCGGTATTGTGTTTGCCGAATCGTATCATTCTGAACTCGGGAATGAATTAAGCAAAGACTGCCCTCACCTTGATTACATTGCCATTGTCAATGCTGGCAGTAAGCGAATCAGCTTCCGGACCGCACATGATTCGGTAGATGTCTCTCAAACCGCGGGCTTTTTTGGCGGCGGCGGACATGCAAAAGCCGCCGGATGTTCATTAACGGCTGATGCTTTCCGTCAATTTGTGACAGAGACGTTTAATCTTGAGCCGCTAAAGGAAGATGCGAAACGAAATCGATATAATATGAAAAATAATTCATTTGGTTCTTTATATGAAAACCGGCAGGAAGAACTCTTTCTTCTTTATCCGACTCAGGAACAAGAATGGAAAATTGAGTACAATCGCACCACTCTTCCTGAAACCTTTACAAGCTTTTTGGAGGGAGAAACGTTCTTAAAACGGCGGTATTCCGCATGGCTGGTTCGGGACGAGGTATTTGTCAATTATTTGATGGATAGTGTGCGGAAGGCAAAAGCTAAATAAGAGGACATAACGGGTTTTTCCTCATTATAAAGGGATTTTGACCTTTTGGCATACTTAATAAATCGTTCTTTAAAATTATATATAAATTGACCTTATCACTTTCCTTCTATCATATGGTAATCGATCCACTCCTCTAAAGAGCGGCCGGCCTAACAAAAACCAGCCTCATCACCATTTTTTACTGCTGCTTTTGACAGGAGCCAAAATGGGCGTCGGGCGTACGACTTCGCGCACCATAGGGCAGGCGATGAGCCCGTTTCCGTCGCTCTACGGCTGCACCGACCTTATCCGGCCCGCTAGTCCCACTGGAGTCTGCGCCCCACCCCTCCGCCTCTGCGTTTTGACAAGTAAGGATAATGAAGAAAAGTGCAGGCTGGCAGGCTTCGATTTAAAACGAAACGATGCCCCAAAAGAACAAAACGCACCAGCTTGAACACGCACTGCTTTTCAAGACCACTTGGTAAAGCCTGGCGGATGAAGACTCCTGCGGGACGTACAGTGAATCGGCAGATCCCGCAGGCGCAGCCGAGGAAGCTGCCGCACTGCCCGCGGAAAGCGAAGTCCGATCCCTGTTTTAAAAAAACCACAAGACCGAATCATGCCTGCGCACATAAACGATTGTTTGGCCAGATGGGTTCCAAAACAAATCGGTGATCATCCTTGCACCGAAACGAAACACACTAGCTCATACTGCACTGTATTCTAAAGTAAGAATCTTTATTCAATTTATATAAGTATTGAGAATGTATTACTTTAGCAGTTGAATGAGGTGATCAGCTACTTTTTCGATCTCTACTCTTTCAGTGCCGGTTGCCATATCGTGCCGGGCTCTTATATGGCGCTTTGAATCCACTAAGTACATAGATGTTGAATGTGTGATACTTCCCTCCCCACTTTTTTCATAAAACATGTTAAATTGCTCCGCGTACCGTTTTATTTCTTGCTCAGAACCTCGGAGAAACAGCCAGTTAGAAGAGGTTATATCAAATGCTGCTTTATACTGCAAAATGGTTTTCGCCGTATCGTGCTTCGGATCAAGTGTAACGGATAGAATCGAATACTGATTTTCTGTTATGCCTTTTTCTTTTAAAACGCTTTGCAGCTTTTTCAAGTCCTGTATCGTAAACGGACAAACATCTGGGCATTTTGTGTAAAAAAACGTCACGAGCATTGGCTGGCCGTTTACTGAAAATTCTTTACCGCTAACTTCTTCTAGCGAAGCTCCCTCCACCGTTCCATTTTTTGGAAGTTCCGAAAAAGAGGACCAAAACATATAGAGAGCGATACACACTACACCGATCAACACAACAATTCCAGCTTGTTTCACCTGCCTCTTCTCCTCTCTACACTCGAAATGAATACCGAATCAAAATCAGCACAACAGTATATAGACAGGCAGCAAAAAAAGCAATGACATATATATTGTTCGAAATCATTGCTTCTGATTTAATCGGAATATTACATAAAGCTGGATTTTGTATGACAGCACCAAGCATCGTCCCCATAATTCCGCCCATTGTTCCATTGTACAAACCGTTCAGCTTAGCCGGATTTCTCAACTTAGATCCAATTTTCCAGCCAATCCATAAACCAAATGAAACAGATACTACCTGAAAATCAGGGAGAAGTAATATGAGGTAAAGACAAAAAACAAATGATGTGGCCATTGTTGCCACCATACAGATGGTCATTGTAAAATGATCATCAAAGAGCACCCGCTTTTGCTTAAAAGTATGGTATGTGCTTAAGAAACCCATTACACTCCAAATGAATAAAAGAACGATCAGCATCATACACTTCACGACCTTTGAATGGATATCATAACCAAAATCAGGCAAGCAAAAAACAAACCATGCACCAGCCAAATAATTTGGTCCGGCGCATCTAACACCGTTCCAATCATAGGAGACATCAGCCCGACCATCATTCCATTCGTTAAGCCTGTTATAAAAGTCTGATAATCAAAGAGCAGCCCAAAAAGTGCCCCTGTAAGGACGCCTATCATCGTAGAAACGATGGTAATCAAAGTAAAATGAAAGGGAAATTCTAAAATGAGTACGATGCCAGACAGCAGGGCTGCCATCCCTCCCATCACCTGGCTGATATTCATCCCCAATTGAAACCCAATCAGCTTTCTTTTTCGAGATAAATAAATAAAAAAACAAACGTATAAGAATATATCAAGGCAGACAAAACCAGACAGTGTAAACATCTCCATATTAACACCCCACCTTAACATATGAATAAGCGGATAAAGTGAGACTGTTTTTTTGTTTCTCTGGATACACAGCTGCTTTTACAGTATTCTTCCATAATCAAAAATAAGACCCCGGGAAACCCCGGGGTCCTGACATAATATCTTGATTCAGTAGTCCGATTCTTCCAGAAGCATAAAGTCTTTGTGCAGCAGTAAAGCCTCCAGACGAGGCGGCAGTCCACCTTCCTCTTCCTCTTCCTCTTCTTCCTCAACCGGCTCTTCCGGTTCTTCGGTTTCTTCTGGATCTTCTAATTCAGTGCTGTAAAAAGCAGCGTTAAAAATGACTTGGTCTTCGCAATCATCACTGATGACGGTTACACGGATTTCATATGAAAATACAGAGATAGATAAAGGTCCCGTTGCTAATAAGTCAGCAAAAAAGTGCTTTGTTTGAGATCCATGAATTTCAGCGTTTTCTGCGGGCATAACCGGTACAGACATGGCATTCATTGGAACAGACATTCCAAGTGGCACAGTTGTTAATCCGGCAGATACAGCAGGATCACCCCAGTTAAACATTTCTACTTTGACAGTAACGGGATGCTTGCTAAAGTTTGTAACAGATACCCATAAATCCTGTACAGCCTTGACTCCTTCTCTGTTAGCCATTGCAATAGGACCAGATGTATAAACTTTCTTATGCTTTTTCTCTTCGTACTCCACTTGTTTTTCCTCCTCGTAATAGTGATGCGCATTACACCTTTTGCAGTTTTTTATATAAGGATCGTTCTCATACTTACAGTGGTAACACTGCCAACTGCTCATGAGCTCTTTTTGCCTCCCTGTCTTTAAGCCTCAAGCTGTTTTTTTTACTTGGTTATACATCGTATGAATTCATGAACAAGGTGGTATAAGTCGTACAACCAATTTCGAAAAATTTATTAAATTTAAGTGAGCAGTCATCGCTTTTTAAACTGATATAAGTTAAGGAACTCTGTGATTCAATCTTCTTCATATAAGAATAATTAAGCCTTATTTACATATAATTTTGCGTAGTTTTACGCGAGGGAAAGAATACAGTGAAAACCCGCATGAGGAAGGATCAGTATATTCCCGTATTGCTAGAGAAAAGGAAGCGTGAAAAAAGAAACGAAAATGAGGTATATGAAACATGCAAATCTATTGAACATAGCAAAAGCTGCTCCGGAAAAACGAAAACCATTAATGCTGAAAAGATGTTTTAAGGAGAGCCGATAATTCCAGAATTAAACGATATGAGGGGGAAACGCGATGATACGGCGTTATCATGTAGTTGCCATTCCGATCCGAATCGTCGTTAATAATTTTGGCGACCATAATCCGGACGGAAAAATATATGTGCTGAAAGAAAATGAAGCAAAAATAAAAGAGCTTGTCCGCAAAAATCCATTTACTCCGGTGGAACCCGTGCAGCCGCTTACGATCCGGGCGAATGAAGGAGACATTGTCGAAATTCTTTTTGAAAATCAGCTTCCCTTTGCGACAGGCATGCATTTTCAGGATCTTGATTATAACGTGTTAACGTCAGACGGAGCGAACGTGGGCTACAATCCAAGTTCATTAGTGGATTGCGGGGAAACCATTCTTTACAGAGTCAGTGCTATGCAGGAAGGAATTTGTTTTTTCACCGACCTTGGCAATGTATCCAGTACGGAAGAAGGTTCCAGCACTCAAGGCCTCTTCGGTACATTGCTCGTTGAAAAAAGAGGTTCCTGGTGGACCGATCCAGTAACGGGCAGCCCGTTAAACAGCGGCGTTTTTGCAGATATTCATAACCCTTTCCTCCCTTCGTTTCGAGAATATGCCTGGTTTTTTACCGATGAAATGGAAGTGGATGATTTAACCGGCAATCGGCCGATCAATCCAGTGACGAATCAAGACACAGAATCTTTCCACGGCGTCAATTATCGCTATGAGCCGCTGCATAATCGGATTAAGCTGATTGAAGAAGGCGTAGTGGCCCCTGAGAGTGAAGGCGAGGAAGTACACCATGACTCATGGGTATTCGGCGATCCCGCGACACCAATTTTACGCGGGTACCGGGACGATCCAGCAATTATTCGCCTTATTCATGGAGGCTCAAAAGAAACGCATGTGTTTCATTACCATGTGCACCAATGGCTGAGAGATTCAAGTAACATCAATTCGGAAATTGTAGATGCCCAGGCAATCAGCCCTCAGTCTCATTATAATGTTCAGCCTTTATACGGTCTTGGGAGCCTGCAAGGGGCCATTGGAGATGTAATCATCCATTGTCATCTCTATCCTCACTTTGAAACCGGAATGTGGGGAATGAATCGCATCTTTGATACGCTTCAAGACGGAAGCCATTGTTATCCAAACGGCCAGCCGATTGCCCCCCTTCAACCGCTGCCAGACCGCCCTTGCCCGCCGCGTCCAACAAAAGAAAGACCCGGGTTTCCCAACTTTATCCCTGGAAAGGTTGGCTGCAAAGCACCGAGGCCCCCGCTTGGCATTGTCGGCGGCAGGGACATGACGGAACTTGAAAAGAATGCCGCCGTGCCCAATGCAAGGCCGGGAGCAGTTTTTGCTGATTCGTGCCTGGGAAACCCGGTTGTCCTGGAGTTTGACGTGTCTGTGATTGAGCTGCCCCTTGTCTATAACAAACAAGGCTGGAACGACCCAAAAGGAAGAATCTATGTTTTAGATAAAAACCTTGATGATATCCTTTCTGGAAAAAAGGAACCCGAACCGCTTGTCTTACATGCGCCAGCTGGGTCATGCATTAGAATAAATTTTACAAACCGGCTGCCTCATATTCTCGGTGGAGACGCTTTTCAGCTTGTTACACGAACCTATGAGGCCGGCTTTCACGTCCATTTCGTCAAATTTGATGTTCTTGTTTCTGACGGCGCAAATGTGGGCTGGAACTATGACAGTTCTATTCTGCCGGGTGAGACTGGCCGGTATGAATGGTATGCCGACACAGAATTAAAAGCCTTTTTCTTTCATGACCACTTATTCCCGACCTCTCACCAGCAGCATGGGGTTTTTGGCTCTTGCATCATTCAACCTCGATTTTCCAAATTTTTCGATTCAAGAACCGGCGAGGAAGTAGATCATGGAACACAGGTTACTGTTGTCCATCCGCTTATTCCGGATTATCGCGATTTTACTTTGTTTGTCCAGGATTTCACGTTGCTCTTTGATAAAGACGGCTGTCCGATTCAGCCACCGCCATTTCCTGGCTCACAGGATGATCCCGGCATTTTTGCGGTCAATTACAAAAACGAGCCACTGCAGTTCCGGCTCGGAAAAGACTGCGATCCGGCTTATTCTTTTAGCTCCTATGTGAATGGAGACCCCATCACCCCTATACTGCAGGCGTATGAAGGAGATCCAATCCGCATCCGGCTGCTGCAGGGTGCCCATGAAGAATCACACAGCTTTAATGTGCATGGGTTAAGATGGAAATCAGAGCGCCCGAGCAATGATTCGCAGCTCCGCTCACAGCAGCATATTGGGATTTCAGAATCGTTTACACTTGAAATGGACATTCCGAGGGCGGGAGACTATTTGTGGGCCTTTGAGACGGAAGAAGATGTCTGGAACGGTACGTGGGGATTGATCCGTGCATTTGATCAAGCAGTCAATCATTTGATTCCGCTGCCGGACCGGCCGTTGCCTCCGCCAAGGACAAAACCGCTGCCTAAAGTGACCGGAAAACCGCCGGCGCTCGCCAATCCACAGCGCACACTGCCGCCTGAAGCAGTGCATAACCCGCTGATCCGGAGGTACCATGTTGTCGCGTTTCAAACGCCCATCATATATAACTCTTTTGGAGATCATGATCCATTCGGTATTGTGTTTGCCCAGGAAGAAGATGTGGACGATATTCTTTCCGGTAAAAAGAATCCAGAGCCACTCGTGTTAAGAGGAAATTCCGGCGATCTGGTCGAGGTCACCTTGACCAGCCGGCTAAAATTTGACTTATTTCCGTTTCCGGACGGGGTTTATCCGTACCCGCCGGTAAAAGAACAGGGGTTTTACCCGCCATCCCTGAGAATCTCGCTGCACGTCAGCATGCTTGATTATGATGTGACTACTTCTAGCGGTGACACGGTGGGATTTAATCCCGACCAAACCGTTGGACCTGGTGAAACCATTACGTATCGCTGGCACGTACAAGAAAATATGGGAACGTGTGCGATGTGGGATATGGCGGATTTACGAAACCATCGTTCGTTCGGTGCTTTTGGTGCTTTTATTGCGGAGCCGCGGTTTACGACTTACCTTGATCCAATGACATTTGATCCTGTCCGAACTGGCACAAATGTCATTCTCAGACACCCGCTTAATGGTGATTTCAGAGAATTTGTTCTAATTATGCATGATGGTATTCGTCTCCTAGATAAGCAAGGCAAGTTAATTGTCGATCCACTCGCGGGTGTGATTCCAGAATCAGAGCCGGACGAGGAAGTGGATACTTATGATAATGGCTCGCGCGGTTTCAACTATCGTTCGGAAAGACTGATTAACCGCTACAAAAAACGGCCTATTTTAAGCGATTTATTTAGTTCAAAAGTACATGGAGATCCGGCCACACCGGTTTTTGAAGCGTATCCGGGTGAGCCCATCGTCGTCCGCCTCACAAATCCATCGGAACGCAGAAGATCACACACTTTTCACCTTCACGGCCATAATTGGAAATTCGATCCAAAAGACATTGATGCCCGAATTGATTCCTATGCAGGCCATATGGTGCCTGGTGTAACGGAAGATTTATTTTTAATCGGGGGTGCAGGCGGTATGTTCAATTATCCAGGTGACTATATGTATCGATCCGGCAACATCCGCTGGGACATAGAGCAAGGAATGTGGGGAATCATCCGGGTTCATGATAAAGTACAACCCCACTTGCCTATTTTAGACTGTTGACATTCGATTGCATCCAGCAGTTTCGTTTTTGAATTTCTCTAATCAGTAAAAAACGATGTTCATTAAACGGAACATCGTTTTTTGATGAAGCATGTTATAACGTATATTTACATCTTCTCTATTCGTTCAGCCCATTTAATTTTATCAAACGGAATATAGAAATGCTTTTTCTCCCAGTCACATTTGTTCTTGCCTTTTTTACTTAACAGCACCATCTCTAAAAAATCCGTTCCAACAAAATGAACTTTCCCCTGGATACTGCCTCCTTCTTCAAACATGATTTTGACGTTACTATCCATTAGTTGGCGCATTTGGAATGCCATGCCGCTTTTTAAGCCGCCTAAACGAATGCGGAATTGTTCATCACATAGACGTCTATTTTCAAAACGGTCATTCATCCGTTCTTTAAAACAATTACGGCACCCGTTATGAAAATTCAGTTGGTTGTCATGTTGAAAAGAAAAAGAGTGCTGGTCATGCCGTTGGAAACCCTCGTTCTTAAAACCATCTTTGCAGCCGCAAGGGCTATGATGCAAACGATGCTTTTTACACTCATCACATTGACAATGCATTGTACTCATTATCTCCCCCCCCTTTCATTTTAAGGTTACATGGATTGGGCTTATATTAGATTACCAGTGCAAGGATTCTCGCATTGCTTTGCTGAGTTTCCTTTTAAAAATCGTTTACTTTACTGCATCAATTTCCTTTTATAAGCCTGTTATCATTTTATGTTCGGCTCGTATATGTGGATAAGCTAAAGCCTCTTTTTATATTAATAATGAAAGTGAAAATTGAATCGATCCCTTAAAAGATATAGGTAAAGCCTGTTTCATGGCATCCACTAAAGAAAAGTCAGAGAAAATGCAATAAAAAAACAGAAAGTCACTTTCATGTCCCTCTGTTCTTTCCCCTTTCCCGCGTTATACATGATGAAAGCAGCCGGCATTGAATGAGAAACCAAATGGGCAAAAAGTAATTATCATGATAATAAAAAGGTCCAAACAAAATAAGAATAATTAAGCGTTAAGGGCATATAATTTTGCGTAGTTTTACGCGAGGGGGAGAATGCGATGAAAACCCGCATGCGACTTGACCAGTATATTCCCATATTACTGGAGAAAAGGAGGCGTGAGCAAAGAATCAAAGATGAGATATATGAAACAAGTGACGGTATAACATCACCTCCCGGGGCTACTCCTACTGAAGAAATACGGATTTTTAATGAATACATGGAACAGGCGAACCTGTTGAATGTAACGAACGCGGCTCCTGAAAAACGAAAGCCATTAATGCTGAAAAGATTTTTTAAAATGAAGAGGAACCAGCAAGTAATCATCTATTCAAGAAGCGGTAATGAAATCTTGCAGACACTTGGCAAGGTGAGTGCAATTGGCCGTGATTTTGTTATGGTTACCAACCTGAGGGAACGGATTTGGATTCCTTATCATGCCATTGAATCCGCTAATATCCCCACAGGAGTACCGACTTTTTCAAACACCCATCAGAATTTTATTTATGATAACAATTTAAAACAAAAGCTGCTTTCTAACTTTGGCGAAACGGTATCCAAGCGGGATGTATTAATTCAGCTTTTTTATGAAGAATCTTTATTCACTAATTTACGATCATGGAAAGCCATTTGGATGAAAATCCAAACCGGCCAGGAAAAATTACATGGTAAAATCCACGATGCAGACCAAGAAAAACTCCATATTTCTTTCTTTAATAAGAAAACTGAAATGGAAATAAAGAATATTACCTCCATTCACAGCATACGTTTTTCTAGTCTGATACCAATACTCAGCAGGAGTGTTCTTCAGGGACTTTTTAAATGACGGTCTGTTTCTTTTCTTCATTCTTTTCACCATGAGAACAGAAATCTTGGGCAGTAATTGCCCGGTAAAGGAGCGATACGATGAAGCAATCACCCAGCGAGAAGCTAAAGGATGAGAAGGCACGAGTGGACAACTCCATTCTGGAAGAAACCGAGAAACCAGAGGATGACTTAATTTCTGAAGAAAACGAGAAATCAGACAATAACGGTGTCTATGACGGCCGCGAGCATAACAACAACGAAGAAGATCACAGGCAAGATGACGATGATGATGATGATGATGATGACGATGACGATGACGATGATGACGATGATGACGATGATGATGATGACGATGATGACGATGATGACGATGATGATGATGACGATGATGATGATGACGATGACTTTGAAGACTTTGAGGACTTGAATGATGATGAATTTGTAAGAGAGCTGACAAGATTGATGGGAGAAAGTGTATTAATTGTTACCGAAGCAACACAGTTAAATTTGTTAGGCCAAACATTTAGGCCGATTTTTTGCGGACCGATCGTCGACGTGGGCGCAGGCCATCTCACTATTGATCCGGTTACCATTAAAATATTGAATGCTCCCTTCTTTCAATTCCCAACACCCCTGTCCATTCCGTTAGAAAAAATCGCTCAGTTAACACCAGGCTTTGATTGCAACACCAGATTCCCGCTTACCTAAGACTCAGAAGGAAGGAAGTGTAACAGGATGCACAATAACTTTTCAACTTTCCGATCCATTAATGCTATTCATGACGCGGCTCTTGAAGATCACTTCAGGGAAGGAATCGGCTTTAAGGTATTTATCCTGACACCTTCTTACCCGTTTATGCTTATCGGTCAAATCGTTTCGCTCATCGAAGATCACATAGAGCTGATGGTCGAAACAACACATTTTGCGCAATTAGAAAACCGAACGTGGCTGGTTCACATCCATAATATTGAAGTGTTTTATATAGAATTTCCCGGTGGGCCGCGCATTCCTGCGTTAAACGATATGGCGTAGCGAGGAGGGAAAGCGATGATCAGGCGTTATCATGTTGTTGCCATTCCGATCCGGATTGTCGTTAATAATTTTGGCGACCATAATCCGGACGGTAGAATGTACGTGTTAAAAGAAAACGAATCAACAGTAAAAGAGCTTGTACGCAAAAATCCTTTTACCCCTGTGGAATTAGTACAGCCTCTTACGATCCGGGCGAATGAAGGAGACATTGTCGAGATTCTTTTTGAAAATCAACTCCCTATTGCGGCGGGTATGCATTTTCAGGAAGCCGATTATAATGTCTTAACGTCTGACGGGGCGAATGTCGGGCTGAACCCAAGTTCGTTAGCCGATAGTGGAGATACCATTTTTTATAGAATTAATGCAGCTACTGAAGGTATTTACTATTTCACGGATCTCGGCAATGTGTCCAGTACAGAAGATGGCTTCAGCCTTCAAGGTCTTTACGGTGCGTTGCTTGTTGAAAAAAGAGGCTCATGGTGGACGGACCCGGTTACGGGCGGAAAGTTGAACAGCGGTGCTTTCGCTGATATTCATAATCCATTTTTGCCTTCATTCAGGGAGTATGCCTGGTTTTTCGGCGATGAAATGGAAGTTGACGATTTAACCGGCAACAGGCCCATACATCCAGTCACCGGTCAGGATGTCGATTCCTTTCACGGAGTCAATTACCGCATTGAACCGCTCTACAATCGGAAAAGGCTAATCGAGGAAGGGGTTGTCAATCCTGATCTTGATGGTGAAGAAGTTCACCATGATTCATGGGTGTTCGGCGATCCCGCAACACCGATTATGCGCGGCTATAGAAATGACCCTGCTATGTTCCGGCTTATTCATGCAGGAGTGAAAGAAACACACACGTGGCACTATCATTTACATGAGTGGCTGAAAGATAACAGTAATATCCATTCTGAACTGCTGGATGTCCAGGCCATTAGCCCTCAGTCTCACTACAACGTGCAGCCATTGTATGGTCTGGGGAGCTTGCATGGCGCTATTGGGGATGTGATCGTTCACTGTCACCTATACCCGCATTTTGAAGCAGGGATGTGGGGAATCAACCGCATCTTTGATACGCTTCAGGACGGCAGTCAGTGTTATCCGAATGGCATGCCGATTGCCCCTCTTCAGCCGCTGCCAGACCGGCCCTGCCCGCCGCGTCCAACAAAAGAAAAACCGGGGTTTCCTAATTTTATTCCCGGCAAGGTTGGATGCAAAGCACCAAGGCCTCCCCTTGGCATTGTCGGCGGCAGAGAAATGACGGAACTTGAACGAAATGCCGCTGTGCCAAACGCAAGACCAGGAGCGGTTTTTGTTGATGCGTGCCTAGGGAACCCCGTTGTCTTAGAATTTGATGTGTCTATCATTGAAATGCCCCTTGTTTATAACAAACAGGGCTGGAATGACCCAAAAGGAAGGTTTTTTGTTCTTGATAAAGATCTTGATGATGTCCTGTCTGGGAGAAAAGAGCCGGAACCGCTTGTGCTTCAGATCGAAGCAGGGTCATGTATTAGAATAAACTTTACAAACCGGGCGCCGCATGTTCTCGACGGAGATGCCTTCCAGCTGGTAACACGAACATATGAAACAGGACTTCATACCCACTTCGTAAAATTCGATATTCTCGTCTCAGATGCCTCAAATGTGGGCTGGAATTATGACAGCTCGGTCCTGCCCGGTGAGACGATCCGGTATGAGTGGTTTGCTGAAACCGAATTAAAAGCCTTTTTCTTTCACGATCATCTATTCCCGGCTGCTTACCAGCAGCATGGGGTGTTCGGTGCTGGCGTCGTTCAGCCGCGCTTCTCTAAATTTTTGGATTCCAGAACAGGTGAAGAAACAGACCGTGGAACCCAAGTCACTGTTACAAACCCAATTATTCCTGACTTCCGGGATTTTGCTTTATTTGTTCAGGATTTCACTTTGCTGTTTGATAAAGACGGCTGCCCGATTGAACCTCCAGATTTTCCTGGCTCATCGGATGACCCGGGAATCTTTGCTGTCAACTATAAAAATGAACCTTTACAATTCCGGCTGGGGAAAGAGTGCGATCCCGCGTACTCCTTCAGCTCTTTCGTCAACGGTGATCCCGTCACCCCGATTTTAAAGGCTTACGAAGGTGATCCTATTCGCATCCGGCTCTTGCAGGGGGCCCATGAGGAATCTCATAGCTTTAACCTGCACGGCTTAAAGTGGAAATCAGAACATCCTGACAACGATTCTGTCCTAAGAGACCAGCAGCACATCGGCATCGCAGAGTCTTATACGCTGGAAATGGACATTCCAAGCGCAGGCGATTATTTATGGGCTTTTGAAGATGAAGAAGATGTCTGGAACGGTACGTGGGGGTTAATTCGCGCGTTTGATCAACAAGTGAGAGATCTAATTCCGCTGTCTGACCGGCCGCTGCCCCCGATGAGGACAAAGCCGCTGCCGAAGAAAACTGGAAAGCCTCCCGCTCCTGCCGACCCGCAGAGTACATTGCCGCCTGAACTATCTCATGATGCAGTGCTCCGAAGCTTTAATGTTGTCGCCTTTCAAACACCGATTGTTTATAATTCCTTTGGAGACCATGACCCATTCGGCATCATTTTTGCCCTCGAAGAAGACGTGGAAGACATTCTTAACGGAAAAAAGAATCCAGAGCCTCTCGTATTGAGAGGAAATTCCGGGGATCTTGTGGAGGTCACCTTAACAAGCAGGCTTCAATTCGATTTGTTTCCGTTCCCTGATGGGATTCATCCTTATCCACCGGTAAAAGAGCAGGCGTTTTACCCTCCTTCACTGAGGATTTCTCTGCACCCCAGCCTGCTTGATTATGACATCACCACGTCCAGTGGTGATACGGTAGGATTTAATCCGGATCAAACGGTCGGACCTGGTGAAACCATTACGTATCGCTGGCATGTCCAAGAGAATGTTGGGACGTGTGCCATGTGGGATATGGCGGATTTACGAAATCACCGTTCATTCGGCACGTTCGGCGCTTTTATCGCAGAGTCACGCTTTACAACCTACCATGACCCAACAACGCTTGAACCCGTTGAAACCGGCACAAATGTGATTCTTAAAAATCCACTTTTACCCGACACAAGAGAATTTGTCTTGATTATGCATGATGGTGTACGGCTCGTTGATAAGCATGGCCAGTTAATTGTTGACCCTATGGCAGGTGTTATTCCTGCAGCGGAGGCTGAGGAAGAAGACATCGTAGACACATATGATAACGGCTCACGCGGCTTTAACTATCGAACGGAAAGACTCATTAACCGCTTCAGGGAGCGGCCTGTTTTGAGCGATTTATTCAGTTCAAAAGTATTCGGTGATCCGGCAACACCTGTTTTTGAAGCATATCCGGGTGATCCTGTTACGATTCGATTGACAGATCCATCTGAACGCAGAAGAGCACACACCTTCCATATCCATGGCCATTCATGGAAGTTCAATCCAGTGGATGTATTTTCCCGTAGTGTCTCATTTGTCGGTCACATGGTTCCAGGTTCGACAGATGATCTCTTCCTTATCGGCGGAGCAGGCGGCCTTTTTAACTACCCTGGAGACTATATGTACCGATCCGGCAACATCCGTTGGGACATTGAACAGGGAATGTGGGGCATCATTCGTGTCCACGCTGACATCCAGGCGCACCTGCCTCTCTTAGAAGAATGACAAACAGGGGGAGGAACCCGCATTTCCCCTGTTCCTATTAAACGTAAATCATTATGCTGAAGAATCTTTCTCCTAGCGGGCGAATTTACGTTCAACGGCATAGCGATTTATTTTTCTGAAAAAGCAGGCGGAATATTTAAAAGTATAGCGATTTTTTAAATGCCTGCTTTTTATAAGCGTAATACTATTTATGCCGTTCCCTCTCTTACGAATAAGTGAGGGTTCTTTTTGTATTTAACTAGCTAACCTGACTAATTAATCAATCTCTCCTTTAGGTACCACCAGCGAACTACTACATAAAATATTTATACATGACCGATGTTTTTGCTTATAGGAATGGATGTGACTTCTTAAGATGACATCATGGATTTCTTTAGGATACAAAAAAACTTCATCTCCATTACAAAGGAAGTGATTGAATGAATAAAAAAGATTTTACTGACGGTTTTGGTTGTCCGGAATTTGTTCCTCCGGGCGCACCTGATAATTTTTGCATCCCTGAAGACTGCTGCCCAGAACGGCTCGAAACACCTAAATTTCCTTCCCCATTTTCATGTCTTCCAGAAGAACAGCTGCGGGAACTTGAAGCATTAATTGATGCTGCAAACGAGCTGCTGCTGGATTTAGCCTTAGCAAATGAACGGTTGGATGAAAGAACAATGAAAGCATTTGAAGGATTAATCAATCAATGGGTAGAGGTCGTAATAGATTGTACAAATGAAGAGGATGCTTCTCTGACAGACACAGACAATGCTCCATTAGACGGTACAGCGGAGACCAATGAAAACACATTACCTACAGGAGAAGTGTTAAAAGTTAACGAAAGTAAAACAGAACAGAAAACAATTTCAACTGAAGAAACTTCAATCAAGGTTCCCGATGTTCATCCAGTGAAGCCAGAAAAGAAAAGAAAAAAGAAAAGAAACGTATCATCCAGAAGGAAAAAAGCAAGTGTAAAAAGAAGAAAAGCCAGGAAAGTAATCAGTAGAAAGTTACCGAAAAGAAAAAACAAGAAGAAAATACGTACTAGAAGTGATGAAAAGCTGGTTAGTACTACTGAAACCCCTAATGCTAATACTCTTGTTGATGAACAGATTGTTGATATCAACGAAAAACAAAAGGTAGAAGGACGTGTTTACGTTGTCGGCCGTGATTTTGTTTTATTAAAGAAAGAAGAAACCGACATCATCATTCCACTGTCGAAAGTACACTTCATTAAGTCTAGTAACCACTTCGTCCGGCCCGCCAATGAGCCGGCATTACTGAATATTGATCCCTGTCTGCGAAGATCACTAACATTTAATTTTGGAGAAACCGTCGCTTCTTCTCCCGAATTAATTCATATTTTTTTCAAGATGACGCTGCCTGTCTTTTTATTTCACCTTGTAGATAAAAAAGTAAAGATCCTTCTTTTAAAAGAAGAAATAAAAGGTACTGTGCATGAGGTTGACGAGGAAACGCTGACAATTGTCACGGCAGAAGAAGAACGAAAAACAGTACCTTTTGATTCAATATGTTTTATCATGACATAATATAAACTTTTTGAGCTGGGGTCCTTTCTTACTCCGTTATTTTTCCATTAAACACATCATCTAAATAGAAATAACAGGATGTTTATTTTCAATATTTTCCTTTGATATCCATTAATCCAAATAAAAAGCACCTTCATAAAGGTGCTTTTTATTCCTTAGTCAATACAGAAAAGGCTTTTTTAAACAAAGCATCGATGCTTTTTTCACTTAGATAATGCTTTTTATTAACCGTGTTCACTTCAACAACAGCAAAGCCATTTTCGAATCTTACCTCGGCTATCGTCTCCAAATTGCTTTCCGTGCCTATTCTAACTTCAATAGCCTTATCCGTTTTCAGTAAATCTAATTGATAATGGAGAATAGAGAAAGAAGCGCCTTTTCCGTCATATCTATCAATCTTAATTACAGAAGCATCTTTTTCTACAATTTCCGTGGTTAACATATTAAAGCGCATCTCAAACAATAAAGCAGCTTCCTCAAAGTTAGTCGTTCGTTTGCTCGTAATAATGTTGCTTACTCGTTCCACCAATAATGATTTCCATTCTTCCATCCAACTCCCCCTTTCCTCTACATATTTCTAGATGAAAAGGGATAAACCTACATCAATCGTTCGTCAAATTCCTACAATACCTGACAGCCGCTAATCTCCGTCTTTTTTAAATTCCTTCCCACTGCTGCTTTCAATATTAACAGGGATTTTTATTGAATTAAAAAAAGGGAAAAGATAGAATTTCCCCGGTTGCACCACCCCGTTGACTGGTTAACGTTTAATAATGCTTTGTCACAGGATGAAAAGCTTTCTTGCCCTCTCTCATTTCACTTTATATTTCTCACTTACTACATACTCTTCACTTAAATAAAACGTGTCAGATCTGAGTCCAAGTCTCAATGTTTCCAGCGGAATCGGGTCTGCGAACGAAATATTAGCGAGGTTGACATTGGGTCCAGCGATGTTAATAAAAGCGGTCTGCATTTTTTTGGATGGCGCTTCAAAAATCATTTTTTTCAAATCGATCCCGACTTCTATGATTTTATCTATAATTTCCAGTCTCATCTCTCCATTCCCCCGGCAAATCCCGCTGGTGCCACTTTCCCTGGCTTCGGTTATGACCTTTGTGGAGCCAGCCTCCATATCCTCCAAAATCCATTCAACCCATTCTGATGCATTCTGTCTCAAAGCTTTCATACTGTCCTTGGCGCCAACTTCACTAAAAACAATAAAATCCTTTGAAAATTTTTTAATGTATAAAGCTTTCTCTTTGTTGGTCATGTCCATTGTTCCATTTGATATTTCAATATATTTGCAGTCGAATTTACGAATAAACCTTTCGAATTCACTCACTTTATTCTGGCTGATAAACTTCTCAAATAACGTTCCGCCGAAAAAGAAATTCACGCCATTTTCTTGAAGACAGGCAATTTTCTTTTCTAAATGTTTGGTCACAACCGATGTTCCCCATCCAAATTTTACAAAATCTATATATTGACCTGAACTGTTGATGGTATCTTCAAAAAAGTGCAAAGGAACCCCATTATCAATCAGCACAGTAATTCCATTCATTCTTGGTTTACTGGTTCTTTCCGGCAGGTTGAGCCCCGTATAAATCATAAATCTACCCCCACAATTTTCGGTAAATTATTTTCCTGATTCACTTTCATTAAAAAATCGAATTTCAGCTCTTCCGCACACAACTCGATGTCTCCGCTTTTAAATTCCGTCCTGCTGTCGTCATAAAATTTTTGAGCCGCTTCAGATCCTTTTATTCTCAAAACAGGCCCCGTCAAAGACTGGCAATCCCGGCCTTCAATAATATCCTTCATATACTCCGCACAGGCAAGATCGTCATCTCCAGTAGGATGGGAAGCGATGATTTGAATTTTTTGATCCGCTCCATACATTTTTTTTATGAATTCTGCCGTTATTCTCGCATTTGAAAAACCAGTTACAAATACATGCCTTGCATTTAAAGCATTTAATGCAGCCCTCACCCCATTGGTTGTTTTCTGAACAAGGGTCTTCCCTGCCAAATCGGCTTCAAGAAGGCTCAGAGGGGAATTGTCAAAATCAAAGCCTGGAATATATAGTCCATTTTCTTCCCCAGCCAGCATGCAGCCAGGATGTTTTCCCCTTACTTGAAAAGCTGAATCAATTGTCTCTGCAAGCAAAATTTCTTTTGCTCCCCTTATAAAAGCATAGTGGGCAAAAGTAAAAGCGCGTATCACATCAATGACAACATTTACGTCAGCATGGGGTAAACGGTGAGAGTGGCCCTGATAAATCTTAACTGCCATCATTTGCTCCTCTCCTCTTTACATGTTCTTTCCTCTACCGCTAAGCTCGGATTGAACCGTCCTCCCATCTCTATTTATCAGCATATACCTAATTTATTCGCGTATTTTTCAGATGGTTCTTAATTTTTTATTTTATCCGGCATGTCATACGTCTGTTTATTTGAACGATTTTCCTTGGGCTGAATACACTGCCTTTAGGACTTCACCTCGTTTCTCATTCATTTACATGGAGGTTAGAAAAGAAAAATGCGCTTTTCCGGTTTTCAAAAGAATTCATATACGTGCAGGCAGTTGGGCTGGCAGTGAATAAATAGAATTCGGACCTTACTAGGACTGATAGGAGCTGGGTACAGAAATGATTATCGTATTGGCTTTCACCATTTCTTTCTTCTTTGCGATGAATATT
Organism: Domibacillus iocasae; assembly: GCF_001750285.1. Lineage (GTDB taxonomy): Bacteria > Bacillota > Bacilli > Bacillales > Domibacillaceae > Domibacillus > Domibacillus iocasae. The sequence continues at coordinate 303,638 of NZ_MAMP01000020.1, forward strand.
GGGGCAAGCGGCGCCGCAGCTTCTATGGGCATTGCCTATGGTTCAGGTGCGGTGAAAACGAGGCGGATTGCTTTATTGATCTGTGCGGCCGGTGTTCTCCTCGGAGCTGCCCTGGGCGGAAGCGAAGTCGCCAAAACACTTGGTTCAGGACTCATTCCCAAAGAACTGATAAGCATTAACATCTCTCTGATCATTCTCAGCTCCGCCGCCATTTCGCTTTTTATCGCCAATATGTCCGGCATCCCGCTGTCAACAAGTGAAGTAACGGTCGGGGCCATTATTGGGGTCGGTATTGCGTACAAACAAGTGTTTATCGGTACATTATTGTCTATCATGATGTACTGGATACTCATTCCTGTTATTGCCTTTCTTCTTACGCTGCTGATAAACAAAGGTGTAAAACATGCCGAAGCCCGGCTATTATTTTTAAAAGAAGGAAAATGGATAAGAGTGCTGTCGATTTTAGTTATTTGTACAGGATTCCTCGAAGCCTTTTCAGCCGGCATGAACAACGTGGCAAATTCAATTGGCCCGCTTGCCGCTTCTGGAATCATCTCCATCCAAAACGGAATCGTGATTGGCGGAATTTTTGTTGCATTGGGTGCTGTTCTGCTCGGCGGAAAAGTGATAGAAACAAACGGAAAAAAGATCACGGAGTTAAGCTTGCTCCAAGGCAGTGCTGTCTCCGGACTAGGAGCCACACTGGTTATTATTGCTTCTCTTTTTGGAATTCCTGTTCCCCAAACACAAGTCACGACCTGCAGCATCCTGGGAGTGGGTTTTTCCGATAAAGGGTTTAAAATTTTCGAAAAAGAGATTATTAGCCGATTGCTTAAGGTATGGCTCGTATCACCGCTTTTTTCCCTTGTAATCTCCTACAACCTCGTCAAACTGTTTTTAGATTTCGACATTTATGCTGTTGTGGTCGGAGCTTCTGTTTTTATTGCGACAGCAGGGTCAATCAGTTTAATCAAGCCAATCGGGCTTACCAAGCCTATTTTGTTTAAGGAAGGGAATAAAGTAAAATAAACTGAAAAAGGACCTGTACAGACATATCTTCTGTTCGGTCCTTTTTTGTAAAAGGGAATTCCGTTAATTTTCGATTTCCTCGACTTTAATAAACTTGATTACAATAAATAACAGGACCAGTCCCAGTACACCCGCCGTAATATAACCAATATTAAGGTAATCTTGCATGATAAGAGACATAATCGGTGGACCTGCTGCTACTCCGGCAAATCGTGCCGAACTGTAAAAAGAAGTGATGGTGCCTCTTTCCTCTTTTTTGATATTTTCGGTAATAATGGCGTCAAGTACGGGCATTATCGCACCCATGGCTATTCCCAGGATACTGGTCACAATTAAAAGAAGAATAAGCTGCTCGTTTACAAATCCGACAAAAACAACAATGACTGATAAAAGAATCAAACAAATGATGATAATTTTTTTCATCGTCGGTAAATTCCCTTTAATTTTGCGGCCGGTAACAAAAGCAACAATACAAAGCAAGAAAAGCGGAATGGCTAACACGAATCCTTTCTTTATCCCTTTAATATCGTGCACTAGTTCCAGGTTGTCAGATAGAAAAAACAAAACGCTAAATAGCACCAGCATCGTAAAAAACCCAAGAAAGAATACGGCGAAAAGCCATTTCCCTTCTTTTTTGAGTGTTTTTTTCGTATTGCGCAAAAATTCCTTGAACTTTTTTGGCTTCTCTTTTTCTTTTGGCGCTTTAATAAAGAAAAAAACCAGTACGATTGAAATTAAACTAAAAATGGAAATGGCGAAAAATGGTAAAAACCATAAAAAAGCAGCAAATACGGAACCAAGGATGGGACTTAATACTTTTCCAAACGTGTTCGAGGTTTCGATCGTCCCTAAACATGAGCTTGTTTTTTCATCGTCATCCTTATACAGATCGCCCACTAAAGGCAGTATGATCGGCATGGCACCTGAGGCTCCAATTCCCTGCAAAATCCTGCCGATAATAATCCAAGTATACGGATCTTCCATTTTCCACGAAGCAAAACCGGCTATTAGACCCCCAATTAAAGCAAGGACCAAGCTCGGCAGAATGACTTTTTTCCGGCCGAGCCGGTCTGATAAATAGCCGGCTATAGGGATAAGAAAAATAGCCGCAACGGAATAGCTGGTAATAATCATGCTCGATTGAAAGGAAGAAATCCCAACCTTTCTTTCTAATATAGGCAATACCGGTATAAGCATGGAATTTCCGAGTGTCATCACGAGAGGAATGGAGGCCATGCTGACAACACACCCTATACTAACTTTTTCTGTACCTTTTTCCATCTGAACACCTCAATCAACACTTTGTTTGTAAATGTAGGGTTTCCCTGCGTATTCTTTTTATGCAAAGCATACATTATAAGAGTAGGACTAGCATGCCATTTTATATGTAATTGAGGATGATTTCTTGTGAAAATTAATAGCCGTTTATATACCGCGCCAGCCCTCCTTTTTTTATCCAGAAAGTACTTCCTGGTTATTGTGGGCGCGGTTATTCAGGGATTCGCGATGGGCGTGTTTTTATTTCCACATTTTATTCCTTCCGGTGGGGGAGCCGGCTTCTCCGTGCTGCTGAATTATTGGTTTCATGTTCCGCTGAGTATTGCATTATGGATGGTAAACTCTTCGATGCTATTATTTGCCGTCCACTATTTAGGGGGCATCAGTGCGCTCGGTACCCTTCTTGGCATTACATTCACTTCAATTTCTGTCAACATCTTTACCGTTTATGTGGACACTCCTTTTTCAAATGTATGGATTGATCTGCTGTTTGGTTCCGTCTTCTTTGGTACGGGCGTTTCTGTTCTTCTAAGGCAGGGGGTTTCAAACGGAGGGGTCGGGGTGATCGCTTTAATCATTTCCAAATACAAAAAAGTCAGTCCCGGCAAACCATTGTTTTGGATCAATGGTGTTATTTTTTGCATAACAGCGTATGTGATAGCGTGGGAAATTGTTGTTCAGGCCATCATATGTCAATGGATCTCCACAAGAGTGATCAGTTGGTTATATAATGCCGTTCTTCCTCGAAATATACTGACCTTTGACTTTGTCTGGCGTAAGAAATAACTGCTGATTCATAAGTCTTGAACGTACTGTATTTTGTACAGTTCCTGTAGAAAGGTCACTTCTTTCGCAATAAAAAATAAAAAAGCGTCAAACCCTCGCAAATCAAGGTTTGACGCTTTTTCGGTGATGATCTTACCTCAGACCGCATATAAAAAAGGAAGAAATATGTTTAAGAAACGGCTTTCAAAAACCTATTTACTCCTTTTATCTAATCGGTTAATTTATCTCGTTTAAATATCCAAACATAAAGTAATCCTCCTAAAAACAGCAAGCCACCGTATCCCACCGCTGGATATAAATATTTAACCATCGCGGAAAAGCCCACCTGACTAACGAAAAAAGCTGTTATAGTCGTACCTACTATGACCCAGATGTGATAGCGGTCTGAAATGAAATTAATTCTTGAAACAAATCCATATAAATTACCAACAGCAGTTGTATAAACTTCTGCAAATAAAACAACTGCGAATAGGAGCTGTATAAACACAGCAATCTTAGAAGAAATCATGATCATTGGCACTTCAACGTTCCAAACCATTTCTAAATTCGTTAAAATGCTTAGAAAAATAGCGACTATCCCTAGTCCAAGACCCAGTCCCCCTAAAAGCGCACCCCAGAAAAGTGTTTTTCTGCTCTCTGCTTTTGCCCCCATTGGAGCCAGTACAGCCACTGCAATAACGAGATTGTATGAAGTATAGTTGAGTGCCGACACGATCCAGTTTGGGCCAGCACCTTGTAACGTATCGGCAACCTGTAAATCAGCTGCATTAATAGGGTTAACATACAAGCTGTAGATGGCAACAAAAAAAACCGTTACCAGCAAGATTGGCACAACATAACTAATCGCGTTAATCACACCCTTAATACCACTTATCACCGTCAGGAGAGAGATGAAGGCCATTAATAAGGTGCCCCATAGTGGTGTCAAATGAAATTGTTCTTCAAATATCGCTCCTGCCCCCGCTATCATTGCCGCTAAGGCAGCAAATAAAAAAATGGTTATAATGACATCAATAATGGTGCCAAGGAAGTTTCCATTGGAAAACCGTACAACTTCAACATAGGATGTTGCATTTAATGAGTGCCCTATAATTAAAATGAGATATCCAAAGAAAAAAAACAGTAATGTTGAAAGACTAATTCCTAATAACCCATCCAGTCCATATACACTGAAAAACTGCAGAACTTCTTGACCAGAAGCAAAACCCGCCCCAACTACTGTACCAATGTAAGTTGCTGCGACTTTAAAAACAGTTATTTGGGCTGCAGTACGGCTTGTCACCCTGTTCACCCCCATCCTTCACTCATTCATCATTGTCTTTTCTATATAAGTTGAACAAAGATTCTTACTTTAGACAATAGTGACTATTTAGGCTAGTGCGTTTCATTTAGATGAAAGGAAGTGGAGAAAGCAAGAAGTTTAATTCAACTTATATAGATTAAATAAATCGAAAAATGAAAGCACGTTATGTACCGGTAACCGCTTGTTTTTACCATGGATGTGTAGAAACCGTTTGTCCATTTCTTTAGTCACAGCATATGAATATGCCTTCTTGATTATTACTGTTGTGCGATGTTATGCTGCCTCTCACATAAACACTACTAAAAAATATGTTTTCCGATTACGTGACTGCTTATATAAAGTGGGACAAATATAAACCTTTTAAGTTACGCTGCCTAAAAATGGGGTGTTCTCGTCTAGCAATCTGTTAAAACAATCTTGCCTTATCATTTGAATGTTACATAAATACATGTTACGGTTATATTAAGTAACATGAGGGAGAGAAAAAAGTGGAGTATGTGAATCCAATAAAAAGTATTCATGAAATAAAATTAATAAAAGACATTTTAAAAGAACAATCCAGCCGCGACTTTATTTTATTTGTATTAGGGATTAATACCGGACTGAAAATTAATACACTGCTTTCTTTAAAGATTGATCAATTGGTGAATGAATCAGGTGATATCCAGTCTTTTGTTTATATAGAGAACCAAAAGATTTATATAAATGACCAAGTTAAATCCGCTTTATCTTTTCACTTACAGAAAACGAAGCCGCCAATAGACAGCTACCTTTTCAAATCACCTAAAAGTGAGTTGCCTATTTCGCGCCAGCAAGCCTATCGAGTAATACATGAAGCTGCTAGAAAGGCTGGCATTCTGGATCAGATCGGGACACATACGCTGCGAAAAACCTTTGGTTACCATGCTTATAAGAAGGGCGTGGCGATTTCCCTCATTCAAGCCCGTTTTCACCATGCCAGCCCTTCCGATACACTGCGATATATTGGAATGGATGACACCGACCAAAGAATAGATGTAAACCTGTAAGAAGCATAGATACATAACTATTTTAAAAAAAGTCTTCAAACAAAAGCGGGTGATTTGTCTGAAAACTCTCAAGATTATTTATTCGTCAAATGTTTCTTCTCTGATGCAGGAATGAATAGTGGTCGGTTCTGTAATTTTCTCATCCGTTACATGAAGTTGGCACGTCTTATTTTCTTTAACGTATTTAAAGACACCATTATTAAAATCGGTTCCGGTTTCTTTGTAAAAAATCCCTTCATGAATGACTTCGTCCGAATACGTAAAGACGATGCGATGTCCCTCACCCGCTTTTACTAAATAAGCTCTCGTCCCATTATCAAAGAGATTGTCATCGTCTTCAACAGAGCGGTCAATGGATACAATGTGAAAATCAACAAATGAAATTTCACGCAGCAGCGTATTCACGAAAGAGCCCTTTTTAATTTCTTCCCAACGGCTTTGAGGAGACTGTCCAATAACAATTTGTGTAATGTTTAATTCACGGGCAACTTCCGCAATAACTTTTGCTGCCGGTCTTTTTTCATTATCGCGGAGAATAAATTCTTCAGCACCGGATTCTTCCGCAAGAAGTTTCCATTGATCAATGTATGCAGCTCTATCCGCACTTAATTCATTCTCAGGAACTGAATCAACATTAAGGATGTAAAGCGGACAATCCAGCATATTAGCAAGCTTCGATCCGCGTCTGATTAACCGTTCGCCGTTTGGACCATAATATGCGCAGACTAGTATGCTTTCATCCATCCGTGCTCTTAATTTTTTCAAAACAACGTCACCTCTATAATAAGTTTTCCGATCATTTTAAACGCTTTATTTGTATTAAGCAAAAAAACAAAGAAATTTCCAAATAAATTCTTTTGTATCCCGAATGTTAGGATAAAGGGCAGCGCACAAAATTTCAACCCTTAATTTCAATTATTGTCCTTTTTATTTTTATTTTTTATCCAGTATAGCGCCTGCAAATCAGGTTTGCTACTCTAAGCATCACATTATATAAATCAATTAGTCAGGAGGGACTCGTTTGACTTTTATTCATTTTTTCATTCTCATTCCTATTTTAACGGCTTTTTTTATTCCACTCATAGGAAAGTTAGCGCCCAAACTTCATCTTGGCTGGCCAGCACTTTTTGTTCCAGTTATCTTGTTCGGGTTTTTCACTGCTCAAATCCCGGCCATTTCTGCTGGCGAAACCATTTCTGGATCTGTTGTGTGGATGCAGGCGTTAGACCTTTATTTTTCAGTTTATTTAGATGGACTCAGCCTTATTTTCACTTTATTAATCACAGGAATCGGAAGCCTGGTTGTGTTGTATTCAACTTTTTACCTGTCAAAAGAAAGAGAATCACTCTCCCATTTTTATGCTTATCTGCTGCTTTTTATGGGCGCGATGCTTGGGGTTGTGTTATCGGATAATTTAATGGTGCTGTACCTTTTCTGGGAGTTAACGAGCATCTCTTCCTTTTTATTAATTGCTTTTTGGTTTCGGCGAAAAAAATCCCGGTACGGTGCCCAAAAATCCTTTCTTATTACAGTTAGCGGCGGTATTTCGATGCTTGTCGGGTTCATCATGCTTCAAGTGATGAGCGGGACAAACAGTATCCAGGAAATCATTGCGATGAGAGATTCTCTCCAGGAGCATGAGTTGTTTGTTCCAGCGCTTATCTTGATTTTGCTTGGTGCCTTTACGAAATCAGCTCAATTTCCATTTCATATATGGCTTCCTGATGCAATGGAAGCGCCAACGCCGGTCAGTGCCTACCTTCATTCGGCCACAATGGTCAAAGCAGGATTATTTTTAGTGGCCCGCTTTACACCTGTTTTCGGAGGAGAAGCGACATGGTTCTGGCTTGTGAGCGGTGTGGGGATTTTCACAATGTTTTGGGGATCCTTCTCAGCCGTGAAACAAAAAGACCTGAAAGCACTGCTCGCATATTCAACGATCAGCCAGCTCGGGTTAATTATGTCACTGTTCGGTCTCGGTTCTGCTGCCCTTCAAGGTGGTGCTTCTACCGAATCTATAATTTACACAAAAGCGATTTTTGTGGCACTTTTTCACCTTGTGAACCATTCTACTTTTAAAGGTGCTTTGTTTATGGTAGTAGGTATTGTTGACCATGAAGTGGGAACGCGGGACATCCGGAAACTTGGCGGTCTGATTTCATTGATGCCAGTCACGTTTACACTCGCTGTGATCAGCAGCTTCTCCATGGCGGGTCTCCCTCCATTCAACGGATTTTTAAGCAAGGAAATGTTTTTTACAGCTGCGCTGAATGCAAATAATTTGACCATCTTTTCAATGGAAACGTGGGGTCTTTTATTTCCGATTATTGCATGGGTGGGCAGTATTTTCACCTTTGCGTATTCCATGATCATTGTCTTTCGGACATTCCTTGGTCCGTATCGCCGTGAAAGGCTGGAGAAAACGCCGCATGAAGCACCGATCGGAATGCTGATTTCACCGATTATATTATGTGTGCTCATTATTCTGCTGTTTTTCATGCCTAATCAATTAAGTCACTACCTGCTTTCACCGGCCATGAACAGTATCCTGCCGACTTACCAAAATACGGAAGGCCTTATTCCTAAAATCTCTGCCTGGCATGGATTTAATTTGGAACTATTCATGACTGCCGGCGTTGTCGTATTTGGCGCTTTCCTTATGAAGACATTCCGTTTTTGGAACTTTGTTTACGACTTGTTTCCTGAGCATCGAAGTATCGACCGCGGATATCAATGGGTACTGGCCAAAAGCGAAAGTGGATCAAAACGGGCAACAGACCTCTATATGACAGGATTTTTGCGACACTACCTTTATTATATCTATGGATTTCTTCTGCTTTTAGTAGGAGGCACACTATGGCTGACAGGAAGCATCGTGATTGATCCGTCAGATGATGTGCCGGTCAGTTTATACGAAGGAATTATTGTCGCTGTTATGGCAGCAGCGGCAATCGGTATTCTCTTTACGAAATCACGCTTGACCGCCACGCTTTTAAATGGCGTGCTTGGTTATTCGATTGCTGTTTTCTTTGTCTTATTTAGGGCACCGGATCTCGCCCTTACACAGCTTGTTGTAGAAACGGTGACCACTGTGCTATTTCTTCTTTGCTTCTATCATCTGCCTGAATGGTCAAAAGAAGAGCGTTCAGTAAAGGTGCGCCTCCCGAAAATGATTATTTCTATCGGGATGGGGGCACTGACTGTTTTACTTGCCCTTTCTGTACAGGGAAACAAGATGTTTGAATCGATCTCAAGTTATTTTGAAGATTCCTATGAGCTTGCAGGCGGCCGGAACATCGTTAATGCAATTTTAGGGGATTTCAGGGCCTTTGATACGATGCTTGAAGTCGTTGTTCTATTTATTGCGGGCATCGGTGTCTACACGCTTATTAAATTAAAAGCACCGAAAGGAGAGGATGATATTGAGAGAGAATGATGTCATTTTGCAGACGGTGTCAAAAATCGCTGTGTTTATTATTTTAACATTCGGCGTTTATTTATTTCTGGCAGGTCATCATAATCCAGGAGGCGGATTTATCGGAGGACTAACGCTCTCATCCGCTTTTGTCCTTTTGTATTTATCATTTGATGTAGAAACCGTTAATGCGGGTATTCCACTTGATTATAAAAAAGTGGCAGCATTAGGTGTTCTGATCGCTGTCTTGACTGGAATGGGCTCTTTGTTATTCGGCAGTTCATTCCTTAGCCAAACATTTGCTTACTTCGATCTTCCTATTTTCGGAAAAACAGAGCTTGCTACCGTCGTACTGTTCGAGTCAGGGGTGGCACTTGGTGTAATTGGCGTTGTGGTCACCATTATGATTAGTATTAGTGAGGATGTGTAATATGGAAACAATTATTACTCTTTTAGTAGGAATACTCGTATCTGTTGCCACCTACCTTCTGCTTTCAAAAAATTTAATCCGGGTTGTGTTGGGTACAGCCATTTTGTCACATGCGGTTCATTTGCTTCTGATGACAATGGGCGGGTTGAAGATAGGAAGTGTTCCCATTTTAGGCGATCAGGTTGAAACGTATACCGATGCGCTGCCTCAAGCACTGATTTTGACAGCCATTGTCATCAGTTTTGCCGTAACCGCCTTTTTCCTTGTTCTTGTGTATCGGACATATCAAAGTACTGGAACCGATAATTTGTATGAACTGAAAGGGTCAAAAGATGAATAATATTTTAGTTTTTCCAATGGTCCTGCCGATCATAGCGGGTGTTCTTCTTCTCTTCTTCCGCTCAAATCCAAACATTCAGCGGTGGGGCAGCATCTTAACGATGATCGTCGTCTTTTTAATCAGCCTTTGGATTTTGCAGCAGGTAATGATTCAAGGCATCCTACGTCTTGATTTTGGAGAATGGCTGCCTCCATTTGGAATTACCTTTGTTGCAGATGCATTTGCGATGCTTCTTGTAACAGCATCTTCTCTTGTATCTATTCTTTGTTTATTATATGCAGCTTTTGCCAAAGATGAAAAAAGAGAGCATTTCTTTTTATATCCTTTCTTATTGCTGCTGGTTGCCGGTGTAAATGGCTCATTTTTAACAGGAGATTTATTTAATTTATTTGTTTGTTTTGAAGTCATGCTTCTTGCTTCCTATGTATTAATGACACTCGGCGGTGAGAAAAAACAGCTGACCGAAGGAATCAAATACATTTTAATTAATATTTTATCATCCTGGCTTTTCCTGCTGGGTATGGCCTATTTATATGGAACACTCGGAACATTGAACATGGCGCATTTGTCTGTGCGGATTGCAGAAGCCGGCCAGCCGCCCCTGCTCACGACTATTAGTATTTTGTTTTTAGTCGTCTTTTCTTTAAAAGCAGGATTGGTTCTTTACTTCTGGCTTCCGGGATCTTACGGGGCACTGCCGACAGCCGTTTCCGCCTTATTTGCTGCACTGCTTACAAAAGTAGGTGTTTATGCGCTATTCCGCTTCTTTACATTATTGTTTTATCATGAACCATCCGTTACGCATACCATGATCGGATGGATGGCAATTGCCACAATGGTGGGAGGAAGCCTCGGTGCCATCGCCTACAAAGATATAAGAAAAATCGCCGCTTACAACGTGGTCATTGCAATCGGTTTTATTCTTGTTGGCCTGGCATCGTTTAACTATGAAGCCATCCAGGGATCTATTTATTACTTAATCCATGATATTCTTTTAAAGGGAATGCTGTTTCTTCTCATTGGTACAGTCATTTATGTATCCGGCAAGACGAGACTAGATCAAGCAAGCGGTTTAATTGCAAACTACCCTTTGTTCGGCTGGATGTTTTTAATTATGCTCCTTTCATTAGGCGGCATTCCACCGTTCAGCGGATTCGCCGGCAAGCTTTTAATTGGCCAGGGAGCAATTGGCGCCCAAGAATATGTGATGGTTGCCACAGCTTTTTTATCCAGTTTATTTGTTTTATATTCACTTTTACGCATCTTTTTAAATATGTTCTGGGGCGAAACATCTATTCGCCTGAAAGATCAGATGCATTTATCAAAAGGAACCCTGGCTCCTCTCTTGATTCTGGCTGTATTAACAACCGGCCTTGGGCTGGGAATGGGCATTCTTGCTCCTTATGTTTCTGAGGCGGCCAATGTGCTGATGAACCCTGAACTTTATATTGAGAAGGCCTTAAACCATAAATAATTCAATTGTCTGCCAAGGAGGTGGAGATCATTGCCTGTACAATTTCTATTAAACTTATTAATTGCTGTTTTGTGGGTGTTTTTGAAAGATGCAGATACATTTAAAATTCCCGATTTTGTTACTGGATTTTTAATCGGGGTTGTTATTATCTTTCTTATGCATCGATTTTTCGGCACACCTTTTTATTTAAAGCGTGCCTACTCCATGCTGAAGCTGCTTTGGATCTTCAATTATGAACTTTGGACATCCAGTATATTGATTATGAAACAAATCTTACTTCCAAGTGCCACGTTTGAACCCGGGACTTTCTCTTATGAAACAAAGCTCAAAAGCGATTGGGAGGTGACCGCGCTTGCCCTTCTGCTTATGTTAACGCCTGGTTCAGTTGTACTGCGCATTTCACCCGAGGGAAACGTGTTTTATATCCATGCAATGGACGTGAAAGATTCAAAACCAATACTCTTAAAGTCCATTCAGATGTATGAAAAAATTATTCTGGAGGTGACCCGTCCGTGACAAACTTCATCTTTGTGGCAGCGATCATTTTGTTTAGCCTCTCTATCGCCCTCTTGCTGATCCGGGTTTTAAAAGGGCCTACATTGCCTGATCGTGTAGTAGCTTTTGATGTGATCGGGGTTAACCTTATTTCAATCGTGGCAGTATTAAGTGTTGTGCTGCGGACAAAGGCATACTTGGAAGTCATTTTAATTATTGCTATTCTTGCTTTTATCAGCACGATTGCTTTCTCAAAATACATTGAGAGGGGGCGTATCATTGACAGAAAACCAGATCGTTGAATTGATCGCAGCATTGATGGTCCTGCTCGGCAGCATTATGGCGCTCATAAGTGCTTATGGCATTTTAAGTCTTCCAGATGTTTATACACGCTCACACGCTGGAACAAAAAGTTCGACACTTGCTGTATTATTGGCGTTGACCGGCGTATTTATTTTTTTCTGGTCTGCTGAACATTATGTGAGCATTCGCCTTGTACTTGGTATTGTCTTTCTATATTTAACGGCACCTGTTGCCGGGCATCTCATTTGCCGGGCTGCTTACAATTCCGAAGCGGAAATGAAAGATGGGACGGGAGAAAACAGCTTCAGGTACAGCAGTCCTCAAAAAAAGAAAAATTCTATTGACTGAACAAGCAACATCTATACTTGAGACCATCATTTCCGTAGCTGGATTGGGATTTGTTTTGTTACTAAGCTTATTCGTATAAACCAATCTTTTCGGGCGGTAGATTCCCCACTTATTCTCTTAGTATCTTCTAAGTTTATAAGCGGGGTTTTTGCTGCCCATTCATCTTAAATAAAGGGAGCACTTGATGGAGATAAAGACGTATATGAAAAGCAGCCCACGCGGACGACAACCCTTGCTGTATTTATATTGGTCCAAATAGAAATACACCGCTTCACGCGTGTTATGTTAAATAAGTTCTTCTTAAGCTACGAGTAAAGACCGAAAAGCACTCGATCAATATTTATATCTTGAATGAAAGTTTTCGAGAATATGGGGCCGATCCAATAAAACAACTGACGAAGTTTCTTTCCCTTCTCCTTCTTCCTGATCGGATATGCTGCATCTACAGAAAATCAGGAATATCACTAAGTGCAGCGGGGGCGGCTATTTTTGGAATAACAAGAGGATTGCGCAACGGAACGTTCCAGCCTTTCCTGCAGACCATTCGGAGTTCCATGAATAGGTCCGCAGCCCAGCAAATTCCACAGGCTGTGCAGGGAATGATGAATGGACAGGCCGCACAAAACATGACACAGCCTCTCCAAGGGATAATGAATAATCAAGGTTCTCAACAGCCGTCATCCACTCAGAAACCGAACAATATCCAAAAAAGTGTAACCAATCTGACCAGTAATAAGTCAAATTAAAACAGTTCAGCTTATAGACTCAGCCTATGGCTGAGTCTATAAGCTCTTTTATTTTTAATTAAGTATTTACTCGAAGCCTTTTATCCATACTAACGATATTCATCATGGAAAGGTTGACGTCATGATACGTAAACTATTCGTGTCCGTTATGATTTTCTTTTTCTTTATCGTCGGTCTAGGCTGGTATTTATTGATTACGCCTACAAAAGATCTAAATAAAATTTCCATCACAGCCTCTCCCAAACCAGTAGTGGTATTAGTCATCGATTCTCTCATGGATCAGTCATTGAAAAAAGCAGTGGCTGAAGGAAAAGCGCCCGCATTTGAATTTTTAATGAAGCATGGGCAGTACCACCCTGAAGTAGTCAGCTCTTATCCCACGATGTCCGTGACCATCGACAGTACCCTGTTAACGGGTACCTACGCTAATGATCATCAGGTTCCAGGTCTTGTATGGTTCAAGCAGGATGAAAATCGAGTGATTAATTATGGACCCGGAAAAATCGAATTGCTGAACCTCGGCGCAAAGCAAGTGTTATCGGACAGCCTGATTGGTTTAAACAAGGCCCATTTAAACCAGAGTACACTCACCATTTATGAAGAGCTGGCAAAAAGCGAGATCCACTCTGCTTCTATTAATGGCCTGATCTATCGCGGTAATCAAGTCCATCCATTGCACATCCCAAAAATCGCCTCAGGAATGAACCTGCTGCCGAGCGATGTACAAGTAAACGGTCCGTCCCTTCTATCCATGGGAAACTTGTCACAATTCAATCAGGAAAATGATTGGTCTAATCGTCTGTGGAAAGCCATAGGCGTAAACAATCAATTTACGGCAAATGAACTGAAGTACGTTATTCAAAAGGATCAATTGCCGCCCTTTACACTGGCCTACTTCCCCGATATGGACCACCAACTTCATAAAAATGGACCAATGGAACGGAAAGGCATTGAAGAAGTGGATAAGCAGCTACAGGTGATTTTGAATGCCTATCCATCATGGGGGGAAGCGATTCAAAAGGCCGTCTGGATTATACATGGTGACAGTGCACAATCTGCTGTTATAAATGACCGAAGCAAGGCCCTGATTGATTTAAATACATTATTGGATGAGTACAGCTTTTGGAGCCCCGATCAACCGTCAAACAAGGACATTGCTTTAGCTGTCAATGAACGTATGGCGTACATTTATCTACAAGATGAAAGGATTGAGATATCTGACATTTCATCTAAATTAAAAATGGATTCAAGAATAGGTTTCATTGCTTGGAAACAGGGCAATATCGGTTATGTAATGGCGGCAGGCTCGGATAAGCCATTTGCTTTTTCACCTAACGGCCCATACACAGATCCGTACGGACAATCCTGGAGGCTGAATGGAGACCTCTCTATTTTAGATTTGTCCATCAATGAACAAAATAAAATTAAATACGGTGACTATCCAGATGCCCTTGCAAGACTAAATGGAGCCCTTCAGTCACACAAAGGCCGATATATCATCGTTGATGCAAAACCCGGGTATGAATTTGTTGGAAAAAACAGCCCGAATCATGCAGGAGGAGCAGCACACGGCTCCTTGCACAAAGTAGATTCTGTCGTCCCCTTGATTATTGCGGGAACAGATCAAAAACCTAAGAATCATCGATTGATCGATTTTAAAGACTGGCTGGTAGAACTGACAAAATAACACGTATGTTTTTTTATACAAGGAAACAAAAAGAGGTTTATTTTTGTTTCCTCTTTTTTTGAACTTTTAATAAAAATATTCGTTATATAACGCCACTGAATAATTGTATACAGGTTGCTCAACGCAACAATTCTAATTGTTTTTCTTCAATAAATTTGCTAAGGTCCTTCTCCTGTAAGCAGATGTGCGAGGGAACACCCCGGCATAAAAAACGGAATTCAATAATATCGCGACCTACCCTGTGTTCCCCAATGATTCTTAACCCTCGCTCATTCATTTTTTTTCTTAATTCTTTCAACTGCTTAAGGGCTTGGCATTCCTGATATCGATTAGCTGATACATAGACTCTTTTTATTTTTACGTTTAACGTTTCAGCATCTTTTATTTCACGCTGCAGGATTCTGATCGTTAGATTACAGATGATATAATCATGAATGATTTTTCGATCTTCCTCTTGAATAATTGTCATGTTTAGCCCCCCTATTTAGAAAAAGTCACTTGGATGATTTGTATTGATCCATTAGCACTTGAAAAACCCCTTCTTTTTCAATTCCCTCACCTAAATCAGTCGGATTACATGTAATATGGACAATATTATAAATCTTGGTGATTGCAACAATATCGGTTTCCTTAATGAGGTCACTGCAGATTCGACATCGAATGTTCCCCATCATTTCATCACCTCTTTTATGCTTAAACATTCTTCTTCGAAAAAAATTTTCCTTTCAAAAAATAAGATTATTTTAAGAGAAGGAAAGGAAGATGAGGAATTAAGTAGAGAAGACAATTCGCATCAAAATCTGCGGAGCCATATAAAAAAACCGCCCGCTATACTTGGCAGGGCAGCTTTAAAACGTACGAACGGTATTTTGATGGAGTAAATAGATTTTGCAGATTTTTGGCCCGAGAGTATGGCAAACAAAAATTGCGAATATTTCCTGAAATTACCTAATAAGATACATGAATATATGAAAGTGCAAGGCTTCTAAGCAGTCTCCTCGGCTTGCATCCTCCAATTTTGAACTGGTCTAAATATTACAAAATATCTAGTTTAGCCACAATGGCTAGGAGGATTTGAAGTAACGCTTGGATATTTACGGCCACGTCTGTGTCAGTTGTTGCAACTTTTACATGCTTTGACCCTTCAATGACCGTTTTTTGAGTATTTTGCTGCTTCGTTCTCATGAATTGCTTGAGGTCTTGCACCACCGCTTTACTTTGATCCGTATCACCAATAGTGATGCTGATGACGACGGCGATGGCTACCTGGATTCCCAGCTGTAAAGATACCGCTGCCTGCGTATCTGTTGTCTGAACCTCAACATCTTCAGAATCCCTAACGATGATCCATTCAAAGGACTCCTGTTCAGTAGCAGCCGACTGATCCGCTGCCTGCAAAACGTCTGCATCATTTCTGTTACTGTTATTATCACAGTGATCCAGTGCTCTCCACTTTTTCTCACTCATGTTATTCACCTCTTTCGATTTTTTAATAAAAAGGGCTTTTGATTACAAAACGTCTAATTTAGCAACTAATGCAACCAGCACTTCCAAGAGTACCTGAATGTTGACAGCCAAGTCTGTGTCAGTCGTTGTGATAGTAACATCTTTTGAGTTTTCGATAATAATTCTTTGTTTGTTCGTTTGCTCAGCATTAAGTTCTTGGAAGAGATCTTGTGCCACATTTTGGCCTTCATCTGAATCGCCAATAGTGATGCTGATCACTAAAGCAATGGCCAGCTGCAAGCCCACTTGAAGAGAGACCGCTACTTGCGTGTCTGTCGACTGAACTTCAATATTGCATGAATCTTTAATCAATACTAGTTCATCGGATTCTTGTTCGATGAAGGAATCCTGAGTACCAGCCTGCAGAACGTCTGCATCATCATGCATATTCTGAACGTCTTGTGCACCCTGCCGATTTTTATTCTGACACTTCTTACAGTTGCAATTTCTCTTGGTGGACTCATACTCGTCTTCATATCTTGACATAGTCCTAATAAACCTCCTTTTTCGTGTTATACAATACCGTATGAGGTCATCAGTCTTTAGGTAACGGCGTATGTAACTATTTCAAAAAAAAACCGCCTGTAAATAGGCGATTTTAGAAAACAAATATTTATTTTGAATTCTCTTGTTTGGAGGATGGCTGTTTAACAAACGAGTTCACTTGCTTAGTCAGATCTTCTACTAATTCTTTAAACGCCTGTTTCTGTTCGTCTGTTAACTTTTTTTTGGCTTTGTCTATATTCACACCGTTTTTTTGAAAGGTATTACTTACAAGCAAATCAATGACTTTGTCGGAAAGTACTTTTGAATTTTTGAGTGAATCACTCATCTATACCACTCCTTTTCTTGATATTTACTTCATATCAATATATGCAGCTATCCGCCAGGAGGAAACGGGAGTAGTTTTTTCTTACCCATTTTTATGCCTTGAACTCCCCATCACTTAACACTCTCACTAGGTATTTAAAGTGGAATATTCCTACAACCCCCAGCGTATCCACCGGTTCTTTAGCAGACAACCCCCATCATTCTTCCTCAATCTTTCACCCAACACAGAATTTAAATTTTCATCTTTCGTACAAACCAGCTGCCGGGCTTTCTTGATAAAGATAAGAAAAAGCCTAATCCATCGAGGGAGCAGGCTTTTTTCACAGGCTAATAAATAGACGGCAATATGTCTCTATCATACACCATTTTAAAAATCCTGAAATGATATCTAAACTCATCAAAAAATAACGGGATTCCCTGTTCAAAATCATACCAGTAAAAGAACGATTCCAAAGTGTCAGGGTCCTCACCATCAAGCTCACCCGAAATATAGAGCGGATACTTCAGCTTTTCAAACATCTTACCATGGCCATAAACTCCGAAGATATTCTCCATCTCTTCTTCTGTCATTTTTAATTCTCCTTTTCACTAAATATTTCCTATAGTGTGTCCAAATAACAGAATGGAACCGGCACATGTCCCTTCTTGCCAGTTTTTTAAAAAAGGGCATAGGCTTGTTCACCAATTCAAGCACACTTCTCTTATTGCTTGTTTATAATAAACAGACAGAAATTATGGAAAAGAGAGTTCTTAATGGCAAATAAATCTGAAGAGCCGCCATGTATGCGTCCGTTTCAGAACAGCCTATCCGAAATTTGATTATCTGTGTGGCACCGCTTACTTTTTCTGAGCCGCCGATTTTTGACAAATGGGCAGAAGCGGTGAAAAATGGCGATTTCAGCGTGGATCCGGTTCTTGATGCCCTGGGATTCATTCCAGGCAGGTTTATGAAGTACGGACTGCGGCTGGCCAGCTCACCTATTTATATCAGCCCCTATCTTTCCCTCTTAAATAATGCCTACGATAAGGACTATGTGGACAGGTGGCGGAGGTTCAACAAATGGACGAATGAGCAGGTCGGCTTTTCCGGAGCAGCCATTAAACAGCTGGCCAGCGAAATTGGCAAAAAAAATAAATTTAAGGCAACTTTCCAATAGGGAAAGTTGCCTTTTATTCTGTAATAAAAGATTAGTGATCCTCTTATGTGAAGAAGGAACCAGACTGTGGGTAAGAGGAAATAGATATCAGTATCCTTTGAATCCCCCATAAAGCTTGATTTATCAATTTTTTTAGGAATTTAATTTTAACTCAGTTAAATAAATTCAGCCCAGAAAAATAAGGACATTAGCAAATGTGTTAGCAAGGCATACTGAACGAGTACTCGTCAGTAGATTCCTGTTTGTCTAAAGGTTTATTCGAAAAATTTACGAACGGTATAGATACATTCATTTCAAAAAATACGAAACCGCCTTACTTCAGGCGGTTTAGTTCTTGGCGCGATGTGACGCGTTGAATATGCAATGTTAAGTAGATTTTATCATCAATGGATACCGACCAATTAAATGTTTTGTTCACATAGGAAGCTACTTTTTCACTGCACGCATACGCATCAGAATAGCGTTTTTGCACCTGTGTAAACATGAAATCATCACTGGATTCGCTGATGTTTTTTTCACGCCGAACAAGCCGGATCGCAAAAAAGCGAAGGTGTGTCAAAAATCGTTCATAACTGACAGATGATTCATCCAGTTCCATCTGATAATGGTATTTCACGATATTAAGTGTATCATTGACAACCTTAACGATTTGGACAGCAGAATCTAGTCCTTCACCGGAAACACGGCTGTTTACAAGGTGAAGGGCGATGGAGGCCGCTTCATCTTCCTCCATCCGGATGCCTGTTTCTTCTTCGATGACGTTCAATGCTTCAAGTCCAATGGCAAACTCATCCTTATAATATTTTTTAATTTCCCAGAGAAGGGCATTACGGAGTACAATTCCCTGTTTATGGCGCGTGACCGCAAAGCTGATATGGTCCATGAGTGCAACGTAGACATAATCGTCCATCCCGGTGCCGAGACATTTTTTTGCTATCGAAATAATCCGGTCCGCAATATTTAAGTACTCTTCTGGCACTTCGCGTAAAAGCTCACCAATTTTATCGGATACGCCCCTATTCTCAAGCACAAATGTTTTTTCCACTTTATCCGTATCGAAGTCATCACCCGGACGCTTTTGAAACGCAAGTCCGCGGCCCATTACGACCATTTCTTGTCCTTCTTTGTTTTGCGTGAGAACAACATTATTGTTGAATACCTTTTTAATCTCCATATTACCCCACCTGCTTTTTCCTATTAGAAACAAAAAAACCAAATTTGCCCACAGGAAATAGCTTGCCTGGCACAAATTCAAGTTTTACTTGCTTAACAGTAACAATCCTGATATTCGTTCATTTTGGAAACGGTTGCTTATTTTTAACATATTTCTTCTTTACTGTCAACACAGTCGCAGTTATCGTCAGCGCACCGTAATAATAATCTTCGTCTCCTTTATCTTTGCCTTTTTGCTTACATTAAGAGCTAATTTTCATAAGAGTTGAACAAGAACCAACACTATTTCATAGTCTAAACCTTATTAATACTATTTAGACTTCAGCTAAATCATGCTTTCTACTATTCTAATAATAGCTTGATATACTGTGTTATTCGAAGATTTTATTTCCCGAAAAAAGAAAGCGTTGACATTTATTTTTCAACATGATAATCTTGGATCATCAAATGAATAATAAAGCAGCCTTTTAGGATTGTTACTGATTATGCAGGCAAAACCTAAATCACTGAACGCATTGGATATCTCCTTGTCGTCATGTGGTTTAGGTTTTTTATATTTTCATATGAAAACAGGATTGTTACTGGTTTGGCAGGCAAAACCTGGGTTGATCTGAATACAGAAGTGTGCGTACCTCTTCTGTGTTCAGATCAGTCCGGGTTTTTTCTTTTATTAAAACAACAACGAGGAGTGAATGCACATGAGTAACAGTACGCTGGCAAAGGACATTGTCCAATTAGTCGGAGGAGAGGAAAATATACAAAATCTTACCCATTGTATGACAAGATTGCGTTTTAATTTACACGATGAAAGTAAAGCAGACCGTAAAAAAATTGAAGCATTAAAAGGTGTAATGGGGACAAACGTTAGTGGCGGACAATTTCAATTGATTATTGGAGAGACCGTTGCAGATGTTTATGCTGAAATCACCAAAAACACAAATATTGCTAATAATGGAGACAACACTGAAAAGAAAAAAGAGAAAAAAAATATTATAAGTTCGCTTTTTGATTTTATTGCAGGAAGCTTCACACCTTTAATTCCAGTGATTGCTGGAGCTGGTATGCTAAAAGCGGTTATCGCTTTATTTGTATCTTTAAACTGGATGTCGAATGAAAGTGAAACTTATAAAGTTTTAAATATCGTTGGGGATGCTGCGTTTTACTTCTTGCCGGTCCTGCTTGCTTTCAGTGCAGCGAAAAAATTTAAAACAAATGAATATATAGCAGGGTCAGTAGCCGCTTCCCTTGTTTATCCTGATTTTGTGAATTTAATGAATGATAACGTGGCAACTATCGGTTTTCTTGGCTTGCCTATTACAGTCGTCAGTTACTCTTATTCCGTTATTCCGATTTTACTGGCTGTTTGGTTTTTATCCTATGTAGACAGATTTTCAAATAAAATAGTTCCAAATGCTGTACGAACTATTTTTGCTCCTATGATCACTTTGCTTATCGTCGTACCCGTTACATTAATCGCAATTGGACCTTTAGGAAGCTACATCGGAAATGGTCTTTCATCCGCTATGGAATTTTTGTATGGACAAACCGGATTGGTTACGGGACTTTTACTCGGAGGAACCTTCTCTCTTATCATTATGACAGGAATGCATTACGCTTTTGTACCACTTATGATACAAAATATCTCTAAAATGGGTGGAGACTTCATTTTACCTATTATGGGGATGGCGAATTTAGGTCAGGCAGGTGCAGCTTTTGGTGTTTATCTAAAAACGAAAAATAAAGGGTTAAAATCACTAGCCGCTTCCACTTCATTTACCGCATTAATGGGTATTACGGAACCGGCCATGTATGGTGTTAATATGAAACTCAAACGGCCATTTATTGGTGCAGCCATTGGTGGTGCAGCAGGCGGTGCTTTTGTGGGTGCTTTTGGTGCAACGGCTAACGCTGTTGTTACCCCTGCTCTGGCTTCAATACCTATTTTTGTCGGTAACACATTTATCTATGTTATTATTGGGTTCGTTATTAGTTTTGTTGTTGCTGCCGTTATAACTTATATTTTAGGATTCGAAGATATTCAAGAGGAAACAAGCGAACAGAAAGAGGAATTATCAAAAAAAGATCAAAGATTATTAAGTCCATTAAACGGACAAGTTGTTAATCTTTCAGAAGTAAATGACTCTACATTCTCCAGCGAAGTAATGGGAAAAGGTATCGCAGTTAAACCAACAAACGGAAAAGTGGTTTCTCCTGTAAATGGTGTTATTACTTCATTATTTAAAACAAAACATGCTATTGGGATTACTTCTGATGAAGGGGCAGAAATATTAATTCACGTCGGCTTAGATACGGTTAAACTTGAAGGTGAACACTTTGAAGCTCATATCAAACAAGGCGATAAAGTGACAGTAGGTCAGTTACTTTTAGAAGTAAATATTGATAGCATTACAAAAGCGGGATATGACACCACAACGCCTGTTATTATCACCAATAGTGATAGATTCACAGAATTAGTGCCTACAAACAATACACAAGTTTCAAACAACGATGTTATTTTGAATTTAAAAGCTTAACTTTATTCATGATTACTAATAGAAATGGGATTTTAATGAAAATTAAAATCACATTTCTTCTCTTTATAAATAGTAGGAGGTCATATTATGTCAAAAAGATATCAATTTCCAGAAAACTTTTTATGGGGCGGAGCAACAGCCGCTAATCAATTAGAAGGCGGGTACAAAGAAGGCGGCAAAGGGTTAAATACACCTGATGTGCTGCCTGGCGGGAAAGTCCGGTTAAACGTATTAAAAGATCCAGGATTTGATTTTGAATTAAATAACGAACTATATACATATCCCAACCACGAAGCCATTGATTTTTATCACCGTTATAAAGAAGATATTGCTTTATTTGCAGAAATGGGATTTAAATCCTTCCGCATGTCTATTTCATGGTCACGTATTTTCCCTAAAGGGGACGAAGCAACCCCAAATGAAGAAGGATTAGCTTTTTATGACCGTGTATTTGATGAACTTCTTAAGTACGGAATCGAGCCGGTTGTAACCATTTCCCACTATGAAATGCCGCTTCATCTTGTAAAAGAATATGGTGGTTGGAGAGACCGTCAAGTAGTTACGTTCTTTGAAAGATATGTGACCACCCTGTTCAACCGTTATAAAAACAAAGTGAAATATTGGATGACATTTAATGAAATTAATAGCAGTTTTCATATGCCAATTTTAGGCCTTGGTTTTGCCATTCAAAAAGAAGAAGATCATTATCAGCCAACTTTCCAGGCATATCACCACCAATTTGTTGCAAGCGCAAGAGCAGTTCAGCTATGCCATGAAATCATTCCGAATTCTCAAATCGGCTGTATGATTGTTTATCTCCCTACTTATTCTGTCGATTCCAATCCTGAAAATGTCTTGTATGCTTTTCAAGAAGAACAGTTGCTTAACTACTTCTGTGGGGATGTACAAGTTCGAGGTCAATACCCTTCTTTCATTAAGCGTTATTGGAAAGAACACGGAATTGAATTAGAAATCCAACCCGGAGACCTTGAATTATTAAAAGAACATACGGTTGATTATGTTTCTTTCAGCTATTATATGTCTCGTACAGAGAAAAAAGATAAGAATCCTGAAGAGGTTGGTGAAGGTAATATTCTTGGAGGTATAAAAAATCCATTCTTGAAAACAAGTGAATGGGGTTGGGAAATCGACCCCATTGGTCTTCGCATTTCATTAAATCAATTATATGACCGTTATCAAAAGCCGTTATTTGTAGTTGAAAATGGATTAGGTGCTTACGATAAAATTGAAGAAGATGGTTCTATTAATGATCACTACAGAATTGATTATTTGCGCGAACATATCAAAGCGATGGGCGAAGCAATTGAAGACGGTGTAGATTTAATGGGATACACTTCTTGGGGATGTATTGATTTGGTGAGTGCTTCTACTGGTGAAATGTCAAAACGTTATGGATATATTTATGTGGACAAACATGATGACGGAAGTGGAACATTAAACAGAATGAAGAAGAAAAGTTTTGATTGGTATCAAAAAGTTATTGAAACAAACGGAGAAAATTTATCTTAATTTTAAATAAATTAACAGGAATTGTTTTTATTGCAGTGGGTGTTAAATTACTAAAAACTAAAGCAGCAGAATAAAAAACGCCCTAAATCTTTAGGATTTGGGGCGTTTTCGCTATAACATAATTAGTTATGTTGCATTGAGAAAGTATTAATAGACCTACTTAAATTCTTTATAACTCAGCATCTTCGGCTTTGGACGTAAGAATTTGATATTTGTCTTCCTCGACTTTAATCAAAAAAACATTATCTTTTTCATTAACTGAGTAGATTTCGCTTTCTTCCTCAAAGGCGTTGGAACTCCATTCTTCTTCTGGACGGATATCCTTGTCTAATCGCTGCTTAACTTCTCCTACTTTTTCTTTCACAGTGAATTTGTTATCTGTTAAAAGATTCTGCCCAATATAATCCTTTCCATCGATAAAGACGATAGCTGCATAAGCTTCCTCACTACTATGGGAACAGCCAGCAATGAAAAATAAAGCACCTAAGACACTTGCAATCATTTTACTCATAACTATTCCCCTTCCTGAAAAAAGAACTTTATTGTTTTAATATCTTCATGAGAATTTGTTTTCCCGATTCTTCGTCCTCTATGATGATTAGCTCTGTGCCTTTAACAGAATAAATTTTAGAACCAGCCGGGAAGTAATTAGATTCTAATTCATTAGGCGTCTTACTTGGTTTCAACTTTCTTTGGATGGTTCCTATTTGCTGATCAATCCCATCAGTATCTTTAATTGCACCTTCATCACCTTCATAGATGTAACTCTCACCATTGACTTTTGCAAGTATAGCATAGCTGCCTTCATCACCATTTCCACCAGTTGTACTTCGATTACAGGCAGCTAACACAAACGCAGCCAACAGAATTAAAAATATTTTTCTCACCAAGAACACCTCCCATCCCCATAACATTAATATATATCCATTCATTCCCCTTCATAAATCATGAGTTATGACGCCGAACAGAAAAAGACCCCAGTCTTTAATGTATACAGATAATAGAGTCGTTTAATTTTGTATTAAAAAAGCTAGAGCCTTACTGCAAAATCATGTAACAAGGCTCTTTAAAGTTATTTAATTTGTATTAATTGAGAAGTGGATTTTTCAAAAATAAGATAATAAAGTTATTGAATAGTTGATTTAGATAAAAAATAATTTTTGATTATCCTTACATATAATCCGCACCTTACCCGGTCCCCATAGCCAAAACAAATAGTGACCAAAAAGAAAAAAATGACCCCACAGTGATACTCATAACTAGATACGCCCAGAACTTGTTCCTTACTAAGAATTTCTTTCCATCTAAAGAAGCAGTAGGCTAACACTGGTGTACCTAAATACATGAGCCAACTTGATACTGTTACGACAGCCAAATTCCTAAAACGCGATACATTATTTATGTTATCAGGTTGTTCTCTTAATTCATTCCCCCACATTGCAACGTTGATGTTTTTATGCCGCATTAATTTTTGTATAGCAAAAGCACTCATGCCGGACATAGCTAGCCGATGACAAAACGTGTGGCGGAATGTATGAGCGGACACTCGTACATCTTTAAAGTTCATTTTCTGACGAGATACCTAAAAATCAGTGCAAGTGCGTTTTCTGTTAGTTGTGTGTTATCTCTTTTAACAAAAACATACTCACTTACTTCTTCCCAATGCTGCTTACAAAAAGTTTAATAAGCGGATAGTTCTTTCGATAACTTTTCTTTGAGTAGAATGGTTTCTTTCCTTCTATTCTTGCCGAAGAAGGAAATACTGTGATTAATGAACTTAATGTCTGTCCATTGCAGGTTAATGATCTCTCCACGCCTAATTTCTGTCCCAAGTATAGTAATGATAATGGTGTAATCCCGATAAGCAAAATAACTCGTTTAATGCGTCTGTAGAAGTTCAAGATTTGCTCATCGTTAAAGACATCAATCTTCACGTCTTCTTTTTGCCTTTTCACCCGCTTTGCAGGGTTGTTTTTAATGACCTCGTACTCAACCATATAATTCAGAAAAGCTCGTATCCGTAAAAGCTTCGTATTAATTGTGCCTGCTTTATTTCCCCGCTCTTGGCACTCTGAAAGGTATTGACGGACATGACTATAAGAAATATCCTCTACATTTACCACTTCATTCTCAATACAGTAGCTTACAAATTCCCCAAGCATTGTTTTATAATTCCTAATGTTTGCTTTGACGTGTTCTTGAAACGTCTGTCATCCAAAAAGTCTTGATACGCAAATTTTAATAACAAAAAAGACTACCTCCTGTTTTTAGGAAGTAGTCTATACTTTAGAAAAAATTGATTTACGTGACCAGTTCTCATTTTGGGTGAAAAGCAGCCGTAACTGCTTTCCAAAATGAGATGGTAGATGATGTTTAAAACGTTGTGTTCAACGCTTTAAATTACATCATGCCGCCCATCATGCCGTCTATATAATAGGAATAAATACGTTTAAAAAATAGCTTTAAATCAATGTTTTTCGATTTTATTTTGAATCGTATTGAGTTGAAATGAAAAGCACTATGAGAAAAAGTATGAGTTTTTATTTTAATATACCCATTATCGTAAGTTGGATTATTACTCAAAAATTACTGAGGGCAAAGCAAATGGGACCGTCAATAATTTTGTGTAAATGACGAATCCCTTTTCTTGTAGACTGTCATTTAATCAGCGGTTTTAAACATGGCTGCGAGCTCCGCAATAGGCAGAACCCCCATTAATAATACTGTTCAATATAGCTATAAGCCTTATCGAATACTTCTTTATCCTTAATCTTGTACTTAATCCAGATGATGCTACGAAGCGCCTTCTTAACTTCATTCTTACCTGCGGTAGTTCTTTGCCAACCATCGAAGCGCACAATCTTTACAATATCGTCGATGTCATTTACGATGCGCTCAACAATGATAGGTGTTTTGTCATTCTTAATGCCATTGAAGAGCTCAGTAAGGACTGCTTTACCCCGGTCAATTTCTTTTTCAGGCACAACTTCCTTCTCTGCTTGCGCTGCCTCTCTCGCTAGTTCAAGCAGGAGCTTTAGGAACTCAATGCTAGTAAGTAGACCCTGTTCATGCCGGTCACGGAGTTCTTCGAGCTTCTTACCAAGTTTTACGAATTTAGGGTCATTTGTATGCTCACGAATTTTAGCAACCAGATCGATTTCCACCTTCATGGTTGTCTTCTTTACATTCTTCTGCCTACTGATAAACTCATCTATCAGATTTGCATCCAGCGTAAGGATATCAAGATCATCATGAACCTGTCCAACTTTAATGTTTGCATGAACAAGCTCCAATGTCTTAGCCCCAAGAGCTGTCCATACAAGTGCACCTCGGTTATCGGTCGGCTTTACAGACTCATGAACTTTACTGAGCCATACATAGTCAAATTTATATTTTTCGAGGATTGGATCAGGGGACAGTGCATCCCAAGCCCTATTTAGAACACGGTAATCTGCTGCGAACTCATCCTTATCTTTATTTGTAGGGATACACTCCTGTGCTGCAAGTAAGCCTTCCCAGCCTTCAACAGTACGGTCAACGCCCATAAAGTAGCTGAGACACTTTCTTAGAAGCGCAGGAATCTGTTTCTTGACTTCGTCGATGTTAGTGATAACTTTCTTCATACTGGCTTCATCGAAGTCCAAAGCCTTAGCAACGTTATCAAATATACCAATGTAATCAACGATAAGGCCGTGTGTCTTACCTTCATCATAGGTTCTGTTTGTACGGCAGATAGCTTGTAAAAGGTTATGGTCCTTCATCGGTTTATCCAAATACATCGTCTGAAGTATAGGAGCATCAAACCCCGTTAAAAGCTTTGCAGTTACAATAACCAACTTCAGAGGATTGCTCTGATCACGGAACTGATCGAGAACCTTTGCTTCCTCATCACGGCTGCGGCGATACTTTTTATAACGGTCTTCTTTATCGCTGTTTGTATCCATTACAATTGTGGTTGCTTCAGAAGGAAGTAGCTTATCCAGCTCTTCTTTATACTTGAGACAGCACTCGCGGTCATATACAACAATCTGACCTTTGTAGCCATTAGGCTCAATCTTTTCTTTGTAATGCTTTACGATATGCTCACAAACTTTGCGGATACGCTTCTGATCATACATAATGGCTTTCATATTTACGCGTTTGGAAAGCTCTGCACGGTCAGTATCTGAAAACGTTTCTGTAAGAGCGTCAAACTCAGTATCCAATTTATCCTTATCAACATGGAGGTCAACTGGAACCGGCTCGAAGTTAAGTGGTAGAGTTGCATTATCTCTAATGGAATCAGAGAAACTATATCGACTCAGATATCCGCTCTTATCTTCAGTTGCGCCAAAGGCACGGAATGTATTCTTGTCAATTCGGTTAATAGGCGTACCAGTAAGTCCAAAAAAGAATGCATTTGGTAGTGCTGCACGCATCTTTTCCCCGAGATCGCCCTCTTGTGTACGATGAGCCTCGTCGACCATAATGATTACGTTATCTCTAGGATTAAGAACGCCTTCAACATCGCCGAAGCGGAATATAGTCGTAATAGCAACCTTTCGAATGTCCTGCTTGAAAAAGTTTTCAACCTCTTCCTTCGTAGCAAGTGACACTAAGTTGGGAACATCTGAGGCATTGAAGGTTGCTGTAATCTGTGTCTCCAGATCAAGACGATCATCAACGATTACCACGGTTGGATTCTTAAGCTCAGGAATCATACGAAGCTTTTGTGCGGCAAATACCATCAACAACGACTTACCTGAGCCCTGAAAATGCCAGATAAGACCTTGCTTAGGATAGCCAGCAACAACGCGCTGCACGATAAGATTAGCTCCTTCATACTGCTGATAACGGCAGATGATCTTGTACTTGACATGTTTCTTGTCTGTTGCAAAAAGAGTAAAGAACTGGAAAATATCCATAATTTTCTCTGGCGTAATCATATCTCCTACGCTGACTTTAACATCGGCAAGACTACCTTCTGACTTATGGTCTGAAGTATGCCAAGGTCCCCACATATTGA
This sequence comes from Domibacillus iocasae, assembly GCF_001750285.1. GTDB lineage: Bacteria > Bacillota > Bacilli > Bacillales > Domibacillaceae > Domibacillus > Domibacillus iocasae. Next base: position 332,036 of record NZ_MAMP01000020.1, read on the forward strand.
TAGGCATTCCTACAGAACCATAGCGATAGCCTTTACCTTCAGTGGCGAAGTTAAATACATTAGATACGAACATCTCTGGGATGCTCTTTTCGTAGGAAGCTATATCGCTGGCAGCGTCTAACCAGGTTATCGCTTTGCGTACCGGAGTCTTCAGCTCACCGATAGCAATCGGAAAACCATTGATTAGCAGAACGATGTCAAGTCGCTTTCCATCTTCTTTTTTAGGATAGACCCACTGGTTCGTGACGACATACTCGTTAAGCGTTAGATCTTCCTTTTTCATTGTGCCGAAAAAGCGTATTGGAATCATTCGACCATCTTTACCGAAGGGATAGGAATTTTCCTCAAACACCATCTTCTTAAAGAGCTCATTCTGGGTGATAAGGTTACCTGGCTGCACCGACAGAATGATTGTGCGCAGTTTATATATGACCTCATCCGCACGGGACGGTTCTTCTGCAATTTCTGGGTTCAGGCGGATAAGAGCATCTTTGACCATAGGCACTACCATGACATCAGAGTAAGTTCGAGGTAGATCTTCTGCAGAGATGTAGTTCCAGCCATTACCCTTAAGAGTTGAGATTACCATTTGCTCTATTGTATTATCTTCGTTGAACATAAACGTTTCCTCCCATCATTAAGTTTTTTATATCCGTGTCGGACAGTATCTTTGTATTGGCCAGGCAGAAAGTGTAATTATACCTATCTCATCCGGCGTAATCCGTGCGAGAGCGATATCTTCTTTTTTCGTGAGCTCGCCGAAGATTATGCCAGTTATAAAAAGTGCAAGTGGACGTACAGCCTATTTAACCTAGGTTTTCAGAAATTATCTTCCTATAGGTAGCCGTTAACTCTGCAAGTACTTGTTCCAGTTCAAATTTTGATTTATTACTCTGTTGTACAAAGGCTGCAAACTTATTTTGCAATTCTATCGGCGGCAGTGAAATTGGGTATTCTGACAGAAAGCTAATTGGTACTCGCAACTGCCCACCGGTCCCTGTCATGACCTTTCTGGCATTTTTTCTAAATGACTCGAACATCGTGATTATGTAGAGCCAGTATGGATTTGAGACTCCGTCCAATGGACGTAGCACATGAAATTCTGTTGAGCCTGTGCCAATTCCACTGCTTAACCCTTTAGCAATTGCGCCTTTCCCGTTTTCCATGCACGGAGTAATCTTTGCGAATAAGACATCATTTTCAGCAAAGTAAGTGTAACCTTTCTTTACTTCGCCATAGCTCTTTACAATCGTTGTGTCTATCTGTCCATTCGCGGAGACGGAAGGCATAGCTACAAATGAAACCAATGTATTATCATCAATATCGCGCGGACGCTTTGGATTCAATTCACAGCATTGTCCAAGTGTGGTCAATCCCCATCCTTTTTGATTTTGCTCGAGTTCCCCAAACATCTCGATAAATTGCGACTTTACCAGCTCATCCGTTTTCTGCAGTAACTTCTGATAGGATTTCTTAGTGGCATCTATAGACCACAGCACCTTAGCTAACTCGCGCTGTTTATCCATTTCGGGAAGTTCAAATTCAAGCCTTTTAAGATCTCTCCAGTTTATCGTTGGAGAAAGTGACCCGACCGAAATCTTTATGGCGGCATCAAGGAAGTAGTCAGAGCTAACAAATAAAGGAAAAAAGTTTTTGTCTATTACTTCTTCTTTAGGTCTGAGTACCATTCCATGCGCTGAGAATATACCATCAAATGGGGCAATTGCGACTTTTTTCTGATAGGCCCGGCGTTTACCAAATAAAACATCACCTTCCTTCATAATAAGTTTCTCCCCAATAGGGGCAACATCAGTGCCGTATCGCGTAACTTCCAAGCTGCCAGGATCTAGATGTTCAAGTCCTAAGTATGTGTATTTATCTTCTTGAATTGGCTTTTTCTTTTTTGTACTATTGAAAACAATCTGTTCAAATTGATACTTACTCATCTACTTTATCCTCCTCTCCAACCATTGAATTTAATTTTGCATAGCTAAGCTTCATCATTTCAGAAATGGCTCTCCAGTCCTCGTAATGTTCTTGTAAAGAACGCTGATCGCCTTTTCCATCTTGTGGAGAATGTTTGATGTAAAGGGGAATGCTGAGAGAGAAATTATTATCCTCGATGTCCTTAATTGTAACGACCTTTGTGAAATCTAGCACAGTTTCATATTTGTCGTAAGTTGACGCGATTTTCTGGATATGGCTATCTTCCAAATAGCTCTGAGCATTCTTTCGCTCCACTTCGTCAATAGCGTTTATGAAAAGGACCTGTCCGCGTCGATCTGGACGTTTGTTCGTTCGACAAATTATTATGCAGGCCTCCATTGGAGAGTTGTAGAACAGGTTTGGCCCTAGTCCTATCACACATTCGAGCATATCACTGCGAACCAATTTTTCACGCATCTTGCTTTCCTCGTTACGGAACAGTACTCCATGCGGGAAAAGAATTGCACAACGTCCGGTGTCCTTTTTCAAGCTCATTAAGATGTGTTGCAGGAAAGCATAGTCGGCACGTCCTTGGGGTGGTATACCCAAGAAGTTGCGTCCATATTTATCGCTTGCAAAAGCTCCTCTATCCCACTGACTAATTGAATATGGAGGATTGGCAAGAACCATATCGAATTTTTTGATATTACCATTTTCGACAAAAGCTGGAGATTTTAGCGTATCACCATTCATAATATTAAAGTCTTTCACACCATGAAGAAATAAATTCATCTTACCGATAGCAGAGGTTAGGGCGTTGATTTCCTGACCGTAAAGAGCAACGTTGCGCCACTCTTTTTTCTGCTTCTGTAGGTACGCAATAGCAGAGATTAGCATGCCTGCACTGCCGCTTGTCGGATCATAGATTGACTCGCCCGATTCTGGCTTGAGCATCTCTGTCATTAGATGAACTACGGTACGATTCGTATAAAATTCCTGAGCTGTGTGCCCGCTGTCGTCAGCAAACTTCTTGATCAGGTATTCATATCCTTGGCCAAGTTCGTCCTCAGGACAGTTTTCGATAGACAATGTCTTAGTACTAAGATGCTCGATGAGTTCTTTCAGCAGGCGATCGGGTAAACGGTTCTTGTTTGTCCAGGCACCATCACCAAAAACACCTTGTAATTTATCTGAATTTGCATTTTCTATCTTACGGAATGCGTCTACAATGGCAACACCTACATTTTCCGAAACCGAACGAACATCATTCCAGTGGGCACCTTTGGGCACCTGAAAGCGGTGATTTTCTTCAAATTCCAGAGCTTCTTCGTCACCATATTCCTCTATAATTCGCTGACACTCTTCATCATAAACGTCACTGATCCGTTTGAAGAACAGTAGCGGAAAAACGTATTGCTTATAGGCCCCGGCATCTATATTGGTACGGAGAAGAACAGCAGAGCTCCATAGATAGGACTGCAGTTCTTCGATGGTTATGCGTTTACTCATTGCCGTACCCTCCTTCAATGAGAAGATTTCTCATTTTCTTTTCAGTCTCTAGCATTTCATCAAAGGCCTCGAAGTATTGTCTGCGTACTTCAGCTGGGGGGACGATTTCTTGTGCTTTCTTTTCGAGATAGTTGTTGATGGCTAAGTTATAGTCTTTTTTTCTCGCATCTGGGATAGTGATAACCTTCACTTTATCCATAACATTTTCATAGTCAGCGTAGAGCTTGTAGACCTTATTGATATCATCTTCCGTCATTATATTTTGTGCCCGCTGTGGAGTATAGATGTTGGAAGCATCGATCATGGAAATGCGACCTTTGTGCTCGCTCTTTTTATTGTTATTTAGAAGAAGAATACAAGCTGAGACACCCGTGGAGTAGAAGACACCACCTACCAATGTAATGACACATTCCAGCTTATCCGATTCAACGAGCTGCTTCCGCATTTCGCCTTCTTTGCCACCTCGGAATAGCACGCCCTGAGGTAGAACAACTGCGCATCGACCGGTCTTCTGATTCATAGACTTTACCATGTGCTGTAACCATGCATAGTCGGCATTTGAATCTGATGGACTCCCCCACATGTTTCTACCATATATATCTGAACTAAACTGTTCTGCACCCCAGCTCTTTAAGGAAAACGGCGGATTAGCAACGACACAGTCAAAAGTTTTTAACTTGCCGCCTTCATGATAATTAGGAGAGCGAAGAGTGTCTCCCTGTGTTACCGTGAAGTCTTTTGTACCATGTAAGAACAGGTTCATTCGGGCGATTGCGGAAGTAGATAAATTTTTCTCCTGACCATAGATGCGACCGTAGGTCAATTTATCACCTTTCATATAACTAATGGCTTCAATCAGCATGCCGCCTGTTCCGCAAGCGGGGTCATAAACCGTTTCCCCAATCTTGGGATCCATCAGCATGATAAGAAGTTTAACAATGGAACGCGGAGTATAGAACTCACCTGCGTTTTTCTTAGACATATCGGCAAACTTTTTAATTAGGAATTCGTAGCTATCGCCCATAACGTCTGCAGAGTAGTTTGTATTCCCCACTTTTATTTTGGACATATGCTCAATGAGGTTTTTAAGTCGCTCATCAGATAACTTCGTTTTATCAGTCCAGTTGGCATCATCGAAGCTACTGAACACACCACTTAATGTATCTGGATTTGCACGTTCAATTCCATTCATCGCTCTTACGATTGCGACACCTACATTTTCGCTTGCCTCACGGACATTCTGCCAGTGACATCCTTCAGGAATATCGAAGCTGTGGTTTTCCGGAAAACTGGCATATTCTTCATCGCCTCCAGAGCGCTCAAGGGCATCTTTGATTTCTTCATCATACACATCACTAATTCTCTTAAAAAAAAGAATTGGCGTTACATAGCTCTTAAATTCATCCTGATTTATAGGACCACGCAGAATGTTGCAAGCCTCAAAAAGGTGGGCAAATAGTTTTTGGCTCGTTGTCTCTTCATTTGTAGGAATTGAATCCTTTAATTCTTTATCGGCTGTTTCTACAGAGGACTGTATCATAGCGTTTCGATCTCCTCTGTCAACTTTAGTTTCTTTACATCTTTCGATCCCAATACTAACATCGGCATTTAATTTTTCCATCTTGGATGGATACTTGTTTTCAAACTCTACAAGTATCTTAAGCAGTCGCTCATCAAGGAAGGTCAAAGCATGCTTTCTAATTTCTGTGGGTATCCCGTAGTAAGCTTCTGCGATACCCCCTGTAATGGCAGCGAGGGTATCACTGTCACCGCCAATTGATATTGCATTACGGATTGCATCTTCATAATTCAGTGACTCGAAGAACGATTCCAACGCTTGAGGCACTGTATCTTGACAACTTTCGCTAAATTCATAGCTATTACGGATTCCATCAAGCGTAAAGTTCAGTGGGTAATAGTTTTTTGTTATATGGTCCCGAATCTCAAGTAGATTCTTTCCAGTGCGAGCGAGGAAGATAGCAACTGCTGTTGCTTCTGCACCTTTTAAACCTTCGGGATGATTGTGTGTTACTTCTGTCACTGCTTTAGATAGCTGTTTAACTTCTTCCAGACTGGTGGCCACGAAGCCACATGCGCTGATACGCATTGCCGCGCCATTTCCGTAGCTTCCATAAGGCTCTGGATTATCAGAATGTATCCATTCTCTAAATCGCCCACCATATCCACAATTCGGATAGTGCGTTCCGATACCTTGCATATACTTCACAGCATTTTCAGACAGGTCACTGTAATCTGCTTTGCTTTCCAAAAGAGCTTTAGCTATTGCCAAAGACATGATGGAATCATCTGTAACACTGCATTTATAAGTCAGGAAGTCAAACTGTTTGCTCCTATTATTATTCCATTCGAAACGAGAACCGACGATGTCCCCGATAATAGCTCCTAACATAGTGACACCTCCAATTAAAATTCTCGTAGTTTATCTACGACCTCATTCCAGCGCTTTTCAGCAGCTGCGATGGTTTCCTTATAGATTGTCAACTCTTTTGTGTATTCATCAGACTTCTTTTGCTGTTCTTCAATAGAAGGAAGAGGTATTTCTAAAGCATTCAAGTCTTTGTAGCTGATGTTAATTATTGTACTTCCTTGTTGCACACCACTTATCATCTTTTCGCCAAGCGGGCTATCTAGAAACAGTTTTAAAAAAGTGCTGCTTAGCATTTTAGTTTCCGGACGAATTACAATGATATTTGATGAAGCGATGCAAGGATAACTCTTCTCATGAAAGATGGCAGTCCTGATTGCTGTACCTCTTGCAGGTATGAGCACATCGCCTTCTTTAAGCAAGTAATTTGTAATCTTACGCTCCTCTTCATCAAAGTGATCAAGGCTATCATAATCGATGTCGTATTCTCTTATATTCGAGATGTTTACAACACCAATGCTTCCGTTTGGATCTTTCTTTGATACTGATTTTCCACGGAAAATTTCTGCAACATCTCCCATTGCCATTTTACGAACAGACGACTCTTGGAATTTGAGCCACTCTTCATCTTGCTGTGAGAAGATTTTGTTTATATTCCAGTCACCAAGTTCCTCAAGCTCATCCGACATTACAAAAGTCTCTTCTTCTATAACAAGTTCGTCAGCTGTATCACGTCTATTTTTACGATTTACAGCTTTGTAGCGACGAACTATTACATCATCATCACCCGGCTTAGTATTAACAACATCAATGAGGTAAGTTTTAATTCCCGTTCCTTCAAAGGTTCTCTCCGGAAGCTCAGCAATTTCCTTAACACGGTAAGTCTGCTGCACAAACCTCCTAAGCTCACCGTTCTTTCCCTGAGCATATGTGATTCTTGCTGGCATCGTGATTACAAGCTCGCCACCACCAGTAGTATGAAGAAGCAGGTTTTCAAGTGCTACAGCATCTTGATCTCTGCACATGAAGTTCTCATCATCTGCAAGGTTTCTTGTTCCAAAGCTAGGAACAGAGAATATAAGGTCATAGCGGTTGTTTGTAAAGCCATACTGGTATATGTTTACATTTAATATCTCTACATTCTCATATTTACCAAAAATCCTGTTAATTACATGAAGGCTGATTTTATTTTCAGTTGTGATGGTGAAGTTGCAACCAAGATGTTCATCAATAAGTCTCTTTAGGTTTGGGATGAATTTTTCACCTTCAGCAATAAGTACTGTATTCGAATCAAGCCTGAAGCGACTATTGTACTCATTAAACAGTGCGTTAGATACTGCTGAGTATCTAAATCCTCTGGAGCTCTCCGCCATCATGATCTCCCACTCAAAATCTCCCGTGAAATCACCGTAGGCTTTATATACTCTGACGAATTGTGCCTTGTCCTTAAACGGATTAACAATGTCGAGCCTATCAGCCACAGAGAGCATCGTCTCGTAGATCCGCTCTTCTGACACGTCTGATATTTCTTTGCTAAGACACTCTTCCTCAGTTTCAGCCACAAGAAGTGCAGCAGGGACGCAGGAGTCGATCCCCATATAACCTCTGAAAAGATTCATATATTCAAAGGTAGCTTTTTCGTTTTCGTTAACCATGATTTATACCTCCCAACGCTCAATAACATCTTTAACTATATTAAAAATAGCACACCAGAATCACATTGTAAATATCCATTCAATATTTTGGTATTCAAATACCAAAATATTTTACAAATATATTTTATTGATGATATATAGTCTCTATAGAAGGTTCTGCCACTCATGTGACAACAGCTCTCTAGTTTCAACCCCACAGCAAAACAGTAGTTCCCTTAACTTGTAACTCAAAAAGCAGTTCTCTAACCTCATCCCAACATTATCTTTAAATCCTACACTATAGACATTTAATTTAGTCTAATTTTTAGACTCTATATTCATCGCGAAATGAACCACTTAGTTAAAAACAAAAAGAGTGTCTAAAATTTTTAAATTTTAGACACCACTCTTATTCTCACTAATTTCTTTTTAAAGCATTACAACTCCGAATTAATACCGATCATAATCAAAATCCTGAGACTGTTGAGCTTCCCAAGCCATTTCTGCTAATATTTCATTCTGATGCGAAAGCATACCATCGACAGCGTCTAAAAAGGTGAATAGCTCATTAAAACATAATGATACATTAGAAATATCTAATTTCATTTTCTTTGCAAAATGCATATTCAAATTTTTGTCCACAGGGTACCTAAACCTACTTGATGAACTATCTATGTTGTGCAATTGCTCAATATAAATTCCTACATTAACAAGAACCTCTTGATCGTCAGAAGCACTCGAACGCGATTTAATATGATCTTTAATTGCATTCCAGAGTCTAACTATGCTGTGTTTCCCTTTTAATTTTTTTATCGCAGTTTTCAAATCTAGCTGACAGTCCTCCACTAAAATACGCTTCAAAGCCAGTTCTATTCCATTTCTATACAAATAACACATAGGGAGAAAAAGATGGTATCTTTTCTTGTCTTCAATTAAATTATATAGATAGTTTGCACAATCCATATAACCTTCAATATACGGATAAAAATTATTGCCTTTCCAAATAACACTTTGTTCTTCATAAACTCCATCACTTAAGAGAAATAACGGTTTGTACTCTATTTTAATATTTCGTTTTATTTTTCGGAAGATATCTAATAATATCTGATACGCAGTATTCATGTTTGTAACTAAAGCTTTCAAGTTTATATGAATTTGCTTTGTAAAGAATGCTTTCATATTAGTTGTAAATGGATATCGAAACATATCAGAATGTTCATCAAGATATGAAATATCCTCTAGATACTTGCTTAACCATTCATTTTCATCTTTGTTTGGAGCAAATTCCTTTTCTTCTATGTGTTTTTCAACCTCATGATAAGCCTGGCGCAAATCATGTCTGGCTTTCTCGATAAATTCCTTTTGCTTAGCTTTATCAGTTACATATTGAAAAACGATAGACTTTAATAAAAGTTCTATGCTTTGCCTATATAAATAGACGATACCGAAAATCCACATATCTTTTTTTCTGATTTCATTTGAACTTAAAGCATGTTCAGCTAATAAATTCGCTGATGATATAAACTTATTGGAATATGAAAAGAATTCTTCCTCAATTTTATCTGAATTCGTTATTTCTACCTGGATGTTTCCTTCTCCTATAAATTTAAAATCGACTTCTTTTCTTGGCCAACTAATATTATTTCCTCCTCTCATCCACGAACTAGTTCCAATCAAATTTCATCCCCTTGCACTTCTCGTTATTTTACGGATCAACAATAAATTTCTAATAATTGTTATTTTATCAGAAGTTTTCTTATCTTAATATATAGGAGGTGAATATAAATAATCCAAGTATCGGTTTCTAAACACTTGGATTATCAAAAAAGAATTTTTTGCATATTAAATGGATTCAATGATTTTAAAATTACTGACCTTCCACCTTTTTTCATAGTACTTCAACCAGAGCTTTATTTTGTTTATGGTCTTTGCTCTAGCACTTTCCATAACATACTCCTGCTCAAAACTCACTGTAGCTTGGGCAATATCGTTTCCTGATTTATTGTAAGTTGAATCTGTTATATTTACCAATGATACAACTTCCTTATCTTGTTCGTTAAACTCCCCTTCTAGATTTTCTCTCTGTTGCTGCACCAGCTTTTCCTTTGCTTCACCAATTGCCATTTCCAGTGCTGCTTCTCTCCCATTTTCATAGACACGCTGATCATAGGTGAATAGCCTTTCAATGAAATCAGCTGCGACTTTATTAATTTCCTGCTCATGATTGCTGTTCAATGCCTCAATTTGCTTGTTAGCCTCATTCAATTCTTGTTTTAATTCACTTACTTTATCTTTTTCTTGCTGCCACAGATCATAGAAAGCAAAGTCACCCACCAATGAAATCACCATCAAAGTGCTTAAGATGATTAAAAGATATCTCTTTTTCATAATGCCCCTCCTACAAAAGGTTTTGGGTCAATCTTCTTGCCATTAACGATGGTTTCAAAATGAAGGTGCATGCCTGTACTGGACCCTGTTGTGCCGCATAACCCAATTGATTGTCCTTGTTCAATCGGTTGTCCAACCTTCACTTGAATCTTCGAAAGGTGTGCGTACACAGTTACCAGACCACCGCCATGATCCACATAAACACGCTGTCCGTACCCAGCATTATGATTACTTGAATTTTGCCATCCTGCTCGTGTGACGGTACCTTTTTTTACCGACCGAATTGGTATGGGTGACTGATTACAGCTATAATCAATGCCTGCATGCAGCTTAGCAACGCCAGTTATCGGATGAATCCTTACTCCAAATGGCGAAGTAATCTTAGTATCTAATGGTTTAACAAATCCCATTGCATTCGGGTTTCCTATTCCCTCCGCACTTACTCCATATGTTGCACCTGTGTAATAGCACAGGACGTTGTCAACGTAATTTATATCTCCATATCTGCTCCATCCCATTTTTGCCGCCATCATATTAGAAAAGGATTGTGCTACTTCTTTTGAATAGCCACCCCGTACTTTTGCGTAGTCAATAAAACCTGTGCCAAAGTTGTATGACTGCAAAGCCAGCTTTACATCACCACCAGCTTTTTTAAGTACACCAGCGAAATACTTCACACCAACGTCAATAGACTGTTCTGGATCAGTAATCGTGTTTCTAGGCAGTCCGATCGATTCAGAAGACTGCATGACATCCGGCAGCCTTCCTCCTGATTCCTGCATCATTTTTGCAAGCAATAACTGAACATAATCGGAAACACCATACTGAGTTGCATATTTGGTCACTAACGGTTCATATCGCTTAACAAGTGCCGATACCTGGGCATCGCCGCCTGTTCCATCTCCTGTGTAGCCGTCTTCCTGTTGCTGTTCCTGTGCGCCAAAGAAAAACATGAACATGATCATAAAGATCGTAATCAGCAGAATGAGCAGCTTCTTCCAGTGTTGAACGGCAAGTATGGCCACTTTAATGTGCATGCTGCAACGTCACTTTCTGTCCATAAATCTTTTCGTATTTTTCTGGATGGATCAGCCTCATTTCTTCTGGTGTATGGTCCACTTTCATATGAACTCGGTTGTTCCCAACAACATAAACACCTTCACCCTGCCGGAACTTGCTGATAATAAGCTCTTCTTCTTCCGATAACTTAAGGATTTCATGGTTCTTTAAGTCGGCAATATCCTTCTCTTTTAATGGAAGGATTAGTTGCGAAATAGAGTTGCCGATAATAGCTTGTCCATAGTTTCGGTGTCCTTCTTGAGCTGATAAGAAATCGGCTATTTGCTGAGTGGCTACTGTCGCACCACCGCTATACTTCCGAATACGCTTATAAATTTGATATAGAAATTTCATGGCTCTTGGATTGTCCGGATCGGCAATCGTGTGGGCTTCATCGACATTCAGCCAGGTGAATTGTTCTTTCTTCTGCGTAATCTCATCCCATAAAAAGCTTAAAGCGTTGTACATCGCCGCTGCCTGAGAATCTGATTCTTCTTCAAGCTCTTTCAGGTTAAATGAAATAAAATCATTACTCAGGTCAACGTTGGTATGGCCGTTAAACATTCGGCTGTTCGATCCCTTCACATACATATAAAGAATTTCTCGAAAGTCCTGTAAATGAGAATACCGTTCCTTATTTTCAATTTCATTATACAAGTCTTCCAATATCGGAAAATCTGTTGCATTCAGTCTTCTAAAGTCTGTTACAAAGCCAATCCCCTTTTGCTCATACGTAGCAATAACCGCTTTTTCGAGTTGAGCCATCTCCACAATCTCCATGTTCTTTTTGATTAGCTTAAAGAAAATTTTTAAGCGCTGAATTTTTTGGAACAGTAACGGCAGCATTTCTGATTCATCTTGCTCGTCTGCTTCTAGATCAGTGGAATCCATTGACGCTTTAATTTCTAAAATGTTTACAACTGATTTAGACATTGGTGACATTTTGATCACCTGCCCGCCTACCTTTTCACACACCTTTGAAATTTCGCCCTCTGGATCGATTACAAACACGCGATCTCCTGTCATCCATTTTCGCAGCAGATCTTTTATTAAATAAAAAGTTTTCCCCATACCTGTCTGCCCTACAATAAATTCATTATGAGAAGCCAATGCTTTTTGATCGATCAATACTAGGCTGTCTGTTGTCAAATTGATTCCTTTGATGATTCCTCTGTTATGAAAGAGCTCTGATTCATCAAAAGGAAAAAGGCTGCTTGCTGCTTCCGTATCAAAATTACGATAAGTCATTTCTGGAATTGTATTAGACAACGTAGGTAGTATCGATTTGAACGCTTCAACCATATTCGTATCTGCTTGTGCAATTCGCAGTCCTCGTTTGAAGACATTTACTTTCAAGCGTTTAGTGGCTCTGCCCAGTTCGTCTAATGATGGTGCTTGAAGGTGAAGATACATATGAACATGAAAAATACTTTTATTATCGCCGCTCATTAGTTTTTCCAGCGTATCTTCAGCTGCTTTCAGTTTTTGTTCTAGCGCTAATTTACGTGCAGGCTTCATCTTTACAACCCTTTTGCCGTGTAGCTCTGTGTTCAACTCACTGATTGATCGTTCCGTTTGCTTAATATATTCGTCAGAAGGCTTCGGAATCAAATGAGTAGAAACCGTTAGATTGCCTTTAAAACGATACAGTTTCGAAAGAAAATTCCCTTTAGGCTGCCTAGGAAAATCAATGACTAAAAAGGTTCGTGCAAAGTTATCACCTAATCGAATATACGACATTTCTTCTTGAAAAACAGGTGCTGGAGCAATCATATCCTTCAATGTCATGGCCTGAGTTGGTTCAGTTATTTCTGGTTGTTTGAACATCTTCTTTCCCTCCCTGTATGATCTGTGAAATGGTTTCACTTTCAATAGGCCTGTTTTGCGCTTCGTTATAGTCAAACAGCGTATGAAGATAACGGATTAATTCAAGATCTGTTACCTCTTCAGCTGTAAGTTCCAACTCTAAAAGAGAGGTGACAATTTCATCTTTCTTCTCTTCCAGTTCCAGCATCGTTTCGTATCGGATCTCTGGCGTATCTTCCTTCATTTGCTCACAGAAAATGACGTAGCGCTGACGCTGCATAATGTCCTGACTGATTTCAATCTCTTTGGCGTACTCAATATAACTTTCCTGCAGCTGTCGTTTATACGGATTTTTGGTTAAAAAATGTGTCCTCTCCTGCTCTGTAATATAGCTTTTCAGATCAACTGGCATGGAGACATTCGTAAGCTGGACCGGGTATGTGAGGGTCATTAAAAAACCTTCAAACAACTCAAAAAGTTCATTGCACTCCGCGTTGCTTGTCAGTTCCAGATTTATGGCTGACACTTTCAAGCATTGGACCATTTTGTTGTCTGGCGTGATTAGCTTTCCTTGCTCGATCTCCTTGACCGGAATCAATTGCTGAACGGATTTCAGTGCTTTCTCCTGCTGTTTTGCTTCTTTCGCCTTTGTCTTGCGACTGATCCACTTCATTCACATAACCTTCTTTCCTGTATTGAAATAATCGTTGCTGGGTCATAAACTTTAGTTTCCACTGAAGATGCTTATACAATGGAACGTTTTCTCTGATGGGATGTGTGCCCATAAGAATCCACGGCAGACCAAGTGAAATCGCAATGAACGTTACTTTGTTTGAAAAGCTAAAAGGTGTGTGCTGCAAAATCATAAAATCCAGTGCGATAATCGGCAGGAACGCGACATGCTGCCATCCTGAAATGCCCGGAATCCATTCGAATTTTTTATCATAGTTTTTCGGAATGAAGAATTGCTTTTTCTCCTTCACAATCTCAACTCCTGTTCTTATAAAGAAAGCACCCTCTGGAATCAAAGAGTGCTTTTCTTGTCGTAATTAAATCAAACCGTCCAGCCATCCAAGTAACGGCTGCAATACAAGCAAAATCAAGTAAGCAACAATTGCAATATAAGCTGTGCTCTTGTGTTTGCTTTTCTTATGTTCGTCACCAGCCACAATGTACATCAAGAAGGAGAACCCAATTACAACCAGCGCAATCTTTGGAGCCACTTTCAATATTTCCGCAAACAAGCCATCAGATATTTTGTTCACATAAGAAGATGGAGCTGTGGCGCTTGCTGATGTTGGAATTAGAACGAGCAGTGTAACGATAGTGGCTATATAAAATTTAGCGAACAAAGCCTTCGTATCTTGTTTCATGCGCAAACCTCTCCTTGTTTTCTTTTTATATTCTAAAAATCAAAATACAGTATATTAGATTAAAATTTAACTAAAGAAAATTTTTTATCCTTGCACGTGGGACTGAAGTGAATCTTTCTCCATTTCATCTAAAAAACTTTCTATAGCCAGAATCACTACTTCCTTTATATCAACATCTTCCTTCGCACAATAAATCTTAATACGCCTTCTCAACTTCATTGGCACATCTACATTCAGACGAACAATCACCTTCTTCTCCTCCAAAAATGTCCACCACCTTTCTAGATTTGATTATTCATTCAAACTTTCACTACTTCAAAAATCAATATACAGTATATTAGATTAAAATTAAATAGGGGAAATTAACCATTTTAAAATTAACGATGAAGTTCTTTAAAATCGTTGAGTGACCCTAAATTATCTGAAGGATTACTTAGGGCCATATCTAAAGCTAATTTTTTTGATTGTCTTTCTTACCTAACACAATCTTTAGTTGAAGACGAATTTACATTTTAAATGCGGAATCTCTTTATTATATTCTAGCAAGCATGCCTTCATAATTCTTGCATCAGATGATAAGTTCAATTCCAATTCAGACCACCCAACAAGTATCAGCTCCTCTGGCATCACATTCGGATCTAATATACAGTCCCAAAAAGCATCCCAATTTCCTCCGTAATATTCAGGGAAATCAAGCTTTTTTTTAAGGAGATGGTGTAACTCTTTTACTATTTTTATGTTATTTATGTCTATGGAAACAACAGACTTTCTCTGTTCTTTAATAAAATCTACCTCCTGGAGTCATGAATTGCTTATACAAACATAAAGAAGTATAAAAATGCTCTCGAATATTTTCTTCTTCTGCCCTCTCTTTGATCATTTCCCCAATATAAGCCGGTACATTTGTGAAGAAAGTGACCATTTCTTCACTTTCATATGAAGGTAGTTGCTCAGAAGGCCCTCGCAAAATAGAATATGATACCAGCGCATTCAAAGGAATATAATGCTTTTCACTGTATTCCATCATCTTTTTTTTTAAGGTTTTATTCACTTGAACCATTAACTTCTTAGGTTCAACATCTTTTTCCGTGCCTCTATTCACTATATTTTCAAAGTGATTCGATACAATGTATCCGATCAATCGATTCTTTTTCATACTATAATCTTCAGCCAACTGATTGATCTGGTTTATCAGGTTTTCATTTACCGTTAAAACGAAATGCTCACGCTCAAGCGTGATTGTATCTTCAAGATCAGTAATTTCTGATTTTGACGGCGGGTTCTTGAGCAGTTTTGTTAATTCAAACAATATAACACCAGCCATCGAAACCCCCAAATTTTTAGCTGCTGCTTCAATTTTTTCTCTTGCACCGACAGATAATCGAATGCTTAATTTTATGGTTTTTCCTTTATTTAATTTTGGCATTTTGTCAGCCCCTTCTTCAATCTATTATACTTCACTGAGATTAAAATCTAAACCAGGCCCTGCAGCAAAAATCGCGCAGCAAGGGTCAAAGCCCTCCGCAAGCGACCCCCTCCCCGCAAACCGAATGCAAGGCATTGGGTAGGGGTGGCGGAGATAAATCCCCTAGCTAGGGGATTAAAAGCCATGCTGCGCATGGGCTGAAACAGATACCTCCTATTTTTGACCAGCTATACTTAATCTGTTATACTGTATTATGAAAGCTATTAGAGTGCTAGCATCTCTTTTTAATGAAAAATGGAGCACTTTATTATGATGGCTTTAAAGGAGGAACAAAATGGCCAGGAAGCAGCAAAAAAACATTCGAATTGATCAAGGAGTCCTTTCAGAATTCGAGAAAATTGCCAACCGAAAAAAGCAGCATCATAACGCTGAAATTGAAGAATTAATGAAGCAGTACATTGCTAGAGATGGCCAGCTGTTGTTTGATGATTTATATGCTCCACGAATCGCTCACAGTGTAAAACAGGCTGTCGACGACCAGGTTAATCGGCTGGCAAAAATGATTTACAAAACTCAGGTTGAGTCGACGGCTGCTTTATATGCTACTCCTGTTTTTCATAATCAAATTGTAAAAGGCGTTGAAGATGTTCTGGAGATGTTTTTGGATGCACGGATCTTAAATCAAAATCGCATTCGAATTAGTGATCAATACTCAATTTCGTCTAACGGAAAACAAGCTGTAAAGAACTTACGAAAAATGGCCCTCACCGATCATCAGGAGCAAAAGAAAGACAGGTCAAATGATCAAATGAGCGTGTAAATCCATCTAATTTTTTAAGCTAATATGCAGTAAAAGGAGTGATTTCGAATTGGTGCATATGCCTCTCACAAGTATATTAAGTCGTTTGAAGATGCACGGTCTCACATTCGATATATTGGATTTAGAGAACGGGAGGATCGTTTTGAATCACTTGGACTTTTTTCTGAGCACCATGATGCTGCCGATGCCGAGAAATTTATCGATTCTTTAAAAGAAAAACGTTTTTCGCATCCAGACGTTCCACATATTCATACCGTTTTGTTTTCAATGTCCGGAGATGAGTGGACGAGATCCGGGTTCGAGCCTGGAGATTATCAAGAAATGATACGGAACGTGATGAAAGAGTGGGAAATTCAAAAAGCGTACAGGCTTCAATGGGTCGCAGCTGAACATCGTAATCCTGATCATCCCCATTGTCATGTGGCCATTCGTGCCTCTTACCATGATCGGGATGGAGTTGAACACAGGCTCAAGATTTCAAATGAAGATCGGACCTTTTTTCGCGAACAATTTCAATTCACAAAAGAGCGAATACGTCCTTTCGATCCTCCTCCCCGTGAATTATCGTATCAGTACGAACGAGGGCCCAGCCTGGTCATTGATACTTCTTTTATTGACAATTTTTTCTACCAAATTAACAGGGAGCTGGAGCATGAGGAATGGGAGCATGAGCAGGCCCGTAAAAAAGCACAAACTCAAGAAAGGACGCGATAACCATGACAGACGTTAAAGAAAGCTTGAAACGTTCACTGCTTATCACTGCAATAGCCGTAGTTGCTGCCGAATACATCAGTGCAGCAGCACTAAATGATTTTTCTTTATTCAAGAATTATCAATTCAACTTATTTTATGAGGCGTTTCAAACCAACTTTTTTCACCCCGTCCAGACATTATCAGAAGCCTTTTCAAATGACTTGTTCATTCAAATACAGCCGTTTCTCGTAATCGGAACACTTTTCTTATTTGGAAGAACCTTTTTTCAGAAAAAGAATCAGTATGAAGAAGCATCACAGTACGGTGCATATGGAACCTCACGCTGGGCAAAGGATTCAGAGATTTTTAAAACAAACTCGATCACGACAAAATTTCATGGGGATGGAACCATTTTAGGCATATACAAGCGCAAGCCAATTATTCAGCATGATCAAAGTCACTTAAACCGTAATGTTCTTCTTGTTGGTGGTTCTGGTGCCGGAAAAACACGATCTGTCATCATCCCGAACATTTTGAACAATACGAGCAAGTCCATTATCGCAGTCGATCCTAAAGCCGAACTTTATGAAAAAACATCACAGGCCAAGCGTGAGCAAGGTTATGAAGTGAGACTGATTAACTTTAAAAACCGCGATGTTTCCGACCGGTACAACCTATTCGAGTACATTCGAAAGGATTCAGACGCGTTCAAAATTGCAGATACGCTGGTGAATAATGCTGGCGAGGGATCAAGGCTGAAAAAGGATTTTTGGAATCAGGCTCAAACTTCTGTTCTTCAGGCGCTGATTTTATATGTTAAATATGCTCTTCCTTCACAGCAGCAGCACATGGGAAGTGTAATGGCTGTCGGACAGCTGCCAGAAGAAAAATTAAAAGAGGCATTTCATGCGTTTGATTCAAATCACGTTGTTCGAAAAGCTTATCAAACCGCCGTTGATAAATTAAAAGAAAAAACAATGGGCGATGTCTTTGTTACGCTTATGCAGACACTCAATCCGTGGCAGTATGAAGATGTTTGTCAATTTACCGCAGCTAATGATTTTCTGTTTGAAGATCTAGGAAAGAAGAAAATGATTGTTTATATTATTATGCCCATTGCCGATAATGAATTTCGCCCGTTGATTACATCGTTTTTCACTCAAATGTTTTCCGAATTGTATCGGCTGGCGGACCAGCATTACGGAAGACTGCCAAATAGTGTGTTACTGCAGCTTGATGAATTTGCGAATATCGGAAAGGTGCCGAACTTTGAAGAGCGGCTTTCCACAACACGAAGCCTTGGTATTGAAGTGACGATTGTGTTGCAGGACACCAGTCAGCTAGAGAGAGTATATGGAAAAGAAATTGCCAAAGAGGTTATGAACAACTGTGACATTCGCTTGCTGTTAAAAGCCGGTGAACATGAAACAGCCAAGTACTTTAGCCAGTTAGCCGGAAAAACGACCATTCGTGTTAAAAACCAATCCAACTCAAGCAGCCGTACCTCTTCATCAAAAAGTGAATCTGCACAGTACATGGGCCGTGACTTAATTACAGCTGATGAAATTACCCGTCTGAATAAAGACGAAGCCCTACTGTTTTTATCCGGTCAATATCCGATGCGGATCGAAAAAGCTTGGTTTGACCGTTTTAAGCACTTTAAAGGCATGCTGAGCCAGGAAGTCTCCAGAGAAGACTACCCTGTGGCTGACCGAAGTGATTATTCCGTATTTTGCTTGAACGATGAGAGTTCCACTGCTGATTCTCCATACATTATTGATGATTTAAACTTGGAAGAAACGGAGCAGGATCACTTAGAAGAGGAATTAGAAATTGAGCAGCGTGATTCGAATACAAAGCAAACTAAGAATCAAGGAGAACTAGAGGATCTTATGGATGAATTCAAATTTTAATTAATCTAATATGCTGTATTAAGAAAAACGAACGGAGGATACTACATGAATGCCTTTAAAAGCCCCATCGAATGGCTCAAAGAAATGATTCAAGAGCTGGTGAAAGATTTTGCGAATATGGCTTTTGACTGGATCGGGATTTTCATGCTTGGTCCAACGGATCTGTCCAAATATCCAAAAGTCGCAACTGTTTATGATTTTGTATTTTCGCTGGCCACATCGCTGTGTATCGTATTTGTCGCCTGGTCACTGATCGGAATTATGTTCAACCACCTTGCTGGCGTACAAAGCCGCAGCGTAGCAGAAGTTGTTTCCAAGTCTATTCTGGCCTTTATCCTTGCCGCAACTGCCCCATGGCTCTTAAATGAAGTTTTGTTAAAGCTCAACAATAGCATCGTCCAATTCTTTTTAGACAAAGGGTTAGATACAAAAACACTTGAAAAGTTCGCCTTAATTCCGCCTACGGCTAACTTATCCATTTTTCTCGGCGCTCTGATCATCGTCATTCTGTTTGTTTTGCTCGGGATGCAATATATCCAACGACTTGGTGAGTTCATTGTATTGCTCGTCACGTCCCCTATTGCCGCACAAAGCATCGTAACCGAGAACTTTGATATATGGTCCGTCTGGTGGAGAGAAGCCATAAGCGTCGTGTTCTCGCAAGCATTTCAAGTGGCTCTTTTGTGGATGATCCTGAATATGATTACCGGAACCGAACAACTGCAGGATTACATGATGGCCATTGGGTTGATGATTATCCTGCTAAAAGGCCCAAAATACATCCGTCAGTTTCTCTACTCCTCCGGGACTGGTAAAGTGGCTGTAGGAGTTGCCGGAGGGGCTGGAAAGATGGCTATATACAAATATGCAGCTGCAAGGATTGCAAGTAAATAAACCTTACAAATATTCCTCTGAATTAAGTCTATAAATTAAATTGCACCGTCCAATATTGGACGGTGCAATTTAATTTATAGGTAGAAATTCACAATCCCCAATAATTTACTTAAACATAATTTAGTTAAAGGAGCTGACTCACCAGTTTCTAAAGAAGAGAATATGTCCTCTATCATTTCCTCGTAGATATAACCTTTATTTTGCCTTCAAACTTAAATCTTTTAAATGATTCTCTATTCTTTAGTCTTTGTAGTTCTAAATGTAGTTCGAGGAATTGGTTTTATATCTTTTGATACTTTGTCAAGCACTGTAATTTTATGATGATCTACTTTTATTTTTCTATCTTCATTATTTAAACAACACTTTTTAAATTTAATTCCAGAATCGCAAATGCAATTTGCATTTCTACCCAATTTTTTATACCTAACATCATCTTCTTTTTGAACTTCTAAGTTCCATTTCGTGTATGGGTGATTTATACTTTGTAATAAATTCTCAAGCATGAAATAATTATATTCAATGTCCTGTGGCATTAAAACAGTATATTTATCGAAAGGATTCTTCACTATAGCAAACCCTAAAAGTTCTATCTCTTCTACGATCCGGCTACATTGTTCACCGTTGTATATCTCACCTACTTTATGTCCACAAGACTTTCTTATTGAGACTGTTTGGTTGCAGATTGAGCATCGTTCTTTTTTTGTAACTGATTCCCTACTTAAGAAATATTGATATGGAAACAGTCTCTGAAATTGATAAATATTTTTTTCTAAAAATTCAAGATTATATTTGTTTCCGCTATAGTCAAAGTGTTTTCGTAAGAATGAAAATTCTATATCAGCCCTATCTAATTGCATCCACGCTTTAAGGTATTCTTTCTTTTTTAAGAGGTTAAAAGCTTTTAGATAGTGTTGGATTATCTGATAAACCTGTTCAAGGCACCATATTTCTTTTGCTACTTCTTGATCACCACTCAAAACAGCAATCTTTTTTAACTCAGTTAATCTTTCTTTTATAGTTGGGTCAAGTTTACTAAATCTAAAAGTGTTTAGGTATTTCTTAATTTGCAAAATATCCATTATTTACTTACCTCAATCGTAAAAATTCTCCTTAGCAGCTTGAACCGTATTTTCAAACTGATCAGCGTCACCCTCATAAGAAAGTGTCTTTGATTTTTCACCATCAACTACAGTCATAGTTACTTTTAATTTCAATTCTGTCTTACGCACTCTTTTCTTTTCATAGATGTAACTAGTTATTAAACCAACGACTAACGGCACTACGACCTTATCAAGAATTAGTAAAGGCAATGTAACGAGATCAGCATGTAATTCTAACTCCCGGTATTCGTCATCAGATATAACGATATCCGGCTTTAGTGATTCATTTTGCTGTTCTTTTAAAAAATCTAAAAATCTTTGTGTTTCTTCAGGAAAAACAGGTTTGTCAAAGTCTCTGAATGACGGGTAAGGTATCAATAGCAAATTAGCTTGTTTGATTTCTTGTTCATACTCATTTGGGAAATAAGGTTTTGAGTAAATAGTATCAAATGTAATATCTGTTTCTTCAATTGTTAATTTATTATTTTCATTACTCTCATGTAACATTTTCTCATCTCTCCTTAATGTATTGCTTAAATTAAATTATATATTGATTCAACTTTCAAATCCATTAATTTACATAGTGTTTGTTATCTGATGTTCATAATTTACTTATATACAGATGTCCTCTATGCTACGAATAGCTAAAATAAGATACAACGACATCTAAACATAATTAAATGCTTTAAACCTTATAAGAAATGAATTATTGTTAAACTAAGTAGTTATTCTTTAGTCATTAGCTTCCTTATTTTATTTCGTTGAGAATCATGGAAGGAGGACTCAGATATGTCTTTCGGTGATTTAATGTTATTAATCAAAGCGGAACAAGCTAAGAAGAAAAAAAAGACAAGACCAAACAGCCAAGCCTTTAAAAAAAGAAAAAAAGCCCCGAAAGAATAATCAGGGTTAAAAACTTTACATCGTCCTTAGAAGGCCTATTTTACTCATATAGGTTGTTCTAAGGACTTTTTATCGTCTTCTTAGCTTTGCTTCGAGTTCTGCTTTTTCACGCTGAAATTCTTCATCATTAGCAGTTAAATCAACCGTCTCCTTGCCATTTTTACTTTCAGTAAACCATTGCGGCAATTTTTCTGTTCTAATACTCCCTTGTTTTTTGTAATCCGTTTTTTTAATAGGCTTCTCCTGCTGAAGATACGTTTCAAAGTTTTCTCCAAACAATGTTTTGGGTCGTAAATACTGTTTGAATTGTTCATGGTCCAGCCATTCTGCTGTTTTGATTCTAATCACTTTCTTAAAGTCTTCCAGTGTAAATCCTTCTTCATACCTTTCTGTAATCAGTTGTTTTGTATATCTCGCGTTTGCCTTGTAATCTTTTTCAGCTATGGTGTTTAAATACACAATGATCTCATCAAACGGAATGTCTGGGGGACTTGCACCATTATTAGTTCTATCATTCTTTAGTTCATTATATTGATTAGTTTCTTTATTCTTTAGTAGTGGCGGATTATCCGAAAACGGTTTTTCCGAAGACGGTTTTCCCGGTGCGGATAAGCCGGAGCGGATTTCCCGCTCCGGTAAAACATTCTGCTTTTCTTCATAAACATCATAAATATAACCTGCAAATTTGCCGTTATCCGTCCGGAAATTAGATCTTGAAATATACCCTTGTTCAATAAGCTCTTTAATGCCGTTTCTAACGCTGTCCTTGCCGTCTCTGCTATGCTTAATGATCTCTGACTCGTACACTTGCCAATCGTCTGGACGGCTTAATAAATAGACGAGAATGCCTTTTGCTTTAAAAGAAAGGTTTTTATCATATATAAATCCTTTATGAAGCTGCACATAAGGATTTTCTCTGTCTTTCCTTTTTCGATAGACACTCATACGCTCACTTCCTTGATTCCCTGCTTTATGCTACAATACAGGATGAAATAGGTTGTTACATTCGAGTGGTTGTTCTCAGCAACCGCTCATTTTTTATGTGCTGTTAGATTTTCATCGCGCAATACTTCTGGACTGTCCGTTAAGCTGTAATCTGTTGCTTCTGAAAAACAAATGGCTTCTTCTGCCGTCATCGGCTGTTTTGCTGTTAGTGTCTCTATAGCAATCCACCTGTTCAGACTGGCTCCAATAATAGTAGCCATATCTATCCGTGAAATCCCTGCCAGCACACGAGCTTCTTTTAAAGATAAAGGTTCACTCATGTTGCTACTTACTTTTTCTATAGCATAGGAAAAAGTAATAAATTCTTTTTCTGCCTCTTCTACCGTCTGAACGAAGTACGCTTTTATGCATACTACTTTTTTAATTTTGCTTTTGGCCGCCATGCAGATCCAGAACGCTTGTCCCATCTTTTTTATATTCAAATCATAGTAAAGACCCACTTCCCCATCAATCTGATAAATCGCTTTTGGTTCCTGAACGATCAAGCTCATAAGGTCCCTCCCTCTTAACTGATATTTCTTTCACTTTTTGCTTTGCTAACCTTGTTAACTGATATTTTCATATTTTTAGCCTGTCCATTGTAATTATTTCTCACCTCATCCACCCATTCATCAATGAACACATCAATATCCGGCTTGTAAAATAGCATTCTTGTTCCAACTCGAATTATTGGAAAATCAGGATCATGAAAAAACAGTTCGCTTAACGTTGGATAGCTGAGGCCTAAGTATTTTTGCAACTCCTTGCTGCTCATTAACAACCGATCATGTTCGATTTTCTCAAGCTTTTCTTCCACCGCCTTTTTATACATCTCTTCTACACGCTTTTCATCAATCGAGATTTCAATCATTCTCTTCACTCCTTTTCATTAAGTTTAATAAAACTCAAATTAATTATATAAATACTCAATTAATTTGTAAAGTAATTAATGGTAATTCATTCATTTTATAATCAGTTCGAGTATAATAATACTCAAAGAGCATGTTTAACACAGGGGGCTTTGAAATGAAAAAATTTATTAATTATATAAAAGACAAGCGGACTGCAAAAGGGTTGAGTACGTATAAACTGGCTGATCTTGTAGGTGTTTCTCAAAGCTATCTTTCACAATTAGAAAATGGACGAAAAGATAAGCCTCCTTCTCCAGAAATTATTAAAAAATTATCTAATGCTCTTGAAGTAGATTACTTTGAGTTAATGAGACTAGCGGGTTATATGGATACAATCAATTTCAGAACTGATTCCAACGACTTCGATGGTTTCCTTCCAAAAAGAGCTGCTGAGTATAATCAGCAGAACGTAAACATTGTTTATGATCCGAGACCATCTTATAGAAAAGATCCCGTTGGACTTCTGCTGCATGGAAGCTTTCCTAAAGAAAAATTATTTAAATCCATACGGTCTATTAAAAACCTATCTATTGATGAAATTAGCAAAAGAAGTGGTCTTGAGGCTCAATTTATTCAAGATTTCGAGGATGCAAAGAATTATCCAACGGACCAGCATCTATACTCGATGTTTGATGCTCTACACCTAGAAGATATTCACAGCTGGCTCACGGATCATTCAGATGAGCTGATAAAAGATCTTGAGCAGCTAGATCGAATAAAAATAAAAAAGCACCTAAATCAATTTCTAAAAACAAATTTCACTGAGATCTCATTCGATGTCTTTAATAAAGAGGAATTTACCGATTCAACAGGTCAAAAAGTGACTCGAACTGTTCCGAAAGAGGAATTAACGGAACGCTTCTTTTCTTTGAATCATTTATTAGAAAGAGACGGAAATATATATTACGAAGGAAAAATTCTATCCAAGAAAGAGCGAGACAAACTAAAAATCCTGCTTAACCTTATGTTAGAGGATTAATAAGGAGCGTTAACATCTGTGGCTTATATCTATCAAACAAAAACAGGTAAATGGGGATATAGCGTCAGTCTTGGGCTCGACCCTGTTACAGGAAAACAGGTTCAAAAAACAAAATCTACTTTTAAATCAGAAAAAGAAGCGATCCGTGCTGCTGCTCTTATGGAAAAGCAATTTGAAGACGGGGAGTTGAAGTCAGAAGCAAAGCTGAAAGTATCAGTCTTTCTTCCAGAGTTTTTGATTTGGTACGGGCATCATGCTAAGGAAAGCAGTGTCCGAGCTCGCCGGATTGCATTAGAAAGATTAACGGAGCTTTGGCAGGATACACAGCTCCGGCGAATTACAAAAAGAATCTATCAAGACCGGCTTCTTGATCTCTCGAATCAATATAGTAAAAATTATTTGGACAGTATGCATACAACGGGAAGAATGTTTTTTAAACGCGCTCTTGAATTGGAGTTAATTAAAAACGATCCGACAGAGGGATTCAAACTGCCGAAGAAGAAAAGTTTTGAAGTCGATGAAAACGAGGAATTGGAACAACTGAATTATTTAGAGAGGGATGAATTGATTAACCTTCTTCAAACTGCAAAAACAGATGGATTAAAAAATGACTTTCTTTATTTCACTATGCTCGCTTATACAGGGCTACGGATTGGCGAAATGATGGCTTTAAAATGGCCGGATATCGATCTGGATGCTGGCACATTAAAAATCACAAAAACGCTTTATACACCTGCTAACAACACAAAAAATTATAAGCTGTTTCCGCCTAAAACAAGCAGTTCAAAACGAACGATCCGAATTGATGATGATTTGGTTGCTCTTCTGAAAAAGCATAAAGCTGAACAAAACGAGCAGTTTTTGAAAAATAGAGACCATTACTACAACAAACAATTTGTGTTCGCACGTGAAGACGGATATCCTACGCTACGAAAGCTTGTTGAGATTCGGTTAATCCGATTATTAAATAAAGCCGGTATCAGTAAGAAGATCACCCTTCACGGCTTCCGGCATACACATACATCATTACTAATTGAAGCTGGCGTGGGTGTGAAAGAAATTCAGCTGCGCCTTGGCCACTCAGACTATAAAACGACCATGAATATATACGCGCACATGACCAAAAATATGGAGGAAAATGCAGCGGAGAAATTTAGTCAGTTGATGCGTGGCTTATTATAAGCTACTGTAAACAAAATTGTTAAAACACCACTCGAATAAAT
Source organism: Domibacillus iocasae (assembly GCF_001750285.1). Taxonomy (GTDB): domain Bacteria; phylum Bacillota; class Bacilli; order Bacillales; family Domibacillaceae; genus Domibacillus; species Domibacillus iocasae. The sequence goes on from NZ_MAMP01000020.1 coordinate 357,963, forward strand.
TAAAGTGGTGTTTTTATACTGAATAATAACAATTTTGTATAAGTAAGTAGGTAATGAATTTATATTTACATGTCAAAATAATTTATAAATCTGAATTTCAAGTAACTTCATTACCTTTGTTTAATATGATTAATGCTGCTTTATTAAAGCCTGATTTTGAAGTTAGTCCAGCAAATTGCCCTTTTACTTTCCAATCCTTTGATTCAATTAAACTCCTAGATAAAGCTCGCTCTAATTCAGATAAAGTCTTTTCAACAAAATTATTTTCTTTAAGGATTTCTTCTAAAATTAAATGTAATGCGTTAACTCCTGTAGTTTTTTGAAGATAATATTCGTTATTATAAGAGTGCAGATTATCTGTAGAGAAGCTAAAAGCACCTGGCCATCTGTTAAGTATAATTTCCCATGCTTTTAGTAAAAATCCAGTTAGTGCAGCTGCTATCGAATTTATTTTCTCTATGTCAAAATCGATTATCCTATTACCATCATCGAATTTTCGAATATAAGTAAGAATTAACCTGTTTAAAGAATTTTTAAATGCTGCTACACCGATTACACCATTATTTTCATCTGAGGTTACATCTAATTTTATGGCCTCTAACCACACATTAGGTTTATACTCATCTTCGTTTAGATTATAGGCTATTCTGACACCAATATGATCCAATATCTCTTTCTCTGTTAGCTCTTCAGGCTTATAGTATACTCTATAATTATATTCAGCGAGCAAGGTTAAATCTGTAGTGATTTTTTTAGCTTTTGAATTTATATCTGTAAACACTTTAATTTCTTTAATCCGCTGTACTCTATCATTAACCAAGATGACTACATTTAATTTGTAATTTATTAATTCCTCTCTTTTACTAACGGCCAATCCTAATGCAGCTAATCTATGTTGTCCATCAACTACACTAAAATGTTTACCTTGCAGTGCCACTAACTTTCCAATTGGAAATTGTGTGATCTTTACCTCATTATCCACTTCTAGATCCATATATTCACTCAAAAATTCTTTATCTACACCTAGTATAATGGAAGTAGGTAATAAAACATCCCCTTTAGTCAATTTTCTAGCTAGTTCATAATAATGCTTTTTATCAAGTTTTCTTTGATAACCCAGAGGGTTATCTCCGTATATTAAAGGCTCTGCAATTTCCTTGAGATCCTTGAATTCCAGTACACTGTTAATATACAACTGGCTGTCTTGTGTATATACAAATACTTCTTTATTCAAATTGATCCCCCTCTATAAATGAAGCTATTTGTTCTTCAAATTTTAAATGTGCTTTTTTAGCCTGTTCTATTCTTTTCTTACTTTTAAGATCATTTTCCAACTTTCTAAACATTCTAATTATTTTTTCTGAACTGTTATTGGTCGCTTCAAACAACAAATCAAAATGTTTCTCTTCAAGTATCAGGGTATTTTCAAAGGCAGTAAATGCAAAATTCAGCCCTATTAAGTTTAATAACTCGATTTGATTATCCTCAGTTAATCCCAAGTTGTTTATAAATTCATCATATACAAGCGCATAGTATTCTTCTATATCTCTGTATTTATGATAATCCGTATAAATACTGGAGACTTTGCATTTATTTAATAATTCATTAACTATTTCCTGAATACCTTCTTTAAATTCCTGACCTTGAATCTGCTTATCGACAATATAAGAAATATATAAATTTAAGTACTCATTTAAATCTACATCTAAAATATCTTCTTTCACGATAAAATTTTTAATACTAGCAAAAACTATTTCATTAACTAAAACATCATAATTTCTACGATGTATTTTTCTATAGTTTTCATGACTTTCCTGTCTATCATCATAATTCATTCTTGGCCATATTACTTTATCTTTACAGATCATTTTAGGTTCACAATCTTTTTTACTAAGAATGTATTCATAAAAATCTATGTATTGGCTGAAATCAAAATTATAAGGATTTTTTAGTTCCTCCTTTAAAAAGACTTGAAACTCTTCACTAAGCTTCTTTAATATGATTAACTTGTTCTGACCCTTATTAAATTCTATTTCTGAAGATCTAATTGAATGCAATAAATCGTCAACTTCGTGTAACAATTTCCCAACTTTGTTCATTGTTTGTTGCACAGACTTTCTAATTGGAGTAATCCCATAATCTTTGTAGAACATCTCGTGATCCATGTCTGCCCACGCAGACTCTATTTGGCTTTTTATTTGCAATTCAAAATTATATTCATTATAACGAGCTTTAATATTATATATGCTCATGCCATTCTTCATAGATTTAGGTTGTTCTTCTTCAAAATCAAAGCTAATACCAAAATCTTTTAATTCATTTTTACTTATTTTCAAAATCTCATATATGCTATAACTATCATTCTTAACTTGTGTTAAAATTTTAATCCCTATTAAATCATCTAAATTATGTAAAAATGATTTAATAATGCCTTCACTTTGCTCATCAGTACCTTGGCCATCTAGATCCGAAGCTATTTTCCAAATTAGGTTCTTTCTAAAAAGTTTTTCCTTTAAACTATAACTTTCCTTAATTCGAAATTTAAAATCATAATATTGACCTGAATGCACATTATTAGAATAAGTTAAAGAAAAACCACTTTCACGCTTCTTAATCGCTTCGGATAAGTGATTAATTATTTCTTCAGCTATTTCTTTTAAATTATTTTGAAAATCAGCATTATATACCTTTAATACTTCTTCTGTCAGAGTTTTATTATCGTCGAGTACTTCCACTAACAATTTTCCTCCCCTGCTAATTTAAACATAGCTTCACTCTATTTTATGTTTTCACAATCCATTTGGAAAGAGTTTCAAGGGAAATATATTTCTATTCATCTTAAAATTTCTGGCAACTGCTATTTTTCCCTGTGTAAATTCACTATAGATGAGGAAATTAGACATTCTGATTCAAAGTTTTCTGCCAAATACAAACTAAACATTTTAATTTTCACGTGACATCATTAAATTATACAGCCTTATTTCGACAAGTTTTATATTCTTAATGACTACCTAAGAATTAACTATGATTTTTTTATGAGTTTTTCAAAAAAAGAAGAAAATAAAAAAGCGTCAAACCCTTATATATCAAGGTTTGACGCTTTTTCAGGGGATGATATTACATCATGCCGCCCATTCCACCCATGCCGCCCATATCCGGCATGCCCATACCGCCGCCGCCTTCTTCTGGCTTGTCTGCGACTACTGCTTCTGTTGTTAGGAACAGAGCTGCGACAGATGCTGCGTTTTGAAGAGCGTAACGAGTTACTTTTGTCGGATCAACGATACCTGTATCGATCATGTTAACCCATTCGCTTGTTGCTGCGTTGAAGCCGATACCGATTTCTTCGCGTTTCAGGCGGTCGATGATAACCGATCCTTCAAGGCCTGCGTTGTGCGCGATTTGACGAACTGGTTCTTCAAGTGCGCGTAGAACGATTTTCACGCCTGTTGCGACGTCGCCTTCACCCTCTACTTCGGCTACTTTATTGTAGACGTTCACAAGCGCTGTACCACCACCGGATACGATGCCTTCTTCAACCGCTGCGCGTGTTGCGTTCAGGGCATCTTCAATGCGTAGTTTGCGTTCTTTTAGTTCTGTTTCTGTTGCTGCACCGACTTTGATTACTGCTACGCCGCCTGCAAGTTTCGCCAAGCGCTCCTGCAATTTTTCACGATCGAATTCAGACGTTGTTTCTTCAAGCTGCGCACGGATTTGGCTGACGCGGCCGCCGATGTTTTGAGAATCCCCAGCGCCTTCAACGATTGTTGTGTTTTCTTTTGTCACAACAACTTTAGAAGCACGGCCAAGCTGTGTGATGTCTGCAGATTTTAGGTCAAGACCAAGCTCTTCAGTGATCACTTCACCGCCTGTCAGGATCGCGATGTCTTCAAGCATCGCTTTACGGCGGTCACCGAAACCAGGCGCTTTAACAGCGACTGCGTTGAATGTGCCGCGCAATTTATTTACAACAAGTGTTGCAAGTGCTTCGCCTTCTACATCTTCAGAGATCAATAGAAGCGGTTTGCTTTGCTGAACAACTTGCTCAAGCACTGGGAGGATCTCCTGGATGCTTGTAATCTTTTTGTCTGTGATCAAAATGTACGGATTTTCAAGGACCGCTTCCATTTTGTCAGAATCAGTGATCATGTACGGAGATGCGTAGCCACGGTCAAACTGCATACCTTCTACAACATCAAGTTCCGTCGTGAAGCCTTTTGATTCTTCGATCGTGATAACGCCATCGTTGCCAACACGCTCCATTGCTTCTGCGATCAATTGGCCAACTTCGTCATCAGCAGATGAAATCGCCGCAACTTGTGCGATGGATTCTTTGCCTTCGATTTGTTTTGAAATTGCTTTTAGCTCTGTAACAGCGGCTGCAACTGCTTTGTCCATTCCTTTACGGATGCCGACAGGATTTGCGCCTGCTGTTACATTTTTAAGACCTTCACGAATCATCGCCTGCGCCAAAACCGTTGCTGTTGTCGTACCGTCACCGGCAACGTCATTTGTTTTGCTGGCAACTTCCGCTACCAATTTCGCACCCATATTTTCAAATGCATCTTCAAGCTCGATTTCTTTCGCGATTGTTACACCGTCATTCGTGATAAGCGGTGAACCAAATTTTTTCTCCAATACGACGTTGCGTCCTTTTGGTCCAAGCGTTACTTTTACCGCATCTGCCAATTTATCAACACCGGCAAGCATTGCGCGGCGCGCGTCTTCACTGAATTTAATATCTTTAGCCATTTAAAAGTGCCTCCTTCAAATAATTAGTTGTTTTTATCATTACTCGTTTAATATATAAGGTTCAAAGGCTAAATACGCCGCGTCATGCGGCAACGCCTCTGTGACCTGCGTCGTGCAGGCCCTTAGCCAATAATAGCTAGAATATCGTTTTCGCGGAGCAATAAGTATTCTACGCCTTCATATTTTACTTCTGTTCCTGCGTATTTTGAGAAGATGATGCGGTCGCCTTCAGCAACTTCAAGTGCTACACGCTCTCCGCTGTCAAGCACACGTCCTGTACCCACTGCCACGACTTTGCCTTCCTGCGGCTTTTCTTTCGCCGAATCTGGAAGTACAATTCCGCTGGCTGTTTTTTCTTCAGATTCTACCAATTCAATTACTACGCGATCACCTAGTGGTTTTAACAAGTGAAACCCTCCTCAAAAATGATTAAATATGTTTTATTAGCACTCTACTCTGATGAGTGCTAACACAAGTATTATAATAAGGGAAACCGCCTCTCATTTGCAAGCGTAAAGAAAAAAAATTTTCAGACTGCTTATTTGAAGCGGATTCTGTTCAATAGTACAATAAACGTATGTATTGAAAAGAAGGAGTTTTTTCGTGAAAAAAGAATATGGATGGATTTTAATCACGTACATTTTAATGCAGTTTTCCGGTCTTATCGGTGGGCCGCTGCTTTATAAAGCAGGTGTTCCGGAAGCGCTTGTCCCTGGTTACTGGACCGTGATCAGTTTCGCCTTAGCAACACTAATTATTCTGATTATGTTATGGCGGTCAACGTATCGCAATGCCATTGAGCGGCAGGCGCCTGTTTCGGCTGCTTGGGCTGTAGTATGGTCAATTCTAGGTGTTTTTATGGCGTTTGCCGCTCAAATTATTGCGGTTAGCATAGAAACAAAAATCGGCATTCCACAAGGCTCAGAAAATACTCAGCAGATCATCGAGCTTGTCCAAGGGCTGCCGCTTGTGATTTTGTCAGTCGCTGTATTTGGACCGATTTTAGAAGAAATTGTGTTCCGCAAAATTATTTTCGGATCGCTTTATAACCGTATGCCATTTTTCTTCGCAGCGCTTATTAGTTCTCTCGTGTTCTCTGTTGCGCACACAGAACTCGAGCACACGATATTATATGCAGCGATGGGCTTTACATTCGCATTTCTTTATGTAAAAACAAAACGAATCATTGTGCCGATTATGGCGCATGTCTCTATGAATACATTTGTCGTGCTTATGCAGTACGTGTTTGCGGACGACATTCAGGAAATGATCCGAAAAGCGGAGGAGATGGAACAAATGTCGCAATGGATCAGCTGGTTTTAAGGAGGAAAATAAGTGCAGTCATATTTAACAAGAGGGATTTTTTTTAACATACTCGGTTTCTTTTTTGTCTTTCTCGCGATTCAAGACGTAAACCAAAATGAATTCGGCTTTTTCACCTATTTGCTTATTTTGCTGGCAACGATGGATATTGGCACCGGTATCCGCATGATGCTTACGCATTTCAAGCTAAAAAAAAGCCAAAAATAAAGCGAGTCTTCCATTAGTGGGATTTCTTCATCCCTCACTAATGGCTAGCCCCGTTCTACTGTCGCTAAGTTCTCTGCCAGCGCTTTGAACAATCGACAGTACGAACCCGATTAGCCGCTGAAAAATACATGGGATTCTTACTGCCCGTTAATGTGGAAAAACCCGTCCAGCTTATTGGACGGATTTTTCTTGTTGGGCTTGTTTTGTTTCTGCCTGCTGCATTTTTTTAAAGCCAATTTTTGATACGAAAATACTCACTTCATACAAGATAAACAGCGGAACACTGACCATCATGTGCGAGAAGATATCCGGCGGCGTAATAAGCGCGGCAATCACCAGCAAAACAAAATACGCATAGCGGCGGATCTGTCCTAAAAACTGCGGTGTTATAATACCGAGCCGCGTTAAAAACAGCGTAACGACCGGCAGCTGAAATAAAATGCCGAATGGAATGGTTGTTTGAAATAAAAACTGGAAGTACTCATTGATGCCAATGACCTGTTCAATATTTAAGTCTCCGGACAGCTTCATCATAAAATGAATAATGTACGGAAATAAAATAAAGTAAGAAAACGCCAGTCCGCCTAGAAACAGCAAAACAGAGGCTGGAATATAGCTGAGCGTAACCCGCCGTTCTTTTTCATGAAGGCCAGGGCTGACAAATGCCCACAGCTGATACAAAATAACCGGAGACGTTAAAATAATACCAATTACAAAAGCCATCTGAAAATAAATTTTGAGCGGGTCGGTCACACGAAATGCATTCATTGTTAATGCCGCTGCTTCATCGGCGTGCTGCAAGTAATGAATAATTGGCTTCGCAAAAAACAGTCCACCAATCACTGCAATAAAAAAGAAAACAACGACAATCATCAGCCGTTTTCGAAATTCTTCTAGATGTTCATATATTGTCATATCCTGCTGACTCATTTGTCAATCATCCTAACATTACTTGGACTCTTTTTTGTCCTCTGACTGATCGTCATCATCATCGGCTAATCCTTTTGTAGAGTTTTTAAACTCACGCAATGTATCACCGGCTGCTCGTCCGAGTTCCGGAAGTTTTTTCGGTCCGAAAATCAAAAGCGCTGCCGCGCCGATTACAACCATGCTGCCAACACCTACCATTGGCACACACCTCCCTTTTCCTTATCATAACTGATTTAACCGCGCAATACCATGATCATTTTTCAACAGATTAATCAGGATAGTTTTTCAAAAAATAGACAAGCGACTGCAGCTCAATCGCTAAATCAATATGATGAACGCGGATTTCCGGCGGCACATTTAACCTTGCCGGTGTAAAGTTTAAAATGCCCTTAATATCTGCCGCGACCAGCCGATCGGTGATCGTTTGTGCTGCTGTTTGCGGAATCGTTAAAATAGCAACAGGCACATGTAAATCAGCAAGCGTCTTTTCAAGATCATCCATATGATAAATTGGCACATCACCAATTTTGGTGTTGACTTTGCTTTCTTCCACATCAAACGCGACTTGAATTTTCGTGTTGTTGTTTTTCAGAAAGTTGTAATTTAGAAAAGCCGTCCCTAAATTTCCAACACCAATAAGCGCCACATTGGTTACCTCATCTTGATCAAGTGTTTTTCGGAAAAAAGACAGCAAATAGCTGACATTGTAGCCATATCCTTTTTTGCCGAGCGCACCGAAATAAGAAAAATCCCGTCGAATTGTCGCCGAATCTACTTTCACTGCTTCACTTAATTCCGCAGATGATACCCGCTGTTTTCCAGATGAATGCAGGTTTTGGATAAATCGATAATATAAAGGCAGACGCTTCGCCGTTGCTTGTGGTATTTTCATCGAATCATTATTCATTTTTTTCCCTCCAACATGATACCGCTTCCATGTTCTTTTTTTGTGTTAATACAATCATAAATCTTTGTAGCGTTTTTCACAAGAACTGCTTCTTTTTCATTGCCGGAAGTGCGCACCTCAAGTAAAGTGGATAGTGAGGTGAAAAACATGATTCTTCTGCAAGTACAGCAGCTTTCGAAATATTATGGAGCTGAACTTATTTTATCGAATATTAAGCTCGAAGTGCAGTCAGGCGACCGGATCGCGCTCGTCGGCCGTAATGGCGCAGGCAAATCGACGCTGCTAAAAATAATTGCCGGACAGCTTTCACATGAAGAAGGCGCGATTATGAAACCAAAAGATGTAACGATTGGCTATCTGGCGCAGGATACTGGTCTTGAATCCGATTTGTCCATCTGGGACGAAATGAACAGCGTTTTTGACCATTTACGTGAGATGGAACAAAAACTGCGGTCGCTTGAAGCAGATATGGCCAATCCGGATATATACAATGATCCAACACGGTACAATCAAGTAATGACTGCCTATGATCAGCTGCAAAATGAATTTAAAGAAGCGGGCGGTTACCAATATGAAGCAGACTTGCGTTCAATTTTACACGGCTTCCGCTTCCATGATTATGACTATGGAACACTTATTTCCACGTTAAGCGGCGGACAAAAAACACGTCTTGCTCTTGCGAAGCTTTTATTGACAAAACCGGATATTCTCATTCTTGATGAACCGACTAACCATCTTGATATCGATACCCTCTCATGGCTCGAACACTATTTACAAGGATATTCAGGCGCGATTCTGATTGTTTCTCATGACCGCTACTTCCTGGATAAAACCGTGAATCAGGTGTATGAGGTTTCTCGTCATAAAATCCGCAAGTTTACCGGCAACTACAGCAAATATTTAACACAAAAAGCCGAGCAGTTTGAACGAGAAATGAAACAATACGAAAAGCAGCAGGAAGAAGCCACAAAGCTTGAGGACTTTATTCAGCGAAATATTGCCCGGGCCTCCACCACAAAAAGAGCCCAAAGCCGTCGCAAGCAGCTTGACCGGATGGAGATGATGGCGCGTCCTGACGGCGACGAAAAGCCGCCTGGCATGCTTTTTGATATAAATAGGCAAAGCGGAAATGAAGTGTTGAATATTGATCAAGTGGCGATTGGCTACAATGGTGAGAAAATCGGAACGGATTTGTCCTTTTCGGTTACACGCGGTGACAGTATCGCACTTGTTGGACCAAACGGCGCCGGGAAGTCAACATTATTGAAATCCATTATCGGTGTCCTCCCGCTGATTGGCGGCCGCATTGGGCATGGTGCCGGCGTCGAAATCGGCTATTATGATCAGGAGCAGTCCCATTTAAACCGGGCGAAAACAGTGCTGGCAGAGTTGTGGGATGACTATCCAGGCACACCGGAAAAAGAGATTCGTTCCATTCTTGGTACCTTCCTTTTTTCAGGAGATGATGTGCTGAAACCCGTTGCGGCATTAAGCGGCGGCGAAAAAGCCCGCTTGGCACTTGCAAAGCTGACAATGCAAAAAGCAAATTTTCTTATTCTGGATGAACCGACCAATCACTTGGATCTTGACAGCAAAGAAGTGCTGGAAAATGCGCTTATTGATTATCCAGGCACGCTTTTGTTTGTCTCTCATGACCGCTATTTTATTAATCGGATCGCCACGAAAGTAATCGAACTCGACAAAGAAGGCGTCACCGTCTATCTTGGTGACTATGACTACTACGTTGAAAAGAAAAATGAACAAGAAGAGCTTGCTGCACTTGAAACAGTTCAATCTGTTGTGAAGACTGCAAAACCTGCAGCCGCTGATTCGTATAAAACGGATAAAGAGCAGCGAAAAAAAGACCGGCAAAAAGCACGGCGTATTGAAGAGATTGAAACAGAAATTGCGGCGTATGAAGAAAAAATCACTGAAGTGGAGGAGCTTCTTTGTCTGCCTGAGATTTATGAGGATCATGAAAAATCACTATCCCTTCAGCAACAGCTCGATAATGCGAATAATGCGATCGAACAATTGATGGATGAATGGGAGCAATGGCAATCTAAGTAAGTGAGAGGATATCCACAGCCTCTCTTTTTTTTATCCACACAAAAACAACAAATATTCTGCTATTTGCAAGGGTTTCCACAGTTTTATACACATTACCCACAGGATGTGAATGAATTTATCCTCTTTATACACAAAAAAAGAGACATTCTGCATGAGAATGTCTCCCCTTTTAAAACTGTTCGATATCAAGGCCCGGGTGGCCATTCATATCCATCCCGTCTCGTTTTCCCTGCTCATATAACACCGTGCCCGCTGCTGCAATCATGGCCGCGTTGTCCGTACAAAGTGATAGTGGTGGAATAACGAGATCGATATTATTTAAGTCATCAAACGCTTTTTCTAATGCTGCGCGTAGTCCTTTATTGGCTGCCACGCCACCTGATAGAAGCACTTGCTTCACATTGTATTCTTTTGCGGCGCGAACTGTCTTTTCTGTCAGCACTTCAACGACACTTGCTTGAAAGCTTGCAGCCAGATTTTCTGGAATAATTATTTCTCCCCGCTGTTCCGCATTATGAACCGTATTAATAACGGCTGATTTTAAGCCGCTGAAGCTGAAATCATACGAACCTTCTTCCAAACGTACACGCGGCAGCCCGTATATATCCTGTCCTTCCGCTGCCAGCCGGTCAATATGCGGACCGCCTGGATAAGGAAGATGCAGCGTACGGGCGACTTTATCATAAGCTTCCCCGGCTGCATCGTCGCGTGTTTCCCCGATCACTTTAAACAATCCATGCTCCTTCATGTATACAAGTTCTGTGTGACCACCCGACACGACGAGTGACAGAAGCGGGAACGTCATTTCTTTCACAAGACGATTAGCATAAATATGCCCGGCAATGTGATGAACACCGATCAGCGGCAGATTATGAGCAAATGCAATTGCCTTTGCCGCATTAACGCCAATTAACAAAGCACCGACCAATCCAGGTCCTTTCGTTACCGCAATTGCGTTCATATCGCTGAATGTTAATCCTGCCTGTTCAAGTGTTTCATTGAGCACTGAAATAATCTGCTCTACATGATGACGTGACGCAATTTCCGGCACGACGCCGCCAAATCGTTTATGACTTTCGATTTGTGACGACACAACGCTTGACACAATCTCCGTACCATTTTTTATGATGGCCGCTGCCGTTTCATCGCAGCTCGTTTCAATCCCAAAAATATATGTGTCTTTTTTCATTATAAATTCACCCACATTACTAAAGCATCTTCTTGATTATCGGTATAGTACTGCTTCCGGATTCCACCCGGCTGCAAACCGAATTTCTTGTATAATGTCATCGCGGGAATATTGCTGACTCGAACTTCAAGTGAAAGAACGGACCCTCCATGTTCCCTCGCTTTTTCGATCATAAAGCCAAGCAGTTCGCTGCCACAGCCTTTCCCTCGAAACTCAGGCAAAATAGCGATGTTTGTTATCTGCACTTGATCGTACACAACCCACATACCGCAATAGCCGATAATAAGGCCGCCCTGTTCAGCCGTATAATAATGGGCATATTGATTAATCGCGATTTCCCGTTCAAATGCTTCTTTTGGCCACGGAATGGTAAAGCTGGCCAATTCTACTTCAAGGACAGCTGGAATGTCTTCTATGACCATTGGTCGAATACGCAGATCACTCACGGCCATTCTCCTTCTTTTCCTTCGCTTCGAGCCATTTTGCTTCCGCCTCGGCCAGACGCGCATAATTCGGCACGACTGCTGCCGGATCATTTTCTGTTTCTTTTCCGAGCGTTAAAAGAGCAGCCGGGCGTGTGTATGGTACGGCTTTTCCTGCAAATACAGCCGACTCACCCATTTGTTCCGCAATTGTTTTTTCATGTAAAATGCTTTCCTGGCCAACAAACAGGATTGTTTCTTTTTGGCGAAGCAGCTCTTTACACCAATCCGTTACTAATACATTCCTGTCTTCAAACACCGTTTCTACTGTACCATTTGATAAACGGTACAAACCAGTAAAAACTTGACCTCGCCGAGCATCGAATATTGGACAAACAAGACCGTCAATAACAGGAGCAGACGCTGCTAATGAGGCAAGCCCTGAAACGGCCGCAACCGGAATATTCAGCGTCCACGCCAGTGTTTTTGCGATTGTCACACCGATGCGGACGCCTGTATAAGAACCTGGACCATTAGCCACAATAATTTTCTCCAACTCGTCCGGTTTTATCTCCACATCGTTCATTAAAGACTGAATAGCAGGCATGACCCGAACTGAATGATTTTTTTTTACATTTGTCACCTGTTCAGCCAGCAGGACATCCCCATCTGCTAAGCCAATCGACAATGTATAAGTGGATGTATCAATCGCTAATATTTTCAATCGTCTTCACCTTCTCAAGAACGCGGTCATATCGATCCCCGTTTACTGTTAGTTTTATTTTGCGCTGTCCTTCCACACCTGTATGGAAAAGATTAATCTGTATATACTCGTCCGGAAGCTGGTCAGCAATTAAATGCGCCCACTCCACCACAGTGATCCCGTCTCCAAAAAAATATTCATCAAACCCTAAATCTTCTTCGGATTCTTCCCCTAATCGATAAACATCCATATGGTAGAGGGGATAAATCCCTTCATATTCTTTGATGATAGTAAACGTTGGACTGTTCACGTTTTTTGCTACACCAAGTGCTTTTGCTAAATATTGTGTAAAAGTTGTTTTGCCCGCACCTAGATCGCCTTCGAGTAATAGCACATCTCCTGGAAGAAGTGCATCTGCCAGTGTTTTTGCAAAAAAACTCAAGTCCTGCAAGTTATGAATGATCCACGTATAAGAAGATTTCATTAGTCCGCCTTCTTTCCTCGAAAAAAAACCTTAGGATAGTGATGATCCTAAGGTTTCTGATTGTATCGTTATTATATCGAATAATTATGTAATCTAAAAGTAAATGGCGGTCCGGACGGGACTCGAACCCGCGACCTCCTGCGTGACAGGCAGGCATTCTAACCAACTGAACTACCGGACCAAATGATTGCGGGGGCAGGATTTGAACCTGCGACCTTCGGGTTATGAGCCCGACGAGCTACCGGGCTGCTCCACCCCGCGACGATAAAATAGAATATAATAGTTAAATTCACAGCCAGGCGGCGTCCTGCTCTCACAGGGGGAAACAACCAACTACCATCGGCGCTGAAGAGCTTAACTGCAGTGTTCGGGATGGGAACGGGTGTGACCTCTTCGCTGTAGCCACCTGACTATGAAGTTCGAA
>NZ_MAMP01000021.1 GCF_001750285.1 Domibacillus iocasae
CAGGTGGCTACAGCGAAGAGGTCACACCCGTTCCCATCCCGAACACGGCAGTTAAGCTCTTCAGCGACGATGGTAGTTGGGGGTTGCCCCCTGTGAGAGCAGGACGCCGCCTGGCAATTCAAAAGGACAGAAGATGCTGTTCTTTTTTTATTTAAATTGTAAAATTTATTCCAATAAAAAAGCTGCACAAAGAAGGAACGATCCTTCCAGTGCAGCTTTTTAAACATTATTTGGCTCATACAGCTCCCATGCATATTTCAGGGAATCCACGATGAAATCGGCGACTTCTTCGGCGGACCGATGATTAATAGACAATTTTGAATGATTGATGGCATAAGCACTCTGCCGTTTATAAAATAGCTCTTCAATTTCAGAAATGTCTTTGCTTTGCAAAATAGGCCGGCTGTCAATTAAAAGATTGAGCCGTTCTTTCCATTCTTCCCAAGCGACATCAAGATAAAATACAATACAGTGATCGAGGCAGGCTTTCCGAATATCTGGATTTAAAAAAGCACCACCGCCGATAGACAGTACTTTCAATTTTTCTTGCGCCAATAAGCATGTTTTTTTCTTTTCGTAGTCACGAAAAAATGGTTCGCCGTGCTGATCGAAAATTTCGGGAATAGTCATGCCAAAATCTTTTTCAATCTCTTTATCCACATCAATAAACGTTCGATATAATTTCTTCGCCACCAGCTCTCCGATTGTCGTTTTGCCGACACCCATAAAACCGATCAGCACAATTGTTTTCTGTCTTGCAGACGTCCTTACATTGTTCAATTAAAACACTACTCTCTTTAAGTGAATTACCTTTTAGTATAGTATAGCTGTGCAGTGGCGTAAATATTTTTTGGAACTTTAAAAAATAAACTGATGCCGTATGCGGCAAAAATACTGATAATCATATAAAACAAAGCATATCCAATATTCCAGTGGATATTTGAAACGGATTTATCCGTAAAAGATCTGATAAAATTGATACAGATAAATTAAATAGGCTGTACATGACTGTCGCGAGACTGCATGTAATGAATGAGTATAATTGTAAATGTGGAAGTAATGCAACAGCTCGCTTAGCAGCGTAATCGATATGAGCGGATGAAACCCAGTCAGCAATGTCACTAAAAAATAAAGGCCGATCATAAATTAAAACAGCAGTCTTTGATCCGAAGTGCTTCGAAATCTTTGCTGTAAAATAGACAGGGCATCGGATTCTGCAAGCGTGCTGACAAATAAGCCCACACTTAAGAACATAAAGAAGTAATTTGACAACCCTGACGTCCGCTGTTTCCAAGATGCCTTTAGTCTGCAAAGGCGTATTTAAAGGCCTATTTAGTTACAGGGCAGAAAGAAAAAAATCTGAAAAATGAATTTGATAATAAGTGGGCTGCCTCAAAACGGGGATGGTCCTTTTTATTTATTGTTACACTCATTTATGGGCTGAAAAAAGATCAATGAGAATTCTTTCCTGTTCGTGCTACAATGAAAAAAATAGCATCAGGAAAGGATGAATTAAATGAAACCAGTGGTTGTAGTCTATAATCGTTTGTATGAAGAAGCGCTCGAGTATATCCGGGCATCATGCGACGTTCATTATTTCCCGGGGTATAAAGAAAATTATTTGGAGTTTATGGAAGCGCTAAAAACGGCGGACGGCTTAATTGGTTCTGGCTTAAAGGTAGATGAGGATTTTCTGGACCAGGCACCGAATTTAAAAATTATTGCAAACAAGTCGGTCGGTTATGACAATCTTGATATTCCGCTTCTGAAAAAACGGGGCATTCGGGCGGCGAATACACCAGGTGTGCTGAATGACACAGTCGCCGATACGATCATGGCATTGATGCTCGCAGCTGCGCGCCGTGTGCCGGAACTCGATCAATTTGTGAAAACAGGCGGCTGGACAGAAAATGGCTTTAAGGATCATCAATTCGGTGTAGACGTTCATCATAAAACACTGGGGATCATCGGAATGGGCGGCATCGGCTCAACACTTGCCAAGCGAGCGCATTTTGGTTTTGATATGAACATTTTGTATCATAACCGTTCGCGAAACGAACAAGCAGAGAATACATATAAAGCTGTGTATTGTCAGATGGAGGAACTGCTTGAACAGTCGGACTTCGTTTGTGTGATGACACCGCTCACACCACAGACAAAAGGAATGATTGGCAAACATGAATTTACTCGAATGAAAAATACCGCCATTTTTATCAATGCTTCGCGCGGACCGGTTATTGATGAATCGGCTTTAATTGAGGCTCTGCAGAAAAAGCAGATTTTAGCTGCCGGGCTCGATGTATTTAAAGAGGAGCCAGTAGAGCGGGAAAATCGGCTTCTTTTAATGCCAAACGTTGTAACATTGCCACATATCGGATCGGCAACAGAAGAAACACGCAAAAAAATGGCAATGCTTGCGGCGGAAAATGTCGTGGCTGGCGTTACAGGTGGACAACTGAAGACACCGATTTTTTAGTGAATATGAGACCTGTTTTAATGATTGAATTATTCTTATTTTGATTGAATGCTATTACTTAACGAACTATATAAATTGAATTAAACTTCTTGCTTTCTCCGCTTCCTCTCATAAAAGGATACCTTTTTAAAAAGCTACCCTTTCATGACTGGGGCTAAGTGCCGCTGCCTGATTTTTTCTCAACGGCTAAGTGTGAACTTTTTTGTTTAACTTATATAAATAAAAGCTTTTTTCTTCATACGTGCTAACGATCCATTTCCTTCGTTTTGGGAAACTTTTTTCAAGGATTATTAACACGAGCGCAGGAATTTCGTTCGGTTAAAACAGGTTCGAGCTTTTTAGTGACTTGTTCAGCAGAATCAGTCTCCAGCTGTTTAAAAAGAAGCGAGACAATTTGTTCCGCAATGAGTTCTACCGGCACGCCGAC
The DNA here is from genome assembly GCF_001750285.1 of Domibacillus iocasae. Classification (GTDB taxonomy): domain Bacteria; phylum Bacillota; class Bacilli; order Bacillales; family Domibacillaceae; genus Domibacillus; species Domibacillus iocasae. Next base: position 2,904 of record NZ_MAMP01000021.1, read on the forward strand.
ACTTGTCAAAGGCACTTCGAGCGTTGACATTTGTGGAATGTTATCATAGCCAACTATGGAAATGTCTTTTGGAATAATCAAATTGGTTTCGCGGATCGCCCGAACTACACCGGCGCTAATATCGTAGCTTGCACCAACTACAGCAGATGGCCGTGAAGAACCCTGCAGCATGCGTTTGGTTGCCTGATAACCGTCGTACCATTCAAGCCCGGCAGAGTTGATAAAAGATTGTTGGTGGACAGGCAGGTTAAAATGATTCATTGCCTGCTGAAAGCCAATGTATTTTTCTTTCTGATGGGAATCAAGGGGAGAAAAATCACCAATAAATGTTATGGAGTGATGGCCTAGCTGCTGTAAATAGTCCACTGCTTTGAACATCGCTGCCTGGTAATTGACATCTATCAATGAAAAATGATCTTGCCAGCCAGCCCCATAAGAAACGACCGGAAAAGGTGCAGTAATAGGAGAGGGAACGCTGTTTCCTTCATCAAAAATAATCGCGCCGTCTACATGGCATCGCTTAAAAAGCTCCAGGGAGGAGTCCGCCGGATTTACTGATAAAATCATTGAAAATCCTTGCTTTTTAATTTCATTATTTAACTGTGTTACAAGTGTTGAATAGGCCGTACGCTCAAGCGTTGGCCAAATAAGCCCAATTGTTTTTGATTGCTTTGACACCAATTGCTGAGCCGCGAAGTTTGGTTCGTATCCCATTTTGCGTGCCACTTGATGAATTTTTTCTTTCGTTTTGGGCTGGACAAGTGGGCTGTCATTTAAAGCTTTTGAAACAGTGGAATAACTGACACCAGCCGCTCTTGCGATATCTTTTATTGTAATGGCCATAAAAATCACCTATTATATATTTTCTTCATAATACAATGAAAAAACGTTGTTATCAATGATATATTATGCTACAAATCGATATAAGTTAATATAATAACAACGTTGTTATTTTAAAGGAAGCGGAATTAGTAAAATCATTTATGAGGACTCAATTTTTGTTGACAAATAAGACAGCGATTACATCGCTTGAAACATAGGCAAAGAATATGCGATTATTGACTGACACTGCCATTTAAGCCTGAAAGAAATTTATGAAAACAAGCAGCTCAACAATATAGCTGAGGCGTGGCTGTACAGTGATCATTACAAGTGGCGTTTAAGGCGGGCGAACGGGGAATCACCTATTACGAGTGACGCAGACGATTACGATAAGTTTTCGGTGTGGGAGAAAACCGTTCTGATGCCGATTGGCAGCCCGCTTTACAATTAGGCACAACTTGAATGACCAAATGGAGTGTGGTATGCGAAGGAGAAATTTTACAACAGTTCATTCGGAAGACAGCCTTCAAGAAGTGTTGCACTTCCGTATAAGCAGTTTTTAGTTATGAATGAAGTAAATCAGCTTATCGGTATTTTAACAAGTAGACTTTTATATACGCAAAAAAATGGTGACAGCGCGATTTTAAAAAGAAAGCTACATATTCCACCCTTCATCAGAAAATACTATTCAAGTGCCTGCGCACAAATTTAATTTTTGACGGAGGGATAATATGGGTATATTAAGCGGGAATCCAAAAGATGAGCCTCTTCATTACGGTGAAGTGTATACATTATGGGTAGGATCGCTTTCAGCAAAAGGTATGGCGGCTGGTTATAGCACATTGCTGAACCATGCGGGAGACGGCGACTTGAAAAAGCTGGTTGAACAAGGAATAAAGCTTTCAAAAGACGAAGCGATGGCATATGACGAAGTATTAAAAGCAAATGGGGTGGCTTTACCGCCAGCTCCGCCAGAACGTCCAAAGGCGGATCTTAATGACATTCCGGATGGCGCGCGCTTTACCGATCCGGAAATTGCTGCAGCGCTCTCCCGGGACGTTGCTGTAGGAGTAACAGCATGCAGCCAGGCGATGGCACAATGTATCCGTGAAGATGTTGGTGCGCTGTATACTCGTTTTCATGGAGAAAAAGTAAAATATGGCGGTGAAGTCTTAAGACTGAACAAAGAAAAAGGATGGCTTGTTCCGCCGCCGCTGCACCGGGAACCGGGGGAAGCAAAGTAAATAACGTAAAGCTGCCGCAAAGCAATAATGTGGCAGCTTTTTTCATAAACTTTCTATTTATTCTTATGCCAGTGATTGACGCTCTTGAAGCACGTCCGATAAGATAAAAAGGACAAAATGTGGGAGGGGCATCATGAGCGAGACGTCAATTTTAAACAAAATAAACCGGCAGAGCAGCGAAATGAGCGCGGCTGAACAAAAAGTAGCGTCCTTTATTTTGGACAATGCTTATCTGGTGCCGAACATGACAACAGGAGATTTGTCGAGAAAAGCAGGTGTCAGTGAAGCGACGGTGATTCGTTTTTGTAAAACGATCGGGATTGGAAGCTATAAATCGTTTAAATTAATGCTGGTGAAAGAGCTGTCGAATACATCGGTTGGCGTCAACGATTTTTCACTGCTTCAGTCAAAAGATTCTCCATACGAATTATTCAATAAAGTGACTCATTTGAATAAAGGTGCACTTGAAGCGGCAGTATCAGCACTCGATAAGCGGGAATTAAACAAAGCGATTGAGGCGCTGCTTGGGGCGAAGACACTTTTGTTTTACGGTGTGGGCGGCTCGGCAGCGGCAGCGGTTGACGGACATTATAAGTTTGCGAAGCTTGGCTTCCATGCAATGATGACGCCGGATTTCCACTTTATGCTTTCGATCGCGTCTCATTTAAAAAAGGGTGATGTATTTATTGCCATCAGCACGTCTGGGAAAACAAAGGATATCCTGGAGCTTGCCCGCTTTGCGAAAACAAGAGGCGCTACCGTGATGGCCATTACGAATGTCAGCAAATCACCGCTTTACAAAGAAGCGGACATCACATTAGGTACACCGGTTGTTGAACATGAAAACCGCATCGGCAGTATTGCGTCGAAAATGGTTCAAATGAATATAATTGACGCACTTTATGTGGCGACATTCCACCGGATTGGTTTGTCTGTGGAAGAGCCATATAAGAAAGCATCTGGCGCGGCAGCGAAATTAAAAAAATAATTTTTTGAAAAAATTTAATTTCATAATATTACTGAAAAAAATTGTATTTTTATTTCTTAGGCGTATAATAATTAGTAGACGCTATAGGAATGAGTGATAAAATGCCAAGCATTCGTGATGTCAAAATATTGCCAGGTAATGAAGCTTTCAATAGTCTAGTTTTCATGAAGCAGCTTTTAAATTCAGATCAAATAAACGATTCTATAGCATTGAAGATAATCGAAAAGGAATTAAATTCTCTTTATAAAGTAGTAATTGCAGCTATAAATACGCTGCAAAACAATGGGCGGTTAATTTATATTCTTCCTAGATCAAGTGAGCGCATTCAAGTAATGGACCTGAATAGGCGGGTACAGCCAAAAAGCCGCATAGCAGGGAGGAAATATTGCTCGGGAACCGGAGGCAATGAACTGCTGGCAAGAATAGAGCTGAATAAGCTACAGGTTGGACCGCGTGATATGGTCATCTGCTTCATTCCGGCTGCAGAAGCGCCATATGTGAGCAGCAGCTTGAAATATGCGAAAAAAAACGGTGCAATGACTGTAGGTATTTCACTTGATAAGGGAATTCAGCAGGATTTGCAAGTAAATATAAGCATTAATCTGGAATTATTCGAAGATTCAATACACTTTAGAAAAGCATTCGTGCAAAGCTTTTTAATAAACACTATTTCCAATGCAGCATCGAACTATCTCATTGATCATGATTGAAAAACACCATTCTAATATACGACTGAGTATTTCCCCGCCTTCACTTCGTTGAAAGGCGGGTTCTTCTGCTTGTGGCGAATAATCATTTCAATGCACATAACTTTAGTGGTATTTGTGCAGGCTTTATTTTATAATAGGGAAAGCGTACAATTTTAACGATAAAGGAGTTTTTTTATCATGGCAGAAAAAACATTTACAATTACAGATGAAACGGGTATCCACGCTCGTCCGGCTACAGTACTTGTCCAAACAGCTTCAAAATTCAGCTCAGATGTAAATCTTGAGTATAACGGCAAAACAGTGAACTTGAAATCAATCATGGGCGTTATGTCTCTTGGGATTCCAAAAGGCGCATCCATTAAAGTAACTGCTTCTGGTTCGGATGAATCACAAGCGATTGATGCTGTAGGCGAAACAATCAAGACTCAAGGTCTTGGTGAATAATTAATTATTTCCATTTAGAATTATGCAAAAAAACGAAAAGAAGAGATGCTTCTTTTCGTTTTTTTTATTCAAAATAGGAAAATGAGGGGGAGAAAGATGAAATATTTATTAATTGCCATTGATTTAGATGGCACGTTACTGAGCAACGAAAAAGAAGTGGATGATTACTCCATTAAAGCGATTCGGGAGTTTGAGAAAAGGGGAGGACAGGTTGTCATTTGCAGCGGGCGAACGCCATTGGCAACAAAATGGATTGCGGAAACGCTGGAATTGAAATCTCCCATCATCTCTTTAAATGGAGCTGTCACACATAATCGTTCGGGCAGCTTAATTGAAAAAAAGACATTTTCAGAAGAATCTTTGGATACATTTTCTTTGTTTTGCTCGAATGAGAACGTTTACTTCCATGTGTATGATGGAAACAGCTTAATTATCCCCGAAGAAAATGTCTGGAATGAAAATTGGATTGAAAAAAATATTCTTTCGCTCCAAAAAACGGGCGGCAGCCAGCTGCTTAGAGAAGAGTTCATGAAAGAATGCCATGTGAAGGTTATTCCGCATATAGCAGAATGGCTAAGAGAGCGTAAATCGATTAGCAAGATAGCGGTATTTAGCGAGCAGAACAATTTACGCCATCTTAAACGTAAAGTGGAAAAATTATCCGGAGAATATGAAATAGCCAGCAGTATGAATTACATGAATTTAGAAATTTCGCCCCGTGGGACAACGAAAGGAACTGCTTTGGAAACCTTGGCTTCAAGGCTCGGCATCCCGATGGATCAAATAGCAGCCATAGGAGATAATTTTAACGACATTTCAATGCTTCAATGTGCCGGACGTGGAATTGCGATGGGGAATGCACCGGATGAAGTAAAGTCAATGGCAGATCAAATCACGGCATCGAACGAAGAAAACGGGGTTGGAAAAGCGATTTATTCATTGATCTAATAATATTTTTTTGCCTTGATTGAAATTTAATTTCAAATAAATAAAAATAATATTGAAATTTAAGTTTAAAAACAGTACAATATTTTTAATCTTTAAAAGGGGGGGTTTGGGTGGAAGAAAAGCTCATGCAGCTGACGACAGAGTCAAGAAATACTCGGACAGTGCATATCGATACAGCGGACACGAAAGAGATCTTACAAATAATGAACGATGAAGACATGAAAGTGGCGCACGCGGTAAAAGAGGTTCTGCCACAGGTTGAAAGAGCCGTCCAATTTGTTCTCCACTCATTTAAAAATGGGGGCCGCCTTATTTATATGGGGGCTGGAACGAGCGGGCGGCTGGGCGTTTTGGATGCGGTAGAATGTCCGCCGACATTTAGTACATCTCCAGATATGGTTCAAGGGCTGATGGCTGGCGGTGAAAAGGCATTTATTAAAGCGGCAGAGGGTGCAGAAGACAATGAAGAAGCAGGTCAAATGGATTTAATAAATTGCAGGCTGACAAGCAATGATACAGTGGTTGGTTTAGCTGCCAGCGGGCGAACGCCTTATGTAAAAGGTGCTTTAAAATACGCGCAGAAGGTTGGCGCAAAAACGGTTTCTATTTCGTGCAATAAAGAAGCGCCAATCAGTCAGTTCGCCGACCAAAGCATTGAAGTCATCGTTGGGCCGGAGATTTTAACAGGTTCCACACGCTTAAAAGCTGCCACGGCGCAAAAGATGATTTTAAATATGATTTCCACTGCTTCTATGCTGCAAATGGGCAAGGCGTATGAAAATTTAATGGTGGATGTTCATGTCAGCAACTTTAAGCTGAAGCAACGTGCGGTTCATACGATTACCCGTATTACGAACGTGTCGAAAAAGGAAGCGGAAGGCACACTTGATTTGGCAAATAATGAGGTGAAGCCTGCTATCGTTATGCTGAAGTGCGGTGTCACATTTGGTGAAGCAAAAGAGCTGTTAAAAAAAGCAGAAGGCTATGTAAGAAAAGCCATCCAATTTGGCAGTCGGAAAGGGGATGCGAAGTAATGGCGGCCGGTGGATTAAATATGCTGAGAAATATCTTAACACAGCTCCCTCCATCAGAAAGAAAAGTGGCAGAATTTATCTTGAAAAATCCTGAAAAATTACTCCATTCTACTGCAGGGGAAATCAGTCAAATGGCGCATTCAAGCAGCGCTGCTGTCATTCGGCTCTGCAAGTCAATAGGGGTTAAAGGATATCAAGAATTAAAAGTACGGGTCGCCGGTGATTTAGTGAAAGACCATGAAAAAGGCTACCGCGATATTGAAAGTGGTGAATCGTTAGAAGGGATCGTCCAAAAAACGACCAGCAATAGTATCCAAAGCTTAACAGACACGGCAGATATTATTAATTATGCAGAATTGGAAGCGGCAGTGGATGCGCTGGCTAAAGCAAGAACCATTCATTGTTTTGGGATTGGAGCATCACATCTTATTGCAATGGATGCCCAGCAGAAATTTTTGAGAATCCATAAAGGAGCCACCGCTTTTACAGATGCACATCTTGTCGCTTCATTGATTGCGAATGCTGAAGAAGGCGATGTTGTATTAGGGATCTCTTTTTCAGGCGAAACAAAAGAAGTTATCAACATACTATCCTTAGCCCAAAAAAGAGGAATTAAGACCATCAGCTTAACAAAATACGGATCATCTTCCGTGTCGGATCTGGCAGATATTCCCCTTTTTACATCAGCATCCAATGAAGCGCCGTTGAGAAGTGCTGCCACCGCTTCAAGATTTGCCCAGCTTTTTGTTATTGATATTTTGTTTTTAGGTATTGCCACTACGGAATTCGAACAAACCGTGCAATACATTGACAACTCAAGAGAAGCCATTCAATTTTTAAAAAATTCTAAATAAATGAGGCGTTATTCGGCTCTTAAGCCGTTGTCTGTTAAATAAAGGGTTGAAATATTGGGGGAAGGGTGGAAATAATATGTCAAATGAAGATAAAATTATCGCACAGCAGATCTCTGATTGTCTCGGTGGGGCAGAAAATGTAGACTCCTTCACACATTGCATGACCCGCCTGAGAGTAACACCTGTTGACCGCACACTTGTAAATGCAGGAGCAATTAAGCAAATTGACGGCGTGTTCGGTATTGTAGAAGAGGAAACGATTCAAATTATTTTGGGACCGGGCAAAGTAAACAAAGTAGCAGAAGAGTTTGGCAGGGTCGTGAAGGAGTCCGGCCAAAACATGCTGAAGGATCGCACAGCTGTTAAAAAGTCAGAATTAAAAGAAAAAAATTCGACACCTTTTAAATTGTTTCTTCGCAAAATTTCCAGCATCTTTATTCCTTTAATACCGGCATTAGTTGCTTCGGGATTAATTACCGGAATTTCGAGAGCGGTCATCCAGGCCGGATGGCTGGATGCTGAATCACAATTTGCCATACTGCTGACGACGATTGGCGGCGGTTTATTCGCTTACTTAGGAATTTTAGTCGGGCTCAATGCGGCGAAAGAATTTGGCGGATCGCCCGCGCTTGGTGCGTTAGCTGGTATTTTGGTTATTAATCCGGGTGTAGAAAGCATTACGTTGTTTGGGGAAGCATTACTTCCCGGGCGTGGCGGCTTAATTGGTATTTTGTTTGCTGCCATCTTTATTGCATATGTAGAAAAGTGGGTTCGAAAAGTTGTGCCGCAGTCACTTGATATTATTTTGACACCAACGATTGCTTTATTAGTCACGGGGATTGTGACGTACATTATTTTTATGCCGATTGGCGGTTTTATTTCAGATGTGATAACAGGCGGACTGCTGGCTGTTCTGGATGTTGGCGGTATTGTTGCAGGCTTTGTATTAGGCGCAACGTTCCTGCCGCTTGTTGTAACAGGGCTGCATCAAGGGCTGACACCTATTCACCTTGAATTGATTAATTCAATTGGCGATGATCCGCTTCTGCCTATTTTAGCGATGGGTGGAGCCGGACAAGTAGGTGCGGCATTTGCGATTTATATGAAAACGAAAAAAGTTCGATTGAAACGGGCGATTGGAGGAGCGCTTCCTTCGGGGATGCTTGGAATCGGAGAGCCGCTTATTTTCGGTGTGACACTGCCGCTGGGCCGGCCATTTTTAACAGCTTGTCTTGGTGCGGGTGTAGGGGGTGCTTTTCAAGCTTATTTTAATATTGCAACGGTTGCTGTAGGTGTTTCCGGATTGCCGCTTGCATTCATCGTGCTTCCGCATCAAATTGTTCTTTATTTAGTCGGTTTGGTGATTGCGTATATCGCCGGATTTATCTTTACGTACTTATTTGGATTTAAAGACGAAATGGCCGCAGAATTTGACTGATTCAAGAGCGCAGAATCATATTTGAAAACAGGGGGCTAAGAATGTTTGGGATTTCAATTTATTTAAATGAAGAAATAAACGAAAAGCAGCAGGCATACATAGAGCAGGCGCGGAAGCATGGTTTTAAGTGGATATTCACGTCGCTGCACATTCCGGAAGATGATTCATCCAAGCTTCGCAGCCGGTTTAAACAGCTTGCTCAAATGGCAAAACAAGCTGGGATGGATCTCATCGCGGATGTTTCTCCTGTCTCGTTGCAATTGATTGAAGCCTCAATCGATCAGGTAGAAGAGCTGCTGGAATGGGGTGTGACCGGGCTTCGTGTCGATTATGGCATTGATTCAGGTCAAATTGCCTTCCTTTCTACTAAAATGCAAGTGGCGTTAAATGCGAGTACATTAACAAATGGTGATTGGCAGGAAATACTTCATGCGGGGGCAGATATAAGCAACATAGAAGCATGGCATAATTTTTATCCGCGTCCTGAAACAGGGCTTGATGACCAGTACATAAAAGAAAAAAATGAGTGGCTTTGCTCACTCGGATTAGCCACAATGGCCTTTGTCGCAGGTGACAGCGACAAGAGGGGGCCTATTTTTGAAGGGCTGCCAACGCTTGAAAAACATCGTTCTGAGCCGCCTTTTGCTGCCGCGATCGAACTTGTACGTCAGTTACATACAAAAAAAGTGTTGATTGGCGATCCTCATTTATCAGAAGAAGCGTTCCAGCAGTTTAAATGGTTTGGGCAGGAAGGATGTATTCCGTTAAGAGCGGAGCCATTCACAGATGTATCGTTCTATCAAAGTATTCAAACGAACAGGCAGGATCCGGCAAGAGACTGCATTCGTTCTGTTGAATCAAGAGGGTTTGCGCAAGTCGGCAGAGGTACATTAGAGCCGTTTCAGACGACAGCCCGCCAGCGAGGCTCGATAACAGTTGATAACAAACAGTACTTAAGGTATGCAGGTGAGATGCAGATTGTCCTCAATCCATTGCCAGCGGATGAAAAAGTAAATGTAATAGGTAAAGTAATAGACAAGGATTTGGACATTCTTTCTTTTATAGGTGCGGGACAAAAATTTGTGATTATCTGGAATGAATAATGAACTGTAACAGTCACCGAATCAGATTCGGTGATTTTTTTGTGCAATTTGGAGAAAAGAACAGGGGGGTGATGATGATGAACATTGAAGTAAAACCAGCGGCAGCTGCGGAACTGAAAAAGGTTGAGTACAAGGAAAATGAAGGCGTGCGAATTGAGTCGGTTTTTATTGGAAGCTGCTCGATTGCATCCGAATATCATTTGAAAATTGATCGAAAAAAAGAAGGAGATGATTTATTTGTTGTAGAGGATATTCCGCTTCTTGTTTCAAAGGAAAGCCAGGAAAATCTTCATAAACAAATTTCGCTCGACTTTAATCCGGCTATGGGCTACAAATTAACATCTGCAGAAGAAACATACCGTTACAATTTAAAATTAGAACGTGCTTAAAAGAGATCTTCGGAAAATGAAGGTCTCTTTTTTTATGTTAGATAATATAACAAAAACCACTTATTTTCTGGAAGGATCGCTGTATAATGAACACATCAACCATGTTATCTTTTGTTACATATTAAAGGTATAAAAGGCGACGAAAAGGAGGGGATAAAAAAGCATTCTCATTTCAATGAGAATGCCGTCCGGAGAACAAGCATAAAATGATCAGTCCTATGCCTTGTTCTCATTATATCATACGAAAACAATACTTTTTAAGGGGTGTCTGTATGACAGTAATGAGAAAATTTTGGAGCAAACACACAATCATCGCAGCGATTTCAGCTGCCGCGCTTACGCTGAGCGGCTGTGCAGCGTCAAATGCTTTAAATGAAGAGGAAGATGCACCAGCTGCCGACACGAGCGATACGGTTAAGGTCGGTGTGCTGCATTCATTGAGCGGTACAATGGCGATCAGTGAAGTATCACTGCGAGATGCAGAATTAATGGCGATTGAAGAAATTAACGCAGAAGGCGGCGTTCTTGGCAAGCAGATTGAACCAGTTGTCGAAGATGGAGCATCGGACTGGCCGACATTCGCAGAAAAAGCGAAAAAGCTTTTGCAGAAAGATAAAGTAGCGACTGTTTTTGGCGGCTGGACATCCGCAAGCCGAAAAGCAATGCTGCCAGTATTTGAACAGAACAATGGTCTGCTCTGGTATCCGGTCCAGTACGAAGGGATGGAGTCATCACCGAATATTTTCTACACAGGTGCAACAACAAATCAGCAAATCGTGCCATCTGTTACATGGCTTCTTGAAAACAAAGGGAAATCTTTTTTCTTAATTGGGTCTGATTATGTATTCCCTCGTACGGCAAATAAAGAAATTAAAGCGCAGCTCAAAGCGGAAGGCGGCACGCTTGTCGGTGAGGAATATACACCGCTTGGCCATACGGATTACAGCACGCTGATCAGCAAAATTAAAGAAGAAAAACCAGAAGTCATTTATAACACGCTGAACGGTGACAGCAACGTTGCTTTTTTCAAGCAGCTAAAAGATGCAGGGATTACAGCGGATGACATTACGGTTCTTTCTGTCAGCATTGCAGAAGAAGAAATCCGCGGTATCGGAACAGATATTTTAACCGGTCATTATGCGGCGTGGAACTATTTCCAAACAACAGATACGCCGGAAAATGAGAAATTCGTCGCAGCCTACAAAGAAGCTTACGGAGACGATCGCGTGACAGGTGATCCAATTGAAGCAGCTTATAATGCCGTTTATTTATGGGCAGCCGCTGTTGAAAAAGCAGAATCATTTGATGTCGATGCTGTAAAAGAAGCGGCAGGCGGCATTGAATTTAAAGCACCGGGCGGAACTGTAACGATTGATGGTGATAATCAGCATACGTACAAAACAGTTCGCGTTGGCGAGATTCAAGCAGACGGCCAGTTTAAAGAAGTATGGAATTCAGGGGAGCCTGTTAAACCGGATCCGTATTTAGAAACATACCCTTGGGCAGAAGGCTTAAATTAATCGGAACAAATAAGGGAGGAAAACTTCTCCCTTATTTGTTTTTAAAAAGGAGTGAACAGCATGGCAGTTGTCATCACACAGCTATTTAACGGGATCAGCCTCGGATCGATCTTGCTTCTCATTGCGCTTGGACTGGCAATTACATTTGGCTTGATGAATGTGATTAATATGGCACACGGTGAGTTTATTATGGCTGGGGCGTATACAACATACGTGGTCCAGCAGGCATTTTCACATTATATTCCGGCCTCTTTGTTTAATTATTATTATGTTGCAGCAATTCCGCTCTCATTTTTAATTGGTGCGCTGCTGGGATTCGTGCTCGAAAAAACGCTTATTCGCTTTTTGTATCACAGACCGCTCGACAGCCTGCTTGCTACATGGGGTGTCAGCTTGATTTTGCAGCAAGTGGCACGTTCCATTTTTGGCGCGCCAAATGTGGCGGTAACAGCGCCGACATGGCTTGACGGTGGTTTAACTATTGCTGGGGCAGTGCTTCCGTACAAACGTTTATTTATTATTGCACTTGTAACCATTTGCATGGTGTCCCTCTATTTATATCTTGATAAAACAGCAGCAGGCCGCAAAATGCGCGCTGTAACGATGAACCGCAGTATGGCATCAAGTCTTGGTGTTTCAACGAAAAAAGTGGATGCAACGGCGTTTGCGATCGGTTCAGGTCTCGCTGGGATTGCCGGCTGTGCGCTGACCGTTCTTGGGCCGATTGGTTCAACAATCGGCACGTACTATATTGTTGACGCGTTTATGATTGTTATTTTAGGCGGGATTGGAAGCTTGATTGGTACGGTTTTCGGAGCACTTAGTGTCGGCATGCTGGGAACGATTGCTGAATTTTGGAGCGGCGCTTCTATGGCGAAGGTCATTGTGTTTGTGGCTATTATTGCGTTTTTACAATTTAAACCGGCTGGACTGCTTTCCGCACGTACACGGTCATTAGAATAGGAGGGAGCGGAAAAATGGATAAGAAAAAACTTGGCTACTGGCTCTTTTTTATCGCGTTGTTTTTAGGCCCTCTTTATTTAACAGAATTTCGGCTGGCGCTGATGGGTAAATTTTTATGTTTTGCTATTGTGGCTCTTGGCATTTGTCTGATCTGGGGGTATACCGGCATTTTAAGTCTCGGTCATGGGGTTTACTTCGGTATCGGTGCGTATTGCACAGCCATGTATTTGAAGCTTGAATCGTCAAATGGCCAGCTTCCGGATTTTATGGAATGGAGCGGCGTATCAGCTCTTCCGGCATTTTGGATTCCTTTTTCTAATCCGGTTTTTGCGCTGGCAGCATCCCTGATCGTTCCGGCCCTTCTTGCGGCAATGCTCGGATTTTTGACATTTAAAAACCGGATTAAAGGCGTTTATTTCTCTTTAATCAGCCAGGCTGTTGTCGTCGTATTTGTGACACTCTTTGTTGCAAAGCAGGACTGGACTGGGGGCACAAATGGATTAACGAACTTCACCACATTTCTTGGTTTTTCACTGGCATCCCCGCTTGTGCAAATTGCCCTGTACATGCTGACAGTTATCATACTTGGCCTTTCATTTACTTTAGCTGCCCGCTTGACAAACAGCCGCGCGGGACGGGTGCTATCCGCTGTGCGGGACGGGGAAAACAGAGTCCGCTTTTTGGGGTTTAACCCGACTTCCTATAAAGTATTTGTTTACAGCCTCTCAGCCGCGCTTGCGGGCCTTGCGGGCACACTATTTGTCCTGCAGGTCGGTCTTATTTCCCCGGCAATGATGGGGATTATTCCTTCTATTGAAATGGTGTTATGGGTAGCAGTCGGCGGCCGTCATTCATTAATCGGCGCCATTTTAGGAGCGGTGATCGTGAACAGCGCCAAAAGCTTCTTCAGTGAAACGTATCCAGATATATGGTCGATCTTTTTAGGACTTCTTTTCATTATTGTCGTCATGTTCCTGCCGAATGGCATTGTCGGCGCCTTTGAGTCGTGGAACGAAAAAAGAAATAAAGCGAAACAAAAAGGAGGAACTGCCGATGCAGCCGATTCTGTCGTGTCGTGATGTGCGGGTTTCATTTAATGGGTTTCAGGCACTTCAGGGTGTTGATTTGGAAGTAAAGCCGCAAGAAGTCCGTTTTTTAATCGGACCGAACGGCGCGGGAAAAACAACGCTGCTCGATGTAATCTGTGGAAAAACAAAGGCGAGCGACGGCGACGTATTATATCGTCAAGTGGAAAACATTCGCAAGCTGCAAGAGCATGAAATTGTTCGTCTTGGTATTACACGCAAATTTCAAGCTCCTTCCATTTTTGCGAATTTGACTGTATGGGAGAACCTGGAGCTTTCGCTAAAACAGGAACGGGGTCTCTGGTCTGTCATGCGGGCCAAGATGACAGGTGAAGACAAAGAAAAAATGGAAGCAATGCTCAGCCGGATTGGCTTAATGGATCAGCGCCATCAGTTAGCGGGTATGCTTGCACACGGCCAAAAACAATGGCTTGAAATCGGCATGCAGCTTATGCAGGATCCAGAGATTTTACTGCTGGATGAGCCAATTGCCGGGATGAGTGGCACCGAGCGCCATAAAACGGGTGAACTTATTCATGAAATTTCAACGGCCTGCTCGGTCCTGATTGTAGAGCATGATATGGAGTTCGTCCGGAATTTTTCAAAGCAAGTGACCGTCATGCATGAAGGCAAAGTGCTTTGCGAGGGAACGATGTCGGAAATTCAGCAAAATGAACAGGTGGCAGAAGTATACCTCGGAAGGAGAGAAAGCGCATGTTAACAGTTCAATCAATCCGGGCGGGATATGATGAAAGCATGGTGTTAAATGATGTGTCTATTCAGGCGGAAATTGGTAAGGTAACAGCGGTGCTTGGACGGAACGGCGTCGGGAAGTCTACACTCATTAAAACGATCGCCGGTCTGCTTAAGCCGGCAGCTGGATCGATAGAGTGGCTAAACGAAAATATTGAAAAAAAGGCCCCTGAACTTCGGGCAAGAAGCGGCATTGCGTATGTGCCGCAAGGACGAGAAATTTTCCCTTCCTTAACAGTAGAGGAAAACCTGCTGCTCGGACTTGAAGCTTTGCCAAAGAAAGAGCGAAATGGCCTGCCGGACCAAGTATTTGAGTGGTTTCCCGTTTTGCGTGAGATGATGCATCGCAAAGGAGGTGACCTGAGCGGCGGCCAGCAACAGCAGCTGGCAATTGCGAGGGCCATCGTCGGCAAACCGAAAATGCTTCTCCTGGATGAGCCGATGGAAGGAATCCAGCCGTCTATTGTGCAGCTCATTCAAGATGTGATCATCGAGATTGCATCAAGTCAGGAGATGGGGATTATTCTAGTGGAGCACAGCCTTGATCTTGCGTTTGCATGTGCCGATTATTACTATATTTTGGATCACGGAACGATCGTAGGTGAAGGCGTAACAGATACGACGCATAAAGATATTGTAAAACAACATTTAGTTGTTTAAGAAGGGACAACATTCCTTCTTTTTTTATGAACAAAATTAATTTTCAGAAAAGATGAATTTCTTTTTTTCGGAAACTAAGCTATAATTATGTTAGAAAACATGACATAAGACTGAGAGATTTCAAATTTTTAGTTTAAAACGATTGGAATGACAGCGGTTGATAGAAAAGAAAGAAGGGGTCTTTAGTGAAATTGACGGCACGTGAGCAGGAAAAATTGATGATTGTCGTAGCAGCTGATTTAGCCCGCCGTCGCAAAGGCAGAGGATTAAAGCTGAATTATCCAGAATCTATCGCTCTTATAACGTATGAAGTGATGGAAGGAGCGCGTGACGGGAAATCGGTACCGGAATTAATGCAGTTTGGGGCGACGATTTTATCACGAGATGATGTGATGGAAGGCATTCCGGAAATGATTGAAGACATTCAAGTAGAAGCGACATTCCCGGACGGCACAAAGCTTGTGACCGTTCATGACCCAATACGATAAGGAGGAGCAAAAATGATACCTGGTGAATACAAGCTGCGCGGCGGCGCGGTCGTATGCAATGAAGGAAAAGAAGAAGTGTCCGTTTTTGTCACAAATCGGGGCGATCGGCCGGTACAGGTCGGCTCGCATTTTCATTTTGCGGAAGTAAACGCGTCGCTTGAGTTTGAGCGTGATCAAGCTTTTGGAATGAGATTAAACATTCCGGCAGGCACAGCGGTCCGTTTTGAGCCGGGAGATGGCAAGCCGGTCGCCCTCGTTCCATTTTCGGGGACACGCCACGTATACGGATTAAATAATGGCGTGAACGGCGCGCTTGATCAGGAGGGAGATTCATGAGTTTTCACATGCCGCGACGCCAATACGCAGATATGTTTGGCCCAACAACCGGTGACTGTGTCCGTCTTGCTGACACGGAGCTCTTTATTGAAATTGAAAAAGACTACACGGTGTACGGTGATGAAGTAAAGTTTGGCGGTGGAAAAGTGATTCGGGATGGGATGGGGCAGCACCCGCTTGCCACACGAGCTGAATCCGTTGATCTTGTGCTGACCAATGCGATTGTGCTTGATTATACAGGTATCTATAAAGCGGACATCGGCATTAAAGATGGGATGATTGCGGCAATTGGCAAAGCGGGCAACCCGCTCCTAATGGACGGCGTGGACATCGTGATCGGCGCATCGACAGAAGTGATCGCGGCAGAAGGGAAAATTGTGACAGCAGGGGGGATCGATGCCCATATCCATTTTATTTGCCCGCAGCAAATCGAAACGGCGCTTGCATCCGGTGTGACGACGATGATTGGCGGCGGAACAGGACCCGCCACAGGAACAAACGCGACAACGTGTACACCGGGCGAATGGAATATTTTTCGCATGCTTGAAGCTGCGGAAGCATTCCCAATGAACATTGGCTTTCTGGGAAAAGGAAATGCGTCCGGGCTCCAGCCGCTTGAAGAGCAAATTGAAGCAGGGGCAATTGGCTTAAAGCTGCACGAAGACTGGGGTACAACAGCAGCTGCGATTGATGCGAGCTTAAAAACAGCCGACAAGTATGACATACAGGTGGCGATTCATTCCGATACGTTAAACGAAGGCGGCTTTGTGGAAGATACGATTGCGGCGATTGACGGCCGGGTCATTCATACATACCATACGGAAGGAGCGGGCGGCGGCCACGCACCGGATATTATTAAAGCGGCGGGCTATTCAAACATTCTTCCTTCATCCACGAATCCGACCCGCCCGTATACAGTAAACACATTGGATGAGCACTTGGATATGCTTATGGTGTGCCACCATCTTGATCCATCCGTGCCAGAAGACATTGCATTTGCAGATTCGCGCATTCGGAAAGAAACGATTGCGGCAGAAGACATTTTACATGATTTAGGCGTATTCAGCATGATCAGCTCTGATTCTCAGGCGATGGGACGGATTGGCGAAGTGATTTTGCGCACGTGGCAGACGGCGGACAAAATGAAAAAACAACGTGGGAAAATGAGTGAGGAAACAGGCGAAGGCGACAACTTCCGGGCGAAGCGCTATGTGGCAAAATACACGATTAATCCGGCGCTCACACACGGCATCTCCGATTATGTCGGTTCTGTTGAAAAAGGAAAACTGGCGGACCTTGTGCTGTGGGAACCAGCCTTTTTTGGCGTGAAACCGGAGCTGGTCTTAAAAGGTGGACTGATTGCACACAGTGTCATGGGGGATCCGAACGCATCCATTCCAACGCCGCAGCCGGCATTGTACCGGCCGATGTTTGCGAGCTTCGGCAAAGCGCTTTTCAAAACATCAATCACATTTATGTCGAAAGCCGCGATTGAGCGTGGCGTACCCGAAAAGCTGGGCCTTGAGAAAATAATCCGGCCAGTTGGAGATATCCGTACATTGCAAAAAAGCGACATGAAATACAACGGGGAAACACCGGACATTGATGTGGACCCGCAAACATATGAAGTGAAAGTAGATGGTAAGCTTGTTACGTGTGAGCCGGCGGAAACTGTTCCGATGGCGCAGCGCTATTTCTTATTTTAAGGCGGGATAAAGATGATTATTGAAAAAGTAGTTGGAAACGTCGCAACAGACGATATCCGTGCGCCGCATATAGAACGCGTTTTTCTGGCGAGCGATGAACTGGTTAAAAGAATTCAGCGCGTGAAAACAGACCATGGCCGCGAGCTCGGCATCCGTCTTCGCGAACCGAAAGATTTACAGAATGGCGATGTTTTATATTGTGATGAAAAAAATATGATTGTCATCAGTGTTTTGGCAGATGATGTGCTGACGATTATGCCGGAATCGATCGGGCAAATGGGTGACATAGCCCACCAGCTCGGCAACCGCCATTTGCCGGCTCAGTTTGAAGGCGATGAAATGATTGTCCAATACGATTATTTAGTCGAAGAATTGCTTCAGCAGCTTGAGATTCCATTTCGACGGGAAGAGCGCCAGGTGAAAAAAGCATTCCGCCATATCGGCCACAGCCATGATTAATCCGATGCTGTCCTTCATGCAGCTGTGTGATTCCAATTTTCCATCGGGTGCGTTTTCGCATTCGTTTGGGCTGGAAACATACATTTATGAAGGCGCCATCCATGACGCAGCCACATTTGAAGCTGCAATGCGTATTTTTATGGTGAATCAAATGGCTTATACAGATGCGCTTGCCTGCCGGCTCGCGTATGAGGCGATTGAAAACGGGCAATTTGACGGTATCATTGAACTGGATCACGTTCTTTTAGCCCTTTCGCTGTCCAAAGAAACACGGGAAGGCACAAGGCGGATTGGGGAACGAATGGCGAAGTTATGCTCCGATTTATACGAAAGCCTGCTGATCGACACGTATTATCAGCGCATTCGCCAAAAAGAAGCGAAGGGCCACCCTTCGATTGTATTTGCACTGGCGGCTCATCATTTACAGGCAGATAAAAACGACGCGATCGCGGCACATCTTTTTTCCGGTGTGCATTCACTTATTCAAAACGCAGTTCGGGCGATCCCGCTTGGACAAACAGACGGCCAGCGCATTCTTTTGGCGCTTCAGCCGATTATTCAAGCTATTGCGGACCAAACAGAAACGATGACAGAAGACGAGCTTGGCATGAACATGCCAGGTCTTGAAATCGCGCAAATGAGGCATGAACAGCTGCCAGTTCGGCTGTTTATGTCTTAAATTATTAAAGGAGCTGAATAGAATGGAACCAGTACGTATTGGCGTCGGCGGCCCGGTTGGCGCCGGCAAAACGATGCTCGTTGAAAAATTGACGCGGGCGATGAAAGATGAATTCAGTATGGCGGTTGTCACAAATGATATTTATACGAAAGAAGATGCGCAGTTTTTAATGAAAAATGGTGTGCTGCCGGAAGACCGGATTATTGGTGTAGAAACAGGCGGCTGCCCGCATACAGCGATTCGTGAAGATGCATCGATGAACTTTGCGGCCATTGATGAATTGAATGAAGCGCATCCTGATTTGGACATTATTTTTGTCGAAAGCGGCGGCGATAACCTGGCGGCTACCTTCAGTCCTGAATTAGTAGACTTCTCGATTTACATTATTGATGTGGCGCAGGGAGAGAAAATTCCACGCAAAGGCGGACAGGGCATGATCAAGTCGGATTTGTTCATTATTAATAAAACGGACTTGGCTCCGTATGTTGGTGCAAATTTAGATGTCATGGCGGAAGATACAAAAAAATCACGCGGCGAGAGCAAGCCATTTTTCTTCACAAATTTAAAAGAGGAAACCGGGCTTGATCATGTGGTGAAATGGATTAAAGAAAATGCATTGTTAATGGGAATCGAAGCATGAGCATGACCGGCACGCTGCGCATGAAAGCGGTCTGCCGGGGCGATAAAACCGTCGTGGCCGATACGTATTTTGATGGCGCCTTTAAAGTGGCGCGTCCCGTGTACTTTCAAGAAAATGAGCCGACCGTGTACAGCCTGCATGTCGGCGGCGGCTATGTCGGCGGCGACCGTTATCATACGGACGTTGTTCTTGAGCAAGGCGCAAAAATGACGCTCACAACGCAGTCAGCGGCGAAAGTATACAAAACACCGAATGAACCGGTGTACCAGTCGATGGCTGTTTCACTCGCAAAAGGCAGCGTGTTTTTGTATGTGCCGGACCCGCTGATCGCATACGAGCAGGCACGTTTTCAGCAGGAAACGATAATTCATATGGAAAAAGGAGCCACGTTGCTGTACAGTGATAGTATAACACCGGGCTGGTCGAAAAGCGGCCATCCGTTCCAGTATGAGTGGATTCGATCAAAGCTGAAAATATATGAGGATGGCTCTCTTCAAATGTACGATCACCTTTTTTTGAAGCCAAATCATCAGCAGTTGTTTTCACTTATGCAAATGGAAGGGTATACGCATGTCGGCTCGCTTTTTATCATCTCACCGATGCTTGGGCAGGATTGGCAGAAAGAGCTGGAGCAGATTTTGGCGCCCTATGAGGATCACATTCGCAGTGGGTTTTCTGAACTTAAAAATAGCGGATGCGCCATTCGGATTTTAGCCAATGCGTCGCATGTAATCGAAGAGATTATTTTGCAGTGCGCCAACTGGATGCGCCGCAAGCTTGACCAGGAACCGGTTCAGCTAAGAAAGTATTGAAAAGGGGAACGAATCATGATTCAAGGCGGACTTTTATCGATTTTACTGCTTGGGTTCACGTTAGGCATTAAACATGCAACGGAACCAGATCACGTTATCGCGGTTTCAACAATCGCAAGCCGGACGAAGAAGTTGTCCCGTTCTTCACTCGCAGGTGTATTTTGGGGACTCGGACATACAGCAACTCTCCTGCTTATTGGTGTAACAGCCGTAGCGCTTGGCCGGCATATTCCGGAAAACGTGGCGACGCTGCTTGAATTTTTTGTTGGGGTGATGCTCGTTTATTTAGGCTTGAACGGCGTGCGCAAAAGCCGGACAGTTGAAGAAGACGGAAGGCACCAGCACTTTCACAAAAAATCGTTTGTGATCGGTGTTATTCATGGGCTTGCCGGAAGTGCGGCGATGGTATTATTGACCGCGACAACGGCAAATACCGGTTCAGAAGCGTTTCAGTTTATTTTAATTTTCGGTGCTGGCACGGTCGTGGGGATGCTGCTCTTTACAACTCTTTTAGGCCTTCCGTTTTTAATAACGTCTAAAAAAGCCATCCCGATTATGCTGATGAGGATCACCTCCGTCATCAGTGTTCTTTACGGATTGTATTATATGTTCCAGACAGGCTCTGGCTTCTTTTCATAAAAATGGGGCTGTTCCGAAACTCGGTGAAAACTGGCTTTCGGGAACAGCCCTCTTTTTTGTGATCATCAGTATGGAATATTCGAGCCCATCTATTGCTTGTACTCGTAAATATCTAAAAAAGCTCGGAAATACCGCCTCCAAAAGGAAGGCTTTGTGTAAAGTACAGGCTTAATCCTTTCTTAATAATTAGAATTCTCTGACTAAATAGCAAAGCAATACCATGCATCTCAACTAGAATATGCGGTCTAATTCGGTGTATAGCCTGCTCTGTCACGCGAATATTCACGGCCGAGTTTTCTATAAATGGTACTTCTGTGAATGCCCAGTCTTTTCGCGGCTTCTGTCACATTCCCATTTAACTCATTAAGCATATCAAGAATCATATGCAATTCCTGGTGCTTTAATGAAGGCAGGGAAGAAAATGACGCTGGCAGTGCTTCCGCATTTATAGAAGGATTCGATGAACCAGACGTTTTAGTGTGCTCTGTAGCTGTTTGTTCTTCACTAAATTCCTTTGGAAGATCAGCGCAGGTTATGAAATTGCCTTGTACCTTTACAGCCATTTTATAAGCGAAATTCTTTAATTCACGTAAATTTCCTGGCCAGTTATACATCTCCAAAGCATCCAAAGCTTGATCGTCTGTCTCAAGGTGGGACCGCCCCATATCCGTACAGATTTTTTTAAACAGATGTTCTAAAATCAACGGGATATCTCCAGACCGCTTACGCAATGGAGGTACTTGTAAGGAAAGAACATTGAGCCGATAGTAAAGATCTTTACGAAACTTGCCTTCTTCACAGGCTTTTTTTAAATCACAGTTTGTTGCTGCAATTACCCTGGCATTTAGCTTAATGGACCGGCTTCCGCCAAGACGGACAATTTCCCCTTCTTCAAGAACACGTAACAATAGGGTTTGTAAATTTAAAGGCATCTCCCCAATTTCATCTAAAAAGATCGTTCCGCCTTCAGCCTGCTGAAACTTCCCTGCGCGTCCTCCTTTTAAGCTGCCTGTAAATGAACCTTCTTCATATCCAAATAGTTCACTTGCTGCGAGTTCTTTTGGAATAGCTCCACAGTTAATCGCTACAAAAGGTCCGGAAGACCGGTATCCGGATGAATGAATGGATTGGGCTAATAATTCTTTTCCCGTCCCGCTCTCTCCTTCAATTAACACTGGTAAATTGAGGTTTGTTATTGAACGAGCCTCTGTCATAACAGATAAAAATGTTGAGGACTGGCCAACCATGCTTGAAAAATTGTGCTTTGTAAAATTCCCGGTGTTTTGTGATGCTTTTATAGGGGAAAGTGCATGCACGACAGCACCAATGGGATACCCTTGATGTAAATAGGGAATGAACTCAAACGTCCATCCTCCTTCCCCTTTTTCGGCCTCCCACTTATATTGAGCATCTAATGACAAAGCGGTGTTATCTAAATCAATTAAGCGATTATCCTGGCCGACCCAGCCGTTTTCGTAAAAGAGAGGAGAAGCTTTTATAACTTGATACCCGCGATCAAGTACTGCTACTATTCTGCCGGGGTTTTTACAAGTTGTTTCTATATAATGATCCAGTAACACAAATTGTTCGAATTTCAGATGATTCAAGAGCTTCTCCTCAATCACCTTGGCAGTAGACACGACAGTAGAAAGTGAGTGGGGATGTACTGCATCCCAAATGCCAGTTAAATTAATGGCCCCAAGAACCTTTTTGGTGGCAGGATCCTTAATAGGGGCCGCTGAGCACACCCAATCGTGGACCGG
This sequence comes from Domibacillus iocasae, assembly GCF_001750285.1. Classification (GTDB taxonomy): domain Bacteria; phylum Bacillota; class Bacilli; order Bacillales; family Domibacillaceae; genus Domibacillus; species Domibacillus iocasae. Next base: position 25,381 of record NZ_MAMP01000021.1, read on the forward strand.
CTGACAAAAGTGCTCGCCGGCAAATACTTGCATAGGAGCACCTATCGCTAGAGAGGTGCCCATAGCGTTGGTCCCTGCGTGGAGTTCCGACCATGAAGTTCCAACTATGAAGTTCATGTCTTCCGCTTTCTGTTTAAGTGAGGAATCTCCATCTATATATAATAGTTCTCCACTATGATTACAAAAAACGACTAAATGGCCTGAGTCTAATGCTGAATCCTTAAGCTTCATAAGGAGAGGATCTAAAATAGAATAAAGGGGGTTGGCAGATTGATACTCTTGTATTTTGTCCTGCGATAAAACTATAGGTGCTTTTCCTTTAATCGGATTTATCCCGTTTTTCAAGGAGCGTTCCCAGGATTTATAAGTTAAATCTCTCACATCACAGCCTAATTGTTCACCCGATATAAAGTGCTCCCAAGCTTTCTCAATTCTAATTCTTTCACTCTTTGGCGAGGAGGGAATATTCAAGGAGATAAACGGACTTTTCATATTGTGATCTACCTTCCTTTATAAAGTAATGTAAGTATAAGCAGTCTATTTTTGCTGCAAACAGAAGGGTCAGTTAAGGGAAGCGCTTTCAAAGTAGGTTGTTAAAAGAATAAAATGCAGCACTAAGCGTAATTGTCGCCATTATATACTAAATATAAGGAATGATCAATTGAACTTTTAAAGTCGTTCATTGCAGTCAAAATGTCGCATATTGCGTCATTTGTCTTTAATTGCAACAGTGTCGCATGTTAATTCATCTGTTGCTATAGACTCAATCATTTTATAAACTGCGTTTCTTTTATTTTTCCTGAAAATAGTAATAATCAACTAAATTCCTTTAATACGGGTATTAAATGATGATATTAATGGGGAATTTCAATTAATATCCATCCTTATTTCCTTCCTAATCCAATGAAAATGAATTTTTGGCACAACTCTTGCAGTATAAAAGTTGTACAGTATTGAATATTGAAAATGGAAGAGAGAATTTCATTAAAAGAGTTGATTAAAACTTTCAAATCAATTATGAAAGCGTTTACTAATGCAAAGTTTTTGTCTTGAAAGAAAAGTATGAATAGTTACTACATTTTTTCGAGGGGGAAGAAAAATGTATAAAACGGCAAGCGGAGAAGAAATTTTCGTGATAGACGCTCACATTGCTTTATGGGATGGAAGCAAAGAAAATCAGTTGAATATTCAAGGGGATCAATTCATCAGCTGCTTTTATGATTATCATAAGAACCTAAGCCCGGAGGAATATCTGTGGGAAAAAGAGAAGTTTCTGAAATATGATCCGGAAACGCTGGTGAATGATGTCATTGTCAAAGGGTATGCTGATATGGCCATTTTTCAGCCTGTTTATTTAAGAGAATTTTATAAAAATGGCTTTGGTGATTTTGATGCCAATGAAGCGATCGCAAAACAATATCAGAACCGTTTTATTTGCAATGGAACATTCGACCCTCGCCATGGCAATCGTGGATTAGAAGAGCTGGAAAAAATGAAAGAAAAATATAACTGGCAAGGAGTGAAGCTTTATACAGCCGATTGGGTAGGAGATTCAAAAGGGTATAAGCTGTCTGAGCCTGGAGCCCAGCGCTATCTTGAAAAGTGCCAGCAGCTCGGGATAAAAAATATTCATATTCATAAAGGGCCAACGGTAACGCCTTTAAATCGTGATGCTTTTGATGTTGCTGATATAGATGACGCAGCGAGTTCATTTCCTGAGTTAAATTTTATCGTGGAACATGTGGGGCTGCCCCGTTTAGAAGATTTCTGCTGGATTGCCACACAAGAGAAAAATGTGTACGGCGGATTAGCCGTTGCGATTTCGTTTCTCCATACACGCCCTCGCTATTTTGCGGAAATTATCAGTGAATTGTTGTATTGGATGGATGAAGATCGCATTCTCTTTGGAAGTGATTACGCGATTTGGGAGCCGAAATGGCTCATTGAAAAATTTGTTGATTTTGAGCTTCCAGAAGATATTCAGCAGGAAACAAGAGTTACATTTGATCTGAATGTAAAAAAGAAAATATTAGGAGAAAATGCGGCAAGGTTGTACAACATCGATATTGAAGCTCAAAAAGAGAAATTAAATAAATGCCAGTTAGTGTCACATAACGCTTAATTTTTAAGAAATTTCGAACAAAGGTAGTTAATCTACTCAAAAAAGAGGTGAATAAGACTTTATGAATAAAGAAAAAAAAGTGTATGAGATGCTTGATAAAGTTTATGACCCTGAGTTAGATCAGCCTTTAACAGAGCTGGGTTTTATTGACCATATCGTCATTAAGGAAGCTCAAGTTGAAGTGGTGTTCCGGCTGCCAACATACTGGTGTTCTCCGAATTTCGCTTATATTATGGCGGAGGATATACGCAAATACGTGTCTGAAATAGAGTGGGTAAAGGAAGTAAAGGTAAATTTACTTGATCACTGTGCATCTGATGAAATCAATCAGGGAACGGCAGAAGGAAAACGTTTTAGTGAATCTTTTAGCGGCTTAGCCGATGGGGATCTTGATGAATTGCGAAGAACCTTTCAAATAAAAGCATTTTATGGAAGACAAGAAAAATTTATTAAACATTTACTTAGCGATGGGATGTCAAAAAAGGACATTACCGCCTTATCGCTAGAAGAGCTGCATGAACTGGATCTTTCAACAGAAGGACAAGTATTAAGAGATAAATACCTTGAAAAAAAAGAGGCATTAAATCACTCAAGCCTTGTTGCAATAACAACACCTGAAGAGGAAGCGCTAACAGAAGAAGAGTTGGCTGATTACTTGCTTGGTGCGAAACGGACAAGATTAAGTATGGAGTTTAATGGAATTTATTGCAGAGGTTTATTGGAGGCCAGGTATAATCTGCCTTCTATTAATAAGGTTTTGCAATAAAACAATAATTGTGGCTTCAAGAATGCATTTGCTTTCTTAATATAAATCTACTAAAGGAATGGTGATGAATGATGAGTAAAAACGTACTAATTATAACTGGTGATGCAGTAGAGGCTTTGGAAGTATTTTACCCTTACTACCGATGCATTGAAGACAATATAAATTGTACGATTGCGTCACCTGTGAAAAAAAAGCTTCAAACCGTGGTTCATGATTTTCTCCCGGAAATGGATACATTCACAGAAAAGTGGGGGTATAAAATTGAATCACATGTTTCTGTGGATGATGTTAACCCGGCGGATTATGATGGGTTAATTATTCCTGGCGGGCGTGCACCTGAATATATTCGTATGAATACAAAAGTGCAAGAACTTACAGCTCACTTTTTTAAAGAGAATAAGCCAATCGGCGTTATCTGTCACGGGCAGCTCGTACTTACAACAATCCGCGAGCACATTCAAGGACGGGAAATGACGGCATATAGTGCTTGTCGTCCGGAAGTAGAGGCTGCTGGAGCAACGTATATTGAAGAACTTCTTCATGTTGAAGGTAATTTAGTGTCGGGGCATGCATGGCCCGACTTGCCTGGATTTATGAGAGAATTCTTTAAGTTGCTGAATGTTAAAAAAGAAGCTTCTGTTTAAATCTGAAAAAACAAAATAGTGATAATAGGAAATACGCATAACAAATACAAAAGCTCGAGTTCACCGACTCGAGCTTTTTTTATTTGATCTTAAAAAAGAGCAGGCAATCTGTTCTTGTCTTTTATAGTATGGCTTCTGCTAAAAGAGCATAAGATTGAACTTTTTCTTCAAAATCATACACATTGGTAATGACCATGAACTCATCCGTTTGATAGGCCTCGCTTAATAAAAGAAGCTCGTTCCTCACTTTTTGAGGGGTTCCAATGATCATTCGTTTCCTGTTTTCTTTTACTTTTTCTTCGTCCATTTTAGACAGGATCCGGTTTTTTGCCTCTTCAATAGTGGGTATTCTTGTATCGCCGCCTTTTTCAACAGCTAACAGCCAGGCGTCCTGGCTGAGTGCTATTTCCTGCGCTTTTTCTTCTGTAGAAGCACAAACAATAAAGATGCAAACATTCACTTTTGGCTGTTCCATCATTCTCGACGGCTGAAAATCATTTAAATACTGATTTATTGCTCTCTGCCCGCTGTGAGGATTGATAAAGTGTCCGTATGTAAAGGCCATTCCTTCTTCAGCCGCTACTCTGGCTCCGCGATGCGTGATGCCTAACATCCACGTCTCAGGAGCACTTTTGATGAAAGGATACGCTTTTACAGTTTGATCTAGTCCCTCATTTGTTAAATATCCCTGCAGGTCTCTTACTTGTCTTGGAAAGTCATTTAAGCTTTTCCTGACCCCATCTGTAAGGGCTAAACGAGTCTCCGGGGAACCGCCTGGTGAGCGGCCCACTCCTAAATCAATTCTGTTTGGAAATAACGCTTCTAAGACTTTAAAGTTCTCAGCGATTTTATATGGACTGTACTGGGGGAGAAGGACACCTCCTGATCCTACCCGAATAGACTTGGTGCCTGAAGCAATATGAGAAATTAAAACCTCCGGCGAGGAACCTGCAATTCCGTTTGTATTATGATGTTCGGCCACCCAAAAGCGGGTATATCCCATTTCTTCTGTTATCTGGGCTAATTTAAGCGTATTCCTCAAGGCGGCCGCTCCATTACCGCCTGTAGTAATCACGGATTGATCAAGAACACTTAACTTCATTTCAAATCACCACCTGCCCATCAATATTGTATTTAGTCTGTATTAAAAAAGATATGTTGTTAGACAACACAAGTAAAGAAAGAAGATCTTAAAAAGATTTTTCCCGAATTTCTTAATTATAATAATGAGTTGGAGAGCGTTTGAAAATGATATAATCCGTTTGTTTTTAACAAACGGATTAAACAAAAAGCTCCCCTTGTTCCAACTATTTTCTCCGAACAAGGAAACAATAGTTGGAACAAGGGGAGAATCATCTCTTTTGTTTATTTTAAGAAGCTCCTGCCAGGACAGGAGCGATACTATTACTCTTTAGTGAATTCCTTTGTGCTTCTCACTGTATCGATCGGGCGGACTAATTTTTCAATTTCTTCTCGTTTTGGCTCTAAGAATGGAGGCAAAGATAATTTTTCCCCAAGGGTTTCATAAGGTTCATCACCCATAAATCCTGGACCGTCCGTCGCAAGCTCAAATAAAATTTGCGGAGCTACTCTGGTGTACAAAGACTCGAAAAAGAAACGATCAACATGGCCGGACGTCTGAAATCCGAAACTGTGGTAACGCTCATTCCATTCGTCCAGGGCAGCCCGGTCTTCAACCCGGAATGCAACGTGGTGAACCGTGCCGAAACCTTGCTGCGCTTCCGGAAGGAGAACATTATGTTCAACGATTACCTGCGCCCCGTTACCGCCCACGCCGACTTCAAATAAACGAAACGATCCTTCTTTGCCGATTTCCTTAAACTGAAAGACTTTTTCCAACATTTCTTTAAAATAATCAACGTTTGCAATACGGATAAATATAGGTCCTAAACCGGTAATCGCATATTGCAGCGGTATTGGCCCGTTTTGCCAAGGTGTACCTGAAGCAACGCCTTCATTGAATTCATCTGAAATCAATTGATACTGCTGGTCATCAAAGTCAACAAAAGAAAGGGTTTTCTTGCCAAATTGCTCTTTAATGCCGGAGTGTTTTACTTCCAGGCGGTCAAAACGCTTTACCCAGTAATCCATGGATGCGTCGTTTGGCACCCGGAAAGATGTTTTGGAAATTTCATTTGTCCCGTGAACCCCTTTTGGAATGCCAGGAAAGTCAAAAAACGTCATATCAGTTCCTGCGCTGCCGGTGTCATCCGCAAAAAATAAATGATACGTTTGAATATCATCTTGATTCACTGTTTTTTTAACGAGGCGCATCCCTAAAACGTACGTGAAAAATTCATAATTTTTTTCTGCACTGCTTGTAATAGCCGTTACGTGGTGTATACCTTTTAAGCCGTTGTTCATTTCAAATTCCTCCAATTGAGCTGGAAACGATGCTCATTTCTTTTTTTAGAAGCTTCTTCTTTTTTAAGCCGGTTCTTACAGGATAAATAACTATATAAGTTAAATTAAACTTCTTGCTTTCTCCGCTTCCTATCATGAAAAGATTCCTTTTTAAAAAGCAGCGAATGGGCGGCAAGCACGGGGCGGAGACTCCCTATGGGACTAGCGGGCATCTAAGATCGACGGCGCAAAGCGGTGAAGCCTGAGCTTCGCGCCTGCCCCATAGAAAGCGGAGCCGCGCGAATGCCGCTCTTACATGACGGGGGCTAAGTGCCGCTGCCCGAGTTTTTCTCAACGGCTAAGTGTAAATTCTTTTGTTCAACTTATATAGCTGCTACTATATTTTTTCCCTATATGCTGTCTCATTTAATCATAAAGGATACAAGTTCTTCTTTGATACATTTATCTCGAATTCGAGATAAATGTATCATGAATAAAATGTGGTGTCAACAAACCTTACTTTCTCTTTTTGCATTTTTATTGGCTATAACAATTTAAATTGCAACACAAGTCTCTCTATAGATTATTTAAATCATATAAACCGTAAAAACAGCAGAAAAGAAATGAACTATCTATACTTTTTTACAGTTCAAAAAATTCAGTATATTCGACATAATAAAGCTAGAATTTGTAAGCGCTTTAAAAATCCTGATTCAAAAACAAGGGGGGTCTATTTAAGTGACGATTGGACAAAAAGAAATCACCAGAAAACCATTAACAGGACAAGAGTATTTGGACAGCTTGCGGGATGGACGGGAAATTTGGATACATGGTGAAAAAGTAGAAGATGTAACAACGCATCCGGCTTTCCGTAACTCAGCCCGGTCCATTGCAAGACTGTATGATGCGCTGCATGATGAAAAAACAAAAGATATTTTAACAGTTGAAACAGACACGGGGAATGGCGGTTATACACAAAAATATTTTCAATTTGATAAAACCACCGATGACCTTTTAGCTTCCCGCGACGCGATTGCAGAGTGGGCAAAATTATCATACGGACAAATGGGAAGGTCGCCGGATTATAAAGCTGCTTTCTTAGCTACACTCGGTGCGGACCCGGATTATTATGCACCCTATCAAGACAACGCAAGAAAATGGTATAAAGAAGCACAGGAAAAAAACCTGTTCTTCAACCACGCGATTATCAATCCGCCGGTTGACCGCAACAAACCTTTGGAAGCGGTATCAGACATCTTTATTAAAGCCGTACGTGAAACAGAAGAAGGCGTGATCGTCAGTGGCGCAAAAATGGTCGCGACAGGATCGGCCTTGACGAATTACAATTTTGTTGCCCATTACGGTGCTGCGCCGATTACAAAAGAAGAATTTGCGCTTTGCTTCATAGCTCCAATGAATACACCAGGTATGAAGCTGGTCAGCCGTACTTCATACGAAATGAACGCAGCAGTGATGGGAAGCCCATTTGATTATCCGTTAAGCAGCCGATTTGATGAAAATGACGCAGTATTGATTTTTGAAGAAGCGCTCATCCCACGGGAAAACATTTTGATCAATAAAGATATTGAAAAAATCAACAATTTCTTTGCTGAAACAGGCATAAGCGAAGCGGTGGCTGTTTCAGCGTTCGCCCCGCAGGAAAGCGCAGCCGCCAGCACGCAGCCCATTACACAGCAAATTAAACAGCCGCCAGCCTATCTAAATCATCTATGTCAACTCGGACAGCAGCGCGCGGGTCTGTTTAGTGATTTCAAGGCTTATGGACCAATATTGCTCTGCGAAAGTTGAGCTATGGTAAGATGAATTTTTATGAGGTCCGGCAGAAGAATGGTTTTCTCCTGAAAAATAAAATCAAACATGTGCCGCATAGAAGAATGGATCATTTCAATCAAAAAAAATCCGGGTCATAATAATGATATAAAGAGTGAAGAGAAAGGATGAAAAAAGTGTCAAAATTAAATTTAAGTTTTGCGTGTTGGGATTATGACCGAATTCAAGCGTTAACCAATGGAACTGTCCAGGCAAAAGGAATTGATTTAAACTGGCTGAACATGCCGGTTGAAGAAACATTTTGGCGAATGATGCGTCATCAGGAATTTGATATATCCGAATTATCGCTATCTTCTTATTTAATTGCAAAAGACCGCGGTTATCCTAACTTCACCGCCATCCCTGTCTTTATGTCACGCTTTTTCCGCCATTCCGGTATTTATATTAATAAGCATTCCGGTATTGAAGAAGCGGCAGACTTAAGAGGCAAGCGGATTGGGATTCCAGAGTACCAGTTGACGGCCTGTCTTTGGATTCGAGGTATTTTACATCATGATTATGGTGTTCATCCGTCTGAAATGAACTGGTATACAGGCGGACAGGAAGAGCCGGGAAGGGTTGAAAAAATAAAACTTACATTACCGCCGGATATTAATATACAGGTAATAAATGACGAACAAACATTAAATCAAATGCTTGAATCCGGAGAGATCGATGCGCTGATCGCTCCACGGGCTCCATCTTGTTTTTTAAATGGTTCATCTCATGTACAACGGTTGTTTCCTGACTACGCCTCTGTCGAAAAAGATTACTATGAACGAACAGGCATTTTTCCGATTATGCATGTTGTTGCGATTAAAGATGAAATATTGGAAGAACACCCATGGGTCGCAGCCAATCTTTATCAGGCTTTTGTGGAAGCCAAGCAAAAAGTATATGACGGATTTAACCAAACGGCGGCTTTAAAAGTTACTCTGCCCTGGTTTGTTTCAGAATGGGAAAATACCCGTCAGTTAATGGGAGAAGATTTCTGGCCATATGGACTGGAGAAAAACCGAAAAACATTGGAAGCAGCCGTCACATATTCGTATGAGCAAGGAATGATTAAAAACCGTTTAAGCGTGGAGGATTTGTTTGCGCAGTCAACGCTTGAAGCATACACGCTCTGAAACAAAAGGAGGGGTTGAATTGAGCCAAAAAGTTTTGTCAGCAGTCGCAGTTGGTGAAAGGCAAACGAAGCTTCAAGAGTTTGAAATGCCTGAGTTATCGCCTGAAGAAGGCATTTTGCGGGTAGAAATCGTTGGCGTCTGCGGGACGGATGTTTCATATTATCGGAAAAGCCAAGAGCCTAGAATCTTAGGCCATCATATTGTCGGTCATATTGAGAAAATTGGCGAAAATGCGGCGAAAAAATGGGGAGTGAAAGAGGGAGATCGAGTCGCTCTTGAAGAGTATATTCCGTGCGGGCAATGTGAACATTGCCGGACAGGAAACTACCGTGCCTGTTTATTTACCGACCCGCGTGCAGGCGGAATCCGCTATGGAGCAACGCCGGACTCATTGCAGCCTTCTTTATGGGGAGGATTCAGTCAATATATGTACCTCCATCCTAACTCGGTCGTGCATCGAATGGCTGATCATGTTCCTGCAGAAGAAGCCGCTTTAACGCTTCCGTTAGCAAATGGCTTTGAATGGATGATCATCGAAGGGAAAGCACAGCCAGGGAAAGTAGTCGTCATACAAGGACCCGGTCAGCAAGGGTTAGCTTGTGCCCTGGCTGCCAAAGCAGCCGGAGCAGAAGTGATCGTCACTGGCCGCATGACGAGTCTGCGCCGTTTGGAATTGGCAAAAGAACTCGGCGTTGATCATATTATCAACATCCACACGGAAGATCTCCAAACCCGTATCCATGAAATTACGGATGGGAAAATGGCAGATATCGTTTTGGATGTCACTTCGGGCGGTACGGCTCCCATTACGTCTTCTTTAGAGATTGTCAAAAAAGGCGGCATGGTTATTTTAGGAGCGTATAAATATCAGGAAATACCAAACTTTAACGCAGATTTGATTATACAAAAAATGCTTACTGTAAAAGGCGTTCGTGGACATAGTTACCAGTCGGTAAAAATGGCAACAGAGTTTATCGCTTCCCAAACATTTCCGTTAAATAAGATGCACTCGCATAACTATGGACTGCATCAAGTCGATGAAGCGCTAAAAACCGCAGGAGGAGAAGGCGAGCCATCTCCGCTTTTGGTTACCGTATCCCCATGGTCTTAATGAAATAATTAGAGAATTATATTGAAAAAGCATCCTTAATTAACTCAGTGAAAACTTAGTTGAACTTATTAAGGGTGCCTTTTTACCCTATTTTTATTTAAACTGTATATTCAGAAAATATTTTATTTTCAGTATTGATTTAGTGATTTTTCGTTAGTATAATAAAAACCATTATACGGAATGCATTTCGTATGGTGAAATAACATACGAATAATCATGAATATTTTCAATGCTATTTGCAGTGATACAAACTGAAAATAGGCACTGGGAAATCCCTTTTATGATTATTTATGAAAGCGATTTTGATTAGTGGTAACAAGCTGTGGATTCAAAACAGAAATCTTTACAGGGGGGGAAGATGGTGGACCAGGTAACTGAAAAAGAGGTAAAGCTTCAATTAGCAAAAGCCATACGCATGTTGGAAGCAATTGAACTGCTTGATATGAATGGGCATGTCAGTTGTCGGATTCTTGGGACAGACCGATTTTTAATAAACTCCCGTAAGGCAAGCAGAGCGTCTGTTACGGTGAATGACATCGTGATGTGCGATTTGAATGGGAAATTGTTAGAAGGGGATTCAGAACCGCCCAGTGAGTACCATATTCACACTGAAATTTTTAAAAGACGCAATGACGTCATGAGTGTCATTCACAATCATCCGCATTATCAAACGGTATTAGGAATTGCGGATGTGGAGATGAAACCGGTATTTGGAATTGGCGCTTTTGTCAATAACGTACCTGTGTATGAAAAATCGAGCTTGATCAACACTGCGGAAATGGGCGCTGAATTAGCAGAATCGCTCGGAAATGAAATTTCTGTGCAACTCCGTAATCATGGTACAGTTGTTGCCGCTGAAAGTGTAAAGGCTGCATTTGCAAGGTCGGTATTTCTTGAAGAAAATGCAAAAAAGCAATATGATGCAATGCTGTTGGGACAGGATATACGGGTGCTGGAAGGAGAAAATCTGGTGCGTACGAGAGAGACTGCCTGGCAGCCAAGTATTATTCGAAAAGTGTGGACATACCACGAAGAAAAGGCAATAAAAGAAGGAACCCTAGCCGGAATTAATGATCAAACACCTAAAACAGTGTTGTCCTAACAGGCAAGGCTGATAAACATCTATTAACAGTAGGAGGGACTTAAGATGTTGAGTCAGGAACAAAACGAATTATTAACCAGTGTAGCACCCGGTACACCAATGGGGAATTTAATGCGTCGCTATTGGATTCCCGTCGCTGCAGCGAGCGAGCTGCAGGATAAAGCAACGAAAAAAGTCAGAATTCTTTGTGAGGATTTGGTTCTGTATCGGGATCTTTCCGGGAACCTCGGCCTAATCAACGAAAAATGTCCGCATCGAAAAGTATCCCTCGTTTATGGGATGCCGGAAAAAGACGGACTGCGCTGCCAGTATCATGGCTGGTGCTTTAACCAAAAAGGGCAATGTATTGAGCAGCCGAATGAACCAGAGACGAGCACCTTTAAAGACCGCATTAAAACAAAAGCGTATCCTGTACAAGAAATGGGAGGACTTATTTTTGCTTATCTTGGCCCGGCACCAGCACCGCTGCTTCCGCGTTTTGATGGGTTTGTCGTCGACAATGCTGTCCGGATGATCGGCAGCGCCGTTCTTCCGTGTAACTGGCTGCAAATTATGGAAAATTCGCTTGATCCAATCCATACGGAATGGCTGCACGGACATTACCATGCGTATGTGACAGGTTTAAAGGGCGAAACACAGGAAGTCGCTTTCCAGCGGAAGCATAACAAAATTGCTTTTGATGCGTTTGAGTATGGCATTGTAAAAAGAAGGCTGCTCGAAGGCCAGTCAGAAGAAAGTGACGATTGGCGCATCGGACATCCTGTTGTATTTCCTTTTATGCTGGCGGTGGGCAGTGGAGGACTTGGGTCTTACCAGTTCCAAATCAGGGTACCGATTGATGATGAGAACACATGGCACGTGTGGTACATGGCGTATGCTCCCGGACCGGATGTGGAAATTCCTGAACATTTAAAAGAAATCCCATTATATGAAGTACCTTACAAAGATGAAAACGGAGAGTTTTTAACGGATTACATTGACGGGCAGGATATCATGTGCTGGTTAACACAGGGAACAGTGGCGGACCGTATGGATGAACGGCTTGGTACAACGGATAAAGGAATTATTTTTTACCGGCAGATGCTAAAAAAAGAAATTGATAAAGTCGAACGGGGAGAAGATCCGATCGGTACGATACGTGATGAAGCAGATAACCAAATCATTGTGCTGCCTTTGGAGCGGAAAAAGCACCATTTCAGTGACGGTTTTGAAAGTGTATTTAAAAGATTCCAGACGCGTTTTTCACCGATTATCGATGATGTAGTCGCATTATTTGATGGAGTGGGGGTTAAATAAAAATGGCTCATACGCTGCGAGGAAAAGACATATTACCTGTCGATTCCTCCCCCGCCCAAGCGGGTGAGGGAGGAGCTGCTTTTGCGCCAACAGTCCACTACTGCAACCATTGCGGCGAGTCGATGAATAACCCGCGAAGTTTTATTGTAGAGTATTGGAGATCTGAACAGACTGTTTATTTTTGCTGGTGCCACTCCTGTGGACACCGCTGGGAATTAACAGAGATAAAACAAGTGACAACGATGGAACTGGATGAAGACGATGAAGGATTCTGACAGAATAATAATTTAATTGTACTTTGTTGAAAGCGATTTCAATAACAAAATCACAAACCGAAATCAGGAGGCGTTTTCATGAAAAAAACCACTTTTACTAAATGGGGGCTTACATTCATTGGCTGTACATTGATGACGGGAATGGCAGCTTGTTCAGGCGGAGAGTCAAATCAAAATGAGCAATCGGCGCCAGCTGTCAGCGCAAAGGATCAAACGATCGATAAAGAAAACATGGAACCCATTGAAGTAACATTAGCTGGTGGTTCAGTCGGAGGGTTTTGGTCCGGCCTTGGACAAGTTGTTTCCAAATCATTTGCAGATAGTTACAAAAATTCAGCGGCAACATATGAACCTGGAAGCGGAGCCGGCAACATCAAGTTAGTAGATGAAGATCAAGTAGAGCTTGGTATTATCCAGAATGTGGAAGGGATAGCGGCCAAAAATGGAACGCCGCCGTTTGTCCAAAAGTATGAAAATATGCAGGCCATTGCCACCATCTATCAAAATGCAACGATGCAGATTTCGGTTCGAGAAGACTTTGCTAAAAAGCATGGAGTGGAGAGCCTGGAGGATATTGCAGAAAAAGAGATTCCGGCACGAATCGCGATTAATCAACAAGGAAACTTAAACTCATTGGCAGCAAAAACGGCACTTGAGGTAAATGGCATTACAGAAGAAAAATTGAAGGACTGGGGAGGGTCTCTTACATGGTCCGGTAGTTCCCAGCGCTGGGAAGCAATCGGAAGTAACCGGATGGATGTTTCAATTGACTTTGTTTTTGCGCCGGATGCGAAAGTGCAAGAAAATGAGGTTCATACCGATTTGCAGCTTTGGTCCGTTAATCAGAAAACGGTAGATGCTTTAGAAAAAGAGTGGGAACTGCCGGCATACACGATTCCAAAAGGAACATACGGTTTTCAAAAGGATGATGTTCAGACAGTGGCGATGAGCGGATTAATTTTAGTCAGCGATCAAGTCAGTGCAACAGATCAATATAAAATGGCTAAGTCATTAATTGACAGTTTGGAAAACATTCAAGCACTTCACCCGGCAATGAAAAATATGACGGCAGAAAACCTGGCAGAAACAGGTTCAATTCCATTAGCTCCAGGGGCAGAAGCATTTTACAAAGAAATTGGGGCTATTAAGTAATTTGTACGACTACTTCGGTTAACAGAGAAAGGCGGGAGACGAGTGAATTCTCAAAAAGCAGAAAAAGAATTGGGCATGTTCCGAGCTTTTTTTAAAGAGGGAAACCGCAGGGAATTAAAAGGTATTGTTCGCAACTTGATCTTAACCATATCCATTATTTTGTGTATCTTTGAAATTTGGCTTGGTTCAGTTGGTTCGATGGATTTGTATCAATATACAACTGTGTTTTATCCGTTGATTTTAACGGCAGCCTTTCTTCAGTTTACTGCAACGAAGAGAATAAAAGGAAATCAGCCGACATGGCCGGATATTATTTTGGCAGCGATATCCCTCAGCATTGGTGTCTATTTTCTCATTAATATTGACCTTTACTTGACGCGAATTCCTTTATTTAACCCGCTGACTCCGCTGGAATTAGCAGTGGGGATTGCGACTGTACTTTTAACACTGGAGGCGACACGCCGGACATTGGGCTTCACACTTACGTCTGTTGTGCTCGTTATTTTAGCATACGTTTTTTGGGGGCAGCATATCCCAGGCGCTTATTCGCATCGTCCTATTGACTTTAATCATTTTCTGGATGATATGGTCTTTACAGTGAATGGAATTTTCGGCACGCCGCTCGGGGTGGCCGCAACGTACGTATTTCTATTTGTTTTGTTTGGCGCGTTTTTTACCGCTGCCGGAGGGGGAGACTTTTTCTTCCGATTAGCAGCGACTATTTCCGGCAGGAGTGTCGGGGGACCTGCTAAAATTACGGTCATCACTTCCGGAATGTTTGGAATGATTTCCGGCAGTCCAACGGCCGATGTGCTAACAACGGGATCGATTAATATCCCGACGATGAAAAAGATGGGGTATTCTCCCGTTTTTGCCGGGGGTGTGGAATCAGCCGCTTCCACTGGCGGAAGTATATTACCGCCTATAATGGGCTCAGCCGCCTTTTTAATGGCGGAATATGCGGGAATCAGCTATGGTGCAATCGTAATAGCGGCGACAGTTCCTGCCATTCTTTATTATTTAGGAATCTTTTTACAGGTGCATTTTCGTTCTATCAAAGAAGATATGCCGACGCTGAAAGAAGAAGAAATTCCAAAAGTAAGCGATGTGTTTAAAGAAGGATGGATTTACCTTGTTCCTCTCGTCTTCCTGGTGGTTGGCATTATGAACGGCATGACGGCTTCCTTGGCCGCGGTGCTGGCAACGGCCATTGTTATTGTATGTAGCTGGCTTAAACCGGTGTATCGGATCGGGTATAAAAAATTGATCCTCATTTTTGAAGAAGTAATTGAACGAATGGTGCCTGTTACAATGGCCTGTGCTGCAGCTGGAATGCTGATTGACGGGATTATGCTGACAGGTCTTGCCTCCAAGTTTGGAACATTGATTTTCTCGCTTACAGCAGGAAGCTTGTTCCTTACATTAGTGGCAACAGCCGTTTTATGTATTGTTTTCGGAATGGGGATGCCTGTCTCTTCCGCTTATATCTTGACAGCGGTTTTGGCGGCGCCGTTGTTGATCAACATGAATATACCGGCGATGAACGCTCATCTGTTTATCGTGTACTACTCTTGTTTATCGGCGATCACGCCTCCTGTAGCAGTGGCGGCATTTGCTGCCTCAAGTATTGCACAGGCGGACCCGATAAAAATCGGGCTGAATGCTTGTAAGCTGGCGCTTGTAGCGTTTATTCTACCATTTATTTTTGTCTATGACCCAGGAATCCTTTTGCAGGGTGATTTATGGGATATTACAAGCAGCATTGTGCTTTCTGTAATGGGTGTTATTGCAATTGCCGCCGCCGTGGAAGGCTGGTATAAAGCAAAATTGAACAAGTTGGAACAAGTGGTCTTATTTGCCGGAGGTCTTCTGCTTATTGTACCGGGAATGCTTAGTGATGTGACAGGGCTCATCATTACGGTAACCATAATTAGTTTAAACCGAATCAAAGCGAAGAAAATTTTGAATCAGCCTATCTTGGAAAAGAAACCGGAAGATGTCGATATAAGGGAAGCTTAAGCTGGATAAAAGTGTCTCCATTTTAATACTGGAGACTTTTTAACGAGAAGGGAGGATACAAATGAGTGAATTGAAAAAATACTGTTGGGACAATTTGATCGACGCTGAGACGAGAGAAATCTATCAATCATATGAACGTGCACCGTTCATTGGGAAAAAGCCGGCTTTGTTGCTGATCGACCTTTATAATCTTGCCTACGAAGGCGGGCCTTTGCCGGTAAGAGAAGTGGTGAAGAATCATCCGAGTTCATGCGGTATTCATGCTTGGAATGCGGTGGAGCCAACAAAACAATTACTTTCCTTGGCCAGATCCCACCATATTCCAGTCATTTATTCTACCCAAGGGACCAATCATATTAAGGCTACAAACCGGCAACGAAATGCTGTATTAAGCAACTCATATGAAATCCATGAAGCTTTCCGTCCAGAACGAGAGGACCTCATCATTCGAAAAGAACGTGCAAGCTGTTTTTTCGGGACCCCATTGATCGCTTATTTAACACAGATGGGCATTGATTCTCTTATCATCTGTGGTGAAAGTACAAGTGGATGTGTACGGGCTACGGCGGTGGATGCGTATTCTTACGGATTTCATCCGGTTATTGCAGAAGAGTGCACATTTGACCGAAGTGTTATTTCCCATAAAATAAGCTTGTTTGACCTTCACCATAAATACGCGGATGTGATGAGTATGGACGAAGTGAAAGCACATCTGAATTTACAAATGGGTGTGTTTTAAGCATCAAAAAACGAGTTTCTTCTATTATATTAGAGGTGCAATGATAACAGCTTGCTCTTAATGTAAAGGGTTCATTTTGGTTTATCATCACCTCCATTTTTCAAAGGTGTGTTAACTCTTATCAGTGAAACATGATAAACTATATGAAATAGTTTGATCATTTGTTTTCGACCTAAAAAGATAAGAGGCAATACATATTGGTTGAGAGATGGGGGAGTATTGATGAGAGAATCAGCCCAAACAGTACAATCTGTAGAAAGAGCTTTGATGATTATGGAATGCTTTACACTCGAAAAGCCCCAACAATCATTGGGTGAACTTGCGGCCCAAACAAGTTTGTCGAAAAGCACCATTTATCGCTTGCTCACCACACTCGCAAAATGCGGGTACATTAAACAGGATGAATTAACTCAAAAATATAGTTTAGGTTTTAAGCTATTTAATTTGGGGGCCGTGGTTGCAGGGGATATGTCCTTGCGAGATACAGCATTGCCATTTATGAAGAGGCTGTGTGATGAATTATCAGAAACGGTTGATCTTAATATTATTGAAGCGGATCAAAGAGTGTGCATTGAAATGGTAGAAAGTTCAGAGCAAATCCGCAATATTGTAAAAGTCGGACAGCGTAATGCTTTATGGACAGGAGCTTCTGGTAAAGTACTGCTTGCACACTTAGAGGAAGCCGAACGCAGGAGAATATTGGACGAGGCAAAAATACTTAATCAGCTATCCATCGAGGAAAGCGTTTTAGAAAAAGAGCTGGAGGCAATTCGCACACAAGGGTACGTTTTCTCTATTGACGACAGACTTAAAGGTTCCTTTGCCATTGCTTCGCCGATTTTTAATCATACTGAAAAGCTCATAGGCGGCATAACAGCTGCAGGCCCAATACATCGATTATCAGAAGAGCGAAAGCCGTTTATTATTAAGCAGGTTATGTATACGGCGTATAAAATTTCAGAAGCGATGGGAGACAGTGGCGCGAAAAATCGGTATCCTCTGCTGCTAACACTATAATGAAGATAAAGCTGTACTGATATATAAGTTGAATTAAACTTCTTGCTTTCTTCGCTTCCTACAATGAAAGGATACCTTTTTAATATTTTTAATAATCAGCGTAATGGATTGCGGGCTTGCGGCTACGCTAACAACAGGGGCAAACACTGAACTAGCCACCGTTTGCTACCGTTTCGCGCTGCCCGTTTCAGCCTGTCCGCTCGTCCCATGGGAGCCTTCCGTCATTCCATTACTTGGGCTAAGCGCTGTTCTTGAACGCTTTTTCTAAACGGCAGTGTGTAAAATCATTTGTTTAACTTATATAGAAATAATCAGCACATTTTTATCATTTTTCAGAAAATTTGAAATTAATGAAATGAAATTAAATGAAAAATATTATATTTTTTTAACTCAATAAAACGAAACATATTCCATAATGCGAAATGAAAAGAAAGAAAAAAATTTTCGAATATCTTATTCTCATTAAAGGAGTGGCATAATGACGAATTTTCAAGATCTTTCTTACCAGCTCCGCATTGGTATTGTTGGCTTAGGAAACGCGGGGAGCGCCCTGCTGCCAAGTATTGCGAAACATCCGAATGTAAAGGTTACGGCAGCTAGTGGAAGAAATGTTGAACGTTTGAAAAAGTTTGCCGGTGATTACCAAGCGGAATATTACTTGAGTGTAGAAGATTTATGCCGCAGTGAGCTGGTTGATGCTGTATACATTGCCAGCCCGACTGAGCTTCACGTGGAACATGTAAAAATCGCAACGAATTATAAAAAACATATTATTGTTGAAAAGCCTTTGGCTGTGTCAGTTGAAGAAGCCGATTTGCTTATTCAGTCCGCTGAACAGGCAGGCATCCATTTGATCGTTGGACATTCGTTTAGTTTTGAGCCGCCTATACGAAAAATAAGAGAAATCGTCGAGGAAGGCAAGCTTGGAAACGTGCGCATGATCAACAATTGGTATTATAACGATTGGATGTACCGTCTGCGTACGCCGGAAGAGCTGGATACAGCACTTGGCGGCGGTGTCACGTACCGTCAAGGCTCTCACCAATTTGATGTTATTCGCTATATTGGCGGCGGAATGATCAGAAGTGTCCGTGCCATGACTGGCCGTTGGGATGAATCCCGTCCGACAGAAGGAGCTCATGCTGCCTTTTTGGAATTTGAAGATGGCACTGCTGCCACTGCTGTTTATAACGGATATGATCATTTTTTAACAACGGAACTTACATTTGGAATTGGTGAAGGCGGCCCTTCACAAAGAACTCAAGGCTACGCGTCTTCTCGAAAAGCCATTCAGCAGCTGAGCAGCAGCGACGAGGAAAGAACGTTAAAAAGTCAAAAAGGGTATGGTGGGAAACAATCTAAAAATTATGCTCAAGAAAAAGCACATCAGCCGTTTTTTGGCTTAACGGTTGTCAGTTGTGAACGGGGTGATATCCGTCAATCGCCGAATGGATTATACGTTTATGGAGAAGATGAAAAATACGAAGTTCAGCTTGGAACTGAAACAGGACGCGATGTCATGGTTGCCGAGCTATATGATGCTGTTGTCGGCGATAAACCTCCTATCCATGACGGGAGGTGGGGCAAAGCGAATTTAGAAGTTTGTCAGGCGGTCCTGCAATCTGCGAGGGAGCGTAAAGAAATTTACTTGTCCCATCAGGTAGCGATCGACTTATCTCATCGAACGTTGATGAAGTAAGAAGGACTACCGATAAAAAATAGTTAAGGTTGCAACGAGCTTCAACACTTTGTGTGTTGAAGCTCGTTATCCTTTATTTGAGGTGAAAGGAGATTGGTTCTTTCCTACTTTTTAATTATTCAAACGTTATATTCAATCGCTGTGCAGGGAACACGTCCGATCGTTTCTTTATTTGCAGATTCACAGGGGGCATCCGTAGCGGTTATAGGATTTTTGCTTTCTGCTTATGCCTTTTTTCCGATGCTTTTAGCAGTAAAAGCAGGGAAATGGCTGGATGTCTATGGCGCCCGGCATATGTGTTTGTTAGGCAGCTTGGGCATGCTGCTGTCTGTATTCATTCCCATCATGCTTCCTGTTCTTGCGGCACTCTTTTTTTCACAATTATTAATGGGTTTTTCGCAAATATGCTGTCTTGTCTCGTTGCAAAAAACGGTTGGAAACCTGCCTGGGAACCGGGATAATTTGATTGCGATGTTCAGTCTTACCGGCTCGATGGGCGAGTTAATCGGCCCGCTGGCAAGCGGATTTGGATATGAATACATTGGTTTTCGCTTTACATTTGCAATGGCAGCTGTTCTGGTCGGTCTCGTCTTTTTAAGCTGCTTGCTTGTCCCGAAGGAATTCTGGAAAAGCGCTGCCGCTTCTGGAATGAAAAAATCGGAAGATAAAACATCCTCCTGGAAAATGCTGAAACATGTGAATTTGCGAAAAGCACTCATCATCAGCGGATTAGTTTTGTATTCAAAAGATCTTTTTGTGGCTTATTTTCCTGTTTTGGGTACTGAAGCCGGAATGAATGCAAGCAGCATTGGCATAATTTTATCCCTTGTGGCAGCATCATCCATTGGCGTTCGTCTTATTCAATTTCGTCTTTTGCAAATCTTTGGACGGGGAGAAATATTAACCGCTACATTGGTGATTAGCGGGCTTTCTTTTATGTCTTTAAATTTAAGTTCATGGCCAGTAATCTTTGGACTGATCGCTGTATTTCTTGGGATCGGTTTGGGACTAGGCCAGCCGCTCAGTCTGACTTATGCAATGAATGTAAGTCCGTTGGATAAACAAGGAGAAGTGCTGGGTTTGCGTTTGACCTTTAATCGTTCTTCTCAGTTCGTCTCTCCTTTTTTCTTTGGGACAGTAGGCAGAGTGGCTGGAGTTTCAGCGATTTTCCTGGTGAGTGGAATTGTCCTTCTTCTGGGAGCCTACTTTACCCGAATGCGGCAGGTAGAAATGGAAACATTACCTGGCAGTATGAGCGATTTTCCACTTTCCTCTAGTGAAGAAGAAGATGGATTAACGAAAAAAACAAATTAGACTACACAAAAAAACAACCTGCGCCTGGATGAACTGGGCACAGGTTGTTTTGCTCGTTAACTGATTTTCATTTCTTCAGTAAATGTATGGTCTGAAATTTTAATCGACTCCGTTGGACATCCTTCACAAGCTTCGTCCAAGTCATCCAATAATTCCTGAGGAACTTCCGCTGTCCCTTCATTTTCATCCAAAAGCACAAAAGCCGTACCTTCATCGTTATAATCAAAAATGTCCGGGGCAGCCGCCCCGCAAGCGCCGCAGGCAATACAGGTTTCCTGATCCACCCATGTGAATTTTGTCATCTAGAACCCCTCCTGAATCATGATTAAAAAAGTTACGTTACTACCTTCGTTTCTTTCTTCTCCATTAAACTCGTGCTGTGCAGCGGCTGCACTTTCGCCGAAGGCTCAATGTACACCTTCGCATTGCTTACAGCCGTAGCTGCCTCGCCAAAACCGGTCGCAATTAATTTGATTTTGCCGTCATATGTGCAAATGTCACCCGCTGCATAAATGCCTTCAATATTCGTTTCCATTCTCGAGTTAACGACGATCGAATTGCTTTCAATGGCCAGATCCCATCCTTTAATAGGGCCCAGTGAGGAAACAAACCCGTAATTCACTAACACATCGTCTACTTCAATTTCTTTTCTTTTAGAACCTTTCACTTCTTCCAGCACCACTTTTTCAACGGAATGACCGCCCTCTAATTGAACCGGAACATATGGCGTCATGATCTCCACTGATGATTCTTCTAACAGTGTGACGCTATGTTCGTGGGCACGGAACTTGTCGCGACGATGGACAAGGGTCACTTTTTCAGCAATCGGCTCAAGCATCAGCGCCCAGTCTACCGCTGAATCGCCGCCGCCAAAGACCACGACTTTTTTCCCGGCGAACCGGTTCAAATCATTGACGAAATAGTGGACATTGGCCTGTTCATGCGTCTCTGATACGTCGATCGGCAGCTTTCTCGCCTGAAAGGCGCCATTGCCGGCCGTGATGATAATCGCTTTTGAATAGTGGGTTTCATTCTCAGTTTTGATCGTAAAAACCCCATCCTGTTTCTCGATATGCTGGACAGACTGGCCGAGGCAAAGGGTTGTGTTATCTTTAAACAGATTCATTTGTTCTGTGAGGTTATCAATCAGTTCCTGGGCCCGCACTTTTGGGAACCCTGCGATATCATAAATATACTTTTCTGGATATAAAGCAGAAAGCTGTCCCCCAAGCTGGGGCAGGCTCTCAATGATTTTCACTGATGCCTGCCTCATGCCTGCGTAAAATGCGGTAAACAATCCGACCGGTCCTCCGCCAATAATAGTGATGTCAAACACTTTTTCATTTTCCTGCACTCCATGCCCCCCCTTTTGCTGCTCGTTGTGATTTATGAAACTTAAATGTGTATATCTATATTTTAAAATGATCTTCTTTTTGAAGACAATCACCTGTTTCTCTATATGAAACTCTTCCAAAAAAATTTATAAAATCAGCGGTTCTAAACCAATGAATGAATGAAAGGAAATCTATAAATTCGAAGTCTATTGTGCTCTACTTAATTTTCTGTTAAGTTTGAATTATCTATCTTTAGTGGCGCGGTTTTTCACAGAGACTACATTCTGGAGCTTTGGAGGGGTGTTTTATGTCAGTAAAAACAGAAGGGCTGTCTTCCGTTCACAATGCCATTCGAATTTTGCAAACATTCTCGTTATCAGAACCTGAGCTAGGTATAAGCGAGTTGAGTGTACGTCTCGGTTTGGCCAAAAGCACAGTGTACCGATTGATGAAAACGTTAAATGAATCTAATTTGGTTGCTCAAAATAAAGAAACGCAAAAATATTATCTTGGTATTGCAGCCTTTGAGCTTGGATTCACCGTTTATCATTCAATGGAACTTAGAAGAATTGCACTCCCCATTTTGGATAAGCTGTCGATTTCGCTGCGAAAAGTTGTCAGACTTGCCGTATACGATAATGGCGGGATTGTCTATTTGTGCAAACGCATACATGATGAAGATAATGGAACGGTTTCAAAAATTGGCGATCGGGCTCCAAGCCATTGCACGGCGATAGGGAAAATGTTATTGGCTTATCAAAATGAACAAGAAATTGACCGTGTCTTAAAAGAGTATTTAAGTGCGTATACAAGCAAAACCATCACCTGTCCCGTCCAATTAAAGGAACAAATTCTTGAAAGCAAACAAAAAGGGTATGCGATAACAAGGGAAGAGCTGCGAGAAGGTATTTCTTCTGTTGCGGTGCCAGTTTATAATGATTTAGGAAAGATGATTGCATCGATAAGTGCAACAGGCTCGAAATTTCAATTTAAACCTGACCAAGTTCAGCAATATGTAAAAGAAATGAGAAATTGCAGCCGCCTGATCACAGAGCGGCTGGGAATGGGCTACTAAGAATGGGCGCATCAAAAACATATGTTCATTTCTTGGGAATGGGTGGCAGATGCCACTCATTCTTTTCTTTTCCGATCAGTTTTTGGGCATCACAAAAAAACATAAAGTTCTGTTCTGTATATAAGAACGAGAGGGTTTTTGTTTGAAACGATTATGAGAAAATCAGTATATTAATTTGAAATTTCTTAAAAGGAGTGTCTGCAATGATGATATTTGATTTCTAAATGGAAATGCATGAAAGTACATGAACACACCCGTTGTTCAATTTAAGTGTTTATTTTTTTTAGGGCGTTGCACGCAGCGGAATACGGTTATTTTCATTTTGACGAATTGTGATAAAGTAGCATTACGAATGATCAGGTCTATATTAATTGGCGAGATCTTAAAAAGGAATGCTGCAATAATTAAATAACCGAAAAGTGTAAGCGGTTACTTGCTTAACTGAATATGGCACATCAAACCCAAGGATACGGGAAGGGGAATTATGTATGAATCAATGTTCAAAGAAAGCGTTTATTAACTTAATGGCTTTTTTTCTCCTGGTTGTTGCAGTATTAAGCGGGTGCAGCAGTTCCGACAATGCGGGAACCCAAAACGTATCAGAAGAAGTTTCAGGTGAGACTAAAGGAACAGCGATACAAATGGGTCTTCCTTCTTCAAATGCCAGCTATCTTCCCTTATTTGTGGCTGATAAAAAAGGATTTTTTCAAGAACGCAATTTAACGGTCACATTTACAAAAGTGCAGGGTGGCGTCACAGCGCTTCGGGGTCTGCAGACGAATGATTTTCAAATTATTTCAAGCTTACCTGAATCTGTCATTACCGGCGTTGCGCAAGGGGCTGACGTGAAAATGATCGGAACGCTGGATGACGAGTCGATGTACAGCATTTACACGACAAAAGACATTAACAGCCCTGAGGATTTAAAAGGGGAAGTAGTGGCAACAAACCGAACAGGAAATGGGACCGATATTCAACTGCGCTGGTGGCTTAAAAACAACGGGCTGGAGCCGGACAAAGACGTTCGTATTATTGAAGCAGGTGAAAATTCAACACGCCTTCAATCATTAATAACAGGCCAGGCAAAATTAACAATTTTAAGTCAGCCAACAGATTTAAAAGCAGAAACATCTGGAATGAAGAAGATGGCGTTGATGCGTGATGAACTGAAAACGTACAACCATAATATGCTAATGGCAAATGGAGAATTTTTGAAAAACCAGCCGGAAGCCGCAAAAGCGTTTGTGGAAGCCGTCGGAGAAGCAACGGAGTATGCAAAAAAACCTGAGAATCGTGACGAAATGGTACAAGTGATTATGGATGAACTGCAAATGGAAAAACAAGATGCTGAAAAATCGTTTGATTTTGTCCTCCCTGCATTAGCAGATAAAGCGGAAATCAACCGTGAAGGTGTTCAATGGGCCATCGATACAACAAAAGAAACCGGCATGTTAAAAGAAGATGTATCAATGGATCAATTAATTTATGAGAGCGCTTCTGCCAAGTAATCCATGAACAAAATTTAGATGATCGAGGTGATTTTCATGATGGAAACAGTAGTGAAAACCAAAACGCCCATTCTGCAATTTGACTCGCTAAACGTCATTTATAACGAAGGGGAGCCAAATCAAGTTCATGCTTTGAAAAATGTTTCTGGAGAAATCCATGAAGGGGAGTTTATTTCCATTATCGGCCCCAGCGGCTGTGGGAAAAGTACGCTGCTTCATACGCTGGATGGATTGCTTAAGGCAACATCGGGGACGATATTTGTGAATGGATCTCCTGTGCATGGTCCGGACGGTGACCGGGCGATGGTCTTTCAAGATTTCGCTTTAATGCCGTGGCAAACGGTTTATCAAAACGTAGCGTTCGGATTAAGGCTGGCCGGGAAGAAAGAAAGTGAAATCCGTGACAAGGTCATGCATTATATTAAAATGGTCGGCCTGGATGGATTTGAACAAAAATATCCGCATCAGCTTTCAGGCGGGATGAAGCAGCGGGTAGGAATCGCTCGTGGTTTTGCAGTAGAACCAAAAGTGCTGCTAATGGATGAACCATTTTCAGCGATAGATGAACAAACACGGGAGATTATGCAGGAAGAAGTTTTAAAGATTATGCTTAATGAAAAGAAAACCGTTGTTTTTATTACGCATTCGATTGATGAAGCGGTCTTTTTATCCAGCCGCATTTTCTTAATGTCTGTCAGACCGGGACAAATTGTGGAAGAAGTAAAGATCGATATACCATATCCAAGAACATTGGAAACAAAATCATTGCCTGAATACCAAGAATACAAACAGGTTATTTGGGACCATCTTAAAGGAGAAGTTAGACGACAATACCGGAAGGGGGAAGCATAATGGAAAAAGTAGAAGCAACGATCAATGTTCCTTCGTCTTCTTTGAAAAAGAGAAAAAAGGTTCCTCAAAGTGTTTCTTATCCAGTCGTAACACTGGCCATTATATTATTTGTTTGGGAGCTGTGTGGACGTTTTAACTTAATTGACCCATTTATGTTTAGCTGGCCAAGCAAAATTTTCGTTGAAGCACAGGACTTTTTTGCCACTGGAGAGGTATTTAAACATCTGGCTGTCAGCGGAATGGAAGTTGGATTTGGTTTTGCGATGGCACTGATCGGCATTCCGATCGGATTGATGATGGGATACTGGAAAAAGCTAGAATTAGCTTTTGATCCATTTGTCACAGCGCTTTATACAACGCCGATGATCGCTTTAACGCCATTGTTTGTTCTATGGTTTGGTTTGGAAACACTGTCAAAAGTAATGATGGTGTTTGCTTTATCCATATTTCCTATCTTGATTAATACGATGGCGGGCGTAAAAATGACCGAGGTATCATTAATCAAAGCTGCCCGTTCCTATGGAGCGAGTGAGCGTCAAATGTTTAAGGAAGTCATTTTTCCATCTGCGATTCCATTTATTATAACAGGCATTCGGTTAGCGATCGGCAGGGCTTTAATTGCGGTTGTTGTTGCTGAGATGCTCGCTGGGAATATCGGCATCGGTTATGCAATCCGGCATGCTTCAGAACTCTTCCAGACGGCTGAATATTTAGCTTATGTCGTTGTCTTGATGGTGCTGTCCGTTTTATTGACGGAATTATTAAAAATGTTTGAAAAGAAATTGGCGCCTTGGCGGGATCGTTAACGGTGAGAGACAGTGCAAGCCACTGTCTCTTTTTTATGCAAAGAATAAAAAAACTTTTTTAGGTCGTTCCACATAAAAGAATCGTGTGCTCAGGGGGTTAAATTGGCGTTTTATAATTAAGTTATGAAAATAACAACTGACTAATGAAAGAAGGGA
This sequence comes from Domibacillus iocasae, assembly GCF_001750285.1. Classification (GTDB taxonomy): domain Bacteria; phylum Bacillota; class Bacilli; order Bacillales; family Domibacillaceae; genus Domibacillus; species Domibacillus iocasae. Next base: position 51,692 of record NZ_MAMP01000021.1, read on the forward strand.
TGGGAGTTATGTTAAAAAAAGAAGATAATGAAAAGCTTTGCCGGACGGATGCGGGAACACCAATGGGAGAGGTTTTCAGACGGTACTGGATTCCAGCGTTGTTAACGGAAGAAGTGCCGGAAAAAGACTGCCCGCCTGTAAAAGTAAAATTGCTGGGTGAAGAGCTTGTGGCTTTTCGAGATTCAGATGGAAAAGTTGCCATTTTAGATGCCTACTGTCCTCACCGTCGGGCTCATTTATTTTGGGGGCGTAACGAGGAATGTGGACTAAGATGTGTCTATCATGGATGGAAATTTGATAAAGACGGAAAATGCGTAGATATGCCAAATGAACCGGAGGAAAGCAGATTTAAGCATAAAGTTCAATTGACGGCTTATCCGACATGGGAGAAATCAGGCATTGTCTGGGCGTATATGGGTCCGAAAGAGGAACAGCCTGAACCGCCGGATTATGAATGGCTGCGTGCACCTGAAACTCATTTTCAAGTATCCAAAACATATGAGGGCTGCAACTGGCTGCAAGGACTTGAAGGAGGAATTGATACGTCTCATTCATCCTTTGCACATAACAATAATATTCAAGACAAAAGCTCAATGAGAAGCCGGGCAACCAACCCGAAGCTGGAAGTGGATAAAACGGATTACGGATTCAAGTATGTGGGCATTCGGGATTTAAAAGAAGACGGAAATTACATTCGTGCTTATCAATTTATTATGCCTGCCCAGCAAATGCGCGGGCAAATGATGAAATGGCATGATGGAAGCCGTGAAGAATACCCGACGATCAGAGGTCATATATGGGTTCCGATCGACGATGAAAGTGTGTGGGTATGGAACTTTAAATACACGAGTGAGCCGTCGATTCCGTTAGATCCTGAATTTTCCATGCAGCAAGAAATACTCTTCGGACGGGGTCCGGATGATATGCTGCCCGGCTACCGCTTAGTCCGTAATCCATCCAATGATTTTTTGATCGACCGTGAACTTCAGCGCACCAAAACATTTACAGGGATTACAGGCATTAACACGCAGGATTACGCCCTTCAGGAAACGATGGAAAAGCCTTTTCCGGACCGCACAAAAGAGCGCTTGGGAACAGCTGACCTGGCAATTATTGCAGCCCGGCAAATGTTACTGGAAGCCGCGAGAGATGTTGAAGCAGGGCGCCAGCCAAAAGGGGTTGATCCAGAATCCTATCGCCATGCACGGGCTTGTGACCAATTCCTCCAAAAAGGAGTGGACTGGCGGGAAGGCTTAAAAGAAGATATGTACGCAAAATATTAAAGAAGATACTAGAACTAGATGACGCAGGTGCATGATTCTGCCAGCAGAAGAGGAGTGAAATTGGTGGCCATCTGGGATGATGTATTAAACGAAGAGGATCGAAAAAGGTTTTTAAAATCAAATATGGGCGGAACGAGAGGGTTCGGTAAAAAACCGGCCCTCCTCATTGTGGATATGACGTATGGTTTTACAGACAGTAAATTTCGTTTAGGCCATTCTGAAACGGGATATCCGGCGGTAGAGGCGACGGCTCATCTGTTGAAAAAAGCAAGAGATAAAAAGCTTCCTGTATTTTTCACAAAACCCTTCTCGGAAGCACATCAATCGGGAATCGGTTTGTGGAAAGGGGGAGAAGCAAAGTCTGAAGAAGAAAATACCATTGTTAAGCAAATTATGCCAAGAGAAAACGAAGTTATTCTTCAAAAAAGAAGACCTAGTGCATTTTTTGGTACAAGTTTGGTTGATATGCTCATTTATCACGGGATAGACTGTTTAGTCATTACTGGCTTAACAACCAGTGGATGTGTCAGAGCCAGTGTTGTAGATGCATTCTCATACAATTATAAGGTAATTGTGCCGGAAGAATGTGTAGGAGACAGAAGCCAAATCTCTCACAAAACGAGTTTAATGGATATACAAATGAAGTACGGTGATGTACTCACGTTGGATGAAGTAACCAAATGGATGGAACATGCTCTTTAGTAAGTGAAAAATCACGATTAAGCCGTACATGCAAATGAGTCCTATAAGAAGTTGCTTTGATAGGGGGAAAAGTTTTGAATAAGCTAAAGAGCCATTTTTTATTAAAGGGAGTCACCGTCTTTTTAGCTGCTGTTTTCATGTTGACACTAATAGGCTGTGTTCAAAAGGAGAATGGCCAGACAACAGACAGCAGTTCAAATGGTGAAATCAAGAGAGTTCCTGACGAACGGACGGAGGTCATTGTGGGACTACCTTCCAAACGTAATACGAGTTATCTGCCGCTTTATGTCGCAGCAAAGAAAGGGTATTATCAGAAAAAAAATTTAGATGTTAAATTCACATATGTTCAAGGAGGCGTTTTGGCACTTAGAGGGTTACAAACAGGGGACTTCCATTTCATCTCATCTTTACCTGAATCGGTTATTACGGGTGTGGCTGAAGGGGCTAATGTGAAAATCATTGGAACATTAGACAATCAATCTATGTATTCAATTTATCTTACGAAAGATATAGAAGAGTTGAGCGATCTAAAAGGGAAAAATGCAGCAGGTATGGTCACTGGAAATGGAACTAATATTCAATTGGAATATTGGCTGCAAAAGCAAGGATTAGAGCCGAATAAAGACGTTAGGATTTTAAATGCAGGAGATAATGCAGAGCGACTGCAGGCACTTCAGCAAGGTCAGGCTTCCGTTACCATTTTGAGTCCCCCCACTGACTTAAAAGCAGATGAATTAAATTTAAAGCGCTTTCTAATGAGAGATGAACTTAAAACATACAATCATAATATGGTATCCGCTAATGGAGATATCATTAAAAACCAGCCTGAAGTTGTGTATGCATTTATGGATGCTCATGCAGACGCTGTAAAGTTTATAAAAAATGACAAAAACCGAGACGAAGTCATTCAAATACTAATGGATGAATTACAAATGAAAAAAACAGATGCAGAAAAATCATTTGAATTTGTACTTCCGGCTCTGGCGGACAAAGGAAAGATAAACATGGATGGTGTTAAGTGGGCAATGGATACCGTAAAAGAAGCAAAAGTACAGGAAAAAAATGTCCCGCTGGATCAGCTGGTAGACGAAAGATTTTATGCCGAATAAATAATTCGTCAAATGACAAAAGCCGTTGCATGGAGAGGAACGCGATGGTTAAGAGTGTAGACAAACTGCATGGAAAGATCTGTCCTTTTTGATCAGAACAGATAAGACGAAGCCGGCTGGACTTCGCCAAATGGTTTTATAAGGCAGTGAGCGGAATGCTGTCCTGTTTTTGCGTTTCAGATGAGCGAAACTCCACGCCCGCCGCCTTTTCGGCTCCGTTTAAACAGCACACCTATCTATCTCTCGTTAAGAAAAGAATTTGCCTACAGCCTGACCATTGCATGGATAAAAATGCAATGGTTTTTATGCATTTAATGTAAAAAAAATAGAAACCGTTCTGCATATAAGAACTGCTGCCACTGCTGGATTGCTTTTCTATATAAAATAACCTTAAGAAGTATTACAGAGATATGATCTAATAGGAGGGTATTTAACATGTATCAAGCTGAACAATTACACATTCCGGATTATTTACATGGGAAAACAATTGCCATTTTAGGCTACAGCGATGAAGGAAAAGAGTATGCACAGCTGCTGCGGGAGCATCAAATTTCGGTCGTGATTGGATTAAGACCTGTCGATGATGTATGGGCTGAAGCGGAAGGTGATGGGTTTGATGTTAGAACCTTGTGGGAAGCGGTAGAATCGGCCAGTATTATTCAAGTGTGGTAGAAGAGCTTTCATGGGAGATTTATTAGCATTACTGGCTGCTTTTTCATTTGGTTGTGCAAATGTAATGGTTAAGAAAGGGACTGATCAAAATTCGGTTAATAATGGGGCTTTTTTATCCATTTTAATTACGTTTTTTCTTGCGGGTTGCATAGCTTTTGGAAGAGGGATGCTGGAAGGATGGGTCATTTTTACTACCGTGGGTATTTGGTGGTTTGTCTTAGCCGGAATATTGACGGCATTTATCGGACGAACTCTTTTATTTACCTCCATTCAGCATTTAGGTTCCGTCCGTGCTTCCGCCATCAAGCGGTTAAATCCTTTATTTGCTGTTTTAATCGGGATATTCTTTCTTCACGAAGCGTTAAATACGTGGATCTTAATCGGCATCATATGTATTTTTGGAAGCTCAGCTGTGCTTATGTATGAATCGTTCATCACAACAAAAAAGAATAAAAAGAACACAGCTGCTTCTAAGCAGGATCAAAGAGGCAATGGACGGTTCAGGATATTGAAAATGATCGCCAGTTTCGGTTATGTATATGGAATCGTTTCGGCTCTCGCTTATGCGATTGGATATGTGGTGAGAAAAGAAGGATTAGAGGAAATGCCCGATCCATATGTGGGGACAATGATTGGTGCACTTGTAGGCATAATGGTCTTTTTATTTCTTTCTTTGTTTCAAAAACGATACAGGCAGTCCATTAAGTCTACTTTTTCAAGCTTTCAGCCATGGCTGTTTGGCGCGGGCATCGCTACATCTGCGGGTCAAATCTTGTATTTTGCCGCTTTACTGCAAAGCGGCGTGTCGCAAGTAGCTATTATTGCTTCAACTGATGTGATCTTTACGTTACTTTTATCTTCATTGGTATTTAAAACACATGAGGGAATTACAAAAACGGTCATCTTTGCTTCGATTACGGCAATGGTAGGAGCCGGGTTCATAGCCTCTGGTTAACGAAAAGGTGGTGGATGAGTTTATGCCAACTCAAATATTAAAGGAACAGCTAGCCATATCAATACGTATGCTGGAACGGGCAAACCATATCGACTTTAATGGCCATATGAGTACCCGTGTCCCTGAAACGGACTTTATTTTGATCAATTCGGCTGCAGTGAGCAGGAGTACAATAACGGCTGATGATGTCATAATGATTGATTTAGAGGGGAATGTGATCGAAGGGAATGGAAGACCGCCAAATGAATTGCCGCTTCATACGCAAATTTACAAGCGGAGAAAAGATGTTCAATCCATTGCTCATACACATCCGCGATGGTCGACCATGTTTACAATCGCAAACATTCCTTTACGCCCGGTCGTTATGCAAGGTGCAGTATTAGGCGAAATTCCGGTATTCCCAAAATCACAATCAATCAGCCAACAAGAAATAGCGGAGGATCTGGCTGAAAAATTGGCCGGGCATCACATTATACTGTTGAAGGCCCACGGAGCGGTTGTTACTGGTACAACGATAGAAGAAGCGTTTGTACGCAGTGTATTTTTAGAAGAAAATGCTTATCGGCAGTATATGGCAAGTCAATTGGAATATGCGCATTCTCTCGAGGATGAAGATATACAAAAAACAAAAAATGTAGTTTGGCAGCCGAACAACATTCGGAAAATATGGGATTATCATTTCAGCAAGCTGTAATATAGAAAATCCAATAAGAGCTCTTTTTTTAAAGGGAACCTCCTGGAATAGACATCGAAAACCTTTTGGGTCTAAATAGACTATTTTAGGAGGTTTATTTTTTATGGCTGACAAAGACAGACACTTAAAACACCCTCATCAGCTTGATGCGGATGAGGGTGTTTAGAATAGAGCTTGTACATTTAGTTAGCGTCTTGATCTACCACGGCATACCAATGACGACGAAAAGAAGCCATGCTAGTCCGGGACCGAGAGTGATGAAGACACCAGTCGTAATTAAGAGTTGTCTGAAAAATACTCTTTCTTTCATTCCTTGTACATTTGCCAGTAATAGTGCGCCAGCTGATGACAAAGGGCTTAAGTCAACAATGCTGGAGGATGCAGCCACCGCTGAAATAAGATTAATAGATGAAATGTCTGGATTCTGCAAAAGCGGCGTTGCAATAGGAATAATAGACGCTAAGAAACCAGTAGTCGAAGCAAACGCAGATACAAATCCGCCTACATACGAAACAGCAAGAGATGCTAAGATCGGGCTATCCATGCCTGTTATGAGACCGGTTACATAGGTCATTACCCCAATTGTTTCCATCACACTTACATATGTTACGATTCCTGTAACGAGGAAAATAACGCCCCATGGCATTTCTTTCAAAACACCCTCTTGTTTACTTGGGGCTAACAAGGCTAATGCTAAGCCAACGATGATCGCCGCAAAACCAATATTTATATCAAACTTCAGCGTTAAGATTCCTAAGACGACAATGCCCAACAGACAAGCAGCTTTATATAAGTCTAAGCTTCCAGCCCGTTTTACTGTCGGCTCTCCATTAGCATCAAGAGCCTCTACCGAGGAGCCTACAATACCGAGAGTAGTCGGTCGATTACTTAAGTAACGATGACCGCCGAACATAAAGTATGCAATCATTGCGACGAGTCCGAAATAGATGAAGCAATTAACTAATAGCAATGCTGGGGAATGCTCAAGATCCCTAGCCTGCATTCCGCCGTTTACAATGATGCCAAAGACATTTAAAGGGGAGAAAGAACCAGCTTGCATCCCCATAATAATCATGACACTCATCATTAACGGACTGATGTTATTTTTGTGTGCGATTTTTAATGCGATTGGAGCTAAAAGAGAAACAACGGCAATTCCATACGTACCTACCGCTGCAAGTACCAACGCTAATAGAAACATTAGCCACGGTACCAAGCCTACATTGCCATTGACTGAACGGAGCCCATAGTCAGCAATTAGGTCAACGACCCCGCTTTTTTGGATGATGGTGAACAAATACGTGATCCCCACAATAATGATAAATAGTTCCACTGGAAATGCGCCATAAATTTCATCCATACTAAGACCACTGACTAGGGAACCGACTATAAATGCGGAGAAAAAGCCCCAAACACCTATGTTAATCGGTAAGATTGCGCCCATAACAAAAATAATTAAAAGTACCCCGATTGCAATTACTTCAATGCTCATTAAATCTCCCCCCAAATTTAAAATGTAATAGAATAATACTGCAAATGTAATATTCTTTATGAAGCGCTTACATTTATTGGCCGTATATTTTCCCCGTGAATGAAGATTGATACAAAGATGGTAACATGGCACCTCCTATTATTTGTCTAATAGATTTCAAAGACCGGTAAATTCTTTGAGAACTAAGATTATTTATAAGTTAATTGATATTTGTCTTTCATACAACACGAGTATTCCGATATACGCAACAAATGATAAAATTTTAAATTTTTTAAATTATCAGTTCAGTTGAAATATTGTTCATTCAAATGTTTTCCAATTCTTTTTATTTTATTGAAGGTCAACAGCTGCCTATAGTCGAAGATAAAAACTGAGAACGTAAAAAGACGTACGCTTCTAATAATACATCGCTTTTTACAAAAGGTTATGTATATGTCCGAGTTAGAAGTGAAAAAATAATAAATATATTTGTTGCATATAGAGGAACAAGGTAGTTGTATAGTGAATAAGTTTCCCTTAACATGAATTTTGAATAGTTAATATATTGAAGACGTAATTGGTATATCATTGTATTTGAAGTTAGCGGAAAAATCTCGTTTATTTTGTAAACGCTTTATATATTTGTTCGGTATTCAGTTACAAAATCGCAGAATCATTTGGTTATGAACCATGTAACAGTCATAGCAAGCTCAAGGTGCTTTGTAAGGATACAAAGAGAAGAGGGTGAGATGAACGATGCAGATCTTGATTTCTACAATGGGGGAAAAGATGAATAAGGTAAAAAATAACGCGTATATTCTTTTAATTTTCTGTACGATGTTTTGGGGTGGAAATGCGGTTGCGGGAAAATATTTAGCAGGTTCTATTCCTCCCGTTACAATCTCTTTTATGCGTTTGGCGATTTCCCTGTTAATCATTTTGCCAATCTTGTACCCTTTATTTAAAAGGGAAGCACCAGCAGCGCGCAAAAATATCAAATTATTACTTATTTTAGCCATTACAGGTGTGATTGGCTATAACTTATTTAGTTACTGGGCAGTGAATTATACTTCCGCAATCAACAGCAGCCTGCTTAATAGCACCGGTCCCCTGTTAATCTTCATGTTGTCTTATATCGTGACAGGTGAAAAAATAACGAAGAAGTTTGCTTTGTCCATTCTTCTTTCATTAAGTGGAGTTATGATCGTTATTACCAGAGGGTCATTTGAAAGGCTGGTCACCTTTCAATTTAATGCGGGTGATTTGATTATGCTTCTTGCTGTCACGATGTGGGCTGTTTATTCTATTTTATTAAAAAGCGCATCCCATAAAATGGATATAATTACCATATTTGGTTATAGTCTTTTGATCGGTTTTGCTTTAATGATTCCAGGGACGCTCATCGAATTATCTGTGATTCCAATCGAAAAGCTGGGGTCAACAGAATGGATTGCGCTTCTTTATTTAGGGATTTTTCCATCGATCTTTTCTTTCTTGCTTTGGAATCGAGCCATAGCATTGATTGGTCCATCAAGGTCTTCTATCTTCATGAACTTAACACCCGTATTTGCCGCTTTGATCGCTTTCTTTGTCTTAGGGGAGGTCATTACCGTTCCGCAAATTTTAGGAGGGATACTAGTCTTCATAGGTGTATTTTATTCATCAATCAAGAAAAAAGAGTATACACCTGAAAATGTACTGTTGAGAATCAAATGAATGTAAAACAAAACACTATATAAATAGAAGAAAAGGGGGGATGAAAGATGGGAGAAATGCTTGCTTTGCTATCGATGGTATTGTTTTCGGCCAATATCATTCTGACAAAAGTGGCGATTGCCCGATTAAATCTAAATCTTGGGTTTCTTATTTCGGTAGCTGTTAATGTGCTATTCGCATTTTTTCTTTTTTTTATTCAAATTCTCTTTTTTGAAGCAGGAGATTTAACGTGGCACGCTAAAGGATTTTTTCTTTTTTTGCTGGCAGGCTTTTTTGGTACTTACTTGGGAAGATGGTTTTTCTTTGAAACGATCGCAAAATTAGGACCAACACGTGCAAGTGCTTTCCAGGTGACGAACCCGATCTTTACAACGATCATTGCCTGGCTGTTTTTAAAGGAGCAATTAAGTTCAAGGGACTTATCTTCTATTCTATTAATCCTGTTTGGCTTATTCCTCGTATCCTATATCCCGCAAAGATCGAAGAAAGGTGAACTAGCTCAAAAAAGAAAAATGATATATTTTCACCCGTTTCCTGAATTGACCTTAAAGGGGTTTGTTCAATCTGGCATCCTTGTGGCTTTACTTAGCTCGTTTTCATATGCGATTGGTAATGTCATACGGGGTGCCGCTATTATAAACTGGGATCAGCCTATTTTAGGTGGAGCATTGGGTGCATTGCTGGGGTTTGTGCTGCACGCAGCTACAAGTAAAAGTAAAAGCCATATTTGGCGGCAATTAAAAGAGGCGGATACAACCGGTGTATGGCTTTATGTAATAAGCGGGATCATTACGATATCTGCTCAAATTTCTGTTATTGCATCCATGCGTTATATACCAGTTTCAGTAGCAAATCTTATTACGCTCTCAACACCCATTCTAGTTACCCCAGTGAGCTACTTCCTATTTAAAAACCAGGAAGGTATAACGTATCAGACAATTATAGGCATTGGACTGGTTTTAAGCGGGTTAGTGTTTATTATTTTATAAAATAGAGAGATCTTGTTCAGGCAGTTTTTAAGTTGAAAGATAATTGATAAAAAAGTAAATTCGGAGGGGTAATTATGGGCAACGAATTAAATCAAAGTTATTTTCTTTCTTCTGTTAAGAATGCGCTGCTGATAATGCGGAGTTTTACATTAGAAGAGCCGGAAAAAAAAGTAACAGACCTGGCCAACTCGCTGAACTTAGGAAAAAGTACGGTTAGCCGCTTATTATCTACTCTGGCAAGTGAAGGGTTTGTGGTGAAAAATCCTGAAACAAATAAATATCGATTAGGCTTATCTATTTTAAATCTCAATACGATCGTGACAAACAATATCGAAATTAATCGAGACTCACAGCCTATTTTGAGAGAACTTGTAAATGAAGTAAGAGAAACGGCACATATCGCTGTTTTAGAAGGAACAGATATCGTTTATCTATATAAAGTGGATTGTAAGCATCCTGTGCAGATTTTAACTCACATTGGAAAAAGAAACCCGGTTCATGCTACCAGTTCCGGGAAAGTGTTATTAGCTCACCAGTCGGAAGAGGTTATTCTTCATTGTCTGGAGAAAGAGCTTTATGGTTTCCAAAAAAACACTATTACTGATCCTGAAAAGCTCCGTGAATGTTTAACTCGCGTTAAAAAACAGGGATTCGCTACAAGTTCAGAAGAATTACTGGATGGTGTAGTATCTGTCGCAGCACCTGTACGTGACTATACAGGGAAAGTCGTTTACTCCGTTTCTGTTACAGGTCCCGAACACCGTATGGATCCAAGAAACCCGGCGCTCGTTAATAAAGTAATAAAAGCAGCGAAGGAAATTTCCGAGAACTTAGGCTGCTGGAAATATTAAGAAGGTTCATCTAATTGTAATTGTTCACATAAGAGAATAAGGTAAAAGTAAAGTGGAGTGAGGACCGACTGAAGGCGGCCGCTCTTTTTTTGTTTTTTTAGTGATCATATAAAGTGCACTGCTGGAGGGGAATGAATTAGATTAATAGTAATAAATGAAATGCAAAAATCATTACCACCCTTTAGGGGAATCGTAGTGATTTTTTCGTCATTAGACAAAAGAAAAATGCATTAAACATGAGCCGAAAGACGGAAGACGGGCAGTTCCGCTTTCCTGGTGGGCATACGCTGAACCCGTCTTCCCGCCGCCGGTTTCAGCTGCGGTGCTTGTCCACTGGGAGTCTACGCTGCCCGTCTTCCGCCTGGTGCACAACAAAAGAGCTTAGCCGGTTAGTGTATTCATCAGACAATAAAATAACGAAAAAGCACCCGCTTCTTTTCAGAATCAGCCGGTGCTTTTTCATTACGATTACTTTCGCATAATGCTTTTTGTTTACTAGCTTAAATAGCTACACTTTTTTGTTGAAACGTAATGATGGCATTCCAGCTACCGGATGATTGTCCTGCTGCGCCGATGGCAGGCTCATTATGCTGATCAAGCATACTCAGCAGCATGGCGAGATGCCGTCCACCTGATTCTACTCCTGCAAGACGGGCGTATTGCGGCAGCATGTTGTACGCGGCATCGTAATCTTTATTGGCGATAAATTGTAAAAACTCTTTATCTAGTGCATGCTCGGAGGCTGTTGGCTTATTTTCACGACCTCTGACCAGGTTGTGGGAAAGAGCCCCACTCGATACAAAGACGATGTTTTTCGAACTTTCATCGAGCACTTTTTTGATCGTTTTTCCCCATTCATACGTTTCCTGCAAGGAAGCAGCCAGGGTAACGGATAAGTTAATGACCGGGATATCTTCATTTGGCACAAGGTAGCGAAGAGGAACGACGCTTCCGTAATCCCAGACATAGTAAGGATCCGTAACAGAAACTGCTTTTATCCCATTTTGCTCACCGGCTTTAACAAGCTGCGAAGCGAGCTCTGCATCTCCTGGGAAGAAATAAGGGACGTCTTTAATTAAATCGGGACATTCAAAGGCTGTCAGCACTCCCTTGTGCTCAGGTGTTGCATCCACGTAATGAAAGAAGGTAGAGGGCCAATGACAGGAAACAAGCACAATCACATCTGGTTTTAATTCTTCTATTCGTTTGGCAGTTTGTTTGAGTCCGTCAATCATATCATGCTGAAAGTCTGGTGCGTTCTCTTCATGACAGATACTTGGCACGTGGGGTGCCAGCATACTAAATAAAATCGGCAATGTTACCCCTCCTAGTCGTTATTTATTTTTTGCCAGCTTCGACATAGGGACACCGGCTCGCCCCCAGTGCGTTTTCGGTATTTCCGTTACAATAACCCGGACTGCTTCGTGCGGAGCATCAAGTGTAGCAGCCACCGTGTCAGTTATATTTTCAATCAGTTCTTCTACTTTTTCTTCAGGTCTCCCCTGAAGAATTTGTATATTCACAATCGGCATGATTTTTACCCCTTTTATGCTTGGACTTTAAACGTAACATCCTGAAAACCATCGAATTTTCCAACGACTTGATCTCCATCAGCCAGCATAACCGCTCCGGTAATCGCACCAGATAAAATAACATCCCCTTTGCGGATTTTATCTCCTTTTTTAGCGAGCATATTAGCCAGCATGGCAATAGAGTTTGCCGGATGTCCTAAAACAGCCGCACCCGCGCCAAGTTCTTTTATCTCCCCATTAATGGACATTGTTACGCCCACTAAATCAAGATCCATAGTGGCGGGCTTTTTTAATGAATTGCCCAGCACCACTCTTGATGTGGAGGCGTTATCCGCCACGACGTCTGGCAGTGTGAAATTGAAATTTTCATAACGGCTATCGATAATTTCAAGAGCGGGTACCACATAATCTGTTGCTGCCAGCACCTGGGCACCGGTAATGCCGGGTCCTTCGATGTCTTTTCCGATCACGAAAGCAATTTCCGCTTCCACTTTTGGGTGAATTAAATCACTTAAATGAACCGTACCGCCATTTTCAATGAGCATATAGTCAAACACGTATCCGTAAATGGGCTCGTCCACATTCATTTGGGTCATTTTTGCTCTGCTTGTGAGGCCCATTTTTGGCCCAATAATTTTCCGGCCTTCCGCCAGTTTCATTTTGACGATTTCTTCTTGAACGAGGTACCCTTCTTCAACGGTTAAATCCGATTTTAAATCAGCTGTTACCCGCTGCGTTTCGTATTTCTCTGTTTCTGCTTTTACTAAGTACTCTGCCAATTCCTTGTAAACTCCCTGCATAATAGCGCCTCCTATTTTGTAACCAAGTTAGCTGATTGTTTGGCAAGATCTGCTGCAACATCAAAGATCATGTCTTCCTGACCGCCAACGACTTTTTGTTTTCCGAGCTCAATAAGAATATCACGAGAATCAACACCAAACTGCTGCGCTGCCCGCTGTGCATGAAGCAAGAAACTTGAATAAACCCCTGCATAGCCAAGAACGAGCGAACCTTTTGTGATTTCCTGCGGCTTTTCTAAAATCGGTGCGACTAAATCTTCTGCAATATCCATCATTTTATAAAGATCAACCCCTGTTTGAATACCCATCCGGTCAAGTACAGCGACAAGTACTTCTGTTTGTGTATTGCCCGCTCCAGCGCCAAGGCAGCGAATACTGCCGTCAATGCGGTCAGCGCCTTCTTGAATAGCCGCAAGTGTATTCGCCATGGCAAGCGATAAGTTGTTGTGAGCATGGAAGCCAATATTGACGGACAATTCATTTTTCAATCTGCGAATGCGTTCCGCCGTTTCATGAGGAAGCAATGCTCCTGCTGAATCCACAATATATACTGTATCGGCACCGTAGCCTTCCATGAGTTTCGCTTGTTCTGTCAGTTTTTCAGGAGAAGCCATATGCGACATCATCAGAAACCCGACTGTTTCCATCCCGAGTTCTTTTGCACGTGCGATGTGTTGCGGTGCAACATCGGCTTCGGTAACATGAGTGGCAACCCGGGCCATTTTGGCGCCAAGTGCTGCGGCTTCATTTAAATCTCTGACCGTTCCTATGCCTGGGATCAGCAATACGGCAATCTTTGCTTGATCAACAGCCGATACAGCGGCTTCGATCAGCTCCATTTCATTTGTTTTTGAAAGGCCATATTGGAGGGAAGAACCACCAAGTCCATCCCCATGAGATACTTCAATATAAGGGACACCCGCTTGATCAAGTGCACCGGCTACAGCAGCCACTTGATCCACCGTATATTGATGGCGTATGGCGTGACTTCCATCACGCAGTGCCACTTCGGTAATGATAATTTTTTTATCTGTCTGCATTTTTTCCGCTCCTCTCTAAATGGTCGTTACACAACAACCTTATTAAGTTTATGTTTTGCCCATTCTTCTGCTACTTTGACCGCAGCGGCTGTCATAATATCCAGATTACCAGAGAAGGAAGGCAAGTAATCTCCCGCACCTTCCACTTCTATGAAAACGGTTACTTTGTTATCTTCAAAAATCGGGTCCTGTTTCACACGATAACCCGGGACGTAAGACTGAACGTCTTTTTCCATTTCTTTGATGGATTGGATGATATCTTCTTTTTTTACATCCGATCCATCAACCAGTACGTGGATCGTATCGCGCATCATAATAGGGGGTTCGGCCGGATTTAAAATAATAATCGCTTTTCCTTTTTCCGCTCCGCCAATTTGTTCAATCCCGCCGGCTGTTGTTTTCGTAAATTCATCGATATTGGCTCGTGTTCCAGGGCCTGCACTATCGCTGGAAATCGTTGCAACGATTTCCGCATACGTCACGGATTGAACACGGTCAATGGCATGAACCATTGGAATCGTTGCCTGGCCGCCACATGTAATTAAATTAATATTATCTGCATCCAAATGTTCCTGAATATTAACCGGAGGTACTACCAGTGGACCAACTGCGGCCGGTGTTAAATCTAATACTTGCTTACCGGCTTCTTTTAATTTCTTGGCATGGCGGATGTGTGCTTTTGCGGATGTGGCATCAAAGATAATGTCCGCAAGCTCTGGCCGTGCCAGAAACCCGTCAAGGCCGTTATCAATGGTTTCATACCCCAATGCTCTCGCTTTTCTCAATCCATCAGAGTCAGGATCAATCCCGATGACCGTTGTTAACTCCAGCACGTCTGACCGCCCAAGCTTTATCATTAAGTCGGTTCCGATATTTCCGGAGCCGAGTACCGCTACTTTTATTTTATCCATGAAGAAACCCCTTTCAAATTTATTCTGTAAAATGAACGCTCACTTGCCCAATATGTGCGAATTTAGCTGTAAACACATCACCAGCTTGTGCATTAACCGCTGTTGAAAGGGCCCCAGATAAAATCACTTCTCCGGCTTCAAGCGCGATGTCAAATTCAGATAGCTTATTAGCCAGCCATGCCACGCAGGTGGCAGGATGTCCAAGTGCCGCAGCGCCCACACCTGTGTTGACCACTTCACCATTTTTCTCAAACACCATGCCCATCATTTCAAGATCCACTTCTTCAGGTTTTACAGGTTTGCCGCCTAAGATGTAAAGACCGGATGATGCATTGTCTGCAACGGTATCGGCCAGTTTAATTTTCCAGTCCCGGATGCGGCTGTCTACAATTTCCAAAGAGGGAAGAACATATTCGGTTGCCCGCAGCACATCGATCGGTGTAATACCTGGGCCTTTAAGCGTTTCTTTAAGCACAAAGGCAATTTCTGCTTCGACCTTTGGCTGAAGAAGGCGTTTAACCGAAATTGCCCCACCATTCTCAACGACCATATCATCAAGAAGGTGTCCATAATCCGGTTCGCTTACACCAAGAAGGTTCTGCATCGCTTTTGATGTGAGGCCAATTTTTTTGCCGGTTATTTTCCGTCCGGATTTTACTTTTTCTGCAATCGTTTCAAGCTGGACGTAATACGCCTTGATGACATCAAAATCACCTTGAATGGCTGTAAGGGGAGTGGTGCCATTGCGTGTTTCTTCCGCTTCAAGAAGCAGATTTGAGTATTCTTTAATTTGTGTCAATTGGATCCCTCTCCTTTACAATTTAATCGTAATGTTTGACAGCTCTGAATAGAAATCAAGGCTGTGCATGCCGCCAGTACGGCCAATTCCGCTGTGCTTCATGCCGCCAAATGGTGTTCGCAAGTCACGAAGGAACCACGTATTTACCCAAACAATTCCGGATTCCACCTGATGGGAAACACGATGCGCCCGGCGCAAATCATTTGTCCAAATGGTCGCACTTAATCCGTAGTGCGTGTCATTCGCCTGGGCAATCACTTCTTCTTCTGTATCAAATGGCAGCACGGTAACAACAGGACCGAAAATTTCTTCTCTTACACATCTTGAATTCCGGTCAAGCCCTGTGACAATCGTCGGCTCCAGGAAATAGCCTTTGTCCAGGTGTTCCGGACGGCCTCCGCCAGTTAAAATATCTGCACCGTCTGCACGGGCAATATCAATATAGCTGTTAACACGGTCATAATGCTCTTTCCCGACAAGGGCTCCAACATTTGTATCTGCTTCTAATGGAAGACCAACTTTTAATTTTTTCGTTTCTGCTGTGAATTTCTCAAGGAATTTTTCATATGCCGGACGCTCCACATAAATACGGGAACCGCATAAGCATACTTCACCCTGATTAATAAAGCTTGATCGTATCGTTGTTTCAATTACTTCATCCAGATCTGCATCCGCAAAAATAATATTCGGATTTTTCCCGCCAAGTTCAAAAGAAAGCTTTTTCAGTGAATCAGCTGATGCTTTCATAATAGCCGACCCTGTGCCTGGTTCCCCAATAAACGAAATGGCGTCCACATCAGGATGCTCTGAAATCGCGCCGCCTGCTGAATTTGGACCGAAACCGTGAACAAGATTGACCACGCCGTCAGGCACGCCAGCTTCTTTACAAATTTCCATTAACACAGTGGCCGTCATCGGTGTCCATTCAGCCGGTTTAATGACTGCTGTATTTCCCATTCCGAGGCATGGTGCCAGTTTCCATGTCAAAAGAAGAAGCGGAAGGTTCCACGGTTTAATAATGCCAACAACACCAACCGGGCGGCGGTACGAATAATGGATTGCCTGGTCGTCCTGCTGCTGTGCTTCGTTGCTCACTGAAGTAATATAGTCAGCAAAAAAATGAAAATTATATGCTGCACGCGGCACGTCGATTTTCTTAGCGAGAGAAAGAGGCTTTCCTGTGTCATACGATTCTAAATAGGCAAGCTCATCCTGGCGTTCTAAAATTAAATCACCGATGCGGCGCAAAATTTTTGAACGCTCTGTCAGCGTCATTTTTTTCCAAGGTCCGTTAAGTGCCCGGCGTGCTGCAGCAACTGCTAGATCCACTTCTTCTTTCCCGCCTTCTGCCACTGTACCGAGTACTTCTTCTGTCGCGGGATCAATATTTTCAAACGTTTTTTTATTAAGGGATTCTGTAAATTGTCCGTTAATAAAATGCAGACAGTTGATTGGCTCTGTTATCGGTGCATTTTTTGTCAATTCTTGATTTTTCACTTGTGATGTTGACACGTTATCCCATCCTTTACGTAAGTTTTTTCGTTTCTGGTTAAAAGGTTAAAGAATAAATCCACGCTATTCAACAGCGTTGTTCTTCTATACGCAACAAAAAAATAAAAATATAAAATATTCAGTATTTTCTTTTCAGTATCCGATCAATCTGCTATATTTTCACCAATAACTATCTAGTAATTGCTGGATATGAAACTGGGAGGTGGAAAAATGAGCGATGATCAATTACTTTCATCTGTTAAAAATGCCCTTCGCATTTTAAGAAGCTTTTCGATGGAAGAACCCGAGAAAAAAGTTAATGACCTGGCTGAATCGCTCGGAATGAATAAAAGTACAGTCAGCCGCATGATGGCGACTCTGGCCAGTGAGAATTTTGTTTACAAAGATCAAAAAACAAAAAAATATCGATTGGGCGTTTCGGCTCTAGCATTAAGCGGCATTGCCGGCAGCCAGCTTGATATTTCACGTGAAGCGCAATCCATTTTAAAGACACTTGTTGAAACAATGGAGGAAACAGTACATCTATCTGTTTTGGATCAATTGGACGTTATGTATATTGAAAAAGTGGAGTGCCAGCAGCCCGTGCGTGTATTAACGTATGTGGGGAGCCGCAATCCAATCTATTGTACAAGCGCAGGGAAAGTGATCCTGGCGAATTCAGAGAAACAACTCACAGAAAAAGTAATTGGGAGAGGGTTAAAAGCATTTACGGAGCACACCATTACAAATCCAGGTGATTTAATTGAACACCTTGAACAAATTCGTGAAACGGGTTATGCCTATAGCATTGAAGAGCTTCAAGAAGGGGTAACATCTGTTGCAGCTCCAGTATTCGATCATACAGGCAATGTCATAGCAGCGTTGTCAGTCGTTGGGCCGAAACAGCGTATTCAGCCTCATAGAATACCGATTTTCGCCAAAAGCATTACCGTTGCTGCAAAAGAAATATCAGCACAAATGGGCTATGAGGAAACTATGAATGAAATAGTAGAAAAATATTTTTTGTGAAAATAAGTACTGTCAATAGACGAAAGAGGAGAGATTTAATATGCATGATTTTCATACACATTTTATTCCAGAAGAAGTATTAACTTGGCTTAAAGAACAAAAAAATAGCGTTGGAGCGGAATGGTCCAATTTAAATCATAACAAAACGTTTCTAACTGTGAATGGAAAATGGGGATTTGAATTGAAGGATTCTTTTACGGATTACCAGAGGTACAAAGAGGAACAGGAAAAAGCTGGTGTCACGCATCCTGTCATCTCTCCTGTTCCGCAGCTTTTTCTTTATGAACTTCCAACGGACGTGACGAAAGAGTTAGTGACCGTATATAATCAGTCGCTTGCAGAGCTTGTTCATGCAAACAAAGGTGAGCTGTCTGCTTTTGCGACGGTGTCTCTTTCCAGCCCGGAACTGGCAGCTGCTCAATTGAGAGAGGCTATGCGGAACGGTTTGAAAGGCGCGATTATTGGACCAAACGCTGAAGGGCGCATGCTGACGGATCCATATTTTTATTCGTTCTTTGAAGAAGCAGACCGGCTTCAGGCCATCCTTTTTATTCATCCGCTTCTTTGCGAAGACCCACGTCTTAAAAAGAGAAAAATGCCGAATTTGATTGGAGTTCCATGGGAAACAACGATTTGTGCAACGGATTTACTTCTTGGAGGAATGCTGGATAAATATCCAAAGATTAAATTTTTATTGGCTCACGGGGGCGGTTTTTTACCGTATCAGATTGGTCGTCTGAATAAAGGGTATATGCAATGGCCGGATGTATCTAGTGTTTTAGAGGAAGCACCAGAAGAATATTTGAAACGTTTTTGGTTTGATTCTGTTCTTTGGCATCCCCAGGCGCTGGAGTTTCTCCTTCAAACAGTGGGCGAAGAGCGGGTTGTTCCAGGATCTGATTTTCCATTTGATCTATGCGTATGGCCGCCGGAATCAAGTGCAACGAAAGGGTCCGATTTCCTTATTCGTTAAGATTCAGAACAAATTTGGCTGCCGCTTAGTAATGAAAAAATAGTAATTTAAAAAATAATGCAATGTGTTGCTTATAGCAGAACAGCGTGGTTGTATAGAAAACACTTACTATTTAGAATGGGAATTACAAAAAATAAAACAGAGGTGATTCATCAGGACCTAGCAGCTAATAATTTTCAATATTCAATAAACCGGAAGCGTATACAGATGCGGTTAATGAAAAGAAAACGATTTTGCTGAATATTTTTAACTACTTAACTTAAAGGAGAGATGACACGATGTTAAGCAAAGAACAAAACGAAGCCTTAACTGAAGTTGGAGCCGGAAAGCCAATGGGGGAGCTATTAAGAAGATATTGGCACCCTATTGCGATTAGTGCTGATGTGGAAAAAATTGGAACGATCAAGAAAGTGAAAATTCTTGATGAAGCACTGGTTTTATACCGCGATAAATCGAATAATCTTGGCTTGGTCGCTGATCGTTGTGCCCACCGCGGGGTATCCCTTGAATATGCCATTCCGGATGAGTGTGGTTTACGCTGTCAATATCATGGCTGGTTATATGACCAAACTGGGCAATGTGTTGAACAGCCAAATGAGCCGGAAGACAGCACGTTTAAAAAACGAATCAAGATTTCAGGTTATGAAGTAAAAGAACTGGGCGGGCTGGTTTTTGCTTACATGGGTCCTGCACCTGCACCAGAACTGCCAAATTGGGATTTATTTGTTCAGGACAACGTGATTCGCACGATTGGATATGCCGAGATACCGTGCAACTGGGTGCAAATTATGGAAAATTCGCTTGATCCGACACATTTAGAGTGGCTGCATGGACATTACTTCGAACATGTATTTGAACAGCAAGGCCGTCCACAGAATGAATGGCCGATCACAAAGCGCCATCTGAAAATTGGGTTTGATGAATTTGAATATGGAATTATTAAACGCCGCGTGTTAGAAGGGCAAACAGAAGAAAATGAAGATTGGGCAGTCGGCCACCCGATTGTTTTTCCAAATTACTTGAGAGTTGGAGATAGCGGAGCGCACTCTTTCCAAATTCGGGTACCAATCGATGATACACATACATTACATTTTTGGTATACATGTTTTGTGCCGGCTGAAGGCATTAAAATCCCTGAAAACTATCCTATTTCATCCTATGAATGCCCAATTTATGATGAAAACGGAAAATTTGTAACAGACTATATCGATGGACAGGACATGATGGCCTGGATTACACAAGGTCCTGTTGCAGATCGATCTGTGGAACGGCTTGGAACATCTGATAAAGGGATTATTATGTATCGACAAATGCTGAAACGCGAATTGAAGAAAATGCAAAATGGGGAAGATCCAAAGTGTACAATTCGGGATCCGCAGCAAAATCAGAACATTGAACTTCCACAGGAAGAAGACAAATTTAGTGAGGGCGGGTTGCTGTCAGGGGTAGCTGTTCATTGGAATACACGCTATGCACCAAACCTAATTGAGATTATTGATATTTGCAAAGGCGAACCGGTTTCTTCTAAATAGTTCATAAAAAACAGTCCTTCTATAAGGAGGAGGGCTGTTTGTCCCCTTATTGAGGAGGTTTTTAAAATGGCGGAGAAGACAAATTACGAAATTAAATTGAAATACTGTCCCAATTGCGGGGAGTCGTTATTGAAAACGGGCAGTCTTTTGAATGAATATTGGATCTCTGAAGATACAGCGTACTTTTGCTGGTGTGGAGATTGTTCATGGAGAGGCGAAATTATCGAAGTAAAACGTGTAATCGCTCCAGAATTAGTTACATCATAAAAAAAGGTGTGATAGGATGAATGACTCATTGGAAGAACTCAGGGAGAAAGTAGCGCTATCTTGTAGAATTTTAGCAATGGAAGGGCTGGTTGATGAAACATTAGGCCATGTCAGCGCCCGTATTCCTGGAACAGATGAAATGTTTATACGCTGTCGTGGCGAATCGGAAAAAGGGGTTAGATATACGACGATTGACGCAATAAGACGAGTAGATTTCGATGGTCATGGAGAAGATTTACAGGGCATGTATCATGTCCCGAAAGAACTTTCCATCCATGGTGAAATCATGAAATCGCGTTCTGACGTTGGCTGTGTTATTCATGCCCATCCACCGGCGACGTTAATTTGTGGCATTACCGATCTGAAATTCCGGCCGATTTTTGGTGCCTTTAATATACCGGCAATGCGTATGGCTCTGGAAGGTGTTCCTATTTTCCCGAGATCGTATTTAGTAACCAGACCAGAACTGGCAGCTCCTATGATTGAAAAAATGGGAAACAAAGATATCTGTTTAATGAAAGGGCATGGAATTACAGCGACGGGTGCAACGGTTGAAGAAGCAACGATCAATGCACTGAATTTCAATACACTTGCCAAAGTGACACTGGAAGTAGAAAAAACAGGAAGAGAAGCTCCTTCCATTTCAGAGGAAGACATTGCGGAATTGCCTGATTTGGGAACGAAATTTAACGCCAAATGGGTTTGGCAATATTATGTGGAAAAATTAAAAGAACAAGAAAAATAAAGAAAAAAAGGGGGAGGAGTATGGCTTCCAAAAAACAAAGTATAAATATTGGAATTGTCGGGTTGGGGATTGCAGGGGCATCGATGATACCGGCAATAATAGCACATCCACATGTGAACCTGGCTGCAGCAGCGACGAGAAATCAAGAACGTCTTGATAAGTTTGCAAACGATTATCATGCAAAAACGTACTATACCATTGATGAATTATGCCGGGATCCAGAGATAGATGCTGTTTATATTGCCACGCCGACAGAACTGCATACAGAACATGTCCGCATTGCCGCTGAGGCAAAAAAACATATTATTGTTGAAAAACCGTTAGCTGTTTCTTTAGAAGATGCCGAGAGCATGATCGAACTTGCTGAAAAAAACGGTGTTCATCTTATCGTAGGCCATTCTCACAGCTTTGAGCCGCCTATTCAAAAAATGAAGGAAATCATCGACAGCGGTAAATTGGGAAGAGTCTTGATGATTCACAATTGGTATTACAACGATTGGATTTATCGCCCGAGAACGCCGGAAGAATTGAAAACGGATCTTGGCGGCGGGGTTACTTATCGTCAGGGATCACATCAATTTGACATTATACGGCTATTAGGTGGAGGAGAAGTAAGAAGTATTCGGGCTGCCACAGCCATTTCAGATCCTGAAAGGCCGACAGAGGGGAACCATTCCGTCTTTTTAGAATTTGAAAACGGCATTGCAGCGACGGCTGTATATAATGGCTACGATCATTTTCATACGACTGAGTTAACATTTAATATTGGTGAGGGCGGACCTCTTTCAAACTCAGGTGTTTATGCGCAAGCCCGCAGAACAATAAAAGCAACGAACTCTCCTCAAGATGAGGTGGCATTAAAGGTTGAGGCAGGGTATGGAGGGAGCCGGTCCAAAAATTATCAAGAGGCTGAAAAACATCATCCTTTTTTTGGTTTAACCATTGTGAGCTGTGAAAAGGGTGATATCCGGCAAAGCCCAGATGGATTAATCGTTTATGGAGAAGAAGAAAAATATACCGTTCAAATTCCAATGGAAGAGACCGGACGGATTAACGTTATCAATGAAATTTATAAAGCTGTCATTAAAGGCGTAAAACCGATTCATGATGGCCGTTGGGCAAGAGCAAACTTAGAGGTATGTATAAAAGCGATTCAATCCTCAAAAGAAAGAAAAGAATTATATTTGAATTATCAGGTCCCGGTCAAAGAGCCAGTTGAGAATAACATATGATTTTTAATGAGCAGAGGTGAAATGAGATGGAAGAAAAGGTTTTTGATATAACCATTATTGGCGGCGGACCGGTCGGATTGTTTACCGCATTTTACGCAGGCATGAGGCAGGCATCAGTGAAAATCATTGAGAGCCTGCCCCAGCTTGGGGGACAGCTTTCTGCTTTATATCCGGAAAAGTTTATTTATGATATCGCCGGGTTCCCAAAAGTGCGGGCCCAGGAGCTGATTGATAATTTGGTCGAGCAGATGAATCTGTTTCAAGACAATACGACGCTTTGTCTTGGCCAGTCTGTCCAGCATATTGAGAAACAGGATGGTATTTTTACGATCAGAACCGAGAATGAAACCCACTATTCAAAAGTGATCATCATCACGGCCGGCAATGGCGCCTTTCAAGCGAGAAAGCTGCCGATCGACGTATCAGAAATGCATGAAAAGGCCAATGTCCACTATTTTGTCAATGATCTAAGCCGGTTCGCCGGGAAAAAGGTCGTCGTGTTTGGCGGCGGTGATTCCGCAGTGGACTGGGCGCTGATGCTTGAGCCGATCGCTGAAAAAGTGACCCTTGTCCACCGGCGCGACAAGTTCCGTGCTCACGAGCACAGCGTCACCCTGCTGAAGGAGTCCCGTGTGGAGATTGTCACCCCTTATGTTCCTGTTCAATTACTGGGTGAGCAGTCTGTTGAAACAGTAGTGCTAGAAGAAGTGAAAGGGGCAGGGAGAAAAGAGATAGATGTGGATGACGTGCTGGTCAACTACGGGTTTGTGTCTTCACTGGGTCCGATTAAAGGATGGGATCTGGCCATTGAAAGCAATTCGATCGTCGTTAACTCGAGAATGGAAACGAATATCGAAGGCATTTATGCGGCAGGGGACATTTGTACGTATGACGGCAAAATCAAGTTGATTGCGACCGGCTTTGGCGAGGCAGCGACGGCGGTAAGCAATGCGAAGGTGTACATCGAGCCTTCCGCGAAAGTGCAGCCGCTTCACAGCACGAGTTTAATGGAAAAGAAAGAAACGAAGGTAGTAACGTAACTTTTTTAATCATGATTCAGGAGGGGTTCTAGATGACAAAATTCACATGGGTGGATCAGGAAACCTGTATTGCCTGCGGCGCTTGCGGGGCGGCTGCCCCGGACATTTTTGATTATAACGATGAAGGAATAGCATACGTTATATTGGACGGAAATCAGGGGAATTGTGAAGTGCGGGATGAGTTATCGGATGAGTTAGAAGATGCTTCGGAAGGCTGCCCAACAGAATCAATTAAAGTTTCAGACCATGCATTTACAGAAGGAATGAAAATCAGTTAAAAGAATTTTAATGAATTTTAAAATAGATTAACACGACTCCAAATTGGTCCTTCTATTATAGCACCGATCAAACTACTCCTGTTCTAATCGGTGCTAATAGAGGACTAGCTTGGAGAATTATAAGTCGTCAAAAAACACGAAGAGAAACTTTGCTCTTCGTGTTTCTTCAATTTATTATAATTTTTTATCATTATGAATGAGAAGCAGTGGAACTACAAATCAAGGATACTAGGATCACGCTTAATGCTGAACGTTCATGATTTTTCAGCAAATTTATCAATTGGCTTATTTAGAAGTTGATAAAATTTTTTAAAAAAATTTAAGTTTCTTCATCGTTAAAAACCGCTCATAAACTCAAATTGCTTTCTTTATCGACCTCTGACCTCTTTAACCATGAAATCACGGACTTCGGCATTGTTCCATAGGTTTGTCATACGGACATCTCCTCGATCAGTCTTTTTTCCACGGTTTGTGCGGAAGAAAGACTGATCGACGGGACGTTTTATCAATATTCAATATTGGCCGGTCGCTAAAGGCTGTCTATCGGACAACAACAGAGCGTTAAAAACATCAAAACAAATAAATGACAAAACATCTTATGATTGAATTCAGTACGACGTTAACTGGTTTGACAAGCTTATTCATTCACAGAATACTAGGCTAAGCAATTACATATAAATGATTGCTCCTTTAGTCCTTCTATTTCTTTAAATAGAAGCAGAATGACCTACCAGACTTGTGCTACTTGAGACAATTCAGCAGCCTCCCAAACTGGCAAAACGGTGAATCCGTCCTGTTCTGCCAGCCCCCAATTTTCATCACCAATACGAAGACCGATAACTACATTGATGCCATGATTTCGAAGGAAATTCGCCCTTTGCTGCCCCCCGTTATCTTGATAACCGAGAATCGCCACGGTTTTGTTGCTATAGCACTTTAGTATTAATTGTTCAAATTCTTTATCATTCATGAATATGCCCCTTCTTTCTAATAAACTTGGAAAATCCCGAAAAAATATTCTAAATTTTCTTTTTATTATATTCGTGAATTTGCTGCCAAGCAAATTGATGATTTTAATTTACCCCATTAAAAATATTGATAGCATTTTTGAAGCGATCAGACCTATTAAAGTTTCCTATAAGTCAGATAAAAAGAATCAATTTGAAAACGCTTTATTTTTATATGAGAATGGTAGTAGAACATCATTAAAGCGGGGAGGAACAAATATATGTTATCAATTAACGACAATAAATTACTGACAAACACGGGTCCTGGAACAACAATGGGAAATCTTCTTAGACAATATTGGATTCCAGCATTCTTAGCTGAGGAACTTCCGCATCCAGATTGTCCTCCGGTACGAGTCAAACTTTTGGGTGAGGAATTAATTGGTTTCCGCAATACAAATGGAGAGGTTGGTTTAGTTGATGAATTTTGCCCTCATCGTAAAGTCTCTCTCTTTTATGGCCGTAACGAAGATTGTGGCCTTCGATGTGCATACCATGGCTGGAAATTTGACACTGCTGGAAACTGTGTAGATTTACCTTCGGAGCCTGCAGAAAGTAAGTTTAAGGAGAAAGTAAAAATTAAGTCCTATCCATGTGAAGAACGTGGCGGTGTTATTTGGACATATATGGGTCCGGCTGAGTCCAAACCTGAACTTCCTGAACAAGAGTGGATGCTCGTTTCTGATAGCCAACGACATCTCTCAAAGAAAGTACAAGAATGCAACTTCTTTCAAGCATTAGAAGGTGGAATTGATTCGAGCCACGTGTCGATTCTGCACTCCGGTTCGGTAGGAGCTTTAGGCGTTTCTCAAAAAAGCAACAGTACCGCTTTATTAGCAAAAGATACAGCACCACGATTCGAAGTTGTCGATACAGATTATGGGCTGTTGATCGGTGCAAGAAGAGAAGCGGATGAAGATAACTTTTATTGGAGAATTACACAGTTTTTAATGCCTTGGTATACAATGATCCCGCCATTTGGTGGCGCTCCAAGAGGCGGCCACGCTTGGGTGCCAATTGATGATGAAAATTGCTGGGTATGGAGCTGGAGCTGGACACCAGATCGCGATTTAACCGAAGAAGAAGTGGCACAGATGAAAACAGGGGCAGGAATTCACCCGTCACTAATACCCGGTACATTCCGGACGAAGGCCAATAAAGAAAATGACTTCCTTATTGATCGAGAGATGCAAAGAAGAGGGGAATCGTTTGCTGGAATTTTTGGTGTTGGAATGGAGGATCATGCTGTTCAAGTAAGTGCAGGAGCTATTGTTGATCGTTCACAAGAGAAGTTAGGAACCAGTGATACGGCTATTATAAAAGCAAGACAATGTTTATTAAAAGCAGTAAAGATTCTTGAAGAGGGCAAAAGGCTGCCTGCCCTGGATCCTAGCACTCATCGAATTCGTTCCGCTTCTGTGTTATTACCTAAAGGAGTGCCGTTCCAAGAAGGCGCGAAAGAAGCATTGCAGCTCGCTGAAAAAGACTTTGAAGCAGTTTAATTGTGAAATTTGAAAATCAGTCGCTGCCTTGCGACTTTAAGAGAATGCATGTTACAGGGATTCCGTTTAATTATTATAAAAACTGTATAACTATTACTTTTTATTGAGGTGGATTTTTATGGGGGAAACAGCATTAGCTGCGGTAGCAACAGATACAAAACTTACAGAAATTAAAGAAGTTCTTTTACCGGATATTAAAGAAGATACAGGCATCTTAAAAGTAGAGATTGTTGGCGTCTGTGGGACCGATGTTTCTTATTATAATGATTTAAAAGAACCAATGATTTTAGGCCATCATGTAGTGGGTCATATTCACAAAATTGGTGAAGAAGCTTCCAAAAGATGGGGAGTCAAAGAAGGTGATCGAATTGTCATGGAAGAGTATATTCCTTGCGGTCAATGTGAGCTGTGCCGGACAGGGCTATATAGATTATGTCCCAATACGAATCCAAAAGTTGACGGGATAAGATATGGTGCCACACCTATTGCAACGGAACCTTCTCTGTATGGCGGTTTTAGTCAATACATGTATTTACATCCGAATGCTGTTCTCCATAAGCTTCCTTCACATGTACTGGCGGTCGAAGCTGCATTAACTTTGCCATTATCGAATGGTTTTGAATGGATGAGAATTATTGGTGGCGTAGGTCCTGGAGATGTCGTTGTTATACAAGGACCAGGACAGCAGGGACTGGCCTGTGCTTTAGCAGCAAAAGCAGCTGGAGCTGAAACGGTGATTATGACTGGCCGAAACAGCAGCCAAGAGCGCCTGAGATTGGCACTGGAATTGGGCGCTGATTATTCAGTTAATGTGAGTTCAGAGGATCTGATCGAAAGAGTACGGCAAATCACAAACGGCAAAATGGCTGATCTCGTCATTGATGTAACGAGTGGTGGAACAGAGCCTGTTGTCTCGTCATTGGCAGTCGTAAAAACGGGCGGGATGGTTTTACTAGGAGCGCTAAAGAACCGAAAATTTGATGATTTCGACTTGGATGTCATTTACAATAAAAGTTTAACGATTAAAGGCGTCCGTGGACATAGTTATAAATCCGTTCAAATGGCAGTAGAATTCATCTCCTCGGGCAAATTCCCGCTTAGTAGGATGAACTCACATAATTATAAATTAAGTGAAACGGACTTAGCATTAAGAACGGCGGCAGGAGAGGTTGATCCTTTGCGGTTATTGGTTACCGTCTCTCCATGGTTATAAACCATACCCAAAAAAGCTCCTTTTAGTTAAGGAGCTTTTCTGGTTTCATGCGAGTAGATGAAATGACGGTTTACCTATAGACAGTTTTGATTTAACGCATAACAGCTTGGTGAAATTTAAATGAAAGGTCTTTAGGAAATCAATATATTTCCTTTTAGGATGACTTGATGAAAATACAACAATTCTTTTTTTGTGCTAGATCAAGTATTTTTACACTTGCTGTATTGCTCTTTCTTGTCTTTCAATTAATGCCGTTTAAAGGATTAGACTTTATTTTATCAGTCGTTTCCATATTGGCTATTGCTTTATCCCTTTCATCATGTAAGTTATTTACCCGGCTGATGTCAATTGTGTTTTTAACTTTAGGGACATGGATGGTTTGGAATAAAGACTTTTCTTTTGTTTCCTATATAAAGCTCTATGGTGATATGCTCTATTTACTTTCTCTGTTTTTGATCGTTCCCTTATTATCTATACCGATACAGGTTGGAGAGTATAGGAAGGTTTTTGAACAACTGTTTCAGAAGAGAGTAAAATCAATTTCTCAATTTTACCGCATTATTACGGGTTTATCTTATTTTCTGGGCAGTTTTTTGAATTTAGCGGCAATTCCTATTGTCCACTCAAGTGTAAAATCTGCTGTGGATGTCCAGCAAATCGATGAACCAAAGCGCTTTTTAGCCAGCAGCATCATTCAAGGGTACTCATTACCCAATATGTGGACCCCTTTATCAGGAGTGGTAGGCGCTGTTCTTTATGTAACAGATGTCTCCTGGATATATATTTTCCCAACTTTATTTCTCATCAGTTTAGTCACACTCATCTTTAATTGGACTCTTTTTAGCATCATTGAGCATAAAAAATCTGGTCGTGTAAAACAAGAAACAGCTGTAACCGCTGAACACACGCTGCCCGATTCCCATCCTCTCTTTTTTCGTAAGATGCTCCAAACGCTGCTGGCGATTATATTGCTATTACTGCTGATCGTCGGGGTTGATGCTGTCTTTTCATTAGGTTTAACTGTGAGCGTTACCCTGATAACGCTCCCCTTTGCTTGGCTGTGGTGTCTTACATTAAGGAAAGGTCAGGCCTTTATGCCAATGATAAAACAGCATTTTACACATAAAGTAGGGGAGATGAGTGAATCCTTTGCTATTTTTCTAAGCGCCGGTTTTTTTGTGCAGGCTCTGCAGTATTCTGGAAATGATCGTTTCGTTAATCAATTATTTGTTCAATTCAGCGAACTTGTTGGCGTTCACTTTTTTTTATTTTTGATCCCCTATATTACACTGTTATTGGCCTATTTAGGCATGCATCCAATTGTTGTCGTCACTTTACTGGCCCAATCACTAGCACCTGATATTTTAGGTGTTCCACCTGAACAATTGGCTATTGCTTTTCTAGGTGGGGCTGTCATGACGTTTTATATGGGTCCATTCAGTGGAACTCTTGGACTCATGTCTTCTATTATTGATGTCGCCCCTTTGCGTATTTCCAGATGGAGTCTAGTACAGGTAATAGGCTTTTCGTTTATTCTAACGGCTGCTTTTTGGCTGGGTTAATGAAGCTTTCTAATAAGTTAGATTCGTTTATCTCAAGCAGCCCAGGCTATTTTGCAGCCTGGGCTGCTTTCATGTGTTTTCAGCCATTTTCTGATCAAACTAATACATTTGATCAAAGGAAATATTATTTTATAAAAGAACTTAGGATTTTACATAAAAAATTTTGAATATTTTAAAAAATAAATACATTTACATGAAAATGGATGGAACATTGGTCATTAATATATTAAAATTGTTAATAGGTTAATGTTACCACCGATAAGAAAGGATAGAAGACGATGGAATTAAAAAATATTGAAGCATTCTTGATGGTGGTAGAAAAAGGGAGCTTTTCAGCCGCAGCCGCAGCCTTATATATTAGCCAGCCTACTATCAGTGTTCGAATTCAACAACTAGAAAGACATTTAAATTGTTCATTATTTGAAAGAGAAAATGGAAAAAAAACAGTATTAACGCATTCTGGTAAACGAGTTTATCAATATTTTTATGAAGCGCATCAGCTTATAGAGAAGGCGCAAGATATTCTTAAAGAAGAACCTGTCCATTCAAAAAAAATAAAGATATCTTGTATGAATCATATGGGTGTAGAAATAATGCCGGAATTACTAAAGATTTTATATGACTGTTTCCCTGGATTTGAATTTCCAGTTGAGATTAAATCCACCGAGCAAATGACGGACGATATCGGTATAGGGGATATAGATATGGGATTTGCTTACGTACAACCAAAAGAAATCCATCCAGATCTTTCGGTCATTAAAATTGCCAGCGAGCAAAATATTCTTGTTTGTGCACCAGACCATCCTCTTACCAAAACAGATAAAATTGTTCCGTCAGATTTGGAAAATGAGCGTATTATTGTGTATAATCGTGAGTTTGTTACGACTAAAACCATAAGCGAATTCCTTGAAAAGAATCGGTTAAAAGAATATAAAGAAGTGGAAATTAATAATGTGGGATGGCTAAAAATGATGGTTCGAAAAGGGTTAGGAGTGGCTTTTTTACAAGAGATGATCGTACAAGAAGAACTTAGAAATGGAACACTAAAAAAAGTTCCTCTTAGCAAATCTATTCCACCTACTTCGATTTACTTATATTTACATGCTGAGTTATCTCAAAATATAAAAGAAACCATTATTCAAACCTCTAAAAGGATTTTTTCTCAAATTTAATGCTACGCCTTTGAAAGTCTTATGGTATATCACTACTGTTAACGAAAGAAAAAGAGATAACATCGAAAAAGTGATCCGTACTTTACGGCTTCTTCTTTGTCGCTTAACCAGATTAGTAGTGGAGAAAAGCCAGCTAAAATGGCAGAAAAAGCACACTATGGTTTATGCAGTCACAAAACTTGTGATCTCTAAGTTTTTTTATTAAAGCTGATTGCGCAAAAAAGCAGCCTTTCCCTGGATGAAAGGCTGCTTTTCTATTCCTAATTAATAGGAAGAGATAAGATTACTTCTATACTTCAACGTCACTTGCTAAGTACGCCCTTTTTTTCTTCAGTGCACTAAAAATGCTTAAGATTAAAATAAGGATACATAAAACACTTAAAGTCCCAGATATTGGTCTTAAGAATAAAAAGAGTAAACCATTTTCAGAGATTGCAAGAGATTGGATCAAAGAAGTTTCAAGTTGAGCCCCTAATACAAAAGTCAACACCGTGGCAGCAATTGGAAAGTCAAATTTTTTCATAAAGTACCCTATGACCCCAAATAGAACCATCATGCCAACGTCCCATAAACTATTATTAATCGTATATGTCCCTACACAACAAACCAATAATAAAATCGGAAAGAGCAATTGATATGGAATTAAAGCAACCTTTGCCCATACACCTGCCAATGGCAAGTTAAAGATTAGAAGAACAACGTTTCCGATAAACATACTTGCAATTATAGCCCATATAAAATCAGGATTACTCGTAAAAAGAGCAGGGCCAGGCGTTAGACCATGTACGATAAACGCTCCCAAGATGACCGCAATTGTAGGAGAGCTTGGAAGCCCTAGAGTAAATAGGGGAATGAGGGAAGCGCCGCTGTGAGCATTATTTGCTGTTTCTGGACCAGCTACTCCTTCAATCGCCCCTTTACCGAAACGAGAAGGATCCTTTGCCCGCTTTTTTTCTAGTGAATAAGACATTAGAGACGAAATAGCAGCATTGGATCCAGGAATAAGGCCAATCAGGAAACCTAAAATCGTTCCTCTACCAATTGACATAGAAGTAGGCAGCCATTCTTCTTTTTTAGGAAAAAGTCCTTGGATTTTTGCAGGTTTCTCCATGTTTGTCGGGTTTCCAGCATTTGATAAGATCTCAGAAATCCCGAAAAGCCCGATTGCCAAAACTGTAAAATCAATTCCTCCAAGCAGTTCCTGCTGGCCAAAGGTAAAACGAATTGCTCCTGATGCCGGGTCCATGCCTATTAGTGATAATGTGAGTCCAAATATTGCAGCGATTAATCCTCTAACTAAGGATTTTCCCATTAATCCAACTAATGTAAGCAAACCAAGCAGCATGAGTGTGAAATACTCTGGAGGACCAAACCTGGTTCCGAACTCGGCTAAAACGGGCCCTAAAAACGTTAACCCAAGGACAGCCACTATGCCGCCTATAAAAGAGCCGATCGCAGCCACGCCAAGGGCCGTTCCTGCTCGTCCCTGTTTGGCTAACTGATGTCCGTCAATACAGGTGATAACCGATGCGGATTCTCCGGGAGTATTAATTAAAACGGAGGTAATAGTCCCTCCATACATAGAACCATAATAAATGCCTGAAAGCATAATGATCGCTGTTACTGGTTCCATGCCAAACGTAACGGGTATCAGCAAAGCAGTTCCGGATACAGGACCTAATCCGGGCAATATCCCTACAAGCATACCAATAGACACGCCAATTACACAATAGATTATATTCGTTAAGGTAAGCGCACTTTCAAATCCATGTAAAAGCAAAGATAGTGATTCCATTACAGCTCCTCCTTACCAGCCAAATTCATTTACAGGCAATGTGACACTTAAAACCTTAGCGAAAATCCAAAATAAAAAAAGCGAGGCTCCTACGGAAATACCAATGTTAAGGTGCCAGCGGTAATAGCGAAAGAGTAAAGCAAATAAGAAAATGGTGCTGGATAAGACAAATCCTAATAGGGGAACCACACCAAGATAAATTAACATACTAGCTAAAATAAATACGATGTTTTTTAATTCTGTTCCTCTGGGCATTGGCTCACTTTCAGATTCTTCCGACTTAAAAGTAGTATAGATATAACACAAAGAAAGAATAACCAACATTCCGGATAGCCAAAGCGGGAAAAATCCTGGTCCCAGTCCATCTGCTCCCGAATAAGACAATGTAAGTGATTGGATAAAGAAAATGATGGAAAAAATCAAAAAAGCTAAGCCGAACCAAACCCCTGCCTTCCATGTCTTCATCTGATCCCACTTCCTTTTCAAAGTATAATCTAGGTATAGTTTTTTTCTATGCCTAGTATGGATTATGTTATTCTACTAAACCGATATTTTTTAAGATCTTCCCATACTCGTTGTAACTTTCTGTGATCTCTTTTTGAAATTCTTCAGGGCCTGCATACTTAGGGTCAACATCGATTTCCTTTAATTGTTCTTGCACAGAAGGATCATCTAATGCCTGTTTAAAAGCATCATGGATCAATTTTTGAACATCTTGCGGCAGGCCTTTAGGAGCGACAACACCGGTAAATACATCTACTTCTGCATCTAAACCTTTTTCTTTTAACAAGGGGGTATCTTGATGGGCTTCAGGTTTATAGCTTCCTAAATTCGCTAATATACGAAAATCTCCGGACTTAACATATTCTTTTGCTGTTTGAGGAAGTAAACTAGCTCCTTGAGTATGTCCACCTAACACAGCTGTAACAGTTTCACCGCCGCTTTCAAAGTGAACGGCCTTCGTTTTTACGTTTGCAGCAGCGTTTAAAGCTTCCATACTAATGTGTACAGTACTGCCAGCGCCCACTGTAGCGTAAGTAAATTTCCCTGGATTCTTTTTGACATATTCCAGCCACTCATCAAATGTTTTCCATGGTGCGTCTGATTTTACAGTCAAAAATTGAGGAACAACGGTCGCTTGTAAAATAGGTTGAAAACTATCATGAGTAAAGACAGTTTTCCCAAAAAGCGGTTGAAGGGAGAGCTGAGACACGGTTAACATCCCAAGGGTATAGCCATCTGGTTTTGCTCCGTGTACTTCTGTTGCTCCAATTGTAGCGGCACCACCGGGCTTATTCACAACTACGATCGATTGTCCATTAGGGATGTATTTTTCAGCTCCCTTTGCAAGCACCCGGGCTATCATTTCTGTAGAAGAACCTGAGGCATAAGGAACGATCAATTGGATTGTTTTTTTAGGAAAGTCACTATTAGCCTGCCCTTCATTGTTTTCTGAAGAGGCCTTTTGGGTTTGTGAGCAACCTCCAAGTATTAAGGATAAAATCAACATGGATAACATAACTAATTTTTTCATCATCAAAACCCCCTTTTGATTTTTATAAGCGCTTACATTTATTTTGGAATGTCATGTGCCTGAGTTCGACATTGGTTCTGTCTATCATTTTTCTTAGATAATGATTTTTCTACACAAAGTAAACTGAATAACTCTGCTTGTAACCACTTCAAGTAATGAAAATTAATAAATCAAATCAACACCCCCTTGCCAAATTTTTCTTAAAGATACCTTGCTTTTAATAAATCTGTTTTTTACGTTACACCATGGTTGTAAGTAAATAAAAGACCCAAGTTGCATATAACAGAACAAATGAAAAAAATTAAAAATTTTGACTTTTTCATTATCCATCTATTTGAGTATTAATATTATCTATTGGTCGGATAAAAATAATCAATTTGATAATGATGTACCTTTTCATTAATAATCTACATATATCCATAAAACTTAATTTAAATATCTTATTCGGATGAAATCGAGGGATAAAAGATGCATGATCAGAGCATATGGAGTAAGGACTTTATATTAGTCTCAATTAGCAGCTTTTTTCAGTTTATGACCTTCTATACGATGCTTGCTACTCTCCCTATGTTTGTTTTGGATTTTTTACAAGGAACTAGTCTTCAAGCGGGCCTTGTCATCACGTTACATGCGCTCGGTGCCATTCTATTAAGACCATTGACAGGGAGGTGGCTGGATGAACTTGGAAGGGAGAGGGTTTTACAGGTCTCATTAATTTTATTTACAGGTATTTGTTTTTTGTATCTGGGGGTTCGAAGTCTTTTACTTTTACTTTTTATTCGACTTTTCCACGGCATGACATTCGGAACATTGTCTACGACAATGGCGACAATTGCAATTGATATTTCTCCGGATCAACGCAAGGGGGAAGCATTAGGGTATTTTGGAATGTTTATGAGTTTGGCAATGGTTCTTGGCCCCTTTACCGGCCTTGCGATTATTAGCCACTATAGCTACAACGTATTGTTTATTTGTTGTACTGTTTTTGCTTTGCTTACCTTTCTTTCTGGAAGCTTAGCGGGGGCTTTTGAAAAAAAAGAAAAAGCGAAGAGTATGGAATCATTGAGTTGGAGAAACTTTATCGAAATTAAAGCCGTTCCTTATGGGTTAATGACTTTTATTCTTGCATTTGTTTACGCAGGAACGGCTGCCTTTATTCCAATTTATGCGAGACAAATAGGCATGGAATCTTTTGCTGGTTATTTCTTTGTAATCTTTGCAGCTTTCATCATACTATCTAGATTATTTGTAGGGAAGTTGTACGACCGTAAAGGAACGAACATGGTTGTTTACCCATTCGTTCTGGTTTATATCATTGGGATGATAACGCTAAGTCAAGCACATAATCCATTATTTTTTTTGAGTGCAGGAGCACTCGTAGGACTTGGATATGGTGCCCTGCACCCTTCTTTTCAAACACTTGCAGTGCAATCTGTTGCCAATTATCGGAGAGGCTTAGCAACATCTACATTTTACTTGTTTTTTGATTTAGGCGTGGCAGTAGGGTCGTTTTTGCTGGGCATTATCTCGTCTCATACAAATTATAGCTTCATCTATATTTTATGTGCTGTTTTTTTGCTGCTAATTTATGCGTTGTATTATTACTTCCATCAACAAAAAAATAGCCCTGATACCATTTAGATTAGTTTGTTAGTATATAAGTTGCTGAATAGGCGGCATATATCTTTTTAGAAAGATTTTTTGTCCGAAAATTAAAAAAATAAACACAAAAATAGAGGGTCTTGTCCTTGTTTCCAGAGTGTACTTAACTGAGAGTGAGGAGTGAATGCCTTATGAGCAAGAAAGAAATCGTTTATCTTTTATCGGATTCTGTTGGGGAAACTGCTGAGTTCGTGGTGAAAGCGGTTGCCACCCAATTTATTAGGAGGGAATTTGAGATTCGGCAGAACTCCTATGTCGACAAAGTGTCTGATATAGAAGATGTCATTGTGGAGGCGAAACAAACGAATTCGATTATTGCCTATACGTTAGTCATAGACTTTTTAAAGGATTATTTAAATAGACGAGCTAACGAAGAAAAGATTCTTGCTGTAGATTTACTCCATCCACTAATGGATGCTTTTATAACGAAGTTTAATAGGGAGCCAATTCGTGAACCAGGCTTGATGCGGAAACTAGACGAACATTATTTTCAAAAGGTAGAGGCAGTGGAGTTTGCTGTAAAGTATGATGATGCTCGTGATATAGAAGGCATTTTAAAAGCCGATATTGTCTTAATTGGTGTATCACGTACCTCAAAAACGCCGTTATCTATGTACCTGGCTTACAAAGGGTATAAAGTGGCGAACATTCCTCTCGTTCCTGAAGTGCCGGCTCCTCATGAACTGTTCAACGTTCCGAGAAACAGATGTGTGGGCCTCGTTATTACCCCGGATAAGTTAAACGCTATTCGCAAGGAACGTTTGAAGACATTAGGCTTAAAGCCAGAGGCGAGTTATGCCCGGTTTGAGCGGATTCTTGAAGAGCTGGATTATGCCGAGAAAGTGATGAAACAAGTCGGCTGTCCCGTTATTAATGTTTCCAACAAAGCGATTGAAGAAACAGCGAACTATATTATTGAATCTTTAAATATGGAGAGGAGTTTTTAATAGTGGGGAAAATGGTATATATGTTTGATGAAGGACATAGTGGAATGAAAGAAATTCTAGGCGGCAAAGGGGCAAACATTGCAGAGATGACCCGTATCGGCTTGCCGGTTCCTTATGGTTTTACCATTTCCACTCAAGCTTGTAATGCCTATTACAAAGCAGGAAAAGAGATTCAACATGAAGTGAAAACTGAGGTACTTGAATCGCTGCGCCGCCTCGAGGGAAGAACAGGTAAAAAACTTGGAGATACATTCAATCCTCTCCTTGTATCGGTGCGCTCGGGTTCCGTGTTTTCCATGCCAGGGATGATGGATACGGTATTAAATCTGGGCATGAATGATCAAACCGTGGAAGCGATGGCCCAATTAACGAACAACCCACGCTTCGCTTATGACTCGTATCGCCGGTTTATTCAAATGTTTTGTAATGTTGTTCTAGAGATAGATGTCTTTTTCTTTGAGCAATATCTAGAAGAAATAAGAGAACAAAAGGGATATCATTCTGATCCTGAATTGACTGCCGAAGATTGGAAAGAAGTCATTGTCGGCTACAAAAAAATTGTCAAAAAGCATACAGGAAGCGAGTTTCCTCAAGATCCTATGGAACAGCTTTTCTTAGCGATTAACGCCGTATTTGATTCATGGAATAACCAGCGGGCCATCGTATACCGTCGCCTTAATAAAATCCCGAGTCATCATGGTACGGCGGTCAATATTCAAAGTATGGTCTTTGGAAACATGGGGGAGGACTCCGGGACTGGGGTGGCATTTACCCGCGATCCGTCAACAGGGGAGGCCGTACTTTATGGGGAATATCTAATCAATGCTCAAGGGGAAGATGTTGTCGCAGGCATTCGAACTCCTCATCCGATTCACACGTTAAAAAATGATATGCCTGATGTTTTTGAAGAATTTAACGGCATGTGCCGTCGACTTGAATCTCATTATAAAGATATGCAGGACATTGAATTTACTGTGGAGCGCGGCCAATTGTTTATTCTCCAGACGCGAAATGGGAAGCGAACAGCCCAAGCGGCCATACGTACTGCAGTAGAAATGGTGGAGGAAGGGATCATTGATCGAAAAGAAGCGATTCTTCGGATTGAGCCAGAACAGTTAAATCAACTGCTCCATCGCAGAATTGATGATACGCACGAACGCCATACACTCGCGAAAGGATTGCCCGCTTCACCTGGAGCGGCAACAGGGCAAGTTGTTTTTGATCCCGATGAGGCGGAGAGATTAAATCATAAAGGTGAAAAAGTGATTCTCGTCCGTCCTGAAACAACGCCAGATGATATTCATGGCATTATTGCATCAGAAGGAGTGTTGACAAGTCGTGGCGGTATGACGAGTCATGCAGCTGTTGTGGCTAGAGGAATGGGGAAGGCGTGTATTTGTGGCTGTGAACCATTAAAAATTGATCTAAAGCAAAAACAGTTTCAAATAGGTGAGAACGTTGTTAACCACCTGGATACGATCACAATTGACGGAGGTACAGGTGAAATCATGCTTGGAGAAATTCCGATGATCGACCCACAGCTTTCAGATCAGTTTGAGCTATTGCTTTCTTGGGCAGATCAAGAACGAACGCTTGGTGTGCGTGCAAATGCTGACAACCCAGAGGATACGAAAAAAGCGCTTGAATTTGGCGCCATCGGCATAGGTTTATGCCGAACAGAGCATATGTTTATGGATGCCAGCCGAATTCCGATTGTGCAGGAAATGATTCTTTCAGAGACGTATGAAGAGAGGAAACATGCATTGGATAAGCTCTTACCGATGCAGCAGGGGGATTTTAAAGGCATTTTTGAAGTGATGCAAGGTTATCCAGTAACGATTCGTTTATTAGATCCGCCACTGCATGAGTTCCTGCCGGACAAAGAGCAGCTGATCGTCGACGTATCAAAACTGCAAATCACAGATCCAGAGTCTTCAGAGTTAAAGGAAAAAGAATTGTTGCTTAAAAGAGTCCGTCAATTAGATGAGTCTAATCCAATGCTGGGCCATCGGGGCTGCCGTCTTGGTATTATTCATCCTGAAATTTACAAAATGCAAGCTGAAGCCATTTTTTACGCAGCAACTGAATTAGTAAAGAAAGGCATCGATGTAAAGCCGGAAATTATGATTCCTCTTGTCGGGCATGTGAATGAGCTTAAAATGCTGCGACAATTGGTTATGGATACTGCCAATAATATAATAGAAGAAACAGGAATAGTCATTGACTTTACAATTGGTACGATGATAGAAATTCCCCGGGCTGCACTTACAGCAGATGAAATTGCAGAAGAAGCTGACTTTTTCTCCTTTGGAACGAATGATTTAACGCAGACAACTTTTGGTTTCAGCCGAGATGATGCGGAGGGCAAGTTTCTGAAAACTTATATAGATGAAAACATCGTGACCGATAATCCTTTTGCGGTTCTGGACCAAGAAGGGGTTGGGAAATTAATCAAAATGGGTGTGAAGCTTGGCCGGCAAACAAAACCAGCTTTAAAAACGGGTATTTGTGGGGAACATGGAGGAGAAAAAAGCTCTATTGAATTTTGTTATAAAGAAGGCTTAGATTATGTAAGTTGTTCACCATACCGAGTTCCGCTGGCACGTTTAGCTGCAGCTCAAGCGGCCATTCAAAATGAAAAACAAAAAGGCCAACTGGTAAGTGCTGATCATTAAACTATACCCCATCTAGTTGACGCATAAAAAAGTCCCTGTTTGGGGCTTTTTGTGTTTTGCAGAAACACCCGTTTATAAGAAGCATAACTGCATGAGCGGAGGAAGGTAAGGAAACAAGATTGGCCCAGTCAATGTCCGGAAAAGGAATATAATAGGTATGTTCACCTATAGAATCTTACTGGTACAGTTCACTTTTTTCAATGATGTC
Source organism: Domibacillus iocasae (assembly GCF_001750285.1). GTDB lineage: Bacteria > Bacillota > Bacilli > Bacillales > Domibacillaceae > Domibacillus > Domibacillus iocasae. Next base: position 91,080 of record NZ_MAMP01000021.1, read on the forward strand.
AACATTCCCCTTGCCAAAATAGTGTTTTCCTTTCATTGTTTATCTGCTGAAACCGCTTTATTATAAGACTATAGACAGAGATAATCAGTCAGATGAAATAGAAAACAAAAAGGAAAGGGGTTTTTCAGATGAATCAACAGACAGAGCCTAAAGCAGATTTTCGTGTGAAAATTCAGCGGTTCGGCAGTCATTTAAGCGGCATGATCATGCCAAATATCGGTGCATTCATTGCATGGGGACTTATTACCGCATTATTTATTCCAACTGGATGGATTCCGAATGAAGACTTAGCGGCGCTTGTCGGCCCAATGATTACGTTCTTATTGCCAATTTTAATCGGTTTTACCGGCGGACGGATTGTATATGACATCCGCGGAGGTGTCGTCGGTGCAACAGCAACGATGGGGGTTATCGTCGGCTCGGATATTCCAATGTTCCTCGGTGCCATGATTATGGGTCCTCTCGGGGGCTATGCGATTAAAAAGTTTGACCAGCTTGTAGATGGCAAAATTAAATCCGGTTTCGAAATGCTTGTCAACAACTTCTCAGCCGGTATTATCGGTGGTATTTTAACACTTATCGCGTATAAAGCGATCGGTCCGGTTGTTTTGACACTTAACAAAACATTAGCGGCAGGCGTGCAGGCGATTGTGGATGCAAACCTGCTTCCGCTGGCGAGTATTTTTATTGAACCGGCGAAAGTATTGTTCTTAAATAACGCGATTAACCACGGCATTTTAAGCCCGATTGGAATTGAAGAAGCGGCAGCAGCAGGAAAATCGGTTTTATTCCTTCTTGAATCGAACCCGGGTCCTGGTCTTGGAATTTTACTTGCGTACATGCTTTTTGGGAAAGGAATGGCGAAACAGTCTGCACCAGGTGCGGTCATTATCCATTTCCTTGGCGGTATTCACGAAATCTATTTCCCATATATTTTAATGAAGCCAATTCTGTTAGTGGCAGCAGTTGCGGGCGGGGCAGCAGGTGTGGCAACATTTCTTTTATTCGATGTCGGTTTGTCAGCAGCTCCGTCACCAGGAAGTATTTTTGCCTTGATGATCATGTCGCCTCCAGGGAATCACCTTGGCGTGTTGGCAGGGGTTATTGCCGCAGCAGCTGTATCATTCCTGATCTCGGCTCTTGTATTGAAAACGTCTAAAGCAACAGAAGAAGATGGCTTGGCTGCAGCAGCTGCGAAAACATCTGCGTTAAAAGGAAAAGAAAGCCATGCAGCTTCTCTTGTGAAAACAGAAGAAACACCAACAGCGACTCCAGCAGAAGGTCTGCCATCGAATGTAGAAAAAATTATTTTTGCCTGCGATGCAGGGATGGGGTCAAGTGCAATGGGTGCATCTATTTTGAAAAATAAAGCGAAAAAAGCAGCGCTTGATGTAAACATTTCGAATACGTCGATCAGCAACTTGCCGGCGGACGCGGATGTAGTTATTACTCATAAAGACTTAACAGACCGCGCCAAAGCAAAATTGCCAAATGCGTATCATATTTCCGTTGAAAACTTCTTAAATAGTCCGAAATACGACGAATTGATGGAACAATTGAAGAAATAACAAAAAAGCAGCCGCATCGGGCTGCTTTTTTGTATGTTGAGGGGTATGACCTCTGTAAAGATGACACCTTTAGTATATAAAGAATAAAGTTCATAAACCATTATTCCGTTAGATTATCTCACAAAGAAATGTTTTTAAATGTTGGCAACAAGTTTCGTGACGAACTTCCATTTTCGATTTGTTGAATCCACAATTTAATGGGTTTATGATAAGAGAAGAAAGAAATACTAGTAAAAAGATGTCACAAGGGGGTGCACGGCATGTATGTATCTGCCCGTGAACGGCTGATTTTGGATTTGCTTATTGACCGGGAAGAAGAAATGACGGTTAAAGATCTGGCAGATGACATCGATGTCAGTGTGCGGACCGTCCATCGTGACTTAAAAGGCATTGAGCAGATGATAGAAGCTTACGATTTAAAGCTTGTGAAAAAAGCGGGGGTAGGTGTACAGCTCGTTGGCGCAAAAGAGAAAAGAGATGAGCTAAAAATGGCGATTTCTCACCTTTCTTACAGTGAGTATACGCCGGATGAACGCCAGACGATGCTGCTGTGCGCGCTGCTGGAATCGATTGAGCCGGTGAAGCTCGTATCCCTTGCTAACGACTTGCGCGTAACAATTGCCACAGTCAGTAATGATTTGACGAAGCTTGAAAAAACACTTAAGCAGTTTGGATTAACGATTGTCCGCCGGCGTGGGTATGGCGTAGAGCTTGAAGGAAGCGAAACAGCGAAGCGGCGCGCCATGAGTAGCATCATTGCGGAAAACGTGAATGAAGTGGAATTTTTATCCCTGGTAAAAGAAAGTATTCAAAAAAAAACACAGGATTCATCAGATTCTATTTCCGAGCGCTTGCTTGGATTAGTGGAGAAAAAGAAATTATTAATTGTTGAAAAAGTGGTCAAAGAAATTAACGCTGGTCTTCCGTATCCAGTGGCGGACAGCGCCTACATCGGACTTGTTGTCCATTTGGCGCTTGCGATTGAACGGATAGAGCGGGGCGGCAACATTCAAATGGATCGGGCCTACTTGAACCAGCTGCAGGCCGCGCCGGAATTTGATATTGCCCGAGAAATGACGGAGAAATTAAAAGCCGTTTTTCAAATGGATATTCCGGAAGCGGAAGTCGGCTATATTACGATGCATTTGCAAGGGGCGAAGCTGCGTCAGGACAAAGAGTATGTCTTAGAAGAATCAAGTTTTCAGGTCGCTCTAAAAGCAAAAGGATTAATCCAGTTCGTTGAAGAAAAGCTTGGGATTGGGCTGCTGGACGACCAGTCTCTTTTTCAAGGGCTCGTCGTCCATTTAAAGCCGGCTATGTACCGTATTAAGCAAAAAATGGGTATTACCAACCCGCTGCTTGAACGGATCCAATCCGATTACAGTGACTTATTTGCGATTGTTAAACAAGCGGTACATCATGTTTTTCCATCCACTGATGTGCCGGATGAAGAAATTGGCTATCTCGTCATGCATTTTGGTTCAGCCTTGCCCGGCGCCAAGCCCGCCGGACCGTTAAAGGCATACACAATTTGCTCAACTGGCATCGGTACATCAAAAATGCTAGCTGCACGGCTGCAGCAGGAAGTGCCGGAATTAACAAGCATAAAAAACATTTCACTGTTTGAATTAAGCAACCTGGAATTAGACGATGATCTTGTTATCTCAACGATTCCACTGCCAGATTTTGATCACGATCATATTGTGGTCAGTCCGGTGCTGACGAAAGAAGATTTAACGAAAGTACACGCTTATATAAGAAGGCACAATGCGATACCGGTTCAGCCGGAGCGAACTGCTTTCAAACAGCCGGTTCGTTCATTTGGCCAAATCGAAAAAACAGTGGGCAGCATTCAGCGTTATTCGGATGCGCTGCAAAACATTTTAAGACAGCTTTCCGTTACCCGTTCTGAGAAGAATGCAGCAGAAGAAGTGCTGAAGGAAGCCTGTACCGTGCTTTCGTCCATTCAATCGGAAGAGACAATCGTGCAGGCGCTGCTCCAACGGGAAAAGCTGGGCGGCATCGGGATTCCCGGGACAAAAATTGCTTTTTTCCATGCGCGCCACCCGGATGTTTTAACCCCTTCGTTTACGATGCACAGACTGGCGAAACCGGTCATCCTCGAAGGAATGGATCAACAGAAGATGAAATCGGACACGATAATTATGATGCTATCACCGGATCCTTATCATGCGGAAGGGCTTGAGTTGCTGAGTATGATCAGTTCACTCATAATTGAAAGTGATGACAGCATCGCCTTGTTTCAGTCGGGACGGGAAGAGGAAATAAAAGAGTGGATGGCGACAAAATTAGAGACGTTTTTATATGAAAAAATAACAGAATTAAGGAGTGTTTAACATGGCTATTTTATCTGCTGAAAACATCGTATTAAATCAACAACTTGGATCAAAAGAAGAAGCGATTCGTGCAACAGGACAGGTGCTTGTGGACCGTGGATATGTTGAACCCGCTTATATCGAAAAAATGCTTGAGCGTGAACAATTGACGACAACATATATGGGCAATTTCGTAGCGATCCCGCACGGTACAGAAGAAGCGAAAAGTGCCGTAAAGGAATCAGGTATCTCTATTATTCAAGTGCCGGATGGGGTCAGCTTTGATGGAAATGAAGTAAAGCTGTTAATCGGTATTGCTGGAAAAGGCGATGAGCATTTGGAAATTCTATCGCAAATCGCGATTGTCTGCTCTGAGGAAGATAATGTGCTTCAAATCGTAAATGCTTCGTCTAAAGAAGAAATTTTAGCTATGTTTGACGAGGTGAACTAATATGCTAGCTGTCCATTTTGGCGCAGGAAACATCGGCCGCGGCTTTATCGGAAGCCTTTTGTATCAATCGGGATATGAAACATGTTTTGTTGATGTAAACAGTGAAATTGTGGATTTAATCAACGAAAAAGGCGAGTACCGTGTTGTGCTTGCAGATGAATCCCATGAAGAGCTTGTTGTGAAAAACGTCCGTGCGGTCAACAGTGCGGCAAATCCAGAACAAGTCATTGAAGCGATCGTACAGGCGGACTTGGTAACTGCGGCGGTTGGCCCGAACATTTTGCCGCACATTGCCGGTCTTGTGGCAGAAGGATTGCGTAAACGCACAAAACCAGTTAATGTGATTGCCTGCGAAAATATGGTTGGCGGCAGTACATTGCTGAAAGAAAAAGTAATGGAAAAAACACCTGAAGCAGAACGGGAAGCGATATTGGCCCGAACCGGCTTTCCGGATGCAGCGGTTGACCGGATTGTGCCGAATCAGTCAAACGAAGACAAATTGATGGTTGTCGTAGAGCCATTTTATGAATGGGCTGTCGAAGAAACAAAAATCGTTGGTGAAAAGCCTGCGGTAGAAGGCATCACTTGGGTACCGGACTTAAAGCCGTATATTGAGCGGAAGCTGTTTACCGTCAATACGGGCCATGCGGTTGCAGCGTATTTTGGCTGGCAGGCGGGGGCAAAAACGATCGATGAAGCCCTTCAAAACGATACCATCAAACAGGCGCTTGAAGCGACTTTAAAAGAAACAGGCCGTTTTTTAGTGGAGAAATACCGATTTGACGCAGCTGAGCATGATCAATACATTGCAAAGATCATCGGCCGTTTTGCCAATCCGCATATTACAGATGATATTCCACGTGTCGGTCGTGCGCCAATTCGTAAGCTGGGCGGAGATGACCGCCTTGTCAGTCCGGCAAAGCAGTATGAACAGCTCATCGGTGAGACACCAGCTTATCTGGCGAAAAGCATTGCCGCTGCCCTTTTGTATGACTATGCACAAGATCCGGAAGCGGTTGAAGTGCAAGGAGAAATTGGCCAGAACGGTGTAGAATCCGCCATTAAAAAATTCACGCAGCTTAATGAAGCGAATCCATTGTTTGCGGAAATTGTGAAGCAATACGAGTTGATTCAGGAGAATGGAATTTAATTAAAATGAAGAGGCTGTCCCACAAATCAGGCACATCTGAATTTGTGGGACAGCCTTTTTTATTCGCCATTTCCCGCTAACGCTGGAATACCAGTCATTAACGTCGGGAAATTAGTTTTTTCGGCGCAATCAGAAATATATCGGCGTTAATTCATGATAGACCAGCATAAGGAAAATACCACAGAACGGATCGATTCTCCGGGCAATGCAATACGGAGTACATGTCGCTGAAGAGATCCATTCAATTCATTCTATAAAGTCATTAATAAAATCACGTTCCAATATGTCTGGCGGTTCCTGAAGAAAGTTGAGACACTGCCGCTGCAAGGACCAGCCGCAGCAAAATGATTGGCTTTGTAAAAGGTTTATCCCCCTTCTTAATGATGCAGTTCCTCGCCTTCTATTATAATTTTTAATGGTAGCGTTTTCCTCATATTTTCATTAAAATCCAACTGTGGTATCATACAAGGACTTAAAACGGGCAGTGACTTCCATGAGAGTTGGGGGTCAAACAATAATTTAATAGAGGTGAAGAGTTTTTTTATGTTTACACAATTAAAAAAAGAATGGTTTGGCAATGTCCGTGGTGACATTTTGTCGGGGATTGTTGTAGCGCTTGCGCTCATTCCAGAGGCGATTGCCTTTTCGATTATTGCGGGAGTGGACCCGATGGTGGGTCTGTACGCATCCTTTTCGATGGCAGTTGTAATTGCGTTTATGGGCGGGCGTCCGGCGATGATTTCTGCGGCAACTGGTGCCATGGCGCTTGTAATGGTGACACTCGTAAAGGATCACGGGCTGCAATATTTATTTGCGGCGACCATTTTAACGGGGATTCTTCAATTAACATTCGGCTGGCTGAAAGTCGCGCGTTTTATGAAGTTTATTCCGCGCTCTGTAATGGTTGGCTTCGTGAATGCACTGGCGATTCTTATTTTTATGGCGCAGGTGCCCCACTTTGTCGGCATTTCAACGATGACATACGTTTTTGTCGCGGCGACGCTTGCGATCATTTACATTTTCCCGCGTTTCGTTAAATCGATTCCGTCACCGCTCGTAGCGATTGTTGTTATGACAGTAACTGTGGTGTACGGCGGTTTTGACCTGCGGACGGTTGGCGATCTTGGAAACATTACGCAGTCTTTGCCATCGTTTTTTATCCCGGATGTACCGTTGAACTTTGAAACATTGTCGATCATTTTCCCGACTGCACTGGCTTTGTCGATCGTCGGCTTGCTTGAATCGCTCTTAACAGCATCCATTGTGGATGACATGACAGATACGACAAGCAATAAAAACCGTGAAGCGCGCGGACAGGGAATTGCGAACATTGTGACCGGATTTTTTGGCGGCATGGCCGGCTGTGCGATGATTGGCCAGTCTGTTATTAACGTGAAATCTGGCGGGCGCGGGCGTTTGTCTACTTTTGTGGCAGGGGCATTTCTGCTCTTTTTAATCATGGTGCTTGGCGGTGTAGTTGTGCAAATCCCGATGCCTGCACTTGTTGGTGTTATGATCATGGTGTCGATTGGGACATTTGACTGGTCTTCTTTGAAAGCGATGACGAAAATTCCGATTACCGACAGCATCGTGATGGTCGTGACTGTGGTCACGGTTGTCATTACGCATGATCTGTCAAAAGGCGTATTTGCCGGTATTTTATTAAGTGCGATTTTCTTCACGGCGAAAATTTCCAAAGTTGATGTCATCTCTTCGCGTGAAGGCGATACACTAAATTACCGGGCATCCGGCCAGGTGTTTTTCGCTTCAGTAACGGATTTTGTTGATGAATTCGACTTCCAGCCGGACAGCGTCCAAAACGTAAATATTGATTTTTCAAAAGCGCATGTATGGGATGATTCAGGCGTGGCAGCAATTGATAAAATAGTCTTAAAGTATCGTGAAAATGGCATACGTGTGTCGCTCGCCGGCTTAAATGAAGCGAGCTCATTAATGATCAAGAAAATGGGCGTTCATGATAAACCAGGCGGAAAGGTGTCTGGACATTAATTGATTAAGAGGCGCATTGTGTAAAAGCGATGTGCCTTTTTTCAAAATAAAGGGGGATGTTCAAGTGAGTGGAATGATTTTGCTTGCATCTGATGGGTCTAATCACGCATTGCGTGCGACAGATGAAGCGATTAAGCTGGCAAAAGGGTTAAACAAAGAAATCATTGTCGCTTACGTTGTAGATTTTGATCAGTCGAAAAAGGACGCGCTCCACAGTACCGGCTCGCTTGATCGTGAACAAAAACGAAAAAAGCAGCTTCAAAGCACGGGAGAGAAGCTGCAGGAAGCGAATGTTCCTTATTCTGTTAAACTGCTTCACGGAGTTCCATGACCGGCCATTGTTGAGTGTACGAATAAAAACGCTGTTTCGTATGTCGTACTGGGCAGTCGCGGCTTAAATGGCCTGCAGGAAATGGTGCTCGGCAGCGTCAGCCATAAAGTGGCGAAACGTGTGCAGTGCCCGGTTTTAATTGTAAAATAAAAAAAGAACGACAGGCTGTGGAAATTCCGCAGCCTGTTTTTTTTATGCTCAAAAATGAAAGGGAATATTTTTAGGTAAATTTTCTCATCTTTTAATTTACAGGTTGATTTTGAGAATGGTTATCAATTATGATAAAAAAGCCATTTGATATTGAAAGTCATTCTCAAATAAAAGGAGTGCTTGACTATGATCACAATGAGTTCAAATAAATCGTATTTAGAGGTGCAGGAGGAAAAAGAATCGAATGCGAGATCCTATCCGCGCCGTTTTCCATTTGTTATTGAAAAAGCAGCAGGCATGATGATCCACGATGTAGATGGAAAAGAATTTTATGATTGCTTGAGCGGTGCAGGAACGTTAGCGCTTGGTCACAATCATCCAGTTGTGATCGAAGCAATTGAAGAGGTATTAAAGAAACAAACGCCGCTGCATACGCTGGACTTGGCCACGCCATTAAAAATTGAGTTTATGGAAGAAATCTTTTCTATTTTGCCAAAAGAGCTGAGAAATAAAGCGAAAATTCAATTTTGTGGTCCTACCGGTGCAGACGGAATAGAAGCAGCCATTAAATTAGTTAAAAATGCAACGAAAGGAAAATCCATTTTGGCGTTTCAAGGCGGCTACCATGGATCCACGCAGGCGACAATGTCAATGAGCGGAAATTTGGGCAAAAAGCAGCACTTGCAAAGCTTATTGCCGGATGTTCATTTTTTGCCGTTCCCATATGAATTCCGCTGCCCATTTGGGATTGGCGGCGAAAAAACAGCGGAGATCAGCGCCCGGTATATTGAAAACCTGCTGGATGACTGTGAAAGCGGCATTGCGTCTCCATGCGGCATGATCTTTGAAACGGTGCAGGGAGAAGGCGGCGCGATTCCGGCAAATATTGAATGGCTGAAAGAAATGCGCCGCATTACAGAAGAACGAGGCATCCCGCTTATCATTGATGAAGTGCAGACCGGCATTGGCCGAACGGGTGAAATGTTTTCATTTGAACACGCGGGCATTATCCCTGATGTAATTGTCTGTTCGAAAGCGATTGGCGGCAGCCTGCCGATGTCTGTGGTCATTTACAAAGAAGAGCTGGACCAATGGAACGCCGGCGCGCATATCGGCACATTTCGAGGCAATCAGCTCGGTATGGCAACGGGGCTTGCTACATTGAAATACATAAAAGAAAACAAGGTTCTTGAAAATGTCAAAGCGCGCAGCCGGCAATTTTTTAAAAGGCTTCATGCTTTAAAAGAAACATACGATGTGATCGGTGATGTTCGCGGAAGAGGTTTAATGATCGGGATTGAAATCGTCAATCCGGCTGCGCGAAAAGATGCATTAGGGCATTATCCAGCGTATGAAGAAATGGCGAAAACCATTCAAGAGCGGTGCTTTTCAAATGGTTTGATTGTGGAAGTGGGCGGGCGCCATTCTGCCGTGATGCGCTTTTTGCCGCCGTTGATTATGACAGAAGAGCAGACAGAGGCCGTCTTAGCAATCTTTGAACAATCAATCGCTGAAGCGGTGCAAATGATCCAGGCGAATGTGTAAGGCAGAAACTTTAAAAAAGCATGCGGTTTTATTTGCGATCTTAATCGGTGCGTTTTCGTTAGTACTGACCAATAGCGCTTTTAATATTTTACTGCTGACTATTACACAAATGTACGGTGTAACCACGACATCAGGCAGCTGGACCATCACGCTTTATTTGTTAGCGATGACGGTCACGATGCCGTTAACGGGCTTTATTGTCGACCGCCTTGGCCGCAAAAACGCCTATTTGTGTGGGCTCAGCCTGTACGGATTCTTTTCTTTAATAGGCGCTTTGTTTTATCAATCTTTTTTCATCCTGCTGCTCGTCCGTTTTATGCATGGCGTGGCAGGAGGGTTAATGATCCCGCTGTCACTCGTGCTGCTGTTCCATTTTTATGGAAAAGAAGTAAGGGGAAAAGTGACCGGTGTATGGGGGCTGCTTTTAACGATTGCCCCCGCTGTTGGTCCAACGGTCGGCGGCATCATTATTCAATACGGTGATTTCAAGTATTTGTTTTGGATCAATGTTCCGTTTGCACTGCTGGCTCTTTTCCTTTGTTGGAAGCAGATTCAGTTTGATCGGCCAGTGAACAAAAAAAGACTTTATACTCAGAGCGTTGCGCTTATGATGTTCGGAGTAGGCGGATTGGGTCTAGGTGTTCAGCTTATGTCAAACCCGACTTTTCCACTCTGGGCAAAAAGTGCAGTGATGTTCGGAAGCATCCTGGCATTAATTGCTTTTATTCAAAAAGAAAAAGTGCAGGAAGAGCCATTAATCCGAATTGGTCTGCTGAAGAATCCGGTATATGCCGTCTCGATCATTCTGTCAGCCGTTCAGGCCTCTGTCATGTTTGGCGTCATTTTTGTTTTTCCGTTACTGCTTCAGGACGTCTTTCATTTGTCTCCTTCCGTAACAGGAGCGCTATTTTTACCGACAGCAGTGTGCACAAGCCTTTTTGTCTGGATCGGCGGCAGCTTGATTGATTCTGGAACATCACTGCATTTTATTGCAGTCGGCATCGGCCTTATTGGTTTTTCGGTTCTATTGCTGGCGCTTGTTTCAAAAGAGGTGTCACTTCTTGTTCTTGTCGCTTTGATGGCGGTGAGAGGCATTGGAATAGGGCTGTCCAATATGACCGTCACAACGGTCGGACTTTCTGCATTAAATGACAGCGATCTTCATGAAGGATCAGCGCTTGCGAATACGATAAAGCGGCTCGCTTCTTCTGTCACGGTTATGATCTTGACGGTCTATTACGATCTTAGATGGCAGGCGGTCCATCAGTTAGGGGAAAATGCCGATCGGGCAAAATGGCTGGCTTTGAAAGAAGAATGCATCCTGCTCGGGTGTGTGATGCTGGCAATGATGCCGCTCGCTTTATTTCTAAATAAAACAAAAGTGGATGTAGGTGTTATTGATGATAGTAAATAATCAACGATTGAGCTGGGAGCAGGCACAGTTTCATACGTGCAAGACATTGCTGAATTGTTATATCAGAGAATATGGTCACAAAGAAAAATTGTTTTCAAGGGATCAAAACCAAAACAATTATTCGGTTTTTTTTCCAACAAGCAATGTTGAGATTTCAGGATCCCTTTCTTTTTATTCTGCTATTGGCGAGCATGAATACGAGAATTTCTTCGTAAAAGGCAGCCGAAATGTTCATTATTCGGATATTGTTCAATGGATTGTGGCAGAGCTGCGAACAAACAATATGGACATAACAGATGAGCGAGCCGGTGACTTTTTGAAAAAAGTACAAAACAGCTATGAGAAGCTGTCCATATTTTTAGCCCATTCATCACAGCCGCCGGAATGGAATTACCAATCATCGGAGCAGTCGCTTGTTTATGGGCATCCGTTCCATCCGTTTCCGAAAAATACGCTCGGTTTTAGCGAAAGGGAAGTAAAGCAATTTTGCCCGGAACTCCGCACATCTTTTCAGCTTTGCTATCTGGCTGTACGGCACGATATGTTTGAAGAAGAGTGGGCGGTTGGAGAAGAAAAAATAAAGTGGCCTGAAACTGTAAAAGAACAGGCCAGGCAGCTGCTAAATGAAAAAGAAGAAGAGTATGCGATTTTGCCTGTTCACCCGTGGCAATATGAAAACGTCTTGTTAGTGGAAGACGTACAGAAATACATAAAAGAAGGAAAACTCATCCTGCTTGGCCGCTTTGGTCCGGATGCTTATCCGACTTCTTCCGTCCGAACGGTTTATGTGCCGGAAATGAACTGCAATATTAAACTGTCTCTTAATATTCAAATCACCAATATGATGCGAAACAACAACCGTGAGCAGATGAGGCGGACAATGGATGCGTCCAACTATCTCCTGCGGCAAAAAAGCTTTCAAAACGAATCACATACAAGCATTTCATATGAAACAGGCGTGTGCGGCTGCCGGTTTGAAAACGATGAGACGACGAAATTATTTACAATCGTCTACCGGCCGATTCATTTTGATACGACGTCTACGTATGTCCTTTCCAGCTTGATTGAAACACCAGCAGGAGAAGAAAGATCACGGCTGTATTCACTGATTGGCAGCCACAGCGTAGAGGAATGGTTTAAGCGGTATTTAGCCATTTCAATGATTCCAATGCTCTGTCTGGCAGAAAAGGCAGGCATTCATTTTGAAGCGCATTTGCAAAACACACTGCTGACCATAAAAGAAGGCATGCCGTATGAATTTATTATCCGCGACCTTGAAGGGGTCAGTGTGAATAAAGAAAAAGCGGCCTCAAATGTTGATACGGACGGTCCTCTTTTTTACACAAAAGAAGATGCCTGGGCCCGGACATCTTATTATTTTGTCGTGAATCACCTTGGCTCAATGATTCATGCCATCGCCAAAGATGCCAAAAAAGACGAAGAATATTTTTGGGGAATCGTGAATGATGTGTTGGTGCAGGAAGAAAAAAAGAGTCCAAATGAATACATTCGGCACCTGTTAACGACGCCGGCATTTATGGCCAAAAAGAATATGATCAGCTGTCTTGTTGGGAAAAGCGAAACACCTTTTTACGTCCCGGTGAGCAATCTGGTGAAAAAAGCAAGGAGTGGGATATATGCATCAACTGTCTAAAGAAAAAACGTCCGCAATCGAGGAAGTAAAAGAACGGATTATGCGCCAAACAATGGAGGCGATAATATATGAAGGAATGATTAACATTGATAAAAACGAACGGGAGTGGTCGTTTTCAGGAAAAAATGTTTTCGGTGAAGACATTCGGTATTCCTGCTTAGCAGATGAAAAATGGTCATTCGGCCGGATTAAAATCGAAAAACAGTCGATTAAAAGAGGGGGAGAGAAGTGCACGGATCTTTATCTCTTTCTAGAAGAAGTGATTTTAAACGGTTTAAAAGGAGAATTGACTTCCCAGTTTGTTGATGAATTATTGGAAACACTGGCGAAAGATACGCAGTCAAAGCAATACCAGCTTGACCAAATTCCGGAGCAGGACAAGCATTATGAAGCATTGGAAAGCCATATGGTTGATGGCCACCCATATCATCCAAGCTATAAATCAAGAATCGGCTTTTCGTTGAAAGACAACGCCGCCTATGGGCCTGAATTTAATCAGAAAGTAGCTGTTTATTGGGTCGCTGTAAATAAACAGCTGGCGGCCATATCGATTTCCCGGGAAATATCGGTGGATGAACTGTTGCATGCCCATTTGTCAAAGGAAGATAGACAACGATTTTCAGATGTGATGAAAGACAAAGGCTGCCCAGATAAAGAATACGTGATGATACCTGTCCATCCATGGCAGATGGAACATAAACTTCAATCGTTGTTTATACAGCAGATAATCGATAAAGATATCGTTATTTTAGGGACGGGATCCAGCTTGTACCGGCCGCAGCAGTCGATCCGTTCATTGTCTCACCGCAGCAATGCGGAAGCATCATACATGAAATTTCCGCTTAGTATAACCAATACATCAACGAGCCGAATTCTGGCGCAGCACACGACACAAAATGCACCAATGATCAGTGATTGGCTGCATGCGATCATTCAAAATGATCCGCTGCTGCAAGCAGAAAAGTTTGCTATTTTGCGTGAAACGCTCGGGCTTTCTTTGCAGTATGATAAGCTGTCTGCTATTCAATATGGCCGGGCTTATGGCACGCTCGGTGCGATTTTCAGAGAAAATGTCTCAGCCTATTTGGAAGCAAACGAAGAAGCATGGCCGTTAAATGCCGTGACGCATGTTCAGAAAAACGGGGAGTTATTTATTCAGCCGGCGATTGATCAGCATGGGATCGAAGCGTGGAGTGATGCACTCATTAACGTTGTCATCACGCCAATCATTCATTTATTGTACGCACACGGAATCGCACTCGAATCGCATGCGCAAAACATTATTTTAGTGGTGGAAAATAATCTTCCAAAGCGGATCATTGTAAAAGATTTGCATGACGGCGTCCGCTACACAGCAGATCATCTATTGCACCCAGAATGGGCGCCGTCTCTTCATCCAGAACCGGAAAGCCATCGGAAATTTAATCGGTACTCGTTTATTCAAGCGGAATCGGCATCAGATGTGAGAGATTATACATACGATGCATTTTTCTTTATTTGCATGACAGAAATCAGCTTTACGCTTGAACAGCTTGGCGTAAGCGAGCAGGATTTTTGGGCAAAATGCGTCAAAACCATCATCGATTACCAGAAGCGGCATCCGGAATACAAAGAGCGTTTTGCCGCTTTTGACTTGTTTTCGGAGGATGCATTGATTGAAGAAATGACAAAGCGGCGTATTTTCGGCGATGGGGATTTATTCTTCCGGAAAGTAAAAAATCCGCTTCGGGAGTCTTTGAGATGAGAAAAAATAAGCTGAAAGAAAAAATCAGCCGCAACGAGCCTGTCTTTGGCCTATTTGTCTCCATTCCGCATCCAATTATGGTGGAGATGATCGGCTGGGCAGCATTTGATTTTGTCATTATTGATTACGAGCATGCATCAACAAATATAGAAACGATTGAAGAAATGATTCGTGCGGCAGAATTGCATGATCTTACACCGCTTGTTCGGATCGCGAAGGTAGATCGGACCGATATATTAAAAATACTGGATTGCGGCGCGCAGGGAATTGTCATTCCAAATGTCCAGAGCAAGCAGGAAATCAACAAAGCAATTGAGTATGCCTGCTATCATCCAATTGGCATGAGAAGCTTAAACAGCGGCCGTCCGGGTGCGTTCGCGAAATATTCTTTAACCGAGTATATTGCAAAAGCAAATGAAGAAATCATGATTGTGCCGATGATCGAAAGCGAAGCAGGCATCGCGGAAAGTGAGACGATTTTATCATCACCGTATATTAGCTTTGTGCTGGAAGGCGCGGCGGATTTGTCTCAGTCGTTAGGCGTGCCGTGGGAAACTGATCATCCGAGCGTGCAGGCAAACTTAGAACGATTATTTGATGTCGCAAAACGGCATAATGTGCCATACGCAGTTGTTTCACGCAGCCCGGACAACCACCAAAAATGGGTGGGCAAAGGGGCAGCTATTTTTGTACTGGGTGATGAACGCGGCACCGCTTTTCGCGCCTATATGGAAAAACTAAAAAACTACCGGCAGCTAACAGGAGGCTTACATGAATCCTAACGTAGAATCATTGGTAAAAAGCATTCATCACCAAGCGGCAGATCCGTTATGTGCGTACATTTACGACTTAGTCGGCATTCAACAGCATGCTGCACAAATGGTTAAAACAATGCCTGAGCAGACGCACTTATTTTACGCGATTAAAGCAAATCCGAATAAAAGAATCATTAAAGAGCTCCTGCCATTTGTAAAAGGATTTGAAGTGGCCTCCATCGGGGAGCTGCTGAAAGTAAGAGAGGTTTCCGATCAAGTGCCCATTTTATTTGGCGGTCCTGGCAAAAAAGAATATGAACTGGAAATGGCGCTTGAGAAAAATGTCTCGTTCATTCATGTTGAAAGCCTGCTGGAATTAAAAAAGCTTTGTTTTTTAGCGAAGAAAAAAGAAAAGACGATCAGCGTGTTATTCCGGATGAATATCCGTTCAAGCGCCTTGCCAAAAACAAACATTTCTATGGGCGGACGCCCAAGTCAGTTTGGACTCGATGAACCATTGCTTCGGGAAGCCATTTCAATTGTCAAAAGTGAAGAAAACACTCACGTGCATTTGCGCGGCTTTCACTTTCATTCGCTGTCCAACAATTTACAGGCAGATTTGCATGTGGAAATGGTCAATCATTATATAGAAAAAGTGAAACAATGGGAAAAAATATACCAATTGAATGTTGACATTATTAATGCGGGTGGCGGATTTGGTGTCTCTTATGACGATACGCCGCAATTTGACTGGCACCGCTTTACTACAGGACTGGGGAACAGTGAAGCATTTGGGAAGCTTGGCGATAAGCAGCTGTTTTTTGAGCCGGGACGGTTTATTGTGGCCAACTATGGCTATTATGCGGCCGAAGTCGTTGACATTAAACAGGCAGCAGGGCAGTTTTTTGCTGTATTAAGAGGAGGGACACATCATAACCGGCTTCCGGCTTCATGGAGGCATAACCATCCATTTGCCGTCATTCCATTCGGGAAATGGCCGTATCCATTTGAGCGGCCGGAAGTGAGAAATACGACTGTCACGATTGTCGGCGAGCTATGTACACCAAAGGATCAGCTGCATGAGAATGCGGAAATCGAACAATTACGCGCGGGCGATGTTGTCGTTTTTAAACAATCAGGCGCGTATTGCTGGACAATTTCGCATCATGACTTTTTAGGTCATCCTCATCCGGATTTTTACTACGTAACAGAAAGGACGAATCATGAACAAAACCATCACTCAACCGAAAAACAGTACAGCTGAACAGCTAATTATGAAAGATTTGCTCAATACAATGATCACAGAACAATTTTTTAGGCTAAATGAACAAACATTAAAACCGATTGCGGAGGTGCCGGTTGAGATTCAAGCTCTCTATGATGAATGGCAGCAAGGCTGGATATATACAGAAGAAATTTGTTTTTTAGTGGAAGATAGCATTCGCCAAAAGCATCAATGGGTGCAAGACTCCCCTGTTTTTGTCCGGAATGAAGGGACCTGGGAACAAGTCGATTCGCCGGTAGAACTGGGCCGGCAGGTTTTTCGGCACACATTGTCTGAAGAAGCGTATGCGCATCCGGGAGTTGGTGAATTTTTAAAAGGGCTCGAGCTTTCTATTCAGCAGCTTGGCTTAAGCTTGAATGCAGTAAGCGAACAACAGCCGGCATCTTCTTATGAATGGTACGTAAAAGGAGAGCAGATTGCATCGCTGCGTGACCGTCCATTTCATCCACTGGCAAAAGCCAAGATCGGTTTTTCACAAACAGATTACGAAAAGTATATGGCCGAATTTCAAAATGAAACAATCCTGTACTGGGCAGCGATTTCAAATGCTTCTATCACAAAAGGCTGCAAGAACAGCGAAGTAGATTGCCTCCGATTGTTGGATGGTGCGGAGAGAGCGATGATTGAAAACGAACTGCTTCAAAATGGAATATCAACAGAAACGCATACAGTCATGCCTATTCACGAGTGGCAGCTGGAGAAAATCATTTTGCCGAATTTCAAAAAAGAGTTAGCAGACCAGACGATTATTCTGTTAAATACAAAAGCAGGCCGCTTTTTCTCCACGTCCTCTGTCCGTTCTCTGGCACCCGTTGAAGCATCACCGTATATGCTGAAGCTGCCAATCAGTCTGAAATCACTAGGTGCCGCCCGGTATTTGCCGGTTGTAAAGCTGTTAAACGGCATCAAAGGAGAGAGCATGTTTCGTCAGGCACTTGCCTGCGATGAAACCCTCGCGGAAAAAGTATTTTTATGTGAAGAAAAAAATTGGTGGGGCTATATGCCGGAATCGATGGGACTCTTTGATGACCATCCGCGTCATTTAGCGGCACAAGTGAGAATCTATCCAAAGGAAATAATAAAAGAAGGCTTTAAGACGATCCCAATGGCAGCCCTTGGTGTGGAATGGGATGGACAGCATTTTTTAACACAGTTATTCGGCGGTCATATATCGCAGGAAGAAGTTGTCCGTTTTTACACAGAGCTGGCAGCATTATTTTATGATGTGGTGTTAAGGCTGTTCAAAGTTGGCGTTGTGCCGGAAATTCACGGGCAAAATTGCTGTGTGGTGCTGAACGGCACAAAACCAATGGCCTTATTATTCCGTGATCATGACTCCGTTCGGCTGCATCAGCCTTATTTAACAAAACACGGCATTAAAGACCCTGAATACCATATTAGACCGGGCTATTCAAACAGCTTATACAATGAAACAATCGAAAAGCTCGTCTACTATATTCAATCACTCGGCACACAGGTCAATTTAGCTGCGATCATGGAATCGCTATCGAGCGTCTATGCTGTTTCTGAAAAACAGCTTTGGAACATCAGCAGGCAAAAGCTGCATAATGCACTTCAAGCAACGGCTATTTTGGAAGCGGACAAAGAAACGCTCTACCAAGAGTTATTTGAAAAGAAAGAATGGCCGGTCAAACTAGTTATCCGTCCATTGCTCGAAGCGGACGGTGTCCCGGGTGCGATGCCGTCTGGAAAAGGAAGAGGACATAATCCATTTTGGAGAGAAGAACATGTTAACAGTTAAAAAACGAGTACAGAAATACACGGAAAGTGAAAAGGAAACATTTAAAACGATTAGTACATCTACGATCGGTCATTTAACAGACTTTGGTTTTTTGAAAAATTTCCATTGCACGGTGCCCGTTTTTAAGGCAGCGGGTGAGGTTATTACCGTGAAATTATCAAATGGAGATGGCTGGCCGTTAAACAGCGCACTTGAGCAAGCCGAAGCAGGCGATATTTTGGTCATTGATCCATCTGGCAACGAAACGCACGCTTGCTGGGGGGAATTTCGGGCCAGAAAGGCAGAACAAATCGGGCTGGCTGCTGTGATCGTGGATGGCGCTGTGACGGACACTGCCCATTTACAAAGGAGTGCTGTTCCTGTTTTTTATAAAAGTATTTCCGCAAGAACCACAAAATCCTTAAAGCTTGAAGGGGAAGTGAATACGCCGGTCAGTGTTGGCGGTGTTGTGTTTGAGCCCGGTGATTATGTGATTGCGGATCAAGATGGTATTTATAAATTTAACAGCTTGCATTACAAACCATTAGTCGAAACAGCCATTCAAAAAGAAAAAATGGAGCAAGGAAAAAGA
This sequence comes from Domibacillus iocasae, assembly GCF_001750285.1. Lineage (GTDB taxonomy): Bacteria > Bacillota > Bacilli > Bacillales > Domibacillaceae > Domibacillus > Domibacillus iocasae. The sequence goes on from NZ_MAMP01000021.1 coordinate 109,806, forward strand.
AAAATCATATATGGAAAACAATGATATTGAGAATGATTTTCAAATTCACTGTTGCTATCAGAAAAAAAATGAATTATAATCTTAATTGAGATAGATTCTCATTATCAAATAACAGTTTACAGGGGGCACAACATGCAAGCAAATACATATGCATTTTCACGGAAATCACTATTTTCGTTGATGGCACTTCTTTTATCCATGCTGCTATTTTTAGCTGGCTGCGGGAACGATTCAGCGGGTGGAGCAGAAGAAACAAAAACAGAACCAAAAGCAGAGGAAGAAACAGCGCGTGAAATCACACACGCAATGGGCACAACAACAATTGAGGGAACACCTCAGAAAATTGTTACACTGTATCAAGGTGCAACAGATGTTGCTGTAGAAATGGGCGTGAAGCCGGCAGGTGCCGTGGAATCATGGCTTCAGCAGCCCGTATATGAGTACTTGAAGGATGATATGGAAGGCGTAACAATCGTCGGCCAGGAGACACAGCCAAATCTGGAGGAAATTGCAAAGCTGGAGCCGGATTTGATTATCGCATCTAAGCTTCGTCATGAAGAGATTTACGATCAGCTGTCGCAAATTGCGCCGACTGTTGCACATGAAACGGTATTTGATTTTAAAGGCACGGTTGAAATGATGGGCGAAGCAATGAACCAGCAGGATAAGGCAGATGAGCTTCTTGCTGCATGGGACGAGCGCGTATCTGATTTCCAAGGTAAAATTCAAGAAAAAATGGGCGACAAATGGCCAATGCACGTATCTGTTTTGAACTTCCGTGAAGATCATGCCCGCATTTATGTAACAGGCTTTGCCGGTTCGATTTTAACAGAGCTTGGATTTGAAGGGCCAAAAAACATTACAGATGAGAGCTTAGATGTCGTGAAATTAACGGACAAAGAAAGCATTTCTCAAATGAATGCGGATGTTTTCTATATGTTTATGGAAGATAATGAAGCGGTGAAGAAAACACACGATGAATGGACAAGCCATCCGCTTTGGGCAAACCTTGATGCAGTAAAAGCCGATCAAGTGTACACAGTTGATGAAATTATTTGGAATATGGGCGGCGGAATTAGAGCGGCAAACTTGATGCTGGATGATATTTATAACCGATTTGAATTAGAAAAATAATCGCATGAGCGTAAGGCAGGAGAAGGAATTATTCTTTCTCCTCTTTTCGCTATACTTTTTGCGCTGCTGAAAGAAGGATTGAAATGGAACACTTGTTTTCAAGGCCGTCGCTGAAAATAAGCGGATTTATTGGCTGTATATTGCTGTTTGCGGCTGCTTTTTTGCTCAGTGTAGCGCTCGGCCAGACACCAATCCCGCTTCAAACAACATTTGATGCTCTATTCAACTATGATGAGACGAATACAGAGCACATTATTGTCACAACCTCGCGGATGACAAGAGCGATTATTGCATCGGTGATCGGTGCTAATTTGGCCATCGCCGGGGCACTTATGCAGGCGCTGACGAGAAATCCGCTGGCAGCGCCCGATATTTTTGGCATTAACGCAGGCGCCTTGTTTTTTATTGTGTTTTCGGCCACGTTTTTTGCAGTGGATTCGTTAACGAGCTATATGTGGATTGCTTTTTTAGGTGCGGCAGTCGCCGGCGTGCTTGTCTTTTTCCTTGGTTCGGTCGGGCGGGACGGCTTAACGCCTATTAAAATTGTTTTGGCGGGAGCTGCGATCAGTGCTCTTTTTGTTTCCTTTACACAAGGAATGCTAGTCATTGACGAACAGGCGATTCAAAGCATTTTGTTTTGGATGGCAGGTTCAGTTGCGGGCCGAAATATGGACATGCTGCTGCCTGTGCTGCCATTTATGCTGGGGGCAGGTATTGTTACGCTTTTTCTGGGGCGGCCCATTAATATTTTAATGTCCGGTGACGATGTGGCGAAAGGGCTTGGACAGCGGACGATTTTAATTAAAATCATCACTGGTCTTGCAGTTGTGTTTTTAGCCGGCGGCTCGGTTGCGGTAGCTGGTTCTATTGGATTTATCGGCTTAATTGTGCCCCATATCGCACGTGGTCTTGTTGGACCCGACTATCGTTGGGTAATTCCATTTAGTGCACTGATTGGAGCCAGCTTACTGCTGCTGGCCGATGTGGCAGCACGGTTTGTCATTATGCCCCAGGAAATGCCTGTTGGCGTGATGACTGCACTCATTGGTGCACCATTTTTTGTGTATATTGCGCGGAGGGGGCTGTCACGACATGACTAATTTTTTTGCAGTCCGAACAAAATCCGGCGCTATATCGTTTCAATTCTCGAAAAAAACAACGATCATCATTAGTTGCCTGTCGTTGACGGCAGTCTTCGTTTTTATTCTCAGCTTATCGGCCGGGAGCAGTTTCATCTCTCCTCTGGCAGTGGCTGGTCATGTATTCGGCTACGGAGATGGCAGCTATGACTTTGTACTGAATACATTAAGGTTCCCGCGTGCGTTGATGGCTTTTATGGTTGGAGCGGCGCTTGGTGTAGCAGGTTTAATTTTGCAGGGAATCATCCGGAATCCGCTTGCGTCTCCGGACATTATCGGCATTACGAGCGGTGCATCTGTCGGCGCCATTATTTTTATCGTGTACTTGATGGGCACAGTCAGTTTAAATTGGCTGCCGCTCTCAGCAATTAGTGGTGCAGCTGTGTCGGCTGTCTTCATTTATTTGCTTTCCTGGAAAAAAGGCGTGACGCCCATCCGGCTTGTTTTAATGGGGATCGGAGTCGCTGCTTTAATGAAAGCCTTTGTGACAATGATGTTAGTCATGAGTGAAGCAGCGATCACGACGAAATCATACCTTTGGCTGACCGGTAGTCTTTATGGCGCGACTTGGATGGATGTATATGCGATGCTGCCCTGGCTTCTCGTTTTTATCCCGGTGACATTTTTGTATACGCGAACGATGAATGTATCAGAGCTTGGTGATGATGTGGCAAAAAGTCTCGGCATTAACATAGAGCTTCAGCGTTTCATGCTTTTGTTTATCAGCGTTGTGCTGGCTGGATCAGCGGTTGCATTTGCAGGCGGTATTGAATTTATCGGGTTGATTGCTCCGCATATTGGACGAATGATTGTGGGGCGTTCATTTGCAGCACTGGTGCCTGTATCGGCGCTTATCGGCGGTATTATGGTCATGCTGGCCGATATCGTGGCACGGACCGCTTTTTTGCCACTCGACATTCCAGCCGGTGTGTTTACTGCCGCCATAGGCGCACCATTTTTTATTTACTTGCTGTACCGAAATCGAAATAATTAATGAAAAGGGGATGGAACAATGAGTGCATTAGAAACAGCAGCTTTAACGCTTGGGTATGGCGGCAGCTATGTGATTGAAGATCTTAACTTGGAAATACCTGAAGGGAGAATAACCGTTTTAGTCGGCTCTAACGGCTGCGGGAAATCAACGCTTTTGCGGTCACTTGCCCGGCTGTTAAAGCCGGTGTCTGGGGGTATTTTATTAGATGGCGATCTTGTAGGAAGTCTGTCAACAAAAGAAATAGCCAGGCGTCTGGCTATTTTGCCGCAGGGACCGATCGCGCCGGAAGGGCTGACTGTTTCACAACTAGTCAAGCAAGGAAGATATCCGCATCAAAGCTGGCTGAAGCAATGGTCGAAGGAAGATGAAGATGTTGTCCAGCAAGCGCTTGAAGCCACGGGCCTGATGGACTTTGCTGAAAGAACGGTTGATTCATTGTCAGGCGGCCAACGGCAGAGAGCCTGGATTGCGATGACGCTGGCGCAGAAAACGAACATCATTTTACTGGATGAGCCAACAACGTATTTGGATATGACGCATCAAATTGATATTTTAGATCTGTTGTTTGAGTTGAATGAGCAGGAAAACCGTACCGTTGTGATGGTACTGCATGATTTAAATCTTGCTTGCCGGTATGCTCATCACATTGTCGCATTGTACGATAAAAAGATTTATGCCCAAGGGAAGCCGGAGGACATTGTGAATGCTCGTATGGTGAAAGATGTTTTTCAAATGAACTGTGACATTGCAGAAGATCCGCTTTTTGGCACGCCGATGTGCATTCCACACGGCAAAGGCAGACGAATTAACTCAAAAAAGCAACAGAGCGTTTTGGCATGAAGGGGTGGGGTGCATGAGCCGGACAATGAGGGATAAACTTAAATCCTTCCATATACTTGCAGAGAAAGATCAGTTGCAGGAAACCCCAATCATTGATTTATTACATGAAGAGACGTGCCTGGCTTTTTTACAAAAGCAAAAAATCGAACTGAAAGCACCCAGTGTATCCGTCGCGGCATCCATGATTTCAAAAAGGTATGCGTATCTTGTCGTCGCGTCTACTTTGTACAGTATGATTGAGTTCAATAGTGCGCTAAGGCTGCCCCTGCATGCATGCGCATTAAGCAAAGAACGCAATTTATGCATTAAAGAAGACATGTGTTATTGGCATGGGGCGGACGTGGAAAGAGCACAGTGGCGCGAGGCTGTCCTGTGTGAACTTTTTTCCGAGCATATTACGCCGGTGTTATCTATTCTTGGAAAAACATCCCGTATTCCAGAATCGATCCTTTGGGAGAATGTCGCTGTCCGAATAAATTCGATTTATAGAAAAACATTATCGAATGAAGTGGATCTAATGAAAATAGAACGTTTAAAAAGCGACTTCTATTTTTTAAAGCATGCAACAGGGGAATTATTTAATTTAAATAAAAACCCCATCGGACATTATTTGAAAATAGGCGAAGAACTTACATTGAATCCATACCGAAAAACGTGCTGTATGTACTATAAATTAAAAGAACACAGTGAAGAGAGCGCTTATTGCGGCAATTGTCCAATAATCAAAAACAGAAAAAAGAACATTACTAGATAGATGGCATAATTTCCTTTGATTGCGCCATCTTTTTTGCGTGTAAAACTTGAGAAAAGATTAAATTGTTTTTGAAAAAATTCTTTGTGAAATAATCTGACGACGAAAAAGATTTTTTCTTAAAAACATGGTAAGATCTTCTTACTAAACGGATACCTAAACATAAAAAGCGCTTTGCACAGACTGGACCCCTGCCAGTACTGGTGTTAAAGCGTTTTTTATATGTGGAGAAACGATGGGCGAAAAGCTCTTATCAGGCTCTCTGTTCGCTGTCATTTTATCAGGAAATAACTTCCTTGAAAGTTATTCGGCTCTCCGGTCAAGATAAGCAGTAATGACTTACAATATGGGAGAACAACATGCTGAAAGAAGCGATCTATCACCGGCCGAAAAATAACTTTGCTTATGCTTACGATGAAAAAACCGTCCACATTATGATGAAATCGAAAAAGCAAGACCTTGATCGAGTTGATTTATTATACGGAGATCCTTACATATGGAAAGATGGAGCGTGGCAGTATAAAACAAAAGAAATGAAGCTTTCCGGCTCAGACGAATGGTTTGATTACTGGTTTGCGGCGGTGGAGCCTGAATTTCGCCGTCTTCGATATGGGTTTGAATGCAGCGGCCAAGCAGAATCGATTATTTATACAGAAAGAGGATTTTACGCGGAACTGCCAAAAGATATCGGTTCTTTTTTTGCTTTTCCATTTCTACATGCGGTTGACGCCTTTAAGGCGCCTGAGTGGGTAAAAGAAACCGTTTGGTATCAAATTTTTCCGGAGCGATTTGCCGATGGAGATCCGCATTTAAACCGAAAAGATACAAAAAAATGGGGGACTTCTCCGGATAAAACCAGCTTTTTTGGCGGTGACTTCCAGGGGATTTTAAACCGGCTCGATCATCTTCAGGAATTAGGTATAAATGGTATTTATTTTACACCTGTTTTCCAGGCGGAAACGAATCATAAATACGATACAACCAATTATTTAGCGGTTGATCCGCAGTTTGGCAATAAGGAGTTATTAAAAAATCTTATCCGGGAATGCCACAGAAGAGAAATAAAAGTGATGCTTGATGCCGTCTTTAATCATAGCGGCTATTGTTTTGCCCCTTTTCAGGATGTATTGAAAAATGGGGAAAAATCGAAATATAAAGATTGGTTTCATATTCACCGTTTTCCGCTTCAAGAAGGGGATACTATTCATTATGATGCATTCGGTTTTGAAAAAGCGATGCCAAAGCTTAATACAGAAAACCCCGAAGTAAGAAACTATCTGCTCCAAACGGCTGTGTACTGGATAAAAGAATTCGACATTGATGCGTGGCGCCTCGATGTGGCAAATGAAGTAAGCCACGATTTCTGGCGCGAGTTCCGCCGCGCGGTGAAATCAGTAAAGCCGGATGTCTATATTTTGGGTGAAGTCTGGCATGATTCGATGGCATGGCTTCAGGGAGATCAGTTTGATGCGGTAATGAACTACCGGTTAGCCGATACCGTCGTGGACTTTTTTGCGAAAGGAAAAGCAACGGCCAATCAATTTAAAAATGAAGTGAGCCATTTGCTTCATTCGTATCCGTTGTCTGTAAACGAAGCGGCGTTTAACTTGCTTGACAGTCATGATACGCCGAGAATATTAACAGTTGCCGATGAAGACAAAGAAAGTTTGAAACTAACCTTTTTGTTCCATCTTTCTTTTATTGGCACTCCGTGTATTTATTATGGTGATGAAATTGGGATGACAGGTGAGTCAGACCCGGATTGCCGAAAATGTATGATCTGGGGGGAAAGTGAACAAGACCGCGATTTATTTCATTTTGTGCAAAAATTAATTGAGCTGCGTAAAAAAATCCCAGCCTTTTGCAATCAAGGCGATTTTGCGTTTATTGATCTGCATCCTGCTGCTGTGAGTTATACAAGAAAAAACGAAACGGAAACGCTGCTGTTTATCATAAATCCGACAGAACAGACTGTTGAAGTGAATTTACCGGATCATTTCAAAGGGATGGCAAATCTCTGGACAGGTGATAGCCTCGAATCCTCTGCAGCACTCATTCAGAAAAAAGGATTTTTAATTCTTTATAAGCAAAAGTAGGTAAATAAAAGGGAGTTCTCAAAAACGAGAACTCTCTTTTGAAATATTATCCTTTTCGGTCTGCTTTTCGAGCCCAGTAGGTTGCTAAGAGCGGACCGGAAATATTGTGCCAGAAGCTGAAAATCGCGCTCGGCACAGCAGCAAGCGGGCTAAAGTGTGCAGCTGCAAGTGCCGCCCCGAGTCCGGAGTTTTGCATGCCGACTTCGATAGCCAGCGCTTTTTTATCTTCATAAGGCATATTGAATAGTTTTCCCGCTAAGTACCCTAACAAATAGCCAAGACCATTATGTAAGATGACGACACCGAAAATTAGCAAGCCTGATTCAACAATTTTGTCTTTGCTCCCGGATACAACGGCTGCTACGATCAGTACAATCGCGATAACAGAAATAAGCGGCATCACATCGACACTCTTTTTAACTTGTTCTTTAAAGAACATTTGCACAATTAAACCGAGAATAATCGGCAAAAGAACGATTTTGACAACTGACATGAACATAGCAGAAGCCGATACTTCCAGCCATTCGCTCGCAAGTAAATAAATAAGCGCTGGCGTTAAAATTGGTGCGAGCAATGTTGAAACAGACGTAATCGCGACGGATAGTGCGGTGTTTCCTTTTGCTAAAAACGTCATGACGTTTGATGCCGTACCTCCTGGACAGCAGCCCACGAGAATAACGCCAATCGCAATTTCCGGTTCTAGGCGAAGCCCTTTCGCCAAAGCGAAGGCAAGAGCAGGCATGATCATAAACTGAGCTAAAACCCCGATTAATACTTTGAGTGGATGCCGGCCGACTTCTTTAAAATCCTCCGCTGAAATGGTCATTCCCATCCCGAACATAATCACACCGAGTAAAATAGAAATATAGGGCGCAATCCACGTGAACTGTGCGGGAAGAAAAAACGCGAATGCCGCAAAAACAAGAACCCAGATGGCGAATGTTTTACCGGCAAATTGACTGACTTTAATTAATGAATTCAATTTCATTTCACCTCCATTATAGTAGAATAGCATAAAACAAAATGTATTTTCAGATTTTTTTGATTTAAGAGCATTTATTCTTCTAAGTCTGAAAAACCATATAGTCAAAGCTGAATGAAAATTGTCAAGGCGGTCATGCATGAAATCAAGTCAATAGAATCGTGAAGTGCTAATATTGTATAATGGGTAAAAGAGGAAAATTGGTTATTATATTCCAATTTGTTAAAGGAGATGAGATATGCTCATTGTTCTATTAAGCTATTTCGTCGGCAGTATACTTGGCGGAAAAATATACGGTCTCCTAATCCACCGTGACTTAGCAAAAGAAGGATCAGGGAATACGGGTGCACGTAACGCGATGCGTATCGGTGGAAAGAAAGCAGTCTTACAGCGGAGCATCCCAGCATGAACCGGCTCTTTTTTATGTGCGGCTCTTATAGAAACAGCAAGCCCGCCGCATTTCGAATCCGATAAGAAAGCTATAACTAACGAACAATGGCGGATCAGAAAAATCAGATGTGCTGACAAAAGGTTTGTCTACACTCTGGATGTAAAGGGTATAGTTTTTTCAAAGGCAGATGTGGATTCCTTTTGAAAAGGCGGGCAGCGCTTCAATCGCAAGCAGAACTCGAAACAAGTCGCTGACAAAACGTGAACACTCTGGCCAGTTCATGCCAAACTGAAATTTCTGAAATTATCGGGAAAAGCGTGTATAATCGGTGTACGAAGAAGTTTGAAAGGGGTTACGGGGATGATCGAACGGCTGCATCATGAAGAAGAAGCGACGGCCGCGGAAATTTTGGCTCTGCAGATTCCTGCTTATAAAGTGGAAGCGTCATTAATTGGATTTGACGGCATTCCGCATTTGAATGACACAGTTGAAATGATTAAGAAAAGTGATGAAACGTTTATCGGTTACTTAACAGAAGGCGAGCTGTGTGGATTTCTTTCCTATAAAGATGAAGGAGGGGCAGCGTTTATTCATCGGCTTGTTGTCCATCCGGGTCACTTCCACGAAGGCATCGCTTCAAAGCTCATCACGTTCTTTTTGCAGGAGGAATCGGCGGGGCGGGATGTAAAAGTCACAACTGGAGCGAAAAATGAGCCGGCACGCAATTTATACAAAAAATTTGGGTTTGAAGAATTAGACATGTTTTCGCCAGAGCCGGGTATTGATCTTGTTTTGTTGGAAAAAAATCATCATTAAACTCATATTGCTCGTATTTTCACAAGGAAATGGTGTAAAATAAAGCCGTATAAAATCTTTATGATCAGAAAGGCTGGAAGATAGATGCCATTAACCAATCATGGAACGATCCCTGTTGCTGTTTCCGCACGCCACGTGCATTTGTCACAGGAACATTTAGAAATTTTATTCGGAGCCGGCCACGAGCTTACAAAACGTGCTGACTTGTCGCAGCCGGGGCAGTTTGCGGCGGAAGAAACCGTCACAATTGCCGGCAAAAAAAGTGAAATCGCTCGTGTTCGTGTTCTCGGACCATGCCGTCCGGCAACACAGGTGGAAGTAAGCTGGACAGACGCAATGAAGCTTGGTGTCCGTCCGCCGCTTCGCGAATCTGGAGATATTAAAGGCTCGGAAGCTGTCACGATTACAGGTCCTGCCGGTACGGTTGAACTTGAAGAAGGACTCATCATCGCACAGGCGCACGTCCACATGACAACAGCCGATGCAAAAGAATACAACGTTGAAAATGGTCAAATTGTTACTGTTGAAGTAGGCGGCGATCGCCCTGTTGCTTTCCGCAACGTCGTGATTCGTGTATCCGACAGCTACGCGCTTGAAATGCATATCGATACAGATGAGGCCAACGCGGGCTTTATCTCTCAAGGTGCAAAGGGCGATATTTGGGCTTAACAGGATGACAAAAAAGGTGTTCTTCCAAATGGGAGGCACCTTTTTTTATGCTTTTAGCTGCCATCGCCGGAAAACTATTTTATCGGCGTTAGCGAATATTTTTTCGGTTATAGTGGACAAATACCGGCGTTACACTTCTTCTCACAATAAAAATAAGGGATTAATTCTGTACTGCTACATATTCGTTATGGGAGAAGGTCATTGTTCATGCGGATGTGCAGCGTCCGGCTTAGTTTTGTGTTCAAATGGGAAAAATAGTGAAGGGGTGAATGAATGTATACAATAAAACAAATGCTGTCCCGCTTTTTTGGCGAGCGATTTTACGATCAGGCAGCGCAGACCGCGTACTACTTGTTACTGTCCGCCATTCCATTTATTATTTTCATGCTTTCATTAATCAGCTTTTTCCCCATTAACCAGGAAGCGATTCTGGAATTTGCCCGTCCTTATGCGCCCGGCGAATCGTTTTCGCTAATTGAAAAAAATGTGAATGCCGTTTTGTCTACGGGGAAAGGGCAGGTGCTGTCACTTAGCTTAGTATCAACGTTCTGGCTGTCATCGATGGCTGTCCAGTCACTCGCCCGGTCATTGAATGACGCAAACAGGATCGAGCGGGAGCTGCCTTTTTGGAAAGGACTTCTGCGGGACTTTGGCGTGACGCTCATTTTTATGGTCATGGTGCCACTGTCGCTTGTCATCCAGCTATTAGAGCGGTTTTTGCGCTGGATTGTTGCTCAATCGGATACGATTGAGGAGTGGTCCGGCTGGCTGGATATTTGGCCGGCTGCCCAGTGGGGAATTGGATCGCTGTTTTTGTTTGTCTTTTTTATTGCGTTTTATAAAATTTTGCCGAATGAGCGGCAGACATTCCATTTTGTCCTGCCGGGAGCCATTTTTGCGGCACTTGGCTGGCAGATTGTCTCCTGGCTGTTTGGCACATATGCGTCAGCATTCAGCTACACACGCCTGTACGGCCAGCTGTCGGGAATTATCGTGCTGGTTCTCTGGTTTTACTTAACGGCTGTCGTTATTCTGCTGGGCGGCCTGCTGAACGCGGAAAAGGCGCGACGATGAAAGGGAAGGCTCTAATCCTGAGTTTTCCTTTTATAATTTATTTAATTGGTCATTCATCCTGCGCGCCTTAATCGATAAATCATACAGAAAAAAGCCAAGCACATGGATCAGGACAAAATCAAAGCTTGTAATAATGATAGATTTTAAAATGCCGCAAAAAAGCAATGTTTTCATCGGCACAGGTGTTTTGAATGATGATCATCATTTCTCCCCCGTTCGCCTTTCTATTCGCAGTATAAGATCAAAAAGAGAAGGCATCCCATAGATTTCGGCCACATGTACATGAGGAGCTGTCACCGGTTAAGAAATGAAGGTGAAATACATTACGAATTATCACTGAGAAAAGAAAGGCACTTTAAGTAGCATTCATTTAAATAGGCCTGCCGTTCTGTTTTTCCGCTTTCGGCAAATCCATCTTCAAGCAGTTCTTCAAATTCGTCATCCGTCTGAAAGGAATGAACGAGCAGCACAGAATGATCGTCCAGTGGCAGCGCAACTCCGGTTAAATAGGCGGCGTGGTCATTTTCAACTTGCCACTTCGCTCCATCGCTCCAGCATGAGTATGTACCTTCAGGCGTCCGATGTCCGGCAAAAATAAACGGCTGCTTCCATTTTTCTAATGTGTCACGGACAAAGGGTTTCGCTGTAAGGGCGAGCTGTTCTTCGATATAATGAAGCCAGAAAGAATCGTTTTGAATGATGGCATACCATTCGTCAATAGCGGATTCGACCGAATCGTGTGTCACGTATGTGCTGAGAAGTGGAATCCATGTATGGTAAAGCTGTTCACGCTCGTCTGCGTCTGTATGTTGTTCAATGAAACTGGTAAAGCCGTCGAGAATTGCAGCGAGTTCGCGTTTGTGAAGCGAGGTAATGTTCGACATAAAAATCCCCTTTTTAGATTGATTATACGTTAGAGGATGAGGAACATGGGCAAAAATGTGCTTTATATTGCAGCGAGCCTCGATGGATATATTGCAAGAGAAGACGGCTCGGTGGACTGGCTTGATGATGTGAAAGGAGACGGGGCAGATAACGGATATCTCGCTTTTTATGAAACGATTGATTCCGTTTTGATGGGGCGCGGCACGTATGAAAAAGTGCTGGAGCTGGCCGATGACTTTCCGTACGCAGGGAAAAAATGTTACGTGCTGTCACGGACAATGAAAGGGAAAACCGATCAAGTGATGTTTACAGATGAACCGCTGCCGGATGTATTGGAGAAAGCAGAAGGAACGGTTTGGATTGTTGGCGGCGGCCAGGTCGTGAAAGAATGTCTCGTGCATGATCTGCTTGATGATGTATATATTGCCGTCATTCCGAAAGTTTTGGGCAGAGGCATCCCCTTATTTCCACCGGGAACAGAAGCATCATTTTCACTCGTTCATGTTGAAAAAATCGGGGATATGGTGTCCATTCACTATAAGCGAAAGGACTGACACGATGGCGAAAAAGTGGCTGGCAGGGCTCATTTTATTAGCAGGATGCGGCGCGCAGGAACCGGAACAGCCGGAAAGCGAAGAAATACAAGAAGTAGCGCGAAACCTGGATGTCCCTTGGTCGATTGAGCAGAATGAAGATGTTTTTTACATTTCTGAAAGGTCTGGGACCATTGCCAAAGTGGAGGATGGGGAAGTGCTGCGTCAGCAGGTTGATCTGACAGCTCCGTTATCAGACGCGGCAGAAGCCGGGCTGCTTGGCTTTGTATTAACGCTGGATTTTAAAGAATCGAATCAGGCTTATGCATATTATACGTACGACAAAGATGGAGAGCCGTATAACCGGGTGGTGACGCTGGAGCTGGATGGATCTCGATGGCGTGAGACGGATATTATGTTAGACGGCATCCGCTCCGGCACTGTCCATCACGGCGGACGTCTGGAAATCGGACCAGATGATGCGCTTTATATCACGATTGGCGATGCGTCGGAGCCTGCAACCGCGCAGGACCCGGATTCATTAAATGGAAAAATTGTCCAAATTGACGGATCAGGTGAAGCAGCTGTCTATAGCACGGGTCACCGGAATCCACAAGGGATGGCCTGGGCGGAAGATGGAACGATGTATGCATCGGAGCATGGGCAGTCGGCAAATGATGAAATAAATATTATTGAAGAAGGAAGCAACTATGGCTGGCCTGAGATTGAAGGTCCCGAAGAGGCGAAAGGATTGAAAACACCGCTTGCGGCATCCGGCGCTGACGACACATGGGCACCATCCGGCATGACGTGGCACAAAGGAGAGCTGTACGTGGCGTCTCTCCGCGGAGAAGCGGTGCTGAACATCGATCCTCAAACAGCAGATGTCACAAAAGAAATCGAAGGCTACGGCCGCATCCGCGACGTGTTTTCTGACGGAGAAAGCCTTTATTTTGTCACGAATAATACAGACGGGCGCGGGAATCCGGCTGACGGTGATGACAAATTGTACCGGATCGGGGAGTGAAGGTCGCACCGTTTTAGGGCAAAATCGCACATCTTTAGGTGAAGTTCGCACGAAACCGGAATTGTCGCACCATCGCGATACGACAGGCAGAATAGTTGCGGCTTGTCCCATTTCCTCCTACTCTTAAAGAAAAGGAGTGGAAAAGAGATGAAAGTAGAAATTTGGTCCGATTTTGCATGCCCGTTTTGTTACATCGGCAAGCGCCGGTTTGAAGAAGCAGCAGCACAATTTGATGGAAAGATTAAAGTGGAATTCCGCAGCTTTGAACTTGATCCGCATGCGCCAAAAAAAGCGAATGAGGATGTTCACAGTATGCTCGCCAAAAAATATGGAATGACCCGTGAAAAAGCGAAGGCGATGAATGATCAGCTGACTGCGCAGGCAAAAGAAGTGGGTCTTGAATACAATATGGACACACTTATTTTGGCAAATACACACGATGCACACCGCTTGTCTCATTTTGCGAAAGAAAAAGGAAAAATGAATGAATTTACCGAGCGTGTATTAAAAGCCTATTTCACTGAATCAAAACATATTGGAGACTTCGATTTGCTGGCTGGGTGGGCGGAAGAAGCCGGGCTGGTCAAAGAAGAAGCGATGGATGTTCTTAAAAGCGGCAAATACAGCGATCGTGTCCGTGAAGACCAAGACGAAGCGCGTGAAATCGGCGTGGAAGGCGTACCGTTTTTTGTCTTCAATGAAAAGTATGCGGTATCTGGTGCGCAGTCTGTTGAAGCGTTTAGACAAGTGCTGGAAAAAGTTGCAGCGGACGAGCAGGTGACAGCCGGGAAAACAGAGTGGTGCCAGGAAGACGACTGTACGGGTGTTGACAGCGAAGGCTGAATGTGGTGAAAAAGAAATAACTGTTTCCAAAATAAACACCGAAAAGAATTATTACTGGCAGGCAGGCAAAACCTGAATTTGTACCGGGGTGTATATTGCCCGCTGACAAATTCAGGTTTTTTGTTTCCAATCAGATAAACGAGTGGTGAAAGCAGATGGAGAGTAAAACAGTATTCAATTTACCGCATTATCGAGGCAGGAATTCAATCAGTAAAGCTGATTTAAAGTTCAAATAAACCGGGTGCAATAGACCGTGCACAATGAATGCCGCTTGCCGTTGCGCCAATTGTGCCGCCACCTGGAAAAATGGAATCGCCGCACAGCCATAGATTCGGAATTCCGGAACGGTGTGAAAGGGACCCGAACAGGGCATGGCGAACCGTCTGCGGAAAACCGCCAACAAACCCGTTCGGACGAAGCGTATAACGCTCCCACGCCTTTGGTGCACCAGTTTCCATAACCATGACTGCCTTGCGAAAGTCCGGATACACCGTTTCAATCATTGACAGCATTTTTTCTGTTAACCTATCTTTGTACGAATCATATTGTTCTTTTGTGGACCAATGATCGGGTGATGAATGAGTCGAGACCGTCATCGTCCGTTTTCCCTCTGTGGCACGAAGACGGTCGTCAGGTGCGGAAATGGACATAAACAGATGGCTTCCCTCGCTCATCGAATCCGCTGAAATTTGCTGAAACAGCGGAAATTGATCCGGGATAAGTGATCCATCCAAGGTCAAGTACAACGTATGGGTCACCCAGGTTAGCACGTCCGCCATTGCACGGTGACGACCGGACAGCCCGGATACAAGTGATGGCAGCTGTTGAAGTGCACCGTTAAAAACGATATGCTGCGCTGAGTATTCATTCCCGCGCTGGTCCACAGCGATCCAGTAGTTGTCTTTTTTTGTGGAAACAACTCGGCGGTTTTTCTTTAATATACCGCCGTTTTCTTGAATCGATTCGACGAGTCTTTCCGCGACGCGATATAAGCCGCCTTCCACGTAGTATGCGCCTTCATGATAAATATCCAGGGCGGTCGCGGCCATTAAATAAGAAACATGACGTGACGTCGTCTGCATACTGTCAATCAGCTGGCCGTCAAGCACATGGATAAATGCTGACTCTTGATCGAGCCCGTACGCACGCAGCCGGTCAAGCAGTGTTGCTCGCGCAAACGGTGCAAGCAAAACGTGCTCGGGAGAAAGGGAAGACAACAAATACGCCCATTCGCCGGCTGTCTTAGGCGGCAAAGCAGGAAGCGGCTTCATCAGCTTTCGAATAGAAGCAGCTGCTGTCCAGAGTTCAGCATAAAAAGAACGAATTTGTTTATCCACATGCGGAAAGTGGCCGCAAATGGAATCGAGGTGCTGCTTGCGGTCACGATAATAGGTGATTATCCGTTTTGGAAAATGAAGCACCATGACTTCATCAAGCAGGCGCAGGGGCACTTCTTTTCCAAGAAGACGCAGCACCCGTTCATGCAGCCCGCCCTGCTCAAAACCCATCCCGAGCGTGGCACCGACCGGAAATAAGGTATGGCGACGCTGAAATTTACCGGCGCAGCCGCCCCACTCTAAAGACGCCTCCAGTAGTGTCACATCATGACCGGTTTTGGCTAAAAGCGCTGCAGCTGTTAAGCCGCCGATGCCGCCGCCGATAATAAGTGTATGCACGAAATCCCCCCTTTTCTTTATTGTGCAAAAAAAACGGGAAACGCTGCAATTTTAAACTCGTTTTGAAAGGAAGAACAAATGATGAAATATGCCTTGCTGGGGGACCTGCATTCAAGTGTAGAAGATACAAAAGCAGTGCTTGCCCATATTGAACATTGTGCGCCAAGTGCAAAAATTATCGGGCTCGGTGATTTGTATGAATGCAATATTGGCAAAAGAAAAGCGGAAACAGCGAGGGATCTTCCAATGAAAAAAGCGGCACATATACCAAAAGATTTTGTGCCATTAGTAACGTTCCCCTCTGTACGGGGAAATCAGGAAGAAAGAATTATGCTCGTTACCGGCCGCGAAGACTTCGAGCATTTGCCCGAGAAAATGATTATTGCTGGGGCGGTTATCATGCACGGCCATCAATGGAAGTGGACGAAGAACTGGCTTCCGATTCTGCCGAAAACAGAACCGCCGCTCCTGTTTTTCGGGCATAGCCACATGGCCGGACTGTACCGGAAAAAGAAACGGCTTCCTATTGAATACGGTGAGCCGGTTTTGTTAAAGAAAAAAAGATACGGCATCAATGCCGGCGCTGTCTGGGGCGCACGTGAATGGGTGCTGTATGATTCTGATGCGCGGACTGTCACGTTCATGAAGGCGGATTAAATGCCAATTAAAAATAAAACGAGCGGAATGGTCAAAATGCTTAAAAGAGTTGTGATCAATGTCGTAAATGAAACAAGATCCGGCTCTGTTCCAAATTGAATCGCAAACATGGTCGTATTTGCTGCAGCAGGCATCGCAGCCAAAAGGATCATGACGTCTTTTAGTAAATCATTCACCGGTAGAAAAGATACGATCGCGACCGCAAGCAACGGTGACACAGCCATCCGGATAACAGCAACCGCATTCACGTATTGATAGGCAACCCGTTTTGTGGCGATAACAGCCAGCTGCATGCCAAGGACAAGCATCACAGTTGGAATCGATGCATCCGCCACAAGGCTGATCGCATCCATAAAAGTCGGCGGGATGTGAACGTTTAACAGCTGAAGCACCACCCCAAGAATCGCGCCGTGCAGCACCGGCATGCGGGCTACGCGCTGCAGCGACTGCTTGAGTGTTGTTTCTTCTTCACCGCCGAAAGACGCCGCAAACAAGCCGATCGTGTTCATTAAAAAAGCTTGAAAGACCATAATAATAACCGCATAATCAAACCCGGTCGCGCCAAATGCGAACAGCACAACCGGTGCTCCATAATTGCCGCTGTTCATAAACACGCCGCCGAGAATCATGGCGGCCATCTTTTGGCGCGTCGCTTTCATGAAAAAGCCAGTAATCAGCACAACAATGATCAAAGCAAGCGATAAAATAAGGCAAAAAGCGGTGATATATACATATTCCATCGTTAATTCATTTGCGTAAAACGTCCGAAACGCAAGAAACGGCGACATTAAATAAAGCGCAGCCATAGAAATCGACTTTATCTCAAATCCAATCCATTTTTGGCCGATGTAGCCTGTTAAAAAAATAAGAAACGCCGGCAAAACAATCATTAATAAATCCAAATCGAACTCATCTCCGTCCCGCTTTCAACTATCTTTCTATCATATCAAAACATTTCACGCAAAACAGGTAGATTTCCAGGGGTTTCTGTAGGCGAATGAAATAGATTCGTGTACAATCAATGTATGGGCTTTCATAAATAGAATAAAATCGCTCGAACAAACCGACTGGTCGGTAAAATAATTAATGGAGGTATATATGAGTGAAACAAAAGAAGTAAAAGTGGTAACAGCGGATCCGTCGGCAATTGGGCTCTTTGGGCTCGCCATGGTGACACTTGTCGCCTCATCTCAAAAACTTGGCTGGACAGACGGCTTATCCCTTGTTATTCCGTGGGCGATTTTTCTTGGCGGCATTGCGCAATTTTACGCGTCGATTTTGGATGCGAAATTAAACAATACATTTGGTGCTTCCGCGTTTGCAGCGTATGGCTTGTTTTGGATGGGTGTCAGCCTGTCTTGGCTGATGAATCTAGGTGTGCTTGGGACGACTTTGCAGGAAAACGCAGATATGCATCAGCTCGGTTTTGCATTTGTCGGCTATCTTATTTTTACCCTGTTTATGACGATCGGCGCACTTGAAACAAACAAAGTATTATTTATCATTTTCTTTTTAATTGATTTTTTGTTTATCGGGCTGTCGCTCAGCTCATTTGGCATTATGGAAAATGCGATGCACCAGCTGGCGGCGTATTCAGAACTGCTTATTTCATTATTCTCGTTTTACGGAGCGGGTGCAGCTGTGCTGAATAAGCATTTCGGGCGCGAGTTTATCCCTGTTGGCAAACCGTTTGGCATGATCCGAAAAGGGTAAAGAATAACTCGCCGGTGTTTGGCCGGCGGGCTTTTTTTTGTGGAAAGAAACGGCTATAATGGGGGCATTGACAACGAATGGAGTGGTGCGGATGGATGCCTTGCTTGAAAAACAGTACGACATCATGGACGTCAGCCTGCTCGCGGGTAAAATTATGCTAGAGAGCGGGGCAGAAACGTACCGGGTAGAGGATACGATGATGCGGATTGCGCTGTCATACGGCATTGAAGAGTCGCACAGCTTTGTGACACCAACCGGTATTATGTTTTCGATCGAAACAGAAGAGCCGACGAAAACGAAATTGATGCGGATTTCCAGCCGGACAACGGATTTATATAAAGTGAGCGCGGTCAATGCGATTTCTCGTCGGATTAGCGCGGGGGAGCTGACGGTTTCCCAAGCGTATAAGGAATTAAAAACGATTCAAAAAGCACCGATGTTTTTTTCCTTTTTCGTGCAGGTTGCGGCGGCGGCTTCAACGAGCGGCTGTTTTGTTATTTTACTGAAAGGGTCATGGGATAATGTTCTTCCAGCGATGCTGGCGGGAGCGCTTGCTTATTTTCTTGTTTTAAAAGTGGCGGAGATTGTGCCAACCATGTTTTTCTCGGAATTTATCGCAGCCCTGGCTGGCGGCACAGCCGCGTATTTTCTTTTTCGGCTCGGGCTTGGAAGCGACCTCGACAGAATCATTGTCGGAACGCTGATCCCGCTCGTACCGGGCTTGTTGATCACAAATGCGGTCCGCGATTTAATGGCCGGCCACTTTCTCTCAGGACTCGCAAAAGGAGCCGAAGCGTTATTGACGGCCCTGGCGATCGGGACAGGAATCGCGGTTGTGATGACGCTTATTTAAGGGGGTGCACACGTGACCATTATAACGAATATGCTGTTCAGTTTTTTGGCAGCCGCGAGCTTCGGCATTATGTTTAATGTGCCAAAAAGCTTGTTGATCAAGTGCGGAACCGTTGGCATGGCTGGATGGATGATGTATTATTTTTTGTCCGAAAACAACGTGGACCCGCTCCCCTCGACCGTAGCGGCGGCCTTTACAATCGCTTTGATCGGCCACGTGTACGCAAGAGTGTATAAAACACCGGTCATCATTTTTACAATCGCCGGCATTATTCCGCTCGTTCCCGGCGGTACCGCTTACCGGGCGATGCGTTCTTTCGTGCAGAACGATTACAATACCGCGATTAATCTCGCGGCGAAAGCATTTATGATTTCGGGGTCGATTGCGCTTGGGCTTATTTTGTCCGATGTGTTTTATCAATTGATTCTCCGGAAGAAAGCACCTGCAGAGAAATAAGCAGGCATAGAAAGAAGGGGCGCTTTGCAAAAATTAAAGCCATATATTTTGCTGATTTTAGTGATGATGATTTGGGGATTCAATGTCCCGCTCATCAAAATGCTGGTCAGCACATTTGAGCCGGTCACGATTACCGCTTTTCGAATTTTTACCGCATCGCTTGTTGTTTTTCTTATTTTAGGGAAAATGGGAAAAGTGCACTGGCCGGCCATTTATCATTGGAAATATATTTTAGGCGGCGGCCTGTTTAACGTCTTTTTTCACCATTTGTTTTTAGGGCTTGGCGCTGCTGGCACAAGCGCCGTGCATACAGGCATTATCCTCGGACTTGGTCCGATTTTGACGGCAGTAATGTCCGTGGTTTTTTTTCGCCGCGGATTGTCTATTTTTCGTGTGCTTGGATTTGTTACGGGAACCGCTGGTGTTTTAGTGACCGTGCTTGGCGGCGGAGCCGGGTTAAGCGGGTTTGTGCTCGGTGATTTATATATTTTCTTATCGATTTCCGCGCAGGCGTTCAGCTTTATTTTAGTCAGCCGGGCGGCACGCGACATGGACCCGCTCCTGTTGACCGGCTACATGCAGCTGTTCGGCTCATTTGGCTTGTTTCTTGCGAGCTTCATGCTCGAACCGGCCGGCATGGCGTCACTCCAAAACATCAACTTTAACATGGTCATTGTTTTTATGCTGTCAGCAGTAGGGGCTACAGCGGTCGGCCACTTAGTATACAACAATACGATTACAAAAATTGGACCGGCCGAAGCAGCCATTTTTTTAAACTTAAACACCTTTTTCTCCATCGTCGGTTCGGCGGTGATTTTAGGCGAATCGATTTATTATTATCACTGGCTTGGGCTTTTGCTTATCGTACCGGGTGTTTTGATGGGGTCTGGGGCTTTAGAGGAAATGATTCGAAAGCGTCGAAAGACTATTATTCGTTCAAATAAATGATAAAACTCTGTGCGGAAAAGCCCAACTTTTAATAAAGTTTGGCACTTATTCCGACCGGCCCTGCTATTCATGCCATTCTGTTTTCGATGGATAAACTGGTACGGACGAAGGAATTGTCACCGGCTCGTGATTTTTGGCAAAGCTTTCGTTCCAATATAAAAGAGACAATGATGATTTGGCTCATATAAAACATTCGTTGAAAAAAGTCTTGAAAGGAAACTTTCGAGGCTTTTTTGTTTGAATAGGATTAGTAGTTTCAAAAAGTTTCTTGTTAGATTATCTGACGAAAGCATGGTTCTGGCAAAAACCCCATGATAAGGTGTTTATGTTCTTATATGTTACTTTATATAACATATTCATGTTAACAAGTTATGGGGGATGACAAGATGACACCAATAGTTGGATATGCAATTCTTTTAATTTTTGGCACATTTTTTACGGGATTAACAATCATTATGCAGCGCCGGCGCGGCACTGCGATGACAGCGGAGCAATTCAGCACGGCGGGCAGAAGTGTTGGGACGGGTCTTGCGAGCGCCTCGATTATTGCGGCGTGGACATGGGCGGCGACATTAATGATGTCTTCGGCAACAGGCTATCAATACGGCATTAGCGGTCCGTACTGGTACGCAGCGGGTGCAACCATTCAAATTTTATTGTTTGCGATAGTTGCGATTCATTTGAAACGGAAAGCGCCAAATGCGCATACGTTTCTTGAATTTATTTCACAGCGCTTTGATAAAAAGAATCATAGATTAATGATGTTCTTCGCGTTAATGACAAACATCATTGTAACAGCGATGGTTATTTTAGGCGGCGCGATTGCGCTCAATTCACTGACAGGCATGAATATTTTTATCGCGGCCTTCCTGATTCCGATTACGTTTACGATTTATACGATGATCGGCGGCTTGAAAGCTTCTTTTGTGGCAGATTACTTGAATACCGTTATGATTTTTATTATTTTAGTAATTTTTGCCGCAGCCGTTTACTTTAAATTCGGCATAACAACGGTATATGACGGCCTGCAAAATATGGGCGATTCGGCAACGATGCTGACGATGGCATCGGTTCCGGGACTAATGTTCGGCATGATCAATATTATCGGAAATTTCGGGACAGTTTTCGTTGACCAGGCGTACTGGCAGCGTGCGATTGCGAGTACTGACAGTGCCGCATCTAAAGCGTATATTTACGGTGGTATCGCCTGGTTCTCAATTCCATTTGCGATTGCAACGTTCCTTGGTGTAAGTGCGGCTGGTCTTGGCATCGCCGTTCCGACACCGGATGCAGTTGCGCCATTAATGGCAGCAGAACTTCTCGGTACGGCCGGATCTATTTTATTTTTAGCGATGCTGTTCATGGCGGTTATGTCGACGGGTGCAGCAGAACTAACGGCAATCACAAACATTATTGTTACAGATATTTATTTGAAAAATATCAATCCGAAAGCATCAAGCCGGAAGATTTTATCCGTTTCCCGTAAAGTGACACTTAGCTTTGGTCTTGCGATGGGCGTACTTTCTATGCTTTTGTTCTACATGGGCATCAGCCTTGGATTCGTTTATATGGCAATGGGTATTTTTGTGAGCGGTGCGGTTATACCGGTGTCATTGGGTCTTATGTGGAAAAAAACAACAAGCACTGGCGCATTTTACGGCGCCTTATTCGGAATGATCGGCGGATTAACAGCGTGGATGACAACGGCGTATGTGAACTTTGGTTTCATCGGGATTGAATCATTAGGCGACTTAATATCCATGCTGATTGGCAACTCGACTGTCTTTATCGTCAGCGGTGCGATTGTGGTTGGACATAGCTTAGCCGCAAATCGTGACTTTGATTTTGATTCATTAAAAGACAAGTTTAAGAGCTTTGACGAGCATGAAGATGAAGAGGAAGAAGCGGAAATCGTTACGAAAAAAGGGGTGGCCTATGATGGATGAAAAACAACTTTTAAAAGATGCAAAAACGTGTACACGCTGGGCATTAAGCTTAACTGTTGTTCTGGTCATTCTCTGGCCGGGCGTTATGTTTTTAACCGGTTATGAATACAGCCTCACGTTCTTTAAAGGCTGGGCTGCACTTGCCTTCACATGGCTGATTGTTGCCGGAACGTTCATTACTGCACTTCCAATTGTAGAAGCAAGAAAAGCAAAAAAACAGTAGTCCGCCGATTTGGCGGACTTTTTTTCGTTTTTTGGCTGAGCTAGGGGATTTAAACAGATTGCCAGATCTGTTCTTCCTCACGTTAATGTAACTGGAGATTCGTACTAAAATGGATATAAATAATGACAGAGGAGAGGCTTTTCATATGAGCAGTCAGAGGAAGCTGGTCTTTTATGGAGCGATCAGTGTAGACCGCTATATTGTACGGGAGGACCATTCGTTGGATTGGTTAATAGAGACAGAGGGAGAAAAAGAGACAAGTCGGATTTCTACGAAACGGTTGATACCATTTTAATGGAGAGAAAAACGTACGAACAAATTTTGATACTTTTCCCACAGAAATTTTTGTATAAAGAAGGGCGGTGTTTTGTTTTCTCCCGTTCTATGACAGGATCAAACGAGGAAGTCCCGTTCATTAATGACGATGGCTCCACATTTATCCAAGATTTAAAAGAGGAGGAAGGCAAGCATATTTGGATTGTTGGCGAGGTGAAGTGTTAGACCCGCTGCTTCAGGCCAAACTGGTGGACGCGTTTATTATACAGGTTGCGCCGTCCATTATCGGCAGTGGGATCTCGTTATGTAAGCAGGGAAATCAAGAGAACGATTTGACGCTGGTGGGATCCGGCGCTACAAACAATTGGCTGAATGGCATTATGTGCTCAAGTAGTACATTCAAGCTGTTTTTTCGAAGATGGGACGGAAACAAGTAAAAGCACTATTATTAGAGGGGTGTAGATGTTAAAATTTAACTATACACAGATGGGAGGGATTTAGATGAAAAAGGAAATAATCATCCATTCCTTTGATGGAACTGAACTGTATATGCAAAAAAATACGCCTCAAAATCCGCATGCGGTAATGGTTATTGTCCATGGACTTGGCGAGCATTCGGGCCGGTACGAGTACGTAACCGAAAAGTTGAATGGGTATGGATATGCCGTCTACCGTTTTGACAACCGCGGCCATGGGAAATCCGGCGGCGCACGAGGCTATGTGGAGGATGCGTCCAAATTCGTTCATGATGCACATGAAGTCGTAAAGGCGGCTCGTCATGACTATCCGAAACTGCCGATTTTCATGCTCGGTCACAGTATGGGCGGATTTATTGCGGCGTCTTATGGTGTTCAATACAAAAATACATTGGCCGGCCAAATTTTCTCCGGGCCTGTCATTCTGGAACTGCCGGCATTCGATGAGTTAAAAAAGCTGGATATGGAAAAAGAGGCGCTGACGCGGATTCCGAACGGACTGGCTCACCTGATCTGCCGCAGCCCGGCTGTCGTCCAGGATTACGAAAACGACCCATACAATTTAAAAGAATTCACCGCAAAACTGCTGACGGCTGTTTTTCAAGAGGGTGTACAACATTTGCTTCAAAAGCTCCCTCAGTACACATATCCTTGTTATATTTTACACGGCGAGGACGATCAAATCGTTCCTGCCGATTCAGGAAGGTACTTATACGACCACATTGCCTCTGAAGATAAATCTATTTGTGTAATCCCGCACCTCTATCATGAAATACTGAATGAGGAAAAAGAAAAAGACGAGCTTTTACAAGAAATATTCGAATGGATAGAAGAACGAATACAAAAATAAAATTGCTCTGCATGTAAAATAGCCACCCTGTTTTTCCAAAAGGGTGGCTATAATATTTACAATGTTTTTGCCGTTTCACACTGCTTTTCTTTTAAAAGTGGGCAGTATGGGCATTTATCGCACCCGGGCACTTCTTTATACAAGCAGCACGTCAGCCGGCTGAAGTTCGCCATGGCTTCTTCCGGTGTCTGCTTTTGCAGGAATCGTTCGTATTGTTTTAAAAGCGACAGATCGCGTGTATCCTGCAGCACATGCACGTACATCCAGAGTGCATAGCCGAAGATGTTTTCCCGGGAAATAACCGCTGGCAGCTTGGCGTTTTTAGCCATCAGTGTGACGATTGGGTCAACAAGCCGTTTTAAAAGCAGAGCGGCTCCTTCATCTCCACAAGATTCCCATTTCTCATGGGACAGCTGAAACAAAATCGGCCACGGTTCCCCGTCACTCATAACAATTTCCACCTCATCCGGGCTGCCTGTCCATATACGCCGCTCCTCTGAAAAAATGGCCAAATGGCCGGTGATAAACAGTCCGTAACGGCGCATAAACATCGAGGCTGCTGCCGGAAGTGATGCAGTGCCCAATTCTTTTTCGGCTGAATGTGCCATTAATTGCACGTCTTTTGCCCACTCCAAAACCGTCCCTGCCGCTTCCTGCCCATTCGTAAACTTAAACATCGACCGGTCCAAGCCGACCACCTCCATGATTATTTATTATAAGTGAAAATGATTTTCAAAATCAACATAAGCACCAAGCCGTGCCCTGATGATTTTTTTATACATATTCTGCAAGAGAGAGTGGAGGTGGATACAGATGAAAAAACGTGGATGCGGGTGCGGATGTGGATGCAAAAAACAAGAAGGCTTTAATCCTGGCAGAAAGTCCGGTAAGAAAAAGTCCACGAATTCCGTGACCCAGTCTTCGAAGCGGAAAGGGTGATAGAAGCGATAAAGAAAATAGCCAAAATGATTTAGTCGGTGTCAGGACCAGGCTGCTTTAACGCAGGGGGAGACTGGCACTTTTTCTTGCCGATTGAATGGACATAAACTATTCACGTTTCTTTAAGAAGAAGTAATCTTTTAGCTGTCTGTTCATTTTTTTACTTTTTTATCTTTGTTCTGATTTGCTTAAAGAAAGTATCTGTCTTTTTCCTTTATGATAAGAAGAGAGAAAGAGCAAAATGTCGAACAAGCCCTATTTGCCGATGTGAGAAATAGGCGATTTTTTATATAAATTCGCATGAATAAAGGCCTGTTTTTGTTGGAAGTGGTAATATGGTGGAAAAGAGAAATTTGGTGATAACATGGAAAACTTTATCGAAAACCTGCAAGGTTCTTTATACAAAGGCTTTATCAATCAAAACGAATTAAAGCCGGGCAACTTCAAGCCACAGCTTCTCATTAACAATGCGAAACAAAACGAAAATGTCCTTACCACTATTTTAGAAGAATTGGACAAAAGTCAGTCATTCCTTTTTTCGGTGGCGTTTATTACCGAAAGCGGGCTCGCAACATTAAAAGCGAAACTATTGGATCTGCACCAAAAAGGCATTTGTGGACGTATTTTAACATCGACTTTTTTAAATTTCAACCAGCCGAAAGTATTTAGTGAGTTAATGAAAATCGAAAATATTGAAGTTCGAACGACCGATATAAAAGGATTTCATGCCAAAGGTTACATTTTCGACCAGGGTCATTCATTTTCGCTGATCGTTGGCAGTTCAAATTTAACAGCACACGCTTTAAAAGTAAATTATGAGTGGAACGTCAAGCTCACTTCACACGGAAATG
Source organism: Domibacillus iocasae (assembly GCF_001750285.1). GTDB lineage: Bacteria > Bacillota > Bacilli > Bacillales > Domibacillaceae > Domibacillus > Domibacillus iocasae. The sequence goes on from NZ_MAMP01000021.1 coordinate 135,844, forward strand.
GTGAAATTGTCCATCACTTTAAAGACCAATTTGAAAATGTGTGGGAAAAGGCGGAGACGTTAACTCAAGAATGGATTGACCGCTACGAAGTGACATACAGTGCAACGCAGGAGCAGCGTGCGATGCAGCAAGTCATCGATCCGCCAACGAATTATGAGACAAATTCAATTCAAAAAGCGTTAGAAATTAAACCGAATAAAATGCAGGAAACAGCTCTTCAACAAATTCAATCGCTTCGAAATGAACAAAAACAAAAAGCATTAGTCATTTCTGCAACCGGTACAGGGAAAACGTATTTGTCGGCTTTTGATGTGCGCGCTTTTCGGCCAAAGCGCATGCTGTTTGTGGTGCACCGTGAACAAATTTTGCAAAAAGCGATGAACGATTTTCGAATGATTTTAGGTGGATCGGAAGAGGACTTCGGTATTTTATCAGGCACGTCGAAACAAGTTCAGGCGAAGTATTTATTTGCGACGATTCAAACGATCTCAAAACGTGAGGTTCTTCAACAATTTGAACCAGACATGTTTGATTACATATTGATTGATGAAGTGCACAAAGCGGGAGCGGAGTCATATCTTCGTGTTATTAACCATTTTGTTCCTGCTTTTTTAATGGGGATGACGGCGACACCGGAACGGACCGATGACTTTAATATTTACGAATTGTTTGATTATAACATCGCATATGAAATTCGGTTGCAGGAAGCACTTGAAGAAGACATGCTTTGTCCCTTTCACTATTTCGGCGTCACCGATTTAGAGATTAATGGCGAAGTGATTGACGAAAAGACAACGTTTATGCAACTCGTTTCTGAAAACCGAATCAATCATATTATTGATAAAATCGGTTACTATAGCTATTCGGGTAAAACAGTAAAAGGACTTATGTTTTGCAGTCGAAAAGAAGAAGCGAAAGAATTGTCAGCGAAACTAAATGAGCGAGGGTATCGAACAGTTGCGTTGACTGGAGATGACAGGCAAGAAGTGCGCCTTCGTCGAGTAGAAGATCTTGAAAATGGGAAATTGGACTATATCTTAACTGTTGATATCTTCAATGAAGGAATCGACATTCCGTGTATTAATCAAGTTGTCATGCTTCGTCAAACGCAGTCTAGCATTGTCTTTATTCAGCAGCTCGGCCGCGGCTTGCGCAAGCACGACTCAAAAGATTTCGTCACGATTATCGATTTTATCGGCAATTACAAGAACAATTACATGATTCCAGTGGCACTTTCAGGGGATCAGTCTCAAAATAAAGATAACATCCGTCGCAAAACTGCTGAAACGAATTACATTTCCGGCGCCTCAACAATTAATTTTGAAGAGATTGCACGAAAGCAGATTTTTAAAGCGATTAATAATAGCACATTAAACACTGCTAAATTATTAAAAGAGGCTTTTGTTAATTTGAAAAATAAAATAGGTCACGTACCACTTTTACATGATTTTGTAGCAAATCACTCTATTGATCCGATTGTGATCGCAGACAAATACAATACGTATTACCATTTTTTAATCAGCATAAAAGAAAAAACACCTATATTGTCTTTATACGAACAGCACGTGTTAACGATGTTGTCACTTGAAGTGTTGAACGGAAAACGGCGACATGAAGTTCTTTTATTGGATCAATTACTAGGGCAAAAACAAGTGAGCCATGATACATATTTAAGTATCTTACGTGAAAATGATTGTACAGTAGACGACCAAACGATTGAATCTGTTCAGCGTATCGTTGATCTATCGTTCTTTAATCAAGCAACACAAAAAAAGTATGGTGATGAACCGGTTGTAGTAGTTAAAGACGATATTTATAAGCTGAATGAAAAAATTCAACAAAGTCTATCTGAGAATTTATTTTTTGAAACACTCATGAAAGATGTTATTGAAACAGCAAAAGAAAAAAATAAAGCTTACCTATGTGAGGAATCATTAACAATTTATCAAAAGTATTCGCGTAAAGATGTGTGTAAATTGCTGAACTGGAAAAGTGATGAAAGCTCTACGATTTATGGATATAAACCTAAATACGGGACTTGTCCAATTTTTATCACATATCATAAAAACGAAGAAGTAGAAGCCAGCGTTAATTATGGGGATGAATTTATTAGTCCGGAATTGTTAAAGTGGTTTACACGTAGTAATAGAACGCTAAAATCAACTGAAGTACAAAAAATTGTAGAAGCCGAGCAAAGTGGAGTAGATATTCATATTTTCGTGAAAAAAGATGATGATGAAGGTACAGATTTTTATTATTTGGGCAAAGCACTTCCCGATCGAAAAACAGTTGAGCAAACGACCATGCAAGATAAACATCAGAAAGATATCCCTGTTGTTACAATGAGCATGGTCATGGAAAAGCCGATTGAGCATTCGCTCTATCATTATTTAACCGAAGGAGCCAATTAAGATGAAGAAAACGGTCCGCGTTGTTGGCGCAATAATTGAAAATGAAAATAATGAAATTCTGTGCGCGTTACGTTCACCTGAAATGACCCTGCCGAACTTGTGGGAGTTTCCTGGCGGGAAAATTGAAGCAGGTGAAACACCGGAGCAAAGTTTAAAAAGAGAGATTCAAGAAGAGTTAGCTTGCGAGATTGAAGTTGGAAGCAAAATTGAAGAAGTGACGCATGAGTATGAGACGGTTATTGTTAATTTATTAACGTACCATTCTCGAATTATAAGAGGAGTTCCAACAGCTGAAGAACATGCGGAATTACGATGGATTTCGCGTGATCAATTAAACGAATTAGAGTGGGCGCCTGCGGATATTCCGACGATTGATAAGCTTCATAAACGTTAAAAACCTGAACAACTGGTTTTTGGTTGTTAATAGAAAGAAGTCTGTTGAAGTTGTTTTGGTTGTTATTTTACATTATTTGTTATAATGCGGAAATCTCTAGTGGAATTATTCTGAAGCAGACTGAAAAAATGCTGCTTTATGTTTTTGTTCTTTTGGATGAACTTTACTGTGCAAATCTTTTAATGGCTTTATAATAAAGCTACTAAAAGGTGAAACCTGACATGACCATCTAGTGGAATGAAAGAGTAGGTGAAAGCGATGGAGTTAGTGGAAACCCTGCTTATGGAGCTTGAGGCAATCTTAAATGTATCCAACGACAACATTGTTGTGACGGATGGCGACGGGATTGTGTTGCGGGTCAGTAAAAAGTGTGAAGAGATTTATGGGGGGGATGCGGCTTTTTTTCTGGGCAAGTCCGTCCGGGATCTTGAAGAACAAGGCATCTTTACTCCTTCTGTGACAGCGAGAGTGTTAAAAGAGAAAAAAGAAGTCCAGGTAATGCAGACGGCCGCAAAAGGCGGGAAGGTGATGGCGACGGGTATTCCGGTTTTTTCTCATGATAAACGGCTGATCCGGATCATCAGCTTCTCGCATGATTTAACGGAAATTCAGCGGCTGAAAGAAGATTATGATCAGCTTCAGGCGCGAATGGATCAATATGAAGTGCAGTTGGAAGGGCTTCGGGCTTCAAAGGAAATCGTGCTGAAAAGCAAAAACATGCAGAAGATTTGGGACCTTGTTAACCGGGTGGCAAAAAGCGACGCGACGGTTGTGCTGCTCGGTGAGTCAGGTGTTGGGAAAACGATGTTTGCCCGTGCGCTGCACAATCGAAGCGGCCGGCAAAAGGAAGCCTTTATTGAGGTGAACTGCGGGGCCATCCCGCCGGCACTTTTTGAATCAGAAATGTTTGGTTATGAGGCCGGCGCTTTTACTGGTGCCTCACAAAAGGGAAAGGCAGGCATGATTGAACTTGCAGATCAAGGAACGTTATTTTTAGATGAAATCGGTGAACTGTCGATGGATATGCAGGTAAAGCTGTTGAAAGTGCTGGAAGAAAAACAAGTGAGGAGAATTGGCGGGCATCAAGTGAAGAAAGTGGATTTCCGGCTGCTGGCTGCTACAAACAATCATCTTGAAGAAATGGTGAAAAAAGGGCGGTTTCGCGAGGATTTATTTTACAGGCTGAGTGTCGTGCCAATTACCGTTCCCCCATTACGCGACCGAAAAGAAGATATTATTCAGATGGCGCACTATTTTTTGAGTAAATTTAATCAAAAGTACGAAACCGGCAAAGTATTTCATCATGATGCCCTTGATCTTTTTCATCAATATAATTGGCCGGGCAACGTCCGTGAATTTGAAAATGTCATTGAACGGCTTGTTGTAACGATGGATTCGAACATTATTATGGCGGAGCAGGTTCCATTTTATCATTCTAATCAAAAAGTGGAGACGAAAAAGGAAGAAATGACGATACTTGACTCAGGGTTCACAACACTGGAGGACGCGCTTGAAAAAGTGGAGCGTGAGTGGATCTGTCGTGCATTTCGCCAATGCAAAACAACGTATGAAATGGCGGAGCTTCTTGGAATAAGCCAGCCGACAGTGGTGCGGCGATTAAAGAAATACAAAATTAATTCGTAATGAATTGATAATTCATTTTTGAATCGAAAGAGAGCACTTTCATTCATTAATGAATTATTTTTTTAAAGCAAAAAGTGTCTAAACCTATAGTTCAGCAATTGGCACGCTTCTTGCAATTAAAATGAAAAACGTATTAGAAAGAATTTTATTATTTTGATATAATTGTAAGCGCTTCAATTTTAATTATATTTTTATTGATTTATGAGAATTAACATTGGTATTTAGGGATTTTAAGAATATTGTCAGAAAAACTAACAAGATTATGGATAAAGAAAAAAGATTTATTATTATAATATTAAGAGAATTAATCATCAGGAGGTTTTTTAAATGCCAAAGTATCAGCCGAAAGATTCATTTCAATCCCCGCGTTTTTGCGGTGTACGTACGTTTATGCGCCTGCCGTTAGTTGAACAATTGGATAACGATATGGACTTTGTGATTACTGGTATTCCATTTGATTCCGGACAGTCATTCCGCACTGGGGCAAGATTCGGTCCCCAGGCCATTCGAGATTTTTCGATTTTACTGCGCCCTTACAATCCGGAGCAGGATATAAATGTATTCGATTATGTGTCCGGTGTGGACTACGGAGATGTGCCGATTGTGCCGGGGTTTATTACTGAAACGTATGAGAAAATTGAGGATACGCTGACGCCGGTTGTGGAAAAAGGCATCATCCCAATTAGCCTTGGCGGTGATCACTCGATGACACTGGGTGAGCTTCGGGCCATTGCGAAAAAGCATGGACCGGTGGCCCTGCTGCAGTTTGATGCTCATTCAGATACGTGGGACAGCTACTTTGATCAAAAATACAACCACGGCACTGTATTCCGGCGGGCAATTGAAGAAGGGTTGATTGATACGAAGCGCTCTATTCAAGTCGGCATGCGCGGGGGGCTTTACGGGCCGGAAGATCTAGAAGACGCGCGTGAGCTTGGGCTGGACGTTTATTCAACGAACGATTATAAACGGATGGGTGTAGACGCGATGCTGGATATTATTCGTGAGCGAGTGGGAGAAGGACCGGCTTTTTTAACATTTGATATCGATTTTTTAGATCCAGCTTATGCCCCGGGAACAGGGACGCCTGAAATCGCAGGTGCCAGCATTGATGATGCACTAGCTTTTGTCAGAGGGCTAGCGGGTCTTGACTTTGTTGGGTTTGACCTTGTGGAAGTGCTGCCGGCTTATGATCACGGAGACATTACTGCCGCCGCTGCCGCTAACATCGTGTATGAATTTATCACGCTTATTGCGTTGAAGAAACGAATGGGGGCTGCCCATCATTATATTACCGCTGTAAAGTAATAGAGGCTCATTCCCTGATAGGAGGTTATAGGTATGCATTTCGTTGATGTAGTAGTAATGACGGCTTATTTTATTGCGCTTATTGTCGTCGGGATTATTGGCGCAAGGCGGGCAAAAACATCTGAAGATTATATCGTGGCGGGACGCAGCCTTGGCTTTACGATGTATTTAGCCTGCTTGGCCGCTGTTATTTTAGGTGGTGCATCGACAATCGGCACTGCGAGGCTCGGATATGAATTTGGCTTGTCCGGATTTTGGCTTGTCGCGATGCTTGGACTCGGTATTTTAGCTATTGGTTTGTTTTTAACAAAAAAGATTTCGAACTTAAAGGTGCTGACAATTAGTGAGATGCTGCATGACCGTTTTGGCGCTCAAACCGGCCTTGTCAGTGCTGTTGTTGCAGCCATTTATGCCATGATGGTTTCGGTCACTCAAGTCATTGGCATGGGCACGATTTTAAATGTGCTGCTTGGCTGGGATTTGACGTTATCCATGATTACAGGCGGTGGAATCGTTCTTTTTTATACGATGCTCGGCGGTATGTGGTCAGTGACGATGACAGATATTGTCCAGTTTGTAGTCATGACCGTTGGTATTTTTTTCATTATGCTGCCAATGAGTTTAAGTAAAGCAGGAGGATGGTCGTCTCTTGAAGCTGGTCTTCCTGAGGCGCATTTTGATTTTACTTCTATTGGAGCAGGCACTATTTTTCAATATTTTCTTCTGTTCTGCCTTGGGATGGTCGTCGCACAGGATATTTGGCAGCGTGTTTTTACGGCGAAAACAGATAAGGTGGCGCGTGTTGGTACGATCGGGGCAGGCCTCTACAGTTTTGCTTACGCACTTGCTGTAAGTGTGATCGGGATGTGCGCACTGATTGTCGTACCGAATTTGGGCGATACGCAGACGGCTTTTGCAAGCATGGCAATCGAAACGCTGCCCGCGGGCATTTTAGGGTTTGTTCTGGCAAGTGTCGTTTCCGCTTTAATGTCCACTGCATCAGGCACTCTGCTTGCGTCATCGACATTGATTGTAAACGACATTATTAAGCGTCAATTTATGAAAGAAATGAATGATAAAATGTTTTTGTTTGTATCCCGTGTGACCACATTTATGATCGGATTCATTACGATCATATTTGCCTTATGGATTCAAGATGTCCTTGTGGCCCTGGATGTCGCTTACGCGGTTTTATCCGGCGCTGTATTTTTTCCGGTAATAGCAGGGTTTTTTTGGAAGCGTGCGACGACTCGCGCTGCTTTTTATTCCATTACTTTAAGCACGATTGTTATTTTATCCGGACTTGCCGTTAAAGGTATTACTTCTACAGATCCAATTCTTTACGGTTTGCTGACGAGTGCGGTTGTACTTGTGGCTGTAACTTATATGACATCGGAACAAAAACAAAACACATCCGTTATCGAAACGGATGAGAACCGGACTGGAAAAATTATATAAGAGGTGGAAATATGCATAAGCACGTATATATCAATGGAGAATGGCTGACTGGGAAAGGAGGGGCGCGGCAGCTGCTTTCTCCTTTGTCACTAGAGGAGACAGCGCTAATTTATGAAGCGGATCCATCTCAGGCGGGGGAGGCGATTCAAGCTGCGGATCAGGCCTATGAACAGCGGGAGTGGTCTCAAAATGCTGCTTTGAGAATTCGGTGTCTGGAACAGCTGGCAGCTAAAATATCGGAAAATTCAGATATTTTAGCTGAGATAGAAATGACCAATACTGGAAAGCCAATACGGGAAGCAAGGTTAGACGCAGAAGACTCGGCTGCCTGCCTGCGATATTATGCTAGTTTCATAAAAAAGCAGCAAGATAGGTTCATTCAAATGGAAGACGGATCTACAAGCACTGTCCTGCAGGAGCCAATTGGTGTGTGTGCACTCATTGTACCATGGAATTTCCCGCTCCTTCTCGGTATGTGGAAAATTGCGCCTGCTCTTGCGGCGGGCAATACGGTAGTCTTTAAGCCTTCTGAAACCACGCCATTATCGATTCTCGCTTTAACAGAAATGATAGACCAGTGCTCATTCCCAAAAGGGGTTTTTAATGTCGTAACTGGAGACGGCTCCATCGGGGAAGTACTCGTCAATCACCCGAAAGTGGCTAAAGTATCATTCACAGGCGGATCGGAAACAGGCCGCCGGATTAACATGCAGTGCGCCCAGTCGTTTAAGCGGGTTTCGCTTGAACTCGGCGGGAAATCCCCGCTTATTGTCCTAGAAGATGCAGATATTGAACATGCGGCAGAATGGGCGGTTTTCGGTGCCTTTTTCAACCAGGGACAAGTATGTGTAGCTTCTTCCCGGCTGCTCGTGGACGAAAAGATATACGATATGTTTTTGACACGGCTGGTTGAAAAAACGGCAGCTATTCGAATCGGCGATCCTTCGTTAGAAGAAACGGAAATGGGTCCGATTATTACAAAGGAACATTTGGAGAAAATTGAACGCTATATCGAGATCGGGCGCAGTGAAGGGGCTGAACTGCTTTACGGCGGAGAACGGCTTGAGCGGGATGGCTTCTTTATCACTCCATCTATCTTTGGCAATGTAACGCAGCAGATGCGTATTGTGCAGGAAGAAATTTTTGGCCCGGTTGTGACGGTACAGTCATTTCGAAATGAAGATGACGCGGTTGAACTTGCGAATGGGACGAATTTTGGACTGGCCGCCGGCGTTCTGTCTGCGGATGTGGAGAAAGCGGAAAGAATTGCTTCCCGTTTAAAAGCAGGCACGATTTGGGTGAACAGCTATCATACGCCTTACCTAGAAGCGCCGTGGGGAGGCATGAAACAAAGCGGTATTGGCCGTGAATTAGGGCCGGATGGATTTCACGCATTTACAGAAGCGAAGCACATAAACAAACAACAGCTTGCATCAAGCGGCTGGTATTCGTAAAAGGGAGGTTTTTTATATGGCAGACTTTAAGAATGGATTAGGGCACGATAGTATTCAGCCTGTAATCGGCAGCGACCGGTCGATGAATTTTTTCAGCACGTTTACGCTCTGGGTGGCAGCGAATTTTGTGATTACCTCGGTTATGACCGGGATGCTGTTTATCCCGGACATTTCTATTACTGAAGCGATGTGGGCTATTTTTCTTGGTTCTGCCATTGGTGCCATTCCCCTTGTGTTAACCGGCTATATTGGCACGAAAACCGGACTGCCGACAATGGCAATGGCACGTGCCGCTTTCGGACAGAAAGGAGCGGTTCTTCCAGCGATCATCAATTCCATCATTTTAATCGGGTGGAGCTGGATTCAGGCGTATATGGCCGGGCTAAGCTTAAACTATGCGGTAGAATACGCAACTGGCTACAGCAACATTAATCTGTTTGTTATTTTAACGGAAGTTCTGGTTGTAGCGATTACGATATATGGCCATAGAGGATTGGAACGCGTGGAAAAATACATTTCCATTACGATGATTGTGTTATCATTTGCCTTATTTTATAAGCTTTTTACAACCTACGATGTACAGTCATTGATTTCAATGCAGCTAAGTGAGAATCCAGTGACAACGACGGTCATTGCGTTTGACATTGTTATGGCAACCGCTTTTTCCTGGATGTCGACCGTCTGTGACTTTAACCGCTATTGCAAAACGAGCATGGCGAGTGTGGCAGGCACCTATACCGGCTATTTGCTCGCTTCGCTGCTTGCAATGGGTATGGGCGCAGTTATCAGCGGCTTCAGCATTTTAAATGGGATGGAGCAGACGTATGATCCGACGGTGCTGCTGGCGCAATACGGATTTGGTTTTGTGGCGGCAATTGTTGTTTTTTGTTCCGTGGTTTCGACGAATGTGATGGCACTGTACAGTGCAGGCATGTCTTTAATGAACGTGGCGCCTAAAGCGGATTTTTGGAAAGTGATCGCCGGTCTTGGCATCGTCTGCACGCTGGGTGCCTTGCTCAAAGAAGCGCTCATGGCAAACTTTTATACGTTTATTTTATTGATTGCCACTTTGTTTATCCCGGTGTTTGCAATTATTCTCGTTGACTACTTCATCTTGAAAAAACGGTATTATAATGCGCAGGAAATTTTGTCAAACGAACGGAAGCAGTATCACTATCAGGGCGGGATCAATCTATCTGCTTACGCTGCTTATGCAGTCGGTGCTTTATTTGCTTATTATTTCACGTATATTCAGCCACTTTCATTTGGCTCTACTGTCGTGACGTTCTTTTTCTCTGCCGTTGTGTACTGGTCGTTGATGAAACTATTTAAGCAGACATCCGCGGTTGTAATAGAAGAGCCTGAACAGGAAGAAGCGGAGATGCCTGATGCAAAAGTTAACTAATGCGAGCGTCGCTATCGTTCAGTCTTTGTTTAAAAAAGGGTGCTTTTATGAAAATCAGCAGTGTATGGAGCAGAGCGTTCAAACGACGTTGAAAACAAATCCGGCCGCTGTGATTTTTTTATTCCCTGAACTGACATTATCCGGTTACTCACTTGAGCGGTCTGTACTTGAAGAAGCAGCGGAACGAAGGGAGGAAGAAGCTGGTTTTGTGAAATCTCTTGCCAAATGGCATGGCGTTTATATTGTGTATGGCTATGCCGAGAAGAAAGACGGAAAATTTTATAATACAGCAGAAATGGTTGGGCCGGATGGGTCTACAAAAGCGGTCTACCGCAAGATCCACCTCACTCCTTTTGAACGTGGTGTTTTTGAAGCGGGGTCGGAATTGGTCGTCGCAAAGACGGAGTGGGGGACGGCCGGATTGATGATTTGCTGGGATTTGGCATTCCCTGAAATGGCGCGGTCGCTCGCTTTAAAAGGGGCAGATATTTTATTAGTGCCGGCTGCATGGGAAAAACCATATGAGCAGCCGTTTCAGACATTTTGTGAAGCGAGAGCAATGGAAAACAACGTATTTGTGGCTGCATGCAACCATAACGGGACAACGGATGGACTCCACTTTTTTGGCCATTCCTCTCTTTTTACACCTGGAGGAGAGAAATGGGCTGATGCTCAAGAGCATTCGACCGTTGTGACGGGTCTGCTTGATTGGGAGGAACGAAAGCGATGGAAAAGCCGCTTCTTTAGTATGATGGATGAAAGGCGGCCGGATGTATATGAAGGAGGCGGTCTGCTTGATTATTCAAAAAATCATTGATTTATCGATTCCCGTTACCGCTCAAACACCGGTTTATCCGGGAGATCCAAAACCCGCTGTCCATCCTGCCGCCCAAATTGAGCGGGATGGATACAATGTCAGTTCCCTGCAAATGGGCTCTCATACAGGGACTCATGTGGACGCGCCTTTTCATTTTAACCAACATGGGAAAACGATTGATCAAATTCCGCTCAGCCAGGTGATGGGGGAGGGCCTTGTGCTGGATGTGACAGGGAAAGAAGCGGGAGAAGAAATTACAATGGAAGACGTCAAGCATTACGAGAAACAAATCAGACCGGGGCTGATTATTCTTTTTTATACCGGCTGGTCCCGATATATAGGGAATGAGCTTTATTTTCAGCATCCTTACATTAGTCCAGCTGTTATTGAATGGCTGCTTGATAAAGGGATTTCGACCTTTTTTATTGATGCCATTAATATTGATCCCCCCGACGGTTCATCTTTCAAGTGTCATGAACTGATCATGGGCGCTGACGGTGTCATCGGCGAAAACTTTACTCATTTTGAAGAGATTACTTTTCTACGACCTTTTATTATCTGCCTTCCTCTTTTGATGCCTGGTCTGGATGGTTCTCCTGTACGTGCAGCTGCTCTAGAGTGGGTTTCAGAAACGTAGAAATAACGCCTAGCAGTTAGAAGAACAGCTTGCTAAAGTTTAAAAATAATAAAAGGTGGGAGCACGTCAAACGGCGAATATCTTTGTTATATAAATAGTAAATACATTGGCGGGAGTGATAAATATAGCGATTCAACCGTATCTAATTTTTGATGGGAATTGTAGAGACGTATTAGATTTTTATGAAAAGGTATTCCAGACGGGGCCTGCCAATCGGATGACGTTTGGTGATTCACCGCCGAATCCCGATTATCCTTTGCCGGAAGAAGCAAAGGATCGCATGATGCATGCGAATCTGGAAGTGGAAGGCACGAAGCTCATGTTCTCGGATACATTTCCGGGCATGCCGTATCATCCGGGCAGTGCCATCACCCTGGCGCTGGTCAGTTCGGATGCGGAAAAGCTTCGTTCTTATTTTGAAGGGCTGTCTGACGGCGGAGAAGTTCTCATGCCGCTTCAAGAAACATTTTGGAGCAAATTGTACGGCCAAGTGCGTGACCAGTTCGGCATTGAATGGCAGATCAGTCATGAGGAACAGGCGTAAGGAAAGGAGTTAAGAGTTTTGTTTTGATCATAAATATTCCTTTTTTGAAAAGCCGTCCAGAATCGTATTCAGGGCGGCTTTGTGCTGTAACAGACGTGTATATAAACGACTAAAGACTAACGAAACGGCCCGCCGTCGGTTAGTCTTTAGTTATGAAGACTGCCACGATACTCACTCTGCTTTATTTCTTCGCACACCGCTTTTTATAGTATCTTTCAGCTATTAATTGTCCGATTATTCCCATTTCAACTCCCAAATCATGTTATGATTATTCTAATATGATCTCGTAAGGGTATTCGTGTAAGCATTTCGTTTATGTTTAATAAAGTAGTGCAAGGGTTTTGGTCAATGTGATTCAGTCGCCGGCCATTATTTTTGAAGGAGGAGCATTATGAAGATTTTTAATGAAGCATGGAGTAATAAAAATAACACATCGAATACATGCTCCGTCTCAACGGATGAAATGGCGTCTATCGCAAACTTACATACATGTATGATCAAATTGCTTGCAGGTGGGGATTCATTGCACACTATCATGAGAACACTGACATTAAAACTGGAAGAGCACTTTAAACGGAAAACATACTGTGCCCTTTTACTGACAGCGGAGGGGGACAGGCTTGCTGTAGAACATGCGCCGAATCTTCCTTCTGAATATCAGCAGGCGATTCATCTCATTAAATCAGGTCCAAAAGCCGGCTCGTGCGGCACAGCTGTTTATCGAAAAGAAACGGTTATTTCGTCTAATATTGAAAATGATCCGCTCTGGGAGGATTTTCGTCAGGATGCCCTGCGTTTTGGACTGAGAGCTTGCTGGTCCATTCCTATTTTAACAAGTGGGCGTGTCGTCGGCACCTTTGCGGTTTATCATACAGAGATTTGTACGCCTGCAGCTCATGAAATCGAGGTGCTGGAAACATGTGCAAGTCTGGCTGGGCTTGCGATTGAACGGGACTTGCGAATAAAGCTGGAGCAGCAGCTGCAAGAAAGCGAACAGCGATTTAAATCATTGTTTGATTATTATCCTCATTCGATTTATGTCTTTTCATTAGAAGGGCATTTTATTGGATTTAATGAAGCAACGGAGCCGGTATCCGGATATAAAAAAGAGGAACTGCTTGGAAAAAGCTTTCTTCCGTTAATTGCCCATGAGGATAGAGAAAACGTATTGCATCATTTTAATCAGGCAAAAAAGGGAATCGTCCAGCATTACGAATGTAAAGTTAAACATAGAAAAGGGAATAATTTAATTATAAGCCTCACCAATATACCTATCACTGTGAATGATGAGATTGTGGGGGTGTATGGAATTGGCCGTAATATTACCCATGAGAAACAAGTGGAACGGGAACTGAATGCCCTCCATAAGGAAACGGAGCATGTATTTAAAAATCATCAGGGGTTCATTTTTAAATATAAAAAAGAAAAAGAACAGTTTATTCATACATTTGGAGAAGGCCAATTAGTTGAGAAATTCGGGTTGAAGATGGCAGAGCTCACTGGGAAGTCGCTAAAGGAATTTTTGCCGGCGGAGGTCGCTTCTCGAAAGGAAATCTATTATGAACAGGCTTGGGATGGGAATGAGACGGGCTATGAAGGAGAGTTAAACGGTGTCCATTACATGGCAATGATGAAGCCGATTTTGATGGATGGACAAGTAGTCGAAGTGATTGTCACATGCAATGATATCACTGAACTGAAGAAAGCCCATGAAGAGCTGCGGGAGACGAAGGAGCTCATGGAGTCTTTTGTGAACAACACAGCGGATGCAATCGGTACAATGAACGTTCACGGCCAGATAACATATGTCAACCAAGCATATGTGGATCTATTTGGCTGGCGGGAAGACGAGCTAATCGGCAAAGAGATTCCGAATGTGCCAGAGAATCAAAAGAAAGAATTCGACCGTTCTGTCCAGCTTGCTTTTGCAGAAAAAAAGGTCAGCCGGTTCGAGACGGAGCGGCTAAGTAAAGATGGACGATTCATTCCGGTTAGTGTGACACATTCTCCGCTAAAAGATAAAAATGGTGTGGTAAACGGGGCATCAGCGATCATTTGCGATATTACCGAACGGAAACGGACGGAACAAGAGCTGGAGGAAAATAAGCAGCGTTATGAGTCCCTTTACAGCGTCAATCCGGATATCGTCTGCAGTATGGATGTAGACGGTGCACTGCTAAATGCCAACCTTTCATTTTATAAGACATTAGGCTATACACCCGAGCAGGTGAAAGGGGCGAGCGGGGAAGTTTTCATAGAAGAGCATTTTCTTAACAAAACAAAGCAATATTTTAAAAAGGCGTTACAGGGAAGCCCGCAAACATACGAAACGACTGGTATTCATCAAAACGGCCAGGGAGTCATGCTGCAGGTAACCAATATGCCTATTGTCGTGAATGATCAAATTGTCGGTGTTCATGGGGTTGCCAAAGACATTACCGAAAGCAAGAAAGTGCAGCAGGAAATTCTGTCTTTAAAACAACAAATGGAACTAGTGCTAGATTCAATAGGGGACGGCATTTACGCCATAAATTTGAACCGGGAAATTACCATAATTAACCCGGCGGGAGCCAAAATGCTTGGTTATGACGTAAAGGAACTGATGGGGAAAAAACCAAAAGACACGTTCCGGCTTCGTAATGAGTCCGAAATTTGTACGCTGCATCAAACGCTGCTTGATGGAAAGGTCCGGTATGTAACAGACGAAGTCTTTTTTAGAAGAGACGGAACAAATTTCCCTGCTGAGTTTGTATCGTCCCCTATATGGGAAAATGGGGATATTTCGGGGGTTGTCGTGGCATTTAGAGATATTTCACAGAAAAAAATGGCTGAGGAATACGTCATTAAATCAGCGAAATTAGAAATGGCGGGACAGCTTGCGGCAGGAGTGGCTCATGAAATTCGCAATCCGCTTACCAGCATTCAAGGATTTATTCAATTATTAGAAGAAACGGACAAGAGAGAACCTGAATACTTCTCGATTATACGATCGGAATTTGAACGGATTGAAGGGATTATCAGTGAATTCCTTGCACTTGCCAAACCGCAGGCGGTAAACTTTCAAGAAAATGATGTCGGTCTTATTCTAAAACAAACCATCCATTTGATGAATGTCCAGGCCATTATGCATGGTATTGAGGTCGTCTCCGTTATTGAGCCAGAGCTTCCTCTTTTTCAATCTGATCAACATCAGCTCAAACAGGTTTTCATCAATGTTATCAAAAATGCAATCGAGGCAACTACATCCAAAGGACAACTGATCATTACCTGTAAAAAAATCAAATCTCATCTTCACATCGAATTTCAAGATCAGGGAGAGGGAATCCCGCCGGAAAGGATCAAGCATCTCTTTGAACCCTTTTACTCCACGAAAGAAAAAGGGACGGGTTTGGGGCTGATGGTCAGCTATAAAATCATTGAAGAACATAAAGGAATCATGCGGGTTGAAAGCGAGGAAGGAAAAGGAACCATTGTTCATATCTTTCTTCCTCTTTCAAGCTAGAAGAAAATCAGCCTGGATCATAAAGAAATGGCGCGTTTTCATTTAAAAACGCGCCATTTCAACAGGCTAATACGCCGCTTTTTAAGTGAATTGAGCTGTCTCAAGGAGCTTTCTTTTCAGTAAGGAAGCTCCTGATTCAATTTTCTGGAAAATTAGTCTTTAACTTGCGCTTCGTTCTTATTTTGAAGGGCTTTCTATGGGCGGTACGGTCACGATGCCGCTCCAGAAAACGAGCTGTATAGGGTCTATTTGGCATCGACTGGCAGATCAATTGCAGTGAACAATAAGGAAAAAGCGTGTCCCGGCCAGCAATGGCTGGGACACGCTTTTTATTTTTCAATCACCGTATAAGTTTCTGGCTGAGCAGGCTGCAACAGGCGGGTTTCTTTTCCAAGCGAAAACAGATGAAGCTCATGCATGGCGCGGGTGCAGGCGGTATAAAACAAGTTTCGCTCCGATTCCCGGCTGTATACGTCTTCGGATACGTTGAAAAGAATCACGGCATCAAACTCGATCCCTTTCGCTAAATAAGCGGGAATTACGACGAGTCCCTGCTCAAACGTATATGTTTCTTGATCCAGTAATTGCGCGGAAAGGTGAGGTGTCAGCCAGGCATGCACGTTTTGACTTTCCTGCATCGTTTTGCAAATGACAGCGATCGTTTGGCGACCGTCTGCTTCGAGCAATGATTTAATACGTTCTAACAGCTTCTGATGGAGGTCTTCTGTGTGATCTGCATACGTTAGGGTTGGTTTTGAGCCTTCCCGGTTAAATGGTTCTATTTGGCTGCCACCTTCGATCAATTGCCGTGTAAATTCGACGATCGGGCGGGTGGAGCGGTAGCTGCGTGTGAGCGTAATTTTTTCGAGTGATTCCTTTTGGCTTGGCGTGTCCGATAAAACGGATGACTCATTCGAGGACTGAACAAAGATGGATTGGTTCACGTCACCGAGCAGCGTCATTTTACTGTACGGAAACAGCGTTTTTAAATAAGCAAGCTGAAAAAGCGAGTAATCCTGTGCTTCATCAATAAAAACGTGGCGGATACGCGAAAAAGACTTTTTCCCTTTGAGCTGGTCTTGAAAATACAAATAAGCGGTTGCGTCTTCCCAGCAGAGTATATGCTGGTCCAAGGCTTTGAGCGTACTTTCGCAAACATGGGCCCACATATCGGAGGCGGGCTGTGTGCGTGTTTCAAATATCTTCCGGAAATTCGCTTTTTCATCCACAAAGCCGAGCCGCTTCATTTTGCTTCTTAACGGCTGAAAAGATTTTCTGACGACGCTTTGGCTTAAGATGTGCCATTCCATGTCTGCATCGTTGAAGGTATCCTCTTTTTTTGCCTGCTTTTTCTGGCTTGCCCGGTACGCGTTTAAAAAATCTTCTTTATCCAAAAGCTCTACTTCATCACGCACCCATTCTTCGTTTTGTTCCAAGCGTTCCAATTTTTTAAGCTTTTTCAGCAGCCATTCTGAGACAAGCTCTAACCGGTTTGGCAGGAGAATAGAAGGCGCTAATGCGTAAAAGTACTGCCCGATTTCTTTGGAAGAAACGAGTATTTTATTCCGAAACACAATATCGTGAAAAACGAGGCCTTCCTGCGAAAGGGAAGCGAGAAAATCATCAATGTGCTTCTTAAAGTCCAGACCGGTTTTGAACTGAATGGCAGCTGTTTCAACAGAATCATCAGGTTCTGTTCCTTTCAACAGGAACTGTTCAAGCTGCTCAAACGGGCTTTGAACGGTGAAGGCATCACCGATCCGGTCCTCTACATATTCCTTGTACGTCGTCTGGAGAATATTTTCTTCTCCGAGTTCCGGCAGTACAGTGGATACGTAGCTGTTGAATAGGGGGTTGGGCGAAAACAGGAGCATATTTTCAGCCTGCAGCGTCCGGCGGTTGGCGTACAGCAAAAAAGCAATCCGCTGAAGTGCCGCTGATGTTTTCCCGCTCCCAGCCGCACCTTGAACAATCAGCGTCTGGCTTCTTTGATTGCGGATAATTTGATTTTGCTCCCTTTGAATGGTGGCAACAATATTTTTCATTTGCGCACTTGATTTCCCGCCTAAGACTGCCTGCAAAATATGATCACCAATCGTTAAACTCGTGTCGAATTGACCAGTAATCTCGCCGTTTTGAATGATGAATTGCCTTTTTAAAGAAATGTCTCCTTCTATCTGGCCTTCCATTGTATGGTAAGCGGCAGGACCGATTGTGTAATCGTAATACATGCTTGAAACAGGGGCCCGCCAGTCATAAATTAAAAAGTTCTCCTGCTCCTGATCCATGAGAGATGCAATGCCGATATAAATTGGTTCCGGTTTCGGTTCACCGGATTCTTGAAAATCAATTCGGCCAAAATAAGGGGAACGGCGCAGCCGGTCAAGCTTTTTCAGTTCATTAAACAGCTGCCCATGGCTTCGTTCTCTTTCTTGAAGCAATTCGGCCTGCTGCTTGATGCCTGCTTGTGTTTCAATAACGTCGTCGGGCTCATCCATATTGACCGTTACGTCTTCCCAAAAGTTGTTGCGAAGACCAATAATGCCTTCTTTTAAATGGCCTGTTTTTTCTTTGATTTCTGCTTGTTTTTGATCGATGATGTCAATCACTTCATTCACGCGCAGCTGTTCCTTTTGCTGTTCAGTTTCTTGATTCATGCTCCACACACATCCTGTTTTTCAAAGTTTGTTATTCTATCCTTGTATATCACCTTTTAACGCTATACTCAAACAACGTATGCCCGGCTCAAACATAGTATTTCCTAAAAAACCGTCCGAATCGCATTCAGGGCGGTTTTATGATGTAATGGAAGAGAATGTACATACTGAATAAGGGAGAGGATTTTTTTGAAAACGTTACCCATTCAAAAACATGGATTAAATGCGAGCCGGCTTGTCTTAGGCTGCATGGGGTTTGGCGGCGGCTGGAGCCGTGATGCAATTACAGAGGAACAGGTGAAACAGGCGCATTGGGCGGTGGATGCGGCGATTGAGTCAGACATCAACTCGTTTGATCATGCGGATATTTATGCGTATGGGAAAGCGGAGGAAGTGTTTGGGCGCGTGCTGAAAGAGCGTCCTTCGCTCCGGGATGAAATTCTGATCCAGTCGAAAACGGGCATTACGTTTCCGGATAAAGAAGCGGGCTTGCCGACACGTTACAATTTTTCCAAAGAGTATATTTTGGCTGGAGTAGATGGTATTTTAACGCGGCTTGGCGTGGAGCATTTGGATACGCTTCTCTTGCACCGACCGGATGCCCTCATGGAGCCAGATGAGGTGGCGGAAGCGTTTCATGAATTGAAATCGTCCGGGAAAGTACGCTATTTTGGGGTATCGAATATGAGCGCGGGACAGATTAAATTTTTGCAAAGTGCGATCAGCGACCGTCTAGTTGTGAATCAGCTGGAAATGAGCCTGCATAAAACCGGCTGGCTTGAGTCCGGCGTGCATGTGAATCAGCCGGCGTTTCGCGAAACTGTCTTTCCAGAAGGAACGCTTGAATATTGCCGAATGGAGAACATTCAAATTCAGGCGTGGGGACCGCTTGCACAAGGCGTCTATTCCGGCGCACCACTTGAAGAAAAAAGAGAGTCAGTGAAAGAAACGGCCGCGCTTGTGAAAAGGATGGCACAGGAAAAAGGAACAACGACAGAAGCGATTGTACTGGCGTGGCTGATGAAGCACCCGGCAATGATTCAGCCGGTGATTGGCACGACCAGTCCGGACCGGATACGGGCTTCCGCTCAAGCGGTAAATGTGGAGATGAGCCGTGATGAATGGTATACGCTTTATGTGTCATCGCGTGGTGTGAATTTGCCGTAAGCAAAATCGCACGAAACCGGGCAGAATCGCTCATCTAGCTGTGAAAGTCGCAAAAGTTGGAAATTACCGCGCCAATGCTTACAAGATTCGCACCGAATCGACGGATTTTCGCATGACTAAAATAAAGTCGTATCAAATCCGATCTATTTGCCGCTATTCTGCTGTTCGTTTATGATAAGGAGTAGATTGGACAGACAGGAGAGTGCAGAATGTATAAACTGATCGCGATTGATATGGATGGAACGCTTTTAAATGACCAGCATGAGGTGACGGATGAAGTCCGGAGCGCGCTGGATGAGGCGCGGGACCGCGGAGTGAAGATCGTGCTTTGTACGGGACGGCCGCTTGCCGGAGTGCGCCGTTATTTAAAAGACCTTCGTCTTGAGGATGAAGAGGATTATGTGATTGCCTACAATGGGGCGATTGTGCAAAATACGAATACGGATGAAGTGGTCTTTAAGCAGTCGCTTGGCTATGACGATTTCCGTTCGCTGCATGAATTGAGCTTGACCCTTGATACGCCAATGCATTTTTTTGATGCAGAATATTTATACACGACGAATAAATTGATCAGCCCATATACGGTGCACGAGGCATTTCTTACAAAAATTCCATTCCGCTACACGACAGTGGAGGAAGTGCCGGCCGATATTGCCATACCAAAAGTGATGTATATTGATGAACAGGAACGTTTGGACCGGACAATTGCGGCGATTCCGGCCGAAATTAATGACAAATATATGATGGTGAAAAGTGCGCCGTTTTACTTGGAAATTTTGCACCGCGACGTAAGCAAGGGGAACGCGGTAAAACGTCTGTCTGAAAAACTTGGCATTAAGCGCGAAGAAGTGATGACAATCGGTGATAACGGAAATGATTTGTCGATGATTCAATTCGCGGGCTGCGGCGTGGCGATGGAAAATGCCATTCCGATGGTAAAAGAAGCGGCGGATTATCATACAAAATCCAATAACGAGCATGGGGTAGCGCATGTGATTCGGGAATTAGTGCTTGTGTAACGCCGAAAAAAACAGATTAGCGCCGAAATTCCGCCGCTGATCGCTGGAATAGTATTATTCCGGCGTTAGTGGATTGGATTCCGGCGCTTTTTTTAAGATAACGGCGATCCCGCCATCGATTTCGGCGCAAAAACGATTATTCCGGCGTTAGCCCGCCGCCTTTTAACAATAAGTAAATCGCCTGCGTTCCTTTGTCATCGTGACCCTGTTCAGACAATTTGTCGTAAAGGGATTTGGCAAGAGTGAGGCCTGGTGTGTCCATCCCCATTGCTTCAGCGGATTCGATGGCAATGTTCATGTCTTTAATAAAGTGTTTAATGTAAAAGCCGGGTTCAAAATCGCCTTTGATCATACGGGGAGCAAGGTTTGAGAGGGACCAGCTGCCTGCGGCTCCACTGCCGATGCTGCCGAGTACCTGTTCCGGATTGAGGCCCGCTTTTTCAGCGTAAACAATAGCTTCGGCTACACCCATCATGTTGGAGGCGATGGCGATTTGGTTGCACATTTTTGTATGCTGGCCGGCACCTGCTTTTCCTTGTAAAATAATATTTCCGCCCATCACCTCAAGAAACGGCTTCACTGCGTCAAAGTCTTCTTCATCGCCGCCAGCCATAATGGTGAGCGTACCGTTTTTTGCGCCGATATCACCGCCGGAAACTGGTGCGTCCAATACATGAACATCCTTCTTTCTGCCTTCTTCATATAACGCAGCTGCCAAAATGGGGCTTGAAGTCGTCATATCAATCGCATAAGAACCCGGTTTAGCGTTTGAGAGGATCCCTTCTTCGCCAAGATAAACCGCTTCTACATCATGTGGATAGCCGACAATCGTAATGATCACATCCGCTTCTTTCGCGACATCCGCCGGTGTTTCTTTCCAGACAGCTCCTGCCGCCAGCAAGTCTTCCGCGCGCGCTTTTGTCCGGTTGTACACGACGACCGGATAACCCGCGCTCATCAAATGGCCGGCCATGCTTTTTCCCATGACGCCTGTCCCGATAAATCCAACTGTTTTGCTCATATGTATCCATCCTTTCCAAATAATTCTTATTTTTATTGTAGCACAAAAATGGCTTTACTTGTTTTGCGGCAGGACTAAGAGTGGTACAATGCAAGTTGTATAAAGTTGAGGGGGCGATCGGGATGTCAGCGCAAGTGAATCGATTTAATGATATTATTAGAAAGCTCAGGAAGCAGCTGTTTGGCAAAGGGCCTGACCGGCTGGAAACGGTGTTTATGCAAAATATGGCGGTGACGACACTGTATGGCAATTTGACGCCGACGGAAAAGTTCATTTCTGGAACAAATGAAGGAAAAGAGATGATACACACCGCCAGGACGCGATTAATTCAAGAGGTGTATGCTAAATCGCCGCCGGAAGGGCTGGAAGAAGTGGTAGGGGCAAAATTTGTTTATTTATTTTCAGACATAAAAGTAGAAGAAGATATCGCAGTGTCAGTGTTTGTGTTTGACCGGCCGATTGTGTGAAAGGAAGAATGACAGTGAAAGACGTACAGATGAAGCGGAGTGTCATCCGTTTTGAAAATGGAAAAGCGGAGCAGGTGGAGGATCATATTGTGACCGAACAGCCGGTAACAGTGAAAATAAATGGGGAAGAATTTGTCACGATGGTGTGTACGCCGGAGTACATAGAAGATATGGTTATTGGCTATTTGGCGTCTGAAGGAGTGATTCGCCGTTATGAAGACATCCGCTATCTCCGGATAGACGACGAGGGTTTTGTTCATGTGGAGCTGTCGCACATCAACCCGTTTTTTCAAAAGCTGCAAAACAAGCGGT
Organism: Domibacillus iocasae; assembly: GCF_001750285.1. Taxonomy (GTDB): domain Bacteria; phylum Bacillota; class Bacilli; order Bacillales; family Domibacillaceae; genus Domibacillus; species Domibacillus iocasae. Next base: position 158,061 of record NZ_MAMP01000021.1, read on the forward strand.
ACGTTACTTCGTGCTGCGGGATGAGCAGGCAGGGATTTGTCTTTGCGAACGACGCGCTGACAGCGAAAAAAATGCATGATATTCATATTCGTATTACACCGGATGAATGCTTTTCGCTCATGTCGGCGATGCAGAAAGAAGCGGCTGTTTTTCAGCGGACCGGGGGCGTTCACAATGCGGCATTATGTGATGAGTCAGGTATTTTGCTGAGCCGGATGGATATTGGGCGGCACAATGCGCTCGATAAATTGTATGGGCACTGCTTGAAAAATGGCCTGTCGACAAAAGGGAAGATCATCGTATTCAGTGGACGGATTTCGTCTGAAATTTTGCTGAAAGTGGCCAAAATTGGCTGCGAAATGGTTTTGTCAAAATCAGCACCGACTGAATTTGCGCTCCAGTCCGCAGAAGAACTCGGCATTACAACGGTTGGATTTATACGAAACGGTTCGATGAATGTTTATACATGTCCAGAACGGATTATATTGCCTTAAATGCATTATTCTGATAAAATAGGTAGCGCTTACATGAAAAGCAAAAAAGGATGGAAAGAAAGCACGGCCTGTTTTCTTTTTATCCGTCATACTAATGGTGTTTGGCATTTCTGCAAGCAATGCAGAAACATTAGACAGCGTTTAAAAAGCTTATGGAAATAGGCTTTTTGAATGCTGTCCTTTTTTGTTTCCTACAATAAGGAAAAGGGTAATGTAAAAAGATATTTGCTAAAGTGCGAATATTCAAGTTTTTATCCGAACAAGAAAGGGGTTTTTTGCGTTGACGGAATACGTGGGGATTAAAGTGAATGGGCATGCAATGAGCATTCCGGGTGACGTGTCGGTCATGCAGGCGCTGAAGGAGCAGGCGATCGATATTCCAAGCGTCTGCTACCATCCGGCGCTTGGCGCAATTGAAACGTGTGATACATGTATCGTGGAGGTAAACGGAGAATTTGTCCGGTCGTGCTCAACGATGATTCAAGATGGGGATGTCATCGATGCGGTATCGCCGGATGTAAAGCAGGCACAGGAGATTGCGATGAATCGGATTTTGTACAATCATGAGCTGTACTGTACGGTCTGTGATTACAATAACGGCCGCTGTGAAGTACATAATACGGTCAAACAGATGAAAATTGAGCACCAGAGTGAGCCGTTTACACCAAAACCACATGAAATTGACAACTCCAATCCATTTTACCGGTACGATCCGGACCAATGTATTTTGTGCGGGCGCTGTGTGGAAGCGTGCCAGGACGTGCAGGTAACAGAAACATTATCAATTGACTGGAGCTTAAAACGCCCGCGCGTCATTTGGGACAAGCATTCAACGATCAATGAATCATCTTGCGTATCATGCGGTCATTGCTCAACGGTTTGCCCATGTAATGCGATGATGGAAAAAGGCATGGAAGGCGAAGCCGGCTTTTTAACGGGCATTAAGAAACCGACGCTTCGGCCGATGATTGAACTGACCAAAAATGTTGAAACCGGTTACAGTTCGATTTTAGCCATTTCAGATGTGGAAGCCGCCATGCGGGAATCACGAATTAAAAAAACAAAAACGGTCTGCACGTATTGCGGTGTCGGCTGCAGCTTCGACGTATGGACGAAAGATCGGAAGATTTTAAAAGTCGAACCGCAGATGGAAGCACCGGCCAATGGCATTTCTACATGTATAAAAGGAAAATTCGGCTGGGATTTTGTCAACAGTGAAGAGCGCCTGACGAAGCCGCTTATCCGTGAGGGTGATTCGTTCCGTGAAGCGGAGTGGGAAGAAGCGCTTGCATTGATTGAGGGGAAATTTAGAGAGGCGAAAGACACATATGGACCGGATTCAATGGCGTTTATTTCTTCTTCTAAATGTACAAATGAAGAATCGTATTTAATGCAAAAACTCGCCCGCGGGGTAATCGGCACAAATAATGTCGATAACTGTTCACGTTATTGTCAGACACCGGCAACGGTAGGCTTATTCCGCACCGTTGGCTATGGCGGTGACTCTGGCTCGATTACCGATATCGAACAAGCAGAACTTGTTATAGTGGTCGGCTCGAATACGTCAGAATCGCATCCGGTGCTGGCGACAAGGGTAAAACGGTCACATAAATTAAAAGGGCAGAAACTCATTGTCTCCGATTTGCGGAAGCATGAAATGGCGGACCGGGCTGATTTATTTATTCAGCCAAGAGCCGGTACGGACCTTGTCTGGCTATCAGCAGTAACAAAATACATCGTTGAACAAGGCTGGGCGGATGAATCCTTTTTAAGCAACCGGGTGAACGGCCTGGATGACTATGTCAAAAGCCTTGAGAAATATACGATGGAGTATGCGGAGCAAGTAACGGGACTGCCGAAAGAAATGATGATTCAAGTGGCGGAAGCGGTGCATGAAGCAGATACGACGAGTGTTCTTTGGGCGATGGGTGTCACACAGCATTCAGGCGGAAGTGACACAAGTACAGCGATTTCGAATTTGCTGCTGATTACCGGCAACTACGGAAAACCAGGCGCGGGCAGCTATCCGCTTCGTGGCCATAACAACGTACAGGGGGCGAGTGATTTTGGCAGCATGCCGGACCGATTCCCGGGATATGAAAAAGTGGCGGATGATGCGGTACGGGCTAAATATGAAAAAGGCTGGGGTGTGAAAATTCCAGCGGATCCCGGCTTAAACAATCACGAAATGGTATCCGGCATTCATGCTGGCGATGTAAAAGTGATGTATTTAAAAGGGGAAGATATGGGCTTAGTCGATTCGAATTTGAATTATGTGCACGAAGCGTTTGAAAAACTCGATTTCTTCGTCGTGCAGGACATCTTCTTATCGAAAACGGCACAATATGCGGATGTTGTTCTGCCGGCCGCCCCGTCTTTTGAAAAAGAAGGAACGTTTACGAATACAGAGCGCCGCATTCAACGCTTGTATCAGGTTTTTGAGCCGCTTGGCGATTCAAAACCGGACTGGCAGATTATTATGGAAGTCGCAAATCGTCTTGGAGCCGGCTGGACATATAATCATCCAAGTGAAATTATGGCAGAAGCGGCCAGCTTGATGCCATTGTACGCTGGTGTTACGTATGACCGTTTATCAGGCTATAACAGTCTGCAATGGCCAGTTGCTTCGGATGGTACGGATTCACCGCTTCTATTCTTAGATGAATTCCCATTCCCAGACGGAAAAGCACGCCTATTCCCGGTTGAGTGGACGAAGCCGCTGGAATACGAAGAAGAATACGATCTTCACGTCAACAACGGGCGCCTGCTTGAGCATTTTCATGAAGGCAATATGACGTATAAATCAAAAGGCATTACCTCGAAAACGCCTAGTGTCTTTTTGGAAGTATCGCCGGAGCTTGCAGCGGAGCGCGGCTTAGAGGACGGCACTGTTGTAAGGCTAACGTCGCCACATGGAAGCGTCAAAGTGCCATGCCTTGTCACGGACCGGGTAAAGGGAAAAGAAGTATACTTGCCGATGAATGACTCGGATGAAGGTGCGATCAATTATTTGACGAGCAGCCATGCTGATAAAGATACGGATACACCGGCCTACAAAGAAATCAGCGCCAAAATGGAAATTTTAAAAACAAAAGGCGACAGTCCGCTGCCGCGCATTAACTCTCGTAATGGCGATCCGCAGCCGCAGATCGGCGTACAGGTCGAGAAAAAATGGGCGCGTCCCGACTACATTTTCCCTGGCGATCTTGTAAAGAAAGGAGTGGGTCAGCGTGGCTAAAGCGATAACAACCATTCATCGTCTGGAAATAAACGAAGAAGAGCAGCGCCGGCGTGACTTGGAAGAAATTGAAACGCTTCTTGTTGAACATAAAGATACACTTAAAGAGTTTCTCCACATGCTGGGGGAAATCAACAAGAAGGGCGGCTTGGAAATGGGCGCCAGCTTGTTCAGTGAAGGAGACCGGGTATTGGACGTGCTTGTCAAAGCCATTGATAAACCGGAAGCGGCCTCTATTTTAAAAAATGGCCTGCTGATGCTTGGTACACTTGGGAAATTGAACGTTTCCGAAATGGGTCCACTAGTGAATAAGCTAAATAGTGTCATTTCGGTCGCAACGAAAATCAGCCGGGTGGAATCATCTGCCGTTCAATTAGTAAAAGGGAATACAATGTCAAAGAGCTGGCTGGTCGCCGCAGCGGGTGCGTCGCTGGCAGGTATGGCATATATGGCAAGAAAATCTGACCGATAAAAGAATTTTATCGGTCAGATCCACACAATGATCAGTTAGATGGTTTACAAAACGAGAGGGGTATAGCTGATGGAAAAAGTCAAAAATCGTTGGCTCATTGCAGCGGCAGCAGTAGGCATTCATATGTCGATTGGGTCGGTTTATTCATGGAGCGTGTTTACAAATCCGCTTCATGAAGAGCACGGATGGGGATTAACAGAAATTTCATTGACGTTCAGTATCGCGATTTTCTTTCTAGGCTTGTCGGCTGCTTTTATGGGGCACTTTGTTGAAAAACATGGTCCGAGAAAAGCTGGCTTGATTGCTTCAGTCTTTTTTGGTATCGGGTTAATCGGAGCAGGATTTGCCAACAGTATTGACTCGCTTTATTTGCTTTATTTTTTCTACGGGGCAATGGGAGGCATTGGCCTCGGGATCGGCTACATTACACCAGTTTCCTCCCTCGTCAAGTGGTTTCCCGACCGGCGTGGTCTTGCGACGGGTCTTGCCATTATGGGCTTCGGCTTCGCGTCACTAATCGCAAGCCCGATTATCGCTCAGTTAATTAACAACATTGGCATCAGTAATACATTTTATTTACTCGGAACGGTTTATTTTGTCGTCATGATTTTCTCTTCTTTGTATCTTGCACCGCCGCCAAAAGGCTGGCTGCCAGCCGGGATGAAAAAAGGACAGGCTGGAAAAGAAACGAAGAAAGCCGATTTGTCTGAACTGACAGCGAATGAAGCGGTTAAAACAGTCCGGTTTTGGGCGCTTTGGTTTATGTTATTTATTAACGTAACATGCGGCATTGCGGTTATTTCCGTTGCCTCGCCAATGGCACAGGATATTGCTGGATTATCCGCCGCTGCCGCTGCAACAATGGTTGGGATCATGGGCTTGTTTAATGGTTTTGGCCGAATCGGCTGGGCGTCAATTTCAGACTATATCGGCCGCCCGAATGTATACACAGCTTTCTTTATTATTCAAATCGTTGCGTTTATGCTTTTGCCGAGCTTAACAAATGCCATTTTATTTCAAATTACGGTTTTTATCATTTTATCCTGCTACGGAGGCGGATTTGCGTCAATTCCCGCGTATATTGGAGACTTGTTCGGGACGAAGCAGCTCGGTGCCATTCACGGCTATATTTTAACGGCGTGGGCCGCGGCCGGTCTTGTTGGTCCAATCGTTGCCTCTAATATTCGAGAAGCGACGAACAGCTACTCGCTTACGCTTTACATCTTTACCGCCGCCTTCGTTGTGGCGCTTGTCATCTCGATGCTTGTCCGCGTGAACATCCGTAAAGTACGGGCGGCAAATGAAATGACCACTGGGGTGATGAAAAAAGCATAACAATTAGAGGGCTCGCTGATACGTGTCAGCGGGTTTTTTGTGGACAGATAAAAGCCAAGCAAAAAACTTTACTTTCAAGTTGAAAATAACTATTATTTTTAAAGTCAACTAATTCAATAAGAAAGGGAGGTTTTTTTGTTGGCACAACATGTTATCAAGTCACCCGACAGCGTTCCGTATAAGCGGACAACGGTTATCACAGACCTAAGCCCAATGCAAAAACCTTTTGTTACAATAGGCGTTGCAGCTGCTGTAGTACTGTTTATTGCGATTGTCAGTACAACAAACTGGACGCAGGGTGTTTTATATATCATTGGTCTTGCGCTCGGCATGACGCTTTTGTACGCGCGCTTTGGTTTTACATCCGCATTCCGCCGGCTTGTATCGGTCGGGAATGTACAGGGGCTGCAGGCGCATATGCTTATGCTCGCGGTGGCGACGACGCTTTTTGCGATTATTTTAAGTACCGGGTTTAGTTTCACGGGCGTCACGCCTGCAGGATATGTTTCGCCGGTTGGGGTCAGCGTCATTTTTGGCGCGTTTATTTTTGGGATTGGCATGCAGCTTGGGAACGGCTGTGCATCAGGTACACTCTATTCAATAGGCGGTGGTTCATCGTCTATGATTTTGACGCTGCTTGCGTTCATTGCCGGCTCTTTGCTCGGGGCTTATCATTTTACATTTTGGATGGAAGACACCCCGTCCCTTCCGCCAATTTCATTGGCTGAATCAACGGGGCTTGGCTATTTTGGAGCGTGGGTGCTGCAGCTTGCTCTCTTTGCTCTAATCTATTGGATCACCATTCAAATTGCGAAAAAGAAAAACCCTCCAATGATGAAGCCGCTGCCGACCACAGTCGGCTGGAAAAAAGTCATTCGTGGTTCTTGGCCGCTTTTTGCAGCAGCGATTGTTCTTGCTTTGCTGAATGCCCTGACATTGACAGTGCGTGGGAACCCATGGGGCATTACGTCCGCATTTGCGCTATGGGGCGGTAAAGCATTGACGGCTGTTGGGATTGATGTATCTGCTTGGGGTTATTTTTCAGGACCTGCCGGCGAAGCGCTGACGCAGTCGGTCTTGGCCGATTCTACAAGTGTCATGAATTTCGGCATCATTCTCGGGGCTTTTATTTCCTCAGCGTTTCAAGGCACATTTAAGCCGGGCAAAATTAAGCCTGGCGTCGCTGGTGCGGCCATTGTTGGAGGATTAATGATGGGTTACGGCGCTCGTTTAGCTTTTGGATGCAACATCGGTGCTTATTTTGGCGGTATTGCCTCTTTCAGCCTACATGGCTGGGTATGGATGATCATGGCGATGCTTGGAACATTCTTAGCACTTTGGATTCGTCCGTTATTCGGCTTGAAAAATCCGAAATCAACCGACTCCGTTTGCTGATCACATAAGCAAGACCAGCCGGCATGGTTCACTCGACATTCGGTGCAATACAATATGACACAGGACATGCTTAAAGTCATCTTCATCTGGCTTTAGGCATGTCCTGTTTTTTCGGATTCAGCCGAGAAAGATCATATAAGACGAGTAAAGATACCCCGCAATAATCAGCAGTGAAGGGATCATATAGCGTATAGTCGATGTCTTTTTTTTGCAAAAGCGCCATAATCAACATGACAGATAAAATGGATACGGATAAAGAGGCTGTGTGAAGAACAGGTGATATATTAGAAAGGATAGGACCTTGTTGGTAAAACACATCAGATCCTGCCAGAATCAATATATTAAAAATATTGCTTCCGAGTATAGAGCCGAGAGCTAAGTTCACATTTTTCAGATGGAGGGCCACCAGTACGGCAATAGCTTCAGGCATAGAGGTAGTGGCTGCTAATAAAAAACTGCCGACAAAACTTGAACCAAGACCTGTGATATCGGCAATTTCATCACCAGCGAAAGAACGCATACTGCCTGCGCCTGTTATGATCAAAGCCATCAGATTAAAACCTGCGATGGTTTTCTTAAACGAAAATGCGGTTTGACCGGCTTCGGATGGGCTGACATTCATAGGCGTTTCCGGTTCGGCCGCTCCCGTCTGGATCATTTTGCTGATGATGTACATACCTAACACACAAATAAGGGCGATAAATAAGGAATCCACCCCAGTACCGAAAACCATGTAATCGGATTGTCTTGCAAGCGCCAAAAGAATCATGAGTGAAAGAATGAATCCGAGTCCAGCCGTATACAAATGTTCGCCGCTGACGGATTGGTATAAACGGATTCTCCGATAGTACAAGTCAAAACAGGCGATGATACAAAGGTTAAACATGTTCGATCCTAGCATATTTCCAATGGCGATATCCGGGTTTCCAATGAAAACAGCAGAGAGGCTGGTTGTGACTTCGGGCAGCGATGTAGCTCCTGCTAGAAAAAGTGTGCCGACAAGCAATCCGCTAAATGACGTTTTCTCGCTTAGCTCATCTGAATTAATTTGGATAGCGCAATCGCTGCTAATACCGGGAAAGAGCGGCCGTTCCGAAAAGCACAAAGAGCGTGGCGATCCTCCTTCATGCTGATGAATACAAGCAGAAAGAATAATGGCTTGTACCATTCATTGTATAAATGAGGAGCAATATTCATTCCTTTTTGCATAAAAAAGAAAGCTTTGAAAGTTATCACTTACTGACTTTCAAGGCTTTCTTTAGCTTATTTTTTATGAATATGGATCTGGTTATCAGTCAAGCAGTCCGACCATTTTCAAGCCGTTTAAAATGCCGTCTTCATGGACATTTGTGGTCACATGCTTGGCGGCCTTTTTTGCTTTTTCATGCCCGTCGCCCATGGCCACGCTGTTGACCACAGTCTTCAGCATTTCTACATCATTTAAGCCATCTCCAAATGCATAAATGTTTTCTGGAAGAATACCGAGCTGATCAATGATTTTTTCAATGCCTTTCGCTTTTGAACCGCCGGCCGGTACGATGTCGACTGAAAAAGGGTGCCAGCGGACAAAATCAAATTCAGGAAACTGCTTTTCATATTCCTTGTCTTCGGGGTCCTGGCAAAACAGAAGTGACTGGTATAAATCACGTCCTTCATGATAAGCCGGGTCATGTTCAGGAAAGTAATTAATTTTCAGCGAATTAATCCCGGCCGTTACATGCTCGTGGTCCGGCGTATTTGCTTTCATGTCTTCGTGATCCATAAACACGACGGGGTGATTGCGTTCAACTGCGATATCCGTCAAACGGAGCAGTGCTTCTTTGTTTAGTGGATTTTGGTAGAGAGGCTCGCTTTTAAAAACAACATATTGCCCGTTATAGCTGACAAACGTTTCAATGCCAATCTCCGCGCGTAAATCCTTAAACATAAACGGTGCACGGCCTGTTGCGATCGCCACTTCATGCCCACGTTCCTGCAGGTCACGAATTGCTTGACGTGTGGAAGCCGGCAGCTGTTTATCATGGTCGTACAATGTGCCGTCTATATCGAAAAAAATGATTTTTTGACTCATAAAAATCTCCTTCACGTTTTATTTTCCCCTTTATATACTAGCAAATGCCGACTCGTTGAACAAATGAATCAAAGATGCAGGCCCTTCAGGCGAAAAGCTTTTAAGAAAGGAGGTGGGGATGTCTGTAGATCAGCTGATTGACATATAATAAAGAGGAAGCATGGAAATAGGTGTGAGGGAGAGGGCTAAATGAAAATTTCCGAAATGGAAGCAGGCCTTTATTGCACGCGTTGTCACGATGAAACCATTCACCGGGTTGTATATATGAACAATAAAATTCAAAGCATTGAATGCGAAGAATGCCACCGGTTGACCAGTGTGAAAATCAATGCTAAAAAAGAATTGTATGAAGAAGTATATGACCGAATTTCAACAAAACCGTTACGGATGACGCTGGAATACAAGCAGGATTTAAGCAAATTTGTTTCCGGCATGCCTCTGCGGGTCATCAGCAAGCCCTACAGACTTATTAAATATGTAAATGAAACTAGAAAAGTAATGAAACAATCCAAACATTTCTAATCTAAACGGTATGCTTTTTATGAAGCGGCCGTTTTTTCATGCAAAAAAACGGCGCACTGTTCAGTGGCCGTCTGGTTCAATGTGAATATGTGTGATTCGAATCCCGTGTTCCTGCAGCAAGGCTTCTTCAACATATTCGGTAATGTCATGACTTTCAATGACATTTAAATCCGGGTCGACGAACAAGACAACATCGACAAAGGTGACATTGCCATGGGAGCGGGCTTTAATGGTTGGTACTCCGCGGACACCGGGTACTTTTTCCACTGTTTTTTGCATGCCCTTCAGCTTTTCAAGATCAAAGGCATCCGTCAGTGTGAGTGATGCCTGGGCAAAAATATCCCAGGCCGTTTTTAAAATGATGAGACCGACAATAAAAGCTGTCAGTGTATCAAGCCAGCCCAGGCCAAGCCGTGAGCCGATAATGCCAACAAACGCGCCGATACTGACTAAGGCGTCGGACCGATTATCATGAGCGGCCGCCATAATGGACTGGCTGTTAATTTTTTTCGCAAGCCGCGCGTTGTATAAATAAACGCCATACATGATGATCGCAGCAAACAGAGCGGTCCAGGCCGTGAACATGTCTGGTGTTTCATGGTCTGCTTGAAACAGGGAGGTGCCGGCTGAAATAAGGACTTGAATGGCGACAGACGCCATAATAAATGCCGCTAGAAGAGAGGCGACCGTCTCCGCGCGAAAATGCCCGTAACGATGGTTTTCGTCCGGCGGCTTGCGGGCAATTTTTAAGCCGATAAGAATCGCGATCGATGCGATAATGTCGGTTGAATTATTTAATCCATCGGCTTTTAGTGCTTCTGAAGCTCCGATCCAGCCAACGGTCAGTTTTAATGTGGAAAGGAACAGGTAGGCGATAATGCTGATCCATGCGCCGCGTTCCCCTTTTTTTAAATCTTCGTATGCTGTTTCCACCTGTTTTGCCTCCAAAAAAGTTAGTGTTTTTACTATACCAGTCCATATTCGGGTGGGTCTATGGCAACATGATTGCCGCTGTCTTAACAAGTTGCCCAAGCGCTACAATTGTTCTTTTTAACAAAAAAGACAGGCTGGAGCAAAATAGCAGGATAGAGAAAAGACCGGTGTTAAGAATGATGGATGCATTCAGCAATATGCACCCCGCGTTGCAGGCACTGATCGGCGGTCTTATCAGCTGGGGAAGCGCTGGGGGCGGCGATTGAATTTAGTGAAGAAAATGGACAAACAGCCTGGCTTCCTCCTGTAATTGGCTTTTTGCTTGGCGGCGTTTTTTGTATCTGCGGGACGTCATCGTGCCACATGTGCATGTCGGGCGGACAAAAGGAGAAGGACTATCCACACAGATTTGAAGAAAACAACGCGCTTATTTTTAGCGATTACGCTACATAATATTCCCGAAGGACTCGTCATTGGTGTGGTGTTCGGTGCAGCCGCACTGAATATGAACGGGGCAACGGTGGCGGCAATGGCGCCTAGAGCTAGACAGTACAAGTAAAGTACAGTATAGAAAAATAAAAAAACAGCCTCAATGCACGATTGAGGCTGTTTTTTGTGCCATATAAGCAGTTTGCAGCTGGTAAAAGAAAATAAGGCTCAAGCCGGGTAAATAAATAGAAGGTTTTCGTTCCGCGTGTTCGTCCATCACTGGTTGTTCCTCCCTTATCCGTTCAAAATCATATTTTCAGATGCCTCCATTATGAAAGAACAAATCCAGCTTGTCTTTTTTCCTGTTAGAAATTCTCACACATTTTTATACTGCTTCTTCAATTGCCTCGCTTCGTTTATCTGCCAGCCGCCAATATAAATGATGGTGGCCATCGCTTACAGTTACATGAATCCGAAATTCATTCGCGTCAAGCCGGACATTATGTTCGCGAGCCCATGTTAAAATCGACCGAAAACCATATTTTACTTCTTCCGCTTCACCGTGAAATTCAAGCAATGCATACGAGCCGGCTGGAATCGTCAAGCTGGACATACCGGCAGGAATAATATCGATATGGTTCACTTCCATGGCAATACAGTGCGTATACAGCTGACCGGCCCGCTTCAAACAAATATCCATGAGATGGCCGTCCGTCTGTTCCGGAATCTGGCCGGCCGCTTCTAAAAAACGCTCTTTCCATTCCGGGCGCAATGCTGCAATTTCTTCTTGTGTGCCGCTCATTTCATATCCTACAACCGTGACGGCACGAACGTCTACAATTTTCGGATTCATGCGCTCAGCTCCTTTTTTCTCTTCTTTTCCCGTTTATGCGTGTTTTCACACCGGCCGATCAGGGAATAGTGCTATAAAAATTGTGAACAAAAGTTATACATGGAGGGCTCCTTGTGAAAACAAATGTGTTTATCTCGGGCGGCGGCATTTCCGGGCTTATACTTGGGCTCATGCTGGCACGTAATGGCATTGATGTAGTCGTGGCTGAAAAAGATGCAAAGCCGTCCGTTAAATATAAAGGAGAATTGCTTCAGCCAAAAAGCTTAGACATGATGAACCGTCTCGGCATTTATGAAGCTGTTCGGGCAGCAGGTTTTCCGATTCATACGACATCGATTACCGAGTATGACGGCAGCCGTCTGATGAAAAAAATTCAATATCATTACAACGTGATCGATCACCCGTTTAATGAAGCGCTTATGGTGCCGCATGAAAAACTGAAAGAAATCATCCGAAATCAGGCGGAGCGGCATCCGTCTTTTCACTTTTTAAACCCGGCGAAATTTACTGAATTTCGCGAGCCGGATGATATAAAAAAGACGGCCGTTGTTATGCATAAAGAACAGGGTGAAATCGAGATTGCGGCCGACTTTCATATCGGGGCGGAAGGACGGGTGTCACCAATCCGTAAAAGCCTTGGCATTGAATTAACAGAAACAGAGTACAATCATTATTTTTTAACGGTTACCTTTCCCCGTCCCTCGAATTTGACAGAAGGAGAAATGATCGTGCGCGGTCATTATTTTCTTGGTTTGTTTCCATTGCCAGATTTACAGGTGCGTACTGTACTGCTTATTAAAAAAGAGGAATACAAGGAAATGAAGAAAGAGGGACTTGAATCGTTTTATCGATGCTATACTCGTTTGAAGCCGGAGCTGGACGGGTACGTGCAAAACATCACAACATGGAAGGATATTCAATTGATGGTGCCCACGCGTCATAATGCGGACCGTTACATAAGAGGCAACTGTGCGCTCATGGGCGATGCGGTGCATACTGTTCATCCGATGGCGGGGGAAGGCATGAATTTAGCCATTCAAGATGCGTATACACTTGGAGATCTGCTGAGCTGTATGTACGAAACCGGCAATTTGAATGTTGCACAATTAAAGCGATATGAGCAGGTGCGCAGGCCTCGGTCAGAATTTTTGTCTTCGCTCTCGAATTTATCGGCCATGGCGTATTCATATTGGCAAGGACCTTGGCCGAACGTGAGGTCACACGTACTGAAGCGAATTGAGCGCATTCCGGCACTTCACTATAAACATATGCTGAATATTTCAGGGCTTGGCATGTGGAAAGATACACTGCTTGACAGATTTGTGCAAATTGGGCTCTTGCCCGGCGGTATTTTGCCGAAAGTGAAAGGCACCGAGCATCAATACTCGGAATATGATGATCATCCATGGACGATGAAGGAGGAAAAGGAATGATTGCAGAATACCGGAAAATGTGGGAAGCCCGCAATTGGATGAAAAAAAATGAGCCTTTTTTGCCTACGTGGCAGGCGTATGTCGGCTACCGGCTTGACTTATTTGAAAAAATTTCCCGAGGGGCGACAATTGAGTCACTGGTTGATGAATATGGATACGAAGAAAACCTGCTTCGCTCTTGGGCGGACACAGGTGTTGTGCTCGGCCATTTAAAAAAAGAAGGGGACAAGCTCGTTCCATCGAAAAAAATGCTTAGATTTTTTTCGCGAAAAAGCGATGATACGGTTGGCGAGTTATTAACGGAATTATTTGAAATGCATATGCCGGCGCTCATGAACTATCCAGAGATGATCCAATCCAATCGAAAAGAAAAGTTTAATGGAGACGATTTCGGTAAAACGGTTGCGGCAACATCTGCATTAATTGAAAAAAGAGCATTCGGACACGTGGCAGCGGAGATTGATGCCCAAAAGCCGAACTGGGTACTCGATATCGGCTGTGGGACAGGCGGTTATTTAATGAAGCTTGCGAAAAAAGCGAATCCCGGCACATTTGTGGGCGTAGATATTAGCAAAGACTGTATAGACGAAGCCCGTGAAAAAGCATCCAAGCAGGGCCTCGATGAAAAAGTGAAATTTTATTATGCGGACATTAATACATGGGATGTGCCAAACGGTTTATTTGATGTAGTAATGATGAACAACCTTCTTCATTACTATTCCCCAGACGCGCGGGAATCCTTATTCAGCCGCGTTGCTGAACTGGTCAGTAAAAAAGGGACGGTTATTGTGATTACACCGCTTTATTTAGAAAAAGGCGGCCTGCGCTTTTCAGCTGCATTTAATTCTTTTATGGAAGCACATGAAAACTTATATCCGTTGCCGCGCAAAGAGGAACTCATTCAGGATGCAGCGGCAGCAGGCTTCAAGCTAAAGTCCGTTAAAACGGTTGTCCGCGAAGGCAGCTGGTATTGTATGAGTTTTTCAAAAAAATGAGTATAATGGGAGTAAACCATTGAAGTGAGGCGGGAAATATGGCAATTGGCTATTTAAATGGAAAAGTGATCAGCTCAAGTGACCCGGTGCTGCCGATTGACGAACGCGGGCACCAGTTCGGAGATGGCGTCTATGAGTACATCCGCATTTACAATGGACGTGCGTTTATGATGGATGAGCATATGGACCGCTTTTTTAAGAGTGCAAAAGCGATCAAGCTGAATCTCGGCCAGACGCGCGAAGAAATTATCACGGTTGTAAATGATTTAATCGAGCGCAGCGGCTTAGCTGATTGTGATGTTTATATGCAGGCGACCCGCGGTATTGCTCCGCGCAATCATTTGTTTCCGAACGTCCCAGCATCCATTTCCATGACTGTGAAGCCTTTTCGAGCAATGGATGAAACGCTGCGCAAAAACGGGGCGAAAGTGAAACTGCTGCCAGATGAACGGTGGCAAAATTGCTGGATTAAAACGCTGAATCTTTTGCCGAATTTGCTGGCAAAGCAGGAAGCCTTCGAAGCGGGCGCGTTTGAAGCGGTATTAGTGCGTGATGGCATTGTAACGGAAGGATCAAGTTCGAATATATTCCTTTTAAAAGACGGAACGCTCATTACGCCGCCGGCGACGAAGCACATTTTACACGGCATTACCCGAATCGCTGTACTCGATATTGCTGCGGAACTCGGCATTCCGGTGGAAGAAAAAGAATTTGCGCCTGAATTTATTTTTGAAGCGGATGAAGTTTTCTTAACAAGTACCGGCATCGAAATCGTACCGGTTACATCAGCTGATGATCGTGTAATCGGGGAAGGCAATCCGGGGGTTATGACAACAAAAATTTACGAAGCCTTTATGAAACGTGTGTGAAAACGAACCTGTCCCGTGAATGGGATAGGTGTTTTTTTTGTTTTAATACATTGAATTTTCAGTAAATAAAATGGTCAATTTTTAAATTGTATGTAATAATAACGGAAATACATTTATTGATTGCTTTTATTTTAAAAATATTAAAAAGGGGAATCGCAATATGAATGATCAAAAATTAAAAATTAATGGTGAGCGTTTGCAAGAATCATTAGAGGCTTTTGCGGATTTTGGACGGACAGAGCGAAATGGTGTGACGCGTTTGGCACTGTCTGAAGAAGACCGGCTCGCACGTGATTATTTTCGTACATGCTGCGAGGGTATTGGTTTAGAAGTAAAAGTGGATGATATGGGCAATCAATACGCAATGCTTGCCGGACGTGAAAATAAGCCGCCGGTTGTCATGGGTTCTCATTTGGATTCAGTGAAAAAAGGCGGGCGTTTTGATGGCGTGCTTGGTGTAGCAGCGGGACTTGAAGTGATGCGTACACTTGTTGAAAACAATGTCACACCCGCTATACCGGTTGTGGTCATGAATGTGACAAATGAAGAAGGAGCAAGATTTGAGCCGTCCATGATGGCATCTGGCGTGCTGTCCGGAAAGTTTGATAAAGAAACGATGCTTGCGAAAAAAGATGAGGACGGCATCACGTTTCATGAAGCGCTGCAATCAATCGGTTACGAGGGATCGATTGAAAACAGGCTGACAGAAGCGGAGGCATTTTTGGAGTTGCATATTGAGCAGGGGCCTATTTTGGAAAAAGAGCAGGTGTCAATTGGTGTCGTAGAATGTGTCCTTGGCATGGTATGCTATGAAATCGAGGTAGCCGGTGAATCCGATCATGCCGGCACGACGCCAATGTCAATGCGAAACGACGCGCTGTTTGCAGCGATAGATTTAATGAAAGAAGCACGCGAAAAATTGGCGGCGCTTGATGACGATCTTGTGTATACGATTGGCCGGGTCAGCGTGCTGCCAAATATTCATACCGTTATTCCAAATAAAGTAATTTTTTCACTGGAAGCGCGTCATGCATCAACTGACGTCATTAGTGAAGCGGAAAAAATCATCCGCGGCATGGAAGCATCAATGCAAAAAGCGGCATGTGACGTATCAGCGAAAAAGCTGTGGGGGCGCGACACTGTCTGGTTTGAGCCGGCGATTTGCGACGCATTTGAACAGTCCGCGGTTTCACTCGGCTATTCTCATAAGCGGATGGTAAGCGGAGCGGGGCATGATGCACAGTTTATAGCTTCCTACATTCCTTCTGCGATGATCTTTGTACCGAGTGTGAATGGAAAAAGCCATGATGAAGATGAATTGACTTCATGGGAAGACTGTGAAAAAGGGGTAAATGTGCTGCTTGAAACCGTGCTTTCGCTCATATAATCACACGGCCTCAGATGAAAGTCGCACGAAATAAATAAAGTCGCACCAACTCGGCTATGAATCGCATAAAACAGACAAAGTCGCACCACTAAAGCATAATATCGCACTAAACCAAACAAAAGGGCCCGCTCACTTGAAGTGATCGAGCCCTTTTTTAAAGATTTCCAAAATAATGTCGTGCTGCGTTTTGCTCATGACGTGCTGGCGAATTTCATTCAGCTCGGCAACAAGGCCGGCGTCTAAGTGGAGGTTGACGGTTTTTCCCTTATCAGACGGCTGAATGTCGTAGCCGTCGTCTCTTTTTTTTTCCTGGCCTTCAACGATTGTCAGCAATTCAAACGGAACGCTATCCGGAATTCGAATCAAATCGCCTTCGAAAAAAATCTCTGCTGCATCTTCAGAAAAAGAAATAGTTACCGGGTGGTCACTGCCACGGTTTTCATTTCGAATGAGGCGGGCTTTTTCTTGATTTTCTAATGTATTTTGAATGAGAATTTTAGCTTTCACGTCACGCCTCCTCTTTACCTAAACATGATTCTTTTATCCCTTTTTTTACCTCAAACGACGATTCTATCTGCACAGTATAGTGGAATTCGCCTTTTTCGAGCACCGCGTCCATAACCATGGCGCGCTCCCTTCCAAGCCAAACTTGATCCAGCACATCAAAAGCCGGTGTCAAGTAACCCTTTTCATATAAAAAGCTGTATGCATCAATTTTCGGGTATAAAAATCGTTTCTTTCCTTGCTTTGTGCGCAATGCGGGAAATGCCTGTTTTTCGTCAATCACTTCACCAAGATATCCTTCATCCGCCCATCGTTTAATTGTAGACATATTTAATTCGCGTCCGGTGTGACGATGAACGCGTTCAATGATTTCTTTGGACGACAAAAACTGTTTGCGCATTTCTTCCTGTTCAGCCACAACGGCCAGCTGACCACGCAGCTGCTCCAATTCTATCTCATATTCGGTTATTCTCTGTTCCAATTCATTTTTTTTCACGGCCGTCACTTCTCCCGTTGTTAGTCTCTTTATCGTACAACAAATGAATATCGCTTGTCAGAAAATATACCAAAAACGATGTTAATTTTTTTTGTTTGCTGTATAAATATTTTAAGATGCAATCAATGAATAATCAATAGACATAAAAATGCAAGGGGGAATGAAAAATGCACATGAATCGAATGAAAGATCGGTCTGTTTCTTTAACGGACCTGACAAAAAACTTTCTTGAGATCGAGCCGGATTTAACGGCTAAAGAAGCGCTGGATGAAGCGAACCGCTGTCTTTATTGCTACGATGCGCCGTGTATTACGGCTTGTCCGACATCCATTAATATTCCTTCGTTTATTAAAAAAATCGCGTCCGGCAATTTAAAAGGGTCCGCCAAAGTCATTATGGAAGCCAACCCCGTGGGTGCAAGCTGTGCACGGGTTTGTCCAACGGAAGAGTTGTGTGAGGGAGCGTGCGTCCTAAATAACGCATCACAGCCGATTATGATTGGCAACTTGCAGCGGCACGCAACAAATTGGGCCATACATAACAACGCGCAGCTGTTTAAAGCAGGAATGAAAAATGGCAAGTCGGTCGCTATTATCGGCGGCGGGCCTGCTGGATTGTCATCAGCACGTGAACTGGCCCGGCTGGGGTTTGACGTGACGATTTTTGAAGCGAAAGAGAAAGCGGGCGGTCTTGATACACATGGCATCGTTTCGTTTCGTCTTCCACAGCGCGTATCCATGTGGGAGGTGGAGCAGGTGGAAAGCCTGGGGGTAATGATTCGGACAAATGTAATGGTAGGCCGCGATATTGAGCCGGATGAAATTTTGAACACATACGATGCTGTTGTACTGGCGGTTGGAATGGCAAATGTTCCACTGGTCGGTATGGAAGGCGAAACAGTACAGGGCGTATATGATGCAATTGAATTTGTCGAATCAACGAAAACGCCGCCGATGGATACTCATTTAATCGGCAAAAAAGTCGTCGTTATTGGCGCCGGCAACACGGCAATTGATGCGGCAACGTGTTCAGTAAGACTTGGTGCCGCCGATGTGAAGATGCTGTATCGCCGAACGGAAGCGGAGATGACGGCATACGAATTTGAATATGAATTTGCGAAGCAGGAAGGCGTGGAATTCCGCTGGCTGACACAGCCGGTTGGCATTATCCAAAACGACGAAGGGGAGGTAACAGGGGTCAAATGCATTCGAATGGAGCTTGAGGCAGCAGACGAGTCAGGACGCCGCCGGCCGATGCCGGTTAAAGGGTCGGAATTTACGGTAGAAGCAGACGCCGTGATTCGAGCAATTGGCCAGACCCGATATGTGAGATTGATTGAAGCGTTTGGCTTAACACATAAATGGGGCACGGTCAAAGTCGACTCCAATACGTACCAAACGTCTAACAAAAAAGTGTATGCGGCCGGCGACGTTATTTTCGGCGATGGACAGGGCGATGCAATGGTCGTCTCAGCAGCTGAACAAGGAAAGCAGACCGCGTATTCTATTTACGAACAGCTTGTCGGAAGCGGCATGGCGCAAACATCTTAAAAGGGGGAGATCGGTAATGGCAGACTTACGAGTAAATTTTGCGGGAATTCAAGCACCAAATCCATTTTGGCTTGCATCCGCACCGCCGACCAATTCAGGCTATCAAGTGCAGCGCGCATTTGAAGCAGGCTGGGGCGGCGCGGTTTGGAAGACACTTGGCGATCCTGTTATTAATACGTCTTCCCGGTTTGCGGCCATGCATTTTAATGGCCAGCGGGTGGCGGGGTTTAACAATATTGAATTAATTACGGATCGTCCTCTTGAAGTAAATCTAAAAGAAATTTATGAAACAAAAAAAAGATTTCCGAATCATGCGGTGATCGCTTCACTTATGGTGGAGCCAAAGCAGGAAAAGTGGCATGAAATTGTTAAAAAAGTGGAAGCGGCCGGCGTAGATGGCCTTGAATTAAACTTTGGCTGCCCGCACGGTATGGCAGAACGCGGCATGGGTGCGGCATCCGGACAGGTGCCGGAACTTGTGGAAAAACAGACGAGGTGGGCAAAAGAAGCAGCCAATACACCGGTGATTGTGAAGCTGACACCGAATATCACTGATATTACCGCAACGGCCTGGGCGGCGGTGCAGGGCGGCGCGGATGCGATCAGTATGATTAATACAATTAACAGTCTCGCCGGCGTGGATCTTGATTCGTGGAATACCGTGCCGAATGTGGCCGGAAAAGGAGCGCATGGCGGCTACTGCGGTCCAGCAGTCAAACCGATTGCGTTAAACATGGTCGCGGAATGCGCCCGCAACCCGGAAATTAATATACCGATTTCTGGTATTGGCGGTATTTCCAACTGGAAAGATGCGGCTGAGTTTATCTTGATGGGAGCAGGCAGCGTGCAGGTTTGTACGGCGGCCATGCACCATGGCTTCAGCATTGTAGAAGACATGATTGACGGCCTAAACAACTATTTGGACGACAAGCAGCTTGCGTCCGTTGAAGAACTGATTGGCCGAACGGTGCCCCGCTACTCTGATTGGGGCAACCTCGACTTGAACTATAAAATTGTCGCCAGCATTAACAAAGATACGTGCATTAACTGCAACAAATGCCATATCGCCTGTGAAGACACAGCCCATCAATGCATCGATATGCTGACGTCGCCGGATGGAAACAAATATTTGCAGGTGCGCGAAGAAGACTGCGTTGGCTGCAACCTTTGCTCGATTGTCTGTCCGGTAGACGGAGCAATCGATATGATTGAAATTCCAAACGGTCCGCCGATGACGTGGAATGAACGCCAGACAGCCATTGAACAGCCAATCGCTTAATAAAAAAGGAGCGGATCGAGATGAAAAAGATGATTAAAAACGGTGTAATTGTGACAGCGACGGATCAATACGAGGCAGACGTTTTCATTGAAAAGGGCAAAATCGCTAAAATTGGTGCCCATCTCGATGACGCAGCGGATGAAGTTATCGACGCGAAAGGCGCATTCCTTTTCCCTGGTGGCATTGACCCGCACACGCACCTTGATATGCCATTCGGCGGCACGGTAACCGCAGATGATTTTGAAACGGGCACTATTGCAGCAGCGTTCGGGGGTACGACAACGGTCATCGACTTTTGCCTGACGAATAAAGGAGAGCCGCTGCAGGGTGCGATAAATACGTGGCACGAAAAGTCGAAAGATAAAGCCGTCATCGACTACGGCTTTCACTTAATGATCGGGGAAGTGAATGATGATGTGCTGGCGGAAATTCCGGATGTGATTGAAAAAGAAGGGATTACGTCATTTAAAGTGTTTATGGCTTATAAAAACGTATTTCAGGCGGACGATGCGACGCTGTTTCGAACACTGCTAACAGCAAAAGAACACGGGGCGCTCGTGATGGTTCATGCAGAAAACGGGGATGTTATTGACTACCTTGTGACCGATGCGCTCCAAAAAGGCCACACCGATCCCATTTATCACGCATTGACCCGGCCGCCGGAAGTGGAAGGGGAAGCAACGGGACGGGCTGCCGCACTAACCGGTCTTGCCAATTCACAGCTGTACGTCGTTCACGTGTCGTGTGCCGAAGCGGCCAATAAAATTGCCGAAGCACGCCAGAAAGGCTTTCAAGTTTGGGGGGAAACGTGTCCGCAATATTTGCTTCTTGATCAAAATGATTTAGAAAAACCGAATTTTGAAGGAGCAAAGTATGTCTGGTCCCCGCCGCTGCGTGAAAAATGGAACCAGGACGTTTTATGGGATGCGCTGAAAAACGGCCAGCTGCAAACGATCGGCTCTGATCAGTGCTCGTTTAATTTCAATGGCCAAAAAGACCTCGGGAAAGACGACTTTACAAAAATTCCAAACGGCGGACCGATCATTGAAGACCGATTCAGCCTGCTATTTTCAGAAGGAGTGAAAAAAGGGCGTATTTCCATTCATCAGTTTGTGGACCTTGTCTCGACCCGTTCGGCCAAGTTATTCGGCTTGTTCCCGCAAAAAGGAACGATCGCCGTAGGCAGTGACGCAGATATCGTTATTTTTGATCCGGACAAAGAACGGACCATTTCTGCCGAAACGCATCATATGAATGTTGATTACAGTGCATTTGAAGGGATGAAAGTGACAGGCGAACCGGTCTCCGTACTTTCACGCGGTGAATTTGTTATTCGGGACCGGGAATTTACCGGCAAGCCAGGCAGCGGCCAGTATATAAAACGAAGCCGCTACAATAGTACGCAGACCCGCCAGGCGATAACTGTTCAATAACAACTAAATACGAGGAGGAATGACAAATGAAAAAGTCCAGCCGTTATTTAAAATCTCCGGATTTATTGCCGATTGCTCATAGCGACCGTAAAATTGGCACCTTTGGTTTTGCGCTCATGTGGGTCGGGATGGCGGTTGTTTTAGCTGCTTTTGCAATTGGAGGAGCAGCCGTCGAACAGATGCCGCTTTCATGGGTGCTCGCCGCGTCCTTTATCGGCTGTGTGCTGATCGGCCTTTTCATCTCGGTCATTGCCGATATTGGTATTGAGCATGGATTGTCATTCCCCGTATACATGAGGGCGCCCTTTGGAACGGTCGGAACGCATATCCCATCCGCTATCCGCGGCATTGCCGCATCCATGTGGTTCGGGATTAACACGTATTTTGGCGCAATGGCGATTAATGGAATTTTAAACATTTTATTTGGCTTTGATAACTGGTTCGTCTGCTTTCTTGCCTTTGTCGCTGTACAGGTCGCAAATACGATTATTGGAATTAAGTCAATTGAAAAATTCGCGGATTTAGCTGCGCCGGTCATTATTTTAATTTCGCTTTGGATGTACGTGACATTGGCCGACCAAGCTGCCGCAGCTGATAAAAACGTCTGGTCGTGGGTGGAAAATCCACTGACTGGGGGGTTGTTGTTTAACGCATTCATGGTCGTCATTCTTGGGAACATGGGTTATTGGTCTACACTGGCAGCCGATATTTCGTCGATTTCACGTTTTATTAAAGCACCGCAGTTTGAACGAAGCTGGGTGAAACGCAATAAAAGTGTGCTTGTTGGCAGCTTGATTGCTATGCCGCTTACACAAACGTTTGTGGTCGCTATTGGCGGTGTCGCCTTCATTGCGGTTGGCAACTATGATCCGGTAGCAGCGTTGCAGGAAACATCAAGTGGGATTGTGCTGGCGATCTTGCTGCTGATGATCGTGTTTGCGCAGTGGTCGACGAATACAGCTGCAAACTTAGTTCCGGCTGCGACCGTATTCTCGAATATCGGCGGACCGAAAGTGCCTTTTTACATTGGCGTATTGGCGGCTGGCGTAATCGGGATGGTCACACAGCCGTGGAATTTGTTTAACGTACTTATGCCGTTTTTGCTCGTTGCTGGCGGTATACTTGCCTCCATTGTCGGCATTTTATTTGCTGATTACTATTTAATCCGCAAACGCCGTGTGAATGTACCGGATTTATATGAAATGGATGGACAGTACCGCTACCATTACGGCGTCAACTGGGCCGGTATTATTTCCTGGGTAATCGGCGGCGCGCTCGCCGTCACGTTTTCAACGTATTCATTTTTTATGGGCTTTGCGGTCGGAGCTGCTGCATATTATGTACTGGCAAAGTTTTGGTGGTTTAATAAATACCCACAGGCTGAGCTTGAAGACCCGGACGATGACAAATACCTCGGTGTGACCGTTGGGCGTGACTGGACTATTCCGTTAGAAGGCGAACCGGCTGCCGAAGAGCTTCCGGCTGCCGTGGGCGAAAAACTGTAAAGGGGGCGTGTTTTTATGTCGGACTACAAAGGGTTTTTAAAGGAAAAAAACGCCGTTGACGAACTTATTCAGGACGGTTACCGCATCATTGCGGTGAAAGAAACGCTTGAAGGGGATTTCATCGAATTTGAACGGCATCTCGAACGAAAAGAATTGCAGCTGCTGACGGCGGACGCGCGCAAATACATCGGGACGATTATTGTCGAGGCGAAAAGAGGTGGACATATTGATTCATACGGCGGAGCATTCGAGCAAGCTGGCGCAGCAGGATCGTGACCATCTTTGGCACGCGATGGTCAAGTTTAATGAGCAGGCATCACCACTCATGGCGGTCAGTGGAGACGGTGCCTGGTTTACCGCCGCAGATGGAAATCGGTATATGGACGGCGTATCCGGCCTTTGGTGCTTAAACTTAGGTCATGGCCGAAAAGAAATTGCGCAGGTGGTGTACGATCAACTGATGAATGTTTCCTATTTCCCGCTGACCATGAGTCATGAGCCAGCAATTGAACTATCGGCTAAATTAAGTGAGCTGCTCGGAGCGCCGTACACAACCTTTTTTACGTGCAGCGGCTCGGAAGCCAATGAAGCGGCGTTTAAAATTGCCCGGCAGTATCATGCACAAACCGGCAAGCCGGAAAAGATAAAGATCATTTCCCGCTACCGGGCGTATCACGGCTCAACGCTTGGTGCATTAAGCGCTACGGCACAGGCGAACCGGAAGCTGAAATACGGAGCGGAGGCGCCGGGTTTTCTTCACGTGCCGCCTCCATATGCCTACCGGCCGTCATTTGAAGATGATCTTGCTGCCGCTAATCACATTGAAAACGTGATCGAATGGGAAGGACCCGACACAATCGCCGCTGTTATTATGGAGCCGTTTATTTCCGGCGGCGGTGTTATCATTCCGACGCCGGCGTACTTGCAGCGGGTGGCGGAAATTTGCCGGAAACATAATGTGCTGCTCATTACCGATGAAGTTGTGTCCGGCTTTGGCCGCACCGGAAAAATGTTTGGCTTTATGCATTCGGAAGGCGTACAGCCGGACATTGTGACGATGGCGAAAGGCTTGACTGCTGGCTGCATGCCGCTCGGAGCAACAGCGGTTCGGGCGCATCTATATGACGCGTTTAAACAAGCAGAAGCGGGCTCTCATTTCCGTCACGTTTCCACATTCGGCGGTCATCCCGCTTCCTGCGCCGCGGCATTAAAAACAATTGAAATTTTAGAAGAGGAACAAATTCCGAATCGGGTGGCACGGCTTAGCCAGGACACAATGAAAGAATTAAACAGGCTTGAATCGTGCCAGATCGTCGGCGAAGTGCGCGGTGTCGGGTTCTTATACGGCATTGAAATCGTTGAGGATAAAAAAACGAAAGCCCCTGCATCTGAAGAAACAATGCTCGCCATTGTCGGTGGTTGTAAGGAAAAAGGGTTAATTATCGGGCGTAACGGCGATACAGTACCGGGTTATCAAAATATCTTAATCGTTGCCCCGCCGCTTTCTTCCACTGAAGAAGATTTACAATTTTTAGTTGATACTGTGAAAAATATTGTTAAAAAAGAGGCTGCAAAACAGTCGAATTCCGTAACGAGTTAAGTCTTAAACGAGTTTGCGAGCTGAATGCCTTCATTCCTATGAATGATCGCATTTTTCGCAAACTTTTTTCTTTGAGCCGGTCAAATGACCAGAAATCAGAATCGGGAGAAGAACATCGCTCTCAAAAGAAAAATAAGGCTTGCCCAATGACCAGTCCGGCGGTTCCAACAGCGGGGGCGATTTTCAATGTCATGACGCCGCTTGTTGTGGAAACGAGTGGATCCAGAGGGTCTTTAGTGGGTGAAGCGAGAAGGTGAATAAACCAATCCCAGCCTTTTGCTTTCATAGGGAAATCAGGAATGTCTACATGATATTCATCCAGTTTGGTTCGCAAATGGGATTCCTTTTTAAACGGGTCTTGATCCATTGAAATTTTCCTCCAACTCTTCTTTTAGTTGACGAACAGCTCTGTGCAGGCGGTGTCAAACACCTCTTTTTTTAGTTGTTACTTACTATACAAGTAAGGATGGATAAAGGTTCATTTAAATTGAACTATTTTTCAAATCGAGTTGCTGGGAAAGAGCAGCGAACCATTTCAGCGTGAGATTTTCTTCCAATATAATCAAAAGGCAAAAAGAAATGTGGTAAGCTGAAATCAATTTTCACAATATGGACGTTTGCCTGCCAGAGGAATCAATCGCGAATTGGAGGCTGAGACAATGAAAAGAACGGGGTATCGCGGCATTAGTTTTCAGGAAGCGGAACGGGTGGTGGCGAATCAGCATTATGAGCGAATGGAGAGGCGGCGGTTTCAGGATGGTCTTCAAGCGCGGTCTATTTTTGGTTCCGGCCTTTACTTGATTAGTGACGCCGTGCTCGCTGCTCAGTATGCGTTTTGTCATGCGGAAGCAGAAGGAGGCGGGCAGGCAGCAGTATTAAAACAGGAGATTGTGCTTGATCGGCCGCTTGTTATCAATTGCCGGTATTCTGAAACGCAGCTCCGGCAAGACGCACTTGATTGGAAATACAAAGGGAGACAGCTTCCGAATGTGCGGCCGGAACACGTTCACGCCTGGCTCGGCCGGACGACGAAAGAGTACGCGCTTGCCCATTCATTTGACGGCATCGTCTATCATTTAGATGATTCGCTCATTTATTATGTCGCATACTTTCAAGAAAAACAGGTCAGCGGCATTGATCTCGAATTTGTTTTTACAATGAATGGCGTATAAGACAGTTCATTCAAGCGTAAACGCCGCTTCTTTTGATACAATAAGAAGAAGACTCAACAGAGGAAGTGGCATACATGATTAGACGAAGCATGTTGTTATGCTTTTTTCTTATAAGCAGTATCACGCTGCCGGTGCAGGCATCCGCGATGAATTATGTGGCCATCGGGGATTCACTCGCGGCAGGACAGACACCGAACAGGGAAATTGGCGCGGGGTATGCGGATATGATTGCACTGGCACTGCAGCCAGAAGTCTTTTCCAAACAGCTTTCGGTGCCGGGGTATACGGTAGAGCAGGTCATTGGACAGGTGGACAGTGAAGTTGGCCAGAAAGCGATTCAATCGGCGGATTTGATTACGATTTCAGCTGGGGCCAACGATTTGCTGCCGCTTATCCAAAATGATTCAAACCGGGGGATGCTGTCATTTAATGCCGTCACAGCTGCTTTTTCGCTGAACGGAGTGCGGGAGGATTATGCGCTGCTGCTTGAGAAAATTGAGACGCTTAATCCGGATGCCGATGTGTATGCAATGGGTTATTATTTTCCGTATCCGCACGTGTTTGACCAGCATAAGCCGGCTGTCAGCAGGCAGCTGGACGTGCTGAACGAGATTATCGAGCAGGAAGCGGATAAAGCGGGAGCGGTGTTTGTTCCAGTTGCGGATCGGTTTGGGCTTGACGCAGCAGAGTACTTGCCGAATCCGGGGGATGTGCACCCAAATGAAGCGGGTTATTTAGAAATGGCCAATGCCTTTTTGGATATGTATGCACCGGGGATGCAATTGCCGGCTTCTATTCTAGAACAACTGCCGGAGCCCGTGTCGCTTTCGGAATTGCTGAAACAGCGGGAGGCGGCGGATGATGAGCCGGAAGAAACCAGTGAAGTTGAAGAAACGGCAGCGATTCAAGGCTGCACGAAAGAAGAAGTATACACTGCCGCACGATAAAAAAGGTATTCCCGGATATCCGGGAATACCTTTTTATTTTTAATTAAACGACACCTTGTGAAATCATCGCATCTGCGACTTTTACGAAGCCGGCAATGTTAGCGCCAACGACAAGGTTATCTTCATAGCCAAATTCAGCCGCCGCTTCTTTTGACTGCTTGTAAATGTTTTTCATAATGCCATGAAGTTTGGCATCTACTTCTTCAAATGTCCAAGGCACACGTGCGCTGTTTTGCGCCATTTCAAGAGCGGAAACCGCTACGCCGCCTGCATTGGCCGCTTTTGCCGGGGCAAAAAGAACACCGTTTTTCAAGAAAATATCGATTGCTTCAAGCGTTGAAGGCATATTCGCACCTTCACCGACAGCTTTTACGCCGTTGTTCACAAGAAGTTGTGCGGATTCTGCATCGATTTCATTTTGTGTTGCGCAAGGAAGGGCGATTTTACATGGAATGCTCCAAATGCCTGCGCAGCCTTCTGTGTAGGTTGCAGTCGGGTGGAAATTTACATATTCGCTGATGCGCTTACGTTCTACTTCTTTCAATTGCTTAACAGTAGCGATATCAATGCCGTTTTCATCATAAATGTAACCGCCTGAATCCGAGCATGCAACAACAGTTGCGCCAAGTTCTGTCGCTTTTTGTATCGCGTAAATGGATACATTTCCAGAGCCGGATACTACAACCGTACGTCCATTAAATGTTTTTCCTTTGTCGCGAAGCATTTCATCAACGAAGTAGACCGTTCCGAAGCCTGTTGCTTCTGTACGCGCAAGGCTTCCGCCGTATGCAATGCCTTTTCCTGTCAAGACGCCTGCTTCATAGCTGCCGCGAAGGCGTTTGTACTGACCAAACATGTAGCCGATTTCACGTGCACCGACACCAATGTCGCCGGCTGGTACGTCCACATCCGGACCGATATGGCGGTACAATTCTGTCATGAAGCTTTGTGTAAAGCGCATCACTTCATTGTCGGATTTTCCTTTCGGATCAAAGTCAGATCCGCCTTTACCGCCGCCGATCGGCTGGCCAGTTAATGAGTTTTTAAAAATTTGCTCAAACCCAAGGAATTTAATGATACTTGCATTAACAGACGGGTGGAAGCGAAGGCCGCCTTTATATGGTCCGATCGCACTGCTGAACTGAACACGGAAGCCGCGGTTTACCTGCACGTTGCCGTTATCATCTGTCCAAGGTACACGGAAAGAAATCACACGCTCCGGCTCTACCATGCGCTCTAAAATGTTATGCTGAATGTATTTTGGGTATTTCGCGAATACCGGTGTCAGCGATTCAAAGATTTCTTGAACCGCCTGGTGAAATTCATTTTCACCAGGATTGCGTTTTTTAACAATTTCAAACACATGGTCTACATATTGTTTAGCAGCCTGCATTTCTTGTGTTAATTCATTCGTAGTTGTCATTTTTATAATCTCCTTTGTACATAATAAACAATTTTCAGATAATATCATCATATTCTGAAAAAATGATGCCATCAATGCCTTAAAAAGATTGTATTGATATCATAAAGAGAATGATTTTTAGAAAAGAGAATAATAAACCTTTATTTTAATAAAAACCAGCTTTTTTAGATCGGAAATTAGCTAAAAAGAAAAGATGAAGGAAAATTGATCTCAATTTGAGAACAAATTAATAAAGCGTTCACGAAATAGTCAATATTCGTGAACGCTTTTATTATAATTACAATTGGCTGATCGTATACGCGAAAACGACCGCAATCGTAATCGGCACAAGCCAGCGCATAAGGGGCAGCCAGAACGTATAGGCTGCGCCAAGATTTCCTGCGCTTAATTCAAACTGTTCTTGTACAAGAGATTTATCCATTCGCCAAGCGATAAAAAGAGCGATAAGCAAATTGCCAAGCGGCAGCAGGATGTTGCTCACAAGATAATCGGTCATGTCAAAAATACTGCGCCCGAAATAAGAAATATCAGCTAGAACGCTAAAAGAAAGGGCCGCCGGAATACCAGCTAAAAAGACAACAATCCCGGAGATGAGTGCTGTTTTTTTACGGGAAGATTCTTTTCCTTTTGTAAAAGCCGCCGTAATGATTTCAAGCAGGCTGAACGACGATGTGAGCGTCGCAAATAAAAACAGCAATAAAAACATAAACAAAAACAATTCGCCGAATGGCATTTGTGAGAAGACCGCCGGCAGTACGACAAACAGAAGCCCTGGTCCTTCCGCTGGCTCTAAGCCAAAGGCAAAAACAGCCGGGAAAATGGCGAGACCAGCCAAAATTGAAACGAAAATATTCATAATTGCAACAGAACCTGCGGAGGATGGAATGCTGACGTCTTTTCCTAAATACGAGCTGTAGGTGACCATACAGGAAAATCCGACCGCAAGTGAGAAGAATGAATGCCCGAGTGCGTACAAAACTGCTTCCCCATTGATTTTTGAAAAGTCCGGCTGTAAGAAGAACGCCACACCTTCCAATGCTCCATCAAGTGTCAATGAGCGAATAACTAAAATGATAAAGAAAAGAAATAAACTGGGCATCATATATTTGCTGGCACGCTCAATCCCATTTTGAATGCCGGCTGCAATGACGATAATGTTCAGCAGCATAAACAGGGCATGTCCGCCAATCGTTAAGCCGGCATTTGTCGTGACAGCGCCAAACAGCGCCCCAGGATCGCCACCATCAATCACACCGCCATACAGGGAACGGACGGTATAAATAAGAACCCAGCCGCCGACAACACTGTAAAAAGACAGCAGTAAAAAGCAGCCGGCGACACCGAGTTTGCCGGTTACCGTCCAGAAGGAATCTGGTGCGAGTTTCTTATACGCGCTGACTGCCTCACGCCCGGATCCACGTCCAATAATAAATTCCGAAATAAGCATCGGCAGCCCGATCAGCATTGTAAAAAGAATAAATAAAAGCAAAAATGCTCCGCCGCCGCTCTGCCCGGTCACATACGGGAATTTCCATATGGCTCCGAGTCCGATCGCCGCACCGGCTGAGGATAAAATAAAGCCGATTTTAGACGACCATTGTTGCTGTTTTTCCAAAAAATCCGCCTCCCTTTACAAGTAAATTTTATTATTTTACTATAGCACGAATCGTATTCAGCGGCTGAATATATTTTCAAAGCGTAATGAATCGTTTATAATAAGTAAATTAAATTGATAACTGGAGTGTACAACATGACTGTAAACATAAATGCACGTGAAAACACATCGAACGGACAGAGCCGTTTTGCCAATCGCGGTCGGCTGCTCGTAAAGTGCCCGGATGGTCCCGGAATCGTGTCGGCGCTGTCAAGGTTTTTATTCGAACAAGGCGCGAACATTATTGAATCGAGCCAATACACAAGTGATCCGGAAGGCGGGACGTTTTTTATTCGTTTAGAATTTGACTGCGATGGATTAACAGAGAAGCGCGGCAAGATGGAAGCGGATTTTGTGATGCTGGCGAAAGACTTTGACATGGATTTCCGTTTTGCTTACAGCAATGACCGAAAAAAAACAGCTATTTTTGTTTCCAAAGAGCCACATTGTTTGTTAGAGCTTTTATGGGAATGGCAAAGCGGGGACCTGCAGACGGATATTGCGTTTGTGGCAGGAAACCATGAAGAAGCCCGCGGAATGGTTGAATCACTTGGGATCCCGTTCCATTACATCCCAGCGAACAAAGACATCCGCAAGCAGGTGGAAGAAGAGCAGTCGCGCCTAATTGAACAATACGATGTCGATGTTATTGTCCTGGCACGTTATATGCAAATTTTAACACCGGAGTTTGTCGAGAAATATCCGAACAAAATTATTAACATTCACCATTCGTTCCTGCCGGCATTTATCGGCGCGCGTCCATATGAGCGTGCATATAACCGTGGTGTAAAGCTAATCGGCGCAACGTCTCACTATGTAACAAATGATTTGGACGAAGGGCCGATCATTGAGCAGGATATTGAACGTGTGGATCATCGCGACCATGTAGCGGATTTGAAAAAAATCGGGCGCTCGATTGAACGACGCGTTTTAGCCCGTGCGGTAAAATGGCATTTAGAAGACCGGGTTATCGTACACGGGAACAAAACAATCGTGTTCCAATGAGAAAAAAGGATGTGCCAACTTTGGCGCATCCTTTTTTCTATCTTTTTCGCAAATTTCTTATAAAAGCAAACTAATCGTGCCACAAGGGCATAGAAAAGTTTCAGCTTCTTTTTCTGACGAAAGTTAAACGACTGGAATAAATAATTATTTAATGTAGACATTTCCCCGAGTTTGCCGCCGAGTTGACACAGCAGCCATCTTCAGGCGACGGAAGTGCGAGGGCCAGTCTATTTATGCGCTTGAACATAAAAAAGCCCTCCTTTTATTCACGCTCACACTATATGCGTAAAGAAGAGGGATGGTGCCTATTTTTGGAGAAAACGCCTATGGGCGCGAATCGACCGCCAGTAAAAAACAATGGACAAGATGAAAAGAGCAGGGCCTCCGTATAAAAGCGCAGTTTGTTCAGTCCAGAGAGCAGCGGGCACAGTCGGGAATGTAAGAGCTGTAAACAAAAGCGCATCCCGGCGGTTTTTCAGCAAATACCGCTCCATTTCAGCTTTTTCCCGGTGTGCGTCTTGCTGCTCACGGTGCCGGACCGGCTCATCGAGAGCGGACGACAGTTTTTGAGGAAGAGAAAGAAGCGGCCGCAGTGATTGAAGCAAAACCGTCTGTGGCGTCGTTTTTCCGGCATGCTGCTCAAGCCAGTTTAAAACCGGCTGCCGGCCAACTTTCATTAAATCAATATTCGGATCTAAAATATGCAAAAGACCGATAAACGTAGAGAACGCCCGTCCTAAAAACGCAAAACCAGCCGGCAGCTGCACTGGTTCCTGCTTGACAATCAGCTGTATTTCTTCCAGCAGCTGCCCGACGGCAAGATCATCCATTTTTGTGAAAGACTGCGATGTGTACGCATCGACCATCGCCTGGATCACACGTTTCAGCCGCACCTTGTCCGCATGCGGCAGTAAAAATTGCAAACCTTCAAGCCCGTCTACCACCTTCGTGTAGTCTTCCATTAAAATGCCTTCGATCATCGCGCGGATGTAGGTAGCATCAGCTGCTGGAAGCATGCCGACCATGCCGAAATCAATGAGTACAATCGTGCCATCTGCTCTTACTAATATATTGCCGGGGTGTGGATCTGCATGAAATCTGCCTTCCTGCAGCAACTGTTCTAAAAATATGGTGGTCAGGCGTTCGGCTAATGTATGCCGATCGATGCCGTTTTGTTCGAGGAAATTGAGATCCGTAATACGGGCGCCTTCAATCCACTCCATTACGAGCACACGCTTTGTAGAAATCTCACTGTTGTAGTCAGGGACGTCAACCTCATCAAATTGTTCATACCGCTTCTTAAAATAACGGCCGTTGGCAAGCTCGCTCCTAAAATCAAGCTCTGCTCCAATAACGGCGGTCATTTCACGGTATAAAGCAGGCAAGTCCGTCTGCCTGCCGAATTTCGTGAACCGTCCGGCGAGGCTCATGACGATCCTGACTGCTTTAAAGTCAACCGCGATAATTCGGTCAATATCCGGGCGCTGTACTTTCACCGCCACGTTTTCACCGGAATGAAGCGTTGCTTTATATACTTGGCCAATCGAAGCAGACGCGACCGGCTGCTCGTCAATATGAGCGAGAATCGTTTCAAACGGACCACTCCACTCCGTTTCCATGACCGCTTTGGCTTCTTTCCACTGAACGGCTGGCACGCGGTCAATTAAGTCTTCCAACTCCTCTAAAAACGCTTTTGGCATGACATCCGCCCGTGTGCTTAAAAACTGGCCGAGCTTAATAAGCAGCCCTTCCAGACGAAGAGCCGTCTGGCGATACTCTGCAGCCTGCTTTTTCACGAGCGCTTCCCATTTGCGGTTCGTTTCATCGGTCCACCTGCCACGGTGTCGTCTTTCAAATAACATCAGCTGAATAAAAAAAACAGCGGCCATTTTAACAATCATAAAAATACGGAAAAAGGCGATATTCGTCAAAAAATCCATCCTCTCCGGATACGTTTTTCAAAAGATAAAAAATACATATTTTTGGAAAATGCCCAGCTCCAAGCGCCATCGGCTCGAGATCATAAGCCCATCTCTTCTGGAAGCAAAAAGTGCCTCCGGCAGTGCTCGTTTTATGCTTGTCGCCGATAAACGAAACGGGCATTTTGCGCTTTTCTTAGTTTACCGGACGGGCGCCGCAGTTGTACAATTTCAGCTTTGGAAAGCGTAAAGTTTTTAAAACATGAAATTTGGGAACAAACACGGTAGTATGTATAAAAGCAAATCGAAGAGGAAGGAAGATGTGATGTTTGATTCTTTGCTGTTTTATTTAATGATCACGCTCGTTGTCGGGATTGCCTCTCAGTGGACGGCGTGGCGCTTCCGTCTTCCGGCGATTGTGGTCATGTCGGTCGCAGGGTTGTTAATCGGTCCGCTGTTCGGCTGGTTTAATCCAAAAGATGTATTCGGGGATTTATTCGGTCCGATTATTTCAGCGGCTGTGGCGATTATTTTATTTGAGGGAAGCTTAAACCTTGATTTTCGTGAAATCAGAACGGTCCGGCAGCCGATCCGCCGTATTGTGACAATCGGCGCGTTTATCGCCTGGATTGCGGGGTCCCTCGCGGCGCATTACGTAGCGGGATTATCTCTTGCTGTAGCATTTGTCATCGGTGGATTGTTTATTGTAACTGGACCGACCGTCATTTTGCCACTGCTGCGCCAGGCAAAACTAAAACCGCGTACGGCCGCTATTCTGAAATGGGAAGGGATTGTTGTTGACCCATTTGGTGCACTTCTCGCTTTATTCGCATTTGAATTAATTAAATTTTTTACAGGAGAAGTCACTGCGGCGACGTTTATTAACTTCTTATTTGGCTCAGCTTTTGCAGTTGTGCTTGGCGTTGTTTTTGGAATTGGACTCGGCAAAGCGCTTGAAAAAGGACGTGTGCCGGAGTATTTAAAATCACCGGCTGTTTTTGTGGTTGTCATCGCCTGCTTTACGATTGCAGATGAAGCGATGCATGAGACAGGTCTTTTAGCTGTTACAGCAATGGGAATGGTCATGGCGAACATGCACATTTCTTCTATTAAAGACATGCGTCATTTTAAAGAGAACATTTCCATTCTCTTGATTTCGACGATTTTTATTATGCTAACCGCGTCTCTGACGAGAGAGACGCTTATGCAGATTTTTGACGTCCATATTATTGCATTTGTATTGATCATGCTGTTTGTCGTCCGTCCGCTGTCGATTTGGCTGTCAACGGTTGGCACAGACATGACCAAACAGGAAAAAACGCTCGTCGGCTGGATTGCGCCGCGGGGGATTGTGGCGTTAACCGTATCCGGCTACTTTGCCCAATCTTTATTTGAAGCGGGTTACGAAGACGCTTCACTGCTCACGCCGCTAACATTTGCCCTTGTGTTTTCTACCGTTGTCGCCCACGGATTTTCGATCGGCTGGCTGGCGAAAAAGCTGGACCTTGCATCGACAAATAAGCCGGGTGTATTGCTTGTTGGCGGAAATACGTTTACCGCCAAGCTCGGCAAAACGATGCAGGACTTAAACATTCCGGTTCTTGTCGCAGATGAATCATGGCAAAGGCTCCATTCAGCGCGCCAGTCGAATTTGCCGGTGTATCACGGTGAAATTTTGTCTGAAAGCACCGAGTATCATTTGGAGCTGACACCGTATGAATACATGATCGCTGCAACAAGTGATGAAGCGTATAACGCGCTCGTCTGCTCGACGTTTGTGCCGGAAATGGGCCGTGTGAATTTATACCAGATCGCGGCTGGACCGGAGCGGACGGAAACAACGAAAGAATTTAACAAAACAGTTGGCGGAAAAGTGCTGTTTGATTCATCGGCTCACTACCAGGCGCTCACGTCCCGGGCTGCTGATTACGTATTTCGGAAAACGGAACTGACAGAACGGTACGGGTATGACAAGTATTTAAAAGAGATTGATGAAAATACATTGCTTTTGTTTATTGTTAAAGCTTCCGGAAAACTGGCATTTTACACGCGTGACGTTTCACCAAAAGGAGAAGCGGGGGACACAATTGTAAGCCTTATGCCGCCGGTAAAAGAGATTGCCAAAGCAAAAGAGAAAATTGCGGAACAGCGCCGCGATCAGTAAATTGAAAAAAGCGGCCTTCACCGGGGCCGCTTTTTTCTGACAGTAAATCAGAGAGAGTATGGAATGTATTTTGTAAGTTGAGCCGGTTAGATCGGCTTCTTGTTAATAATTATAAAAGTTTTTGAAAGTGCTTTCATTAAAAATTACACAAAATATCATATAAACGACATGAAGTAGAAAAATTTTGACGTTAAGAACAAATTTTAGCTCATATAGATAAGTGGGCGATTTTTTCTTATTAAATCATCGATTTTTGTCCCGCTTTTGTAACAAAAAGAGCTGCTTCGGAAGCAGCTCTTGTGAAGGGAAGGTTCTATATATAAACGCCGTACCGCTTTTTGGCTGGAAGTCGGTTTAAGATCGAATTCTGGAATCGGTTTTGCCAAAAGCGGCCGAACAGACGTCACGAAAGGGAAATAGGCTGTTCCTCACGCATCGTACCGATTTCAGCGAGTCGTGTATGCCAGGACAATGCTTTTTCGAGTATATGCGGTGTTTGGCCGCCGCGTGTGAGGGCCTCTTCGTAATAGCTGCGCAGCTGGTCTTTGTATGCCGGATGTGCACAATTTTCAATGATAACAAGCGCCCGTTCACGTGGTGCAAGTCCACGCAAGTCCGCAAACCCTTGCTCAGTCACGATGATGTCTACATCGTGCTCTGTGTGGTCAACGTGTGAAGCGAACGGGACGATGCTGGAGACCGCACCGTTTTTCGCTGTCGATTTCGTGACGAAAATCGCTGTCCGGCAGTTGCGGGCAAAGTCACCCGATCCGCCGATGCCATTCATCATTTTCGTACCGGAAACGTGTGTAGAGTTCACATTGCCGTAAATATCCACTTCAAGCGCCGTGTTAATGGACAATAAGCCAAGACGGCGGATAAGCTCGGGGTGATTCGATATTTCCTGCGGCCGAAGCACAAGCTTATCCCGGTATTTTGCTAAGTTTGAATACACATCTTTCATTTTTTCTTCTGAAAGTGTAATCGAACAGCCGGAAGCGAAACGGATTTTACCGTGGTCAAATAAGTCGAAAACGGCATCCTGCAGCACTTCAGAGTAGACTTCCAAGTTTTCAAATTCCGAGTCAATTAAGCCATGCATCACTGCATTGGCAACCGAGCCAATGCCGGATTGAAGCGGCGCCAATTCGTTGGTCAACCGTCCCGCTTTCACTTCTTCGCGGAAAAAGGTAATTAAATGCTCAGCCATTTTCGCTGTCTCCGTATCTGGCGGTACAATCGTTGAAGGTGAATCCTTTGCATTCGTTATGACAATGCCTTTTACTTTTGCAGGGGCAATGCGGATGCCAATTTCTCCAATGCGCTCATCCACAGATGTCAACATAATTGGTCCACGCCTGCCTTGACCGTTCGGGCTGTAAATGTCATGAAGGCCTTCGAGTTCCACTGGTTGTGCCGTATTTAGCTCAATAATGACATTTTCTGCTTTTTCAATAAAAATCGAGGAGTTGCCGACAGATGTCGCAGGGATGATCAGCCCGTCTTCTGTGATGGCAACCGCTTCAATAATGGCGTAATCAATCGGGCCGAGTGTCCCATTGCGGATTGCTTCCGCTGTATGGGACAAATGCTGGTCCACAAAAAACAGCCCGCCTTCGTTTATTTCTTTTCGCATCACCGGGTCCGCCTGAAATGGAAGGCGTTTATGAATAATCCCGGCTTCTGCCATCATTTTATCCAAATCAAAGCCGAGCGAAGCGCCTGTGAAAATGTTCACTTTAAACGATTCTGTTTTTGCTCGTTCTACAAGTGACATAGGCACCGCTTTTGCATCTCCAGCCCGTGTAAATCCACTTAACCCCAATGTCATGCCGTCTTCAATCCAGGATGCAGCCTCACCCGCGCTTACAATCCTGCTTCTTAATTCCTCGATGCGAATACGTTCATTCATTGTGATTCGATCCCCCCGGTTCGTTTTGACAAGTGTAGCAATGTTTGGAAGGGTTTTCATTTGCTTCGCAATGAAAAGCCGCAAAAAAGACGCGAAGAAGAAATTTCGCGTCATCAAGCAAGTTTGTTAATAATTGAGCGATTTCCGAAAAGCGCTCGTGTATGTTTGTGTAACAGGGATTTTCGTACGGTCCTTCATAATGAGCAAAAACGTGGAATGGGAATCCGGCTGAATTTCCTGAATAAAGTTTACGTTGACGATGTAGGAGCGGTGTACACGGATAAACGCGTCATCCGGCAGCATAAATTCAAGCTCTGTTAAATTCAGCTTATGATAACCATTTCCAGTTTGCGCCTGCACACGCGTTTTTCTTCCTTCTGATTCCAGGTATAAGACGTCCGAATACGGAATCGGATACCACCGGTCTTCGGATTTTATAGTTAAAATGTTTTGGGAAATGGGCGACGGCTTTGCCGGATAAATGGTCGTAATTGCACCGGACAGCACATGATTATCAAAAATGGGCACGCTCATCGCATAATAAGGAATACCGTACACATCGCTGTCAATATATGTGGACACTTGATGTTTTTCCGTAATCGCCTGCTGCGTCACGCTGCCTTCCTTGATCGGGTCGCCCACCCGGATATGCAAATCGACGAGACGGCTCGGCTGGTAATAAATAAATTTTTCGTGATTCGACACGGCGACAGACGTATTCGGCGGGAAAAACTCTTTCATTACTTCCATCAATCCGGAAACGGTCATTTGATCCATTTTTTCACCTCTTTACATTAGCTGTAGTACAATCATTTTAACATAATTAAAGGGGGAAGCAGGATGGCAAAAGGAAAAACAAATGCAATGCGGCTGCTTGATGCGGCGGGTGTTTTGTATCAAATGCATGAATATGACAACAAGGATGGAAAGATAGACGGCGTATCGGCTGCAGCAAAAATCGGTGCTGAGCCGGAGCGTGTCTTTAAAACGCTTGTGACACAAGGGGCAGGGGGCTTTTACGTATTTGTCGTGCCGGTAGAATGTGAGCTTGACTTAAAAAAAGCGGCTCGCGCGGCAGGTGAAAAAAAGATCGAAATGATTCCGGTAAAAGACATTCAAAAGCAGACCGGATACATACGCGGCGGCTGTTCACCGATTGGCATGAAAAAGCTCTACCCGACATTTATCGACGTTCAGGCAGAAGAATTTGAGATGATTATTGTCAGCGCCGGCAGGATCGGGGCGCAAATAGAACTGGCTCCAAAAAAGCTTGCTGACATAGTAAACGCTTCCTTTTGTGAAGTTGTGAACAATTTTTGAATGGAATGTTACTGAATTGTGGAAAAATATGATTTTCAGGCCGCTGCCGGTTCTCTTTTGAAAAAAAACGGCGTATACTAGGGGCATCAAATGAAACAGGAGTTGACCCATAACCATGATGGTCGTTGAAAATCTTCTTGACGTGAAAAGCTATTTTGCCGGTGAAGTAAAAGAAAACTTTGTAGTGCAGTACGAAAAAATGGCCAAGTCAGGCGCATTTTTTAAAGAAGGCGGATGGCACGAACTAGAAGAAGAAACAGCGGAATGTGTAAAAGTATTATGCCAGACAGGCCAAGCATGCTCTGTCACACGAGTAAAAGAATATCCCGTAAACGCTGAATCAACTGTTGATGCCGTTTTAGCCCGCATCCGCGAAACACATAAAGATATTTTTAAAGGATAACATATATAAATCAACCGGCCCCTTTTAAAAGGGACCGGTTTTTTGCTTCTAAGCGGACACTATTTTAATTAAGCAAACACTCCAGTTAGAGGAATGCCACAGGACATAGCATTCGTAAAGAGCGGCAGCATTACACTGCAACCTCAGTCTTTGATCTTTATTTATAGCCAAAAAACGCGCCGATTTTTTCATCAACGATCGGCGTTTCATGAAGTCCGCTATGATGAATGGTTTTATCATAAAGTACATCAACACGGTATTGATCTTCCGGCACAAGCGCTTTTAAGCTGAGCGCACTTTGCAATGGAGTTACCTGATCGCCGGTGCCGGCTATGTTTAATACATTCGTCCCGTCTGGGAAGCGATTATGGTTTGCAGCTATGCGGGCGAGTGCTGGAGAACCAGGCATTAGATCATATACGGCAGGACCATGGTTTTGTGTGAACCAGCGGCTGCCGGAAACGCCGTTAAATGGACTGCCAATCGTGACCAGCTGGTCTGTGACCGGGTGGAGATCCGGATCATACAGTTCCTGCAGAAACTTCACCGATACAATGCCTCCCATTGAATGGCTGACGATTTTTACGCGCTCCACGCCATATTCATTTCGCAGCACCTGCATAACTGCTGCAAGCGCAGTCGATGTAGCGTCAAAAGAAGAGCGGTTGTTTTCAAAAATGACGTGAATAAACGCAGGAAGTTCCGCTGAAAACGGCTCTTCCCGGACGAGCAGTTTTCCGGTACGCGTAACATTCATCGTTAACGCCCGTTCGCCCCAGCCGCGCTCCTCAAAACGGGCAATCATTGTATTAAACGACCGTCCCGTTCCTTTAAAACCGTGAATAAACAAAACCGGATCTTTATACTGATTGCCGGACACGGCATAATCACTTTTTTCGAGAGACAAAGAGCTCACATAAATCAAAAAAACAGCAGCCAACAATAACATGTATTTCCGCATTGCGGGTCTTTCCTCTCTCATAAAAGTAGTATGTTTTATTATACGAAATTTCGACATGAAGATATACACCGGATACAATGGAATTAAAAGGAGGCGGTTTTAATGAAAGAGTGGGTTAGTCGATGCGCCATCTGTGGAAAAGATGTGTATTGCCTGGACGGCTTTTTGAATGGCGTAAAAGAAGAAGGAGAATTGCGCTGCTTTGACTGTGCAGCTCAAGAGCAATAGGTATAGTTTTCACCAATCTTGAGCTGTAAGCTTTTTAAAAAAGAAGCAAAGATATAAAAAAGCAAAATAGTCAAAACAAACGATATTCCAACAATGTAAACGCTATCCATGACTGGAGATCGCCCAGATGCAATCCATACCATGTCTGGAATTAAAAAAAGAAGAAGGGAAATTGGCAAGCCTGATAAAAGCATCTGTTCAGTTTGGTTTGCTTTTTCAAGTGAAACAAATAAACGAGTTAACAATAGAAGGGAACAAATGGACAAAATGATCAGAAGGACGTGCATTATGATTAAACCCTCCCGATGTAATCGTGAAAATGCTCTTCAGCCTCAGCGGCATCGTACGTGCTGAAGAGCCGGTAATCGTCGGTGTCAAGTATACGATAGTGGCCGCTGATGACATTTTGCTGGAGGCGGAAGCCGTTTTGATGATCAAGTTCACGCCACCAGACGTGTCCGCCCATTGTTTTGCCGCTAGGAATTCATACGTAGTATATCGGAAAATAGTTTCATTTTTTTATAAAAAATGGAAATAAAAAAAGCTGTCCCGATTGAGACAGCTTTCCTTTTAATCAATTTCTTTGCCTGCCGCTTCCCGGATCTCGGTCCGCTTCTGGTACAAGTTCGATAAAATTGTTTTGATGACACCGTAAAATGGAATCGCGAGAATAACACCCCAAATGCCAGCGATATTTCCAGCTGCTAAAATGACAGTAATGACTGTCAACGGGTGAATATCGAGCGCTTTGCCCATGACGTTCGGTGAGATAAAGTTACTTTCAATCTGCTGGGCTACGAGCATAATGATGGCGACGTAAAGCGCCATTTGCGGCTCTTGCATCAACGCGATAATCAAAGCCGGTACGACGGCTAAATACGGGCCGAGAAACGGAATCACATTAGTAAACATGCCGAACAGTGCCAGCAATAGCGCATAATCAAGACCGATAATTAAGTAACCAATTAATAACATAACGCCGACAATAAAGCTGACCAACAGCTGGCCTTGAATATAAGAACGGAGGGTCACATCCAAATCGTGCAGCGTCTTACGAATCCAAGTTTTTCGTTCACCATGGAAAAAGCCGGCCACAAACGGTGCGAATTTTTCATGATCTTTCAGCATGTAGACAAGGAAAAATGGCGCTAAAATTAGCAAGAACAATCCTTGAACGAAACTTTGCAGGAATGTCAGCAGCCAAGAGCCAAAGCCGGCCGCCCAGTCATTTACATTGTTTGTCACATCGCTGATCGCTTTTCCAACAGAATCCTGTGCCTGCGGAGGCAGATCATCGCGCTGACTCAGCAAGTAATCGAACCACTTTTCACCTTCTTCAATCATGTCAGGTGTGTTTTTGGCGAGAGAAGTGGATTGCTCGCCGATTACCGGGGCGATCATCGCATAAATAAGCCAAAACACAAAAACGACAACGGTAAGCACGAATGTAATGGACGCCCAGCGCGGGAGCTTTTTCGATTCAAGAAATTGGAGCAGCGGCCGTGTTAAGTAAAAAAGCACACCACCGATTAAAAGCGGCAGGAAAATTGTTCTGGCAATAATAACGAGTGGGCTGAATACTTCTTGAATTTGCTGAAACATAAAGATAATCAGCATTGCCAGTAAGATACCGATCCCTGTTTGAAACCAAAGTTTATGTGTCAAAATAAACTACTTCCTTTCTATGTACCATCTTATCTTTACCCGATTATACGAAAAAAAAGCCGGGAAGTTCCGGCTTTTTAAAAATAAAGGTGGGCAACGCCCGCAATAATGGGCAGTGAGATAAGTGTACGGATGATAAAGATAACAAAAAGATCTTTAAACGAAACGGGAATCTTCGTTCCAAGAAGCAGACCGCCGACTTCAGACATATAAATGAGCTGAGAGACGGATAAAGCGGCAACAACAAAACGAGTCAGTTCGCTTGGAATGCTTTCTCCTAAAATTGCCGGCAAAAACATGTCCGCAAACCCGATCATGATCGTTTCGGATGCTTCTTTTGC
Source organism: Domibacillus iocasae (assembly GCF_001750285.1). Classification (GTDB taxonomy): domain Bacteria; phylum Bacillota; class Bacilli; order Bacillales; family Domibacillaceae; genus Domibacillus; species Domibacillus iocasae. Next base: position 199,968 of record NZ_MAMP01000021.1, read on the forward strand.
AAAAGGGATCTGAAGAAGCTCAAGGAGCGGAATGAACGGGAGCCCGAGCCATTGGAAAAGAGGTGTCGTTTCCGCAATAATCAAGGCTGTTGTTCCGAGCGCCATAACGATTGGAATAACACCAAGCCACATATCGAGCACGTTTTTCACGCCGTCTGCCGCCGTTTCAGCAAAGCGGTTGCGGTCAGCGCGCTGGATCGCCTGTTCATATCCGTAGGAAAAAGGTGTATATCCAGCTGGGATCGCCTCGTCATCTGCCTGACGTGGCGAACCGTCAATAAAGGTTTCCGGCTTGCGTGACAAAGGAGGAATGCGTGGCATAATCAAAGCACACGCAATACCTGCCAGCACAACCGTTAAATAAAACGGAATAAAATATTGTTCCAGTCTAACCTGGCCAATGACAACAAGACAAAAAGTAATAGATACAACGGAAAACATCGTCCCGATAATCGCCGCTTCTTTTTTCGTATAAAATCCTTCTTCGTACTGCTTGCTCGTCAGCAACACGCCAATCGTTCCATCACCGAGCCATGAAGCGAGCGCGTCAATGGATGAACGGCCCGGCAGTAAAAAAAGCGGCCGCATTACTTTAGTGAGTGAGTAGCCGACAAATTCAAGTAAGCCAAAATTAAGCAGAAGCGGCAGGAGCAGACCAGCAAATAAAAAGACGGAAAACAGCACGGGCAGCAGGCTGAACAGCAGCGTTCCGCCAGTTACATCCGACCAAATCGCCTTTGGACCAATTTGGAAATACGTCATAACCGCAAAAATCGCTCCAAGCACGCGGACAATTGTCCAAAAAAGTGAAATATCAAACAAGGATGCCCAGAAAGGAGAGTGGCGCACAAAGCCTGGACGAGCTGTTTTTACAACGAGAGTAAACAAAGCAGCCAGCACGATCAGCAGCGTCATAATGCCTGGAATCACGCCTCCAATGGCATTTTGAAGCGCTCCAGATAAAACCGCAATTGGAATTGTCATGCCATCTTTCACTGGTACAGGTATTATAAACAATAAAATCCCGATAACAGACGGAATAATAAACCGCCACGGGGAACTAGATCCACGCATATATAGAAATCCTTCCTTTGTATAAATATTCATCACTGACACAGTTTAATTCATTATGCCCTAAAAATCCACGCTTCCGGACATATTCATAAAATACTGAATTTAGATACCGCTTACATCCTTTAAGCCGCAACGTTCCAGCATTTTTCCGGATTCCGAACTATTTTCATGTTAAAATAGGAAGGGATTAAATATAAACGAGAAGGTGACATGAATGATTACAAGCATCGCAACGGATATGGACGGAACGTTACTGAATGGAAAAATGGAAGTAAGCGCAGCGAACCGCGCCGCCATAAAAAAAGCGCAGGAGCTTGGCATCGAAGTCGTTGTTGCCACAGGCCGATCATATATGGAAGCCCGTTTTGCACTTGATGGAACCGGCATTGAGTGCCCGATTATTGCGGTAAACGGGGCGGAAGTGCGCGATGTGAAAGGCGAAATCATTCAATTTACCGCGCTTGAAGATGATCTCGCATACGATTTGTACCGCCGCTTGAAAGATGTCGGCGTTTACTTTGAAGTGTATACAAATCAAGCAACTTATACAGACAATGCGGAAAAAGCAGTCGAGCTGCTGATTGATATCGTGCTGTCCGCGCATCCGGAAACAAAAGTAGAAGATATTCGTGAACGGGCACGGCTCCGTATTGATCGCGGTCTTGTAAAGCAAGTGAACGATTATGAAGAAATCATTCGAGACACAAATGAGCACATTTACAAATTTTTCGTTTTTTCAACGGATTATGACCTATTGCAAAAAGCGGCTGACCGGCTTGAAGGAATCGACGGAGTAGCTGTCAGTTCTTCAGGAAACGAAAACCTGGAAGTGACGAACGCTCAGGCGCAAAAAGGGATTACGCTGGAAAATTATTTGGCATCAAAAGGCCTGTCGATGAAAGATGCCCTGGCTGTTGGCGACAACTACAATGATTTGTCGATGCTTGAGCGTGTCGGCTATTCGTACGCGATGGGGAATGCGGACGCAAACATAAAAAAAGCGGCCCGATTTGAAACGGCGAAAAATGAAGACAGCGGCGTGGCGAAAGCAATTGAAGATGCACTGGAACGAAGCATGGTCAAATGATACAATAATTCTTAAAATTCGTAATTAGAAGGAGAATTCGCCTTGTCAAAAGTATCGGTAGAAGAAATCGTTGTGGCGAACCAGGTGCTCAAAGACGTGGTTATTAAGACGCCGCTTCAGAAAAATGAAATTTTATCCACACGTTACGGCTGTAACGTGTATTTAAAACGTGAAGATTTACAGATTGTCCGGTCATTTAAGCTGCGCGGCGCATACAACTTTATCCGCAGCCTCACAGAAGAAGAGCGGGCAAAAGGAGTCGTTTGCGCGAGCGCCGGCAATCATGCCCAGGGTGTTGCGTATTCATGCCTTGCGCTAGGAATCGAAGGAAAGATTTTTATGCCGTCCACGACACCACGCCAAAAAGTATCGCAAGTGAAGCGGTTCGGTGGGGACAAAGTATCTGTTGTGTTAACAGGAGATACGTTTGATGACTCATACACAGCAGCAATGGAATATTGCACGGCAGAGGAAAAAATGTTTGTTCACCCATTTGATGACTACCGGACGATCGCGGGGCAGGGAACAGTTGCGGTGGAAATTTTAAATGATATACAGGTGCCGATTGATTACATGTTTTGTTCAATCGGCGGCGGGGGCCTGGCAGCGGGTATCGGTTCGTATTTAAAAGGCATCAGTCCATCGACAAAGCTGATCGGTGTAGAGCCAGAAGGAGCGGCTGGCATGAAAGCATCGCTAAACAGTGGACAGGTGACTCGCCTCGATACCATTGATCCATTTGTCGACGGCGCGGCTGTAAAACAAGTAGGCGATCTGACAATGGATATTTGCATGGACGTATTAGATGGCATTTCGGTTATTCCGGAAGGCAAAGTGTGCACGACCATTCTTCAGCTGTACAATGAGAATGCGGTTGTCGCGGAACCAGCGGGCGCATTGTCTGTAGCGGCGCTCGATTTTTACAAAGATGAAATTAAAGGGAAAAACGTTGTCTGCGTCGTGAGCGGCGGCAACAACGACATTGAACGCATGCAGGAAATTAAAGAGCGTTCCCTTATGTACGAAGGATTGAAGCATTATTTTATCGTCACATTCCCACAGCGTGCCGGCGCGCTCCGCAAGTTTATGGATCAGGTGCTGGGTGAGCAGGATGATATTACTCGTTTTGAATATACAAAACGGACGAATCGTGATGAAGGACCGGTGCTTGTCGGCATTGAGCTGAAGTATAAAGAAGATTACGAGCCGCTTTTGAAAAGAATGGAAGAAAACGGATTCCCTTATAAAGAATTAAATAATGATCCGATTTTATTTAATTTACTAATTTAAAAAAAGCTGATCTGCATGCGCAGATCAGCTTTTAATTTCGCTTACTTTGTCTTTTTCATCAAATGTGTACGTCCAGAAGTGCTCATAGTTAAAACGATCGTGCAGCTCGCTTCCTTCAGCAGCGACGCTTGATTCTAGATCTTTCAGCATCCAGATCGTTTGTGAAATGTGTGCTTTCATCGCGTCCATTTTTTTGTCATACACGTGCCGGATGTCATAGCGAATATCCGCCGCGCCAATTTCTTCAAGCGTATTGTTTGCAAACGCGACGCAGTGCAGCTTTGGCCGTTTGTCCGCTTCCAAAACACGCACCGCCCGGACAACCGCACGTGCTGTTGCTTCGTGGTCCGGGTGAACGGAGTAGCCCGGATAAAATGTAATAATGAGCGAAGGGTCCAACTCGTTAATCAGATCCGTTACAAGATTCATCATTTTTTGATCGTCTTCAAACTCAAGCGTTTTATCACGAAGACCCATCATGCGCAAATCCTGAATGCCGATCGCAGCCGCTGCTTTTTGCAATTCCGCTTTCCGAATATCCGGCAGCGACTCACGTGTCGCAAACGGCGGATTGCCGAGATTTCGCCCCATTTCACCGAGTGTTAAGCATGCATAGGTAACCGGTGTTTTACGCTCTGTGTGGACCGCAATTGTACCGGATACGCCAAAGGCTTCGTCATCTGGGTGCGGGAAAATGACGAGTACGTGGCGTTCTTGTTCAATTTCCATCGTCGTTTCTGTCATGGTCTTCAATCCTTTCTATTACTTAAATGGCGTTTTGCCCATTTCAAGCGCAACCGCTAATTTTCCATCAAAGTCGTGACCTGCCAAAAGCAAATGGCCATCTTCATCAAATCCGTAATGTGTCAGCCCTTCCGCGTATACCCAGCCGATTGCCAGCTTCAATCCAACACGAAATGGCCCCTCACCGACAATTTTGCCATGTTCATATGTAAGTTTCGCATTGCGGATATAGGCTCCCGCTGAGAAAAACTTTTCATTAAAATGTGATGCATAAGCGCCATTTGTCGTTTCCATATGAAGATAAACTTCTTCACCGGCAAACTTGTTTATGAGCTCCTGCACCTTTTCAGGTAAAATCGGTTCCATGCCCGTTGCCCTCCCGTCAAAATAAGTTCTTGCTTTATTGTACTAAAAAATGATTCGGATAGCGAAAATCCTGCTTTTCCAGTATGATGGAAGGGAGATTACTTTAAGATAGAGGTGTTTAATTTGCTGAAAACGATTATTCAAGAACGACGTTCCATTAAAAAATTTAACGGCAAATCTGTGGCGCTGTCAGATATAACCGCTGTTTTAGAAGATGCAGCCTGGGCGCCGAACCATGGGAACCGGGAGCCGTGGCGTTTTGTTGTCGCAGCTGAAAAGGGGCTAGAGGCGATCCGGACTACGATAAAGGAATGCACAGTTCCAAAATGGAATATGTTAGCGCCAGAAGAGTTGGAACAAAAAACGGCTGGCTTTAAGCTTCCAGGCGCATTTGTATTTGTGATCGTTCCAGAAGATCTGCGGCAAAAAGAACGACTTGAAGACTTCTCGGCTGCGAGTGCCTTAATTCAAAACGCCCAGCTGCTCGCTTGGGAAAAAGGAATCGGCACGTGCTGGAAAACGCCGGCTTGGATTGACGCGCCAAAATTCCGCCAGGCACTCGGCGTGAAGCCAGGTGAACGTATTTTAGCGATGCTGCAGTTCGGATATTATGATGAATTGCCAAAAGCAAAAGAACGAACACCAATTGAAGAAAAAATTACGTATTTTGGCTGAATGGACAGAATGACAAGAAAGCACCCGCCGGACAATTGTCCGGCGGGTGCTCCTGTTTAGTTTTTGTTATAAGCTCCGTGCATAACTGGACCGACGTATTCGTTTAGTTTCCAGCCATGTTTAATAGCTGCATTAACAAAGTTTTTCGCGTTATTGACCGCTTCTTTTACGTCCTGCCCATTTGCTAAATTAGCTGTAATCGCAGCCGCAAAGGTGCAGCCGGCGCCATGATTGTAAGTCGTGTTATGTTTTTCGCCTTCAAGCAAAACAAATTCTTTTCCGTCATAGAAAAGATCGATCGCTTTGTCGCTTTCGAGCTGTTTGCCGCCTTTAACAACGACGTTTTTCGCACCGAGCTCATAAATTTTTTTCGCCGCTTCTTTCATATCGTCAATCGTACGGATTGGACCGACACCGGACAACTGCCAAGCTTCAAACAAGTTTGGCGTGACAACGGTTGCGAGTGGCAAAAGCAAATCACGCGTTGCTTCGGCTGCTTCAGGGTTTAATACTTCATCTTCGCCCTTACATACCATAACCGGGTCGATGACAACTTTTTCGACGCTGTTCGCTTTGATCGATGCTGCTGCTGTTTCGATAATTTCCGGTGTGGCAAGCATCCCGGTTTTTAGTGCGTCAATACCGGTCGACATTGCCGTTTTTAATTGTGCTTGGAGCGCATCAATTGCTAACGGAAAAACGCCATGACTCCAGCCGTTATCAGGATCCATCGTCACGATCGTCGTCAATGCCGTCATCCCGTACGTGCCGTGCTCCTGGAATGTTTTTAAATCCGCCTGAATGCCAGCACCGCCGCTCGTATCTGATCCTGCAATTGTTAATGTCTTTTTCATGATGAAATTCCTCCTCTGTATACACTTCCTCTAGTTTAAGAAACTATTCCAAAATGCACAAGAAAAAACGCCCTTTTCTAGATGGCGTTGATGTTGTCAAAGTCATTTATAGTCTAATACTTAATGGCCATCGTTCTACAGCTGTATTTACCCGCCCACTTTATTTTTAAACAGGAGCTGTTTCCTTTATAATAGGAGGTGAGGTGAGCCAAATGAACAAAAAGATTTTAATAAATGACTGGGCGCGGCTGCTTGAAGGCGAATTTGAAAAGCCGTATTATCAAGAACTACGGTCTTTTTTAAAAGAAGAATATAACACACAGACGATTCATCCAAGCATGAATGACATTTTTAACGCGCTTCATTTTACACCGTATGAAAATGTGAAAGTCGTTATTCTCGGCCAAGATCCGTACCACGGGCCAAATCAGGCACACGGTCTTAGTTTTTCTGTTCAGCCCGGAATTGTGCCGCCGCCCTCTTTGAAAAATATGTACAAGGAATTAAAAGAAGATCTTGGCTGTGCGATACCTAATCACGGTTATTTAAAACAATGGGCAGATGAAGGAGTGCTGTTATTAAACACGGTTTTAACCGTTCGGGAAGGGCAGGCTCATTCACATCGGGGGAAAGGCTGGGAGAAGTTCACGGACCGGGTTATTCAGCTTATTAGCGATCGTGAAAAGCCCGCTGTTTTTTTATTATGGGGAAGACCGGCTCAAGGCAAAAAAGCGCTTATCGACACTAAAAAACATGTGATCATTGAATCGCCGCATCCAAGTCCGTTATCCGCATCGCGAGGTTTTTTCGGCAGCCGTCCATTTTCTAAGGCAAATGATGCACTTTCCTCAATGGGTGAAGACCCAATCAATTGGTGTTTGGAAAATAAGATATAAATGTTTCACGTGAAACGTGTTGATTGTATGACAATAGAGAAGGGATGTGTTGGAAACGGAACCAAATTGCATGAAATGCCGGCATTTTTTCGTGACGTGGGATCCAAAATCGCCTCGTGGCTGCCGTGCGTATGGATTTAAAACAAAGCAGATGCCATCTGTTATTGTCAAGCGTTCATCAGGCCACCCGTGCTTTCAATTTTCGTCGAAAGTGGGTGATAAAAAATGAATGTATCGTATGAAAAAGTACTGAAAAAGATGGAGCAGGAAATGAATGCCGCTAAACATGCAAATCCAAATGAGATAGAACGGCACATTTACGCGATTAAATCAATGTGTGACCTGCTGATTGGATTGGAAACGCCAATGCCTGCACTAACAGCTTCTCCCATACCGTCCGTTGTTCCGCCGCAGCCGGTACAGCAGCCTATTCAGGTAGTGGGTCAGCCAGGTCGGATTGCAACAGAGGACGGGTCAAACGGAGACTCTATTTTTGATTTTTAAAGGAGCATAAATATGAAATTATTTATTATTTTAGGGGCGGTTAATGCCTTTTTAGCAGTAGCACTTGGCGCGTTTGGCGCCCATGGATTGGAAGGGAAAGTAGAAGCTAAGTATTTGGAAATTTGGAAAACAGCTGTTCAATACCAGATGTTTCACGCAATCGGCTTAATGATCGTTGGCTTTTTAATGGGGCAGTACCCAGAAAGCTCGGCGCTTAACTGGTCGGGCTGGCTTATGCTGGCCGGTATCGTTTTATTCTCAGGGAGCCTGTTTATTCTTGCAGTCACAGCCATCAGTAAACTCGGTGCGATCACTCCTCTCGGCGGGCTCGCATTCTTGGCAGCATGGATTTTGGTTATTGTTGCTGCTGTGAAAAATATGTAATAAACAGGTGATCCTCATATAGGATCACCTGTTTATTATCAGCGGTACGGATATTCGTAAGCAATTTCACCTTCAAATGTGGCATAGTCCAAATAGAGAAGAGGGATAAGATAGCGCCGGCCGGTAGGCTCACTTAAAACTAAATGGTCACGTCCAGCTGCTTCGATTTGTCCACGAAACACTTTGGCGTTCCACTCTTTATTGTTTTCAAATGTTGTATATACCGTCACCATTTTGCCCCGGTTCAGGCGAAAAATGTTCTCGATATAAGATTCTTCCATTGTAGGCTGAACGGGAGCCGCACCCTGCCCGGGACCCTGTCCCATACCTGGTGGATATTGCCCTTGCCCTTGTCTTGGACCACCAGGCATAGGCATCGGTACTTGCTGAACGGGCATTGCCATGTAACCGTAAGGATTCATCTTTACTATTCCCCCTTAATTAATATACACGTGGACAAACGGATCGAAGCAGAGCGAAAAAACAGTGGGCTTTGTGAATCGCCCGGTATTGGACTGGCCATACCATTGAGCAGGGCATTCTCCTGCAGGCTCAAAAACCAGAGTGCATTGGATGCCGGGTGATAGCGGCCGCCATTAACGACTTTTCGTGCCAGATCAATGTCTATCTGACGGGATAATTGGTAAAAATATCCTTTTTTGTTGCCTCAAAACCCCCAGGAGACTGAAACACCCTGTCTTGTAAATTGCGGATTTGAGTGAAGTCAAGACAGTCTGCACGTGTTCGATTAACGCCAACATTTCCAACCATCAGCATCCCGAGTGGGCCTTCTCCTTCTGCTTCCGCCCGCATCAGCCGGGCTAAAAGCTTTAAATGCTCTTCTGTGTAAGCGACAACAGGCAAATGAACACCTCCCTTTGTAAGGTATGCATTTTTGTATTTAAAGGTGCTATTGTCTACGGAACTCGCACAAACAAAAACCGCGCCCGATGAGGGCGCGGTTTCCTTTCAACCTTTAATTGACATGCATCATTTGTGCGAATTTCTCATCTGTCAGCAAGCTGCCGACAAAAAAGGAGCCGAATTCGCCGTAGCGTGCGCTCACTTCATCGAAACGCATTTCATAAATTAATTTTTTAAATTGAAGTACGTCATCTGCGTAAAGCGTGACGCCCCATTCATAATCATCAAAGCCCACAGAACCGGTAATAATCTGCTTAACGAGGCCGGCATACTGGCGTCCGATCATGCCATGGCTGCGCATGAGGGAACCGCGTTCTTTCATCGGAAGCATATACCAGTTATCTTCGCCCTGGCGTCGTTTGTCCATCGGATAGAAGCAGACATATTCCGATTTCGGCAGTTCCGGATACAGACGTGCACGAATTTGTGGATTTTGATAGGGATCTTCATCAGAAGAAAGGTAGTTGCTAAGTTCGACCACCGATACGTATGAATAGGCCGGAGTCGTAAACTCGGCAATTTTCAGCTTATTAAATTCGGTTTCAATCACATTCAATTCGGCCATCGTCGGGCGCAAAATCATCAGCATGAAATCAGCTTTTTGTCCAACGACGCTGTAAAATGAATGACTGCCTTCTTTCAACTCCTGTGTGGCTTCCAATTTATAAAGAAACTTGCGGAATTCGCTGAGTGCATTTTCCCGCTCGTCACTCGACAGCATTTTCCACGATGCCCAGTCAATTGACCGGAAATCATGCAAACAGTACCAACCCTCAAGTGTTTTTGCTGCTTCACTCATTTTCATTCATCTCCTATGTATTGTATTCTGACTCTACTATAGCATAAAATGATCAAAAGCTAACTTCGCGGCGTCCTGCCGCCGTATGTCAAAACTGCCCACGCCCTGTGGCATTCACCCGGGACCGTCGTCGCTCTTCAAAGCTGCAGTTAAAAGAAAACATTTTGTGAAGGAGAATATAATTATGGATCAATCAGACTCGCTCCTCTGCCGGCCGATCTGGCGGTTTATCGATCAATCCGCATATGGACCCGGCTTTAACCCCATTCATTCCTTTGCGACGGATGATGCGCTGGCAACAGCAATCGGTGCCGGACACAGCCCGGCAACTGCACGTGCATGGGTGCATCATGATACAGTCGTTCTTGGCATTCAAGATACGAAGCTTCCATATTTAAAAGAGGGCGTGAAAGTACTGGAAGATGCGGGCTACCGGGTCATTGTCCGAAACTCAGGAGGATTGGCCGTGCTTCTTGATGATGGCGTGTTAAACTTGTCGCTTATTGTGCCGGACACGGAAAAAGGCATCGACATTGACCGTGGCTATGAAGCGATGTACGCGCTTATTCGCCATATGTTTCCACAAGCCAATATCGATGCCTATGAAGTTGTCGGTTCTTACTGCCCTGGAAGCTATGATCTTAGTATCGGCGGAAAGAAGTTCGCCGGAATTTCACAGCGCCGTTTAAAAAAAGGTGTCGCTGTTCAAATTTATTTGTGTGTGAATGGCAGCGGATCAGACCGGGCTGCGGAGATTCGCACATTTTATGAAGCGGCTAAACGAAATGATGAGACGAAATGGGTCTATCCGAATATTAAGCCGGATGTAATGGCGTCTCTTGCGGAGCTGACTGGAGAACCGCTGACAATCCAGAACGTGATCATCCGTTTTCTTCAGTCATTAAAAGAAATGGGCGGACCGCTTGAAGGCGGCTCCATGACTTCATTTGAAGCAGATGTATTTGACGGATATTTACAGCGGGTCATCGAACGGAACGATAAAGCACTCGCTTAAACTCACTCCGCTACTTTTTCCAGGTTGCCGTTTCGTTCCATCTTAAATGTCACAGCCTGCTTTTCTTCATCATCAAGGGCAACAAATTTACGGGCACGATTCATTATTTTCATCAATGTTTCATAGTCTTCCTGCATAATTTCGGAAGACTGCTCGATTTGATCTAATCTATGCTGCAATTGTTCGTTTTCAGCGCGAAGCTTTTCGTTTTCTGCTTTGACAGCATCAATTGAATCAATGGTTTGCAAGTAGCCGATAACATCTGCCATTGTTAACGTTCCTTGGGCGGGAGGCGTATACAGCACTTTTTTTTCAATCGTACGGTTTCGCTGTTTTCGCTGCTTTTTAGCGAGACCGAGCGCTTTTTCATATTGTGTACGGACGACGGCATTCCAGCGAAATCCGCAAGCAGCAGATGTCCGGTTTAAGATGTCACCAACTTCTTCAAATGCGTTCAATTGCGTGCTTCCTTCACGTACATGGCGGAGAACTGTTTCAGCGAGCAGCAAATCATTTTCTTCTGACCAGGCATCTTGACGAACTTTCATCTTATCATCTCTCCTTATGAAAAATAGTCTCTATGAACAGGATTGCCGGACATCTGCCATTTTATACATGGTAGGCTTGCAAACACGCTTTTTTCCATGTAAAATATCGTGATGAATGAACGGAAGGGAATGTTAGACATGGCGAATGAGTTTCGTGTATGCGATGACTGCCAGGCAGTGAATCTTAAAACGTTGATTCCTAAGCTCGAAAAATTAGATCCGGACGCATCGATCGATGTAAAATGCCAGTCCTATTGCGGTCCTGGCCGCAAAAAAACGTTTGCGTTCGTCAATAACCGGCCGGTTGCGGCTTTAACAGAAGATGAGCTCATGGAAAAAATCGTGAAAAAGCTAAAGTCATAATCCAAATCACCTTTTCTTTTGAAAAAAGGTGATTTTTTTTCTATTTGCTAGCAGTATATGCATCCATCAGTGCGAATTTTCCCATAATAATTGATTTTTCCGTTATAATGGACAAAAAAAGAGACTGGGGGCGCATATGTGAGCTACGCGAAGCAGAAGTTGAAAGAAGAGAAAGTGTTTAAAGATCCGGTTCATCGCTACGTTCATGTGCGGGATGTGGTGATTTGGGATTTAATCGGCACAAAAGAGTTTCAGCGGCTGCGTCGAATTCGCCAGCTCGGTACAACGTACTTCACCTTCCATGGAGCAGAGCACAGCCGGTTCAACCATTCTCTCGGTGTCTATGAAATTGTCCGCCGGATTGTCGATGATATTTTTCGCGGCAGACCGGAATGGAATGCGGAGGAGCGGCTTGTCAGCCTTTGCGCGGCGCTCTTGCACGATGTCGGCCACGGTCCATTTTCTCACTCATTTGAAAAAGTATTCGGACTCGATCATGAAGAATACACGAAGCGGATCGTCCTTGGTGATACAGATATTAACCGGGTGCTGTCCAAAGTGAGTGAAGATTTCCCGGAACAAGTAGCCGCGGTCATTAATAAGACATATCCGAATAAACTGGTTGTAAGCTTAATTTCGAGCCAGATTGATGCGGACCGGATGGATTATTTGCAGCGTGATGCGTATTACACGGGCGTGAGCTACGGCCATTTTGATATGGAGCGTATCTTGCGGGTTATCCGTCCACGCGCGGAGCAGGCTGTTTTTAAATTAAGCGGCATGCATGCGGTGGAAGATTACATTATGAGCCGCTATCAAATGTACTGGCAAATTTATTTTCACCCGGTGACGCGAAGTGCGGAAGTGCTGCTGTCTAAAACATTGCACCGGGCAAAAGAATTATATGAACAGAGCTATTCATTTCGACAGAAGCCGGTTCACTTTGCATCGCTGTTTGAAGGAGACTGCTCGCTTGAAGAGTATGTAAATTTGGATGAATCGGTTGTGATGTTTTATTTTCATGTCTGGCAGGAGGAAGAAGACGAGATTTTGAAAGATTTGTGCAGCCGGTTCATGAACCGGAATTTATTTAAATACATTGAGTTTGATCCGGCGGCGGAGCAGGAAAAATATGCAGAGCTGGAAGATTTATTTCGAAAAGCGGGCATTGATCCGGAATATTACCTTGTCCACGATTCATCATCTGACCTGCCTTACGATTTTTACCGGCCGGGTATTGAATCGGAGCGGCAGCCGATTTATTTACTGATGAAAGACGATGAAACACTGCAGGAATTGTCCAGCCGTTCAGACATAGTTGAAGCCATTTCCGGCAAACGGCGGACCGATCATAAACTGTATTTCCCCGTTGATGTGCTTCGGGATGAATCCTCGAACCGGACGGTAAAAAGAAGGATAAGGAATATATTAGAAATATATCGGAAGTAAAGGAGCGCTTTTTTGGATACTTTTTTAGAGAGTTTTTTACGCTTTGATTTAGAACAGCTGCCGTTTGTTATTATTTCGCTGCTTGTTGCGTTTACGGTGCATGAATTCGCACATGCGTATACAGCGTATAAATTTGGAGATGATACGGCAAAAGATCAAGGGAGATTGACGTTAAATCCAGTTCATCACCTTGACCCGATCGGAACTATTTTTATTTTAATTGCCGGATTTGGCTGGGCGCGCCCTGTACCAGTTAACCGGCGAAACTTTAAAAACCCGAAGCTTGCCGGTGTGCTTGTGTCGCTTGCGGGGCCGCTCAGCAACTTCCTGATCGCGTTTATCTCATTAGGCGCTTTATATTTAATCGGCGCAGGTGCACCAGTCTTTGTTTTTCAATTATTAGAAATGATGGTCTGGCTGAATGTGCTTCTGTTTGTATTTAACCTGCTGCCTTTTCCGCCGCTTGACGGCTATCGGATTTTAGAAGATTTGGCGCCGCCGAATCTGCGTGTAAAATTGACACAGTACGAACAATATGGTGTGCTGTTGTTTTTAATTGTGGTTATTACACCGCTTGGCAATTATACGATCAGCCCATTTTTGGGCACAATGACAAACGCCGTGCTCGCTGGATTTAACACGATTTTTGGCGCATTTTTGTAAGGAGGGCTAAACAACGATGGAACAAAAAAAGAAAGTCGGCTTTAACATTATTAAAAACGATCCGACAGATGGACATAAAGGATTTGGGAAAGGTGCACTCAGCCTTGAGCAGGTGTCGCCAGTTATTATCGACGTGGAGGATGATTCTGCTCATATTGATATTGGCGCGATGCATGCGCGCAGTGCGGTTGAAAAAGGCATTAAGTTTTTAAAAACAAAAGAAGAAGTGCCGGATGCAAAACCGTATTGGCTCGTTTGGGTGACCATTGACCGAAAAGAAGAAGGTCCCTATTACGCTGGGGTGACAGCGTGCGAAATGACGGTAAATCGTGAAATTCGCCGCGGTTATAAGTCGCTGCCGGAACACGTAAACCGCATGGATAAATCGCTGAAACGCCATATTATTGTCGATGTGATGGATGACCGTTCAAAAACGATTTTGCGTGAGTTTCTCATCAGTCATAACGAGGACATGTGGAGCCGTTCATCAGATGAATTAAAAGACGGCTTAAATGTGACGAAAATGTGAAGAATACAGAATTCGGATTTCTCCTGTTGCCGGATACCGCAAAAAGAGAGTAAACTGAAAGCGATGCATAAGGTGCATACGCTAGGACATGCAAAAGCCCGGGGACAGCACCCCCGGGCTTTTGCATGTCATCGAAACCATTCCGGCAGCTCCGGAAACAGCATATCTTCTGTTTGCTCGTCTGCCTGCTGGCACTCTTTTGTCGGTTCTGTCCCACGCTCAAACAGCAGTTTATGACCTTCGCTGCACGCAGTCCCAGTCTTTATATCCACTTCTACTTCAATTAATCCGCGTGGCCGCGTGAATACCTCCGGCTGTCTGCCCGCATGGACCTTTTCCATGTATTGTGCCCAAATGACCTTCGCGCGCGACCGGTCTTCCGTTTTTGTAATTTCTGCTCCATCATCGTAGCCCGTCCAGACGACAGATGTAAGAGAAGGGGTGAATCCGGCCATCCAGTAGTCGTACGGGGTTGACCCGGATTTCCCCGCATACGGACGCGTTAAGGAAGGCGCCATCGCTGCGCCGGTTGGCGTTGCATAGTCACTCATTGTTTCATCAAACATACCGGTCATCAACCGAGTCAGAACGGCGACTTTTTTTTCATCAAATCGCTGTTCATGCTGTTTTTTATACTTGTACAGCACTGCTCCATCCATATTTTCCACTTTGGTAATGAAGACAGGTCTCTCATACATGCCGCCTGAGGCGATTGTGGCATAGGCGTTCGCTGTTTCAAGAACGGTCATGCCTGACGTACCGAGGGCAAGGGATGGAACGGCTTCCAGCTCAGATGTGACACCAAACTGCTTCATCGTGTTAACAAGTGTTTCCGGCCCCAGAAGCATATTGGTTTTCACCGCATAAATGTTGTCAGAAACGGCCAGCGCCTCTGCCATCGTCACGCCTCGCTCCGCGTATTGGCTGTTAAAGTTTTTCGGTGAATACGCTGCGTTAAAGGTTGTCGGTTCACTTTTTCGTTTTGTTGTAGGTGTGAACCCATTTTCAAGCGCTTCATAATACAAAAAAGGCTTCATTAAAGAACCCGGCTGCCTAAAGGCTTGAATGGCCCGGTTAAACGGACTTTCAGCGTAATTTCGCCCGCCGGACAGGGCGGTTACATAATGAGTGTCAGGATCAATCGAGACAAGTGCTGACTGAACAGAGGCGCCGTCCATAATGCCTTCCGCTATTGCTTCATCGGCTGCCTTCTGATGGGACGGATTAAGCGTCGTATACACTTTCAGCCCGCTTTGCTCCCGAAACCCGAGCGATTCCAGCTCAGCCCGTACAGCGTCGATAAAATAGGGCGCTTCATTTTCGCTGTTTGCAAACTCCCCTGTCACATTCGGAATTTCGGCTATTGCTTCTTCGTACTCGTTTTTTGGCAAATTCATTTCGGATAAAATAAGCCGGCGCCGTTCTTCTGATTTTTCACGTGAGGCGAGCGGTGAATAAATAGACGGGCCTTTTGGAATGGCGGCAAGCAGTGCCGCTTCCGAAGCTGTTAAGGCATCGGCGGACTTGTCAAAGTAAAATTGTGACGCCGCTTCAATGCCATACGCCCCATGGCCGAAATAGACGGTATTTAAATAGCCTTCTAAAATTTCTTCTTTTGAATAAAAGGCTTCAATTCGGAGGGCCTGCCATGCCTCTTTCAGCTTGCGTGTCCACGTTTTATCATGTGTTAAAAAAACGTTGCGCGCATATTGCTGTGTAATCGTGCTTGCTCCCTGCACTTTCGCCATCGCTTTTATGTCCGCCAGTGCGGCACCGGCAATCCGTTTTGGATCGAGGCCGAAATGCTTATAAAACTGCTTGTCTTCAATGGAGATGACGGCATCAATCACATGTGGGGAAATGTCATTAAGTTTTACCCAATAGCGTTTTTCTCCGGTATGTGTTTCGGCTGATTTTGTTCCGTCTGCTGCATAAAAAAGGGTCGAGCGAGGCACCGTAACATCTGGCGGCCCGGCGGCATACAGCGCGTAAAAAAAGATAAGAGCAGCGCCAACAACCGAAACGAGTATCGCAATGAGCCACTTTTTCATGCGGCTTCTCCTCCTTTTTTCTTTAGATTAAGAAAGTGTATATTTTGGGAAATTTTCCAGCCTCAACATCCTGGCGCCTAGTGTACTTCGCTTCTCTCCTTACAATAAGTCAACATCAAATCGCGGGTTCACAGGATGTTGGTCGAAGGCGTTGCGACGATTGAGATGAATCTCGTCGGGCGAATGCCACAGGATGTGGGAGCTTTGAATCGCGGCGGCATGATGCCGCGTTCCTATTTTTATCTCAATCGGAGCGCCCCAGTCCATACGGTGCTGAACAGGGTGTTTGCGCTTTTCTTGTTAGTATGAAAAAAATGTCGGTTTTTTAAACGTCTTATCACAAAATCACTAGGCTTTTTCATCAAATTGTTCTATACTTTTTTCCGAGGGTCCGCAGGGTGAGGTTCACAAAGGTGTTGCGTACTTAGCCTTTGTTTATTTAAAGCAGGATGCGGATCATAAAGGCATTAATCCTCATATCAATAAGGAGGCGGCACACATGAGTGAATTATGGTACACGGAAAAGCAGACAGGCAGCTACGGCATCACGATGAAAGTGAAACGTACTTTGCATACAGAACAAACCGATTTTCAATATTTGGAAATGGTTGAAACTGAAGAGTGGGGCAACATGCTGTTTTTGGATGGCATGGTCATGACGAGCCAGCGTGATGAATTTGTTTACCACGAAATGGTTGCGCACGTACCATTGTTCACGCACCCGAACCCGGAAAACGTTTTGGTTGTAGGTGGCGGTGACGGCGGTGTTATTCGCGAAGTGCTAAAACATCCGTCTGTAAAAAAAGCGACACTTGCTGAAATTGACGGCAAAGTTATCGAATATTCAAAAATATACTTGCCTGAAACCGCGGGTGATCTTGAAGATCCACGTGTCGAAGTAAAAGTTGGCGATGGATTTATGCATATCGCGGAATCTGAAAACGAATATGACGTCATTATGGTCGATTCAACAGAACCGGTCGGCCCGGCGGTGAACTTGTTTACAAAAGGCTTTTATGCGGGCATTTCAAAAGCGTTAAAAGAAGATGGTATTTTTGTTGCACAATGTGACAACCCGTGGTTCAAAGCAGATTTAATCCGCCAAGTACAGTCCGATGTAAAAGAAATTTTCCCAATCACACGCCTGTACACAGCGAATATTCCAACGTATCCGAGCGGTCTTTGGTGCTTTACAATCGGTTCCAAAAAATACGATCCACTTGCAATAGAAGAGAGCCGTTTCCACGACATCGAAACAAAATACTACACGAAGGAGCTGCACAAAGCGTCATTTACGCTGCCAAAATTTGTGCAGGATTTAACATAAGATGAGATTTGACGAAGCATATTCAGGAAATGTTTTTATAGGAACACAATCGACTTTTGAAGAAAGCACTGTTGTGCTGTACGGCATGCCGATGGACTGGACGGTCAGCTACCGCCCGGGCTCTCGTTTTGGCCCGTCCCGTATTCGTGAAGTATCAATCGGTCTTGAAGAGTACAGTGCATATTTAGACCGTGAGCTTCATGAGGTGGCATATTTTGACGCGGGCGACATCCCATTGCCGTTCGGCAACGCGCAGAAGAGCCTTGATATCATTGAAGATTACATTGACGGCTTGCTTGAGGCCGGCAAAAAACCGCTCGGCATGGGCGGAGAGCACTTAGTCTCGTGGCCGGTCATGAAAGCGGCGGCGAAAAAATATGACGATCTTGCTATCATTCATTTTGATGCACACACGGATTTACGTGAGGAATATGAAGGCGAGCCATTGTCTCATTCAACGCCAATCCGTAAGATCGCCGAGCATATCGGACCGAAAAATGTTTACTCATTCGGCATTCGCTCCGGCATGAAGGAAGAGTTTCAGTGGGCAAAAGAAAACGGCATGCACATTTCAAAATTTGAAGTGCTTGAGCCGTTGAAAGAAATCCTGCCGACACTTGCGGGACGCCCGGTCTATGTCACAATCGACATCGATGTGCTTGACCCGGCCCATGCGCCTGGCACAGGGACAGTAGACTGTGGCGGCATTACGTCAAAAGAGCTTTTGGCATCGATTCATGCGATTGCCGGTGCTGGCGTAAATGTGATCGGTGCTGACCTTGTTGAAGTGGCGCCGATTTACGACAACTCCGAGCAAACAGCCAATACCGCAGCAAAGCTGATTCGTGAAATGCTGCTAGGTTTCTTTTAATGAATGAAGTGTCCGGTTCTCAGCCGGGCGCTTTTTTTGTACACGTATAGGGGCAGTATGGTCACAGACGTTAAGAAAATAATCACGCTCGAATCGGCAAGTCCTGGAAAATGGGAGATACTCATGATTAGAGCAAAATAATAATAGAAAAACAGAAGTTCAGCCTTCGACATTTCTGTGTTAAAATATACACACATTAAAACAAGGAAGTGATTCGGCGTGACGGATGAGCAGATGCCGGTGAAAATCCGGGTGAAGACGGATGTGGCGCACGAAGGGGAAAGTGAAACATTTGAGCTGTCGCTCTTTGGCCAGCTCTTTAAAAAAGATGGTTCGACGTTTTTAAAATACGATGAAGTGCAGGATGAGGGGATCGTGCATACAATCGTTAAGCTTGCGAACGAAAATGCTTTAATCCTGCGAAGCGGGGCACTGAAAATGCGGATGATTTTTGAAGAAGGCCAGCAATTAAATGGCTCCTATGAAAGCCAATACGGCACGCTTCTTGTCACAACCGACACGCAGGCCTTTACCCATAAATCGGACGACGCCGGAACCGGGCAGGCAGAATTGGTTTACAATTTGCTCATGCAGGGTGATGCGGTTGGCACGTACACGATGAACATTCATTACGAACTGGAGGAAAACTTGTGAACATTGCAGAACAAATGCAGGCACAGCTGAAAGAAGAAATAAAAGCGGCTGTCCTGAAAGCGGGACTTGCCGGAGAAAGCGAAATCCCGGCCGTATTACTCGAAACACCGAAAGATAAATCACATGGCGATTATTCAACAAATATGGCGATGCAGCTGGCTCGTATTGCTAAAAAAGCGCCGCGCCAAATTGCCGAAGCTATTCAAGAAAATATGGATTTATCAAAAAGCTCTGTCCAGAAAATCGACATCGCCGGACCTGGATTTATTAACTTTTACATGAACAACAGCTATTTAACAGATCTTGTCCCCGCCGTATTAAAAGCGGGCGATGAATACGGAAAGTCGAATGCAGGACAAAATCAAAAAATCCAAGTGGAGTTTGTTTCCGCCAACCCAACCGGTGACCTGCACCTTGGCCATGCCCGCGGCGCATCTGTCGGTGATTCATTGTGTAATGTGCTTGATGCAGCCGGCTATGATGTCACACGTGAATATTACATTAATGACGCCGGCAATCAAATTCACAATTTGGCCTTGTCTGTTGAAGCGCGTTACTTCCAGGCGCTCGGCAAGGAAAAAGAGATGCCTGAAGATGGCTACCATGGAAAAGATATTATCAACATCGGGAAAGAGCTTGCCGATGAATTTGGCGATGAATTTGCGAATATGCCAGAAGAAGAGCGTTATAAAACATTCCGTGCGCATGGCTTAAAGCTCGAACTTGCCAAGCTGCAAAAAGATTTAGCGGATTTCCGCGTAAACTTTGACGTCTGGTTTTCTGAAACATCCCTTTATGAAAACGGCAAAATTGACGAAGCACTCAAGGCGCTCGATGAAAACGGTCATACATTTGAAGAAGATGGTGCACTTTGGTTCCGCTCAACAACGTTCGGTGACGACAAAGACCGTGTTCTTCGCAAGCAGGACGGGT
This sequence comes from Domibacillus iocasae, assembly GCF_001750285.1. Taxonomy (GTDB): domain Bacteria; phylum Bacillota; class Bacilli; order Bacillales; family Domibacillaceae; genus Domibacillus; species Domibacillus iocasae. Next base: position 219,968 of record NZ_MAMP01000021.1, read on the forward strand.
CATACACATATTTAACGCCAGATATTGCTTATCACCGCGATAAATTCGAACGGGGCTTCCAAAAAGTCATCAACATTTGGGGTGCTGACCATCACGGCTACATTCCTCGTATGAAAGCGGCAGTCGAAGCACTTGGCATGAAGCCGAATCAGCTGGAAGTGGAAATTATTCAAATGGTGCAGTTGTATAAAGACGGAGAAAAGATGAAGATGAGTAAACGGACAGGGAAAGCTGTAACGATGCGTGAGCTTGTCGAAGAAGTCGGTTTAGACGCCGTTCGTTATTTTTTCGCGATGCGCAGCGGCGATACACATATGGACTTTGACCTGGATCTTGCGGTATCGCAATCAAATGAAAACCCTGTTTATTATTCACAATACGCTTATGCCCGTATTTCAAGCATTTTACGCCAGGCGGCCGAGCAAGGCTTAAAGGCTTCACCAGAAGCAAATGTTGCATTATTAACATCTGAAAAAGAAATTGATTTACTGAAAAAAATCGGAGACTTCCCGCAAGTTGTAGCTGAAGCGGCAGACAAGCGCATTCCGCACCGAATTACAAACTATGTGCATGAGCTCGCGGCTGGGTTCCACAGCTTCTACGGCGCGCACAAAGTCGTTGACAAAGAAAATGAAGACGTATCAAACGCACGTCTTGCACTCGTTCAGGCGGTGCAGATTACATTGAAAAACGCATTGAAATTGATTGGTGTTTCCGCACCTGAGACAATGTAATACATTTTTTAGCTGCCCGGCGAAAGCCCGGCAGCTTTTTTGTACGTCACATATATGAAGGAGAGAATCGCATATACATTTTTTAAGAATGCCATAAAAAATATTGACTGAATGCTCATTCATATATTACGATAGAAGAGATCAAAGGGGATTAATGGGAAAGGATGTGCACAGCATGAACGGATTACTATGGGTGAATTTAATTGCTGCACTTTTTGTAATCGCTTACGCAGGTTACTTATTTATGTATTTATTGAAGACACGCTATGAATTCATTAAGCTCGGCAAAAAAGAAGAGTTTAACGGGAAAAAGGATGAACGGATCCAAAATATTATGGTCAACGTTTTCGGCCAGAAGAAGTTATTAAAAGACAAAAAAAGCGGTGCGATTCACGTCATGTTTTTTTACGGCTTTTTGCTTGTCCAGCTTGGGGCGCTGGACTTTATTATAAAAGGAATCTTACCGGGTGCGCATTTACCGCTTGGTCCGCTTTATGGACCCTTTACATTTTTCCAGGAACTTGTCACATTAATAATTCTCGTGGCGGTCGTCTGGGCTTTTTACCGCCGTTATATTGAAAAGCTCGTCCGCCTGAAACGCGGCTGGAAAAGCGGCCTTGTCCTCATTTTTATCGGCTCGCTAATGGTATCGGTTTTAGTGGGCAATGGGATGTCGCTCATCTGGCATGAGGAAACGGTTCATTTTAGCTGGTCCGAACCGGTCGCATCTGTTATTGCGCTTATTTTCGCCGGCCTTTCAAAGCCAGTTGTCATCGGGTCGTTCTATGTAATGTGGTGGCTACACTTATTCGTGCTGCTGACGTTCCTTGTATATGTGCCGCAGTCGAAGCACGCGCACTTGATCGCAGGACCGGTAAACACATATTTTCACCGGTTGGACAAGGCAGGCACACTGCGCAAAATTGATTTTGAAGACGAAACACAGGAATCATTTGGTGCTGGAAAAATTGAAGACTTTACACAGGCACAGATGATCGATTTTTATGCGTGTGTAGAATGCGGCCGCTGCACGAATATGTGCCCGGCAACCGGAACAGGGAAAATGCTGTCACCGATGGATTTGATCGTGAAACTGCGTGACCACCTAACGTTTACCGGAGCGGCAGTAAAGTCCCAGCAGCCGTGGGTGCCGGCGTTTGCATTTGCGGATACCAAGGGAAACAAAATTGCAAATGGAATTGATCCGTACAGCCCACAAATGATTGGTGACATCATTACGGAAGAAGAAATCTGGGCATGTACGACGTGCCGCAATTGTGAAGATCAGTGTCCAGTCATGAACGAGCACGTAGATAAAATTATCGATATGCGCCGTTATCTCGTGCTGACAGAAGGAAAAATGAACCCGGATGCGCAGCGTGCGATGCAAAATATTGAGCGCCAGGGCAACCCGTGGGGATTAAACCGGAAAGATAAAGAAAAGTGGCGGGAGCTGCGCGATGACGTCCACATTCCAACGATGAAAGAAGCGCAAAAAGCGGGCGAAGAACCGGAATACTTATTCTGGGTCGGCTCCATGGGCGCGTTTGACAGCCGCAGCCAAAAAATTGCCCTGTCCTTTGCGAAGCTTATGAATGAAGCCGGTGTCTCCTTTGCTATTCTGGGTAACAAAGAAAAAAACTCCGGGGATACTCCGCGACGTCTGGGGAATGAATTTTTGTTTCAAGAGCTGGCAGCTTCAAATATTGCGGAATTTGAAAAAAACAACGTAAAAAAAATCGTCACCATTGACCCGCATGCGTACAATATTTTTAAAAGAGAGTATCCGGATTTCGGCTTTACAGCAGAGGTATACCATCATACTGAGTTATTAGATAAACTTGTGAAAGACGGAAAGATAAAGCCGCTGTACGCAGTCAACGAAAAAATCACGTTCCATGATTCGTGCTACCTTGGCCGCTACAACAATGTATATGATCCGCCACGCGAAATTTTAGCTTCCATTCCGGGCGTCGAGCTTGTTGAAATGAAGCGAAACCGCCAAGACGGCATGTGCTGCGGCGCAGGCGGCGGTATGATGTGGATGGAAGAGGATACGGGACACCGTGTCAATGTTGCCCGCACTGAACAGGCTCTTGCTGTCACTCCGTCTGTGATCAGTTCAGGATGCCCATTCTGTTTAACGATGCTCAGCGACGGAACGAAAGCGAAAGAAATAGAAGACAAAGTCGCAACCTATGACATAGCAGAAATTTTAGAGAAATCCGTTTTCGGTACGCAGCAAGAAGCGAGTGCCTCATAAGGGAAGCATTTGTTTGCTTCCCGTTTCCCGTTCTGAAGGAGGGCGTAATGTGAAAATAAGAAAAATTATGGTGATTGGAGCCGGCCAGATGGGTTCCGGTATTGCTCAAGTGTGCGCGCAGGCTGGATATGATGTCATTCTTTACGATATAAGTGAAGAAAACATAGAAAAAGGCATGCGGAATATTGAAAAAAATCTCGTGCGCCAAGTAGAAAAACAGCGCATGAATGAAGAAGGAAAAGAGGAGGTCCTGGCGAAAGTAACGCCGTCTGCTGCATTACAAGATGCGTCTTCCGTGGATCTGGTCATTGAAGCGGTTGTTGAAAGCATGAATGTGAAGCGGGATATTTTTGCACGGCTGGACGAAATCACACCGGACCATACGATTCTTGCTTCGAACACATCATCGCTGCCCGTTACAGAAATTGCAGCTGCAACTGATCGTCCCGAAAAAGTAATCGGCATGCACTTTATGAACCCTGTTCCGGTAATGAAGCTTGTTGAAATTATCCGCGGACTGGCTACGTCGGATGAAGTATATAAAAAAATAGAAGAGGTAACAAAAGCAATCGGGAAAATGCCCGTTGAAGTAAACGACTTTCCCGGCTTTGTTTCAAACCGTATTTTAATGCCGATGATTAACGAAGCCATCTACACGCTGTATGAAGGGATAGCGACGAAAGAAGCGATTGATGAGGTCATGAAGCTTGGGATGAATCATCCGATGGGTCCAATTCAGCTCGCTGATTTTATCGGACTCGATACATGCTTGTCGGTGATGGAAATTTTGCATGAAGGCTTTGGTGATGATAAATATCGGCCATGTCCGTTACTTCGGAAATATGTAAAAGCTGGCTGGGTTGGCAAAAAAGCGGGACGCGGATTTTACACCTACGATTAAACGGGGGGATCGAGATGAACTTCGGGTTTACTGCTTCACAGCAGCAAATGCGTGACGCCGTCCGTTATTTTGCGGAAAACGTTGTCGCTTCATTTATTCCGCAAATGGAAGCGGGCGAATTTCCGTCTGCACTCGTACGGAAAATGGCGGAGCAGCAGTTGATGGGGATCACGATTCCGAAAACATATGGAGGAACCGGGCGCGATTTCATCTCGTACATCATCGCTATCCATGAACTGTCAAAAGTAAGTGCGGCTGCCGGCGTTATTTTATCCGTCCATACATCAGTCGGCACCACTCCAATTTTATCGTTTGGGACAGAAGCACAAAAGCAAGCATACATTCCAAAGCTTGCTTCCGGTGAATGGCTCGGCGCTTTTTGCTTAACCGAGCCGTCCTCGGGTTCTGATGCGGGGTCTTTGAAAACAACCGCACGCCGTGATGGAAACAGCTATATTTTAAACGGATCAAAGCTGTTTATTACAAACGGCGGCGCGGCGAATACATATATTGTGTTTGCCAGAGCAGAAGGAGGCATTACCGCTTTTATTGCACAAAAAAGCACGCCGGGTCTCATGATTGGCAAGGATGAGAAAAAGATGGGGCTGCACGGATCAAAAACAGTCTTCATCACATTTGAGGACATGTGTATTCCACTTGCAAACAGGATTGGGGAAGAAGGAGACGGTTTTAAAATCGCTATGGCAAACCTCGATGGGGGACGAATTGGGATCGCTGCACAAGCGCTTGGCATTGCAGACGCGGCATATCAGTATGCGCAGGCACATCATCCAAACATACAGCTGGCTGACATGGCCGTGTCCGTTGAAGCAGCCAGACTGCTCGTATATCAGGCAGCTTTTCTGAGGTCGGCAGGACAGCAATGCGGAAAAGAAGCATCGATGGCAAAACTTTTTGCTTCAAAAGCGGCTGTGGCGGCAGCTACTGAATGTGTGCGGCAGATAGGGAGAAATGGAGCGGCGGAGAGGTATTTTCGTGATGCAAAAGTGACGGAAATTTACGAAGGTACATCAGAAATTCAACGGATTGTCATCAGCAAGCATTTAGCAAAGGGGATGGGAATATGAACTTTACACTATCAGAAGAACATAACATGATTCGCAAAATGGTACGGGACTTTGCCAAAAATGAAGTAGCACCGACCGCAGCCGAACGGGATGAGAAAGAGCGATTTGATATGGAGATTTTCCGTAAGATGGCGGAGCTTGGCTTAACGGGCATCCCGTGGCCGGAAAAGTACGGCGGCATCGGCAGCGATTATCTTGCGTATTGTATTGCGGTCGAAGAATTATCCCGTGTATGTGCATCAACCGGAGTGACGTTATCTGCGCACACGTCGCTTGCCGGCTGGCCTATTTATACGTTCGGCACTGAAGAGCAAAAAATACGGTATTTAAAGCCGATGGCACAAGGAGAAAAAATCGGGGCTTATGGATTGACGGAATCCGGAAGTGGTTCGGATGCGGGAGGTATGAAAACGACTGCCCGCCGCAGCGGCGAAAACTTTATTTTAAATGGATCAAAAATCTTCATTACAAATGGCGGCATTGCGGACATTTACATTGTGTTTGCGGCAGCGGAAGAAGGCATCACATCGTTTATTGTTGAAAAAGAGTTCACCGGATTTTCCATCGGCAAAAAAGAACAAAAAATGGGCATCCGTTCCTCGCCGACAACAGAGATTATCTTTGACAATTGCCACGTTCCGGCGGAAAACGTACTTGGTGAAATTGGAAGCGGTTTTAAAATCGCGATGATGACGCTTGACGGTGGACGCAATGGCATTGCAGCGCAGGCAGTCGGCATTGCGCAAGGGGCGCTTGATGCAGCACTCCTTTATGCGCAGGAGCGTAAACAATTCGGCAAGCCGATTATGGCCAATCAAGGCATTTCATTTAAGCTGGCGGATATGGCCACGTCGATCGAAGCAGCCAGGCTGCTTACCTATCAAGCAGCCTGGCTGGAAACGGAAGGAAAGCCGTATGGGAAAGCGTCGGCGATGTCGAAGCTGATGGCTGGTGATACAGCAATGAATGTTACAACAGAAGCCGTGCAAATTTTTGGGGGCTACGGCTATACGAAAGACTATCCGGTCGAGCGGTTTATGCGTGACGCGAAAATTACGCAAATTTATGAAGGGACGCAGGAAATTCAGCGCCTCGTTATTTCCAGAATGTTAACAAAGTAAGGGTGTGTAAAAAAATGGAACGAACGAAACGACCTGTGCAAACATCGGTGAAAGACAAACAGCTTATTGAAAAGCGCCGGGGAGAAATGATTCGCGGTTCTGTGCAGCTTTTTAAGCAAAAAGGATTTCATCGGACAACAACCCGTGAAATTGCGAAAGCGGCGGGTTTTAGCATTGGTACGCTATATGAGTACATTCGGACAAAAGAGGATGTCCTTTACCTTGTCTGTGACAGCATTTATGATCAAGTTAAAAAACGGCTGGAGCAAATTGATCTCGAACAAGGGACGCTGGAAAGTTTAAAGCTTGGAATCAGCTATTATTTTCATGTGATTGATGAAATGCAGGATGAAGTACTTGTTATGTACCAGGAAGCAAAGTCGCTTTCAAAAGATGCGCTGCCTTATGTGCTGCAAAAAGAAGTAGAGATGACGGGCATGTTTGAGACACTCATTCAGCGCTGCGTCGATCGTGGTGTGATAGAAATGAGCGAAGCATATGTTCATTTGCTGGCGCAAAATATTTTTGTGCAAGGACAAATGTGGGGGTTCCGCCGCTGGATGCTGCAAAAAAGCTTTACATTAGAGGAATACATTTTTTTACAGACGGATTTGCTTTTAGAAGGAATCAAGGGATATCAAAAAAACTCCGCTCTCAACTGAGAGCGGAGCGGATTCTTTTTATAACAAGCCGTCACGATCTTTCCGGAGTTTATCTTTTCCGACTACGCTGCCGTCTTCTTCTATATGGGCTTCTTCACGGCGAACCGTATCACGAACCGTTTCTGTATCTTCTACTTTACGCTTGCCAATAACGATTTCTTCTGTAACAACCGGTTTTTTCGTCACTTCGACGCGCTCTTCCGTAATTGGCACTCGAATCGTTTCCCCGTCCTCTTTAAATGCAGGGTCTCGCTCGTCAAATGCGGTTAAATCATTATCTGTTGCTGTAAGATCACCTTCTGTCACAGGGCGGCGCTCAACAAATACTTCTTCGCGCTCAACTGGCACGTCAATGACCTGCTCTTCCTCAATCACTTCTTTTTCAACATAAACCTCGCCCGTTTGAACGCGTTCTTTATTTACATTTAAGCGTTCTTCATGCAAACGCAGCGTTTCTTCTTCTCTTAATGTATCATCTGAACGCAATGAGTCGTTTTCTGTATACAAATTGCTGCCTAAATTAGCGTCTGTTTTATCCGCTGATGTAAGGGAGCCGGAGCGGTTTGTATTTAAGTCGTTAAGCCGGTCATAATCAATCGGTTCTAAACGCTCTCCATTTAGATCCGCCGTATTTCCATTAGCAATGCCGACTGTTCTGCTTGGATCATACTCACTGTCGTAGCGGCTGCCATAATCACGGTCTACATATAAAAGCATGCCTCCGTTTTCGATGTCGTTATAGTAGCGGTCTGATTCTTCATCTGAAAGCCCCATATTGCAGAATCCATCGCGGATCGGATCGACGCCGGATAAGAATGACATAAAACGGTCACCCCAAGAGCCGCCTGCCGTTTCAACTTCGGCATTTGTCCGGCCGCGTACCATTGAAACGGCATCTTTGTCCTTTACTGTAATGTACATATCTTCTTCTGCATAGCCGTTTGTTTTTAGTTCGTCCATTTTAGCCATTAAATCTGTTTCATTGTGATATACGCCAATAAATTTTTTATTATCCATGATGTTATAATCCTCCTGAAAAAAATTTTTGTTTTTTGCTGTGTCTGCTTTTTAATTACCCGGCGTACATAACCCAAAACACTACAGCTTGAAAATGATTATAAGGACGCATACCTATGCCGAAAGTTTCTTTTTCGCCCAAAGTCGAGTTATTTTTTAAAAAAGCGGGAATAATTATTAATAAATTTACATTTCATACATATTCTTATTATAGTAAGAAGATATACTGTGAATACAAATTAGAAAATAATCGAAAACTGTCGATTGAAAGGGCGTGAAAGATTGAAGCAGTTTCTTAACTACGTAACAATCGCCGTGGTCTCAATTGGATCTTACTGGCTTTATATGAAACAATTTGGGGCTATTCCGTTCTTGCTTCTTTCGATTTTTTTCTTTTATAAAACGTATGACGAAGTAACAGGACGGGCAAAAAAGCGCCGAGAAACGAAGCAAATAAGCCATTCCGCTGCTCCCGCAGGAAAAAAAACAGAAATCATCACATAAATATGGCGTAGAGCCATATTTTTTGTTTATAATGGAGAATATGCCAAAAACGTTTTTGCTCTTTTTTTGGGCGTGCAAATAGAGAAGGGAAGTGCGGATGGTGAGCTTGCAACAACATTCGAAAGAACAATTAAAAGAAATGTCATTCCTTGAACTGGCACATTTGATCCTTGCTGATAAACATGAGCCGGTTTCGTTTAAAGATCTGCTTGCTGAAATTAAAAAGCATTTGGAGATTTCAGAACAAGAAGTAAAATCCCGTATGGTTCAGTTCTATACAGATCTGAATATTGATGGGAGCTTCTTACCGCTTGGTGACAATCGCTGGGGGCTTCGCGCTTGGTATCCGGTTGAAAAGCTGGAAGAAGAAACGACGAACGCACCAGTGAAAACACGTAAGAAAAAAGCGAAAAAAGTTGTTGAGGATGATTTTGAAGAAGAAGTCCTCGAAGAAGAAGAAGTCCTCGTTGATTTTGATGACGATGATGATTTCGATGATGTGGAAGACGATCTTGACATTGACGAAGATGATGACGATGACGATCTGGACGACGATCTTGAAGATGACCTGGACGTTGAAATCGATGAAGATCTTAAAGACGACGAAGATGAATTTGAGGAAGAAGAAGGCGCCGAGGATGAGTACGACCTCGGTGATAAATAAACAAGAATCTTCCCTTGACTATTTCATTCGTGAATTGTAGTATGTTATTTGGGCTCTTTATGAGACGATGAATTTAGTCGATAACGCTCCTCTTACTGAGAAGTAAGCGGGGCGTTTTTTGTATTTTTTTAAAGAATTAAAACCATTTGAGGAGGATTTTCACTTTGACGAAATATATTTTCGTAACAGGCGGCGTTGTTTCATCTCTTGGAAAAGGCATCACTGCCGCATCTCTCGGCCGCTTGCTGAAGAATCGCGGGTTAAAGGTGTTTATTCAAAAATTCGACCCATACATTAATGTGGACCCGGGAACGATGAGCCCGTATCAGCATGGAGAAGTATTTGTAACAGATGACGGGGCAGAAACGGATCTTGACCTTGGTCATTACGAGCGCTTCATTGATATTAATTTAACGAAGCTGAGCAACATTACAACGGGTAAAGTATACTCTACGGTTCTCCGTAAAGAGCGCCGTGGTGAATATTTAGGCGGCACGGTACAGGTTATTCCGCACATTACAAATGAAATTAAAGAGCGCGTATTCCGTGCGGGCAAAGAATCAGGGGCAGATGTTGTCATCACAGAAATCGGGGGCACAGTCGGTGATATCGAATCCCTTCCATTTCTAGAAGCGATCCGCCAAATTAAAAGTGATGTTGGCCAGGATAATGTGTTATACATTCACTGTACACTTATTCCATATTTAAAAGCCGCCGGCGAAATGAAAACAAAGCCAACACAGCATAGCGTAAAAGAACTTCGCAGCTTAGGCATCCAGCCAAACATTATCGTTGTGCGGACGGAAATGCCGATTTCACAGGACATGAAAGACAAATTAGCTCTTTTCTGTGATATCGCGAAAGAAGCGGTTATTGAAGCGACAGATGCCGATACGTTGTATGCTGTTCCGCTTATGCTTCAAAAGCAAAACATGGACGAACTCGTTTGCCGCTTGCTGAAAATGCAATGCCACGAGGCCGACATGACAGAATGGAGCGCGCTTGTAGACAAAGTGCGCAACCTGCCGAATAAAACACGCATTGCCCTGGTTGGCAAATATGTAGAATTGCAAGATGCTTATATCTCTGTTGCGGAGTCATTAAAACACGCCGGCTATCAGTTCGATACAGATGTTGAAATCGACTGGGTAAACTCAGCGGAATTGTCACAGGAAAACGCTGCAGAACGTTTAAAGGACGCAGCTGGCATTATTGTGCCTGGCGGATTTGGTGATCGCGGCATTGATGGAAAACTGGCGGCGATTCAATATGCGCGTGAAAACAATGTGCCGTTTTTCGGTATTTGCCTGGGTATGCAGCTCGCATCCATTGAATATGCACGCAACGTACTAAAGCTTGAAGGGGCGCATTCAGCGGAAATCATGCCGGACACACCATATCCGATTATCGATCTTCTGCCTGAGCAAAAAGATATCGAAGACTTGGGTGGTACGCTTCGTCTTGGGCTTTATGCATGTAAACTAAAACCGGGTACACAGGCGCGCGCCGCATACAATGAAGAAATTGTGTACGAACGTCACCGCCATCGGTACGAATTTAACAATGAATTCCGTGAGCAAATGGAGAAAAAAGGCTTTATCTTTTCCGGCACAAGCCCGGATGGCCGTCTCGTTGAAATTGTTGAGCTTGCAGATCACCCATGGTTTGTCGCTGCGCAGTTCCATCCAGAATTCACATCGCGCCCGACGCGGCCGCAGCCGTTGTTTAGAGAATTTATTCAAGCTTCTATTAAAAATAATTAAATATGAAGGACCTGTCGAATTAGACAGGTCCTTTTCTGTATTTTACGTTGGAGGATTTTTTCTCTTTTTACGCGTGATGTTTAAACTTACCCTTCTTCATACTCTGCTATAATTTCTTCAATCGTCATTTTCATCAAAAAGTATACATACAAACCTGCAATAGAAGAAGGGAATCCAGTTCGTCCGCCGTCATCATCCGGCAGCAAGCCTTTTGTCAGGCGTAAATCGATAAACACATCAGCTGTCTCATCGATGCCGGCTTCAGCTTTTTTAGACGCTATGGCTGCAAAAGGAATTCCCTCTGCCGCCAGTTTTTTAGCCAGATGAACCGCATCTGGATCATCTGAAAAACGAGTAGCTATAAGCACGCGGTCGGCTTCGGTCAGCTGGGTGTCTTCGGTCCAGCGCTTTACGCTACTCAGTACTTCGGCACCAAATACTGCTTCGGTTTCAATTGCGGCCATCTCGCTGAATCCTTTCATATATATAGAACCCTCGCTCATAAAACTTTGCGCCAGCAATCGTCCCGCGTCTTCAATCGCAAACTCTTCTTTTTCACTGATTCGTTTCAGCAAGCCGCTTAGCTGTGTCATAAACATTTTCGACAAATCCAATCACTCTTTTCTTTTTTCTACATTATAAGTGAAGTTCTCCTAAAAACGCACACATCCTGTATGCAACGGAGAACCCAAAGCGTCCTTTATGCAGCGGAGAACTCAAAACATCCTGTTTAAGTAAAATGAAAAAAGGAATTTGAAATGTTCTGTCGAATGTAACAAAAAGGAAGAAACGGAAGTTGACACATATAGGGGGAATAGGAAATGACAGCAACAATACTTATTGTAGATGATCAATACGGCATTCGGATTTTATTGAACGAAGTGCTGAAAAAAGAAGGATATGAAACGCTGCAGGCAGCAAACGGGCCGGAAGCGATTCACTTGGCAAAAGAACGGAACCCTGACCTTGTTTTGCTCGATATGAAAATTCCAGGTATGGATGGGATTGAAATTCTAAAAAGGATGAAAGCAGAAAATCCGGATATCCGGGCGATTATTATGACAGCCTATGGAGAGCTGGATATGATTCAGGAAGCGAAAAACATCGGCGCCATTATGCACGTTCCGAAGCCGTTTGACATTGATGATATTCGTAAAAATGTGAAAGATCATTTAACTCATTAATCGAATAGCGTAATTTCTGTTGGTAATAAAAAGATGAATTTGATATGATACTAATGTGGTTTTTTTCATGAAGCAAACATTTCCCTTAGAGGAGGAAACAAAATGCCATTAGTATCAATGAAAGAAATGTTAGACACTGCGAAAGAGAAAAAATACGCAGTAGGCCAATTCAACTTAAACAATCTTGAGTTTACTCAAGCAATTCTTCAGGCGGCTGAAGAAGAAAAGTCACCTGTTATCCTTGGTGTATCTGAAGGCGCAGCTCGTTACATGGGCGGCTTTAAAACGGTTGTAAAAATGGTGGAAGGTTTGATGGAAGACTATGGGACAACTGTGCCTGTAGCCATTCACCTTGACCACGGTTCAAGCTTTGAAAAATGTAAAGAAGCGATCGATGCAGGTTTTACATCTGTTATGATCGATGCATCACACCATCCATTTGAAGAAAACATTGCCACAACTTCTCAAGTTGTAGAATATGCACATTCAAAAGGCGTTTCAGTCGAAGCGGAACTTGGAACAGTTGGCGGACAAGAAGACGACGTTATTGCTGACGGCGTTATTTACGCAGATCCAAAAGAATGCGAAGAGCTTGTTAAACGCACAAACATCGACTGCCTGGCGCCGGCGCTTGGTTCTGTTCATGGTCCTTACAGCGGTGAGCCTAACTTAGGTTTCAAAGAAATGGAAGAGATCGGAAACGCAACTGGTCTTCCACTCGTTCTTCACGGTGGTACAGGCATTCCAACAAAAGACATTGAGAGAGCAGTTTCGCTTGGAACAGCTAAAATCAATGTAAACACAGAAAACCAAATCGCTTCTGCAAAAGCAGTTCGCGAAACACTTGCAGCAAAACCGAACGAGTACGATCCACGTAAGTACCTTGGACCAGCTCGTGATGCAATCAAAGCGACGGTTATTGGCAAAATGCGTGAATTTGGTTCTTCAGGCCAAGCATAAAAGAAGCCCGCGTAATGCGGATTTTTGATTTAAAATGAATAATGACAAGAACCGCCTTTTTTAACGAATAGGCGGTTGTTGTTTATATCTTAAAATGAACTGAAAAGAGGGAAAATTTAATGAAATTCTTTATCGACACAGCAAACATTGACGAAATTCGCGAAGCACACTCTTGGGGTATCCTCTCAGGTGTTACAACAAATCCTTCACTGGTTGCAAAAGAAACCATCCCATTTCATGAGCGTCTTCGTGAAATTACGGACCTTGTTTCAGATTCAGTTAGTGCGGAAGTAATCGCGCTTGATGCGGAAGGCATGATTGAAGAAGGCCGTGAACTGGCGAAAATCGCGCCAAATATTACCGTGAAAGTACCAATGACGCCAGAAGGTTTGAAAGCGGTCGCAGTGTTCGCAAAAGAAGGCATTAAAACAAACGTTACACTTATCTTTAGTGCGAACCAGGCATTGATGGCAGCTCGTGCAGGTGCTTCATACGTTTCTCCATTCCTTGGCCGTTTGGACGATATTGGACAAGATGGACTTGAATTGATTGAAACCATTGCTGATATTTTTGCGATTCACGGAATTGAAACAGAAATTATTGCAGCATCCATTCGTCATCCGCAGCATATTACAGCAGCGGCATTAAAAGGTGCACACATTGCGACAACTCCTTACAAAGTGCTTGAGCAATTATTTAAACACCCATTAACGGATAAAGGTATCGAAGGATTCCTTGCTGACTGGGAAAAACGCAAAGCAAAGTAAGAATTGTACATGAGACGATTGTTATCGGTTAAACTACGACTACCAAGAAAGCTTTCCCGCTTTCCGTTTACGCTGGAAGAAGGGAGTACAACATGATGGAAAAGTTAAAAGTTGAAGGCGGTCATCCTTTAAAAGGAACGATCAAGGTAGATGGAGCTAAAAATAGCGCTGTTGCCCTTGTGCCGGCTGCCATCTTAGCGGAATCTCCGATCGCAATCGAAGGACTGCCGGATATTTCTGATATTCACATGCTGAAAGGTCTTTTAGAGGAAATTGGCGGAGACGTAACGTTTGAAGACGGTGAAATGAAGATTGACCCGACGGCCATGACGGCTATGCCTCTTCCGAACGGAAAAGTTAAAAAGCTGCGCGCCTCTTATTACTTGATGGGCGCGATGCTAGGCCGTTTTAACAAAGCGGTTATCGGCTTGCCGGGGGGATGCCACCTCGGTCCTCGTCCAATCGATCAGCATATTAAAGGGTTTGAAGCGCTCGGTGCCGAAGTAACAAACGAACAGGGCGCGATTTATTTGCGTGCGGGCGAGCTGCGCGGCGCGCGAATTTATTTGGATGTTGTCAGCGTTGGCGCTACCATTAATATTATGCTGGCGGCTGTTAAGGCAAAAGGGCAGACGATTATTGAAAATGCCGCGAAAGAACCTGAAATCATTGATGTAGCGACTCTTTTGTCAAATATGGGTGCTAAAATTAAAGGGGCCGGCACGGATGTCATCCGCATCGACGGTGTTGAACGGCTTCAAGGCTGCAGACATACAATTATTCCGGATCGTATTGAAGCAGGAACGTTTATGATTATGGCGGCTGCAACTGGTGAAGGTGTTATTATTGATAATGTCATCCCGCTCCACATGGAATCATTAACAGCGAAACTGCGGGAAATGAACGTGCCGATTGAATTGGGGGAAGACCGCATTTTTGTCGGAAAGGCGGAAAACCTTAAAACGGTCGACATTAAAACGCTTGTGTATCCAGGATTTGCGACAGATTTACAGCAGCCATTTACAGCGCTTTTAACGAAAGCGGCTGGTTCAGCCATTGTGACCGATACGATTTATCCAGCGCGTTTCAAACATATTGATGAACTGCGTCGCATGGGAGCAAATGTAAAAACAGAAGGTCGTTCTGCGATTATTAATGGGCCGGTGCAGCTGCAGGGGGCGAAAGTGAAGGCAAGTGATTTGCGTGCGGGTGCAGCGCTTGTCCTGGCCGGTTTAATGGCAGATGGCGTAACAGAAGTAACCGGACTTGAGCACATTGACCGTGGTTACAGTAAGCTGACAGAAAAGCTCACAGCGCTCGGTGCGAATATTTGGCGGGAAGAGATGACCGAAGAAGAGTATAGCGAAATAAAAAGTTGAGATGATTATGCTGAACAATTGGTTAATGTGTTACAATATATAAAAGATTATGTGGCATAAAGCGACTATTTGATCGTCGTAGGGGAGGCTGGAGAGCAATGGAGAGAAGTTTATCGATGGAACTGGTTCGCGTAACAGAAGCAGCTGCGCAAGCATCAGCACGCTGGATGGGCCGTGGCTTGAAAGATGAAGCCGACGGTGCGGCAACGTCAGCAATGCGCGATGTATTTGATACCATTCCGATGAAAGGCACGGTTGTAATCGGTGAAGGGGAAATGGATGAAGCCCCTATGCTTTATATCGGTGAAAAGCTCGGAAACGGCTACGGCCCTCGTGTTGATGTTGCGGTCGATCCGCTTGAAGGAACGAACATCGTCGCTGCAGGCGGCTGGAATGCATTAGCTGTTCTTGCTGTTGCAGATGCAGGCAATCTGTTAAATGCGCCGGATATGTACATGGACAAGATTGCCGTTGGACCTGAAGCGGTCGGCATGATTGACATTAACGCTTCTGTGACAGATAACCTAAGAGCAGTCGCAAAAGCAAAAAACAAAGACATTGAAGATGTTGTGGCCACTGTTTTATACCGAGAACGCCATCAGCATATCATTGCTGAGTTGCGTGAAGCGGGCGCTCGTATTAAACTGATTAATGACGGTGACATTGCCGGCGCAATCAATACAGCGTTCGATAAAACAGGTGTTGATATTTTGTTTGGTTCGGGCGGCGCACCAGAAGGCGTTATTTCGGCGGTTGCGCTAAAAGCGCTCGGCGGCGAAATTCAAGGGCGTCTTTTGCCGCAGGACGATGCAGAGCTCGAACGATGCATCAAAATGGGTCTTGATGTAAATAAAGTGCTTCGCATGGAAGATCTTGTCCGTGGTGACGATGCGATTTTTGCAGCGACCGGTGTGACAGATGGTGAACTTCTCCGCGGTGTTCAGTTTAAGGGTACTTATGCAGAAACGCAATCAATTGTCATGCGTGCAAAATCAGGCACGGTCCGTTTCGTCGATGGACGCCATAGCTTAAATAAAAAACCCAACCTTGTTATTAAGCCATAACAACAGCCAACAGCGGTGCAGCCGGTCCGGTTCTCCGCTGTTTTGTTTGATTTGCCCACTTGTCTAAAATGCTTCAAGATTGCCGGCTATCGCCATCCCTCCCTCTTAAAAAATCAATTTAATAAAGTGTGGTGCCATAATGGAAGAACTTACAATTAATCATCTTGAAAACTTAAAGTTGAAAGAACTATATGAACTTGCCAAAACATACAAAATCTCCTACTATAGCAAGCTCACCAAAAAAGAACTCATTTTTGCCATTTTAAAAGCGCGTGCTGAACAGCAAGGCTTCTTTTTCATGGAAGGTGTATTGGAAATTATTCAATCAGAAGGCTTCGGTTTTCTTCGTCCAATCAACTATTCAGCCAGTTCAGAAGACATTTACATTTCCGCTTCTCAAATCCGCCGTTTTGATCTGCGGAACGGTGACAAAGTATCCGGGAAAGTTCGTCCGCCAAAAGAAAATGAACGGTATTACGGCCTTCTGCATGTAGAAGCCGTTAATGGAGATGACCCGGAAACAGCGAAAGAACGTGTTCATTTCCCGGCTCTCACACCGCTTTACCCGGATCGTCAAATTATGCTTGAACTCGAATCGAAGCATTTATCGACTCGTATCATGGATCTTGTGTCGCCAGTCGGATTTGGCCAGCGCGGATTGATCGTTGCCCCGCCAAAAGCAGGGAAAACGATGCTTTTAAAAGAAATTGCCAACTCGATTTCAGCGAATCATCCGGAAGCGGAGCTGATTGTTCTCCTCATTGATGAACGTCCGGAAGAAGTAACTGACATTGAACGGTCGGTTCAAGCGGAAGTAGTCAGTTCGACATTTGATGAAGTGCCGGAAAATCATATTAAAGTAGCGGAACTTGTGCTTGAGCGTGCGATGCGCCTCGTTGAGCATAAACGCGACGTCATTATTTTAATGGATTCGATTACACGTCTTGCCCGTGCGTACAACCTTGTCATCCCACCGAGTGGCCGAACGCTTTCGGGTGGTATTGACCCGGCGGCCTTTCATCGTCCAAAGCGCTTTTTCGGAGCTGCCCGTAATATTGAAGAAGGCGGAAGCTTAACGATTTTAGCAACTGCACTGGTCGATACGGGGTCACGGATGGATGACGTCATTTATGAAGAATTTAAAGGAACGGGTAATATGGAGCTGCACCTTGACCGTTCACTGGCCGAGCGCCGTATTTTCCCGGCAATCGATATCCGCCGGTCAGGTACACGAAAAGAAGAGCTCCTCATTGGCAAAGAACAGCTTGATATGGTGTGGGCCATTCGAAAAACGATGTCGGATGCACCAGACTTGGCGGATAAAGTACTTCGCCGTCTCCGCCAGACGAAAAACAATGAAGATTTCATTGCCCAGTTGCTCGCGGAAACGAAGAAAAACGGCGCATCGAAAAAAATGCTGTAATGCATTTGCAATTTTTTGAAGTGGCTGTTATAATGTAGTTTGTATGAATGAAATAAATAGTTAGGCCAAGCGTCTAATTATATTTAACTCTGTTTCGGAATGACTCAGGGCGGAAGGAGAGAAAAAACATGCAAGCAGGACTTCATCCTAACTACAAAACTGCACTTGTTAAATGTGCATGCGGAAATGAGTTTGAAACTGGTTCCGTAAAAGAAGAAATTCGCGTAGAGGTTTGCTCTGAATGCCATCCATTCTATACTGGACGTCAGAAATTTGCTGACGCAGGCGGACGTGTGGATCGTTTCAACAAAAAATACGGCATTAAAGATCAAGCAAGATAATGATAAAAGGGACAGGCAAGGAGTGCAAACTGCTTGCCTGTTTTTTTGTATGTAAAAACGGAGGGACTACCAGCATGGCCCAGCTTTTTTTCAAATATGGTGCAATGAACAGCGGCAAGTCGATTGAAATTTTAAAAGTTGCCAATAACTATGAAGAACAAAATAAATGTGTGCTTTTGTTTACATCCGGACTCGACACGCGGGATGAAGTCGGCTACATTTCAAGCCGTATCGGTCTTCGCCGTTCGGCTCGCCCGGTATTTGCGGATACGAACGTATTCGATGAAGTGAAAAACGATCCATCCAATCCATCATGTATTTTACTGGATGAAGTACAGTTTTTATCAAAAGAACATGTGCTGCAGCTGGCAAAAATTGTAGATGAATTAAACATTCCGGTGATGGGATTCGGCTTGAAAAATGACTTTCAAAATGAATTATTTGAAGGAAGCCAATATATGCTCATTTACGCAGATAAAGTAGAAGAAATGAAAACAATCTGCTGGTTCTGTGAGCGGAAAGCAACGATGAATTTACGCGTTGATGAAGCGGGCAAGCCGGTTTATACAGGTGAACAAATTCAAATTGGCGGCAATGATTCCTATTATCCGGTCTGCCGGAAATGCCATCAAACTCCGCCGCTTTAATAAATGAGGTGAACGCAATGTTTGATCGATTACAGGCGGTGGAAGACCGCTATGACAAGCTGAATGAATTGCTCAGTGACCCGGCAATCGTCAATGATTCGACGAAGCTGCGTGATTATTCGAAAGAGCAGTCCGACATACAAGAAACGGTGGAAGTCTATCGGCAATATAAAGAAGCAAAAGCACAATATGCGGATGCAAAAGCGATGCTTGACGATAAGCTGGATGCGGATATGCGTGAGATGGTCAAAGAAGAAATAAGCGAACTCGAAGAAACACTCGCCGACCTCGAAGCGCGGATGAAGATTTTGTTGATCCCGAAAGATCCGAATGACGACAAAAACGTCATCATGGAAATCCGTGGTGCAGCCGGCGGCGATGAAGCGGCGCTTTTTGCCGCTGACTTGTACCGGATGTATTCACGCTATGCAGAAGCGAACAACTGGAAAATTGATGTTATTGAAGCGAGTACAACGGGTGTTGGCGGCTATAAAGAAATTATTTTTATGATCAACGGACGCGGTGCGTACTCCAAGCTGAAATATGAAAATGGGGCGCATCGCGTCCAGCGCGTGCCAGAAACAGAGTCGGGCGGCCGGATTCATACATCAACGGCGACGGTTGCTGTTTTGCCTGAAACAGAAGAAGTTGAAATTGACATTCATGACAAAGATATTCGGGTGGATACGTTCACGTCAAGCGGGCCAGGCGGCCAGTCGGTTAACACAACGATGTCTGCCGTCCGCCTGACGCACATGCCGACTGGAATTGTTGTATCGTGCCAAGATGAGAAATCGCAAATTAAAAATAAAGAAAAAGCGATGAAAGTTCTTCGTGCCCGCATTTATGATAAATTTCAAAAAGAAGCGCAGGCCGAATACGATGCGGTGCGTAAATCAGCGGTCGGCACGGGTGATCGTTCTGAGCGAATCCGCACGTACAATTTTCCGCAAAACCGCGTCACGGATCATCGAATCGGGTTAACGATCCAAAAGCTGGATCAAATTCTTGAAGGTAAAGTTGGCGAAGTGATTGACGCTTTAATTGTAGAAGATCAATCAAGCCGCCTTGAAAACCTGGAGGATTAACCTGTGGAACAAAAAATATACGAAGCCCTAAAGTGGGCTTCTTCTTATTTAATCGAGCATGGACGCGACGTGAATGCAGGCGAGCTTGTTATGAAGCATGTGTTAAAGACGAGCCGTTCCGACCTGCTGGCCCGTCTGCATGACGAATTGAAAAGCGGGCAGATGGCTGCATTTCAACAAATGGTTATGGACCATGCAAAAGGGGTGCCGGTTCAGCATTTAATTGGCACCGAAGATTTTTACGGACGGTCGTTTATCGTCAACGGTGATGTACTCATTCCGCGCCCGGAAACGGAAGAACTTGTCTATCATGCGCTCCAAAAAATAAAAACGATGACAAATCCTATTATTGCTGACATCGGTACTGGCAGCGGAGCTATTGCAGTCACGATGAAGGCTGAAAGACCGGATGCCGATGTCTACGCCGTGGATTTATCGGCGGAAGCAATTAAAACAGCTGCTCAAAATGCTGAAGTGCTTGGAGCGGAAATTACATTTTTACAGGGTGACTTGGCGGCACCGCTAATGGAACGGGAATTGATTGTGGATATCCTGTTATCGAATCCTCCTTATATTCCTGTGAATGAACGAGAAACGTTGTCCACAGTTGTTGTGGATTATGAGCCGCATATGGCTTTATTCGGTGGAAAAGACGGGCTTGATTTGTACCGGAAATTAGCCGAACAGCTGCCATTTGTAATGAAAAAAGGCGGGCTGGTCGGTGTAGAAACAGGTGCCGGCCAAACAAAAGACGTGGCCGCGATGTTTCAAGCGTCTTTTCCAAACAGAGAAACAGAGATTGTTTATGATATTAACGGAAAAGATAGAATGGTATTTTTATACGTTTAAGATTGTCCCATCCCGGTGATACTGATTGCCGGGAGGGATAACAAGATGAAAACAAAAATCCTGATTCTATATGTATATGGACTTTCAGCAGCTGCATGCTTTATGATGTACTTTGCCCCGGATGATCCGGCGGCGGGTGGTATTCCGGATGAAGCGATCCGCATTCGTGTTGTCGCGCATGACAATAGTAAACTGGAGCAAGAAAGAAAAGAACACGTTCACCTGGCAGTAGCAGCTCAAATTGGAGAATGGGCGTCTAAAGCACATTCTTCCGAAGAAGCTCGAACACTGATTGCGGAGAATATAAAAGAGGTTAAAGAAAGCGCATCAAAAGCGGCTGGCGAAAACGTCCAGGTCTCATTAGGCAAAGAAGCATTTCCTGCTAAGCAATACGGACGTTATGTTTATCCGCCAGGTGACTATGAATCACTCGTGGTCACCATTGGGGATGGACGTGGGGATAACTGGTGGTGCCTGCTTTACCCATCGTTTTGTTTTCCGGAAGAAGAAGAGGAAGAGCCAGAATATAAGTGGGCTGTGAAGGAATTGTGGGAAAAAGTGAAAAAGGAAGATCGTATAGAGGTAAATCAGAAAACTGTTGCAGCTAAAGAAGACATAGATTTATTTTGTTCAACGATTTTAAAAAATGGACAATCATCCACACAGTTATCCACAAATGTAGATAATTTATCAACATATTGTGAATAACTTTTACTTACAAAAAGTGGAAAGTCGATTTATGTATAGAAAAAATAGGATTATAATTAGATTCTGTAAATAAAAAAGTAAAGGTGACGAATATGGAGACGAAACACTGGGTTGTGGATAAGTGCGGTATAAATCTTCAGAATTATCCACATATAAAAGAAGCGGCGGGTCTTATCAGAAAAGGTGAAGTGGTTGCTTTTCCGACAGAAACGGTTTATGGGCTGGGTGGCCAAGTGAAATTGGACAGTGCTGCGGAAAAAATTTTTCAAGCAAAAGGCCGTCCATCCGATAATCCACTTATTGTCCACATTGCGGACCGGGCAGAGGTGGACGAATTAGCACATTCGATTCCCCCATACGCTTATCTGTTGATGAATGCATTTTGGCCTGGACCGCTGACAGTTGTTGTGCCGAAAAAAGAAGGTGTATTATCCGAACGTGTGACGGCTGGGCTTCCGACGGTGGCAATTCGCATGCCGAACCATCCTGTAGCGCTTGCGCTAATTAAAGAATCCGGTGTTCCGGTCGCGGCGCCCAGTGCAAATCGATCAGGCAAGCCAAGTCCGACCGCTGCAAAGCACGTGCTTGATGATTTGAATGGACGTATTGCCGGTATAGTGGATGCCGGTGAAACAGGAGTCGGTCTTGAATCGACTGTTGTCGACTGCACAGGGGATTATCCTATTGTTCTGCGCCCGGGTGGAGTTACCCAGGCGGACATTGAATCTGTAGCGGGAAAAACGGATACAGATACGACGCTGAAACAAAAAGAAGAAACACCGAAAGCGCCGGGCATGAAATATGCGCATTATGCGCCCGAAGCGCCTCTCTTTATTATGGAGGGGCTGCCGGCTGTTATTCAGCAAAAAGTAGATGAATGGCGTGTGGAAGGAAAAAAAGTCGGTGTGCTTGCGACTGAAGAAAGTACTGGACTTTATAAAGCAGATGTGGTGATTCCATGCGGCCGTCGAAGCGATTTGACTTCTGTAGCGAAAGAATTATATGGAACGCTGCGGTCATTTAATGAACAGCCAGTTGATGTAATTATTGCGGAAGCTTTTCCAGCAGAAGGAGTCGGCGCTGCGATTATGAACCGGCTGGAAAAAGCAGCGGGGGATAAATGGATTAAAGCGAAGTAAGCAGGCTGTACAAGCAGCCTGCTTATTTTTTCTCTGTCTATATTAAGTTGACCTTTATACTTCAAAAAAATACATGGCCGAGTTGTTATTCTGTTTCTAGTGTGTGTATAGAAAAAAACGGCAGGCATATAAATGAGCATGGATATTTTTATTTTATCATTGGCGTTGTCGGCAGACGCATTTGGGGCAGCACTGGCTGTTGGAATGAGGAGAATGGGACTTTTGGACAAGCTGATGTTAAGTTCATCGGTCGGCATTATGCATATTATATTGCCGTTGATCAGCATGACAGCGGGCAGTGAACTGTACGAAAGATTTGGCGATATTCTCTTTTCGGCGGGAGGTATTATACTCGCGCTTACCGGTCTGCAAATGGTCTTGTCTTTTTTCAGAAAAGAAGAAAGGCAAAAGCCGACGGGGCTTGGCATGTTGCTTTTTGCTTTTGGGGTAAGCATGGATAGCTTTTCAACAGGGCTGTCACTCGGTGTGCTTGGGATGGACAAGTCAACAGCGGTGATAAGCTTTGGTGCATGTGCCGCTTGCCTGACAATGGCCGGTCTTATCTTCAGCAGCCGGATGAGTACAGCGGCGGGGAAAGCGGGTGAGGTAGCGGGAGGGGTGCTTCTTTTAATAATTGGTTTAAAATGGATATTTATTTAATAGAGTCCTTTTCTTTATGAAAAGGACTATTTTCATGTAAAACGTTCCTTTATAATGAAGAAAACGGATGAAAAGGTGGTTTTTATGAATATTTTGTTTGTGTGTACAGGCAATACGTGCCGAAGTCCGATGGCAGAAGCAATTTTGCGTCAAAAAAAACCGGATTGGAAAGTAAAATCGGCAGGTTTATATGCAAATCCCGGTGAGCCG
Organism: Domibacillus iocasae; assembly: GCF_001750285.1. Lineage (GTDB taxonomy): Bacteria > Bacillota > Bacilli > Bacillales > Domibacillaceae > Domibacillus > Domibacillus iocasae. The sequence continues at coordinate 243,104 of NZ_MAMP01000021.1, forward strand.
GCTTCAAAAGGAACAGCCACAGTCTTAACTGAAAAAGGCATTTTGCATCACCACACCTCTTCTCAAGTAACGGAAGAATTACTTGACTGGGCAGATGCGGTTTTAACGATGACAGCGTCACACAAACAATTGATTGATATTCACTTTCCTCATTTTCAGGATAAAGTAATGATGCTAAAAGATGCAGGCGGTGACGTGGCAGACCCGTTTGGCGGTCCCGATTCCAAATACAGAAAGACATTTGAAGAATTAGACTATTACATAAGCAGATGGCTTGAAAAGGCGACGCGGAAATGAGTGAGAAAAAAACATATGCATTTGGCATTCGGAAAAAACTTGTCGTATTCGTTACATTGCTTGCAATTGTAACATATACCTTTAGTGCGTTATTTATGTATTATTTATATCCGGCTTATTTTTCGCATATAAACGAAATGGTGTTTACCATTGCCACACTGTCACTCGGAATATTTTGGTCGGGAGCGCTTGCCTATTTCGCTGCTTCGTATTTTGTAAATCCGATTGTCCGGCTTGAATCAGCGGCTCGTTCGGCAGCTGCGGGACGGATTGAACAAGAAGTGGAACTGCCAAAAAGCGATGATGAAATCCGTGCGCTTGGCGTCGCATTTAATGAAATGCTGGCCAATTTACGAACGATGGTACAAAGCATTGAAAGCAATTTTTCGGTCACAAATGAAAGTGTCAGATATATCGCGGAGATAAGTGGTCAAGCGGCAAAGCAGGCGGACGGCATGGCGCTTACAGCAGAAGAAATCTCTGGCGGTGCAGAAAGCTCGGCTCATGCGTGCAGGCAACAGCAGAGGCGATGGAGGATGTAGCAGGTATTGCTGGAACGGTACAGAAGAAAGCAACAGAGTCGGCGGAGAAAGCGGAAGGGATGATACAGGAACTGGCAGATGAAAGTGCGACAGCGGTGAAAGGCATTTTCGACCTTGTCAAGAAATTTCGCGTCTCGTTGACGAGCAGATGGGGAAAATCGAACAAACAACACGCCAATCGCAGGAAGTGGCGGCGATCGCCGAAGAAACATCTGCCGGTGCCAACGAAGTCAAATATGCGGCGCGTACACAATCGGATATTATTCATGAAATCGGCGACATTAGCCAAAAACTGCAGAATCAGGCGGCTGCATTAAAGTCGGTCATTGCTCGTTTCAAATTGTAGTTTTCGTGTAAAATATGAGAAAATAAGAACAGAAAAGCTTGAAAGGAGCACTTTAACATGAAAGTGGCAATAGCATCAGACCACGGCGGCCTGAATATCCGTGAAGAGATCAAATCTTTAATGGAAGAAATAGGCATTGAATATGAAGATTTTGGCTGTGAATGCCAAACGTCCGTGGATTATCCGGATTATGCCCTTCCAGTAGCCCAAAAAGTGGCGGCAGGTGAATTTGACCGCGGTATTTTAATTTGCGGCACAGGAATTGGCATGTCCATTGCGGCCAACAAAGTGAAAGGCATTCGCTGCGCACTTGTCCATGATGTATACAGCGCCAAGCTGACGCGCCAGCATAATGATACGAATATCATCTCTATGGGTGAGCGAGTTATTGGAGCAGGGCTTGCACGTGAAATTGTCCAAACATGGCTGACAACAGACTTTGAAGCAGGGCGTCACGCGACGCGTATTGGCAAAATTGCGGAATATGAAGAAAAGAGTGAGCAATGATGGATGAGCTTGTTGCGTACAAAGAGGAACTGGAGACACTGCTTTTAGAACTGCAGGAGCAGGCACAGTTTAAAAAAGGACAGTTGTTTGTTGTGGGCTGTTCGACTTCTGAAGTTGCCGGCGGCCGGATCGGTACAGCCGGTACGGATGAAACAGCAGCTGCTCTTTACGAAGTACTCCGTTCATTTGCAGAAAAAACAGGCGTGCATCTTGCTTTTCAATGCTGCGAGCATTTAAACCGGGCGGTCGTGCTTGAGCGCCAAACGGCTGAGAAATTGGGTTATGATGAAGTGGCGGCTGTGCCCGTACGGACAGCAGGCGGTGCTATGGCAGCATATGCATTCAGGCAAAAAGATTGTGTGCTCGTTGAATTTGTCAAAGCAGACGGCGGCATTGACATTGGCGACACGTTTATTGGCATGCATTTAAAGCATGTGGCTGTGCCGGTACGTACGTCCGGCAGTTCAGTCGGAGCCGCGCATGTGACGATGGCAAGAACCCGTCCAAAATTAATCGGCGGTCCGCGTGCTGTTTACGAAAAAACGAATGTAAGCGATTTGAATGGACCTGAATGTTAAGAAATTGCTATCTTTTTTGTGGGAGACAGCCCCTTTTTTAATGAAAAATACGTAAAAAAGCATAAAATGCAGTTGAAAGATTCGGAAAACATGTTATTATGAAAGAGGATTTTTTAACAACTATTCGTACACATTATTTTTATAGATTGGGAAGGGGAACAACGATGAGTAAAATTCAAGCGCAAGACCCGGCTGTATTTGCAGCAATTGAAGATGAACTAAAGCGCCAGCAAACGAAAATTGAGCTGATTGCGTCAGAAAACTTCGTATCGGAAGCGGTAATGGAAGCACAAGGTTCGGTTTTAACGAATAAATATGCGGAAGGCTATCCGGGCAAACGCTACTATGGCGGCTGCGAGCATGTTGACGTTGTGGAAGATTTAGCGCGTGATCGTGCAAAAAAACTTTTCGGTGCAGAATATGTAAATGTTCAACCGCATTCAGGCGCACAGGCAAACATGGGTGTTTACTTTGCTGTTTTAGAAACAGGCGACACGGTTCTTGGCATGAATTTATCTCACGGCGGCCACTTAACACACGGAAGCCCGGTTAACTTCAGCGGTGTTCAATATAATTTCGTTGAGTATGGGGTCACAAAAGACGAGCAGGTAATCGATTATGAAGATGTTCGTCAAAAAGCGCTTGAGCACAAGCCGAAATTAATCGTTGCAGGTGCAAGTGCATACCCGCGTGCGATCGACTTCGCAAAGTTCCGTGAAATTGCGGATGAAGTCGGCGCTTACTTGATGGTGGATATGGCGCACATTGCTGGTTTAGTTGCTGCAGGCCTTCATCAAAGCCCAGTTCCATACGCGCACTTTGTAACAACAACAACGCATAAAACGCTTCGCGGTCCACGCGGCGGTATGATTTTGTCAACTGAAGAGTTTGGCAAAAAATTCGATAAATCCATTTTCCCTGGTATTCAGGGCGGTCCGCTTATGCACGTTATTGCTGCAAAAGCGATTGCATTGGGCGAAGCGCTTCAGGATGATTTTAAAGTATACGCGCAAAACGTAATTGATAATGCAAGCCATTTGGCTGAAGGTTTGAAAAACGAGGGCATCGACATTGTGTCAGGCGGAACAGATAATCACCTTCTATTGATTGATCTTCGTTCACTTGGACTGACAGGTAAAGTAGCGGAAGCGGTACTTGACGAAGTTGGCATCACAGTGAACAAAAATACAATTCCTTACGATCCAGAAAGCCCGTTTGTTACAAGCGGTATCCGTATTGGTACAGCAGCGGTAACATCACGCGGATTTGATCTTGCGGCAATGGACGAAGTTGCAGCGATCATTGCGAAAACATTGAAAAACCATGAAGATGAAGCTGTATTAAAAGAAGCAGCAGAACGTGTTGCTTCATTAACATCAAAATACGCTCTTTATCAAGAAGCGTAAACATGGAAGGAGCTGTCTCGAATAGAGACAGCTCTTTTTTTACAAAGTAATAAATGTCCGATTTTTCAGTCGGTTGCCCGTCCTTTGCTTTTCAAGTAAAATAGGATTGACTTTGCATGGCCTTTTAAAGTAAATCTTTCGTTAGTGGGGATTTTCTTCATCTCCGCTAACGGTTAGATGAACCAATCGGGCTTTTACGGGCAGTTGGATCTTCTGCTAGAGCCTCTTTGTTTTATTCAAAATCTTGAGGTGGGAGTGGGAGTTTTACTGCCTGTTAATGCGGGATAAATAAGGAGTGAAAACGATGGGAAAAGTTTATGTATTTGATCATCCGCTTATTCAGCATAAGCTGACAATGATCCGTGATAAAAACACCGGGACAAAAGATTTCCGTGAGTTAACAGATGAAGTGGCAACATTAATGGCTTTTGAAATTACACGTGACCTGCCGCTTGAGGAGGTAACGGTCCAGACACCGGTTTGTGATGCAAAAGCGAAAGTGCTTGCGGGCAAAAAGTTAGGCATTGTGCCAATCTTGCGCGCGGGCATTGGCATGGTGGACGGTGTATTAAAGCTGATTCCTGCGGCGAAAGTAGGCCACGTTGGCTTATACCGTGATCCAGAAACACTTCAGCCGGTTGAATATTATGTGAAGTTGCCGACGGATGTGGAAGATCGCGATTTCATCGTTGTGGATCCGATGCTCGCAACGGGCGGTTCTGCTATTGAAGCAATCAATTCCCTAAAAAAACGCGGGGCGAAAAATATTAAATTTATGTGTCTGATCGCAGCTCCTGAGGGCGTGGGCTTATTAAAAGAAGCGCATCCGGATGTGGATATTTATATTGCATCTTTAGATGAAAAGCTAAATGAAAAAGGCTACATCGTCCCGGGTCTTGGTGATGCCGGCGACCGGTTATTCGGAACAAAATAAAGAAAAGCAGGTGGAGAGAATGGATCGCCCGATTAAAGTAATGACGATTTTCGGCACGCGGCCGGAAGCGATTAAAATGGCACCGCTCGTTTTAGAATTAAAAAAACGTCCGGAAGAATTTGAAGCCATCGTAACCGTAACAGCACAGCACCGCCAAATGCTTGACCAGGTGCTCAACATTTTCAATATTACACCGGATTATGATTTGAATATTATGAAAGACCGCCAGACGTTGATCGATGTAACAACGCGTGGACTTGAAGGGCTCGACCAGATCATGAAAGACGTTAAGCCGGACATAGTGCTTGTTCATGGTGACACAACAACGACATTTGTTGCAGGCCTTGCTGCATTTTACAACCAGATTGCGGTTGGCCATGTGGAAGCGGGGCTTCGTACGTGGAATAAATACTCGCCGTTCCCGGAAGAAATGAACCGCCAGCTGACAGGTGTGATGGCGGATCTTCATTTCTCGCCGACAGAGCAGTCTGAACAAAATCTATTAGATGAAAACAAAAAGCCGGATTCGATTTTCGTAACAGGGAACACGGCCATCGATGCGCTGAAAACAACTGTTAAAGAAGAGTACACACATGATGTGCTGAAAAAATTGGGCGACGACCGTCTCATATTGATGACCGCACACCGCCGTGAAAACCTTGGAGAACCGATGAAAAACATGTTCCGCGCGATCAAGCGTCTTGTGGAAGATCACAATGGCATTCAAGTTGTATATCCGGTCCATTTAAACCCGGCTGTCCGTGAAACGGCGGATGCCATCTTAGGGGATGACCCGCGTATTCATTTGATTGAACCGCTTGATGTCATTGACTTCCATAACTTTGCCGAGCGTGCCCATATTATTTTAACGGATTCCGGCGGCGTACAGGAAGAAGCGCCGTCACTTGGTGTACCGGTTCTCGTTTTGCGTGATACGACAGAACGTCCTGAAGGAATTGATGCAGGGACGTTGAAACTGGCTGGTACCGATGAAGAGACGATTTACTCGCTTGCTTCAGAGCTTCTGACGGATCAGGCCGCTTATGAAAAAATGGCGAAAGCATCGAATCCATACGGTGATGGAGAAGCGTCACGCCGCATTTGTGACGCAATTCGTTATTACTTTAAAGCAGCAGCGAACAAGCCGGAACGATTTGAAGTAAAATAAAACAGAAGAAGGGCGTCTAAAATAGCGGACGACCTTCTTCTGTTTTGAAATGAACGTTCGGAAAAAATGGAAAAAGTATGAGCATTTTGTGAAATATCCGTGTGGGCTGCTGAGGTTTTCGTTCTCAACACATTGACATTGAAAAAGGGCTATTGTATGCTAACAAAGGGTAAGGAGAATGGGTTTTTATACATAGTGTAACCGTTTTTTTGCCGCTGTTTTTTTATGTCGTCAAGCATGCAATTGAGGTGTGTGATGAACCGGAATCAGGAAAACCGACCTTTTAGGGCTATGGCGCTTTATAGTGCCGTACTTGCTCAGCTCGCCGGCTCGATGATTGCCGGTATTTTTGCAGGTCTGGCGCTTGACAATCATTTTAATACAGTGCCTCTTTTTTTAATCATCGGACTGCTGGGAGGCCTTTCAGCAGGAATTTACGCCATGATGCGGACAATTCAACATTTCAATTCAGGAGACTAGCACTTTATGCCCGAACTCCAGCATTCTATTAAACGACAACGAAAATATTTGATTTATCTGCTTGCCATCTTCGTCATCGGCTGGGGGTTTACGTCTGTACAGGACATTTATGCAGGGCTGATTTTAGGAACTGCGCTCAGTCTTTACAATCACTGGATTATCGCAAGGAGAATTGAACGTTTTAGCAAAGCAGTGGAAGAGGGACGGAAAATTCCATCTCTTGGCACAATTCTGAGAATGGGATCTGCAGCACTTGCAGCGATGATCGCTCTCCAAAACCCGGATCAATTCAATTTGATCAGCACCGTTATTGGATTAATGACTGCTTATGCAGTGATTATGATAGATTTTGTCATCCAACATATTATAAAACGCACGAACGGGAAAGAGGTGAAATAATTTGGATCATAAGTCTCCATTATATGATCTCGATTTATTTGGGATCACATTGACGTTCAACCTGGCAAACATGCTGATGATTACAGTAGCCAGTGTCATTGTATTTCTGATCGCGTTGCTTGCCACGCGTAAGCTGGCACTTAAACCAACAGGAATGCAGAACTTCTTTGAATGGGTCATGGACTTTGTCAAAGGGATTGTTAAAAGCAATATGGACTGGAAGACAGGCGGGCGATTCCATGTTCTTGGAATCACACTGATTATGTACATTTTCGTATCCAATATGCTCGGACTTCCGTTCGCGATTGTTTATAACGATTATTTATGGTGGAAATCACCGACAGCCGATCCGGTTGTCACACTCACGCTGGCCGTTATGGTAGTGGGCTTGTCTCATTATTATGCGATCCGCATGAAAGGTTTTTCCGAATACGGAAAGGATTTCTTCCGCCCGATGTGGTTTATGTTCCCGTTGAAAATTATCGAGGAATTTGCCAACACGCTTACACTCGGTCTCCGGCTGTATGGTAATATCTTTGCCGGTGAGATTCTGCTTACACTACTTGCAGGATCGCTTGCTACAGGCGTTGGCGGACATCTGGCAGCTGTCATTCCGACACTTGCATGGATGGGCTTCTCTGTTTTCGTTGGTGCCATTCAGGCATTCATCTTTGTTATGTTAACGATGGTTTATATCTCACACAAAGTGAGCCATGACCATTAATATAATTAGCCTGTTCAGTCATTGGACAAATATTTATGTTAGTAAATCATGCTTTTCAAAAATAAGGAGGAAAAATTAACATGGGTCTTTTAGCAGCAGCAATTGCAATTGGTTTAGCGGCCGTTGGTGCCGGTGTAGGTAACGGTCTGATCGTATCAAAAACAGTCGAAGGTATGGCTCGTCAGCCAGAAGCACGTGGTATGCTCCAAACAACAATGTTCATCGGGGTAGCACTAGTAGAGGCGATTCCTATTATCGCCGTAGTAATCGCGTTCATGGTACAAGGACAATAATAAAGGATCGAATGCTAAGTTCGCCGCGTCCTGCGGCAACGCATTCGTGACCCACATCCTGTGGGCCCGCGGCTGGCGTTCGTTCAGAGGCTGGCCGTCGGAGCTGGACAATAAACGCTTCAGGAAAAAGGAACAAAGGCTAAGAACGCAACGTCCTGTTGCAACGCCTTTGTGACTCACATCCTGTGAGCCCTATGGCGAAGATCACATTCTTATGCGAGCCTTCGCCATTCCTTTATGTGTAAATCGCAATAACCGTTTATTTAAATGTTTTTTCTTTATAATAGGAAAGAACGCGAACCTCTTGAAGGGAGTGAAATGATCGTGACGACAAACGCATACGTACTTGGAGCGGGTGCCGGCTTTAATGGCGGAGATATCCTTTTCCAGTTAGTGATGTTTATTATCTTGCTCGCGTTGCTGAAAAAGTTTGCATGGGCGCCATTAATGGGCATCATGACTCAGCGTGAAGAGCACATTGCATCAGAAATCGAAGCGGCTGAAAAAAGCCGTGTCGAAGCGAATCAATTATTAGAACAAACACGTGCGGAAGTAAAAACAGCCCGCCTTGAAGCACAAAATACAATTGAAAACGCCAAGAAACTCGGCGAAGAGCAAAAAACAGAAATTCTGGCGGCTGCCCGCGCTGAATCTGAACGCTTGAAAGAATCAGCGAAGCTTGAAATCGCGCAAGAGCGTGACAACGCAATGAACTCATTGCGTGAACAAGTGGCTGCTTTATCTGTTATGATCGCATCGAAAGTAATCGAAAAAGATCTTTCAGCGGCAGATCAGGAAACGCTAATTAATCAGTACATTAAAGAGGCAGGGGAAGAGCGATGAGTAAATCCGGAGCGGCAAAACGCTACGCGATCGCGCTTTTCGAACTGGCAAAAGAACATAACGAGGTAGCGAAGTATGATCAGGAACTGCGCGTCGTAAAACAGGTTATCGATGAAAATGGCGAAATCTCCAAATTATTAGAGTCGCCAAACTTGTCGGTTGCAGAAAAGCAGGCTCTAGTTAATACACTGGCTGCCCACGCATCAGTAACTGTTGCAAACACGTTAAAGCTGCTTGTTGAGCGTCGGCGTGCTAATGAAATCGTAGCTGTATGTGAAGAATTTATTAAGCTTTCCAATGAAGAACGGGGTATTGCAGATGCCACAGTTTTTTCTACGCGTCCATTGACGGAAGCAGAAGAGGCAAGCGTGTCTCATACTTTTTCTCGTAAAGTCGGCAAGCAAACATTAAATATTGAAAACATTGTGGACCCGAATCTTCTGGGCGGCTTAAAAGTCCGAATCGGTAACCGCATTTTTGACGGCACTTTGCGTGGCAAATTAAACCGTCTTGAAAAACAATTAACAACGAATTTATAAATTAGATAGAAGCGTTTAAGCTTCTTGAAGAAACTGAGGGGTGACATGCATGAGCATCAAAGCTGAAGAAATCAGTGCGCTGATAAAAAAGCAAATTGAAAACTTCCAGTCCGATATTACAGTTAGCGACGTCGGTACTGTCATCCAGGTTGGGGACGGTATCGCACGTGCTCATGGCCTCGACAACGTTATGGCGGGAGAGCTTCTTGAATTCTCTAACGGCGTAATGGGTATGGCTCAAAACCTGGAAGAAAACAACGTAGGTATTATCATTCTTGGTCCTTACACAGGCATCAAAGAAGGCGATGAAGTACGCCGCACAGGCCGCATCATGGAAGTACCGGTCGGCGAAGAACTAATTGGCCGCGTTGTAAACTCACTTGGTCAGCCAGTCGATGGTCTTGGTCCAGTCAATACAACAAAAACACGTCCAATCGAAAGCCCAGCAACAGGCGTTATGGCCCGTAAATCGGTTCATGAACCGCTGCAAACTGGGATTAAAGCGATTGACGCCCTCGTGCCAATCGGCCGTGGACAGCGTGAATTAATTATTGGTGACCGTCAAACAGGTAAAACGACAGTTGCAATCGATACAATCTTGAACCAGCGTGACCAGGATATGGTATGTATCTATGTTGCGATTGGTCAAAAAGAATCAACAGTCCGTAATGCGGTAGAAACACTTCGCAAACACGGTGCGCTTGATTACACAATCGTTGTAACAGCGTCGGCGTCTTCACCAGCTCCAATGTTGTTCCTTGCGCCTTACACGGGCGTATCAATGGCAGAAGAATTCATGTTTAACGGCAAGCACGTTTTGATCGTATATGATGATCTTTCAAAACAAGCAGCCGCATACCGTGAACTTTCCCTTCTTCTTCGCCGTCCTCCAGGTCGTGAAGCGTATCCTGGTGACGTATTCTACTTGCATTCACGTTTATTAGAGCGTGCAGCGAAATTGAACGATACACTTGGTGCAGGTTCGATTACAGCACTTCCATTCGTTGAAACACAAGCAGGGGATATCTCCGCTTACATTCCAACGAACGTAATCTCAATTACAGACGGACAAATCTTCTTACAGTCTGACTTGTTCTTCTCGGGCGTACGTCCGGCGATCAATGCGGGTCTTTCTGTGTCACGTGTTGGTGGTTCCGCACAAATTAAAGCGATGAAAAAGGTAGCAGGTACACTGCGTCTTGATCTCGCCGCTTACCGTGAGCTTGAAGCATTTGCACAGTTCGGTTCAGATCTTGATGCGATCACGCAGTCGAAGCTAAACCGTGGTGCCCGTACAGTTGAAGTATTGAAGCAGGATTTAAACAAACCGCTTAAAGTTGAGCGCCAGGTTGTCATTCTTTATGCATTGACACGCGGCCATCTTGACGATATTGCAGTTTCTGATATCACTCGTTTCGAAGATGAACTGTTACACTGGCTCGATAAAAACCACACAAATGTGTACGATCATATTCGCACAACGAAAGAACTTCCGTCTGATGATGAATTGAAAGCAGCAATCAGCGAGTTTAAAAAGTCGTTTGTGAAATCCGAATAAGAGTAGCATAAGGGCGGTACCGTCTATCGGACGTCCGCCCTGTCTGCGTCATCAAACACAAAAAGGGTGGTGAGAGAAAGTGGCATCGTTACGCGATATACAAACACGTATTACATCGACGAAAAAGACGAGTCAGATTACGAAAGCCATGCAAATGGTATCCGCTTCTAAATTAAGCCGTGCGGAATCAAATGCGAAATCATTTGTTCCTTATATGGATAAAATTCAGGAAGTTGTTGCGTCAATCGCGCTCGGCAGTAAAGATGTAACACATCCGATGCTTGTCTCCCGCCCCGTTAAAAAAACCGGGTACCTTGTTATTACATCGGACCGCGGTTTGGCGGGAGCTTATAACAGCAGCATTTTACGTTCTGTTTACAAACAAATTCAAGAGCGTCATACGTCAAAAGACGAGTATGTTGTCATTGCGCTCGGACGCGTTGGACGGGATTTTTTCCGCATGCGTGGCATTGAAGCCATTGAAAGCGTCACAGGTCTTCCAGATCAACCGTCTTTCGCTGATGTAAAAGAGATCGTTCGTAAAACCGTCGATCTTTTCTCAGAAGGCGCGTATGATGAGCTTTACATGTATTACAGCCATTTCGTCAATGCGATTCAGCAGGACGTAACAATGAAGAAAGTATTGCCATTGACGGAAATTGAGTCGTCAGGCGGCCGTCTTTCTTCATATGAATTTGAACCTTCCGCAGAAGAAATTCTTGAAGTTTTGCTTCCTCAATACGCAGAAAGCTTAATTTACGGAGCACTTCTTGATGGAAAAGCGAGTGAGCACGCAGCGCGTATGACGGCTATGCAAAATGCAACCGACAACGCGAAAGAGCTTATACGCAATTTGACACTTCAATATAACCGTGCTCGTCAGGCCGCGATTACCCAGGAAATAACGGAAATTGTTGGCGGAGCTGCAGCACTCGAATAGTCACTTAAGGCGGGAAGCTATTGTCCCGCTTATAAAAACAGGAGGGAAAATGATGAACAAAGGACGCGTTCTTCAAGTTATGGGTCCGGTCGTTGACGTAAAGTTTGCAAACGGTCAACTTCCTGCCATTTATAACGCTTTAAAAGTTCAAATCGGTTCAGAAGCCGGCAAAGAGCTTACACTAGAAGTCGCTACACACCTTGGCGATGACTCTGTTCGTGCGATTGCGATGGCTTCGACAGACGGCCTGCAGCGTAACCAGGAAGTAATTGATACAGGCAGCGCTATTTCAGTACCAGTTGGAGACATCACGCTTGGCCGTGTATTCAACGTACTTGGCGAACCAATTGACGAGAAGGAGCTCGAAGCAGGAGCTCGTCGTGATGCGATTCACCGCGCAGCGCCTACATTTGACCAGCTTTCAACAGAAGTTGAAATTTTGGAAACAGGTATTAAAGTCGTTGACCTTCTTGCACCATACATTAAAGGTGGTAAAATTGGTCTCTTCGGTGGTGCCGGTGTAGGTAAAACGGTACTTATTCAGGAATTAATCAACAACATCGCGCAGGAACACGGTGGTATTTCAGTATTTGCCGGTGTTGGTGAGCGTACTCGTGAAGGGAATGACCTTTTCCACGAGATGAGCGATTCAGGTGTTATTGCGAAAACAGCGATGGTATTTGGACAGATGAATGAGCCGCCAGGTGCACGTATGCGTGTTGCCCTGACAGGTCTGACAATGGCTGAATATTTCCGTGATGATCAAGGACAGGACGTATTGTTCTTTATCGATAATATCTTCCGTTTCACACAAGCGGGTTCTGAAGTATCTGCCCTTCTTGGACGCCTTCCGTCAGCGGTAGGTTACCAGCCGACTTTGGCAACTGAAATGGGTCAGCTTCAAGAACGTATTACATCAACTAACGTAGGTTCCGTTACATCTATCCAGGCAATTTATGTCCCAGCCGATGACTATACGGATCCGGCTCCAGCGACAACATTTGCTCACTTGGATGCAACAACAAACCTTGAGCGTAAACTTTCTGAAATGGGTATCTACCCTGCGGTAGATCCACTTGCTTCTACATCACGTGCCCTTTCACCAGAAATTGTTGGCGAAGAGCATTACAACGTGGCGCGTTCTGTACAGCAGACATTGCAGCGCTACAGAGAACTGCAGGATATTATCGCAATCCTCGGTATGGATGAATTGTCAGAGGATGACAAATTGACGGTATCTCGCGCGCGCCGCATTCAGTTTTTCCTTTCACAAAACTTCCACGTGGCCGAGCAGTTTACAGGCCAAAAAGGATCTTACGTACAGGTACAAGATACTGTACGCGGATTCCGTGAAATTTTGGATGGTAAACATGATAATCTTCCTGAAGATGCATTCCGTTTGGTCGGCGGCATTGAAGAAGTTGTGGCAAAAGCACAAGAAATGGGTGCGAACGCTTAATATAGGGACCAGGAGGTTTAGCTATGAAGACATTTAACGTCAATATCGTCACTCCTGACGGCCCGGTCGTGGATACGAACGTGGAACTCGTTAGTGCAAAAGCACAAAGCGGCGAACTCGGCATCATGGCCGGCCACGTCCCGATGGTCGCTCCCTTGCAAATCGGCGTAGTCCGGTTAGTTACAGGCGGCAAGCAATCCGAATTGGTCGCTATCAGCGGCGGCTTTCTCGAAGTTCGTCCGGATCAGGTAACGATATTAGCGCAAGCTGCTGAAAAAGCGGAAAACATCGACGTTTCCCGAGCGAAAGAAGCTCAGCAGCGCGCTGAGCAGCTATTACAAAGCAAGCAGGAAAACGTCGATTTTAAACGTGCCGAACTGGCATTGAAGCGTGCGATTAACCGCGTCAATGTATACGAAGGCAAATTATAAAAAAGCTGCCCATCGTTTTTGACGATCGGGCGGCTTTTTTATATTAATAAAAATAATTTGAATGTTAATAACAAATGAGTCCCATCTCATGATGATAAAAGGAGAATTTGCATGATTGAATCATTCGGGCAAGAGGCGCTGATCAGCATGATTCTCAGTCTTTTTTGCATTGGCTTGTCGTTTTGGGCATTACAATCGCTTCGGCTCGATCAGCTTTTTCGTAAAAACCACGTTGCACAGGCTCGTATGCTTTATTTGCTGCTTTCGATTGCAATCGGGTCAGCTGTCAGCAGCTTCTTTTTAAACTATTTACAATGGGCTCGTCAGCTTCCTTTACTTTTTTAGTTTAAGTCTTGCACTGACGTACTTGCCTTTTCTAGTAAAATCATTTAAATTGAATGGAGGCAATTTGTGAAAAAACATTCATTTTGGTTTTAGTGCTCGATCAGACGGGAAAACAAAAAAGGATGGTTTTTTGAATAATTTCACAAAGTCTCTACAAATTGTGCTAAATTTCACTTGTGAAACGCACGATCAGAATGATAAACTTTAGGAAGTTTTGTCGAAGTTATGAAAAAGACATTGGACAGGGCTGGAACGTCAGTCCACTGATTTGAATATGTATAATAGAAAAGGACGCGGAGGGGAACAGTTTGGACAAAATTATCGTCCGCGGCGGCCGTCAGTTGAACGGTACCGTCAAAGTTGAAGGAGCAAAAAATTCGGTGCTGCCGGTTATTGCAGCGACCATGCTTGCAGGAGAAGGAAAGTGTGTCATTCGTGACGTACCTACTTTATCCGATGTATATACGATTAATGAAGTATTACGCCATTTAAATTGTGAAGTAACGTTTGAAAACAATATGGTAACCGTTGATGCAACAAAAGAACTTTTAATTGAAGCACCATTTGAATATGTTCGCAAAATGCGCGCCTCTGTTTTAGTTATGGGTGCACTTTTGGCACGGAATGGAAAAGCACGTGTGGCATTGCCGGGCGGATGCGCGATTGGTTCACGTCCCATTGATCAGCATTTAAAAGGGTTTGAAGCAATGGGTGCACGTGTGCGCGTTGAAAATGGTTTTATTGAAGCAGAAACGGATGGCCGTTTAAAAGGTGCAAAAATTTATCTTGATTTCCCAAGCGTTGGGGCGACGGAAAACATTATGACAGCTGCTGCTCTTGCAGAAGGCACAACCATCCTTGAAAATGCTGCAAAAGAGCCGGAAATTGTTGACCTTGCAAACCTCATTAACAAAATGGGCGGCAAAGTAATTGGTGCTGGAACAGAAACGATTCGTATCGAAGGCGTCGACGTTTTAGCGGGTGCAGATCATGCGATCATTCCTGATCGTATTGAAGCCGGAACATTCATGACAGCCGCAGCGATTACAGGCGGCAACGTTCTCATTGAAGGCGCTGTAGCAGAACACATGTCTTCATTGATCGCGAAATTGCGTGAAATGGGCATTGAAATTATTGAGGAAGAGAATGGTGTTCGTGTTATCGGTCCTGAAAAAATGAAATCGGTCGATATTAAAACGATGCCGCATCCTGGATTCCCGACAGATATGCAGTCACAAATGATGGCACTTATGCTGAAAGCGGAAGGCACCGGCGTCATTACCGAAACGGTTTTTGAAAATCGTTTTATGCATGTGGAAGAATTCCGCCGAATGAATGCAAATGCAAAAATTGAAGGCCGCTCCGTTATTATTGATGGACCATCCGATCTCCAGGGCGCAGAAGTGGCAGCGACTGATTTACGTGCCGCAGCGGCTCTTATCGTCGCTGGACTTGTTGCAGATGGCTACACACGTGTTACAGAATTAAAGCATCTTGACCGCGGATATGTAAACTTCCACGGCAAGCTTGCAGCGCTTGGTGCAGATATTGAGCGCGTAACAGAAACAGCAGATACGCCAGTCGCGGTGAAAAGCTGAATTCATTCTTAATTCTTTATTTTTATTTTTTTACAAAAACCGTCTGTAAGTGCAGGCGGTTTTTTTACGTTCAGTCATAATCAGTATAGTCGAGCATATCCCTTTTTATACAGCAAGGAGGGAATTTTGTTGAAAAAGCCATTGTCCGCTTTTTTATTTATTATCATTGCAGCGATTGCCATTCCTGCTGCAGGCTTATGGCTGACAGAAAAAGAAACGACTCAGGCTCCTGTGCAGGAAGAAGATCCGACAGTCGATGTCATTCGGTCAGATACACAAAAAACAGAATCTGTTCCACTTGAAGAGTATGTGGCAGGCGTAGTAGCGGCAGAAATGCCGGCGTCTTTTGAAAAAGAAGCATTAAAGGCACAAGCAGTTGCTGCGCGGACATTTATTTTAACGCAAACATTAAAAGGGATGGATGTAACCGATACGGTAGACGATCAGGTGTTTAAAGACGAGGAAGACCAGAAGGAACTGTGGGGAGCAGATTTCGAGACAAATAAAGCTAAAATTGAAGCAGCCGCACAAGAAACAGAAGGAGAAGTGCTCATCTATGACGGAGAGCCGATTACCGCTGCATTTTTTTCATCCGGCAACGGGCAGACGGAAAATGCAGAAGAATACTGGCAGTCAGCTGAGCCTTATCTAATAAGTGTCGCCAGTCCGTGGGATGCTGCCGCGCCAAATTTTGAGCAGGAAGTCGTTTTGACAAAACAAGAAGTCGAGGAAAAGCTGGGGGTTTCATTGCCGGGATCGGGTGTTGTTGGTGCTGTCATAAAAAAAACAACGGGAGGCCGTATTGGATCTATAGCCATTGACGGGAAAACATTTACCGGCCGTGAAATTAGAGAAACGCTTGGACTTCCTTCTGCCGACTTTCAAATGACAGTAAGCGATGCAGATGTTGTCATCACGACAAAAGGATATGGTCATGGGGTGGGCATGAGCCAGTACGGAGCGAATGGTATGGCAAAAGAGGGGAAAGATTATCAAGACATCATCGCTCATTATTACCCGGGTACTGTCATTAGCGATGCTCAAACATTTTTAAACCGTTAAAAACGAACTAAAAAAACACGTCCGCTCTTATTGCGGACGTGTCCATTCACTAAAGCCGGCCATCCAGCGGCCAACCCGGGATTTACGTTCAAAATACATATAATTAATAGCTAAAAAAGCAATAGTAACCCCAACCACATCTTTAATGGCATCGATCAATGTGGCTGACCGGTATGGAACAAACACTTGATGAATTTCATCGACCAGTCCGTAAACAGAAGCAAACATGGCTGCAGCCAGGCTGACAAGCGGCGTTAATCTGCCATTCGCAAGAAACGCAAGTATAATGAGTACATACAAAATCGCGAATTCAACGAGGTGAAGCGATTCTTTCACAACTAAATCCATTTTGTTGTTCGGCAAATCCATAATCGTATCGTGCGGAAGTCCCGACATGATCCAAATTGCAATCATATATAAAACAGGCAGCGCCATTAATATGAACCGAATCCATCTTTTCACTTCCACACCTCCATATCCTCTTTGATTTTACCATCTCATCTGAGCGCAAACGCAGTCGTTTGTGGCGGTTTTTTTACGATTTTAGGGAATTTTATGGAATAGATGTATAAAAAATCATCAGCCTGTCCAAAATGGTTCTCGAGGTGATGACTATGAAAGAGGGCGGCAAAAAAACACTCCCCCCAAAACTGAAAGACTTTTTTATGAAGCGGCGGGCTTTGCCTGCGATTTATCTTGCTTGTGCTATTTTATTGATTTCAAGTCTCATGTTTTATGAAGTGATGAAGCCGGATGAGAAGGAAGATGCGACTGTATTTAACGAAACGGCAGAAAGCGTTAATGGCAGCGGAGAGCCGGAAAAAATGATGATGCCGGCCGTTAAAGAAGCAGTCGCGAAGACCGCTTTTTATGATGAGAAAGCGGAATTAGGAGATCAGGAAGATGCGCTTGTTGTGTTTAACGACACATATTATGAAAGCACGGGCGTTGATTATGTTCTCGAAAATGGAAAAACATTTGCTGTTTCAGCACCGCTTTCGGGAACGGTTACGGATGTCCGTGAAGATGCATTTCTCGGCAACTATATCGAGATTGATCACGGAAACGGCGCAATCAGTACATTCCAATCGATTACGGATATTCAAGTGAAAAAGAACGATACTGTCAGCCAGGGGCAAAAAATTGGAAAAGCCGGACGAAGTATTTTAAATGAATCAGCGGGCATCCACGTTCATTATGAAATGACCAAAGACGGCGAACTTTTAAATCCATCCGCGCTCTATGGAAAAGCCGTCAGCGAATGGAAATGAATATTTTCCAGGCAATATGCATATGGTTAATAAAAAGAAATGGGTCTACTTTCATTCAATGAAACCTGTGGCCGAACCATTCGACACCGCTCATCCCGTTTCCGTTGAAGGAGGCGTGTGCGTGCGCGAATACATTAAAGAAAGAGCGCTGAAGGCCGGCAAGTATATCGTTGAAACAAACAAAACAGTCCGGGACATTGCCAAAGAATTTGGCATCTCAAAAAGCACCGTCCACAAAGACTTAACAGAGCGGCTGCCGAACGTAAATCCTGAACTATCTGCCCGCGTCGAACATATTTTACACTACCATAAGTCCATCCGGCATCTGCGGGGAGGAGAAGCGACCAGGCAAAAGTGGAAGAGGCCGGTCTAAGGACCGGCGCACTTCCACTTTTGTAATGAGTAAATGCTAGGATTAAGGATCGAATGATAAGAAAGCCGCTTCCTGCGGCAATGCATTCGTGACCCATATCGTGTAAGCTTTCGACATATTTGGTTCTATAATTAAAAAAGGATGTCTCAGTTTTAATGAGCGTCCTTTTTCGTGGTTAAAAACGAATATTCACCATCCATTCTTCTTTGAATATATGGTAAAATAGGTATTTGGAACATAAAACTTAACATTATATGAAAAATAGATAAGAGATATTCAGGGGGAATTGAGTATGTTATCCAGAGATATTGGGATTGACCTTGGTACGGCCAACGTTTTGATTTATGTAAAAGGGCGGGGCATCGTGTTGAATGAGCCTTCCGTTGTGGCGCTAGACCGCAGCACGAATAAAGTATTAGCAGTTGGAGAAGAAGCCTACCAAATGGTTGGCCGGACTCCGGGTAATATTGTCGCCATGCGGCCGCTTAGTGATGGTGTTATTGCCGATTTTGAAGTGACGGAGTCCATGCTGAAGCATTTTATTAACAAGCTAAATGTAAAAGGTTTTTTGTCAAAGCCGCGCATTTTAATTTGCTGCCCGACACAAATTACAGCAGTAGAACAAAAAGCAATCCGTGAAGCAGCAGAAAAAAGCGGCGGGAAAATGGTTTATCTTGAAGAAGAACCGAAAGTAGCAGCGGTTGGCGCCGGCATGGATATTTTTGAGCCGAGCGGTAACATGGTAATTGATATTGGCGGCGGAACAACAGATGTGGCTGTTTTATCACTTGGATCGATTGTCACAGCTGAATCAATTAAGGTGGCTGGAAATACATTTGATGCAGATATTATGAGCTACGTGAAAAAGCAGTACAAATTGTTGATTGGTGAACGGACGGCGGAAGCAATCAAAATGAGTGTGGGCACGGTGTACCCGGGCGGGCGAAATGAAGAAATGGAAATTCGCGGGCGCGACATCATGACGGGCCTGCCGCGTATCTTAACGATTACCTCCACAGAAATCGAAGGCGCGCTGCGTGAATCGGTTGCACAAATTGTACAGGCGTCTAAAAATGTGCTGGAACAAACGCCGCCGGAATTATCAGCGGATATTATTGACCGCGGCGTTATGCTGACTGGAGGCGGAGCGTTATTACATGGTATCGACCAGTTAATGGCAGAAGAACTGAAGGTGCCGATTTTTGTTGCGGAAAACCCAATGGACTGTGTGGCAATTGGGACAGGCATTATGCTCGATAACATGGACCGGATTTCTTCCAAAAAAAGAAAGATATGAATAAACAGAGCTGCTTAATAAAAGCAGCTCTGTTTATATTGTCTTATTCTATGTTGTTTTCTCATTATTTTCTGTTAATATATAGAGCGCCTATTGTATAATAAAGATGGCATGTACTGCTTAAAAATGAGGTGAATAAGTTGTTTAAAGGTTTTTACACAGCTGCTTCCGGCATGATTGCGCAGCAGCGGCGCACTGAAATTTTAACAAATAATATGTCAAATGCGAATACACCGGGCTATAAAGCAGATCAGACGAGCGTAAGAGCTTTTCCGGAAATGCTGCTGCAGCGAATCGATGAAACATCCATACCGGTCGAAAATAAATTAAATTTGCCTTTTGAACCACAAATAGGTTCTTTAAATACTGGCGTATATTTACAGGAAACCATTCCGAATTTCCGTCAGGGTGATTTGAGAGAAACCGGTCTGACGACAGATTTAGCGCTGCAAGGAGAATCGGTTTTTTTCACGGTTCAAAATGCGGCTGGTGAACCGCGCTATACGCGGAACGGCAACTTTACACTCGATCTTGAAGGATATTTAACGACGGCTTCCGGTTTTTACGTTCAGGATACAAATGGAGAACGCATTCAATTAACGTCTGATCAATTTGAAGTAGATGGATCGGGCCAGATTACAGAAAATGGTCAGGCCATTGCGCAAATCGGCGTAGCGTATGCTCAAAATCCAAATGATTTGATTAAAGAAGGAGACGGACTGTATCGGATCGATGGAGCGGCCCTTCCAAGCGCATTTGGCACGGATGAAGCCGTCTTCTCTATTCAGCAGTCATTTTTAGAAGGATCAACAACGGATACGGCGCGGACAATGACCGATATGCTTTCAGCGTACCGTTCTTTTGAAGCGAATCAAAAAGTGCTGACGGCGTACGACCGCAGCATGGAGAAAGCGGCAAATGAAATCGGACGTGTAACGTAAAGGAGAGCACAGCATGAATAGAACAATGATTAATGCGGTCAATACGCTGTCACAGCTTCAGAAAAAGATGGATGTCACCAGTAACAACGTTGCGAACATAAACACAGCCGGATATAAACGAAGCAACGCGACCTTTGCCGATCTCATTCATCAGCAAACCGTCAACATGTACCGTGAAAATGAAGACGTAGGCAGAATGACGCCATATGGCATTCGACTCGGTGCCGGCGCAAGGATGGCGCAGGCGCAAATGGTCGGCACGCAAGGTACATTACAGCAAACAGGGCGTACGCTTGACTTTGGATTATCAAAACCAAATCAATTTTTCAAAGTACTCGTACAGGACGAACAAGGCAATAGTCGTGTGCAGTATACGCGTGACGGCTCTTTTTCTGTTACACCGGCTGGCGGCGAAAATGTCATGCTTGTTACGTCAGATGGCCATCCGGTGCTTGATGAGAACGATAATCCGATTGTTCGGGCAGCGGTTGATATGGAAGAGCAGGCATCCGGCCTTCTCGGTCTCATCGAAGTCGACAAGCCGCAGTTTTTAGAACGTGCTTCTGCAAACAGGTTTGTGCTGCCGGAAAACCCGGCGACGGTCGAAAACCAGATTTTACGCAATTTGAACGCGGCAGAGCGGCAGGAAGCGGGCGTTCAATCCGGCATGCTTGAAATGTCCAATGTCGATTTTTCAAAAGAAATGAGCGATCTAATGATCACACAGCGTTCATATCAATTTCAATCTAAAGCGATCTCTATCGCAGATCAAATGCTGGGCTTAATTAATGGGGTCAGATAAGGGGAAGGATACTAGTGGCAAATGAACTGAAGCGGAAGAAAGAAACCCGCCTCACCCCCCTCGGCAGATTTATAATCTCATTGTTTTTCATTGTCCTAACAGCTATCATCGGCGCATTGATTGGATACAGCATTATCGGTCAAGGCAATCCTATAGATGTATTTAAAGTGGACACATGGATTCAATTGTATGATGTAGTCGTAAATAGTCTTTTTTAAAGGTGGGTGTCAATATGGATATTCGTGAAATCAAAGAAACAATTCCGCATCGCTACCCATTTTTGCTTGTGGACCGGATCCTCGAAGCAGAAGATGGCAAGCGTGCGGTTGGAATTAAAAATGTGACCGCTAATGAAGAGTTTTTTAACGGTCACTTTCCAGAGTACCCGGTAATGCCGGGGGTTTTAATCGTTGAAGCATTGGCGCAAGTTGGCGCAGTCGCAATGCTTAAAAAAGAAGAAAATAAAGGCCGTCTCGCATTTTTTGCGGGAATTGACAACTGCCGCTTTAAACGTCAGGTCGTCCCGGGTGATCAGCTTCGCCTTGAAGTTGAAATGACCCGGCTTCGCGGTTCAATCGGGAAAGCGAAAGCAACGGCAACAGTGGATGGCGAACTTGTATGTGAAGCGGATTTAATGTTTGCGCTCGAATAGTACCAATTAAGAAGCGATGCTTAAAATAATTATATTTTAAGCATCGCTTCTTTTTGCTCAAAATAGGTCATTTACAATGTTTATATTTTTAAATATTTTGAAAGCAAGGACTTCCCGACTCTTTTTATAAAAAAAACGGTTATTTTGACCAAATGCGGGAGATAATACTGCAAGTAAGCATACAAAATTGGAATTGGTGAAAGGAGATTTTTACGAATGAATGCAAAACTTTTAAAATTAGTCGGTGGATCAGCACTGGCAGCGATGCTTCTAGCAGGGTGTGGAGGAGGAAATGATGACGAGCCGGCTAACGACCCGGCTGTAGAAGATGATGGCAATGATGTACAGGATAATGTTGATGAGGGTGTCAATGATACGCAAGAAGAGGTGGACGAAGGTGTCAACGATGCACTAGATGGAGACAACGAGGATACCAACATGGATGAAAATGGTGAAACAGGAGATACAAATACCGGCGATGACATGGATCCAGCCACGGATGAAAACACGCCTGAAGAAGATGTTATTGAAGATCAAAATGATATGCAAGACGCTAATAACAAAGACAGCTAACAATAAAAGCATCAAGCGATTACCCGCTCGATGCTTTTTTCTATAAGAAAAAATTTTGTCACCGGTTCAAAAGTATGATAGAGTATAAGAGTTATTATTTTAAAGAAGTCAATGTGGCTATTTCTAGGAGGTGCCTATTGGCAATGTCAATATTAAATGGATTATCACACGGTATTAAAATCAGCATTACCCGTTCAATTACGAAGGCGTTTGAACAATATATGGCGAACATTATGTGGGATGAGGATGCGTACAGCCCGGACGACTTCATGAAAGAGTGGCAGCGCCACATTCAGCAAAATGCTTCATGGTACAGCCACGTGCCGGATAATATCAAAAATGATCCACAGTTCCATGCAGAACTTGCCGTGAAAATTAATCAAGTGGTTGCGAAGATTTTCTCGGAAAAACCGACGGAAGAGCAAATTGAGACAATCAATAAACTGCAGGAAAAGCTTGGCACAGATTATGACTTCTCATGCAAGGCGGAAGCGCGTTTTTATATTGATTTTTTAAACGAATACGAAAAAAAAAAGCTGAACAGCTAAGACCTGCCGATGAGCAAGACTTAGCGCTGGCTTCACTTTTGTACGTTCAAGTGTATAACGAGGAAATGCCGGTTCAATCTTACACAAAACAGGATATACACTACATTATTCAATTGCTTCAGCAAACGATTCTAACCGGTCAGAATGGCCTGCAGCCGGGCATTATTCATTAATTAAACGTTTTCCTTCAATGGATAACGTTTTTTTCTTTGTCTGGCGCATTTGGATGCTTTCGAATGATCTCGGAAAATGTCTCGAGCAGCTGTTCACCTTCTAAGCCCTGTTCAACAAGAGAATGAAGCACTTGTTTCGCATATTCGTTTCGCATTTGGCGCAGTTGTGCGTCAAAGAGAACACTTGTGCCGTTCTCAAGAGGCTGAAAAGAACGAATAGATACAGTAAACATTGCCGGGTCATTTCCGCGGTGGGAAATTGCGATGCGTGCCGTTAACGGCTTATCTTGTTCGAATGAGCGGACGGCCTGCACGTCTTTTTCATGTAAAAATAATTCAATCAGCCATGAGCGTTGTTCATCTTCACGATTAATGATCAATCCGTCCTGAAGCGGGATTGGAATGAGCTCTCCTTTTTTCTCGAAAAAAAATGATGCCACTTTAAAGGTTTTCAAGCGACTTCCGCTCCTCTCATGAAAGCGATTTATAAGAAAGTATATCAATAATTAGGCGAAAAATCATTTTTTGTCCAAAAGAAACTGGATACAACAGTAAATGGTCTTCTGTTGATTCCCATTCTTTCGAAAAAAATGGGTGGAAATGAAATAAAGCGGGAATTGTCGAGAAATGTCCTTTTCATTTATGATAAAGCCATTCAAATGGAAGGAGGGGAGCAGGCTGATTAATCAAGTGACGCTTGTTGGCAGGCTGACGAAACATCCCGAAGTAAAGCATACAGCCGATGGAACGCCGCTTTTGCAAACGACGATTGCGGTCAGCAGACCGTATCGGAATGCAAAAGGCGAAACGGACACGGACTTTATTTACTGTTCAGTCTGGGGCCGCCTGGCGGAAACAGCAGCGAAGTACAGCGAAAAAGGATCACTTGTTGCAGTACTGGGTATGATTCAAACGAGAAATTACAAAGATTCAAATGGAAAAACCGTTTATGTAACCGAAGTGCTCGTTCAGACGATTCGTTTTCTGAGTAAAAAACATCAGGAAACGGAAACAAAAGAAGTGCCTGAATTCATTCAGACAGTACCGTTAATTTAGGAGTGAGCGTATGACGGAGCAAGTCGAACGTGTCATTGAAGATGTAATTTTTCAGCTTGGCAAAGCGAAAGCTGTGATTTATCAACTTGAAGAACGAATTGAAAAATTGGAAAAAGAAGGACGAAAATAAAAAAGCAGCCAGTTTGAAGACCGGCTGCTGCAGAGTGTAGACAAAGTAAGAAAACAGGCTGATTGAAAACGGTTGTCTTTTCAGGAACGCCGCCGGGCGGGAAGTGGAGTGGCCTTTTGGGGGTCATCAGCATTCACGCACGGCAAGTGACGCCGAAAGCGGGCGTTTGTCAACAGCTTGAAGCAGCCGGCTTGGGAACCGGCTGCTGTGGGATCCTCTCTCATCTTCGCAATGGCGCCAGCCGCTGCCCCGCCTTGCGCTCCTCTAGCGTGGGGCCGAGCTTTTATCTAATTGGAACAAGTCCGACAGCTCCTGGTCATTCATATTGGCAATAAAGGCGCCGCTTTGAATAATCTCACTGCTGGCCGCCTGCTTCGATTCAATCATGGCATCAATTTTTTCTTCAATTGTGCCCGTCGTAATAAATTTATGCACATGAACAAACCGGCTTTGGCCAATGCGGTATGCCCGGTCTGTCGCCTGATTTTCAACTGCTGGATTCCACCAGCGGTCATAATGAATAACGTGATTGGCAGCTGTTAAATTCAGCCCCGTACCGCCGGCTTTCAGTGACAGCAAAAAGAAGGGAAACTCGCCGTTTTGAAACTGCATGACGAGTTTGTCACGTTCCTGCTTGGGCGTAGAGCCATTTAAAAAGGGCACATGGATACCGAATTCTTCCGCCAATTCCCGCTGAATCATTTCCCCCATGCCAATGTATTGTGTAAAGATAAGGCAAGCTTCATTTTGCTCGAAAATATTATCGGCCAGTTCCATCAGCTTATCCATTTTTGATGCCCTGCTCCGTACATCTATGGGATCTTTTTCTTTTAAATAGAGAGCCGGATGGCTGCATAGCTGTTTTAACTCATTTAAAAGCCGGAGAATGAGGCCTCGCCGTTCAAAAGTGGATAATTGTCCAATTTGTTCCATCGTTTCGCGGACGGTCTGCTCGTATAAAACAGCCTGTTCTTTTGAAAGAGGGCAATACTCTTTTTGTTCAACTTTATCCGGCAGTCCAAGTGCCGCTTCCGGATCGGTTTTCGTCCGCCGTAATAAAAAGGGCCGTATCTTTGCCTGCAAAGCGGCTACACGCTCAGCATCGTGATCTTTTTCAATCGGTGCCATATACGTTTTTTGAAATTGAGTAAGCGAGCCGAGCCAGCCGCGATTTGTAAAGTCAAATATCGTCCATAGCTCGGACAATCGATTTTCCATCGGTGTGCCGGTCAGGGCGATTGCATGACGGCTGTTTAGTTTCCGGACAGCGCGTGACTGTTTCGTTCCGGCATTTTTTATGTTTTGTGCTTCATCCAAAGCGGCTGTATTCCATTCCACTTTTTGAAGCGTTTCAAAATCAGAGTGAACAAGTCCATAGGTTGTCAGCACAACATCGGCATGGGAAATTTCTTCTAAAAAAGCGTCGCCGCGCGGCCGGTCTTTTCCATAATAAAGCATAACAGACAAGTCCGGCGCAAAGAAAGCGAGCTCACGCTGCCAATTGCCAAGTACAGAGGTTGGACAAATAATAAGCGCTGGTGTTTCCGGCCGTTCATTTTTTTCGACATGCAGCAAGTACGAAATAAGCTGCACGGTTTTTCCAAGCCCCATATCATCGGCAAGGCAGGCCCCAAAGCCGCACTCCCGCAAAAACAGCAGCCAGCTCATGCCAGCCAGCTGATAGGGGCGCAATTCACCATGAAGCTTGTCCGGCGGAGGAAGAAGTGGAATATCCGCACCGCTTTTCAGCCGGTCAATCATTGCCTGAAGCGAACGGTTTAGCCGGATATGCACACGAGCGGCATCATCCGGATCTGCAAATTCCTGATTCAGCACATCTACAACCGTCATGCCTTCCTGCTTCGCTTTTTCCATGAGCGCTTTAATTTTCCCAACCACTTCTGGATCAAGGTGCACCCAGCGGCCGTTTGCTTTTACAAGACGAGAACCTGCTCCCGCAAGCGCTAAAAATTCTTCTTCCGTTATTTCTGCTCCGCCAAGGGCAACTTTAAAATCAAAATCCAAAATAGCGTTCATGCCGACAAACGACTGCTTATTTCCGTCCCGGACATCGGCAGCGACCGAGACAGCCGCTGAACGGACCGATTCCCACCAGGGTGGAAGCAGCACAGGAATGCCAAGAGCTGTTAATTTTTCTCCGCGATCCGTTAAAAAGGCAATCGCTTCTTCTTCAGATAAGAAATGTTTTAATTCTCCATGATCATCAAGCTCCGGGAACAGCCGAAGCCATCGGTGGACTTCTTGCTGCGCGCCCTTCAAAAACGGTTCGGCTGATTTTGGCAGTTTTTTCTTTAATTCATATATTTTTTCAGATGGCTTGCTGCGCAGCAGAATAGGCTCAAGCGTCCAGCTGTCATCTTCCGCCTGAGGTTCTGACAAGCGCAGACCCGCTTCATAGGCGTCGGGTTCACTGGCAGAAAGATAAGCTTGGAGCCGTTCCGGGTCAAAATAGCGGTTTAATTCTTTTGCTGTTAAGCCAGCACCGATCGAGTCCATGACTGCCGTCATATTCGGGTGTGCTTCCGCTGCAATCAATGGAAAAATTCGTTCCACAAATGACTGGCGGCTTTCACCAAAAATTGGTTCCTGCCAAAACACATCTGCAAATTCATCGTATACATCTTCTGGTACGGTCCATTCAATGCCCTCTTCTACAAAAGCAGGCATTGCCTCAAAGACGGCTTCATACAGCACTGGTGCACAGGCAAGACTAAAGTGACCCGCTTCATCCCACTCAAAGCGGGCAAACCGATTAAAGTGTTCCGCTTTAAAAAGTGAAGCCCATTCAAACGGGGTCACCCGTATAGCGGGCTCTCCATCCAATTCGCTGTCTGTTAGTTTTGTTCCGTAAAAACTTTCCGAGTGGCCGCCGAACAAAAGGCGCGTCCACGAGTCAAAAGGCAATGGTGCACCTTCTGCATCCATTGCCCGTAAATAGAAAAATCCATGTTTAAATTGTGTAACAAGATGAATCCTTCCAAGATTAATCATCCAGCAGCCCGCCTTTTCTGCATTCTTCCTGAAACGCACGAAGCCGCTTTGTCTCGCCGAGTTTCCAGTCGAGCCAGCGGTCAAATTCGTCTGTTCGTTTTATTTTTTTATAAATGGTTCGCATTCGCTTTATAAACCGGACCGCTTTTTTATAAGATGCCCGGTTTCTTTCCGCAATGAGTGCCGCAATACCATGGTGAAGAAGCGGCAGCGTGAGCTCAGGCACTTCTTTTATAGCACTTTTTAAGCCGGCCCGGTCAAGATCGGTTAAGTCTGCATCGACAAGCATCTGCAAATCGACCCATTCCGCATAATCACCGCGGCCGATTAGAAAATAGCTGAGAGATACGTAGCTGAATGGCAAGAGGGATGTATACAGCTCCTTTACAAGCAAAGGGGCGCGTTCCGATACGTCCTCTTCATCCACGAGCCGAATCAGCTGCCGAACGAACAAGCGCCGGCTGTATTCATTCTCAATCGTTAAAATACCATCATGAGCAAGCGAAGCTGCGGAACGAAGCACGTATACAAAGCGGCCGGATCGTTTTGAATCCTGCAGCCAGTGAAGAAAGTATGGAAATAAATCTGCCGGCGCGGCCGATGCTTTTGCTGTAAAACGGTCCATTTCGCCCAGTAAATAAAGCTGGTGTAAAAAAGCAGCATGATGGACTGTGCTGCTTCCGGAGACTGGTGTCATTCGTTCCAGTTCCGTTAAGCGCCATTCTGTTCTCATGAAAAGTGACTCCCATAATAGGCGGTATAGGTCAAGCCGCGCCGCAGGGAATCGCTCAAATGGAAAGCCAAGCAATCGTCCCGTATCCGCCCGTAGCTGGTCAATATATGGTTCAAATGCGAACGGCATCGCGCTGCCGGTCATTTTTGCAGCATCATACGCTTCATCTGCAAAGTAAAATAGTACGTCATACGCCGCACGCTCCGCTGTTTCCGGCGATAAAGCCGCTTCATCCAGCTGTTCTGCCAGCGCAGAAAACGAATAAAATGCAACGAATAAGCGGAAGAGAAGGGCCCATTCCCGATCAGAGGGTGCCTTTTTGAGAAGCGACTGATATAAATCCTTCGCCATATATTCTGTGCGATATGGCTCGTGTTCAATTTCTTCGGCTGAAAGGCGGCTTCGAAAAGCGGACAGCACGAATTCTTTCCACTCGTCAGCAGACATTCCGGCAGAGAGAGCCGGCTTCAAGTCAGATGCCCGCATTACGCCAGGAATGGAAAACAAATCGGCCCGCTCTAAAGAAGATGAATCAGTAAACAGCGTTTTCGCCTTCGTCAAAATAGATGGCACCCTTTCAATTCTGTAAGATTTCTTCATTATAGCATGAAACATCCCCTTTTATGCAACAAAAAAGAACATTAGTTCTATTATTTCTCTATAATGACAACTGTTACATTAAAATTACATTTTTAGGGGAAAACTATTAAACTAGCGGTTTGTTCGTTAAATGTTAAAAAAGAGAGGTTTTTAGATTACATTTTCTATGCTAGACTTAGGTGGTAAATTTTAAGAAAGGAGACAATTTAGTGAAGAAAAAGTTGTTTTATAGTTTGATTGCTTTATTTGTTATGATTCCCCTTTTCAATGTGAATTCACCTGCTCAAGCAGCGGGTTTTACGGATGTTCCTGCTCGTGCCCTGGAGGAAGTAACATATTTATCTGATGGAAATATTGCCAAAGGCTCGTCAGCGACAATATTTAATTCAGATCGGACGATTACAAGAGCGGAGGCAGCCATTTTTATCGGGCGCGCTTTACAGTTAAATGGTACACCGAGAAAAACAGTTTTTCGTGATGTAGATAGAAGTTCAACAGCAGCAGGCTACATACAGTCTGGTGTTGATGCAGAGATTATTTTGGGGTATTTATCAGGTGTCAGTCAAGGAAATTTTTACCCGAATAAAGCAATCACACGCGGCGAAATGGCCATCATGATTGCCAATGCATTTGAATACTCGTACGGAGGGACAGCATCCGGTGCTGCGAAGGCGTTAATGACCCGCGGTGTTGCGGACGGGATGGGCAACGGCTCATTCGGTGCATCTTATTTAATTAAACGGGCCGATTTCGCTGTATTTTTAGGACGTGCAATTAACCCGGAATTCCGGACAAAAGATTCAGCCAGTTTTTCTAAATCACTTTGGTCAAATGGACCAAACTTGAACATTCGCAAAGGCCCTTCCACTGCGTATGCGTCTATCGGCAAATTGAGTGAAAACCAGCAGGTAACAGCAGCTCATTCCGTTGGCGGATGGACATATATTAAAGCAGGTACAACGACAGGCTTTGTCGCTACCTCTTATACACGCCCCACGGCGGTAAAACCAGCTGCTCCAACTGAAAGCGCAGATTCACGGATTGCCAGCCAGACGATCATCATTGATCCAGGACACGGCGGAACAGATCCGGGTGCGGTTGGATTTGGTCTTCATGAAGCAGACGTGGTGCTTAAAACTGGTCTAAAGGTAAACAATCTGTTAAAACAAACACCGTTTAACGTGAAAATGACACGTTCTACCGATACATTTGTCAGTTTGACTGGCCGCTCTAACTTTGCGAAAAATCAAGGCGGGGACGTATTTGTCAGCATTCATGCCAATGCTGCTACGGCAAGTGCATCCGGCACAGAGACATTCTATTACTCTGCTGCAACAAATCCGTACGTTGCAGACAGCAAATTGCTCGCTGCGAAAATTCAAAACCGCATGATTGCGGCATGGAATTTGAAAAATCGCGGTGTGAAATCCGGCAACTATTCTGTTCTTCGTGAAAACAATATGCCGGCGGCCCTGGCGGAACTCGGGTTTATCACGAATAAAAGTGATAATGCAAAACTGGCATCCGACTATTGGCTGAATTCTATTTCAAAAGCAATCTACTACGGTATTCTCGATTATCACAAAGCAAAAGGCTATGAAGTCGATTCTTTATACAATGTAGCTAAATAATCACATAGAATATTTTGCTTGTAGACGGTACAATAAAGAGAGGCTCCTTATAAGGACCTCTCTTTATTTTTATTTTTGGAAGAACGAGGTGTTGGTATTGACTATGTTTAAATACGGACTATTTTTTATCGCAGCTCTTTTCTCTTTTGCTTATACCCCATCCATTTCATTTGCAAGCGGAGAAAATGCGGAACCAGCGGTTGTTTTATTCGAAGAAACGATTGACAGCGGACTGCTGGACCAATACTCGCAGTCAGTGGATCATTTCTATGAAGCGATTCCGGCTGCGAATATTACCGTGACAGAAGAGCAAAAGCAGCTTTTGTCCCAAGCACCGGGTGTGAAGTCCATCGAATACGATGCAAAAGTGGAATCATCGGCCCAGAAGATTCCGTATGGTTATAAGTTAGTTGGAGCCGATAAACGCCTACCATCTTCCTTAACAGGAAAAGGTGTGAAAATTGGCATTCTGGATTCCGGAATTGATTCAACTCATCCTGACTTGAAAGGAAGAGTCGCTGGCGGCATTTGTTTAATGAAAGACCTGGATCCTTCCGCGTGTATTTCCGGTTATAATGATGATTTCGGCCACGGAACACATGTGGCGGGTATTATCGCAGCGAATAACAACTCAATCGGTACAGTCGGCATTGCGCCGAATGCATCGTTGTATTCGATCAAGGTGCTGGATAGTATGGGATTTGGGACGACAAGTACGATGCTTAAAGGAATCGATTATGGCATTAAACATAAGCTCGATATATTAAATATCAGCATCACCACGTCTGATCAGGACAGCGCACTTCAGGCGATGCTTCAACAAGCATATGACGCCGGTATTTTAATTGTCGCGGCGGCAGGCAACAATGGTCCGCCATCAGCAGCGTCCGGATCGACCGTTCAATACCCGGCGAAATATGAAAGTGTGATCGGGGTTTCCTCTATTGATTCGGCGAAAAAAATGGACCCGCTTTCTGCGGTGGGAAAAGAAGTGGAACTTTCAGCACCGGGTGTAGGAGTATATAGTACGTATCCGTTAGAAATTTCCCCGTCCGGCTATCAAGAATCGACTGGCACATCCATGGCAGCACCATACGCTTCAAGCATAGCGGCTCTTTATATGGAGAAATACCCTGAAATGACAAATGTTCAGATCCGTAAGCTGCTTCAGTTGAATGCGGCCGATCTCGGCACGGTGGGACGTGATCCATCTTTTGGCTATGGACTGGTGCAGCCAGATGCATATCCAGCTGCGGGAGAAGTAAAACTTCCATATTCAACGGATGGAAAAGGAAAAATCACGTTTAATACGTCACAGCTTTTGGAAAAAGGAGATTCTTACGATGTATATAGAGGTGAAGAGCGGATTAAGCAAGGTGCTACTGCAGCTCAATTTACCGACTATGCATCTAAAGGCTCCATTTCATATCATTTCTATCCTGTAAAGAGTGGAAAAGCAACAGACCGGCCGCTTTCTATGCCGGCTGTGGCGAATGCAGGACCTGTTCTGTCTGACTTGTCTTCATCCATTTGGTATAACCGATTTGTTGTTTACTTGTATCATGAGAAAATTTTGCAAGGATATCAAAACAATGAAATTCGCCCGACAAGCAAAATTACCCGCGGTGAAGCAGCCATCTTAATTGGCAAAGCACTTGGCTATGATGGTACGCCGCGTACTACACGCTTTACAGACGTTACCGATCAAGTACTTGCATCGGGCTATATTGAGCAACTGGCAAAAAACGGCGTTATTACTGGGTTCTCTAACAAAACGTTCCGGCCACACGAAGAAGTGTCACGGGCGGAAATGGCCATTCTTGTTGCAAAAGCATATAAACTTGAAACAAGCACCAATTCCACAATGAAGGACATTAGTCCCAATGTGACTGGCTATCAATACATTAATGGTATGCTGGATGCAAAGATTGTGTCTGGCTTTGCAGACAATACATTCCGTCCGGGCGTGAAAATTACCCGTGCCGAATTTGCTAAATTTTTATCGTTAACGATAAACAAAGACATGAGGTAACAATAAAGGTCGCTCTTTAAATGACTGGCTTTCTCTTACATAACAAATAGGCAGTTTATTCCTTTTTCTAAAACTGCGTATTCGTTTATAGAGAAGCCAGCCTTTTTTTGCCAGTTATATTTCAAATAAATAGTCCGAAAATTTAGTAATATTTCATTCGTGTTTCTAGAGTGCTTATTAGTAGATTATAAACAGATTTGAAAAATGGATATACAGAAAAAACCTGTAAAATCAACCTTTATAATGTAACAAAATGACTTTTCATTGTAATGCAAACGTAAAACTATTTAATGTTTAGATTTGTTACAATGAATTTAATAGAAAAAGAGAGAGAAAAAACAAGTGAGAGCTTTAGGAGGTTTACGTTGAGTAGGTGTAAGAAAGTCGTAGTAACATTGATCGCAGCTATTATGTTTGTAACACTTTCACCGCTCGCTTCGAACAAAACAGAAGCAGCATCGGCAACTGTCGGAGAGATTATTACGGCATATGGAAAGAAGTTTATGGGAGTTCCTTATGTCTTTGGTGGAACAACGCCTAAAGGGTTCGATTGTTCAGGATTTACACAATATATTTTTAAAAACGCGGCGGGTATTTCACTGCCACGCACAGCCGAACAGCAATACAACGTCGGTAAAGCTGTATCGAAGAGTGACCTTCAGCCGGGCGACTTGATTTTTTATGCGAATACATATAAAAAAGGCATCTCGCATGTTGGAGTATATGCAGGAAACAATCAGGTATTAAATGCAACATCAAGCAGCGGCATCACTCTTGTCTCAATGAACAATTCATACTGGGGTCCTAAGTATGCGGGTGCAAAACGTGTAATTACCGATCAAAACTGGTTCGTGGATGTAGCAAAATCAGACGTTTCATATGCAGCGATTAAATCGTTGACAGAGCAAGAAGTGATTGCCGGTTTTGATAATCTTCAATTCCGTCCTGATGCAAAAGTAACACGCGGTCAGGCAGCAGCAATCATTAACCGTGTTCTTGGCATGACGCCGAATCAAATTTCGCATTTCCGTGATGTAGGCGCGTCCTACTACTTTGCAAAAGATATCGCGGCAATGAAAGAATCAGGGATTATTAAGGGTTATTCTGATGGAACATTCCGCGCGGGCGCTGAAATGACACGTGATGAAATGGCGAGCATTATTAAGCGGGCATTTAACATGACACCGACACAGTCAGCAGCAGCTTCAGTAAAATATACAGATATTCGCTCAACTCACTGGGCATATGATGGCATTATTGCTATTGCATCGTCAGACCGCACAGGCTATTATGCCGGTACAAAATACAACGGAACGAAAGATGCTACGCGTGAAGCGTTCGCCGTTGCCATTTACAATGCGATGAAATAAGAAAAATCGAAAGAGTCCCGGAAATCCCATTTCCGGGACTCTTTTTTACGATATAATGGAAATGTGGGCAGATTATGCCACCATAATGGAAGGGAGTTTATTCTTAGATGAAAAAAGCAGTTTCAATTATGATGGCATTTCTTTTACTATTCCCGGTTTTTCAGCCTTTAAACGGAAAAGCCGCGGAAATAAAAGATGATGTTACGGGAATTACACTGGAAAAAGAAATCCGGGCCATTATTAATGCCGGAATTATGGGCGGCTACGCAGATGGTACATATCGTCCGGGGAATAATGTTACCCGTGAAGAATTTGCGACGTTTTTAGCGCGCGCCTTGAACCTTCCAGATGGGCCGGCCGTGTTCAGTGACGTCTCTTCTACGGCAGCGCTTGGGCCCTATATTCAAGCGGCCGCGGCTGCTAAAATAGTTAACGGAACATCAGATGGAAGATTCCTGCCGAAAGAAACGATCACCCGCAAGGATATGGCGATGATGATCAGTAATGCGATTACGTATATGAAGATTGATGCAGCCTACACGGAGCCTCCTTTTACAGATATTGCGACGCTGAATGAGTCTTATAAAACCGCTATTGGCAAAAGCGTCAGCTTGAAAATTATTAATGGTATTTCACGTGAGCAATTTGCGCCGTTTGCAACTGCGACACGTGATCAGGCGGCCGCTTTTATTTATCGTCTGCTCCTTGCAGATGGGATCGTGCCGGAAGACATCGAGCCGCCGCTTCGTCCCTATCAAACTGCTAACATTGATGCAGCAGGAAAAATAACGACTGCTTCTCTTTCCTATGAAACATACGAGCAGGCAAAAAATGTGATGGCGAATAACGGCGCTGAGCTGCTTCTTCAAAATGGCCGGATTATTAAAATGAAAGACAACAGCGGTGTTGTCTTCACAAGACCGCTCACGGGGGCTGGCGGAACCGTCAATTTGTATACGGACCCCGAATTAACAAAAAATAAAACATATGTAACGGGCAACTCTATGACAGCTACAAAATTTACCTATACAACGGCTGAAGTCAAGTACGTCACAGCAACAGACAAGTATGTACAAGTTTACGTAGGCGGAGAAACCTATTATATGAAGCCTTCGGATGCGGTGATGGTGCCATTTGAAGGAGCAAAAGGACGCGGATACTACCAAAATAGCGGAGGGTTGCTTGTTCACAGTATTTATCAGGTTGAAACAGATAAATATGCCTCTTATTCTCTTGGGAAAGCGCCATCCTTTATGAAAAGCGGGACGAAATATTACAGCTGGGACGGATTTTCTTTTTATAATGAAGCCGGCAGTCCTGTTGGACAAGCTTATCAATACTTCCAATATTTATCCGCACGCGCAGCTACTTCTTATACAGCAGCCGAGCTGAATAAATTTATTACGGACACATTGGCAGAAAGAGAGTCTCTTGGACTGGCAAAATATAAAGATATTACAAAGAAAAGCAAGCTGATTGGCCTGGGTGCGACATTGAAAAAAGTAGAATCAGAGACACGTGTAAATGCATTGCTTATTTTAGCAATGGCCATTCATGAAAGTGACTATGGCATCAGCAATCACGCACAGACGAATAATAACTTGTTCGGCATTGCGGTATACGACAGCGCGCCTTCATCCGGAACTTCGTTTAAAACGGTCGAAGAAGGTGTCTATCACTTGGCCAACGATTATTTAAATGGGAAAGCAGACTGGCGCGGCGGCTATTTAATGCCGAATACATGGCGTGCATACGGTGCGGCACCAGGTACGAAAGCGAACGGTTTGAATGTTAAATATGCGTCTGATCCAAACTGGGGCGCCAAAGTAGCCGGGCATATGTACCGGATTGACCAGTCACTTGGCAGCAAAGATTATAATAAGTATGCAATCGGCCTTACAAAAGCGCCTGATTTAAATGTTAGAAGCGCAGCCAGCACGACCTCAGCGATTCAATTTACGTACAGCTTGAATAGAATGCCGGTGACCATCCTGCAGCAAGGGACATGGAATCAAGTCATTTCAGACAACCTGGCAACAAAAGAAGGATATATCCACAGCAATTACGTGAATGTACTGCAGCTTCCTTAATAACAAAAGCCCGCTCTGGCCAATTGGCCGGAGCGGGCTTTTCGCATAAATCGCTTATTTAGAAGAAGGCGCCCAATAAGATTCAATGCCTGTAAATGAATCCGTTAAGTGGTGGGAAACCTCTTTATTTGCATCGCCATTGGCTAAAATCCCATAAAAGAAAGTGAAAATTTTCATTTAAAAAACTCCTTTCAATATTTAAGATATATTTTTAATGTATCTTTACTATAAAGGAGGAAAGAAAAAGAATCTGCAATCTTGTGAATTAATCTGACACGGTTTCTTTCAGCCCCCATTCTGAAGGGTTCTCGCATGGAAAGAATAAATGAGGTAAAATAAAGTGAATCTTCCATCAGTGGGGGATTCTTCATTCCCCACTGATGGTTAGTTCCATTCTACTGTCGCTATGTTCTCCGCTAGCTCTTTGAACAATCGACAGTACGAACCCGATTGGTTCAACTAAGCCGCAGAAAAGCACAGCGGCAAGTTTCACTATAACTCACGAATCGGGCTTTTACGGGTAGTTGAACTCCCACCTGTTTTCTTCGATTTACTTATAAGATTGAGGAGTGAGTCTTACTGCCCGTTAATGCGGGATGAACGAGGGAATTTAATTAAAAACTGGGGTGTACGACGATTATGTCTTTGAAAAAAACAGCAATATGGCTTGCTCTTTTTGCGCTTACTGTCAAATTATCCGGCTTTGTCCGTGAAAGTATTATGGCGTATAAGTTCGGCGTCAGCAGCGAAACAGATGGCTATTTGCTTGCTTTCTCCTTTATCACGCTTGCGATTGCGATGATTGCCGGCGGCTTTAACAACGTCTTTTTGCCGCTTTATGTGAAAAACAGACAAAACAATCCAGAGCGGACTGACCGGACAGCGAGCGCCATTATGAATATCACGTTTCTTCTATTTATAGTAATCTCTCTTTTAGGTTATTTATTTGCACCTTGGTTCGTCCCGGTTATTTATGGAAATATGACAGAAGAAACAGCCAAAACGGCCATTTCTATTACACGATTTTTCTTCGTTTTTATGTCGTTTATCGCATTAACGAGTATTTTAGATTCGTATTTGCAGGGGCGGCGTATTTTTGTCCCATCGCAGGTCGCCAAACTTTTGCAGACCGTTTTTGGTGTGTCATTTGCACTCCTCTTTTCTGGGCAATGGGGCATTGCGAGTCTCGCTTACGGGTTTATTGTTGGAACGATTCTCGGTATTTTGGTTCAGTTTTTTTACCTCTTTAAAACCGATTACCGTTGGAAGCCGGTTCTGTCTGGCGACAAAGAATTTCAGCATTCGTTTCTTGTTCTGCTTGCCCCGGCGATTCTCAGCTCGGTTGTCGGGCAAATTAATGTGTTCGTCAATAAAGGATTCGCTTCCGGCATTGGGGAAGGACCAGTTACGTATTTAAACAATGCGCAGCTGCTGTCGTCGATTCCGCATACGATTTACGCGACAACGATTGCGGTTATTATTTTTACACTGCTCGCGGAACAAATCACTGACCGCCCGCGTTTTCAAAATACGTTTTTCAGCGGCATGCAAATTTCTTTGCTGACGCTTGCCCCTATTGCAGCAGGGCTTTGGGTCGTCGGTGAAGAAGCGCTGTCGTTTATTTTTGAACGCGGAAAATTTACCGCTGAAGATACGCATAATACGTATGTCGCACTCGTGTATTATCTTCCGACGATTGTGACGCAGGGGATGCAGTACATTGTCGCAAAAGCACTGTATGCACAAGGGAAAACAAAAACCGTTTTCCGGATCAGCGTATTTACCATTGCGATCAATGCCTTCTTAAACTGGCTGTTTATCGGGCCGTTTGGTTATCCGGGGCTGGCTCTCACAACGTCTATTGTGTCTCTTTATTATTTAACAGCATGCACCATTTTTGTTTACAAAGATTTTGACAAATCAGAACCTGCACGATTAGTTGGTCTTCTCGTGCGGACGGCAATTGTCACGGCCTTTATGGCGGTGCCGCTTTATTTCATGCGCCCGTTTGTTGAAGATCTGTATTCACTTTGGCAGCTGGCGATTCTTGTCCCGATTGGTGTTGTTCTTTACGTTATCGGCTTGTTTCTTTTTTACAAGGAAGGGTTCCGCAAGCTGCTTAGCATTGTGAAACGCAACAAAGGAGCTTTATCGTGAAAAAAGCTTTCCTCCTTCTTTTCACGATGATGATGACGGGCTGCACAGCAAGGGAAGAAGTGGAACCGGCTCAGGAAAAGATCCGCATTGCACTCGGCAGCCAGGCGCTGCATTTAGAAGCGGAAGAGCTTCGGATGGAAAAGGAGCGATCCCCGGAAGGCATTGCTTCATTGTATGAAGATACAGTTTATGAGCTCGATGCAGGCGCGGCAGATGTGACAGTGAATGTGCGCAAGCTGCATAACGGGGACCGGTTTGTTATGCTCAGGCTTGACGGAAGCGGCACGCTGAAAGGAACGATTTCAATTCCAGAAGCCGATGATTATTATTTAGTCGACTGGGCGAAAAATATGCCCGTACGTGAACCGGGTACAGATTTAACGAAACCGCCTGTTGGGTTGCTTCGCTATACGCAAAATTATCAGTTTGTGAATGAAATTGTCGTAAGCCACGCGTTCACATCTAAAACACTGACCGAACTGTACGGCAAAGGCCGTGCAAGTACATTGCAGGAGCTGGTTGCCGAAGAAAACAATGCCATATTAACAAAAAACGGCGTTCAATTTGAACTTGAAGCAGATCGGGGACAAAGAGCAGAGCAGTGGTTTTTGATAGCCCAAAAACCGCTGTTTGACGATACGGATCGTTTAAACGAATGGATTACGTTTCAAAAAGAACAAGAAGCAGAAGTGAACAACTGGTTTACAGTAGACGGGCCGCTCAAAAAAATGTCTGCTGTAGAACCGGCCACACAAAAAGGCTATGGCTATGACCTTGAGACAATGATTGAAGGAGAAGCTATTGGCCGGTTTCTCAAAAGCAAAGACCGGTATTTTTATAATATCACCGTGCAGTCGGCTGCCAATTTATGGACGTATCGCCAGTCGCGAAATGATCTTGTCTGGAAAACGAATGTGACAAGTACAGCACTAAAAAAGAAATATGGGCTGACCTCTCCATATGTCGACATGCGGGATAATGAGCGAATCGCTCGCTATTTGCATCAGGTTGGTGAAGAATTAGATGTACCGGAACTTAAAGGTGTTTTAGGAGGATACAGCGATTATTTGCTCGATTTGATTAGTATTGGCAATACGGTTCCGGCGGAAAATGGGTATTACCCCGCTGACTACTACTCACCGTACCAGAAAAAAGCAGTGCTTCATGCATCACTCGATCAGGCACTCGGTGAATCCAGCCTTCTTTTAGCCGCATATAAAGAAACTGGGGAAAAAAAATATGTGGAGGCGGCGCGCAGCATTCGTGACGCGGTGGAATCAACGGGGGAAAAGTGGATTCGTCCTAATGGGAACTTATGGAATCAAATCCATCGCGATGGAACCTTTACAGCGGAGGGCAATGATTTACAGGTGCTTCAAAGCCTGCGAAATCGCGAAAAAAACTGGCAAGAACTCGGTGGAAGTCCGAGTCCGATTTTGCAGAAATTAATTGAAAGTAAAGAACAGTATTTAAATTCAAAATAACTTTCGCTATAATGCTTAATTAAGGGGAAAAAAGAAAGGAAGGATTTATTCATGACAAAACAACAAATTGGCGTTGTCGGCTTAGCTGTAATGGGCAAAAACCTGGCGCTTAACATTGAAAGCAGAGGCTACTCTGTCGCGGTATTTAACCGTTCAGCTGATAAAACAACTGCTTTTTTACAAGAAGAAGCTAAAGGGAAAAATTTCAAGGGCGCTTACAGCGTAGAGGAGTTTGTGAACTCACTTGAAAAACCACGCAAAATTTTGCTAATGGTTAAAGCGGGTACGGCTACAGATGCGACGATTGATTCATTGAAGCCGCATCTTGATAAAGGCGATATCATCATTGATGGCGGAAATACATTCTTCCAGGATACAGTGCGCCGGAACAAAGAGCTGGCAGGTCTTGGCTTTAATTTTGTTGGCACAGGCGTATCCGGCGGTGAAGAAGGAGCACTTAAAGGACCTTCCATCATGCCGGGCGGACAGCGTGAAGCGTTTGAACTGGTTCGTCCAATCTTTGAAGCGATCGCAGCGAAAGTAGATGGCGAAGCATGTACAACATACATTGGCCCGGATGGTGCGGGACATTATGTGAAAATGGTGCACAACGGCATCGAGTACGGGGATATGCAGCTGATTGCTGAAGCTTATTTTATCCTGAAAAATGTAATCGGCTTGTCAACAGACGAGCTGGCGGAAACATTTGCTGAGTGGAACAAAGGCGAGCTTGACAGCTACCTGATCGAAATTACAGCGGATATTTTCACGAAAAAAGACGATGAAACAGGCAAGCCGCTTGTTGACGTCATTTTAGATGCAGCGGGCCAAAAAGGAACAGGCAAATGGACGAGCCAAAACGCGCTTGATCTTGGCGTGCCGCTTCCAATCATCACGGAATCAGTTTTCGCACGCTTTATTTCAGCGTTGAAAGACCAGCGTGTCGCAGCAAGTAAAGAATTGAGCGGCCCTTCTGCAGTTGAAGTCAGCGAAGATCAAAAGAAAGACTTGATCGAAGCCGTCCGCCAGGCATTGTATATGAGCAAAATCTGTTCATACGCGCAAGGCTTTGCACAAATGAAAGCAGCATCTGAAGAGTACGGCTGGGACCTTCGCTACGGCGATATCGCAATGATTTTCCGCGGCGGCTGCATCATCCGTGCACAATTTTTACAGAAGATTAAAGAAGCGTTTGATCAAAATCCAGCACTTCCAAACTTATTGCTCGATGGCTACTTTAAAGACATCGTTCAAAATTACCAAACATCGCTTCGTAAAGTCGTTTCCCTTGCGATCGAAACGGGTATTCCGGTTCCATCATTTGCAAGCGCAATTGCGTACTACGACAGCTACCGCACTGAAACACTGCCTGCGAACCTGATCCAGGCGCAGCGTGACTACTTCGGCGCGCATACGTACAAGCGTGTTGACAAAGAAGGCACATTCCACACAGAGTGGATGAAATAAGATTTTTGTTTGTATAGCCCCTGCCGTTTAAGCTGGCAGGGGTTTTGTCTATTCTATCGCCGGAAAAAAGCCAGCTTTCGCCGATAAACCAGTATTAACGCCGGTAACTCTCCAGCCAGCGCCGGAATAATTGGATACCGGCGATAAACAAAAAATACCGGCGCAACAAGCAAGTAAGCCAGTGCTTAACAATAAAAAAGCTTCCCATCAAAGGGAAGCTTTGTAAATAGCCTCATATTTCTCTGCCGCAGCCGTGTGCGAGTATTGGTCTTCGATTTTCTTCCGGGCAGCAGCCGCAAAAGCCGCACCTTTGTCCGGATGGTCAAGCAATTCAAGCATCGCATCAGACAATTCCTCTACGCTTTTCTCTTCAACCAGCAGCCCGTCAACGCCATGATCGACGATTTCCTTCAAGCCGCCGACCGCACAGGCGATTAAAGGAGAACCGGAGCCCATTGCTTCGAGTGCGGAAATCGACGTCGCTTCTTCCACGCCTTCTGAATACACACTTGGCACAAGCA
The DNA here is from genome assembly GCF_001750285.1 of Domibacillus iocasae. Classification (GTDB taxonomy): domain Bacteria; phylum Bacillota; class Bacilli; order Bacillales; family Domibacillaceae; genus Domibacillus; species Domibacillus iocasae. Next base: position 284,466 of record NZ_MAMP01000021.1, read on the forward strand.
CAACATCCGCAAGTGCGTAGTACTCTTTAATAACGTTATGCGGGATCGCGCCAAGCAGTTCGACGTTTGCTTCGATGCCGCGCTCTGCGATCAGCCGCTTCATTTCGTCCATTGCCTCGCCCGTACCAGCATAAATCAACTTCGCATTCGGGTATTTCTCCAGCACAGCCGGCAGTGATAAAATCGGGTAAATAACCCCATTTTTCTTCGTCAGGCGGCGCGGGACAAAAAAGACCGGTGCATCGGCCGGTACGCCATGCTTCTCGCGGTACGCCGCTTTATTTTCAGCATCCGGCTTAAAGTCATCGACATTGATAAAGTTGCGGATGGCCGTTCCTTCAATGCCGGCTTCTTTTTTCACGTAATTTTTAATGCGTGTATCCACCGTAATAATCGCGCGTGTTTTCCGGTACGCCTCAATTTCCTGCTGCAGCAAAAAGGCTTCTTCCTTGCTGCCTTTTAAAATGTTGCCGGCAGACAGCGCTTCGTATGTTAAATAGCCATGAACCGTTGAGACAACAGGAAGACCGGCATCCAGTGCCGCAAACGCCGCGTATACTTCCTGCGCGTTGACGATATCGTAGTTTTTCGACTTTTGTGCTTCCATAAGCTTTTGCAGCATTTTCTTCCGCTGCTGCAGGCCATACACAAAACCGGAGCCTTTTGCCACTTTGTTCATTAAAAAGCCAGGGCCGCGGACGATCGCTTTTTGCTGAAATTCCGGAATATCCGTAAATGATAAAATATCCACTTCATGCCCGCGTGCTTCAAGGCCCGCTTTTAACGTCGCCATATGAACAGATAACCCGCCTGTGTGCGGAAAATGATAAACGGTTGCCAGTAAAATTTTCATTCTTTCATCTCCTACATAAACCGCTTTTTCAGCAATTCGATATTTTCAAGCGCTTCGTGGCGCATAACCGCCGCGTTTTCTGTAACAACTTGATGCAGATCGTCTCTGTTTTGCAAAACATGCCGCGTATTCGCCACGAGTTTGTCCCGGTCCAGTTCTTCCAGACGGAACGAATATTCCCACATGCCGCTCCGCTTTAGCAGGCTTTCCACTTTTTTGTCATAGCTGATGCCGATATGCGGCACACCGGACAGAGCAGAGAAAATAAGCGAGTGAAGACGCAAGCCGACCGTCACATCACAGGTAGAAATAAAATTCAAGTATTGGTTCGGTGTAAAATCACCGGCTAATAAATGGCACGAGCCGGCATTTTGCATTTTGGCAAGCACACGCTTCGACGCATCAACATCGTGGTGGCCTTCCATTGGAACAAACACCGGTGTCACGCCGTCCATTTCAATCAGTTCATCCAGCGCAGACGCCAGCTTGTCCTCATAATCCTGATGCTCAAACCATGGACGGACCGATACCGCCACAAGCTTCTCGCTTCCCGTCAAAGGCAGGCTTTTCATACATGCATCGTCCGGCTTTTGCTGGAACGCAAACACGATATCTGCGGTAACGACCGTTTCCGGCTTCGTGACGCGGAGGTTTTCTAAATAATCTTTTGAATATTGATCGCGCACCGTAATGAAATCCGCTTTATTGGCAAACCGGCGCATTAAAAACTTGCCCCAGCCGGATGTGACCGGACCAATCCCCTGCGAGAAAAACATTACTTTTGCGCCGCACACTTTCGCCAGCATCGCGATGATCAAATAGTAAGGGAGCGGACCGAACAAAAACTTCGTCGGATACGTGTCCTGAAGCAGGCCGCCGCCGCCCGAGATCAGCACATCCGCCTGGCGGAGCGCCTGAATCTTCTCTTTATTCTCACGCCGCCATGCGCGGTACACTGTTTTTACATTGTGTTCTTTCGCTGTTTGTTCAGGCGATAGCGAGAACACCGTTATATCAATATTTGGCACTTCTGACCGTAAATTATCGACAATTGACTCAAGGATCGCTTCATCCCCGGTGTTGCCGAGTCCGTAAAAACCGGATATCACTACTTTCAAGCTTGTGTTCCTCCTAGTTTGGTTTACAAAACTAACCTTCATTTTATCATCGAAACGTGGCGTATTCAAATTGAATTTGCTATACTATGAAAAGCTATTGAAGAAAAGAGAGGGTCCTCACTATGCAAAAGATTTGTATCATTGGATTAGGCTATATCGGCTTGCCAACAGCAGCCGTTTTTGCCCGCGCCGGCTATGATGTCGTCGGAGTGGACGTAAATGAGAAAGTGGTTGAGCTTTTAAATAAAGGTGAAATTATTATAGAAGAAACCGGACTTCCGGAAGTGGTAAAAGAAGCCGTTGAATCCGGCAAACTGCGCGCATCACTCGAACCTGAGGCAGCAGATGCGTTTATTATTGCTGTGCCGACACCGGTACACGAGGATCATTCAGCAAACGTGGATTACGTTGTCAGTGCCGCTCAAAAAATCGTGCCGCACGTGAAAAAAGGCGATGTTGTTATTGTCGAATCCACGATTCCGCCACGCACGATTGATGATATTGTGGCACCGATTTTCCGTGAAGCGGGATTCGATCCGGAACAGGACATTCATCTTGCCCATTGTCCGGAGCGTGTATTGCCGGGCCGTATTTTAATCGAGCTTGTTGAAAATGCGCGCATCGTCGGCGGATTGACACCAGCTGCTGCCCAAAAAGCGGCAGACGTGTACCGCCGCGTGGTGACAGGGGACATTCTTGTGACAGAAGCGGTCACAGCGGAAATGTCGAAGCTGATGGAAAACACATTCCGCGACGTGAACATCGCGCTTGCCAATGAACTCGCGAAAATCTGTGCCGAACTTGGCGTGGACGCGCATAAAGTCATCGAGCTTGCCAACCGCCATCCGCGTGTAAACCTGCACCAGCCTGGACCGGGCGTCGGTGGCCACTGCTTAGCGGTTGACCCGTATTTCATCGTTGAAAAAGCGCCGGCAGCAGCACAAATGATCAAATTATCACGTGATATTAACAACTCGATGCCTGATTACGTCATCGACCAAATTATCCGCATGACTAGTGATATTGAGCGCCCATCTGTCGCGCTGTTTGGCTTAACGTATAAAGGAAATATCGATGATGTCCGGGAAAGCCCGGCGATCGAAATAGTGGAAAAAATGATCGAGAATCCGCGCTTTAATGTGCGTGTTCATGATCCACACGTCCGCACGGAGCAAGTGTCGTTCCCGCTGTCTTCCTTTGAAGAAGCGGTAGAATCCGCGCACCTTGTCGTCATTTTGGCAGACCATAATGAATTCAAGTCACTCGACGTCTCTAAACTGACAAACAGCATGGCGCGCCCGGTCATCTTTGATACGAAAAACTGTACCGGCTTAGAGAGCGGAAGCAGCTTGACTGTGCATAAAATTGGCGACCTGCGCGGACTGTGAAGCCGAGTAAATCACGCTAAAAACGATTATTCCGGCTCGAAACCGGGTATTTCCAGCTAAAAATGAATCAAAAGGTGAGGGTACGGTGAAAAAAGAACAATATTTAGGTGTGTCGGTATCGCCGCTCACGTACGATCAAATCATTGAAGACATGAAGCAGCGAATTAAGGCAGGGGAACAGTCGACGGTGATTGCCGTTAATCCGGAAAAAGTCATGGCAGCCCGGCGCGATCCGCTCGTCAAAGAGCTGATTAACAATTCAACGTATCAAATTGCGGATGGCGTTGGCATGATCATTGCGTCTAAGCTGAAAAAAGGCGAGCTGAAAGAGCGGGTCACGGGTGTTGATATGATGAAGCGCATTTTAGAAATGGCCGCTTCTGAGAACCTCGGTGTCTTTTTCTACGGGGCCAAAGAAGAAACCGTCAAAAAAGCGAAAGAAAATCTTGAAGCATCGATTCCAAACCTGCATGTTGCCGGATACGAAAACGGCTACGTACAGGACCAGGAAGTGCTGCTGGAGAAAATCCGCCAGTCGGGCGCCCAGGTGATTTTCGTCGCACTCGGCAGTCCGCGCCAGGAGTTATGGATTCGCGAAAATATGCCGAAACTGCCGGAAGTGAAAGTCTTTCAAGGCGTCGGTGGCAGCTTTGACGTGTATTCCGGCAACGTACAGCGCGCACCGGAAATGTACCGGAAAGCAGGCCTTGAATGGCTGTACCGGCTAATGAAAGAACCGAAACGGGTAAAACGCCAAATGGCGCTGCCGAAGTTTTTGGCGGCGGTTGTGACAGCACGGGGAGAAAAGCGATGAAGATTCTTCACGTTATCAGCGGCGGCGAAACAGGCGGCTCGCGCAAGCATGTGATTACACTGCTTGAACAATTTGACCCGTCAGAAGTGACGCTCGCTGTTTTTCAGGAAGGCGCTTTGTCAGAAGAAGCACGGGCGGCCGGCATCGGGACCGTCCTGTTTGCTCAAAAATCACGCTATGACCTGTCCGTTTTATCGAGGCTCTCCGCCTTCATTAAAAAAGAGCGGTTTGACATTATGCATACGCATGGCCCGCGTGCTAATTTATTCGGCATCTATATAAAGAAGAAAACCGGCATCTGCTGGGTGACAACGGTCCACAGCGACCCGGCGCTCGATTTTGTGAAGGGCGGACTAAAAGGCACGATTTTCACAAAAATAAGTCTGTACGCGGTCCGGCAGATGGATCATTATTTTGCCGTATCTGAACGGTTTAAGCAAAACCTCGTCTCGCTCGGCATCCGTCCCGAAAAGGTGACCACGGTTTACAACGGCATCCATTTCACAGAAGAGCCGGCAAAAGCAGCGGCCATTCCAGTACCGGAGCAGGCATTTGTCATCGCCATGGTTGCCCGGCTTCACCCGATTAAAGGGCATGAGATCGTCTTTGAGGCGCTTCGCCGTCTTGACGTGAAGCCGCATCTGTTGCTGATTGGCGACGGACCGATTGAAGACGAGCTCCGTGAAAAGGTGAAAGACATTCGCGACTGCGTCCATTTCCTTGGGTTTAGGAAAGATGTCGCCAGCCTGTATGCCGCATCTGACGTGGCACTGCTCGCATCCTACAGCGAAAGTTTCCCGCTGGCGTTATTAGAAGCGGCGAACGAACGGATTCCGCTTATCTCGACCGATGTCGGCGGGGTAGGGGAACTGATCGCAGAAGGAGAAACCGGCTGGATCATTCCGCCGGGCGACGCCGAAGCACTTGCCGAAGCGATCCGGCAGGCAATGAAAGCAGACGTCAAACAAATGGGCGAAGCACTATACGAGCATGCCGCGTCCAACTTCTCGCTTGACCAGCTGCATAAAGCAACAAAAGACGTCTACACAACACTCGCGTCCCGTTAACCCGGGGCGTTTTTTGTATACCTGGCCTGAAGCCGGGTAAATGGGGCTGAAACCGAGCAAATCACGCCGAAGCCGAGTGATTTTTGTCCGAAATCGAGTAAATCACACCAAACCCGAGTATTTCATTGCGAAGCCGGGCAATCCAGCACTTTCCCGTTAAAAAACGCTTTCCATCCCGCCACAAATGCTAGAAAATAAACCCGAATTATCCATTCCAAAAGGAGGCCCCACCTAATGATCTTCCTGAAGCCCGTTCAAAAACCAGCCCGCCTGCTAAAGCTCGAAGCAGAAGCCATCGCTAAAAGGCTCCCCGACCATCAGAAAGCACTCGCCCGTGAAACAGCTGGCTTTAAAGGAGAACAAGCCGTTGCTTTTTTATTCGTCCACTGAAAACGCAGCATAAAGCGAATGACGGTTATCGTTCGAACCAACTTCCACTTGGAGCAGGAAATCACCTTTCTCCTCCGTATAGCCGTCCACCAATAACGTTTCGGTCGTGTCAACGGAAAGAAGCAGCGAATCCAGCTCCTGTCCCATTCGGAGCTCCTTCATCGACCAGGGTGTCTCCATATAAGCGGGACCCGCGGCTACAGGACCATTATAAGGCTCAATGCGGACTTCTTCCAAATCATCCCCGTTTCGCTCAAACAAGCGGTACTCCTCGTCCACAGCTAGATGATTCGGTCCCCAGTTATGAATCACCAAATGAAGCGGCTCACCCTGCTTAACCTCATCCTTGATCAGTGCCACCCCCGCGTGGTAATCAGGAAACGACGTAAACAGCGGATAATAATTCACATCCTTAAACTCACCGGCCGCATCATACACCTTAATCGTATACCGATACAATTTGCCCTCCGTCTGCGGCAGCTTCACTGTCGTCTCTTCCGCGAGATCCGCCGTAAACTGTTCAATTTCTTTCGGCTTCTCCGCACTCCGGTTCACTTCCTCCAGCACAATCCGCATCTCATACCCATCCGGAATCAGCACGGGCAAATCCGGCGTAAACGTATCGCCCGGCATCACCTCAATCGCCTCATCAGACACAAACTGCCCGTGGCGCACAAAAAAATTCCCCGTCGCCTGCCGAGACGTGCCGCCATTTACCACAGTTGCAAACACAGGAAGATACGGTTCATGATACTGGCCCATCGACGAAGGATGCTTTCCTGAAGAACGATCCGACTCCTCACTGCAGCCACTCATTAACAAAAAGATCATTCCCGCAGCAGCCAAGCTTTTTTTCATTTTAGTTCACCTCTCCACTATTCATGCGATATAAATCATTCCAAATAATTCACTTATAGTCATTTTATTAAAAACACTTCATATATTTACCATGCTGAGTCAAAGACGAAATAATGTCAAAAAAAAATCCGAAAAATAATTTATCCTATTAAAAAGAAAAAAATCAAATTCAGTCTTCAAAACCTTACCCAGTCCAGAAGACCCCTACAGCCCGCAACCCTGTTAAACTAGCAATCCAGCTCACATTTCCTTCCTGTATAAAGAAACAAACAGCCGCATACATTATTTTAAAAATATTACATTAGTATAGGAGATACATAAAAAGATAGGATAATATTCATGTGAACAAAAGTAAAAAGGAGCCGATATATAAATAGACTGAGAGAACAAATGATACAAAACTGTAATCTTGGTTTCAAAGGATTAACCCTTATACCATGGTGCTTCAAGACAAATATGACAAAAAGCATTCGGAAAAAACTTTATATTTGGTCAGTATATGGTATATAATGAATAAGCTATGAAACAAAGGAAGGATAAACCATCCGTATATTTTCAATTCTTTACATGATAGTTTCATAAACATTACAAATATTATGTTTTGAATATTTTATGGGAATATAGAAAAAATGGTTGAAAAAACCCTTTTGTTTGATAGAATATTACTAGAGTTGCAATTCTGTTAAATTCTCCTTGCAATACATAATGTTTCAATAAAAGAGAAAAACAGCTAGAGCACTCGCGCACTGTTATAAGGAACGGGCAGCCCCGCTGGCCGATTTCATAAAAAAACCACACACATACAGGAGGAACTTATTACATGGCTTACCAACCAAAGTCTTATCGTAAATTTGTTGCTACAGCGGCAACAGCTACTCTTGTTGCATCTGCAGTAACACCTGCATTCGCAGCATCTGCTGACAAATTCACAGACGTGAATAACACTTACAACGAGGCAGTTAGCTACTTGCTTGACAACAACATCACAAACGGTATTACTGATTCGAAATTCGGAACAGACCTTAAAATCACTCGTGGTGACGCTGCAGTTCTAATTGCAAAAGCATTGAAATTGGATCTTTCAGACGCTCCTGAATCTTCATTCGGTGACTTGAATAATCGTGTGAAAGACGCGGTTAACGCTCTTTATGCAAAAGGCATCATCAATGGCAAAAGCCGTACTGAGTTTAAGCCTGCCGACAATATTACTCGCGCTGAAATGGCAAAAGTAATCGCTCTTGCTTACAAGCTTGAAGCAGGTGAAACAAAAAATACATTCACAGATGTGAACAACACATTTGATCCATATGTAGATGCTCTTCTTGAAGCAGGCGTAACATTCGGTATCACAGGTGAGCTTTTCGGAGCTACTCAAGATATCACACGCGGTCAATTTGCATTGTTCATGTTCCGTGCGGGTAAGATTGAAGACGGCCAAAAAAATCTTGAAGTAAATGGCGTAGCAGCAACAACAGAAGCTGGAAAAACAACAGTTACAGCTAATGTAGCAAATGCTCCTGCAGGCGCTGAAGCAACTGTTGAAATTTTTGCAAATGGCGCTACTGCACCAGCTGCTACAAAAACTGTACTAGTAAACGATGGGAAAGTATCTGCTGAGTTCGATGGTCTTCCATCAGGCGCACACACTGCAAAAGTAACAGTTGAAGACAAATCTGCATCTGCAAACTTCTCAATCGAAGCAGCAGAAGCGGCTATTAAAGAAGTAACTGCTACAGGCGTAAAACAACTTCAAGTTGCATTCGAAGGTGCAGTAGAAAACGGCACAGACGCTGTATTCGAAGTGAAAAAAGGCAACTCTACAATTGGTGTTGTTTCAGCTTCATGGAACGAAGCGAAAACAGCTGCTACACTTGAAATCAACGCTAAGTTGACTGAAGGAACATATACAGTAAATGTAAAAGGTCTTGGTGAGGTAGCTCTTACAGGTTCTGTAGAAGTGAAAAACGAAGCAGTTGCAGAAATTAAGTTCCTTTCTGAAAACCTTGTTTTCACAAACGCTTCTGCTGACACAGCAACAGTTGGATACCAATTGCTAAACCAATACGGTGAAGACGTAACGGCAAACGTAGCTTTAGCTTCTAATGTTGACTTTACTACTTCACGTGGCACAGATAGTGCATCAAATGGTAAGTTAACAATTAGCGGTCTAGGTGCTTTAAAAGCAGGGGACAAAGTAGTTGTAACAGCAATTGACCAACAAGCAGCAGTAACTGCAAATGCAACTTTAACTCTTGTAGATGAAGCGAAAGTAGCATCTGTAACTTTAGGTGATCTTTATAATAAAAATGGTAAAGAATTGTCAGAAGATACAGCGGATGAAGATTTTTACATTCTGTTCACAGCAGTTGACCAATATGGTGAAGCAGTAACTGATGCTGCTGAAGCAATTGATGAAACTACTGTATTAACTTCTAACACAGGTATCGTAGCAGTCGGCGCACCTGAAATTGAAGAGTTGACAATTAACAATAAAAAGCAACTTGCTATTAAATTAAACCCAGCTGCACTTAAAGGCAGCGCGGTTGTTTCAGCAATTGCAAATGCAACTGGAGCTGCTGTAAGTAAAGCAGTAACAGTAGAAGAAGGCGTGAAGGTAGACACAATTACTCTTGGTACTCCAAGTGGAACACTTACAGGCAACTCTACTGTGAAAATTCCAGTTGCAGCTGTAACAAACAAAGGCTTAGAAGTGACAAAACTAGCTGATTTCGCTGGGGTAACGGCTTCTGCTTCTCAAAATAATGTATCAACTGCAGCACCTGTTTTCACTGAAGAAGATGGACAATTCTTCTTAGAAGTAAATACAGCTTCTGTAGCAAGTGGCGTGCAGAATTTGGTAGTTATCGTTCAATCTGAAACAAATCAAGTAGCTAGCAAATCATATCAAGTACAGGCTAATGCAAAAGCAACTGCTCTTGTCGGTCTAAAAACTGATGTCGCTTCTTCGATTTATGATGGAGAAACTCTTACAATTTCAGAGAGTGATTTCATTGTTGAAGACCAATATGGTAATCGCATTGAAGATACATCTACGTACGGTGTAACAGCTGTATCGGCTGATGCAAATAAAATCAATGTAACTGACGCTACTACTAACGATAGTGACGCTATTACTTTACAAGCTACTGCAGATTCTGCAATTGTAACATTCACGTTAACTGATAACGCTGGAACAGCAGTTTCTCCTGCGTCAACATTTGACAAACGCTTTACAACAGTTCAGAACAGCGACTTTACTTCTTACAAAGTAGCAAACTTTGGCACACTTTATGCTACTGCAACTAGCGATACAGCTTACGGTAAAGATGTTAAAGTTTATGGTGTCACTGCTGCAGGAACTGAAGTACTACTTCCAGCTGGACAATACCAAATTGTTGAAGAAAACAATGTTATTATCTCTAGTGGAAAAGTATTTGGAGAAACAGGCGTAGTTGATACTGATGCTAACACTGCAGCTCCAGAAACTGCTAATGCATCATACCAAGTAGTTATTAATGCTACTGGACAAACTTTAACTGCAAGCGGTCAAATTTCTGCTGTCGCTCCTAAAGCTGCTAAAGTAGAAGTTCGTCAAGGTGGACTTGTAGATGGAAAATTATTGTCAACTGTTGAAAGTACTAACAATACATTTAACAAAGCTGATTTTACATCACCAGATTCACTTTACATTGAAGATCAATACGGTGTTGTATTAACTGGTGTTGATGCTAATGTTCGTTTAACATTCTCAAATGTAGTGAATGCAGATGGTGATTCTACTGTTCCAACAATCTCATCTAACGGTACAAGCACTGCAGCAGTAACAAACCTAGAATCAGGTGACACTGCAGTTGTAACACTAACTGTTGGTGGAGTATCTACTACAGTTAATGTACGTGAAAACTAATAAAACTTATTTTTCCTCCGGGCTCCCCAGCCCGGAGTTTTTTATTTTCATATTTAAATAAATAAATAGTTTCCACAATATTATCATGACTTTTGAAATAGGGATGTTTATAATAGAAGAGTGTTTATTTTATGGGTAAGGCAGGTCGTTTTATGTCGAATATAACAGATGGAACCATTAGATGGGTGATAGCTGGATTTCTTTTTGTCATTTTAATCGGATTGATTTACACGTATACAGCAGCAAAAAGCCAAGACGAGGTGTATCTTCAGAATTACAGTAAGTATGAAAAAGCAGTGGAACTGTTTGAAGCGCAGCAGTTCGATCAGGCACTTCCTCTTTTTGAGGAGTTGGAAAAGGAACAGCCACGTTCTGCAGTCATTAAAAATTATTTGGGTATTGCTTATGTGAATACAGGTAATGTGGATGCAGCCATAACGAAGTACCAGAATGTGCTCGATTTGAACCCATATAAAGTCGAGGATGCGCAGTTTATGATTCAATTTGGCGAGATTTTGTTGTTTGCTGATCAGAAAGATGACGCGAAGAAAGTCTTGGAAAAGTGCTTAACGCTGGTGCCACCTGCGGAAATGCCGGATTATCATGAAAAAGTAAATCAACTTCTGGCGCAGACCCAGTCGTAAGAAAGGAACTTTAAAAGATGGAAGGAACGTTTTATCAAAAGAAAGAAGTGTATCGAGAGCGGGAAGAAGACCTAGAGGGTATAAAAAAAGTGGACCGCTGGATCTTTTATTTGCTTCTTGGCGTGATCGGCTTTGTTCCTTTGCTTGTAGGAGGGCATATGGCAGAAGTTATTAGCCCACATATTACAGATATATCGAGCATATCGACTGCATCTAAAGGGGACTTATTTACATTTTATAAGTTTGTTATTATGCTCATTTTAACGATTTTAGCGGTTGCTTTCTTTTTGTACAAATTGTTTTTTCTGGATTACCGTTTTCCAAAGAAAGCGCCTCTTATTATTTTCGGAGGCTTCCTTTTTGTAATTGTTCTTTCAGCGGCATTAGCCCCATACAAGACATTGGCTCTTTTCGGCCAATACAACCGGACAGACGGAACGCTTTCATACATATGTTACATAACGCTAATGTTTATCGCGATGCATATTAATTATCCCAAAAAAGCGGTTCAATTCATCCTTTTCAGCTTGTATCCATTCGTGATGATAAATGTTGTGCTCATGACAATGAATTTTACAGGACATGATGCGATGAATTATGAACCGGTACAAAAATGGATGTCGCTTACTTTGCCGGAAGGTGCTAACCTTGGCGAAGGATCCATTCTTCTCGGTACGCTCAACCAGTGGAACTATATGAGCGGAATGTTTGCAGTGATGACAGTGTTATTTCTTGCTGCATCTATGGCAGAAAAACATCTAGTGAACAAGATTCTTCATTTTGTTATGGCACTTTTGTCGATTTCAACGATGCTCATGTCTGTTTCGACGAGCGGATTTTTAACCGTCTGCCTGCTTAGTTCATTTCTCATTCTTTTTGCTTGGAAGCTTCCGAACAGGAAAAAAGCGTTCATAACGCTTGCTGCTTTTTATATGTTATCAATCCCTGTTCTGCACGTTTTATCCGAAAAAAACCCGCGTGTATGGAATGATTCGATCGGCTTTTTCATTTCGACAAATCCCTACGTACCGGAAGTGACAGCGAACGCTGCCAGCTCGACTGTTTTTGCGGCAGACAACAATTTCCAACTTCCTGAATTACCGGAATCGAGCGTTGCGGCTGGATCGGGGAGGACTTATATTTGGGGGAAAACACTTGAATTGGTAAAAGAACGCCCATTATTTGGTTATGGGCTGGATACGCTTGTGTACCATTTTCCGCACAATGATATTGAAGCCAGAAGCGGATTAAGGTCAGAAACAATCATTGTCGATAAACCGCACAGCATGTACATGGGAATGCTTTATGGAACAGGTATTATAGGCTTTGTAAGTTTTCTGCTGCTAATAGGGGCGATTACATGGAAATGGCTTGTAGCGTTTGTGAAGAATAAACAAGTTTCTACAGTCTATGTGTTTGGCCTTGCCTGGATCGCTTTTGTAGTACAGGCATTATTTAACGATACGCTGCCTGGAACAGCCGGTCCAATGTTTGCGATCGCTGGAATAGCTATCGCATTGTTAGATAAAGAAACGCTGAGGGAGAAGTGAGATGGAAGAGACCATTGAGTTGCGAGAATTAATTGATATTGTTTTAAAAGGAAAATGGATTATCATTATATGCATCATTACAGCTGTACTTTTGTCAGCGACTGTCAGTTTTTTTGTTATGAATCCAGCCTATGAATCAAAAGCAACTGTCTCTATTAATAATGGTCTAGTGGCAGGAGCTGCACCACAGCCAACTGATTTTTATTTTAATGAGGTTATTACACCAGCTGCTTATATAGAAAGAATCAAGTCTGCTCAAATTATTGAACAGGCCATTCAAAAAAGTGGCTTGGAGCAGTATACAGTTACTGGTGTCCAGGGGAATATAGCAGTAGAAAACACAGCGAATACAAACCTTGTAAACGTGACGATGAAAGCTGGATCTCCCGCAGATGCGAAAGCTCTTTTGGATGCAGTGCTCGTCACGATGCAAGATTCATTGCTTACTGAGATCCAAGGACGCATCCAAGAAGATATTAAATATTATGCAGCTCAAAGTGAAGCAGAAAAACAGAATCTCGAAGTATTGCTAAAGCAATACCGTCAGCAGGCAGAAGTATTGAACCTGCCAAAATCATTGCTCCTAGATGCCGTTATTTCCTATAACAACCAGTATATTTTGAACTTTGACCAAGACCGTTTAAGTGAAATGACGGACATTTCCGAACAAGATCTGATCGGGTTAAATGAAGTGAGCAACGAAGTGAAAACGACCGCTTCTGTGTATCGGGATTATTCAAATAAAGAACGTCAGTTAAGTGCATTTTCAGAAGTGTTTCGCGTTGACAATAAGCTGCTGACCATTTCCGGGCCGGTTGAAAATGAAGGCCCTATATCACCACAGCCACTTTTAAACATAGCTATAGCGCTTGTGATTGGTTTAATTGCTGGAACAGGTATCGTGTTTTTTCGACATTATTGGAAAAATTCCGGGCAACAACGTTAAAAAGAGCCATTGCGGCTCTTTTTTTGTGACAAAATAACCGGTTTATTTTTAAGTTTCCCTAATTTTATGTATGATTTAATGATATAATGTAGAAAAAAGTCATTTTTTTGGTAATGTCTCCTTTACCAGTATCAATGGGGACACTCGGCTGCGCGGTGGTGTTCTGAGAGACAGAATGCTTAGACGCTTGTCGTCAAGCGCGGGGTGTGAGGATGGGTTAAATGCCCAAATTTATTGTTTTTTTAAAATAAAGAAAAACAGCTAATAAAAGCACATTCACCGTAGTGTGTTTCTATTAGCTGTTTTGCGTTTCACACCCAAGACTATCAAACGAAAGAGGTGCAGCCTATTGGCTTATCCGGGAAGAATGTCCTTTTTAATTGGACTTGATTCGGCCATTGTTTTGTTTTCCATATACATCGGCTATTTTATCTTACATCCATATATGAACATTTACAGCCCGAGCACGCTGTTTATTAGTTCCTTAACACTGCTTGCCAGCCACCATTTGTTTGCGGCCCTTTACCGGCTTTATCATAAAGCGTGGGAGTATGCGAGTGTGCGGGAACTGATTGCCATCGTCAAAGCAGTCTCGTTTTCTATTGCCGCCACGGCTATTGTGCAAATGGCCGCGTTCCAGGACATTTATTTCCGCGTCTTAATGATTACCTGGATGCTGCACGTCATTTTAATCGGCGGCTCGCGCTTTTCATGGCGCATGTACCGTGACCGCTACATAAAAAAGGCGAACGATCAGCGCAAACGAACGATGATCGTCGGCGCAGGGGCAGGCGGCTCTACCGTCGTTCGCCAATTGCTGTCAAACGAATCCGAATTTAAGCCGGTTTTATTTGTTGATGACGACTTACATAAACTGCGCCTGCAAATTCACGGCATCACCGTACTCGGAACAACACGCAATATTCCATACCTGGTTGATGAACACGCTATCGACAACATTATTATCGCCATTCCGTCACTGAAGCGCCAGCAAATCAAGCACATTTACGAACAATGCGCCAAAACAGCCGCAAAAGTGCAGATTATGCCGCTCATTGAAGACGTCATGACTGGCAAGCTGTCCGTCAGCCAGCTGCGCGACGTCGCCGTCGAAGACCTGCTTGGCCGCGAGCCAATTGAACTCGACATCGAATCGATTGCCGAAACCGTCACAGGCAAAACCGTTCTTGTTACCGGCGCCGGCGGCTCGATCGGCTCGGAAATCTGCCGGCAGATCAGCATCTTCCAGCCGGAAAAAATTGTCCTCGTCGGTCACGGTGAAAACAGCATTTACCAGATTGATATGGAAATGCGCAAAAGTCATAAAGATATGATTGAAATTGTTCCGGTTATCGCCGATGTGCAGGACCGTGAGCGCATGTTTGAAGTACTTGCCGAACATCAGCCGGATATTGTGTACCATACCGCTGCGCACAAGCACGTGCCGTTAATGGAATACAACCCGAAAGAAGCGGTCAAAAACAACATCTTCGGCACAAAAAACACCGCCGAAGCATCCGCCGCAGCAGGGGTCAAACGGTTCGTACTTGTCTCAACTGACAAAGCGGTCAACCCGACGAATGTGATGGGTGCGACCAAACGAGTGGCAGAAATGGTCATCCAGCAGCTCGATCGGGAATCCGACACGACCTTTACCGCCGTCCGGTTCGGAAATGTCCTTGGTTCACGCGGCTCGGTTATTCCGCTGTTTAAAAAGCAGCTCGCAGAAGGCGGTCCCTTAACTGTCACACACAAAGACATGACCCGCTATTTTATGACGATTCCAGAAGCATCCCGGCTTGTCATCCAGTCCAGCGCACTCGCACACGGAGGCGAACTGTTTGTACTTGATATGGGTGAACCCGTTAAAATTGTCGATCTTGCCCGTAACTTAATTAAGCTTTCAGGATACACAGAGGACGAAATTGGCATTCACTTCACTGGGTTACGGCCAGGGGAGAAAATGTATGAAGAGCTGCTGAACGAAAATGAAGTTCATCCGGAACAGGTGTTTCCGAAAATTCATATTGGGAAAGCTGGAGTTGTGGAGGGAGAAATTCTTTGGCGTTTTGTTGGGTGTCTAAAAGAAAAAGACAGTAAAACATTAAGAGATCAGTTGATTGAAATCGCAAATACGAAAGATAATTTAAAACAAGTAATGAAACAAGCAGTTATATAAATAGGAAAGAAGGAATCATAAATTGAATTTTGCCATCGTCGGATGCGGCTTCATTGCCAAAAAGCACGCAACAGCCATTCAAAATATTGAAGGAGCAAAACTTGTCGCTGTATGCGATAAAGTAGAGGTGGCTATGCAGCCTTATACAGAAGAATATGGAGCGAAACTATACACTGAATTATCGGATATGCTGCAAGATCCATCAATCGATATTGTCTGTATTTGCACACCGAGCGGCCTTCATGCACCGCTTGCAGAACAAGTCGCAGCCGCTGGAAAACATATCGTGCTTGAAAAACCAATTGCTATGACAATCGAAGAAACGAATCGGATTATTGAAGCTGCAAACGCGAATAACATTAAATTAGCAGTCGTCCACCCGAACCGTTTCCGTCCAGTTGTACAAGAATTGCGTAAAATTCTGGACAGCGGCAAACTCGGCAAAATCAGTCACGCGAATTGTATCGTAAACTGGAATCGAAATCAGGAATACTATGACCAGGCTCCTTGGCGAGGGACGAAGCAGCACGACGGCGGCGTTCTCATGAATCAAGCGATTCACAATCTCGATCTCCTTCTTTGGTTCATGGGTGATGCACAAGAAGTCTTCAGCATGGAAGCGACCCGCCTACGTAATATTGAAGCAGAAGATGTTTCAACTGGCATAGTACGTTTTAAATCAGGCGCCTTAGCTAATGTACAAGCTTCAACAACTGTTTATTCGAAAAACTATGAAGAATCCATGACGATTTTTGGTGAAAAAGGAACTGTTAAAATAGGTGGTGCAAATGCCCTTTATTTTGAACACCTTCAAATAAAAGGCATGGATGAGGGCGAAGCAGCATCGTTAAAAGAAAAAGTAAAAGCAGAACCATGGGGGACACCGGGACATGAGCGGATTATTGCTGATATGATCGAAGCGGTTAAAGAAGAACGCACGCCGGCTGTTACAGGAGAAGACGGAAAAAAAGCTCTCGAACTTGTTCTTGCTTTTTATGAGTCCGCCGCATCAAACAAACTGATTCAGTTAGATAAAGGAGCAACAGTATAATGGAAGAAATTACATTAAATAGTTTAGCCGAAGAACTTATTCAAAAGCTTGAAACAAAATCAGCGACAATTGGTGTCGTTGGTCTTGGTTACGTTGGATTGCCGCTTGCTGTTGAAAAAGCGAAAGCCGGCTACAACGTTATCGGCTTTGATGTACAGGAAGAAAAGGTATATAAAGTAAATAACGGTGTGAACTATATTGGAGATGTGATTCCAGCAGATCTTGAGGAGCTCGTTAAAAGCGGGAAGTTAAAAGCAACATCTGACTATTCTTTTATTCAACACGTTGATGCACTTGCTATCTGTGTACCAACACCGCTAGATATTTATAAGCAGCCGAACATGAAATACGTTGAAAGCTCAGCGAAAGCTATCGCCGAAAACTTTACAAAAGGGACATTGGTAGTCTTAGAAAGCACAACATACCCTGGAACGACAGAAGAACTCATTAAGCCTGTCCTTGAAGCAACGGGGCTTGTTTGTGGTGAAGACTTCTTCCTTGCTTACTCACCGGAACGCGTCGATCCAGGTAACAAAGATTTTAATACAAAGAACACGCCAAAAGTGGTCGGCGGTATGACGCCATCATGTACAAAAGTAGCCGCAACCATGTATCGCTCTGTGCTAGAAGGAGACGTACACGAAGTATCCAGCCCGGCCGTAGCGGAAATGGAAAAACTACTTGAAAACACATTTCGGAATATCAATATTGCGTTAGCTAATGAGATGGCGATTCTATGTAAAAAAATGGGGATTGACGTATGGGAAGTAATCGATGCAGCCGCCACTAAACCATATGGATTTATGCCATTTTATCCAGGCCCGGGGCTGGGTGGTCATTGTATTCCGATTGATCCGTGGTACTTAACGTGGAAAGCACGGGAATACAACTATCATACAAAACTGATCGAAACAGCTGGTGAAATTAACGACAGTATGCCTGATTTTGTTGTGCAGCGCTGTATGGAGATTTTGAATGAGAAGGGTAAAGCATTAAAAGGAGCTAATATCCTTGTCCTGGGCGTAGCCTACAAAAAAGACATCGACGACTACCGAGAATCTCCTGTATTACCGATTCTGGATAAACTTACACAATTTGGAGCGGATTGGGCGGTCGTTGATCCGCATGTGGAAGAATTTAAATTGAGTGGTCAAATGCATAAAACAAAAAACTTAGATCGAGAGATTCTTGAACAGGCGGATTTAACTGTACTCGCAACGAATCACAGTGGATATGATTATAATATTATTGGTGCATTTGCTAAAGCGATACTAGATACAAGAAACAGTAAAGAATTAGATGGTGAAAATTATTTTAAATTATAGTTTGTAGAAGAGGATTTTCATGAGCGAAAATAGCAGCTTTTTAAAAAACAGTGTCATGAATTTCAGCAGTAACATTTTAACAATTATTTTGGGTTTATTAACGACTGTCATTATTGCGCGGACATTAGGCGTTGAAGGTCAAGGTCTTTTTACACTAATCACACTTCTTCCAACTATGTTAGTTACCTTCATGAATTTCGGTATTGCACCGGCGACTGTTTATTATATTGGTCGTGAAAAATATTGTATGAACATTGTAGTTTCAACCAATATTATTTTAGGATTAGGAATAAGTTTTTTGGCGATAAACGTTGGACTTGGAGCGGTTTTTCTTTTTAAAAATACTTTTTTTGACGGAGTTCCGCTTTTAGCACTATTATCTACTTTATTCGTATTGCCGTTTCTTTTCTTCAATAGTTTTTTACAAGCTGTTTACCAAGGGACGCAAAACTTTAGGCGATACAATGCCATTAACTTAACGAGTAAATGGATTCAAGTTATTTTTTTGTTAGTTGTGTTTCTCGTTTTAGATCTTTCATTGGGAAAAGCATTACTTTCATTTGCAATTGGATCAATTTTACCATCAATTTTTATTATTGAATATATGCGAAAAGATGGGATACGATTTGGAATTAGAAACTTTTCTATGGAATTGACAAAAGATTGTTTTAAATATGGATATAAAGCGCATTTGAGTAATATTATATCATTCCTCAATTATCGACTTGATATCATACTGATTTCATACTTTATCAACCCGGCAGCAGTAGGAATGTACAACGTAGCAGTCTCGATTGCAGAAAGGTTATGGGTGTTCTCCCAGCCTGTTTCCGCAGCGTTATTTCCTAGAATCTCTGCTACTAAAGGTGAAAAAGAGCGAACAGAGCTCACTACAATGGTAGCAAGAAATGTTCTGTATCTTTCAGCTGTATTCGCAGTAATATTCTTTATATTATCTGACTTTATTGTATATCTTTTATTTGGAACCGAATATAAAGCTGCCTCTTCAACAATAAAAATTCTATTAGTAGGTATAACATTATTTTCTGCGGAAAGAATACTTTCGAATGATTTAGCGGGTCGTGGGAAACCAGAAATTAATTTATATACTTCGCTAGTTACTGTAGCATGCAATTTGGTTTTAAATATACTACTTGTACCGAAATTTGGATTTAACGGAGCGGCTCTTGCAACATCAATTACTTATGGCTTAACTTTCTTTTTGAAACTGTTCATTTTTTCGAAAATAACAAAAGCAAAGATAGACGATATATTATTCTTAAAAGCGAGAGATATAGTAACTTATCAAAAAATGCTTAATCAATTAATTAAAAGGACGCGAAAATCATGAAAGTATTAATTGTGCCATCATGGTATCCAACAGAAATAAGCTCCATTTCAGGTGTGTTCTTTCAAGAACAAGCGCTAGCTCTTCAAGAAAATGGTTTAGATATTACAGTTGCTTATCCCGAAATAAGAAGTTTGAAATCTTTCAAAAAATTTCAATCTAAAGGTGGTATTCATTATGAGCTGGAAAAAGGGTTAAAAACTTACCGGTATAGGGGATATAACTATTTGCCACGCATGAAAGGTCAAATTAGAAAAAAATTCCTTGAATGGTTCGAGGTCTTATTTAATAAAATAGTTGAAGAACATGGAAAACCAGATATAATTCAAGCTCATTCAATCCTATGGGGCGGCTGGGCATCTGCACAGGTTGCGAAAAAATACAATATACCTCTAATAATCACCGAACATTCATCTTTATTTACGAGAAACCTAATTGCAGATTCTCAGAAAAAATATATTAAAGAAGCTTTAGATATTGCTGATGAAATAATAACTGTTGGTCCAACACTAAAAGAAAAAATTAGTGAATATACTGCAAAGAAAATTATTATTATTCCTAACAGTGTTGACATGACAAAATTTTATCCTGAAAAAATTAACAACAAATCAGGAATGTTTCAATTTTTCAGTTTGGCTTTTTTAACTCCGAACAAAGGTATGGATATTTTAATAAAAGCATTTTCAAAAGCATTTCCAGATGATGATGAAGTTAAGCTTGTTATTGGTGGAGATGGGCAAGAAAGAAATAGATTAGAGATGCTGGTAAAAGAACTCGAAATAGAAAGTAAAGTAAAATTTTTAGGTTTGCTTACAAGAGAAAGAACAATTCATGAAATGAAGAAATGCAATTCATTTGTACTAGCGAGCAAAAGTGAAACGTTTGGTGTAGTTTATATAGAAGCATTAGCTTGTGGCAAACCAATTATCTCCACTAGGTGTGGGGGACCAGATATGATCGTGAATGAAAATAACGGGTTGTTGGTAGATGTGGATGACATAGAGGAATTGGCCGCTGCTCTGAAAAGCATGGTGCGCGACTATAAAAGTTATAGTGAGCAAGAAATTGTTGAAGATTGCAAAAATAGGTTTAGTGAGAAGGCAGTGAGTAAGCAATTAATTTCATTATTTGAAATGTTAATTTAACTTGCTTAAACTTGTTGAAACAAATAAAATTTCAAGTTTTATATCATATTTCAATAGGAGCAAGAAATGAATTATACAAGAATTCTTTTTTTTATCACATATATCTTTGCTTTTATAGGATCTGCTCTTTTTGCATTTCCTTTAGGTGGAATCAGCGTGTTTCCGTTTAGAATATTAATGATTATACTTTTAATAATTATGGTATTTCAAGTTTTTTACCAAAGAGAAATTAAGAGTACTATATTTAAAGATAAATATTTTTGCTTTTTTTTATTATGGTGGTTTTACTCTATAGTTCAGTTGTTTTGGAGTTTAGATTTAAATAGAAGTGTAGAAAAGATATTCTTTTTTACTTTGATGTTATTATTATTTATTTTTACTAGCTATTTAATTAATGAAATTAATCAATTTGTTGTCCTATTTTATATTATAGTAATATCGGTTATAATAATTAATCTATTTGGATGGATAAATGTTTTTTCAGGAAAGTATTTAAGTAGTTCCCGCTTCTATAATTCTGATTTAATCTCACTAGTTCCATATAATATCCCTACAAGTGTTTTTACAAATGAAAATGATCTTGGTGTGTTTTTAGCTACTATGGTTCCCTTTTTTCTTTCTGCGATTGAGTTTAATAAAAAAATAAAAATTAAGTTAATATTTATTTTTTTATTAATTTCTAACATGATATTGATTATTCTTACTGGTTCCAGAGGGAGCTTTTTAGCTTTAGGTATTGGTATATTTTTATATTTAATTTCTTTATACGCTTATAGATCTAAGCTTACTGTTAAGCAAATATCTGGTAATGTATTTTTGGCTTCAATCTTGATAGTAGCGTTTACTGTAATTATAGCGAATATAGGGACTGCTATTAGTTTTACCTATAATTTTATATATAATGATGCATCTAACGACATAAGAATTAATCTTATAAAAAATGGTTTTCAATTTTTGCAATCTACATATGGTTTCGGTATTGGTTTGGGATCTTTTGAATCGTATATGCTAACCAAAGGTCCGAATTATTATGCTTCTGATATAATAAATATACACAATTGGCTGGCGGAAATATTTGTAGAATCTGGCTTTCTAATTGGGACTTTATATATTTTGGTGTATGTGTCAATACTCAAGAATATATACAAGATTTATATTAAAACACAACATAATAATACTAAAATGATAACAAAGACATTATTAATTGCTTTGCTTGTATTATTAATAGCCAGTAATGTACCTAGTAGTTTCTTTCAATTTAGAACTCATTGGATTTTAGTGTCCTTATCGGTAGTTTTTTTAACCGTTTATAAGAAACACATTGAACCAAATAAAGAGGAAATTATTAGAAGTAAATAAGGGGAGAAATAGATGAAGATCTGCCATTTAACATCAGTACACGCACACACAGATACAAGAATCTTTCTTAAAGAATGCCGTTCACTGAAAAAAGCGGGATATGAAGTGCATTTTGTGGTTCCTAGTGTACAAGATACTATAATTGACGGCGTTCAAATACATGGATTAAGAAAAGAAAAAGGCAGTCGTTTGAAAAGAATGACAAAAACGGTTAACCAAGTATTAAAAATAGGACTAGAAATAGATGCTGATGTATATCATTTTCATGATCCGGAACTTATTCCCGTTGGTCTGAAATTGAAAAAGCAAGGTAAGAAGGTCATTTATGATGTACATGAAGATGTCCCAAAACAAATAATGACAAAGAATTGGCTGCCTAAGAATCTTCGTAAAGTAATTTCAAAGACTTTCGAACAATACGAAAATCGAGCTGTGAAAAAATTTGATAAAATTATCACAGCTACGCCATATATTCGTGATCGATTTTTAAAGCTGGGGTGCGCTGTACAAGATGTCAACAATTATCCATTGTTAGAAGAACTTAAAATTGAAGACGGCAAATGGGCTGAGAAAGAAAATGTTGTATGTTATGTTGGAGGAATTTCTGTTACTCGTGGAATTAATGAAATGACAATGGCTCTCACATATACAGAAGATATTTCTCTGTTATTAGCAGGAAAGTTTGCGTTCAACACAGAAAAAGAGGCAGTAAAAAGTCTAGATGGCTGGTCAAAAGTGAAAGAGCTCGGCTTTTTAAATCGTGAACAAGTGAAAGATACATATAGAAAATCTAAAGCCGGCATGGTGGTGCTGCATCCAACACTTAATTATGTAGATGCTCTGCCTGTAAAGATGTTTGAGTATATGGCAGCTGGTATTCCGGTCATAGCTTCTAATTTTCCTTTATGGAAAAGTATTATTGAAGAAACTGACTCTGGTGTATGTGTCGATCCATTAAAACCAAAAGAAATTGGACATGCCATAAATTTTCTCATGGAAAACCCTAAGGAAGCTGAACGTATGGGCAAAAATGGTCGTATTGCAGTTGAAACTAAGTTTAACTGGGAATCGGAAAGTCAGAAATTAATCGATGTTTATGAAAACCTTTTACAGAATTAATATAGTTAAGGAGTTCAATATGAAAATTCAAATGCTCGACCTATCAGAACAATATTTATCAATGAAGGATGAGGTAATCGCAAAGCTTGATGAAGTTATGTCTTCTTCTCAGTTTATTTTAGGAAGCAATGTGAAACAGCTTGAATCAGATGTTGCAAAGTACAGCAATGTCGCTCATGGAATTGGTGTGGGAAATGGCAGTGACGCAATACATATTGCATTGCAGGCGGCGGGAGTCGGTTTGGGTGATGAAGTGATTACAACTGCATTTACGTTCTTTGCGACAGGCGGCGCTATTGCCCGTGCGGGAGCAACACCTATTTATGTGGATATCGATTTAGATACATTTAATATTGATCCATCTAAAATTGAAGATGCTGTTACGGATAAAACGAAAGCGATTATTCCGGTTCATTTGTATGGACAGATGGCAGATATGGAAGCGATCAAGGCAATTGCAGATAAGCATAATCTAGCGGTTATTGAAGATGCAGCACAGGCGATTGGTGCGAAGCAAAATGGGAAAAGTGTTGGAGAGCTTGGTACAGGCGCTACGTATAGCTTTTTCCCGACGAAAAACCTTGGAGCGTATGGCGATGGCGGCATGATAGTGACAAACAATACAGAACTGGCTGAGAAAGCAAGTGTAATTCGTGTGCACGGAAGCAAGCCAAAGTATTATCATCATGTATTAGGTTATAATAGCCGTTTAGATGAACTACAGGCAGCGATTTTAAACGTAAAGTTTCCTCATTTAGATGAGTGGTCCAATGCACGCCGTCAGCGGGCGGCCTATTATACAAAGAAATTAAATGAGCAACTGGCTGAGATGATTCAAACACCGGTTGAAAAAGAAGGAAATCATCATGTATTCCATCAATATACATTGCGTGTTCCAAACCGTGATGAACTGCAAAACTACTTAAAAGAACATGGTATTGCAACGATGATTTATTATCCAATGCCGCTTCATGTTCAGCCGGTTTTCGCAGAACTCGGTTATAAAGAAGGTGATCTGCCAAAGACAGAAAAAGCAGCGAAAGAAGCCATTTCACTGCCGATGTATCCAGAACTAAAGCAGGCGGATCAAGATTATGTTGTCGAAAAAATCATTGAATTTTATACAAAATAATACTAAGCGAAGACCGCCTGCATATGCAGGCAGTCTTTTTTAGGGAGGAACAGATTTGCAACAAGGACAAAATGTAATCATTGGTGAGAATGTAACTTTTGGAGAAAATGTAGTCATCGGTCATAATGTGGTTATTTATGATGGAACTATTATTGGAAGCAATTGCATTATTCAAGACAATGTGGTGATTGGAAAGCAGCCTACACGTGCAAAAGCATCAATTTTGCCGGAGACCAAACAATTGCCGCCAGCGGTCATAGGTGATGGAGTAACAGTTGGAACTTCCGCTGTTATTTATGCCAATGCAGAGATTGCGGATGAAGTATTTGTGGCGGATTTGGCGACAATTCGTGAGAGAGTAACAGTTGGTGAACGGACAATAGTTGGCCGGGGCGTTGCGATTGAGAATGACTGTAAGGTAGGAAAGCGTTGCAAGCTTGAAACAAACAGCTATATTACCGCTTATTCGGAACTCGGTGATTATGTTTTTATCGCACCGTATGTGGTAACTACGAATGATAATTACATGGCACGCAGCAAAGAACGTTACGACAAGTTTAAAGGTGTCACAATTAAAGACGGCGGTCGTATCGGGGCCAACTCAACCATTTTGCCTGGGAAAGTGATTCATGAAGATGGGACAGTTGCTGCTGCAAGCGTAGTAACGAAAGATGTTCAAAAAGAAGAGATAGTTGTTGGATCACCAGCGAAAAAGTTACGGAATGTACCTGAAAACCAACTATTGAGAAATCAGGAGTGAAGGTTTTAACGTGAACATATGGATCTTTAATCACTATGCAGTTGCGCCATCACATGTCGGTGGCACAAGACATTTTGATCTGGCTAAAGAGTTATCTAAAAAAGGATACAAAGTATCAATTTTTGCATCTTCTTTTAATCATTTTTCGAAAAGAGAAATGATTTTTGAATTTAATAACAATCCTTATTATGCTGAAAAAATTGATGGTGTAAATTACGTCTGGATTAATACCCCGCCTTATGAAAATGCTATAGGAAGAATCAAAAATATACTAAGTTATTCATCCAAAGTATACAGAAAAGCAATAAAAGATTATAAAATAGAAAAGCCGGATTTAATTATTGGCTCTTCAGTGCATCCATTAGCAGCAATGGCAGGTTATTTAATTTCAAAAAAAGCGAAATGCAAATTTTACTTTGAGGAAAGAGATTTATGGCCTCAAACTTTTGTGGATTTCGAGAAATTGTCTCCTAAACATCCTGTAGCTCAAATTTTATATAAATTAGAGACATTTTTATATAAAAAGGCAGACCGTATAATAGTGCTATTCGATAAAGCTACTAATTACGTTCAATCTAAAGGAATAGATTCTTCAAAAGTCATTTATTTGCCTAACGGAGTTAGTTTAGACAGGTTTGAATCTTTAAAAAAAGATAAAGAAATTGATGTTATGTTTGAAGGATTAGACAGGAAATTTTTGATGATTTATACTGGTTCACATGGTATTGCTAATCATTTATCTCCCTTAATTGATTTGATGGGTATGTTAAAAGATAATCCGCAAATCCACTTATTAATGATTGGAAATGGTGATCAAAAGAATTCTCTGATTGAAAAAGCAAAGAATGAAAAAATTAATAACATTACATTCAAAGATTCCGTCTCTAAAGAAAGTATTCCTTTTTTGTTGAGTAAGGCAGATGTAAGCATTATTTCTATGTTAGAATCTCCGCTTTATAAATGGGGTTTCAGCATGAATAAGCTTTACGATTATATGGCCGGCGGGCTTCCAATTATTATGATCGCGAATCCTAAAATGGTAGGGGAATTGTCTGAACAAAAAGGTATTCAGGTAAGTAACGACTTAAGCAAACTTTCTGAAAAAATAATAGAATATAGTAATTCGCCAACTAATGTTAAGGATGATGGCAAATTTTTAACAACATATGTAAAGCAACGCTATTCTTGGGAAGTGCTTGCTTCTAAATTGAATGAATATCTACTTAAGGATATTAAAAAGTAAGATCAAACTATTTTAAATAAATGATTTGAATTTCAAAATAAACTCTTTATAAATAGATTTTTAGAAAATTAATTAATGCTCTACCCTATAAATAGAAAATTGATAGAGTAGAACGAAAAAGGTGCAAAAATGAAAAGGCTATTCGATTTTATATGTGCATGTGTTGGCATTTTAATTTTATCACCGTTAATTTTAATTACAGCTGTTTTGATCCGTTTAAAGCTTGGATCACCGATCGTTTTTAAACAACTACGGCCTGGCTTGCACGGCAAACCTTTTTTCGTATATAAGTTTCGGACGATGACAGATGAGCGGGATGAATTTGGAGAACTGCTGCCGGATCATATTCGACTAACGCCATTTGGCAAATTGCTGCGGAAGCTGAGTCTGGATGAACTTCCACAGCTGTTTAATGTGCTAAAAGGGGATATCAGTCTTGTTGGCCCGCGTCCGTTGTTAATGGAATATTTGGAGCTGTACACGCCGGAGCAGGCGCGGCGTCATGAGGTGCGGCCGGGGATTACTGGCTGGGCACAGGTAAATGGGCGCAATGCGATTTCGTGGGAAGAGAAGTTTAAGCTGGATGTGTGGTATGTGGAGAACCAGTCGTTTTGGCTGGATTTGAAGATTTTGTTTATGACGGTAATGAAAGTGTTTAAGTCAGAAGGTGTCAGCCAGCAGGGGCATGTGACGATGACAAAATTTACAGGAACGAAAAAGGATACATTTGGATCAAAATGATTTCGCAAAAATGGCAAAGTAGCATTTTGGGTTGAAATATAATAAAATGGTAGATGGAAGATTGATAGGGAACGTTATAAAGCGAAGAGGCGGTGAAGGCGTGAGAAAGATTGTAGTGATTGGGCACGGTGGTCATAGCAAGGTCGTTCAGGATACGATTCAGTCATTAGGTGGGTATGAGTTCATTGCTATATTAGATGACCGTTATACGGATGTTTCATGTAAAAACGGTATACAATTCGGCCCGGTTTCTGAGGCGAAGAAACTGGCAACAGACCCTGGGGTGGTTTTTACAATTGCCATTGGGACAAATTGGGTTCGTGAAAAAATTGCGAAAGAACTGTTTGATTACGGTGCAATGTTTGAAACGCTTATTCATCCGTTTTCGTTTGTTAGCCCTTCTGCGCGTATTGGGCCTGGATCGGTTGTGATGGCAGGAGCCATTATTAATGCGGATGCAGTGATTGGCTCACATGTCATTGTTAATTCCGGCTCGATTGTGGAACATGACAATTTTATTGCCGATTATGCGCATATTTCGCCGGGAAGTGTGATGACTGGGAACGTAACTGTCGGGACGGGTGCTCACGTCGGCGCCGGGGCAAAAGTAATTCCTGGGAAAACGATCGGTGACTGGTCCGTTATTGGGGCCGGGTCGGTTGTGATTCATGATATACCAGATGAAGAGACAGCCATTGGTGTGCCTGCTGTTGTTAAATCCAACGTATTATTAAAGTGATCATATCAGTTGATGTATAAATTATAGCATCACTCTCAGTAAAGAACAATATCTTTCTTTATTGAGAACATTTTTCAAAAGTTTCTGCTAAGCAGAAACTTTATTTTCTTTTTAGGAGGGTGATAAAGGTGGCAGATTCATCAAAAATTTACTTGTCATCACCGCATATGAGCGGCCGGGAGCAGCTATACATAAACGAGGCATTTGACCAAAACTGGATCGCGCCGCTTGGCCCGAATGTGGACAACTTCGAACGAGAGCTGGCAGTCTATGCAGGGGTAGCGGATGCAGCAGCCGTTAGTTCGGGGACAGCGGCGATACATTTAGCGCTGCGCCTATTGGATGTGCAGGCAGGAGATACGGTGTTTTGTTCGAGTCTTACGTTTATTGCTAGTGCTAATCCGATTTTGTATCAAGCGGCGACACCTGTTTTTATTGATTCAGAACCCGATACATGGAATATGTCGCCAGGCGCACTAGGACGTGCATTACAGGAAGCAGACGTATTGCCAAAAGCAGTGATTGTGGTGAATTTGTACGGCCAGAGCGCAAAGATGGATGAGATTATGGCCATTTGTGATCGCTACGGTGTGCCGGTTGTAGAAGATGCAGCTGAATCGCTAGGTGCTGAATACAAAGGCAAAAAAAGCGGATCATTCGGAAAGTTTGGCATCTTTTCGTTTAACGGGAATAAGATTATTACGACGTCCGGCGGCGGTATGCTTGTTTCGAATGATGTAGAAGCACTTCGGAAGGCACGCTTTTTGGCGACACAGGCACGTGATCCGGCTCCTCATTACCAGCATAGCGAATCAGGATATAATTACCGGATGAGTAATATTTTAGCAGGTGTGGGCCGTGCGCAGCTTGAAGTGCTCAATGACCGTGTAGGCGCTCGCCGTTCGGTATTTGACCGTTACGTGGAGGCGTTTAATGAAGTAGACGGCTTTGACTTTATGCCTGAAATGGACGGTACGAAGCATAACCGCTGGCTAACGACACTGACGATTGATCGGGAAAAGGTGGGCTTTACGCCAATGGAGCTGATTGACCGCTTGGCGGAAGATAATATTGAAGCGCGTCCGGTCTGGAAGCCGCTTCACTTGCAGCCGCTGTTTGAAGGGATGAAATATTATCCGCATACGGGAGAGTACAGTGTGTCAGATAAGTTGTTTGAGAATGGTGTGTGTTTGCCTTCCGGGTCCAATATGACAGTGGAGCAGCAGGAGCGTGTAATCGCGGTCATTCAGGAAATGGTGGAACGTGTGAAGGTTTCTGAGTGATTTTTTTAATATGGAAGTGAACAACCTGGCCGTTAGTGTTACGGCCGGGTTATACTTGTTAGCTATATTTACTTTAGTCCGGTGATTAAATAAAGAAAGATGCGGTGCGGTGCCAAAAAGCATAAAGTATGGGTTTGTTGCGATTATTGGCTATGTGGCTTCTAATACTTAAGCGAATAAGCTATTATACTTAATTTTTGCTTTGGACATCCGCTTTTTATGTACGGAAATATGAGAGATTTACGATTTGTTAACGTTCTGTGATTTTTTAAGAATAATTACCAATTAAATCATAAATTATCGTATGATAGTAAAAAAGTATATGGAGGAAAAAAGTTGAAGAAACTATTTTTTAAGGTGTACGTGGAGGGGCAAAAAGACCAGTGAAGAAGAAAGATAGATTGAAAGCAGTAATGTCTGCAGTGATGATTTTTGTTTTGTGTATGTCTATTGTGCCTTTTCAGCCTGAAGCAGCGAGCAGTCCGCTTCCGAAGAGGGAAATGCGGGCCGCTTGGATTGCGACTGTTCAAAATAGTGATATGAAGGCGGGTATGAACAAGGCTCAATACACGGCCTGGGCGCGCCAGACGCTGGATGGATTAAAAGCGAGTAAATTTAATGCGGTTATTTATCAGGTAAAGCCGACCAGTGATGCATTGTATCCGTCAAAGCTGTCACCGTGGTCCTCGTATATCACCGGAAAAAAGCAAGGAACAAACCCGGGTTATGACCCATTGCAGATTATGATTGAGGAAGCACATAAACGCGGCATGGAGCTGCATGCGTGGCTGAATCCTTACCGCGTCACGATGCCAAAACAGACGCTAACAAGCCTTGCGCCGAACAACGCCGCGCGGAAAAATCCGGGCTGGGTTGTGAAATATGGACAGCAGTATTATTTAAATCCCGGTCTTCCTGAGGTGCAAAACTACTTAATTTCCTCTGTGAAAGAATTGGTGTCCAATTATGATATTGATGCCGTTCACATGGATGATTACTTTTATCCGTACAAAATCAAAAATGAAACATTTCCAGATCAAGCTGCTTACAAAAAATACGGGGCATCTTTTAAGAAAATAGAAGACTGGCGCCGGAATAACGTGAATCAGCTTGTAAAGAATCTTTATGCTGCGATTAAGGCGACGAAACCACATGTTCAGTTTGGCATTTCGCCGTTTGGTGTATGGCGCAACAAATCACTTGATCCAACGGGCAGCGCCACACAAGCCGGGGTGAATAATTACGATGATCTGTATGCCGACACAAGAACGTGGATCAAAAACGGGACGATTGATTACATTACGCCCCAAATTTACTGGTCGAAAAATTTGTCCGCAGCGAAGTATGGTACGCTGTTAAATTGGTGGAGCCATGAAGTCAAGACGTATGCGAAGGTTCACCCTGTGCATCTTTATATCGGGCTGGCCGATTACAAGGTCGGTAATGATACTGATCCAACGTGGAAGAATAAAATGGAGCTGCCAAATCAGATCGCTTCAAACCGGGCGGGCAACACAGCGAAAGGTCAAATGCACTTTTCACTGAAAAGCATCCAGAAAAATTCGCTTGGCTACGCAACGATCGTGAAGCAGCAAATGTACAATTATACGGCTGTTACGCCAGACACGCCATGGAAAAACGCGGCAGTGCCTGTAAAACCGACTTCTGTTCAGGTGAAAAAGGAAACAGCGGGAAGAAAGATCGAAATTAAGGATCAAACGAGTAAACAGCCGCGTAAATACGTCATTTACCGCTTTGAAGGAAACAAAGAAGGTTCGTACCAGGATCCGCGAAATATTCTGGATGTCGTGTATAACACGAAAGGGAATACCGTGTTTGTGGATAAGACGGCCCGTTCCGGCGGCGTGTATACGTATGGCATTACTTCGTTGTCCGCAACTGGCGTTGAAAGCAAAGACGCTTTCGTAGTGAAAGAGGGAAGCCAGGCAGGAAGTGCTGGCTTGTTTTATGATCTGCCTGCTGCTCACCGTGCGTATAAAGAAATTGCCTACCTGGCACAAGGAGCCATTGCAACTGGTGATGAGAACCGCTATTTTCATCCAGGCAAGTCTGTTACACGCGCTGAAGCAGCTGCCATGATTGGCCGTTCGTTAAGTCTGAACGGGACAAAACGGGAGAATACTTTTAAAGATGTGAATGCGGGCATGTTTGCCTCGGGGTATATTCAATCTGCTGTTGAAAAAAAGATTCTCTCAGGCTATCAAGATGGGTCATTCAAGCCTTATGAAAAGGTGACGCGCGGTGAAATGGCTCTCATGATCAGCAGAGCGTTCGAGTATGAATATGGCCATACAACTTCTGGAGCTCAGCAAGCACTTACCTCAAGAGGGATTGCCCAAGGGATGGGTGATGGTCATTTCGGCACTCATTTAAGTATTATCCGAGCCGACTTTGCGGTCTTTTTGGCAAGAGCCATTGACTACAATCTGCGGATAAACAATTCGCCGGTTTCGTTTAGCGACGAGATGCAGGTGAATGATGAATCTCTTCCTCTAAGAAAAGGGCCTTCTGAAAAGTATGCACAGGCTGGAGTTCTTCAAAATAATGAGAAGGTCCAAATCGCTTATCATGTCGGAAGCTGGACGCTTGTGAAATCAGGCTCCAACGTTATTGGTTTCGTTCCCCGCTCTTCTTTAACGGAATGATCTTTCTAGGCGTTAATCAATACAAAAAAGGCTGTTGAGGTTTTCCCACAACAGCCTTTTAGCATTCTGTTTTTATTTTTTTGTTAATTTCACTAGTTCAGATGTTGTTTTCCCATTGTATGTTCCTTTGACAAAACCGACATTTGGCGCGTAATGGCTGATATAGCCTTCACTTGATTTCACGGTTACCACGTTTTTAAATGTACCGGCTGATGTTTTAACCGTGCCGCTCATGCCGGTGATTTTGTAGGTAATGGCTTCATCAAAGTCATCTTTCCATGTTTTTCCGCTTTTTAATGGATAGACGAGCTCTGTGTAGTATTCTGATTCCGGCCAGCCGACGTACAATCCTTTATTGTTTTCATAGACTATAAATGTGCCGTCGCTGCTACTCCACTCGTCCCAAACGTCATATTTTCCTTTGTAAACGTTTTTGGAAATAACGCCATCCGCTTTATACGTGTACACTTTTGTTTTGTCCATGAGGAAGCTGTACATCCGCAAATAGTTTGTCGCGACGTACGCGCGTTTTTTCTTGTATGTAATTTCTGTCCAGCCGGTTTTTGTCTGGCTTGAAACGGTGACAGCTGTATTATTTGCGAGTGAGCCAACCACCTTATAGCTTGAGCCCGGACCGCTTCGTACATTAAGCGTGCCGCTGTTTATATTCACATAGCCGACTTTTGCGGCTGCTTCGGTTGGGGCAGGAGCTGCATGAAGCGAGGCTGTGAGAATAAAAATAAGTGCTAATGCAACATAAAACATTTTTTTTACATTCAAGAGAAACCCTCCTATATTCTTCTTTTTCTCATCATAACATGGTCAATTCAAAAAGGTGGATTTTTTTTCATTATTTTAATGTCTTAAGAACTAGAAAATCTATTTGGTAACAGGAAATAGTATTTTTTGTATGTTATACACGAAAAAAGAAGGATTATTTCTATTTTTGTCGAAATGTCTCTCTGGATATATTTTCAAGGAGGGATTGGGTGGATCAAATTATTCGGGTGAATCGGTTTGTCGGAGTGTCATATACGAAAGGCAAGATTGCGTTTGGATACAAGAAAGCGATTGTTCCGTATGAGCTTGGTGTTCATGGAGAGCAGGCGTATCATGTGGACATGGATGATTTAAGAATACTTATTGACAGACATCCGAATTATTTATCTTATTACAACAAACGAATTCACATGACCCGCGCATACTGGGGCAAAAACAACATTGAAGTTGGGTTGTACTGGCTTATGCAGGATGGCCACTTGACGCTGTATCGAAAAAGGCAGCTCGTGCAGTTTATATGGTCAGGTCCGGTTTGGGGGCCGAATCACCCGGAGTGGAAATAGACTGTCTAATTCATTCGGCATGCTGTCTTATTATGAGCTAGCGCCGGTATATTTCTGATTGCGCCGAAAAAATAGGTGCTAACGCCGAAAAAACTCATTTTCCGGCGTTAGCGCCCAGTATTCCGGCTTTATTTTTCTTATTCCGGTGTTAGCGGGAAAGGGCATATAATAAAAGGCTGTCCCTAAAATCCAGATTGCCTGATTTAGGGGAGAGCCTCTTTGCTTAAAATAGAAGCCGGCGGCAAACAAATGGCGCATATGACAGCAGTCCGCCAGCTACTTTATGAACATACAGACCAGAACCTGATTGGGCTTGTCGCGGCTGACAACTGAATTCGCCTTTTGGCGCCTTGTTCAGTTGTATAAGGAAGGAAAACTTATCGGTCGCCGCCAAATTGGTTTTTCAGTGCTGCCTGGGCCGCAATTTGCCATTTTCGTACAGCGGCCGGCGTGACACCGAGCTTTCGCGCAATGTCCG
This sequence comes from Domibacillus iocasae, assembly GCF_001750285.1. Lineage (GTDB taxonomy): Bacteria > Bacillota > Bacilli > Bacillales > Domibacillaceae > Domibacillus > Domibacillus iocasae. Next base: position 317,912 of record NZ_MAMP01000021.1, read on the forward strand.
GGTTCGTTAAGCCTTTAATAATCGCCAGGTCGTACCATTCTTTTGCCCGGCCCGTTAACCGGTCGCCGCATAAGCGAATCAGGGTGATTTCATCAGGTGACGGCCCTGGATCTGCTCCTTCGAACAAAACGGGTTCCCCTGTTAAAACAGTTTCATCACTAAAAGACGCTTCTTTTGTTAGTGCGTGTTTCATTCGCCCCTGAATGTAAGAATAAGCGTAAGGAGGGAACGCTCCTTTTGCCTCATCAAACCGCTCATGTGCTTCCCAAAGGGCGATCATTCCCACTTGAACAAAGTCTTCTTTGTTCTTGTAAATGTGCAGCTTTTTCATGATGCGGTGAATCATCGGCGTATACTGCTCGGCTAGCTGTTCAAATTGCATGTGAAACATCCAATCTGGCCAGCGCGCCAGCCGGGGTATTCCCGGGTTGCTTTCAGCATATAACGAATGGATGAAAATGTTAATGTCCAGTCAATTTGGCGGGATGCATAGGTACCGTATTTGAGATGTGGGAAAAAGGTCATTTTTACAATAGAAGGCTCTAAATCAAGGCTGAAGCTTTTTTTAAAGAAATTATTAAGATTTCGTAAAAATTTTCAATATATTGTTAAGTGTTTAAAGTAAAGAAGAGTGGATATTGATCTTTTGTGAATGCCGTGAAAACAAAGTTTAAAAAGTAATTCTGATAACGATATTTTTGAAAAAGGAACAGATAAGATGATAATGTTCATTAATAAGAACCTATTAGGAACAGGAACGGAGGAGCAACGAGGAATGATCGATCTTCACTCTCACATATTGCCGAATCTCGATGACGGTGCAAAGGACTTAATAGAGAGCATGGCAATGGCGAAGTTGGCCACAGAGAATGGAATCACTGCGATCGCCGCAACGCCTCATCACAAAAATGGCCGGTACAACAACGAAAAAAACAGTATCGAAGCAGCAGTAAAGGCATTAAACGCAAACATCCAGACGATTTATATGAAGGGACTTGCCCATCTCCTCAAGATTACTTGGAAAACAGGTATTTCAAGGAGGAGTAATGAAGATAAATAAAATACACCATGTAGCTGTCATTTGTTCAAATTATAAGCGATCCAAACAATTTTACATGAAGGTTCTCGGTCTGGAGATCGCAGAAGAAATCTACCGTGCACAGAGAGATTCATACAAGCTGGATTTGAAAGTGGGCGGCGAGTACCAAATTGAGCTGTTTTCATTTCTGAGATTGAACTATATGAAAAATAGTACCTAAAAAATGAATATTAAAAGCTATTAATGGATAAAATAAAGTAAACGCTTACATTTGAGCGAAATTCCTTTAAGGAAGTGATATTCCATGGATGAGCATTATGAAGACGGCAATATCTTTCTAGGCCTTCAGTGGGGGATTGGCTTAAGTATCCCGTTATGGATCTCATTTTTTGGGTGGATGAAGATTTTCGCTCAATATTTATGTATGATATGCCAATAGCTTATTTATTTCCCGGAAAGGATTGTCTTTCTAGGGGTTTTTATTGAAAATAGATTGATGGTTTGGATCAAATGTGCCGCTGACCCAGGGCGACATCGCGATCGTCCTGGATCGTGCATGGAGCTGTTTCCTTTATGGGGCGGCTTTGTTATTTTTAATGAACATATGCATACAATTTGCTTTGTTTATATAGATAAATTGCCTCTCTAAATAAAAGGATATTGCTATGATCGATGTGCTATAATTCAGGAAGGAAAAGATAAAAAAGATTGTTTCGAATACCATGTATTCGGTTTTATAAAGCGGGTGAACACATGATCAAAACAGGCACCAACACATATCGATGTCCGGTAACACTGACAAATAAGGCAAAGAACAAAATGCGGGAGCTCGGCTTAGATGAGCGCTCGTTTTTTTCGTTGGAGGAATCGTTTAAGGTTTATATAGAGAAATATCCTCAGACAGCGGATCGGCTTATTTCAGCTGCGCTTTTTTTTGACAATGAAGCGAACAGGAGAATGACTGAGAAGAACAAGGGTCTGGTCGTTGTGATGCATTGTGTGGTGGAGAAGAACCGCTTTATTGCGACAAATATAACAACGAGAGCGGCACATACAGCAGTGCAGACAAACTGGCGACGTCCGGTATTTTTAACGTTTGACCAAAAAGCGCAGTCGGTTCCAATTGGACTGCTCAGCTTAATTCATGAAATGCCGGTTGCACAGGAAAGTTCGGCGTATGTGAAAAAACGCATTGCGGGCTGGGAAGGCTATTTGACAATCCAGGAGCGAGATGCAGATATTGCAGATATTCTAACGCGCTATTCAGGGCTTACGTTTAATGGCGATTTCAGCCGGGTCACCATAACGGGATGCCAGATGAACGAAAAAGAATGGAAATCGCTGAAGGATTTAAGTGTCAAAATTAAGGGGCTTGATGGAGACATCGGCAAGGTGCTGAAAGCAAATCCTGCCGCCCGGACAGTGGAAGTGGAACTGCACGGACATATGATTGAACGGGCCCGGCAGCAGCGATTCCATGCGAGCCAGAAAGAAGTTGTGTTCAGCAATTTTGCGGCGTTAAGCCAGGTGAAAAGGCTGCGGCAGGGATTTAAGCATCTGGAAAACGGCCTGGCAGCGAATCCGGATTTAGAGCGGATTTTATTTGAAAAAAAACCGCCGGTCCGGCCGCCGAAAAAGCTGGCTCCGCTGGCATTTCATAACCGGTTAAACGACTTTCAGAAAAAAGCGGTCACGGGTGCAATGGCGGCAGAAGATTTGTATGTGATACAAGGACCTCCCGGAACGGGGAAAACAACGGTTATCTCTGAGATTTGTCTTCAGAATGCAAGAGCGGGGCTGCGGACATTGGTTGCGTCTCAATCGAATCTAGCTGTTGACAATGCCCTTGGGCGGCTGCTGGCGAATAAAGACATTCGGATTCTTCGGGTCGGGCGCACCGAAAGCATCGAAGAAGAAGGCAAAAAGTTTATTGAAGAAAATGTTGGGCAGTACTGGAAGGACCACACGCTGCAAGAAGTATCGGTTCAATTTGAAGCGCGCAAAAAACGGGAAGCAGAAATTGAAGAACAATGGACGGCAAATGAAAAGGAGATAGAGCAGCTGCAGCCAATGCTTCAAAAAGCGGAAACGGCCGTTGAAACGAAAAAGAAAGCGGAAAAAGTGTATAGTGACATTCAATCTGTGATTGATAAGCAGGAGAAAGAGGTCCGGCAGGCTGAACAGGAGCTGCAAACGACGCAGCAGCATGTACGGGAAAACGAGCGGGCTGTTCATTCGTTACATGCTTCTATTGAACAGGACGAAGTATTTCTGCATGAAGAACCCGCCAGCGGAGCGATTCAAAAAGAACAGGAGGCCATTGAACAAACAATCCAGAGACTGAAGCATGCCATTGCCTGCGATGATCTCAAAAATGAAGTTGATCAAAAGAGAGAAAGCCTGGATCAAGTAAAGGCTCAATGCGAGCAGCTGGCGGAAGCATTGAAAAAGGCGGATGCAGCAGCCCAAAAAGCAGCATCGGCCAAACGGATCGGCGGCTTAAAGTGGATCATGCTGGAGCAAAACATCGAGCGTTCACTGCGTATTGGGCATCTGATGGACGAAATAGATGATATTCGGACAGAGATGAACCAGTTCTCGAAATTAAAAGCATATAATGATCAATTAAGCCGTGCAATCTCCTATGTGGAGAAGCTTTTAGCACCGCATCGTATGCCGGTTGATGGGCTGAAGCAACGGGCGGCAGGCATGACGGTCTCTTATACGTCAGATGAAATCGACCGATTTTTAAATGAGCTGCGGGAAGTGATCAAGGGAAGCCAAAACGCTGACCCTCGGATGATGGCGCCGTATCTGGGCGGTCTGTACAGCCGGAAGTATTTTGTATGGAAGAAGGCGAAACGCTTAAAGCCATATGATGTTTATAAAAATATAGCCCGGGAAATATTTCAGTTTTTAAAGCAGGAAATTTTAGCGCAGCTCGAGCAAAAACATCTTGAAAATGAAACGTCTTACAAACAGAGTTTGCGGACAATGAAGGAACAGGAGACGGCGCTGCATTCGCTTCAAAACAAGCATAATCAGATGATAGCGTCGGGTGAGCCTATTCCAAACGCAAAGGAAATTCTTCAGCAGAATGAAGCAAAAGTGCTCCAGCTGCAGAAAAAGCAGGAGCTGTACAAGCAAGTAGCGCAGCGGGTTGAAACGAATCGGAACGAACAATTAAAACGGACTGAGCAGTTGCGGACAGCTGAGCAAAAACTTGGTCAAATTGAAGTGAATTTAGCAGGGCTTCAGAATACCATCTGTCAAAAAAAAGCGGAGCTGGTGCCTTTAAATGAAATCCTGTCCACACAGCCAGAGCGGGAGCATGAAAAGCTGCTCAAGGAAATGGCGAGCCTTTCATTCACACGGGAGTCACTCAAGCAGGAAAAGAAAAAACTGCCCCTGTTTCAGTCGGTACAGGAAAAATGGCTGTCTCTGCTGGAAGAAGCAAGCGAGCATGATCTGGATGAAATTCGCAAGCTGTACGTGAAACACGCTAACGTCATTGGTACGACATGTGTCGCTTCCGCGCGGAAAGATTTTATCGATCATTATCCGGTTTTTGATGTCGTCATTATTGATGAAGTATCAAAAGCGACACCGCCGGAGCTTCTTTTGCCAATGCTGAAAGGAAAAAAGATCATCTTAGTCGGCGACCATCACCAGCTGCCGCCTTTGCTCGGAAACGATACGCTGGAAGAAACGCTTCAGGAAATGACTGGAGGAAGCCAGGACTTCGATGGAAAAGCGGAGCTGAAAAACCTGCTGAAAGAATCGTTGTTTGAGCGGCTGTTTAAGAGTTTGCCGGACAGCAATAAAACGATGCTTGCTATTCAGTACCGGATGCATGAAGGCATTATGGAAGCTATTGCACCGTTTTATGAACAGGAAACCGACGGGCTCCAATGCGGCCTGCTGGATTCTGACGCAGATCGGGACCACTTGCTGGAATCGAAAACTGTGCAGCGGGGCAATCATTTACTGTGGCTCGATATGCCGAACGAACCGGATTTTTATGAAGAAAGAATGAAAGGCGGAAAAAGCCTTTATAATCCGGCTGAATTACGGGAAATCGGTGTCCTGCTGAAAGAAATGAATGAAGCGGCCGCGCAGGCAAAGCAGGCTGGAAGAATGAAAGACAACGAGCGGAAAAGCGTTGGCGTGATCAGCTTTTACGGGGAACAGGTGAAAAAGCTCGACCGCTTGATCCAGCAAGAGCTTCAGCTGCCGCATTTAACAATCCGTACAGGCACAGTCGATCGATTTCAAGGAATGGAAATGGATGTGATCCTGCTCAGCATGGTCCGCAATCACAATAATAAGCACGACGATATCGGTTTTGCGAAAGACTACCGCCGGCTGAATGTCGCCTTATCGAGAGCAAGAGAGCTGCTTGTGCTAGTCGGCAGTACGAAAATGTTTACCGAACGGACAAAACAGAACGATACGCGAAGTATGTATAGGCATGTATGGAATGCAGTTGAAAAACAAAATGGCTTACGGACGCTTGAGGGGGTACAGCCGCATGGATAAACTTGAAAAAAGGCTGCGTGCGGGCCTGCTTGAGAATGCCGCTGTTGAAATCAGACACGCTGCTGTATGGCAGCTGCCGGTCATCGGGTATGATGCGACGTTCAAGCGGGTAAAGCGGTTGAAAATGGATATCCTTATGAAAATGCTGCTGCTCACTTTTCAGCAGGCGGATATCCGGCGGGCGGCTAGTTTGTCTGAAATGCTGCTGGTAGAGGAGCTGTTTGTTGCCGATTTAATCCAAAAAATGCAGCGGACCGGATTAATTCGGCTCGAAAAAGAGGGCTACAGGCTGACGGCAAAAGGATACGAGCATTTGAAGCGGGGCATTTTCGAAGAAGAAATGAAGGAAGAAGAAACGGAGCTGTTTTACAGTCCGGCTCACGATGCGTTTTGGACGGAAAAAGTGAGGGGAACGGAAAAAGAACGGCCGCTTTATCGCTATGCGCGTGATCGATCAGCGGATGCGGACCAAATGCTGCGAGCGCTTGCTGAAAGAGAGGAAGGCGTATTGCGGGACGGTTTTCAAACAGTGGTCGCAGAAATTACAAACTTCAATGAACAGCTGACCGAACACGTTTTATGCCTGGAATTTCAGCTTTATAATAAAGAACAGGATCTTTTTTACGCGCGCGTCTGGAATACTGCACTTAACCGGTGGGACGAAACGCTTGAACAGCAAATAGAAGAGCAGGAGCGCTTAGAATGGCGGGTCGAAGCAGAAAAATTGCTTTCAGATTAAAATAAAAAAAACAGTCCCCTGAACTGCACCCTAATTGTTAGACACCATCTAACAATTGGAGGTGCTTTTCTTATGGCTAAATTTACAGACCAATAGAAAATCAATGCCGTAAACTGCTATTTAGCCAGCATAGAAGGGGAATGCAGCAGAAGCAGTACTGCCACTATCACCAAAGCGGTAATACCGGCCACAATCATTGGAGTAGTCCGTCCAAGCCGAAATCGCTTACCATTTTAATAGGATCTCCATACGTTGGTGGTGTGTAATCAAAGCATTCCATGTCGTGCATGTTTTGTGCGGGAGGTTCCTTTTTGTTGTGAAAAAAGCGTCATAACGGCCACTCTAGTTTATAAAGAAAGCAATAGAAGTTTTTTTATTGTATTTTTGTTCGTTATAACGAATAATTGTGTTATAATAAATTCCATCATCTATTGAAGTAAGATATTTGATGAGGTGATTCGGATGGACAATGTCTCTGAAGAAGATGATATTCGTGTCAGAGCAGCTTGGACATGTGTATTCAGTTTACCACTTTGCATTTTGATAGTTGGCTGGATCGAAATCATTAGGGTGATTTCAAATGAAAGAGGGATTTACTGAGTGAAGTTGAGCCGCGCTTTTTTCCATAGTAAGAAGATGCGGAAAGGGAACTTGTATTGTTGTTTAACTAAATAAACAAAAAGGTTGGGTATAAAAGATGAAAAAAGTTATGACTTACGCGTATACGAGTTTTAATTTAGGTGATGATCTATTTCTTAAAATTTTGTTTGAACGATATCCTCATACTAAATTTGTTTTATTTGCAAATCATGAGTACAAAGAAATATTTAAATCTCTTACTAACGTAGAAGTCATTTCAAATAATTCATTATTAATGAGAGGCAGTAACTTTATTTTTCGCACATTAAAAAAACCCGTTTTGATTCAACGATGGATTGCAAAAAAATGTGACTTAGCGGTATATATTGGCGGATCACTGTTTATTCAATCCGAAAATTGGGAGTTGAGTTTGCGAAAAAACAAAGACCTTTTGATCAAGCGGCAACCGTTTTTTTTACTGGGAGCGAATTTTGGCCCATTTCAAGATGAAACCTTTTATTTAGAACATAAAGAGCTTTTTAAGCATTATGAGGATGTTTGCTTTCGTGAAAAACACTCTTATACCATGTTTAGTGACTTGGAGAATGTGAGGCAGGCGGACGATATTGTCTTTCAATTGAAGCGATCCAGTGTTGGCCTTTCAGGTAATAAAATTGTTATTTCAGTCATTAAGCCCTCGGTTAAAGAGAACTTAAAATCGTATGAGAACATTTACTATGAAAAAATGAGCGAAATCAGTAAACATTTTATTGATCAGGGATATAGGGTCACATTAATGTCTTTCTGTAAATATGAAGGGGATATGGAGGCTATAAATAAAATAATAGAAAAAGTACCGGCTGACTATCAAAAAAGCATCGATCAATACGTTTATGAAAAAAATATCGATGAAGCTTTATCGGTCATCGCTGACTCAACATTTGTAGTGGCTTCTAGGTTTCATGCGATGATATTAGGCTGGGTTTACAACAAGCCGATTTTTCCGATTGTGTATAGCACCAAAATGACAAATGTGATGAAGGATGTAGGATATTCGGGTGGATATAGTGAATTTGATCAGTTAATAAACCTGAAACCGGAAGTAGTATTTGAAAACATGTCACAAGAGCTTCTTCGTATTGAAGAACGGCAAAAGACATCAGCAAAACATTTTAAAATACTTGACGAAACTCTATCTTGAAAAATTTCTTCATTCATTTTTCTAAAAGATAGTGCTCATTTATGGAGCTGACTAAAATGAATTCAAAGCAATTAAAATTGGCCACAGCTTTAGCTTATTTATCAACCTTTTTGCAGAATGGAATTAACTTGTTTTTCACGCCTTTTTTGTTAAGGGTATTAGGGAAAGCGGAATATGGTTTGTACGCGTTAATAGGATCGTTTGTAGGATATATCGCTTTATTGGATTTTGGTCTCGGAAACACCGTTACTCGCTATATAGCACAGTACGAAGAGAAAGGTGAAAAAACCAAACAGGAAAATCTGATTGCGATTTGCTTGATCGTTTATGTATTAATAGGGCTCATTATATTGGCAGTAGGCTATGGCTTGTTTATAAATTTAGAAACCATTTTTAAAAGAGGATTAATGCCAAGTCAGATGGAATCAGCCAAAATTATGTTTGCGTTATTGCTGCTAAATATTGTATTGTCGCTGCCGATTAATATTTTCAATGCAGTTATGCAAGGATATGAAAAGTTTACTATTATTCATATCAATTCGATTATTCGCGTTATTCTCTCTCCAGTGATCATCACGGTCCTTTTGGTAATGGGATACAAGGCTGTAGCGATTATTGTCGTCAATACTATTTTGAATGTGCTGGTTGGTTTATTCAATATTTTTTATGTGCTTGTTTATCTTAAATTAAAGGTAAAGCTGCATCATTGGGATGCTTCTTTTTTAAAAGAAATAGGCAGATATTCTTTTTTTATCTTTTTAGGGGTATTTGTTGATCAAATTTACTGGCGGACCGGTCAGGTTATTTTAGGTATTTATACAGATTCAAGTACCGTCGCAGTGTATGCAATCGCGATGCAATTTTGCCTTTATTATATGACAATCTCCACAATTATTTCAGGCACCCTTTTTCCGAAGGTCAATCAAATGGTAGCAAGAGGTGTGACGAAGCAAGAGTTATCTTTGTTTTTTGCCAAAACAGGGAGCCTCCAATTGATTATACTTGGAATGGTATTAGGCGGCTTCATCGTTGTTGGCAGAGAATTCATCTCATTATGGGCTGGGAAAGATTATGCTGAAGCTTGGCTATATGCGCTGATTATTATGATCCCGCTTACGGTCCCGCTTATTCAAAGCGTTGGCATTGGTATTATTCAAGCGAAAAACCGCCATGCTTTTCGTTCTATCATGTACTTTATTGTAGCCCTAATAAATATAGCTATAAGTTTAGCAGTGGTTGGAAAGTATGGAGCAGTTGGTCTTTCTATTACTACCGCGTTAAGTCTTATTGGCGGAAACATTATCATTATAAACTTGTATTATCATTATAAAATAGGGATAGATATAGCGTTTTTTTGGAAATATAATGCTAAAAACCTTTTAGCTATTTTTCTTTCAACCGTCTGTTCCTTTTTGTTGTTAAAAAATATTTCTCTTTCAAATGAATACGTTGAGTTTATGTGTAAAACGGTCATTTTTTGCAGTATCTACTTCTTATTTGGCTGGTCAATCGTTTTAAGAAAAGAAGAAAAAATGAAAATTATCGGCAAAATGAAGTGGGTGCATTCTTAAACAAATAACATATGTAAAGAGGTTGTCTCAATGGGCTTTTGAGACAGCCTCTTGTTTTTTTAGTGATCAAGCTATCTGGAAAATAAGGATGTACCTGAAGTCTTTATCAATGTTAATCGTAAGCCAGCGCGAACATATATACGTCCGGTTAACGGGCCGCCGCACAAGAGTAAGAAAAGGAGGTGTGGTAGATTATGATGCTGCCTTTTCAAGTATGGAGCAGACCGATATCCGACGGGCGGCTAGTTTGTCTGAAATGCTGATGGTAGAGGAGCTGTTTCTTGTTGATTTAATCCAAAAAATGCAGCGGACGGGCTTGATCCAGATGAAAAAGAGGGCTATAAGCTGACATTAAAAGGGATTGAGCGGGCGGAGGCAGGTATCGTTGAAGAAGAACTGCCGCTTTATCGGTATGCAGGTCAAGAGGACGCATTTGATGGCGAGCTTGTAAATGTGGACCGGATTATGCAAGTGCTGGCAGAGTGGGAAACGGAAGTGCAGGCTGACGGGTTTCAAGCAGCAGCGGCTGAGGTAACGAACTTCGAACAGCGTATCATCGGACATGCCCCATGCCTGGAGTTCCAAATGTACAATAAAGAGCAGGATATTTTTTACGCGCGGGTGTGGAATACATGGCTTAAACGCTGAGATGAAGCTCTCGAAAAGCAGATAGAAGCACAAGAACGGCTAGAATGGCGGAAAATAGGAGATTGGAGACTTGGTGGTGTCAGGCCCCAGGTCTGCTAAAGCAACAAAAAGCAGGAAAGCTGCCCGAGCTTCCCTGCTTTTTCTTATTGTTTAGTCATAGCTAACGTTTCTTTAAAGGGAAGTTTGGGTAACATGAAGAGATAATATCGACGTCACTTTCTGCTTTTTTTATTTATACTTTTGATTCAAAAAATTTATTATTTTTCAGTATCTTATATAGTACTAAAGTATTACTTTATAGTATAGTATAGAATATAAAGAATTTTGCGGATAGTTTAACTATTATTTGCTAAGGAGGAAATCAGGAGATTGTGGGCGTAGTGTTTGATGAACAACAAGCGATTAAGTTGCGATTAAGGCAGATTGATGAAATCGAATTACGAATGGTGAAAGAATTGGAACTGGAACGGGAAATCCTTTCAAACAGGCTGCGGGATTTGGAGAATGGCGTGAGTTCCAGCAATGAGGAAAAAGGCAAGAGCCGTCGCCCGCAGGAAAGTGTACGCACATTACGAGAAATAGCGGTAGCTTATTTGCGAGAACGAAAGGTACCCGTTCGTGCGGTAGAGATTCAGCGATTTATCGAGCGGGCAAATGGAAAAAAGATTACAAACATGAGCGCATTTATGAGAGCATTGCAACCGGAATATGAGCGTGTCCAAAAGTTAGGGCGTGGTTTATATATATATGAGTACGGCGGCAAATGACAAAGAAGCATTGGCGAAAAACAGGTGGATGTTGAAAGTTTCTGCGAGGGCAGAAGCTTTTTTTGTATATAGAAAAGGGAGAGTGGCAGAACGGGCCTGGATGGATCCAGTGAAGGGTAAGGAATTTGTGTTTGTTGCTGACCCGTGTGGGCTGCCGTTAAAATTTGAATCGTTTTAAGTCTCGACAAATTGGATTTTGCTGAAGCTTGGGAAAGGTGAAGCGTTATGATAATACGGTAGTATTGATAGTCCTTCATTTGTTCGATTAAATGGCCGGGAATAGAAGGACAGCTGAAAATATTAAGGCCCTCTAAATATTCTTTCTGCCAGCCAACTAAAACAGGCTGGTTATTTTGGTGTGAAAAGCAATTGGCAAAGAAACGTCGCTTGACACTGTTGTTTTCTGCTACAATGGTGAATGGACAAAATAAAAAGTACAGGGAGTTAACATGCGTTCGAATGTGCTCATTATTGTGCCTGCTTATAATGAAGAGCAGGCGATTTTACAGACGGTGGATCAGTTAAAAAAATTCAATTATGATTTTGTTGTCATTAATGATGGTTCGTCAGACGGAACGGGGCGGATTTTGTGTGAGCATAACGTGCCGCACATATCGCTTCCGGTGAATCTGGGGATTGGCGGCGCGGTGCAGACAGGATACCGGTATGCGGAACGGCATGGGTATGATTACGCCATTCAGCTGGATGCGGATGGTCAGCATAACCCGGAAGACTTGCGGCATTTAATCAGTGAAATGGAGCGTCTTCAGCCGGATTTGTTAATCGGTTCGCGCTTTTTGGAAAAGACGAATTATAAAGGGGACGTGTCGCGCCGAATCGGCATCCTGTATTTTTACTATCTGCTCCGGCTTATTGCGGGGATTAAAGTAACCGATCCGACGTCCGGCTACCGAATTGTGAACCGGCGGGTGATTGAATGGTTCGCGCGTGACTATCCGGTCGATTATCCGGAAGTGGAAGTGCTTGTGAAACTGGCACGTAAAGGGTACACGATCCGGGAAACGAAAGTGGAAATGAATGCGCGCCAAGGCGGCGTATCGTCGATTAATGCGCAAAAATCGGTTTATTATATGGCGAAAGTGACATTTTTATCGCTCATTCGCTCGTATTTGTAAGAAAGGAACACGATACATGAATATCATTCAGCTAATTGTATCAGGCGCCGCACTGCTGCTCTTTATTCTGACAGTGACGATGACGGCGAAAAATAAATTAACAGACCAGTATGCGTTCATGTGGCTTGCTTTTTCTCTTCTGGGCGTGTTAATGAGCTTTGCGCTTCCGTCGTTAAACCGATTTGCAACGGCACTGGGCATTGCTTATATGCCATCTCTTATTTATTTAATAGCCTTTTTGGTTGTGCTCGCGCTGCTTATTTACCATACTCATTTACTGTCAAAGCAGGAAGCGCGTACTCGTGTACTTGTGCAGGAAGTTGCTTTTTTGAAAAAAGAAGTGGCGGAAATGAAGAAGAAAGAGGACAGAGGATTATGACAATCGTTCATTTCTTGCTGGTAATGCTGAATACGTTTATTTTAGTATGCGGCCAGTTTTTATGGAAATATGGAATGGAAAAACAGGCAGATGCATTTTCATCGATTTTTTCGATTATCCGGCTGTTTTTTACGCCGTATATTTTTACCGGACTGGTGATGTATGGGTTAGCGACTGTTCTGTGGCTGTTTATTTTAACAAAAGTGCCGCTTAGTTCAGCTTATCCGCTTCAGTCGCTTGCTTACATCATTGCAGTGTTTGGCGCTTTTTTTATTTTTGGCGAAGCGATTACCTTTTGGAAAATAGCAGGCGTTTTGTTTATTATGATTGGCGTGTCGCTTATCGGCGTATCGGAGCTCCGGTGAAGAGAAAGAAGGGTTTAAAAAGATGAACAGGTTTTTGTATATTGGATTGTTTTTGTTCATTGAAGCGGTTTTAATCGGGTATTTAGCCTGGACAAATACGCCTTTTATGACCATTTCACCGGATGGACAGCTTTATTATAATCTGGCCGAAAATGTTGCATCCGGCAACGGCTTAATCAATACGGTACGTCAGGAAAATATTATTGTCCCGCCATTCTTTGCGTTGGTTATCGCGCCATTTGTTTTCTTTTTTCATGCACCGGAAGCATATATGGTGTTTCAGTATATTGTGTACGGACTGAATGGCGTTTTTCTTGCATGTGTTGGAGCAAAGCTGTTTCAAAGCCGGGCTGCGGGCGTATGGAGCGCGGTGCTGTATGCTGTTCATCCAGTTTTGCTCCTAAATGGGCCGCAGTTTTTGCTGACGGAGACGCTTTTTGTCACGTTTTTATTAACAGTTGTGTATCTTGTCATGCGGCTGTTTGAAAAGGAAAAGAAAAATGGCCTCTTTGCAGCGCTGTTGTTCGTTCTGTCGCTCAGCCTCTTATACCGGCCGCATTTGCTGTATGTATTTATTTTAGTGTTTGGGTTATGGGTGCTGTTTGCGGCGAAAAAAAAAATGCGAATATGGTCGATTGCGTTTTTTGCGATTCCTGTTGTGCTTCTCGGGTTGAATGGCCTGTATAATCAGTCGCTGCACGGTACGTTTGTTACGCTGGAAAATTACAGCGGGCAAAATCTGTATATCGCGAACAACCCGGAGACAAAGGTTGATTTTTACGCATCAACAAGGCTTTCGCAATTTGTTGAGCCGGAGTATTTTGAGTATGAAGAGCTGACGCTTTCGGAAAGAAGCAGTGTACTGAAGGAGAAAGCATTCAGCTATATTTTAGCGGATCCGCTTGCGATGGTGGAGCGAATGGTGCTTAAAATGGGCTTGTTTTTTAAAGGCATTTTCGTTATAGATACGATTACACTCGTATTGGCGCTTGCCGGTATGATCCTGGCCTTTTGGAAAAGCGGCATGAATAAATGGATGCTCAGCTTTTTTGTCCTGTATATCGTCGGTTTTGCGGCGATGACATCACTCGGCCTCCTTGTTGGCGGCCAGAGATACCGCGCTCCGATTGTGCCGGTATATCTTCTTTTTGCGGGCTATGTATTAGGATCGGTCTCGCTCTTCATTAAAAAGAGAAAAACAAAAGAAATCCGCTGATTCAGGCAGTGGATTTCTTTTGTTTTTTATTGATTTTCCCTACGATATAGGCGCCAAAGGGAAGGCGGTTAAGTACGCTTGTCAGTAGAATTGAGATGAGAATGCCGACAGTCCATAACAGGATGGTGAGTGCTGCGGGGTGTTCACTCCAGTCCAACGGCTTTACAATCCACTGAATGATTTTTTGTGCAAACGGGTGGAGCAAATAAATGCCGAATGAATATTGACTGATAAGGAGAACCCAGCCTGGCAGCCGCTTTACATGAAAGGCGAATAAAAACAATACGAGAATGGTGCTGATTGTCAGCAGCATCACATCTACCCGCTTGGAACTGATTTCTGTTATGAGCCCGCTGTGGTGAAGCGCTAAAACAAGTCCGGCCGCTGCTGGCCAGGACAATAGAATCCACATTTTCCGGCGTGACAATTTCTTCTTAAACACTTCGAAATAAAAACCCGCATAATAACCGATTGTAAAATAAACAAGCCATCCCGGAAACGGAATCCAGTAAAGAAAACGCCAAAGATCGGCAGAAAGAATCGGTTCCGTAAAATGAAAGAAGCTTAAATAGCCCGCATTGATGAAAAGAGACAGAGTGATAATCGGAACAGGAGAAAGGCGTGCCAGAAAACGGGCGAAAAGAGCATGAAGCAAATAAAATTGGAAAATAATCAAAATAAAATAACCATGGTACCGGGCAAGAAACAGGTTTTCTACTGTTCTCTCCCATACGGCTCCTATGCCATCAGATGAAGCAGTAAGAAAGGCATAAAATAAAGCCATTACGACAAAAGGGATGAAAATAAACCGAATCCGCTTTCCGAAAAATCCTTTCGGCACAGACGTTTTATAGTTATAAGAAAGAACAAATTCTGAAATAAAGACAAAAATCGGCGTCGCAAACATGAGCAGCAGCTGGCCGGACATCATCATAGACCTGGTCTGCTCCGATGCCGGCGGAAAATTCCAGACGACAACGGTCAGCGCATGAATGAGAACAACACATAAGCAGGCAATCGCCCGAATCAAAAAAATCTCTTCTACCGTTGATTTCATTGCATATTTCCTTCCCTGTAAAATTCTTGTACTAGTGTAGCGGAAGAAAGGAAGAAAAGCAAAATGCATGTCTATTTCCGTCTCGAAAAATGCCGAAAATGAAACAAATTTTGTTTTTCTCCGTATAGTAAATGCAGATGAAAGGCGAAGAGATATGGTATCTTTAAAGAGTGATGGATTTAGATTTGTTCCTTTATTTATAACGACAATTTTCTTCATTGTAATGGGGACCATTCTTTTTACCAGGATGAAAGGCTTTCTTGAGTGGAAAAAGAATAATGAAGCATGAAAAGAAACGATGCCGGCGGTGGTTATGGGACAGCGGAACAAGACTACAGTGAACTAGTTTATCAAAAAACGAGGTATAAAAAATTTTACCGGCAGATTGAAGGGAAGGGGAAAGAAGGATATGGAAAGACGAGAACGGCGGAAGAAAAAAGGAAAACTTAAACGAATTCTATTGATTGGCTTCCTGCTTGTTTTATTTTTAATAAGCGGAATTGTTTTCTTCGCGTACCAATCATTTCAGCAGGCGTTAGGCGGCGAAGAGTTAACAAGTGACAAACGGACGGAAGAAGTAAAGCTTAACAATGAAGACGGCTTTACAGTCCTGCTTCTTGGCGTGGATGAGCGTGAGAATGACGGAGGACGTTCAGATACAATGATTCTCGCATCAGTACGCAGTGATTCAGTTAAAATGGTTAGCATTCCGCGCGACACGCGTGTTGAAATTGCGGGAAAAGGCACACAGGATAAGATTAATCATGCATTTGCGTACGGCGGGATCGATATGGCAGCAAAAACGGTCGAAAACTTTTTGGATGTGCCGGTCGATTATTATGTTGAAATGAACATGGAAGGACTTCAGGAAATGGTCGATGCAGTCGGTGGTGTGGATGTCGATAATCCGTTTGCATTTTCGTATCAAGGAGATAATTTTGCGGAAGGATCCATTCATTTGAACGGGGCCCAAGCGCTTAATTATGCACGTATGCGCTATGAAGATCCACAGGGAGACTTTGGCCGGCAAGCCCGTCAGCGCCAGGTGATTCAGGGCGTGATCGCCAAAGGATCAGATCCGTCTATGCTGCTGAAGTATGGGGATGTGTTGGATGCGATCGGGAATAATCTTAACACAAACCTCTCAATCGGTGAAATTGCCTCCATTCAAAAAAACTACGGCGATGCCCGAAACAACATAGAGTCTGAAGCTGTTGAAGGCGATGATCAAAAAATAGAAGGAGTTTACTATTACATTGTTTCTGAAGAGGAAAGGGATCGGTTATCAGCAGTGCTGAGAGAACACCTTGGTCTTCAAGAGTAAATGAGTGAAGTGAAAAACGAGCAAAAAGCTTGTTTGAGAAAGTCCTTTATCCGACTTTTTCAGACGAGCTTTTTTATGTATTATAATTTATCGGTTATGGCCTCGGAGCCGGCACAATCTTTTTTCAATCCGTACAATACGATTGAAACGATATCTTTTGCGAGTTCGTCTGCTGACCGCTGGCCTGTCCACAGTTTGGAAACGGTCAGCTGTTCAATCATGCCGACGAGTCCGTTGGCGGCGATACTCATGTCAAAGTTTACATGAAAGTAACCTGCGTTTGCTGCTGCAAGCAAATTTTCTTCAATTTTCCTGGCTATTTGCTCTTTCAACTGACCGGCGCTCGGAGAAAGAAAAAAACCAATTCGTCCGAGGCTTCTATTTTGTGTAAAGAATCTTAATATCGCAGACAGTCCGTCCCCAATCCGCTCTGGTAAGGATTCCTCATCAATGCCTGTATCAAGCCGGGTGTCATTCGCCAATTCAGACAGCTTTGATCGGAACAAATCCTCCAATTCTTCGAAAACCGCTCTCTTGCTTTTAAAGTATAAATAAAAGGTTGGCTGTGTCACCTCTGCTTTTTTGACGATATCGCTTATTTTTGTTTCATGATAGCCGTTTTCTGCAAATTCATCTGCGGCAATTTTTAATAGTAATGCCCGGCTTGCTTCGCCGTCCGAGCCTTTTTTTCGTCCGCGTTGTGCCATGTTAACCGTCATCTCCCTGCTGGCATGGTTTTTTAACTGTTTATATGTTATTGCAATTGCCACCCGACCTTGTAACAGTTAAAACTGTTACAAGGCATCAATACAACAGTATACAGGAAAAAGGCGTTATACTGCAAAAGTACAAAAATATTCCAAACACCTTCTATTGTCATGGGTTGAATGATAAAATATACCTGAAAACTAGATATAGGAGACTGATTTATGAAAAAAGCATTAAGTCTATTATTTAGCTGCATCTTAGTCATTACTTTACTGCCGGGCCCGGCTGGGGCAGCAGGCTTTAAAGATGTGCCCCGTGACCACTGGGCACATGATGAAATCCGATTTTTATCAGGCAAACAGGTGATTAAAGGGTATGCGGGGGGCACATTTCAGCCGCTGAAAACGTTAACACGAAAAGATGCAGCAATCATGGTCGTCCGGGCGCTAAAATGGCCGAAGCCGGCAAATCCTTTGGTGAAGCCAGCTGATATGAAGCCGACGATGGGCGGCTATAATGAGATTATAGCAGCAGTGAACAAAGGATTGTTTACGCTCTCCGGAAATAAATTTAATCCAAACGGTGCGCTCAGCCGTGAAGAAATGGCGCGTGTAATCGCCGTTGCCTACAGTTATAAAGGAAAAGGCGTATCTTCGTTTAAAGATGTGGCTAAAAGCAATTCATACTATAAATACATAGACGCGATTGCGGAAAATGAGATTACGTCCGGATATAAGGATGGCACCTTTAAACCAAAAGTGAATGTCAACCGGGCGCAATTTTCTACTTTCCTGGCACGGATTTACGGACAGCCGCTCGAATATGCGGTAAAACAAAATGGCAAAATTATTGCGTCGTACCGGGAGGAAGAGACGGCGATTCAAAAAGCAGTGCAGACGGCAAATGCGACTGTACACCCTGTCAGCAACTCTTTAATGACGTATGCGCAGCAGCCGCAGCCGATGACGAAATCAGGCATTAAAAACGGCGTCATTATTTACAATGGAGCGGAAAACGAAAACGGCTCATTGTTCAGCAAAGACTTTTTTAAACCGTATTTAGCTTATAAGCAAGGGAATAATTCGTATACGGGCAAAATGTTTGACTCGTTTCTAGTTATTGGACGGAAGTACAGCAGCAACGGGGAATTTGCGGAAGCGTCCGGCAATAAAGCGAACTATAAAGAATTTATGTGGTATGCGGACCGGACATTTGCAAAAGGCGGCGCTTTGGATGTGCTGAATCAGGATGCAAAAGCGCTTGGCAAAAAGCCGAATGTGTATATTTCGATTCCGTATCCGAAGCGCGGAGAAGCCATTGTACTGTCAAATGGAAAGAGTGTAAAGAACACATTGGCAGAGCGGCAAAAGCTTGTGAATGCCTATCGGCAGCAAGTAGAAGCAAAATGGAAATCATCCGGCTATACGAACTTAACCTTTAAAGGATACTACTGGCTGAATGAAACGGTTATTTCGCTTGAAGATGAGCAGCTTGTTGAACAAACAGCCACAGCGATTCATAAAACGGGAAAAACATTTATTTATTCCCCGCATGCCACTTCGACTAATTTTGAAAACTGGCAGACATACGGCTTTGACGCAGCATATTTGCAGCCAAATGCGTTTCGTTTAACGTTGAACGATACAGAAGCGCGCCTTCATAAAGCGTTTCTCCGGGCACAGGTGAACGGCAGCGGCATTAATATTGAAATTGACTCGTACTCCCCGCATCAAATGGGGAGCGGAGCGGTGAATTTCAGGGATTATCTAGAGATGGCTGCCCGCTATCGCCTGCCGGGTCAAAGCCTGATTATGTATCAGGGAACGGAGATGGTCAGCCGGATGGCAACATATAATGATCAAACATACAACAGCTTATACAAAGAACTGTATGAGATGATAAACTAATTAACTTAGCGGAAAGAGGCAGCTGAAACGTCAGACGTACGGGCATTTCAGCTGCCCTCTTTTTTTGAGTGGATTGCGGAAATCAGCGCCTTTATTTGCCCTAAAAAGAAACAAAACTGCACGAACAGCCTTCAGGTCAAAGTAAAGCCCAAAACCAACGAGTAACGTGGATAGGCACCCAGACAGAAGGTGGCTTACTATTCAGCTTTGTATAATAGTTACACTTGAATGAAATGCGGATATTGTCAGGAGGTTTAGTCCAGTTGCATTCATTGATATACATATTCGTGGCGTTGATTGATTTTTCATCAATCAAAAAGTTGAATAGGAATAAATTAATTAAAATATAATAACCAGCAATCTAGGAAAAATGTCATTTTTTTATAGTGAATATACGTTAAAAAATCTACGTTGTGAAAAATATTGAAAGAAAAGATTGAAAACTTTATAACATTTACGCCAATAATTTGAAAAAAATATAATTTTTTAATTATTAACGAAAACGCTATGGTAAACTAAATGTAACAAACTTGTCATACATAGGAGGAAAGAATGAAATTTAAAAAGGTGTTGTTTAGTTTAGCCGCGGTCAGTTTAATTGGTACTTCCATCCAGCCGTTGTCTGCAGATGCGGCAAGGTATTCGGATGTTTCATATAAATATTGGGCATATAAAGATATTCAATTTCTTTCATCTCATAAAATTATTGGCGGATATGGGGATGGGTCTTTTAGGCCGGGGTATACCATTACACGAAAAGATGCAGCTGTTATGTTGAAGCGTGTGCTTGACCCGATTGAACCAGTGATTGATGATATTGAAAAAACAGAAGCTGCACAGGCTCAGGAAGATGAAGCGGAAACGCCTGAAGTGCCTGGTGACATCCCTGAAGAACCCGAAGAACCTGAAGTACCGGTTGATCCGGATGGCATTTTGGACATGACAGAAAAATCCCCAGGGTTCGAAGCGGTTAAATCCGCTGTGGATGCGGGCCTTCTTTCGCTAAAAGATGGTGCATTTTTGCCCAATGAATCGCTGACACGTGATGAAATGGCAAAGGCTCTTGCCGCAGCTTTTGTCTTTAAAGGAACTGAAACATCTTCATTCACGGACGTTCCAGTGGAAGATCCATATTATGAAGCAATTGATGCCATTGCTTACCGGAATATTACAACAGGATATAATGACGGTACATTCCGTCCGCTTGAAAAGGTAACACGCGCGCAGTTCAGCGCCTTTTTATCACGTGTTTTCCAGCAGCCGCTCAGCTATGAAGTAAGAGCGAATGGACAAGTGATGGAGACTGTTTCAACGATTGAGGAAGCATTTGTGCGGGCTGAACAATATACAAACGGCACCATTCATCCGACCAGCAATAAGTATAAATCGTTTTCCCAAGAACTAGCTTCTGAAGATAAAACCGGTATTAAAAGCGGTGTGCTTATGTACAATGGCATGGAGCGGAAAGCTGATTTTACGCCGGAGTTTTTCAATCATTATTTAAGTTATACAACGCCGGAAGGCAAAGAGATGAGCATGTTTGATACGTTTATCGCCCTTGGCCGCACGTATGACGGCGGTGAACTCGTTGAATCGCCTAAAAATAACGCCAATTATGCAGACTGGCAGGCATATATTGACCGCACGTTCTCAGAAAAGGGCTTGCTGCAGAATTTAGATAAAGCAGCGGAAGCGAAAGGCCAAAAAGCGAATGTGTATATTTCGATCCCGTATCCGAAGCACAACGGTTCATTTATTGATTTAAATGGCCGGGAACTTGCGAACAGCGTCTATTCGCGTTATGACATTGTGAACTGGTATATGAGACAGGTAGAGAAAACATGGGATCAATATAATTTTTCTAACATCACATTTAAAGGATACTATTGGATGAATGAAACAGTCAGAGTTGAAGACGATGGACTGCTTCTTTCAACGATTTCACAAAAAATTCACCAGCAAAATAAGTTTTTAATTTATGCGCCGCATGCAACATCAACGAATTTTCACAATTGGAAGTCATACGGATTTGACGCGGCATTCTTACAGCCAAATGCATTTCGTTTTAATGTAAATAATAAAGTGGAGCGTCTTCATAAAGCATTTGTGAATGCTCAGTTGTATGGAACAGGCATTACGATGGAAATTGATTCTTATGGCTTAGCTCAAGCGTCTGAGGGTGTTGAAACCTTTACGCTGTATACAGACTTTGCAAAGCGTTACGGACTAGATGAAAAAGGGATGATTTTTTATCAAGGCGTTAATATGGTTGAACGAATGGCCACATATGACAGCCCAATTTTTCAAACGTGGCACCGACAATTGACCTCGACCTTTTTCAGTGAATGACAAAGAAAAAACTGCGATGAAGCAGTTTTTTCTTTTTTTTGATCGATGCACGCTTATTATTTTTCTGATACAATGTTGTGAGTGTGTTTTAAAGACGAAAAGGAAAGGATAGCTTACTAGAATGAATAATCGAATCTCATACAGCATTGCGGGTGCGGCCGCCGCCTTGTTCTTCCTTGCGGCTGCTATTCCTTCGACTATATTAGCGTTTGCCATTTCAGTTGTTGTGGCAGCCATTGCTTTTTTGCGTCCAAAAGAAGGATTATTATCAATTCTTATTTATTTCCCGATGCGTTCCTTTTTGACGGAAATGTCACCTGGCCTGAAAATGGCAGGTGATCTCATTATTATCGCCATTACACTGCGCGTGCTTTGGGATACACGGCGCGATGTTCGTTCTTGGTTTCACTTTCATGCATTTGAATACGGATTTTTCGTGTTTTTGCTGATTGGATCGGTTTCAGCTTTTTTGACCGGTGTTGAACCGGCTGCGATTATTTTCCAGCTGCGCGCATTTGTCATTACGTATCTGGTCTTTTATGCAGCGAAACGACTTGATCTGACAAAAGAAGACATCATCAGCTTCTTGTGGGTGACGACGGCAACAGCGATGTTGCTTGTTGTACAAGGGTTAGTTGAAAAGTTATCCGTCCGGACGTGGATGATGCCGGAAGCGTGGGTAAATCGGGCATTGTCGCCAAATAATCGGGTACGTGTTTATGGATGGCTCAACAATCCAAATGTCCTTTCCGTTTATTTGACAATTGCCTTTATGTGCGCCCTTTATTTACGTTCAATGGTTACATCCAAGTGGCTGAAGGTGGCGCTCTTTATCAGTGCTGTTCTGATGATGGGCGTGTGGACATTAACTTATTCACGGGGTACATGGATTGGCTTTGCAATTGGGTTTATCGTTTTTATTATCCTTTCGCGCAATTGGCGGTCGACAGTATTGGCCCTCACCGCAATTGTGCTTGGAGCAGTCGTTGTCAGTGTGCCGGTTACATCGGCGTCGCGGTATATTGAAGCCAATATTATAAACGATGTGCCGCGTACAGGAACAATTTCGGACAATGACACCTCGGAAGACGTTTCTTATGAAAGTAAACGTATTAAAGAAACGTTTGAATTAAGCACGGTTGAACTGAGTCAGCAAACTGGACGCCTGTTTGTTGTGAATAAAGGCTTCGAAATTTTCAAGGATCATCCTGTCATCGGGACTGGGTTTGCGACGTTTGGCGATTCAGCAACAAAAAGCTACAACTCGCCTATTTATGAAAAGTATGAGATTTTGCCAAATATGTATTCAGATAATCAATATATCCAGGTCATTGCGCAGACAGGTGCACTCGGTGTTATCGCATTTGCAGCCTTTTTGCTCGGTATGCTAGGGATTTTGTGGAAAAAGCGTCATGATAATCCGATTGTCATACCGGTATTGTCGATGCTGCTCGGCATTTGTGTGTGCGGGTTATTGTACAATATTTGGGAAGATAAAACATTTACAACTTATTTCTTTTTAATAATGGCGATTATTGTTTCTTTGAAAAACCAGGGGGAAAATATCTGGTTTCAAAAAAAGTGATTTAAAAAGCAAAGTGCGATCCTTTTGGAAAGAGTTATAAAAATTAAAAAATCTCTGTTTGTTGCGCGGCGCTGCCAGAATTTTTCTGTGCTGATTGTCAAATATAAAATGAAACCTCATCATGTGCCCTTTATGCATATGATGAGGTTTTCTTTTTATTAAGGTGAATGGGCCGGCGGAGTTCTTCAATATAATTTGACACTCGTACTGATTTATCCGGACTAGCTTATTAAGAACCGGGTCATTATTATCGGATAAATGAATGGTATGAAATTCCATTAAGGCAAGTAATGTGTGATTGGAAAGTTACTGTCATTGATTTGAAAAAAATATTTTATGGACACTTTATTTTTGTCGAAATTCTCCGATATATAAGTAGGTACATAGATACGTACTTTAATTTGAAAAGGCAAATCTGTGGAAACGCAGAGACGCAAAGCTATAGGGGCTAAGCCGTTTGGTATGCCAGCCAGCTGTCAGGAGGAAATAGACATCATGAAGAAAGCTGTAGCTAGTTTGTTAATCACTGGTTTAGTTATTGCTTCTTTTGGTCCGAATGCCGTGCTTGCCGTACCGGAAGAGGAACAAAAAGTTATTGTGGTATTTGATGAAAAAGTTGATAAAAAGGTGATTGCTCAAGCGGAAGGTGAGATTCACCAGGTGTTTAAGCAATTGCCGATCGCCTCGGTAACGCTCCCGGCGGATGAAGTCCAGCAGCTGAAACGGGATGAAGATGTTGTTCGTGTAGAAAAAGATATTGTCGTCCATACTTCTGCTCAAAGGCTGGACTGGGGAATTCAAGCGACAAATGTGCCTATTTCGTGGAATGCCGGCTTGACCGGCAAAGGCGTAAAAATAGCGGTTGTGGATACAGGGATTGCAGCTCATTCTGATTTAGCGGTTGCAGGAGGTACATCTTTTGTTCCCTACACGACTTCTTATGAGGATGATGACGGGCACGGAACCCATGTCGCCGGTATCATTGGCGCGGAAGATAATGGATTCGGTACAAAAGGTGTCGCGCCCGATGCGGACCTATATGCCGTGAAATCATTAAATAAAGACGGTTCAGGTAATTTATCCAGCATTATAGCGGGGATTGACTGGGCGATTACGAATAAAATGAACATTATTAACTTAAGTCTCGGTACGCAGACCCATTCCGCCGCTTTTCAATCGATGGTGGATAAAGCGTACGCCAATGGGATTCTTGTAGTCGCTGCAGCCGGAAATGATGGTTCCGTTTCGGGAATAGATGATACAGTGGATTATCCGGCACGGTACAATTCGGCGATCGCAGTTGGCGCGGTGGATGCATCCTTAAACCGTCCTTCTTTTTCATCTACAGGAAGTGCAGTGGAAATCGCGGCACCGGGTCAAAGCATTGTGGCTCCTTATTTAAATAATGGATATGCACGAATGAGCGGGACATCAATGGCTGCCCCGTATGTATCTGGGATTCTTGCTTTAATGAAGCAGGCGAACCCGGCGGCCGGTCACATTCGTCTGCGGGCAATGCTCGCAGAAGCAAGCAAGGATTTGGGACCGACTGGAAGAGATTCGTCGTTTGGGTATGGATTAATGCAGGCTTATCCGGCTCAAGCGGTTCAATCTGCTCCGGCTGTAAGTCCGGTTGCCACAAAGCTGAATGCCAATGTTTCGTCTGTTTATGCGCTGCCGGGTGAAACAAAAGCTGTTTCAATTACTGCTTCTTATGCAAACGGGCAAAAAGCAGACAGGACAAAAGAAGCCGTTTGGACATCCAGTAATCCGGATGTGGCAACAGTAGAGGGTGGTATCATCACCGTTCATCAATTTGGACGGGCTGTGATTCGAGCAGCAGAGGGCGGAAAAACGGTGAAGGTAGCTGTGGATTCAACCGTGAGGGCGATCACTGCCAGCACTACGCGTGTAATGGGGAAACCCCAGGAGACAAAATCAGTCCAATTAACAGCCATGCTTGCGAATAGAAGCAAAGTCGATGTAACTGAAGCGGTCCAGTGGAAAACGGAAAATGATAAAGTTGCAACGGTCAATAAAGGTGCTGTAACCATTCAAAACTATGGGAAAACCTCGATTGTCGCTTCATTTGGCGGAAAAACAACCAAAATTGCTGTTGACGCAAGTGTAAAGAGCTTAACTGCCGGCACAAAAAAAGTGGCTGGAAAACCAGGCACAAGTCAAAAAACAGTCGTAACAGCTCTGTTATCAAATGGACAAAAAACCGATGTGAGTCACCTTGTTACGTGGAAAGTGCTCAATCCAAACGTAGCGGCTGTAAAAGACGGTGTTATTACGATTAAGCAGTATGGAAAAACGTACGCCACACTTTCTTTTATGGGGAAATCAGTGAATATTTTAATAGAAAGTAAAAAATAAGCAAGATCCAGGACATGTTTCTTCTATTAAAAGAATAGGAGAGCACGCGACCCGAACTTTTTTGTGCCGGGTTGTTCTTATTAATAAAAATTTCGGTATTTCAGAAACTCAAGGTATTGGCCTGCAAAACGATTATATTTAAAGAAAGTGCCCAGAAAAAATTTTTCTTCTGGGCATTTTTTGATTTTTTTAACTATATAAGTTGAATTAAACTTCCTGCTTTCACCGCTTCCTATCATGAAAGGATCCCTTTTTAAAAAGCGGGGTAAGGGTAATGAGCTGCAGGCTGGCGGCTGTGCTAACAACGGGGGCGAAGGCTGAACCAGTCATCGCTTCGCGCTGCCCGCTTCAGCCTGTCCGCTCGTCCTGCAGGAGTCTCCGCCGCCAGCCCTCCGCCATTTCGCCTCTCGTTAAAAGAAGCAAGCCAAAATGATCCTTACACAAAAGAGACCGCCACAATGGGTATGAAGCTGATTTTTGTTAAACAGGCCACTTTTTAAAAGCGTGGATCAGTCACCCGGATGGCAGAAGGCAAAATGATAAGGTCAATTTATAGAGAAAATACTTCGCTGATTATTATTCTGTCCACCTGCAAAGGAAATTATTATTGTTATTTAAGCATGGTAGTTAGTTAATTATTAGGTCTAATTTCACTGTTGATTCAGTTAACAGACTATATAATGAATATATATAACGAACAAAAATGTTTTATTTGTTCTTTTTGAAGAATTATTTATTGAGAAACGGGAGGGAAATCATATGGACTGGAACAATACTGGTGAGGACTAAAAATTCAGGTTTTAATATTGCAAGCTCCTTCACAGCAGGCTAACCGCTGTTTTTAAGAGCGCAAGTTGTGCTGAATATAATAAATAATATGATTATTACACATTTATTTGATCGGCGTTATCGATATTTGAGAAAAGAAAAAGCGCAAAATCGGCCCATTATAGTAACACTGAAATGAAAAAAATATATTTACGATGATGTTGCACTGAATGGGAGGATATACGGGATTTTTTTAGCTAAAGATGCCGTTTGTCTTGTTTTACCAAATATGTTCTCCTTTGCGTTATGTCTAAACCAAGCGGAGTTTAGGTATATACAAGATGCCGGGCGCACGTTGTTAAGAAAGAAAATGGCATGAGAAAAATGGAGGGATTAAGGTGAGTGTGGATATTTCTGTGATCATACCTATGTATAATTGCACGGCTTATTTAAGGGAATGCCTGCAGTCTGTAGCGGATCAGAACATGGGCAGGCAGATAGAAGTGGTGATGGTAGATGACGGATCTACAGATGACAGCGGTGATACGGCAGCAGAGATTTTGCGCCAATTGGGTCTGAATGGGAAAGTACTGTATCAGAAAAACAGCGGTGTCAGCCGTGCGCGTAATCATGGATTGCAGCACTCATCCGGCCGGTATGTCACGTTTTTGGATGCGGATGATACGTTTACATCCAAGGCGCTTAGTCGGCTGCTCGAACAAGCGGAACGCATAAATGCGCCATTTTGTTATGGTGGATTTGAACACGTCGATGAAAAAATGGATAAGACAGTCCTTCCTTATACATATGAATACGTAGACGGAACAGGTGCTGAGGTAATGAAAGCGTATTTGCTGTCAAGAACGTGGGTGAGGCTTGGCGCGTTTATTATGAAAAAGAAATTGATGGAAGAAAACAACATTTTATTTGAAGAAGGGTGTAAATATGGAGAAGATCAGGAGTTTACGTTAAAGTGTATGGCGGTATCGCCGGTAATTACTTTTGTACCGGCGGCTTGTTATCGTTACAGGAAGCACAGTGGTTCTGTGATGAAAAAGTTCAATGTATCATGGTTTCATTACGTAGATGCAATGATCCGAACGGCTGATTTTTGCCGGCAGCATATTGGAGCGGATGAGGATTTACTGAAATGCTCCAGAAAAAAAATTGAAGAAGCTTATTTTACGACAGTGAGAGCGCTCCTCGCTCAAAATGTCAGTGTAAAGCAAATTCGAAAAACGATTTATCAAAATGGTTATAAAACCATTATTCGCCCGAATTCAGAGAAAATGACGAAAGTCCGCCTGTTTCATTTTATCTTTTTTTATCAATTTCTTCATGCTGGCAGGGGATTGTACAAGCTGCGCAATCGAATAAGGCCGGTTTAAAAAAAATGCCTGGCGCTCCCCGTGCCAGGCATTTTTAATGGGTTTTCCGGTATTTCAAAAATTCAATGTATTTCTGAAATTCTTTAAAATCCTCTTTTGTCATTCCGTCTTCAAGCCCATCAATTAAGACATTAATCCACTCCTGGTTGTTTTCCTCTTTGACCTCTTCTTTAGTTTCATCAATAAAATAGTTAGGAGAAGTATCAAGTGCCGCAGCTATTTTAGATACGATTTGAAGAGAAGGGTTAGTGGCTGGATTCTTTTCTAAATAAGATAAATAAGATTTGGAAATATTCGCTTTCTTAGCCAGCTGTGTAATAGAAAGGCCTTGTTGAAGCCGCATATATTTTATTTTAATCCCGATCATTTTTACCCTCCTTTGCTTTGGATAATATTCATTATAACGCACAAATTAAAAATAAAACATTAAATAAATGCAAAAATAGTCATTTTGTTCTTTAAAAAGAACAAAAGAGTCTTAATACCTATTATCTGTTATGGAAGGATATGATATACTCTGTTTACGAAAATAATGTTCTTTATAAAGAACATTATTCGTTGCAGATTGAACAAAGGACATGATTTTTATTTACAAATGGGAATTCAAGGTCTATAATATTCTTTATAAAGAACGACAGGTTTTTTATAGAGAACGAATTGGATGCGTGAAAATGAAGGTGGAGGAGGACAGCCATGAATTACCGTAAAAGAATTCTTGCTATGTCATTACTGGTAGATACTTTACTTATGTGGACCGCTGTTCACGTAGGGTGGCGCATCGCTGAGGGAGAGACGAATATACCGGTTTCTTATCAGGCAGCTGTGTTCCTTGCATTGGCTGGCAGCTATCATTTTTTTGCTTTCAAACACCAATTATATAAACGGGCATGGTCGTATGCCAGCACCGGAGAAATGACCGCTCTATTTAAAACTATTTTATTTTCGGTTATGGTCATGACACTCAGTGAGTTTTTGTTCACTGGATCGGTTATAGGCGAGCCTGCAATTGTCACTTGGCTGCTGCTTATGGTGACAATGACCGGTATTCGCTTTTCTAACCGGGTGATTGGAGACATGGAGTTGATTAAAAGCAGCCGCAAGAAGAAAACGCTCATTGTTGGAGCAGGTTCAGCCGGTATTATAACAGCAAGGCAATTGTTAAAAGACCGGCAGACGGATTTAACACCAGCTGTTTTTGTTGATGATGATCCGAGAAAGCATCAGCTCCAGATGCTGGGGATTCCGATTGCAGGCAGTACAGACCAGTTAGTAGAAATTGTTGAGCAGTATCATATTGATCATATTGTCATTGCCATTCCGTCGCTTTCCCGCTATCAGCTTGACCGAATCTATCAGATTTGTTTAGAAACAGGCGTTCACACGCAGATTCTGCCACGAATCGAGCAGCTAATGCTGGAGAAAGGGCGGATGCCGAAATTGGAAGATATTCAGCCGGAAGACTTGCTGGCGAGGGAGCCGATTCTTTTAAATACGGATGAAATTACTGACACGCTAACGGGAAAAACGGTTCTTGTGACAGGAGCGGGGGGATCGATCGGTTCAGAAATATGCCGTCAGGTCTGCCAGTTCCAACCGGAAAAGCTTTTGCTGCTCGGACACGGGGAGAACAGTATTTATACGATTGAGATGGAGCTAAGAGAGCAATACGGAGCTGAAATTGACTTTATTCCAGTTATTGCGGATATTCAAGACCGTGAACGGATGTTTCAAGTGATGGAAATGTACAAGCCCTCTGTTGTCTATCATGCCGCGGCTCATAAACATGTGCCCCTTATGGAACTAAATCCGCATGAAGCGGTGAAAAACAACATAATAGGGACAAAAAATACAGCTGAAGCGGCAACAGCGGTCGGTGTAGAACGATTTGTCATGATTTCTTCCGATAAAGCGGTGAAGCCTACAAGTGTAATGGGAGCGACAAAACGGCTCGCTGAAATGATTGTGCAGCATATGGACACAGTCAGTACAACAAATTTCGTCGCTGTCCGATTCGGAAATGTGCTTGGAAGCCGGGGCAGTGTAATCCCGCTTTTTAAAAAGCAAATTGAACGCGGCGGTCCGGTAACGGTGACTCATCCGGATATGGTGCGCTATTTCATGACTATACCTGAAGCCTCCCGCCTCGTCATGCAGGCAGGTGCGCTTGCGAAAGGTGGAGAAGTATTCGTATTGGATATGGGCAGGCCGGTCAAAATTGTGGATTTGGCTAAAAACTTAATTCAGCTTTCCGGATACAGCCTTCAGGATATTGGGATTTCGTATACGGGGATGCGGCCAGGTGAAAAGCTTTATGAAGAATTGCTTGATGCTGATGAGATTCATGAAGAACAAATTCATCCGAAAATTTACATCGGCAAGGCATCTGCACATAATGTTCAAGAGGTATATTACGTCTTGCGTGAATACGCGTCAATGGATCCGTCCCTTCTTTCCGGGCTGCTGCTGGATATTGCTCACCACCGCGTGGTAGGCCAAGAGGCTAATCCTATCGCTGTGAATCAATAAAGAACTAATGAAGGAGAGGATGGAAATGGCTCTTGTTTCAACAAATAAAAAACGAATTTTTTTGTCACCGCCTCATATGAGCGGAAAAGAGCAATGGTATGTGAATGAGGCATTCCGAACGAATTGGGTTGCCCCGCTGGGCCCGAATGTGGATCAGTTTGAACAAGAGATGGCGAAATATTCCGGAACAAAAGGGGCGCTGGCTACTAATTCTGGCACGGCGGCTATTCATCTGGCGCTTATGCAGCTCGGGGTCGGAAGGGGGGATATCGTCTTTTGCTCAACGCTTACGTTTGTCGCCAGCGCAAATCCGATTGTTTATCAAGAAGCGGAGCCGGTGTTTATTGATTCGGATGAAGACTCATGGAATATGTCTCCGCAGGCACTGGAGCGGGCTTTTATTGAAGCGAAGAAAGAAAACAGGCTGCCAAAAGCAGTTCTTATTGTTCATTTATATGGGCAAAATGCAAAAATGGATGAGCTTTCGGCGCTTTGCAGCCATTATGGTGTACCAATTATAGAAGATGCAGCTGAATCACTTGGCACTGAATATAAAGGGAAAAAGAGCGGCAGCTTTGGAGAATTCGGTATTTACTCATTTAATGGAAATAAAATTATTACAACATCGGGGGGCGGGATGCTTATCTCCAATGAGATAGAAAAGCTTGATAAAGCACGTAATATCGCTTCTCAAGCCAGGGAACCTGTTCCCTACTATCAGCATGAAACGACCGGCTACAATTACAGGATGAGCAATGTTCTTGCAGGTATTGGCCTTGCGCAGCTAGCGGTGCTGGATGAGCGGGTGGAGGCAAAACGCGCCCTTTTTGTTCGTTATAAAGAATCGTTGGAGTGTTTAGATGGAATTAATTTTATGCCTGAAGTGGAGGGGGGGAAATCGAATCGCTGGCTGACGACATTAACAATTGATGAGGCCGTTACAGGAATTAATATTAGCGAGCTGATTATTGCGCTGGAAAAAGAAAACATTGAAGCGAGACATGTTTGGAAGCCGCTTCATGCGCAGCCGCTGTTCAAAGGATGCCAATACGTTGCGCATTGCGAAGGCGATAGTGTATCAGAACGCCTTTTTGAGAGAGGGCTTTGTCTTCCATCCGGAACAGGCATGGCTGTGGACGAACAGGATCGGGTGATTGCTGTTATCGAACAATATTATGCCAAAAGTAGAAAAAGACAAGGGGGACGCATATGCCGATCTTGGTAACAGGAGGAACAGGGTACATAGGCAGCCACACATGTGTAGAGCTTTTGGAGAATGGCCATGATGTGGTTGTATTGGATAACCTTTCGAACAGCAGTTTAGATGTGCTGAATCGAATTCGCTCATTAACCAACAAGGATATAACGTTTTACGAAGGTGATCTGCTGGATCGTGATCAGCTTGAAGCGATTTTTAATGCTCATCAGATTGACGCGGTCATTCATTTTGCTGGTTTAAAATCGGTTGGTGAATCAGTACAGGATCCAAACCGTTATTATTCTATCAATTTGAACAGCACACTGAACTTGTTACAAGTGATGGATCAATTCCATGTGCGAAAAATGATCTTTAGTTCTTCAGCTACCGTTTACTCAGAGGATAACCCGATGCCATTATCAGAAAGTGCCTCACTTCAGGCGATCAATCCGTATGGGCGGACAAAATTAATCATCGAGCAAATGCTGAAAGATCATTATCAGGCGAACCCGGCCTGGAGTTTTGTTATTCTGCGTTATTTTAATCCGATTGGCGCTCATCTGAGCGGTGAAATGGGTGAAGACCCAAGGGGGCGACCGAATAATTTAATGCCATATATTACACAGGTCGCAATTGGCAAGCTGCCGGAGTTGAATATATTCGGAAATGATTATCCAACCCCGGATGGAACGGGGGTGCGGGATTATATTCATGTTGTCGATTTAGCAAAAGGTCATCTTCAAGCGTTGGAAAAAGCAAAAGAAACCGGTTTTTTCACTTATAATCTCGGTACTGGAAAAGGATACAGCGTTTTTGACGTCATTGAAGCATTTGAAAAAGTGTGTGGTCAAAAAATTCCATATCGGATCCTTAATCGAAGACAGGGCGACGTACCGGCTTGCTGGGCCAACCCCGAAAAAGCGAAAAAAGAACTTTACTGGGAAGCGAAGTTTGGACTTGATGAAATGTGCAGAGATTCCTGGCTGTGGCAAATGAGGAATCCGAACGGGTATGAAAAAACACATACGTTCGTATCGGATAAAGGCTAAAAAGTTATTAATAATTTATTAATAGAAAGAAAGGTAGGAATATTATGATGAATGTTCAGCAGCAAAATGTCAGCAGCTTTATAAAGGTTCTTTTAAATCGATGGCAGTTGATTGTTTCGATCACACTTCTTTTTACAATAGGAGCAGGACTGATCAGCTTTTTCGTCTTATCACCTGTATATGAAGCTACATCAAAAGTATTAGTAAGTGAAGGAAATACTCAAGCAGCCAATAGCGACCCGGCTACTTCTTTTTATCAAATGGAAAAATCTTTTAAGTTGTTTGACACATTTATCGTCGTCGCGGAAAGTCCGCAAGTGCTCGAGAAGGTTATTGATAATTTATCATTGAGAGATTCTTACGGCCAGTTGAGTGAGAGAGTAACGATCAATCAAGTGCGGGAATCACTGGCGATTGAAATTAAAGTAAGGGATGAAAGCTCACGTCAGGCCGTTCAAATTGTGAATGAAACAGCGGCCGTATTAAATAACGAAATCAGCAAATTATACGGGGAAAATCAACTTTCTGTGCTGGATCAGGGAAATAATACAGAAGTTGTCAGTCAAGTAATGCCGAAGCCGTTTTTGAATATGGTAGTCGCATTTCTAGTGGGGCTGGTCCTATCCATGGCAGCTGCGTTCGTTTTGGAGTTGATAAAAAGACCAATAGAGCGGACCTTGCCGAAAACAGAGGACACCGCCGTCTTAAATAGCAGAATGCTGACAAAAGTGGACAAACTATAAAGAAAGAGTGATCTAGATGAACCAAATCAGAAAAGCGATTATTCCCGCGGCAGGCCTGGGCACCCGGTTTTTACCTGCCACCAAAGCGATGCCAAAAGAGATGCTTCCGATCGTAGATAAACCAACTATTCAATACATTGTAGAAGAAGCAATCGAATCAGGCATTCGTGACATTTTAATTGTAACAGGCAAAGGAAAGCGCGCCATTGAAGATCATTTCGATCGTCACATTGAATTAGAAAACCATTTGTTTGAAAAAGAAAAAATGGAACTGCTGCAGGAAATCCGCAATATTTCAACAATGGTTGATATTCATTATATTCGCCAAAAGGAGCCAAAAGGGCTGGGGCACGCCGTCTGGTGCGCGCGAAACTTTATCGGCAATGAACCTTTTGCCGTGCTACTCGGCGATGATATTGTTCAAGCAGATGTGCCATGTACGAAACAGATGATGGATATGTATGAAAAAACGAATTCCTCGATCCTCGGCGTTAAAAAAGTGCCGCGCCAGGAAGTGAACCGATACGGGATTGCTGCTGTAAAAGCACACAGTCCACTCCTTCATACCGTGACAGAACTTATTGAAAAGCCGCTGGTTGAAAAGGCGCCATCTGAATTGGCGATTATGGGCCGTTACATTTTAACACCAAACATTTTTAGCATTCTCGCTCAACAGGAGCAAGGCGTAGGGGGCGAAATTCAGCTGACTGATGCGATCGCCCGCCTACAGCAAACTGAACGAGTTTTTGCGTATGAGTTTGATGGAAAGCGGTACGACGTCGGGGAGAAAATCGGCTTTGTGCAAACAACCATTGAATTTGCTCTTCAAAAGCCGGAATTGAAGCAATCGCTTTTAACGTATTTACAAGAAATCGTGGCAGCTGAAAATAAAAAAGAACAATATGAAGAAAAGTTCGCATAATGAAATGGTCGTAAAGGAGTGATGGCAGTGGAAAAGAAAAAGGTGGCGCTCTTTCTTCCATCATTAGCAGGAGGCGGGGCTGAGCGGGTTATGGTCAGCCTTGCGGAGGAATTTTCCAGGTCAGGTCACGACGTTGATCTTGTACTGGCGAAAGCAGAGGGGCCTTATTTAGATCAAGTACCACCGGCTGTCCGCATTATAGATTTAAATGCGTCGAGAGTATTATATAGTTTAGTTCCGCTTGTCCGTTATTTAAAGAAATATCAGCCGGAATCTATTCTTTCCGCTCTCAGCCATGCGAATATAATCGCTGTTTTTGCTTCTTTAATTGCCAGGATCAATACGAAAACGGTAGTGAGCATTCATAGTAATATGACGCATATCTCCCCGATGACAACGAGGCCCTTTGTGTCAAAATGGATTTCACCGCTCATAAAATGGAGTTTTCAAAAGGCGAATAAAGTGATCGCGGTGTCCCAGGGTGTGGCGGAAGACGCCGTCCAGACGCTTCATCTGCCAAAAGAAAAAGTTCAGGTGATTTACAACCCGGTCGTTGATGAAGAGTTGATCCGAAAAGCAAATGAGCAAGTCGAACATCCCTGGTTTGCGGAAGGGATGCCGCCTGTCCTGCTGGCTGTGGGACGTTTAACAGAAGTAAAAGATTTTCCGACACTAATCCGGGCTTTTGCAAAACTTCGAAAAACCTGCCCGGTCAAATTAATTATTCTTGGTGAAGGGGAGAAAAGAAGCGAATTAGAATCACTCATTCACGATCTTCACTTGGAAGAAGATGTTGATATGCCGGGTTTCGCTGAAAACCCATATGCATATATGAAAAGGGCCAGACTTTTTGTTCTTTCCTCAATTAGTGAAGGACTCCCAACGGTGTTAATTGAAGCTTTAGCATGCGGAACGGAAGTGATCTCCACCGATTGTCCGAGCGGTCCGAAAGAAATCCTGAAAAATGGGAAGTACGGGACGCTTGTCCCAGTCGGCCATGATCACGCCCTATATGAGGCAATGAAAATAATTCTTGAAACTGTCCCGGAACAAACCAATGCAGAAGCCTATAGTCCATTTTGGAAAACTAATGTGTCACGTCAATACCTTGATATTTTATAGACGGCGGTGGCGAGAATGAAAAATGTATCTTTTCTTTTATTACTGATTATGATATTTGCAATTCCGTGGGAGAATGCGGTTGTTTTGGGAGCGTTCGGAACAATCGTTCGTCCACTTGGAATGCTTGCCTTTGTGATGACTGTTTTTTACGTGCTGAAGACAGGCGAGTATCGGCCATTCAACATGATTCATTATGCACTATTGGCTTTTGTCGTTTGGAGCGGTATGAGCATTCTCTGGACCGTTGATCCGGATTTGACACTGATCCGCATTAAAACATATGCACAGCTGTTTATTATGGTATGGCTCATTTGGGAGTTAGTACGGACAGAGAACCAAATGAGGATCCTCATACAGGTATATATATGGGGTGCATGGGTATCAATTTACAGTACAATAACGAATTACATGGCACACGAGCAGGCAGCATATGGGCGCTATTCGGCGGAAGGATTTGATCCAAATGACCTCAGCGTTATGCTTGCGCTTGGCATTCCACTGGCCTGGTATTTGTTCCTAAAGCAAAAAAACTTCCTTTTAAAATGGACCAATGCTGCTTATATTATGCTGGCGATGTGGACGATCAGCTTGACCGCATCACGCACAGGATTTGTGGTCGGCGTTATGGCCCTTTTCTACATAGTTCTCACATACCGGCAGCTGTCGGGCAAAATGAAAGTGACGATGTCACTCTTTTTGGCAATAGCTACTTTCTATGGTATTTCTTCCACGCCGGCTGACTCGTTTAAACGCATCGCCACTATTCAACAAGATATGAATGATGGCAGCTTGAATGGGCGGGGGGTAATGTGGAATGCGGGACTTGAGGTAGTTAATGATCAGCCCATAATCGGGATAGGGGCCGGTGCTTATCCTGCGGAAATGGAATTGTTGATTAACGCTCGGAATTTAAGCCATAACACACTGTTGGCCGTTCTGGCTGAAACGGGCCTCATTGGACTGCTCCTGTTTTTATTTGTCTTATTTCTTTTTTTCTATACAGCCAGCAAAACGAATTATGTAGAGAGTATGCTTTTTCTCACATTGCTTGCCGTCTGGGTGTTATCAACGATGTTTTTAACATGGGAAATGAGAAAGCCAACATGGCTGTTATTCGCTCTGATTGCACTTGAATACACGAAATTGTATCAACCAACGCTATTTTACCAAAGGAATAGGGTTCAAATAAGTAAGGAGTGAGAAGAAATGGTCAACATTTTGTTTCTCATCACTGGGCTCAATACAGGGGGCGCGGAGATGCAGGTATACCAAGTTGTGAAAGCACTTCAGGCAAAGAAAGCCGGCTTTCATCCTGTCATTGTTTCGCTTCTTCCTCTTGGGCCAGTTGGACAAAAGCTGCAAGAAGAAGAATTCACTGTTTATTCATTGGACATGGATCGGGGGAAGCCAAGCATCGCGGCGGTTTCCCGGTTAAATCGAATTATGAAAAAGGAAAGTATTCAAATCATTCATTCGCATATGTATCATGCCAATCTGCTAGGCCGGCTTATGAAGCTATTTCACCCTGGTGTAAAGCTTGTTAACACGATTCATAATATTAACATTGGCGGTCGTCATCGGGAACGAATTCTGCAACTGACAAATCGAATGGCCGATTCTATTACAATTATTAGCCAGACTGCACGAGAGCATTTTGTCAAAGTGGGCGCTGTACGGCCAGAAAAGTTATTGTTTTTACCGAACGGCGTCAATACGAACCTTTATCAAGGAAAAGCGGCAGCAAGAGATATTATTCGATCCAGTTTAAATATTGGTAATGCCTTTACATGGCTGGCCATTGGACGATTTGATGAACAAAAGAATTACCATAATCTTCTGAAGTCATTTCAGCTTGTTCTAAAAGAAGAAAAGAATACTAAACTATTACTAGTCGGTATTGGTCCGCAGCTGGATGAAATGAAACAACTGGCAAATAAATTAGGAATCTTGGAATATGTACACTTTCTCGGGTATCGTGCGGATATACCGGATGTGATGAGCGCTTCCGATGCGTATGTGATGTCTTCTGACTGGGAGGGAATGCCGCTTGTGCTGCAAGAAGCCTCCTCTGTTGGTCTGCCGATTGTTTGTACAGATGTCGGAGGAAATAAAGAAGTGGTTATCTCTGAAAAAACAGGATTCATTGTTCGGCCGAAAAGCCATTCCGCCTTAGCCGAAAGAATGCTCCAGCTGCTTCAGCTCGATGATGAAGAAAGAAAGCAGATGGGCCAGGCGGGAAAAGAATACATGCAGGCCGTTTATGAGCTTGACAGTGTAGCGGATCGATGGAATGCGCTATACAAGCAAGTGTTAAGCAAAAGCTCACAGGCAGGATAAGGAGGACAGGCAAATGATTCAACAAACAGCTGCCAAACCCAAAGTTGCATTCGTCGCTTCTGTCTACAGGCATTTAGCTGCTTTCCATAAACCTTATATGGAGTGGTTTCAGCATCAGGGTTTTGAGGTACACGCATATGGACAGCAAGATATTGGAAAAGAAGAAGTCCAAAATACTGGTGTTATTTGTCATGATATACCGTTCCAGCGCTCTCCATTTCAGTTAGACAATGTTCGAGCATTGAAAGAGCTGACCAAAAGCTTTCAAGAAGAATTGTTTCAAGTGGTTCACGTTCATACGCCGGTCGCAAGCGTACTCGGAAGAATTGCAGCAAAGAAAAGTAATGTGCCAACGGTTTTTTATACAGCGCATGGATTTCATTTTTTCAAAGGAGCCCCGCTGAAAAATTGGCTCACATTTTATCCGGTTGAACGATTGATGGCGAAATACACCGACTATCTTGTAACTATTAATGAAGAAGATTTTCGCAGGGCGAAACGTTTTCCGGTGAAAAAAGAGGTCTTGTTTGTAAAAGGAGTTGGTGTTGACCGGCAGGTATATGAAAGCGGGCGTTTAAGCGGTCAATTAAAACTTGAAAAACGACAAGAGCTGGGGATTGGAGCCGATGAATTTGTCATCATCTGTGTGGCAGAATTAAGTGAACGAAAAAATCAAATGCAGCTGATTGAAGCGTTGGGAAAAATGAGGAAAGACGGCCCGGTTAAATGTTTATTAGTCGGAAACGGGGAATCGGAAGAAAAATTAAAAGCAATGGTAGACCAGCTGAATCTCAAGAAGACGGTTCAATTTCTTGGATTTAGAAGGGATGTGCCTGACCTAATAGAAATCGCGGATACTGTAACGCTCTTATCAAAGCAGGAAGGGCTGCCGCGGGCGATTATGGAAGCACTGGCAGCGGCAAAACCAGTTGTTGTGACCGATGTGAGAGGAAATAGTGATCTGGTGATCCATGGTGAAAATGGATACGCAGTTGAACTGGGGAATATCGATGCAACCGTACGCGCGTTTGAATCGTTAATGAACAGCCGGGATCAATTAAACAAGATGGGCAAAAAGAGCAGGGAACTTTCCGAAGAATATGATACTGTGC
Organism: Domibacillus iocasae; assembly: GCF_001750285.1. GTDB lineage: Bacteria > Bacillota > Bacilli > Bacillales > Domibacillaceae > Domibacillus > Domibacillus iocasae. The sequence goes on from NZ_MAMP01000021.1 coordinate 356,565, forward strand.
GTATCGCCAAACATATGGAGAAAATTTACAAAAAAGCAACACACGTTGCATCTCATTTTTCCCCACGGGAGGAGATCGGATGAATCAATTAACAATTAAAAGAGGCTTGGATATACTGTTTGCTTTGTTTGCCATTATTGTCCTATTGGGTGTACTTATGATCATCAGCATTGCGATTAAAAGCGATTCTAAAGGACCCGTCTTGTTTAAACAGAAACGGCTTGGTAAGAATGGGAAAACATTCGAAATTTATAAATTTCGAACAATGGTGGAAGGGGCAGAGCAGAAAGGAAAAGGAATCTTTCAGGATACTAATGATGAACGAATTACCAAAGTAGGAAAATTTTTAAGAGAAACAAGCCTTGATGAGCTGCCACAGCTGTTTAATATTTTGAAAGGTGACATGAGTTTTATTGGGCCAAGACCTCCACTAACGTACTATCCATATTCATTTGATTCTTATTCCGACGAGCAGAAAGACCGTTTCAATGTTCTTCCTGGAATAACCGGCTATGCTCAGATTATGGGAAGAAATTCGTTAAACTGGGAAGAAAAGATTAATTACGACATTGATTATGTTGAAAATTATAGTTTAGTACTGGATCTAAAGATTTTTATTTTAACGATATATAAAATCGTCCAAAAGGAACATATACACCACCCGGAATCAGCAGATAGCAACATGAAGCAGCTGGACAAAAAAGCTTAATTGTATTGATTTGCCTTAAATAAGGGGGAAAGTTCCTTTTTGATCATAGAACGGGACACTCAAGACAGCATGTTGACCGCATGCAAGTCAATAAAGATGAACGGCTTGTTACGGGAGAAGGGCATCCGTTCGATCATCAACTGTATTAAAGAAACTGCAAAATTCCTTCCATAATAAAATAAAGCCTGTTTCAAAGCGCATCAGGCATGTATGATTTTTCTTAAAAGGAGTTGAGTTTTTTGGTTGAAAACGGTGTAATTTCAATCATTCCAGTGCGGCCGTCTGATGTGGAGCTGGTATCAAAATGGACAGAGGAATGGATCGTAGCCGGAAACTCTTCCGCTTATTCATTAACGATTTTTTCAAGCCCGGGCTATACAAACTTTTTAACATATCAGCAATCCATTCCATGGCCATACAATCCGACAAGGCTGCTTGGGGCTTACGATGAGGACGCGCTGCTTGGGTTTATCGAGATCCGTATCATGTCGGATCGCTTGTTTATTAATAATTTTTGCGTTCAAAAGGAAGCGCGCGGACGGCGGGTTGGCGAAATGCTTTTGCAGCAGACGGAACTGCTTGCCCGGAGTATGAATAAAAAAGCCGTTAGTCTCGATTGCTTTCTATGGAACGAGCGGGCGATGGACAAATACTTGAAAGCAGGATTTCATCAGGTTGCACATGCTCATTGGTTTACAAGTGAAAATCAGTACCGCTCTGAAAAAGATCCGGCACTGTTCCTTGTTGAAGGGTACCCGAATGCGGAAGCGAATCAAAAAGAATTTGGCTTTTCCCAGTTTCAGATACGAACCGAAAACGGGATCTTCAGCGTAAATCGCTTAAAAGAAAACTATTTTCGCGTCACGGCAAATGAGCAGAACCTGAATTATTTTAATATTCTTTCAAGATTAGATCAAAATCGCTCTCTTTTTATCATTAGTCCAGATTCGGAACCGGAAGCGGGATCGCTATGGAAAAAAGTAAGTTCCAGTGTTCGAATGGAAAAGCTTATTTAATACAACTAAAATAACGGGGTGAAGATATATTGTTTAAGGTACTCGGTATATTGGAGAAGGAACAATGGCAGCATTACATGCAAAAGATGCCGCATGCTGATATTTATTTTACAGCAGAATATTGTCAAATTTACGAAAATAATCAAGAGGGACAAGCGCAGCTGTTTGTTTATGAGAATGGAGACGCTTGTATTTGCTATCCCTATTTATTAAGAGAAATTGACTGTGCCCGATTAAATGTACCCAGCGTTGAAAAGTTGTATGATATTATAACTCCTTATGGCTATGGCGGCCCTCTGGCAAATATCACGGATGAGCAGGAAAGAAAAGCACATTTTCAAACATTTAATCACTTATTTGAAGAATACTGCAAGACGAAAAACATTGTGACGGAGTTTGTCCGCTTTCATCCGCTTATCCGAAACGATCGGGATTATGATACTATAACGCCTATTTTTAACCGGAACACGGTTGCTCTCACCTTGCAAGAGGATGAAAGTGCCTTAATGGACAGCCTTCGGAACAAGGGAAGAAACCGGGTCAAATATGCAATGAAGCAAGGGCTGACGGTCACAGAAGAAGGATTGGATCACTTGGATTGGTTTGCGCAGAATTACGCAAAAACGATGAAAAAAAACCAGGCGGATACGTACTACTTTTTTAAGGAGGAGTTTTTCAGAGATACTGTTGAGCTGCTGAAAGACAACATCACCACATTCGCGGTTCGGTATGAAGGTGAAGTTATTGCTTCCTGCATGTTTATGCATTATAACGGCTATGTATCCTATCACCTCACTGGTTCCAAACAGGAATATCTGCATCTCGCCCCATCTAACCTTTTGGTCTGGCATGCAGCTGCATGGTTTGGGAAAAAAGGATATAAAACACTTCATCTTGGGGGCGGTTATCAGCAAGATGATGATTTATTAAGATTTAAGAGAAATTTCACGAAGAATCCGCTGCTTGAGTTTTACATCGGCAGAAAAATTCACCTTCCGGAAACATATCAGTTGTTAACAGAAGGAATTGATGTAACAGGAGATTATTTTCCTTTATATCGTCATCCGTCATTAGCGGAGAAAGTGAATGTTTAAAAAAGGAAAAACTGGCGCCGGAGAGGCGCCAGTTTTTTTATTGAAGGCGGCATGTAATATTGGCTAATGACAGGGATGTGGGCATTGGCGGGTAAAACCGCCTGTAATAGTATATAAAAGAATTGGAAAACCGATGTCCACAAAAGCAGGGGCTGTCTCTATCCGGTAGAGACAGCCCCTCAGAATGCAGATAAACAAAATCTTTTGTCAGCACATCTATTCATTCGTTCTTATTCACCCTTGTTCTTTTATGATAGCGGGTTGTGGCTTTCTTATTGGCACTGCCGATGTTTCTTATAAGAGGAGTGCATAAAAGAGTCGGTTCACGCGAACATGTGCCGCTGGCGGCAGCGCCGAAACGGAACCATTAAAATGCCTGCTCTTTTTTCGTGAATAAAAAAAGCTAAAAAACAGCATGAATATTCACTGCTCTTCAAAAAAACGGAAGACTTTGTCGATATCTCCTATTTCTATTAATAAAGAAGATAGTAGCCGGCCAGTTTCGCATATTCTTTCCACAGCATTCGTTTACTTTCCTCATCGTCCCACCAGGCGGTAAATTGATAACGGGAGGGCGCCGTTGCGTATGAAAGAGCAATGCTGCTGTCGCGGTATACTTTTTCAAAAATATACTTCGTTCTTCTCATATGGTAATCACTCGTCACAATAATAGCGGATGTTATCCCCTCCTCCTCAAGTAATTCTCTCGTGTGAGTTGCATTTGTATATGTGCTGTGGGCGGCTTCCTCGGCAATAATATCTTCTTTAGGAATTCCAAGCTGGAGGGCCTGCTCTACGGTAAATGTTCCTGTGTTAGCGCGAGATAATAAAAGCTTATCTGCGTAACCTTCTTTCCAAAGGTCTACTCCTTTATAAATTCTTTCCACACCAGGACTGAGGACAATCACGATATCTGCTTTCTCTGGTTTTTCCTGAGTTAAAAGAACATTCCCGGCATTTATAAAAAAAACGGCAAGAAGACCGGCCCCAAGTATGGAAATGCCAGTAATCAGCCGCCGTTTATTACGGACTTTCAATGGTTTTAGTTCTCTCCCTTCTCAAAAAAATAATGTATTAATTTGATCCGTTTCCTTGTGATTTATTCCGCTCAATGGTTGATTCCTTCGCTTCTTCCCTGTGGAGTCCTGCGCCCGCATTGTCGAGTAAGTCGTTATCAGTGATGGTTGCATCTAACACATTTAAAACAGCAATCCCTGCTTTGCTATTCTTACTTATTTTATTTTGTTGAACCACGATGCCGCTTTGATCATGAAGTCCACCCCAAATATAAAGGCCGTTTCCTTGATTATCCCGGACTAGATTTTTTACCAGTCTGTTTTGCCCAACGTGATTGATAAGGACAATGCCATCCTTTTTACTTTTCTCAATTACATTATTTGATATGTTATTTTGCGTTGAGAAGTTAACGAAAATCCCTAAGCCATTTTCTGAAATAAAATTATCATCCACAGTATTATTTTTGGCAATTCCTTGTTCCACACCGCCGCCGATATAAATGCCGCCTTTTTTATTATTTTTTACGATATTTTTTTGTGCAGAGCTGTTGCTCGCATAAATAAATGAAATACCATAGCCCTCATTGTTGAAAACTTCGTTGTTTAACAGTTCTACCTCTTCAAGCGGCAGGCTGTAAGGCGGATCGCGTTCTAAATCAATGCCTGCTGCCGGAGGCGTTCCGTTCGTGCCGGAAAAGATGCTGTTTTTAACCACAATCTGTTTGCCGGCTGTTATTGAAATTCCCTGCCGTCGGTTGTTATGGGATTCAACATTGTCAATTGTGATAGAAGATGGGTACGTTTCCTGGCTGGCATTTCCTTCCACGAAAAAACCATCTCCCCAGAAATCCTGTGCTCTCACATTTGAAATGGTGATTTCGCTGGAGTTGCCTCCAATGTAAATGCCGTGCCCGAACTCTCCTTCTGTTCCTTCATGTTTATATCGGTCACCAATCAGCGTACCACCGGTGATTTTTACATTTTCACGATTGTAAATGGTGAGCATCCGATAGATGGGCAGACCATTCGGAATGCTTTTTAAAATCGTTTTTTCATCCATGTTAATTTCAATATTATCTTTTACATTTAGTGACCCTGTTTCTGGGTCAGTGTTGATAAGAAACGTTCCGGCGGGAATGAGGACGATGCCATTTTTGCCAGCCGCCGCGTCAATGGCAGCTTGGATGGAAGAAGTGTCGTCCTTTGAATCATCAGCATTTGCACCGTAATCGGTAATATTGATTTCAGGACGTGTTTCATCTGTAGTCTTAGTGGAAGAAGTGTCATCTTTGGAATCATCCGAATTTGGTCCGTAGTCGGCCACGTCGACTTCGGACCACGTTTTCGTCGTATTGGTATTATTTTCATTTGAACCTTCCTGCTGCTGAACAAACAGCCCAGATAAAGATGGGAAGAGAAACGCCAGAATGACTATAAATAAAATGATTAAATAGGCAGATTGCTTCTTAAACAAACGATTGCTGTTAGATTTCATAGATACCACCTTATTGAACTTTGACAGAGGGTGTTTCGATTTTTTTAAATGAATTTTTTGGTTTGCTGGTTTTGCCAATGCCGACTTTTCCAACTAAATAAGCGCCAAAAGGAAGTTTATTGAATGAGAAAATCATGAAAGCGGATAACGCAATACAGCCAAAAAACAGAGCCGGCACCATTACGAGTGGGTGGATATCCTCCCATAAAAAGGAGAAACTTGCGGCGACCGCCAGGAAAAACGGATGGAACAAGTAAATGCCAAATGAATATTTACTGACCCAAGTGAAAAAGCGCGGCACGCGTTTCAGCAGCATAGCGTGTGAATAAAGGAAAAAAATCATGCTTACTGTGAAAAATACCATATCGATCCGTTTGGACGAAACGACTGGCAGGACGCCAAGCTGATAAAGAGAAATGGATAGTAAACCGAATAACAAAACCGAAACGGTTGTCCAGTGGCGGTATTTCACAAGCAGCCGCTGAAACGCCTCATAATAGTAGCCGCTGTAAAATGCTATCGTAAAGTAAAACAACCAGCCTGGAAATGGCACCCAGTAATATTGCGTCCATATATAATTAGCGAATGGGATATCCATTGGCGGGACAAAATTAAAAAATGACAGATAAGCAGCATTAATGAGAAACGAGCCGGCAATGACTTTTTTTAGTGATGCTTTTTTTAAATAGTTATGAAAAAGCAAGTGAAGGGCATAAAATTGAAAGATAATTAATATAAAATAACCATGATAGTCACCAAGCAAAATATGGCGCCACGTATACGTCAAGAAAGCTTCTGAAAAAGCGGCACTCGCTCCTGTTTCTTGAAATGCTTTTGCAGCCGCGTAAAACACCCCGAAAAATACGTATGGTAAAAAGATGTACTTGATCCGGTTTCCCCAAAAGGAACCAATCGCCCGATTCCGGTACGAGTAAGCGATAATAAACTCAGAGATAAACACGAAAGCAGGTGTGCCAAATGTAATCAGCAAACTAAAACTGTTTATTGTTTCACTGTTGTTCAAATATACGCGATCTAGTACGTGTAAAAGCAAAATGCTTAGACAGGCTGCACTTCGCAAAATAAATATTTCATTGACAAGCGCCCGTTTTTCTTTCATAGTCACCTCTCCTAATCTTAAAGTTTTTTCTTTATGAAGAACATATTGTTCGTTATATAGAATATTACTATGAGAACAAAAAAAAGTAAAGTGCTTTGCCATGCTTTCTTCTCTCAATCTCTTTATGAATTGTCAAACAATATGTTAATTTATCTGACAACATAAATTTTTCAGAAAATACTTGTAAAAGCGTTTTCGATTGATTAAGATGAAGGTGATAAACAGAATAAGCGCGGATGATAGTTGTGGGAGAGTGCGGAAACGCCGCCGACGGAGCAAGTTTCAAAAGCCTTGAAACGAATCTCTCAGGCACATGGACCACAATTGGACGCAGCTCTGGAGAGTGCATGATCATTCATGCCACCAAAGGGGAAAATCCAAATTGGATTAAACTTTCAGGTAAACGGACAGAGAAAAGGGTTGATACCTTTTCTCTGTCTTTTTTTATTGCCAGCTTCAGACGCCATCAGGCCTACAGGATGTAGGTCACAAAAGCATTGCGGCACGATGCCGCGTTCTTAGCTTTTGTTCCATTTATCCAGCCAAGCACTTCTGGAGGCATAAACCGCCTCTGCCAGCGCTCGTCTTATTTGTCTTCGATAAACAGACATCTTGCGCTTTTCTTGTATCCAAAACGATAAGTGGAGGTTTGTTATGGTGGAATTAAAGAAAACACCCCTTTTTAGCGAGTACGGAAAGTATGGAGCGAAAGTAATAGATTTTGGCGGCTGGGCGCTGCCGGTTCAGTTTACCGGCATTATAGAAGAACACGTGGCGGTGCGGACAAACGCCGGGCTGTTCGATGTCTCGCATATGGGAGAAGTGCTGGTAAGAGGAAGCGGAGCAAAAAGCTTTATTAACCACCTTGTCACCAATGATGTATCAGCGCTCGAAAACGGGCAGGCATTATACACCGCAATGTGTTATGAAGATGGCGGGACAGTGGATGACCTGATTGTGTATAAAAAAGCGGATGGTGAATGGATGCTTGTCATCAACGCAGCAAATATTGACAAAGACATCGACTGGATGAACAAGCATGTGTCAGGCGATGTAACAGTGACCAACATTTCAGATGAAACGGCTCTCTTGGCAGTGCAGGGACCAAAAGCAGAACGCATTTTGCAGACACTGACAAAGGAAGACTTGTCCGCCATTCGTCCGTTTCGATTCAGTGATCATGTTTCGATTGGCGGTGTTGACGCTGTGCTCATCTCCCGAACCGGCTACACAGGAGAAGATGGCTTTGAATTGTATGTGCCGGCAAAAAGGGTGGCTGCTCTATGGCAGCGGCTGGCGGAGGAAGGAGTTCCATTATGCGGGCTCGGCGCCCGCAATACGCTCCGCTTAGAAGCAAGACTGCCGCTTTACGGCCAGGAGCTGACAAAAGAGATCAGCCCGCTTGAAGCAGGAATTGGCTTTGCGGTGAAAACAGCAAAAGAAGCAGCGTTTATCGGGCAGGCTGCGCTGCAAAAGCAAAAAGAAACCGGTCTTGCACGGAAAACAGTCGGCATTCACATGATCGACCGCGGCATTCCGCGGACCGGTTACCGGATTTTATCCGAGCAGGGTGAGCCGATCGGATTTGTGACATCTGGAACCCACTCGCCGACATTGAAAAAACCGATCGGCCTTGCCATTGTCCATGCGGATTTTTCCGGCATTGGCACAAAATTTTTTGTGGAAATCCGCAAGAAAAAAGTGGAAGCGGCCGTTGTGAACATACCATTTTATAAAAGGGGAGTGAACTAAATGACGTCGACATTCAGATATTTGCCAGATACAAAAGAAGATCAAAAAGAAATGCTGTCTTTTTTAAACATGTCATCTATAGATGAGCTTTTTTCCGATGTGCCAGAATCGATTCGCTTAGACGTCGAGCTGGCCATTCCAGAGGCGAAACCTGAACCGGTATTATGGAAGCACATGCAAAGACTGGCCGGGCAGAATGTAACTGCCAATGAACTGCCGATGTTTCTCGGCGCCGGCACGTATGATCATTACATTCCAAGTGTTGTGAATCATATGATTTCCCGATCGGAATTTTACACCGCCTATACGCCGTACCAGCCGGAAATTTCACAGGGAGAGCTGCAGGCGATTTTTGAATTCCAGACGATGGTGTGTGAACTAACAGGAATGGACGTCGCCAATTCATCGATGTATGACGGTTTTACCGCTCTTGCTGAAGCGGCGTCGCTGGCGGTGGCGCATACAAAACGGTCAAAAGTCATCGTATCCAAAGCCGTTCATCCGGAATCGCGCGCGATTTTAAACACGGTGGCGGCAGGTCCTGATTATGGAGTAGAAGAAGTGGCTCTTTCAGCTGATGTGACCGATCTTAAAGCTTTAAAGCAGCAAATCGACAGCGAAACGGCTGCGGTGATTGTACAGTACCCGAACTTTTTCGGATCGATTGAAGATTTAAAAGAAATCGACGCCATTGTGAAGGAAAAAGGGGCACTTTTTGTCGTTAGCGCCAATCCGATGTCACTAGGCCTTTTGCAGCCGCCTGGTAAGCTTGGTGCAGATATAGTTGTTGGCGACATGCAGCCGCTCGGCATTCCGATAGCATTTGGCGGTCCTTCCTGCGGCTATTTTGCGGTGGCGAAAAAATTAATGCGGAAAGTGCCGGGCCGTATTGTCGGCCAGACAACTGATGATAAAGGGAACCGCGGTTTCGTTCTGACACTTCAGGCACGCGAGCAGCACATCCGCCGCGATAAAGCGACGTCGAATATTTGCTCGAATCAGGCGCTAAATGCGCTTGCATCCGCTGTTTGTATGACCGCGCTTGGCAAAACAGGGCTGCGAAAAATGGCTCTGCTGAATTTAGAAAAAGCCGATTATACCGCGAAAGTATTTAAGGAAAAAGGTTTTTCCGTTCTGAATAAATCACCGTTTTTTAATGAATTTGTGGTCGAGCTGCCATGTGCGGTTACAGATATAGAGGAGAAGCTGATTGAAAAAGGGTTTATCGGCGGCTTTGATTTAGGTGCTGACTACGGTGAACCGAACCAGATGCTTATTGCAGTAACCGAGCAGCGTACTAAAGATGAAATTGACCAATTTATTGATGTAATGGAGGCGGCCACGAAATGATCACATATAAAGACCTTATTTTTGAAATCAGCCGCCCGGGACGTATCGGCTGCAGCCTGCCGGAAAGTGATGTGGAAGCAGTCGATTTGTCGAAAAAGCTGCCGGCGCATTTAATCCGCGACGAAGCGCCGGAGCTGCCGGAAGTGTCTGAATTGCAGCTGGTCCGCCATTACACGGCGCTCTCAAATAAAAATCACGGCGTCGACAACGGCTTTTACCCGCTCGGCTCATGTACGATGAAATACAATCCGAAAATCAATGAAGATGTAGCACGCCTTGACGGCTTTAGCCGCATTCATCCGTATCAGCCGGAAGCAACGGTGCAGGGAGCACTTCAGCTTTTGCATGAACTGCAGGAGGATCTTGCGGTCATTACCGGTATGGACGCCGTGACGCTTCAGCCATCTGCCGGTGCGCAGGGCGAATGGACCGGGCTTATGATGGTGAAAGCGTACCATGAGCAAAAAGGTGAAAAGCGTAGGAAGGTACTCGTGCCGGATTCCGCGCATGGCACAAATCCCGCGAGTGCAACGGTTGCCGGATTCCGCACCGTGACGATTCCATCGAATGAAAATGGCCTGGTTGATGTCGAAGAGTTAAAGAAGCATGTAGATGATGATACCGCGGCACTTATGCTGACAAATCCAAACACGCTCGGCTTGTTTGAAAAAGATATCGTGGAAATTGCTAAAGTTATTCATGAAGCAGGGGGGCTGCTTTATTATGATGGCGCCAACGCCAACGCCATTTTAGGCAAAACAACGCCAGGAAAAATGGGCTTTGATATTGTTCACTTGAACCTGCATAAGACATTTACGACACCACATGGCGGCGGCGGTCCGGGGGCAGGGCCGGTTGGTGTGAACAAAAAACTTATTCCATTTTTGCCGGTGCCGCGTATTGAGAAAAAGAACGATTTGTTTGTCCTAAACGTAAATGAGCCGCTGTCCATCGGCCGTGTGAAAGGCTATTACGGCAACTTCGGCATTTTAGTACGTGCCTACACGTATATTCGCACAATGGGGCCGTCTGGGCTGCGGCAAGTCTCAGAAAGCGCCGTATTGCACGCGAATTATTTGCGCAAAAAGCTGGAGCCGTATTTTTTGTCGCCATACGAGCAGGTAAGCAAGCATGAATTTGTGCTATCAGGCTCAAAGCAGAAAAAGCTGGGCGTCCGTACGCTTGATATGGCGAAGCGGCTGCTTGATTTCGGCTACCATCCGCCGACCATTTATTTCCCACTCAATGTCGAAGAATGCCTCATGATCGAACCGACGGAAACAGAGACAAAAGAGACATTGGACGCATTTGCGGACGTGATGATTCAAATTGCGCAGGAAGTAGAAGAAAATCCGGACATTGTGCTGAATGCGCCCCATACAACGGTGATCGGGCGGCTGGACGAAGTAAAAGCGGCCCGCCAGCCAATGGTCCGCTATGAGAAAGAAACGGTTCAGACATGAAGATCGAACTGACCTTATCTGCCCGCCAGCAGCTGCTTGGCTGGCCTGTTACAGAAAGTCAGGTGCCACGCATTGACGCCAATTTGTCAGGCGGATGCAGCCTGTCGGTTCATTTCTCACTCGTGCTGGACGAACCGCGCCGGAACGACACAGTTATTGACTGCGGTGACGGCGTTTCTCTTTACATTGACCGGTTTACCGATCGGTATATGGAGGAAGAAACGGTCGTTGATTACACAGATGAGGATGGATTCATCTTCAAAAATTCGTTTGGTTCGAGCTGTACCGTTTAAACGCAGGAGACTGTCTCTTTTTGGAGACAGTCTTTTTTGCTCTGCTAGATTCATTTTTAACAGAACAAACTGCTGTTTGGCGTAATCAGCCAATTTCACTTCAAGGTACGGGGATGCTGCCATTTTATTTCTAGCGCGCATGGTCCTTTTTTCCTGTTTTTAAATTTTTGAGATTAAAAGTGTTTTCTTGGGATATATATAAATAGTTGGTATTTTTTAAAGAAGGAAGGTGGCTTTATGGGGGAAAGAGCATGGCCTGTTCATTCTTTTGCAGATGCGATTCGACCGGAGCAAACGTCGGAAGACATTTACGGAAAAGGATATGTATATTCGCCAAAATTATATGCGCATGATTATGAACATTTTGGCGGAGATTTACTTAGCCTTGAAGCGTTGACTGGGCGCGAACTGAGCATAGCCGGAGAGATGCCGGTTATTTGTCATGAAGGCGCAGTGACACCTAGTGCCGTTCGTTTGCTTGAAAAAGCGGGGCTGCATTTACCGTCTGTCCGTTATACGTACCGGAATGATGAAGAATATGTATCTATTTTGAAGAAACTGTCTTTGCATGGAAAAAAAGTGATTTTTCAATATCCACATCCTTCTGAAGATGTCCCCGATTCTCTTTATTGGGTCGATCCATCCATCATTGCTTATTTAAGCGACAAGCGCAGCATTCCGGCCCTTGTACCAGCAGAGCATGTTGCGCCAAGGCGAATGGTCAGCCTGGATGAGCTGCTGGAGGATACGCCGCCTATGCCTTTTATTTTAAAAACGGGCGACGGACGCCCGACGTCTGGCGGATGTGGTGTGCTTTTGATTGAAAAAAAGGAACAGCTTTATCATATAAATGAAGACTTTGGTGATTTATCGACTATCATTTTAGAAGAATATATACAATACGATCAGAATTTTGGTTTTCATTTTGCAGCAGACGAGGCAGGAAACATTCGATATTTGGGAAAATCCGAGCAAGTCGTCAATGATGAGAATTGCTTCCGCGGCAGCTGGATCAGTACAGATGCTGCGCCATTTGAGCGTGTTGTCGAAGCAGGGTTGCGGGTAATGGAAAATATCGCAGCGGCCGGTTATGTCGGTGTTGCTGGCTTTGATGTGCTGATGCGCGGCGACTCGTTTTATTTTATTGATTTAAATGTACGCTTTAACGCCTCTTCATGCGGCCTCATGCTTTATGAAAACATAAGGGGCTTGTATAAGAAACCGTCTGTCCGTTTATCTAATCTTGAATGGAATGGATGGTTTGATGATGGACTGGCGGTTGTGGAAAAATACATGGACAAGAAACAATTTGTTCCGCTCAGCTTACTGGATGCCGCGTATGTAGATGGTGCGACAGGCTCCTCAAAAGTGATCGGCCTTGTAATAGGCGAGAATGATCAAGAAGTGGAACGAATTTTAAATTTTATGGAACATGATGGGTTAACAAGAAGAGAATAGGAAGAGAAGGCTGTCCCGTAAAACAGGGACAGCTTTTTTATGGAAAACAGAAAATTTAACTATTTTAGAGCTATATATGTTCAAAAAAAGTGTAGCATCACGCCATTATATTACTTAATAATACTATTTCGAGTATATATTACCCGGTAAAAAAAGTAGTCATAAATAGAAATATAATCAATATAATAGTTTTATAATCTTAGAATTGTACGAAAAGGCATGGAAGGATAAAGGAAAAGGAGCGAAAAAATGTCGGAGAAAACCGGAGTGGATCTTGAGTGGATAGAATTGATGAGCCAAGCGAAAGAAATCGGTTTGGAACCAGATGAGGTACGGAATTTTTTACACTGTAGTCAGGAAGAAAAAAAGGAAATCTCTAATTAAAAGGGATTTCCTTTTTTTCTGGAGTGTTGTTTGGGACCTCTACGTGTTTGCAGAAAAGAAGAAAAAGGGAAAAAGAAGCCGACCTGCTTTTTTAGCTAACTGGCTGAGATACAATCATTGTTTTATCCTTTGTTCTTTTATACGAACTCCGATCATAGCGATCTCTCTTTTCCACTCGCCCTTCTTAGTTCATTATAATGCACAAATATTTAAGAAATCACTATTATTCTTTATATTAAGTACGCAAATTGTTTCTTTATTAAGAACATTTAGTTCTTTGTACCTATTAAAACTCATTTTGAAGAGTGATATAATCGCCTCAAAGTTGTTCTTTAAATAGAACAAAATATGGAGGTGAGAAGGATAAACGTTTTGTATATTGCACAAAAACGCCCAATTTTCACCGGATCTACGGATCAAATGAGAGCTTTTCAGCAAATAAGCAGCCTTTTAAAGAGAAATTATTGTGTATATTGTCTGTTCCAGGAAAATGGATCGGTTTTCTTAGTAGAGGGAGAAGAGTTGGTTCGGAGCGGTATAGAAAGTATTTATATGAAAAAAACAGGTCCTTTATGCTTTGCAATGTTGAAAAGTTATTTGTTTAAGCGGTATCCGTTTAGTGCAGCACGTCACTCATTTCCAGAAATCAGACGAACGTTGAAACATATGATGCAAGAAGTCCGCTTTGATATTATTCATATTCAATCGAATATGGTACACAATTTTCCAGACATTGATCGCTGGCTGGAGGCTGTGGTCGTTGATTACATGGATGCGATCAGCTTAAGCTTAGAACGACGGTACAGATGGACAAACCAGCTTATGGAGAAAGCGGCGGTGCGGGGAGAGCTGGGCCGTGCACGAAAATATGAATCTTACTTGAAAGAATGCGCAACAAATGGCATTGTCCCATCTGAAACCGATCGAAGTCATTTAGCACCGGTGACGATCGAAAAACTGGATGTTGTGCCAAATTACGTAGACGATTCGCTTTTTTCGACCGATATTCACAATCCTAAAAAAGAAGCCATCGTTTTTACGGGACCGCTTCATGAGCCAGAGTATGTCGACGCAGCTATTCGCCTTGTGAAAAATATTTTTCCGGCGTTAAAGCTGTCTTTTCCAGAACTTGAATGCTGGATTGCTGGATCTAATCCTTCTGCTGAAGTGAGGAAACTAGCTTTATTAGAAGGGATCACATTAATAGAAGAACAAGAGAATGTGCGTAAACACGTGTTGAAGGCCGCTGCTTGTGTTTATCCGCTTCGGTTCGGGTATGGACAAAAAATCTCTGTATTAGAGGCGGCCGCCCTTGGATGTCCGATTGTCTTAAGCCATATTGCTAACGAAGGAATTGAGTTTACAAGTGGAAAAGAGGTGCTGCTGGCTGACACAGATGAGCAATTTATTTTTAAAACCAGGCAGATGCTTTCGAACCGGATAAGAAGACAGTTCATGGCGCATCAGGCTCAGTCCTTTGTTTGTACTTTTTTTTCGGAAAAACAAGTCATCGATCAGTTGGTGTCGGTATATGATAAGGCGGCCAAACAACGAGAATACTATGAAAAAAATAAGCATGAAGAAAAATCGGGTATATGGAATCTATAATCAGGATGAACCTTAAAAAATAGTTTAAATAGTCTGATAGCGTTTTGCGATCTATTCACACGAATAAAAAACAGATGTGACAAGGGCAAACTTGCTGAAAAGCAAGGACGCAAAGCTACAGGTCCTAAAGTGGATATCTGCTTGGATGGCTGTGCTGCCGAAAGCGGGGGGAGAGCTTGTATGGATGGGCTTGAAGTTCATACCGTGGAGGAGGAATGGATCAGTCTGATGTCAGAGGCAAAACAGTTAGGCTTGTCGATACAAGAAATACGTGGGTTTTTAAGAACAGTACATCAGGAGGAGCATAGAGAGGATTAACACATATTCAAGCTCATAGACACGTAATATAAAAGCAGCCGACCTCACAAAAATGGGCTGCTTTTTTATATGGAGTCAAAGAGAATATTAGTTAATTGATTTTTTGCCATTTTTGAAATTCAAGAAATTCTTTAAATTGTTCTTTACTTGTACCGGATTCCATCGCTTCACGTGCCAGCTTCATCCACTCTTCGTCTAGTACAGGGGAATTTTCGTAGACAGAATCATTTAAAAGCTGTTCAATATTGACATCGAGTACCCGTGATACTTTTCTCAAAAATTGAATAGAAGGATTTAATTGAAGATCCCGCTCGACAGAAGAAATATACGATTTAGCTGTGTCGGAGCGGCTGGCCAGTTCAGTAAGCGACATTCCTTTTTCAAGACGAAAAGAGCGGATTCTTTCGCCAATAGACATTTGTATCGCCTGCCTTTTATTGATATTTTTTTAAGTGCTGTCTCTTTTTCAAAAAAATGCTATGAAAATGAATACATCCCTTGATAAATTTTATCATATAATCGAATTAATTGTCGAATTCATTGTAATATTCAGATATATTTACTTAATTATACGTTTTTTCATTTCTTACAATTATTCAACTATCAACCGTTTGATTGGCAAAAAATGTTAATGGTGAGGTGTTGCGGAAAATAGTAAGTATAACTGTTTTGTTCTTCGTTGACCAGGTTTTTAAAACACGTTTTTTTCTTCGTACTCTGCACGGAGTGTATTGTAAAAGTGAGCATATGTCACGCTGATATAAGGAGCAATCCAAAGAAAGCCGATGCCTAGTGTCACTATCCCAAGCAAAATCCAGCCGATAAAGGACAGACCCAGCACAAACGCTTCTCCTTTATGGCCATCCATCATTCTGCGTGATTTTGTAATGGCTTGAAGTGGTGAAAGCTCAGGCTCGTCACGCAAAATGTAGTACGTCATCATATAAGAAAACGATTTGATAATACCGGGAATAATAAGCAGCAGGAACCAGAAAAACAAAAACAAGCCTTGAAGTATCGATACAAGAATGCTTTTGCCAAACATTATTTTGTACGGTTCAAGCAATTGGGTAAAGCCAATTTTCCTGCCGCGTGATAAATCCACCCATGCCCACGTTAAGCCGAGTGTCATTGGAATCAGCAGAATGGAGATGGCAAGGATGACAGTGTCTTTCCAGGAATAGTCGTACTCATCTGGATTTAACAGAAAGTCAGGACCGCCTAACAGGAGCATCGATACAGCAAAAAGTCCTACCGCAATCAGCCAGTTCCCTTTGAGCGAAGCACGTGCCTGCGCACGCAATTTACTATAATACATATGGATTCCACCTTTCTCTTTTATATACGCATGATGCTGTTAAAAGTTCCTCCTTTTTTGAAAAAGAGGCCATTTTCGCATCTTGACCACTGTAAAAATTTGTCGTATGTTGTAAGGCATAAGTGTAGATAAATAAAGGAGAATGTTTATTGGAAAATAGAAATTTAGTGTATCCGAAAGAAACAATTTACTTTATTGTGTGCTGCTTCGTCAGCATTGGCGTATATATAGCCTTGTTTTTTTTGATTGTTGTATTGCCGGTGATTTTAGGCTTGTTTGTCGTTTCGCTATTTTTTCATGCGTTGATGATGGGATCCATTCGTGGGAATGGGATCAAGCTGAGTGAAGGGCAGTTTCCGGATGTGTATGAACGAGTTCAGGCGCTTTCACTGGAGATGAGGTTAAAGAAAGTGCCGGATGTGTTTATTGTACAGTCAGAAGGGGCCCTTAATGCCTTTGCGACCCGCTTTTTTGGCCGGGACATGGTAGTGCTTTACTCGGAAGTATTCGAATTGGCGCGCCAGCAGGGGGAAAAAGAACTTGATTTTATTATTGCGCATGAGCTGGCTCATGTGAAACGGCGTCACCTGTGGAAGAGCTGGCTTACACTGCCGGCATCATGGATTCCTTTTTTAAGCGAGGCATATTCGCGCGCGGCTGAATATACGTGTGACCGCCATGCGGCTCACTATGTGAATGATGGACAAGCCGCCAAGAACGCGTTGACGATTTTAGGGGCTGGAAAAGTACTATACCGAGAAGTTAATGAAGAGGCTTATGTGCGTCAGATTGAACAAGAATCGAATCCTTTTGTCTGGCTGGCGGAAAAATTGTCTACACATCCTGTCTTGCCGAAGCGAATTCAGCATATTGGCCAGTTTTTGCGCATGCCTGAATCGACCTCTTATCAGTCACCGAAAGGAAAAGTAATTGCCGGTATCGGAGCGATCTTTGCAGCGGGCAGCATTGTGATTGCCGGAGGGGTGTACGCACTGTCGGAAATGGTCACAGCAGGGGTATTTTCTGACTTAATGGAAGATGATTTTATCGGAGAAGATGTGACGGGTGAAACGGATGTGATGTTAGCGGCTTCTTCTGGAGATATGTCTTCTTTAAAGGAGATGATCGATGAAGGAGCAGACATAGGCGCGTTAAACAGCAATGGAGAAACGGCCTTGCATTATGCGGCCAACAACGGACAGCTTGAAACGGTAGCATTGCTTTTAGAGGCAGGGGCTGATCCGAACGTTGAAGATGATTATACGTTCACGCCGCTTTGGAGTGCATACATCAATGGCGATGAAGAAATGGCTGCTTTGCTTGTGCAGTATGGAGCTGATCCGGATTTAGAAGATGCAGAGGGTGACACAGTTCGAGGCTATGCGGAAATGGATGGGGAAGACGGATTTTTAGCGATATTTAACGAGGAGGAATCTGATGACAGCCTTATTAATTGATGCAGACGGCTGCCCGGTTGTTGATCTGGCTTGCTTAGCAGCAAAAGAATATAAGCTGCCTGTTGTCTTAATTTGTGATACGGCACACGAAATGAGCCGGCCCGGTGCAGAAATAATTATTGTATCAAAAGGAGCCGATGCGGTTGATTTTGTGCTCGTCAATCGAGTCAAAAAGGGAGATATCGTCATTACCCAGGATTATGGCCTGGCCGCAATGGTGCTGGCTCGACAAGCCTATGCGATCGATCAAAATGGCCGCGAGTATACACATGATAATATTGACCAGCTCTTGTTAAGCCGGCATACAGCGAAAAAAATCAGGCAGGCGGGCGGCAGATTAAAAGGTCCGGCCAAACGGCGTGAACAAGATAATGAACACTTTTCGCTTGGATTAAACCAGCTGCTCAGCCGGGTAATTGAACAATAAAAAGCAGTGGATTTATAATCCGCTGCTTTTATATTTCCTCATCTGATTGTTTTTTCCATTTTTGAAACGCTAAAAATTCTCGGAATTGTTCTTTGCTGATACCGGAATCCATTGCTTCCTTTGCTAAATGAACCCATTCATCATCGACTGGTTCTGGAGATTTCTGCGGGTCGACAATGAGGGATTCTACCGATACATTCA
Organism: Domibacillus iocasae; assembly: GCF_001750285.1. Classification (GTDB taxonomy): domain Bacteria; phylum Bacillota; class Bacilli; order Bacillales; family Domibacillaceae; genus Domibacillus; species Domibacillus iocasae. The sequence continues at coordinate 375,044 of NZ_MAMP01000021.1, forward strand.
GTACAGCCGCAATTTTTGTTAAAAATTGAATAGAAGGATTCATTTGCAAGTCACGTTCTACAGAAGAAAGGTACGATTTTGCTACTGCTGCCCGTGATGCCAGTTCTGTTAAAGAAAGCTTTTTTTCCATACGTAATTTTCGTATACGTTCCCCAATCGACATCCAATCACCCTTATCGTGTTTTCCTTTATAAATAGTATCAAAGAATTCGACAAAATTATACATTTGAACGAAAAAAGGACAAAATTTGTTGAAGATTTAATGAAAGAATAGGAGAAAGCCAGAGGAGAGGAAAAGTTCTTGATGAGAAAATTACCATGAAGAGGACGACTGAACGGTCAGTAAATTTTACTGTTGTCAGGACTGTTCTCCATGTCATAGCTGTGTTGTGAATAAATGCGTGTGCGAGGTGGGTTATGAAACGGACGACGTGCCGCAAAGGTTAGTTTGCGGCAGCGGCCAGTTTTCGCTTGTAAACCATTTTGGAAAGCGACACACTCACTTCGTAAAGCAGAATGAGTGGAATAATCACAAGAACGTCTGACAAAAAGTCGGGTGGTGTAATTAAAATCGATATGACAATGAGCGCAAAGTAGGCGAATTTACGCATTTTTTGCAGGTTGTAAGGATTTAAAATGCCAAGGCTCGTTAAAAACATCATAATAACCGGCATTTCAAATAGCACGCCAAACGGCAGTGTCATATGAAGCAAAAACTTAAAGTATTTTTCCGTAGTAAAAAAGGTCGCAAACATGTCGCCGGACAGCGACATTAAAAATGACAGCACAATTGGAAACAAGACAAAGTAGCCAAATGACATGCCGGCAATAAACAAAAAAAACAAGGCTGGAATGTATGTCACAGTCACTTTTCGCTCTGTGGGGGACAAAGCGGGCCGGACGAACAGCCATGTTTGGTGAGCAGCGACTGGAATGGTCGCTGCGCCAGCAACGACGACCGCAATCAGGACATATACCATAATAATGTCACTCGGCCCAAGCAGTGCCAGTTTAAACGGCAGATCTTTCACAATGTATTGATAAATATCTTGTACAAATGTAAAAGAAACGAGAAAGAACACAAGAAACGCTGCGATGGTAATGATAAGCCGCCTGCGCATTTCTTCAAAGTGCTCCAACGCTTTCATGTTTTGCTCTTCCACGGGATCACCTCTAAAAAAAGCTGTCCCCGCTATTAGCGGGGAACAGCCCGGATTGTTAAACGAGTGTTTTTTCTTTTTTTGTTTCGGGCTTTGCTTCTTCTTCATCTGATACAAGCTCACGTGTCGACTTTTTAAATTCCTTTAGTGTTGAACCGAATGCGCGGCCGATTTCCGGCAGCTTGGATGGCCCGAAAATGATTAATGCGATGACGATGATTAAAACTAACCCCGGTACGCCAATGTTTTGCAGCATGAAAAGTCCCCCTTAGTATTTAAAGCCGGTAATTGCGACGACAGATGGACGCGGCTGGCTGTCGCCTTTGCGGTGCGGCCACATACTTGTCGGATTGTTTTTATCTTCGGTTTCTTCGCCTGGATGCTGAACGGCAAGGAACAGGGTTGTTTCATCATCAGTAAAGCACGGGCCTGTTAATTCCGCTTCAATCGGCGCGGAAGCAAACTGATACGCTTCACCCATCGCGTCACCGCTCGTTGGAATAACAAAAACGCCGTTGTTTTGGAATGTTTTAAAAATGCCTTTTCCGACTGAGCTGGATGAAATATCGGTAACAGTCCAAAGATTGCCATCGCTGTCAAACGTTAAGTTATCCGGAGCGCTAAAGCCGCTTTGGCGTCCGCCGCATGCGAAAATTTCAAAGTCAAACGTCAATGAACCGAGATCATCGTTATCTTCAAGGAAACGGGTAATGTGGCCGTGCATATTGCCGTGTTTTGCATTATTTGTGTGCGCGATAAAAACAGACTTGTCGAACGGGCTGATTTCAACATCTTCCGGACGGTCTGTTGGTGTGGCGCCCAGTAAAACAGCCGCATCATGTGCGTGAACAAGTACGTCCGCCTGTGTCTGGAATTTAGCTAAAAGCTCTGCATTGTCTTTTGTGGCAGCACGAACCGCTTCAATGGTTAACGCCACCCATGTACCTTTAGCCATATTCGCTGCATATAATGTGCCTTCTTCAAGTAAATCGGAATTTGCCTGCTTGCGCGACTTCACGTATTTGTTTTTGCTGATGAACTTGTAGACGCACGCATCCTGCTTGTCATCCCCCATGTAAACCGCAAGGCGGCCATCATTTGTTAAGCCCATCGCTGAATTTTCATGATGGAAGCGGCCAAGTGCGGTATGCTTGCGCGGAGCAAAATTCTTATCAAATGGATCGACTTCTACGATCCAGCCATAATGTGTTTCGTTCAGTGATGCTGCTTCTGACGTTGACTCGTAGTTTTCTTCCGCAGAAAGAACCGTGTTCCAAAGTGTTTTGCCGCCGGAGCAATTTGCGAATGTTCCTTGAACGATATCAACGCCGCCGACTGCTTTTGAGCCGCGGGCAGGACCTGTTAAACGGAACGGCGTCAATCCTGTAATGCGGCGTGCATATTTTGAAGATGTGTCCATTTTCCAAACACCATCTTCATTCTGGTAAATCTCAATGATCGAGCCACCTTGATTATAAAGAAGCTTTTGAATTTGCGAAGCGGAATATTTGCCGTTAACTGGAGCGCCTGTTACCCAAAGATCGCTCGTGTATTCATGGTTAACCCAAAGAAGTCCGCGCTGATTAGACCTGTTGATTGGGAAAAACATTGTAAAATCGTTATTGTACCCGAATGTATCGCCGGCTTTATTAATGACGTCGCCGTATGCTGCCACCACATCATATTTATATCCGCGCGGCAGAACGAGTTCATCCTTATCAGATGGCTGAATAGGCTTAAAATTTAAACCAGATACCTTTTTCTTTATGCCGAACAAATGGGAAGCCGCTTTTGTCCCTTGTGCCTGCGTTTTTGGCGCGAATGTGCTTAATCCCGCTGAAGCAACGGTCAAGGCTGTAACACCTGTACCGACATAAGTTAAAAATTTTCTTCTGTTTAAATCTTGAGTCATGACTGGACCACCTTTATGTATTTTTAAAACACCCAGTTGTTATGGTAAAAGATGAATGTAAAGAGAAATAACTTAAATTGTGCGAATTATGTAAAAAATTATTAAGTTTGTAAAAAGAATTGAAACTATTATTGAATTATTTCGTAAAAATAAGTCAAAGAGGTGATCGATCGATGAAAGTATTTATTGGTTCTGTCATTGTGTTGTTATTAATTGGGGCAGGTATTTGGCTCATGCTGTCACCTTCTTTTAAAAAAGTGGGGGAGACAGCTAGTAAAGTAAAAGAAAATTTCAAGGAGGAAAATGATGGAAACGATAACGCCGAAAAAGAAAAATAAAAGGATGAATAAAAAAGTAGTAGGCGGTTCGCTTGTTGCAGTAGCACTTATTTTAGGGTTAGCCCTTTTATCTATGTTTATTGAAAAAATTCCGAACGGTTACGTGGGAGTTGTATACAGCCCGAATGGCGGTGTCCAGAACGAAACGCTTGGACAAGGATGGCATCTTGTCGGACTATTCGACAAAGTGACGGTATATCCTGTCCGGATGCAGACAGTCAACTATAAAGACATTCAAGTGGCGACATCTGATGGAAAAAGCGTTACCGTTGATTTTGCTTATAACTACAGCATTCAGCCGGATAAAGTGGTCGATGTCTTTAATCAGTTTGGTCCAATTGAAGTGGAGCAGATTGAAGAGTCCTACTTGCGCACACGTTTATGGGATGCCGGGCGAAAAGGAATTGCCAAGTATTCGGTCATTGACACATATGGAGAAAAATCATCTGAAGCAGCCGTGAATGTCCAGACGCTTTTCGCAGAGGATATTCAAGCGCTTGGGTTTGTCGTCGATAATATGACTCTTGGTGTTCCAAAGCCGGACAAGTCTACACAAGCGGCGATTGACAAGCGGGTGGAAGCAGCGCAGGAACTTGAGCGGAAACAAATTGAATTAAAGATTGCAGAAGCAGAAGCGCAGAAAAAGAAAATTGAGGCACAGGGGATCGCGGACTACAACGAAATTATTAAAGCCTCTATATCTCCTGAAGTTATTCAAAAAGAATGGATTGAAAAATGGGACGGCGTCATGCCGAAAGCAACCGGCTCTGACCAGCTGATTTCCATTCCGATGGACGAAACAACACCGCCTGCTTCAACTCAGCCATAAATGGAGGGAGTTCACAGATAGCAGTGAGCTCCTTTTTTCTGAAAATTCCCTGTGGTTTTTGATTCTTTTTATGGTAAAATTATCTAAGAATTAAAAGTGAAGAGAAAGAGCTGGAGGAGAGATAAATGAAAAATTGGTTAATATTGCTCACGGCTTTACTTGTTGTCATGGGAATCATGCAGCCTGCTCAAGCAGAAGCGGAAACAGTGTTTTATACAAAATCTTCTGTCGCCCACGCGGATGGATCTACTACGCCTGTTTATGCAGTCAATGAGCCTATGACCATTCAGCTCGACTGGACATATAGTGGAGAAGAACCGGCTGTGTATAAAGTGCCGGATCCGTTTAAAATCAGCAAGGATGAGGAGCAGTCTTTAAAAACAGCAATAGGAGAAACCATTGGAATTTTGAAGTTAAATGCAGCCGAAAATACGGTCACAGCCGTTTTAGACGAAGCTGCAAAAGCTGGTGCAACAGGCACAGCAGCTATTCCAGCTTTATTTAACAAAGATAAGTTAACCAAAATAGGGTCGTACGATGTTTTGTTTCCGACCGGTGAAACCATTTCGTTTACAGTAACCGAAGCAGCAACAGGTGCGATCAAGGTGGTTGCTCTTGATGCAAATTCAAAGGCAAAGCTGGCCGGTTCCGCTTTTACAGTGGTAAATGAATCAGGAAAAGTCGTGGCTTCGCTAACGACAAACAGTGCTGGAGAAGCTTTAGTGCCGAACCTTGAATTCGGAACATACACAGTAACGCAAACAGCAGCACCAGATGGATATGCGGTACCGGAAGATCCGTGGAAAATTGACTTAAATACGGTGCTCGTCACAAAAGAAATTTCACATGAAAAAGCGACTGGCTTAATGGGTGCATTGAATATTACGGTTGTTGAAAAAAGCAGCACGACACCGATTGCCGGCGCCGAATTTGAATTAAAACCAGAAAGCGGTCTTTTTTCTAAAAAAGTGGTCACCGATGAAAAAGGACAAGCCTCTTTAACCAGCCTTTCCTATGGCAAATACATCTTAACTCAGACAAAGACGGATTCGGATTACGTGCTGCCGACGGATTCATGGACGATTACAATTGGCAGCCAGACGCCAGTTGAACAAAAAGTTGAAAACACACTTGTTAATGCCTATGGCACATTGACTGTTACACTCACGGATGCTTCTTCAAGTGCAGTACTAAAAGGAGCAGAATACTCTCTTTATGATGAAGCAAAAAAACTCGTCTCTAAAGTAGTGACAAATGACAAAGGAGTCGCTTCTTTTACAAATGTAAAGGCTGGCAGCTATATGCTTGAAGAAACGAAGGCGCCAGACGGCTATACGCGGTCAACTGATAAAACAGCCCTAACAATCAAAAGCGGCGAGACGGTCGAATTAAAGCTTAAAAATACGAAAATAGCAGCTGCATCGTCAAGCTCTACTGAAACGAAAGCAGCTGGAACACTTCCGCGAACAGGCGATGAATCCGGCATGATGTATATGTTCGGAGGAATATTGCTCGCAGCGGGCACGATGCTGCTTATGAAAAAAGGAAAACGTGCGTGAAACGGAGACAATGGATTGGTGTTCTATTTATTCTCGCATCTATTGTGCTGATTGGAGCGCCTTTTTTAAAGTATGAATTGCTTGAAGCCAGATCCGAAAATTTGACGGTTGAAGCGTTGACGCCGGAAAAAATTCAGAAAAACAACGAACAACCGGCCGAATTTAATATGGAGGCGATTGAGCCTCCTTCTGTCATAGAAAGTGTTGTTCAAGAAGCGGAAGCCGATAAAGCAGCGATTGTCGGCCAGATTAAGATTCCCTCCGTTGAATTAAGCCTTCCTATTTTAAAAGGAACGACCAATGAAAACTTAATGGCCGGTGCCACAACGATGCGTGAAAATCAATGGATGGGTGTCGGCAACTATCCGCTCGCCGGTCATCATATGAATCGGGATGATCTTTTGTTTAGCCCTGTTCTGAACGTGGAAAAAGGCGACGTTATTTACGTAACCGATTTAACGTATGAGTATGCGTATGAAGTGACAAAAACAGAAATCGTTCATGAAAGCCGTACGGATGTAATGGACAATACGATTGATCCGATGATTACGCTCGTTACGTGTTACAGTCCACGTGATCGGGAAAAGCGTTTTATTGTTTATGGAAACCTGAAAAAAACAACGGAATATAAAAAATAAGACGCACCGTCACGGGGCGTCTTATTTTTTGTGGGAAATGATATGGGATATTTTGTCATAAAACTACAAAAAAACCTCCTGGCGCGCTGCCAGAGGTCGTCCTTATAATTCAGCAGCCAGTACGAGATCGCCGGGGTGCTGTTCACATTCGGGTGTTGATTCTAGAGGGACAATAATCATTTGCCAGTCGTCATCCGTCGGCATTGTATAGGAAACAGCGCCGGTACCGGATTCGTCTGTCTTCAAAGTACCGGGCCGCACTTCACCGCTTCTGCCTCTTGTCCCTGCTGTTAAATGACCCTTCAAGTGTTTAAGTGCCAGGCGTATTCGTCCTTGGTGCTAAGCGGGATATTTCTTTCTTCAGCGATCGTTCGCGGGGATATCCATTTAAAACAAAACAATTCAATAATCTCCAGCTGTTCATCAGTGAGGTGGGTGGTTGCCTATCGTAATTTCGTTTCTCCTTCCTTCCATTGAACGAGATCCTCAACGGCTGGTTCGCCGCTTTTTAAGGACATCGCGGTCATCAAGTGCTTCAGTATGTTTATTTTTTCGCCGCATAGCATATGATCAATCCTGGCGTTGCGGGTAACAGTGAGCAACATCATAAAAATTTTCCTTTTGACCGGTCTTGCAAGTTTGTTTTATTTCAAACGATTTCCGCTGGAAAATGTTGCATTTTGAAAAAATAACTGTATTATTTATATTAATACAGTTAATACGGTTTATGAGAAAGGAGGACGGCGATGTTTACCATTGATACGAGAAGCCGCGTGCCAATTTACGAGCAGCTGATGGAAAAGCTCAAAGAACTGATCATTCGCGAAGTGATGAAAGAAGACGAGCAGCTGCCATCGGTACGGGCGCTGGCACAGCAATTAACGATTAATCCAAACACGATTCAAAAAGCGTACAGGGAGTTGGAGCGCGAAGGCTATATTTATTCAGTTCCAGGTAAAGGAAGCTTCGTATCACCGGTGAAAAACGAGATCAATAAGGAGCGGATGGAGATGTTGAGGAGTGAGCTTGAGCGGATCGTCGGCGAAATTTTATACTTGGGCGTACCGAAAGATGAAGTGATTAAGCTGATTGAAACGATGGAAGAACCGGAAAGGGGAGAAGGCGGGAATGATTAAGGCGGATCATGTGTCGAAGCGCTTCGGTCGTTTTGAAGCAGTGAAAGATGTGCACGTGCATGTGAAAAAAGGATCGATTTACGGACTGCTTGGTTCGAACGGTGCCGGAAAAACGACACTGCTCAAAATGTTGTCCGGTATTATCCAGGCGGACCAGGGAAAGCCAATGATCGAGGGGGAAGTGATTTTCGAACGGCCGGATATAAAAAAACGTATTTTATTTATTCCGGACCAGCCATACTTTTTTCATCAAACTTCGCTTTTACAGATGGCCTCTTTTTACGAGGCGGTGTATGACCGGTGGAGCACGGAGCGGTTTCACCAGCTGCATGGACATTTCGATTTTGATCCGAAAGCAAAGCTCTCACGAATGTCAAAAGGAATGCAGCGCCAGGCCGCGTTTATATTAACGCTGTCCGCGATGCCGGATGCTCTTATTTTGGACGAGCCCTTTGACGGACTCGATCCGGTTGTGCGCCAGCAGGTGAAAAATCTGCTTATTCAGGATGTAAGCAGCCGGGAGATGACGGTGCTTGTCTCGTCGCATAACTTGCGGGAAATGGAGGATTTCTGTGATGCGGTCGGTGTGATGCATAAAGGGCGGATTCTCTACGAGCGTGATTTGGAAGAGCTAAAGATAGATGTAAGCAAACTTCAGGTCGCATTCAAAAAAATGCCTGATGAAACGTTCCTAAAAGGAATGGAGGTCATACATTTTGAGAAGCGGGGACGCGTGCTGACATGTATCGTTCGTGGGAATGAAGGCGATATTGACCGGCATGTGCGTGCCTATGAACCAGCGATTTATGATGTGCTTCCGCTTACATTAGAAGAAATTTTTACGTATGAAATGGGGAGTGTCGGCTATGAAATCCGGAATCTTATCGTTTAATAAAGGACTGTTTTTGCAGCATACACGCTCCGTACTGTGGATTAGTGTATTTTTCCTATTATCCCAAATTGTCTTGCTGCCGCTTGGTATGCTGGTCGTGCTCCGTGATGAGTGGGGAGTAAAGGCAATTTTAGATGAAAAGCCGGAAAATATACTGCTCACCATTTCATTTGCAGTGCAATATATTACGTACATGGTATTCCCGGTGCTTGCGGGCATTATTTTAACAAGCTACATGACGAAAAAAGGTTCCTCCGATTTTGTCCACAGCCTTCCGTTTAAACGAAGCACACTGCTTACACATGTTTATGCGGCTGGGGCAATATCGCTCGCTGTACCGGTTTTAATTAATACGGTTATTTTGCTGGTCATGCGGCCGTTCGTTCACCCCATTACCTATACGATAGGGAATATAGTGGAGTGGGCGGGCTTATCGATGTTTATCGTGCTGTTTATGTTTATCGCAACCGTATTAATCGGCTTGTTTATTGGTCCGGCGATTTTGCAGGGAGTCATGGCATACGGCATTTTCGTCCTTCCGGCAGCGCTGATCGTCATCACAGTAACAAATGCGCGCTATTTCATTAAGGGGTTGGCTGTTGAAGCGTATACGGCAAAAATTATGGAAGACGGTATTTTCTTAGTGCGGGCCGGCAGTTACGAGACCCGCCCGTTCGGCGGGACAGAGTGGGCTGTATACATTGCGGTTGCGGCTGTGACGGTTGCTGTTTCCTATTACGTTTACAAAGTAAGACCCGCTGAAGCGGGAGATGAAACGATTGTGTTTCCATTTTTCAGATGGACGTTCATTTTCGTTTTAACGTTTGTGGCGATGATGATTGGCGGTATGTATTTTGCCGTACTGCTTAGCGGTACGATCGGCTGGATGATAGCCGGCTATGTCATCGGCGCACTGGCCGCCTATACGCTGCTGCAAATGATTGTGCAAAAGTCACTCCGGCTCATTTGGCCGTGGAAAGGGTTTGTTTTTTATACTGCATTGGTAATTGTTTTGATCATTCCAGGAACCATTTTCGCCAAATCATATGAACAAGCTATTCCTGACACAAATGAAATTGAGAAGGTATATATTGGCGATAGTGCAGAGCCGTTTGTAAATGAATTTTATATGGAAGAACAAAAGACATTATTGAAGCCAAACGCTGGTTTTATGACAGGAGCTGACTCCATTGAACAGGTGCGTGAAGTACACACCGCACTGATGGAGGAGCATAATGGAAGCCGATTAATGGACAGTTATTCTGTGACGATTATATATAGCTTAAAGGATGGCAGCCGGATGCAGAGACAGTATATGGTAAGCCCGGAAGTTATAGCAGATGCGACGGGGGAAATAAGAAAAAATCCAGAGTTTATTAAAGCATCCAGTTCATTATTTGCATTAAAAAACCCAAATGAGATTACGTATTTGTCCATTTATAATGGAGCGACAGGTTCACAAATGGCAAATGTCGCAGAAAAAGCAACGGTAGATGCTCTGAGAAAAGCACTTGAACAAGACATGTTGATGAGAGAATCAAGAATGTTTTCGATAAATTATTATGCAAGCGCTGGTTCTCTTGATCTTTCAATCGGAAAAAACAGAACCCAGACGAATCTTTATCACGATATCAGTTTAAGTGACAAGCAGACGATTGAAGCGATCCGCGAGCATGTGCCGAACGGTGAATTGTTTGCTTCAGCTGAAATGGTGGAGGAAGCTTATATTGTTAAAGCAGAAAGCCCGGAAGAGAAGCAAAAGCTAAATGATTTTATTTGGAGCGGGGAAGAAAATCCGGACTTGAAAGAAATGCCGCTGGAGTATGAACAGGTAAAAAGTATAAATGAGATTAGAAAATTAATGAATCCCGATCGCCTGGTCGAAGAGAGTGAGCGTTTACTCATTTTAAAATGGAAAGGAAATCCCGGCTATACAACTATTACGATGGTAGGGTTAAAAGAATAATCAGTGAAGCCGTCTCTTTTTTCAAGGGCGGCTTTTTATTAAAATATTAACAATTTGTATGAATTTTTTAAATTTTTTGTAACTTAATTGTCAAGATATTTAAAATCAATTAAACTTATCAATACATATTCACGAATTATAGCATGTAAGGAGGAGTTTTATTGAAATCTTATTCCAAATTTGTTACCGCATCTGCCACCGCCGCACTGTCAATATCAGCTGGAAGTGTTTATGCTGAATCGCCATTTGAAGATGTCTCCAAAAATTACGAAGAAGCGGTTCAATTTCTTGCAGACAATGATATTTCCAAAGGAATGGGCAACGGGCTGTTCGGTACATATGAATCTATTAAACGCGTTGATGCCGCCATTCAGCTAGCCCGTGCACTCGGTTTTGATGCGAAAGATACATATGAAGATGCCGGATTTACAGATGTGCCCGCACGAGGAGAATGGGCAGTAAATGCGCTCGTAGAAGCAGGCATTGCCTCCGGAAAGTCATCAAAAAAGTTCGGGTCCAATGATTTGATCGCCCGTGTAGAAGCAGCAAAATGGCTTGCGCTTGGTTATGAACTGACCATTGATTTTGAGACAACAAAAACAAGTTTTGCAGACGTAAATAAAAATTGGGCTCCTTACGTGGATGCGCTTCAAAAGTCCGGAATGGCTGCCGGCAAAAGTCCGTCACGCTTTGGTGCAGGGGATTCATTATTCCGTGGTGAGTGGGCATTGTTTTTACATCGCGGGGCGCAGATTCCAGATGGTTTCGAGTTATCAATCATTCATACAAACGATACACACGCGCATATCGAGAATGTTGCCCGTAAAGCAACTGTTATTGAAGCACTCCGTGAAGAAAACCCGTCTTCACTATTGGTGGACGCCGGAGATGTGTTCTCAGGCACACTTTATTTCAATGAATTTAAGGGACAGGCGGATCTTGAATTTATGAATCTTCTTGGCTACGATGCGATGACATTTGGCAACCATGAGTTTGATCTTGGCACGGAGCCTCTTGCTGAATTTATTAAAAATGCAAGGTTTCCATTTGTGTCCGCAAACGTAAATGCATCCTCTGACTCACATCTTTCTTCTTTGATGAATGAAACGGTGACAGACGCGCCGATGGATGGAAAAGTATACAATGGTATTATTAAAGAAGTGGACGGAGAGAAAGTCGGCATTTTCGGTTTAACAACGGCAGAAACAAAAACGATTTCGTCCCCTGGAGACGGCGTTGTATTTGAAAACTATATTGAAGAAGCGGAAAAAGCGGTTTCTTCTTTTGAAGCGGAAGGCGTCAGCAAGATTGTGGCACTTTCTCATATTGGCTTCCAGGATGGCGGCGGTGATAATGATGTAACCCTTGCGAAAGAAGTAGAAGGCATTGATGTAATCGTCGGCGGCCATTCGCATGATCAATTGGACGAACCGTATATCGATGAAACAGGCGACGAGCCGACCATCATTGTCCAGGCAAATGAATACAATAAATTTGTCGGTACACTGGATGTTATCTTTGATGAAGATGGACTGGTAATAGAATATGCGGGTGGGCTGATTAAAGTAGATGAGCAAAATGAAGACGACACGTATGTCTTTGAAGAAAATGAAGAAGTGAAAAACATTTTAGCCACGAAATATACACCAGCCATTGATAAGATGAAAGCAAAAGTTGTTGGTTCGGCATCTGCCGCGCTTGATGGGGAACGTGCGAGTGTCCGGACGAAAGAAACGGATCTTGGCAACTTAATAACGGATGCAATGCTTGCAAAAGCGAAAACAATTGATGCGGAAACTGTGATTGCGCTTCAAAACGGTGGCGGCATCCGCGCTTCCATCGACGCGGGCGATATTACAATGGAAGAAGTATTGACAGTGATGCCGTTCGGCAATGCACTTGCCATCATGGATTTAACAGGCGCTGAAATCAAAGCAGCGCTTGAGCACAGTGTCAGCGCCGATCTTGATCCGGAAACCAATACGCTTTCACAAAATGGGGCATTCCTGCAAGTAGCCGGCTTAAAATTTACGTATGATTCATCAAAAACAGCGGGCGCCCGTGTGACGTCCGTTGAAGTAAAGGAAGGCGGCACATATAAAGTGCTCGATGCAGCGAAAACATATGCCGTTGCGACAAACGCATTTACCGCAAAAGGCGGCGACAATTATGAGGTGTTTAAAACAGCGTATGAAGAAGGCCGTGTGAGTGAGCCTGGTTTCGTAGATTGGGAAACATTCACAGAGTATTTAGCAGCAAATCCGCAAGTGGATGCGTCGGTTGAAGGACGTATTACCGATACAAAATTGCCGCAGTAATCTTTCATAAAATCGGTCGGGCAGAGGAATATGCCCGACCGGTTTTTCTGTTTTGGTGACGAAATTCTGATAATTTCTTCTTTTTTCATATAAACGGTGGTATAATTTTTGGGATAAAGCGCATTTCATCTAAGAATGTAAACAAGCAAGGAGTGGCAGAAATGATCGTATGTAAATTTGGCGGCACGTCAGTTGCCAGCGCCGAACAGATTAAGAAAGTAGCATCTATTGTAAAAGATGAACCGAAGCGAAAAGCGGTTGTCGTATCGGCACCAGGTAAACGTTTCGGCGACGATATAAAAGTAACAGACTTATTAATCGCTCTTGCTCATGCATCTCTGCAGGATCAGAATGCGGAAGACGAATTAAATGCGGTTGTGGATCGTTATGCGGACATCGCAAAAGGGCTTGATCTGGACGGGACAATTGTAAACGTCATTGAGCAGGACTTACGCGGCCGCCTCCAGGAAAACCGTGATAACCCTCCGCTGTTTATGGATCAGCTGAAAGCGAGCGGAGAAGATAATAATGCAAAATTGATCGCTGCATATTTTACAAGTATCGGGTTGGATGCGGAATATGTGAATCCAAAAGAAGCAGGACTGATCGTCAGCGACGAGCCCGGCCGTGCGCGTGCACTTCCGGAAGCATATGAAAACTTGGCGAAGCTGCGTGAGAATGGGAAGATTGTTGTGTTTCCAGGCTTTTTTGGCTATACAAAAGAAGGTGTTATGATGACATTTGCCCGGGGAGGTTCTGACATCACCGGCTCCATTTTAGCGGCTGCCTTAAAAGCAGAGCTATATGAAAACTTTACAGATGTGGATTCTGTTTTTGCGGCGAATCCAAACGTTGTGGACAATCCGGCAGAAATTAAGCGGATGACGTATCGTGAAATGCGCGAATTGTCGTATGCGGGCTTCTCTGTTTTCCATGATGAAGCATTAATGCCGGCATTCCAGCATTCGGTTCCTGTCTGCATTAAAAACACAAACAATCCTTCCGCGCCTGGCACAATGATTGTAGCTGAACGTGAATACACAAAAAGCCCAGTTATTGGTATCGCGGCAGATGACGGGTTCTCGACATTATATGTCAGCAAATACTTGATGAACCGCGAGATCGGTTTTGGCCGGCGCCTTCTGCAAATTTTGGAAGAAGAAGAAGTATCTTATGAGCATACACCGTCCGGCATTGATGATTTGTCGGTGATTGTACGCAGCCACCAGCTCACACCGGAAAAAGAAGAGCGTATTTTAGCGCGCTTCCGTGACGAACTTCATGTTGATAAAGCAAACGTAGAACATGGTTTTGCGATGATCGTGCTTGTCGGTGAAGGCATGCACAATACGCTTGGTCTTTCTGCACGCGCGACAGCAGCAATTTCCCGTGTTGGGGCAAACATTGAAATGATCAACCAAGGCTCATCAGAAGTCAGCCTTGTGTTCGGCATTCAGGCAAAGGACACAGATAACGTCCTGCGTGAGCTGTACAAAGAATTTTTCAGCAAAAGTGCTGTTCTTCAATAGAATGAATTAGAAAAACCGCAGCCTCAAAGAGCTGCGGTTTTCGTCGTTGTTTGAAAAGGAGATGGCCCAAAAGCTTATTATCCATTGGATATGCTGGCTTATTATGAGCTAGCGCCGATATATTTCTGATTGCGCCGAAAAAATATGTGCCAACGCCGGAAAAACCCATTTTCTGGCGTTAAAGCCTAGTATTTCAGCTTTATTCTTCTTATTTCGGCGTTAGCGTGAAAGAGTGAATAGTAAAAGGCTGTCCTCAAAATCCGGATGTACCTGATTTATGGGACAGCCCTTTTAATATTAAATTATTTTAGTTTATCCAGAATACTTTTACCGGACATGCGCGTTCTGTGGGAATCACTGTATGATTTCCGCAAGGTGTTTGTCCCCATGCGATTTTTTACTTTCGGGTAAACGATTGGAGCGATAATGGCACCGTACTTGATCAACTTTTTCAAATTCATATTGGTCATCTCCGTTCTAAATTCTTCATAGTAAATCTTATACCCGTGTTCAAAAAAAACAAAACATTAGAAGTAGTATACCACAACTTTATAAAATATTTCCAACAACAAGACGTTTGCAATACTGCAATGATAAAATAGCTAGAAAATTTAACCGAAAAAGAGGGGTAAAAGGAAGGCGAAAAAAGTACAGGTATGGCTGTTCGCCTTGTTTTTGTTTGTCTCGTCCGTCCTGACACCTCAGACAGAGGGAGCAGGGGGAGTCGATTATACAGCACTTGGTGATTCGATTGCGGCGGGACAAACTCCATGTTTTATCCGGGAAGAAGCATTACCCGGGCTGAATTTGCTATTTCAATGTATAATTTTTTACAGAGGACTTATCAATAAGCGTGTTAAAATCCGTAAAGAAAACTTTACGGTTTATTTTAACTGTACATCTTTAATACAATATGTTAGTATTTACAAGGTATTTAAACACAATATATAGTATGTGATGAAAAGCAGGTACCAGCAATGGTGTAAAAGGGAATCCGGTTCAATTCCGGAGCTGTCCCCGCAACTGTAAGTGCAGACGAATGCCAGGCCACTGTGAAAACGGGAAGGCGGCAGGAGGATGACGCACGAGCCAGGAGACCTGCCTGCTTTTCTTTAAGCGACACTTTCTTCGGGGGTTGAGAGGTGGAAGCGGCGAAATTCTGCCTGTTTCCTCATTTTACCCATTCAGAGCGATGACTCAGCCGAAGAGGCTTGAGCCATCGCTCTTTTTATTTTGCTTACATAAAAAGGAGGAACACTACATGACAATTACGACTATTTCAGGAATTGATCAACTCTTACATACGCTGCAGCACGAATTCGGCGAGGGAAAAATCGGCCCGCTATTAAAAGTGAGCGAGCGCTGGACGGCAAAACGTCCGGATGCCGGCATGGACGAATGGTCAAAAGCGATGACGCTCGAAGCGCTCAGCTTTATGGACGAGGAAGAGCCGTATTGGACGTTTGTCGCGGCTCGGATTTATTTGCAGCAAATATACCGGGCGATTGCGGCGAAAAGAGGCGTGAATGCTGAGCATGTTTATACAGACTTTGCCGGGCACATTTACCGTGAGACAGAAAAAGGGCTTTATGATGAACGCCTGATCGGAGCATATACGAAAGAAGAGCTTCAAGAAATCGGCAAGCTCATTGAACCGGAACGAGATCAACTTTTTACATATATAGGACTGAAAATGCTGGTGGACCGCTACGTCGTCCGTGATTTTGACAAAACACCGGTAGAACTTCCGCAGGAACGCTGGCTTACGATCGCCATGACCCTTATGCAAAACGAAAAAGAAAACCGCCTGGCGAAAATTGCCGAATCATACTGGGCAATGAGTAATCTGTATATGACGGTTGCGACACCGACCTTGTCGAATGCCGGCAAACCGTATGGACAGCTTTCGAGCTGTTTTATCGACACTGTTGACGACAGTTTACAGGGGATTTACGACAGCAATACGGATGTTGCGACCTTATCGAAATACGGCGGAGGCATCGGTGTGTATATGGGCAAAGTCCGCAGCCGGGGCTCGTCTATCCGTGGGTTTAAAGGCGCGTCAAGCGGCGTTATGCCATGGATTAAGCAGCTGAACAACACAGCGGTCAGCGTCGACCAGCTTGGCCAGCGCCAGGGCGCTGTGGCAGTCTATTTGGATGTTTGGCATAAAGATGTATTCGCCTTTTTAGACTTGAAACTAAATAATGGTGATGAACGTCTTCGGGCACATGATATTTTCACAGGGGTCTGCCTGCCGGATTTGTTTATGGAGCAGGTTGATGCGCGCGGCGAATGGCATTTATTTGACCCGCATGAAGTGCGCACAGTTATGGGCTTTTCGCTGGAAGACTTTTATGACGAAGCGCGTGGAAAGGGTTCGTTCCGTGAAAAATATGAGCAGTGTGTACAAAACGAGCAGCTTTCCCGTGAAACGGTGCAGGCGATTGATATTATGAAGCGGATTATGCGCTCGCAGCTTGAAACCGGTGTGCCGTTTATGTTTTACCGTGACGAAGTAAACCGAAGCAACCCGAATAAACATGAAGGGATGATTTATTCGAGTAATTTGTGTACCGAAATTTTTCAAAATATGAGTGCGACTGAATTCGAATCAGTTCAGCTTGAAGGCGATATGATCGTCACACGCAAAAAGCCGGGCGACTTTGTTGTGTGCAACTTGTCATCAATTAACCTTGGTAAAGCGGTGCCGGCGGATGTACTTGATCGATTAATCCGCGTGCAGGTGCGCATGCTTGATAACGTTATTGACTTAAACATGATTCCGGTTCCGCAGGCGGAGCGGACGAACAGCCGATACCGCGGCATTGGGCTTGGCACATTCGGCTGGCATCATCTGCTCGCGCTGAAAAACATTCGCTGGGAAGCGGATGAAGCGGTTAAGTATGCAGACGAGCTGTACGAAACCATCGCCCGCTTGACGATTCAGGCATCAATGGAACTGGCCCAAGAAAAAGGGGCGTACCCTTTATTTGACGGATCAGACTGGCAGACAGGCGCTTATTTTGACAAGCGCGGCTACGAGGGAGCAGAATGGGATTCATTGCGTGAGGACGTACAGAAAAACGGCATGCGTAACGGCTATTTAATGGCGGTCGCGCCGAACTCGTCAACATCGATTATTGCCGGCAGCACCGCAAGCATCGATCCGATTTTCCAAAAAAGCTATTCCGAAGAAAAGAAAGATTACAAAATTCCAGTAACGGTACCAGATTTAAATGCAGAAACAACATGGTACTACAAGTCGGCGTACTTTATCGACCAGCAGTGGACGCTGCGCCAGAACGCCGCACGCCAGCGCCATATTGACCAAGGTGTCTCGCTGAATTTATATGTGCAAAATACGATCAAAGCAAAAGAACTGCTCGATCTGCATCTAGCTGCGTGGAACCAGGGGCTAAAAACAACTTATTACGTCCGGTCTACATCTGTTGAATTACTAGAATGCGAATCTTGCTCGAGCTAAGGAGAGAATATCATGACACTGATTGAAAAACGAAAATTGATGGACAAAGAAGCGCCAAACCGCTCCACGGCGATTGTTAATGGCCGTTCATCTAACGTCTTAAATTGGGATGACGTGAAATTTGACTGGGCGTATCCAAAATACAAACGGATGCTTGGGAATTTCTGGACACCATTTGAAATTAATATGAGCAATGACGTGAAGCAGTTTCCGGGTCTTTCAACTAATGAACGCGAAGCCTTTTTAAAAACAATTGGCCTGCTGGCGCTTCTTGACAGCATTCAAACCGATTACGCTGGCAAAGTAGCCGATTATTTAACAGATTCCAGCCTGCAGGCGCTGATGATTATTTTGGCGCAGCAGGAAGTTATTCATAACCACAGCTATTCGTACGTGTTATCGAGCCTTGTGCCGAAAGACGAGCAGGATCGAGTGTTTGATTACTGGCGGAGTGAGCCGGTGCTGGAGAAACGAAATGATTTTGTGATGAAAGGATATGAATCATTCGCGGAGCAGCCCACGGTCGAAAACATGCTGGATTCGATTGTGTATGATGTTATTTTAGAAGGTTTATTCTTTTATTCTGGATTCGCGTTCTTTTATCATCTTGCACGTCATCAAAAGATGGTCGCTTCTAGTACGATGATTAACTATATTAATCGCGACGAGCAGCTTCACGTCGATTTGTTTGTGAAAATTTATCAGGAGCTGCTGAACGAATATCCAGAACTCGACACACCGGATCGTGCGGAAAAAGTGCAGGCGATTTTTAAAGAAGCGGCAGAACTCGAAATCGAATGGGCCCGTGATATTATTGGGGATAAAATTGAGGGACTGGATGTTGAGGACTTGGAGGCATACATTTATTTCTATGCTAACGTACGCTGTCAGCAGCTCGGCTATGAAAAGCCATATCCGGACTACCGGAAAAATCCGCTTAAATGGATTAAGGCGTACGAGGACGTAGACCTTGGCAAAACGGACTTTTTCGAGCAGCGGTCTCGTCAGTATGTGAAGGTAAATGTACAGGATAATGGGTTTGATGAATTATAAGGACTAACACGAAAGAGACTTTTGTCAGTAAGATTAGACAATAGTCTCTTTTTTCTTTACAAATAATTTCATTTATTTACATTATTTTTACACGCTATTTACATTATCCGTACATTCATTCGCTAAACTGGCACAGAAAACTTAATTAGAGGAGGAATGACTGTACATGCACAGAAAACACTTTTATTCATTGGTACTCGCAAGCAGCTTATCAGTTTCTTCACTTATAGCGCCAACACCGTTTGCTTCAGCAGAAGAAGCGCCTGCTGCGCAAATGGTGTTGGCGCCACCGATCATGATTACGGAAATACTGCCAAACAGCAGCAATGTCGATAAATCAGATGCGTACGAATTCATTGAGCTGTACAACAACAGCAGCCAGCCGTTCCAGTTGAAAGATTACAAGCTTGTATACGGATATCCGGACGGAAAAACAGCAGACTGGACATTTCAAGAAGATAAAGAGATCGCACCAGGCGAAACAATGGTCGTTTGGATTAAGCTTGAAAATAAAGCGAATGAGTCCATCACATTGGCTGAATTCAATACAGAATTTGGCGCTTCATTAACAGATTCACAGTTTACATACATAGAATCTGCCGGAATGGCAAATACGTCAGAGAGAAGCCTTTCCGTAGCAGATACAGCGGGTAATGTCTTGTCAACGTCTACTTATTTGCCCGGGGATGTAAGTGAAAACAAAGGTATTCAATATAAACCCAGTGCTGACGGCAAAACGACGGACATTTTAACGTCAGCGGATTCGGCAACGCCTGGCACGTTAATCGAAGGGCAGAAACCGGAAGCGCCGGCTGAATTGGACGCAAAAGCCCCTGTGATTACTCACACACCGCTGGAATCCATTGAAGCCGGGAGTGATGTAACAATCCGTGCGTCTGTATCTGATGAAACGAAAATAAACAATGTCAAAGTGTTTTATCAGCTTACAGAAGAGGGAGCGTGGCTTGAAAAAGAGATGACAGCAGGAGAAGACGGTTCATATGAAGCGGTTATTGGTGTATCTGAACTTTTATCAGATGGAGTAACATACCGGATCGAAGCATTTGACGGTCAAAACACGGCCAAAACAGAGGATTTTCTTGTTGCGGTGAGCGGACTGGATTATGATTCCCAAGCTGTGCCTGCATTGCTTGTGACAGAACTTGTACCGGACTCCACGAATGTAGGCAGTTCAGATGGGTACGAATTTATTGAAGTGTATAACAACACAGATAAAGAGATTAATTTAAAAGATTATGCGCTCCGCTACCGATATCCGGCAGAGGGACCGGAAGCTGACCTGGTTTGGAAAGCGGAAAAAGAAGATATTATGCTGCCGGCGGGCGAAACCATCACGTATTGGATCATAAATGCTGCAAACCGAGATAAAACAGTGGCTGATTTCAACAGCCACTATGGGACAGATTTACAAGAGAATATAGATATTGTAAAAGTTTATTCGGGTGGTATGGCAAATGACAGCTCCCGTGGCGTCGCAATTGCAACGAACACCGGTGTCGACGTCTCGGCCGCTTACTATTTCGACCAGCCGAATGTCGATGATTCAGCCGCAAACAAAGGTATTTTTTATGCGTTTCCGCGTCAAGCAGACAGCAAAGATATGCGGAAATACAGCGCTGCTAAGGAAAATGCGACACCGGGGGCAGTAGCTTCCGTGCAGGTGCCGGCTGTTAAGAAGAAAACGACAGTAGATGAACAAGCGCCTGTTTTGACAGATATGACAGAAACAGCACCTGTATCAGCGCGCCAAAATGTAAAATTAACGTTTGACGCCTCTGACGACCAGTCTGTTAAAACAATGCGTTTATATTACAAAACAAAAGAAGCGGATGAGTACACGGCCGTTGATTTGGTCGAAAATTATGATACTGGCTTGTATTCCCATACTGTCTATTCTCCTGAATTGCTTGGCAAAGAAGGCGTGCAATACTTTGTCAAAGCATCTGATGGAACGAGTGAGATTGAAACAGAAGTGAAAGACATTTCGGTTTTAAATGACACGACTGAGAAAACAGGATTGAACGTAGAAGATGGATCGATTTTAAGCAAAATAGCAACGATTAAATCGTTTGGCAGAGATTCAACCTTATTAATTGACGAACAAGATGTAACAAACGAAACGATTCCGTCATTGCCAACGAATGCTTATTTTGCATTTGATGTGAAAAAAGCCAACTTGTATTTCAAAAACGGTGTGACGATTGGCGAAGAAACACTGCATATTTTTGATGATACGATTAACACGTACGAAACGATGACAGTGCCGGTTGATCCGTCGAAGTTTAAAATGGGTGAAGGAACGACCATGTCGATCCGCGCAGGGACGAAAGTATCACCTTTTGATACAAATTCAGAAGAAAATCGTGATGATTTTTATGTCAAAAATGTGCGCCTCGTGCTTGAAGACGGAACAACGATTTATGATGCGTCATACAACGATGCGGCGAAAGAAATTTCAATTGGAGACGGAGGCAGTGCCAAGCCTGTTGTTGATTTCACGTTTAACCTGCCGGATGAAGCATTTACAGCGAAATCATATCAATGGGATACGACAAAAAAAGCTGACGGCAATTATTCAATTAAAGCAGAAGGCTCAGCGTCTGCCATTGCCGAGGTTCAAGTTGACAATAGCGCACCCGTCATTACGCCATCTGTACAAGAAGGAGAACCATATAAAGGGGAATTTACCATTAATGCCGAAGTGGGAGATGACTCGGGTGTAGAAACTTTAACTGCGCTGCTGGATGGCGAAGAAGTGTCTCTTCCACTTGATACCTCGTCTGCCAAACTGTCACCGGGCGCTCACACCGTAGAGTTTACAGCGATGGACCAAGCCGGTAATGAAGCAAAACAAACCGTCACATTTACCGTAGTGGAGGAACAGCCATACGCACCGGAAGCTGCTTCACCAGCCGACGGAGAAAAGAATGTTAATCCGAACAACGCCAAGTTGCAGGTGAACGTAACCGACCCGACGAATGACACGCTGAATGTCGATTTTTACCGTGGATATGAATATACAGCAAATGATGCGGAAGTACGTGTGTTTGAAAACAATACCGATCAGGAACCGCCAAAAGAAATGGTTCCAACAGGAGAAAAAGTCGTTTCGAACACGGAAAAAATGGCCCAATCAGATGGAGAGTACGTGGAAACGAAGTCTGTCGATAAATTTCCATATCACCGCTTTGAAGTAGCTGTAGATGAAAAAGTAGATGAAACGGACGAAATTGCCCTGCATTGGGAAGGAAAGTCATTGATTGGCCGGAAAGTATCGATGTATGTATGGAACTATGCTTCGTCAAAGTGGGAATTGGAAGAGTGGAAAGTCGCGCAGGATGACAAAAATTTCACGCTGGCCGGTCAAGTAAGAGGAATGGATTACGTAAAAGATGAAAAAGTTCAG
Source organism: Domibacillus iocasae (assembly GCF_001750285.1). Taxonomy (GTDB): domain Bacteria; phylum Bacillota; class Bacilli; order Bacillales; family Domibacillaceae; genus Domibacillus; species Domibacillus iocasae. Next base: position 397,288 of record NZ_MAMP01000021.1, read on the forward strand.
GTGATGGTTCAAGACGAAATCGCGTCAACACCTGAATTTGATTATTCGTTTATCTGGATGTCGGATACGCAATATTATTCAGAGAGCTATCCGCATATCTTTGAACGCATGACGAAATGGACAGCAGAACAAAAAGAGGCGATGAATCTAAAATATGTCTTCCATACTGGCGATCTCGTTGATGAAGCGGATCAGCCAATTCAGTGGGAGCGCGCAGATACGTATATGAAAACGCTGGATGATGCCCAAATTCCGTACGGCGTATTGGCTGGAAATCATGATGTTGGACATAAAACCGGGGATTATGATGAGTACAGCAAATATTTCGGTGAAGTGCGCTTTGCCCAAAAAGACTATTACGGAGAATCCTACAAAGACAATCGCGGTCATTATGACTTAATTAGTTCAAACGGCAACGATTTTATCATGCTGTATATGGGCTGGGGTGTAAACGAAGAAGATATCGCCTGGATGAATAAAGTACTGACGGAACATCCAGACCGAAAAGCAATTATCAGTCTCCATGAATATTTGCTTGTGTCTGGCAACAGAAGCCCGATCGGTGATCAAGTATTTGAAGATGTCGTGAAGCAAAATGAAAATGTCATTGCGGTGTTATCCGGCCATTACCATGACAGCGAAACACTCATTGACGAAATTGATGATGACGGAGACGGGACAGCCGACCGGAAAGTATACCAGATGCTTGCGGACTATCAGGGTGGTCCAGAAGGCGGCCAGGGCTTCTTGCGGATGATGAAAGTGAATCCAGTTGACAATAAAATTCACATGCAAACGTACTCGCCATATTTGGATCAGTATAATTATTACAGTCCGGTCGACTATCCAGGGAAAGATGAGTTTGCCATTGATGTCGATTTGACGCCAAAAGAAAAAGTCGTAGCGACGGATTCATTTAACGCGGAAGTGTATACGGATGAAAAAATTGGATCGCAGACAGGCATAAAAGATGGCGAAATGGCAGAGGCGTCTTGGAGAAACCTTGAACGTTCTACCGACCATGGCTGGTACGTGAAAGTAAAAGACTCTTTTGGCGGAGACGTGCAATCTGATGTCTGGTCCTTTACAACAGGTTCACAAGGAAGTGGAAATGGAAACGGAGGCAGCACACCAGCACCAACTCTACCGCCGGTTATACCACCAGTGGGTGAAGGCCCAATTATTGATGTGACGGACGAGATGATTGAAAAAGGCGAAGAGTCATGGACATTGACATCGGATCAGGAAAGCATCGAATGGGTACTGCCGAAAACAGTAATTGATGCGGCCGTACAATCAGCGAAGCCGCTTCAAATGCAAACAGTTGAAGGACACAGCGTGCTTATTTCGCCAGAGGTACTTGTCCAAATGCAAAAGTCAGGCGAGGAAAAAGTATCTATCCAAATGAACGTATTGGACAAAAAAGCCGCTTCATTGCCGCCTGGACAAGTGCATAGCAGCGTAATGGATATAACGATCAAAGCAGGCGAAACAGATATTGCGTCGCTGGATGCGCCAGTCGAATTGCGTTTTAAATTAGAAGGAAAGATAAAAGCAGAAAAAACAACCGGTGCTTTTTATAATGGAGCAACGAAGCGGTGGGAGTATGCAGGTGGCTACGAGGAAAATGGCTATTGGGTTATTCCGGTTTCTTGCTTGTCAATTTTTACGATTATGTCAGCCCAAGCCGCATTTGTCGATACAAAAGGCCACTGGGCAAAAAATTGAAATTGAATCAATCGCTTCAAGGCTGATTAAAAGTGGGGAAATAGAAAGTATGTTTGCACCAGAGCGAAAACTCACTTGTGCTGCTTGTACGTGTCCTGCAAGTCCCTTTACACGAGTATGAGGGAACATTTGCAGACGTTCAACAGTCTGAAAAGTGGGCGGCAAGGCAAATTGAAGCAGTGAACTGGGCTGGAATTGTCTTTGGGAACAATGAACAGTTTGATCCAGATGCAGGCATTACACGCGAACAAATGGCTGCTATGATGATTCGAGCAATTCAATTTTCGAATCCGGAGATGCATTATCATTTAATGAATAAAATGGAGTAATAAAAAACGCCGGGAGCTTTTCGCTCCGGCGTTTTTTATCTTGGACGGTATACTTTTGCTGCTTTTCGTTTGTTTAAATATTTTTTAACGATCGGGTAAACAACCGGACCGTATTTCATAGCCATTTTCATTAGATTTTTGAAGCCGCCTGATGAACGCGCCATATTTTTTCTCACCTTTCCGTTTTCAGTTATGATTTATTACAAGTGTACCCGGCACTTTTGAATGTTAAACATTTGATCGGGAAAGCTGATATAATGAGAGGCAATGAGAACTTTGGAAAGGACGTGCGTGTATGGCTCTTCAAGCTGGAACAATCGCAACGCTGCATGTGAAAAATAGACAGGAATATGGCTGGTTTCTTGAGGATGAAGAAGAAGAGGCTGTATTGCTTCATAATAGTGAAGTGAGGGATGGATTTGAACCGAACGAGCCGGTTGAAGTCTTTTTGTATCAGGATCATGGCGGCCGGATGGCAGCAACAATGGACCGTCCGCTTATTACGCTCGGGGAATACGGATGGGTGGAAGTAGTCGGAGAAGAAATGAAGCTCGGCGTATTTGTCAATATCGGTATTTCAAAAGACGCGCTCGTGTCTGAAGATGACCTTCCATATAAATTCGAGGTGCGCCCGATTGAAGGGGACAAATTGTATTGCACGTTGAAACTCGATAAAAACGGCCGTTTGTTTGCGAAGCCGGCAACGGAAGAAAAGATTTGGGACATTGCGAAGCGGGCGAATAAAACGGATATGAACAAAGATTTTACTGGAATCGTCTACCGGACAGGCAAGGCAGGCACATGGATTATTACCGATGACATGCACCGGGCATTTTTGCATCCAACAGAACGGGAAGACGAACCGCGTGTCGGACAGACCGTTACAGGAAGAATTATTGATGTTCATGATGATGGTTCTGTGAACGTATCACTTTTAGGCCGCCGGACAGAGCGCCAAAAAGATGATGCGGAAAGCATTTATGATTATTTAATGATTCGCGGCGGCAAAATGCCTTATTGGGATAAAAGCCTGCCGGAAGAAATCGAAAAACGTTTTGGCATCAGCAAAGGCGCATTTAAACGGGCGCTCGGCAAGCTGATGAAAGAAGGGAAGGCATATCAGGAAGACGGCTGGACGTACGCCGGCGCAAAATCGGAAAGTGAATAAGCTGACCGGCGCCTCATTTTTTCGCGAGCAATTGTTTTCTTTCATGACCACATCCAGCTTTTCGTGAACAAATTCTGATAATCAATCGTAAACAAAAGGGACTTCGCCAGCAGGCAAAGTCCCTTTTGTTCATTAATCATTGTCATTGGATAAATTCAGCTTGGTAATAAGCGCAAAGAATAAGCTTAAGAAAATGGCAATAACCGTAGCGAGCGCCATGCCTTTTAGCTGCAGGTAGCCCCATGTGAATGTGGCACCTGACAAACCGATGACAAGCACAACAGTTGTCAAAATCATATTGGTTGTTTTGGAATAATCAACTTTTGTGTCAACGAGCATGCGAAGGCCGCTTGCTGCAATAATCCCGAACAAAAGCAGTGAAATGCCACCCATTACCGGCGTCGGAATTGTTGAAATCAAAGCTGCGAGTTTTCCGAAAAACGATAAAATGATCGCCATGACCGCCGCACCGCCGATGACCCAGACCGAGTACACTTTTGACAGAGCCAACACGCCAATGTTTTCGCCGTACGTCGTATTTGGTGTCGAGCCGACAAAGCCGGAAATGACCGTTGAAATACCGTTTCCGAATAAGGAAACACCAAGACCTGGCTTCTTCATAAGGTCACGGTCAACAATATTCTGGGTCACGACGAGGTGGCCGATATGCTCTGCAATTACGACAAGTGCGGCCGGTGCGATAATTGCGATGCTCGTCCAATTAAATTCAGGTGCATAAAATTGCGGGAGCGCGAACATTTCTGCTTCACGAACTGGTGTGAAATCCACCATTCCAAACATCGCTGCAATAATATAGCCGGCAACAATGCCGACGAGAATCGGAATGATTTTCAGGAAGCCGCGAAACATAACGTTGCCAATAATCGTAATACCAAGTGTCAGCATCGCCACGATAATTGTGTTGCGGTCAGGGGACCAATTTTCTGAACCATCTGAAATAATGCCTGCCATTTGTGCCGCAACCGGAACGAGTTCAAGCCCGATGACCGCAACGATGGCACCCATTGCAGCTGGTGGGAAGACAACATCAATCCAGCCGGTGCCGGCGACTTTAATAATGCCGGAAACAAGGATGAAAATAAGGCCAACGACGATAAATCCTCCAAGCGCCTGATTATAGCTGCCATCAGCGAGCACTAAAAAGACGGGGGATAAAAAGGCAAAACTTGACCCGAGATAAGCCGGGATCTGCCCTTTACAAAGAAAAATGTACAAAAGCGTGCCGATGCCGTTCATTAATAAAATCGTGGCAGGATTGACACCAAATAAAACCGGAACAAGAACAGTAGACCCGAACATAGCAAATAAATGCTGCAAACTAAGCGGGATCAGTGCCGGAATCGGCGGCCGCTCGTCAACTTGATAGGTACGCAAATTATCTTCCTCCTAAATGACACACAAATTGTAGTCATTATACTTCAAAAATGAACATCTGACTACACAAAAAAACAGAACCTAACAGGCAGGTTCTGTTTAAAATTATTGCATCATTAAAATTTCTTCCAAGTCCCACTCATTAATTACGCCATCCATGTTCACGTCTTCCGTTACGTCAAGCACATCAATCACACCATCTCCATTGATATCTTCAAGCACAGGAAACGGCTCATCTTCTACAAGCGGTTCTTCGACAATGGGCTCTTCATCGACAGCCGGCCATTCTTCAGCAGGTATCTCTTCAACGATTTCTTCCTCAGGAGGCATCTCCTCAATGATTTCTTCTTCAGGCTCAAAATAGGGAATGTCTTCTTCCGGCACTTCTTCAACGTAATCTTCTATTATAACGTCTTCTTCCACATCTTCTTCTACATACTTTTCTTCCTCGTACCACCAGTCTTCCGGAATGTCGTAGTAGTCATATGCTTTGTCCTCACTGTACTCTCCGCCGTCGAAATAAGCATCATCGTTCCAATATTCTTCAAAAAATAACAAGCCGTCTTCAGTGTAAAAAAGACTTGTTATTTCATCTTCAGAGAGCGGAGACGCGCTCCAATCATTTAGCATAGCCGCCACATCTTTGTAGGGAATGCTAAAGCCAATCGCTTCTTCTCCTGTTAATTTTGCTGAATTAATCGCAATGACACGGCCCGTGTTTTTCGACACGAGCGGGCCGCCGCTGCTTCCGGGTGCAATGGCTGCAGACGTTTGATAAATATTATCGTACGAATGTGGATCAATAATAAAGCTGCGATCCACTCCGGTAATGTAGCCAAATGTCGCCGTGTTTTCCAGTGCCAGTGGGCTGCCGAGCGCGATCACTTCATCACCGACTTGTGCTTTTTCACCTGTTTCGATATTCAGCGGCGAGCGGCCGGCGAAGTCCGGTACCCGAATTAGGGCAACATCTGTTTCGTTGGAATAGCCGATCACTGTGCCTTCATGTTCCACTCCATCTATGTCTTTCACGATCACATATACGGTTCCTTCGACAACGTGTGCATTGGTCGCTACATCGCCGTGGTCATTGATCAGGAATCCAGATCCTTGACCATAATCCGTAAAAACAGTAAATACATTTTGCTGGGTTACGGCGATAATATCGGTAAGTGCTTCTTGTTCACTCGCTGCGACTTCTTTTGGCGGCGCCACTGTCTTGCGGACAACGGCCTGCGCTTCTTGTTTTACCGGCTGCATCGCTCTTTGCGGTACGTCATCCTTGTTTACCAGATAATAAATAACACCGCCGAACCCAAGCGCAGTGATGAGGCATAAAAAACCAAGAAATTTAATGAATGAGAACGCTTTGCCGCTTTTTTTGCCACAGCCCGGACAGTAATGCGAACGGCTGCCTAGTTCTGTGCCGCATTTTGCACAAAACATGCTTAACACCTCCAATAGTTCTAGTTATTTCTCATTATATACCAACTTCCAAATGAGAAATAGACTCTTTTTGAAATGAAAGAAAGGGTTTTATGACGAACAGCCATTTTTGATGGCGAATAACAAAAAACTGCCCTACATTATACGAGACAGCCGGCCAGTCATGTTCCTTTTTTAAATGTCCTTTGAAAAAAGTCGTCTGTTTTACTTTGAATGACTTTGTTTAATAAAATTCATTTGGTTAAAAAAACGAATAAATGTAAGAAAATTTAACAAAATGTTCGTAAATAAAAACAATGCCTACATCAATGATTGTAAGCGGTATCGACGAGGAATTTATTCGGAAATCCAAGAGAGGTACCCTTGATTAGTACGGCGTGTTATTTTATAATTCGGATATTGATAAAGCAAAAATTTTCAGATTATCGAAAATAACACGAATGAAGGAGTAGTATGATGACACGAGTGTATAATTTCTCAGCGGGTCCTTCAATGTTGCCTCTTGAGGTACTTGAAAAAGCCCAGGCCGAACTTACGAATTACGCGGGTTCCGGCATGTCGGTGATGGAGCTGAGCCATCGTTCGAAATGGTTTACAGAGATCATTGAAACAGCGGAAGCCGTTCTACGCAAGCTGATGAACATTCCGGACAACTACAAAGTGTTATTCATTCAAGGCGGAGCTTCCCAGCAGTTCGCAATGGTGCCGATGAATTTATTTGCCGGCAGCAAAAAAGCGGATTTCGTCAATACGGGTTCCTGGTCGAAAAAAGCGATTAAAGAAGCGAAAAAATACGGCGAAGTACGTGTTATTGCGTCTTCTGAAGATAAAAACTTCAGTTACATCCCGGCTGTGACAGCGGATATGATTGATCCAGAAGCGGACTTTGTTCACATTACGACAAATAATACAATTGAAGGAACAGTATTTAACAACATTCCTGATACGGGAAATGTACCGCTCGTTGCTGACATGTCTTCAAATATTTTGTCGGAAGAAATCGATGTGACGAAATTCGGCATTATTTATGCGGGCGCGCAAAAAAATATCGGCCCGGCTGGATTAACGCTTGTGATTATTCGTGAAGACTTAATTGGAAAAGCAGACGCCTCCGTGCCGGTGATGCTTGATTATAAAACACATGCAGACAGCGGTTCGCTTTACAACACGCCGCCGACATTTGGTATTTACATGGCGAAGCTTGTGTTTGAATGGCTGGAAGAGCTTGGCGGTCTTGCAGCGATGGAGAGCATTAACCGTGAAAAAGCGGCTATTTTGTACGATTACTTGGATCAATCTGCTATGTTCAGCTCGCCCATCGAAAAAGCGGACCGTTCATTAATGAACATTCCGTTTGTTTCCCCAAGCGAAGAACTGGATGCACTATTCGTAAAAGAAGCGAAAGCAAAAGGACTTGAAACATTAAAAGGGCATCGTTCGGTTGGCGGAATGCGCGCAAGTGTATACAATGCGATGCCGGTTGAAGGTGTAAAAGCGCTCGTAGCTTTTATGGAAGAATTCGAACAGACTCACTCAGCGGAAGGGAAGTAAACAAACGTGTATACGATTAAATCCATGAACAATATTGCCGATATCGGCTTAAATGTTTTCAACAATGCGGACAATTTTCAAGTAAATGACGAAACAAACACGCCGGACGGCATTATTTTGCGCAGTGCGAACTTGCACGACGCCGAATTTAACAGCAGCGTAAAAGCGATCGCCCGCGCAGGTGCAGGCGTCAACAATATTCCGGTGCAGGCTTGTACGGAACGCGGAATTGTCGTTTTCAACACGCCAGGTGCCAATGCAAATGCAGTAAAAGAACTGATTTTAACAACGATCATGGCCGTTTCCCGTAATTTGTTTGACGGTGTCAACTGGACGAATGAATTAAAAGGGCAGGGCGATGCGATTCCGAAATTGGTTGAAGCGGGCAAAAAGCAATTTGTCGGCCGCGAAGTAAAAGGCAAGACACTTGGCGTAATTGGTCTCGGCCATATTGGTGCTCTTGTTGCGAACAACGCGCTTGACCTTGATATGGACGTGATCGGCTTTGACCCGTTCATTTCTGTTGATACCGCATGGAACCTGTCACGCAACGTGCAGCGTGCCCTTACAATTGAGCAATTGTTCGCAGCAAGCGACTACATTACGGTTCATGTTCCATTAACGGATGACACGCGCGGCATGTTTAATAAAGAAGCATTCTCTGTTATGAAAAATGGATCAGTTATCTTGAACTTCTCACGCGGTGAGCTTGTGAACGAAGAAGATATGCGTGCAGCGCTTGAGAACGGCAAAGTCGGCAAATATGTGACAGACTTCCCGAACGAAAATGTAATCGGTATGAAAAATGTTATACCGATTCCTCACTTAGGGGCATCTACAACAGAATCAGAAGAAAACTGCGCGATTATGGCTGCGCGTCAAATGAAAGATTACCTGGAAACTGGAAATATTAAAAACTCTGTCAACTTCGGCAACGTGGAAATTCCGTTTACCGGTAAACGCCGTGTAACGGTTGCGCATAAAAACGTACCGAACATGGTTGGCCAGATTACTGGCGCCTTGTCAGATTATGAGTTAAATATTGCGGACATGGTGAACCGCAGTAAAGGCGACTATGCGTACACACTGATAGACATTGACAATCAAGTAAACGGTGAAATCGTCCCGAGCTTAACAGAAAAATTAACAAACATTACTGGCGTCATTTTAGCGCGGATTATTTAATGGTTTAATGGGAAAGGCAGGTCTGAACATAAGTTCAAGCCTGCCTTTTTTATCTGTGAAAAACTTGAAAATTTTTGAAACAATTTGCTTGTTTTTCCTGTATGATAGGGGAAGGTAATATGAATGGAGGATTCAATGTGATGAAATGGAAACAATGGATGGCTGCAGCTGTCAGCGCCTCACTACTCATCCCGGGGGCAGCATTCGCTGAGGTGCCGGTATCAGAAAAAGAGCAGCAGTATAAGACAGCTCAAGCTGAAAAGCAGGTGACAGATTCACAAACACTCGTCATTAAGTATTCAAAAGTATTGCCGCAGAGTATACATAAAAAAGCAGGCGTTTCGGTGATTAAGCGTCTGCCAGGTTTAAAATACGACGTTGTACAAGTACCAAAATCTAAAAAGCTGAGCGATGTGATCAAAGTATATAAAACGCGCTCGGAAGTAGTAGCAATCATGCCGAGCATTCAATATAAAGCCTTTGCCGCCATGCCAGATCCAAAAGCGGCGAAAATGGATCATTTGGCGATGCTGAATATGGGAAAAGCCCTTTCTTACGCAGGGAAAAATAGTGTGAAGATTGCCGTGGTGGATTCGGGAGTGGATTATAAACATCCGGACTTAAAAGCAAATTTACTGCAGCCATACAACGTGGCAAATCCAGCGCGAAATCCAGTTCGTGATTTACATGGAACACATGTAGCCGGCATTATTGCGTCAACAAAAGATAACGGCCTCGGCGGCTACGGTGTTTTTCCAAACGCAAAAATTTTGCCTGTTGATGTATTTAATGGTTCAATCAGCGCTAATGATTTCACCATCGCAGAGGGTATTACTTATTCCGTTGATCAAGGAGCGGACGTGATCAACTTGAGCCTTGGCGGTTTTATGCCGGCAGCGGTGGTGGAAGAAGCGATCCAATATGCGATTGATTCAGGTGTTGTTGTCGTCGCGGCGGCAGGCAATGAATCAACTGATCAATACTCCTACCCGGCAGCGTACCCTGGCGTCATTAGCGTCGGAAACGTGGGCGGCTCAAAGACTTTGTCAGACAGCTCCAACTATGGGACATCGGTTGATGTTGTCGCACCAGGTGAAAATATTTACAGTACGGCGTACGGTGCGGAATCCGGATCAAAATTTGAGCGGTTGACCGGCACATCAATGGCGTCACCAGTGGTCGCGGCCGCTGCTGGTTTGTTAAAGTCCAAATATCCGGATTTAACAGCGTTTGAGATTGAATATATTTTAGAACAGACAGCAACGGATTTAGGTGAAAAAGGATACGATTTAACATACGGCAACGGATTAATCAATCCGCTGAACGCGCTGAAATTTGATGTGAATAAACTTCCGGATCGTCCAGACGTATCAGGGGAAGCTATTTTAAAAGAAGCAAAAGAAATCAAGTCAGGAAAGCAATCGTTTACAGGAACATTTAAAGCGCCAGGAAGGATGCATTGGTATAAAGCGAGCATGACAGAAGGGGAGCATGTACAGACAGTTCTAGACGGCAGTAAAGGATACGATTACGCGATGGAATTGTACTTTGTGCCGGAAGATGGAGACCCCCAGTACATTCGTGATGTGGACCGGACAGTTGTGAACGGGCAGGAGGGCTATTTGTATACGGCTGTTGAGGGGGGCACGCTTGTTATCGGCGTAAAGGATACGAACGGTAATTACAGCGCATCCGGCAAGTCGACATTTACGCTTCAGGCAGAAAAGCTGGCTCCGATTACACCGGATCAGGCAACGAACGAAGAACCTGTCGCTATAACAGCATTGCCATATGTGAAAAATGATTTCACTTTATACAGTGGAGAAGAAGAAGTGCCGGATTCAGACTTTTTCAAGCTGTCAGTTGAACAAGCAAAATTGCTGTCTTTGTCTGTTTCTGATTTGCCTGGCGTTGATTCGGCCATCCATGTCTACATGAGAGAAGGAGAAGAGGAATATTCCATTGTTGACGGCAATAACAATCCTGTGAATAAAGGAGAAACGGTTTCATTCGAAGCGATGCCGGGTGTAGAGTACCGAATTGAAGTGACAAACGGAGCATTTAGTGAGGATATTTTCTTAGGATCGATTCTAGATCTCTTTTCAATGGATATCTCGATGTTTGAAGAGGTCGCAGTAGGTGAGTCTGCGACGCCATACACGTTTAAGGTAGAAGAACGGACCATTCCAGCGGATGAAGACGGGCTGCCGGAAGAAGGGACGCTTGAAGATACATTGATGGACGGTGACATTACTGCGGATGAGTATGGTGAAATGAAAGAAGACGAATTGATAGATGGAGAAGAAGAGAATCCGGAAAGCAGCAATATTCTTGAAAAGGCTATTCCTTACACACTGGGTGGAAATAAACAAGGCTATTTCCAATCCGGGTTTGACGAAGACTATTATCGCTTCGTTTCAGCTGATGATGGGATTTACTCATTTGAAGTGCAGCAAGGAAGCGGGCAGCTTGCCTCGATGACATTGCTGGAGGTTGATGCAGAAACAGGGGAATTGCTTCCGATCTCAGGCAGTAATGGAGAAATGGATTTAGTCGCGGCTCTTTTTGGAGGTTTTGGCGGATCAGGAAACATGAACGTCGCTTTGAGGAAAGACAAAACGTATGTGATGATGGTCGTGAACAATTCAGAAAACATTTCGGCAGATCCTTACAAGCTCACATCGAGCCGAATTGCCAACGTACCGGCAGAAAAAGATACAGATGCCAATACGCCGGAAGAAGGGCTGAATATTACAGCTGGCAAAGCGGTTCAAAACTATTTTATTCAGTCTGGGGACATTGACTACTACTACTTCATGAACAAAGGCGGCCCCCGTGTGTACACGCTTGATATCGCTGGAAGCGCCCTTACTGCCTCGCAAAAAGCGGGTATTCCATACGAGTTGCGTCCAGGGCATATATTTAGCGGTGCGGTTATTGAAGATTTAAACGGTGACAAAGTACTTGATGAAGAAGAGATGAGCCGTGTGACACCATTTGGGCCTGATCTGTTTTCACTTGTGATTGAGCCTGATGTGCATACGTCGTTTGCTGCAAAAGAAGATACGGGCTATTTTATTGAAGCAGCACCATTTATGGCGGCAGGACCGAACCTGCAGCCGTACGAAGTAAAGGTGGGCGCTACGTATAACCAGTCGAGGGATGGTGACGGGAAAGTGGTGAACCACGTGCCGGCGAAGCCGCTTGCCCTTAAAACAACAAATGGAAAATATGGTGCGCGTGGTTACTTTAATGCCGGCGTTTCATTTGGTGACATTGACCATTTTGTGCTCAAAATGATAAAAGAGGGTACGGTAGCCTTTTCATTTTCTGCCGGGAAAAACCTGGATGGTGTAATGGAAATCTATAACGCAAAAGGTGCATTAGTCGCATCATTTGACCGTTATGGTAAGGATGATGAAGAGCTGGCTAGTTTGAAGCTGCCAAAAGGAAACTATTACATTGAACTAAGCGAAGCGAACGGCACGGCTTCAACAACACCATATGAATTAATTGTGAAAAAATAAAGAAAAAAGGGATGTCACTGAACATCCCTTTTTTCTTTATTTAATTGTTTCATTGGCAAGCATCAAGCCGATTGTGTTGTTTTGTTTCCATATACTTGAGAAGTAAACAAGTGGAACAGGGCGGTTGCCGACATAAGGAGACACTTCAATAGTAAATCCGGGTTTTTTTTCATTTTGAATGAACCAATCATTAAATCCTCCACCGCTTGGATTCGAGCGCGGAGCAACAAGGCTGTAGCCTGTTTTGGCACTTACTTTTTTCGCCAGAGCATAATCACGCGTTTTACGGGAGCCGGACTGGTGGAAATGCCAGAAGATAATTTGCCCGGAACTATGATAGGAAGCGCTCGTTTTAAATGAATGCTTTAGCGTAAAATCATACATTGCTTTCGCTTCAGGTTCGCTCAGCACTTTTGGTCCTTTGTAATTTTGGGAAGATGGTTTTCCTGGATTACAGCAGATCGTTGACCATGTTGCTGGATATTGGCGGTTCAAGTCAACACCCCGTACGTTTGCTTTCCAAGCGGAAAAATTGGCGCTGCCACCGTTAATTTTCAGGACAGAAGCTTTATTTTTCGCACTGTTTGCACCGAGCTGTACGAGTGACACCCCATCCGGGTTCACCATTGGCACAAAATAAAGAGATGTTTTTTTCAAGATGGATTGAACCGCGTACCCGTTCATTTTCCCATTTGTTTTATATAAATGGGCATACTGATCGGCCATTTCCATGACGACATTTGTCGTGATGTGCTCACGTGCATGATGGGAGGCATTGATCAAGACTTCTTCTTTTCCTGTACCGAGTTTGAGCGCGTACAAATCCCGGCCGTCTACAGATTTCCCAATCGTTTCGAGGGAAGCGATATCGGGGTGCCACTGGATAAGCTCTTTTAAATCTTTCACCATTTGGCTGTACGTGATTATCTTGTAAGGATCGACATAGTTGCCGGTATATAATGCTGCATCTGACTTGTGGAGGTAGGCGCTTCTTCCGCCAATGCTGATAATGTAATAATCTCCGTAGGCGGCGCGTGTTTCAAACATAACACCTGGCACAATGCGGGCCATCGTGGTCAACTTTCCATTTTTCGAATAGAGAAGGCCGGCTGTTTTTCTTACCTGGACTTTATTTCGATAGGCTTTCCCTGACTGAACACCACCGGCAAGAGTGGCAGATGCAAGGTAAGAAATCTCAGATTCTTTCACATAAGCTGTGCCGTTGCCAAATATAAAAGAAACATAGCCATTTTCCACGCCTTTTTTCTTCCAGGCTTCACCTGATAACAGGCGTCCAGCTTTCACCATCTTGCCGTCTTTCTTTTCAAATAGTTCGGCATCCGACATCAGCCGGAAATAAGCGCCTGATGTAAGAGGGGGCTCTGGTGTAGCAGCAAGAGCATTCTGCTCAGGAAGAGGAGAACTGGTATCTTGTTGAACAAGATGAGCGGTTTCTATAAAACCGGCTTGTCCCTCCCATTCAACTTTTGTTTCTTCTTCTTCATTTGAGATAAAAAGAATGGTTGTGCCGGCTGGAATTGGAACTCCTGCACGCGTTTCCGTCCCTGCTGGAGACGAGTAAAAAACCGTATCAACAGTTGTACTCATATACACAGGGGCTTCTTCAGCTTCAAAGGTGGAAGGCTGAATAAATAAACTAATAGAAAGAATCATAAATAGAAGCAAGGAACAATTTTTCATTTTCTCCTCCAAATAGTCTTTTTGTTACTATTTTACCAGAATAAAAGAATAGAAAGATAGAAAACAAAAAAAAACTGCCTCTCTTTTAGAGAGGCAGCAGTAATCTATTAAGATAAAAAGCCTATGAGCGCATATTTCATTTTTTCCGTGCGGGACAGTTCGTTCCACGGTTTCTTTTTTACATGATCAGCATTGATCGGCGTAATGAAGGGGCCATGCTTTATGATCAGTTCATACGGATTAATGACAATCGCTTCGCCTGTTTCTACACCACTGACGACCTCATACACACCATCGACGTGAAGCTCCGTTTTAATTTGCCGGCGTTCCAGCAGACCATTCGTATTCATGATAACAGCATAGGATTTCTTGTTTTTCTTCAAAATTGCTGTATTTGGAATGGTGACAGCATTAGACTCCTCAGCCGTAATAACTTTTACATTTGCTTTTAACCCGGGATACAGTTCGCTCGAATCTATGTTTGTCAGCTGAGCTGAGTAAGGGTACAAGCTTTTTTGTTTAACGGACGGTTCTTCTTCAGGATATGAACTGACCGTGTCGAGTGATCCGCCGAACGTTTTCAGTGTCGTATCAACGGTTACTTCAACGCGTTGGCCCGCCTCTGCTTTTGCGACCTGCTTTTCATCAAAAACACCCTGTACAGCCGGAACAGATGAATTGATTATCAACAGTGGATTGTTAAGGCTCGTATCAATTTTTTTCACATAGCCATCCGTTGTGCTGCTCACGATAAGATCACTTTTTTTCGCTTCCTGGTCGGCAATCAGCGCATCGAATTTTTTGACTTCTTCCTGCAGCTTTTGCTTTTCTGTTTCCTGCTGCAAAATATCTTTTTCAATCGTTGTGCTTGCATCGCCGTTTTGAATAATCATTGTGTTGCCATTACTACTATCACTATTAGATGAAGGGATCGTTGTGTTGCTTTCTTCACCCTCAGCTTGTGACAGCAAAATCCGCAGCTGGCTTATTTGATTATCAATTAATGAGATTTGCTGCTGGATTTGCTCTTTTTCCACTGTTAATTCGTCAATTTCTACGTCGATTTTATCGGAGGAATATTCAAATAAAGGTGTAGCTGGCTGAACCTCATCTCCTTCTTGTACAAGCACTTGTTCAAGTGCTCCTTTGCTTTCGTCAAAATAAATGGGGTAGTCGTCTGAAGGGATGACAACACCTTCTGCAGAGAAAGACTCTACGACGTCTCCTGTTTCAGCACGGTCCCAATCTGTCAGCCATTCTGTTCGGCCCGCCTTGCTGTCTTCTTTAAAAGTTAAATACAAATTTCCAGCAATTACCGCAGCGCTTGCCACGAGCCACACTTGTTTTTTTATTTTCTTCATCTTATCCACCTCTTTTCGTTAAAACAAATTTTCGACATGAATCGATGTAAACAATGTCGCCAAAATCCAAAATGCAAGTCCGATCAAGAGCACCATGAAGAAAACAAAATGAGGTTTTCTTGTCTGCGAAGTACGTAAAAAACGATATTGAATGACAAGAATCCAAATTTGAAAGATCGAAATAAAGCTGAAAAAACGAATCACGATCATATTTTCTGTTATATATTGGGCCGCAACCCCGAGTGAGAAAGGCGACGAATCACGAGGAATGGAGAAAAACACATTCCAGGCGATGAGCAGAGCAAATTCAATTAAATAAATAGAAAATGTTATACATTGCAAGGCAACGAGTTTTTTAAATTCAAGTTCAAGGAATGTCCAAAATAAAAGGGCTGGAATGAATATAAAGAAAAAAGGAAGCAGTAGACCAGCAAGCCCCGAGCCTGCCGCAAACAATAGTTTCAGCCATTCATATGTATATATATCAAAGTCGGCCAGATAAGCAGAAATGCTTTCACTTTGTATGCCCAATGCACCGGCCAGCAAAGACAGTAGCACACTGATCAGAATCAATAGTGAAAACTTTGTCCATAAACCGCGGATTTTTTCGGCCTGTGACAGCTGTGCAAGTTCATGGGTAGAGCGAAACAGCCCTTTTAAAAGCTGAAGCCGATAAGCCATTATAAAATCTCCCATCAAATAGAATAAATAAATATCATTCTTCATTATATACAACTATTGTTAGATGAACCAATAATAATTTCATATTATTGTTCTATTTTTCTATTGTCAGAATTATTAAACACTTGAAACGTGAATGTAATATAACGAACATCATAGTGTAATAGTCTTGCAATAGAACCGTGTTACAATCAATCTCGTGTTACAAAACTAGGGGGTAATGATACGTGAAAAAAATGGCCATGTCTTTTCTTGCTGCAATGATGATTTTCTCAGCTTCTGCGGCACAAGCAGCTGCCGCTACTTACACGGTTCAAAAAGGTGATACACTTTACAAAATTTCAAAAAGTTACAGCACAACTGTGGATCAACTGAAAAAATGGAACAATCTTTCCTCTAATACAATTCGAATCGGTCAAAAGCTTTCTATCGGCAGTACGGCGGCTGCAACATCTGCTCCTGCGCCGACAAATAAAAAAAGTGTTTCAAAAGAAATTACTGTTAAATCAACGGCTTACACAGCGTATTGCAGTGGATGCTCAGGCGTTACTGCTACGGGCATCAACTTAAAGAAAAATCCGAATGCAAAAGTCATTGCCGTGGATCCGAAAGTGATTCCACTTGGCACGAAAGTATATGTTGAAGGGTACGGAGAAGCAGTTGCCGGCGATACAGGCGGTGCTATTAAAGGAAATAAAATTGACGTTCATATGTCTACTACACAAAAAGCAAAAAACTGGGGCGTTCGCACAGTGAAAGTTCAAATCTTAAAATAAGTGATTAAGGGAGTCGGCTCAAGTCAGCTCCCTTTTTTGTCTCTAATTGGTTTGTATATGTCAAGATTATTACGAAATCGAGATAATCGCTTTCATGTAACATGAACGTCATATTTGAACATACAAGCGTAACGTTCTTTTAAAATCATTACACCTCCTGACGTGCTACAATAAATCTCGTTAGGCCGATTAAGACAACGGCCACTCGAGGAACGGCGTCCTCATTTAAGCGTTTATCGCTTTTATATAGATTAGTTGTTGTCCCTACAGTCACGGAGAAGTACAGCATCACAAAATTCTTGCGGACGCATGCTCAGTCATGCCGGCAGGAAAAATCCAGGAGGTTTTTTTATTATGAAAAAGCAAATCATGGCACTAGCAGCAACGACAGTAATCGGCGGCAGCGTATTCGGCACTGCTGCATCAGCTAGCTCATATACAATACAATCAGGTGACACATTATGGAGCATCTCTCAGAAAACAGGTACAACGGTAGATCAGTTGAAATCAGCAAATGGTTTTTCTTCTAATATGATTTACGCGGGTGACACAATCCAAACATCCGGTTCAGGCAGCACAGCTGCAGCGGAATCTAACGGTACATATACTGTTAAAGCAGGCGATACACTTTATAAAATTGCAACAGCACACGGTATTTCAGTGGGTTCATTGAAATCAATCAACGGTCTTTCTTCTAATATGATTTACCCTGGTGAGCAATTATCTACAAACGGATCAGCTGCACCAGCTCAAGCGGCATCTGCACCTGCTGCACAACAAACACAAGCAGCTGCTGAGCCTGCGCAAGCAACATCAGCACCACAAGGCAAAACATTAACAGTGACTGCAACAGCGTATACAGCAGAATGTGCAGGATGCTCAGGAATTACAGCAACAGGAATTGACCTTCGCAATGCACCGAACAAAAAAGTGATCGCAGTTGATCCAAATGTTATTCCACTAGGTTCACGCGTATATGTTGAAGGTTACGGAGAAGCGGTGGCCGGTGATACAGGCGGCGCTATTAAAGGCAACAAAATCGATCTTCACGTGCCAAACAACGATGCAGCATATAGCTGGGGTGTACGCACAGTAAACGTTACAATTCTTGACTAATATAAAATGAAAGAGAGGCTGCTCCCAAATGGGGCAGCCTCTTTGCTTAGGGCGGTATTTATTAGTTTAAGGCGGTATTTCCTTTGTCCTAAATTTCATTATACCGGTCTAAGGGTTATACATTGCTTCTTCATGGTAAAAATGAAAAAAGAAGTCATTGACATGAATGCCACAGGTACCTAAACAAATGAATCGTTTTCGGCTGCATACCCGTATATAATAGAAGAAAGAAGAAAAGAGGAATGAGTATGAAGCGGTATAAGCATTTAGCGGAAAGTGTCCGGTTCAAGCGGCAGGGAGGTCATTGGCGTTCAATCGCCAGTAATGAAAAGCTGATCTTTGCAGGAGAAGGCAGAAGTGCTGTCGTGTTTCGGATTAAAGGAACAGACGAGGCGCTTAAAGTGTTTTATCCGGATAAGGTCCATATTGCAAAAGAGGAAGCCGATATTTATCGTCTTCTTTCAGGTGTTCCTCACTTTCCGACTTTACATGAAGCCGGCGGAACGTACATTGTCATTGATTGGGTAGAGGGTAAAACGTTTTTTCAATGCTTAGAAGAAGGGATTGAGATCTCTACACGCCACATTCAAGAAGCCGACCGGGGGCTTTCGGCAGCAAGAACGCGGGGTTTAAATCCATCTGACGTGCATTTGCGAAATATCATGATTACAACAGCCGGCAGCACAATGATTATTGATGTCGCCCGTTTTCGCCAAACGAAAGACTGCATGAACTGGGAAGATATTAAAACGGCACATTCAACCTTTTATACGAAACCTTTCTTCCCGAAACGATGGCCAAAACGGCTATTGAATATGCTGGGCGTATTGTATAAAAAACGATTGCTGCCGGTTCATCGGGCAGCGCACGCAAAAAATCCGCAGTGACACCGGTCTACTGCGGATTTGTTTTATTCGCTTTTTAGTGCGTGCTTAACACTGGCGGCCAATGTTTCAGCACCGATTTTAATAATGCGCCTGTCAAATGTCATATTCGGATGGTGCAGACCTGGAGTGAGGCCTGAACCAAGACCCATCATACACGCTTTAATATGAGGGCGTTTAATTGTATAAAAGTGAAAATCATCGCTGCCGGATGTAATAAGTGGCTCAGCCAGGGCTTCTTTGCCGCATACTTCAATGATTCCTTTTCGTAAAAAAGCTTCTGCATCTGCAGATACTTCAGCAGCAGGTGTGAAATCCATCCATTCATAATCAATCTGCACTTCATACAGTAAGCTGATCTGCTCGATTTTATGCTCTACTGCTTTTTGAAGCTCCAGCAGTACTTTATTGCGCTGCGCCCGAACATCGAGCCCGAATTTTCCTGAGCCGGGAATAATATTTAAGCTTTGGCCGCCCGCTTCAATATGGGTCATTTTCGCTGAATATGGCTCAAATGGTGAAAAATTGATCGTATTCAGCTGCCGGCTTAACGACGACATGACTTCAATGGCATTAATTCCTTGATGTGGACGCGCCCCGTGTGCATCATCGCCGATTACTTTCCCGTTTAAAAAAGCAACGGCCCCATGATGAACCGCTGGCGTGATTTTTCCGAATGGCACTTCCTCAATGGGACGAAGGTGGATGCCAAATAAATAATCAACATCATCGACCACGCCCTTGCCGACCATTTTTAATGCTCCAGTGCCTGTCTCCTCCGCCGGCTGAAAAATGAACCGGACAGTCCCATTACCATCTGTTATCTCATCCTTTAAAGCTAAAATCGCGCCGATGACGATCGACATATGCGCATCGTGTCCACACGAATGGTTGGCGCGGAATTCCCCGTTTACTTGCTGCCAAAGAGCATCAATATCGGCCCGAACCGCTACAACCGGCGAGCCGCTGCCAATTTCCGCAATGAGGCCGGTGCAATCATCAAATGTATAAGAACGGACGCCTTCTTTTGTTAACATCTGCGAAATGTACGCAGTTGTTTCTGTTTCTTTCCAGCTGATTTCTGGGTGTGCATGCAAATGTTCGAAAATCTCGAGAAGTTTATTTTCAAATGTCAATTCCGTTTGAGCCATCGCAAGCCCTCCTCCAGTCACTCTTTCTATTAGTATAAGCGAAAAAAATACATTTGGCTTAAAAAATACTGAAAATTCTTATCTTTTTCCTTTTATCATTAAAAAACTAACAAAAACGGCGGGCAACGCAACTATTGCCATGCTTAAAAAAGCAAAACGCGGTTCTATATCATATAAATAGCCTGCCCCAAAAGTGAAAATTGCTGTACTTAATCCCATGCCGAGTGATGAATATACACCTTGGGCGGCTGGAATTTCGGATGTATCAAATTCCTGGTAAAGAAGCCGGATGAACGCATAATGGGCGAGCCCGAATGTAAACGCATGAAATACTTGGGCAAAAATATAAACGGCGACAGTTGGCAATATAAACATAATCGACCAGCGAAAAACGGCTGCAAACGCCGCGCCCATAAACATGACTGGGACCGAAACATGGCGTAAAAAACGATCTGCCACACTGAAAAAAATAATTTCTGCCGCAACCGCGATATTTAAAATAACGCCTGTCCAAATGCTGCTTACACCAAGGTGCTGCAAATACAACACGCCATAATTATAATAAGCGGCGTGCGCTCCTTGAATAAGTACACAAACGATGAGTGCCGTCACAAAACGCCGTGAACGAAACAACTGCTTTAGCGGCACACGCCGCAGTTCGTCGCGTGCCCCAAGTACAGGCGGCATATAATAAAAAGCAGCCGCCACCATAAAAACTAAACTGCCAATTAAAATGTATAAGATAGCCGCGTCTGTAAAAGCAGCGGTCGCGAGGCCAATGAAAAACACAGAGACAGTATAGCCAATTGATCCCCAAGAGCGGCTTTTCCCATAATGAATCCCATCCGTTTTCATCAGGAGTGCACCCATGCTGTCCGCCATTGGCATAATGATTGGGTAAACAAGGCAAAATGCTGCCATAACAAGAAGCAGCGGGACATAGCCAGAAGCAGGAATAAAGAAAAGCGATAAAAGAGCTGCTGTGCTCGTGAACCATTTTAGGAGTGTACCCGCCGGAAATTTAGCGCTCATTGCCGGATAGAGAAAAAAAGTGGACGCGGCCCGGACGAGTAATCCGATCGCAATGAGTGAAGAAGCGGCTTCAACAGGCAAACCTTTTTCTGAAACAAGCCAGGCATTCCAGTACGGCATAAATATGCCCCATGAAAAATAAAAAGCAAAAAACGTAATGGACAGCCAAAACTGAGAGGTGAAAATCATCAAATCTTCCTTCGTTAGTAAGTATTTATCCATTATAGCGAAAAACCAACCCTTTTGTGGCAAATCAAAAAGAAGAAGGTGCTGTCTCGA
Organism: Domibacillus iocasae; assembly: GCF_001750285.1. Lineage (GTDB taxonomy): Bacteria > Bacillota > Bacilli > Bacillales > Domibacillaceae > Domibacillus > Domibacillus iocasae. Next base: position 418,598 of record NZ_MAMP01000021.1, read on the forward strand.
ATTTTTGGAGACGGCTTGCTGGCGTTCATGAATAGAGATAGTGTCATAGTGAACAGACTTTTCCAGAATGGCTGCCGCGAATTCATCTTCTGGAATCCGGTACGCGTTTATGATTTTCAGCAGCATGCGGCTGTCGATGCCTGCTTCGCCTTTTTCATATTTGGAAATGCTTGACTGTGTAATATTCAAACGTTCAGCCATTCCTTTTTGTGAAATACGGAGAACGTGCTGACGGTAATAGCGCAATAGTTCATTTAACTGCATAAAAACAACCCATGCATGTAATGTTCATCCTTTACAACTTACTGGTATGAGAAACAAAAAAGGATAGATTATTCCTTTTTGGAATTTACCTTTACAACCTTAATTATTTACAGTCTTAATTAGTATGAGAAATTTAAAGGGAATTGAAGAAAAATGTCGAAATAGGAAAAAGGTATTATGAATACAATTAAAAGGAGAATTGGATGGAGAAACCAAATGAATCGTTGGAGAGTTCACTCATTTTTGTCAATCGACGGCAAGAAGACTGCATGATTCGCTTTATGACGGTTTATCAGGAAGGACTCGTGATCGATGCTGAGTTTACGCGACAGGCTGCTCTTGCCCAAAAAAAGTGGTGTCTTGGGTTAAAAGGAATGGTAAAAATGACTGTGGCTGAAAATGGTTCCTGGCAGGAAGTTATGATTGAATATAGTTTGCCAGAAGGCTACCTGTACTTAACAGCTGTTACTGCCTTGTCTTTATCGAAATCAGTGGTTTTATCGATTGCGAATCAATTTTTCATCCGAAAAGGAGATGCTGTCCAATATTTATCAACTCGCGCTTTGCTCAAGCATGCACCGATTCAGTGCGAGCGTTTTCTCATCATTCGAGTTCCAAAATCGTAAGAAGCAGCCTTTTTAAAAAGCTGTTCAGATTATAAACTAATAAAACCTTTTGTCAGTAAATCTGTTTTTTCTTATTCATGATTGTTTTTTGGTTAAAAAACATGGACGACTTTATCGACAGCCTGGCAGCCTTTTAAAGGGCTGTTTTTTTCTGGTATAATAATAGGATAATAGAAAGGGGCGGTGGAGATGATGAAACGTTTTGCAATTCTTTTAACAATGGGAACGATTACGCTGCTCGGCGGATGCGGTGGACCAGATGCGCCGGAAGCAGAGCTTGAAGCATATATAAATGAATGGAAAGAAGGCAATTACAGCAGCATGTATACACATTTCACGAGTGAAACAAAGTCAGCAATGACGGAGGAACAATTTGTGAAGCAGTATAAAAATATTATGACGGACATTGAAATGGATAAGCTTGAAGTGGGACTTCCAAGTGAAGAAGACGTCAAGGAGGACAATGAAAAAACAGTGCGTCTTCCGTTTGAAGTGGAAATGGAAACAATCGCCGGGCCGGTTTCATTCCAAAAAGAAGCAGTCATGAAGCTTGAAGAAACAGAAGAAGGGGAAGAATGGCTGATCGATTGGGATCCGTCTTTTCTGCTGCCTAATTATGCGGAAGGCGATAAAGTTCGTATTCAAGCACTTGAAGCAGAAAGAGGACAGATTTTTGACCGCAATGGCAGCTCGCTCGCGGTGAACGGAACAGCCGTTCAAATTGGCGTAAATGCCGGAGCGATTGACGAAGCCGGAAAAGAGGCACTCGCGAAAGTGCTAGGCAGCAAGAAAGGGTTTATTGATGAACAGCTCAGTCAAAGCTGGGTGCAGGACGGGTACTTTGTGCCGCTTAAGACGGTTGCTTCATCGAATGAAGCACTCATTCAAAAAGCGACAGCTGTCACAGGTGCAACCACTTCTTCAAAAGCGGTCCGTGTGTATCCGTATGGTGCCTCTGCTGCTCACTTAACTGGCTACACAGGTGAAATTAATGCAGAGGAACTGAAGGAAAATGAAGGATACGCGCAAGGGGATCAAATTGGTAAAAGAGGACTTGAGCAGTTGTTTGAAGAACAATTAAAAGAAACAGACGGTGTTCAACTTTTTATTGAAAAAGAAAAAGGAGAGCCGGTTGTTATTGCGAAAAAAGAGCCGCAAAATGGACAGGATGTAAAAGTTACTATTAATGCGGAAATGCAAAAACTTTTGTTTGAACAGTATGGCGGGACAGCAGGAACAGCTTCGGCTGTAGAACCAAAAACGGGAGAGGTGCTGGCGCTTGTTTCATCCCCATCCTTTGATCCTAATGAATTTGCCATGGGAGTTTCTGGCGAACGATATACGGCGCTTCAGGATAACCCAAAACAGCCGCTTTTAAATCGATTTGCTGCTGCGTACTCACCGGGGTCCACGATGAAGCCGATCACGGCATCAGTTGCGATGAAAGCAAAAAAGCTTAATCCATCGGAGGGCAAAACGATTACCGGTCTTCAATGGCAGAAAGACTCCTCATGGGGCAACTACCGGGTTACACGTGTAAGTGAGTCAAGTGCGCCTGTTACGCTGAAATCAGCGCTTGTAGCATCGGATAATATTTATTTTGCGATGGCAGCACTTGAGACGGGAGCAGACCAACTGAAGACGGGGCTGCAATCATTTGGGTTTGGAACAGACTATCCATTTGCTTATCCGCTGCGGGATTCACAAGTGTCAAATAGTGGCGAATTTGAATCTGATATTTTACTTGCTGATACGGGCTATGGGCAAGGAGAGGTTTTAACGACAATGACGCATTTAGCCAATGCATATGGTGCTTTTTTAAATAGCGGCAGCATAATGAATCCTCTTTTGAAGCTTGACGATGAACCGTCCGTTTGGCAAAAAGAGCTTGTAACAACTGATCAGGCAGCGATTATTAAAGAGGGGTTGCGCGGCGTAGTAGAGCGTGGAACAGCGCAAGCGGCGAATATTGAAGGAATGGCCGTTTCCGGCAAAACAGGCACAGCTGAAATCAAAGCAGAGCAAGGAACGACTGGAAAAGAAAATGGGTTGTTTGTTTCTTATGACATGAACAATCCAGCCTTTGTATTAGCATTTCTCGTTGAAGATGCGGCGAATGAAGGAGGCAGTAAATTAGCAGTCGACAAGACGAGTGCTTTCTATGTAAAATGGAAATTACGCAATAAATAAGAAAATATAGGGTTTTTTATAGGTTGAAAGATTCTAAAAAACAGAATGTTTTTAAAAGAGTAAAAGGTTGGAGAAAACGGGACGATAGAATGAGAGAGTGTAAGTTGAGATTGGAGGAGCAATTGGATGAATAAAACGGTTATTTCTTTAGCGGCGGCGACTGTTATTTCAGCTGGCGCAGCTGCGTCTGCCGAGGCTTCAGAGCTTTATACAGTAAAACAAGGAGACACGCTATTCAGCATCGCCAATCAGTACAAAATATCGGTCGTTCAGCTAATGGGGTTGAATGATCTCACATCCGATGCACTGTCGATCGATGATCAGCTGATCATCTCGGAAAATGATGAAAGTGCTCAGGTGGAGCCGGCACAAATGGAACAAGGGGAAGAAGTGAGTGAGTATGCTATCGTTTCAGCGGCATCCTCCTCCTATACTGTAAAAAGCGGGGATTCTCTCGGCCTAATTGCATCACATTATAAAATGAGTGTCGCTTC
>NZ_MAMP01000022.1 GCF_001750285.1 Domibacillus iocasae
TGGCGGTGTAGCTCAGCTGGCTAGAGCGTACGGTTCATACCCGTGAGGTCGGGGGTTCGATCCCCTCCGCCGCTACCATATTTTCCAATACTAAGAACACCGCATTGCGAGGCAACACATTTATAACTCACATCCTGTGAGCCCAAGGACCTTTAGCTCAGTTGGTTAGAGCAGACGGCTCATAACCGTCCGGTCGCAGGTTCGAGTCCTGCAAGGTCCACCACTTGAATCATTTTAATTTGGAGGAATACCCAAGTCCGGCTGAAGGGATCGGTCTTGAAAACCGACAGGCGGGTCAAACCGCGCAGGGGTTCGAATCCCCTTTCCTCCTCCATTTTCATATTTTATTATCGCGGGGTGGAGCAGCCCGGTAGCTCGTCGGGCTCATAACCCGAAGGTCGCAGGTTCAAATCCTGCCCCCGCAATCATTTGGTCCGGTAGTTCAGCTGGTTAGAATGCCTGCCTGTCACGCAGGAGGTCGCGGGTTCGAGTCCCGTCCGGACCGCCATTTTTTTATTTGGCTCAGCAGCTCAGTTGGTAAAGCAAGCGAATATTCTTCCTCGATTTTGCTTCAGCGTACCGTTTCGGACGCAGCATGAGCGGGACGAAGGACAAAAGGCTTTAAGTTTATGAATATGTTTGATCTTGGCTCAGTAGCTCAGTTGGTAGAGCAAAGGACTGAAAATCCTTGTGTCGGCGGTTCGATTCCGTCCTGAGCCACCATTTGCATCATGGCGGCTATGGCGAAGTGGTTAACGCATCGGATTGTGGCTCCGACACTCGTGGGTTCGATTCCCATTAGTCGCCCCATCTGATTTTAATCCGCATGCGGGTGTAGTTTAATGGTAAAACCTCAGCCTTCCAAGCTGATGTCGTGGGTTCGATTCCCATCACCCGCTCCATACATATAAAGGGTACTAGGGGCCTGTAGCTCAGCTGGTTAGAGCGCACGCCTGATAAGCGTGAGGTCGATGGTTCGAGTCCATTCAGGCCCATCATTATGAATATTCCGCAGTAGCTCAGTGGTAGAGCAATCGGCTGTTAACCGATCGGTCGCAAGTTCGAGTCTTGCCTGCGGAGCCAATCTGGGGAAGTACTCAAGAGGCTGAAGAGGCGCCCCTGCTAAGGGTGTAGGTCGGGTAACCGGCGCGAGGGTTCAAATCCCTCCTTCTCCGCCAGATGGCCCCTTGGTCAAGCGGTTAAGACACCGCCCTTTCACGGCGGTAACACGGGTTCGAATCCCGTAGGGGTCATACGAAACATGAAACACCAGGAAGTTATTTTTAACTTCCTGGTGTTTTTTTTATATTTACAAAATTTTAACATGCGCTTTATAGTTATTTTTAAAAAAATAAGGGAAATTAATAAATAAATGTTCGAAATAAAGAAGGAGAATGTGTATTTTTAAAGAATACTAACAATATTAAAGTAAATAAGGCATTATCTGCATTTTCCTCTTCTCCACTTCACCAAGAATACATAAATAAAAGGGTGTGAATCATGTCATCGAAAACTTTTTATCCAACCGAGTTTGATCTTCATTTATTCCATGAAGGAAATCTTTTTAAGGCGTATAAATTATTTGGGTCACATATTCAAAATGAAAAAACGTATTTTGTTTTATGGGCTCCAAATGCAAAAAAGGTACGAGTGATTGGTGATTTTAACAATTGGAATGGCCTTGAATTCGAAATGAATCGAATATCAGCAGAAGGTGTATGGTTTTTGGAAGTTCCTCTTAATTTAGAAGATTCATTGTACAAATATGAGATTGTCGCTCAAAGCGGGAGAGTTATTCATAAAACGGATCCTTTTGCCGTTATGACAGAGCTCCGTCCCAAAACAGCTGGTGTAGTTAAAACGCTTGATGAATATGAATGGGGGGATGAAGAATGGTTTAATAATAGTCAGCCTTCTCATATATATGAGGAACCATTAGCTATTTATGAAATGCATTTAGGCACATGGAAGAGAAAAGGAAAAGATGAAAATGATCTTTATACGTACCGTGAATTAGCGGATATGCTGATTCCGCACGTAAAAAGCCAAGGATTTACCCACATTGAAGTGATGCCTGTAACAGAGCACCCATTCGATCGTTCCTGGGGTTACCAAAGCACGGGTTATTTTGCAGCTACTAGACGGTATGGCGAACCAAAAGATTTTATGTATTTTGTCGATGAATGCCATCGCGCAGGATTAGGGGTCATTATGGACTGGGTGCCTGGTCATTTTTGCAAAGATGCGCATGGGCTTCATAATTTTGACGGCAATTTCAGCTATGAATACGAAAACAGCTGGGATCGTGAAAATTATGTATGGGGAACGGCGAATTTTGATTTAAGTAAAACAGAAGTACATAGCTTTTTAATTTCGAACGCTCTTTTTTGGATGGACTATTATCATATTGACGGTTTTCGAGTAGATGCAGTCTCGAACATTTTTTACTGGCCGAATAGGGAAGGGCTTGAAGCTAATCCACATGGTGTATCATTTTTACAAAAATTGAACAAAGCTGTTTTTGCATTTAAGCCGGAAGCGCTTATGATCGCGGAAGATTCCAGCGATTGGCCGCAGGTAACCGCTCCTGTACATCAAGGCGGAATTGGTTTTAATTACAAATGGAACATGGGCTGGATGAACGATGTGCTTGAATACATGGAAACTCATTGGAACGAACGCCCGCATAAACATCATCTCATGACATTTTCACTTATGTATGCCTATTCGGAAAACTACATTTTACCATTCTCACATGATGAAGTCGTTCATGGGAAAAAATCGCTTCTTGATAAAATGCCAGGAGACTATTGGCAAAAATTTGCTCAACTGCGTTTGCTGCTTATGTTTATGACAGCACATCCTGGAAAAAAACTGCTGTTTATGGGAACAGAGCTTGCTCCTTTTTCTGAGTGGAAAGACCTTGAAGAAATTGATTGGCATTTAATAGATTATGATATGCATCGCAGTTTTAATCATTACTTCAAGGAGCTTATGACTTCCTATCAAACAGAACCGGCCTTATATGAACTTGATCACAGTCCGGAAGGCTTTGAATGGATAGATGTGCATAATCAGGAACAAAGTATTTTGTCTTTTATACGTAAAGACAAGGGGGGAAATCCACTCGTAATTGTTTGTAATTTTGGTGATTATGGGTACAGTGATTATAAAATAGGTGTCCCAAAAGAAGGACAATATGAAGAAGTTTTAAACAGTGACAGATCCTTGTATGGTGGTTCTAATCAGATAAACAATGGCCTGATCAAAACGGTTGCAGATTCATTTCATGGGCAGCCTGCTTTTGTTGAAATAAATGTACCGCCATTTGGCGCAGTATATTTGCGCTACGTAGACGAAAAGGGGAGGAACTAACATGGTAAAACAAAAATGTGTAGCAATGCTTCTAGCTGGAGGAAAAGGTAGCCGTTTAAAAGAATTGACTGAGAGCCTTGCAAAACCAGCAGTGCCATTCGGTGGAAAATACCGTATTATTGATTTCCCACTTTCCAATTGTGTAAATTCAGGAATCCATACAGTCGGTGTTTTAACACAGTATCAGCCACTTGTATTAAATTCATATATCGGAATTGGAAGTGCATGGGACCTTGATCGTAAAAATGGCGGAGTAACTGTTTTGCCTCCTTACAGCGAATCGTCCGAAGTGAAATGGTATTCTGGGACAGCGAGCGCTATTTATCAAAACTTAAATTATATTAAACAATTTGATCCAGAATATGTTCTTATCTTATCCGGTGACCATATTTATAAAATGAATTACGACACAATGCTTGATTATCATATTGAAAAACAAGCGGATGTCACAATTTCTGTGATTGAAGTGCCTTGGGATGAAGCGAGCCGCTTCGGGATCATGAATACAGATGACGAATACAATGTAACACGCTTTGACGAGAAGCCTAAAAAACCGGAAAGCAACTTGGCTTCTATGGGGATATATATTTTTAAATGGCCTGTTCTTCGCAAATATTTAGAAATGGATGAAAGCAATCCAGATTCATCAAACGATTTCGGAAAAGATGTCATTCCGGCAATGCTTGCTGATGAATTAAAATTAATTGCTTATCCATTTAAAGGGTACTGGAAAGACGTTGGAACAGTAAAAAGCTTATGGGAAGCAAACATGGATTTGCTCGATGACGAGCAGGATTTAAATCTATTTGAACATTCGTGGCGCATTTATTCAGTTAATCCGAACCAGCCGCCTCAAATTATTGGCACAAAAGCAAAAGTAAAGCATTCGCTTGTCAATGAAGGATGTATAATTGATGGGGCAATCGAGCAGTCCGTTATGTTCCAGGGTGTAGAAGTAGAAGAAGATGCTGTTATTAAAGAATGTGTAGTTATGCCGAATGCCCGTATTGGCCGCGGTTCATTTATTGAACGGGCGATCGTCATGAATGGCTTGGAAATACCGGAAAACACCATTATTCGAAACGACGCTGACGATATTTTGCTCATCACAGAAGCTTTTTTAGCAGAGCATGCGGAACAACAGACGAGAGTGGAGGAAGCCTAATGAAAAAATCAATGCTTGGTGTCATTGATGCAATACTGCTGCCGGAAGAGATGGGTGAGCTTGCAGCTCATCGTTCTCCTGCAGCGATCCCTTTTGCGGGAAGGTATCGGCTTGTTGATTTTGTTTTATCCAATATGGTCAATTCGGGCATCCAAAGTGTAGCGATTTTCCCAAGATCTCCATACCGCTCATTAATGGATCATTTAGGTTCCGGGAAAGACTGGGATTTAAACCGCAAGCGTGATGGGCTTTTTTTCTTCCCAGCTCCTGCAAAAGAAGGCCAGTTCAGCCGAATGGCAGAACATCTTGATTATTTTAACCGCAGTGATCAAAAATATGTTATTTTGTCTAACAGTACAACAGTGGCAAACATGGATTTTGCGCCTGTGCTGGATCGGTTTATTCAGCACAAAAGTGATATTTTAGAAGTTATACACAAAGGTGAATCTGCCCATATTTATCTTTTATCACTTCCGCTTTTACTTGAGTTAATCAAAAACCGCCATGAAACGGGCTACAAATCCATGCAGGATGTTGTCGAAGATGCCGGTTCTTCCTTAACAATAAGCGAGTATGAATTTGAAGGCTTTTTAAAACGGATTAAATCGATTGACGACTATTATCAAACGAGCATGCAATTGCTTGAAAAAGAAAAATGGAGCGAATTGTTTAATGAGTTTCAGCCAATTTATACAAAAGTGAAAGATGAACCGCCAACAAATTACCTAGCGGGTTCTTATGTAACAAATGCAATGATTGCGAATGGGTGCGTTATTGAAGGTGAAGTCAACCATAGCATCATATTCCGCGGGGTAAAGATTGGGAAAAAATCCACAGTAAAAAATAGCATTATTATGCAAAAAAGTAAAATTGGCCAAAATTGTATTTTAGAACATGTGATTATCGATAAAGATGTTTCTGTAGAAGATGGTGCGGTTCTGCGCGGGACACCTGACGAACCGCTCGTCATTAAAAAAGGATCGGTTGAAAGTGCGGTGGCAAGTTCGTGAAGGTTCTATTTGCGGTGTCAGAGTGTGTTCCGTTTGTTAAATCAGGGGGGCTTGCCGATGTGGCAGGCGCCCTTCCAAAAGAATTAGCTAAAATGGGCGTAGATGTGCGGGTCATTATGCCGAAATACAGTCTTATTTCTGAAAAATATGAAAAAGAAATGAAGCAAGTGGCGGTTTTTACAGTACCTGTAGGATGGCGCAATCAGTATTGTGCTGTTTTTGAGTTTAAGCAGGATGGCATTACTTATTATTTTGTCGACAACCTTTACTATTTTAGAAGAGATAGTTTATATGGTCATTATGATGATGGAGAACGTTTTTCTTATTTTACAAGAGCGGTTCTCGATTCATTGTCTCATCTCGACTTTTTCCCGGATATTCTGCACTGCCACGATTGGCATACCGCGATGATGCCGTTTATGCTCAAAGTTGAGCATCAGCATCGTCCGGGATATGAAAAAATCCGCTCGGTTTTTACTATTCATAATTTAATGTTCCAGGGCATCTTCCCGCCTCAGGCTGTGACAGATTTATTAAACTTGCATAGCCAGCACTATCAGACAGGACACCTTGAATTTAATGGGAATACAAATTTCATGAAAGGAGCACTTGTGGCTGCTGATGAAATTACAACGGTCAGTCCTACATACCGGAATGAAATTTTAAATCCCTATTTCGGTGAGCAGCTTGAAGGGGTACTTCAAGAACGCCAGGGCGATTTAACTGGTATATTAAACGGAATCGATTATTCAATTTATAGCCCGGAAACGAATGAAGCCGTTAAACCGTATAGCGTGAATAATATGGCTGGAAAAGCGGAAAACAAGCTTCTTCTTCAGGAATTTTTTCATTTGCCAGTACGTAAAGATGTTCCGGTTATCGGCTTGATTTCTCGTTTGACAAAGCAAAAAGGGCTTGATCTCGTTCGCCATGTGTTCCATGAAATGATCCATGAAGATGTTCAATTTATCCTGCTTGGCAGCGGGGAACCCGAGTTTGAGCATTTCTTCCGCGAGATGGAGTGGGTGTATCCGGATAAAGTTCGCTCATATATTGGGTTTAACGAACATCTGGCGCATCAAATTTATGCAGGCTCTGATTTGTTTTTAATGCCTTCACAATTTGAGCCGTGCGGTCTTGGGCAATTAATTGCGATGAAATATGGTTCACTTCCACTTGTTCGGGAAACAGGCGGCTTAAATGATACGGTCCATTCGTACAATGAAGAAACAGGAGTGGGCAATGGTTTTTCATTTAGCAATTTCAATGCGCATGACATGCTGAATACATATCAGCGCGCTTTGAATTTTTATCAGAACGAGCCTGCCACCTGGGCGAAAATTGTCGAGAGTGCAATGAAAGCAGACTACAGCTGGTCGCAATCTGCCAAAGCGTATATGAAACTATATGAGGATGTATCCAACAGGAGGGAAAGTCATGTTTTCTGATAAAAAAGCGTTTCAGGAGTCGTTTAAAAAGCGGCTGGAGCAATCATATAGTATCAGCTTTCAAGACTCGACACGCGCTCAGCAGTTTGTCACGCTCAGCAACATGGTTCGAGAACATATTAGCAGCGAATGGATTGAGACAAACGAGCGTTATCGAAAAGGGAATAAGCAAGTATATTATTTATCGATTGAATTTTTGCTTGGCCGCCTGCTCGGACAAAATTTAATCAACCTTGGTTTGTATGAAACACTTGAAACATGGCTGGCTGACTTAAACATTCCACTTGACGAACTGGAGGAAATTGAGCCGGATGCCGCGCTGGGAAATGGCGGTCTCGGCCGCCTTGCTGCTTGTTTTCTGGATTCACTTGCTTCGTTAAATTTGCCTGGACATGGTTGCGGCATTCGTTATAAGCATGGTTTATTTGAGCAAAAAATGGTTGATGGCTTCCAAATGGAACTTCCGGAAAATTGGCTTCGTTATGGATATGTGTGGGAAGTGCGAAAATCCGATTTGTCAGTAGATGTTCCGTTTTGGGGCAGCGTGGATGTTATTGAGCGTAAAGAAGGAACGAAATTTCGCCACGTAGATGCAGAATACGTGCGGGCTGTTCCACACGATATGCCGGTGGTGGGTTACGGCGGTGAAACAATCAACACATTACGTCTATGGAGTGCGGAAATGTCAACGATGACACCGATGCATGACGTGCTTAAATATAAACGGGAAACGGAAGCTATTTCTGAATTTTTGTACCCGGATGATTCAAATGACGAAGGGAAAATTTTGCGCTTAAAACAGCAATATTTTCTCGTTTCTGCTAGTATCCGCTCGATTTTGCGCCGATTTTTAAGCAATGGCGGCGAGCTGAAAGAGCTCCATAAACATGTAGCGATTCATATTAACGATACACATCCGGTCTTGGCTATTCCGGAATTAATGCGTCTTTTGCTGGATGAATATCAGCTTTCATGGGACGAAGCATGGCACATTACGGAAAGAACCTTTGCTTATACAAACCATACGACGCTTTCGGAAGCACTTGAACGCTGGCCGATTCGCATTTTCAAGCCGCTTCTGCCGCGCATTTTTATGATTGTAGAAGAAATCAATGAACGATTTTGTAAACGTTTATGGGAAGAGTATCCGGGAGAATGGGGACGGATCGAGAAGATGGCGATCGTTGCTAATGGTGAGGTTCGTATGGCTCACCTGGCGATTGCCGGCAGTCACAGCATCAATGGTGTAGCTTGGCTTCATACTGAAATTTTAAAGAACCGTGAAATGAATGACTTCTATCAGTTCCAGCCGGAAAAATTCAATAATAAAACGAATGGGATTACCCATCGCCGCTGGCTGCTGAAAGCAAATCCAGAATTGACGTCTCTTTTAACTGAAACAATTGGAGATGGATTCCAAAAAGATGCAGCTGAGCTCTCTAAGCTTGCGCCGTATGCGGATGATTCTGCGTTTCTTCAAAAGCTGTGGGATGTAAAAACGAAGCGGAAAGAAATTTTGGCCAAGCGTATTTTTGAACAAAACGGCGTTAAAGTTGATCCATCATCTATTTTTGATGTACAGGTGAAACGGCTTCATGCGTACAAGCGGCAGCTGTTAAATGTTCTTCATATTTTGGCTCTTTATAATAAAGTAAAAGCCGATTCTTCTTATCAAATGGCGCCACGCACGTTTATCTTTGGTGCTAAAGCATCGCCTGGCTACTTTTATGCCAAGCGGATTATTAAACTGATTCATTCTGTAGCCGATCTTGTAAACAACGATCCGGCGACAAAAGGGCTGATTACGGTTGTCTTTATGGAAAATTACCGTGTTTCACTTGCGGAAGATATTATTCCAGCGGCCGATATAAGTGAACAAATCTCCACAGCGAGTAAGGAAGCATCAGGTACCGGCAATATGAAATTTATGATGAATGGTGCGATTACCATGGGAACGCTGGATGGAGCAAACGTGGAAATTTTAGAACAGACCGGCCCTGATAATATTTTCATTTTTGGCCTGAAAGCGGAAGAAGTGATGTCGTATGATAAAGAAGGCGGCTATCGTTCTATGGATTATTATCATCACGATCCGCTCATTCGCCGCACGCTTGATCAGCTCGTAGATGGCACACTTGATGATAAAGGATTGTTCGGGGTTATTTACGACTCTCTTTTAGGGGAAAATGATCAATATTTTGTCTTGAAAGATTTTGAATCATACCGAAAAACACAGGAAGAGGCCGGGCGTATTTATGCAGAGGATCAGGCACGCTGGCGCAAAATGATGGTGAACAATATTAGTGGCTCGGGCATATTTTCCAGTGACCGGACGATTAAAGAGTATGCGAAAGAAATTTGGAATATTTAAGAAAAAATCCAGCGGCGTTACGTCGCTGGATTTTCATTGTCTTCCTCTTTTTTATACAATTCATTATAATTTTCATTGTCTTCACTGAAGTCTGATGGCGTTTCAGATGTCCCATCGTTCGCTGCGTCACTAAAGCTGTCAATGCCGTCATCCGGGTGAGGAATACGGTCTTCCGGCACGCGGTCAGTCTCTAGAGTCTGGTTAGGCGAGTTCTCTACTGAATAAAGAGTGGTTGGAACAGCTTGCAGACGCTCAAATGGAATTTCTTCGCCGCTTTTTTGGCAAATGCCATATGTGCCTTCTTTCATTGCCGCAAGAGCAGCATCAATTTTTTCAAGCTCTGCGTGACTATGTTCATCAAGCGCCATATCCCGCTCGCGCTCATACAACTGGGTGCCTGTATCAGCCGGATGATTGGCATATGAAGACAGTTCGCCTTCATCCTGGTTTTCTTCATCCTGTTCAATCTGATTGGTCAGCTGTTGTTTTTGTTGGAGCAGTTCCTGCTTTAATTCACTCAATTGATCTTTCGTCAGCATAAGTCTTCTCATCCTTTCATTTATATCTCTCTATAACCGTTTTGTCATAGAAAAAAACCCGATTGTCAGATCGGGTTAAAAAAGGTAGCTGATACATAGGCCAATCGCCAACAAAAATCCGTAAAATGTGTTTGTCTGTGCGGTTGCTTTCATGGCGGGCATCATTTGCACCGGGAGTGATTTGCCTTTAAATCCATTAACAGCCTTAAAAGCTTTCGGAATGCTCAAATACGAAAGAAACAGCCAAAAAGATCTTAAATCCGTAAACAATAAAACGATCACCCATAGAAATGCAATCACGAACGAAGCAGCTAAGAGCATAACGGCACGATCATGGCCAATTAAAATAGCGATCGTTTTCCGTCCGGCTTCTTTATCACCAATACGGTCCCGAATATTGTTTGCTAAATTAATACTGCCCACGAGTAAAATAATCGGAAACGAAAATAATACAGCTGTCATCGAAAGAAAGCCAGTTTGAATGAAAAATGAAATGTAAATAATGACGCCGCCCATAAAAAAACCGGACGCGGCTTCACCAAACGGTGTATAGGCAATCGGCAGCGGGCCGCCTGTATATAAGTAGCCAACAGCCATGCAGATTACACCGATTAAGCCGATCCACCAGGAAGAAATCGCGCAAATGTAAATGCCAAGTAAAAGTGCAATGCCAAAAAAAGCAAACGCCATATGCAGCACGGTTTTTGGCTTTACACCATTCCGGACAATAGCACCGCCAATGCCAATCGATTTCTCCGTGTCGAGGCCGCGCTTAAAATCAAAGTATTCATTAAACATATTCGTCGCTGCCTGAATAAGCAAGGAGGCGATCATCATGGCTAAAAACAATGGAACGTGCAAGTCTGTATACGCAATGGCGAGCGCTGTCCCGAGAAAAACCGGCACGAACGCGGCGGTTAACGTATGAGGCCGCATAAGCTGCCACCATATTTGAAAACCGGTATCCGCCGAAGGGGTTTGGTTCATTATTCTTCTCTCCCAATCCATCATTGTGAACAATTAAACAAATGTCCTTTATCAAGTGTAGAAAACGGAACCAAAAGTGTCAATCCTTTTTCAATATTACAGCGGCACAGAATATTTTCGGAAAAATCAAACATTGTCATTCAGAAATGAAAATGTGATGTAAGTGGTATATAATAAAGAGTAAAGATAAAGAGCGCGGCATTTGCCGCAACGTCTTAATGTCCTGTAAAATAAGGGGCTAAAGAAGTTTGGCCGTATGTGGTCGGCACAATGGAGGGGTTTCATTGGCTATGATAAAGGGGCATCCGCTTAAAGGGGCCTTTGTTGATTTTATAAATGATATAAACGGTTCGACTTTGTTCAGCTATGTAGAAAAAGTAGAAAAAGGCGATCCGATCCGTTTTTATGAAAACGGAAAAGAATGGTATAAAGGAGAGCGGTTTTATTTTAAAGACCGCGACGGCGATCGGGTCATTGCCGGATTGGGAAGTGTCCGGACCATCCAAAGCGCAAGTTCCGGCCGTTTCGCGGATGTGGAATCGCAGTGGGATGCATTTATGGACCGTTCATCGATACACAACCCGTATGATATTTATGGGACAGGTCCTGTCGCATTTGGCGGTTTTTCTTTTGATCCGATGCGGTCGCAGGGAGAAGAATGGTCCCGGTTTGCGCCTTCTTTTTTTTATGTGCCGGAACTGATGATGACAATGTATGGCGGTGAAATGTATGTGACGGTCAATATGGTTTGCGAAGACGTAGATTCAAGTCCTTTATTTGACCGAATTGAAGAACGAAAGCATGCGATCCTATCCGATATGAAACATCCATCTGAAAAAGAAGCCGTGCTGATGGAGCTTCGTGCCGGTAATACAGCAGCCTGGAAGAAGTCGGTTCAGGCTGCTGTCGATAAAATTAAAGCGGATGCTGAATTGAAAAAAGTTGTACTTGCCCGGAAAGTAACAGCGGTTTTTGACGGAACGGTATCATCCGACCGTGTTCTGCGGCGCTTGGATGAAGGGCAGCCGGACAGCTTCGTTTTCTCAATGGAAGCGATGGACAGCTGTTTTTTAGGCGCTTCTCCGGAAAGACTTGTAAAAAAGCGGTCTCAAACCGTATTGACGACCTGCCTGGCCGGTTCAACGGCCCGTGGTGCAACAGAGCAGGAGGACGCGGAACTAGCTGAAGAGTTATTACATGATGATAAAAATCGGATTGAACATGACTATGTTGTGCAAATGATTCGCCAGGAGATGCAGTCAATGTGCCGAAGTGTGACAGTGCCGGATGCGCCGGTCGTCATGAAAGTAAGAGACATCCAGCATTTGTATACACCGGTCGTTGGCGAGGCAAATGAAGAAGATTCAATTTTACGATTTGTGGAAACACTTCACCCAACACCTGCATTAGGGGGGCTTCCAGGGGAAAAGGCGCTCGGAGTCATTCGCGACCTGGAAGAAATGGATCGGGGCTTTTATGCGGCGCCGGTCGGTTGGATGGACTATCGGAAAAATGGAGAGTTTGCCGTTGCCATCCGTTCAGGGCTGATTGTGCAAAATGAAGCCTTTTTATATGCCGGCTGCGGAGTTGTACCGGATTCCAATCCGGAAACTGAGCTCGATGAAACGAATATGAAACTGCGGCCGATGCTGCGGGCGATTGGAGGCGGCAATGAATAACCATCAAGACAATATGACACAGTATAACGCGCATTTTATCGACAGCCTTGTCCGCTCCGGCGTCAAGCACGCAGTAATCAGTCCGGGCTCCCGTTCAACACCGATGGCTTTGCTGATGGAAGAGCATCCGCGGCTGCGCACGTTTATTCAAGTAGATGAGCGATCAGCGGGATTTTTTGCCCTCGGTTTGGCGAAAGCCTCGCAGCATCCGGTGGCGCTTTTATGTACATCCGGCACGGCAGCCGCAAATTACATGCCGGCTGTCGCTGAAGCGAAAATTTCAAGGGTTCCACTTATTGTATTAACAGCGGACCGCCCGCCGGAACTTCGTGACGTTGGCGCACCGCAAACGATTGACCAGCTTCATTTGTATGGACACACAGCAAAATGGTTTGCGGAAATGGCGCTGCCGGAAGCGGCGGAAACGACTTTACAATACGTGCGAACACAAGGCGCGCGTGCGGTGTTTGAATCACTCACTGCCCCCGCTGGCCCTGTTCATTTGAACTTTCCGTACCGGGAGCCGCTGTTGCCGGATTATGACGGCGTTTATGAACGAATGTTGATACCGGCACCTGTGCGACTGATTTCTGGTAAAAAAGTGCCGGATTCAATTATGATGGATGACATTGCCAAAGCGCTTCAAGTTGAAAAAGGGCTGATTGTCGCGGGTGAAATCATAAAACCGGGAATAGCTGATGCCATTGTTTCGCTTTCCGAAAAAACGGGCTGGCCAATTGTGGCTGATCCGCTTTCGCAGCTTCGGGCAAATCATAAAGCGATCGACAGCTATGACGCTTTTTTACGGGATGATGAAGTAAAGGAAGCTTTAAAACCGGAAGCGATTATCCGGTTCGGCGCGCTTCCAGTGTCCAAAGCGCTAATGCTCTTTATGAAACGCCACCACAAGATTCCACACATGATTGTCGATGCGGATGGAGGCTGGCGTGATCCGTCACATATTGCAACGCATATGATCAACGTTGATGAGGTGGCTTTCTGCAGTGAAATGGTTAAACGACTGGATCAGAAACGAGCCGATTGGCCGAAAATGTGGCAGGATGTAAACGCGGCAGCCCGATCCGAAATGAAAAAAGCAGAAGGGATGGATGAAGGTGCCCTGTTCCAACGCTTTTTGCAGGCAGTACCGGATGGTGCTTCTGTTTTTGCAGGAAACAGTATGCCGATCCGTGACCTCGATTCGTTCTTGTTTGCAGGCGAACAAAACGTCCGTCTGCACGGAAATCGGGGTGCGAATGGCATAGACGGGCTCGTTTCGACTGCACTTGGTATTGCCGCGAGTGGTGAGAATGTTTTTGCTGTCATGGGCGATTTATCTTTTTTTCACGATGTAAATGGGCTGCTTGCAGCGAAAATGAACGGATTGTCGATGACGGTTCTTGTCATGAACAACGACGGTGGCGGTATTTTTTCTTATTTGCCGCAAGCGGGTGAACAAAAACATTTTGAACGGTTATTCGGCACACCGTCCGGTTTAAAGTTCGATCATGCAGCGGCATTATATGGCTGCCATTATGCTCGGATAACAAGTGCTGCCCAGCTCGAGAAAGAATTGACGGAAAAACGTGAAGGCATAACCATTTTAGAAGCATTTACAAACCGGGCAGAAAACACGGCGATTCATCGCAAGCTATGGCAAAATGCAATAGAAGCGGTGAAAAAGGTGATCCGATGACGTTTTTTTTTCAAATAGAAGGAAAGGGAGAACCAGTACTTTTTTTGCATGGGTTCACTGGAAGCTCTCGTACGTGGGCAGGGTTTGAAAACCCTCTCCCCTTTCAGCTAGTTATGCCGGATCTCGCCGGGCACGGCCGGACAACACGTCTTTCATCCAGTCTTGAAGCAGAAGCGTCAGCGTTAAAAAAAATGATGACCCAGCAAGGATTTGCGTCTTTTCATCTTGTCGGCTATTCAATGGGCGGGCGGCTGGCACTGGCGCTGGCGCTTCTTTATCCGGAAGCGGTCCGCTCTCTCATTTTAGAGAGCGCTTCACCCGGACTCGAAAGCAAGCAGGAACGCGCTGAAAGAAAAGCGTCGGATGAAAAGCTGGCACAAAGGATTGAAAAGGATGGCATTGCTCCATTTGTTGATTTTTGGGAGAATATCCCAATGTTCAGCTCGCAAAAATCGCTGTCGGTTTCAATCCGGGAAATGATTCGTTCAGAGCGTCTAAATCAGTCATCAGAAGGGCTTGCATCGTCACTCCGCCAGATGGGAACAGGCAGTCAGTCCTCTTATTGGCAACGGCTTTCTAACCTGCAGATGCCTGTCTTGCTGCTGACAGGCACGCGGGACGAAAAGTTTACTCAGATCGCTTGTCAAATGAGCAGCTTGATCCCTTTTTGCGAGTGGATTGAATTTGAAGGAGCTGGTCATGCAATTCATGTGGAGCAACGCGAAAAATTTGGTACAATAGTAAAGAAGTTTTTGTTAAACATAAAAGGAGGGCAACAAAGTGGCAGTTAATTGGGTAAAAGAACGTGAATATGAAGATATTAAGTATGAAACGTATAATGGCATTGCCAAAGTGACGATCAATCGTCCGGAAGTACATAACGCATTTCGTCCGAAAACCGTCACGGAAATGATTGATGCATTCGCTCGTGCGCGAGACGATTCAAAGGTCGGCGTGATTATTTTAGCAGGAGAAGGCGGGAAAGCATTTTGTTCTGGCGGCGACCAGAAAGTACGCGGCCATGGCGGGTACGTGGGCGACGATCAAATCCCCCGCTTAAATGTGCTTGACTTGCAGCGCTTGATCCGTGTGATTCCAAAGCCGGTTATCGCGATGGTAGCGGGTTATGCGATCGGCGGCGGCCACGTGCTTCACGTTGTATGTGATTTAACGATTGCAGCGGACAATGCGGTATTCGGCCAAACAGGTCCAAAAGTCGGCTCCTTTGACGCAGGTTATGGCTCAGGTTATCTTGCCCGCATCGTTGGACACAAAAAAGCGCGTGAAATTTGGTTCCTGTGCCGTCAGTACAATGCACAAGAAGCGCTCGATATGGGCCTTGTCAACACTGTGGTGCCGCTTGAAAAGCTTGAAGAAGAAACGGTACAATGGGCGGAAGAAATGCTTGAGAAGAGCCCGACCGCACTTCGCTTTATTAAAGCAGCGATGAACGCGGATACAGACGGTCTTGCTGGTTTGCAGCAGTTTGCCGGTGACGCGACACTTCTTTATTACACAACGGATGAAGCAAAAGAAGGACGCGATTCATTTAAAGAAAAACGCGATCCGGACTTTGGCCAGTTCCCGAGATTTCCGTAAACAATAAGAAAAAGAGTGTCCATTTTTTATGGACACTCTTTTTTCGATAGAAAGGATGATGGTAATGAATATGCCGAACTGGCTGAAGCAGCGCGCTTTTTTAACACCAGATCGGAGCGCGCTTGTTTTTAATGAACGAAAATGGACGTTCTCCCAGCTGTTTGATGAAACGTGCCGGACAGCAGACCGATTATATTCAGCAGGTATTCAAAAGGGTGACTATTGCGGTGTACTGGCAGCGAACCAGCCTGAAACCGTATTTACGATATATGCACTGCAACAGATTGGTGCGACGGCTGTTATGTTGAACAGCCGGCTGACAACGGATGAAATTGCCTGGCAGCTTCATGATGCGAAGGCGGTTTATTTGCTATACGATCAGGAACACACTGAAAAAGCCCAGCTTATTCCCAGCATACAGTCTCTTTTCATCACCGGAATTGAAACAGTTTCAACCGCTGCTGAAGTTCGTCACACATTTTCCCTGGAAGAAACATGTTCCATTATGTATACATCAGGTACGACCGGCCGCCCAAAAGGAGTCATTCAAACGTATGGAAATCATTATACGAGTGCTGTGGCTTCCGCGCTGAACCTTGGTCTTCATTCAGATGACACCTGGCTTTGCGCTGTGCCCCTTTTTCATATTTCAGGCTATTCAATTTTGATGAAAAGTGTATTGTATGGCATGGAAGTGCATTTAATGGAAAAATTTAATTCGAAGCGTGTGAATCAACTGTTAAAGTCAGGTGATGCAACGATGGTGTCTGTCGTTACAGCGATGCTTTCAGGGATGCTGAATGAGCTGGAGGGTGATTACAGTTCTCGTCTGCGCTGTATGCTTCTTGGCGGGGGACCGGCGCCTGTTTCCATTCTTGAAGCATGTAAAGCAAAAAGAATTCCCGTTTTCCAAACGTACGGTATGACCGAAACAGCTTCTCAAATCGTCACACTTGCACCGGAGGATTCACTTGGAAAACTCGGTTCAGCAGGGAAAC
Organism: Domibacillus iocasae; assembly: GCF_001750285.1. GTDB lineage: Bacteria > Bacillota > Bacilli > Bacillales > Domibacillaceae > Domibacillus > Domibacillus iocasae. Next base: position 16,868 of record NZ_MAMP01000022.1, read on the forward strand.
CGTTATTTCCATGTGCGGTCAAAATTGACGGAGCGGATGAAGGCGAGATTTTGGTAAGCGGCCCAAACGTGACACCGGGCTATTTAAATCGCCCAGATGTCAATAAACAAGCTTTTCAAGATGGCTGGTTTCGAACGGGCGATATTGGCCGTCTCGATGAAGATGGTTTTTTATATGTGCTGGACCGCCGCTCCGACTTAATCATTTCCGGCGGGGAAAATATTTATCCGGCTGAGATTGAGTCTGTGCTGACTGGACATCCAGCGATTCTTGAAGCGGGCGTCACAGGTGTGCCCAATGACCAATGGGGCAGCGTGCCGGCCGCTTTTTATGTAAACAAACAACCGGTTTCTGAAGAAGAACTAATCGATTTTTGCCGGGAAAAGCTGGCCCGTTATAAAGTTCCGGCTTATTTTGTAAAAGTGGATGCGCTGCCAAGAAATGCCGCAAACAAGCTGCTTCGGCGTGAGCTGGCAAAGCAATGGAGTGAACAGGATGAAGATTAAAAAGCTGAAAATGTATGTCGTTTCAATGCCGCTGAAAAAGCCATTTCATACACATTTGGAAACGGTAACGAATCGTGAAGCGATTATCATTGAAGCAGAAGATGAACAAGGAATAGTCGGCTGGGGAGAAGCATCTGCTTTTTCCACGCCATGGTATACCGAAGAAACGGTCAAAACGGAATGGCACGTCATTAAAAATTTTTTATTTCCGCTGCTTAAAGATCGGCAAATCGATCATCCGGAAAAAATCGCTCATGTATTTTCTGTGATTCGGGGCAATCGAATGGCTAAAGCGGGGGTAGAGTCGGCGATTTGGGATTTATATGCGAAACAGTTAAACAAACCGCTTTTTGAGGTGTTAGGCGGAACACGCACGTCGATTCCGGTCGGAGCAGTAGCAGCCGGAAAGACAACAAATGAAATGTTAGAGCGAATTCAAACATTCATTGAGGCGGGTTACGAACGAATTAAAGTGAAAATCAGCCGGGAAGAGGATATTTCTTTGTTAACCACCATTCGTCAATCATATCCTCACCTATCATTAATGGCGGACGCTAATTCTGCGTACTCCATGCAAGATAAGGATCATTTAAAAAAGCTGGATAATTTTGAGCTTATGATGATCGAACAGCCTTTTTCAGTAGATGATATGTGGGATCATGCGAAGCTGCAGAAAGTAATCCACACGCCTATCTGTTTAGATGAAAGCATTCGGTCGCTTCATGATACAGTTTGTGCACTTGAAATGGGGGCCTGTCAGGTTATCAATCTTAAATTCAGCCGCGTTGGCGGTTTATCAGAAGCGAAGCGCATCCATGACTGCTGTCTTCGGCAAAATGTGGACATGTGGGCCGGAGGGATGATTGAATTTGGCATTTCACGCGCTCATAATATTGCTCTCGCTTCACTTCCGGGATTTACAATGCCGGGAGATATCGTGTCTACGGATTACTATTGGGAAGCAGACGTCATTGAACCAGGTATTTTTGTCGAAAAAGGCCGGATTCAGCTGTCTAAAAAAGCGGGAATTGGTTATAAAGTCAACCGAAAATGGCTCGAAAATAAAAAAGAAGCTGTTTATTTTGTCTGAATTGTCGTTTTATTGAAACTTTTTTTGGGAAAAGAAGTAGAAAGGAGTAAGAAAAACAGAAAAGAGGTCAGCCCATGGCAGTTGTAATTTGGATGGCATGTACCGCAGCGGCTCTTACTTTTTTTCTGTTTAGCCGCAAAAAGAGATGGTTGGAAGAGCTTCACGTAAAACTGAATGAGTCGTTTCATGAGGTGGATCTTTTTATGAAAAAGCGGGTAGAGGTGCATGCGAAGTGGGCGGAAAAGGTCGCTGCTTATGACCTTGATGCACAAGGGATTTTGGCAGAAATGATGGTTTTGCGTGACCGCTTTGATCACATGCCAATCGAGGAAAAGGTGCTGCTGTGTAAAAAGCTGGATAAGCTGTCGGATCAAATGATTGCATCTGCTGAGCATTGTCCGCGTCTCCGAACATCTGCGTCCTATATTCGTCTTCATGCTCAAGCTGAGAGTTTAGTAGCGGAAATGCCAAACGCCTGCTGTGCTTACAATACACAAGCCAAGCAATTAAATGAAGCACTCCGTCGTTTCCCGGCAAACATTACAGCAGGATTGGCTGGCTTTGAGCCAAAGGAGCTGTTCAGCCACCCCGAAAAAAAATCAGCCGCGGTCTGATTTTTTTTTTGGCCATTTTTCAGGAACTTCATCGAAGCCGCCCGGATGAAAGGGATGGCATTTTAAAATACGGATCATAGCAAGCAGCCCGCCTTTTAACGCCCCATGTCTTTGAACAGCTTCATATCCATAATGAGAGCAGGTTGGATAAAAGCGGCATATCGGCGGTTTCATTGGTGACAGCACTTTTTGATAAAAACGGATCAAAAGCAAGAACAACTTTTTCATTTGTCTTCACGTGTTTCATCAGATAAATTATGTTTCGGCGGGTCGATTGTGTGCTTGTAGCTGTACCCTTTATTAATTGTTAAAACGGATAAAGCGAGCACTACAAGAACAACGATAATAGATATAATAATAACAATCATCATGGTCGACATAAAAAATCCCCCTTTTTTCATAGTGTAACACGTTTTTGTTTACTTTTGCACAAGGCGGGTATAATGTAGGTATCGGTATAAATTACATATAAGCTGGAGGGAATTTTTTTATGTCAAAAAAACTAATTAACAGTGTAAACAAACAAGTTGCAAACTGGACGGTTCTGTACACGAAGCTTCATAACTACCATTGGTATGTAAAAGGACCCCAGTTTTTCACTCTTCATACGAAATTCGAAGAGCTTTACACGGAAGCAAGCGTTCATATTGATGAATTGGCCGAGCGTCTATTAGCGCTGGATGGAAAACCGATTGCAACGCTTAAAGAATCACTGGAAAATTCAAGTGTAAAAGAAGCGGAAGGGAAAGAGTTGGCGGAAGAAATGGTTCAATCTCTTGTAGATGATTTCACTACGCTGACAGGCGAGTTAAAAGAAGCGATGGATCTTGCGGCTGAAGTAGGAGATGAAACAACTGGAGATATGCTTCTTGCGATTCACCAAAGTCTCGAGCAACACTTATGGATGCTGAAATCGTTTCTTGAAAAATAATTGACGAATCGATGAATGGCGACAAAAAAGCGGAGAAGCAAATTCTCCGCTTTTTTTTTATGTATTAATGAAACTGGCGATTGTGACGAATTGGAATCTGATCTTGATTAAATTTTTCCTTTAGCCCTTCGTACAAATACACTCGGAACAGCCAGGCAAGCTCGTCTTTCGGCATTTCTCCAATGACCGACAATATATCCGCTTCAGACATTTCACCAAGAACGGTCAGCGTGATCATATCGAGGTCGTCTTCCGTTCCCTGCAGCCGGCCACGATATAGTTCAAATAACTCATCCACGAATTTCATTGCTGTGCCTCCTTTTTCAAGAATATATATATAGTTATACATGAAAACGCTATCATATTCCAACTTTTTTTATTGAATGAATGAAAAGAAAAGAGAGCATCCTGTAAAAAGGAGGGGATTCATATGGAAAAGCAGCCCTATTATGTTCAAATTGCCAGCGGGGAAATTCAGTCGAAGCCTGATGTGTCGCCCTGGAATTTTCGTGTTTTCGCCAATGATAAAGAAATTCGATCGTTGCGCGAGCTTCTAAATGGGGTGAATGATGCAGATTTCGGTACATTTTGGAGGGCGCACCTTCCAGCCATTCCGTATCATGAAGATGCTGACAACGATCAGTATGACCGGTACATGACGGCAGTATATGAAAAAATATATGAACTCGGGGATGAAGAGGCGCGGGAGCATATAAAAAAATGGAGAAATAACGTATAATAGGGAGAAAGCAAGCAAGGGTGAGGGATGCCGGTTGCATTTTTTTACGGACGAAAATGGTTATACCGTTACAATGACTTTTGAAAAGGGTGCATTCGGCCAAAAGCCGTCTCACGTCCTCGTCTTATGCCGGAAAGAACAAGCATGGCTTTTAACGAAGCATAAGGTGCGCGGGCTGGAATGTCCTGGCGGAAAAATAGAGCCGGGTGAAGCACTTGAAGCAGCCGCCCGCCGGGAAGTGGCGGAAGAAACCGGTGCTGTTGTATCCGGCCTGCATTTCATTGGTGAATACTATGTGCATGTTCCTGAAATGCCCTTTTTAAAAGCGGTTTTTTTCGCACAAGTAACGGATATAGAGAAGAAAGACGATTATTTAGAAACGGATGGTCCTTACATCGAAATAGAAGATTTACTGCATGTGCGTTTTAGAGACAACTATTCGTTTTTAATGAAAGATGACATGATTGCGCTTGCGCTGTCTGAAGTGAAAAGGAAGGGATTGGTAGGATGACCTGCATACCGTATCCATCGCCAAATCCACATGTGCGTCTTTATATGGTCCAATATGAATCTGCTGGTCTTTTAGTGAAAGGATTTTTGGCAGAACCGGCTGATGATGAGCTGCATGATGGATTTTTATATTTGCGTGGCGGCATCAAAGGCGTTGGCATGGTGAGGCCAGCCAGAATTGCCGAATTTGCAGCAGAGGGATTTATTGTGTTTGCACCGTTTTATAGAGGCAACCGCGGTGGTGAAGGAAATGAAGACTTCGCCGGAGATGATCGGGAAGACGCTTTTTGCGCATTCGATTGGTTGGAACAGCATGCGCGTGTGAAAAGCAGCCGTATTCATGTTTTTGGCTTTTCCAGAGGCGGCGTCATGGCCATTTTAACAGCGATTCACCGACCGGCCGCTTCTATGGTTACATGGGGCGGCGTATCGGATATGACGCTCACATATGAGGAGCGAAAAGACATGCGCCGAATGATGAAACGTGTCATTGGCGGGACACCACAAAAAGTGCCTGAGCAGTACGAGTGGCGGACACCATTACGTGATGCAGGCCGCATAAAAGCGCCCGTATTGATCATTCATGGGCGGCTGGATAAAAATGTATCAGTGGAACACGCTTATCGGCTGGAACAAGCTGTGCACCATGCGGAAACGATGTATTTTGACGAATATGATCATTACATATCACCTGCAGTCAACCGGCAAATTGTCGGTCATATTGCGAAATGGATGAAGGGGGACTAACTGATGGGAATGTCAATGGAATTAAATACGATGATTGTTACTAAAGGAAATGAAGTGCGGGAGGAAGAAAACCGGTTTTTATTGAAAAAAAGTGGCTACCGGCTGTATCCGATTGATATCCCGATCGCTGTTCATAAAACAATCGATAGTGAACAAAGCGGCACAGCTCTTATTAAAAAAGTAGAATGGCAGCAAGACTCTACAACCATCACGTATACACTCGTTTCATTAAAATCAACGAATTAAACAGAAAATAAGGTCCACAGGAAGTCATCCTGTGGACCTTATTTGCATTAAAGCTGTGGACCGCCTTTTTCCTCGATTTGGGCTGCGACACCGTTGAATTTTGTGAAATTCTCACGGAACTTCGCAGACAATTCTTTTGCTTTTTCCATGAATGCGTCTTCGTCCGCCCAAGCTTTGCGCGGAATTAATACATCATCCGGCACACCCGGTACATGAAGTGGGATTTCAAGGCCAAATACTTTTGTTTTGTATGTTTCAGTATGATTCAGCTCACCTTCTAGTGCGGCTTGAATCATAGCGCGTGTGTAAGAAAGCTTCATACGCTCGCCTGTGCCGTACTCGCCACCAGTCCAGCCAGTATTGACTAAAAATACTTGTGCATTATGCTCGTCGATTTTTTTGCCGAGCATTTCAGCGTATACGGTTGCCTCAAGCGGCAGGAACGGCGAACCGAAGCAAGTGGAGAACGTTGCCTGCGGGCTTGTGATGCCGCGCTCCGTTCCGGCAAGCTTTGATGTGTAGCCGCTCAAGAAGTGGTACATAGCCTGTTCTTTCGATAGTTTACTAATTGGAGGCAGCACGCCAAATGCATCTGCGGTCAGGAAAATGATCGTATTCGGATGGCCGGCTACACTTGGATCAACAATGTTGTCAATCGCTTGAAGTGGGTATGCGGCCCGTGTATTTTCCGTCAATGTGTTATCGTCATAGTCCGGCTCGCGTGTATCCTGGTCAAGAACAACATTTTCAAGAACGGATCCAAAACGGATGGCATCAAAAATTTGCGGCTCTTTTTCCCGCGTCAGTCCGATGGTTTTTGCGTAGCAGCCGCCTTCAATGTTGAAAACGCCATTTGCGGACCAGCCATGCTCATCATCCCCTATAAGGCGGCGGTGCGGATCAGCGGAAAGTGTTGTTTTTCCTGTGCCGGAAAGACCGAAGAACAAAGCGACATCGCCTTCGTAGCCAACGTTTGCCGAACAGTGCATCGGTAACACATTGTTCTCTGGAAGAAGGTAGTTCATAATAGAGAAAATGGATTTTTTCATTTCGCCCGCATATTCTGTTCCGCCAATTAAAATAACGCGCTGTTCAAATGAAACGATAATGAATGTCTCAGAATTTGTACCATCTTCAAGCGGATCTGCCTGAAAAGAAGGCGCTGACAAAATTGTGAAGCCCGCTTCATGCACGTGAAGTTCTTCTTTAGTTGGGCGAATGAACAGCTGGTGGGCAAATAAATTATGCCAAGCGTATTCATTGACGACTTGAATCGGCAGGCGGTGTTTTTCATCAGCACCGGCAAACCCTTTAAAAACGAACAGTTCGTCTTTTTCTTTTAAATGATGGACGACTTTTTCGTACAAACGGTTGAACTTCTCTTCCGAAATTGGCTGGTTGACGGAACCCCAGTCAATTTTGTTCTTAACGGATGCTTCCTCGACAATAAACTTATCCTTCGGGGAGCGGCCCGTGTATTTGCCTGTTTCGGCGCGAACCGCTCCAGATGCGGTTAAAATGCCTTCGCCGCGTTTAAGTACCTTTTCAACAAGAACAGGTACGGAAGGCTGAACAAGAATATTTGAGCCTTTCAGCAGCTCGACGATTTCGCTGGAAACAGTTAAAGAGTTCATAATGTACGACCATCCTTTATTTAAATTTTATATGTGTTTGGTTAACATGAAATTAGTATAACACATTTGGTTGAATAGTCTATACTAATGGATGAAAATTTTTGTTTATTTTTTAAAGAAAGAGCAAAACAACGATCAATTTGTTTGGAGTATTAAATATGAAGAAAATAGGAAATAATCAAAAAAGATGAGCGGGGAAATTGTTTTTTCAGGAGTAAACGGGTTGACACAAAGGGCGATATTTCGTAACATTGACACTTGAACGGATACTCTTATCCTGAGCTGGTGGAGGGACAGGCCCTGTGAAACCCAGCAACCTGCCGCAACGCGCGGAGAAGGTGCTAAACCTGAGCAAGGATCAGCCTTGGACGATAAGAGTGAAAGGCCCGAGTAAAAACAACCTTTCCTCTCTCAATGCCGGGAGAGTTTTTTTATTTTCTGGATCACCTGAGGGAAAATGAGTACCGTACACACTGATTTTAAGGAGGAATTTTTTCATGACAAAACAGCGTCGCCTGTTTACATCAGAGTCTGTAACGGAAGGACATCCGGATAAAATTTGCGATCAGATTTCCGATGCAATTCTTGATGCGATTCTTGACAAAGATCCAAATGCCCGCGTAGCAGCGGAAACATCTGTAACGACTGGACTTGTTCTCGTTGCAGGCGAAATTACCACTTCATCTTATGTGGACATTCCAAAAATCGTTCGTGAAACGGTAAAGGAAATCGGGTATGTCCGTGCAAAATACGGATTTGACTCAGAAACTGCAGGGGTCTTAACATCGATCGATGAACAGTCTCCTGACATTGCAGCTGGGGTTAACGTTGCTCTTGAAGCACGTGAAGGCCAAATGACGGACAAAGAGCTTGATGAAATCGGAGCAGGAGACCAGGGCTTAATGTTCGGCTTTGCCTGCAATGAAACAGAAGAGCTTATGCCGCTTCCGATTTCACTTGCGCATAAATTGGCACGCCGCTTAACGGAAGTGCGTAAAAATGAGACGCTTGATTACCTCCGTCCGGATGGAAAAACGCAAGTAACAGTTGAATACGATGAAAACGGCACGCCGGTTCGTGTAGATACAATTGTTATTTCAACACAGCATCATCCGGAAGTAACGCTTGAACAAATCCAAAAAGAAGTTCGTGAGCAAGTCATTAATGAAGTCGTTCCGGCCCAATTGATCGATGCAGAAACGAAATTTTTCATCAATCCGACAGGCCGTTTTGTTATTGGCGGACCACAGGGTGACGCAGGCTTGACAGGCCGTAAAATTATCGTGGATACGTACGGTGGATATGCGCGCCATGGCGGCGGTGCATTCTCTGGTAAAGATCCAACAAAAGTAGACCGTTCGGCTGCATATGCTGCACGTTACGTAGCGAAAAACATCGTAGCGGCAGGTCTTGCAGATAAATGTGAAGTGCAATTTGCCTATGCGATTGGGGTTGCGCATCCAGTATCGATTGCTGTTGATACTTTTGAGACAGGTACGGTTACGGAAGAGACGCTTGTTAACTTAATTCGTCAAAACTTCGATCTTCGTCCTGCAGGCATCATTAAAATGCTTGATTTGCGCCGGCCAATTTACCGCCAGACAGCGGCTTACGGACACTTCGGCCGTACAGACGTGGATCTTCCATGGGAGCGTACGGACAAAGCGGAAGCCTTAAAATCAGCTGCGAACAAATAATCGAAAAACCATGCCTGGAGTATTTTCCAGGCATGGTTTTTATTTTTGAATGGACTTATAGTACTGCCCTTTCTCAGCATATTCCCGGACAATCCGCTCCATATCTTTCCGGTCCTCATCGTGCACTTCCCGTACAACTTTTACCGGTCGACCGAATGCCATGGTGTTTGGCGGGATCACTTTCCCTGGCGGAACGAGGCTGCCTGCCCCGATAAACGCGCCTTCGCCAACTTCTGCATTATCTAAAATGGTCGATCCCATGCCGACAAGAGCACCTTTGCGAATGGTGCAGCTATGTAAAATCACTTGATGCCCAATCGTCACTTCATCTTCAATTACGAGTGGGTTGTTTGGGCTTTGGTGAAGAACCGAATTATCCTGCACATTTACCCGGCGGCCGATAATGGTTGGGGCAACGTCACCCCGGATGACCGTGTTATACCAGATAGTGGATTCTTCACCGATCACAACATCACCTGTGATCGTTGCATAGTCGGCAACAAAGGCGGATTGTGCAATAACAGGATGTTTGTCTTTATATGGATAAATCATTATTGAAACCCCTTTCTTTTATTTGGTTTACCGTTTTATTTTATCGAACGGCAAAAGATTTGTATAATAGAAAAAACGGTTTTCGTTTTTGAAGGAGAGAACGCTATGTGGAAATGGGAATGCGAAGAAAAGCCAAAAGGTGTTATTGTTATGGTGCATGGTGCACTCGAACACCATGGAAGATACGGCTGGCTTATTGAAATGTGGCGGCAAAATGGATTTCACGTCGTCATGGGCGATCTGCCGGGGCAGGGGATGACATCACGTGCACGCCGGGGCCACATTTCATCTTTTACAGAATATACAAATGAACTATCAGATTGGGTTCAGGCGGCTTATCAATTTGACGTGCCTGTGTTTTTGCTTGGTCACAGCATGGGAGCGCTCGTCGTCACCCGTTTTTTGCAGGAGCAAAATCCGGAAATCGCGGGTGTCATTTTATCTTCCCCGCTTTTTAAAATGAAGCATGTGCCGCCAAAACATTTAAATGTGATGACGCATGGCTTAAATACTGTTACGCCTTCATTGAAATTTGATTCTGGCTTAACCTCTGATATGGCGACGCGAAATGAAGAAATTTGGGCATTTGATGCAGAGGATGCTTTATTCGTCCGAAAAGTATCAGTCCGCTGGTATCGTGAAGTCGTTCAGGCAATCAAGATCGCGACAGCAGGTCCGGGTGAGATTCCTGATATCCCGCATCTGATTATGCAGGCAGGGGATGACCGGATCACGGATGGAAGCGTGGTTCGCATATTTGCTAAAAAACTTGATCTGTCCGAGTTGCAGTACAAAGAATGGCCAGGGCTTTATCACGAAATTTTTAACGAACCGGAGCGCGATGATGTGTTTCAATATGCGCTTGATTTTGTTCATAATCGCCTGCGGTCACTTGGGTTTATCATTGAAAAGTGAGGTAAAAGAATGACAGTTCCTACAAATTCGCTCCTATTAATGCGAAAAATATACACAAACATTTTTCCGTCTGTTAAAGCGGAATGGAGCAAATGGAAAGAAACAGCAGAACGAATACCTGATCCCGAACTGCGGCAGCAGGCACTTGATGTGTATGAAAAAAAATATTTTCATTGTGAAGCAGGCGGTGTCATTTCGATGCTTGCGGGCAGTTATTCTCACGAGGCGATTTCATTTATTGTACCGTATCAGTTAATTTGTGATTATCTGGATAATTTATGTGACCAGACGACCTCATTTAATCCTGATGACTTTGCAGCGCTACACGAAGCACTTCATGACTGCTTTTTTCCAGGACAGCCGAAAAGCGATTACTATCGCCATCGTGAAACAAAAAATGACGGCGGCTATTTAAATGCGCTTGTTGAGGGATGCCGCCGGGTTGTGGAAAAAACCCCGTCATTTGCCGCTGCAAAACCACATGTGCTGGATTTAAGCCGTTACTACAGCGAGCTGCAGATTCATAAGCATGTGCGGGAAGAAGAGCGGGAGGAACGCTTAATCCGCTGGTATGAAAGCCGAAAGTCAGAACTGCCGGAGGAAATGGCGTGGTACGAGTTTGCGGCCTGTACCGGGTCAACAGTGGGTGTTTATTGTCTCATGTCGTGTGCAATGCAGCCGGCTTTTACACCTGTCTATGCGCGAATGGTGCGTGACTGCTATTTTCCGTATGGACAGGGCATTCACATTTTGCTCGATTATTTTATTGATCAAGAAGAGGACTTAGAAGACGGAGAGTTGAACTTCTGCACGTATTACAAAAATGAGAAAGAAATGATGGAACGTTTTCTTTACTTTTTACAGCAGGCGAAAAAGGGAACAGAGCAGCTGCCGCATGCGAAGTTTCATTCATTCCTAATCGAAGGCATTGTGGCCGTTTATTTGTCAGAAGAAAAAGCAGCCGGCAAAAAAAGTGTGCGCGGCCATTGCCGCAAGCTCGTACACACAGCTGGGCCCGCTAGTATTTTCTTTTACTGGAATGGCAGGACATACAAAACGTATCGGAAAATGCGGCAAGCTTATAAATAAAAGAGGTGTCACTGCCAAATGAAAATTAGTATACTGGATCAATCCCCGATTTCAGAAGGGCAGACAGCAGCCCAGGCGCTGCAGGAAACAATTGAGCTTGTGCAGCTTGCCGAACAGCTTGGCTATGAGCGATTTTGGGTATCAGAACATCATGATGCCGCCACACTCGCCGGTTCCTCGCCGGAAGTGCTGCTGGCCCATCTGGCAGCAAAAACAACAACGATCCGGCTCGGTTCAGGTGGTGTCATGCTGCCGCATTACAGCGCTTATAAAGTGGCTGAAAATTTCAAGTTGCTGGCTGCACTCGCGCCAGGGCGGATCGACCTTGGTTTAGGCCGGGCGCCGGGCGGCATGCCCCGGGCTTCATTTGCGCTGTCAGACGGGCGGAAACGGGAGGTTGATCGGTATCCAGAACAAATCGATGATGTCCTTGCATATTTGCATGATCAGCCGGTGCCGCATGCGTATACAGGAGTGAAAGCGACGCCGATTGTAGATGTACCGCCTGATGTATGGCTGCTTGGCTCAAGTCCTTCGAGTGCTGTGTTAGCCGCGGAAAAAGGCCTTCCTTATACATTTGCAAAATTTATAAACGGGGATGGCGGACAAAAAGAGCTGGCTGAATATCGGCGCTTGTTTCAGCCGTCTGCTTACATGACTGCTCCAAAAACAACGATTGCTGTTTTTCTTATATGTGCCGAAACAGATGAAGAGGCGCAGTACTTGGCCGGCAGTTTGGAATTATCATTAATGATGACGGGACAGGGGGTTCCATCAAAAGGGACACCATCCCCGGAAAAAGCGGCGGCGTATTCATACGGAAAGTTTGAAATGATGCACGTTGAAGAAAACCGAAAGCGGATGATCATCGGTGGACCAGAAACCGTCCGGGAAAAGGTGGAACGTCTTGCGGCTGAATATGAGGCAGATGAAATCATGGCAGTGACCATCCTGTATGATTTTGAGAAAAAAAAGCGGTCATTTGAACTTCTTGCGCGATTAATGAAGCAGTAGGAAAAAGTTCCCTTTAAGAAAGGGAACTTTTTTTACAAAATAAAGTTGACAATGAGAATCATTTTCGTTAATATTTTACTAGTCATTGATAATCATTTTCATTAGGAAGGAACGAATTACATGAAGAAGAATAAATTATTTTCAATTTTATCATTGCTTGTGATCATGAGCGCGTTGTTTTTAGCTGCATGTTCACAAGGCGCAGAGGAAGAAACAGAAAATGAAAGCAAAGACAGTGCAGCTTCAGAAACACGTACATATGCATCTGAAGAAGGAGACATTGAAATCCCGGCTAATCCGGAACGTGTAGCGGTTATGGCGGCAACATATCCTGGTAACTTCCTTGAGCTTGGTGTTACACCGGTCGCCATTACAGACTGGTCAGCAAAAAGTAAATTTTTGGGTGATCAGCTGAAAGGTGCAGAAGTGATTGCGCCGGATGATTACGAAACACTCCTTGAAGTAGCACCGGATTTGATCATTACATATACAGGTGATGAAAACATGGCGAAATATAAAGAAATTGCGCCAACAATCGGCCTGACATATGAAAAATACGACTATATCGAGCAGCATCTTGAAATCGGTAAAATCCTCGGCAAAGAAGAAGAGGCTCAAGGCTGGGTAGATGAATGGAATGCTAAAGCGGAAGAAGCGAAGAAAAAGGTGCAGGAAGCGATCGGAACGGATGTAACGGCTACTGTTGTTGAAACATTTGGGAAAGACACGTATGTTTATGGTCAAAACTGGGGTCGGGGCACAGAGGTTATTTATCAGGCACTAGGCATTAAAGCGCCTGAAAAAGTTGAAGCTGAAGCATTTGGACCAGGATACAAAGCGATTTCGGCTGAAGCGATTCCGGAGTATGCAGGCGACTACATTTTTGTAGGAGAGGGTGCAAACGTGTCATCTTCTACTTTTATGGAAACGGACCTCTGGAAAAACATCCCGGCTGTACAAGAGGGAAATGTCATTAAATTTGATTCTGACTCTTTTTATTTTAATGATCCGATCTCGATTGAAAAAGAATTGGAATTCATCGTGGACGCTTTAACCGAAAAAGCGGCACAATAAAGGGCTTTTTTATGAATAATATAAAAGAATCAGCGATTACCTCCCGTCCTAAGACGGGAGTGTTCGTCATTTTAGCGGGATTTGTGGGATTGTTATTCAGTCTGGCTCTTTCTGTCTCAGTCGGTGCAGCAGATTTAACATTAAAAACGGTTTGGGAAGCCATTTTTTCTTATAACCCGAGCCGTGAAGCGGATCAAATTATTATGGGTATCCGCCTGCCTCGTGAAGTCGGCGCGGCCCTTACCGGTGCGGCTTTTGCAACGGCAGGGGCGATCATGCAGGGAATTACGCGCAATCCGCTGGCGGAACCAGGACTGCTTGGGTTAAATGCAGGCGCAAGTTTTGGACTTGCCTGTCTGCTCGCTTTTTTTACAAATACTACATATATCATGGCCATCTTGTTTTCATTTCTTGGTGCTTCTTTAGGAGCCATTTTATTGTTTGGGCTTGCTTCTTTAAAAAAAGGTGGATTTTCGCCGCTTCGAATTGTTTTAGCCGGCGCTTCGATCTCAGCGCTTCTAATCGCGCTTAGTGAAGGAGTCGCGATTATGTTCAAGCTGTCCCAGGATCTTGCTTTCTGGATGGCTGGCGGTGTTTCCGGAACAAGCTGGTCACAGCTGCAAGTAATGGCGCCGATTGTCGGCATCGGTCTTCTAACAGCCATTTTCTTTTCACGATCGCTGACCATTTTAAGTTTTGGCGATGAGATGGCTAAGGGTCTTGGGCAGCGGACAACGCTTATTAAAGTGATCCTTATTCTTGTGGTACTCGTGCTTGCTGGTGCGGCAGTGTCTGTCGCTGGACCCATCATGTTTGTCGGCTTAATGACGCCCCATATTGTACGGGCGCTCGTTGGAACTGATTACCGATGGATTATTCCCGGCTCGGCGCTTGCCGGCGGCATCCTGCTCGTTTTGGCTGACACCACGGCCCGCATGATTAATCCGCCATTTGAAACACCAGTCGGCGCCGTCATCTCTATTATCGGTGTGCCGTTTTTCCTTTATTTAATTCGGAAAAGGGGGCGGCTGACTCAATGAACGGTCATTTAAAAAGAAAAGCGGGATTTATATTAGCCGTTTCCTTTATTCTGCTTTGTTTCTTATTTATCTTAAGTGCAGCATTAGGAAAAGCGTCTCTTCCTCCCGCAAGGCTGTTAGAAACATTGCTTGGCAATGGGACACCGAGAGAGGAGCTTATTTTATATAGCTTCCGTCTCCCGCGTATGCTCATTACGATGCTTGCCGGTGCGGCATTGGCTGTTTCCGGTGCTATATTGCAAAGCATTTCACGCAACCCGCTTGCAGATTCAGGTATTTTGGGGATTAATGCCGGTGCAGGGTTGATGGTGGCGGTTTATGCGATGGTTTTCACACCACAATCTTCTACGTTTCTGTACATGGTGCCGCTTTTTGCGTTTATTGGCGGCATGACAACAGCTGGCATCATTTCGGCCATCTCGTATCATAAAACAGAAGGACTTGATCCAATGCGCCTTGTGCTCGCTGGTGTGGGTATGGCGATGGCTATGTCAGGAAGTATGCTTATTTTGGCCTCCCAGTTTGATTCGCGCGAATATGAATTTATTGCCGGATGGCTTGCAGGATCCATTTGGGGGAACGACTGGAATTTTGTCATGGCACTAATCCCATGGGTTGGCATTCTTATTCCATTTGTTCTTTGGAAATCAAACGTTTTAAATTTGCTGAATTTAAATGAAGGCACTTCAGCGGGGCTTGGCGTAAAAGTGGGAAAAGAGCGGATGTTGCTTCTGTTCGTTGCGGTAGCTCTTGCATCCGCAGCCGTTTCCGTCAGCGGCGGTATAGTATTTATTGGACTGATGGCACCACATATTGCGCGAAGTTTAACAGGCCCCCGGCATCAGCACTTTGTTCCGGTCGCGGCTGTTATTGGCGCGGTACTGCTGTTAGCGGCAGATACTGCAGGCCGGCTTATGCCTTTTACAACAAGCGTCCCCGCCGGTATCATTGTCACATTAATTGGCGCACCGTATTTTATGTATTTAATGGTGAAAAAATAAAAAAGCCTGACTCCTTATCGCATTAGCGCAGCGGGAGCCAGGCTTTTTTTTATCACTTACCGTTTTTCAATAGCCACAATAAACGGCGGCGTGTTCATTTGATTAATAAAACCATACTGAATGACATGTGCTGTTTGCTGATCGAGAGAAGCAGCATATTGAACAACCGCGTCTCGTTCGTCGGCACCGCCATCGTGCCCGTGATAAATAACAAGCACAATCAAGCCGCCCGGTTTCATCATTTGAAATAATTGATGAATCGCATCAATCGTTGTATCCGGTTTTGTAATAACGGACTTGTCGCCTTTTGGCAAATAGCCTAGATTGAAAATCGCTGCGTTCAGCTTTCCATGATAACTTTCTGGAATGAGCGTCTCGGCCTGCTCATGACCGGCATGAAATAAAGATGCGCGGTCGGCAATTCCGGCATTTTGAAGCCGCGCCGTTGTATTTTCAATTGCCTGATGCTGAACGTCAAAAGCAAAAACGTGTCCATCACCGCCAGCTAAATTTGCTAAAAACAAAGTATCATGTCCGTTGCCCGCTGTTGCGTCGACGAAATAATTTTTATCTGATGCCGTTTTTTGGATTAATAGACGTGCAAACGGCAATATTCCATCGAGGGTCATGACTGCATAACGGCTCCTTTATAAAATTTGCCCTGCCATGTATCACGCTGCAGCATTTCCGCATGGATTGCGTTTAACACTTCCCACTTGTTGACGCTCCACATCGGCCCGACCATCAATTCAATGGGCCCGTCACCGGTAATGCGGTGCACAATCATTTCAGGCGGCAAAATTTCAAGCTGGTCGACAACAAGTTTTGCATATTCGTCCATTGATAAAAAGTCGAGCATCCCTTTTTCGTACTGCTTCACAAGCGGTGTGCCTTTTAACAAGTGAAGCAAATGGATTTTTATGCCCTGCACGTCCAAATTCGCGATTGCCTGGGCTGTTTCCATCATCATCTCTGGTGTTTCAAGCGGCAGGCCGTTAATTAAATGCGAGCAAATGCGAATGTTGTGCTTGCGCAGTTTTTCCACACCTTCTACATACGTTTGGAAATCATGGGCACGATTAATAATACGTGCGGTTTTTTCGTGAACAGTCTGGAGTCCAAGCTCCACCCATAAATACGTACGCTCATTCAATTCAGCCAAATACTCGACAACATCATCGGGCAGACAGTCCGGACGTGTCGCAATGGAAATCCCGACAACATCGTCCTGCTTTAACACAGTTTCATATTTTTCACGGAGCACGTCAACGGGTGCGTGTGTATTGGTATATGCTTGAAAATACGCCATGTATTTGCCGTGTTTCCACTTTTCATGCATTTTATTTTTAATGTCGTGGAATTGTTTTTCAAGCGGGTCGACCCGGTCGCCGGCAAAGTCGCCAGAACCTGCTGCGCTGCAAAATGTACAGCCGCCAAATGCCACTGTGCCGTCACGGTTCGGGCAGTCAAATCCGCCATCAAGTGCAACTTTAAACACTTTGTGGCCAAAGTGCTCTCGTAAATGATAGTTCCATGTATGATACCGTCTGTCGTCACTGGCGTACGGAAACGGGTTTGTCATGATTCATTCCTCCTTTAAAACTCGTTTTAAATTGTAGCATGAACAGCAGCACTGGTAAAATGCGCTTGCATAATCAGTGAAGTTTTTCTAAAATGAAAGGTAAAGATTAAGGAAGAAAGCCGTTGAGTTTTTATTCAACATTGGGTAGAGACACATTTCTCCTGTCCCATTATCTGGGAAGGGGTTTTTTTCATTAGAGCTCCCGAAAAGTGAAAAAGACGGCTTACATAAATGGAAGGCAGGTTCAATAATGAATTTTGACCATAAGCAGATTGAACAAAAATGGCAGCAATATTGGGAACAAAATAAAACCTTTAAAATGAACAATGACTCTGATAAGCCGAAGTTTTACGCGCTCGATATGTTTCCGTATCCATCCGGCGCCGGTCTTCACGTCGGACACCCGGAAGGCTATACGGCGACGGACATATTAAGCCGCTTTAAACGCATGCAGGGCTACAATGTGCTTCATCCGATGGGGTGGGATGCATTCGGTCTTCCAGCGGAGCAGTATGCGCTTGATACTGGAAACGATCCGGCTGAGTTCACGGAGCAAAACATTAACAATTTTCGCCGTCAGATTAAAGCTTTAGGCTTTTCTTATGACTGGGATCGTGAAATTAATACAACAAACCCGGATTATTACAAATGGACCCAATGGATTTTTCTTCAATTATATAAAAAAGGTCTTGCATACGTAGATGAAGTGCCGGTGAACTGGTGCCCGGCGCTTGGCACTGTCTTGGCGAACGAAGAAGTCATCGACGGCAAGTCAGAGCGCGGCGGACATCCGGTTGAACGCCGTCCAATGCGCCAATGGATGCTGAAAATTACCGCTTATGCGGATCGGTTAATTGAAGATTTGGATGAGCTTGACTGGCCGGAAAGCATTAAAGACATGCAGCGCAACTGGATCGGACGGTCTGAAGGGGCAGAAGTGACATTTAGCATCGATGGATATGATGAAACATTTACTGTTTTTACAACACGTCCGGATACGCTATTTGGCGCCACGTATACGGTTTTAGCTCCTGAACATCCATTTGTAGCAAAAATCACAACAGATGCGCAGAAGGAAGCTGTGAATGCGTACATTGACCAAGTAAAATCAAAAAGCGACTTGGAGCGGACAGACCTTGCCAAAGATAAAACAGGCGTCTTCACTGGCGCATATGCGGTAAATCCTGTCAATGGCGAAAAAATGCCGATCTGGATTGCGGACTATGTCCTAATCACATACGGAACGGGTGCGATTATGGCAGTTCCGGCACATGATGAGCGCGATTTTGAATTTGCGAAAAAGTTTGACCTGCCGATTCAAGAAGTCGTCGCTGGCGGAAATGTAGAAGAAGAAGCGTACACGGGTGACGGAGCCCACGTGAATTCCGGATTCCTAGACGGCTTAAACAAAGAAGACGGTATTATAAAAATGATTGAATGGCTTGAAAAAGAAAGTGTCGGCATGAGAAAAGTAACATACCGTCTGCGTGACTGGCTGTTCAGCCGTCAGCGCTATTGGGGTGAGCCGATTCCAATCATTCATTGGGAGGATGGCACGACGACCGCGGTTCCGGAATCAGAATTGCCGCTTGTATTGCCAAAAACAACAGAAATCCGTCCATCTGGAACGGGTGAATCCCCGCTTGCCGTTATTCAAGACTGGGTAAATGTTGTTGATCCAGAAACAGGGAAAAAGGGCCGCCGTGAAACAAATACGATGCCGCAATGGGCGGGAAGCTGCTGGTATTATCTGCGCTTTATCGATCCTGATAATCAAGAATCGTTAGCGGATAAAGACTTACTGAAGCGCTGGCTGCCGGTTGACATTTACATTGGCGGCGCTGAGCATGCCGTGCTTCATTTGTTGTATGCGCGTTTCTGGCATAAAGTATTGTACGACATTGGTGTCGTTCATACGAAAGAGCCATTCCAAAAATTGTTTAACCAGGGCATGATTCTCGGTGAAAATAACGAAAAAATGAGTAAGTCAAAAGGCAATGTGGTCAATCCGGATGAAATCGTGGAGAGCCACGGTGCGGATACACTTCGTCTTTATGAAATGTTTATGGGACCGCTTGAAGCATCCATTGCATGGAGCACAAATGGTGTGGATGGAGCACGCCGCTTTCTTGACCGCATTTGGCGCTTGCTTATCACAGAAAATGGCTCATTAACACCTAAAGTAACAGGTGAAGATAAATCACTTGAAAAAGTATACCATCAGACGGTGAAAAAAGTGACAGAAGACTATGAAGGACTTCGTTTTAATACAGCCATTTCGCAAATGATGGTGTTTGTCAATGAAGCAAATAAAGCAGAAACGATCCCTGCTGAATATGCGGAAGGATTTGTGAAGTTAGTGTCACCGCTTGCGCCCCATTTAGCGGAAGAGCTTTGGGAAAAGCTTGGTCATAGCGGGACCGTCACGTATGAAGCGTGGCCGGCATTTGACGAGTCAAAGCTTATTGATGAAGAAGTGGAAATTGTCATCCAGCTGAACGGCAAAGTAAAAGCAAAAGTAATGGTTTCAAAAGATGCAACACGGGAACAAATGGAAGAGATCGCGATGCAAAATGACAAGCTTCAAGAAGAGCTTGCTGGCAAAACAATCCGGAAAGTAGTCGCGGTGCCAGGCAAACTTGTCAATATCGTCGCAAACTAATCGAGGAGGAATAAAAACATATGATTCCAACAATCACCGGTGAAGAAGTACGTGAAAAGCTCGAAAATGGCGAACAGCTGGCATTAATTGATGTTCGGGAAAACGATGAAGTGGCAGAAGGAATGATCCCTCAGGCGGAGCATATCGTCATGGGGACGATTCCTGAACAGTTGGATCGTCTCGATAAAGAAACAGAGTACATTATTATTTGCCGCTCCGGCGTCCGTTCGGAAAATGTGTCCCGTTTCTTAATCGAAAACGGTTATAAAGCAACAAATATGACAGGCGGCATGCTGAACTATACAGGCGAAACAGCGCCGAAAAACTAAAAAAAACTGTGCGGAGCAAATCCGCACAGGTTTTTTTTTCGGAAAATTCCTTATCTCACGGCTGCTGCATTTGTTCCGGCGATATGGCCGGTAATGAGTGCGGCGGTAATGTTGTAGCCGCCTGTGTAGCCGTGAATATCTAAAATTTCGCCGCAGAAAAAAAGCCCGTCTTTCTTTTTAGATGCCATTGTTTTCGGTTCAATTTCTTTTACAGACACGCCGCCGCCTGTTACAAATGCTTTTTCAATGGGCAGTGTCCCATTAACAGCGATTTTAAATGATTTTACCGAAGAAGCAAGTTCGCGAATAAGGGCATCTGACAATTGATTGCCGGGTGTTTCTAAATCGATGCCGGTTCGCTCAAGCAAAAAGTGCAAATACCGTTCCGGCAGCAATTTTTTTAAGCTGTTTTTTACCGCTTTTTTCGGTTCTTCCTTGATAATTTGCCGAATGGAAACACCTACTTCATGTTCATTCCCATTCGGAAACGCGTCAATGGACATGTAAACAGGAGAGCCGTTTTTCTTTAATTCCTTTACCACATATTGGCTGCAGCGAAGTGCGGCGGGACCTGATAAGCCGAAATGGGTAAACAGCATATCCATCCGGTGTGTAACAAGCGGCTTTCCTTTTTTATTTAAAACAGATAAGCCGACGTCACGAAGTGCAAGCCCCTGCATGGAGCGATTTAAAATAAACGGCTCTTTTGATGTAATCGGTACTTCTGTTGGGAAAAGTTCTGTGATCGTGTGGCCTGCCTGACGCGCCCACGGATAGCCGTCGCCGGTCGATCCGGTTTGCGGCACTGCTTTGCCGCCGGTCGCAAGCACAATCGCATTCGAACGGATTTCTTCACCGGAAGTCAGCCGCACGCCGCGCATATATTCGTCGTCCATTAACAATTTTTCAACAGGGGACTCAAGCCGCATGTCAACCCGAAGCCGTTTTAATTCACTAAGCAATGCCTCAACGACATCCTGTGCCCGGTTAGAGACAGGAAACATTCGTCCATGATCTTCTTCTTTTAGCTTCACACCGAGGTTCTCAAAAAAACGGATAATATCTTCGTTGCTGAAAACGGAAAAAGCGCTGTATAAAAAACGGCCATTTCCCGGAATGTGACGAATAATTTCTTCTACAGGAAGCCGATTCGTCACGTTGCACCGTCCGCCGCCGGAGATTTGCAGCTTGTTGCCGGGCTTTCGCCCTTTATCAATTAACAGTGTGCGCGCACCTGCACGGCCTGAAGCAATGGCTGCCATCAGCCCGGCTGGTCCGCCGCCCACTACAATAACATCATACATACTGTCACCTCGTTCTTTAAACTTTGTTCATTATAGCAGATGGTGAAAAAAATTGTCAGACACGTGAGAAAGAGGTACACTATCAAGTGATGTTTAATGAGAAAAAGAGGGATTCATTCATGTCATCCAATTTAATACGAGGGACGTTTATCCTCACGCTGGGCACGTTTATTTCAAAGTTTCTTGGCTTGTTTTACGTGATCCCTTTTTACAGTATCATCGGGGGAGATGACGCAGCGGCGCTGTATAGCTACGGCTACGTTCCGTATACGATTTTTATCAGTATTGCCACAGCGGGGATTCCGCTGGCCGTATCAAAGTATATTGCGAAATACAATGCGATTGAAGAATACGCGGTCGGCCGGAAGCTGTTTAAATCCGGTCTTGTTATTATGCTGTTGACCGGTTTTGCGGCATTCGTTGTTATGTATACATGTGCGCCATTTTTTGCGAAGCTGTCATTGAACGGCGAACAGACCACCTATACGATTGATGAAGTGGCGACAGTCATTCGTGCGGTCAGTTTTGCACTCATTCTTGTCCCATTTATGAGTGTAACACGCGGCTTTTTTCAGGGGCACCAATCCATGGGGCCATCTGCTGTTTCGCAAGTTGTCGAGCAAATTGCTCGCATTATCTTTCTGTTGGCTGGAGCGTACATTGTCATTCACGTGATGAATGGGTCGGTTGTTACGGCAGTCAGTGTCGCCACCTTTGCTGCATTTATCGGCGCGGTTTTCGGCCTGCTTGTGCTTTACTGGTACTTTTTTAAGCGGAAAAAGCATTTGGATAAGCTGTTAGAGCAGGACAAAGGGCAGACAGATGTGTCCCTGTTTAGTATGTATTCGGAAATTGTCGTCTATGCAGTCCCATTTATTTTTGTCGGAATCGCTATTCCGTTATACCAGCTTATTGACCAAGTTACTTTTTCAAGAGCTATGTCTCAAATTGGACTCGCGAACCAAGCTGTGTCAGCATTCGGTGTGTTAAATTTCAGTACTCAAAAATTGGTTATTATACCGGTTTCTCTCGCTACTGCTTTTGCAATGACACTCGTGCCGATGGTAACAAGCTCGTTTGTGAAAAAAGACATGGCGTTAGTGAAGCAGCAGCTTAATAAAACATTTGAGGTGCTGCTGTTTTTAACTGTTCCGGCGGCTGTCGGCATGGCGTTGCTGGCAGAGCCGCTTTACACTGTTTTTTATAAATATAGCGAGCTTGGCACAGATGTGCTCCGGGTATATGCGCCAGTGGCAATTTTATTTGCGCTGTTTTCCGTAACTGCCGCTATTTTGCAAGGCATCAATGAGCAGCGCTTTACCGTATTGAGCCTGCTCACAGGCATTTTAGTAAAGCTGTCGCTGAACATCCCACTGATTAAACTGTTTGAAACAGAAGGCGCTGTGTATGCGACCGCTTTAGGCTATTTGACTTCCATTGTCATCAATATTGTGGTTATTCGCACGTACGCCTCGTATTCACTTCGCCCATTGGCGAAAAAAATTGGGCTGATTACGGCATTTAATGTCGTGATGGCGATTGTGGTAATGGCGCTTTATGGCATTTTATCGCTGGTACTTTCCACAGAAACAGATGGTCCTGCATTATTGATCATTTTCATTTGCGCGGGTGCCGGAGCGGTGGTTTATTTTGCGCTTAGTCAGAAATCGGGCTTGCTGGATGAGGTATTCGGCTCAAAATTAGATGGCATCAAACGAAAACTACGCTTGAAAAAAGCATAAAAGGAGCACGATATGCGTTTAGATAAATGGCTGGCCAATTCCGGGATTGGATCGAGGAAAGAAGTAAAAAAATTGTTAAAAACCGGTGCTGTCACCGTTAATGGCAAAATGATAAAGGATGCAAAAGTTCACGTTAGTCCTGAAACAGATGAAGTGATGCTTTTTGATGAGCCGGTTAAATATCGGGAGTTTATCTATTTGATGATGAACAAGCCGGCAGGTGTTATTTCCGCTACAGAAGATAAGCGGGATGAAACGGTTATCGATTTGCTTGATGATGCGCATAAGCATTTCGAGCCGCATCCGGTCGGCCGGCTTGATAAAGATACAGAAGGCATGCTGCTGCTAACGAATGATGGGCATTTGTCACATCAATTGCTGTCACCAAAACACCACGTGCCGAAAACGTATTTTGCCCGTATCGAGGGCTATGTTACCGAAGCGGACATTGCCGCATTTAAAGAGGGCGTGACGCTCGACGACGGCTATCAAACAAAGCCCGGCGATCTCGTTATTTTATCAAGCGGAAGCGAGTCAGAAATTGAATTGACGATTACGGAAGGGAAGTTCCATCAAGTGAAACGGATGTTTCAATCGGTGGATAAAGAAGTAGTGTATCTTAAACGGCTTTCCATGGGCGCGCTCGGTCTTGATGAAGAACTGGAATTGGGCGAATATCGGGAGCTGACAGAAGAAGAACTTGATTTATTAAAAGAGAACTGAAAAAACGGCTGTCCATAGCGGGCAGCCATTTTTATATAAATAAATATCATGAGGTCATTCGAACCTTTTTTTCCGTAGTTGTCCATTTTCCGCGTGTTGGACTAAAGACAAGCTCGTTATAAGCGAGTACATTCAAGTCGCGTTGAATCGTTCGCGGGGTGATGCCAAATTCATCTACAATATCTTGCGTTGTCACAGTCCCATTTTCTTTAATAAACATATAGATGGATTTTATGCGAGTCAGCATTCGATTTGTAGTAGGCTTCAAAGAACCACTCCCTCATCTTTTTTCCCCGAGGCATAACAACAGACGACAGAAAATGATAATATGATTAAGCTGATTCAGACATCTCCTTTACAGCCTATTTTTATACAGGTGTTAAACTGTCTGACAATTATAGTGTACTGTATTTGTATCGATTTTGCTAGAAAAAACGCTGAATTTACAAGAGGTTTACCCTTTTTTAATAATATTATGCTTTTAAACTCGAAAAAATGTACGTATTTTTCATATGTTTTCTAGAAATTAAATCTTTTGTAAAGGAATTGGTTAAAATGACAGTTCCCATGTAAAATGAAAGAGGGAGGGATGTTCATGCGCAGCATTGATTGGCGGGACGAAATAAAGAAATTTGAAGGGGAATTTATAAAAGACCTTCAAGAGCTTATTCAAATTCCAAGTGTTAAAAGTAATGAAAATACAGATGAAGCACCATTTGGCAAAGAAGTTCGGCAGGCACTTGACTTTATGCTCCAATTAGGAGAAAAAGATGGTTTTACTTCAAAAAATGTTGGGAATGTCGCCGGTCATCTTGAAATGGGTGAAGGGAGCGGCTTAATCGGCATCCTATGTCATGTTGATGTTGTACCGGCAGGGGACGGCTGGTCATACGAACCGTTCGGCGGAGAAGTAGAGAACGGCAAGCTTTTTGGCCGCGGCGCAATGGACGATAAAGGTCCGACACTGGCTGCCTACTATGCAATGAAAGTCATTAAAGAATTAGGCATTCCTCTCCAAAAGCGTGTCCGGATGATTATTGGGACAGATGAAGAAAGTGACTGGGAATGTGTGGATCGTTATTTTAAAACGGAAGAAATGCCAGAAGCCGGCTTTGCTCCGGATGCGGACTTTCCGATTATTTTCGCAGAAAAAGGAATTGCGGATCTCCAGTTAAATCTTACGGTTCCACCATCCACAAAAGAAGCTGCCATCGTGGTAGAATCGTTTCAGGCTGGCAGACGATACAATATGGTGCCAGATCACGCTGTGGCCTCTATTTGGATTGAAAAGCAGCATACCTTATTTCTACAAAATTATACAGAATATATAAAAGATAATGAGTTAGACGGTTCTTATTATATTGACAGCGGTGTTATTTTTCTTGAAATGAAAGGTGTTTCTGCTCATGCGATGGAACCAGATCATGGACAAAATGCAGCCTTGCTGCTGGCGGCATTTTTAGTAACAGAAGCCATTGATCCGGCGGCGGCGGCCTATTTGCAATTTGTTCTGGATCAATTTGAAGGCGATACACGCGGAAAGCATCTTGGCATTGCTTCGACAGATCCTGAAATGGGTGACGTGACGGTAAACGCGGCTCTATTTCATTATGAAAAAGAGAAAGCAGCACAAATTGGCTTAAATGTTCGGTATCCGGTGTCATTTTTATTTGATCAAGAAATGGATGCTCTTAAAAAAAGATTGGAAAACGTTTCATTGCTCATTTTGGACAATAGCAAACCGCATTATATAAAGCCGGATGATCCGTTTGTCGAAACGTTGCAGCGTGTATATGAAGAAGAAACGGGAAAAGCAGCCGAATTACTTTCGATCGGCGGAGGCACGTACGCCCGCGCTTTAAAAACGGGTGTTGCGTTTGGCGCGTTGTTTCCGGGGCGCGAGGATGTGGCACATCAAAAAGATGAATACGCCATACTGGATGATCTGTTCCGGGCAGCCGCTATATACGCGCGGACCATCGTCGAGCTTGCTGGAAAAAAAGAATAAACAAAATCCCGCCATTCATAATGGCGGGATTTTGTTTATCATGTCCCCCTGGCTTCAAGTCAGCAGGAAGGGGAGTTATTCATATTGAAAAACGTCGCTGGATAAATACCGTTCACCCGTATCCGGTGCTATACAAATAACAATATCATTGTTAGTTAATGTTTTAGCGACTTCAATCGCCGCATAACATGTTGCGCCCCCTGACGGACCAATGAGGATGCCTTCTTCTGCAGCAAGGCGGCGGGTAATTGTATAAGCATCGTCATCCTCTATCTTAAAGATGGAATCATACACATTTGTGTTTAAAATATCGGGAATAAAGCCGGGGCTTGTGCCGACTAACTTATGCTTTCCTGGCTTTCCGCCGGATAAAACAGGCGAGCCCGCGGGTTCCACAACATGGACCTTCAAATCGGGAAATTGTTTTTTTAATTCTTCACCTGTACCGGTAATCGTGCCGCCTGTACCAGAACTGGCGATAAATGCAGAAAAGTTTTTGCAAATTTCGGCAGCCGCTTCAGCGATTTCTGCAGAAGTCGTGCCACGGTGGGCGTCGGGGTTGGCTGGATTGTCAAACTGCATCGGAATGAAGCTGTTTGGCGTCGATTCCGCCAGTTCAATTGCTTTTTTGATTGAGCCGGGCATTTTTTCACTTCCTGGCGTCAGAACAACTTCTGCTCCATATGCTTTTAAAATATTGATGCGTTCCTTCGTCATCGTGTCAGGCATCACTAATATTGCTTTATAGCCGCGTGCAGCGGCATTCATCGCGATGCCAATGCCTGTATTCCCGCTGGTTGGTTCTATAATCGTGGCACCCGGTTTAAGCAGGCCCGACTTCTCAGCCTCAATTATCATGTTATAGGCGGCACGATCCTTTACACTTTTACTTGGATTATAAAATTCTAATTTTACATATACGTCTGCTCCGTGTTCAGGTGACAAACGCTGCAACTTGACAAGCGGTGTATCACCAATTAAATCCGCTATATTGTTGACTACTTTCATAAATGTCACCCTTTCTGTTCTGTTTTATTAAACCATATTATTAGAATAATTCCAATCGAAATACAATGAATGAAAATGGACGGCTTTTCTTCGCTGTTTTTGGTAAACTAAAAACAGCAGATGACCGAGAAGAGGAGTGTGTGTGATGCAGCCACATTATTTTTTTGCCATTGTTCTCCCTGATCATGTGAAAAAAATGATTGCGGATGAAATGAAGAAAAGAAATGATCCGTTTAAA
The DNA here is from genome assembly GCF_001750285.1 of Domibacillus iocasae. Taxonomy (GTDB): domain Bacteria; phylum Bacillota; class Bacilli; order Bacillales; family Domibacillaceae; genus Domibacillus; species Domibacillus iocasae. The sequence goes on from NZ_MAMP01000022.1 coordinate 43,863, forward strand.
CGGATGGTGCATGAAGAAGACTACCACCTGACATTAGCTTTTGTCGGGGCGGCAAAATTATCCGTCATCAAGGAAGCCTGTGACATGATTAATGAAAAAATTGGCAGCGCTCCGGTCTTTTCGATAAAGCTTTCTTCGTTCGGCACATTCGGTCAAAAGAAATCTCCCCGTATTTTCTGGATTGGAACGGACGAACCAGCCCCTCTTTTTCATGTGCAAAAAGAAGTAGCATCAGCATGCAGAAAGTCAGGAATCAATATAGACGAAAAACCATTTCGCCCGCATATTACGACGGCACGGAAATGGATTGGCCAGCAGCCGTATTCTCTGGCAGAACTGCCGGATTGGCCCCCATTTTCTGTAACCGAAGTGGCTTTATACGAAACGAACACATCCACCGTACCGAAATATATGAAAAAATGGTCATGCATATTGGGAAAGCCGAGAGGGGACACGAGCCATGGGTCAATTAATTAAATTGCAAAATTATATATCCAGATATGAAAATGATGTATTTCATTATCCTGCACGATATGTCAGACTTAAAAAACAAGAGTGGGAGAAATTTCATGCCTTGTGGGAGCGGCAGCAAGGTGAAGGTTCATCGGGTTTAGAGCCGGATCAGGATAAGCAGGATGATTGGCTGCTCGAAGAATCGAAAGGAAAACATTCGTTATTTCGAGGGCTTTTTTCACGAAAAGAAAAACTGGTGGAAGCAGAGGTCGATTCCGAGCCGCAGCAGGAAGAAAATTTATTTTCCATCAATGAAACAGAATCGATCTATTTAAAAACAAAAGAAGATGCGAAAAAAGCGTTTATCGATAAGATGTTTAATTTTCAAATTAAATGGGCGAGTTCCACACTTTTACATCAGTCGCCGCTCGACCATAAGTATTACGTGGATGAGCGGCTGAAATTTTTATTAAAACGGCTGCCAGATACATTTCTCGTGTTATATGAACCGGTTTTTCGTTTTCAAAAAGCCGTTGTTGAACTTGATGTGGTTATCATTACCCCGCTGCATGTTTGGTGTCTAACTTTTTTAGAAGAACAGGACGGTGCTGTTTTTACAGGGTCGCCGGATCGGTTTTGGGTGAAGCGTTTTGGGGAAACAGAATCAAAAATATTAAGCCCGGCTGTCTCACTGTCAAGAACGGAAACAATCGTGAAAAAGCTTCTTCAGCATGATCAAGTGGATATACCCGTTCGAAAAGCAGTGTTGTCCCGAAATGGCTACATTGATGACCCGGCTGCGCCAGCAGACATACATTATATTGACAAGCGCGAATTTCATCATTGGTTTGATGAGATGAGGCAGTTGTCATCACCGCTGAAAACGATTCAATTAAAGGCAGCGAAAGCACTGCTTGCTCATGGAGATACAGTGAGTTTGCGCCGGCCGGAATGGGAGGAGGATATTTAAATGATTTCGACCCGTCCGTTTGATGCATATTTGGACACGTTAACTGAAGTGGCTGTTTTATTGCCGAATCATTACTATTCAGGAAAGTCTTCTGCTTTTTATATTGAAAATGGCGGCAGTGTGACGAAAATGGATATTTTAGATGTAAATGAGTTTGACACGATGGTTAAGTACACATGCCGGGTAAAAGAAATACCGGAATTCGGCCGGCAGCATGTGATTTTAGATGAACGGCTTATGCGCACAGACCTGCAAATTGGCGGGGTCATCCGAACGGAAGAATTTGATAATCTGTTTTATTATAAAGGAGAGCTTGGAAGTATATATTCGCCGGAACAGACCTCTTTTCGAGTATGGGCCCCGACGGCAACCGAGGCATTTGTGAAGTTTAAAGAAACAGCCGACAGCCCACTCCGCTATGTGCCGATGAAAAGAGGCCCGTCTGGTACATTTCAAGCGGAACTGGCTGAAGATGCAGAAGGTTATTTTTATCATTACCAAGTAAGAATCAATAACGTTTGGCATGAAGCAGTTGATCCCTACGCGAAAATGGTATCCGTGCACAGCGAGTGGGCCCGGGTTGTGGATGATGAAAAAATGAAGGTGCCAAAATACGAGCTTCCGCCATTTTCATCGCCGCTTGATGCGATTATTTATGAAGCCTCTATTCGGGATTTATCAAGCCAGCGGGAAAGCGGGATTAAGCGGAGAGGATTGTATCTTGGTTTGACCGAAGAAGGAACACAAAGTCCGGACGGTCAGCCGACGGGGCTTGATTATGTCGCATCTCTCGGTGTGACACATGTAGAACTGCTGCCGTTTTTCGATTATTTTGGCGTGTCGGACATTGATTTTTCCGCTAACTATAATTGGGGATACAACCCGCTGTTCTTTAATGTTCCGGAAGGCAGCTTCAGCACAGATCCTGTTGATTTGTACGCGAGGGCAGTTGAACTGAAACAAATGATTGAAGCGTTTCATAAAAAAGGACTTCGTGTCATTATGGACGTCGTGTACAATCATGTATTCGTCCGTGAAACATCGTCGTTCGAACGGCTTGTCCCAGGCTATTTTTTCCGGCAGGGGCTGGATGGAATGCCATCAAATGGCTCCGGCTGTGGAAATGATTTTGCCTCGGAGAGAAAAATGGGGCGTAAATTCATTCTTGATTCGCTTCAGTACTGGATAGATGCTTATCATATCGATGGCTTTCGCTTTGACTTAATGGGATTGATCGACGTAGGAACGATTCAGCAGGCCGCTGCTCTCATCCGCCGCAATAAGCCGGGTGCAGTTATTTTAGGAGAAGGATGGGATTTAAATACCGCTTTGCCATCGGAAAAAAAAGCGTCCATTCAAAATGAACAGGAACTAAGGGACATCGCTTTTTTTAATGACCGGTTTCGAGATTCAGTAAAAGGAAACACGTTTCAATTATTTGAACCGGGCTTTGCGTTTGGAAACAGCCAATTTTTAGATAACGCTTTTGCGGCGCTGACAGCAAACGTCGGCTGCGCTGGTATCGACCGGTTATTTCATTCACCGGCACAGTCTGTTAATTATGTAGAATGCCATGACAACTACACATTATGGGATAAGCTTGAGGCTTGTTTCCCAGGAGACGCAGAATTGAACAGGAAGAAGCATTTGCTCGCTACATCCTTTGTCCTTCTTTCACAGGGCATTCCATTTCTGCATGCAGGACAGGAATTTTGCCGCACAAAATATGGGGTTGAGAATAGTTATACGAGTTCGGATATGATCAATCAGATGGACTGGCGCCGACGCAGTGAGTATATTGATCATGTTCACTATGTAAAAGGGCTGATTGAGCTGCGAAAGTCATCCGGTGCTTTTCGAATGAGAACAGAAGAAGCCATTTGCCATCATATGATCAAATGGCCCTCCAATTCTGACACCTTAACCGTTTGGCTGAAAGATGTCGGTTCTTACGGAAAATGGAATGATATAGTCATCAGTTTCAATGCCGGAGGAACTGTTTCAAGCTTCGGACTGCCAGATGGAGCACAATGGAATCAAATTGTCTCCGGCACGCAGTCTGGAATAGATTCTATTGGTGCGGCCCGGGTCGACGCAGTTGTAGAACCATTTAGCTGCGCTGTTTTCGTCCGATAGAATGTTTTAGAAAGGAACTGGTCGAAAGCGTAAATTCATGATACAATACTTCATACGATATTAAGAACGATACGAGTAATAAAAAAGACAGCGATTGTTTTTCGAAGCGGCTGCTGTCTTTTTTTTATGAAAAAGGTGAGTTTTTGTGGAACATTTTCTTGGCGGAGACTGGGAAATAACGCCTGCTGGAGGCGTAACAGGAAAAGCATTTTTTGCACGGCACGCTGGAAAAGAACTGTTTTTAAAACGGAATTCTTCTCCTTTCCTTGCCATGCTCTCAGCCGAAGGGATTGTCCCGAAGCTCGTCTGGACGAAGCGGCTTGAAAATGGAGATGTTATTTCTGCACAGCATTGGATGAATGGACGTGAACTTGTGCCAGAAGAAATGGAGTCCGATCGTGTTGCCCGGCTGATGGGGAAGATTCATTCATCCAAACCGCTTTTAAATATGCTGAAACGGCTTGGAAAACAGCCAGTTTTGCCGGCAGCGACATTATCCGATATCTACTCTCGCACCAATGTGATTTCAGCCCATCCTGTTGTGGCTGATGCAGTACACTTTTTGGAAGAACAGTTGCCAAATGTGCCAGATTATCAATTTGTCGTTTGTCATACGGACGTGAATCATCATAACTGGCTGCTGTCCGATCAGGATGAGCTGTTTTTAATTGACTGGGACGGGGCGATGATTGCGGACCCGGCGATCGATCTTGGAACGCTGTTGTTTGGCTACGTGAAACAAGAAAATTGGACAGGCTGGCTGTCACAATATGGTCTGGTGTTGACTCCGGATTTTTTCCATCGTATGAAATGGTATGCGGCTGCGCAGCTGCTTTTGTCGATCGAGTGGAACCGGGAAAAAACCCGCTTTCATGATATGAACCGAAGCCTGGCCTCTTTGCATCGATTAATGAAGGCGGAGTACAATTTATTTGGAAATGGAGAGAACAAGAAAGATGCGTTTAAGAAATAAACCGTGGGCGCGTGAGAAAATCAATGCGTACCCGCAATATATTACCCCGCAGCCTGAGGGAGCAAAAGGGCGCTGGAATGAAATTTTTGGCAATGATAATCCAATCCATATTGAAGTGGGTACGGGAAAAGGCCAGTTTGTAACAGGCATGGCAAAACAGAACCCACACATTAATTATATTGGCATTGAGATGTATGAAAGTGTTATTATTACGGCGCTGGACCGGCTTATTGAAGCGGATTTGCCAAACTTGAAGCTTTTGGACGTGGACGGAGCGGAGCTGATCAATTACTTTGAAAAAGGGGAAGTCAGCCGCGTTTATTTAAACTTTTCCGATCCATGGCCGAAAACGCGCCATGCAAAACGCCGGTTAACATATAAAACGTTTTTAAGCTTGTATGAATCGATTATGCCGGATGAGGGTGAAATCCATTTCAAAACGGATAACCAAGGCTTATTTGAATTTTCACTGAAAAGTTTTTCAGAATACGGCATGCTCTTAAACTTTGTCAGCCTGGATTTGCATAATAGCGGGTATGAGGGCAATGTGATGACTGAATATGAAGAGAAATTTTCAGCAAAAGGCCAGCGTATTTATCGATCAGAAGCAAAATTCCAGCCTCGCACATAAAAAAATCCCAAACAGAATTCAATCTGTTTGGGATTTTTCTAATTACACAGGCTGAACGTGCAGCAGCGTGCCGGTTTTAGCATCTGCAGAGAACTCAAATTGTTCATTTCCGGTTTCGCCAGGACGTGAAATGCCGCCTTTATAAACAAGTGCGGGAAAGCCGTTTCTGTCAATTTGTTCGGGCTTCATTTGAATCCATGAGCCATCGACTGGACCGTTTTGTTTAAATGTATCTTTCACTTTTTTTAATACTTTTTCAGGCGGAACATTCATTGATTCGGACGTTTGTTTTTGAATCAAAAAGGCTGCGGCTGCTCCTGCGGCTGCGCCGATCAAAAAAGCGGTTCGATCCCATTTCACCATGTTGAACCCCCCTGTTTATCTAGTAGACTGCTCTTATAGTATACAAGAAGTTCAGAGTGAAGAAAACTAAAATGCGCTTCATTCCACCTTCGTGTTTATTTCCGGTATAATGAACAAAAGACAGGAGCGGGAGGAATTAGACCAATGAATCAAGAAACAAAAGATATGTTTAAAACGCTGACAGAACTACCGGGCGCGCCAGGAAACGAGCATGCGGTGCGTGCATTTATGAAAAAAGAAATGGAACCGTATGCTGATTCAATTATTCAAGATCATTTGGGCAGCTTGTTTGGCGTGAAAAATGGAGATGAAAACGGTCCGCGTGTTATGGTGGCCGGTCATATGGATGAAGTGGCGTTTATGGTAACAGCGATTACCGAAAACGGCATGATCCGCTTTCAAACGCTTGGCGGCTGGTGGAACCAGACAATGCTCGCTCAGCGTGTCCGTATTTATACGAAAAACGGTCCGGTCGAAGGAGTTATTTCGTCTACACCTCCGCATTTATTAACAGAAGACCAGCGTAATAAGCCAATGCAAATTAAAAACATGCAAATTGATATTGGCGCGGACGATAAAGCCGATGCGGCATCAATCGGAATAAAGCCGGGTCAGTCTATTTTGCCGGTGTCACCTTTTACGCCGCTCGCTAATCCAAAGAAAATCATGGCGAAAGCATGGGATAACCGATACGGCTGCGGACTGGCCGTGGAGCTGTTAAAAGAGCTGGACGGGAAGTCACTGCCGAATATGCTCTACTCAGGTGCAACGGTTCAGGAAGAAGTCGGCCTTCGCGGTGCACAGACGGCTGCCCACTTAATAAACCCTGATATCTTTTTTGCCCTCGATGCGAGCCCTGCCAACGATGCATCAGGAGACAAAAATGAATTTGGGCAGCTGGGCAAAGGCTTGCTGCTCCGTATTTTTGACCGGTCAATGGTGACACATGGCGGTATGCGGGACTTTGTGCTTGACACGGCTGAATCAAACAAAATTCCATATCAGTACTTTGTTTCACCGGGCGGCACAGATGCTGGGCGGGTTCATACGACAGGAAGCGGTGTACCAAGCGCTGTAATTGGCATTTGTTCACGCTACATTCATACGCATTCATCCATTATTCACACAGACGATTATGATGCGGCAAAAGAACTGCTTGTAAAGCTTGTTTCTAAGATGGATAAAACGACAGCTGAGACGATTAAGGAATATTAAAGGAGAGAGGAGACTTATATGTCGACGATAAAATTAAAAAGAACGCTTGAAGAAGCGCTTCAAAAACCGAACCGGTCCATTGCGTTTGATCGTGAAAAGGAAGAAATGCGCATTGAAAACAGTGATACAAAAAAAGGTGTCACGGTTGCACTTGGCGGCATTTTGGCTAAATTTGAAGGGAATGTTCAAAAAGCGGCGGAAGAAACGATATATTATGTGAATGAAGCGCTCAATGCATTTGATGAATCCGGTAAAAAAGAAGAAAAAGAAAAGCGGATTTTCCCCGTTATTCGCTCGGCTTCGTTTCCGGCAGAAGCGGAGGAAGGCGTACCGCTTTTTTTCGATGAGCATACAGCTGAAACCCGTATTTATTATGCCGTTGATCTAGGCTCAACGTATCGATTAATTGATGAAAAACTCATGGCGAAAGAAAAATGGACAGCGGAGCAAATTCGTGAAATTGCCCGCTTTAATCTTCGTTCGCTGCCGCTTGAAATGAAACAAGACACTGTGGCTGGAAATGTGTTCTATTTCTTGAATTCGAATGATGGGTACGATGCCACGCGTATTTTGAATGATCGGTTTTTAAAAGAAATGAGTGAAAAAATGGAAGGTGATATGACCGTATCCGTTCCACATGGCGATGTACTCATTATTGGCGATATTCGCAACGAAACAGGTTATGACATCTTAGCACAAATGGCGATGAGCTTTTTTGCAGCCGGGCGTGTGCCGATTACCGCCCTTTCATTTGTTTATGAAGACGGGCATCTTGAACCGATCTTTATTTTAGCGAAAAACCGTCCGCACAAAGACTGACTCTTTGGCGGGCGGTCTTTTTTCTTCCCCATCTATTTTCCCAAAATGTCGTTTTTCTGTTAACAAATCGTGTATAGTTGGTACAATGAAAAAGACTTCAAGGAGAAAGAGTGGTTATGAATGAGCATGTTTAAAAAAATTCTCTCCTATTTCAGAGAAGAAATCGAAATCATTGAAGATGATGAAGAAACGAAACCGAATGATAGAAAACAAGAAGAAGCGCAGCCGGAGAAACTGGAAGAACAGCACCTAACACTCTCTGAACCGGTGGCACAAAAGCAGTTTGTCCCATTAACTCCATCTGTTCAACAAATTTCAACACGTGTTGCGTATCGGTATCCGACGGTTAAGCGGAACGATCACGAAGAAGTACCAGGCCGCAGGAATCGTTCGCACCGGACCGAACCTAAACAGGAAGCCACAGCTGATCTGTCAGTCAGTGAGCATCCGCCGCGCCAGCCGGTCTATACACCCGCGTCGCGTGTCGCGCCGCGTCCGTTTAAACCGACAGAGATTCCATCGCCGATTTACGGATTCCGGGCTCGTCCGGTGAAAGAAGATGCGCGCAGCGTCCGCAGCGAAGAGCGGGAAAAAACAAATGAACCGCTTCTTCTGTTTACGAAGGAGCAGGCAAAGCGACCGCTTGAACGGCCGAAAACGGTACCAAAAGAACAAGCGCAAATGCCGTCTGAACAGCCGCTCCCACAGATGGAAAAGCCGGCACCTGCCCATAATGAGAGCGGTAAGCTTCCGCCGCCTGCTGTACGCAATGAAAAACCGCGTGAACGGCGCCATTCGCCGTTTAATGTTGTGATGCTGAAAAAAGACCGTGAAAAAATGAGCAAGCCGGCCTTAAAACCGCAGCCGGCACCCGCTCAGAAAGAAGAAAAACCGCTTCCGCCCGTTCCGTCTGTTCCAACAGACGGAATAGATCGTCCGCCACTGTCGTTTTTGACACCACCTGCTAAAAAAACAACGGATGATAAGTGGGTACAGGAAAAATCAGCACTGTTAAATGAAACATTAAAGAGTTTTAATATTAATGCCCATGTTACCGGTGTAACAACGGGACCATCCATTACACGCTTTGAAGTAACACCGGCAATCGGTGTAAAAGTGAGTAAGATTGTCAGTTTAACAGACGATATTAAACGCAGCCTTGCCGCGCGGACCATCCGAATTGAAGCTCCAATTCCAGGTACGCAAGTCGTTGGAATCGAACTGCCAAATGAAGAGAGCCGGCCAGTCTTTATTAGTGAAATTATTGGGCACAGCAGTTTTCAAATGGCAAAGTCTCCACTTGCTTCAGCACTTGGCCTTGATATTGCGGGGACACCAGTCGTGCTTGATTTGCAAAAAATGCCGCATGGATTAATCGCCGGTGCAACTGGATCTGGAAAAAGCGTCTGCATTAATTCGATTTTAGTCAGTCTTTTATATAAGGCAGCTCCGCATGAGTTGAAGCTGCTGCTGATTGATCCGAAAATGGTCGAGCTTACACCTTATAACGGCATTCCTCATTTAGCGAGCCCGGTTATTACCGACGTAAAAGCCGCTACCGCTGCACTTAAATGGGCCGTAGAGGAGATGGAACGACGGTATCAGCTCTTTGTTCATGCCGGAGTGCGTGACATGGCATCATACAACAAAAAAGTAAGCCAATCTGAATTTAATGAGCCGCATTTGCCATACCTCGTTATTGTCATTGATGAATTAGCGGATTTGATGATGATGGCGCCGGGAGAAGTGGAGGAGTCGATTTGTCGGATTGCACAAAAAGCACGTGCATGCGGCATTCATTTAATTGTCGCTACGCAGCGTCCGTCTGTTGATGTCATTACCGGCTTAATTAAAGCAAATATCCCGACACGAATCGCTTTTTCTGTTTCTTCACAAATTGATTCGCGTACGATTCTGGACAAAGTAGGTGCGGAAAAACTGCTTGGAAAAGGCGATATGCTGTTTTTAGATAACGGCGCGAGTGAATCGATCCGCCTGCAGGGAACATTTGTCACAAATGAAGAAATTGACGAAGCTGTCCGCTTCGTTAGTGAACAACAAAAGCCGGAATATTTATTTAAACAGGAGGAACTGCTGCAAAAAGCAGCTATTCACGAGGAGGAAGACGAGCTGTTCCAAGAAGCGTGTGAGCTCGTTGTCCGCCAGGGAGGCGCCTCCACTTCTATGCTGCAGCGGAATTTAAAGGTAGGCTATAACAGGGCGGCACGTCTTATTGAAATGATGGAAGAGAAAGGGCTTGTGTCTGGACAGAGGGCTGGACGGCCTCGGGAAGTTCTTGTTTCAGAAGAAGAATTCTTTGCCTATTTAGAGGAATCCAATTGATAAACCGGTGCCTTTGCACCGGTTTTTTCGGGGAATAGTCACGTTTTAAAAAAAGTGCTATAATGAACAAATGCAATGATTGACTGCCAGCCGTTTCAAATGGAACGGCACTACATATACTACATGTAAAAGGCTAGAGAATGCTGGAGGTTTAATGATGACAACCTATCATTTTGTTGGAATAAAAGGCTCTGGAATGAGTGCCCTTGCTCATATTCTTCATGATAAAGGATATGCAGTACAGGGATCAGATGTAGAAAAAACATTTTTTACACAAAAAGCGCTTGAAGAAGCGGGCATTTTAATTTTGCCATTTAACGAAAGCAATATTCAAAAGGGCATGACCGTCATTGCGGGAAATGCATTTGGAGATGATCACGAAGAAATTAAACGCGCCGTAGAAATGGATGTACCGGTTATTCGTTACCATACATTTTTAGGCGATTTTATTCAAAACTTTACAAGTGTGGCGATTACGGGATCACACGGAAAAACGTCGACAACCGGCTTAATGGCACACGTTGTAAGTGGGGCAGCACCGACGTCTTACTTAATTGGGGACGGAACGGGGCGTGGAGCGAAAGAAGCGGAATATTTTGTGTTTGAAGCATGTGAATACCGCCGACACTTTTTATCCTATTCGCCGGATTATGCGGTTATGACAAATATCGATTTTGATCATCCCGATTATTTTGCCGATGTGCAGGACGTAGTATCCGCATTCCAGAAAATGGCGATGCAGGTAAAAAAAGGTATTTTTGCATGTGGTGATGATGAATATTTACAGGGTATTCAAGCCAATGTGCCGGTTGTTTTTTACGGATTTGGAGAAGAAAATGATTTTCAGGCACGCAACACTTCATTCGATGAAGATGGAACGACATTTGATGTATTTGTCCGGAATGAATTTTACGCAACGTTCCGCATTCCTGGCTATGGAGACCATAATGTCTTAAACGCGCTTTCTGTCATTGGGCTTTGCCATTACGAAGAAATCGATACAGACATTGTAAAAGAACGCTTGCTGACATTTTCAGGTGTAAAACGCCGTTTTTCCGAGAAACAAGCAGGCAGCCAGGTGCTGATTGATGACTACGCTCATCATCCGACAGAGATTCGCGCGACTGTCAATGCGGCTCGTCAAAAATACCCGAATCGTGAAATCATAGCTGTGTTTCAGCCCCATACATTTTCGCGTACGCAAACGTTTCTCGATGAATTCGCGGACAGCTTAAATAAAGCGGATGCGGTTTATTTATGCGACATTTTCGGGTCAGCCCGCGAAAATCACGGCAAGCTGACAATTGAGGACCTTCAGAGCAAAATTCCTGGAGCGCGTTTGATCAAAGAAGAGGGCACATCCATATTGAAAGAACATAAAGACAGCGTCCTTATTTTTATGGGCGCCGGTGACATTCAAAAGTTTCAGGCAGCTTACGAAGAGCTTGCTTAACGGAAAAAACGCCTTTTGCCAATCTCCGGCAAAGGGCGTTTTTTTGCGGGCAAAAATCTACTTATTTTAAGTTTTCCGGATTCAAACCTTCTAATTCTGGCAGTATAAATCGTCCATCTTTACGAACCAGCACGTCATCAAACCAAATTTCACCGCCGCCGTATTCCGGACGCTGAATGTTGACTATATCCCAATGAATATTAGAATGGTTGCCGTTATACGCTTCTTCATAGCATTCACCTGGTGTAAAGTGAAAGCTGCCGTCGATTTTTTCATCAAAAAGTATATCCTGCATCGGATGTAGAATGTGAGGGTTAACACCAATTGCAAATTCTCCCACAAAGCGTGCGCCTTCATCTGTATCGAAAATCTCATTAATTCGCGTCACATCGTTTGCATGCGCATCAATGATTTTTCCGTTCTCAAACCGCAGCTTAACATTTTCAAACGTAAAACCGTTATAGGGAGAAGGCGTGTTATATGAAATTACTCCATTGACGGAATCACGTACAGGAGCTGTATAAACTTCCCCGTCTGGAATATTCAAGCGGCCGGCGCATTTGATGGCGGGAATGTCCTTAATGGAAAACGTTAAATCGGTTCCCGGCCCTTTCAACTGTACTTTATCCGTCCGGTTCATTAAGGAGACAAGCGGCTCCATCGCTGCGTCCATTTTGCTGTAATCAAGGTTGCATACATCAAAATAAAAATCTTCAAATGCATCAGTGCTCATTTTGGCAAGCTGGGCCATTGATGAAGTCGGATAGCGGAGCACAACCCATTTCGTTTTTGGCACCCGAATGTCACGATGCACCTTTTTGCCGATCGTATTACCATGAATTTTCACTTTCTCTGACGGTACATCTGCCTGCTCATTTATATTGTCTCCAGCACGAAGACCGATATAAGCGTCCATTTCTTGCATAACATTCGCTTCAAAATCAGCCATTAAATCGTACTGGCCTTCTTGGGCACCCATTAAAAGGGATCGGTCTACCCGGTGGTCTTTTAACAGCACATATGGCCAGCCGCCCGCTTTGTAAGCTTCATCCACGAGCGCGGTTACAAGTTCGCGCTGCAGACCGAAGTTTTCAATCAGCACTTTTTCACCCGGCTGAATTTGGCATGAATAGTTAATTAAATTGGCTGCAAGTGTTTGAATACGTGAATCTTTCATCAAAATCCTCCTCCTAGTCTTCCCCATTGTAAGGTTTCCTAAAAATTTGTGCAAAAAGAAGGAAATTCTATAGCAAAAAAAGAAATACATAAATTAGTGTTTATAATTATAAGCACTGGGTAATTTTATTACATAAACAAACGTTGGAGGTGTCCCGGAGTGGAAATTATTCTTTATTTAAGCGCGGCTATTGCGGCGATCGCGTTTTTAATTTTAGTCATTAACTTGTCTAAAACATTAAAATCAGTCGACAATACGCTCGACACGCTGTCTCGTACAGTAGACCGCCTGGAAGGGCAATTAAAAGATGTGACGGCGGAAACCGCAGAGCTGCTACATAAAACAAATGCATTAGCGGAAGATGTACAGCACAAAACCGAACAGCTGAATACAGTCGTCTATGCTGTGAAAGATGTCGGTTCGTCTGTTCATAACTTGAATCATTCATTGAAAAAAGTGACAACGACTGTTGCTTCACAAATGGAAAAAAATCAATATAAGATTTCCCAGGCTGTTCAGTGGGGGAATGTAGTGAAACAAATGGTTGAAAAGTTCAAGGAAGATAAACAAAAAACCGATGCGCAGCCACCGGCTGTTCGTGCGGAAGCTCTTCCTGTACCAGCTTATAAAAACAATCAATAAAAAAGAATAAATAAAAGAGGAGCGTTTTACTTATGAGAAACAAAAACACATATGACCAATTTAACATCAAGAAAAACGAAGTTAATTCACCGCAGCAGCCACAATACGACAGTTTTGATTTAAATGCGGATCGTTATCCGTATGAAGATACAATCAACACAAAAGATTTCATCATCGGGGCATTATTCGGAGCGTTCGTCGGGGCAGCAGCTGCGCTTATGATGGCGCCTAAATCAGGAACTGAGTTTCGCAGCGACTTAAATTCACAAGCCAGCTCGTTAAAAGAGCGTGCGAGCGGATTGACAGATACAGCAAAAGACAAAACGTCCACGCTGACAAGTGCCGTACAGGAAAAATCGACGGCTATTGTGGATAAAGTAAAATCGATAAAATCATCTGATGGCTCTAGTTCAAGTGTTTCAGAAAAAGCAGAAGACAAAAAAGAAGAAGCAAAGTCTGTAGTAGATAACGTAGCGGAAGCTGTAAAGGATAAAGTAGATACAACGGCTGACACAGCAAAAACAAAGCTTGATGAAACGAAAAAGGCATTTGATGAAGCGGAAAAAGCAAAAGGCGGTTCTTCATCAAAATCAGAAGGATGGTCTGATCCCGCTGACAAAGGAATTAATGAAACAAAGAAAAATGGCGGATTAAATAACACGAATAAAAGTACCAACAACAACAACAACAATAACAACAATAACAACAATAACAATCAAAGTAAAAAACCTAATAACAAGTAATGAAAGGCTGGACTTGGTCCAGCTTTTCACATTTAAAAGGAGTCTTAAGTATGGAAAAAATTATCAACATCGCAGAATTTGAGGAACTTGTTGAAAGCAATGAGCCATTCTTTTTATTAAAACATAGTACGACATGTCCGGTTAGCGCAGCAGCTTATGAGGCGTATCAATCTTTCATGGAAGATTCAGGATCTGATAAAAAGGGTGTATATTTGGCCGTCCAGGAAGCGCGTGAATTATCGAATCATATCGCTCAAGTGACAAATATCCGCCATGAATCACCACAGGTTATTTATTTTAAAGAAGGACAGCCAGCATGGAATGAATCGCATTGGAAAATTACGAAAGATCAACTTGACTCAGTAAATTAAAAAAAATCCTGAACGTCTTTCGTTCAGGATTTTTCATACTTTAATGCTTTAACACTTAAAAGCGTTTAAGAAGTAAAGCAACTTTTTCGTGACTTTTCCATATGGATGATTTATAATAACCGTAATAGTTCGCAACAAACATATTAAATACAGAAACATCGTTATTTTTTCATAAAGAATTGCGAGAAAATTTTGAATATCTACTTGCGGAAGGATGAGAAATGTGAGCAACCAAGAATTAGAACAGCTAAGAAGCAGGGTGGACGAAATGAACGTTCAACTGCTAAAATTAATTAATGAACGCGCAGAGCTTGTACAGGAAATCGGACGCGTAAAAGAAAAACAAGGTGTCAATCGTTATGATCCGGTCCGCGAGCGCTCAATGCTTAATAATTTGCTGGAAAAAAATGATGGACCGTTTGAACGGTCCACTGTTGAACATATTTTTAAAGAAATCTTTAAAGCAGGTCTTGAGCTTCAAGAAGATGACCATCGTAAAGCACTTCTTGTTTCACGGAAAAAGAAACAAGAAGATACAGTTGTCACAGTGCGCGGGCATAAAGTGGGTGACGGAAATGTTACATTCGTTTTTGGTCCATGTGCAGTTGAATCATACGAGCAGGTAGCAGAAGTCGCGAAATCCATTAAAGGAAAAGGCCTGAAAATGATTCGCGGCGGGGCATACAAGCCACGTACATCTCCATACGATTTCCAAGGGCTCGGCCTTGAAGGATTGAAAATTTTGAAGCGTGTGGCAGATGAATTTGATCTAGCGGTTGTCAGCGAAATCGTTAATCCAGCTGATATTGAAACAGCTTGTGAGTACATTGATGTTATTCAAATCGGTGCGCGCAACATGCAAAACTTCGAATTATTAAAAGCAGCGGGTTCTGTCAAAAAGCCAGTTCTTTTAAAACGCGGCTTGGCAGCAACAATCGACGAATTTATCAATGCGGCTGAATACATCCTTGCTCAAGGAAATGACCAGGTAATCCTTTGTGAACGCGGTATTCGCACATATGAGCGTGCGACACGCAACACGCTCGATATTACGGCCGTGCCAATCTTGAAGCAGGAAACGCATCTTCCGGTATTCGTTGATGTGACACATTCAACAGGACGCCGTGATCTTCTTCTTCCAGCTGCAAAAGCAGGCATCGCGATCGGTGCGGATGGTATTATGGCAGAAGTTCATCCGGATCCGGCCGTTGCCCTTTCAGATGCAGCGCAGCAGATGAATTTGCAACAATTTGATGAATTTTACGATGAAATTTTAAAATCTGTTCCAGTAAAAGCATAAAATTCAGGCTCCTGTGTTTGCACAGGAGCCTTTTTTCGTTAATATAGAAAGAAAGAAACCAAAAGGAGCAATTACCCCATGAATATTACGATTTATGATGTAGCAAGAGAAGCAAGCGTGTCGATGGCAACAGTGTCACGCGTGGTAAACGGAAATCCAAATGTAAAGCCGGCCACAAGAAAGAAAGTGAACGATGTCATTGAACGCTTAGGTTATCGCCCAAATGCGGTTGCCCGTGGACTTGCGAGCAAAAAAACGACAACTGTCGGCTTAATTATCCCGGATATTTCGAATATTTTTTATGCGGAGCTTGCGCGTGGTATTGAAGATATTGCGACAATGTATAAATACAACATTATTTTAAGCAACTCTGACCAAAATGAAGAAAAAGAAATGCGCTTGATTCAAACCATGCTTGGCAAGCAGGTTGATGGTCTTATTTTTATGGGCAATCATATTAATGATGAGCATGTAAAAGAATTTGAACGTTCACCTGTGCCGGTTGTGCTCGCGGGATCTGTTGAAAAATCTGGAAAAACCGCGTCAGTGAATATCGATTATAAAGAAGCAGCCCGTGAAGTTGTTCAGTCGCTCATTGATGGCGGACATAAGCGTATTGCTTACGTAGCCAGCCCTTTCCAGGATGTTATCAACACGGAGTATGCGCTTGCTGCGTATAAAGAAACGCTTGAAGAAGTGGGCATTTACGATGAATCGCTTGTTGTCGAGGGAGATTACACGTATGATTCTGGCATTGAAGCGTGGGAAAAATTAAATGAAGCAGGCGAGAAGCCAACTGCTATATTCGTTTACAACGATGAAATGGCACTTGGTGTCGTTCACGGGGCTCAGGATGCCGGCTTGACCGTACCAGATGATCTTGAGGTGATCAGCTTTGATTCGACAAAATTATCGCTTATGGCACGTCCGCAGCTGACAGGAGTCGCACAGCCATTGTATGATATCGGTGCCGTTGCTATGCGTTTACTGACGAAACTTATGAATAAAGAAGAAGTTGAAAATCCGGTTGTTGTTCTGCCACACCGTATTGAAAAACGCGGTTCAACAAAAGCATAATACAAAGCGTGTCAAAATAATTATTACAGATCCAAATCTAACAGAAGAAGCCGGACAAACACAGCCCAAGGATTGAACTGTGTTTGTCCGGCTATTTTGTTTGGTCACGAAGCGGGTAAAGAAGCTTATCGACTGTCAGCTGGTTTTTTTCCATAATTTCGCTTTTTCTTGGGATGGCCGGATACATATCGTCTGGATCTGTCCAAGAAGAAGGGAGAGGGTGAGGTGCTTTCGGCTGCCATTTTGTGATCCATTCTTTTGGGAATGATTGGGTCAATTGTTGCTGTCCGCTCATCTCCAGCCAAAGAAGGGACCAGGCACGCGGCACAACACGCCATATATCATATCCGCCGCCTCCAACAGCGATCCAACGGCCGTCACAATACTCATGAGCAAGTTCATGAGCAAGTGCGGGAATTCGTTTGTAAATGTTCATGGTCGCCGATAAATGGGTTAAAGGATCATAGTAATGAGCATCTGCCCCATTTTGAGTTAAAATGACATCCGGTTTGAAAAAATGAGCGACTTCACGGAGCGATGTTTCATAAGAAGACAGCCACGATTCGTCTTCTGTAAAAGCATCTAGCGGCACATTAAAGGAATACCCATATCCATGACCGTGCCCCCGTTCATTTACGTTTCCTGTTCCAGGAAAAAGGTACCGGCCTGTCTCATGAATAGAATAAGTAGCTACTTCAGGATCGTCGTAAAATGACCATTGTACACCATCACCATGATGAGCATCTGTATCAACATACAAAACACGGGCATTGTATTTTTCCTGCAAGTATTTTATGGCTACAGAGCTGTCGTTATAAATGCAAAAGCCCGAAGCTTTCCCGCGAAAGCCATGATGCAGACCGCCTCCAAGATGAATAGCGTGGTTCGCCTTGTCTGTCATCACTTGATCAGCAGCTGTCAGCGTGCCGCCAACAAGGAGCGCACTTGCTTCGTGCATGTCTTTAAACATCGGTGTATCCTCCGTGCCAAGGCCATACCCTTCTCCGGCAGCTTCGGATAATTCACCACGCCCGGCTTTTTTAACAGCTTCTACATATTCAGGGTCGTGAATAAGCGTTAGTTCTTTATCTGTTGCCATACGCGGTTCAATGATTTGGCTGTCATCAAGCGCTCCCAGCTGGCGCAGCAAATCAATCGCTAATGTAAGACGAAATTGGTTGAAAGGGTGATTTTCTGAAAAGCGGTAACGCAATAGTTGATCAGAATGCACAAAAACGGCATCGTGATTCATGTACAAACCCCTGGCATATTTGGCCAAAGCACCTGATGGCCCGCTTTTTTTAAATCATCGATCACCCCGACCGGATTCATTGTTCGAATGCGCAGTACAATGACTTTGTGCGTCTCTGCATCACGATCCGGATAAACAAGAACGCTTTGCACATTCACACGTCTGTGACGCAGCACTTGTAAAATATCAAATAAAACGCCGGCTTTGTTTTCAACACGAATTTCAATCCGGGAACCAGGCTGATGAACACCGGTTAATTCAACGAATGTGTTGAGAACGTCCGTTTCAGTCACCAGTCCGATTACTTCGTTATTTTGAACGACAGGCAGGCAGCTGATGTTGTGCTCGTAAAACGTTGCCGCAACATCCTCTACAAAATCAAGTGGGTGGCCGGTAACAACGTTTGTTTCCATAATTAGACGAAGAGGCTTATTTAACTCTTCCACACCATTTTCCTGTTTTAAAATAGACGGAGTTGCATCCTTAATATCCCGATCTGTGACAAGTCCGACGAGCAGCCCTTCAGCGTTTAAAATTGGAATATGACGGATTTTATGGTCACGGCAAAGCTGCAAAGCCGCCGCGATTGTATCATCAGGTGTAAGTGTATGTATATCAATATTCATTATTTCTTCAACAATCACCTGTAAGCTCCCCCTTTCTCAATACATAAAACGGTTCATAAAACGAATCTGATCGAATTTCTGAATGGATTCCTGGTCTACTCGCGCGCCAATTCGGACCATTAAACAGTTTGCCGGATGGGAACTGATTTCCGGATCATCTGTTGCATACCAGACAAGCCCGCCCGCACTCATCATTTTTTCCATAATCTTTCGGTAATCCCAAACGTTTAATCCAGTTCCTTTTAAATCCCAATGCCAGTAATATTCTGTTGTAATCGTAATGTACTCTTCCATTTGATCATCCATCATCGCAACGCGCAGCATCGTCTGGCCGACACTCGCTCCCCGGTACTCAGAAGCGACTTCAACCGCACCGAGTTCAATTAAATTATCAAGCTTTGCTTCTGACCAGCGTTCAAGTGGATCTGGATATAAAAATGTAACGTATCCAACAATAGTGCTGCCACTTCTGGCAATAATGATGCGGCCTTCGGGAAGATTTGCAATGCCGATTAATGCCTCGTGCTGCTGTTCGGGCTGGCGGAATGCAACAAGACCTTCATGAAATTCATATTGCATCAGCTTTTCGGGTGGGATTGGACCTTCAATAATGAGTGGCCCGGCCGGTGTTTCCACTTCTTTCGAATAATACGTTTTACGATGCTCCATTAGGTCACCACCTTCATAATCATATATACCCTACATTATACATAATCACCTTTAAAATAAAGCGTTTTCACTAAATATTCAGAGAATCAATAAAATCTTAACAAAATTAATTTTGAATAAATTGTGAAAAATTTTGAAGTGTTATATAATAGGGGGGTATTAACCATACATAAGGGGGAATCGGTTTATGAAATTGGAAGCGCTATCAGCTATACAAGGAAATTATAATTTAACAAGTTATGATGACGTGTACTCTTCTTTTGACTGGAAAGAAACTGAGAAAGCTTTTTCTTGGGCTGAAACAGGCAAAGTAAATGCGGCTTATGAAGCGATCGACCGTCATGCCGAATCTGAAAGAAAGAATAAAGTGGCGCTTTATTATCGTGATGCAAACCGCAATGAACAATACACATTTGCAGAAATGAAAGCGAATTCGAATAAAGCAGCCAATGTTTTAAAACAGTACGGAAACATAGAAAAAGGAGATCGCGTTTTCATCTTTATGCCACGTTCGCCGGAATTGTATTTTGCGGTGCTTGGTGCAATTAAAGCCGGTGCAATCGTCGGGCCATTGTTTGAAGCATTTATGGAAGGCGCCGTACGCGATCGTCTTGAGGACAGCGAAGCACGAATGATTATTACAACACCTGATTTGCTGGAGCGTATCCCAGTGGGTGATTTGCCGAAGCTGGAGAAAGTATTCATTGTATCAGACAATGTGGAGGAAAATGATAAGCACGTTGATTTTATGACAAAATGGAAAGAAGCGTCGGACCAATTTGATATTGAATGGGTGGACCGCAATGACGGCATGCTGCTTCATTATACATCCGGCTCAACAGGAAAGCCTAAAGGCGTTTTACACGTACATAATGCAATGATTCAGCAGTACCAGACAGCAAAATGGGTTCTTGACCTTCAGGAAAACGACGTATACTGGTGCACGGCCGATCCTGGCTGGGTTACAGGAACAGCCTATGGCATCTTTGGTCCTTGGCTGACGGGCTCAACAAACGTCATTGTTGGGGGACGCTTCAGTCCGGAAGCATGGTATGGAACAATCGAAGAATATAAAGTAACCGTTTGGTACAGCGCACCGACAGCATTCCGTATGTTGATGGGTGCTGGTGATGAAGTAGTGAAGAAGTTCGATCTTTCATCATTGCGCCATATTTTGAGCGTTGGTGAGCCGCTTAACCCTGAAGTGGTCCGCTGGGGCAAAAAAGTATTTGACCTTCGCATTCATGACACATGGTGGATGACGGAAACCGGCGCTCAAGTTATTTGCAATTATCCGGCAATGGATATTCGCCCGGGTTCAATGGGCAAGCCGATTCCTGGTGTGAAAGCGGCGATTGTCGATGATCAGGGGAACGAGCTGCCGCCGAACCGGATGGGCAATTTGGCCATTAAAAAAGGCTGGCCATCCATGATGGCGACAATTTGGAACAACGAAGCAAAGTATGAATCTTACTTTATGCCGGGTGACTGGTATGTATCAGGCGATTCTGCTTATATGGATGAAGATGGGTATTTCTGGTTCCAGGGCCGTGTTGATGACGTTATTATGACAGCCGGCGAGCGCGTTGGTCCATTTGAAGTTGAAAGCAAACTCGTTGAGCACCCGGCAATTGCCGAAGCGGGCGTAATCGGAAAACCGGATCCGGTGCGTGGTGAAATCATTAAAGCGTTTATTGCGCTGCGTGATGGCTACGAGCAGTCGGATGACTTAAAAGAAGAAATTCGCCAATTCGTGAAAAACGGTCTTGCAGCACATGCGGCACCTCGGGAAATTGAGTTCCGTGACAAGCTTCCGAAAACGCGCTCCGGTAAAATTATGCGCCGTGTCTTGAAAGCGTGGGAACTTGATCTTCCAACAGGTGACTTGTCGACAATGGAAGATTAATCTGTGCTTTGGCTGATGCTCAGTCTATAGCGGAGCATCTTTTTAATGGGTACAAAAGCAAATTTACGTTTGACAAAAGGAAATTTGATCGCTACAATTTGATTTATATTTAATAAACAAAGCAATGAACGGAATAAGTAGTCTGCTGTCCCTGTTATACAGAGAGCTTTCGGCTGGTGGAAGAAAGCACAAACAGTGAGATGAATTACCTCCAGGAGCTTTCACCGTGAACAATTAGTAGCGGCTGACGTCCACCGTCGTTAACCGGTGTTGAGTGGAGAATATGTTTGTTTTCTCAAGCTTGGGTGGTACCGCGCATAAATAGCGTCCCTGCATATATTGCAGGGGCGTTTTTTGTTTAAAAAGGAGAAGATAAAATGGAATTATTAGAAGACTTAAAGTGGCGAGGTATTGTTTATCAGCAGACGGATGAAGAAGGCATTGCAAAATTGCTGGATAGTGAAAAAATCGCTCTGTACTGCGGTGTAGACCCGACAGCGGACAGTATGCATATCGGTCACTTGCTGCCATTTTTAACGCTGCGTCGTTTTCAAAATCATGGCCATAAACCAATCGTTTTAGTGGGAGGAGCAACCGGTACAATCGGTGATCCGAGCGGAAAAAAAGAAGAGCGGACGCTTCAGACGATGGATCAGGTGCAAAAAAATGTCGATGGCCTGCGTGCACAGCTGGAGAAAATTTTCTCGGTAGAAGGCGACAATGGGGCGATTCTAGTCAATAACTACGATTGGATTGGCTCGATGGATGTGGTAACGTTCCTGCGCGATTTCGGGAAAAATATTGGTGTTAACTATATGCTGGCGAAAGATACTGTGTCTTCCCGATTAGAGAGTGGAATTTCATTTACAGAATTCGCCTACACGATTTTACAGGCGATGGATTTTTACTATTTGCACAAAAATCATAACTGCCGGATGCAAATTGGCGGAAGTGACCAATGGGGCAATATTACGACCGGTTTAGAGATGATTCGGAAAATGAATCCGGAAGGTGAGCAGGCATTTGGTTTTACTATTCCGCTCGTGACGAAATCGGATGGAACGAAATTTGGAAAAACAGAAAGCGGTGCGGTCTGGCTTGATCCTGAGAAAACGTCTCCGTATGAATTTTACCAGTTCTGGATTAACACGGCGGATGCCGACGTTGTTCGGTACTTGAAAATATTCACGTTCCTCCAAAAGGAAGAAATTGAAGCGTTAGAAGCATCTGTAAATGAAGAAGCGCATCTACGTAAAGCGCAAAAAGCGCTTGCGGAAGAAATGACACGCCTGATCCACGGACAAGGTGCACTGGATCAGGCCATCAATATTACAAAAGCTTTGTTTAGTGGTGAGATCAAGTCTTTATCAGCTGCTGAAATTGAGCAAGGATTAAAAGATGTTCCAAGCTATACGGTAGAAGGGGAGATTCCCAATATCATTGACCTACTGGTAGAGGCGAAAATTTCCCCATCAAAGCGGCAGGCGCGGGAGGACGTGCAAAATGGAGCTGTTTCGATCAATGGTGATAAAATGATAGACACTGCTTATGTTTTAACGGAGGCAGACAAAATGGACGGTCGATTTACAGTAATCCGCCGCGGGAAAAAGAAATACTTTTTAATCCAGTACAATAACCATCAGAATATCAATGAGTAAACAACATGTCGGTGATGAGTTCGATGCGCAGCGGGGCAAGGAGTCATAATGAAAATAGAACTAACGAAGATCAATTATAAAATTTATTATGTTGCCATTAGCATTTTTATATTAGCAATGCTAATGGGGTTATTTTGGGATAACGCTTATTGAGGGAACATAAATACAGGTTTTCTTTTACATGCAGCCTTGATTTTTGTTTTATCTTTAAGCCTAGTATTTTATCCAATCTTCGCTATTGTGGTTTCAGGCTGTTAAGGCTTTCTTAACAGCTTTTTAGTTTAGAAAGCAATAGTCCATTTTTATCGCTTCTTATGGAGTAAGGGTGCCCCAATCATTTGTTCAGACTCTGCATAAGGGAAAAAAACAAAAAACCGCAAAACATTGTTATATCAATGTTTTGCGGTTTTTTTAAAAGTAATTCTATAAAGCGATTGAATTAACGTGAGTAGAACTCAACGATAAGCGCTTCGTTAATTTCTGCCGGCAATTCAGAACGCTCAGGAAGACGTGTGAAAGTTCCTTCAAGTTTGTCAGCATCAAATGTCAAGTAGTCAGGTACGAAGTTGTTTACTTCAACTGCTTCTTTGATGATAGCAAAGTTGTTTGATTTTTCGCGAACGCCAATTGTTTGACCAATTTTCACTTGGTATGATGGAATGTCAAGACGTTTTCCATCAACAGTGATGTGACCATGGTTAACAAGCTGACGAGCTTGACGGCGAGTACGGGCAAGACCTAAACGGTATACAAGGTTATCAAGACGTGATTCAAGAAGAATCATGAAGTTTTCACCGTATACGCCTTTTAGTTTGCCAGCGCGGTCAAACAAGTTACGGAATTGACGCTCAGTCACGCCGTACATGTGACGAAGTTTTTGTTTTTCTTGAAGTTGTTGTCCGTATTCAGACATTTTTTTACGCTGATTCGGGCCGTGTGGACCTGGAGCGTAAGGGCGTTTTTCGATTTCTTTACCTGTACCGCTTAGTGAAATGCCGAGACGGCGGGATAATTTCCAGCTTGGACCAGTGTAACGAGCCATTGAATGACTCCTCCTCTATGTTTTTATTTTGTTGTAAAATAAAAACCGGTGTGACAAACTATCAGCACATTTTGTTTTCATGCACCATCGCCCTGCAGCAACGGGTTACACGATGCCCCTTTTCCGGATCATGCCGGACAAAGAAACAAAATGACATCTAAACAGCGTACACATAGGCTGCATTTATTTTACACAAAGAATAGTATATAACGCGTGAAAATTGCTGTCAACCTTTTATTATAAAAAGCGGACCAGTGTTTCAGCAAAGTGGACAAGTCCTTTTTCATCTTCTTCATCAAAACGGTTTGTTTCGGGGCTGTCGATATCAAGAACGCCCAGTAGTTCACCATTTTTGATGATCGGGATAACAATTTCAGAACGTGAGGCTGCATCGCAGGCGATATGACCGGGAAACGCATGGACATCTTCAATCCGCATTGTTTTGCGTTCAAAAGCCGCTGTGCCGCAGACGCCTTTGCCAAATGGAATGCGTACGCAGGCTGGTAGTCCTTGAAAAGGGCCAAGCACGAGTTCTTGTCCATCATTTAAATAAAATCCGACCCAGTTAATGCGAGGCAAAAATTGTCCGAGGAGCGCCGAAGCGTTACTTAAATTAGCGATTTGATTTTCTTCGCCAGCAAGCAGTGCCTCTAATTGCTTGTTTGCGAGTGAATATTGTTCAGCTTTTGTGCCAGAATAAGCGGCAGTTTGAAACATATTTATACACTTCCTTCTATTAAAGTACGATCAATTTGTTCTAGTCCCTGCCCAATTCCGGCCGCCGCGTGTGCATCTGATCCGTAAATGAGAGGAATGCCAAGCGAATGAGCGGCCCGGGCAATGTGAACAGGCGGGTATGTTTCCCGGCATAATGGCTTGACAAAACCGGCTCCGTTGTAATCCAGTGAATAGCCCGCACGTTTTACGGCCTGTAAAATACGCTCTATGTGCAGATCAAATGATTTTGTACAATGAAACATATGCTGAAATTTACGTACGAGTGTTATGTGCCCGATCCGGGACGGTTTAAATGCGCCAAGGTCGGCTTGAATCGACTGTAAGACGGTATCATAGTACAATTCGTACACAAATTCAATTGATCCGGCTTCTTGTGTGATGCGTCCAAATTCTTCTTCGCTGAAATCAATACAAACAAACTGGCCGTTTAGTGGAAGAAAATGAACAGATAGTATAGAATCATCCAAGAAAGAGCCGTATTCCGCCAAAAACTGAGTGGTTTCTTCTTCAAACCCGGAAATAAAATCAACTTCAAGACCTGCATTGATTTTTAAAGAAGAAGCATACTGCTTTTTAACGCTTTCTAGCGCTTTTAAATACTGTTCAAGATCTGTTTTTCGCATTGAGCTGTCACGGGCAGGGGCAGGATCGATAAAG
Source organism: Domibacillus iocasae (assembly GCF_001750285.1). Lineage (GTDB taxonomy): Bacteria > Bacillota > Bacilli > Bacillales > Domibacillaceae > Domibacillus > Domibacillus iocasae. The sequence continues at coordinate 69,077 of NZ_MAMP01000022.1, forward strand.
GTTTCCGGAAGCGGCGCATGTTCTGTAAAGGTCAATTCTGAAAAACCAAGCTCAATCGCACGTTCAATATACTGTTTTAATGAATCATTTGAGCCGTGCGGGCAGTACAATGTATGAATATGTCCGTCTCTAAGCATGCGAAAAAACTCCTTTTTCTTTGAAAACAGCAATGATTTTGACATTTTTTTGCGAAAAGTGGATGAAAAAACGTAAGTTCCCATCAAAAATAGGATCAATCATGCTATTATTAATATTAGTGAAATTATACGCAATTGAACGAAAAGGCGCAATGAGGCGTTTTCTTTCTATACATACTATTTATTCGTTGTTACGAGGGGGCTTATGATGGTGGAATTCGTCATTGGAGCGATCATTGTCGTACTTATTTTTTCCATTTATGCGATGGTCAGCAGAAAAAGAAATGCAACTGAGATCGATCAGCTTGACATGAAAAAAACGGAGCTGCTTCATCGCCCAGTCCATGAAGAACTGGCTAAAGTAAAGCGCCTTAACATGATAGGCCAGACAGAGGCTTTGTTTGACAGGTGGCGGGCGGAATGGGATGAAATCGTAACGGTTGATATCCCTGCCGTGGACGAAAAATTGTTCACTTCGGAAGACCTGGTCGACAAATTTCGATTTGGTGCTGCAAAAAAAATAAATAAAGAGATCGAAAGCCGTCTCAGCCAAATCGAAAAAAAAGTAAACAGCATTTTATCTGAGCTTGAGCAGCTCGTTGGCAGTGAAGAAAAAAACCGAGCTGAAGGCGAGGATATGCACACACGCCAGCGTGAAGCAAAAAAGCGTCTTCTTGCTCATCGTCATACGTTTGGAAAAGCAGCGCCTGTGCTTGAAGTGCAGCTCGATGCCATCACCGGCCGTTTTGAAAAATTTGCGGATTTAACGGAAGACGGAAACTACCTTGAAGCAAGGGAACTATTGATGGAAATTCAAACAGAAATGGACGCTATGGAACATAAAATGGCTCGGATTCCTGTGTTAATGACAGAAGTAAATCATACAATACCCGCGCAGTTGTCTGAGATTGAACATGGCTATAAAGAAATGAAACAGGATGGCTATTTGTTGGACCATTTGGAAATTGAAAAAGAAGTGGCGGCTTTAAAAGAAGATTTGGGTCGCTGCCGTGATTTTCTTATGAAAACAGAAGTGGCGGAAACGGAGTTAATTGTATCTGACGCAAAAGACAGCATTGAATTTTTCTATGATCTGCTGGAAAAAGAAGTAATGGCAAAGCATCATGTGTTAAAGGATGAAGGAGAAACAGGTATCGTTATAGAAGGAATCAGTGAGCATAATAATGAATTAATGGAAGAAACCGATCTCGTTAAGCAAAGCTATCAGCTTGACGGAGAAGAATCAGATGTGCCAAAAAGATTGAAGGAAGAAATTTATCATCTGGAAAAACAATATGAAATTTTACATGGCCGAATTCAAGGCGAAAAAACGGCGTATTCATTTCTTCATGATGAATTAAAAGAAATTCAAGCGCGTATAAAAGAGCTGAAAAAAGAACAAAAAGGGTTTGCTGCTTTTCTTCAAACGCTTCGAAAAGATGAAGTGGAAGCGACCGAGGAGCTGCAGACACTTCGGAAACGATTGCAGCACATTACCCGAAAAGTAAAACAAAGCAACTTGCCAGGTGTTCCAGATTACTATCGGGAGATGAGTGAAGACGCCCGGGTACGTATTCAAGAAGCGAACACATACTTGAATGAAAAGCCATTGAACATGAAAGCGGTGCGGGAACAGCTCAATGCAGCAAATGGATCGATTGATCACCTTGCGAATAAAACGGATGAACTGATTGAACAAGTGACGCTTGCTGAACGAATGATTCAATTTGGCAACCGGTATCGCCGGACACATCCGAATATTGAGCCGAAACTCAATGAAGCAGAAATCGCTTTTCGCCAGGCGGACTATAGCAAAGCGCTGGAACTCTGCGCGACAGCCATCGATAAAGTCGATTCAAAAGGGTTGAAAAAGTTCGATGCCCAATACAAAGAAGAATAGCAATAAAGCAGAGCCGTCTCGAGAAAAAGAGGCGGCTTTTTTTATGTCAATGTGCTAACATGGATAAGTGAAAAAAGTAAGGAGCAGCGCATATGATTTATTTCGACAATAGTGCAACAACGATGCCGGATCAATCGGTACTTGATACATTTATAAAAGCAAGCACACGTTTTTTTGCGAATCCATCGTCACTTCATTATCCGGGAATGGAAGCAGAACGGTTTCTTGAGAAAGCGCGCGGCCAAATTGCAGCGCTGTGCAGGGTTTCTGCCCAGGAGATTATTTTTACATCGGGCGGGACAGAATCGAATAACCTGGCGATTAAAGGCGCGGCACATTTTTATAAAAGCAGAGGGCAGCATATTGTTACGACCGCAATCGAACATCCATCTGTATTTGAAGCGTGCAGGGATCTTGAAAAAGAAGGATTTCAGGTCACATATGTAAAACCAAAAGCGAATGGTGTAATCGACATAGCAGACATTAAACGAGCGATGACGAATGAAACAATCCTTGTATCGGTCATGCATGTGAACAATGAAACCGGTGCAGTGCAGCCGATAGAAGGGATTGGCCAAATGCTTCAACATTATCCGCAGACGCTTTTTCATGTTGATGCGGTACAGGGATTTGGAAAAGTGCCACTCGACTTAAATAAATCCGGTATACATCTTATGTCTGTATCCGGTCATAAGCTGCACGGATTAAACGGAACCGGCTTTTTATACAAGCAGAGTAATGTTCAACTTGCTCCGCTGCTGTCGGGCGGCGGGCAGGAAAGTGGTTTTCGCAGCGGAACAGAACACACAGCCGGAGCCGCGTCATTAGCAAAAGCGGCACGTCTTGTAATGGAAACGAATATGGATCCGGTTAAACGCATCACCCGCTGGATTTATGATGAACTCGCTGCCCGCTCAAACATTGTTATTCACACACCCATTGGTGAGGCCGCACCACATATTTTGAATGTATCTTTGCCAGGCATAAAAGGGGAGGTGCTCGTGCACGCTCTGGAGCAGGAAGGCATCATTGTCTCAACAACAAGTGCTTGTTCCTCCAAACAGACAAAGCCGAGTCGTACACTGCAATTAATGAATGTAAATAGTGACCTGGCTGCTTCCGCCATTCGCATTAGCTTGTCATCCCGCAATACATTGCAGGAAGCTGAACAATTTATCGAAGCGCTGGATCGAATCACTCCAGCGCTCGCAAAAAAAAGGAATGAACGAACATGAAGTATGACCGCGTATTGATCCGTTACGGCGAAATGTCGACGAAAGGACGAAACCGGAGTAAATTTACAAATAAAATGAAAACAAATATTAAGCGCCTTTTAAAAGACGACCGCATTCAGGTGGAAGCACAGCGTGACCGCATGTTTCTTTATTTAAATGGCGCATCGTTCGACGATGTAAAAGAAAAGCTTATGCACGTGTCAGGCATTCAGTCATTCAGCCCGGTTGTGAAAACAACACAGGATCTAGATGAAATGAAAGAAGCAGCCCTTTCTCTTGTTGAAAAAGCGATGAACGGAAAACCGGCTTCATTTAAAGTGAATACACGCCGCGCCGACAAGCAATTTCCACTGGATACACATGAATTAAATCATGAAATTGGCGGACATGTTTTACGTGAAACGAATGACTTAACGGTTGATGTGCGTCATCCGGATTTTATATTAACAGTTGAAGTTCGGGCAGAGGCCGTTTATTTATCGTCTGAAACGATTCCTGGAGCGGGAGGGATGCCAGCCGGTGCTGCCGGAAAAGCAATTCTGCTATTATCAGGTGGACTCGACAGCCCGGTTGCCGGCTACATGATGATGAAACGCGGTGTTGAAATTGAAGCCGTTCACTTTTTCAGCCCGCCCTATACGAGTGACCGGGCAAAGCAAAAAGTGATCGATTTAGCCAATGTGCTGACAACATACGGCGGGAATGTCCGGCTGCATATCGTTCCATTTACACATATTCAGGAAACAATTCATAAGCAAGTGCCGGAAAACTATACGATGACATCGACACGGCGGATTATGATGCGGATCGCAGATCGCATTCGTGAGCAGACGGGTGCCTTGGCCATTGTTACTGGAGAAAGCCTCGGGCAAGTAGCCAGCCAAACAATGGAGAGCATGGCGGCCATTAATGATGTAACCAACACGCCGGTTCTTCGGCCGCTAATTGCAACGGACAAGCTTGACATTATGAATATTGCACGCAAAATCGGCACGCATGACATTTCAATTTTACCATTTGAAGACTGTTGTACGATTTTTACACCGGCAGCACCAAAAACAAAGCCGAAAACGGAAAAAGTCCAATTTTTTGAAAGCTTTTTAGATTTCGATCCGTTGATTGATGAAGCCGTTCGATCAACGGAAACGATTCTGCTTCCGAACAACGAATCGGAAATGGATGACTTGTTATAAAAGACCGCGCCAGTTTCCGGCGCGGATTTTTCCAGGGATATATTTCGGGTATAGAAATAAATGAGGTGAATACATGCAAAACGAACGGAAATCCGGCATGATGTATACAGCTGGATCGTATGTGATTTGGGGATTGATCCCGATTTATTGGAAGCTGATCAGTGATGTGTCTGCCAATGAAATATTGGCGAACCGTGTGATTTGGTCATTTGTTTTTATGATCATACTGCTCGTGCTGATGAGAAAGCTTGCACCGCTTAAAAGCGTATTGAAAGAGATTACAATTCATCCAAAAAAAGCACTGGCACTCGGGGCGGCCTCATTCTTAATCAGCATTAACTGGTTTGTTTTTATTTGGGCAGTGAACAATAACCATATTATTGAAACGAGTATGGGCTATTATATTAATCCGCTTATGAGTGTGCTGCTCGGGGTTGTCGTGCTAAAAGAATCGCTTTCTAAGGCGCAAGTCATTTCTTTTTTGCTGGCCGCATGCGGGGTTTTAATTATGACATTTTCGTATGGTTCTTTTCCATGGGTATCATTATCACTGGCGATTTCATTCGCTCTTTATGGCTTAGCCAAAAAGATGATTCGGATGGATGCGGCGGTTGGCTTGACAATTGAAACAGCCGCTGTCACCCCGTTTGCCGTTTTATATCTATTGTTTTTATCAAGAAAAGGCAGTATTCAATTGTTTTCAGGCGATATCCAGACAGATCTTCTCTTAATGGGCGGTGGTGTGCTCACGGCGATCCCTCTTCTTTTATTCGGGCATGGGGCACAAAAAATTCCGCTTTATTTGATCGGCTTCCTGCAATACATTGCGCCAACGATGACGCTTTTGCTCGGCGTTTTTATATACAATGAACCATTTACGCCATCGCAATTGCTTTCTTTTGTTTTTATTTGGAGCGCGCTTGCTGTCTTTACATTTGCCCAGATAAAAAGTGTTCAAAAGAAAAAAGCGGTCGTTTAGCCCTTTTTCATTGCAATCGGAGTACGTGATTCAGTATGATGTATGTATAATGCTGAATTTGGAGGGAATAAACAATGGCAAACGTAACATTTAAAGGAAATCCAATGACATTGATTGGGAACGAGGTAAAAGTGGGGGACAAAGCTCCGGATTTTACGGTGTTGGCAAATGACTTGTCAGCTGTCACACTTGCTGATACATCAGGCAAAGTTCGTTTAATCAGTGTAGTGCCTTCTATTGATACAGGTGTATGTGATGCGCAGACACGCCGTTTCAATGAAGAAGCGGCAAAAGTGGACAACGTTGAAGTGCTGACTGTTTCAGCTGACCTTCCATTTGCTCAAAAGCGCTGGTGCGCCGCAGCTGGTCTGGAAAATGTAAAAACATTATCAGATCATCGGGACTTTTCATTTGCTGAAGCGTATGGTGTTGGCATGAAAGAACTTCGCCTTCTGGCACGTTCTGTTTTTGTGATTGACTCCAGCGATACAGTTACATATGTGGAGTATGTCGGTGAGGGAACAGATCACCCGGACTACGACGCGGCGATTGAAGCAGCGAAAGCAGCAAACTAATTCAGTACAGGCTCGTTCACAGCCGGCTTTGACATTTTGTCGGAGCCGGCTGTTTTTTGCGAAATGAAAGTGAGGATCTTTTTTATGACACAGGAATTAACAGTAGAAAAATTGTTTACCGTAATGAATGAATCTGCCGAACTTATGAGCAGGCTTCTATCGATTTCATATTTAGAAGCGCTCGGTGAAACAGCAGAAAATCTCTTTCACGGCTACGTCGTGCAGGAAGAATTAAATGAAATGGATGAAAAACGGCTTCAAAAGTTATACAGTGAGGTTCAACTGGAACACTATTCAAAAGAAGCGATCCGAAAGTCGTACCAGCTGGCCATTTTGAAAGGTATGAAAGAGAATGTTCAGCCGAATCACCAAATGACGCCGGATTCAATCGGTTTATTTATCGCGTATTTATTAAGAAAAAGCATAGGGACAACGAAGACGTTTACGCTGCTGGATCCGACGATCGGAACAGGAAATCTCGTCACAACGGTATTAAATGAATTTGATGGAAAAGTGGAAGCGCACGGTGTCGATCTTGATGATGTGTTATTAAAGCTTGCCTATGCAGGGGCAAACCTGCTCCACCATCCGATTACATTATACAATCAAGATGCACTAGAACCGCTGTTAATTGATCCAGTAGATGTGGTTGTTTGTGATTTGCCTGTAGGGTATTACCCGAATGATAATCGGGCATCTTCATACAGGCTAAAAGCAGACACTGGTCATTCATATGCCCATCACTTGTTTATTGAGCAAAGCCTGCAGCACACTAAACCGGGTGGGCAGCTGTTTTTTGTCATTCCGAATGGTCTCTTTGAATCACCGGAAGCGAAAAAGCTGCAGTCCTTTTTAACAGAAGAAGCGTATATTGAAGGTGTGATTCAATTGCCAGAAACGCTTTTTAAAAATAAACAAGCGGCAAAAAGCATTTTAATGATCCGCAAAAAAGCACCAGGTGTAAAAAAGCCGAAAGAAGTGCTGCTCGCAGCCATGCCATCATTAACAGATAAAAAAGCAACAGCGGCGATCATTCAAAAAATTGATCGGTGGTTCAGTGAACATCAGAAAGGATGACAGCGATGTGGACGAAAAGAGACCACTTGTATTGGAATCAGCTGATGGATTGGGAGCAGCAGCTGGTTTCAAGTCGGGGCAATGAAACAGAGGAGAATGATGCCCTCGACAGGATCACAGCCTTCATGACGGATGATATGCAGGATCGATTTTTTATGCAGGTGGATCAATCAATAGAATGGATTCATTCGTTTTTGCAAAAAGAAATGCTGCAAACAGAAGTGCGAGGCCGAATACTCTTGACAGCCCGGATCTTTCGAGATGATATTGAAACGGTAGAGCAGCTGCGCAGTCTTACAATTGACCAGCTTCATTACATAAGCCGTCAACAAGCTTCCAGAAATCATGCAGCCGCGGCAGTCCAAGGAGCTATCACAGGAACAGGAAGTTTGGTACCGATAGCCGCAGATCTTCTTTCTATGACCGCTATTGGGCTGCACGCGATTCAAACAAACACTCTTTCATATGGTTTTGATCCAAGTCATCCAATTGAAAAAGAGAACATCCTTCATCTCTTTCACGTCTCTTTGCTTCCTGATCATCTGAAAGCAGATGGATGGGCACAGCTTATCACAGAAGTGGAAGAAGGAATTGCTTCTATTTCTGATGGCAGCTGGGCGATGGATAAAACGATGCTTCAAGAACCATTGCGTCACGCATTGAAGCTGGCGGCTGTTCGAACGCTGCGTCATCAAACCATATCGGGCGTTCCGCTTATCTCAATGGCGATCGGAGCCGGTGCCAATTATCGGGCAGTTAAACAAATGACTACTTTTGCTGAACGATATTATCAATACCGCTATTTGCATGAAAAAAAGAACCGGAGCTGACTACAGCCGGTTCTTTTTATTGATGCATTTTTTCATTGGCATATACATCGGGTACGATTCTGAACCAAAGCCATAAATCATTAATAACCGAGGCGAGCTCGCTAATGTCTGTATTGAGCTGGCATGATCGGTCAAAATCCTCTTCATTATTCAAAGCGGCCTGCTTCTCAATAATATGTACTTCAAGTTCTTGAATGCGATCCGGAATCTTCCCCCGAATCATTTCCCATTTATGCATAATTTCCTGCCGCTCTTCTATTGGATAGTCAAGCCATTCCCGTTTGAGAAAGGGGACTGAAATCCCGAGGCGTTTATCATGATGAAACATGGAGTCACCTGCTTAATTGAGTTTCTTCTATAATAGTAAAAAGTGTTTGAAATAGCAAAATAACCGAATATACATGATTTCTACATAAATAAACAAAAAACTGTATTTTTTTTAGAAAAGCACTTGAAAGACCGTGGGGAACATGATATTCTTTATACATGTTAATAGAATAAAAATAAAATTAAATGAATAATTATACTGTTGTTTGCAATTAAGAGGAGGAAATAATAGATGGGTAAGAAAGTTGTTCTCGCGTATTCAGGTGGTCTTGATACATCCGTTGCGATCCCGTGGCTGAAAGAAAAAGGGTATGATGTTATCGCGGTGTGCCTTGATGTCGGCGAAGGAAAAGATCTTGAATTTATTAAAAACAAAGCGCTTCAAGTAGGGGCAGTTGAAAGTTATATGATCGATGCGAAAAAAGAATTCGCTGAAGATTTTGCACTTATTGCGTTGCAGGGCCATACATGGTATGAAAACAAATATCCGGTTGTATCCGCTTTGTCTCGCCCGCTTATTTCTAAAAAATTGGTCGAAATTGCAGAGCAGGAAAATGCAACAGCTGTTGCACATGGCTGCACAGGAAAAGGAAATGACCAGGTTCGTTTCGAAGTAGCGATCCGCGCGTTGAATCCGGATCTAGAAGTTTTAGCGCCTGTTCGTGATTGGGCTTGGTCACGTGAAGAAGAAATCGAATATGCGAAGCAGCACAACGTACCAGTGCCGATTGGAAAAGAAAGCCCGTTTTCGATTGACCAGAACCTATGGGGTCGCGCCAACGAATGCGGCGCTTTAGAAGATCCTTGGGCGGCACCACCGCTTGATGCATATGACTTAACAGCTCATTTAGAAGATACACCAGATACGCCGGACATTATCGAAATTGATTTTGAAGAAGGTGTTCCAACAGCTGTAAACGGCGAGAAAATGGAACTGGATCAATTGATTCTTCACTTAAATGAAGTAGCAGGCAAGCACGGAGTTGGCCGTATTGACCACATTGAAAACCGTCTTGTCGGTATTAAATCACGTGAAGTGTATGAAACACCGGGCGCAACAACGCTTATTACTGCACACAAAGAGCTTGAAGACATTACACTTGTAAAAGAACTTGCTCACTTTAAACCGGTTATCGAAAAGCGTTTAACTGAAATCATTTATGATGGTCTTTGGTTCAACCCGATTCGGGAATCACTTGTTGCTTTTTTGAAAGATACACAAAAATATGTAACAGGTACAGTGCGTGTGAAACTCTTTAAAGGGCATGCTATTGTTGAAGGAAGAAAATCGCCATATTCATTGTATGATGAAAGCTTGGCTACTTACTCTAAAGACGATGCGTTTGATCATGCATCTGCGGTTGGTTTTATCAATCTATACGGCCTTCCAACGGTTGTCAGCTCGCGCGTTCATAAAGAGAAGGGGCTTAAGTAATCATGACGAAAAAGTTATGGGGCGGACGGTTTCAAAAATCAGCGGAAGAGTGGGTAGACGAATTCGGAGCGTCCATCTCATTTGACCAGGAGCTCGTTTTCGAAGATATCGAAGGCAGCATCGCCCACGTGACCATGCTTGGTGAGACAGGCATTTTAACAAACGAAGAAATGAATCAAATCAAGTCAGGGCTTGAGGCTTTAAAGAAGAAAGCCGAAGCCGGTGAAATCGAGTTTTCGGTTTCACTTGAAGATATTCATTTAAACTTAGAAAAAGCATTAATTGATTCGATTGGTCCTGTTGGCGGAAAGCTTCATACCGGAAGAAGCCGGAATGATCAAGTCGCAACAGACATGCATTTGTACTTGAAGAAGCAAGTCAAAGACATTATCGGATTAATCAGCCAGTTCCAGTCGGTTTTAGTGGAGAAAGCCGACAAGCATAAAGAAACACTTGCGCCGGGCTACACACATTTGCAGCGTGCGCAGCCGATTTCATTTGGTCATCATTTAATGACATATTTTTGGATGCTGCAGCGCGATAAAGAACGGTATCAGGAAGCATTAAAACGGATTGATGTGTCACCGCTCGGGGCAGGGGCACTCGCCGGCACGACGTTCCCGATTGACCGTCAGCGTTCTGCGGAGCTGCTTGGGTTCTCAAATGTTTACCAAAACAGTATGGATGCGGTAAGTGACCGCGATTTCATTCTTGAATTTTTAAGCGCATCATCCATTTTAATGATGCACATGTCGCGTTTTGCAGAAGAAATCATTTTATGGTCAAGTCAGGAGTTTCGCTTCGTCGAGATGGACGATACGTTCTCAACCGGCTCAAGCATTATGCCGCAAAAGAAAAATCCGGATATGGCAGAATTGATTCGCGGCAAAACAGGCCGTGTATACGGCAATCTGTTCAGCTTGCTGACGATTTTGAAAGGGCTGCCTCTTGCCTATAATAAAGATATGCAAGAGGATAAAGAGGGTATGTTTGATACCGTGCATACGGTTCTTGGTTCTCTGAAAATTTTTGCGGGAATGGTCGATACAATGACGGTAAATGAAGACCGCATGAAAGACGCCGTGCAAAATGATTTCTCCAATGCGACAGAGCTTGCGGATTACCTGGCTGCAAAAGGCATCCCATTCCGTGAAGCGCATGAAATTACCGGCAAGCTTGTATTTACGTGTATCCAAAAAGGATGCTTCCTGCTTGATTTGTCGATGGAAGAGTTGAAAGAAGCATCAAATGTCATCGAAGAAGATATTTACGGCGTTCTGTCACCGTACGAAGCAGTCAAGAGAAGGAAGTCTCTCGGCGGCACAGGGTTTGACCAAGTCGAAAACCAAATTCAAGCGGCAAGAGAACTGCTAAAATAAAAAAGTGTAAGGCGCCTGCTTATCGGCGACAAGCATAAGACTAAGACTGGCGGAGGCGCTTTTTGTCTCCAGAAGCGCTGGCTTATGACCTTGAGCCGATGGAGCTGGGAGCTGGATTAACAAAAAACCGCCAAAGAAGTGGCGGTTTTTTTATGCATGCAGTTATTCATCAATATCATCAGTACGGACAATTAATACATCACAGTTGGCTGCCCGTGTAATATGCTCGGAAACGCTTCCGATTAAAAAACGTTCCATTGCGTTTAATCCAGTGGCGCCACAGATGATCAAATCTGCTTCTACTTGTTTCGCTATATCTTTTGGGATGATTGATTTAGGAGAACCATATTCGACAAACGTATTTACATGTGTCACACCAGCTGTTTCCGCTTCTTTTTTATAATCGTTAAGAAGCTCGTTTCCGTATTTTGTTGCGCGTTCAGCGATGGAGCGGTCGTACGCCTCGATGGCGGCAAATGAACGGGTGTCAATGACATGAACAAGGTTTAGCGAAGCACCATTTCGTTTTGCGATTTGAACAGATTTTTTAAAGGCCCATTCCGCTTCTTTTGATCCGTCAACGGCTACTAATACGTGCTTATACTTCAACATAAGTCATTCCCCCTTATAGTTACATTTTACAACAAAAATATAAAATAAAAAGTGATAAGCTAAACATTCTGAAAATAATCTATTATTTTAAAAGAGAAGTATGACTTCTTCTTCAAGTCAGGTTTTAAGTGTCTTTGAAAAGGGAAATATGTCATAATGCTTTTAAGAAAGAAATGTGTGAAAATGCTTAACAAAAGGGAAGGGGACTAAACATGAAAGTATCATTTCACGGACATTCGATTGTGAAAATTGAATCAAACGGAAAAACGGTGTTGATCGATCCGTTTATTACTGGAAACGACTTGACGGATTTAAAAGCAAACGAACAAAATCCGGATTTTATCGTGCTGACGCATGGGCATGGCGACCACGTAGGCGATACAGTAGAGATTGCTAAGCGAAGCGGTGCGCTTGTTATTGCTGTGAACGAGCTGGCGCTTTATTTACAGCATCAAGGTGTTAATGCGCATCCTATGCATATAGGCGGCAGCCGTGAATTTGAGTTTGGAAAAATTAAATTTACCCAGGCGTTTCATGGCTCTGGTCTTCAGCAGGAAGATGGAACGTTTTTATACATGGGTATGCCGGCTGGGGTTCTTATTATGAATGAAGGAAAAACCGTCTATCATGCAGGGGATACTGGCTTATTTTCTGATATGAAATTAATTGCTCAACGTCATCCAATTGATTTGGCTTTCCTGCCAATCGGTGATAATTTTACGATGGGACCTGAAGATGCGGCGATCGCGGCGGAATTTTTACAGGCGAAAACAGTCGTGCCGATTCATTACGACACCTTTCCCCCAATTAAGCAAAACCCAGAAGACTTCACGTCGAAAGTGAAAAACGGGAGCGGGAAAGTAATGAATGCCGGAGATATAATCCAATTATAAAATCAGAGCTGTCTCAGAGGAGGCGGCTTCTTTTTTTTCGCTTTGTTTTGGTCTATAATTAAGAAAGGAATGAGAGCGGAAAGGGACTGGTGGGGCTATTGATAACGAAACATGAACAAATTCTTCAGTACATTGAGGAATTGCCGATCGGCGAGAAGATTTCCGTCCGCCAAATTGCCAAGGCACTTTCGCTTAGTGAGGGAACCGCCTACCGGGCGATTAAAGATGCTGAGACAAAAGGAATGGTCAGCGCGATTGAACGTGTCGGAACAATCCGGATCGAGCAAAAGAAAAAAGAAAACATTGAAAAGCTGACATTTGCAGAAGTCGTCAATATTGTCGATGGGCAAGTGCTGGGCGGGCGAAACGGACTACATAAAACATTAAATAAATTCGTCATCGGTGCAATGCAGCTGGAAGCGATGATGCGCTACACAGGTCCAGGCAACTTGTTAATTGTCGGAAACCGGGTGAAAGCCCACGAACTTGCGCTGCAAGCTGGTGCGGCTGTTTTAATTACTGGCGGATTTGAAGCAGGCGATGAATTGAAGAAGCTGGCGGATGACCTGGAGCTTCCGGTCATTTCGACAAGCTATGACACGTTCACCGTTGCGGCCATGATTAACCGGGCTATTTACGATCAGCTTATCAAAAAAGAAATTGTGCTTGTCGGTGATATTTTAACACCGGTTGAAAGCAGTGTTTTTTTGGAGCTGGGTGATACGGTCGGTGACTGGCTTGATAAAAACAGAGAAACATCGCACAGCCGATTTCCAGTAGTCGATGAACATTTAAAGGTATTTGGTATGGTTACAGCGAAAGATATAATGGGAAGCGGCCGGGAAATGCTGATTGATAAAGTGATGACGAAACATCCGATTACGGTCACACTTAAAACAAGTGTTGCCTCAGCCGCGCATATGATGATTTGGGAAGGAATTGAATTGCTGCCGGTCATTGATGAGCAAAACCGCTTGCAGGGGATTGTCAGCCGACAGGACGTCTTAAAAGCGATGCAGATGGCACAGCGTCAGCCTCAAGCGGCCGAAACGCTCGATGATACGATCGCCAAGCAGCTTATTTTGCCTGAAGATCAAGAAGCGGGTGGAGGCTACCAATTTGATGTAACACCGCAAATGACCAATCAGCTTGGTACTATTTCATATGGTGTTTTTACAACCATCGTCACAGAAGCGGCGAATCGGGCATTACGTGCTCACAAACGCGGGGATCTCGTTGTTGAAAATATCACCATTTACTTTTTAAAGCCGATTCAAATGGAATCAACGCTGACCATTTTTCCAAAAGTGCTGGAGATCGGCCGGAAATTCGGGAAAGTGGATGTGGAAGTATACAACACGGGTGTGCTGGCAGGCAAAGTAATGATGATGTGCCAATTAATCGACCGCTAACAACAAATTGAAAAAAGCAGGCTGATATGCCTGCTTTTCCATCCGTTATCGATCCAGTTCTTCCGCTTCCTGCCGGGCAAAGGGTAAATAGTGCTTATACATTTTGAAGCCTGCAATCATACTGGCGAATCCGTATAAGATAAAAATAGCCGCGACAATATAAGCGGTCATTGTTTGCTGAATGAGCAGCGTATTGACGCCAAACATACCGACAAACAATCCAAGCACCATGCTGGATTTCGCAGACAGCCATTTTCGCTCCATTGGCCGTCTGCTGCGGACATACTGAACTTTATAAAACAAATAAAAAATAAACGATAAAACAATAATTACGACTAAAAAGAAATTGGGCATCCAACATATTCCTCCGTTTTTTTACTCTCGTTTTATTGTAACGGGAATAGCGGCGGATTTCCACCGGAAACGAGCCTTTAGAGAAGGGGAAAAGACTTGAAACAACACATTATCGACAAAATTAAACAGTATGACACAATCATTCTGCATCGCCATGTGCGTCCTGATCCAGATGCATACGGATCGCAGGGAGGTCTTGCCGAAATTATTAAAGCAACGTTTCCGGAAAAAACAGTTTATACTGTGGGCGAAGAAGAGCCGACTCTTTATTTTATGCGCCGTCTTGATCAGATTGAAGACAGTGTGTATGAAAATGCGCTTGTGATTGTATGTGATACGGCAAACCAGGCACGGATTTGTGATCAGCGCTACAAGCTTGGTAAAGAAATCATTAAAATCGACCACCACCCGAATGAAGATCCGTACGGCGATTTGCTTTGGGTTGACGTGGATGCTGCGGCGTGCAGCCAGATGATTTATGAGCTGTATAAGACGTCTGAAGGCCAGCTGAAAATGAGCGACGCTGCGGCACGCCTTCTATATGCAGGCATTGTCAGCGATACAGGGCGATTTTTATACTCGTCGACAACGATTGATACGATGCAATATGCCGGTGAGCTCATGCAATATACGTTTGATCGTCAGGAACTGTTTAACAATATGTATGAGAAAGACGCACACGTGTTGAAGTTAGAGGGCTACATTTTGCAGCATTTTGACATAGACGATTCTGGTGTTGCTGAAGTGCGCTTAACGAAAGAGCTGCTTCAAAAGTTTCAGGCGACACAAGCGGAAACATCGCTCCTAGTCAGTATTTTAGGCAGCGTCAAAGGCATTCGGTCCTGGGTGTTTTTCATTGAAGAAGAAGATCAGATTCGCGTCCGGTTCCGTTCGAAAGGGCCTGTTATTAATGGTCTCGCCATGAAGTATGGCGGCGGCGGACATCCTCTAGCTGCAGGTGCCAGTATTTACTCATGGAAAGAAGCAGATCAAGTGCTGGCAGATTTAAAAACACTTGTTGCTGGGCAATAAAAGGAGAATTTTTTCTCCTTTCTTTTATATAAAAAAAAGAACATACATTCACATAACCGGAAGGAGTGAAAAATGATGATCCATTTGGAAACGGAAACGGCATACAGCTTTCGGGGAGCGACTCTTACGCCTGAGAAGATCGCCCAAAAAGCGCAGGAAATGGGCAGCAAGGCAATCGGGCTGACTGACTGGAACAACCTTCATGCGGCCATTCCTTTTTACCTTGCCTGCAAAAAGAGAAATATTAAGCCTATTATTGGGTTAAAAGCAGAAGTGGAAGCCCAGCAGGTAAGCGGGCAAGCTTTTCCGCTTCTTTTGTACGCGCAGAATGATATAGGTTTTTCCAACTTGACCAAAATCGCAAGTGCTCTGCAAACGAAAGCGAAAAGCGGTCTCCCGCTTCGGTGGCTTAATGGATATGCAGAAGGAATCATTGCGGTGCTTCCCGGACTCGATGGCGATCCTTCTGAAGAAGCGGCGGCTCATTTTAAGCAGTTGTTCAGCCACTTTTATATTGGTCTTCGGGGGGGCAGCCGTGAGCGTTTTTTAATTGAAAAAGCAAGAGAAAGCAGCATTCCGGTTGTTGCGATTGGCAATGTGCAATACGCACATACAGAAGGTGCTTTTGCGTCCAAATGCCTGCAGGCGATTCGAGAAAACCGGCTTATTGACCCCGAAGAAGAAGTAGCGGAAGCGGTATATGCGTTTGCGTCAAGCGCACAATTAAAAGATACATACAAAGAGATGCCAGAAGCAATCGAAAACACGGAGGCCATTGCCGAACTTTGCCATGTAAACATTGAGTTCGGCAGCCGGCTGATTCCCTCTTTTCCGCTTCCGGATGGTGAAACCGCTGATGATCGTCTAAAGAGGTTGTGTATGGAGGGGCTTTCGGAAAAAAACAGTCTTTACATGAAGCGGCTTTCCTATGAGTTATCGGTTATCAGCAAAATGAATTTCAGCGACTATTTTCTAATCGTTCATGATTTTATGCAGTATGCAAAAAAGCAAGGCATGCTGGCAGGTCCCGGCCGGGGGTCGGCTGCAGGGTCTCTCGTGGCTTTTGCATTAGGAATCACAGCTGTAGATCCCATTCATTACGACCTTTTATTTGAGCGGTTTTTAAACCCGGAGCGGATCACCATGCCGGATATTGATATTGACTTTCCAGATCATCGCCGAGATGAAGTCATTCAATATATCGCTGATAAATATGGCGCTGTTCATACGGCGCAAATTGTTACATTCGGTACACTGTCAGCAAAAGCGGTTATGCGTGATACGGCGCGTATATTCGGCTTTAACACAGCGGAATTGTCCCGGTTATCAAAGCTCATTCCGTCTGTTCCAGGAACGAAGCTTTCACAAATCAACTTAAGCGGCTGGCGCGCTGAATCACAGGTAAACGAACGAATTTATCAAACAGCGCTTCATTTAGAGGGACTGCCGCGCCATACGTCTACACATGCAGCCGGCGTGATTATTTCAGAAAAGCCGCTGACGGATTATGTACCGATTATGGATGGGCACGATGGTGTTTACTTAACGCAATATCCGATGGAGCCGCTTGAAATGCTTGGATTGTTAAAAATGGATCTGCTCGGTTTACGTAATTTGACGACGATTGAACGAATTTTAGCTTCAATTAAAAGAAAAACCGGCAAAAAAATAGATTTATTATCGCTTACACTGGATGACCCGCTTGTTTTTCAATTGCTCGGACAAGGAAAAACAGCTGGTGTTTTTCAGTTTGAATCGGACGGAATGAGAAACGTGCTCATGAATCTCCAGCCAAACCGGTTTGAAGATATGGTAGCGGTCAACGCATTATATCGTCCCGGTCCGATGGAGCAAATCCCCTTATACATTAAACGCCGTCATGAACAAGAGGAGATCAGGTATTCACATCCAATTTTAAAAGACATCCTGGAACCGACATATGGCATTATCGTTTATCAGGAACAAATTATTCAAATTGCTGTTAAATTAGCCGGTTTTTCGCCTGGTGAGGCTGACTTGCTTCGCCGTGCTGTGAGCAAAAAGAAAAAGGAAACGCTGGAAAAGGAAAGGCGGCATTTTGTCAGTGGCGCCAAACAAAACGGTATTGACGAAAAAACAGCCGTCTACGTGTATGACTTAATTGTCCGGTTTGCCGATTACGGATTTAATCGCAGCCATGCGGTTGCATACAGTATGATTGCATATTGGCTTGCCTGGCTCAAAGCACACTACCCGGCACATTTTCTTGCAGCACTGCTTCAATCACAAACTGGAAATGAAGAGAAACTGCGGCAATATGCAGCAGAAGCAGCTGAATACAACCTGCATTTTCTTGCACCATCCGTCAATTGGAGCAGTTTTTCGTTTCAAGCGGATTCTGATGGTATCCGATTCGGCCTCGTGCCAGTAAAAGGTGTCGGACAGCAGTCAGCCAAAGCCATTATTGACGAGCGAAAAAAGGGACACTTTCGCGACTTATTTGATTTTTGCCAGCGAGTGCCGATCGGTGTCGTGAATCGAAAAGTAATTGAATCCTTAATTTATGCCGGCGCTATGGACGAATTTGGTCAAGATCGCGCCGTGCTTCTCGCCAGCATCGATGCTGCTTTTGAACATGCCGCGCTCATCCAGCCCGACGAAGGAAGTTTATTTGAGGGGCTCGGCGTTTCATTTCACCCGAAATACGCAGATGTACCGGATCTGGAAAGTGACACAAAGCTTGAAAAAGAAAAAGAGATGCTCGGTCTGTATATATCGGATCATCCGGTAGCGATGTATCGTTCGATGCTGAGCCAGGCAGGAGCCGTTCCACTGGCGGAGCTTCGGAAAAGCCGAAACATCATCGTTGCTGGAATGGTTGGGACCGTTCGTGAAATTCGGACGAAGAAAGGAGAGAAGATGGCATTTTCTTCTTTTATCGATGAGACAGGAGAGAAAGAGGTCGTTTTATTCCCCGACACATACCGGAAATTCGGAGCACTTATTGAAAAAGGACAAGTTGTACTGGCATTTGGATCGACAGAGGAAAGAAATGGAACGCTGCAAATTATTATTAAGTCTATAGAATCAATTAAAGATGGCTTGAACAAAATCATGGAAGAAAAACAAACGCTGTATATTCAACTGCAGGAAGGCAAAGGAGAAAGCAGGCTGGCAGAATGGGTCGTTGACGAATTGCAGCGCTGCCCGGGCCGTGCTTCTGTCGTCATTCATTATGAACGGACAAAAGAGACAGTAAGACTTGGAACGAAATATAAAGTGTCGCCAACAGCTGAATTAATAGATGAATTAAAAAAGAAGTGTGGAGCCAAAAATGTCGTTCTTAAATCATTTGTCTAACCTTTACAATTGCTTTTGAATCGTTTAAAGTATTATAGTGAATTATGTGGTCTGACCACTGGTATGGCAAGATAGGGGAGATGTCAGGATGTCAAATCAGGAAGAAGCACGCCAGATGCATAAAGAAAACCAGGGTGAATTGTCTACTGGAATTAAAACGGTTGTCAAGAATGCAAAGGATCTAAGCCTTGCGTACTCGCCTGGTGTGGCACGCCGTAAAGCAAATCCAGAAGATGTGCATCAAAAAACAATGCAGCTATCATTGATTGGCAAAGGTGAATAAATGAAAGATTCATCACGTCCGCCTTCTAAATTTTTGGCAGCTATTTCGCAAATTCAGGAAATGATTAAAACAGACCGTCTTCAATGCGGGGATAAAATTCCATCAGAGCGAGAACTGTCAGACCGGCTTTCAATCGGGCGTTCATCGGTTCGGGAAGCGCTGAGGGCTTTGGAACTGCTGGGGCTCATTGAAACACGGCGCGGTGAAGGGACTTTTCTGCGCGATTTTACAGATCACCAGCTTGTCCCGCTCATTGGCACATTTATTTTTGATGGTGAACAAAACAAAGAAGATGTTCGGGACGTTAAAGCGATATTGGAATTAGGATGTCTCGCTATCTTATCTAGAAAATCCAGCTTCGATTTTAACGAGTCAGGGAGTTCTTTTCAGCAAAAAATAGAAGCAGCGGATAATCGTTTGCTCCAAAATATATGGATGATCATTTCCGATTATGCCGGGAGTGATCCGGACAACGAACGTCTTCAAGAGCTGCTGGCTGCGGCCAAACAAATCCAGTATTCAGAGGGCCAGTAAAGGGGTGGAACAGTGGCGATTAAAAATATGTTCACAAAACAAAAACCGAAAAAAATAAAATATGCAACGATTCCGTCGGAGGCAGCAAAACAGGATGTCCCTGAAGGTATTATGCAAAAATGCCCGAAATGCAAAAAAATTATGTACACAAGAGAATTACAAAAAAACCTCCATGTTTGCTTTGGGTGTGGCTATCATTACCCGATGAAAGCGCATGAACGCATTAAAAGTCTTTTAGATGAAGGCTCTTTCCGTGAACTCGATGCCGGCTTGTCAACGGCCAACCCGCTTAAATTTCCGGATTATGAAGAGAAAATAGCAGCTGATCAAAAGAAAACCGGCTTAACTGAAGCAATTGTAACAGGTGTCGGAACAATTGATGGCTATCCATCGGCTTTTGCATTTATGGATTCGTCATTTCGAATGGGCAGCATGGGTTCAGTCGTTGGGGAAAAAATCACGCGAGCGGTTGAAGAAGCGATTCGCCTTCGGATTCCATTTATTATTTTTACAGCTTCTGGTGGTGCGCGTATGCAGGAGGGGGTTTTGTCCCTCATGCAGATGGCTAAGACTGGTGCTGCATTTAAGCGGCTGAGTGATCGCGGCGGATTGATTGTGTCGGTAATGACCCACCCTACAACAGGCGGTGTATCGGCAAGCTTTGCGTCTTTAGGAGACTTTAACTTTGCAGAGCCCGGTGCGCTCATTGGATTTGCAGGACGGCGGATTATTGAACAGACCATTCGTGAAAAACTGCCTGAGGATTTTCAGACGGCTGAATTTTTACTGAAGTGTGGCCAGCTTGATGCCGTGTTGCACAGAAGTGAAATGAAAGAAAAGCTTTCATTTTTGCTTGATATTCATCAAACGGGCGGTGGAGAAAGATGACAGGACTTGAATTTGAAAAGCCGGTCCGTGACCTGCAAGAAAAAATTGCTGAATTAAAAAATTTCACTTCTACATCAGAAGTGGATTTATCAGACGAAATTGAAAAGCTGGAACTGCGTTTGAAGAAGCTGGAAGATGACATTTACAACAGCATGACGCCCTGGGACCGTGTGCAAATGGCACGTCATCCGAACCGGCCGACGACACTGGATTATATCTCATACTTGTTTGAAGGCTTTTTTGAACTGCATGGAGACCGCGCATATGGCGATGATGCAGCGATTGTCGCGGGAATAGCGAAGTACCATGGACAGCCTGTAACTGTTATCGGCCACCAGCGTGGGCGAGATACGAAAGAAAACATTCAGCGTACATTTGGTATGCCTCATCCAGAAGGGTACCGGAAAGCACTGCGTCTTATGAAGCAGGCAGAGAAATTTAATCGGCCGATTATTTGTTTAATTGATACAAAAGGGGCGTATCCGGGAAAAGCAGCCGAGGAACGTGGGCAAAGCGAAGCAATTGCCCGTAATATCTTTGAGATGGCCGGTTTGACGGTTCCGGTTATTTGCATCGTGATTGGTGAAGGGGGAAGTGGAGGAGCACTGGCACTTGGTGTCGGAGACCGATTATTTATGCTTGAAAACTCGACATACTCTGTTATTTCACCGGAAGGGGCAGCTGCTCTTTTATGGAAAGATGCGGGACTCGCAAAACGTGCAGCCGAAACAATGAAAATTACAGCTCCAGATTTACGTTCGCTCGGCATCGTGGATGAAATCATTCCGGAAGTGCGCGGCGGTGCGCACCGTGATGCAAAAAAGCAAGCGGAGCTGATTGATGAAGTATTGCAGCCGGCAATTAAACAGCTGCAAATGATGGAACAAACCGCTCTTGTTGACCTGCGTTATGAAAAATATAAGCGGATTGGCGGCTATGCCGAACAAACAACCGGCCTGAAAGATTAACTTTCAGGACCGGTTTTTTTTCGGTAACTGAGTGGAAACATGAGGTTTTTTAGGTGTTAACGCTTACTTTATGGGTAAAGATTGTGAATGGCAAAACGTTCTGTTATCTTAAAAGGAGGTAGGCATATGAGAGTTGTGACTGACAAAATTTTTTTAGAGGTGACAGGATGATGAAACGAATTGGTGTATTAACAAGCGGTGGAGACGCGCCGGGAATGAACGCGGCTGTACGGGCTGTTGTCCGGAAAGCGATTTATCATGACATGGAAGTGTTCGGTGTGTATCAAGGATACCATGGCTTGATTAATGGACATATTAAGCAGCTGGACCGCGGTTCTGTCGGTGATATTATCCATCGTGGAGGTACCATTCTTCGTTCTGCACGCTGTTTAGAGTTCAAGACACTTGAAGGACAAAAGCAGGGTATTGAGCAGATGGAGAAATTCGGTATTGAAGGGCTTGTCGTCATCGGTGGAGATGGTTCTTACATGGGAGCAAAAGCATTGACTGAGCACGGTTTCCCATGTGTGGGCGTACCAGGAACGATCGATAATGATATTCCGGGAACAGAATTTACGATTGGTTTTGATACGGCTTTGAATACTGTTATTGATGCAATTGATAAAATTCGTGATACAGCAAGCTCTCATGAGCGGACATTTATTGTCGAAGTAATGGGCCGCCATGCAGGAGACCTTGCGCTTTGGTCAGGTCTTGCAGGCGGGGCAGAGACGATCCTTATTCCCGAAGCACCGTATGACATGAACAAAATTGCTTCAAAGCTAAAACGCAGTCAGGAGCGCGGCAAAAAACATAGTATTATTGTCGTGGCAGAAGGCGTCATGACAGGCAACAAATTTGGTGCTATTATTGAAGAGTTGACAGGATTCGACACACGTGTTTCTGTATTGGGTCATATGCAGCGGGGAGGTACACCAAGCGCATCAGACCGCGTGCTGGCAAGCCGTCTCGGTGCGCACGCAGTGGAATTGCTTCTTGAAGGAAAAGGCGGGCGCGCTGTTGGAATTGAGCAAAACCAAATCGTTGATTATGACATTATTGAAGCGCTCTCGAAGCCGCACAAAGTGGATCAGCGTATGTATGAACTATCACAGGAACTGTCGATTTAACTACGAAATTGGAGGAACTATTGATGCAAAAAACGAAAATCGTCTGTACAATCGGACCGGCAAGTGAAAGCCTTGAAACGCTTGAATCGTTAATGAAAGCTGGAATGAACGTTGCGCGTTTAAACTTCTCTCACGGAAGCCATGAAGAACATGGAGCACGCATTCAAAATATTCGTCAGGCAGCAAAAAACACCGGGAAAACGGTCGCGATTTTGCTCGATACGAAAGGACCTGAAATCCGCACGCATGAAATGGAAAACGGATCAATTGAGCTCGAAAGCGGAAAAGACTCCGCTATTTCGATGACAGAAGTGCTCGGAACACCAGAAAAATTTTCAATCACGTATCCAGGTTTAATTGATGATGTGGAACCAGGCTCAAGAATTTTACTTGATGATGGCTTAATTGGTCTGCTTGTCACAGGCATTAATCGTGAAAAAGGTGAAATTGGTGTTCGCATTTTAAATACAGGCACGCTGAAAAATAAAAAAGGGGTCAACGTTCCAGGTGTATCCGTTAAATTGCCGGGAATCACAGAAAAAGACGCAGACGATATTCGTTTTGGCATCGAGCAGGACGTAGACTTTATCGCAGCATCGTTTGTCCGCCGTACATCGGATGTATTAGATATTCGTGAGCTTTTAGAAAAAAACGACGCGGCTCATATTCAAATCATCCCGAAAATCGAGAACCAGGAAGGTGTCGATAATATTGATGACATTCTTGAAGTATCTGACGGATTAATGGTGGCACGTGGAGATCTTGGTGTGGAAATTCCAGCTGAAGAAGTGCCGATTGTTCAAAAACAGCTTATTAAGAAATGCAACCTGCTGGGCAAACCGGTTATTACTGCTACACAAATGCTTGATTCAATGCAGCGTAATCCACGTCCAACTCGTGCAGAAGCAAGTGATGTGGCCAATGCGATTTTTGACGGAACCGATGCGATCATGCTTTCAGGTGAAACAGCAGCGGGTACTTATCCGCTTGAAGCCGTTCAAACAATGCATAATATTGCTGTGCGGGCAGAGTCAGAATTGCAAATGAAAGAAATTCCGCCGCGCCGCCGCAACAATACAGGGCGAATGACTATGACAGATGCTATTGGGCAGTCTGTTGCGAAAACAGCGGAAGCGCTGGAAGTACGTGCTATTATTGCGCCAACATCAAGCGGCCATACGGCACGGATGATTTCACGCTATCGTCCGAAAGCATCCATTTACGCAGTAACGGATAGTGAGCGTGTGACAAGAAGCCTTTCACTCGTTTGGGGTGTTGTCCCGCTTATGGGGCTAAGCGTATCTTCTACCGACGAAATGCTGGATAATGCAATTGTCCACTGCCTCGATGAAGGGTTAATCAGCCACGGTGAACTTGTTGTGATTACAGCGGGTGTTCCAGTAGGAGAATCTGGAACAACAAACTTAATGAAAATCCATGTAGTCGGCGATATTTTAGTGAAAGCACAAGGAATCGGCCGTCATTCTGCATACGGTAAAGTAGTAACAGCGAAAACATCATCTGAAGCACTCGAAAAAGTAAAACAAGGTGATATTCTTGTCACATATGGAACGGATCGTGAAATGATGCCTGCAATTGAAAAGTGCAGTGCTGTTATTACGGAAGAGGGCGGATTAACGAGCCATGCAGCCGTTGTTGGCATTAATCTTGGTATTCCAGTTATTGTGGATGTAGAAGGTGCTTTAACGATACTTTCAGATGGTCAGGAAATTACGGTCGACGCAGCACGCGGCATTATTTACGATGGCCATGCTAACGTTCTGTAAATAACAAACGAGAGCGGTACACGGACGAACAAGCAAGCCAAAATAGAGGGCCTGTCACCAAGCCGAAAACGCCTGCCAATTGGTAACCAGCAAACGCTGCAAACAAAACAGCAAGTGGATGAAGTCCGGCTGAATCGGAAATGAGCTTCGGTTCAAGCAGTTGACGCATGATCGTAAGTGCCGCGTAAAGAACGCCGGCAAAAATAGCGATGTTCGTTTGACCGGTGAGCAGACAGAAAAAGATCCATGGGAGAAACAGCAAGCTTGATCCGATAATAGGCAGAAACTCAAGCACGGCTGTTAAAAAAGCAAGTTCCAGCACATGCGGAATATGCAGCAGAAAAAAGCCAATACATGCAGCGGCAAAAGTAGCGGCAAAAAGCTGTGCTTGAGCATAACCGTATGCATAAAAAGAAGTGGAAAAATCATTTGCAGCAATCGCTGTTTTTTCACGGATGGATTCAGGCAGAATCGTAATAAACGAAGGGCCATCCTTTGCAATAAAAAATGCAGCCAGTATGGCAATTAACAGTTCAGCTGCTGTTCCTGAAAGAGCGAGAAAGTACGATGTGCCTATGAGCAGCCATTTTCCCGCATATTCTTCAATAGTGTTGTCAATCGCTGTTTCAACAGCGTACAGGGACTGTAATAGAAGCCCTTTTTGATCTTCTGTTAGAAAATCCGTAACGTTATTGATTAACTGTTCTAAATGTGCTGTAGCGACCGGGATGTAATGGGGAATCACATAATGGATATGTGAAGCTGTTCGAGCGCTGATCCATCCGAATAAAAACAGGCCGGCCGAAAGTAGACATAGAATCCATACGAGAGAAGCGAACACAGCTGTGCTCCGGGATACAGACGCTTTTTTTTGAATAAAGTGGGCTGGTTTATGTAAAACAGCGGCAAAAAATGCCCCGGCTAAAAAAGGCTTGAAAATTGGCAGCAGCCAGTAAACAGAAAGCAAGACCGCACTAACGAGAACATATTGAACAATCATCCGCATGGTACATGCCTCCATTTCTCTACTACTCGTATGAAGAAATGGACACGTCCATGCGTCTTTTTTTAGAGGTGAACAAATAATGCAGGCATATTTATTTTTACTCCTATTAGTTATCATCAGCATGATTGCGAAAAATCAATCATTGCTTGTCGCATCTGCATTTTTGCTTGCCTTAAAAGCGGCTGGGCTCGATATGAAATGGTTTGATTTAATGCAAAAAAACGGTATCAATTGGGGCGTAACGGTTATTACTATAGCGGTGCTTATCCCAATCGCCACGGGTGCAATCGGTTTTAAGGAGCTGGGGGCAGCATTAAAATCGCCATATGCCTGGATTGCGCTTGCGGCAGGCATTCTCGTTGCGTTAATCGCAAAAAACGGAATTGTGCTTTTGGCCGAAGACCCGCATATAACGACAGCACTCGTATTAGGCACAGTGTTAGCTGTAGCTCTTTTTAACGGCGTTCCAGTCGGTCCATTAATTGGTGCAGGCATCGCGTATTATGCAATGAAATTATTTTCGATAGTTCAATAAACAAAAATGAAACTTTTTCATTGGCGGACCCGTATATGTATAACATAAGAAGATAAAAAGGAGGCGGACATATTGTTAACGAAAAATCCGGGTATTGCGGCTGTATTAAGCGTATTTTGGACCGGCGTCGGACAAATTTATAACGGTCAGATTATCAAAGGCCTTATCTTGATTGTTGTGCAAATGATCAATTCGGCGCTCATGTGGGTGCTTATTGGCTTTATCACATTTCCAATTGTATGGATCTGGGGCATTTATGATGCATATAAAACGGCAGAAAGAATGAATAAAAGGTCTGAATTTTAAGCCTAAACATATAATAATACCATAAATTCCGAACATGTTATGTTCGGAATTTTACTTTTTTCTAAAAAAATTTCGAACTATTTGACACGTTTTGATTCACAAAACCGCCTAGATTGTTTATAATAGGAAATGTAAGCGCACACCTTTTTGAACATTGCAGTAATTTTTTTTGTTCAAAAAAGCACTTGTACTATTTTACATAAGCTTTTTTATTTCAAAATGGTACTGAGCAGTTGCTCAGAATGTACATATGAAAAATAAAAAAGCGGGTAACGGGGAAATAAACAGGCGAAGGAGAGATAATTATGACTACTGCACGCGGACTCGAAGGAGTAGTTGCTACAACGTCATCTGTCAGTTCAATCATTGATGACACACTTACATATGCAGGTTATGACATTGACGATCTGACTGAAAATGCGAGTTTTGAAGAAGTAATTTATTTGCTTTGGCACCGCAGCCTTCCAACACAGGCACAGCTGGATGAGCTGAGAACACAGCTATCAGAAAGCTATGACATTCCTCAGGAAATTATGGATCATTTTAAAATGTATCCAATTGACAAAGTTCATCCAATGGCAGCGCTCCGTTCATCCGTTTCATTACTCGGTCTATATGACGAAGAAGCAGATGTAATGACAGAGGAAGCGAACTATCGTAAAGCCATTCGTATTCAGGCTAAAATTCCGGCGCTTGTTACAGCATTTGCACGCATTCGCAAGGGGCAAGAGCCAATTGCACCGAAGAAAGAATTTGGCATCGCGGAAAACTTCCTATATATGCTTTCCGGCAATGAGCCAACAGCAGTAGAAATTGAAGCTTTTGATAAGGCGCTCGTTCTACATGCAGATCACGAATTAAACGCTTCCACCTTTACAGCGCGTGTATGCGTGGCAACATTATCTGACATGTATTCTGGTGTAACAGCTGCTCTTGGTGCCCTTAAAGGCCCTCTTCATGGCGGTGCAAACGAGCAAGTTATGAAAATGCTTACAGAGATTGGTTCGGCTGACAACGTTGAGCCATACATCCTTGAAAAGCTAAACAATAAAGAAAAAATCATGGGCTTTGGACACCGTGTTTATCGTCAGGGTGACCCGCGTGCAAAGCATCTGCGCGAAATGTCAAAGCGCTTGACGGAGCAAAATGGCGAGCCTGAGCTTTATAATATGTCAATTGAAATTGAAGAACTCGTAACAGGCAGCAAAAACCTGCCGCCAAACGTTGACTTCTATTCGGCATCTGTTTACCACAGTCTCGGTATTGAGCACGATTTATTCACACCTATTTTTGCTGTCAGCCGTGCATCGGGCTGGATTGCGCATATTCTTGAGCAGTATGCCAATAACAGATTAATCCGTCCACGTGCGGAATATACAGGTCCCGATATGCAAAAATACGTGCCAATCGGTGAACGCGTCTGAATTAAGAAAGCATTTGCAAACAAATAAATAACTAGTGTAATATGGAAGATGGCAAACAAGGGTTAGATGCATAATCTGCTAACCTTTGAACATGGAATTGGAGGGAATTGCAAGATGACTCAAGGCGAAAAAATTTCAATGCAAGATGGCGTGCTAAACGTACCAAACAACCCGGTCGTTCCTTTTATTGAGGGCGATGGAATCGGTCCAGATATTTGGGCAGCAGCATCACGTGTATTAGATGCGGCAGTTGAAAAAGAGTACAATGGCGAAAAGAAAATCGTTTGGAAAGAAGTGCTTGCTGGTGAAAAAGCATTCAACCAAACGGGCGAATGGCTTCCAAAAGAAACACTTGAGCAAATTGATGAATACTTAATCGCAATTAAAGGTCCACTTACAACTCCAGTTGGCGGCGGAATCCGTTCATTGAACGTGGCACTTCGCCAGGAATTGGATCTTTTTACATGCCTTCGCCCAGTTCGTTATTTTGACGGCGTGCCTTCACCGGTAAAACGTCCGGAAGACACGGACATGGTTATTTTCCGTGAAAACACAGAAGACATCTATGCAGGAATCGAGTATGCAGAAGGTTCGGATGAAGTGAAAAAAGTCATCGAATTCCTAAAAAATGAGATGGGTGCAAACAAAATCCGCTTCCCTGAAACATCAGGTATCGGCATCAAGCCTGTATCAAAAGAAGGAACAGAGCGTCTAGTACGTGCAGCCATCAACTATGCATTAAAAGAGGGCCGCAAATCGCTGACGCTTGTTCATAAAGGCAACATTATGAAATTTACAGAAGGCGCATTTAAAAATTGGGGCTATGATCTTGCTGAAAAAGAATTCGGCGACAAAGTTTTCACATGGGCGCAATACGATAAAATTAAAGAAGCGGAAGGCACAGAAGCAGCGAATAAAGCACAATCTGATGCAGAAGCAGAAGGTAAGCTAATCGTTAAAGATTCTATTGCCGACATTTTCTTGCAGCAAATCTTAACTCGCCCGAAAGAGTTTGATGTTGTAGCAACAATGAATCTCAATGGTGACTACATTTCTGATGCTCTTGCAGCGCAGGTAGGCGGAATCGGCATTGCACCGGGCGCTAACATCAACTATGAAACTGGTCATGCGATTTTTGAAGCAACGCACGGAACAGCACCGAAGTACGCTGGCCTTGATAAAGTAAACCCATCATCTGTATTATTGTCAGGCGTTTTGCTTCTTGAGCACCTTGGCTGGACAGAAGCAGCAAATGCAATCACGAAATCAGTAGAAAAAACGATCTCTTCTAAAGTCGTTACATATGACTTTGCCCGCCTGATGGATGGCGCAACAGAAGTAAAATGTTCTGAATTCGCAGATGAACTAATTAAAAACCTATAATCGCCAATACTCTCCGTTACGGAGAGTATATACATACTAACTTATATAAATAAGGGAGGATTTTTATTATGACAACATACAATCGTAAAAAAGTTTCTGTAATTGGCGGCGGATTCACGGGTGCAACAACAGCGTTTCTTCTTGCACAAAAAGAATTGGCAGATGTTGTCTTAGTAGATATCCCGCAAGCAGACGGTCCTACAAAAGGGAAAGCTTTAGATATGTTAGAAGCAAGCCCGGTTCAAGGATTTGACGCAAACATTACAGGTACATCAGATTATGCAGATACAGCGGGCTCTGATATTGTTATTATTACAGCAGGGATTGCACGTAAACCGGGCATGAGCCGTGATGACCTTGTTCAGACGAACCAAAAGGTAATGAAATCTGTTACAGCTGAAATCGTCAAACACGCTCCAGACTGCACGATTATTGTGTTAACAAATCCAGTTGATGCAATGACGTATACTGTTTTAAAAGAATCTGGATTCCCGAAAAATCGTGTTATTGGCCAATCAGGCGTCCTGGATACAGCTCGTTTCCGTACATTCGTTGCACAAGAATTGAAAGTATCGGTTAAAGATGTAACAGGTTTTGTTCTTGGCGGCCATGGTGATGACATGGTACCGCTTGTTCGTTATTCATATGCAGGCGGCATCCCGCTCGAAACATTAATTCCAAAAGATCGTTTAGATGCGATCGTTGAACGTACGCGTAAAGGCGGCGGCGAAATTGTTCAACTACTGGGCAACGGTTCAGCATACTATGCACCAGCGGCATCACTTGTTGAGATGACAGAGGCCATCCTGAAAGATCAACGCCGCATTTTGCCGGCCATTGCTTATCTTGAAGGTGAATATGGGTATGATGAATTGTACTTAGGTGTTCCAACGATTCTTGGCAGCAACGGAATTGAAAAAATCATTGAACTCGAATTGACGGCGGATGAAAAAGCGGGTCTTGACAAGTCTGCTGACGCTGTCCGTAATGTCATGTCGGTTCTTGCATAAACATACGCTTCAAAGAACCTGCCATCAATTGGCAGGTTCTTTTTTTTATGTATCTCTCATATGCAGAACAGCACTTTCTCAAGTGCGATTCTTTCGTTATAATGAAAGATAGACATTTGAATCAGGAGGACTCTATGAAGAAAATTTTAGTTGTAGATGATGAATCATCAATCGTCACATTAATTAAATATAACCTTGAGCAAGCAGGTTTTATTGTAGAAACCGCCTGTGATGGGCAGGAAGCACTTGATAAGACAGAATCGACATCTCCGGATTTAATTATTTTAGACTGGATGCTGCCGATATTTGATGGCATGGAAGTGTGCAAAGATCTTCGGCAAAGACGAGTGACAACTCCCATCTTAATGCTGACTGCAAAAGATGAAGAGTTTGATAAAGTGCTGGGACTTGAACTCGGAGCAGATGATTACATGACAAAACCGTTTAGTCCAAGGGAGTTAATTGCCCGCGTAAAAGCTATTTTGCGCCGTGTGCAGCTGCCGCCGGCTGAACCGGTTATTGAAGAAGAGGAAGATAACGAGTTGATCAAAGTGGCAGATCTAAAGCTATATCCTGAAAAATACGAAGCCTATTATAAAGAAAATCTGCTTGAGTTGACGCCAAAAGAATTTGAACTGCTGCTGTTTTTAGCTGAAAACAAAACGAGAGTGCTGACACGTGACCAGCTGCTTGCGGCTGTTTGGAAATATGATTTTGTGGGCGATACCCGCATTGTAGATGTCCATATCAGCCATTTACGTGACAAGATGGAAGAAAACACAAAAAAGCCGCAGTACATTAAAACAATCCGTGGTTTAGGCTACAAATTGGAAGAACCAAAAGAAGCATGATTAATTTTCGGACAAGGCTGATCTTGTCGCTTATCACATTCATTGCCATCGTACTTGTCGCACTTGGCATTTGGCTTGGTCAAATGTTTAAATCGTACTATTTGGCAACGATTAACGACCGTCTTGAACGAGAAACATCCTTGCTCGCCAGTGCGATAGAAGATTGGGGAGGGGCTGAAGCGTTCGATCCTGTCATGCTTGAGGAGTGGAGCGAACAAATGGATACGCGATTAAGCGTAGCGGATAACAGCGGAAAGCTTCTTTATGACAGCGGCGGCTCGGATGAACAGCAGACAGCGATTCACCGTGATATCGTCAAGCGTATTTCAAGTACAATAAATGAAGAAATTTATAGAAATTCATTGTTGCGGAAAATGGACGTTCAATATCACTGGAAGCCTATTTTAAATGAAGAAGGAGAGCAGGAAGGTTACATTATCGTCAGCATGCAGGTAGATGCGCTCGATGAAATATATGGACAAATCTGGCTTATTTTACTGACGTCGCTTGGGGTTTCTCTTGTGCTGATTGTCTTAATTGGAACAAAAGTAACGGGTCGATACGTGAAGCCAATTGAATCTGCTACAGCTGTTGCGATTGAGTTGGCAAAAGGAAACTATCGGGCACGGACATATGAAATCCCGCCGGATGAGATGGGGATGCTTAATACCTCCATTAATATTTTAGCCCGGAATTTGCAGGAAATGATGCAGGCGCAAGAGGTTCATCACAATCGCCTGACTACGCTAGTAGAAAATATTGAAAGCGGCTTACTGCTTATTGATGATCGTGGTTATATTGTTATGGCGAACCGTTCATTTAAAAAAATGTACAGTACCGGCCGAATTATTAAAAAACGATATTATGAAGTCATTACACAGGATGAGGTCATAAAAGTAGTAGAAGACGTATTTATGACGGAAAAAAATGTCCGCCGGCAAATTAAGATCCCGTTTGAGCTCGAGGAGAAAGATATTGAAGTATCCGGTGCGCCCATTATCGGAACAAACGACGAGTGGAAAGGCATTCTCGTCGTATTTCATGATATAACGGAAATCAAGCACTTGGAGCAAATGCGCAAAGATTTTGTTGCGAATGTCTCACATGAACTGAAAACGCCGATTACATCAATCAAAGGCTTTTCGGAAACACTTTTAGACGGGGCATTAAATGATCCAGATGCAGCTAAAATGTTTTTGGATATTATCTGGAAAGAAAGCGGTCGGATGGAGACACTTGTTGCGGATCTTCTTGATCTGTCAAAAATTGAACAAAAAGGGCTTACGCTCAATATTACAACTGTCTCGTTAAATAAATTGATTGAAGAAATGATTGTGACACTTGAAAGCCGGCTTGAAGCAAAACAGATTATTCTACGGGTTAATGTACCTGATCATTTAATGATTCAGGGAGACGAATACCGGTTAAAGCAAGTATTTTTGAATTTAATCACCAATGCCATCTTATATACGCCAACAGGCGGGCGGATTTTTATTGAAGGAAGCGAGTCAGACCATATGGTGAAGGTGAAAGTATCAGATACGGGGATCGGCATTGATAAGGTGGAGCTTCCGCGTATTTTTGAACGCTTTTACCGCGTTGATAAGGCACGAAGCCGTGATTCAGGCGGAACAGGGCTTGGTCTGGCGATCGTAAAACATATTATGGAAGCTCATCACGGAAAAATCAGCGTAGACAGTAAAATGAATGAAGGAACATCGTTTACTGTCTCATTTAAAAAAGAACTGACAAACGATTTTACAAAAGATTAATGAATCGTTTACATTTATTTCATATTCATCTGATATAGTATGAATTATCAACCCCCTTTATCCAGCTTTTGTTTGGCAGAGGCACTTTGTTGATGGGCCTCTGCCGCTTTTTTAATCGGGATTGATACAAGCCGTTGTTTTCTTTTTTTCTACCGTGCATGGTAGAATGAAAAAAGAAAACAACGGCTTTTTAGTGCATTCATTATCGGATGCAAAGGAGGATTTATGGAAAAAAAATTAGTATTAATCGACGGAAACAGCATTGCGTACCGGGCTTTTTTTGCACTGCCGCTCCTAAGCAATTCTAAAGGTGTGCATACAAACGCTGTGTACGGTTTTGCGATGATGCTTAATAAAATTGTAAAAGATGAGCAGCCGACGCATATTCTTGTCGCGTTTGATGCGGGAAAAACAACATTCCGCCACGAGACGTTTAAAGAGTATAAAGGAACGCGCCAAAAAACGCCGCCTGAGCTGTCTGAGCAGTTTTCTTACGTGCGCGAACTCCTAAAAGCGTATGGCATTCCATATTTTGAATTGGAAAATTATGAAGCAGATGACATTATAGGTACATTGTCTTTAAAAGCTGAACAGGAAGGCGTTATGGTTAAAGTTTATTCAGGCGATAAAGATTTAACGCAGCTGGCCACGGAAAAAACGACAGTATGCATTACGCGGAAAGGGATCACGGATATAGAAGAATATACACCGGAGCATGTTCTTGAAAAATACGGATTGACGCCTCTTCAAATCATCGATATGAAAGGGCTGATGGGAGACGCATCCGATAACATACCGGGTGTACCAGGTGTCGGGGAAAAAACAGCGATTAAGCTGTTAAAGCAATTTCATTCTGTTGAACAGCTGATTGAGTCGGTTGAGCAGGTAAGCGGCGCAAAGCTGAAAGAAAAATTAACCGAACATAAAGACATGGCGGTTATGAGCAAGCAGCTGGCCACGATTTTACGGACTGTCCCGCTTGATCTGGCAATAGAGAGGCTTGTATATAAAGGTGCGGACGATGATGAACTGTATGATTTGTACCGTGATCTTGAATTTAAAACGCTGCTCGAAGGCATACAGCGAACGGGCGAACCAGAACAAGTGACGGATGTATCATTTACGATCGTTACAGAACCGGAAGCGGCCCATTTTAAACAAGCAGACGCCGTTTATGTGGAAATGATGGACGTGAATTATCACAAAGCGCCAATTGCGGGTATTTCTGTATCCGGTGATGGACAAACCATTTTTATGCCAGGTGAAACAGCTGTTTCGTCTCTTGCATTTAAAGAATGGGCTGAGAATCAATCAGCACGGAAAACCGTTTTTGATGCGAAACGGACTGTTATTGCGCTGCGGCGCCACGGTATTGAGATTGCCGGTGTTGATTTTGATGTATTTCTTGCTTCCTATTTAATCAATCCGTCTGAATCGCCCGAAGATTTTGCGGCCGTGGCGAAACTGCACGGGGAAACGGGAATCGCATCTGATGAAACAATTTATGGGAAAGGCGCAAAGCGGGCGCTTCCAGCAGAAGAGACGTATGCAAAGCATGTTAGTGCCAAAGCGGAAGCGTTAAGCCGTCTCGACGAAACATGCCGGCACGAGCTGTCTGAGAACAGCCAAAACGAATTGTTTGACGAGCTTGAACTGCCGCTGGCGCTTATTTTGGCGGATATGGAATCAGAGGGTGTCCGTGTTGATATAAACCGATTAAACGAAATGGGCACAGAATTGAAAAAGCGGCTTGCTGAAATGGAGAAAACGATTCATACACTTGCCGGGACTGAGTTTAATATTAATTCACCGAAGCAGTTGGGGGTTATTTTATTTGAGAAGCTTGGATTACCGTCGCTGAAAAAAACAAAAACCGGCTATTCTACATCAGCTGATGTACTTGAAAAGCTGGCACCTTCTCATGAAATTGTGCAGCACATTTTGGACTACCGCCAAATCGGAAAGCTGCAGTCGACATACATTGAAGGGCTTTTGAAAGTCGCTGATCCGGATACACGCAAAATCCATACTCGTTTTAATCAAGCATTAACTCAAACAGGCCGGCTCAGTTCCACTGATCCGAATCTGCAAAATATTCCGATCCGCTTGGAAGAAGGACGAAAAATCCGGCAGGCGTTTATTCCTGAAAAAGGGGATTCCGTTATGTTTGCGGCTGATTATTCACAAATTGAGCTGCGTGTTTTGGCGCATATAAGCCGGGATGAAAAGCTTATTGATGCATTTAAGCAGGGACTTGATATTCATACCGCAACAGCGATGGAAGTATTTCATGTTGAAGAAAGCGGCGTAACATCTAATATGAGAAGACAGGCGAAAGCTGTTAATTTCGGGATTGTATACGGAATCAGTGATTACGGCCTTTCGCAAAATCTTGGGATTACAAGAAAAGATGCCGCCCAATTTATTGACCGTTATTTAAATACCTACCCAGGCGTTAAAGAATACATGGATACAATTATTCGCGAGGCAAAAGAAAAAGGCTATGTGACAACACTGCTAAATCGACGCCGCTACATTCCGGAAATAACGAGCCGCAACTTTAATTTACGTTCATTCGGTGAGCGTACAGCAATGAATACGCCGATTCAAGGAAGTGCAGCCGATATTATTAAAAAAGCGATGATTGATGTGGCTGAGCGGCTTGAGAAGGAACAATTGACATCCAAGCTATTGTTACAGGTACACGATGAACTGATTTTTGATGTGCCGAAAGAAGAAATTGATCAAATGGAACGCATTGTACCGGATGTCATGGAGCATGCTTTTGAACTTGATGTGCCGCTCAAAGTAGACTACTCATTTGGACCAACATGGTACGATGCGAAGTAAGGAGAGAGAAGAATGCCGGAATTACCGGAAGTAGAAACAGTTCGCCGTACATTGTCAGCTCTTGCGGCGGGCAAAACAATTGCCGGCGTTGACATACGCTGGCCAAAAATGATCAAGCAGCCGGAAGCCGAACCATTCCGGGATGCGCTTATCGGTGAAACGATCCAGTCAATCGACCGCCGTGGGAAATTTTTGATTTTCCAGTTGGATCATTACGCACTGATCTCGCATTTGCGAATGGAGGGCAAGTTCAGTGTGAATGAATCATCTGAGCCGGAAGCGCCGCATACACATATTGTCTTTTCATTTACAGATGGCAGTGAGCTTCGCTACCGGGACGTTCGCAAATTCGGAACGATGCATTTAACGGCAAAAGGAACAGAACACGAACTTTCTTCATTAAAAGCACTCGGGCCGGAGCCGTTTGACGAACGCTTCACACCAGAATATTTACATGAAAAGCTGCAAAAAACATCAAGACAAGTAAAAACTGCGCTTCTTGATCAAATTATTGTCACAGGCCTTGGAAACATTTATGTAGATGAAGTATTATTCCGGGCACGTGTGCACCCACATCGAGTCAGCAGTACGATTACAAAAGAAGAAGCGAACCAAATCCATTTATATACAATCACTGTGTTAGCGGAAGCGGTCGAACGGGGCGGCAGTACGATTCGAACCTATCTTAACAGTCAAGGACAAAAAGGAACGTTTCAAGAAGTGCTGAATGTATACGGACGTGCAGGAGAAGCATGTGTGGAATGCGGAGCCGAAATTGTGAAAACGAAAACCGGCGGACGGGGCACCCACATTTGCCTGCACTGTCAGCCGTTTGAGGGTTTAATATGATTATTGGATTAACGGGTGGTATCGCCAGCGGAAAAAGCACCGTCAGTCAATTGCTGAAAGAAAAAGGGTTCACAGTGGTCGATGCGGATATTGCCGCCCGCGCTGTTGTCGTGCCAGGACAGCCGGCGCTAGAACAAATTGTTAGAGTGTTTGGCGGCGAAATTCTGGCACAAGACGGAACGCTGAATCGTGAAAAGCTTGGCTCAATCATTTTTCATGATGAATCCAAACGAAAACAATTAAACGAGATTGTTCATCCGGCTGTCCGAGAATGGATGCTGTCTGAAAAGGACAAAGCCGTTCAAGCAGGGCACAATACGATTATCTTTGATATTCCACTTTTATTTGAAAGTAAGCTGACATGGATGGCGGACCGTACAGTACTTGTTTACGTTACGCCAGATACTCAGCTGCAACGGCTTATGGAGCGAAATAGGTATACAGAGCAGGAAGCTGACGCCCGTATTCAATCCCAGATGCCGATTGATGAGAAAAAAGCGCTCGCCGATGATATCATTGATAACAACGGCACGATTAAACAAACAATAGAACAGCTTGACCAATGGATAGCCCGATTAAGACTCCGCTCTTAATTGGGTCCTTTTTTGTCCCTTTTATCTAAAATTCATAAATTTATTTTAGTGGGTCATTTTTTGTTTCTTTTTCAGATAAATATGTTATACTAAATTAAGAAAACAAATATAAAGTATAACATTAATTCATGGGAGGCCCTCATTTATGACAAAAGCAAAAGTAGCAATTAACGGATTTGGCCGGATTGGCCGCATGGTGTTCCGCAAAGCGATTTTGGACGACGATCTTGACATTATAGCGGTGAACGCCAGCTATCCGGCAGAGACGCTTGCTCATTTGCTCAAATATGATACGAATCATGGGAAATTCGAAGGGGATGTGCAAACGGAAGAAGGGGCCCTTATTATTAATGGAAAACGGGTTCAGCTTCTTTCAAGCCGGGATCCACTCGAACTTCCATGGGACAAACTTGGTATCGACATTGTTATTGAAGCGACGGGAAAGTTTAATGCTCGTGAGAAAGCAGCACTTCATTTACAGGCAGGAGCAAAAAAGGTGGTCCTTACCGCACCAGGAAAAAACGAAGATGTTACCATCGTAATGGGTGTGAATGAAGAAGTGCTGGACGTAGAGAAACACGAGATTATTTCGAATGCCTCTTGTACAACAAACTGTCTTGCACCGGTTGCCAAAGTGCTCGATGACCAATTCGGGATCGAAAATGGATTAATGACAACGGTTCATGCCTACACAAATGATCAAAAAAATATTGATAATCCACATAAAGATTTACGCCGCGCCCGTGCGTGTGCTCAATCGATCATTCCGACGTCAACCGGTGCGGCTAAAGCACTCTCGCTCGTCCTGCCGCAGCTAAAAGGAAAATTGCATGGCATGGCGCTTCGTGTACCAACGTCTAACGTGTCGCTTGTCGACCTTGTTGTGGATGTGAAGCGCCCGGTAACAGCGGAAGAAGTAAATGAAGCGTTTAAAGAAGCTGCTGCCGGACAATTAAAAGGAATTCTAGATTTTACAGAAGAGCCGCTTGTGTCGGTTGACTTTAATACAAATCCGCATTCTTCAACTGTTGATGGACTGACAACGATTGTGATGGGCGACAACAAAGTAAAAGTGCTTGCTTGGTATGATAATGAATGGGGCTACTCCTGCCGGGTTGTCGATCTTGTCCATTTTGTAGCGGAACAAATGAAGAAAAAAGTCCGTATTTCCGCTTAAATCAAGCAACGAAAAGCTCCGGCGCCTGCCGGAGTTTTTCGTTTGAAAAAATAAGAGAAATTTGTTGCAAAATGGTGTAGCAGGTCTTATACTCGGTTTTGTGAAATAAATGCTTAAAGGGTTAGGACCTCTTCGGACTAACTTTCCCCCGTGGCAGTGATCACTTTTACAATTATTCAAAAACTACTTTGTAAAAGGGGGAACGATCATGGAAACAATGGGTCGTCACGTCATTTCAGAACTATGGGGCTGCAATTTTGACAAATTAAACGATATGGAAGTTATCGAGAGAATATTTGTCGACGCCGCTCTTAAATCAGGTGCGGAAATTCGCGAAGTCGCGTTCCACAAGTTTGCTCCTCAAGGAGTAAGTGGAGTCGTCATCATCTCCGAGTCTCACTTAACAATTCATAGCTTCCCGGAACATGGATATGCAAGTATTGACGTTTATACATGTGGGGATCTAGATCCAAATATTGCTGCGAACTATATTGCAGATGCGCTTGAAGCTGAAACACGCGAAACGATTGAGATACCGCGTGGTATGGGTCCTGTGCGTTCACAAATTAAGCAAACGGCAAACGTTATGTAAACAAAACGGGGTGTATGAATTTTCATACACCTCTTTTCTATTTTCATAACGTCTTTTTTTTAGTATGATAAAGGGTAAAGACAGGACCTGCATAAAGCAGGTCACGAATGTGCAGCGGTTGACGCCGCGTTCTTGGGCCTGCAGGAAGCAGGTCACAAATGCGTTGAGGCAGGACGCCGCGTTCTTAGCATTTGATCCATATTCAAATAAAATCGGAGTTGATTTGACCATGATTTGCCCTGACTGCCGTTTTAACGGGACGAAAGTAGTCGATTCGCGCCCGGCAGATGACGGGCATTCCATCCGTCGGCGCCGCGAATGTGAAAAGTGCGGCTACCGGTTTACGACGTTTGAACGTGTCGAGCATACACCGCTCATTGTCGTGAAAAAAGAAGGGATGCGCGAAGAATTTAACCGAGAGAAAATGCTCCGCGGACTGATAAAAGCTTGTGAGAAACGGCCGGTACCACTCGGGACGCTTGAGAAAATGACAGCGGACATTGAACAGGATCTGCGTGCAAAAGGCGTATCCGAAGTGCAGTCGGATGAAGTGGGCGAAATGGTTATGGACCGGCTGTCAGCGATTGATGAAGTAGCCTATGTCCGATTTGCATCCGTTTATCGGCAATTTAAAGACATTAACGTGTTTTTAGACGAGTTAAAAGACATTATTAACAAAGAAAAATAAAATCCCGGGAGATCTTGCTCCGGGCTTTTTTCTTCTTATTTAAAGAAGGCATTGAGGTGAACAGCATGAATCGGCACTGGAATGAAATGCAGCCCGCCGACGCGTATACGATTACAATCTCCGGCTGTGTAGACAGCCTTGAGCAAAAAGTAATTACGCTTTTATATCAGCCGCTTGTTGGTGCGCAGGCGCTCAGCTTGTATATGACAATGTATGCGGAAGTGGAGGACGGCAAGCTGTCATCAGGCAGCGCACCACACTATCATTTAATGAATACGCTCGGCTGCAGTCCCCAGCAAATTTATGAAGACCGGCTGAAACTTGAAGGAATCGGCTTGTTAAAGACATATGTAAAAAAAACAGAAGAAAGCCGGGAATTTTTATACGAATTATTGCCGCCGCTCGCACCGGATCAATTTTTTACAGACGGTTTATTAAATGTGTTTTTATATCGGAAAATAGGCAAACCTCATTTTTTGCGGCTGAAGCGGATGTTTTGTGACCGTGAGCCAAAGTCGCCTGATTTTCGTGATGTGACACATGCGTTTCCAGACGTATTTTCAACAGGATATATGGATGCGCAGGAAGCAGAGCCGGACAGCACACCGGAGCCCGGCAGCCGTTTAGCATCAAAAGGCATCAAAACGGGCCCTGTCTTAAATGAATCGTTTGATTTTTCCGCACTAGAGCGTGCATTAAAAGATGCGTTAATACCGGCCTCATCTTTAACGCCTTTTATAAAAGAAACGATTAAAAAGCTGTCATTTTTGTATGGAATTACACCGCTTAATATGAAAAATCTCGTGCTGTCTTCATTAAACGAACAAGATGAAATTGACGTGGATGAGCTTCGGAAGTCGGCGCGTAATGCGTATCAATTTGAATCGGGCGGACGCTTGCCGGATATGACACCCCGTATTTCACAGAAGGAAGGTGCAGCAAATGCTGAACCGAAAACAAAAGAAGAAAAGCTGATTTTTCATTGTGAATCGGTCACTCCGTATCAAATGATCGTTGATATATCTGATAGAGCGCCTTCATCTGTTGATATGAAACTAATTGAACAAGTTATGCTTCAATACGACTTCACACCGGGAGTAATGAATGCGCTCATTCAATATGTTATGCTGAAATCAAACATGAAGCTCTCAAAAAGCTTTATGGACAAAATTGCGGGGCAATGGGCGCGGAAAAAAATTAAAACAGCCAAAGAAGGCATTGAGCTGGCGAGAAGTGAACAAAAGCAATCAACAGAACGGACGAAGGCGAAAAACACTTCCCGTTCTTATGGAAGCCGGAAAACTGTCCGTCAAGAAAAACTTCCATCTTGGTTTACGAAAAACGAAGAAGAGCCGGAAATCGTAGACCAAAGTTTTGAAGAAGAAAAAAGAAAGCTGGAAGAAGAACTGAGAAAACGAACAGAAAGGGCGTCGACCGGTGAAAAAGATTAATGAAGCACTCGGAAGTCTCAACAAATCGCCCGGGTTTGCGGAACAGTATGAGCAAACAAAACGGGAGGTGCTTGCAGACAAAACCGTTCAAGCATTTATTAAAGAGCACAGCCTTGAAGAACGGGAAGTGACCCGTGCAATGATCAAATTATATGAGTACGTCTCCCAAAGCCACTGCTGTGAGAAATGTCCATCCCTTGACGGGTGTGTGAACGTGATGCAGGGGTTCGAGCCGGAGCTTGCTATGCGTTATCAGGCGGTTGAACTGGATTACAAACGCTGCCCGCGTAAAATCCGGGATGATGAAATGAAGCACTTACGCAGGCATGTTAAAAGCCTTTATATGCCGGGAGATGTTTTGAAAGCGAGATTTGCCCAAGTAGAGCTTGCGAATAGAAGCAGGCTGAATGCGGTTAAAATGGCGAAAAGTTTTGTAGATGGTTATAAGCTGGGTGAAATGCCCAAAGGCTTATATATCTACGGAAAATTCGGTGTGGGGAAATCCTTTTTATTCGGCGCGATTGCCAATGAACTAGCTGAGAAACATATTGCGTCGATGATTGTTTACTTTCCGGAATTTGTCCGTGAAATGAAGCAGTCATTGAATGACCAGTCAACGGGCGAGAAAATCGAAGCCGTTAAGTCTGCTCCTGTTTTGATGATTGACGACATTGGCGCGGAAACGATGTCGAGCTGGATTCGCGATGACATACTCGGCACTATTTTACAGCATCGCATGCTTGAAGGATTGCCGGTTTTATTTACATCTAATTTTAATTACGATGAGCTTCAGCATCACTTAACCCATTCGCAGCGCGGCGAGTCTGAAGAGCTGAAAGCAGCCCGAATTATGGAACGAATCAGGTTTTTAACAGAGCCGGTTGAAATGACAGGTGCGAATCGCCGGCATTAAAACTCGCTCTTGATTTTGAATGGGATGGGTACTATAATAACGTCATATGAAAAGCTATGACAGGGACATGTTTCATTTGGGACGTCTTTAGAGAGGGAAAGCATTGGCTGCAACTTTTCCGTCGTGAACAAATGCATTTACCACCCTCGAGCTCTGCTTCTGAACGAATTCAAGTAAGAAGCGGCGGCACCAGACCGTTATCTGACTGCAATTGAGCCGGGGATTATCCTCGGAAAGTTGGGTGGAACCGCGATTAAACCTCGCCCCTTCATTTATGGAGGAGCGGGGTTTTTTGTCGTTTTTAGAAAAAAAGGAGGCAACACACATGTCGATTCGATTAACATTTCCGGATGGGGCCGTAAAGGAATTTCCTAATGGAACAACAATGGAGGATGTCGCACAGTCGATCAGTCCGGGTTTGCGCAAAAAAGCACTTGCCGGTAAAGTAAGCGGTGCGCCAATTGATTTAAAAACACCGATCGAGCAGGACGGTTCGATTGAAATTATCACACCGGATCATGCGGATGCATTAGAAATTTTGCGCCACAGTACAGCGCACTTAATGGCACAGGCCATTAAACGCGTATATGGCGCGGACAAAGTGAAGCTTGGTGTCGGCCCGGTTATTGAAGGCGGTTTTTATTATGATATTGATTTAGATGAATCGATTACGCCAGAAGATTTGCCGGTCATCGAAAAAGAAATGAAAAAAATCATTAATGAAAACGTGCCGGTTGTCCGCAAAGAAGTAACACGC
Source organism: Domibacillus iocasae (assembly GCF_001750285.1). Lineage (GTDB taxonomy): Bacteria > Bacillota > Bacilli > Bacillales > Domibacillaceae > Domibacillus > Domibacillus iocasae. Next base: position 111,533 of record NZ_MAMP01000022.1, read on the forward strand.
GATGAAGCAAAAGCGTTTTACGAAGAAATTGGCGATGAATACAAAATTGAACTTCTTGAAGCGATCCCGGCTGACGAAACAGTGACACTTTACGAGCAGGGCGATTTTACGGATCTTTGCCGCGGCGTACATGTGCCGTCAACAGGTAAGCTGAAAGAATTCAAATTACTAAATATTGCCGGCGCGTATTGGCGCGGAAATTCTGATAACAAAATGCTTCAGCGCATTTACGGTACAGCATTCTTCAAAAAAGAAGAATTAGATCATCATTTGAAAATGCTAGAAGAAGCGAAAGAGCGCGACCACCGGAAAATCGGGAAAGAGCTAGATTTGTTTACAAATTCCCAAAAAGTCGGACAAGGTTTGCCGCTTTGGCTGCCGAAAGGGGCGACAATCCGCCGTATTATCGAGCGCTACATTGTCGATAAGGAAGTAAGCCTCGGCTACGATCATGTGTATACGCCGGTACTAGGAAGTGTAGAGCTTTATAAAACGAGCGGACATTGGGATCATTATCAGGATGGCATGTTCCCGGTCATGGAAATGGATAATGAAGATCTTGTGCTTCGTCCAATGAACTGCCCGCATCACATGATGATTTACAAAAATGACATTCACAGCTACCGTGAATTGCCAATCCGTATTGCGGAGCTTGGCACAATGCACCGCTATGAAATGTCAGGAGCGCTTGCGGGATTGCAGCGGGTCCGCGGCATGACGCTGAATGATGCACACATTTTTGTTCGTCCGGATCAAATTAAAGATGAGCTGAAGCGTGTTGTGGAGCTCGTTCTTGCTGTTTACAAGGACTTTGACTTAAACGATTATTCATTCCGTTTGTCCTATCGTGATCCGAAGAACACAGAAAAATATTATGATGACGATGAAATGTGGGAAAGAGCTCAGGCGATGCTGAAAGAAGCAATGGATGAACTTGGAATGGAATACGTAGAAGCGGAAGATGAAGCTGCGTTTTACGGTCCAAAGCTTGATGTGCAGGTAAAAACGGCACTTGGCAAAGAAGAAACACTGTCAACCGTTCAGCTTGACTTCTTGCTGCCGGAGCGTTTTGATTTAACATATGTTGGTGAAGACGGCAAGCAGCACCGTCCGGTTGTTATTCACCGCGGCGTTGTTTCAACAATGGAGCGTTTTGTCGCTTTCTTGATTGAAGAATATAAAGGAGCATTCCCGACGTGGCTTGCACCGGTACAAGTTCAAATTATCCCGGTATCGAATGAAGTTCATTATGACTATGCAAAAGGGCTGAAAGATCAATTGAAGTCAGCAGGCGTTCGTGTAGAAATAGACAGCCGCGAAGAAAAGCTCGGCTACAAAATCCGAGAGTCACAAATGAAGAAAATTCCATACATGCTCGTTGTGGGCGATAAAGAGCTCGAAAGCGGATCGGTTAACGTCCGTAAATACGGTGAACAGCAGTCGGAAACGATATCATTTGATGATTTTCGCGAGCATGTTCAAAAAGAAGGCAAACGATAAGAAAAAAACTATTGTTTTTTTTGAAAAGCAATGGTATGATTTAAAACGTTGGTTCTTTCAGTAGTCTACTGGACATTTGAAAGAAGATATGATATAGTTGCTTAGGTGAATAAAACACATAATAAAAGAAAGCAGAAGCACCCGCTTCTCACCTCGTCTGACAAAAAAGTTGGCAGGTTGACATGGTAAACAATAAAGCTGTTTAGTCGGCTTTTTACTGGCGGGGCATCTACTTCAGATGCTCCGCCTTTTTCATGCAGGCAGTGCGCTTATCTTTTAAACAGTGTTTTCTCAAATGACCTGGAGGTGGCTTATTATTAGCAAAGACATGAATTTAAACGAAGGCATCCGTGCCCGTGAAGTACGCCTGATTGACCAGAATGGCGAGCAGCTCGGCATTAAACAAAAACGCGAAGCACTTGAAATTGCAACCCGCGTTAATCTTGACCTTGTGCTTGTTGCTCCGAATGCGAAACCGCCGGTAGCCCGTATTATGGACTATGGAAAATTCAAGTTCGAACAGCAGAAGAAAGATAAGGAAGCCCGCAAAAACCAAAAAATCATCCAATTGAAAGAAGTGCGTCTCAGTCCAAGCATTGATGACCATGATTTCGATACAAAACTTCGCAATGCGATTAAGTTTTTGGAAAAGGGTGACAAAGTAAAAGCGTCGATCCGATTCAAAGGACGTGCGATTACCCATAAAGAACTCGGCCAGCGTGTACTTGACCGCTTTGCAGAAGCGTGCAAGGAAGTTGCGACTATTGAGTCTAAGCCGAAAATGGATGGCCGTAGTATGTTCCTTATTATGGCGCCGAAAAACGAAAAGTAAACCAGTTTGAGGAGGAAGTCGAAATGCCAAAAATGAAAACTCACCGTGGTTCTGCCAAACGTTTCAAGAAAACAGGTTCAGGTAAACTGAAACGTTCCCACGCTTACACAAGTCACTTGTTTGCAAACAAGTCTACAAAACAAAAACGTAAATTGCGCAAAGGCGCAATGGTTTCTAAAGGCGATTTCAAACGCATTCGCCACATGCTCGATAATCTGTAAGAAAATCTAACGTAACATCCATTAGGAGGGAATAGTATGCCACGCGTAAAAGGCGGTACTGTAACACGCAAACGTCGTAAAAAGGTTCTTAAATTAGCAAAAGGTTATTTCGGTTCGAAACATCGTTTATATAAAGTTGCCAATCAGCAAGTTATGAAATCCCTGCAATATGCATACCGGGATCGCCGTAACAAAAAACGTGATTTCCGCAAATTGTGGATCACTCGTATTAACGCGGCTGCACGTATGAACGGTCTTTCGTACAGCCGTTTAATGCACGGCTTGAAACTTGCCGGCATTGAAGTAAACCGTAAAATGCTTGCTGATCTTGCAATCAGCGACGAAAAAGCATTCACACAGCTTGCAGAAGCTGCGAAAAAACAACTAGGCTAATTTTTTTAGCTTCAAAACCGTCCTGACTTCTTGTCAGGGCGGTTTTTTTTTTATAGCTGAAAGGACATAAATACCCCCGACTGGACACAAATTATGCGCTTTCGCGGTAAGTTTGCTAAAATAGATAGGGAGGTGCGACAGTGTCTATTGTATTTATTTATTTTATAGCGATTAACTTTATCACGTACGTCACCCTGGCGAACGATAAGAAAAAAGCACGGAAAAATCAGTATCGGACGAGAGAGCGAACACTCTGGCTGTTGGCTTTAGCAGGCGGTGCACCCGGCGGTTATGTAGCGATGCAGACGTACCGGCATAAAACAAAACACGCTTCATTTAAATATGGCATGCCCGCTTTAGCTGTAATCGATTTATTACTTCTTGCAATGACTGGAGGGACAGCGATTTGAATATTGAAAAATTGTATAACATGCAGCGGGGACTTGATGAATACATAGAAAAAGGCCATGACTTGGAAGGCGTTGACTTGTTTGACCAAAAGGTGCTGGCACTGCTGGTCGAAATAGGCGAATTGGCCAATGAAACGCGCTGCTTTAAGTTTTGGAGCAAAAAAGGGCCATCCGAACGGAACGTCATTTTAGAAGAGTTTGTCGACGGTGTTCATTTTATTTTATCACTTGGCCTCTTAACAAATAATAGAGCGGAGCCTGAAAAAGAGGCATCGGCTGAAACGGCAACCGTGCAGTTTTTACATGTAATGGAATCCGTTCACGCTTTTCAAAAAACAAAATCAGAAGATGATTATGGGCTGCTCCTGAACCGCTATTTTACATTAGGAGACATGCTTGGCTTTTCGTCTGATGAAGTTGAACGGGCATATATCGCCAAAAATGAAGTAAACTACGAACGACAGCAGTCGGGCTATTAATAAAAAAGGGGAGTATATTAATGAAGAAACTTGATCAAACGTTAACCATGCTAAAAGAATTAACAGATGCAAAAGGCATTGCCGGCAACGAGCGTGAAGTGCGCAATGTCATGCAAAAGTACATTGAGCCGTATGCGGAAGAAGTCACAACGGACGGTCTTGGCAGTTTAATCGCCAAAAAAACGGGTGACGCGAATGGCCCGAAAATTATGGTTGCCGGTCACCTGGATGAGGTAGGTTTTATGGTCACCCGTATTGACGACAAAGGATTTATCCGTTTTCAGACCGTTGGCGGCTGGTGGAGCCAGGTGATGCTTGCACAGCGTGTCACCATTGTTACACGAAAAGGTGATGTAACGGGTGTAATCGGTTCAAAACCGCCGCATATTTTGCCGGCGGAAGCGCGTAAAAAGCCGGTTGAAATTAAAGACATGTTCATTGATATCGGCGCATCAAGCAAAGATGAGGCAGCTGACTGGGGCGTTCGTCCCGGCGACATGGTCGTTCCTTATTTTGAATTTACAGTCATGAATAACGAGAAAATGCTGCTTGCAAAAGCGTGGGATAACCGAATCGGCTGTGCGATTGCGATTGACGTCATGAAATACGTACAGAATAAACAGCATGCCAACGTTGTATATGGCGTTGGAACAGTACAGGAAGAAGTCGGCCTGCGGGGTGCGAAAACGTCTGCTCACCAAATTGGGCCGGATATCGCGTTTGGTGTTGATGTCGGCATTGCCGGTGACACGCCGGGTGTAACGGAAAAAGAAGCGATGGGCAAAATGGGCAAAGGACCGCAAATTATTTTATATGACTCATCCATGGTGTCACATAAAGGGCTGCGTGATTTCGTGACGGATGTAGCCGATGAGCTCGAAATTCCGTATCAGTTCGATGCAATGGCCGGCGGCGGAACAGATTCCGGTGAAATTCATAAAACGGCAAATGGGGTGCCGACGCTGTCTGTCACCATTGCGACACGCTATATTCATTCCCATGCTGCCATGCTTCACCGTGATGATTACGAGAATGCAGTGAAGCTTCTGGGAGAAGTCATTCTCCGCCTGGACCGTGATACAGTGAATGCTATTACATTTGATTAAAACAAAACCGCTCACAGCGCTGTGAGCGGTTTTTTCTTCTTATTGCAGTGCGGACGACATGCGTTCCAGCACAACCTTCTGTTCTTCGGTTGTGCTTTTTTTCCAGAACAGCTCGAGCATAACACCAAGACCCGGCAGCGTTTTTTCTTCGCCAGTTGAAATTGCATCTTGGATCACTTCAGACAATTCATTTGGGTTTTGCCCGCTTAAATTTTGAATGACTGCGCCCCGTAAATTCATGTTCATCCCTCCTCGTTTCTATTATTTTCACCAGAGCGGCGCCCATTATACAGAAAAATGCTATAATGAATTCGGTGAAAGGGGAATGAGTGTGAATTACATCCAATCCGTGAACAATACACATATAAAACAATTGAATAAGTTATGGACAAAAAAAGAACGGGATAAAACCGCCCTTTATTTGCTTGAAGGATTTCATCTCGTTGAAGAAGCGCTTCGCCATAAAGAATATATCGAGGAACTGCTTTTATCTGAAGAAGCCGTTATTCCGTCTTCCTGGAATATGGACGATTTAAATGTGACAATGATTTCAGCTGAGGTTGCGAAAAAGCTGTCTGATACGGAAAACGGGCAGGGTGTTTTTGCGGTATGCAGAAAACAGGAACTAACTGATTTTCCGGATGGAACGACCTTTTTGCTGCTTGATGCGGTGCAGGACCCAGGCAATATCGGCACGATGATCCGGACAGCCGATGCAGCAGGGCTTGACGCGGTTTTCCTTGGGGATGGATCGGGTGACCTGTACAATCCAAAAGTGCTTCGTTCAGCGCAGGGAAGCCATTTTCACCTGCCTGTTTTAAGCATGGATTTAATGGGCGTGATGGAAGAATTGAAAGAGCGGAACATTCCCGTATATGGAACAGCGCTTGAAGGTGCGGTGAATTATCGCGGGGAACAAGCTGGGCCGTTTGCGCTTATTGTCGGTAATGAAGGAAGCGGTGTGCGGCCGGAGCTGCTCCAAAAAACGACGAGAAACCTGTACATTCCTATTTTTGGGAAAAGCGAGTCGCTGAATGTGGCTGTGGCAGCCGGCATTCTTCTGTACCATTTTCGGGAAAACAATTGAATTTCAAAAATGGGTTGTCTATAATAAGTAAGTATAAATTTGATAAACAAAAGGCAATGACGGAGAAAAGTACGCCACCTTTCTTTTTTTAGGAAGAAAATGCCCAGACTGAAAGCATTTTTAAAAAGAAACGGCCGAAGTTCACCTCCCGAGCCGGTGCTTGGACCACTTTTGTGTAAAGGCATACCGGTTTTTACCGTTATCTGAATGAAGTGAATGTGCATTTTTTGTGCGTTAAAAAGGGTGGTACCGCGATATCAGAAGCCTCGTCCCTTTCCGGGAACGGGGCTTTTTTTGTTGCCAAAAAGGAGGAAAAAACGTGGAAGAACAATTGAAACAGCTGCAGGATGAAGCGGTTATGAAAGCAGCAGCAGCACAGGATTTAAAGGAATTGAATGATGTGCGTGTCGCGTATCTCGGCAAAAAAGGGCCGGTGACAGAAGTATTAAAAGGCATGGGCAGGCTGTCAGCAGAAGAACGGCCAAAAATGGGCGCGCTTGTAAATGTTGTTCGTGAAGCAATCACAAAAGCGATTGAAACGAAACAAGTGTCGCTTGAATCAGAAGCGATTCAAAAACAGCTGGCGGAAGAATCGATTGATGTAACATTGCCAGGGCGTCCGGTGAAGCTTGGCGGCCCCCACCCGTTAACACGAGTGACAGAAGAAATTGAGGATTTGTTTATCGGTATGGGCTACACAGTCGCAGAAGGTCCGGAAGTAGAACAGGATTATTATAATTTTGAGGCGCTGAATTTGCCAAAAGGACATCCGGCACGCGATATGCAGGATACATTCTACCTTACGCCTGAACTGCTCATGCGCACACATACGTCACCGGTGCAGGTGCGGACGATGCTGAAGCATGAGGGGAAAGGACCGGTGAAAATTATTTGCCCGGGGAAAGTCTACCGCCGCGACAGCGATGACGCAACGCATTCTCATCAATTTAACCAAATTGAAGGGCTGGTCGTTGGTGAAAACATCCGCATGAGCGACTTAAAAGGAACACTTGATGCATTTGCGAAAAAAATGTTCGGTCCCGACCGCGAAATCCGCCTTCGCCCAAGCTTTTTCCCGTTTACGGAGCCGTCAGTTGAAGTTGATGTCAGCTGCATGTGCGGCGGCAAAGGCTGCTCGATCTGCAAGGGAACAGGCTGGATTGAAGTGCTTGGTGCCGGCATGGTGCATCCGAATGTACTGGAAATGGCTGGTTTTGATTCAACCGTCTATTCCGGTTTTGCATTCGGCATGGGGCAGGAGCGCATCGCCATGCTGAAGTACGGCGTTGATGATATCCGCCATTTTTACACGAACGATCTTCGCTTTTTACAGCAATTTTCTGTACACGAATAAGGAGGAATTTACCCATGTTTGTTTCATATAAATGGCTGTCACAATACGTTGACATTGCCGATCAGACGCCAGAAGAGCTGGCGGAAAAAATTACACGTGCCGGCATTGAAGTGGAAGGCGTGGAAATGCCCGCTGCCCAAATGAAAGGCATTGTCGTCGGCTACGTGAAATCGCGCGAGCAGCACCCGAATGCCGATAAATTAAGCAAATGCCTCGTTGATGTAGGGGAAGAAGAGCCGGTTCAAATCATTTGCGGCGCGAAAAACGTGGACGCCGGACAATATGTCGCGGTAGCAAGAACCGGTGCGGTATTGCCGGGCAATTTTAAAATCAAGCGGGCAAAGCTTCGCGGTGAAGAATCAAATGGCATGATTTGCTCGCTGTCTGAACTTGGGATTGAAAGCCGACTGAACCCGAAAGAATACGCAGAAGGCATTTTCAACTTCCCGAACGACGTAACGCCGGGAGAAGATGCACTCGCTGCGTTAAACCGGGACGATGCGATTTTAGAATTATCGTTAACGCCAAACCGCTCCGATGCACTAAGCATGATGGGTGTTGCGTATGAAGTTGCAGCGATTTTAGGCCGTGATGTAAAACTGCCGGAGCCCAATCCAAATGAAGCGGGAGAGCCGGCATCGGAGGCCATTCAAATTCGCATTGATGCGCCGGAAGACAATCCACTTTACATTGCGCGTGTTGTGAAAAATGTCAAAATCGGTCCGTCGCCGCTTTGGATGCAGACGCTTCTTATGAATGCCGGCGTACGTCCCCATAACAACGTCGTAGACATTACAAACTATGTATTGATGGAATACGGGCAGCCGCTCCATGCATTTGACCTTGACCGGATTCGAACAGGTGAAATCGTGGTGCGCCGTGCCGAGGAAGGCGAGAAATTTGTCACGCTTGATGATGCAGAGCGTACATTATCAGCGGATCAGCTTGTTATTACAAACGGCAAAGAAGCAGTTGCTCTAGCAGGTGTTATGGGTGGTGCTAATTCAGAAGTAAACGATCATACTGTCAATGTTTTGATAGAGTCCGCTTATTTTGACGGTCAGATCGTCCGCAACGCGTCAAAAGCACATGGTCTTCGTTCAGAAGCAAGCGCCCGCTTTGAAAAAGGCGTGGATCCTTCCCGTGTGCAGGCGGCATGTGATCGCGCAGCTGAACTGATGGCGGAGTATGCTGGCGGAACCGTTCTTTCCGGTCGTGTGGTGGCAGGAGAATATGCACCAGAGCCGAAAAAAGTATCGATTACGCTTGATCGATTAAATACGCGCCTCGGCACAGAATTGCAAATGGGCGGCGTCGAAGACATTTTCAGCCGTTTGAAGTTTGAAACTGAAACAAAGAACGATGAAATTACCGTAACGGTTCCAACACGCCGCGGCGATATTACCATTCCGGAAGATTTAACGGAAGAAGTGGCGCGTCTTTACGGATATGACCACATTCCGCTCACACTGCCAGAAGGCGAATCGTTACCGGGTGGATTATCACCGTACCAGCTCGGCCGCCGCGTTGTTCGCCGTTACTTAGAAGGGGCCGGATTCAATCAAGCAGTCACGTATTCGTTAACCTCTGAAAAACGTGCAGCACAATTTGCACTTGAAGTGCGCGAGCCGGTAGCACTTGCGATGCCAATGAGTGAAGAACGTGCGTACTTGCGCGAAAGCCTGCTTCCGCATTTAGTCGAAGCGGCTGCGTACAACAGTGCGCGCCAGATGGGCTCTGTCGCTTTATACGAAACAGGTTCTATTTATTTAAATGAAGGTAAAAATGTGCAGCCAAAAGAAGAGGAACGACTGGCCGGTATTATAACGGGAATTTGGCAGGAGCATTTATGGCAGGGGGAGAAAAAAGCGGCCGATTTCTTCACAGTAAAAGGGGTTATTGAAGGAGCAGCGGCACGACTTGGCTTAACAGATCGGTTGTCTTTTCAAAAAGCCACGCCAGAAGGATTCCATCCAGGTCGGACTGCGGCCGTTCTTTTCGATGAGCAGCCAGTCGGTGTTATCGGACAGCTTCATCCATCATTGGCCAAAGAAGTTGACTTAAAAGAAGCGTACTTATTTGAATTAAAGTTGGATGTCCTATTAAATGCGGCGCGCGTAGATCTCGCCTACACACCGATTCCGCGTTTCCCATCCATCAGCCGTGATATTGCACTTGTTGTAGACAGCACGGTCGAAGCGGCTTTACTTGAAACAATTATTAAAGAAGCAGGCGGTTCGCTGTTGACGAACATTCATGTATTTGATGTGTACGAAGGAGATCGGATGGAAGCAGGCAAGAAATCTGTCGCTTTCGCGTTAACGTATGTGAATCCGGATAAAACATTAACGGATGATGAAGTAACAGCGGTGCATGAAAAAGTGCTTGCTGCATTGAAAGAAAAAGCAAACGCTGAATTGCGTGCATAAGAAATAAGAAAAGCGGCTCCGTTTTAAGGGGCCGCTTTTTTTGTATTTAAAGACCTTTAACAATTCGTTTCGCTTTTTCCGTATTGGCAAAATGCAGTTTTGTAAAGTGGCGCAGCACATGTTCATCATAGGTTTGAATGAGGCGGGCCGCCGCTTTATCCACAATGGGACCAGCGCCTTTTGGGACGTGAAAGCCCGCTTTTTCCGACAGTGTGTCCATTTCTTTTAAAAATGCGTAGCGCGCTAAAATGGAAGCCGCAGCGACCGCTAGATGGATACTTTCGCCTTTTGTGCTGAAAAAAACGTTTTCCTGCACGATGTTTTTTTGTCCTGCTAGGTGGCGGTAATAAATGGGCTTTTCAGCAAACTGGTCAATGAGGACAGCTTCCGGTTTTTCGGGCATAATTTTTTCATGCAGCTTGCCGAGCGCCTGGTTATGCAAAATGGCTTTTATTTTTCCTTGAGACATGCCGCTCTCCTGCAGGTCATTATACTTTTCGTTCCGCAAAATGAGCAGGCTGTACGGAATATCTTTCAGCAGTTTTTTAGCAACTAATACAATTTCAGGATCTTTCATATCTTTGGAATCACGGACGCCGAGCGCTTTTAGTTCCGCAATCCGGCTTTTTTCAACATACGCTGCGACGACAGTAATTGGTCCAAAGTAATCGCCGGTGCCGACTTCATCGCTCCCAATCACAGACATTGCTGCAAATCCATTCGGCAGCTTCCCGCTCGGTATGGATGTCTTTTTTGATTTCGGTGCAGCAGTCTGTCCGTCCCACTGTGCTGATTCTCGCTCCGCATTTTTTCCTTGAAACAGCACTTTTCCTGAACGGTAGCCTGTCACAGAACAGCCATCCCTTTTAGCAGCAAAAACAGCTCCAGCGGGCAGAGTGGCTGGAACGCCATAATAGTTCTTCATTTTTTGTAATGTATCGTCGTTTACAACAAGCACAGTATGACTCATTTCGACATCCTCCAAACATTCTTCCTTTTCACGGTAAATGACTCATGGTATGATATATAACAGAATTGCACAGAAATGGGGGCCTTGCACTTGTCGGATGGACAAAAGACTCGCCTAACAGTTGACATTTACGGATCTCAGTATACGATTATTGGAACTGAATCAGAATACCATATTCGCCGTGTAACGGAAATGGTTGATGACAAAATGCGTGAAATAGGCAGCCGCAATGCTTCACTCGATACGCAGAAAATTGCGGTGCTGACGGCTGTTAATATGGTGAATGATTACTTAAAGATGGAAGAAGAATTAGAGCAGATGAAAATGGAATTAAGCCACATGAAAAACTGGAACGCCGTCAACGGCTGAAAAACTTCTCTCCTATTTGGTAGAGAAGTTTTTTTCTGCTACTATTAAAGAAAAGCAGATGACATCAGGCTGCTGGCGAACACTTGTTTTCAATCAGCCTGATGCCTCACTTTGTTTATAATCTGAGGTGACGTGAATGATAAATAAAAAAGATATTATTCGATTGCTTGAAAAAATTGCGATTTACATGGAGTTAAAAGGAGACAACCCATTTAAAATATCTGCATTTCGAAAAGCGGCAGCAGCGCTTGAGCAGGATGACCGCAGCCTTTCTGAGATTGATGATGTGACAAAATTGTCAGGAATCGGAAAAGGAACTGCCGCCGTTATTACAGAGTATATGGAAACGGGAGAATCAACGGTACTGACAGAACTGTCTGGAGAAGTGCCTGAAGGACTCGTGGCACTTTTGGGGCTTCCAGGTCTTGGCGGCAAGAAAATTGCCAAACTATATAAAGAGCTTGGCATTACGAACATGATCGAATTAAAGACTGCGTGTGAAGAGAACCGCGTGCAGGCGCTTGCCGGATTTGGCGCAAAAACTGAAGAAAAAATTCTTGCAGCTGTTGAAAAAGCAGGTACGCAGCCGGATCGACTGCCGATAATGTACGTGCTGCCGATCGCAGAGCATATTGAAGGTTATTTAGGCAGTTCAGCTGAAATTAGCCGTTTTTCACGGGCGGGCAGCTTGCGCCGGTTGCGTGAAACAGTAAAAGACCTCGATTTTATTGTAGCAACGGAGCAGCCTGAAAAAGTAAAAGAATATCTTCTCGCCATGCCGGAAATAAAAGAAGTGATTGCTGCCGGCCCAACAAAAGTGTCGGTTATCATTGAAGGCGAATTTGATTTGTCGATTGACTTCCGCATTGTGCAGCCAGATCAGTTTGCCAGTGCACTTCACCATTTTACCGGTTCCAAAGACCATAACGTGAAAATTCGCCAAATTGCAAAAGAACGCGATGAGAAAGTAAGCGAATATGGGATTGAACAGCCGGATGGAAGCGTTAAAACCTTTGACAGCGAAGAAGCACTCTACCACCATCTGGGGCTTCCTTTTTTCCCGCCCGAAATTCGAGAAGACGGCACAGAAACAGATAAATATAAAGAAGGCGCACTTGTTCAGCTCTCAAATATAAAAGGTGATCTTCATATGCATACAGCCTGGTCGGATGGCGCGTTTTCTATTGAAGAAATGATAGAAGCGTGCCGTGCGCGCGGATATGAATATATGGCGATTACCGACCATTCACATTATTTGAAAGTGGCGAACGGATTGTCCACTGAACGGCTCATCCGCCAAAACGAAGAAATCAAAGAGTGGAATGCGAAATTTAATGACATCGAGGTATTATCGGGCATTGAAATGGATATTTTGCCGGATGGCACGCTTGATTATGAAGATGATGTGCTGAAACAGCTTGATTTTGTTATCGCATCGATTCATTCAAGCTTTTCACAGCCGCAGGAGCAAATAATGGAGCGGCTTAAAACAGCGCTTCATAACCCATATGTGAAACTCATTGCCCATCCGACCGGGCGCATTATCGGCCGCCGGGATGGCTATCCGGTCGACATGGAGGAGCTCATCCGGCTCGCGGCAGAAACGAACACAGCCCTTGAGCTGAATGCAAACCCGCACCGTCTTGACTTGTCCGCCGCTCATTTGAAAATGGCGCAGGAAGCCGGCGCAAAAATTATGATCAATACAGATGCCCATGCAATTGAGCATCTTGAATTTATGGAAACAGGCGCAAGTGCAGGCAGAAAAGGATGGCTGCGGCCGGAAACGGTCGTCAACACATGGCCGAAAGCCGAGTTTATGTCTTTTATCCGCAGCTTGTAACGCCTTTAAAGGAGTCGAAATTACCTTGAACAAAAAAGTGCTTGCAACACTCGAATTTGATAAAATAATCGCGAAATTGGCCGGCCATGCTTCGTCAGAAGTCGGCCGGTCGTTTGCAGAAGAATTAAAGCCTTCGCATAAGGCGGAGGAAGTGCAGCGCTGGCTTGATGAAACAGAAGAAGCGGCAGCTGTGATCCGGATTAAAGGAAATGTGCCGCTCGCCGGCATTTATGACATCCGCCCTCATGCCAAACGGGCCCAAATCGGCGGTGTCTTAAGCGGCGTCGAACTCATGCGGATCGCAAGCACCATTGCAGCGAGCCGCCATATTCGCAAATTTATTGAAGACGTCCGATCAGAAGGCCAGGTAACGCTGCGCATTTTGCCGGAGAAAACAGCTGTTATTCCTGTATTAACGGACCTTGAGCATAAGATTAAGCACACAGTAGACGAAAACGGGCGCGTACTGGATTCAGCAAGTGATACACTGCGCCATATTCGTCACGGAATGAGGTCTGCCGAGTCGCGGATTCGGTCGAAGCTTGAAAGCTTAACGCGTGGCCAAAATGCACAAAAAATGCTTTCTGATGCGATCGTGACGATTCGAAACGAACGGTATGTGATTCCCGTTAAGCAGGAATACCGGTCTCATTACGGGGGCATCGTGCATGACCAGTCTTCTTCCGGACAAACCCTGTTTGTCGAACCGGCTTCTGTAGTCAGCTTAAACAATGAACTGCGGGAGCTGACCGTAAAAGAACAATATGAAGTGGAAAAGATTTTACGTGATTTGTCATCGGAAACGGCTGAACATGCGCCAGGCTTGTTCACGATGACGAAGATGCTTTCGGAAATCGACTTTATATTTACAAAAGGAAAATTTGCCCGCTCTATGAGTGCGACAAAGCCGCTAATTAATGAAGATGGGTATATTCATTTTATTCAGGCACGCCACCCGCTGCTGCCGGCGGATGAAGCAGTAGCAAGTGATATTGAAATTGGGAAAGACTATACGGCAATCGTTATTACCGGACCGAATACCGGGGGGAAAACGGTCACCTTGAAAACAACCGGTCTTTCGGTTCTTATGGCGCAGTCCGGCTTATTTATCCCGGCTGAGGACGGATCGGAAACCGCCATTTTTCAATCAGTATTTGCCGACATTGGCGATGAGCAGTCGATTGAACAAAATTTAAGTACGTTCTCTTCCCATATGGTGAATATTGCCGGCATTTTAAAAGAAATCGACCATGAAAGCCTCGTCTTATTTGACGAGCTTGGTTCAGGAACTGATCCGCAGGAAGGCTCGGCGCTGGCGATCTCGATCTTGGATGAAGTTATTGCACGTGGCGCCCGCATTATCGCGACGACGCACTATCCAGAACTAAAAGCGTACGGATACAATCGAAACAGTGTTATTAATGCTAGTGTGGAGTTTGACGTCGAAACGCTCAGCCCGACATACCGATTGCTAATTGGCATTCCGGGCCGAAGCAACGCGTTTGAAATTTCAAAACGGATCGGCCTTGATCCGGGAATTATTGAAAATGCCCGTAATATGATCAGTGCAGATTCACATGAAGTGGATAACATGATCGCGGCACTTGACGCAAGCCGCAGAAAAGCGGAACAGCATGAGCAGGAAACAAGAGCGTATTTGCGCGATACGGAAAAGCTTCATCGTGACCTGCAAAAAGAAGTAATAGCTTATCATGAACAAAAGGAAAAAATGGAAGAAAAGGCTCGTGCTGAAGCTGCGGAAATTGTTGAAAAAGCTAAGGCAGAAGCAGAAGAAGTAATGAAAGAGCTGCGCGCACTTCGCCTTGCCGGCGGGGCAGGCGTGAAAGAGCACGAACTTATTGAAGCACGAAAACGGCTTGAAGGCGCAATACCGGAACAGAAAACGAAAAAACCGGCCATTCAACCTGCGAAGCGGGAGTGGAAGCCGGGTGACGAAGTAAAAGTGATCAGCTTCGGTCAAAAAGGCAGCATTGTCGAAGCATCGGCCAACGGAGAATGGGTTGTGCAGATGGGTATCATTAAAATGAAAGTAGCAGAATCCGACATGCAATTTATCAAATCGGAGAAAAAGAAAGAACCGAAACCAATTGCGACGATTCGCGGCAAGGATTTTCACGTTTCATCTGAACTTGATCTGCGCGGTGAACGGTATGAAGATGCACTGAAACGAGTTGAAAAGTACTTGGACGACGCGCTGCTGGCCGGCTATCATCAAGTGTCGATTATTCACGGAAAAGGGACGGGCGCTCTCATGAAAGGGGTGCGCGGTTACTTAACAAAACATCGGATGGTCAAAGATATTCGATTTGGCGGTTCTGGCGAGGGCGGCCTTGGCGTCACGATCGCCGAATTGAAATAAGGAGGCCGAATTATGACAGGGTTCTGGGAAAATCAATACGTGCAGCTGGCCGGCTATTACAGCATTGCAACGATCTGTATCATTATGTGCCTCGCTGTCTTTGAACTGGTAACATCGTACCGGAACTGGGAAGAAATTAAAAATGGCAACATGGCAGTGGCAATGGCAACCGGCGGTAAAATATTTGGGATTGCGAACGTATTCCGCCATTCGATCCTGCACAATGATTCTGTTTTAACGATGGCGGGATGGGGCATCTTTGGTTTTATTCTGCTGTTAGTAGGCTATTTTATGTTTGAGTTTCTCACTCCAAGTTTTAACGTTGATCAAGAAATAGAGCGGGACAACCGTGCTGTCGGGTTTATTTCATTCGTCATTTCGGCAGGATTGTCCTATATGATCGGCGCTGCCTTGCTGTAAAGAAAAGAGGAAAACAGTTATGGAAACTTTGGCAAAAGTTTTAATTGGTTTTTGTGCGGCTTTTTTAATTATTGGTATCATATATATGGTTGTCAATGGCTGAAAAAGAAACAAGGGTCTGTGTGAAAAAGGATCAAAGACTAAGAACGCCGCGTCCTGCGGCGACGTTTTTGTGACCTGCTTCGTGCAGGCCTCTTGAAAAATGAATCATTATTCACTATACTGGAGATAGTACGAATTCTTCTCACAAAGGGGTGGATGAAGATGTCTGAAAAACCGTGGTATGCCCATTATCCAAAAGAAATTCCTAAAGCACTTTCGTATCCTGATCAGCCGCTGCCGTTATTTTTAACGAAAGCCGCTGCGGAGTACGCAGACAAAACTGCAATTCAGTTTCTTGGCAAAGAATTGTCCTACAAAGAGCTGCATGAATCTGCATTGAAACTGGCGGCCTATTTAAAAAAATTGGGGATCCAAAAAGGAGACCGTGTAGCCATCATGCTGCCGAATACACCGCAGGCGGTTATTAGCTTTTACGGAGTTTTATACGCTGGGGCGATTGTTGTTCAGTTTAACCCGCTTTATAAAGAACGGGAAATAGAGTATCAGTTGAAAGACTGCGGCGCCAAAATGATGATTGTCCTCGATCTGCTTTATCCACGTGTTCAAAAAATCATTCGAAGCACAGGCTTAGAACATATAATTGTAACCGCTATCAAAGATTATCTTCCGTTTCCGAAAAACGTCATTTATCCATTTATTCAAAAAAAGCAAAGCGGTCTTGTTGTGCACATTGAAAATCGAAACAACAATCACTTTTTCACGAAGATTATGGAAGAAACGGCTGTGAATGAAGAAACGCTCCAAATGGATGTGGAAAATGATCCAGCGGTTCTGCAGTATACTGGCGGCACAACAGGTTTTCCAAAAGGCGTCATCTTAACACATAAAAATCTTGTAGCGAATGCATCGATGTGCGGCGCCTGGATGTACAAATATCGTCCTGGCGAAGAAATCCTTCTCGGTGTCATTCCATTTTTCCATGTATACGGCATGACAACCGTTATGATATTAGGTGTCATGCAAGGGTATAAAATGGTGCTGCTTCCGAAGTTTGATGTGAAAACAACGTTAAAAACAATTCAAAAACAAAAGCCAACTATTTTTCCAGGTGCCCCGACGATTTATATCGGCTTATTAAATGATCCGAATATTGGAAAATACGATTTGTCATCCATTGATGCATGTATTAGCGGCTCCGCACCACTGCCGGTAGAGGTGCAGCAAAAATTTGAACAGGTAACAGGAGGAAAACTGGTTGAAGGATATGGCTTGACCGAAACATCACCGGTAACACATGCCAATTTCATTTGGGGGAACCGTGTAAAAGGAAGTGTCGGGGTTCCGTGGCCGGATACGGATGCGGTCATCTTGTCAATGCAGACGGGCAAGCCGGTCGAGAAGCCGGGTGAAAAAGGAGAAATTGCGGTTAGAGGTCCACAGGTAATGAAAGGTTATTGGAACCGGCCGGAGGAAACAGAGCAGTCCTTTAAAGACGGCTGGTTTTTAACGGGAGACATCGGCTACATGGATGAAGAAGGATTCTTTTACATCGTGGACCGGAAAAAAGATATGATTATTGCCGGCGGCTTTAACATTTACCCGCGTGATGTTGAAGAAATCTTATATGAACACGATGCGATTCAAGAAGCGGTGGTTGTTGGTGTTCCTGATCCATACCGCGGTGAAACGGTAAAAGCATTTATTGTATTAAAAGAAGGGCATCATGTAACAGAACAAGAGCTTGACGACTATTGCCGCAAGCATTTAGCTGCATTTAAAGTACCTCGTATTTACGAATTCCGTGAAGAACTGCCAAAAACAGCTGTCGGGAAAATCCTGCGGCGCGTACTAATTGACGAAGAAAAACAAAAGGTTGAAAAAACAAGTTGATGGAATAAGCCGCCTGCTTGACGAAATCAATTAATGAAGATAAGATAAATACATGAATGAATAGTCATTCATTATTGATTTTATAGGAAGGCGGCTTGTTTTATGAAAAAGAACAAACCAAAATACCATCAAATCATCGATGCCGCTGTTGTCGCAATTGCTGAAAATGGCTATCACCAGGCGCAAGTGTCGAAAATAGCCCGGCAGGCCGGTGTAGCAGATGGAACGATTTACTTATACTTTAAAAATAAAGAAGACATTCTCATTTCACTTTTTCAAGAAAAAATGGGGACTTTCGTGGCAAAAACTGCCGAAAGCATTCAAGTGAAACAAACGGCAGCTGAACAACTTCAGCTGCTTGTACAAAACCACTTCACACTTCTGACAGACGATCCGCATTTAGCGGTCGTTACACAGCTTGAACTGCGCCAGTCAAATAAGGAGCTTCGGCTGAAAATTAATGAGGTGCTCAAAGAATATTTGCTGCTGATTGATCAGATTTTGAAAACAGGTGTTGAAAATGGAGAATTTAATGACGGGCTCAATATCAGGCTTGCCCGGCAAATGATTTTCGGGACGCTGGATGAAATGATTACTACATGGGTCATGAATGATCAAAAATATGATTTAGCCGCATCAGCGGACGACGTTACAAAGATGCTGCTGCACGGGTTTTCGGGTAAATAAGGGTCTGAACAAAGGGGAGGAAATCAAATGAACATGTATGTATTGCTGAAAAGAACATTTGATACAGAGGAGAAAATTTCGATTTCTGGCGGGCGCATTCAAGAAGACGGAGCGGAATTTATTATTAATCCATATGATGAATACGCGGTAGAAGAAGCGATCCAGCTTCGTGATCAGCACGGCGGGGAAGTGACAGTCATTACAGTGGGCAGTGATGAATCGGAAAAGCAGCTGCGCACTGCCCTTGCAATGGGGGCTGATAAAGCGGTTCTGATCAATTCAGAGGAGGATCTTGATGACGGGGACCAATATACGACCGCTAAAATTTTAACCGAATATTTAAAAGACAAAGAAGTGGATTTGATTTTAGCAGGCAATGTCGCCATTGATGGCGGAAGCGGGCAGGTCGGTCCCCGTGTAGCGGAGGGTTTGGGTATTCCATATGTCACGACCATTACAGACATTGAAGTGAATGGTTCTGACGTATCGGTTACACGTGATGTAGAAGGTGACTCGGAAAAGATCAAAACATCACTGCCGCTTTTGGTCACGTGCCAGCAGGGGTTGAATGAACCGCGTTATCCCTCATTGCCGGGGATCATGAAAGCGAAGAAAAAGCCGCTGGAAGAACTGGAACTGGACGATTTGGATCTAGAAGAAGACGATGTAGCATCGAAAACAAAAACAATCGATATGTATATGCCGCCTGAAAAAGCAGCCGGACGTGTGCTCGAAGGCGATTTATCCGATCAAGTAAAAGAACTCGCTACATTGCTCCGTTCTGAAGCAAAAGTCATTTAATTTTTTAGGGGAGGGATTTTTCATGTCAAAAAAAGTACTTGTACTTGGGGAAACACGCGCGGGACAGCTCCGCAACGTGTCTTTTGAAGCGGTTGCGGCGGGGAAAACAGCCGCGCAGGGAGGAGAAGTAATCGGCGTGCTCATCGGTGATGCTGTAAGTTCTCTGGCTGAGGAAATGATTCAGCACGGAGCAGACCGTGTGCTTACTGTAGAAGATGAAAAGCTCGGTCAATATACATCGGATGGATTTGCCCAGGCACTGATGGCGGTTATTGAACAAGAACAGCCTGATGGAATTTTATTTGGCCATACTGCTCTTGGAAAAGACTTATCCCCCAAAATAGCAGCAAAGCTTAATACCGGTCTCATTTCTGATGCGACAGCAATCAATGAGGAAAATGGAGAAATCGTCTTTACCCGGCCTATTTATTCCGGCAAAGCATTTGAAAAAGTTGTCGTGGAAGACGGCCTGTTATTTGCAACGGTTCGCCCGAATAATATTGAGCCGCTGCAAAAAGATGAAACGCGTTCCGGTGATGTTTCTTCTGTATCCGCTTCCATAAAGGACTTGCGCACGATCATTCAAGATGTCGTTCGAAAATCAACAGATGGCGTTGACTTATCCGAAGCGAAAGTCATTATTGCCGGCGGACGCGGAGTAAAAAGTGAAGAAGGATTTCAGCCTTTAAAGGAACTGGCCGACGTTCTTGGAGGCGCAGTTGGAGCCTCGCGGGGCGCGTGTGACGCGGACTACTGTGATTATTCCCTTCAAATCGGTCAAACCGGTAAAGTTGTCACACCTGATTTGTATATTGCATGTGGTATTTCCGGTGCTATTCAGCATCTGGCTGGCATGTCTAATTCTAAAGTCATCGTTGCCATTAATAAAGATCCGGAAGCGGACATTTTTAAAGTGGCGGATTATGGCATAGTCGGGGACTTATTTGAAGTGATACCGATGCTGACAGAAGAATTTAAAAAAGTAAAAGCAGGCAGCCTCTGAGTTTGAGGCTGTTTTTTTACGGGTAAGCAAAATAATAGCTAACACAAAAAAACGGTGATATACTTTCCGTATGATGTAGAAACTTTAGGAGGTATTTATACATGGCAATCGTAAAAGCAACTGATGCAAACTTCTCAACTGAAACAGGAAGCGGACTCGTTCTCGCGGACTTCTGGGCACCTTGGTGCGGACCGTGCAAAATGATCGCTCCAGTATTGGAAGAATTAGATTCTGAAATGAGCGACAAAGTGAAAATCGTAAAGCTTGACGTTGACGAAAATCAGCAGACAGCTGGCGAATACGGCGTAATGAGCATTCCGACGCTGATTTTGTTTAAAGATGGACAGCCGGTCGACAAAGTTATCGGCTTCCAGCCAAAAGAAGCGCTTGAAGAGCTAATCAACCGCAACGCGTAATAAAACGAGAGGCGCCCCGCTTTGCCGGGGCGCTTTTTTTGTATAATGTCTAGCTTTAGGTGCCATCGGAGGCCCACATGATGTGGGTCATAAAAGCGTTGCGACGATACGGACGATCTAGTCGGGCGACTGCCACAGGACGTGGCGGCACAATGCCGCGTTCTTCGCTTTTGTTCCATAAGCTGATAAGCAGGCACCTTTCGCTTTTCTTACCAAAAGAGGTGGAGTTTTTGAATGAACTGATCCAGCATAAACTGGCTCTTTTGCCTGATGAATCCGGCTGTTATTTAATGAAGGATCGGCATGGGACCGTTATTTATGTCGGCAAGGCAAAAGTGCTGAAAAATCGTGTCCGCTCTTATTTTACCGGCTCCCATGACGCTAAGACGACACGGCTCGTCAGCGAGATTGTTGATTTTGAATACATTATTACATCTTCAGATCTTGAAGCGCTTATTCTAGAACTGAATTTAATTAAAAAGTACGACCCAAAATACAATATTATGTTAAAAGATGACAAAAGCTATCCGTTTATTAAATTAACGAATGAGCGGCATCCGCGCTTGATTATTACGAGAAAAGTGAAAAAAGACAAAGGAAAATACTTTGGTCCATACCCAAATGCATATGCAGCTTCTGAAACAAAAAAGCTGCTGGACCGGCTGTATCCTTTGCGTAAATGCTCTACGCTTCCGGACCGGGTTTGTTTGTATTATCATATGGGGCAGTGTCTTGCTCCTTGTGTAAAGGATGTTTCCAATGAAACATATAGAGAGATGGCAGCAGAAATTACCCGGTTTTTAAATGGCGGCCATCAGGATGTAAAAAAAGGGTTGGAAGCAAAAATGATGGAAGCGGCGGAGAAACTCGAATTTGAACGTGCAAAAGAATATCGGGACCAAATGTCGCACATCGATACATTGATGGAAAAACAAAAAATCAATATGGCGGATCTTACAGATCGTGATGTATTTGGCTACACAGTAGATAAAGGCTGGATGTGTGTTCAGGTATTTTTCGTACGGCAGGGGCGCTTAATTGAGCGGGATGTATCCACATTTCCCATTTACAGCGAACCGAAAGAAGAATTCCTCACGTTTCTCGGCCGCTTTTATGAAGCGCCGGAACATTTTAAGCCAAAAGAGATTTTGCTGCCGGATGAGGTTGACGAGGGTCTTGCCGGCCAGCTTATTGGTGTGCCGATGACAAAGCCGCAGCGGGGCAAGAAAAAAGAACTGGTGGAGCTTGCGAAAAACAATGCAAAAGCTGCGCTGAGGGAAAAATTTGCCCTAATTGATCGGGATGAAGAACGTACCATCAAAGCAGCCGAACAGCTTGGAGAAGCAATGCGTATTCATATACCGCTCCGAATCGAGGCGTTTGATAACTCAAACATACAAGGAACAGCACCTGTATCAGCGATGATCGTATTTATCGATGGAAAACCAGAGAAAAAAGAATACCGGAAATATAAAATTAAAACAGTCAAAGGACCGGATGATTACGGCTCGATGCGCGAAGTCATCCGCCGCCGTTATACCCGCGTTTTACGTGATCATTTGCCATTGCCTGATTTGATTATTATTGATGGGGGAAAAGGACAAATTGAAGCAGCGCGCGACATTTTATTGAATGAACTCGGACTTGATATTCCCATTGCAGGTCTCGCCAAAGATGATCGCCACCGTACATCCCAGCTGCTTTACGGAAATCCGCTACAAATCGTGCCGCTTGAGCACAATAGCCAGGCTTTTTATTTGCTGCAGCGCATTCAGGATGAGGTGCATCGATTTGCCATTACATTTCACCGGCAAATTCGCGGGAAAGGGGCATTTCAATCCATTTTGGATGACATTGAAGGCATTGGGCCACAGCGAAAAAAACACCTTCTGAAAACATTTGGTTCGCTGAAAAAGCTGAAAGAAGCGTCAAAAGAAGAAATTATTGCTGCCGGCATTCCTGAAAAAACAGCCGATGCCGTGCTTGCTGCTCTTGCAGAAAAATAGACCGCCTAAAAAGGCGGTCTATTCCCATTTCACTGTAATATCAACGTGTTTGCTTTTTTTATGTAATTGGCAAATCGCTTCTGCTTCTCTATCAAAATGCGCCGACATCTGTTCTGCAACAAACCCGCTTTCCAGTGTGAACGAGGGAGTGGCGTGCATGTCAAAACGACGTTCGGTCATTTCGCCAGAAAGCCGGTAAAGCCGTTCGTTTTTCGTTTCTTTTATAAGGTAAATCATTCCCCAGCCGGCTTCCTGAAAAAAAGCCGCCAATTCTTCTGTATCTGTGCATGGAAAGCGACGTGCGATTGCTTTGCCGCCCCAGTATAAAACATCGTCTGCATCAGCCCCTAAAAGATCACCGATTAAAACGTCCCGTATCAATTCGTAGCCAAAAATAGAAACAGACGCATTCTTTGATTCAGACAGACTTTGTTCTTCGTTTTCAATAGTCAAATTGAATTCCTCGCTTTCTCTCTCGTTATTATATACAATTGGCCGCTTCAAAAAAAGCATATTCCGTATGAAAAGCCGGACAAAAATGTACCCGCCTTGCCTTGACGCCTATACTTTATGGGAGTAAAATGTACTTGTCACATCGTAAGATTACTAGATGAAGCCATGTGCGAATAATCAAACTATTTGTCGGATGCTTCAGATTAAGGGGGGAAAATGGTGGCTGACAATCGAGAGTTTTTTTACCGCAGGCTGCACTCATTGCTCGGTGTCATTCCGGTCGGGCTATTTATGACGCAGCACTTAGTCGTCAATCATTTTGCGACGAAAGGGGAAGAAGCATTCAATCAGGCTGCAGGATTTATGGCGAGCTTGCCGTTTGTGCTTGTACTTGAAACGTTTATTATCTTCCTGCCGCTTTTGTTCCACGCTATTTATGGACTGTATATTGCGTTTACAGCAAAAAATAACGTTGGGCGTTATGGATATTTCCGCAACTGGATGTTTGTATTGCAGCGCTGGTCAGGCGTCGTTACACTCATTTTTGTTGCATGGCACGTTTGGGAAACACGGGTTCAAGCTGCGTTAGGTGCAGAAGTGAACTTTCAAATGATGGAGAACATTTTAGGTAATCCATTTATGCTTGTTTTTTACATAGTTGGCGTCCTCGCGGCGATCTTCCATTTTGCAAATGGGTTATGGTCGTTCTGTGTAAGCTGGGGAATCGCTGTATCACCGCGTTCGCAACAAATCGTTACATACGCAACGCTATTCGTCTTTTTTGCTTTATCAATTATCGGATTACGCGCAATTTTTGCGTTCGTGTAAAACCGGCAATGAATTGAGTTCTGTCAGATAGATAGAAGATGGAACGAAAAGGGAGTGGACCTCACAATGAGTAAAGGTAAAGTTATCGTAGTCGGCGGCGGACTAGCCGGTCTGATGGCTACGATTAAAGCAGCGGAATCAGGTACGCCTGTTGAGCTATTTTCGCTTGTTCCGGTAAAGCGTTCTCATTCCGTTTGTGCACAGGGCGGCATTAACGGCGCTGTGAATACAAAAGGGGAAGGCGATTCTCCTTGGGAGCACTTTGATGATACCGTTTATGGAGGCGATTTCTTAGCGAACCAGCCGCCTGTTAAAGCAATGGCAGAAGCGGCGCCAGGCATCATCCATTTGCTTGATCGCATGGGCGTTATGTTTAACCGGACGCCGGAAGGACTTCTTGATTTCCGTCGTTTTGGAGGCACGCAGCATCACCGTACTGCATTTGCTGGTGCGACGACAGGCCAGCAGCTTTTATACGCGCTTGACGAGCAGGTGCGCCGCTTTGAAGTAGCAGGTCTTGTGACAAAATATGAAGGCTGGGAATTCCTTGGCGCTATTGTCGATGATGAAGGCATTTGCCGCGGAATTGTTGGGCAGAATCTTTCGACAATGGAAATCCAGTCATTCCCTGGCGACGCTGTGATTATGGCAACAGGCGGCCCTGGGATCATTTTTGGAAAATCAACAAATTCTATTATTAATACTGGGTCTGCAGCATCGATCGTTTATCAGCAGGGCGTAAATTACGCAAACGGCGAGTTTATTCAAATCCACCCGACGGCGATTCCTGGCGATGACAAACTTCGCCTTATGAGTGAATCAGCACGCGGTGAAGGTGGACGCGTTTGGACATACAAAGACGGGAAGCCTTGGTATTTCCTTGAGGAAAAGTATCCGGCTTACGGCAATCTTGTGCCGCGTGACATCGCGACACGTGAAATTTTTGATGTCTGTGTAAACCAAAAACTCGGTATTAACGGTGAAAACATGGTTTACTTGGATCTTTCTCATAAAGATCCGCATGAACTCGATGTGAAATTAGGCGGGATCATTGAAATTTATGAAAAATTCATGGGTGACGATCCGCGTAAAGTACCGATGAAAATTTTCCCTGCGGTTCATTATTCAATGGGCGGCTTGTGGGTCGATTACGAACAGCAGACAAATATTCCAGGTCTTTTTGCGGCGGGTGAATGTGATTATTCACAGCACGGTGCGAACCGTCTTGGCGCAAACTCACTGCTTTCTGCGATTTACGGTGGAATGGTAGCAGGGCCGAATGCTGTACGTTACATTAATGGTCTTGATAAAAGCGCAGATGCGATTTCATCTTCTGTTTTTGATAACCATGTTAAGCAAGAGCAGGAAAAATGGAATGACATCATGTCATTAAATAAAG
Source organism: Domibacillus iocasae (assembly GCF_001750285.1). Taxonomy (GTDB): domain Bacteria; phylum Bacillota; class Bacilli; order Bacillales; family Domibacillaceae; genus Domibacillus; species Domibacillus iocasae. The sequence goes on from NZ_MAMP01000022.1 coordinate 136,872, forward strand.
GCTCAGAAAACGCTTATGTTTTACATAAAGAACTCGGCGAATGGATGACAGCAAATGTAACCGTTGTTCGTTACAATGATAAGTTGCAGCAGACGGATGACAAAATTGTGGAGCTATTGGAGCGTTATAAAAATATCGATATTAATGATACGGCAAAATGGAGCAATCAGGGAGCGATGTTTACTCGCCAGTTGAAAAACATGCTTCACTTGGCGCGCGTCATTACAATCGGTGCCCTAAACCGTAACGAAAGCCGCGGCGCACATTACAAGCCGGACTTCCCGGAACGTAATGACGAAGAATTTATGAAAACAACAATGGCCACGTTTACAGGTGAAAATACGGCACCATCTTTCCATTATGAAGAGATTGACGTATCACTTATTCCACCTCGTAAACGGGACTACTCGAAGAAGAAGGAGGAGAAATAATGAGCGATCAAAAAACAATCAGCTTCATTATTACCCGTCAGGATGCTGCTGATTCTGCTCCGTATGATGAAGAGTTTGAAGTAGAATACCGCCCGAATATGAATGTGATTTCCGCCCTTATGGAAATCCGTCGTAATCCGGTGAATAAAAAAGGCGAAAAAACAACTCCGATTAACTGGGACATGAATTGTCTTGAAGAAGTGTGCGGTGCATGCTCAATGAACATTAACGGCAAGCCGCGCCAGTCTTGTACAGCACTTGTTGATCAATTGCAACAGCCTATTCGCCTGGCGCCAATGAATACATTCCCGGTTGTCCGTGACCTTCAGGTGGACCGCAGCCGCATGTTTGATTCATTAAAGCGTGTGAAAGCGTGGGTGCCAATCGATGGCACGTATGACCTTGGCCCTGGACCTCGGATGCCGGAACGGAAACGTCAATGGGCATATGAATTATCGAAATGCATGACGTGCGGAGTATGCTTAGAAGCATGCCCGAACGTAAACAGCAAATCAAACTTTATTGGTCCGCAGTCATTGTCGCAAGTTCGTTTATTTAATGCGCATCCGACAGGCGCAATGAATCGTGATGAGCGGTTGGAAACAATCATGGGAGACGGCGGGCTTGCCAACTGCGGTAATTCGCAAAACTGTGTACAGTCTTGCCCGAAAGGCATTCCGTTGACGACATCGATTGCGGCGCTGAATCGTGAAGCAACAATGCAGTCGTTCCGCAGCTTCTTCGGAAGTGACCACGCGGTAGATTAATAGCAAAACCTCCAGTATGTACTGGAGGTTTTCTTTACAGCATAAATGAACAGCCATTCATTAATTAGGAGGATGTTTATGAGAATACCTGCATACATTGATGATTGGACAAAGTGGTCTGAATCATTTACGTATTATTGGCCGGTCACGGTTCGGTTTTCAGAAATTGATATGCTTGGCCATGTAAACAATACGGTCACGTTCAAGTATTTTGAAGAAGCGCGCATTCAGTTTTTACAAAATCAAGGCTTGAAAAAAGAATGGGGCCACGATTCTGTTGTTTTCGTCGTGGCAGATTTGCAGTGTGATTACATAAAGCAGATTTTTTATGGCGATAAACTAAAAATCTATGTAAAAACATCTTCACTTGGCACATCATCATGCGACATTCACTATAAGGGAGTAAATGAAAAAAAAGAAGTAGTGGTTACTGGACGTGGGACAATTGTACAAATAGACAAGTTGTCCGGCCGATCGGTTCCTTTTAATAATGAAACAAAACAACTGCTTACTTAAAACCAATTAAGGGTGTTGCGCATATGATAGTGTAGCGGCGGCTAACCGAAACTGGCTGCTCTTCGAAAGGGTGACAATGTGTGTGGCAGCTTCGATTTTGACTAAACGGGAAAAAGATGTGTTCAAGCGGCTTATTGACGGCAAATCGACTCATGACATTGCAGAAGAACTGGGGATTAGTGAAAAAACGGTACGCAATCACATTTCAAATGGCATTCAAAAGCTCGGCGTCAAAGGGCGGGCGCAGGCTATTGTTGAATTGCTTCGAATCGGGGAACTTTCCTTATAGCGTCAAGGCCGTGCTGATTTACTCGGCACGGTTTTTTTCCTTGCTTGCATTTTACGTAAAAAACGAGGAAAATAGACGAAGAATCGCATACTGTTTTTTTAAATGAAAGGGTGCAAATGAATGTCTCTCATACAAAGGAGTCCGGGAGAAGCTGTCGCCGATATTGAGCGGAATCTGCGTCACATAGACGGGATTATTAAGCAAAAAGGCCGCGAAATTTTAAATGATTATATGATTACACCACCGCAATTTATCGCGCTGCATTCATTATATGAAAAAGGGGACACCACAATTGGAGAACTGTCATCCAGAATGTTTCTGGCATGCAGTACGACAACCGATCTTATTGACCGAATGGAAAAAGCCAGCCTTGTTGAGCGGGTCCGGGACACGAAAGACCGTCGCATCGTCCGAATTCACCTGCTTGAAGAAGGTGAAAAAATTATTAAAGACGTCATCCAAAGGCGCCGTGAATATGTGGAAGGCGTACTGAGCAATTTTTCGGAAAAAGAAACAGCACAATTAAATACTCTTTTAAATAAAATGCACATTGAAATGAAAGTGGAACGAGGCGGACGTGTTGAATAGACCGATTGGAGTCATTGATTCGGGTGTAGGCGGGCTGACAGTTGCAAAAGAAATGATGCGTCAGCTGCCGAAAGAAACGATTTATTATATAGGGGATACGGCACGCTGTCCATATGGTCCCCGATTGCCGGGAGAGGTTCGAAAGTTCACATGGGAAATGACCCGCTTTTTAGAACGGTATGACATGAAAATGCTCGTCATTGCCTGTAACACGGCAACAGCGGTCGTACTCGATGAAATTAAGCGTGAGCTGCCTATTCCGGTCGTTGGAGTTATTCAGCCGGGGGCCCGTGCGGCGATCAAACAAACGAAAAATCGTCAAATTGCTGTACTCGGAACAGCCGGTACGATAAAAAGCCGCGCATATGAAAAAGCCATCAAGGCGATTGATCCTGGTGCAGAAGTGTACCCGCTCGCCTGTCCCGATTTTGTGCCGCTCGTAGAAAGCGGAGAATATCGGAGTGAGCGTGCAAAAGAAATTGTGGCACGAACCCTTGAGCCATTGAAAAAAACCCCATCAGACACTGTTATATTGGGCTGTACGCATTATCCGCTTTTAGAACCAATTATTGCGGATAATATGGGACCGGATGTGTCTGTGATCAGTTCAGGTGATGAAACAGCCCGCGGTGTCAGTGCGATACTGGAATTTAATGATATGCTCGCAGAAGACGAGCAGGCGAAGCATCGCTTTTTTACAACGGGCAGTGTTAAATCATTTAACGCCATTGCGACTGACTGGCTTGGCGACATTCAATTGGATACGAAAAAAATTCAGCTGGCATAATTGCCGGCTTTTTTTTGTTTGACCGCATATATTTGTATGAATGCAAAAGAAAGGGGCGGTTTGTGTGCGGAAAAAATGTGGATTGGCTATGCTGCTTATACTGTCAGGCTGTGCAGGAGAACCAGAAGAAGGACTGCCGATAAAAGTCGTATACACAGAAGACGGTGAAGGCAGTCCTGCATCAGCAGCTGAAAGCGTGATGGCGGAGTTGTACGTAGTCGATCAACATCAACTTCTCGTCCCGCAAGTCATGCCGATTGAAGCGAATGGGCAGGAAGAAAAAGCAGCCCTTCTTGCGTTGGCAGAAGGAGCCGCTCCAGCCGGGTTTCAATCGCCGCTGCCGGAAGGAACCATTATTCAAGATGTGGAATTGCAGGGGAAAACAGCGATTGTTAGTGTAGGAGGTGCTTTTTCAGACTATCCGGCGGAAGAAGAAGAGCTTGTTGCTGCCGCTATTACATGGACCGTAACCGGACTGGGACAGGCTGAGCGTGTTCAATTGAAACTAAATGGAGAAAAACTGGACGCAATGCCAAAGGCGGGCATGCCAATTGCGGCGGGGGGAATGAAACGGGAAGATGGCATTAATATGAAAGCGAGTTATACAGAGACCGGTGCCACGAAACCCATTACTGTGTATTTTACAGCTCAAAATGAACAGGGTCCTTATTTAGTGCCGGTTACTCGTCGAATTGCAGCGCAAACAACAGATTTGATTGCTGCTTCTGTTTCTGAACTTGCCAAAGGGCCTGTTCCTGGCAGCGGCCTTATGACAAGCTGGCCTTTTGATGCAAAATTGACTGCCTCGCCAGTTGTAGAAAATGGACGGGCAGTGCTTCAATTTAGCGACGCGATTTTAGAAAATAACGGTGAAGCACTCGTCTCCAGCAGTTTGCTGAAGCCGCTCGCACTGACGCTCGCAGCTTCAGCTGACATTGACAGCGTTGCTGTGAAAGTGGAAGGTCATCCGGATGTGAAGATGGAAACGGGAGCTCCGGTACCTGCTTCCTTGACCGCTCCATTGTTTGTAAATGCAGAAAGTAATCTATCAGCAGAATGAACATTTGACAGACACACATAAATTCCGGAAAATGGACAGCGGAAGCAGGAAAAAACGGAGGGAATCTATATGCGCACAGACGGACGGACAGAAAAAGAACTTCGCCCAGTTAGAATTGAAACAAGCTTTTTAACACACCCGGAAGGATCCGTACTCATTTCAATTGGAAACACAAAGGTTATTTGTACAGCGAGCATTGAAGATCGCGTACCACCGTTTATGAGAGGGAGCGGTAAAGGCTGGGTGACAGCAGAGTACGCCATGATCCCGCGTGCGACCGGTCAGCGAAACATGCGGGAGTCGACAAAAGGAAAAGTAACGGGACGGACGATGGAAATTCAACGGCTTATTGGCCGGGCCCTGCGCGCGGTTGTGGATCTGGATGTAATTGGAGAACGGACGATCTGGATTGACTGCGATGTGATTCAAGCAGATGGTGGAACGCGCACAGCGGCGATTACTGGCGCATTTGTGGCGATGACGCTCGCCTTGCACGATTTAGCCATTGAAAAAGACTTTCCGCTGTACCCAGTTACCGATTTTCTCGCGGCGACCAGTGTCGGGATCGTCAAAGAGCACGGTGTGGTGGTAGACTTAAACTATGAAGAAGACAGCAGTGCGGAAGTGGATATGAATGTTGTCATGACCGGGGCCGGCCAATTTGTAGAAGTGCAGGGAACCGGGGAAGAAGCAACGTTTTCCATGAATGAGCTGCAGCAGCTGCTTGAAGCGGCACAGGGCGGCATGAAAACGCTGTTTGATCTTCAAGCTGAAGTGCTTGGTGTAGCGGCAGATTTGATTTATGAGAGGAAGTCAGCGAATGAATGAAATCATTATTGCTACTCAAAATGCGGGAAAAGCGAAAGAGTTTGTTCACATGTTTGAACCTCTCGGCATAACAGTGAAAACATTACTCGATTATCCGGAGCTGCCGGATGTGGAAGAGACAGGTAAAACTTTTGCAGAAAATGCCCTTTTAAAAGCGGAATCTGCTGCCCGGTTAACGGGACGGCCGGCGATTGCCGACGATTCCGGACTCGTCATTGATGCCCTTAATGGACGGCCAGGTGTGTATTCTGCACGTTATGCGGGAATAGAGAAAAATGACCGGGTTAACAATGAAAAAGTATTGGGTGAAATGAAAGATGTACCCAGCGGCAGCCGCAGTGCCCGGTTTGCGTGTGTGCTGGCTGTGGCGTTTCCGGACGGACGAAAGCCTATATTCGCGGAAGGGTTTTGTGAAGGATCGATCGCCTTTGAAGAACAAGGCAAAAATGGCTTCGGCTATGACCCTTTATTTATTCCGGACGGATATGAGGTGACCATGGCCCAAATCGATCCGGAAGAAAAAAATAACATCAGTCACCGCGCGCATGCATTAAACACATTACGGGCTGTACTGCCCGAACTGGCAGGTGAATAAAGGTGAAAATGTTAATCGTCAGCGACAACCACGGATGGGACAGTATTTTAACTGACTTGAAGCGCCGCTACAAAGGCAAAGTGGACGCAATGATTCATTGCGGGGATTCCGAAATGACGGCTGAGGACCCGGCAGTCGATGGCTACACTATCGTCCGCGGCAACTGTGATTCAGAAGACCAGTTTCCCAATGATCTGTTAGAGAGTGTGGAAGACTGCCGCGTATTCGTTACACACGGCCACCGGTACAACATTAAAATGACGTTAACCAATTTAGCGATGAAAGCAAAAGAAACAGGTGCTGACTTTGTTTTCTTCGGTCACTCGCACACAGCCGGCGCCGAAATGGCTGATGGTGTTTTGTATTTAAACCCGGGCAGCATCTCATTGCCGCGTGGACGCCGCGAAAAAACGTACGCTATTGTGGACGTGAAAAAATCTAAAATTGCTGTTCGTTTTTTTGATGAGAGGCATCATGAGGTAGAAGCGTTAAGTTGTACATTTAGCCGCTGATTGTTCAGGCGGCCGGAACGTCCTGCCAGTTGTGCAGGGCGTTTTTTTTCTCACGGTCAAAAGGATTTACTCAAAAAAATTGATTTCATTGATAATTAAAAATTCATGTTGACATGAAGTAAACGGATTGCTATTATAAGTATTGTCTTTAAAGAATGTCCCAGTAGCTCAGCTGGATAGAGCAACGGCCTTTAAGTTAATAGGAGCCTTTATGCGGAAACAAAAACGCATAAAGTGGACGGCACTGTATCGGTGAACCCTTAACAGGTCATGCTGATGGCAATACCGAGGAAACGAGATAATTTGAAGGCTCGTCATGACGAGGGTAAAATTATCGCAGCATAATCTACATAACGATTATCGTGAGGTTCCGTAGAGACTATACGTGTCGCACCTGAAATGGTGAAGATATAGTCCAGACCAACAAACAGTGCAAGCTGGTGGCGAAAGTCATAGTGGTAAGCTAAGCCGTCGGTCGGGGGTTCGAATCCCTCCTGGGACGTAATAAAAAAGCGCCATAGAGCGCTTTACAAAACGCCTTCTAATGCGTCGAATGAAACGGTCAATGATCCGGTCAACAGCCGATCGTAACCGACATTCACGCGTTAGGAGGTTTTTTTGTTGTCTAAAAAGAATGCGTCATTAACCGTAAACGCAGATTTATCCGATCTTTTTATCGAGCAGCAACCGAAGCAACAGCGTCGTCTTGTTGCGGAAGGTATGCCGATAGAAAAAGCGCTGGTCACGATTACCCGCCATATGGAAGCGACAGGCTTCCGGGAAAGAACGATCAGCGACTATAGACTCCACGTTACACACTTCGCAAAAATAACTGGCCGATAAGATTCAGAAGTCAGATTATGCAAAGTTCAAAAATATACACGAACTTAGAGTTGTAGTGAATAAACATGTCCGCACAATCGAAGCGAGTGGGCTGTCTGCCGCTTGGAGGCGTAAGCTCATCCGTTTCCTTGACTATCTGCGCGCGACATTTCGCGTGAATATCCTGGCCTGTCATTCCGTAAGCAACGTACGATTGCAGCTGACTTTGGCGTAAAGAAGCCGGATACGATTGGCGTATGGCTTAAAAAGCTGGCGTCTTTAGGCATCGTTAATATACTGCCGACAAAGCGCAGCTCCACGATGCAGTAAACGGTTAATTTCGCGAAAATATTGCCGGCTGAATCTGCGGAAAATGAAAAAGGTGGACAAGGTATGATCGAAAACGGGGAGCATGAAGTCAATATCTTTTCTAAGACAAATAATCTTATAAATAATACGTATTCTGCGAAGTCGGTAACTTTTTACCGACGTTTTAAATCGTTTGTAGAAAAACTCGACAACCAAGACAAATCGCTTGTAGGTCGCATGTATGGTGTTTATCGTGCGAATACAGCCGCTTTAACTAAATACGGCGCTTACGAACAGCAGGACGTTGAAAACCTAGCTATGGTAGCCCTACACACGGCGGTGATGGGTATAAAAACGAAGCTTATCCGCAATCTGCCGGGCTTCTTCAATGGCGTGCTGAATAAGATGCTGGACCGTTTTGTATTCGAGGAACAGGCACGTGTGCTTGCGAAAATCAACGCCGAATGCACATTGCTGTACCTGTAATAGTCGGAATGGTGCTAATATTGTAAGGTGATTTACGAAAAAAGAAAGGATGAATGCTGATGAATGCTATGGAGTTTCATATGGATACGTTTAGTGCTGATGAATTAACAGGGGGAACAGAACTTGCTGAGTACATCTGTGAAAATTATGAGCCGGTTTCTGAGGGACAAGAAGTTAACGGAATTAAGAGGTTTATTATTACGGTACTAAACGATGATTACGAACTTGAAGCTGAAGAATTTGATTTTATTGAAGAAGATATGGGAAGTAATCGGGAAGTATGGGTGTGCTGGAAAGAGTATGACGGCGAAGTAAATGAGTGGTGGATAACGGGGGATGATCGTTAATTTTGCGAAGATAGCCAGCGCGTGCTTGCAGAAGAGGCGTAAGTTTTCGGCGTCAGGCTACAAGTAGACCTACGTATATGCCAGCGGAAAAGTTCACCGCATTACATAATAACGCAGAAAAGACCGCGGGGGGAATCACCGCGGTACAAACGATAAACTACTTATGATGGTGCTGGGTCAATGGAGAGACCCTAACCTAGATTATCGCCCGTTACGAAGAAATTTAAACCATATTAAAAAAAGCGGCTTTTGTGTAGCAGCCCCTTGAATTTGATATCCGTATTGAAAACGTAAAAGAGCGCAGCTACGTGATAGCGACGCTTAAAAGTTGGTAGTTGTCAGGAGAAGTTAAATCAATATATGTACGGCTTGGCCGCTTTATTCCTCGGATCCCGGACGCAAAAAAGGCCGCGGAGGGATAACGCGGCGATGAGAGCGCCATTTCTGGGCGATTGGTAACTCCGGGGATTCACTGAAATGGCGCTAAGGGAGCATACAGGATATGGCATGGACCATTTTTAATTAATAGTTAACGTATGAAGCACCAATAATGATTAGAAGAATGAAAAGCACTACAATCAGCGCAAAGCCACTGCCGTAGCCGCCATCACCGCAACCATACTTACCCATACCATTTCACCTCCTTTACCGAAGGATAGCGAAATAATTATATAAATCAATTTCTCGCAGTTAATTTATAATAATTGAATCTATGTTATAGAGTATGAGCGAAGAAACGTATTGGATTGAGCCTTTGTCTCTACTAAATAATCTTTTTTGTAGAAGAGATTATTAAGATGATGCATTCGAGTAACGCCGCGACAGGCGTTAAACATAATACGGCGTAATGAATAGCGCTATACACCTGCACGAGGGTCCGGACGGACGAGGGGGTCCGAAAACTCAGGGGGCGTTTTATTGCTGAACATTGCCGCTTTTGGGCTAATTTCAGGGGGTTGGCCGCTGTCCTTATAAGTATGAAATTGTATATTTTCGTACATATAAAACGTTGACGCAGCGCGGTTTATCCGTTATGAGGATTCTATAAGTACGAATACGTACGGTATTTGATCGGAATCATACACAAAAAGGGGCAGAAATCATGGCGACATCGACCGGCTACAACGTAGAACCATTACGGAATCCAGATGACATTGCGGCAATGAAAAAGGCGCTGCTCGAAGTAGGTAATCTCAATCGGAATAAGACGGGCAAGCGCGATCAGTTCCTCTTTATTCTCGGCATCAATACAGGGCTGCGTGCCAGCGATCTAGTCTCGGTAAAGGTCGGTGACATCCGAGGCAAGGCATCCGTAAAGGTGACGGAGCAAAAGATCGGCAAGGTAAGAAAGCTACACCTAGCGGCCATCAGCGCCGATATAAACGAATACTGTGAAGGCATGAGCGATAGTGACTGGCTGTTTCCGTCTAATCGTGCGGACAGCAACGGTCATATCAGTACAACGCAGGCATACCGTGTTCTGACGCGTGCAGGCGACTGGTTAGGCCGTGATGACATCGGTACTCATACACTGCGTAAGTCATTCGGCTACCACTATTACAAGCGTACTAAGGACGTCGCTACGTTGATGGAGATATTCGGCCATGCTGCGCTAGCAATCACGAAAAGATATATCGGAATCAATGACGATAAGATCGCGGACTCATTGAAAGACTTCCGTTTATAAGCAATGCGGAGAAGCCGAACGGTTATGTGCCGCCGGCTTTTTTTCGTGCGTATTTTGCTGACTCCCAAGCCATACACCGATACACACTGCAACTGCTGTCGGGAACTTACGGATTTCATGTTCGTACCTCACGGGTAAAAAATCCGCGTAATTTTTTGAGAACTCGAAGGTTGATGCGGCCGCCCTGGCGGTGTGCTAAGCTATATTTCGTATTATATAGATAGAAAGACGGCGGTACGATATGATTCCGAAGAAACGATACAAGAGTTTATACATTCGCTTAACCGCTATACTGGACAGTGGCGAGCCGATCTATTATCGCATGGATAGGAACGGTAGCATCACGGAGTTCCCAGCGGATAAATACGCGGATCCGCTATTTGCAAACCGGTTCATGAAACGTGATAATTACGACTTTATTGTGCGGGAGTATGCGCTGAAAGACGGTGAGTTGCAGCAACGCGGCATGTTGAGCGTGGAAACTATCGAGGAGATTATTGATCTACGCATTAAGCGCGATTATACATACGAAAGTTTAAAAGAAGGAACGATCGATCACTACGGAAAATTTATGACGATGCAGTTCTTACGGAAATTAAGACAGAAATGCCCCGCTCGTAATTGAGTCGGGGCATTTTTTGTACTCCTGTTAGGGAGTGATTTATATGAAGGTTTTCAGTCGTTAGGAAGCCATGTTTCTGCAAGCTTCCGCACATTCACGGCAAATCCGAGCGCATTCCTGGCAGTAGGTATCCTTGAACGTCTCGCATTCCTCTGCGCATGCTTCACAAATAGTTGCACAAAGCTCGACGTATTGTTGAACGAACCGGCTGTTGTGGCCCATAAAAGATGCTGCCTGCAAACAAACGTCAGCGCAATCCCGTAATGCTTGGACAAATTTTATTCTTGTTTGAACATCCGGGTCCTGTAAGCAAGCGCTTGTACACTCTTCGCACACTCTAGCACATTTTAAACATGCTTCCATACATTGTTCCATCATTGCCTTCATTGAAGGTGTTGATAATACGCTCATTTAAACGCTCCTTAAAATGTGAATTTTAACACAAGATTAATTTTATGCTGATTATTTTCTTTTATGACATGTTTATGAATATCTTTAGTAACGAAAAAATACCTCCCGAAATTGGAAGGCGCATTTTTACATATATAAAGGCGGTTCTAGTTCCGTATCTTCTTCGGCTGTTTCTGCTCTTTTAAATATATCACTCACATCGTGGCGCTTGCTGCCGTCTGCCAGTATGTCCAGTGCGTTGAGGATTGCTGTGATTGTATCAAACGAAATTGACTTCGCGTTACCAGCTGCGATCTCATTCACCGTTAACGGGCGTATCTTCGCTTCTACAGCGAGTGGAGAAAGTCGATGTGACCGACGTCCATGTTTCGTGGATATACTTGAACGAAAATGCTAAGGATTTATCGGCTGCAAAACTCGCGCAAATGTCAGTTACAGAGCTGGTGCTGTATGTGGCATAACGTAAAAAAGCCCGCTCAGAGAAATTCTAGCGGGTTTCTATCAATTATTTGAATATAGTTAATTGAATTAAGCTGCTTTCCTTCTTTGCCATAGTATAAGGAAAGGAGGTGAATAAATGGATAATTTTTTTGAGGAATTTACCATGTCATTAGAGATTTTAAACCCTTATAATGACGAATCCATTACTTTTAGAGGAATAGTATTGAATTGGTTTATGGAAGGATCGAATCCTGAAGGACTAGAACATCTCCTTTTCTACCAAGCGGTACAAGGTCAAGGTACTGGAAATATGGGAAATAAATATTTTTTTGCGGGGATTGCCAGTGAAATTATAAATCCAAACCCTCAAGAAATAGAGGTAGCCGAGGTTGTAGCAATGAATAAGGTGATTTCTGAAGATCCTGCACCAGGTTTTACATTAGTAATTGAGAATAAAATAACTATTGATCCAAATGAAGATATAAGTATGGATACTGACTTTTATTCTGCATATTGATGATGTCCACAAAAAAGCCCGGCACCTAGATCGCGTCGGGTGGATTTATTTTAAAAATATTAAAAAAGTTAGCTCGAAATTGTCGCATCGCTCTTTTTGAAACGATACGTATATAGAGATTAAAAAGTTCGCAAAAAAGGCTTGTTGCGTATCTAGTACTCTATGTGAGATACTGATGCGTTAGTTGTACCTAAAAACATACAGTATGCCCATTGTATATTACCTTAACAAAATTATACCCTTGATACTCCTGCCTCCATGTCAGTAAAAGACGCTAGAAAAGTAATTGTGTTATTTGCTCTCTCAGAAGCAGGGTGCCTAGAAGAAAGTTAAAATGTTACCGTCCTTCTAGTCAAATCCAGACCGAGAATTTAAAATAAATACCAAAAAAGCTCCGATTGAATATGAGTCAGGGCTTTCTTTAGATTAGGAATACTTTTTGTTTTTCTTATACCAGCGCAGCCAATAACAAGGGGCCGCTAAAAGAGCGACGAGTATCGCAAAGCCGATAAAAACTTTAATATGCTGCAGAAATGCTAGGAAAATTATAGAATAAAGTATGTATATCAATATTTTATCGGTACTAAATCCAAGTCCTTTATTGGGCCTGCTCGCCATCGTCTCAGCTCCTTTGTTTTTTTTGTTCCCCCGTATTCTACGCGTTTTCGTAGCTCTTTATCCTAAAAATCAAAGCAGGAATTGCGGCTATTTGTTTCCTTATATTTTTTAAATAAATGATTCGGAAAGGCTGTCCTTTTTCTATGCAAAATACCACCTTCTTTTTAAAGGTGGTATTGTACAGGCCAGTTTTTTTATTGTTCAAGGCTTTCATCGTTAAACCATAGCGGCGCATCATCATCGACATCACCGTTATAATTAATTAAAATTTCTTCGCCTGCCTTTATGTCACGGTAGGCATAAAATTTAAACGAATGACTATCAAAATGAATATCATATACCGCATTTGGTTCATATGAATGATTGAATAACATCCCGTATCCTAATAGCATCGCCGTATGGTTTGCTCCGTACTCAAATGCATAATCGGCTAAAAGCGTTTTTTCTATATGGACGTGCTGGTCGTTCGGGTACGGAATAACCGGCGCTTCATGAAGCATTTCCCCTTTTTTTATATCGCGTGTGGCAAAGACACCCCGGTTAAACTCGCCGTCACTTAATGGGGACGTTTTGACTTCGATCATCATTCGATCTCCTCTTCTTTTTTATATTCATTTCTTTAGCATGACAGGCAGATAGGAGGATGGCAACTGTTTTCTCTGTTCAATCGAATAACGCCATGCTACACTTCAACTAAAGAACTGCGGGCGGTGAGAATGTTGAAGAAAAAAAAGCGAAAGAGATCCGGCAACGTGGTTCAGTTTCCGGGAACATCAGCCCGGCTTGAACAGCAGGGAAAGCAGGCATTAGAAGAAAAGCGGTTTGACGAAGCCATTCGTTTATATACGGAAGCGCTCCGCTTTGAAGAAGGACGCCAGGAAGAAATTAAAATGGCGCTTCTGATCGCGTACCATGAAAGCGGCAGCCATGACGAAGGAATTAAGTTGTCACGTGAGATGCTTCATGCCGGAGAAGGCCATTATTTTGACGTGCTTGATTTACACGTCCTCATGCTTATTCAAAAACGGCGTTACAAGGAAGTGGCGGATACATTATCTGTCCTGATTGAAGAAGGCCTGCCGCCGGACCGGTATGAGCATTTTGCCCATTTGAAAGCATTAGCCGACCGGATGAGCGCAAAGCAGCAGGAATCGTTGTTTAAAGCAGAGGATACTATGCAGGATAAGATGATGAAGCTCGCTGAACTGGCCAAATTTGATGCTGCTCCATTTGAAGAAGAATTGATTCATCTTGCGGGAAACCGAACGGAGCACCCGTTTATTCAAACGATGGCGCTCGGGCTGTTAAGAGAAATTGGAACGGCTAAAAACGTGACGGTCCGGAAATTTCACTTTGAAAAAAAAGTGATCCCAGCCGTTACCGACGAAGCGTTCAGCCGGCCGTTTTTTCTTGAACTAATGCAGCTGCTGGAGCAAACCGCAGGGCAAAACAACCCGGCTTTATTCGAGCAGGCTGTGGACATGCTCAAACAGTATCAATTTTTGCTTCACCCGTTTGATCCAGACTTTCCGGCGGCGAAATGGGCGGAAGCGGCTGTAGCAAAAATCAACCGGCTGTATGAGCCGGTTGAAATAAACGAAATCGATCCTGAACTGCACAAAGCATTGGCTCTTATGAAAGAACTCGATGAAATTTCAGCCTTTTAGTTGAAAGAAAGTGCCTGTATGGTATAATGTAAAAGTCGTATTGTGTCCTTTTTATATCAAATCAGAATATACATAGGACGAACGTTCATATTTATTAATAGATTGTTGGAGGGAATTTTTTATGTCAGCAAAGTGGGAAAAATTAGAAGGTAACCAAGGCGTATTGACAGTTGAGGTTGACGCTGAAACGGTTAATCAAGGTCTTAACACAGCATTCCAAAAAGTTGTAAAAACAATTAACGTACCAGGCTTCCGTAAAGGGAAAATGCCTCGCCCGTTGTTTGAACAGCGTTTCGGCGTAGAAGCACTTTATCAGGATGCAATCGATGCTATCTTGCCGGAAGCATACGAAAATGCAATCGACGAAACTGGTATTGAGCCGGTTGACCGTCCTGAAATTGATGTTGAGCAATTTGAAAAAGGCAAGCCGTTCATTTTCACAGCGAAAGTAACGGTAAAGCCTGAAGTAACACTTGGGGAATACAAAGGTCTTGAAGTGGAAAAAGACAGCACAGATGTAACAGATGAAGACGTTGAAAATGAAATAAAAGATCTTCAAAAGCGTCACGCTGAGCTCGTTGTCAAAGAAGAGGGCGCGGTTGAAAACGACGATACAGTTGTTATTGATTTTGAAGGATTCGTTAACGGCGAACCGTTCGAAGGCGGCCAAGCTGAAAACTATTCGATTGTGATCGGTTCAGGCACATTCATTCCTGGCTTTGAAGAGCAGCTGATCGGTATGAAAACAGGCGAAGAAAAAGATGTTGAAGTGACATTCCCTGAAGAATATCATGCAGAAGAGCTTGCAGGCCAGCCGGCAACATTCAAAGTGAAACTTCATGAAATTAAAGCACAGGAACTTCCTGAGTTAAACGATGAATTTGCACAAGAAACAGACGAAGAAGTAGAAACACTTGATGCATTGAAAACAAAAGTGCGGGAGCGTCTTGCTGAGCAAAAGAAAAGCGCTTCTGAACAAAAACTTCGTGACGACCTAGTTGAAAAAGCGGTAGCAAACGCTCAAACTGACGTACCGGAAGCGATGATCGATTCTGAAATCGACCGCATGCTTCAAGAGTTCACGCAAAACCTTTCTATGCAGGGAATGAATCTTGACTTGTATTACCAATTCTCTGGTCAGTCAGAAGCAGATCTTCGTGGACAAATGAAGGAAAACGCTGAAACGCGTGTGCGCACAAGCTTAACACTTGAAGCAATTGCGGAAGCGGAAAACCTTGAGCCGGCGGATGAAGATGTAGATGCTGAAGTAAACAAAATGTCTGAGCAATTTGGCCTGTCAAAAGAAGATATTCAAAAAGCGCTTGGCAGCCTTGAGGGCATGAAAGCAGACTTGAAAATTCGTAAAGCAGTCGAATTTCTTGTGGAAAACAGCAAGACTGGTGCATAATAAATAAAGAACACACTGACAGGGCGCGACGTGATCGTGCCTTGTTTTCTACCTATAAAGTGAATCTGTCGTCGTTAAGGGATATGTGCCCCGCTGATGATTAGATGAACGAATCAGGCATTTAGGGGGCAGTCTAGATATTCCGTGTACCTTTTTGTGTTCCTCAAAATCTTAAAGCGGGAGTTTTACTGCCCTTTAACGCGGGGTAAACAGGTGTAAAACGCTTTTTCGTTTTTGTTTTGCGGCAAGTGTGCTACAATGCGATACATAACTTAGTTACGGCGCAGTTAAAAGGCGGACTGCTGAATGGCTCCGGCTGCACCAACATAGCATAAGGGGTGAACCAGATGTTTAAGTTCAATGAAGAAAAAGGACAGTTGAAATGTTCATTTTGCGGAAAATCGCAGGACCAGGTGAGGAAACTCGTTGCGGGACCAGGCGTTTATATTTGCGACGAATGTATTGAACTGTGCACAGAAATTGTGGAAGAAGAGCTTGGTACAGAAGAAGAAGTGGAATTTAAAGATGTACCGAAGCCGACAGAAATCCGTGAAATTTTAGGTGAATATGTTATCGGCCAGGAGCGTGCGAAAAAATCGCTTGCTGTTGCTGTTTACAATCACTATAAACGCATCAATTCCAATAGCAAAATTGACGATGTGGAACTCGCAAAATCAAATATTTGCTTGATCGGTCCGACAGGAAGCGGAAAAACACTCCTTGCTCAGACACTCGCGCGTATTCTAAACGTACCATTTGCGATTGCGGATGCAACGTCATTAACCGAAGCGGGATATGTTGGGGAGGATGTTGAAAACATCTTGCTGAAATTAATCCAGGCAGCAGATTATGACGTAGAAAAAGCGGAAAAAGGCATTATTTATATTGATGAAATTGATAAAGTGGCCCGTAAGTCGGAAAACCCGTCTATTACACGTGATGTATCCGGTGAAGGGGTTCAGCAGGCATTGCTGAAAATCTTGGAAGGAACGGTTGCGAGTGTTCCGCCACAAGGCGGCCGGAAGCATCCGCATCAGGAGTTTATCCAAATCGACACAACAAACATCCTATTTATTTGTGGCGGAGCGTTTGATGGCGTTGAACAAATTATTAAGCGCCGGCTCGGTCAAAAAGTGATCGGCTTTGGATCAGATCAAAAGAAAGAACAAACAGAGGAAAAGTCTTATCTTTCTCAGCTTGTACCAGAAGATTTGCTTCGTTTTGGCTTGATTCCAGAATTTATCGGACGTCTGCCAGTCATTGCAAGCCTTGAACAGCTTGATGAAGAAGCATTGATTGAAATTTTAACAAAACCGAAAAACGCGCTTGTCAAGCAGTTCCAAAAAATGCTTGAACTCGACGATGTCGATCTTGAATTTGAGGATGCCGCTTTGAGCGAAATTTCGAAAAAAGCAATTGAACGTAAAACGGGTGCACGTGGTCTTCGTTCCATTATTGAAAGCATCATGCTGGATGTAATGTATGAATTGCCGACGCGTAAAGATATTAAAACATGTGTGATCACAAAAGAAACAGTAACTGATCTTGCACCACCGCGTCTTCTTGACGAAAATGGGAATGACGTTGGTTCTGCTGATAAAACATCTGCATAAGTGCCGATTGATTTTACGAAGGGACAGTGCCTCTACAGGTGCTGTCCCTTCTTTTCAATCGACAGCATCTGTGCGTTTGCGTTAAGATAGGAAAAAAGAAAGAGAATCGCCCGGTGTTTGGCCGGGGTGGTTTTTTGCTGGAGGGAGATTTGTCATGAAGGCAGATACAATTTATACAGTGCCACTTTTGCCGCTGCGGGGAATGCATGTATATCCCACGATGGTGCTGCATTTGGATGTAGGCCGGGACCGGTCAATTGAAGCGCTCGAAAAATCGATGATAAATGATCAACTCGTTTTTTTATCCGCTCAAAAAGATCCGGATTTGGATGATCCGACTGGTGAAGATGTATATGAGGTCGGTACATTAACGAAAGTTAAACAAATGCTCAAGCTTCCAAACGGAACAATTCGTGTGCTTGTGGAAGGGTTAGATCGGGCAAAACTGATTTCTATTGTGGATCAGGAAGCCTTTTACGAAGCAGTCGTCGAGGTGCATAAAGAAGATCCATCAAAAGATTCGGAAACAGAAGCGCTTATGCGTATGCTGTTAAAGCAATTTGAACAATATGTGAAGTTGTCGAAAAAAGGCTCGTCTGATACGCTCAGTTCTGTCGCGGATATTGAGGAACCTGGCCGGCTTGCAGATATTGTCACATCACATATGTCTCTTAAAGTAAAAGAAAAGCAGGACATTTTAGCGACATTTTCCGTTAAAAAACGACTTGAACGGCTGATTTCACTTCTTCATAGTGAACGGGAAGTGCTTAATTTAGAGAAAAAAATCGGTCAGCGCGTGAAAACGTCAATGGAAAAAACACAAAAAGAGTATTATTTGCGCGAGCAGATGAAAGCCATTCAGCAGGAACTCGGGGATAAAGAAGGAAAAACGGCTGAAGTAGAAGAGCTGACGACCCGCATCATGGCAGCAAATATGCCGGAACATGTAGAAAAAACAGCGATGAAAGAATTAGATCGTTACGAGAAAATTCCACAAAGTGCTGCTGAAAGTGCCGTTATTCGTAACTACCTCGAATGGCTGGTTACGCTTCCGTGGTCTAATGCAACAGAGGACGATCTGGATGTAATAAAAGCGGAAGGAGTCTTAAACCGGGATCACTATGGATTGGAAAAAGTAAAAGAACGTGTACTTGAATTTTTGGCTGTCCGTCAGCTGACCCAATCGCTGCGTGGTCCAATTCTGTGTCTGGGGGGACCTCCTGGAGTAGGGAAAACAAGCCTTGTCCGCTCGATTGCAGAGTCACTGGGCCGAAACTTTGTCCGCGTTTCACTCGGAGGTGTCCGGGACGAATCGGAAATACGCGGCCATCGCCGTACGTACGTTGGCGCGATGCCGGGGCGGATCATTCAAGGGATGAAAAAAGCGGGAACAGTCAATCCTGTCTTTTTACTCGATGAAATTGATAAAATGTCGAATGATTTCCGGGGAGATCCATCTTCTGCGCTGCTTGAAGTGCTCGATCCGGAACAAAACCATACCTTCAGCGACCATTACATTGAAGAAACATATGATTTATCAAACGTGATGTTTATCGCAACAGCCAATGATTTAAGTGCCATTCCTGGTCCATTGCGCGATCGGATGGAAATCATCTCGATTGCCGGTTATACGGAAGTCGAGAAAATTCATATCGCAAAAGATCATCTGTTTCCGAAACAAGTAAAAGAAAATGGCCTTTCAGGCAATCAAATTCGTTTGAAGGAAGAAGCCATTCGCGATATTGTTCGTTACTACACACGCGAAGCAGGTGTCCGGAGCTTAGAGCGTCAAATGGCCGCTATTTGCCGCAAAGCCGCGAAAAAGATCGTTTCAAATGAGAAAAAGCGCATAACAGTAACAGAGAAAAATTTGCAGGAATACCTTGGCAAGCGCATTTTCCGGTATGGACAGGCGGATACAGAAGATCAGATCGGCGTTGCAAATGGTCTTGCGTACACAACGGTCGGCGGCGATACACTGCAAATCGAAGTATCTCTCTCGCCAGGAAAAGGGAAATTGATCTTAACCGGGAAATTGGGAGATGTGATGAAAGAATCCGCTCAAGCCGCATTTAGCTACGTCCGCTCAAAAGCAAATGAACTGGGTATTGAAGCTGAGTTTCATGAGCATCATGACATTCATATCCACGTTCCAGAAGGCGCCGTTCCGAAAGATGGCCCATCTGCCGGTATTACGATGGCGGTCGCTCTTATTTCCGCATTGACTGGACGTCCGGTGCGCCGTGACGTCGGAATGACCGGTGAAATTACGTTGCGCGGCCGGGTGCTGCCTATCGGCGGCGTAAAAGAGAAATCTCTCGGTGCGCACCGTGCTGGACTAAAAACGATTATTTTGCCAAAAGATAACGAAAAAGATATCGATGATGTTCCAGCAAGCATCCGTGAAGGACTGACATTTTTGCCGGTTTCCACAATGGATGAAGTGCTGGATATCGCGATCGGAGGAAGCAATTCATGAAAGTAAATAATGTGGAACTGGTCATCAGTGCCGCGAAGCCGCACCAATACCCAACAGACGGACTGCCGGAATTCGCGCTCGCCGGCCGTTCGAATGTCGGAAAGTCATCATTCATCAACCGAATGATTGGCCGCAAAAGTTTGGCCCGCATTTCATCAAAGCCCGGCAAAACACAGACGCTGAACTTTTATAAAATTGAAGAGACGTTATTTTTCGTTGACGTACCGGGCTACGGCTATGCAAAAGTGGCCAAAACAGAACGTGCCGCATGGGGCCGGATGATCGATATGTACATGACAGACCGGGAACCTCTCTCAGCCTGCATTCATATTGTCGATTTGCGCCATGCGCCATCTGCTGATGATGTGGCGATGTATGAATTTTTAAAGCACCATAATATTCCAGCTATTGTCATTGCAACAAAAGCGGACAAAATTCCAAAAGGCAAATGGCAAAAGCATTTGAAAGTTGTTAAGGAAACGCTGGATTTTGATCCGCTCGATGATATTATCGTTTTTTCATCCGAAACCGGCCTTGGAAAAGACGAAGTTTGGAAAGCGGTAAAGAAGCGGATGTATGAGGAAACAGAATATAAAGCAGAACTGCGAAAAGAACAACAAAATGAAGATGCAGAATGAGAAAAAGCGGTCTCCAGCAACATTGGAGACCGCTTTTTTATGTTTTTTTTCGGGAGTATCCGCCGTTTTTTTGAACGAATAGTAAATATCCGCCTGCAGCAATCAAAATGAGCGGCCAAAACTGCCAGACTGAACCGATTGGGCCAAGCCACTGTTTTACTGTTTCATAAAAAAGCGTGACGGCAGCCAGCAGCAAAAATAAAATGCCGTTTAAAAGGCCGCTGCCTGTTTTTTGGTGCTGAACTAAAAAACCGACCGCAATGATTAAAATAAAAACGCCCGTATCATGTGCCCACCAGCCTAGGTAATCAACAACATAAAAATGGAGACCAAATCCAGAAAGAACAACGCCGGATAAAATGCCGTTTCCGTCGCTTTTAAATCCTTGTGCAAGAAAAGCCAAGCCGGTAATGAGTAAAAGAGCCGGCCAGCCAAGATAAGGCTTTACCCATGTAAACGCGGATTGCTGAAGAAAAAAATACAGGCCGAATCCGATTAACAGGATGCCTGGGAAAATACGTTGTCCATTCATTTTGTCACGCCCCACTTTCCAGTTCAATTCTATTGCAAAAATGATTTTTATATAAGGCCTACAGGATGTGGGTCACAAATGCGTTGCAGCAGGACGTTGCGGTTAATCTTAGCCTTTGCTTATGGCCTGCTTGCCAATTCATTTCATTGTAAAAATGATTTCTATATGATAATATTTATAAATAAGCAGTTCGAATATCATGAATGACAAGTTATGAATGCTTTTTTATTTTTGATATTCAAAAGCGATTGTCTTTTATGTTAGCATATGTTCACAAATTTTGAATAATAAAAACGTCACATTATGTTATAATGGGACTCACAATGATTCGTTTTTCGGGGGTGCAAGCTACGTGCATATCATCACGGTGGGATTAAATTACAAAACAGCCCCGGTAGAAATCCGCGAGCGCCTTTCTTTTCAGGAAGATACGCTTGCCGCAGCCATGACCGAGCTCCAAAAACAGAAAAGTGTGCTCGAAAATGTTATCGTATCGACATGCAACCGCACAGAAATTTATGCGGTGGTCGATCAGCTGCATACCGGCCGTTATTATATTAAAGAATTTTTATCTAAATGGTTTCATATTCCACAGGCGGAGTTTACACCATTTTTGTTCATTTATGAGCAAGAAGCAGCGGTAGAACATCTTTTTCGTGTGTCCGCCGGATTAAACTCTATGGTGCTTGGCGAAACGCAAATTCTTGGACAGGTTCGTCAAAGCTTTCTGTTGTCCCAGGAAATGGGTGCAGCTGGCACCGTTTTCAACCACTTGTTCAAGCAGGCGGTTACATTAGCAAAACGTGCGCATGCAGAAACAGATATTGGTGCTAACGCAGTATCCGTCAGCTATGCGGCAGTTGAACTTGCCAAGAAAATTTTTGGACGTCTTAACGGCCGTCACGTACTCGTTTTAGGTGCCGGTAAAATGGGCGAACTGGCGATTAAAAACTTGCACGGAAGCGGTGCAACAAAAGTGACGGTCATGAACCGGACGTTTGAAAAAGCGGAAGCGCTGGCCGGCCGGTTTGACGGTGAGGCAAAAACGATGGAAGAACTGCAAAGCGCGCTCGTTGACGCAGATATTTTAATTAGCTCGACCGGTTCAAAAGAGTATGTTGTGACAAAAGAATTAATGGCAGGTGTGCAGAAATTACGCAAAGGGCGGCCGCTTTTTATGGTTGATATTGCCGTGCCGCGCGATATCGCACCGGACATTGCAAATCTTGACAGCATCTTTTTATATGATATTGACGACTTGGAAGGCATTGTCCAGGCGAATTTGGCTGAACGCGAAAAAGCCGCCCAAAAAATTGGTCTCATGATTGAAGGAGAAATTGTCGCCTTTAACGAATGGATTAATTTGCTTGGTGTTGTTCCGGTTATTTCTGCACTGCGCCAAAAAGCGCTTTCGATTCAAGCAGAAACAATGGAAAGCCTTGATCGGAAGCTGCCGAATTTATCGGAACGTGACCGGAAAGTGTTGAGCAAGCATACGAAAAGTATTGTCAATCAGATGCTCAAAGACCCGATTTTGCAGGCGAAAGAACTTGCCGGCGACAAGCGGGCGGCGGAAAAGCTTGAGCTCTTTATGCACATTTTCAATATTGAAGCAGACGTTAATGAATTGAAGCGTGCGCAGGGAGAAGAAGAACGCGTTCAAACGGTTCAGGCAAAGCCTTTACTCCAGTTTTAAGTGAGGTTACGCGATGTTGGAGCAGGGAATGACTCGCCTTCATGAACTAATGATTATTTTATACGCAGTAAGCGTACTGCTCTATTTTCTTGATTTTGTTCAAAAAAATCAGCGGGCGAATCGAATCGCCTTCTGGATTTTAACGATTGTCTGGAGCCTTCAAACTATTTTTTTAAGTCTGTATATGTATAATACAGGCCGATTTCCGGTCTTGACTCTTTTTGAAGGCCTTTATTTTTATGCATGGGTGCTGATCACGTTTTCGCTTGTGCTGAACAAACTGCTTCGAATGGATTTCACGGTCTTTTTTACAAATGTGATCGGGTTTATGATCATGACAATTCATACATTTGCGCCAGTACAAGTGGAATCGCAAGCTGCGGCGGAAAAGCTCGTATCAGAACTATTGCTTTTGCATATTACGATTGCCATTTTGTCTTACGGCGCGTTTTCGCTGTCGTTTATTTTTTCGGCGCTTTACTTGCTACAATACAGGCTCCTAAAAACGAAAAAGTGGAACGAGCGGCTTTGGCGGCTGGGGGATCTTGGAAAGCTTGAGAAGCTGTCGGTCATTTTAAATGCGATGGGTGTACCGCTTCTCCTGCTCAGCCTTATTCTCGGACTTGTCTGGAAAACGATTAAATTACCGGACGTCAGCTTGTTTGATTTGAAAATTATTACGTCTTTTGTTTTACTGTTTGTATATAGTGCTTTTTTATATGTGAAAGTACGAAAAGGTGTATCGGGAAAAACACTTGCATATATAAATGCTGCAGCATTTCTCATCATCTTAATGAACTTTTTCCTCGGAAGCCGGCTGTCCACATTCCATTTCTGGTATTCGTGACACCGGCTTTCGAGCGGTTATGGAGGAAATCATTTTGCGGAAAATTATTGTTGGGTCAAGAAGAAGCCGTTTGGCGCTGACACAGACTAATCAGGTCATCGACCAGTTAAAAGCGCTGTCACCAGGAACAGAATTTGAAGTGAAAGAAATCGTTACAAAAGGCGACCGTATTTTAGATGTCACATTATCAAAAGTCGGGGGTAAAGGCTTGTTTGTCAAAGAAATTGAACAAGCGATGTTTGACGGTGAGATTGATATGGCGGTTCACAGCATGAAAGACATGCCGGCTGTCTTACCGGAAGGACTTGTTATCGGGGCGGTGCCAGAGCGGGAAGACCATCGCGATGCGTTTATTTCAAATAGACATGTAAAGTTTCATGATTTGCCGGCAGGTTCTATTATTGGAACAAGCAGCCTGCGCCGCGGCGCTCAGCTGTTAGCGGCAAGACCAGACCTTGAAATTAAATGGATTCGCGGCAATATTGATACACGGCTGGCGAAGCTTGAAAATGAAGAATATGATGCGATTATTTTAGCAGCGGCAGGCCTTGCACGCATGGGGTGGTCATCAGACATTATCACCGAATTTCTGGATGATGAGTTGTCAGTATCCGCTGTTGGGCAAGGGGCATTGGCGATTGAGTGCCGCGCGGACGATACAGAATTGCTGGCTCTCCTTGATCAATTCACGTGTAAAAACACAAAACAGACGGTTACAGCGGAGCGTGCTTTTTTAAGCGCGGTTGATGGGGGCTGCCAAGTGCCGGTCGCAGGCTTCGCGACTTTCACAGGTGAAGAGATTTCTTTAACAGCACTCGTTGCTTCGCCGGACGGGAAAACGATTTTAAAAGAAACCGTTTCAGGAGCCGATGCCGAGCAGGTCGGGCTGGAAGCAGCACAATTGCTTAAAGAACGCGGCGCTGTGGAACTGATCGAAGCGGCGAGAGCGGCCTCCGAGTGAAGCCGCTGGCTGGTAAACGAATCGTTGTGACGCGTCCAGCGGGACAGGCAGCGCCGTTTATTGGTAAAATAGAAAAAGCGGGCGGCACAGCATACGCAGTGCCGCTTCTCGCATTCAGGCCAGCTGAGGATAAAATGGATGAAGCCGTCTTAAGCAGTCTGCATACATATGATTGGATTATTTTAACGAGTAAAAACGGTGTGGATTTTTTTATGAAAAAAGTAGGAGACCGTGTGAATGAAGTCAAGGCAAAATGGGCTGCGATTGGTGCCAAAACGGCGGAAGTGATGGAATCTTATGGGCTGTCTGTTTCCTACATGCCAAAGCATTTTTCAGCAGATTATGTAGTGGATGAAATGAATAAAGGTCTTTTTTTGCCGGAAAAAGTATTAATTCCAAAAGGAAATTTAGCCAGAAGTGTCATTGCGGATACTATTCGGCAGTTGGGTAAGCAGGCGGATGACTGGATCGTATATGAAACGTATTTTCCGAAAGAAGAACAAGAGAATTTGTTAAAGCTGATCCGAACGGGGAAAATGGATATGTATACGTTCACGAGCCCTTCCGCGGTTCGGCATTTTATACAAGTTTTAAAAGAAGTGGAAGAGCCGCTGCCGAAAGCCCATTATGCGGTTATTGGACCCGTGACAGAAAAAGAAGCGAAATGCTGCGGCATGCCGATTTCAGTTAGTCCTGCTGATTTTACAGTTGATGCGCTTGTGAAAGAAATATGCGAATTTTATAAGGAGTGATCATGATGGATTTGAATTTTGACAGACACCGCCGTTTGCGGCAAACAGCTAGCATGCGCGCACTGGTGCGGGAAACACAGCTTGGAGTGAATGATTTTATTTATCCGCTTTTTGTGGCGGAAGGAGAAAGAATCCGCAATGAAGTCCCATCAATGCCCGGCGTGTTCCAGCTGTCGATTGACCAGTTAAAAGAAGAGCTGGATGAAGTGGTCGGCCTCGGCATTAAATCAGTCATTTTATTCGGGCTGCCCGATGTCAAAGACGCGGTTGGGACTGGTGCGTATCATAACCACGGCATCGTCCAGGTGGCGACACGCTACATAAAAGGCCAGTATCCGGATCTTGTCGTGATTGCCGATACATGTTTATGTGAATATACGGATCATGGCCATTGCGGTGTTATTGAGGGGAACCGCGTTTTAAATGACCCATCGCTTGATTTACTTGCGAAAACAGCGGTCAGCCAGGCGGAAGCGGGTGCGGACATTATTGCTCCATCAAATATGATGGATGGCTTTGTGGCGGCAATCCGGAAAGGGCTGGACGACGCAGGTTATACAGAGGTGCCGATCATGTCCTATGCAGTCAAATACTCGTCTGCTTATTATGGTCCGTTCCGTGATGCGGCAGATTCCACACCTCAGTTTGGAGACCGGAAAACATACCAGATGGATCCGGCCAATCGCCGTGAAGCGCTGCGTGAAGCCCGTGCAGATAGTGATCAGGGGGCTGACTTTTTAATCGTCAAGCCGGCATTGTCTTATTTGGATATTGTCCGGGATGTGCGCAATGAATTTGACGCGCCGGTCGTCGCCTACAACGTAAGCGGCGAATATGCAATGGTAAAAGCGGCCGCATTAAACGGCTGGGTCGATGAAAAAGCGATCGTGCTTGAAACGTTAACAGGCATGAAGCGTGCCGGGGCGGACTTAATTATGACGTATCACGCAAAAGATGCGGCACGCTGGCTGAACGAACAATAAGAGGGGGCAATGTCATGCGTTCATTCGAAAAATCAAAGGCAGCTTTCAAAGAAGCCGTCCAAATGATGCCGGGCGGCGTAAACAGCCCGGTCCGTGCTTTTAAATCGGTGAATATGGATCCGATTTTTATGGAGCGGGGCAAAGGGTCAAAAATATACGATATTGATGGCAATGAATACATCGACTATGTGTTATCCTGGGGGCCGCTTATTTTGGGTCATTCCAACGAACAGGTCGTCGAAGCATTGAAAAAAAGCGCTGAAACGGGCACGAGCTTTGGGGCTTCCACACTTTTAGAAAATGAAATGGCCAAGCTTGTAATTGAGCGGGTTCCGTCAATTGAAGTCGTCCGGATGGTATCAAGCGGAACAGAAGCGACAATGAGCGCACTTCGTCTCGCCCGCGGGTATACAAGCCGTAACAAAATCTTGAAATTTGAAGGATGTTACCACGGCCATGGCGATTCGCTTCTCATTAAAGCAGGTTCTGGTGTGGCGACGCTTGGTTTGCCCGATAGCCCCGGTGTGCCGGAAAGCGTCGCGAAAAATACGATTACCGTTCCATATAATGACTTAGAAAGCGTTCGTTATGCATTTGAACAGTTTGGCGATGATATTGCGTGCGTAATTGTGGAGCCGGTTGCCGGTAATATGGGAGTGGTCCCTCCACAGCCAGGCTTTTTGGAAGGGTTGCGTGAAGTGACCGAACAAAATGGTTCACTGCTTATTTTTGATGAAGTCATGACTGGCTTCCGCGTCGGCTACAATTGTGCACAGGGCCACTTCGGTGTCACACCGGATTTGACGTGTCTCGGCAAAGTGATCGGCGGAGGGCTGCCTGTTGGCGCGTATGGTGGCAAAGCAGACATCATGAACAACATTGCTCCTGCTGGAACGATTTATCAAGCGGGCACGTTGTCCGGAAACCCAATGGCAATGACTGCAGGTCTCGAAACACTGCGCCAATTAACCCCAGCTTCTTATGAAGAATTCACACGTAAAGCGGATCTCCTTGAGAAAGGTTTTACGGATGCAGCTGACAAGCATGGGATTCCGATTACATTTAATCGTGCAGGTTCGATGATCGGCTTTTTCTTCCATGAAGGTCCGGTCCGAAATTATGATGAGGCAAAAAATTCTGATCTTGCTTTGTTTGCAGACTATTTCCGTGAAATGGCGCTTGAAGGTGTCTTTTTGCCGCCATCTCAGTTTGAAGGCTTATTTCTTTCAACGGCCCATACCGATGAAGATATAAGCAAAACGGTTAAAGCCGCCGCAAAAGCATTCAGCCGTTTAAAAAAATAATCTGCTGATGTCTTGGTGTCAGTCCCCTGTTGTGTTAAAACGCCAGGAGACTGACACCTTTTTTCATGTTTCTTCAGTTTTGCGCATACACTAGCGCGAAAGGGAGGGGTGTGTATGGAAGAGTTATTTTTTGTTTCCATTCAAGAGGATGTTGTGTTTCCGGAAGGAGAAGAAGTGGATGAACTGCTGTCTATTTCACTTGATCCGCATATAACCATTAAGGATTCTGTTATACAGGGATCGATTGAGGTAACAGGCGAGTATCTGGTAAACAGTATGTCCGGAATTGAAGAAGATTCGGTCCGTCAATTTTTCCGCCACATTCCGGTGCAGGGAGTACTGCCGCCAGATCAGCAGGCCACGGCGGAAGAGGAGATTCAAATTCATACGTTTGATTACAAAATAGAAAAGCCGGACCGTCTCACACTGGAGGCGGAATTGGCTATTGTTGTATCAGCTATTGCAACTGAGTATAAAGAAATGGCTGTAATGGCTGCAGCCGAGGAAATCGATAATGAAGAAACAGAAGAAATGATCGACGCTGAAATAGAGGAAAACAGCAGTGAAACAGAAGAAGAGATCATCAATGAAGAAACAGAAGAAGCCGCTGTTCAAGTTCAAAAACGAATGGAAGATGATTCTTCCATTTTCAGCTGGCTTGAAGAGCGGCCGGTCCAGCAGGCAAAGTGGCGGTTTCAGGTTTCATCCGGCAATGTAGAGCTTATAGCCACTCAAGATGAAGAGCAGCCGCAAGAAGAATAAGAAGAGATAAAAGAATAACATCAAACGTCGTCGGCAAAAAAATCGTGCGCAGCCCTTGAAAGCAGCAAAGAGGAATAATAATCCGGCAGCACATAAAACGGCAATGCCGGAGCCATGGCGGCCACCTGTCGTAATGGCGCATCATGAGAAACACATCCTTTTTTAATATCATATGAATTGCGCGAAAAACATGTGCGCGAGGTTGACGCACAGAAGCGTTTTCGGCTAAGATAATGGTATTGAAAAGAAACGTGTGGACCGAGAAAAGGTGGTACCGCAAGAAGCCTCTTCGTCCTTTTCAGGCGGTGGGGCTTTTTTTATTTTAGTGTAGTAGATGTCCGGCCATCGGCCCGAGGGCTCACAGGATGAGTCGCAAAGGCGCTGCGGCGTGACGCCGCGATTTAGCCTTTGTTCTAAGACAGATCGTCTTATGCTTGTCGCCAAAAGGCGGGCACCTCGCGCTTTTTTATATCAAGGAGGAAAAACAATGTCACAACAAGAACTAACAATGCCGACAAAGTACGATCCGCAGTCAATTGAGCAGGGCCGATATGACTGGTGGACAGCCGGCAAATTTTTTGAAGCGAAAAATGACAAATCAAAAACACCATATACAATCGTAATCCCGCCCCCAAACGTGACGGGTAAGCTGCACTTGGGACATGCATGGGATACGACATTGCAGGATATTTTAACGCGTATGAAACGCATGCAGGGCCTAGACGTACTATGGCTTCCCGGTATGGACCATGCCGGTATTGCCACACAGGCGAAAGTAGAGCAGAAGTTAAAAGAAGAAGGAACGACACGCTACGACCTGGGCCGTGAAAAATTTCTGGAAGAGTCATGGAAATGGAAAGAAGAATATGCCGGTCATATTCGCGCGCAGTGGGCAAAGCTTGGCCTTGGTCTTGACTATAGCCGCGAACGTTTTACGCTGGATGAAGGGCTGTCAAAAGCCGTCCGTGAAGTGTTCGTAAAACTTTATGAAAAAGAGCTGATTTACCGTGGCGAGTACATCATTAACTGGGATCCGTCCACAAAAACGGCTCTTTCTGATATCGAAGTCATTTATAAAGATGTGCAAGGTGCGTTTTATCATATGAAATATCCGCTCCAAGATGGATCCGGATTTATTGAAGTTGCAACGACCCGCCCGGAAACGATGCTTGGTGATACAGCGGTAGCGGTTCATCCGGAAGACGATCGCTACAAGCATTTGATTGGGAAAAATGTTGTACTTCCAATTGTGGGCCGTATCATTCCCATCATTGCCGATGACTATGTAGATCCTGAATTCGGAAGCGGTGTGGTGAAAATTACACCTGCTCATGATCCGAACGATTTTGAAGTTGGAAACCGTCACGACCTGCCGCGTATTTTAGTTATGAACGAAGATGGCACAATGAACGCGGAGGCTGGTACATATAACGGAATGGATCGTTTTGACTGCCGCAAGCAAATTGTTAACGACCTTCAGGAATTGGGCGTCTTGTTTAAAATTGAAGACCATCTTCATTCTGTTGGTCACTCAGAGCGCAGCGGCGCTATTGTAGAACCGTATCTGTCAACGCAGTGGTTTGTTAAAATGGAGCCGCTGGCAAAAGAAGCAGTAGAGCTTCAAAAAACAGAGAACAAAGTCAACTTCGTGCCGGACCGTTTTGAAAAAACGTATTTGCACTGGATGGATAACATTCGTGACTGGTGCATCTCCCGCCAGCTTTGGTGGGGACACCGGATTCCAGCCTGGTACCATAAAGAAACAGGCGAAGTGTATGTGGGCCATGAAGCACCAGCCGATGCGGAAAATTGGGAGCAGGACAACGATGTGCTTGATACGTGGTTCTCATCTGCCCTATGGCCGTTTTCCACAATGGGCTGGCCGGATGCGGATTCTGCTGAATTCAAGCGCTATTACCCAACTGCAGCGCTCGTTACGGGCTACGATATCATTTTCTTCTGGGTGTCCCGTATGATTTTCCAAGGCCTTGAATTTACTGGTGAACGCCCGTTTAATGATGTCTTAATTCACGGGCTCGTCCGTGATGCGGAAGGCCGCAAAATGTCCAAATCACTCGGCAACGGTGTGGACCCGATGGAAGTCATTGATCAGTATGGCGCTGATTCACTCCGCTATTTCCTTGCAACAGGCAGTTCGCCGGGGCAGGATTTGCGCTATACGACTGAAAAGGTCGAAGCAACGTGGAACTTTGCCAATAAGATTTGGAACGCGTCTCGATTTGCCCTTATGAATATGGACGGCATGACGTATGCTCAAATTGATTTGACCGGCAAAAAATCAGTAGCGGACGAGTGGATTTTAACACGTCTGAACGAAACAATCGACAGTGTGACCAGCCTGTCTGCAAAATATGAATTCGGTGAAGTCGGCCGGACGCTGTATAACTTTATCTGGGATGATTTCTGTGACTGGTACATCGAAATGGCGAAACTGCCATTATACGGTGAAGACGAGCAGGCGAAGCAGATGACCCGCTCTGTTTTAGCCTACGTTCTTGATAACACGATGCGCCTTTTGCATCCGTTTATGCCATTCATTACCGAAGAAATTTGGCAAAACTTGCCGCATGAAGGTGAAACGATTGTGGAAGCGTCCTGGCCAAAAGCAGATCCATCCCTCATGAACAAAGAAGCGGCATCTAATATGAAGCTGCTCGTTGACATCATCCGGGCAGTCCGCAACATTCGAGCGGAAGTAAATACACCGATGAGCAAAAAAGTACCGCTCGTCTTAAAAGCAAAAGACGAATCGGTGCTGGCGGTATTAACAGAAAACCGTTACTATATCGAACGATTCTGCAACCCGGACGAGCTTGTGATCGAGACAAATCCGGCAGCACCGGAAAAAGCGATGACGGCTGTTGTAACAGGAGCGGAGCTGTTTATGCCGCTCGCCGGACTTCTTAATATTGAGGAAGAAATTGCCCGTTTGGAGAAAGAAAAAGCGAAATGGCAGTCTGAAGTAGACCGCGTTTTGAAAAAACTGGCGAATGAGCGGTTTATGTCTAAAGCGCCGCAAAAAGTTGTCGAGGAAGAACGTGCAAAAGAAACAGATTACCGTGAAAAGCTGGCAGCGGTAGAAGCCCGCATCGAAGATTTGAAGAACTAACGAGAAAAGACGAACCGCTACCTAAGCGGGTTCGTCTTTTTCGTACATAAGGAGAAAAAGAATGAACAACTATGAAGAAGCACTCGAGTGGATACACGGACGCCTTCGCACGGGCATTAAGCCGGGGCTTGCGCGGATGGACTATATGATGGAACGGCTCAATCACCCGGAGCGTCGGTTAAAAGCGGTCCATATCGGTGGAACAAATGGAAAAGGCTCTACAACAGCGATGCTCAGATCGATCTTAACAGAAGCAGGATTTGAAACCGGCACGTTTACATCGCCCTATATTGAGCAGTTTAATGAGCGGATCAGTGTGAATGGCGCGCCCATTTCGGACGAAGAAATCACCCTTCTCGCCGGAAAAATCAAAACGATCGCGGATGAAATGGAAGATATGGAAATCGGCGGTCCCAGTGAATTTGAAATTATTACCGCGATGGCTTTTTATTATTTTGCATTTGTCCATCCGGTCGATATTGTCTTATTTGAAGTCGGTCTTGGCGGCCGTTTAGATTCAACCAATATCGTTCATCCGGTGCTGTCGATTATTACAACAATCGGTATGGACCATCTTCAGTTTCTCGGTGATACCATCGAAGAGATCGCCAGCGAAAAAGCTGGGATTATTAAAAATGGTATACCAGTTATAACAGCTGTCGAGCAGCCGGAAGCACTTGCAGTTATTGCGAAAAAAGCAAAAGAAAGCCGGGCGGCTCTTTACCAATATGGGCGCGATTTTACCGGTGTATGGACGGGTTCGACACAAAAAGGCGAGCAATTTGATTTTACATCTGCCTATAGTGCCCGTCCGTCGCTCCAAACGGGTCTTGCAGGGCTTCATCAAGTGCAAAATGCGTCAATAGCCGTCATGGCGGCCGACTTTTTGCGGATGTATTATTCATTTTTAATCGAAGAAGACGATATAAAGAACGGGCTTAAAAAAGCAACATGGCCCGGAAGATTCGAGACATTATCTGAATCTCCGCTCATCATTGCCGACGGCGCCCATAACGAAGAAGGCGTGGCTGCACTTGTTAAGACGATCGGCCAGCGCTTTCCTGATAAGCGCATTACCGTGTTGTTTGCGGCGATGAAAGACAAACCGCTTGACGGGATGATTGAACAATTAAAGCAGGTAGCGGACCACTTGTTTTTAACATCATTCGATTTCCCTCGTGCTGCGCGTACAGAAGACTATCGAAAGTTTGAAGATTATACAGTTCAAATTACCGAAAACTATCAATTTATGATTCAATCATATTGCGGTAAAGCAACCGACCAGGATGTATTAATTATTACTGGATCGCTTTATTTTATATCGACGATCAAAATCAATAGAAAAGTAATGTGCTAAAATAAACAAAAAGGGGAAGGTCATGTGTGAAAAGCTGGTGAAAGATCAACAGGGACTTACTTTTATCGAAATTTTGCTTTCTCTTGTTATTTTATCCATTGTACTCATGTTTTTTTCCACGATGTTTATCCAGTCAAATCGAACCAATTCGAACACTGGACAATTGCTTGACGCAACATATGTGGCGCAGGAATGCATGGAACGAGCTATTCAAAAAACAAATGCTTCAGCTGTTTCGTGTACAAATCACCCAAACTATATCGTTGAAATTATTACAACAACGCGTGATGAGGGCGGGCGCTTTATTAAAGTAGTTGTTTACGAACGAGAAGGAACGAATACAAAAGGACAGCTTGAAGCAACACTGCAAACAATTGCTCCGTGAAGGTTGGTGAATGAGAGTGGAGAGAAAAAGTGAGCAAGGCATTACATTAATAGAAGTGCTGGCCGCGCTGGCGATTCTCTCAACGATCCTGATTGTGATCACGAGCGTTCAGCTGTACGGGCAAAGGCAATTTGTGCAGCAACAGGAAGAAATCACAGTTCAGTCAGATGTTCGGACTGTGTTAAAAATGATGACTGTTCAAATTCGGTCCGCCGATCAAGATTCGGTTAAAGTCGAAAGCAGCCAATTGATTGCAGGCGACAGTATTTTTTCCTATGATGCGTCCTCCAAGGAGCTGCTGCTGAATGGAACAGTCTTAGCTGAAAACATTGACGCATTCTCCGTTACAGAGACTGCTGAAAGGGAGATTAATATTAAAATTAAGGGGATCGGCCAGGAAGAGCAATCCACTGTACTATATAACCAATGATCAAAAAGGAGGCGAAGGAATGAACAAGCATCTAAAGAATGAAAATGGCATGGCATTGATTACCGTGTTGCTCGTGTTGACGATTTTCACTGTTCTGGGCATGGGCATTCTTTCTCTTTCCTTAAACAATTTCACCACAGGACGGTATGAAGTGGAAGATGAGGCCGTGTATTATATTGCAGAAGCCGGCATTAATGCGGCGATTCTTGATATACGAAAACGCGAGCAATCTGTTTTATCGGCGCCGCTAGAAGAAGATGAAACAGAGTACCAAAGAGTTATTGACATGATGACCCAGTTGGCCGAGGAGTATAAAGGTCAGCTGTTTATGACGCTGTCTTCTGACAAGGGCATATTTGACAATGACTACGGAGAAACGGAAGCTGCTGTTCTCATTAAAACGTCGGATGAAAGCAATGCCTTTGAAATTATTTCAACAGGAACCATTGAAAATGGTCGACGTACGGTGGAAAGAACACTAAGTAATAAGATTACGATTATGCCTTTAGGAGATTCGTCTGGCGGTGGGTCTGACGGTGGATCCGGAAGTGATGGAGGAAGTGGAGGCAGCGGTGGAGATGGAAGTACAAGCGCTCCCCCAGTTATCCCCGGCAGCTCTGCTGTTTTTACAAAATCCTCTATTCTATTAGAGCAAGGGGCGAAAATTAATGGAAATGTCGGCATCAACGATAGTAACGGCAGTATTGTGCTAAAAGGTGGTGCATCCATTGACGGTACGGTATTCGTTCCGGCTTCATTCGATCAAGACTCTGCTGAATTACCCGGAAATAAGATTCCCCCGATGGTTGAGTATGATGGAGAAGTCAGCTTTTTAGAGCCTTCTTTCCCCCTAATTCCGTCTGTTCCGCAGGCATCCAATATGACTGCTTCAAATGGAAGCCATTCGTATAAGGTCGTGCAGGATGGTATATTTAGGTCGGATAACTGGATTTCAAACAATTATAAATTAAACATGACAAGCGATTTATCCTTTAAAGAAATAAGCTTAGATCAAAACAATCAGGTTACCATTGATGTTGGTAATGAAGACCGCGTGATCGTCGTGAAAGACATGAACTTGCTAAATGGTCATATTTCCATTGCAGGAAGCGGGAGCTTAACGATGTATGTGACAGGAAAGATTAATATGGGGAACTCATCTAGTTCAATAGGAAGCAAAAGCAACTCAGACAAATTGATGATTTACTTGCAAGGTTCAAGCATGCCGAAAACGGTCGAGATGAAAGGGGGGCAAGATATATACGGCTCTCTTATAGCAGAAAATGCGAATTTAAAGTTTGGCAATGGCTCAGGCTTTCAAGGAAATATTTACACAGGCGGCAAAAGTGTTGTATTAAATGGCGGGTCCAAAACTGAATCATCGGTTATTTATGCGCCCAATGCAGATGTGCGTTTAGAAAACGGTGCAAAAGTGAAAGGCGCTATTATCGCGAACTCTTATTTTGGCGATGGAGGATCTATGGTGGAGTTCGGTGTGTATAATTTTGATTGGCTCAGCTTCCCGGGTGGAGAAGTTGAGCCAGAGCCGGAAGATCCAGAAGAGCCGGGTGATCCAGTCGACCATGGCTCTAAATACATTATAGAAGATAAGACGAAAGAAATTAGTTCACCGGGAGGAGGATGATGAATGAGCAGCGTTATTTTATTTTTTATTTCATTTTTGCTTGTCAGCATTCTCATGCCCCTGTTCCCCCTTGATTTGTCAAGAAAGGGGAACATTGCTCTAGCCGCTTCTGCTGCTTTTTTAGGCGCATTTCTTTTATTCACCGAACCGCTGTTTTCGTTTTGGCAGTCAGCTCTCATTTATCTTTTACTTGCGAGTGTGGTGTCTTATGTAGTGGGTATTTATGGCTTTCCGAAATGGACTGTTGAAGGCGCTTATTTAAAAAACAAGGATCAAAACGCAGAGCCGTTTGCTGAAGAAGCAGACTTAACAGAGAAAGATGAACAGGTTATATCAGAACCGGCAGTCGAACAAAACCCAATCAATGAAGAGATTCTTGTGGTTGATGAACAGGTGTATCAGCCGGTAGAGAAATCAATTCAGCCTAAACTGGATCTGGACGAATGGGAACCGGAATCTGTGAGGCCGGTTGAGGATGAGCCGCTTGAGGTAATGGAGAAAGAGTCGCAAAAAGATCATCTTTTTGATGAGGATGAGTACATAACGGCTTTATACAGCGACGAAGAAGAATGGAATGACTCCATGCCGGAAGATAAAATAGCTGAAAACGGACAAAGTGATTATTTGGCAGAGTTGTTACGTGAAATGGAAGAAGCGGAAACACAGCAGAAAGATGAAATGGATGAACTTCCGTTACTAGATTTAGAGAATTCTAAAAAACGCACGGATATAGAGTAAGCATCAGTCCGGGAATGGCAGATTGGAGTATGACATCATGAGAAAAAAGAATGTTTTGAAAGCGGCCATTCCGATTGTGCTGTTTTCTCTTTTTATCTTCAGCTTTGCCTATTATGGTGGCCGTTTTTATGAGCAGCTTTTTCAGTCGGACGAGCCCTATGATAAAGGGACGGTGATCGGTCCTGAATCTGTAGCTGGCATGACAGAGACAGAAGCGGCGCGCTATCTCACCTCTCAAGTGGAAGAGTGGCGGACAAAGTCGGCTGTTACGCTCCGCTACATGGAAAAAGAAGCGGACATGAATGGAAATTTAATTGAATTTCAAACAGCAAAATCTATTTCGGATGCAGTGGATGGCCGCGAGAACAATTTGTATGCGGATGTATCGAATCAGCTGCTGTTGGCCGAGCTGGAGAGCCAGTTTCCGGGCCATTCATGGGACAAGACCGATGTCGAACTGCTGGCATCGGACTTGTCAGATATCGGCAGTCATTTTCAAACAGGAGATATAACGGTTGATTTGTCCGCATATGAGCCGAAAGAAAGCCGACAGGAAATCGTAGCGAAAGTATCTATGGCGGAAGCGTCATCCGTGCTCCAGTCGTTTGTGGAACAAAATCCGTCCATTTTGATCCCGGCATCCGGCATCGTTTCGTTTAACGAGTGGATGATCGGAACGAATGATCAGTCACTCGATGAAAAAAGCATCGGGCTGCTTTCTTCATCGTTATACCAGCTTGTGCTCCAAACGAATTTTGCTGTTTTGGAAAAAAATCAAAGCACGTCGCTGCCCGATTATATCCCGCTCGGCTTTGAAGCAAAAGTAAGTATGAGCGGCAAACAGGATTTCGTTTTTCGTAATGAGAACCAGGCTGGCTACACGGCTGAATGGAGTGTTTCCGGCGGCCGGCTGAACGGCGTGATTAAAGGAGTGCCTTTTTATTACGATTATGAGCCTGTTTTGAAAAACAAGGAGACCATTCAGCCTAAAACAATTCTTCAGTTCAGTCCATCTCTCGAATATGGGAAAGTACGGCTTGAGCGGATGGGAAGTACCGGGCAAATGGCCGATGCATATCGAGTGGTAAAAGAAAGAACGGTGACGTTAAGAGAAGAACAGATTGCCGCCGATTTTTATCCGCCTGTCCATACAATTGAATTACACAGCTCGAAAGAAGAGCCTGTATTGTCCAATGAAGGGAATGCGCCAAACGGAGGCAGCGGGACTTCTTCCAATTCTGTGAACAATGGAACAGCCGACGGAAACGGTTCGACTGGCTCCATAGACAGCGGAACGCAAAGCGGAGACGTGAACGAAAATCCAGCTAGTGGAGATGATGGGAATGCGGCAGATAACGAAGGTTCCGGTTCAGTAAATAATCCGCCGGACAGCGGAAGCGGAACAAGTAATAATGGCAGCGGACAGTCAGGCGAAACAGTGTATGAAGATTTTGAAGGAAAACATTAACGAATCAGGTGAGGCGAAATGAGAACGCAGCGAAAAAGACTGGGCGACTTGCTTGTTGAATCCGGATTGCTTACGAACGAGCAGCTTGAAACGACACTTTCTGAAAAGCCCCTGGATCAAAAGCTCGGTGACGCTTTGTTGCACCGTGGCTATATTACCGAACTTCAGCTTATTGAAGTGCTTGAATTCCAGCTTGGGATTCCCCATGTCAGCTTATACCGGTATCCGATTGATCCGAAGCTTTTAACGGTTATTCCGAAAGAACTGGCGAAACAAAATTTAATGATGCCATTAAAAAAAGAAGACAGCCGCTTATTTGTCGCAATGGCGGACCCGATGGATTATTATGCTATTGAGGATTTACGTTTGTCGACGGGATTTGACATCGAGACATCAATCGCTACGAAAGATGACATTATCCGTACGATTAATAAATACTATGATGTAGATGATTCTTTTGAAGAAATGATGCAGGATGATGCACAGCAGGAAGCAGAAGAAGAGCCGGAGATCAATGATGATTCACCGGTTGTCCGGCTTGTGAACCGGATTTTGTCCCATGCAATTGCTGAAAAAGCCAGCGATATTCATATTGACCCTCATGAAACGAAAGTGATGGTCCGTGTGCGGATTGACGGCATTCTTCGGGTGGAACGCCAGCTGCCGAAACATATGCAAGGAATGCTGACGGCGCGCATTAAGATTTTAGCTAATATGGATATTACTGAGCACCGCATGCCACAGGACGGACGTATTAAAACGAACGTCGAATTCCGTCCGGTTGATTTGCGTGTCTCTACGCTGCCGACCATTTACGGGGAAAAAATTGTTATGCGTGTCCTGGATTTAAGCAGTTCACTCAATGACTTATCACAGCTCGGATTTAACAAAGTGAATTATCAACGAGTAGAAAAGCTGCTAAGCCGTCCAAATGGCATTGTTCTTATTACGGGCCCGACCGGATCGGGAAAATCGTCGACACTGTATGCCGGGCTGAACAAATTGAACACGGAAGAGATGAATATTATTACGATAGAAGATCCGGTGGAATATCAGCTTGAAGGCGTCAATCAAATTCAAGTGAATTCAAATGTCGGGCTTACATTTGCCTCCGGTCTCCGGTCTATTTTACGGCAGGATCCGAACGTTATTATGATTGGTGAGATTCGTGACAAAGAAACAGCAGAAATTGCGATCCGCGCGTCATTGACAGGGCACCTCGTTTTAAGTACGCTTCATACGAATGATTCACTTTCGAGCTTAACCCGGCTGATCGACATGGGCATTGAACCGTTTTTAGTGGCGTCTTCCTTATCCGGTGTCGTATCGCAGCGTCTCGTCCGTAAAGTGTGCCGTGACTGCGCGGTTGAAGAAGAGCCGGTAAAAAGAGAGATTGACATATTTGCGAAACGGGGCCTGAGTATTCACCATGTAAAAAGAGGGCGGGGCTGTGCTTCCTGCAATATGACCGGCTATAAAGGGCGGATTGCGCTTCATGAAGTGCTGACCATGACAGAAGAAATGAAAAAAATCATTTTAAACGATGAACCATATTCAACATTAAAAGAAACAGCGCAAAAGCAAAAAACCATTTTTCTTCTTGACGATGGCCTGCTGAAAATACGCCAGGGCATTACGACAACAGAGGAAGTATTGCGCGCTGTGCTGGTGGAGTAGGTGATGATGATGAAAGAAAAATTAGAGAATTTACTGCGGGCCGCTTATGAACTGAATGCGTCCGATATTCATTTGACGGTTGGAACGGCGCCTGTTTTCCGTATCCACGGCGATTTAAAACGGTATGGAAAAGAACCGTTAAGACCGGAAGACACAGAAAAAATGGCTAAATCCATCGTGCCGTCATCACTTTGGGCTGGATTTGAAGAAAAAGGGGAGCTGGATTTTTCATATGGCATTCCGAAAGTATCCAGGTTCCGGATCAATGTCTTTTACCAGCGCAGCTGTGTATCGCTGGCGATCCGGCTTATTCCGGCTGACATTCCGTCGCTTGAGCAGCTTCATATGCCGGCGGTTATTAAAACAGTGGCGCGCCGCCCGACCGGACTCGTCCTCGTCACAGGGCCGACGGGAAGCGGAAAGTCAACGACACTTGCCAGCATGATTGATTATTTGAATCAGGAAACGAAAAAGCACATTATTACACTCGAAGACCCGATTGAATATTTGCATAAACATGGAAAGTGCATTATCGATCAGCGCGAAGTCGGGTTTGATACGAAAAACTTCGCTAATGGGCTGCGTGCTTCATTGCGTCAGGACCCCGATGTCATTCTCGTCGGGGAGATGCGGGACCTTGAAACGATTCAGACAGCTATTACAGCGGCTGAAACAGGCCACCTTGTGCTTGCCACGCTTCATACGTCCAGCGCACCGTCAACAATCGAACGCATCATTGATGTTTTTCCGGCAGAGCAGCAGCCGCAAGTCCGGACTCAGCTTGCTTCTGTTTTATCAGCGGTCATTTCACAGCGGCTGTTTCCGACGGCTGACTTAAAAGGACGCAGAGCGGCAGTAGAAGTGCTGCTAAATAATGCGGCCGTTTCCAACTTGATCCGGTCTGAAAAAGTCCATCAAATTGTCAATGTGATGCAGACTTCCAAATCAGCGGGCATGCAGCTGATGGCTGACCATGCCCAGCTTCTTGTGGAGCAGGGCGCGGTATCAAGAGAAGACCTGCTTCCTTATTTAAGAGAGCGTGAACGCGGCAATGGCTAGATTTGCGTATAAAGGACGCAGTCGAAAAGGAGCGGAAAAAGGGAAAGTAACCGCTGACACAAAACGGGCTGCCTTAATGAAACTTCAGCAAAACAATATTCGTGTAACGGAAATTGTGGAACTGGAAGAAACCATGTTAACACGGGACCTTACAATTGGAAACCCGGTAAAGCTGGATCATCTCGTCATTTTTTTGCGCCAGTTTTCCGTGTTGCTGCAGGCGGGTGTTCCTGTCGCTGCTGCTACGTCTATTTTGACGAAGCAGACGGAAAGCAAGGCACTGAAAAAAGCACTGGTGAGCGTGGAGTCGGAACTGAGGGAAGGACGGCCGCTCTCAGACGCGGCATCCCGGCAGCGAAACATTTTTGAACCGTTATTTATTAACATGCTGCGGGCCGGGGAAGCAATGGGAAATTTAGATGAAACGTTTAACGATTTGGCGAATCATTATGAACGGCAGTACCGGACACGTCAAAAAGTGATTTCCGCGCTGACGTATCCGATCGCAGTTGGCATCATTGCGGTTATTGTTGTCATCTTTTTATTAGTCGCGGTCGTACCGTCTTTTGTCAATATGTTCGCTGATTTTGGCGGTGAACTGCCGGCCATAACTCTTTTTGTCATTAACGCAAGTGAATGGATGCAGTCTTATTGGCTTCTTATTCTCCTTTTTCTCGCACTCTTGGGCGGGGGAATCGGGCTGTTGCGGCGTCATAAAAAAACGAAATATTATTACGATTACGCAATGATGAAAATGCCGGTTTTCGGCTCGCTCATTCAAAAGGCGGCACTGGCAAGGCTGACACGGACGCTGAGTTCTCTTTTCTCCAATTCAGTGCCCATTTTGCAGGCGTTGGAAATGGTGGAAGAAGTAGTAGGAAATGACGTCATTGGCGAAGTCATTGTCGAGTCGCGGCAGGCGCTTGAAACAGGCGAATCGCTTACCGGACCGATGAAACGGCACTGGGCATTTCCTCCGCTCGTATCGAACATGATTGCCATCGGGGAAGAAACAGGCTCGCTTGACGCGATGCTGTCAAAAGTGGCCGACTTTTACGAGCAGGAAGTAGAAGCGGTAACAGATAGGCTCAAATCTCTTATTGAACCGCTCATGATTGTGTTTCTGGCTGGTGTCGTCGGAGTAATTGTCGCGGCCATTATGGTACCGATGTTTGAGATCTTTAATACTATTCAATAAGCAGCCGCGAGATGGAAATTGTCGGATCTTTTTAATAGTCTTATAGAATTAGAGATGTTTACAAGGTTATAATAAGTGGAAGAAACGAATAGGGATATTAACCTATTAAAAGGAGGAAAAAAGATGTTTAAGAAAATGAAAAGTGCGCTTAAAAATGAAAAAGGACTCACATTAATTGAGTTGCTCGCCGTTGTTGTTATTCTCGGTATTATTGCAGCGATCGCCGTACCTTCCATTGGCGGCTTAATTGACAACACGAAAAAAGATGCGCATGTCGCGAATGCGACACAGATGATTAACTCGGCAAAAACATATGTGGCGGGGAATGCGAATTCATCAAAATTGGATACGCAGTTAACCCTTAAAGAAATGATAGAGGATGGTTATATTGACACAATGGAAGATCCTGACGGCGGAAACTATAACGACACATATTCATTTGTTGATATTGCTAAAAATGGTAATTCTTATACGTACAAAGTTACACTATCAAATGGGGATGCTAAGAGAAAGATTACTGCACGGACACTAGAGCAGTTAGATAGAGATACAGTAGGCGGCGGGACTCCATAAATTACTATGATCTGTATAATTATTTTCTTATATGGACTTATCCTCGGCTCGTTTTACAACGTCGTCGGTCTTCGGGTTCCGGCCGGAAAATCAATTGTGGCTCCGCGCAGCACCTGCTCGCTGTGCGGCCATCAGTTGACCGCGCGGGATCTTGTACCTGTGTTTTCATACATATTGTTAAGAGGGAAATGCCGCAAGTGCGGCGTAGACATTTCACCACTTTATCCTGTAACAGAGCTGTTGACGGCACTGTTCTTTTTGTATTCCTACGTTTTATATGGCTGGACGTGGACATTTGCGGCCGCTGTTCTTCTCGTTTCGATGATGATGATTCTTGTCGTTTCCGACCTTGCCTACATGCTCATTCCAGATAAAATCCTGCTGTTTTTTGCGGTGCTTTTTCTTATCCTCCGCTTGATTGACCCGCTTCAGCCGTGGTGGAATTCTATCATCGGAGCAGCAGCGGGATTCTTTCTTCTTCTCGCGGTCGCAATTGTATCAAAAGGCGGAATGGGCGGCGGGGACATTAAGCTTTTTGGCCTGCTCGGATTTGTCTTCGGGACGAAGCTTGTTTTGCTTACGTTTTTTCTTTCTTGTCTTTTTGGCGCTATGGTCGGCCTATTTCTTTTATTTTTTGGTATAGTAAAGAAAGGAAAGCCGATGCCGTTCGGACCGTTTATCGCAATGGGCGCGTTTGCCGCTTTTTTCCACGGTGCGGATTTGATTGGCTGGTACGTGCAGTTTTTTAAATAAGGAGCATGTTTATGGCTATTCGATTGTTTCAACGAAAAAAAAGAATCGTGAACATGATGCTGACCGACTACGCAATCCGGTTTGCCGAAGTGACGCCGGGGATTCCCATGAAGGTGGAGCGGTACGGAGAAAGGCTTATTCCGCCCGGCATCATTAAAAAAGGAGATATTATTGATCCCAATGAGCTTTTGTCTATTATGGAGAATTGTGTCGATGAATGGAAGATTAAAAGCCGCCCTGTCCGGTTTCTTGTCCCAGACTCTTTTGTCGCGATGAAAGAAGAGAAAGTCGATATCGATTTAGAAGATGATGAGATTAATTCTTATTTATTTATGAAAATCGGCACGAGCATTCATCTTCCCTTT
This sequence comes from Domibacillus iocasae, assembly GCF_001750285.1. Classification (GTDB taxonomy): domain Bacteria; phylum Bacillota; class Bacilli; order Bacillales; family Domibacillaceae; genus Domibacillus; species Domibacillus iocasae. The sequence goes on from NZ_MAMP01000022.1 coordinate 179,925, forward strand.
GAAAATCCTGTTTTTGATACAGCTGTCACAAATATATATGATGGAAAAAAACATATTTTGCTTATCGCCGCACCGGAAGAAAAGGTGGAAGAATACGTCAGTGTTTTCGAAAAATCCGGTCTTACACCTGTTGTAGCTGACGTTGGGCCGTTAAACCTTTATCGGCTTTACTACGAAATGGCTCTTGTGAAGGAAGAGGATCATTATATTCTGCTGCATTTAAAGCAAGGCTCGCTGACCATTTCGATTTTTCATCAGCATCAGCCAAAATTTATGAAGCCGGTCTCATTTGAAACAAATGAAGACACGATTGACGTTTCGTCGGGAGAGAAAAGTGAACTGGACGAGTTTATGGATGTATTCAGTGAACTGGATAAGGTCATTAACTTTTATGAAAATTCGCTTCATAAAGGACATGTCCGTATCTCCGCCATTTTTCTAAACGGGGATTTTATACGCGCCAATTTTTTTAAACGCGCATTAAAAGACCGCTACAGTTTGCTTGTTTATGGGGATGAGACGGTGGAAATCACGGTGAAAGACGGCGGTCTTCTCCCGGCTGGTTTTTATCCGGTTGTCGGACTAGGGCTGAAAGAGAGGTGACCGCCCGTGCAAATTGAGATTAATTTACTTCCGCAGAAAGAAAAGAAGCGCACACCGATCTGGCTTTTTTTCCTGGCAGCGGCACTGTGTACTCTGGCAGCTGGCTTCTTGTTTTTTTGCATCTATATGAAACAAAACGAACTTGAACTGTTAGAGCAAAGATTGGCTCAGACAGTTGAACTGCGAACCACACTGGAAGGATCAGCCGAGCAAAATGAAGCGGCATCAAGTGTCGAGCATTTAAATCAAGCAGCCAATTGGGCCAGACAAGAACAGCTTCCAGTGACGCCTATTTTAGATCATTTTATTGAACGGCTGCCGGACCGCGGGTTCTTTCAATCTTTTTCCTATTTGAGCGATGAGTCTCTTACGCTGCTGGTTCAATTTGATACGAGCCGGGAAGCGGCATATTATCTGGCAGAGCTTCATGAGTCCCAATGGGTTTCTTCTGCGAGACTTCGAACAGTGGAAACATCTCTTGAAGAGGCGGAAGCAAAGACGCAGGAAGCGGTCGAAGCGAAAAATGCGCTGCCGCGTTATTTGGCGGAGTATGAGATTATTATGGATCGATCTTCTGTGGAAAGTGCGTTGAAAGAGAGTGAGCGCCCATGAATCGCAAATTGATTTTTATCTTTATATTGTTACTCACATTATTTTTGGGGATGATATACGCTTATTTTGCGTTCTATGTTCCTGTTAACCAGGCTGTTGAACAGACAAAGCAGCAAATTAACGCGGAAAACGAACTTATTTCAGTACTTGAAGAAACAGATTTTTCAGCTGGTGATACGCAGTTGTTAAACACGGAATCTCTTCAGAAAAAACTGCCGGTTAAGCTGATGGATGACAAACTGCTGCTTGATCTTGAAAAAGCGGAGCTTTTATCTGGAAGTCTGATCACATCCATTGAATTTATGGAAAGCGCGATTCTCAACAATGAAGAAAGTGCGGACAGTGAAGCCAATATAAGTGAAAATGACGAATCAGAAGAGCAGGAGTTTGAATCGACAGTTGAAGGAGTGGGCGATTACGGAAAAGGGGAGATTGGCACTGGTGAGGAAACTGTTCTATTAGAACCGGAAGTACTTCCTGAGGGTGTATATAGCAGTTATATCCATATAACTGCCCAGGCGGATAATTATGAAGAAGTCGAATCGTTTATTGAAACGCTCGAAGGGCAAATGCGCCTCTTAATTATTAAAGAACTGTATTTCACGGGGCCGGAAGAAGCTGAAAAGATCGAAGGAACAGAAAATCCGATTGAATTTACATTGATTGTGGCAGCGTATTATATGCCTGGCCTGCTGGATCTTCTCGAAGGGGTTCCAGTTATTGATGCGCCATACCCGGCCAATAAAGAAAATCCATTTATAACAATTGAAGAGTGAAAAGAACAGAATGATTCACCATTCTGTTCTTTTTGTTTTTTTGAAACCGTATAGTTAAGAGAAAAGGAGGGATGAACATGGACGAGCCGAACTGGACACGGCAAAACAGTGATGTACTTGTTTGGCGGATGCCGGGCGAGGAAACGGTCATACCGGACACACCGGAAAAAAAGCCAACGCTAAAAGCGGCAACAGGCTTATTGATCATTATTTCGGCGTTATTGACAGGCAGTGTTTTTGGATTGTTAATGATGAGCGCTGTCCCAGAAAAGACGGAAACAAAAGCGGCGCCGGCGATGAATAGCTCTGCAGAACAACAGATAACACCGGCTATGAACAGCTCCACAGAACAGAAGACAGCACCGGTTGAAAAAACAGTGCCATTGTTTGTTATCCAAGGAGGCCTTTTTTCAACGGAAGAAGCAGCGAATAAAGCCGCTTCATCTTCTGGAGCGCCAGCAGCGGTGATTCCAGCCCAAAACCAATATAGCATGATTTATGGGATCTTTTTAACAAAAGAAGCAGCGGATGAAGCGGAGCTTAGCCTTGAATCAAGTGGCACAGCTGCCTATGTAAAAGAAACAAAAGTGAACCTATCCAGTGAAGAGGAGGAGACAATGAAAAAAGCGGCTGATTCGCAGCAGCTCGATGAAATGGCCTCTATTCTTTTGCCGTAGCCTGCCAAAATTCGGCAGGTTTTTATTTGTTCATTGAAGAATTGTCTGCTATGATAAATGCGTACTCTCCCTAGGGCCCGCACGATGCGGGTCAAAAAGGCGCTGCAGCAGGACGCTGCGCTCGTAGCCTTTGATCCTTAATTTAAAAAGAAAGGTGATCCTCTTTGACCCACATTATTTTGGCTTCATCATCACCCCGCAGAAAAGAATTGCTTACTCAAGCTTTCATTCCATTTACTGTACAACCCGCCCATGCGGACGAAACGATTGAACCTGGCACGCATCCGGCAGCGGCTGTTGAGCAGCTTGCGCTGAAAAAAGCGGCAGCGGTTTTCACTGAACATCCAAACGCTGCTGTGATCGGTGCAGATACAGTGGTTGTGTCAGACGAGCGTATTCTTGGGAAACCAGAAACGGAAGAGGAAGCGATGCAGATGCTTTCTTCTTTATCCGGCCGCACGCACGCAGTTTATACAGGTGTTGCGATCGTGTCGAAAAATGAAAGAGTGGTTTTTCACGAAAAAACGGTTGTTGAATTTTGGGAACTGACAAAAGCGGACATGGCTGCTTATATTGAGACAGGCGATCCATTTGACAAAGCAGGAGGATATGGTATTCAAACGGCGGGTGCCCTGTTTGTTAAAGCGATCCATGGCGATTATTTTAATGTCGTCGGCCTGCCGATTTCCTCACTTTACCGCCGGCTGAAACAAATGGGCCTTCTCACTGGCAGCTCTTCATCCCGCTAATTTGAGAGGGGAATAGAACGAATGGACCATGATAAAATTGCTTTATCTCCGCCACTGATGATCCGTGATGTCCCGCCACACGACCGCCCGCGTGAACGAATGATTGCGAGCGGTCCGCACAGTTTATCCAACCACGAGCTCCTCGCGATTTTACTCCGGACTGGCTCGAAAGAAGAATCCGTCCTGCAGCTATCTAACCGCATCTTAAATGAATTTGAAGGTCTTCGCCTCTTAAAAGACGCATCGCTCGAAGAAATTACATCCATTAAAGGCATCGGCAGCGCAAAAGCGATTCAGCTTATGGCAGCTGTTGAAATCGGCCGCCGTATTGAACGGCTGAAATATGATGAGCGGTTCATGATCCGCTCGCCGGAAGATGCGGCCAATTACATGATGGAAGAAATGCGCTTCTTAAGCCAGGAGCATTTTGTCGCGCTTTATTTAAATACGAAAAATCAAGTAATGCATAAGCAGACGTTGTTTATCGGCAGCTTAAATGCCTCGATTGTTCATCCGCGCGAGGTATTTAAAGAAGCATTCCGCCGTTCGGCAGCAAGTATCATCTGTCTTCATAACCATCCATCGGGCGACCCGGCGCCAAGTCGTGAAGACATCGATGTGACAAAACGTCTTGTCGAATGCGGCAAAATACTGGGTATTGATGTCCTCGACCATTTGATCATTGGAGAGAAGAAATTTGTCAGTTTGAAAGAAAAAGGTTATTTATAACGCTATGCTTTTTTTTTTCGTTCCGCTATAATATAAGTTATGGTTTTTGAGAAGCTTTTCACACAAATAAATAGCCATTGATAGTGAAATGATCACGATAAAAAGGATCTATTGAGGAAAGGGAGATACACTACATGTTTGGAATTGGGAGCCGCGACTTAGGCATTGACCTTGGAACAGCAAACACACTTGTTTATGCAAAAGGAAAAGGAGTTATCGTACGAGAGCCGTCCGTTGTGGCGCTGCAGACAGATACAAAACAAATCGTAGCGGTTGGAAATGACGCACGCAACATGATCGGCCGGACACCAGGCAACATTATTGCTACCCGTCCCATGAAAGACGGTGTTATTGCTGACTACGAAACAACGGCGACAATGATTAAATATTATATTAAACAAGCAACAAAGGGATCATCTGGCTTCCTGTCAAGCAAGCCATACGTAATGGTCTGCGTTCCATCCGGTATTACAGCAGTTGAACGCCGTGCGGTTATAGATGCTACGCGTCAAGCTGGCGCCCGCGATGCGTATCCGATTGAAGAACCTTTCGCTGCAGCGATTGGAGCTAATCTCCCTGTATGGGAACCGACGGGCAGCATGGTCGTGGATATTGGAGGCGGTACGACAGAAGTGGCGATTATTTCGCTTGGCGGCATTGTCACAAGCGAATCGCTTCGCATTGCCGGAGATGAAATGGATGATGCGATTATCGCGTATATCCGCAAGCAGTACAATTTGCTGATTGGCGATCGGACATCTGAAACAATTAAAATGGAAATCGGTTCAGCAGGTGATTCAGGTGACATTCCAAACATGGAAATCCGTGGACGTGACTTATTAACAGGTTTACCGAAAACAATTGAGATTACTGCGCAGGAAATTGCGGATGCGCTAAAAGATACAGTATATGCCATTGTGGATACAGTAAAAGGAACATTGGAAAAAACGCCTCCGGAACTTGCAGCAGATATTATGGACCGCGGCATTGTGTTAACAGGCGGCGGGGCACTTTTGCGCAATTTGGACAAAGTGATCAGTAAGGAAACAAATATGCCAGTCATCATTGCGGAAAATCCATTGGACTGTGTAGCGGTTGGAACAGGACTTGCGCTTGATCACATTCATTTATTTAAAAACAAATAACAATTGACGATAAGGCCGGTTCTCCGTGCGTTGTGACCGGTTTTCCGGTGCGCGTTGAACCAGCCTTCCCGTTTTGAATGCTTAGAAAACTGAGGTGGAATTCATGCCGCAATTTTTTACAAACAAGCGGTTGATCATATTGCTCGGCAGCATTATTCTTCTTGTAGCCATGATTGGTTTTTCGATACGGGACCGGGGTAACATTACGTGGCCTGAAAAGTTCGTGAAAGATGTAACGGGGTTTGGCCAAAATATTGTGTCGAAACCGGCCGGTGTTGTTGAGTCTTTTTGGGATGATGTAAGCAGGCTTCGTCATACATATGAAGAAAACGAAAAGCTTCGCGCGCATTTAGAAGAGCTCGCGCAATTAGAAAGTGACGTAGCACGTCTTGAAAAAGACAATGCGGAACTTCGGAAAGTGCTTGAAAAAGAAAAAAGCCTTGCAGATTATGAACCCGTACAAGCGACGGTGATTGCGCGCAATCCTGACCGGTGGTATGAGCTTATAACGATTGACCAAGGTGAATCAAACGGCATCGAACCAGACATGGCCGTGATGACCGCAAGCGGCTTAGTCGGAAAAGTGAAAAGCACGTCGAAATTTACGTCTACTGTGCAGCTTTTGTCTGCTCATGATACGAACAACCGTGTGTCAGCAATCATTCAAGGTGGTACGCCAATTTACGGATTGATTGAAGGATATAACGAAGAAAAGAAAATGCTTCAAATGACAAAAATCCCTTCTGATTCAAAAGTAAAAAAAGGACAAACCGTTACAACATCTGGTCTTGGCGGTGTTTTTCCGAAAGGACTCGTCATTGGAACTGTGACAGAGCTTGTTCCAGATGAATTCGGATTAACACAAACAGCGCTGGTTGAGCCGTCGGCAAGCTTTTACGATCTTGAGCATGTGATGGTTTCTAAACGTGAAATGACAGGTGTTCTGCCGGAAGAAGAAGACCGCCAGCAGGTGCTTATTGAGGAGGAAGGACTGTGAAAAAAGCGCTCCTTCCTCTTTTAATAGTCGCCCTGTTTTATAGTGACAGTGTCTTTATGATCTTCTTTTCAGAACAGGCATTTAATGGAGCTTATGTACCTGTCCCGCATTTTTTCTTCATAGGCCTTTTGTTCATGTCTGTTTTTTTTGACCGGAACACAGCGATAAAATATGGCTTTTTCTTCGGCTTTTTATTTGATATGTTTTATACGGGACTTCTTGGGGCTTATTTCTTTTTCTTTCCGCTTATCGTCTACATAACATCCAAGCTGACGAAATGGCTTCACAGCACGATGCCTGTTTTTTTCGTCATTGTCTTATTTGATATCGCGTTACTTGAAATGCTGATTTATGGCTTAAATGTGCTGGTGCAGCGGACAACTGTTTCATTGGAACAGTTTGCTTACGTTAGACTGCTGGCATCGCTTGTCTTGAATGGCCTTTTCTACATCGTGTTCGCGGTTCCGCTTCGAAATGCTTTTTTGCGATTGAAAAAAGTGTTCGATTGATGTTGAAAAAAGGAATATGGAATAGCGCTGTCGAATATTGAGACGTACAGAGGTGGGATACTTTCTATGAAACAAAGTCAAAACGTCGTCATTAAAGGGACGAAAGACGGTCTGACTCTTCAATTGAACGATAAATGCGCGTATAATGAACTAATAGAAGAATTAACCGAAAAATTAGATGCCGTTACAAAAAAAGACGAAGACGCGCTCATTAAAGTCACTGTTCAAACGGGGAACCGGTATGTGACTGAAGAAGAAAAAGAAGAGCTGCGTCAGCTGATCAGACAGCGCCGTCACCTAGTCGTCGAAGACATTAGGTCAAACGTATTGACGATTGACGAGGCGGTACAGTGGAAAGAAGAAAATGAAATCGTTTCGTATGCCGGCCGTATTCGTTCCGGACAAGTACTTGAAGTACCAGGTGACTTATTATTGATTGGAGATGTAAATCCGGGCGGAACGGTGATGGCGGGCGGCAGCATCTTTGTAATGGGTGCGCTGAAAGGCATGGCGCATGCGGGCTGTTACGGCAATGATTCAGCCGTTATTTCCGCGGCAAAAATGATGCCGTCTCAATTGCGGATCAGCGGTCATTTAACCCGCTCGCCAGACCGGTACGACGAAGAAGAGATAACTGAATCGGAATGTGCTTTTATTAACGAAGCACAACAATTGGTGATTGATCGGCTGCAGGTGCTCAAATATTTGCGACCTGATTTATCGACGTTTAAAGGGGGCTTTTGAAGTGGGTGAAGCAATCGTCATTACTTCTGGAAAAGGCGGGGTCGGCAAAACGACAACGACCGCCAATCTCGGTACAGCGCTTGCGCTGCAGGAGAAAAAAGTATGCCTTGTTGACACGGACATCGGTCTTCGCAACCTTGATGTTGTCATGGGGCTTGAAAACCGCATTATTTATGACCTTGTCGATGTGGTGGAAGAACGATGCAAAACACATCAGGCTCTCGTCAAAGATAAACGCTTTAACGATCTTCTTTATTTGCTTCCGGCAGCTCAGACGACAGATAAGTCAGCTGTAACACCAGAGCAAATGAAGAAATTAATCGATGAGCTTAAGCAGGACTATGACTATATTTTAATCGACTGCCCGGCGGGGATTGAGCAAGGCTATAAAAATGCGGTAGCAGGTGCAGACCGGGCAATTGTTGTCACAACACCGGAGAAGTCGTCCGTCCGGGATGCGGACCGTGTTATTGGTCTTCTTGAAAAAGAAGAAGGTATGGCACCACCGAAGCTTGTCGTCAATCGGATTCGCCACCATATGGTGAAAGAAGGCGATATGCTTGATGTTGATGAGGTGGCAGCCCACCTGTCCATTGAACTGATCGGTATTGTGGCAGATGATGATGAGGTCATTAAATCCTCCCATAATGGCGAGCCTGTGGCACATAATCCGAACAATCGTGCTTCGATTGCGTACCGGAACATTGCACGCCGTATTTTGGGTGAGTCGGTTCCTCTTCAGCATCTCGAACCGGAAAAAGACACATTTTTCACGAAATTCAAACGATTTATCGGCATGAGCCGGTAGCACAAAAGCCGCTTTTTTAAGCGGTTTTTTTTCGTTTTTTCGGCATATACATAAGCAGGCGGGAGGGGTTCGTATGCCGAAAAAAATCATGGCTTCTTTTTGTTTATTTGTTGTTGTGTATCTTAACCAGCATGCGTCTCTTGCAAAAACGATTTTTACAAATGATTTTTCTTTTGCACCTTTTTCAGCTGCTTATGAAGAACGATTTGGCACTCTTTTGCCGGCCATGAATCGGACAAGCATCGCGCCGGCTTCCTTTGTGAGTACAAACAATCCGCTTGCTGCTGAACAAGATGGTGTCGTCATAAGAATTAATAATGAAAACATTTCCATCCAGCAGGACGATGGCACCGAAGTGGAAGTAAGAGGGCTGCAGCCAGAATCATATCGGCTGTTTGAGCGAATTAAGCAGGGAGAGCCAATCGGTATTCCTTCCGGTCGTATCATTGAAATTGTTGAACGAAAAAATGGTCAGGCTATTTCATCAAGAAAAGTGAATGTGTATGAATAATGTACGTATTCATCCATTAACTTGGCTGTTCGGGGCAGCAGCTGCAGCAACAGGACTTTTTTTAGAAGCCATATGCATCGGGCTTATTTTGCTTATTCACGAACTAGGCCACGCTGGTGCAGCAAAAGCGATGGGCTGGCGCATTCAAAAAGTAGAGATGCTCCCGTTTGGCGGCAAGATGGAGACCGATGAGCACGCGGGCAGGCCGCTTCTTGAAGAATGGCTCGTTGTGCTGGCCGGTCCATTTATGCATATTCCAATGCTTATAATAAGTTTTCTTTTTTTAAAAGCAGGATGGATGGATGCTGCTTTGTATGAATTGTTTTTTGAGCTTAATGCGGTTATCTTTTTGTTCAACCTCTTGCCAGTGCTTCCACTTGATGGGGGCAAAATGCTTCAGCTTATTTTATGTGCAATCCAGCCTTATTTCCGTGCTTATAGGCAGTCCATTTTTCTCTCATTCGCTGCCCTTCTTCTCATTATGGGTACAGCGGTCATCACCCTTCCATTTTATTTGCAGCTGCTGTTGACTGTTTCCTATATTGCTGTTCAGCTTCTTGTGATGTGGAAAGAAAAAGAAGTCATGTTCATTCGTTTTTTAACTGCCCGGTTTTATGATCCGATGTCTATGCGCTTACTGTACTTGTCCCTTTTAGAAACGGACCGCCTCCTTGATGCTGTCCGGTCGTTTAGAAGAAACAGGACACACAGGTTTCAAGTAAACAGGCACGGTGAACTAACAGAAGAGCAGCTTCTTCAATCTTTTTTTGAAGGAAAAAAAGACGTTCAGGATATGTTTGAAAATATTGATTGACACTAATGTTTAAAGGTGATAGAATTCATATGTTATTGTTTGTAGCACCCGTGCTACAACCGCACATAGCAGGTTTAAGCATCTACGGATCACCTGTCACGTGGCGAGTCTGAGTAAACAGGGAGGTGCAGAAATGTACGCAATTATTGAAACAGGCGGCAAGCAGGTTAAAGTTGAAGAAGGCCAAGCAATCTACATCGAAAAATTGAACGCACAAGATGGTGACTCAGTCACTTTTGATAAAGTTCTTTTCGTTGGCGGCGATGACGTTAAAGTCGGAAGCCCGATCGTAGAAGGCGCAACGGTAACGGCGAAGGTTGAAAAGCAAGGACGCGCGAAGAAAATCATCGTTTTCAAATTTAAAGCGAAGAAAAACTACCGCAAAAAGCAAGGACACCGTCAGCCTTACACAAAAGTAGTCATTGAAAAAATCAACGCATAAGGCGATGATCCAATGATTTATGTTGACATTAACAAAGATGAATCCGGCTTGATTACATCGTTTAAAATGGAAGGCCATGCCGGCTTTGATGACAGCGGCAAAGACTTGGTTTGTGCGGGTGCTTCAGCTGTTTCATTCGGTTCACTGAATGCGGTGATGGCACTGACGGGCATTACACCTGATATTGATCAGGGGGAAGACGGCGGACTGCTTTCCTGCCGTGTACCGGATGGACTGTCAGCAAACAAGCGCGACCAGGTTCAGCTTTTATTAGAAGGTATGGTTGTCTCCTTACAGACGATTGAAGAAGAGTACGGACAGTATATTCAAATAAATATCCTATAGGAGGTGAAAACACATGTTGAAATTAAATCTTCAATTTTTCGCATCCAAAAAAGGGGTAGGTTCTACAAAAAACGGACGTGACTCTGAGTCGAAACGCCTTGGCGCTAAACGTGCTGACGGCCAGTTCGTAACAGGTGGTTCTATCCTTTACCGTCAACGCGGAACGAAAATTCACCCAGGTGAAAACGTAGGTCGTGGCGGTGATGATACGTTGTTTGCGAAAACAGATGGTATCGTTCGTTTCGAGCGCGTTGGACGCGATCGTAAAAAAGTAAGTGTATATCCTGCTGCTCAATAAGCGGATTACGGATGGAGGCGTTCTGAAAGTCAACCTTTCGGAGCGCCTCTGTTTTTTTGTGCGCAGACGATTATCTTTCCCGTTCAAATGAACCATTTTTCTGCTATACTAACAAAAAGGAAGGTCGCGTTTGAAAACGGGCAGGAGGTGTGACAGCCAGGTGGAAAAGGAAGAATGGACGGTATTAAAAACGCTTCGTCATGCGCGTCATGACTGGATGAACGATATACAGATTGTCAAAGGGTATCTTGCCTTAAATAATCTTGATGAAGCAGCTCGGGCAGCGGATCATATTATTGTGAAGGCTGTGCAGGAATCAAGGCTGTGCAATCTTGGCATGCCGGGGATGGCGGAGCTGTTTATGACGTTCAATTGGTCGCAGCATCTATTTCGGCTTGAATATGAGATTGATGAGAACATTACAGCAGGCCGGACAGATGACCAACAAGCGTTTCGCTTTTTTAACCGTTTGTTTTCATTGCTGGAGCAGCATGTAAAAGAATATAATACACACGAATTATTTATACACTTGTCAGAAAAAGAAGAACACCTTTTTGTGCGAATGGAATGGATGGGAGAGGTGGCAAACCGCCCGCTGCTGCTGGACAAAATAGGTGAAATCCCGAAAGAATTGCAGCTGAAAAGCGCTGTGTTGGAAACGGGTTGTCAGGATATACTAATGGAAGTGACTTTTTAGGAGGAACAGACAATATGTTTGTAGATCAGGTTAAGATATATGTTAAAGGCGGCGACGGCGGAAACGGCATGGTTGCGTTTCGCCGTGAAAAATATGTACCGAACGGCGGTCCTGCTGGCGGCGATGGCGGAAACGGCGCGAACGTTGTGTTTGAAGTGGAAGAAGGGCTTCGCACACTGATGGATTTTCGTTACCAGCGCCATTTTAAAGCGCCGCGCGGCGAACATGGGATGAGCAAAAACATGCACGGGCGCAATTCAAAAGACATGATTGTCAAAGTACCGCCCGGAACAGTCGTAACAGATGATGAAACAGGCGAAGTAATTGCTGATCTTGTAGAACATGGCCAGCAGGCAGTCATTGCAAAAGGCGGCCGCGGCGGCCGCGGAAACAGCCGGTTTGCCACACCTGCGAATCCGGCACCGGAAATTTCCGAAAATGGGGAGCCGGGCATTGAACGCAATGTTACACTTGAATTAAAGTTATTGGCAGACGTCGGACTTGTTGGGTTCCCAAGCGTGGGGAAATCTACGCTTTTGTCTGTTGTTACTGCAGCAAAGCCAAAAATCGCTGCTTATCATTTCACGACACTTGTACCGAATCTCGGCATGGTAGAAACAGAAGATGGCCGAAGCTTTGTTATGGCCGACTTGCCGGGTTTGATTGAAGGCGCGCATGAAGGAACAGGGCTTGGCCATCAATTTTTACGTCACATTGAACGTACACGTGTTATCGTTCACGTGCTTGATATGTCTGGGATGGAAGGGCGCGATCCGTACGAGGATTACGTCACGATTAACAATGAGCTGAAAGAATATAATCTTCGGCTGACAGAGCGTCCGGAAATTATTGTGGCGAATAAAATGGACATGCCGGAAGCGGAAGAACATTTAAAGGCATTTAAAGAAAAGGTAGGAGCGGATGCGGTGATCTTCCCGATTTCGGCAGTAACACGCAGCGGGCTGCGTGACTTATTGTTCGCGATCGCCGACAAAGTAGAAGAAACACCAGAATTCCCGCTTGAGCATGAAGAAGAAGATTTGTCTGTGAACCGGGTTATGTACCGCCATGAAAAACAAGCGGCTGAGTTTGTGATTACTCGTGGTTCGGACGGCGCATTTGAACTAACAGGCAGCAAGATTGAAAAGCTGTTTAAGATGACGGACTTCTCACGGGAGCCCTCTATTCAACGCTTTGCACGTCAGCTGCGTACAATGGGTGTGGATGAAGCTTTACGCGCGCGCGGAGCTGAAAACGGCGACATCGTGCGTCTGCTCGATTATGAATTTGAATTTGTCGAATAAAAGCTGTTGCTGGCGGTTTTAAGGGGGAACGACATGGGGAAGAAAGAGCAAAATGAAAAATTTTATCTCGTCCGCGAAGATGTGCTTCCGGAAGCGATGAAAAAAACGCTTGATGCAAAAGAATTGATTGAACGGAAAAAAGCGGATTCTGTCTGGGAAGCGGTACAAAAAGTAGATTTAAGCCGCAGTGCTTTTTACAAATACCGCGACACGGTGTTTCCGTTTCACACCGTCGTCAAAGAGCGAATCATTACATTGTTTTTTCATCTAGAAGACCGGTCGGGAACCTTATCTGAACTGCTTGCTGTTGTCGCGGGCTGCGGCGGAAATGTGCTGACGATTCATCAGACCATTCCGCTGCAGGGACGCGCAAACGTAACGCTGTCGCTTAATGTCACCGGTATGAAAACCGGGTTGGACGAGCTGTTGTCCCGGCTGAAAAAACTAGAATTTGTAGATACGGTAGAAGTGCTCGGTTCGGGCGCGTAATCCGTTTGAGTGAGAAGACAGGAGTGAACGGTTTTGAGGAAAATTGCTTTTTTAGGTCCCGCGGCGACATTTACCGATATTGCGGTGTCGGATGCGTTTCCGAATGATGAGCGGATTCCATGTGTCACCATTCCGGAGTGCATGGATTATGTCCTTCAAGGAAAAGCGGATCTTGCGGTTGTGCCAATTGAGAATGCGCTGGAAGGAACGGTCAATATGACTATTGATCATTTATTCCATGAAGCAGATTTAACAATTGTCGGTGAATTAACCGCACCCATCCAGCAGCATCTGCTCGTCCATCCGGATAATGCGCACAAATGGAAAGACGCAGGACGCATTTTATCGCATCCACACGCGATTGCACAGTGCCACAAATTTTTGCAGCGCCATTTTTACAGTGTTCCGTCTCAGCAGATGACATCCACTGCGGCGGCCGCTAAATATGTAAGTGAACATCCTGAAGAGTGCATTGCAGCTATTGCTAATTCGCTGTCGGCAGAAGAGTACGGCTTATTTATGGCAGAGGCAGATATTCATGATTATACTTTTAACCATACGCGGTTTCTCGTTTTGTCTAAAACGCATGAAGAATTGACATTTCCGCTTCCGCAAACGGGCGGCAAAACGACGATTGTCGTGACGCTTCCTACCGATCGTCCAGGAACACTCCATCAGGTGTTAGCTACGTTTGCCTGGCGAAATCTGAACCTTGCGAAAATTGAATCGCGCCCTTTAAAAACAGGTCTTGGCAATTATTTTTTCATTATCGATGTGGCGCAGCGCATTGACGATATTTTAGTACCGGGCGCTTTTGCTGAAATGGAGGCACTCGGCTGCAATGTGCAGGTGCTTGGCAGCTATTATGGATATGAGGTCGGGCAGGCAGCAGAAAAAGCATAAAATAAAGAAGCTCGCCAATCGGTGAGCTTCTTTTCGTTATTCAAGCAAAAAGCCGGCATGACGAAGTGCTTGTTCCGCTTCATCAAGCGTGGCTGAATCTTTAGCAGACAGCGTGTGCAAATGAACGCCTTCTGTTAATTCGGATAAGTACGCAGCTTTTGTTTCATTGATTTTCTCCAAAAATTGAAGGGCTTCTTTTCGGTTTGACACCATAATGGACGCGGTTAAATCACCGTATACGGGGTGTTCGATTCTCACATCTTTTACAAGAACGCCAAGATCCACGAGAAGCAGCAATTCTTCTTTCGTTTGATCCGGCGGGTGCAGGCAGGCGACAATCCGCTCTGCATCGGTGTCTTCTTGAATATTTAGATAAACATATCCTTGACTCGTCGCCATAATCGGAACTCCACGTGCTTTCAGCAGTGTAATATCTCCAACAATAACCTGCCGGCTGACCTGTGCCCGTTCAGCCAGTTCATTTCCAGTCAGCGGTGTTTCCTCCGATTGAAGCCAGTGCAAAATCTGCTTGCGCCGTTCCTCGCCAATTAATTTCTTTTTATCTTTCATCATGCAATCCCTCCACCGGCTATCATAGCATAACCGCCTGCGCGGCAACATGCAAAAGTGCCTGTGCAAGCTTTATGACTTCACTTTCAGTCGTTTCAGGCCCGAATGAAAGGCGAAAAAACTGCCGTGCCTCTTCTATTGTCATACCCATCGCAAGAGCGGCTTTCATTCCGGTGGCTGAAGAAGCATCACAGGCACTCCCGGTTGAAATGTACATGTTTTGTGCATTTAAAGCGAGCATCACAAGCTGTCCTTCTATTCCGGGAATACACATTCCGATTACTCCGGGATATTGATTCGAATCATTTCCTTCGATCCACTTTATGGAAGACCCGTTTAGTTTTTCTTTTAACAAATGCCTTAACGTCCAAAGCTTTTCCAATGAAGCAGCTGTTTTGGCCGCTTCGGCAAAGGCGGCGATCGCCGGGGTGTCAACAGTGCCGCCGCGGATGCCTTTCTCGTGCATTAAACCGGGAAAAACCGGACTGACTGATTGAAACGGAGACAGGTAAACGGCTCCACACCCTTTTGGACCGCCAATTTTGTGGGCGGAAAAGGTCATGGCGTCTGCATGAAGGGCATGAAGCGGCACTTTGCCAAATGACTGTACGCAGTCTGTGTGAAAAAGAATACCTCTTTTTTTCGCTTCCACAGCAATTTGTTCAACCGGCTGAATGGTGCCAATTTCCGGGTTGATGTGTTGAATAGAAATAAGCGCAGTATCCGAACAAATTGCCGCTTTGACCGATTCTACTGTTACTACACCATATTCATTGAGCGGCAGCTTTGTTATGTTAAACCCTTCTGATTGAAGAATGGTCATCGCCGAGTGAACAGAAGTGTGTTCAGCCATCCCGGTAATAATATGTTTTTTCGGTTTGTTTCGTGCGAACGACAAAAGAGCCAAAATGTTTCCTTCTGTTCCGCTGCCGGTAAAATAGATGCCATCCTTTAAAACACCGGCCAAACTCGCAATTTCTGTCCGGCACTGCTCCAGCAAGAGCGAAGCCCGTGTACCTTCATCATGTGGGCTCGATGTGTTCCCTGAGAAACAACGGGCTGCTTCTATATAAACGTCAAGCGCTTCTTTTTTCATAGGAGAAGTAGCGGCATAGTCAAAATACAATATCATCCCTGCTCTCTTTATCTTAAATTTATTCTTGTCTTTCTTTTTATTTTATGTAAAGATAAGTGTCAAGACAACTGTAAAGTGAGGGTGGTCGATGAAAAAAATGCCAAGTGCTGTCATTATCGGATCAGGAATCGCGGCATTACAGGCTGCAAGGCATTTAGCAGCGCATATGAATGTGATGGTTATCACAAAGACAGTGATGCGGCAAAGCAATTCTTATTTTGCACAGGGCGGCGTCGCAGCTGTCTTATCTCCACTGGATACGTATGAATCTCATATAAATGATACTCTTGCTGCGGGAGAATTTCATCATAATGCGGCAGCGGTAAAACAGCTTGTCATGGAAGGTGCAGCATGTATGGATGAACTGCTGAAAGAAGGATTTTCAGCGGATCGGCAGGAAAATGGCCTATTGTCATTAGGACTTGAAGGGGCACACAGCCACCGGCGGATTGTGCATGCAGGCGGTGATGCAACTGGAAAGTGGGCGGTTGAGCATTTTATGTCGCACCTTCCAGGTCAAGTAGACATCCGTGAACATGAACTGGCCTTTGAGCTGATTGTTCAAGATAAGGTGTGTACAGGTGTTAAAACAAAATCAAGGAATGGAAAAGTGCATCAATATAAAGCCGATCATGTTATTTTAGCGACAGGCGGAGCGGGGGCGCTTTATTCGTTCACCTCAAATCAGGAGACCATTACAGGGGACGGGATTGCCCTTGCTTATCGTGCCGGCGCCGCTATTACGGACATGGAATTTGTTCAATTCCATCCGACTCTTTTGTATGTAAACGGAGAAACAAAAGGATTGATCTCTGAAGCAGTGAGAGGCGCCGGCGCGGTATTGACAGATGAAGAAGGCGGGAAAATTATGCAAGGGGTTCACCCGCTTGGCGATTTGGCTCCCCGTCATGTAACAGCTTTTGAAATATATAAGGCTCGAAAAAGCGGGCGCGAGGTGTATCTTGATATATCCATGATTAAGGAATTTGAAAGAGCCTTTCCAACAATTTCAGCCATCTGCTGTGGGCAGGGCATTGATATAAAAAAAGGCCTTATTCCTGTCGCGCCTGGCAGTCATTTTTTAATGGGCGGAGTAAAAACGGATACATCTGGACGCACATCGATAAAAGGATTGTATGCGATTGGTGAAACAGCCTGTACGGGCGTTCATGGGGCGAACCGGCTGGCAAGCAATTCACTGCTGGAAGGCATCGCTTTTGGGAAACGTTTTGCAAAGGCATTGATCGCGAGCGGAGAAGCAAGTGAAAAAGCTGGACAGCCGGTTTCATCAGCGGCGGCCGCTATTCCACCGCTTTTTGAGAAAAAAGAGCTGCAGTCAATGATGATGGAGTCCGCCGGTATCATTCGAACAAGCGAAAAACTACAAGCACTTGCAGACTGCCTGCGTGGACCGGTTCAGACAAAGGGAGACATCAGCCACTGGCCGGTTGAGAAAATTGAAAGCTTGTTTATGCATACGACGGCGTATTTAATTGCCGTTTCCGCTCTGGTCAGAACGGAATCACGCGGGGCCCATATTCGGGCAGACCATCCATTAAAACAGGCTCAATGGGAGAAAACATGGATCACATTTGAAAACGGCCAACTGAATAAGAGGAGTGGAGAATATGAATGGAATCAAGCTGGACGAAGCGTTGAAAGCCTTTTTTATTGAAGACATTGGAGATAGAGACATATCAGGAGAAAGTATTTTTTCAGAAAAAGAGAGGGGCAGTTTTTCATTTTTTGCAAAAGAAGCCGGTATTTTTTGCGGGAAAACGATCATTGAGAGAGGGTTTCAAATCGTTGACGATCATGTTTCTGTTCAAGTACTGAAAGCGGACGGTGAACGGGTGGAAGAAGGAGAATGTTTAGCCAAAATAGAAGGAGCGTATCGGTCGCTTTTAGCGGGGGAGCGTGTGGTTTTGAATTTAGTCCAGCGCATGAGCGGCATAGCGACAGCAGCGGCAGCCGCTGTGAAAGAAACAGAGGGAACATCAGCGAAAATATGCGATACGAGAAAAACAGTGCCCGGCCTTCGCATGCTTGAAAAGTACGCGGTCCGAACAGGCGGTGCCTATAATCATCGTACCGGTTTGTACGATGCGATCATGCTGAAAGACAATCATATCGCGTTCGCCGGCGGGATTACGCAGGCGGTGAAAAAAGCGCGTACCGCCTGCGGTCATACGGTAAAAATTGAAGTGGAGGTTGAAACGAAAGAACAGCTTCAAGAAGCGGTTGAATCTGGAGCGGATATTATTATGTTTGATAACTGTACACCGGCTGACATTACCGCGTGGCTGCCGCTTGTACCGCCGCATATCGCAACAGAAGCATCCGGCGGGATTACGCTCCAAAATATTCATGACTATGCGCTCACAGGAGTTGGATGGATATCGCTTGGGGCATTGACACATTCAGTCAAAGCACTTGATATTAGTGCGCGGGTTGAAATGAAGGGAGAGGTTTTAAATGGCATTAACTGAATTGACAAAGAGCATATTGCCGGATCACTACCGCCACATGGAGCGAGCGGAAATGGAAGCGCGGGTTCATGATATAAAAAAGGAGCTTGGCACGGCTCTTTTTATCCCTGGCCACCATTATCAAAAGGATGAAGTCATTCAATTTGCTGATGCGGTCGGTGATTCTCTGCAACTGGCACAAGTTTCAGCCGCAAATCGGCAGGCGGAGCACATCGTTTTTTGTGGGGTTCATTTCATGGCAGAAACAGCGGATATTTTAACAAGTAATAATCAGACGGTTTATTTACCTGATATGCGTGCGGGCTGTTCAATGGCGGATATGGCAGATATTTATCAGACAGAACGTGCATGGACAGCACTGCAGGAGCTGTTTGGCAATACGATCATTCCCCTCACATACGTAAATTCAACAGCAGCCATTAAAGCGTTTACCGGACGAAATGGCGGTTCATGTGTCACGTCATCAAATGCCCGGTCAATGGTTGAATGGGCGTTTACTGAAAAGCCGCGTATTTTGTTTTTGCCAGATCAGCACCTGGGCCGAAATACGGCCTTTGATATTGGTGTGCCGCTTGATCATATGGCGGTTTGGAATCCGCTTACCGACACGCTTGAGTTTGAAGGGAACTTTGAAGATGTCCAGGTGATTTTATGGAAAGGGCATTGCTCGGTTCATGAAAACTTTACTACAGCTAATATTAAGGAATTGCGCCGCACAAGACCGGATATAAAGATTATTGTTCATCCTGAATGCCGGCGGGAAGTAGTGGCTTTATCCGATGATAATGGTTCAACGAAATATATAATTGATACAATTGAAAAAGCAGCGCCTGGATCCGCCTGGGCGGTTGGAACCGAAATGAATCTCGTGAAGCGGATTATTCAACAGCATTCAGACAAAGAAATTATTTCACTTAACCCGAATATGTGCCCTTGCTTAACAATGAACCGGATTGACCTGCCTCATTTGCTGTGGTCGTTAGAAACGATCATGGCAGAAGAAGCGGGCAATATCATCCAAGTGGACGAATGTACAGCAGCAGAAGCAAAACTTTCGCTTGACCGCATGCTTGCGCGGGCTGACTGATTTTTTCGCACAAAGGAAAACCGGGCGCATACAATATGGGGGAATCATCATTGAGGAGGGACACAATGAAAATCCATATTGTGCAGCGCGGAGATACACTTTGGTCAATTGCTGAAAAACATCAAGTATCTTTGGAAGAAGTGAAAAAGTTAAATGCTCACCTGGCGAATCCGGAGATGATCGTTCCGGGAATGAAAATTAAACTGCCGGATACAGCGATGCCAATTGAGAAAGACCATCCATACGCAAATAATAAACCATTCGCAAGCCCGCCGCAGATGGAAGGATTAAAAGAAATGGAAGATGAAGAGGAGCCGGAATTCACGATGCCGGAAAATTGGATGACAGAACCTGTTCCGGCTCCGCCGCAGATGGAACAAGACATGATGATGCAGTGCCCACCGATGCCTTGTTATTTTTTTCCAGTTCCTTTTCCGATGCCACATATGCAGCCAATGCAACATATGCCGAATATGCCACATACGCCGTATATGATGCCAGAAGTGGAAGGACAGGAAGAAGCTGAATTTCCTAATATGATGCCGCGATGCCCATATTGTCATCGTTAATGAAAAAGAACAGCCTGAAAGACGTGCATTGCACGTCTTTCAGGCTGTTGACAAACGCTCGCTTTCGGCGTCGCTTGCCAGCTGTGAATGCTCATGACCCCAAAAAGGTCACTCCGCTTCCCATCCGGCCGCGCTCCTTGAAAGACAAACGTTTTCAATCAGCCTGCTTTCTGACTTTGTCTACACTCTCAAAGACGTGCATTGCACGTCTTTTTTTGTATGCTTAACAAGCAGATTCTCACTTTTTCAAAATAATGTTAATCCTTCGTAAAATCTGATTTATGGCAGAACAGGTACAAATGGTTAGTGTTTGAATGTTTTTGATAAATAATGATTGAAAATGATTGTTTTTCTATGAAAGCGGTTATATAATGAGAGTAACAAAAAATAAAGGAGGAATGCAGCCAGTGTTGACTGAAGAACGCCACTTTACAATTTTAAACTTTTTAAAAGAAAAAGAAATTGTGAAGATTCAAGAATTAACAGATGCGACTGGAGCGTCTGAATCGACTATTCGGCGCGACCTAACAGATTTAGAAGACGCTGGTCTTTTAAGGCGTGTTCACGGTGGCGCAGCAAAAGTATCCAGAAAACGCATTGAACCAACAATGAATGAAAAAAGCTCGCGATTTTCAGAAGAAAAACGAGCAGCTGGCCGGCTGGCTGCATCCTTGATCGAAAACGATGATTGTATATTTATTGATGCAGGCACAACAACTCTTGCTCTCATCCCTTACATTCAAGCCAAAAATATTATTGCGGTCACAAACGGCTTTGATCATTTGCGTCTTTTAGTGAAAAAAGGCATTCAAGCGTATGGTACAGGAGGTATGCTGAAACAGTCGACACAAGCTTTTACAGGGACGGGAGCTGTCCATGGTCTTCAGCAATACTGGTTCGATAAAGCATTTCTTGGTGTAAACGGCATTCATTTAAAAGCGGGCTACACGACACCGGATCCGGAAGAAGCCGCTGTAAAGAGAGAGGCGTTAAAACGTGCGCAACAGCCGTATGTTTTAGCGGATGCATCAAAGTTTCAGGAAAGTACATTTACTCATATAGCAGATTTAAAAGAAGCAGTTATTATTACGGGTAAAATTCCAGAAAAAACAAGAAGTTTGTTTGAACAGGCAACAGATATCGAGGAGGCATTATCATGATTTATACATGCACATTAAATCCGGCTGTTGACTATGTCGTGCGGGTTGAGGATTTTCAAGCGGGCGGCTTAAATCGATCGGAAAGCGCGGATATGTACGCCGGAGGGAAAGGGATTAATGTTTCACGTGTACTAAAGCGCCTTGGCAGTGATACGTGTGCAATCGGCTTTGCGGGCGGATTTACAGGAGAGTTTATTAAAAATGAATTGGACCGGGAAGGTGTTTTCCACCGTTTCACATCCATACAGGGTGTTACGAGAATTAACGTAAAGCTAAAATCGAACGCGGAAACGGAAATTAATGGTCCGGCACCAGCTATTTCGGAAGAGGATGCGAACCGGCTCGTACAGCTTACAAGTGAATTAACAAAGCGGGACTGGCTTCATATTGGAGGCAGCGTTCCATCATCACTTCCGGCAGATTATGCGGGAACATTGATTGACGCAGCGAGAAGCCAAGGAGCGCGGGTCGTTGTTGATACAAGCGGCGCGGCGCTAAAGGCACTTCTCCCATACAATCCGTTTTTTGTTAAGCCGAATCATCATGAGCTTAGTGAACTATTTGATACAGAAATAAATACAAAAGAAGAAGCGGCTTTCATTGCAAAAAAATTAGTAGATGGCGGTACTGAAAATGTTATCGTTTCAATGGGCGGCGATGGTGCGGTATTTGTGAATAAAGAAGGAGCCTATTATGCTGAATCACCGAAAGGCACTGTGAAAAATACAGTTGGTGCGGGCGATTCCATGGTCGCCGCGTTTATGGCGAAAATTGATGCTGGCTTAAAGCCGCATGAAGCCTTCCACTGGGCAGTTGCAGCAGGAAGCGCTACTGCTTTTTCAGACGATTTATGCTCTAAAGCGGAAGTAGAAGATGTATACAGCAGAGTAAGGATTGTAAAAGCAGAACAGGAGGGAAAATAAAATGAGAATTACAGATTTGTTGAAAAAAGATACGATCATTATGGATCTGTCTGCAGCAGATAAAGCATCTGTTATTGATGAGCTAGTAGCCAAATTAGATCAGGCAGGGCGCTTAAACGACCGTTCCGCTTATAAAGAAGCGATTTTAGTGCGTGAAGCACAAAGCACAACAGGTGTCGGTGAAGGAATTGCGATTCCGCACGCAAAAACAGCGGCGGTAAAAACACCAGCTGTGGCGTTTGGTCGCGCAAAAAATGGCATTGATTATGAATCACTCGACGGTCAGCCGGCTAACCTGTTTTTCATGATTGCGGCTCCAGACGGCGCAAACGAAGCGCACTTGGAAACCTTATCAAGCTTATCCGGCTTTTTAATGGACCCAGCGTTCCGCGAAGTGTTATTAAATGCACGTACGGAAAGCGATATTATTCAAGCGTTTGAATCACGTGAAGATGCACCTGCAGAAGAAGAAACTGCTGCTCCAGCTCAAGCTGGCGCTCCATCTGTTTTGGCGGTAACAGCCTGCCCGACAGGAATTGCGCATACGTACATGGCTGCAGACTCACTAAAAGCGAAAGCAAAAGAAAAAGGCATTAACTTTAAAGTCGAAACAAACGGCTCGAGCGGTGTGAAAAACGCTTTAACAGCCGATGAAATTGCAAATGCCACAGCGATTATCGTTGCAGCGGACAAGCAGGTTGAAATGGAACGCTTTAAAGGCAAGCATGTTATTCAAGTGCCGGTTGCCCAAGGAATTCGCAACCCGGACGGACTGCTTGACCGTGCTGTGAAGCAGGATGCACCTGTATTCCAAGGAAGCGGTGGTTCTGCACCGTCTTCATCGGACAGCGGTTCTGCTGGAAATGCGTTTTATAAACATTTAATGAGCGGTGTATCCGCAATGCTTCCACTTGTAGTCGGCGGTGGTATTTTAATCGCGATCTCGTTTTTCTTTGGAATTAATGCGGTAAATCCGGACGATCCATCTTTTAACCCGTTTGCGAAAGCGTTAATGGATATAGGCGGCGGCAGCGCGTTTGCTCTCATGATTCCGATTTTGGCTGGTTTTATCGCGATGAGTATTGCGGATCGTCCAGGTCTTGCTCCAGGACTCGTCGGTGGTATGTTGGCAGCAAGTGGCGGTTCCGGCTTCCTTGGCGGCTTAATTGCCGGTTTCCTTGCAGGTTATGCCGTTGTTGGATTGAAGAAGTTGTTTGCTGGTCTTCCACAGGCCCTTGATGGCATTAAACCGGTTCTATTGTATCCTCTTTTTGGTATTTTCATTACGGGTATGGCGATGATTTACGTAGTCAATGGTCCGGTCAGCGCATTAAATCAATGGCTGGTTGATGTTTTAGGTGGTATGGGAACAAGCAACCTTGTTCTTCTGGGCATTATTCTTGGTGGTATGATGGCTGTTGATATGGGCGGCCCAGTCAACAAAGCCGCATTTACATTTGGTATCGCAATGATCGATGCAGGCAACTTTGCGCCACACGCAGCTGTTATGGCTGGCGGTATGGTGCCTCCGCTTGGTATCGCGCTTGCAACAACATTCTTTAAAAACCGTTTTACAGCACAAGAACGTGATGCGGGGAAAACAAACTACATTATGGGTGCATCTTTTATTACAGAAGGCGCGATTCCCTTCGCGGCAAAAGATCCGGCACGTGTCATTCCAGCGGCGATTGCCGGCTCTGCAGTGGCGGGTGCGCTGACAATGATCTTCGGTGTGAAATTGCCGGCACCACATGGCGGGATCTTCGTTTTCCCTGTTGTACAGGGAAATCCACTCCTTTACCTTTTGGCGGTTCTTATCGGAGCTGCAGTGACGGCTGTACTGCTTGCCATCTTGAAAAAACCACTCAAGTCATAACAGCCGGGACGGTTCAACATTTGTTGAACCGTCTTTTTCTTGTCCAGCTCCAGACACCATCAGTTCGAGGGTTCACAGGATGTGATGTGAGTCACAAAAGCGTTACAGCAGGAAGCTGCGTTCTTGGGCCTGCAAGATGTAGGTCACAAAAGCGTTGCGGCATGATGCCGCGTTCTTGGGCCTACAGGATGTAGGTCACAAAAGCGTTGTGGCACGATGCCACGTTCTTAGCTTTTGTTCCATCTACCCAATCCAGCCAATCACTTCTGGAGGCAAAAAGCGCCTCCGCCATTGTTCATCTTATTTGCCTTCGATAATCGGACGCCTTGCGCTTTTCTATGGAAAAAAGAATGTGAAAAAGATAGTATTAAAAGAAAAGAGAAACGGGGAGATTAAATGGGGAACTTACAAGGGAAACGGATCGCAATTACTGGCTCACGCAAAATGATGGAAATGAGCATGATGGTGCAAAAAAAGGGCGGCACCGCATTTGAGCGCCCGCTTCAAGAAACGATTAAATGCACGCCAGAGGACATGAAAGCGTCAATTGAAGATGTCATTGCAAATGGAACGGACTGGAGTGTCTTCACAACTGGAATTGGTACATCAGCTGTTTTTGAAGCGGCCAATGCACTTGGCTTAACGGAACCGTTTCAAAAAGCGATAGCGGCCTCCCGGATTGCTACACGAGGCTATAAAACGGTACAGGAGTTGAAAAAATATGGCTTAACACCAGAAGCAGAAGACGGTGATGGGACCAATGCCGGCCTGTTGAGTGCCCTCGAACAAGTGGATTTACGTGAACGTCGCGTTTTCTTGCAGCTTCACGGTGAACCGGTGCCGGCACTCGAGCAGGGATTTGCAAAAAAAGGGGCTGATTTATTATACGTTTTGCCATATAAAACGACTGTCCCGCAGCCGGAGATTGTTACAAAACTTGTAAATGAAGTAATTGATGGAGACATCGATGCAGTATTATTTACGGCTACCCCACAAGTGCGCGTGTTGTTTCAGGAGGCAAAAGAAAACGGACTTGCCCAACAGCTGGCTGAAGCATTTAATGTGAGAGCAGCCGCTGGTTCTGTCGGCAAAGTCACGACTGGAACGTTAAACGAATATGGTGTCAACCGTGTGATTGCACCCGAGTATGAGCGAATGGGCGCATTGGTTGTTGCAGTTGATGAATTTTTCAAAGCTGACTGAATATTCAGGGAACAAATGTTTCTTTTTAGGCGTCATTGTGATATGATACAATGAATAAAGCGTTTTTGAAGGAGACAAAAATTTGTACGAGTATATAAAAGGGATTATTTCATTCATTGGACCGGAATACATTGTGATCGAAAACAATGGCATTGGCTACCGGGTACTGACACCAAATCCATTTGCTTTTTCAAAACATGAACAGGAACAAAAAAAAGTTTATTTGTACCAGCATGTCCGCGAAGATGCACATTTGTTATTTGGATTTGCCACAGCAGAAGAAAAAAGGTTGTTTGAGAAGCTGATCAGTGTATCCGGCATCGGGCCAAAAGGAGCACTCGCCGTACTTGCATCCGGGGCACCTTCACACGTGGTTCATGCGATTGAGCGCGAAGATGAACCGTATTTAATTAAGTTTCCAGGCATCGGCAAAAAAACGGCAAGACAAATGATTCTGGATTTAAAAGGAAAACTGGATCATGTCGTGTCTGATTCTTTAACAGGCCTATTTGTTCAAGAGGAGGGAGAACCGGCGTCATCAGCTAATGCAGCACTTGATGAAGCCTTGCTGGCACTTGAAGCGCTCGGTTACTCACCACGTGAAATCAAGCGTATATCCGGGCGTTTAGAGAAGGAAGAAACGATGTCAACCGATGAATACATTCGAAAAGGGCTGCAGCTGCTGCTTGGATAAAGGGAGGGACTGTATTGGACGAGACTCGTGTACTATCAGGCGGCGCCGGGGCAGAAGAGCGATTTGAAGAACAGTCGCTCCGTCCGCAAACATTAAATCAATATATTGGGCAAGACCAGGTAAAACAAAATTTGTCTATTTTTATTGAAGCGGCATTAAAACGGGAAGAATCACTCGACCATGTGCTTTTATACGGACCACCCGGACTTGGGAAAACGACGATGGCCGCTGTCATTGCAAATGAAATGAGCGCGGGCTTTCGAACAACATCAGGTCCTGCTATTGAGCGGCCTGGTGATTTGGCTGCTGTGCTAACGGCATTGGCACCGGGAGATGTATTGTTTATTGATGAAATTCATCGTCTGCCGCGTTCCATTGAAGAAGTGCTGTATCCAGCGATGGAAGATTTTTGCCTCGATATTGTCATTGGAAAAGGTCCGGAAGCGCGCTCTGTCCGTCTGGATTTGCCGCCCTTTACACTGATCGGTGCTACGACCCGGGCCGGAGCGTTGTCTGCCCCGCTTCGTGATCGTTTTGGCGTTCATTCCCGTTTGGAGTACTACACAACCGATCAATTGAAAGAAGTCGTCCTGCGAACAGCAGATATATTCGGCACGGCGATTGACAGGGATGGGGCGGAAGAGTTGGCACGGCGATCGCGTGGAACACCCCGTATTGCCAACCGTTTATTAAAGCGCGTGCGTGATTATGCAGAAGTTCGCGGGGAAGGGCACATTACCCTTCAAAAAGCGAATGAAGCGCTGGAACTCTTGCAAGTAGACCGTCTGGGTCTTGATCATATTGATCATAAACTTTTGACAACGATTTTAGGGCGGTTTAAAGGCGGCCCGGTTGGCCTGGATACACTTGCGGCGAGTATCGGCGAAGAATCAACAACGATTGAAGATGTGTACGAGCCGTATTTATTGCAAATCGGTTTCCTGCAGCGCACACCGCGTGGCAGAATAGCATTGCCGGGGGCGTATGAACATTTTCACATGGAGGTACCATCGCCATGACGGGATTCGGCAAAGTGCTCATGCTTGCGGGTATTGTTTTATTTGTGCTCGGTGTATTGCTGCAATTTACAAAGCTCGGCCGGCTGCCGGGTGATATTGTCATTAAAAAAGAAAACGCGACATTTTATTTTCCGATTGTGACATCGATCGTGGCAAGCATTGTGCTGTCACTTATTTTTTATGTGATCGGAAAATGGAGATAGACTAGAGGTGTAATGGATGAAAGTAGAAGATTTTGATTTTAATCTGCCGGAAGAATTAATTGCCCAGACGCCATTAAAAGAGCGGGCTGAAAGCCGGATGATGGTGTTAGACAAACAGACAGGCACGCTTACTCATGAGACATTTAAAAATGTCGTAAACTACTTAAAGCCAGGCGACTTGCTTATCTTAAACGATACGAAGGTATTGCCTGCGCGCCTACATGGGGTTAAAGAAGAAACTGGCGCTAACATTGAAGTTTTGCTTTTAAAGCAAGATGAAAAAGATGTATGGGAGACACTGGTTAAGCCGGCAAAACGAATTAAAGAAGGCAGTGTCATTTCATTTGGGAACGGCAGGCTTAAAGCCGTCTGTACCGGTGAAAAGGAACAAGGCGGCCGCATGCTTCGATTTGAGTATGATGGTATTTTTTACGAAGTGCTTGATGAGCTTGGGGAAATGCCACTGCCGCCCTATATTAAAGAGCAGCTTGATGAAAAAGACCGCTACCAGACAGTGTACGCTAAAGAGCGCGGGTCGGCTGCCGCACCGACGGCCGGTCTTCATTTTACGGAACCGCTTTTAGCTCAATTAAAAGAGCATGGTGTACGGATCGAATTTATTACGCTTCATGTTGGTCTTGGAACGTTCCGCCCGGTGTCGGTCGATTCCATTGAAGATCATGACATGCATGCCGAATATTATACGATTTCGAAGCAAACGGAGGAAGCCATTCGTGAAACGAAAAAACAAGGCGGACGTGTCATTGCGGTCGGCACAACATCTGT
Source organism: Domibacillus iocasae (assembly GCF_001750285.1). GTDB lineage: Bacteria > Bacillota > Bacilli > Bacillales > Domibacillaceae > Domibacillus > Domibacillus iocasae. The sequence continues at coordinate 207,791 of NZ_MAMP01000022.1, forward strand.
CCGGACGCTTGAAACCGCAGCGCGTGATCATGGTATCGTGCGAGAATCAAGCGGCTGGACTGATATTTTTATTTATCCGGGATTTGAGTTTAAAGCAATTGACGGCATGATTACGAACTTCCATTTGCCAAAATCCACGCTGATTATGTTAATTAGTGCGCTTGCCGGACAAAGTCATGTGATGACGGCATATGCAGAAGCAGTAAAAGAACGGTATCGATTTTTCAGCTTTGGAGATGCGATGCTTATTATCGATATGAAAGGTGGCAATACGATTGACAGCCATTAAATATGAATTCATTAAAGCATGTAAACAGACAGGAGCCCGCCTCGGCCGTGTTCATACGCCGCACGGCAGCTTTGAAACACCGGTCTTTATGCCGGTTGGGACGCTCGCGACCGTTAAAACGATGGCGCCGGAAGATATTAAAGCGATGGGTGCAAATATTTTGCTTAGCAACACCTACCACCTGTGGCTTCGTCCTGGCCATGATATCGTTCAGGAAGCAGGCGGCCTGCACAAGTTTATGAACTGGGACGGTGCTATTTTGACCGATTCCGGCGGGTTCCAGGTGTTTTCACTAAGCGAGTTCCGGAAAATTGAAGAAGAAGGCGTTCATTTCCGCAATCATATTAATGGTGATAAATTATTTTTGTCACCAGAAAAAGCGATGGACATTCAAAATGCGCTCGGCTCGGATATTATGATGGCCTTTGATGAATGCCCGCCATATCCTGCGGAATATGATTATATGAAAAAGTCAGTTGAACGGACGTCACGGTGGGCGGAGCGCTGTTTAACTGCGCATAAGCGCCCGAACGACCAGGGGCTGTTTGGCATCGTGCAGGGCGGTGAATACGAAGAGCTGCGTAAACAAAGCGCCCGTGACCTTGTGTCGCTTGACTTCCCGGGTTATGCCATTGGCGGCTTGTCCGTTGGAGAGCCGAAAGATGTCATGAACCGTGTACTTGACTTTACAACGCCACACTTGCCGGCAGATAAGCCTCGTTACCTGATGGGTGTGGGGTCGCCGGATTCCCTAATTGATGGAGCGATCCGTGGAATTGATATGTTTGACTGTGTGCTGCCAACACGAATTGCCCGAAATGGAACTTTGATGACAAGTGAAGGCAGATTGGTTGTAAAGAATGCGAAGTATGCCCGTGATTTTGGACCGCTTGATCCGAACTGTGACTGCTACGCATGCAAAAATTATTCTCGTGCTTACATTCGCCACTTGCTTCACTGCAATGAAACTTTCGGAATTCGACTTACGACTTACCATAACCTTCATTTTCTGATAAACTTAATGGAAAACGTACGTCAAGCGATCCGTGAGGACCGGCTTGGTGATTTCCGCGAGGAGTTCTTTGAGCAATACGGGTTCAACCGTCCGGATGCAAAAAACTTTTGACGTTGTTCTGTTTTTGGAAAGGAGTGAAGAATAAGAATGGAAGCTTTAGCACAATTTCTCCCTTTAATCGTTATGTTCGCGCTTTTTTATTTTCTGTTGATTCGTCCACAGCGAAAGCGTCAGCGTACGGTAGTGGAAATGCAAAATAATTTGCAAAAAGGCGACAAAATCGTCACGATCGGCGGTCTTCATGGCATGATTGAATCATCCGATGAAACAACGATCACGATTATTGTCGGCGATGGTACACGTCTGACGTTTGACCGCTCAGCAGTACGCGACGTTGTCGATAAAGGTAAAGTGTAAGAAAAAAAGCCCGGAGCTCTTTTCCGGGCTTTTTACGTGCGCCAAAATAAAACCGTGGTGATATCCTCCTTTTTAAAAATACCGAGAACCACAGCGCCAAAAAAGTAGACGAGCAAGCAGCCAATTATGCCTCCACCTAGATAAAGAAACGTATTGTCTGTTAAAAAGGGCAAAAAAGCTTTTGTCCCTAAATAAGTAAAAGCAAGCAGTAGCGCAATTTTTGCATAAAGACCGTATTGAAGAGGAAATGGGACCGATTTCAGCATGGACGCTGTATGAAGAAGAGTGACAAGTACGATGCTTGCTGCTATGGCAATGGCAGTGCCGCGAATACCGAACGATGCCTGGCTGGATAAAAGAAAAATGATCAAGAGCTTCACTGCTGCTCCATAAAGACTATTCAGCATAGCCGCGCGGGATAAATTCAGCGCCTGTAAAACAGCCTGCAGCGGTCCTTGGCAATAGTATAAAAGGAAGAATGGCGCCATGAGCTGAATTAAGTCGGCTCCTTTTTTTGTATGATACATCACGAGCATCAAAGGCTCGGAAAATAAAAATAGGACAACCACGGAAAATCCACCTGAAAACAAGCAAAAGCGAATGGATTCATTGACACGCCAGGCAATGCTGCTAAACTGTTTTTTGCTGAATGATTCGCTAATATCAGGAACAAGGGACGACGAGAGCGCCACTGTTAAAAAGGAAGGCAAAAACATAAGCGGCAGTGCATATCCGGTTAATACCCCATATTCTTTCATTGCCGCACTCGAAGCGAGCCCTGCGATGGCTAAACTTTTAACGACGACAATCGGCTCAAGAAACCAGGCGCCCGAACCAATCAGCCGGCTGCCGACAGCTGGGAGAGCCGTTTCCGCCATTTCCCCGAAAAGAGGACGGCTTGTCCTTCTGCCAGGCCACTTGCGGACTTTTCGCCATTCTAAACGAAACGCTGCAAGAAGGTAAAGCAGCGACACGAGTTCACCAGCGGAAGCAGCCGCCATTGCACCGGCCGCCGCATATTCAATTCCATATGGCAGCAGCATTCGTCCAGCTGCGATGATCAGCCCGATTCTCACAATCTGTTCAATAAGCTGTGAAAGTGCTGCCGGCTTCATATTCATTTTTCCGTGGAAATACCCACGGATAATGGAAGAAACGGCAATAATGGGCACAGAAGGAGCAATCGCATAAAGCGGTAAAACGGCTCGTTTGTCATGAAAAAGACTTTCCGCCAGATAAGGAGCGAGCAAGCAAAATACGGGCGTTAAAACAGTAGCTAAAGAAACGGTAATAAAAAGAGACGTATACAAAATATGCTTCCGCTGTGCATCATTTTCCGCTGCAGCAACACTTCGGGTGACGGCGACCGGCAAACCGAACTGAACAGCTGTCACAGTTAAAATAAACGCCGGGAAAACGGCCATGTATAAGCCGACGCCTTCTTCACCAATTAACCGGGCAATGACCATTCGGTTCACAAAACCAAGAATTTTCACAAGGAAAATGGCGCCCGCCAGCCACATCGTCCCTTTTATAAATGATGACAATCTGCCACCGCCTTTTCCGAAAAAGTAATTGTGAAGAAAATATTGTATAATGAGATATATGTGCAAACATGGACGAGCATGACAGGGGGCATTTATGATGGGAGAGCATCCATACGATGTGTATTATAACAAGCTGCTGCCGGCATTGATCAGCAAAGTAGAAGAATTCCGGCTGCTTAATTACGAAACGGCAGAAACCAAGACGCTATGGCGTTACCTGCTGAACAAAAAGTGGAAAAAAATCGATGAAGAGCGGCCTCTCTCACGTTTGGTCGGGGATATTTTATCCGTCAAACCGGGCGAGTATATGAATTATATGCAGATCGCAGCATTCAAGACACCGGAATGGGGAGAACCTTTATCCGATCAAGATATGGCTTTTTTATTTGATCCTCGTAAAGACCGTGAGTAAATTGACAGTCTGTTTTTTCTCATTCATAATGAAGATTGCTGAGGAATTTCGGTATTCGTTACCGGAATTTTTTTTATCAACTTGTTTTTTTACATACAATAAGGAGTGGGAATGAAGAATGGTAAAACGAAGCCGGATCGTTTCTTTTCTGCTGGTTGTACTCGTTTTATTCGGTGCAATGAGCGGTACGGCAAGCGATATCGTCAAAAATATTAAACTGGGTCTTGACTTGCAGGGCGGGTTTGAAGTGCTGTATGAAGTAGAGCCTGCAAAAGAAGGACAGAAAATAACAGAAAGTGTCGTAGCGGATACTGCTGAGGCACTTGATAAACGGATCAATGCGCTTGGTGTCAGTGAACCGAGTATTCAGGTAGAAGAAGGAAACCGTATCCGTATTCAGCTTGCTGGTGTGGAAGACCAGGAGCAGGCGCGCAGCATGCTGTCAACGCAGGCAAATTTATCTTTCCGTGACGTAAATGACAACTTGATGATGGACGGAAGTGACCTTACAGAAGGTGGCGCTGAGCAGTCTTTTACAGAAAACGGGCAGCCGAACGTTGCCGTTAAATTAAAAGACAGTAACAAGTTTAAAGAAGTAACAGAAAAAATTGTGGCGATGGCGCCAAACAATCAGCTTGTCATCTGGCTTGACTTTGAAGAAGGCGTCGATTCATTTGCGAAAGAAGCGCAAAAAGAAAACCCGAAATTCCTATCTGCACCAAACGTAGATGAAGTTTTTAACACAACAGATGTAACGATTCAGGGCAGCTTCACGGTAGAAGAAGCACAGGAGCTGGCGGCTTTGTTAGATGCTGGGGCTCTGCCTGTCAAGTTGAATGAAATTTATTCAACATCCGTTGGTGCTCAATTTGGGGAAAAAGCATTAAATGAAACGGTGCTTGCCGGTATTGTCGGGATTGCACTAATCTTTTTATTTATGATTTTTTATTACCGTCTTCCGGGTATTATTGCAGTTGTCACATTGTCCGTTTTTCTTTACCTGACATTGCTCATATTTGATTTAATCAATGCTGTTATGACACTGCCTGGTATAGCGGCCCTTATTTTGGGAGTCGGGATGGCAGTGGATGCAAATATTATTACTGCTGAAAGGATTCGAGAAGAAATTAAAATTGGCCGGCCAATTAAGTCTGCTTTTAAAACGGGGAGCAGCAACGCGTTTCTCACAGTAGTGGATGCGAACTTAACAACCCTTTTAGCGGGTGGCGTATTATTTTATTTCGGAACAAGCTCCGTTAAAGGCTTTGCGACAACGCTTATTATCAGTATACTTGTCAGCTTTTTAACAGCTATTTGGGGAGCAAGGGTATTAATGAGTCTCCTTGTGAAAAGCAATTGGCTCAATGATAAGCCCGGCTGGTTCGGCGTGAAAAAGTCAGCGATTCACCCGATCAGTGAAGGATATGACGCACTTGATCTGCCTACCAAATTTGATAAGCTTGATTTTGTAAAGCCGCACAAAAAATTGTTTGCCTTTTCCGCTGTTGCGATTATTGCTGGAATGATTGTTCTTGCTGTTTTCCGTTTAAACTTGGGTATTGATTTCTCAAGTGGTTCGCGGCTGGAGTTGTTGTCTGACGAACCATTAACAGAGCAGGCTGTCGAAGCGGAACTGGATCAGCTTGGATACGATGTAAATGTGACACTCGGCGGAGATAATCAGAATATGGCATCCGCCCGGTTTGATGAAGCGTTAACGCAGCAGGAAATCGCGGAGGTAAAAACAGCGTTAAATGAAGCGTTTGGTACTGAGCCGAATATTAGTACGGTATCACCTGTTGTTGGAAAAGAATTGGCGAAGAACGCTGTAATGGCTTTGGCTGTTGCGGCAGTAGGGATTATTCTTTACGTGGCTTTCCGTTTTGAGCTTTATATGGGTGTTGCATCTGTATTGGCGCTGCTGCATGATGTCTTTTTCATTATCGCCTTTTTCAGCTTGACGCGTCTTGAAGTGGACATTACCTTTATCGCCGCTGTCCTCACGATTGTCGGTTATTCCATAAATGACACGATCGTAACATTCGACCGCATTCGTGAAAATATGGTGAAGAGTAAAAAAATTACGGCACCGGAACAGCTTGATGTTATTGTAAACAAAAGTATCCGCCAGACACTGGCACGTTCTATCAATACGGTATTAACCGTCGTAGTGGCCGTTATTGCCTTGATCGCTCTGGGAAGTTCTTCGATTTTAAACTTCTCGATCGCACTTCTCGTCGGCCTGATTGGCGGCGCTTATTCTTCCATCTTTATCGCTTCCCAGCTATGGCTGATTTGGAAAAAGAAAGAGTTGAAGAAAAAAGGGAAATTAATTACGTACAAGGAAAAAGCGGCAAACAAGGATGAATTACAAGTATAAGCTGCTGAAAAAACCTGCAAACGAGCTCACACATTGGGAGAGGTTTGCAGGTTTTTTCTTTTGGATTTCTTAATGGGGCTGATTCATTTCTGTCCTTAGCCGTTTTGCTTCAAAAAAGAACATTTGAATAAATTTTTTCATATTCACCTTAATAGGGGTGGAAGAAGAATGCGGATTTTCCTGCAGGTCGATCATTTTTTGCCGGACTGTCATAAAGTCAAAAAATTTCGCTGCATAATACTCGAATTTGGGATTTGCATAGTCTGTCAGGCCGAGGGAAGCAAAGTGGGCAGTAGAATGAATGATAGCTCTGCGAACCCGCTGTTCAGATGCTCTTATTTCTCTGCTGATGTCTTGTTCCGAAACAGAGAAACCAAGTCTTTTTCGAATCGTTTTTTCGAAAATGATTTTTAATGATGGAAAGTTTTGATCCGACGCTAATGCCTCCTCATCTGAAAATAAAAAGTGAAGAATCTCAATTAGATCCTTTGCGCCGTTATGCCCGACAAGGCCAAGCTCAGACAAGAGATATTCCCCGATATCTGCCAGGCTATTTTCATTCTGTGCAGGATGCACCGCCGTATGATCAGCAGGCAGCAGACTGCTAAGAGAGGTTTTAATGGTTTGAATCGATTTTTCCAATTGAATCCGTTCCTTTACTTTTCGGATAACCGTGATCATCTCAATCCGGTTAATAGGCTTCATCACATAGTACTCCACCCCAAGAGCGTAAGCTTCACCGATCAGTTCCTTCGATTCTACTTGGGAAATCATAATGATTTTGCCCTGGTAATGCCCCATCAAATCACGAATGGTTTCAATGCCGTCCTTGATCGGCATAAGCAGATCAATGAAAAGGATATCTATTTTTTGCATATTTAAAAAAGAACCGGTTAACTGCTCCCCATCCGACCGTTCACCAACAACTTCTCCCAAATCTTCATCTTCAATGATTTTCGCCAAAATAGAGCGGATCGCTTCATCATCATCCACAATAAAAAAACGCATAGCAATCAACCTTTCTGAATTAACTCGTGCATTGGGAGATTAATCACAAACAGGACACCATCCCGTTCATTCACCACCGTAATATCACCGTTCAAGCTATTGATAAGCTCTTTTACGTGGGCGAGGCCAATGCCTGTTGAGGGATTCCCCTGCTTATCATATTTCGTAGTAAAGCCTGGATCAAAAATAAGGTGTTTATATTTTTCTGAAATCGGCCGGCCGCTGTTGAAAACGTGCAGTTCTATCAGTTTGCGGGACCGGATAAGCTCAATTCGGACAGAACCGGCTTCTTCGATTGCTTCCACCGCATTTGATACAAGATTATTTATTAACGATAAAAACGTGTAAACGTGATAGGGGGGATGGTCTCCGGAAACAACGAATGAAAATATAATGTTTTTCCCTAAAGATAGGGCATATTTTTCATTGATTCGAACCGTTAATTGAACCAGTTCCTGCACGCTCATAAAATCTTTAGGGCTTTCCTTAATAATGACATTTGACAGACCCGCAAAAATCCGCTGGTTGTCTTTTTTAATTTCATGAATTTTGCCTGCCAATTTCAGCGCCTGCTGGCTCGCTCTGCTGTCCATCTGCTTAAAAGACCGGTACAGCTGATAGGATTCCTTGGTTGCTTCTTCCGCATCATTGAGCGTCTTTTTTAAATAAACCGTTTCTTCGTACAAATTCGAAACAAGCATTAGCATGTGTTCATTTTGTTCTGTTATGTGTTTTCCCCTGGCATGTGCTTCATTCAGCTTCAGCATGTTTAAAAAACTAAGAACGATAAAACTGCGGACAAGTGCAATGAAAACAATTTCCAGCACATCGCCAAAAGAAAAAGTGATGGCAAACAGAAGATAATCGATAAACAATTCTGCCGCATTAGAAAGTAAATCGATGCTAAGGACACTAAATCCAACAGCGATGGAGCGGTCGCGATAGCGTTTTATCCCCAGACGGTCAAATAAGTACGCGTATAAAAAATAATAAATAAACGCAGGGAAATGACGCTGAAGCGAGAGAAGGATACTTTCATGGTGGAACATGACCAAGTCAATGCCTGTACGAAATAAAAGGACAGCTGAAGCAGTGAGGAAGCCGGCACGTAAAATGAATTCTTTTTTTAAAAACAATAAGAAAAAAAACATAACGGGCGGTCCCAGGCCGATCCGAAACGCTTCACTAAAAGGATAAATTTTTAATTCTCCCGCTGCTGGAACACTAATCATCATCAGCAGTATGAGCAGCCGGTTCTTTTTTAAAAAAGGATGTGAATAAAGGATCACAAGCCCTCCTTTTGTTCCAATGTATGAGAAATAGTATACAATTGGGCGGCGCGTAATACAATATTGCTTTATTTTCGAAAAAAAAACGCTCACTTTGTCGAGGGGTGTATGATTTTGTAGGTTATAAAATATAGTTTTATACATGGTAGTGTACCTGTTGATCTGTTTAAAAAATAGACATATTTTACAGGTGAAACGATAGAGAATAACAGGCTGCTCCTGGTCATAGGCCGGTGAAGCGCAGCTGTAAATTATGAATAAAGGAAAGGATTGGTTAAATGAAGAAAATTGGTTTAGCCTGGCAAATCCTAATTGGTTTAATTGCCGGTATTATAGTAGGAGCAGTATTTTATGGAAACCCACATGTAGCGGATTACTTGCAGCCGATTGGAGATATTTTTCTCAATCTGATTAAAATGATCGTTATCCCCATCGTTATTTCCAGTATCATTGTGGGGGTAGCTGGTGTAGGCGATACGAAAAAGCTCGGGAAATTGGGCGGCAAAACGCTTCTTTACTTTGAAATCATTACGACGGTTGCCATCTTAGTCGGGCTCGCCGCCGGAAATATTTTTCAGCCGGGTGCAGGCATTGACATGTCCTCTTTAGACAAAACCGACATTGGAAGTTATGTAAACACAAGTGAAGAAACAGCGGATCACGGGTTTGCGGAAACATTTGTAAACATTGTGCCAGCTAACTTATTCACCTCTCTTGCAGAAGGCGATATGCTCGCGATCATCTTTTTCTCCGTTGTGTTCGGTCTTGGTATTGCGGCGATTGGTGAAAAAGGAAAACCAGTTCTGCAGTTTTTCCAGGGAACATCAGAAGCGATGTTTTATATAACAAACCAAATTATGAAGTTTGCTCCGTTTGGCGTTTTTGCCTTGATTGGAGTGACCGTATCAAAATTCGGTGTAGAATCACTTATCCCGCTCAGCAAATTGATTATTCTCGTATACGGCGCCATGTTCTTCTTTGTTCTTGTGGTGCTTGGGCTGACGGCAAAACTAGTCGGCGTTAACATTTTTAACTTGTTTAAAATTTTGAAAGACGAATTGATTCTTGCGTACACAACGTCAAGTTCCGAAACGGTTCTGCCAAAATTGATTGAAAAAATGGAGAAATTCGGCTGCCCGAAAGCGATTGTATCGTTTGTTATTCCAACAGGTTATTCATTTAACCTCGATGGATCAACACTTTACCAGGCTATTGCGGCGTTGTTTATCGCGCAAATGTATGGCATTGATTTGTCAATGGCAGAACAATTGTCGCTTGTTCTTGTGTTAATGGTAACATCAAAAGGAATTGCAGGTGTTCCGGGTGTTTCGTTTGTCGTGCTGCTTGCCACATTGGGAAGCGTTGGAATTCCGGTTGAAGGTTTAGCCTTTATTGCAGGGATCGACCGCATTCTCGATATGGCCCGCACAGCGGTTAACGTTGTCGGAAACTCCCTTGCAGCGATCGTATTGTCCAAATGGGAAGGGCAATATAATGAGGTTAAAGCACAGCAATATCTGGATGAAGTTCGCCAGCTGCAGCAATCAAAATCCGCATGAAAAAAAGACAGGCTTTCGTCAGCCTGTCTCTTTTTTTATATTTTCAGCCGTCGCTTCGAAGTGGATTACATATGAACAAAGGGTTCTTCTGAATCAATTTGGCCAAAAATACGCGTGACAGGCAGACGTTCCCCGTTTAACCACTGCTTAAAATCAATAGGCAGCGGACGAGCCTGCTCGCCGATGCCGGCAAGAATGTGTAAGGACTGGGGCTCATATACAGTCGTATGAAGCGTACCGGACCAGCTGCCGTATTTCTTTTTGAAAATACCATAAGAAGGATCGTTAAAAAGCTCATATGCCTTCTCTGCACTTTGAGGTCTTTCTGAGTAACTTTGCAGCGTTTGGAGCCGTTCTTTGGATTCTATCGTATGATAGCGGTTTTCGCCCGATAATTCCTCTGAAACAAAGTGGTTGGCGCAGGCAGTTGTCTGCTTATATATATGAATGCCGCGCGGAGACGCTTCGACAACGGCGCTTTGCATTGAAGCATCGTAAAGAGAATAATTAAAGGAATGGCGGTGCGGAATAGAAGAAAGGAGGGCAATCGCCTCTTCGGTTGTCGCGCACGAATCAAGTACCATGCGGGCGATCACGCTGCACGTAAACCCGTCTTCAGCACGGCGCCGGTTCACAAAATGAAATCCAATGACAAGGCCCTTTTCATTCATACCGTCAATCCGCCCGATCATTCGCCCGCTGATGCCGACAGACGCGTAGCCGTGGTCAGGCTGCCATAAAAGAAGCCGGCCTTCGTATGTTTTTGGATGAAAATCATAATTTCTTGCAAAAACACCGCCGTTCATCATGGCTGAGCAGCCGCTGTTCACATCATCCGCCTGAAAACCGCTATATTCATGGATGACATCATATAACGACCAGCCAAGTGATTCGGCCAGCCCTTCAAACTCTTCCCACATAACAGGAGCATACGTGTGAAAATACCTTTTTACTTGCTGAAAGTCTATATCATATGCACGAAGGGATTGTTTACGGCGTTTTTGATGAACGGCAAAAAGCGGCGACTGTTTTAATTTGTCGCCGGCAAGGCGCCCCAGATCGTAATAACTGCCTCTTCCTTGAATGATGTCTACGTAAAAGCGCTGCATCCTATTCCTGCTTTCTTTTTCTTTTTATCGTGCCTTTTTTGAAAAAAGAATTCAAGAACGAAGTGTATAAGAATGTTTGAAGTGAGCTGCGAAAAGGAAAAAGTAAGTCATGTAGGGAGGGAAGCAGATTGAAAACACAAACAGCACTTATTCTGGGATTGATTTTTGCGCTTATAATTGCTCTTTTTGCAGTAATTAATGTTGATCCGGTTACGGTTAATTACGCATTTGGCTCTGCCCAATGGCCGCTTATTCTCGTCATTTTATTTTCTGTTTTAATGGGCGGACTGGTCATCTTTATGTTCAGTTTATTCCGGACAGTGGCGCTAAAACGTCAAAATAAGGAACTGATAAGACAAAACGAACAATTGAAAAAAGAAGTGTATGAATTGAAGCTGGATCACCGGGAAGCAATAACGCCGGCGGCTGATTCAACCCGGCTGGCACCGGATGGTGATTAATAAAAAAACCGGCGGCTGTGGTCCTCCACAGCCGCCGGTTTTTTCTCTTTATTGTCATTTCTTCTTTTGACCCGTATAATGAGTACGTTATGGGGTGAAATTATGCTGAAACCAAAAATGCGCTGGTCCTTGAAAGAAGTGGACCGCACAAAAAGTGAAGCGTTTGCGGAGGAAGTCGGGACGAGCCCGCTCGCAGCATCGCTTTTATTGGGACGGGGAATCACGGAAAAAGAAGAAGCGCGTGCTTTTTTATTTGATGAAGGCGTGACATTTCACGATCCTTTTTTATTAAAAGATATGGATAAAGCAATCGGCCGTATTCGTCAGGCGAGAGAGCAGGAAGAAGCAGTGCTTGTCTTCGGTGACTATGACGCGGACGGTGTGAGCAGCACCTCAGTGCTTTTAACAGCGCTTCGTGACTATGGGGTTCTAGCTGATTATTATATTCCAAACCGGTTTACGGAAGGATATGGTCCGAATGAGCCGGCTTTTCGTCATGCAAAAGAAAGCGGTTTTGGCTTAATTATTACTGTCGATACCGGTATTTCAGGTGTGCATGAGGCGCAAGTCGCAAAAGAAATCGGTATTGACTTAATCATTACCGATCATCACGAACCAGGACCTGAGCTGCCGGAAGCGTTAGCGATTATCCACCCGAAGCATCCAGACGGGACGTATCCGTTTGGGTATCTTGCAGGTGTGGGCGTTGCGTTAAAAGTAGCACATGCATTATATGGAAAAGTGCCGGAGCATTTGCTCGATTTAGCAGCAATCGGAACAATCGCTGATTTAGTTCCGTTAAATGGAGAAAATCGATTGATTGCAAAAAAAGGCATTTCCGCTCTCCGTCAATCAGAGCGTCCAGGCATTGTCGCACTTTGCAAACAGACGGGCACAGAGCAGTCATCGATTAATGAAGAAACGGTCGGATTTATGATCGGTCCACGTATTAATGCAGCAGGGCGGCTCGATGATGCTGGTCCTGCTGCGGAGCTGATGCTCACAGAAGACGCGGAAGAAGCAATGATGCTTGCAGAAGAAATCGATGCACTGAATAAGCAGCGCCAGACCATCGTAAATGAGATGGCAAAAGAAGCAATTGAGATGGTCAACCAGGATTATCCGCCAGACCAATATCCGGTTATTATTGTCGGCAAAGAAGGGTGGAACCCTGGTGTCGTCGGCATTGTGGCATCCCGTCTGACGGATACATTTTACCGTCCGGCCATTGTGCTCGGGCTTGATTCGGAAAAAGGAATCGCTAAAGGGTCTGCCAGAAGCATTAAAGGGTTTGATTTATTTAAAAGCTTGTCGACATGCCGTGATATTCTTCCTCATTTTGGCGGACATCCGATGGCCGCGGGCATGACGCTGTCGATTGATAATGTGGATGAATTGCGCCGCCGGATGGTTGACATTGCAAATGACACGTTGACAGCGGAGGATTTTACGCCAATCATCCAGGTTGATGGAGAAGCGTCCGTATCAGATATTACTGTTCAAGGCATTGAAGAGCTGAATAAGCTGGCGCCATTTGGGATGAATAACCCGAAGCCGCTGTTTGTCATTCAAGATGCGAAAATCACTTCAATGAAAAAAATTGGCGCCAATCAAGCCCATTTAAAAGCTGCCTTTGAAAAAGACGGCCAGACAATTGATGGAATCGGTTTTGGAATGGGTGATTATGCTGATCAAATTGCTAAAACATCAGACGTTTCTGTGATCGGTGAGTTATCCATAAATGAATGGAACAATATGCGCCGGCCGCAGCTCATGCTTCGCGATATGCGTGTGGATGAATGCCAGCTGTTTGATATGCGCGGCGGGAAAAATTTGTCCAGCTGGTACAAAGACGTGCCGGATGGGAAGGTTGTCATTTCTTTCGGGCGGGAATCTGCAGATCCGGCCATCGTATTCGTAAAAACGGAACAAGAGGCCAAAAACATTGTGATTGATGAGAAGAATGTGATTCTGCTGGATTTGCCAGAAAACGAACAGATGATAAAATCATTGCTTGCAGGGAAATCACCCGCGCGTATTTACGCCCATTTCAGCACACAGGAAAGCCATTTTTTCAGCGCAATGCCAACGCGGGACCAATTTAAATGGTACTACGGCTTTTTGCTGAAAAGAGGCTCATTTAATGTAAAGCAGCATGGGGAGCTGCTCGCAAAAAAACAAGGCTGGTCCTATCAGGCCATCCAGTTTATGTCAAAGGTGTTTTATGAACTTGGATTTGTTACACTAAACGATGGAAAGATTGAAGTGCAAAAGGGTGCGGACAAGCGTGACTTAAGCGAGTCGCCTGCCTACATACGAAAGCAGACGCAATTTGACCTTGAACAAAAGCTGTTGTACTCATCTTACCGAGAATTAAAAGAAATTCTTGATCGGTGGATGAAGAAGCCTGATGCACACAGGGAGGAACTATTGAAATGAATTTAAAAGACTATATTAAAATTGTGCCGGATTGGCCGAAGCCGGGTATTCAGTTTAAAGATATTACGCCGCTAATGGATAATGGCGATGCCTTCCGGTATGCGACAGATCAAATTGTCACATACGCAAAAGAAAAACAGGCGGATTTAATCGTCGGCCCGGAAGCGCGCGGCTTTATTGTCGGCTGCCCGGTTGCCTATTCACTTGGTGTTGGTTTTGCACCTGTCCGCAAGGAGGGCAAGCTGCCGCGTGAAACAATTAAAGTGGAATACGGTCTTGAATACGGAAAAGATGTACTGACGATCCATAAAGACGCTGTAAAGCCTGGCCAACGCGTACTGATCACAGATGACCTTTTAGCGACAGGCGGCACGATTGAGGCGACAATTAAGCTTGTGGAACAGCTTGGCGGTATCGTCGTCGGCATTGCCTTTTTAATTGAATTAAATTATTTGAACGGACGCGACAAACTGGATGATTATGACATTTTAACGATCATTCCATACGATTGATTCGACAAAAATCGCCCAATTCAGAAAAAAAGTGCAGGATGACTTTACATCCTGCACTTTTTTTTCGATAATAAGAACAATTAGTTTTTTCGGAAAGGGCGAAGGTGAACAAAACATATGGCGAAAGACCAGATATTAACCGCCGACCAGGTCATTGACCGGACCCGTGGCTACTTGAACGAGGGGCATGTCCAATTTGTTCGACGCGCGTTTGAGTATGCGAAAGAGGCGCATAAGCACCAGTTTCGCAAATCGGGCGAGCCGTATATTATTCATCCGATTCAAGTTGCCGGCATTTTGGCCGACCTTGAGATGGACCCGGCTACAGTTGCTTCCGGCTTTTTGCATGATGTTGTAGAAGATACGGATGTTACGCTGCAGGATTTGGCGGATGAATTTAGCGCGGAAGTGGCGATGCTTGTAGATGGCGTAACGAAGCTCGGAAAAATTAAATATAAATCAAAAGAAGAGCAGCAGGCGGAAAATCACCGGAAAATGTTTGTCGCGATGGCGCAGGACATCCGGGTTATTTTAATAAAACTGGCTGACCGTCTTCACAATATGCGTACGCTTAAGCACTTGCCACAGGAAAAACAGCGTCGTATTTCTAATGAAACATTGGAGATCTTCGCACCACTCGCCCACCGTCTTGGTATGTCGAAAATTAAATGGGAGCTTGAAGATACAGCGCTTCGCTATTTAAATCCGCAGCAATATTACCGGATCGTCAATTTAATGAAACGAAAACGGGAAGAGCGGGAGCAATATTTAGACGACGTGATCGATTTAATGCGGAGCCGCCTGGAAGAAATGGACATCGAATCCGAAATATCCGGCCGCCCGAAACATATATACAGTATTTACCGGAAAATGGCGTTGCAGCATAAACAATTTAATGAGATTTATGATTTGTTGGCTGTTCGTATTGTCGTTGAAAATATTAAAGATTGCTACGCGGCGCTAGGAATTATCCATACATACTGGAAGCCGATGCCAGGGCGCTTTAAAGACTACATTGCCATGCCGAAAACGAATATGTACCAATCACTTCATACAACCGTTATCGGTCCGAAAGGGGACCCTCTTGAAGTGCAGATCCGGACAGTAGAGATGCATCGTATTGCTGAATTCGGGGTCGCTGCGCATTGGGCCTACAAAGAAGGCCGTACGGTGGACGAAAGTGCTTCTTTTGAAAAGAAAATGACCTGGTTCCGGGAAATTCTGGACTTTCAAAACGAGTCACAGGATGCGGAAGAATTTATGGAATCATTAAAGCTTGATTTGTTCTCGGATATGGTATTTGTGTTCACACCAAAAGGCGACGTGCTTGAATTGCCGGCAGGCTCTGTTCCAATTGATTTTGCGTACCGGATCCATTCAGAAATCGGCAACAAAACGATCGGGGCAAAAGTAAACGGCAAAATGGTAACGCTCGATTACAAAATGAAAACTGGCGATATTTTAGAAATTTTAACGTCGAAGCATTCGTATGGTCCAAGCAAGGACTGGATTAAAATGGCCCAGACATCTCAGGCGAAAAATAAAATCCGCCAGTTTTTCAAAAAGCAAAACCGTGAAGAAAATGTTGAAAAAGGCCGGGAAATGATCGAAAATGAAATTAAAAATATGGAGTTTGACGTAAAAGAAGTTATGACGCAGCAAAACTTAAAACGCGTCGCCGAAAAGTTTAACTTTTTGAACGAAGAAGACATGTATGCGGCAGTGGGCTATAACGGTGTTACGGCGCTGCAGGTTGCGAATCGGCTCACGGAAAAATTACGTAAACAGCGTGATCAGGAAGCGGCGCTGCATGAGGCAGTGAAAGAAATAAAAGCCCCGCCAAACCCATCCGCTCAGAAGAAAAATGCGGGCGTTACGGTTAAAGGGATCGACAATTTATTAATCCGCCTGTCCCGCTGCTGCAACCCGGTGCCGGGAGATGACATCGTTGGCTATATTACAAAAGGCCGCGGTGTCTCCGTTCACCGGGAGGACTGCCCGAACGTGACAGCCGACGACGATGCGGAAAACCGCCTCATTCCAGTTGAATGGGAATCTGGCGGAGCCAATCAAAAAGAATACCTTGTTGATATCGAGATTTCCGGATATGACCGGCAGGGGCTTCTTAATGAAGTACTGCACGTTGTCAGCGAAACAAAAACCAATATATCGGCAGTGTCCGGACGCTCTGATCGGAACAAAATGGCAAAAATTGATATGTCGATTTTCATTCGCAACGTCAATCACTTGCAAAAAGTAGTAGAACGGGTCAAACAAATTCCGGATATTTATTCTGTCCGCCGTATTATGAATTAACTATAGAAGGTGCCTGCTGATGAAAGTTGTGTTGCAAAGAAGTAAAAAAGCCAGTGTAACAGTGGCTGGAGAAGTGAAGGGGACAATCGATTCAGGACTTGTGCTGCTTGTCGGCGTGACGCATGACGATACCGAACAGGATGCGGCTTGGCTCGCTGAAAAAATTGTCCATCTGCGCATTTTTGAAGATGAATTGGGCAAAATGAACGAATCCCTGCTCGATCGTGCCGGATCTGTTTTATCGGTTTCGCAGTTTACCTTATACGGTGACTGTAAAAAAGGCCGTCGTCCAAACTTTATGAAAGCGGCGCCCGGCGAACAGGCGGAAAAGCTTTATGAAACATTCAACCGCTTCATCCGTGAAAAAGGAGTGCATGTGGAAACAGGTGTATTCGGTGCGATGATGGATGTCGCACTTGTCAACGATGGACCGGTCACGCTGATTCTCGATACAAAAGATTTAGGTTGAAATAAAGAGAAAAGTTTTTTATAATTTTTTCAGCGGGGTTGCACGGATGGGCCCATTAAAACAGCATAAATAAAGCCATAGACGAAGAAAAGTAGTGAAGGACTGCCCGGACAGAGAAAAATGCCAAGACTGAGAGCATTTACGGCGCACTTTCATGAACAGACACTTCCGAGGCGTTTTTCTGAAATATATGTAGGAAAAACCGCGAATTGCGTTATCAAAAAAAGTGAAAGCTTCGGCTTTAACGAGGGTGGTACCGCGGAAAACTTCCGTCCCTGCGCATGTTGCAGGGATGGAAGTTTTTTTATGTGCTCTTATAAAAAATAAGAAAGTATGGGTTTTACGCTGTCTAGCTCCAGGCGCCATCGGCTCGAGGGCTCACAGGATGTGAGTCACAAAGGCGTTGCGGCACGATGCCGCGTTCTTAGCCTTTGCTCTAAGCAAGCCCTTGTGGAGGCAAAGAACGCCTCCGCCATTGCTTGTCGCCGATAAACGGGCGCCCTGCGCTTTTCTACTAAAGGAGGAACTATCATGTCAGTGAACATTCCACGCGGCACACAGGATATTTTGCCGGGCCAGTCGGAAAAATGGCAGTACATTGAATCAATTGCAAAAGACGTATGCCGCCGTTATCACTATAAAGAAATCCGGACGCCGATTTTTGAGCATACTGAACTGTTTAAACGAAGCGTTGGTGATACGACAGACATTGTGCAAAAAGAAATGTACACGTTTGAAGACAGAGGTGAACGCAGCTTAACACTTCGTCCGGAAGGAACAGCCGCCGTCGTCCGTTCATTTGTTGAAAATAAAATGTTTGGTATGGCAGATCAGCCGGTAAAGTTGTATTACACAGGTCCGATGTTCCGCTATGAACGCCCGCAGGCAGGCCGTTACCGCCAGTTTGTCCAGTTTGGCGTTGAAGCAATTGGCAGTGAAGATCCCGCCATTGATGCAGAAGTAATCGGTCTTGTCATGGACATCTACAAAATGGCAGGGCTGAAAAAGCTGAAACTTGTCATTAATTCGCTCGGGGACGCTGAGAGCCGGACGAAACACCGCGAAGCGCTAATTCGCCACTTTGAGCCGCATATTGAGGAGTTTTGCGGTGACTGTCAAATGCGCCTGAAGCAAAATCCGCTGCGGATTTTGGACTGCAAAAAAGACCGTGATCATGAACTGATGAAAACAGCGCCGTCGATTTTAGATTATTTAAACGAAGAATCAAAAGCGTATTTTGAAAAAGTAACAGCATACTTAGATGCAGTCGGCATTCAATATACAATCGATCCAAAGCTTGTCCGCGGACTGGATTACTACAATCACACTGCATTTGAAGTGATGAGTGAGGCGGAAGGGTTTGGTGCCATTACGACGCTATGCGGCGGCGGGCGCTACAACGGCCTTGTACAGCAGCTTGGCGGTCCGGAATCGCCAGGGATAGGCTTTGCCTTCAGCATCGAGCGGTTTATTGCCGCAATGGAGGCGGAAAAAGTCGAATGGCCGATTGATAAAGGGCTCGACTGCTTTATCGTTGCGCTCGGTGATGCGGCGAAAGACCGATCTGTTTCTCTTGTTCATGAATTACGGACAGCGGGTCTTTCGGCAGAGCGGGATTATCAGGACCGGAAAATGAAAGCTCAGCTTAAAGCGTCAGACCGTCAACATGCACGCTTTACTGCTATTCTCGGTGAAGATGAATTAACGGAAAACCGGATTACCGTAAAAGATATGGCAGAAGGTTCTCAAGATCAGGTTCCGCTAAATGAACTGGCGAATTATTTGAAAACAAAAATGGAGGCGAACTAAATGTTTGGACGCACGTTTTATAACGGTCAAATGACCGAAGAGCATATTGGGCAAGTTGTATCATTAAAAGGATGGGTGCAGCGCCGCCGCGATCTTGGCAGCGTAATTTTTATCGATTTGCGTGACCGTACAGGCATCATGCAGATTGTCTTTAATCCGGAAATTTCAGCAGACGCACTTGCTGTTGCGGAAAAAGTCCGTAATGAATATGTGCTCGATGTAAAAGGAACGATCGTGAAGCGTGATGCGGAAACAGTAAACGAAAACATTCCAACCGGTACAATTGAAGTACACGTGACAGAAATTAACGTGCTGAGTGAAGCAAAAACACCGCCATTTATGATTGAAGACGGAACAGAAGTAAACGAAGATGTCCGCTTGAAATACCGCTATATGGATCTTCGCCGTCCGGTTATGTTTGAAACATTGAAAATGCGCAGTGACGTTACAAAAACAATTCGTGATTATTTGGATGAAGGCGGCTTTTTAGACGTTGAAACGCCAATTTTAACAAAATCAACACCTGAAGGCGCACGTGACTATCTCGTACCGAGCCGTGTGCATCCTGGCGAATTTTATGCTTTGCCGCAGTCACCACAAATTTTCAAGCAGCTGCTCATGGTATCCGGCGTTGACCGCTACTATCAAATTGCCCGCTGCTTCCGTGACGAAGACTTGCGCGCCGACCGTCAGCCTGAATTTACACAAGTCGATATTGAAACAAGCTTTATGAGCCAGGAAGACATTATGCAAATGACTGAAGAAATGCTTAAAAAAGTGATGAAGCGCGTGAAAAATGTGGAAATTGACGGCGCATTCCAGCGTATGACGTATGATGACGCAATGAACCGTTTTGGTTCTGATAAACCAGATACACGTTTCGGTCTTGAGTTGATCGATATGGCGGATGTCGTTCGCGGTTCCGGCTTTAAAGTGTTTGCGCAAGTTGTCGAATCGGGCGGCCAGGTAAAAGCATTATGCGTACCGGGTGGCGGAGAAAAATATTCGCGTAAAGACATCGATCATTTAACTGAATTTGCCGCGATTTACGGCGCAAAAGGTCTTGCGTGGCTGAAAGTAGAAGAAGACGGCATGAAAGGTCCGATCATTAAGTTCTTCACAGAAGAAGAGCAGGTGAAAATGCTCCAAACAGCTGGAGCAAAAACAGGTGACTTGATCATGTTTGTTGCAGATAAAAAGAAGGTTGTGGCGGATGCCCTCGGCGCACTTCGCTTAAAGCTTGGAAAAGAGCTTGGTATGATCGACGAGTCAAAATACAATTTCCTATGGGTAACCGACTGGCCGCTGCTTGAGTACGATGAAGAAGAAGGCCGTTATTATGCAGCACACCATCCATTTACAATGCCGTTCCGTGAAGACCTTGAAAAAATGGAATCAGACCCGGGTGCGGTACGGGCGCAGGCCTATGATATCGTTTTGAATGGCTATGAGCTCGGCGGCGGTTCGATCCGTATTTTTGAACGGGATGTTCAAGAAAAAATGTTCAAGCTGCTTGGTTTTACAGAAGAGCAGGCGAAAGAACAATTTGGCTTCCTTTTAGATGCATTTGAATATGGAACGCCTCCACACGGTGGGATTGCACTTGGTCTTGACCGGTTTGTTATGCTGCTTGCAGGGCGGACAAACTTGCGGGATACGATTGCGTTCCCGAAAACGGCAAGTGCCGCGGATGTGTTGACAGATGCGCCGGGTGAAGTATCAAGTGCCCAGCTGGAAGAGCTTCATTTGCGCGTCAGCCAGACCGCTAAATAAGACAAAAGATGTATTTTTAATTTTCTGATTAATTCAAGAGAATCTTAGTTGACCTAAAAAAAAACGTATGATAAGATGTATCCAATAAGGCGAATCCTGATGTGTACGTTAGTTACACATTCTGTTTTGACCGAACACTATATGTTTGGGAGTCTGAGTTTTTGGACTGCGCACATGCCCTTTGCGGGGACTTGCAACGCCCGAAACAGGGCACCCACCTGCTGTAGAGCGGGTTCAAAACATATGTTTTACAACGACGGCACGATTGGGATTCGCCGTCTTTTTTTATGTTTAAAAACAGGAGTGATTTTCATATGCTTCATCAATTTTCCCGCAATGAACTCGCCTTTGGACAAGAAGGCCTTAACTTATTAAAAAATACAACCGTTGCCGTTCTCGGGATCGGCGGTGTCGGCTCATTTTCTGCTGAAGCACTTGCCCGTTCCGGTGTGGGACGTTTAATTTTGGTTGATAAAGATGTAATCGATATTACAAATATTAACCGCCAGCTGCCCGCGCTTTTATCAACAGTCGGCCAGCCAAAAGCGGATTTAATGAAAGAGCGGATTGCCGATATCAATCCGGACTGCGAAGTGATCGCGCTGAAAATGTTTTATACAGAAGAAACGTATGAAGAATTTTTTAGCTATGGCCTTGATTACGTTGTCGACGCGTCTGACACCATTTCGTACAAAATTCATTTAATGAAGGAATGCTTGAAGCGGGATATCCCGATCATTTCAAGTATGGGAGCCGCGAATAAAATGGATCCTACCCGGTTTACGATAGCGGATATTTCCAAAACGCATACGGATCCAATTGCAAAAGTAATTCGCACGCGTTTGCGGAAAGAGGGAATTAAAAAAGGCATTCCCGTCATTTTTTCAGATGAAAGCCCGATTGTTATTCGTGAAGATGTACGGCAGGTCGTCGGCAATGATGATGCGGAAATTCGCAAAGCGAAAATGCCGCCCGCTTCCAATGCATTTGTTCCATCGGTTGCGGGATTAATTGCAGCGAGCTACGTTGTTCGTGATATTTTAAAAGATATAAAAATCACACGTGTAAATGACTAGAAAAGATCATCCTTTTAAAAGGGTGATCTTTTTTGTGGAAACGGTCTTTTTGTCTGTTTTTTGAGTGTCTTATTTCTATTTTCAATCATCACCGGGGCGGCACTGTTCGGTCTTTCAGGGCAATCCGCTCATTTAGCGTATGTAAATGGGCAGGTGGCCGAGTAAAATATGCTTTTTCACCTCGTGAAGATTTATACCATGAAGTCAGTAGAGGTGCTTATTTTAGCGACAATGGCGTTTACGGCCTCTGCTGTTTTCCGCAGCAGCTCGCTTGCCATTGGAATAGGGATGACGATAAGTTTTTCACTCATTAGGCTATTAATTTGCTTTCTTGTCTTTCACCTTTTTACTTTTACCGTCTTTGTAAAGCGCGATGTTGCTGAATAAGAGCGGACGCAGCGGAAAATCGGGTTTTAATCCCAAAAAAACACGCCGGCATTTTCTACTGGCGTGTTTCTTTTTTTCCTTTTTCAATTTTTTCATATATTTGCGACAGCGCCTGCTCAAATTTACCGGTCTGTTTAGGGGCAAAGTAACGCTTGTGCTTTAATGTATCCGGTAAATATTGCTGAGCCACCCAGCCACTTTCAAAATCATGCGGATATTGATAGTCGACACCCCGGCCGAGTTTAGCTGCACTTTTGTAGTGGGCATCTTTTAAATGAGCCGGCACTTCGCCTGCGCGTCCAGCCCGTACGTCCGCAAGCGCCGCATCAATCGCTTTATAGGCGGAATTGGATTTGGGCGACAAACATAGCTCCACAACTGCGTTTGCGAGTGGAATGCGTGCTTCCGGGAATCCGAGCCGCTCTGCTGCTTCAACAGCTGATAGTGTTCTCTCGCCGGCTTGGGGACTTGCAAGGCCAATATCTTCATACGAGATGACTACGAGGCGGCGGGCAATGCTGACAAGATCTCCCGCTTCAATAAGCCGGGCTAAATAGTGGAGAGCCGCGTTCACGTCGCTTCCCCGTATTGATTTTTGAAAAGCGCTCAGTACGTCATAGTGGGCATCTCCATCTTTGTCGTGTGAAAAGCTTTTTTGCTGCAGGCATTCTTCAGCCGTTTGGAGCGTAATGTGAATGATCCCATTTTCATCTGGTTTCGTAGAGGTCACCGCAAGTTCAAGTGCATTTAGCGAACTGCGAACGTCTCCACCGGACGCTTGGGCAAGATGAGCAAGAGCTTCAGCAGTTATTTCTGTTTTACAGGTGCCAAGACCACGTTCTTCATCTTGAAGAGCCCCTTTAAGCAGCTTTTTTACTGATTCTGGCGTGAGGGGCTTTACTTCGAAAATTTGGCAGCGGCTGCGAATGGCTGGATTAATGGCGTGATAAGGGTTACTCGTCGTTGCACCGATCAGAACAATCATGCCATTTTCTAAAAAAGGCAATAAATAATCCTGTTTCGCTTTATCAAGACGGTGCACCTCATCCAAAAGCAAAATGACGGTGCCGGACATTTTCGCTTCAGCAGCGACAATCTCCATATCTTTTTTATTGCTTGTGACCGCATTCAGCGTTCGAAACGCATACTGCGTCGTACCGGCAATTGCACTGGCAATAGACGTTTTGCCGGTACCAGGCGGACCATACAAAATCATTGAAGATAATTTTTTCGCTTCCGTCATCCGTCTGATGATTTTGCCTTCACCTGTTAAGTGCTCCTGGCCAACGACATCGTTAATTGTGCGCGGCCGCATTCGATAGGCGAGCGGCTTCATGTAAATCCCTCTTTCTCGTTTGTTTGATTCACTTTAACATATACCTGAGTATTCCGGCATGTTTTTTGCCCATATAAAATGATATACTATACAAACCATTGGATTAAAAAGAAGAGGGGCAGTTATAGATGAGAATTTCAACTAAAGGACGATACGGTTTGACGATTATGATTGAACTCGCTAAACGGCACGGGGAAGGCCCGACATCGCTGCGGGTTATCGCCGGCGCCCATGATTTATCCGAGCATTACTTAGAGCAGCTGATTGCGCCGCTTCGGAATGCCGGGTTTGTCCGCAGTATCCGCGGTGCATATGGCGGCTATGTGCTTGGCCATGAACCAGGGGATATTACAGCGGGCGATATTATCCGTGTGCTCGAAGGACCGATTACACTTGTCGAAGGCATTGAAGAAGAAGAGCCGGCGAAGCGTGAATTATGGATTCGGATCAGCGAAGCGATTAAAGGTGTTTTGGAAAATACAACGCTTGATGATTTGGCTAATCATACAACTGCCGATGAATCAGACGCGTACATGTTTTATATTTAACGAGGTGCCAACATGGAAAGAATTTATTTAGACCACGCAGCGACATCGCCGGTTCACCCGGCAGCGGCGGCGGCTATGGCCGCTGTTTTAACAGAAACGTATGGAAATCCATCGAGTATTCATTCATTTGGGCGGGATTCGCGGCGAATTGTTGATGAAGCCAGAACGGTTATCGCGAAAACGATGAATGCTGGATTTAACGATGTAATTTTTACCGGAAGCGGTACAGAAGCGGATAATATGGCGATTTTTGGGACGGCACGATCCAGAAAGTCGGGTCATATTATCACATCAGCCATTGAGCACCATGCTGTATTGCATGCGTGTAAAGCACTCGAAAAAGAAGGCTTCGATGTTACATATTTGCCAGTAAACAAAGAGGGTATTGTCTCCGTTTCAGACGTGCAGGAAGCGCTGCGCGATGATACCATTCTTGTGACGATTATGTATGGAAACAATGAAACAGGCGCCATCCAGCCGATCAAAGAAATTGGACAGCTTCTTGCAGGCCATCCAGCTCTTTTTCATGTGGATGCGGTTCAGGCGTATGGAATTTTGCCGATTGATGTCGCCGAATTACAAGTGGACCTTTTGGCGGTATCAGGTCATAAAATTAATGGGCCAAAAGGAATCGGCGCTCTTTATATAAAGACGGGAACGCTTTTGCAGCCACTATTGCATGGCGGTGAACAAGAACGTAAGCGGCGGGCGGGCACTGAAAACACAGCAGCGATCGCAGGCATGGCGGAAGCAGCAAAAATTGCCGAAAACACGCGGGAAAAACGGGCCGTTCTCTACGCTGAAATGAAGCAGACATTCATAGAGGTACTGACGAAAAATGGCGCTTCTTTTTCAGCGAACGGCAAAGTTGAACAAGCACTGCCACATGTGCTAAACTTATTTTTTCCTGGAACAGACGTCGAAGCGTTTTTAGTGAATCTCGATATGGCAGGCATCGCGGCTTCAAGCGGATCAGCTTGCACAGCAGGGTCTATTGAGCCCTCCCATGTATTAACGGCCATGTTTGGAACAGATTCAGAAAAGCTGCGCTCATCGATCCGGTTTAGTTTTGGGCTGAATAATACAAAAGAACAAATCGAACAAGCCGCTCTTAAAACTGCGGAAATCGCAAAGCGGCTTTCATAGAAAGAGGATGAAGAAATGAAAGCACCGAAAGACACCCGTGTTGTAGTCGGTATGTCAGGAGGCGTTGATTCTTCGGTTGCGGCGCTTCTTTTAAAAGAGCAGGGGTATGACGTTGTCGGCATCTTTATGAAAAACTGGGATGATACCGATGAGTTTGGCGTCTGCACGGCAACAGAAGATTATGATGATGTTATTCGCGTCTGCAATCAAATTGGCATTCCATATTATGCGGTCAATTTTGAAAAGCAGTACTGGGATAAAGTATTTACGTATTTTTTAGATGAATATAAAGCAGGCCGGACGCCGAATCCGGATGTTATGTGCAATAAGGAAATTAAGTTTAAAGCATTTCTCGACCACGCCATGAAGCTTGGCGCAGATTATTTGGCGACAGGACATTATGCGCGTATTGACCGGACAGATGGCGAAGTGAAAATGCTCCGCGGCGTTGACAACAACAAAGACCAGACGTACTTTTTAAATCAGCTGTCGCAAAGCCAGCTGGATAAAGTAATGTTTCCAATCGGAGAGCTTGAGAAAAAGCGGGTTCGTGAAATTGCGGCGGAAGCGGGTTTGGCGACAGCGACAAAAAAAGATTCAACCGGTATTTGTTTTATCGGCGAACGAAACTTTAAACAGTTTTTAGGCCAGTATTTGCCGGCACAGCCTGGCGATATGGTGACCTTTGACGGCCAAAAAATGGGCCGCCATGACGGCTTAATGTATTATACGATCGGCCAGCGTCACGGTCTTGGCATCGGCGGAAGCGGCGAGCCTTGGTTTGTGGGCGGCAAAAATTTAAAAACGAATGAGCTTTACGTTGTACAGGGCTTTCATCATGAAACGCTTTATTCGAATTCACTTGATGCAGTTCAAGTCGGTTTTACGACCAATAAAGAAGTGCCGGAAACGTTTCACTGTACAGCGAAATTCCGTTATCGGCAGGCTGACACAGGCGTCACTGTTACACGTACGGGTGAAGGTACAGCACATATTGTGTTTGACGAGCCGGTACGCGCCATCACGCCAGGCCAGGCTGTTGTGTTGTACGACGGCGATATCTGCCTCGGCGGCGGGACGATCGATAAAGTATACAAAGAAAATAAGAAGCTTGACTACGTCGGCTGATCGCGGGTCCGCTCCTCTACACGTGGAGCGGCCTTCTTTGTTATAATAGGGAAAAATAAACGGAGGCGTCACATGGATAAAAATCAGCAGGGCATCGAATTGTTACAAGAAGGAAAATGGGAAGAAGCGCTAAAGCTTTTTACCGAGCAAATTGAAGAAAAGCCGCAAGATCCGGCTGCTTACATCAATTTTGGCCACGTCCTTGCCGAAATGAATGACATGGAGCGGGCATTAAAATTTTATCAGAAAGCGGTGGAAGTGGATCCCTCTTCAAGCGCGGCTCATTATGCGCTTGGCTCTTTTTATTTCGGTCAGGAACGGTTTGAAGAATCGGCACAGTTTTTTGAAAAAGCGATCCGCAATGGCATGGAAGAAGCGGATGCGTATTTTATGCTGGGATTGTCTTTCTTGTATTTGGACCAGACCGTCATGGCGCTGCCATATTTGATGCGTGCGGTTGAGCTTGATGAGGAGGACGTGGAAGCGCGTTTTCAATTTGCACTTGCCCTGGCAAAAACGGAGCAATATGAAGAGGCGGAAAAAAATCTGCAAGTCGTAATCAGCCAGGAACCGGCTCACGCGGATGCATTTTATAATTTGGGTGTTTTATATGCAGGTCACTATGAGCAGCCGGAAACAGCACACGGCTATTTTGACCGTGCGCTTGAACTTCAGCCAGACCACATGCTCGCGGGCTACGGAAAAAAATTATTGGATTCTGCAAACTAAACGGAGGTGGACGGCGTGGGGCAAGAGAAACGGGATTTATTCACAGAAGGGGAACAGTTTTTAAAAGGCCGGCATATTGTCACGATCTTTCGGAATAACGAAAACTTTTATACTGTTCTTCGTGTCCGCGTCGCTGAAACTGACGGGAAGTACGAGGAAAAAGAAGCGGTTGTTACCGGGTATTTTCCGGCGGTTCATGAGCATGAAATGTACATATTCAACGGTCATTTTAAAGACCACCCGCGGTTTGGCCGGCAGTTTATCGCCCGCACGGCCCAAAAAGAAATGCCGCAGACTAAACAAGGTCTTATTGCATATTTATCCGGAGATTTATTTAAAGGCATCGGCAAAAAAACAGCTGAGTCCATAGTCGAAACACTAGGCGAGCAGGCGATTTCAAAAATTATCGCGGATAAAAGCTGCCTGGCAAAAGTGCCGCGCCTGCCGGCTGAAAAAGCGGACATCTTATACGATACACTCATGAAACATCAGGGACTTGAACAAATTATGGTCACGTTAAATGAATTTGGATTCGGTCCGCAGCTGTCGATGAAAATTTACCAAATGTATTATGAAGAGTCACTCAATGTCATTCAGGAAAATCCATACCGGCTTGTAGAAGACATTGAGGGTATTGGATTTATTCGGGCGGATGAGATTGGCGCGCAGATCGGCATTAGCGGCGCCCATCCAGATCGGCTGAAAGCAGCGATACTGTATTCGCTTGAACAGCAGTGCCTGCAAGACGGACATTGTTATGTGGAAGCGAAAGAGTTATTAAGCAGTGTAAAAGAGCTGCTTGATAAAAGTGCAAATGGCACCGCTGAATTTGACACGATTGCTACCCGGCTGATTGAGCTTGAGGAAGAAGGAAAGGTGTCAGGAGAAGAGCAGCGTGTGTATATGCCCTCTCTTTATTTTTCGGAAAAAGGGCTAGTCACAAACATACAGCGTGTCCTCGAACAGGAACCGCACTCGTTTCCGGAATCGGAATTTTTGCTGGCGCTCGGTGAACTCGAGGATCGGACTGGCATTGCGTATGCGCCGTCGCAAAAGCAGGCGATCCAAACCGCGCTTGCGTCGCCCCTGATGATTTTAACAGGGGGGCCTGGTACTGGGAAAACAACGGTCATTAAAGGCATTGTGGAGTTATACGGGGAGCTGCACGGGTTGTCTCTTGATCCAAAAAAGTACGACAAGGACGATCCATTTCCAATCAAGCTTTGCGCGCCGACTGGGCGTGCAGCAAAGAGGATGATGGAATCGACCGGACTGCCCGCAGTCACGATCCACCGGCTTCTCGGGTTTAATGGACAGGAAGAGCCAGAAGAAGAAGGCAATGCGATCAGCGGGCGGTTGTTAATTGTTGATGAAACATCAATGGTCGACATTTGGCTGGCGCATCAGCTGTTTAAAGCGGTGCCGGACGATATGCAAGTTATTTTAGTCGGCGACGAAGACCAGCTTCCGTCGGTCGGTCCGGGACAGGTACTAAAAGACATGCTTGGATCAAAAGTGATTCCTTCTGTACGGCTGACAGATATTTACCGTCAGGAAGAAGGCTCTTCGATTATCAGCCTTGCGCACAGCATTAAAGATGGCTTCGTGCCGGAAACGCTCACCGCCCCCCAAAAAGACCGCTCGTTTATCAGGTGCGGAACCGGACAAATTCCGGACGTTATCGAAAAAGTAGTGAAAAACGCTGCTGGAAAAGGATACGAGCCGCGGGACATTCAAGTGCTGGCACCCATGTACAAAGGGCCTGCCGGCATTGATAAATTAAACGAAGTGCTGCAGCGAGTCCTCAACCCGAACGAAGACGGCCGTCGAAAAGAATTGGTGTTCGGATCGGTTAAATACCGGATTGGCGACAAAGTGCTGCAGCTTGTGAACCAGCCGGAACAAAATGTGTTTAATGGGGATATCGGTGAAATTATTTCGATTTTTTATGCGAAAGAAAATACCGAAAAAGAAGACATGGTGATCGTTTCGTATGAAGGAAATGAAGTGACGTACACGCGGAATGATTTAAACCAGATTACGCATGCATTTTGCTGCTCGATCCATAAATCGCAAGGAAGCGAGTTTCCAATCGTCATTTTGCCGGTCGTCAAAAGCTATTACCGGATGCTCAGGCGGAATTTGCTCTACACAGCGATTACGAGAAGCAAGCAATTTTTGATTCTGTGCGGGGAAGAAGAAGCGTTTAATATTGGCATTGGCCGGAATGATGATTTAATTCGGAAAACGGCGCTTGCCGAACGTCTTTCAGCGGAAGAAACAGCAAGTAAGCCGAATGAGAAATTAACAGAAGACACATGGATGGCGATCGATCCGATGATCGGCATGGAAGGCATTACTCCATACGATTTCATGGCAGTATAAAAAGCAGACGATTCGGACATACTGATGGCAAAAAACAGGAGGGATCATGATGCAATCGTGTCCGAACTGCGGAAGCCGGGAAGTAGGCCGAATCGGCTCCGATCATTATTACTGTCATGACTGCTGCGTAGAAATGTCAGAACTAGAAGGCGGTCTTGTTATTCACCAAGTAGAAGAAGATGGATCGCTTATACAGCTTGATGAATGGTCGTGAGCATTATTGACAAACGCCCGAATCCTTTTTATAATTCGGGTATATGAATTTCGACAAATCGAAGAAGGACAAGAGTACATCATAGCCCATTCAAAGAGAGAAATGTCCTTGGCTGGAAGACATTTTGGATGAAAGGATGATGGAAAGCTGGGTTCTGAGTGCAGCAATCACTGCCGTCTGCCGCGTTAAGGCGTTTGAGAGGCGAATTCTTATGTGAGAATTGGCAATCAGGGTGGTACCGCGAACAAGCTTCGTCCCTGTTAGGGGATGGGGCTTTTTTTGCTGTCTTTTTTCGGAGTGTATACATAATTTAAGGAGGATTTTATGATGAAAGCATTAACGGGTGCGGATATTCGCCGCCTCTATTTAGAATTTTTCCAGGAAAAAGGGCACCGGGTTGAGCCGAGCGCTCCGCTTGTACCAATTGATGATGCGAGCTTGCTTTGGATCAACAGTGGCGTGGCCACATTAAAAAAGTATTTTGACGGGCGGATTATTCCAGATAACCCGCGTATTACAAATGCACAAAAATCGATCCGGACGAACGATATTGAAAACGTCGGCAAAACAGCACGCCACCATACATTTTTTGAAATGCTCGGAAATTTTTCAATTGGTGAATATTTTAAAACAGAAGCGATTCACTGGGCGTGGGAATTTTTAACGGATGAAAAATGGATCGGATTTGATCCTGAAAAACTATCCGTAACGATTCACCCGGAAGACGAAGAAGCGTATCTCATTTGGAAAAACGAAGTAGGTGTACCGGATGAGCGTATTATCCGTTTGGAAGGAAACTTCTGGGATATCGGGGAAGGCCCATCTGGACCTAACACAGAAATTTTCTATGACCGCGGCGCGGAATATGGCGCTGATGAAAACGATCCGGAACTGTATCCGGGCGGTGAAAATGATCGGTATTTAGAAGTGTGGAATCTCGTATTCTCTGAGTTTAACCATAACCCGGACGGTACATACACACCACTTCCAAAGAAAAATATTGATACGGGCATGGGTCTTGAGCGGATGGCTTCTGTTGTGCAAAATGTGCCAACGAACTTTGATACGGATTTATTTATGCCGATCATTCGTGAAACAGAACGTATTTCCGGTGAACAGTACCGGGTAAATGACGAAAAGGATACCGCCTTTAAAGTGATTGCGGACCACATTCGAACGGTTGCTTTTGCGATTGGCGACGGGGCGCTTCCATCAAATGAAGGACGCGGTTACGTTTTACGCCGCCTGCTTCGCCGTGCGGTTCGATACGCAAAACAAATCGGTATTAACCGTCCATTTATGTATGAGCTTGTGCCAGTCGTTGGGGATGTAATGAACGATTATTATCCAGAAGTGTCAGAAAAAACAGCGTTTATTCAAAAAGTCATTAAAAACGAGGAAGAACGCTTCCACGAAACGTTGAATGAAGGGCTGTCCATTCTTTCGGCTGTTATTGAAAAAGAGAAAGCAGCCGGTTCAGATACGATTGATGGCGCTGATATTTTCCGTTTGTATGATACGTATGGCTTTCCGGTTGAACTGACCGAAGAATATGCGGAAGAAGTAGGAATGAAAGCAGACCACGCAGGATTTGAGCGTGAAATGAAGCAGCAGCGTGATCGCGCGCGTGCCGCTCGTCAAGATACAGATTCGATGCAGGTGCAAGGGGGCGTCTTGTCATCTGTAACAGAAGAAAGCACGTTTACGTATGACAAGTTAACGATTGATACAACTGTGGCCGTTTTAATCAAAGACGGGGCATTTGCTGACGAAGCACACGAAGGCGAAGAAATTCAATTTATTTTAAAAGAAACACCATTTTATGCGGAAAGCGGCGGTCAAATTGCTGATAAAGGGGTGCTGGAGTCTGAAACAGCCCGTGTCCTGGTAAAAGATGTGCAAAAAGCGCCGAACGGCCAAAATATTCATAATGCTGTCGTGGAAAGCGGGACTCTTGCAGCAGGCAGCAGTGTAACAGCAAAAGTGGACGTATTATCACGCGGCAAAATTATTAAAAATCACACAGCAACGCACTTAATGCATCAAGCATTAAAAGATGTCCTCGGTACGCATGTAAACCAGGCGGGGTCACTCGTAGAACCGGATCGGCTTCGTTTTGACTTTTCACATTTTGGGCAAGTAACCGCCGATGAAATTGCTCAGGTGGAAACGATTGTAAACGAAAAAATTTGGCAGGGAATTGCGGTAGAAACGGCGTTTA
This sequence comes from Domibacillus iocasae, assembly GCF_001750285.1. Classification (GTDB taxonomy): domain Bacteria; phylum Bacillota; class Bacilli; order Bacillales; family Domibacillaceae; genus Domibacillus; species Domibacillus iocasae. The sequence goes on from NZ_MAMP01000022.1 coordinate 239,765, forward strand.
AACCAATTGCCGAAGCAAAAGCAATGGGCGCGATGGCATTGTTTGGCGAAAAATATGGCGATATCGTCCGGGTTGTATCCATCGGTAATTACAGCCTTGAGCTTTGCGGTGGATGCCATGTTGTTAGTACAGCAGAGATTGGCCTGTTTAAGGTGTTGTCTGAAAGTGGAATTGGGGCGGGTACACGCCGCATCGAAGCGGTCACAGGCGAAGGAGCATTCCGTTATTTAAATGAACAGGCAAGCGTGTTAAAAGAAGCCTCAGTTAAATTAAAGTCAAATCCGAAAGACATTTTGGCAAAAGCGGACAGCCTGCAGGCTGAAATACGTGAGTTGCAGCGTGAAAATGAATCACTTTCAAAAAAATTGTCAAACATAGAAGCAGGAAGCCTTACGGATAAAATTGAAACAGTTAATGGCGTGCAGCTTCTTGCGGCGAATGTCCAAGCAGCGGATATGAATGCACTCCGTACAATGGCAGATGAATTAAAACAAAAAGTAACACCGGGTGTGATCGTGTTGATTGCGGCCGCAGATGGAAAAGTGAATGTGGTCACAGCTGTCACAGGTGATTTAACGGAAAAAGGCTTTCATGCAGGCAAACTGGTAAAAGAAGTGGCCGGATGCCTTGGCGGAGGCGGCGGAGGCCGTCCGGATATGGCGCAGGCAGGCGGGAAAGATCCATCGAAAATCGACGAAGCATTACAAATTGCTTTTGAATGGGTGAAATCCATTTGAATATGTTGTCATTTGTTGTACAATGAAACATATCGTACAGAAGCGGGCATTCAATATCCGCCTGAAGTGAGGTGCTGACAGTGAGTTCTTTTGACAAGACAATGCGTTTTAATTTTCCGGAAGAGCCGTATGATGAAAATGTAAAAGAAGTGCTGCTGAAAGTTCATAGCGCACTGGAAGAAAAAGGGTATAATCCAATCAATCAAATTGTTGGCTATTTGCTTTCTGGAGACCCGGCTTACATCCCGCGCCATAACGATGCGCGAAATTTAATCCGTCGGCTTGAACGGGATGAAATTATTGAAGAGCTCGTCAAAACGTACCTGAAAGAACAGCAGGAGGAACCAACATCATGAGAACAATGGGCCTTGACGCCGGCACGAAAACAGTGGGCATTGCGATTAGCGATGCATTCGGCTGGACAGCGCAGGGCATTGAGACAATAAAAATTAACGAGGCAGCAGGTGAATTTGGTCTTGACCGAATCGGCGAACTTGTGCGGGAGCATGAAGTGAGCAAATTTGTTGTCGGTTTTCCGAAAAACATGAATAATACAGTAGGGCCAAGAGGAGAAGCCGCAAAAATGTTTGCGGGCCTTCTCGAGGAAACATTCAGCCTGCCGGTTGTTCTTTGGGATGAACGATTGACAACAATGGCGGCGGAACGGGTGCTAATAGACGCGGACGTCAGCCGGAAAAAGCGCAAAAAAGTAATCGACAAAATGGCTGCGATGATGATTCTGCAGGGATATCTCGACAGCCAAAAATAATGAGGTGACCATCATAATGGAACATGGCGAAAAGCAAATTACAGTAATTGATGAAAACGGCAATGAACAGCTTTGTGAAGTATTATTTACATTTCACAACGATGAGTTTGACAAATCATATGTTCTTTACTTCCCGGTAGGTGCGGAAGAAGATGACAACGAAGAAATTGAAATCCATGCATCATCTTTTACTCCAGGAGATGAAGGAGAAGATGGCGAGCTTGAGCCGATCGAATCGGACGAAGAATGGGAAATGATTGAAGAAATGCTTAACACGTTTCTTGATGACGAAGAACAAGAGTAAATAGAGAGAACGGGCGATCTTCTAAGCGCCTGTTCTTTTTCTTTTTATACCATTCTTGTATACTATAAAGAAGAAAGATGGTGTCGAAAGGGGATTTTTATGTCGAATGATGTTTTTCCGCCGGCTTCTGGACGAAAAAGGCGGTTAAAAAGAGCCGTTTTAATTATGCTGTTTTTGTTTTTGCTGCTGGCAGCGGCCGGTGCAGCAGGGGCATATTACGTATGGCAAAGTGCGTCTGAGCCCGCAGATGCTGAAAGTGAAGAAGAAGTAAATATATCAATTCCACTTGGATCAAGCTTATCCTCCATTTCTCAGACGCTTGAAGACAATGGGATTGTGAAAAATGCTACACTGTTCAAATATTATGTGAAGTATAAAGGAGAAGGCGATTTTCAGGCAGGGGAATACGTGCTCTCTCCTTCAATGGCGCCGGATGATATCATGGCTTCATTAAAAGAAGGCAGAGTGATTGGATCCGCGAATGGAGCACTGGCAATTCCGGAAGGCTACCAGCTGACACAAATTGCCGAGGTGATCGCAGCAGAAACGGACCGCAGCGCGGATGCTGTTCTTGCTGTGCTGAACGATGAAGCATTTTTAAAAAAAATGATGGCGAATCATCCAGCACTTGTGACAGAAGCCGTTATGGACAAAAATATCCGTTATCCGCTTGAAGGCTATTTATATCCGGCAACTTATTATATTGATGACCCGACGAAAACGGTCGAAGAAATTGCCGAAGAAATGATCGCTAAAACAGATGAGATTGTGCAGGGCTATTCGGAGCAAATTAAAGCATCCGGCATGACCGTTCATGATTTTTTAACGTTTTCTTCACTCGTTGAAGAAGAAGCAACGGGAAAAACAGACCGTAAAAAAATTGCCAGCGTTTTTTATAATCGGATGAAGATAAATATGCCGCTGCAAACAGACCCGACGGTGTTATATGCGCATGGCCAGCATAAAGACCGGGTTCTGTATGAAGACTTAAAAGTAGATTCTCCCTATAACACGTACCGGGTGAAAGGACTGACACCAGGTCCGATCGGCAACAGCGGTATTGATTCGATGGAAGCAGTGCTTGCGCCGGAGCAGACTGAGTTTCTTTATTTCCTCGCTTCGCCGGCAGGAGACGTGTATTATTCAAAAACGCTCGATGAACATAATAAGTTGAAAGCAAAATACATTACGAACAATCAATAGAAAGCGCACATAGATTTTCTGTACTTTCTATGATAAAATAATTCGGGCGCATAAAGACACGGGAAAGCTTTTATAGCTTTCTCTTTTTCTTAGAAAAGAGGGTATTATTACCATGAAAGACGATATACATGGCTATATTGAATCACTTTTAATGCCACGAGAGGGCCTGCCGAGCGAGATGGAGCAGTATGCAGCTGAGCATCATGTACCGATTATGGAGCCGGTTGGAATGGATACACTGCTGTCGATGCTGAAGCTGCAAAATCCTGCCCGTTTGCTTGAAATCGGCACAGCGATTGGTTATTCCGCTCTTCGAATGGCAGAGGCTGTTCCAGGGCTGCACATCACAACGATTGAGAGAGACGAAGACCGATTTGAAAAGGCCAATGAATACATTAACCGGTCAGGTAATCAAGACCGTATTCACATTTTATTTGGTGATGCGCTTGAACTGGCGGAAAAAGCAGCGGAAAACGGACCGTTTGATGCCATCTTTATTGATGCGGCAAAAGGGCAGTACCGCCGCTTTTTTGAATTGTACGTCCCTATGCTTAAACAAGGCGGTGTCATTTATTCAGATAACGTGTTGTTTAAAGGGTATGCCGCTGGAGCTTTGGCACCGTCAAAGCGTATCGAAAAAATGGCGCAGAAAATTACCGATTACAATGAATGGCTCATGGCCCATCCTGGATATGATACGTCTATTATTCCATCCGGTGACGGAATTGCCATCAGCATAAAACGGAGTGAAGAAAAATGAATAAACCTGAACTACTCGTGACGCCAGGCAGCGTCAATGAAATAAAGAAACAAATAGAAGCAGGAGCCGATGCGTTTTTAATCGGCGAGCAGCGGTACGGCTTACGTCTTGCGGGAGAATTTAACCGTCAGCAGGTGAAGGAAGCTGTCGCGCTCGCACATGAACATGGAAAAAAAATATATGTCGCTGTTAATGCGATTTTTCATAACGAGATTGCGAATGAGCTGGATGACTATGTAGCTTTTGTAAAAGGGGCCGGGGCGGATGCGATTGTATTCGGAGATCCGGCTGTTGTCATGGCTGTGAGAGAAACAGCGCCAGGATTCCCGCTGCACTGGAGTCCTGAAACGATCGCCACAAATTATTACACAGCGAATTATTGGGGAAAACGAGGAGCTGTCCGTGCAGTATTAGCACGCGAACTAAGCATGGATGCAGTTATTGAAACAAAAGAACAGGCAGATGTTCAAATTGAAGTACAGGTTCATGGGATGACGTGTATGTTTCAATCTAAACGGCCGCTTTTAGGTCATTATTTTGAGTACATGGGCAAAAGCATGGAAATCCAAAAACGGCAAGGCACACAAAACATGCTGCTTCACGATGCGGAACGAAGCAATAAATACCCGATCTATGAAGATGCAAACGGCACCCACATTATGAGCCCAAATGATATGTGCATTATCGATGAACTGCAGGATTTAGTGGAAGCAGGCATTGATTCCTTTAAAATTGACGGTGTCCTTCAGACAGAAGAATACCGCATCGAAACAACGAAACTATACCGGAAAGCGATTGACTTATGTGTCGATCAGCCGGATCAATATGAGGAAGAAAAAGAAGGCATGCTCGAAGCGGCAGAAGCGCTGCAGCAGGAACATCGTCCACTCGACTCAGGCTTTTTCTTTAAAGAGACGGTTTATTAATAAAGGAGGAAACGGGAATGAACGGATTGAAAAACGATGGTATATCTGAAATCATCGATGGCAAACGGGTCATTGTAAAAAAACCGGAGCTTTTAGCACCGGCTGGCACGCTAGAAAAATTGAAAATTGCTGTTCGTTACGGGGCGGATGCCGTTTATATCGGCGGTCAGGAATATGGCCTGCGGTCAAATGCCGGTAATTTTACATTTGAGGAAATGAAGGAAGGCGTGGCATTTGCGAAAGAATACGGCGCAAAAGTATATGTGACTACAAATATTTTTGCCCACAATGAAAATATTGACGGGCTGGAAGACTATTTGCGCGGGGTTGGCGAAGCAGGTGTGACAGGTATTATTGTGGCAGATCCGCTTATTATTGAAACATGCCGCCGTGTTGCGCCAAACGTTGAAGTGCATTTAAGCACACAGCAGTCGCTTTCAAACTGGCGTGCGGTGAAGTATTGGAAAGATGAAGGGCTGGACCGTGTTGTACTTGCCCGCGAGACGACAGGTGAAGAAATGCGTCTCATGAAAGAAAAAGTGGATATTGAAATTGAAACGTTTATTCACGGGGCAATGTGTATTGCCTATTCGGGCCGCTGCGTACTGAGCAACCATATGACAGCACGTGATTCCAACCGGGGTGGCTGCTGCCAATCGTGCCGCTGGGATTATAACTTGGTGGAAATGGAAGATGGCGCAGAAGTGGCGATTACCCAGGAAGGCGATTCACCATTTGCGATGAGCCCGAAAGATTTACGTCTTTTGCAATCCATTCCTGGGCTTATTGAACTCGGCATTGACAGTTTGAAAATTGAAGGACGCATGAAATCCATTCATTATGTCGCAACCGTTGTGGGCGTATACCGGAAAGTGATAGACGCCTACTGTGCTGATCCGGAAAACTTCACTATTCAAGACGAATGGCTTGAAGAGCTGGAAAAATGTGCGAACCGCCCGGCAGCACCAGCATTTTTCGCTGGAACACCAGGTGCTGATGAACAGCTTTTCGGCGTTCATGGAAAAAAAGCGTCGCATGACTTTACAGGACTCGTTGTCGATTACGATAAAGCAACACAAATGGTAACATTACAGCAGCGGAATTTCTTCCGCCCTGGTGACACAGTGGAATTTTTCGGACCGAATTTGGACACGTTCAATCAGATCATCGGCACTGTGGTTGATGAAGATGGAAATGAACTTGATGCAGCCCGCCACCCGCTTCAAATTGTCCGTTTCAAAGTGGAGCGTCCTGTTTCAAAAGATGATATGATGCGGAAAGGGCTGTGACATTCATGAGCAAAAAGCCGATTGTGATCGGCGTCGCGGGCGGATCAGGTTCTGGAAAAACAAGTGTTGCCCGTGCGATTTACGATTATTTTCAAGGTGGCTCGATTATGATGATCGAGCAGGATTATTATTATAAAAACCAATCCCATCTTACATTTGAAGAACGGCTGAATCAAAATTATGATCACCCGTTTGCATTTGATAATGAACTGCTTATTGAACAGATGAATGAGCTGATGAACCGTCGTCCGGTCGAGAAGCCGGTATACGATTATGCAAACCATACCCGTTCTTCCGAAACAATTCCGCTTGAGCCGAAAGACGTGATTATTCTTGAAGGCATTCTTGTTTTGGAGGATGAACGGCTTCGTGATTTAATGGATATAAAGCTTTTTGTTGACACCGATGCGGATTTAAGGTTTATCCGCCGGCTGACACGTGATACAAAAGAGCGCGGCCGGTCACTCGATTCGGTTATCGGGCAGTATACAGAAGTCGTCCGCCCCATGCACAATCAGTTTATCGAGCCGACGAAACGATATGCCGATGTGATTATCCCGATTGGCGGCGAAAACAAAGTGGCGATCGATTTATTAATTGCAAAAATACAAACAATTCTTGAACAAAAAGACATTTTATAGTATGTTTTTATGAAACAGGCATACAATGGGAAAAACGCGCGCCTTCTAAATTGGAAGGGGCGCGCTCATATTTAAGTGCTTTTTTTGTGAACATTAAAGGAGTGGAAGAAGTTGTCGAACGAAAAAGTATACCCGATGACACGGGAAGGGAAAGAAAAACTGGAGCAAGAGCTTGAACAATTAAAGTCTGTAAAACGGAAAGAGGTTGTGGAACGCATTAAAATCGCCCGCAGCTTCGGCGACCTGTCGGAAAACTCTGAATACGACTCAGCAAAAGAAGAGCAGGCGTTTGTAGAAGGCCGGATCGGCACAATCGAAACCATGATCCGCAATGCAAAAATTATTGAAGCAAGTGAAATGAATGCAGATGAAGTGTCACTTGGAAAAACAGTGACCTTTATTGAACTTCCAGATGGCGAAGAAGAAAGCTATACCATTGTCGGCAGTGCGGAAGCGGATCCATTTGAAGGGAAAATTTCAAACGATTCGCCAATCGCCAAAAGTATGCTTGGCAAGCGTGTGGGCGACAAAGTCATCGTTCAAACGCCTGCTGGTGAAATGAATGTGAAAATCGTTTCAATCGATTAATGAAAAGAGCACAAAAGGCAGGGGCCTTTTGTGCTTTTTTTGCTTAAAAACTTTTATCCGGCAAACGAGACGTGTTAAAATGGAAGCGTAATGAGGAGGAGAAGCAAATGGAACAGTCGTCGCGTGCCCAGCGCAAAACAAAGCGGAGAAAAACGAACCGCATTTTAAATACAGCCATTGCTGTTGTCGTGCTGCTTATTATCATCGTCGGATTTACTATATTCGCTGGTGGAAATGATGAGGAACCGGCAGCGCCGGAAGAAACAAAGCAGAATCAAACAGCCGCTGTTTCGGATGAAGAAACAGAAGAAAAACCAACTGATGAAATAACGGAAGAACCGGCTGAAACAGAAGAACCGGCCGGCGAAGAAGAAACAGAAGAAAAACCAGCGGATGAAGAGGTTGTTGTTTCAGAAGGCACCGAGCCTAATGTTGAGCAGGATATTGTGAATCCGAACTGGGAAGGTGTAGGCACGACCCAATCAGGTGAGCATACGTCTTCCTTTGAAACGGATTCAGCCGATTGGCAGGAAAAAGAGCAGGCTCTAGCTTATGCCACCGGTATTCCGTTGAGCGGCATGACAGTTTGGTATATTAGTGGCAATGGCCCTCAAGCTGCCATTGGAACAGTATCACCGAAGTCAAACAAAAATGAAGCGTACCGTGTATACATTGAATGGGTAGACGGTGAAGGCTGGAAGCCAACAAAAGTGCAAAAGCTCGAAGAAAACGATAAAGCCCGATAAAATCCGCTAAAACCCGCTTTGACGGCGGGTTTTTTTGCGGAGCTAAACAAAAGGAGTGCTACAGATGAGAGCAGCGATTATTGGAGCAATGGAAGAAGAAGTAACGATTTTACGTCGTGAAATGGAAAATAAAGAAATAAAGATGATTGGCGGCAGTGAATTTACAATCGGGCTGCTTCATGGCGTCGACACGGTTTTACTTCGTTCAGGGATCGGGAAAGTGAACGCCGCGATGACAACAGCGGTGCTTATTCATGAATTCAAGCCGGATGTCGTAATCAATACGGGTTCAGCCGGCGGTTTGTCTCCTGATTTGCAAGTAGGTGATGTCGTCATTTCAACAGAAGTCCGTCACCACGACGTGGATGTGACTGCATTCGGTTATGAATATGGCCAGGTGCCACAGCTCCCGGCAGCATTTCAAGCCGATGAAAAGCTTATTGATATCGCCTATAGGGCATCAGAAGAGGATTCAGAGCTTAAAACGGTTAAAGGGCTTATCGCAACCGGCGATTCCTTTATGAATGATCCAGCCCGTGTTCAAGCTATTGGAGAGACGTTCCCCGGTCTTCAGGCGGTTGAAATGGAAGCTGCAGCCATTGCTCAGGTTGCTTATCAATTTAAGGTGCCATTTGTCATTATTCGGGCGCTTTCTGACATTGCTGGCAAGGAATCGAATATTTCGTTTGAACAATTTTTGCCAAAAGCGGGTCTTCATTCAGCTAATTTGGTAATAAAAATGGTTGAACAGCTCCAAAAAGCGTAAGAAACAAGTACAAAAAGATATATTTTATGATAAAGTAAGAGTAATGAATAAAGTGGATGAAAAGGAGAGTTGTCACGAATGGTTATGATGATTATGGGGTTGCTTCTGGCAACGGTAACGGGCGTTATGATCTCTGTTTCAATCGATTGAGGAAAAGTGATTTGAAGGGTGCTCCAGATCTTTTGGAGCCCTTTTTTGTTTCGTTTGAATCCGCTTAAACTCCTGCATCATTTTGGCAAGGGCCCTTTTTTCAATGCGGGAGACGTAGCTTCTTGAAATATTCATTTTTGCCGCAATTTCGCGCTGTGTCTCATCTTGATCATTCGCTAAGCCATAACGTGCAGCAATGACGGATAATTCGCGTTCATCAAGAACCGCCAGACACTTTTTCATTTGGTCAATATCCATTTGAAGAGATAAGCGTCCGGCGACATCTTCATCTTCTGTCTTTAATAGATCAAGGAGGCTGATTTCGTTTCCTTCTTTGTCACGGCCGACCGGATCATAAAGAGACACATCTTTTTTTGTTTTCTTTAAAGACCGAAAATGCATGAGGATTTCATTTTCAATGCACCGTGCCGCATAGGTGGCCAGCTTTGTTCCTTTTTTGCCGGAATAGCTTTCAATTCCTTTAATCAATCCAATGGTGCCAATTGAAATAAGATCTTCTGTATCATGATGCGTTTTTTCGAATTTTTTCACAATATGGGCAACAAGACGGAGATTATGTTCAATAAGCTTTGCACGGGCTTGGCGGTCTCCTTGTTCATGAAGAGCCAAATATCTTTTTTCTTCTGCGGCACTTAGAGGCTGCGGAAACGCATTATGTTTTACATAAGAGACGAAAAAAACCGCTTCCTTTAACAAAAAAGAGAGAGCGGCTGCTAGTTCAATCATGATGATCCCTCCTTTTATATGAAGTATATTCAGAAGGAGGTACGGCTATTCCTGTTTGTTCCTTTTTTGCGACTGGATGCCCCGCCGTTTCATTTCTTTTTCCATGAGGGCGAGAAAGTCATCATTTAGCTTTAGTTGGGCTGCTTTTTTATAAGAGGAAAGAAGTAAGTGATCAGATAAAGAATGCATAACCTATCATCTCCCTTTAGTTAGTATGTTTTTTTACATTTTAACAAAAAAATGGGTCGGGAACAATTGTTCCTTTTTCCACAGGTACCGGTGGATAAGTATGAGTGTTAGTTTGGATAACTGGGATGAACCCTTGAGATCATTATGTTTATTTGTGCATAACTTTATCCACAGAAACAAAAAAACGAAAAAAATGTCGAAAAGTTTTTGTTCTCATTATTACTTTGTCACATATGAGAAAATCGGCTATGATAGGAGAAGCAAACGAATAGTAGAGGTGTACATTGTGCTGAAATTATTTTTGCCAAATGAGCAAGTAAAAAGTGTGCTGGAAATCGAACCGGAACGCCTAAAACAAAAAGGAATTAAAGCGATCATAACGGATCTTGATAATACGCTCGTCGCCTGGGACAGGCCGGATGCGACCCCTGAGCTTTTGTATTGGTTTCAAAAAATGCGTGATGCAGGCATTAAAGTATTAATCGTATCAAATAATAATCAAAAGCGGGTCAGTTCTTTTTCGACACCGCTCGATCTACCTTTTATTTTTGAGGCGCGAAAGCCGATGGGCCGAGCATTCAGAAAAGCGATTAAGCTGTTGGGTGTGAAAAAGCGTGAAACAGTCGTGATCGGCGATCAGCTGCTGACTGACGTATTTGGAGGAAATCGAAGCGGGATTTATACAATTTTAGTTATTCCAATTGCGGCAACAGATGGATTTTGGACGCGAATTAATCGGAAAGTTGAGCGGAGATTAATGGATTTTTTCCGTCGTAAAGGGATGATTCAATGGGAGGAAAGACAGTAATGAATGAAACAATTACATGTGACGGCTGCGGGGTTGTTATTCAAACGACGAATCCGGATGCGCTTGGCTATGCACCTGCTGCCGCACTGGAAAAAGAAACAATTGTCTGCAAGCGATGCTTCCGCTTGAAGCATTACAATGAAGTGCAGGACGTTGAATTAACAGACGATGACTTCCTAAAAATCTTAAACACAATTGGTGATACCGATTCGTTAATTGTGAAAATCGTTGATATCTTTGATTTTAATGGAAGCTGGCTGCCAGGCCTGCATCGTTTTGCCGGAAAAAACCCGGTATTGTTAATCGGAAATAAATCTGATTTACTTCCAAAGTCTGTTAAAAAAGAACGGGTCATTCACTGGATGCGCCATGAGGCAAGCCAGCTCGGCTTAAAGCCGGTCGACGTAATGTTAACAAGCGCATCAGAAGGAAAAGCGATCCGCGAGGCCGCGGATGCAATCGAGCATTATCGAAACGGAAAAGACGTATATGTAGTAGGCTGTACAAATGTCGGCAAATCCACATTTATTAACCGGATTATTCAAGAAATTACGGGTGAAGGTGACATTATTACAACGTCACACTTTCCGGGAACAACACTTGATATGATCGAAATTCCGCTTTCTGACGGCCACGTGCTCGTTGATACACCGGGAATTATCAATCATCATCAAATGGCTCATTTTGTAGATAAAGAAAACTTGAAATTTTTGCTTCCGAAAAAAGAAATCAAGCCGAAAGTCTTTCAGTTAAACGAAGAGCAGACATTGTTTTTTGGCGGACTCGCCCGATTTGATTACATTTCCGGCGGCAGACGATCATTTATTTGCCATGTATCAAATGAAATTGAGATTCACCGTACGAAACTGGAAAAAGCCGATGCCTTATATGAAAACCATGCAGGTGAATTGTTAAAGCCGGCAGGGCACAGCGGGGCAGCACTTGAACTCGTCCGGCAGGAATGGACAATTAAAGAAGCGAAGACAGACATTGTTTTCTCGGGACTTGGCTGGATTACAGTCAATGAACCGGGTGCAAAAGTGGCGGCTTACGTGCCAAAAGGAGCCGCTGTTACGTTGCGTAAGTCGTTAATTTAAAGGTGGGACAGCCAGATGAAAAAGTTATATGGAGTTATTGGGGACCCGATTGGTCATTCGATGTCACCGGCTATGCACAATGACGCGTTTGAAACGCTTGAAATAGACGCACATTATCATCCATTTCATATTAAAGGGGAAGAATTGGCAACGGCGATTCCCGGAATGAAAGCGATCGGTATCTCCGGTTTTAATGTGACGGTGCCGCACAAAACAGCGATTATGCCGCTTCTTGATGAAGTAGACCCGCTTGCCAAAGCCATAGGCGCGGTCAATACGGTTGTCCGAAGCCAGAACCGGTACATTGGGTATAATACAGACGGAGAAGGATTTATTCGGGGCTTAAATGAGGAATATGGCAGTTCGGTATTGGATAAGCAGATCTTGATTATTGGCGCAGGTGGTGCAGCGCGGGCCATTTATTATACACTTGGCCAGCAGGGAGCAGTGCGGGTGGACCTTGCTAACCGGACAGCAGAAAAAGCAGAACAATTAAAGAGCCGGTGTCCATACCCTGTTGAAACAGCCTTGCTGCCACTTGCGGATGCGGAAGAAAAGCTGGGCGATTATGATATTATTATTCAAACCACATCGATCGGCATGTCTCCGAAAGTGGACGAAAGCCCCGTCCATCTTGCAAATATTCGTCCGGATGCTTTTTTATCTGATATCATTTATAACCCGGCCGAGACAGCTATTATGAAAGAAGCAAAATTACGCGGCGCACGGGTGCAAAATGGCTTAAGAATGTTTGCTTTCCAGGGAGCGCTCGCATTTGAAAAGTGGACAGGCGTCCTGCCAGACCCGGACCGTATGGAGAAAATAGTACTAGATAAACTTGGAGGAAAAACATGCTGACAGGAAAACAAAAACGATTTTTACGTGCGGAAGCGCACCATTTGGACCCGATTTTTCAAGTAGGAAAAGGCGGCGTCAACGAAAATATGACGAAGCAAATTGCGGAGGCACTTGAAGTACGCGAACTCATTAAAGTAAGTATTTTGCAAAATAATGAAGATGATAAATACGAAGTGGCAGAAGCATTGGCTAAAGGAGCAAAAGCAGAACTTGTTCAATTAATTGGTCATACGGTTGTTTTATACAAAGAATCAAAAGAAAATAAAAAAATCGTTCTGCCGCGATGAAAAAAGTTGGGATTTTAGGCGGGACATTCAATCCGCCGCACATTGGCCATTTAATTGCAGCCAATGAAGTGCTGCACACGCTGCACCTGGATGAAATCCGCTTTATGCCGAATGCTGTTCCGCCGCACAAGAGACTGGCCGGACATATAGCGGATGAACACCGGCTTCACATGGCCCAGCTTGCCATTGAAGATAATAAATTGTTTAAACTAGAAACAATTGAAATTGAACGTGCCGGTGTTTCGTATACGATTGAGACAATGCGGGAATTGATAAAACAAGAACCGGATACGTCCTTTTATTTTATCATTGGTGCAGATATGATTGAATATTTGCCGAAGTGGCAGGAAATTGATGAATTAAGCCGGATCGTCACATTTGTTGGCGTAAAGCGGCCGGGTTACTCAACAGAGACAACATACCCGGTGATCCTCATTGAAACACCGGAAATTCATTTATCATCAACTATTTTGCGGGAAAAAGCAGCATCAAACGAAACGCTTCATTATTTGCTGCCGGAACCGGTCATTCGGTATATAAAGGAGAATGGCTTATATGGAGCGGAATAGGGCGCTTGAGCTTGTTAAAGTGCAGTTAACAGATAAGAGGTACGCGCATACACTAGGCGTAATGGAGACGGCTGTGATGCTTGCCAAACGATATGGAGCGGATGTCGAAAAAGCGGAACTTGCCGCCATTTTTCATGACTATGCGAAATTTCGTTCGAAAGAAGAAATGAAGCAAATCTTGATTGATGAGCAGGAAGATGTTCGGCTGCTTGGATTTCATCATGAGCTTTGGCATGCGCCCGCGGGTGCTGTTCTTGTAAGAAAAGAAGCGGGAGTAAACGATGAAGAAGTGCTGTCAGCCATACGCTGGCACACGACAGGAAGACCGGGAATGACACTGCTTGAAAAAATTGTTTACTTAGCCGATTATATTGAGCCCGGCCGACGCTTTCCGGGTGTAGACGATGTCCGAACGATAGCAGAACAGAATTTGAATGATGCGGTTCTGGCTGCAGTGAAAAATTCGATCCTATTTTTAATGGGTAAAAAACAGCCGGTTTTTCCGGTGACGATGGATACGTACAATGATTTTATTCAGAATGGAGACGATGGTTAATTGACAGAACAACAGCAATTACTACATGCAGTAACGAAAGCGGCAGACGATAAGCGGGCGGAAAACATTACAGCACTCAATATGGATGGCATTTCGCCGATTGCGGATTATTTCGTTATTTGTCATGGGAATTCAGATAAGCAAGTACAGGCAATTGCCCGTGAAGTAAAAGAAAAAGCAGAAGAGCTTGGCATGGAAATTAAACGGATGGAAGGATTTGACGAAGCGCGCTGGGTCTTAATCGATATTGGCGATGTAGTCGTTCATGTATTCCACCGCGATGAACGTGTCTATTATAATCTAGAGCGCCTATGGGGCGATGCACCGCATGTTGATGTGCTGATGTCATGAGCTACAGCCGGTTTGCCGCCGTCTATGATGCACTGATGCAGGATGCACCATATGATGAATGGGAAGCGTATTTGCGGAAAGAAGTGAAGAACGGTTCTCTTCTTGATATTGGCTGTGGGACGGGTGAGCTTGCCGTTCGCTTTGCGCGTGCCGGTTTTCACGTAACAGGCATTGACCTTTCGGATGATATGCTTGCCATTGCCCGTGAAAAGGCAGAAGCGAATAATCTTACCATCCCGCTTTTTCAGCAGGATATGCGGGAACTCGACAGCATCGGTACGTTTGAAACGGCAGTCATTTTTTGCGATTCGTTAAACTATTTGGAAACAGAAGAAGACGTAAAGCAAACCTTTCAATCGGTGTTCAACTATTTGAAAGATGACGGCTTGTTTTTGTTTGATGTTCATTCTATTTATAAAATCAATCATATTTTTTTGGAACAAACCTTTGCCGATGCGGCGGATGACATTTCGTTTATTTGGAATGCATTTCCCGGAGAGCATAGGGATAGTGTCGAGCATGAACTGACGTTTTTTGTCCAATCAGAAAATGGAGCGTATGAACGGTTTGATGAATTGCATCATCAACGAACATTTAAGCCGGAAGACTATGCGGACTGGCTGGAAGAAGCTGGATTTCATATTGAAGCCATTACGGCCGATTTTACAAATGATGCGCCAAGTCCCCAATCTGAACGTATTTTTTTCAAAACAAAAAAAAGCAGCCGCTAAGCTGCTTTTTTTGTTAAGATTTTGTAAAGAATGAAGGAAAAAGAAAAAACATGTCGAATCAATCTATAATGCCAAATATGGCAGATGCCTCTTTTCTGTCTTCAGCAGCTTTTTGCTGCGTCATTCTGCATAGCGCCGCGAACAATTCACCCGCCTCTGATTCGATGACGGTAAGGCCGCGTCCTGTCACGCCGCCCTTTGCAGCGGTCCGCTCCGGCAACATCTCCAATGTCCAATTTTTCTGTTTCAGCAGCTCTCCAAGGCCGATCATCATATGAAATGCCAATGTTTCCGCCTGGTTTTTCGTTAATCCATACGTGGCGGCCTCATGAGCATACATGATGGCCATTTTGGAAAAGAAAGCGGGCCCGCACCCGGTCAAATCTGATGCAGCACGTACGATATTATCATCCGCTTCCAGTGCAACGCCGGAAATTTGTTCAAGTAGCCCAGTCACTTTTTTCTGCCAGTCCGGTCCGCATGACTGTCCGAATGAATACAAAATGCCGCCAGCCGCGGCCG
Source organism: Domibacillus iocasae (assembly GCF_001750285.1). Lineage (GTDB taxonomy): Bacteria > Bacillota > Bacilli > Bacillales > Domibacillaceae > Domibacillus > Domibacillus iocasae. Next base: position 255,359 of record NZ_MAMP01000022.1, read on the forward strand.
TATTCGTCACAGAAGGAATTACTTTTCCACAAGGGCAGGGAATAACGGACTCCATCTGTTTAATCGAAACAGCGCTTGCAGTTGAAAGAACACAATGTTCAGCTGTTAAAAAAGGAGCAATCGACTGAAGAAGCGGCTTTAAGTCAGGCTGTCTCAGGCAGACAAAAATCATCTGCGCCTTTTTAACAACTTCTTCTGTAGTCCGGCATACATGCACGCCGGGAAAATCGGCTTTCAACTGTTGTGCTTTTTCGATCGTACGGTTATACAGACAGATGTTGTCCGGCGCAACAGCAGAAGTGGATAGCAGTGCTTCTGCTAAAACAGTGCCGATACTTCCAGTCCCGATGATCCCAATTTTCATACTGGATGCTCCTTTCTTGTTCACTTGTTATCTGTACGTCCGTAATTAAAAATTATGCCAGCAGAATGGGGGAAACCGATGAACGTGCAGGAAATGATCAAAAAGTACAAAGTTCCGGCTGCTGGAGGACTGGCAGTGGCCCTGATTTGGCTGTATGGATTAACAGGAGAAGATCCTGTCCCTCCTGCATCAGAACCCGCTTCGATAGAAGAAGTGCAGATAGAGACTGAGGAAGAATCAATACCTGCCGCCAGCGAAGCAGCGGTGCCCGTTGAAGTAGCAATTGATGTAAAAGGAGCTGTTTCTATGCCGGGAATATACGTGATGTCAAGTGATGAACGGGTCAATGACGCCATTAATAAAGCAGGCGGATTAACGGAACAGGCGGACGCCGCTGCAGTGAATTTAGCACAAAAAGTACAGGACGAAATGGTCATTTATGTGCCTGTAAAAGGAGAAGAAATTCCAGCTGTTGTTCAGTCAACACCGGCACCAGGGGCCAATTCGGCGGGAAGCACAGAACAATCAGCTGTCATTAATATCAATACTGCTGATTCGGCTGCACTGCAGGAGCTTCCTGGCGTTGGAGAATCAAAAGCTCAGGCCATCATTGACTTCAGAGAAACAGAGGGGCCGTTCACAGCAGTAGATGATTTAAAGAATGTATCCGGTATTGGGGATAAAACATTTGAAAAGCTGGCGCCGCTTATTACTGTTCAATAAAGGAATTTGACGAATAGAAAGATAGACCGATAAACTAAAAGAATAAACCGGCCGCAGACCGGAAAAGACAGAAAAGAGGGTTTTGGAATGGAGAGAAAAAGCTGGGATGATTATTTTTTGAATATTGCGGACGTTGTCGCTACACGCTCAACCTGTAACCGGTTGAATGTCGGCTGTGTGATCGTAAAAGATAAACACATTGTATCAACCGGCTATAACGGCTCGATTCATGGGCATGAGCATTGCCAGGAAGCAGGCTGCCTATTATCTGATCAAGGACGGTGTATACGCTGTCTGCATGCGGAACTGAATGCAGTGCTCCATGCAGAGCGGGATAAGTTAAAAGGAGCTGCTGCGTACGTTACACATGAACCATGTGAAAATTGCGCGAAAACCCTTGCACAAGCCGGTGTGGCGCGTATTATTTATCGAAATGCTTATCCGAACAAATGGAACAGCCACTTTTTGAAAAATATTGAAGTCGTTCATATTCCCACAGAATAAAAGGACGGTGTTGTATGCCTTCTCTTCATATGAGCATTGCTGCCCTCTCGGCGATTTTGTTTGCTACACATGCACCGAAGCCTTTTGTGTTGCTGTTTTTTATGGCAGGAGGCATTTTGCTTTTTAACGTTCATTTAAATACGAGAATGTGGATGACCGGCACTTTTTTGTTGTTTTTTATGGCCGCGTCTATTTATGAATCACGCCATGAATCCGCTTTTACCGGTTTAGAAACGGAATGGACCGTTTCATTTAAAGAAGATTTGCGAATCGATGGAGATCGGTTGAATACAGATGTTGTAGAAGTATCTTCCAAAGAAGCTCTTAAACTGACATATCGGTTTCAATCAAAGGAGGAAAAAGAACTTCTGAATGAGAAGCTGGTGCCGGGCTTGACATGCCGTATTCAAGCAGAAGCAGCCCTTCCAAATGAAGCGAGAAATCCGGGGGAGTTTAACTATCGTTCCTATTTGGCGGCGGATGAGACCTTTTTTGTCTTAACGCCTAAAGAAATCTCTTTAGAGCAATGTGTAATGAATCGTTCACTCCGCTATCTGCCGGCAGCATGGCGTATCTCTGCGTTAAGCCGGATTAAGGAGTCCTTTCCGGCCCCGCTTTCTTCTGTGGCAGCTGCACTTCTGTTTGGCGACCGTTCCTCCGGTTCAGAAGAAGTGGATGAGGACTATGAACGCCTTGGCATTGTACATATCCTATCTATTTCCGGACTGCACGTTACGCTGTTGACTGGGCTTGTTTTTTACGTTTTGATCCGAGTAGGAATAACCCGAGAACGTACAAGACTGGTGCTTTTAGCTGTGCTGCCCCTGTACGCACTGCTCGCAGGTGCTTCTCCACCTGTTATTCGTGCCTGCTTAATGACAGGCGCCATTTTATTTGCTGCTTCTAGCAATATAAAGCTGCGCGCATCTTCTGCGCTTGGCATAGCTTTTTTAATCATGACACTTGTACATCCTTACAGTGTATTTCAAGCCGGTTTTCAGCTTTCGTTTCTCGTCACCTTTGCGCTTGTTTTATCATCGGGCGTTATTTTAAAAAGAGCCCGGAATGCGATTGAGCTATCATGGTTTGTCTCCATTTTGTCACAGCTTGCTGCGCTGCCGGTGCTGCTCGTTCATTTTGCAGAGTTATCAATTATTGCCCCTTTAGCTAACCTCATATTTGTACCGTTTTATTCACTTCTTATGCTGCCATCCTTGCTCCTGTTATTTTTTCTTTCCTTTTTTGTTCCGATTGCCTTTTTCGCCGGTCTTGCAAATGTGCTTTTAATAAAAATGGACAAGCTTGCCTCCATCATGGCGGATGCCCCATTTGCTGTGCTTGTGACAGGACAGCCCAATATGAAAACAGCGGTTATTCTCACTATTTTGTCAATTGGGTCCTTGTTGCTTTGGGAAATCACAAAAAGGATAAAAAGCAGTCTGATCATTTGCAGCCTTTTGCTGGCGGGCCTCATTGTTTCAAATCGTTATTCGTCAGAAGGGGAAGTCACATTTCTCGACGTCGGGCAGGGCGACAGCATTTTTATAAAACTGCCCTATAATCAAGGGACATATTTAATTGATACAGGCGGTCAGATGCCATTTGAAAAAGAGAAATGGACGGAGCGTCAAGGAGGATTTTCAGTTGGAAAAGATACGATCGTTCCGTTTTTAAAAAGAAAAGGCATAACAAAGCTGGATAAGCTGATTATTACCCATGCGGATTTTGATCATGCCGGTGCAGCAGCGGAAGTGCTTGAGAAAATTCCAGCAAAAGAAATCCTTATTTCACCGGGGTCAGGAGAAGTTGATGTGATGGCTGGCATTATCCGAACAGGCATAAAGGTTCGGGAAGGAGCTGAAGGAGAAAGCTGGCAGGCAGGGGATGCATTTTTTCAGTTTTTAGCACCAAATGACCGTGAGTATGAAGGCAATGACGATTCACTTGTCCTATATGCAAAAATTGGAGGAAAGACGTGGCTGTTTAATGGCGACCTGGAAGAAGAAGGAGAAAAAAAGCTTGTTAAACAATATAATCTTGATATTGACTGGCTGAAGGTTGGTCACCACGGAAGCAAAACATCTTCTTCCGTTCCATTCATTAAGGCAGTTAATCCGGAATTTGCGGTTATCTCAGCAGGTGTTAATAATCGCTACGGACATCCTCATAAAGAAGTAACCGATACACTGGCTAAAGAAGGTGTGAAAGTTTATCGCACAGATAAGCAAGGAGCGATTACGTTCAAATTTGACGGGGAAAAGAGTGAGATTAAAACAGTTATTCGATCCAAATAAAAATCCGCCTGTATGCGCAGGGCGGATTTTTCGTTCGATGCATCAGCCAACCAGCTGAATCACAGTGGCAAGAATGAACATCGTCGCAAAGAAGCCGAATGAAGCAATAAAGCCGACTCCAGAGTCTACTACATCGTTGCGTTTTGTTTGGACATTTTTTTCGAACTCGTTCACAACTACCCCTCCTATTTCATTAGGCCCGCGTGATATGGCTCGCGAAGACGTTACGGCAGGATGCCGTGTTCTTAGCCTTTGATCCGGGCCCACACGATGTGGGTCACGAAGGCGTTGCGGCAGGATGCCGTGTTCTTAGCCTTTGATCCTTCTAATTATAGTCAATGAAAGCGGAAAAATCCAGACTATGCAGCGTATTTAAGGAAAAGCAGCCACGGAATGTTCACATTTTAAAAAGAGCTGCTGCGTCTTGCGATTTGAGGCCGTTTTTTCTAAAATGAAAACAGAAAGAGAATGGAGTCGAGTAAATGGATGTATTAAAAGAATTAAAAAGCGGCCGGTTTCGATCTGTGTATTTGCTGTATGGGCCGGAGCAATATTTTATAGAAGAAGCACGTCAGCTGCTTTTGAATAACGCGTTGAACGGAGATGACACCGATTTAAATGTGACGTCATTTGATATGACAGAAGTGCCTGTGGATGCAGCCATCGAAGAAGCGGAAACACTGCCATTTCTCGGTGACCGTAAGCTTGTTTTCGTTCAAAATCCACTTTTTTTCACGGCCGAAAAATCGAAAATTGAGCATGATATAAAAAAATTAGAACAATATTTACATGATCCTGCTCCGTTTACCATTCTTGCTTTTCAAGGAAGATTTGAAAAATTGGATGAACGGAAAAAAATAACGAAACTAATAAAAAAGCAGGCGGGTGTGCTAGAAGCAAAACGTCCGGCAGAGAGGGACCTATCGGGCTGGATTAAAAGTAAAGCAGCAGAAGAAGGGGCAGTAATAGAAGATTCAGCCATTCAGCAGCTATTGGCGATTGCTGGTTTCCATTTATCGGTTCTTGCCATGGAAATTGCCAAGCTCGCTCTTCATGCCGGCGAAGGGAATGAAATAACGGAAGAACATGTAACGACTTTAACGGCGCGAACGCTTGAAAGTGATATTTTTCGTCTCGTGGACCGGCTTGTCACAGGCCATTTGCAGGAAGCGCTCCGGATTTATTATGACTTGATCCGGTTGAATGAAGAACCGTTAAAAATTTTAGCGGTCGTTGCGGGCCAGTTCAGACTTATTTATCAAGTAAAAGAATTAACGAAAAAAGGGTATGGGCAGCAGCAAATAGCCGGCCAGCTGAAGGTGCATCCATTTCGCGTGAAAATAGCGGGAAATCAAGCGCGGGCTTTTTCTGAAAGTCAGCTCGCGGTGGTTATGCAGATGCTTGCCGAATGTGATTATGAAATGAAAAGCAGCGGCATGGAAAAGAAAATGATCATTGAATTGTTTTTCTTCCGTCTGCAGACACTGATGAAGACAAAATAAAAAAAGTGTCCATAACGGACACTTTTTTTATTAAGAAAGGACAAAGCTTTAGACGTTGTCCAGCTCCAGGCACCATCGGCTCGAAGTCATAAGCCAAGCCCTTCTGAAGGCAAGAAGCGCCTCCGTCAGTGCTCGTCTTATGCTTGTCGCCGATAAACCGGCGCCTTGCGCTTTTCTTTATTAGTTAGCCAGCTTTTTCATAAGACGGCTTTTTTGACGGTTCGCAGCGTTTTTGTGGATAAGGCCTTTTGCTGCAGCTTTATCTAGTTTGCTGACTGCTTGTACAAGCAATTCTTTTGCGTTTTCGTCATTATTAGCAGCTGCTGTTTCGAACTTTTTCACTGCGCTGCGCATAGCTGATTTAGCTTGCGTGTTGCGTGCTGAACGAATTTGAGCAGTTTTTGTGCGTTTGATGGCAGATTTAATATTTGGCATTTACTGTCACCTCCTAAAATGGATCGAACTTTTATTCGTACCCGATTATCAATCATTATTGAATTAAGCAACAAGAAGTATTTTAGCAAAGGAAGAAAAGAAATGCAATAGGAATTAGGTGTAAAGGAATAAACTTTTACACTCATGGGCAAACTGTGAAAAAAATGGAGGGTGAAACGAATGGAAAAATGGTCGCCACGCACCGATCTAGCAATCGAGTCCGCTTTAATTGCTGAACAGCAAAATGGCGGTAAAGTCGAAGGAATCACAATAAAAGAAGAAGAGAAAGAAGAAACGAAAGTGACGACAGTCGAAATCTCAGAAGAAGCAGAGAGGATAACCGGAAGAAAAGCGGGACATTATGTAACAATCGAATCCACTGATTTGCGTGGATCGGATTCATCGCGCCATGCGGCGATCAGCCGGGTTGTCGCAGAGGAAATTCGATTATTTATAGAAGGAGCAGGACTATCAAAGGATGCTTCCTGCTTAATTGCCGGACTTGGGAATGACCTCATTACACCGGATTCACTTGGTCCGCGTGTAACAGACCGGCTCATTGTTACCAATCATTTATTTAAGCTGCACCCCGAACACGTCCAAACCGGCTATCGTCCAGTCAGTGCGATTTCTCCTGGAGTCATGGGGATGACGGGCATTGAAACGGGAGATATTTTACTCGGATTGATCGAGCGTGAGAAGCCGGATTTCTTGATCGTCATTGATGCACTCGCGTCCCGTTCAATTGAACGGCTGAACGCGACTATTCAAATGACCGATGCCGGCATTCAGCCGGGTGCCGGCATTGGAAACCGGCGAAAAGAAATTAGCCGTCATACAGCGGGTATTCCTGTTATTGCCATCGGAATTCCAACGGTCATTGATGCATCAACCGTTACACGTGATGCTGTGGAAATGGTGATGAAGCATTTACAAGAAAAAAGCGGCCGGGAGGATGACAGTTGGAAACGGTCGTTTTTAGGAAATATCGGACTGCTCGATGAAAATGAAAAACATCAATTGATTAATGATGTTTTAACACCAGCCGGCTTAAATATGATCGTGACCCCAAAAGAAGCTGATTTGTTTATTCATGGAGCAGCAGCGATTGTTTCCAGTGCATTGAACGAGGCGCTTCACGACCGTCCGCCGGAAGAAACACGCTCTTTTTTTGCAGGCTGAAATAATGGTCTGCTTTTTTATTTTGTGCATAAGGTAAAAGGACAAGAGTTAAAAAGGGGATGGCGACGATCCTTTGGCACAAAAAAAAGCAGACACCATTTTGGCTTGTTCCGGCTTATGCCTGTTTAGTTGTTATGCCGCTTTGGACAGCGGGATTTTTAACAGTGATGCCGTTTTCTTATCACTTTGCTTCTGAATCCATGAGCCGGGCCGCGGCTGAAATTCCAGCCGCTTCTTTTTATGAGCTTCTTCACATTGAAAACCATGCGTTTCGTTCTGTCGCGACACCGGAGCAAAGCACCCTCGGATGGGCAGATGCCGCTTTTCAGTCCGCTGCCGGCATCAGTTTGCGTGATCCGCGGACGTTTCTTGGCAAAGAACTGCCAGGCTTTTCGATTTATGACGGTCAAATTTTAATTGCCGGGGAAGGAACCGATTATACCACGATGCCGGTTGAATCAAATGAGCCAGATGATCTCCCGGTCCCTGAAGCACCGGATGCAGAACCAAAAAAGCCTGAAACCGGTACGCCGGCAATAGAAGAAAAAGAAGTGCTTCTCTACTTCACACACACATCGGAGTCCTTCACACCAAAAAATGGACAAGACCCTGTGAATATTACGGAAGTGGGTACGATGATTGCGAAAAATTTAGAATCAAAAGGGATTGGTGTTTCCATAAACAAAACAGATATTGGCGCACTGCTCAAAAAAAAAGGGAAAAAGTACAGTGCTTCGTATGAAGAATCCCGGGCGGTCGTGGCTGCTGTTCAAAAAAGTGAGCCGACTTTATCCTATCTTGTCGACATTCATCGTGACTCCCAAGGAAAATCAATTACAACAGCTAAACTAAACGGTCAGGCAATGGCGAAAACCGTTTTTGTTGTTGGTGGTGAACATCCTGGGTATGAAGAAAATGCCCGCTTTGCATCAGCGCTCCACAAGCTTTTTGAACAATATTATCCCGGTCTTTCGCGTGGCGTTATCGTTAAATCCGGCAGTCAGACGAACGGGAAATTTAATCAGGATTTATCAAATCGGGCGATGCTCATTGAAATGGGCGGCGTTGAAAATACCCGTGAAGAACTCGAACGGAGCGCGGCTGCTTTTGCGGATATATTAGCCCGTTTTATCAAATCGGAGCAAAATGACTAACCTGGTTGTTTAATGTTCGTTGTCAATTGCATAGTGCGCTGATATAATCACAATAGTATATATGTGCCGATAAACAGGAGTGAACATTGACATGAACAACAACGACCGACTAGAACGGCAGGAGCGTATTCGTAATTTCTCGATCATTGCCCACATTGATCACGGGAAATCAACACTCGCAGACCGTATTTTAGAACAGACGAAAGCATTGACTGCGCGTGAAATGAAAAGCCAGCTTCTTGATTCAATGGATCTTGAACGGGAGCGGGGCATTACAATTAAATTAAATGCTGTGCAGCTCAATTACACCGCAAAAGATGGACAGGAATATATTTTTCATTTAATTGATACACCAGGGCACGTCGATTTTACGTATGAAGTATCAAGAAGTCTTGCTGCGTGTGAAGGGGCGATTCTTGTCGTGGACGCTGCGCAGGGTATTGAAGCGCAGACGCTTGCAAACGTCTATTTGGCACTTGATAACAACCTTGAAATCTTGCCGGTAATCAACAAAATTGATTTGCCGGCTGCAGAACCGGAGCGTGTCAGGAAAGAAGTAGAAGAGGTCATTGGCCTTGATGCTTCAGAAGCGGTGCTGGCTTCCGCCAAAGCCGGTATCGGCATCGAAGACATTTTGGAACAGATCGTTGAAAAAGTACCTGCGCCGACGGGAGATCCGGATAGCCCGCTCAAAGCTTTGATTTTTGACTCGATCTATGATGCGTATCGTGGCGTTATTGCCTATATCCGCGTTGTGGATGGCACGGTCAAAGTTGGTGATAAAGTGAAAATGATGGCGACCGGGAAAGAATTTGAAGTAACTGAAATCGGTGTTTTCACACCGAAAACGACGCAGCGAACAGAATTAACAGTCGGCGATGTTGGCTACCTGGCCGCTGCGATTAAAACCGTCGGGGATACACAGGTCGGGGATACGATTACGTTGGCGAAAAACAGCGCTACTGAAGCGCTTGCCGGCTACCGGAAATTAAATCCGATGGTATATTGCGGCCTGTACCCAATCGATTCCTCTAAATATAATGATTTGCGGGATGCACTTGAAAAGCTTGAATTAAATGACTCGGCTCTTCAATATGAACCGGAAACATCCCAGGCACTTGGTTTTGGTTTCCGCTGCGGCTTCCTTGGCCTTCTCCATATGGAAATCATTCAAGAACGCATTGAGCGTGAATTTAAAATTGATTTAATTACGACAGCACCGAGTGTTATTTACCAGGTGACAATGACAGATGGTGAAGAGCTTCGCATTGATAACCCGTCTGATATGCCTGATCCACAAAAAATCGGCCATGTTGAAGAACCATACGTAAAAGCATCCATTATCGTGCCGAACGATTATGTAGGAGCGGTAATGGAGCTTGCTCAAGGAAAACGTGGCATTTTTATCGATATGCAATATCTCGATACGAACCGGGTCAGTGTTGTATACGAAATGCCGTTGTCTGAAATCGTCTATGATTTCTTCGATCAGTTAAAATCAAGTACAAAAGGCTATGCCTCGTTTGACTATGAATTAATTGGCTATAAGCAATCAAAGCTTATGAAAATGGATATTTTGCTAAATGCGGAAACCGTTGATGCGTTAAGCTTTATCGTTCACCGTGATTTTGCGTACGAGCGTGGAAAGGTTATCGTTGAAAAACTGAAAGAGCTTATTCCTCGCCAGCAGTTCGAAGTTCCGATTCAAGCGGCGATCGGCAACAAAATTGTCGCCCGGTCCACAATTAAAGCGATGCGTAAAAACGTTTTGGCCAAATGTTATGGAGGGGATATTTCCCGAAAACGAAAGCTGCTTGAAAAGCAAAAAGAAGGAAAAAAGCGCATGAAGCAGGTCGGCTCAGTCGAAGTGCCTCAGGAAGCCTTTATGGCTGTTTTGAAAATGGACGATCCGAAGAAATAACAAGAAGGTGCCCGATCCCGGGCACCTTTCCTTTATGTATAGAAAGGCGTGAACGAACGTGACAAACGCAGCTTATATTCACATTCCATTTTGCCATCATATTTGTCACTACTGTGATTTTAATAAAGTATTTATGAAAAACCAGCCGGTGGAACAATATTTACACTGCCTCGACCGGGAAATGGGCATGGCAGAATCCGCCGCCGGATACAAATCTATTTTCGTAGGAGGCGGCACACCGACGTCGCTCAATGCGCAGCAGCTGTCTTTTTTAGTCGAATCTATTCGTCACAGGCTTCCACAGCTGCCAAATACGGAATACACCTTTGAAGCAAATCCGGGCGATTTAACATTGGAGAAATTACGCATCTTAAAAGAAGGGGGCGTCAACCGCCTTAGCATTGGCGTGCAATCATTTAATGAGGCCCACTTAAAGCGCATCGGCCGCACTCACACAAAGGAAGATGTCTTGCGAACCGTTCGTGACGCGGAAAAAGCCGGTTTTGATAACTTGAGTATTGATTTAATTTACGGTTTGCCGGAACAGACGGTGGAAGACGCGGCGGATACGGTTAAGCAGGCGCTTGCACTTGGTTTGCCGCACTATTCAGCGTATTCGCTGATTATTGAACCAAAAACGGTTTTTTACAACTTAATGGCAAAAGGAAAGCTGCCGCTTCCGAAAGAGGAATCCGAAGCTGATATGTACGAAGCAGTCATGGGGGAAATGGCGGCAGGCGGCCTTCATCAATATGAAATCAGCAATTTTGCGCGTCCGGGGTTTGAAAGCCTCCATAATTTAACATATTGGAACAACAATGAATATTATGGATTTGGCGCCGGCGCACACGGGTATGTAAATGGGGAAAGATATGCAAACTTTGGTCCGTTAAAAAAATATATGGAGCCTCTTGAACGTGCCCAGTGGCCGCATATAACAAACCAAAAAGTGACGAAACGAGAACAGATGGAAGAAGAAATGTTCCTTGGTCTTCGGAAAATGGAGGGCGTATCCATTTCATCATTCGAAAGAAAATACAATGAAAATCCGCTGTGCCTTTTTCATGAGGCAGTTGAAGAAATGACAGGCCGAAAACTGCTTGAAATAAAAGAGGATTTCATTCGTCTTACTCATAGCGGGAAGTTTTTGGGGAATGAAGTTTTTCAATCTTTTTTAATTCAACCGGAAATGTGAGCGTACTCGTTGACAGACAAACAGGATTTTGATAATTTAAATGTAGATTTAGCACTCGAATAGAAAGAGTGCTAACAGAGGTGATGAATGTGCTGACAGATCGCCAACTTTTCATCTTGCAAATTATTATTGATGACTTTATTCGCTCGGCTCAGCCGGTCGGGTCACGCAACCTTGCCAAGAAGGATGATGTTTCGTACAGTCCAGCTACGATTCGAAATGAAATGGCAGATCTTGAAGAAATGGGATTTTTAGAAAAAACGCATACGTCATCCGGACGTGTCCCATCTGAAAAAGGATACCGATATTATGTGGATCACTTGCTGTCGCCAGGGTCACTTCGGCGCAGCGAACGGACGGCGATTCATTCTGTTTTTGCTGACCGGCAGGAAGGGCTTGAGAAAGCTGTTCAAAATGCAGCGACTATTTTGTCGGAACTGACCAGCTACACATCGATTGTCCTTGGCCCAAAATTTAATGATCACAAAGTAAAGAGTTTGCAAATCATTCCAATTGATGCTCAATCCGCCGTGTCCATTATCGTAACGGATACGGGGCACGTTGAAAACAAGATTTTTTCATTGCCGGAAGGAATTGAACCGGCAGACATTGAAAAAATGGTCAATATTTTAAATGATCGGCTGACCGGTGTTCCGCTGTCAGAACTTCGCCAAAAAATTTACAAAGAAACAACTGAGTTAATGAGACGTCATCTTCACAATTACGAAGCTGTGCTGCATATGTTTGCGGAAGCATCCGGCGGTTCGCCGATCGGTAAGCTGTTTATCGGGGGCAAAACAAATATTTTTAATCAGCCGGAATTTCGTGATATCGAAAAAGTGCGCCTTGTCATGGACATGATGGAAAAAGAACATGATATGTATGAGCTGATCCGGCCGACTGAAGCGGGCGTGCAGGTGAAGATTGGAACGGAAAATGCAGAGCAGGCAATGGAAGACTGCAGTTTAATTACTGCCTCATACTCCGTCGGTGATGAGCCGGTTGGCACCATTGCCATTCTCGGTCCGAAACGGATGGAGTATTCTCGTGTTATTACACTTGTTGATTTTTTAAGTCATGACATGACGAATGTACTAACACGTCTTTATAATACAAGAACGTAAATTGATGACTGAAATGTTGGAGGTGGCATCAATGGCAGAAGAACAAAAGCCATTGACAGAAGAAAAGCCGGCTGATCAAACGGCGTCTTCTGAAGAAGAAAATGGGTCTGTGGAAACGGAAGAAACGATTATTGAAGAAGTAATGGAAGAATCAAAAGAAGAACAGCTTCAAAAGCAGCTGGATGAATCTGAAGACCGCTACTTGCGCCTGCGGGCGGATTTTGATAATTTCCGGCGCCGGGCGAACCTTGACCGAGAAGCGATAGAAAAATATCGCGCACAAAAGTTGGTAACCGAACTTTTGCCGGTGCTTGATAATTTTGAACGGGCGCTGCAAGTAACGCCTGAACACGATGAAACAAAATCGGTGCTTCAAGGCATGGAAATGGTCTACAAAACACTTGTAACGGCTCTTGAAGGAGAAGGGGTCGAAACAATTGAAACGGTCGGCAAGCCGTTTGACCCGACTGTTCATCAAGCCGTTATGACGGACAGCGATGAATCAGCAGAACCGAATTCGGTTTTAGCTGAGCTTCAAAAAGGATATAAACTAAAAGACCGGGTAATCCGCCCGTCTATGGTAAAAGTGAATCAATAATATTTTGATAAGCAATGATTTCAGGAGGGAACTTTAAAGATGAGTAAAATTATCGGTATCGACCTTGGAACAACAAACTCTTGCGTAGCAGTACTTGAAGGTGGAGAAGCGAAAGTCATTCCAAATCCGGAAGGCAATCGTACAACGCCGTCTGTTGTCGCATTTAAAAATGAAGAGCGCCAGGTAGGGGAAGTGGCAAAACGCCAGGCGATCACAAATCCGAATACCATTATTTCGATTAAGCGTCATATGGGAACAAACCATAAAGAAACAATCGATGGAAAAGAGTATTCACCGCAAGAGATTTCAGCGATGATTTTGCAGCATTTAAAAGCATATGCGGAAGATTACCTCGGCGAAAAAGTCGATAAAGCGGTTATTACTGTACCGGCTTACTTTAACGATGCAGAACGTCAGGCTACAAAAGATGCTGGTAAAATTGCCGGTCTTGAAGTAGAGCGTATCATTAATGAGCCGACGGCAGCAGCGCTTGCATACGGCATGGATAAAACAGACCAGGACCAAACGATTCTCGTGTACGACCTTGGTGGCGGTACATTTGACGTGTCTATTCTTGAACTTGGCGATGGTGTCTTTGAAGTACTTTCAACTGCCGGTGATAACCGTCTGGGCGGGGATGATTTTGATGAAGTGATCATCGATTATCTTGTCAATGAATTCAAAAAGGACAACGGCATCGACTTGTCAAAAGACAAAATGGCTATGCAGCGTTTGAAAGATGCAGCAGAAAAAGCGAAAAAAGACTTGTCTGGTGTGACATCAACGCAAATTTCACTTCCATTTATTACAGCAGGAGATGCAGGGCCGCTTCATCTTGAAACAACATTGTCACGCGCAAAGTTTGATGAGTTGTCATCAAACCTTGTTGAACGCACAATGGGTCCTGTCCGCCAAGCACTTCAAGATGCGGGTAAATCAAATGCAGAAATTGATAAAGTAATTCTTGTTGGGGGTTCTACGCGGATTCCAGCTGTACAAGAAGCAATTAAAAAGCAAACAGGCCAAGAACCGCACAAAGGCGTGAATCCGGATGAGGTCGTTGCGATGGGAGCAGCGATTCAAGGCGGCGTATTGACAGGCGATGTGAAAGACGTTGTTCTTCTTGATGTTACACCACTTTCACTTGGAATTGAAACAATGGGCGGCGTGTTCACAAAGCTGATTGACCGTAACACAACGATTCCAACTTCGAAGTCGCAAGTATTCTCAACAGCTGCAGATAATCAGCCTGCTGTTGATATTCATGTGCTTCAAGGGGAACGACCAATGTCAGCAGATAACAAAACACTTGGCCGTTTCCAGCTTACAGATATTCCGCCAGCACCGCGCGGAGTACCGCAAATTGAAGTAACATTTGATATTGATAAAAATGGTATCGTAAATGTAAAAGCAAAAGACCTTGGTACACAAAAAGAGCAGGCGATTACAATTCAATCTTCATCTGGTCTTTCTGATGAAGAAATCGAACGCATGGTAAAAGAAGCTGAGGAAAATGCGGATGCTGACAAGCAGCGCAAAGAAGAGGTAGAGCTTCGCAACGAAGCGGACCAGCTTGTATTCACAACAGAAAAAACAGTGAAAGAACTTGAAGGCAAAGCTGATGAAGCAGAACTTCAAAAAGCGACAGAAGCGAAAGATGCCTTGAAAGAAGCGATTGAAAAAGGCGATCTTGAGGACATCCGTTCAAAACGGGATGCATTGAACGAAATCGTGCAAGCTTTATCTATGAAGCTGTATGAAGAAGCAGCAAAAGCTGCCCAGGAACAGCAAGGAGCAGAAGGCGCACCAAAAGATGATGGTGTGGTTGATGCGGAATTTGAAGAAGTCGACGATTCAAAAGATAAAAACTAAGCACGAGCTACACGAAAAAGTCAAAGTCAGCGGTTTTCCGGCTTTGGCTTTTTTCGTGAAACAATTTACCATCAAAAGGCCGATGTATGTTAAAATAGCGGTTATGTGAATGAAGTGAATCTTCCACAAGAGGGGCTGTATCACCTACTGATGGTTAGATGAACAAATCGGGCTTTTACAGGCAGTTTGATCCCCCAGCCGATCTTCGTTGGCTTCCTCAGAATTTTGAGGCGGGAGTCTTACTGCCTGTTAATGCGGGAAAAACGGGAGTGAAAATGGTGAGTAAACGGGATTATTATGATGTGTTAGGCGTTCAGAAAAGTGCGTCTAAAGACGAAATTAAAAAAGCGTACCGGAAACTGTCAAAAAAATATCATCCAGATATTAATAAAGAGCCCGGTGCAGATGAAAAATTCAAAGAAATTTCTGAAGCATACGAAGTGTTGAGCGATGATTCGAAAAAAGCACAATATGATCAATTTGGCCATGCAGGTCCTCAGCAGGGCGGTTTTGGCGGCGGTGGATTCTCTGGTTTTGGCGGCGGATTCGACGACATTTTCAGCACATTTTTCGGTGGCGGCGGTGGCGGGCGCAGACGTGATCCGAATGCGCCCCGTCAAGGAGACGATCTTCAGTATACAATGGTATTGTCTTTTGAAGAAGCCGTATTCGGCGTAGAAAAAGATATTACGATTCCAAAAGAAGAAGAATGCGGCACATGCCATGGCAGCGGTGCAAAGCCAGGGACATCTCCTGAAACGTGCTCGCACTGTGGCGGTGCAGGCCAAGTAAACGTAGAGCAAAACACACCATTTGGCCGTGTGGCGACACGCCGCACATGCCATCATTGCAGTGGTACAGGTAAAATCATTAAAGAAAAATGTTCGACATGTGGCGGTGATGGCCGTGTGACGAAAAACAAGACAATTAATGTGAAAGTACCAGCGGGCATTGATGAAGGCCAGCAGATTCGTTTGTCCGGACAAGGTGAAGCCGGCGTAAATGGCGGGCCGGCGGGTGATTTGTACATTGTTTTCCGTGTGCGGGAACATGAATTGTTTGAACGGGATGGCGATGATATCTATTGCGAAATGCCAATTACATTTGTTCAAGCAACACTCGGTGATGAAATTGAAGTGCCGACCGTTCACGGCAAAGTGAAGCTGAAAGTTCCAGCAGGTACACAAAGCGGAACGAGATTCCGTCTACGCGGCAAGGGCGTTGCAAATGTCAGAGGTTTCGGAACTGGCGACCAGCACGTTCACGTTAAAGTGATTACACCGGTTAATTTAAACGAAAAGCAAAAGCAGCTTCTTCGCGAGTTTGCAGAAGTAAGCGGTGAACAGCCAAGCGAAGAAGATGGTTTTTTCGATAAAGTAAAACGCGCGCTCAAGCGTGATTAAACGGCATGATAGGAGCTGGCACAAATGAAGTGGTCAGAAATTTGCATTGAAACCGTAAACGATGCAGTCGAGCCAATTTCGAATATTTTACATGAAGCTGGTGCAAGCGGCGTTGTCATTGAAGACCGTGCTGAACTGGACAAAAAACGAGAAGGCGGCCTTTTTGGCGAATTGTACGAGTTGAATCCAAATGATTACCCGGAGGAAGGTGTGGCCGTCAAAGCGTATTTGCCGGTAAACAGCTTTTTGCAGGAAACGGTTGACGATATCACAGCGGCTGTGAAAAATTTGTCTGTTTATCAAATTGATATCGGTCAATTAAAGGTTTCGGTTAGTGAAGTTCATGAAGAAGACTGGGCGACCGCGTGGAAACAATATTATAACCCGGTCAAAATTTCTGAAAAATTCACGATTGTTCCCACATGGGAGGATTATGAACCTTTTTCAACAGATGAACTAATCATTGAACTAGACCCGGGCATGGCGTTTGGGACGGGCACTCATCCGACAACGGTTATGTGCTTGCAGGCACTTGAACGGTTTGTAAAGCCAAATCAACACGTTGTCGATGTTGGCACCGGCTCTGGTGTGTTAGCCATTGGCGCCGCACTGCTTGGCGCTTCCCGTGTTACAGCGCTTGATTTGGATGAAGTAGCGGTGTCGGCAGCTCGTCAAAACGTTGCGTTAAATCATGCCGAAAACATTGTCTCTGTTTCCAAAAACAATTTGATTGATGGAATTGATGATCAGCCTGACGTGGTTGTATCGAACATTTTAGCGGAAGTAATCATTTCTTTTACAGGTGACGTTACCTCGATTCTGCGGCCGGGCGGGTTTTTCATCGCATCAGGGATCATCGGCCAGAAAAAAGACGATGTTCGCAAAGCGATGACAGACGCTGGCTTATTTATCGCTGAAACGGTTGTCATGGAAGATTGGGTATGCATCGTCGGCAAAAAAGCGGAATAATCGAGGTGCAAAGATGCAGCGATATTTTTTAACAAACGAGCAGGATGAACAAAATATCATATTTTCAAAAGAAGATATCCATCATATCCGACGTGTTATGCGTATGAAAGAAGGCGATCATGTCTATGCTGTTTTTCCAGATGGAAGGGCGGCTGTAGTTGTATTGTCCAGCGTAACGGATACATCTGTTAGTGCGAAAGTAGAAGAATGGCTCGCTCAGTCATCTGAATTGCCGGTAGAAGTTGTCCTGGCGTGTGGTCTTGTGAAAGGCGATAAATTCGATTATATTATACAAAAAGGAACAGAACTCGGCGCTGCCGGGTTTGTTCCATTTGAAGCCGAACGTTCGATTGTAAAATGGGACCTTAAAAAAGGAGCCAAAAAAATAGAACGGTGGCAAAAGATTGCTAAAGAAGCAGCGGAACAGTCTCATCGAAATCGGATTCCGGCTGTGGCAGAGCCGATGTCCGTTACACAAATTATCGAGCATGGAAACATGTTTGATGTAAAACTGTTTGCTTATGAAGAAACGGCTAAATCCGGGGAAATGCCTGCTTTTTATGAAGCAGTCAGCGGCTTAGCATCCGGTGGACGAATGCTTGCTGTTACCGGACCCGAAGGTGGATTTTCGGAAAAAGAAGCCGCTCAGCTGCGGGGAGCCGGCTTTATTCCATGCGCGCTTGGTCCGAGAATTTTGCGGGCGGAAACAGCACCTTTGTATGTGCTGTCAGCAGTTTCTTTTTACTTAGAATTGAAGAGGTGATTTACATGCCAACAGTGGCATTTCATACGTTAGGCTGCAAAGTAAACCATTATGAGACAGAAGCAATCTGGCAGCTGTTCGAACAAAATGGCTACGAGCGGACGGATTTTGAAAAAACATCGGATGTATATGTCATTAATACGTGTACGGTGACAAATACAGGAGATAAAAAAAGCCGGCAGGTGATTCGCCGCGCCGTGCGCAAAAATCCAGATGCCGTCATTTGTGTAACAGGCTGTTATGCGCAGACGTCCCCTGCTGAAATTATGGCGATTCCAGGTGTGGATGTTGTCGTCGGTACCCAGGATCGCGTCAAAATGCTTGAGTATATTGAGCAGTTTAAACAGGAGCGCCAGCCAATTAATGCGGTCGGCAATATTATGAAAAACCGTGTCTATGAAGAATTAGATGTTCCGGCCTTTACGGACCGGACGCGGGCTTCGCTGAAAATTCAGGAAGGCTGTAATAATTTCTGTACATTTTGCATCATTCCTTGGGCGCGCGGCTTAATGCGGTCCCGTGATCCAGAAGAAGTGATCCGCCAGGCGAACCAGCTTGTTCAGTCCGGCTATCAGGAAATTGTCTTGACAGGTATTCATACAGGCGGCTATGGATCTGACTTTAAAGAGTATAATTTGGCGATGCTGCTTCGCGATCTCGAAGCAAAAGTACCAGGGCTAAAACGAATTCGTATTTCTTCGATTGAAGCAAGTCAGCTCACTGATGAAGTGATCGATGTAATCGACAAGTCGAACATTGTCGTCCGCCACTTGCATATCCCGCTTCAATCCGGTTCTGATACAGTATTAAAACGGATGCGCCGTAAATATACGATGGACTTTTTTGCTGATCGTTTAAATCGCTTGAAAAAGGCGCTTCCCGGCCTTGCTGTAACATCTGATGTGATTGTTGGATTCCCTGGCGAAACAGAAGAAGAATTTATGGAAACATACAATTTTATTAAAGAGCATCAATTTTCTGAGCTGCATGTCTTCCCCTATTCTAAGCGGACAGGAACGCCGGCAGCCCGGATGGATGATCAGGTCGATGAAGAGATCAAAAATGAACGTGTCCACAAATTAATTGCACTGTCAGACCAGCTTGCTAAAGAATACGCGGCACAATTCGAAGACGAAGTGCTTGAAGTTATTCCGGAAGAGCCTTTTAAAGAAGGAGGCGAAGGGCTTTACAGCGGCTATACTGATAATTATTTAAAAGTGGTTTTCCCTGCTCAAGAAGACATGGTAGGGAAAATTGTCAAAGTAAAAATAACAAAAGCAGGCTACCCATATAATGAAGGACAATTCGTCCGGGTGCTTGAGACGGTAAATGTGTAAAACCGGCAGATCTGCCGGTTTTTTTGTCTCTTTTCTCGCATGCCGCTTTGAATGATGGTAAAATGGAGAGGTACGGACAACTAACGGAAAGGGGATCATGTCAAATGATTACCGATACATTTGGAAATATCGCAAAAACGATTGATCATACGCTTTTAAAAGCAGATGCAACAAAAGAAGAAGTGGCAAAATTGTGTGAAGAAGCCAAACGGCACGGATTTGCTTCAGTCTGCATCAATCCGGCCCGCGTTAAGCAAGCAGCAGAATTGCTTCGTGGATCTGAAGTGAAAGTTTGTACGGTTATCGGATTCCCGCTCGGTGCAACAATTACTGAAGTAAAGGCATTTGAAACAAAAACAGCTATTGAGCATGGTGCGACAGAAGTCGACATGGTCATCAACGTCGGTGCATTAAAAGATGGTGACACTGAAACAGTAGAAAAAGACATTAAAGCGGTTGTAGCCTCGGCACAAGGAAAAGCACTTGTGAAAGTTATTATTGAGACGAGCCTGCTTACGAATAAGGAAAAGAAAACAGCTTGTGAATTAGCCGTAGCAGCCGGTGCTGATTATGTTAAAACATCAACAGGATTTTCGACAGCCGGCGCGACCGAAGACGACATCCGGTTAATGCGCGAGACGGTCGGACCGAAAGTCGGTGTAAAAGCATCAGGCGGTGTCCGGACGCAGCAAGATGCAATAACAATGGTTAAAGCGGGCGCAACACGAATTGGGGCGAGTTCAGGCATTGCGATTGTAACAGGCGTTGAAGGAGAAGCTGGCTACTAATTGTGCATCTTTTGTAAAGAAAGTTTCTTGACCGTGCTGGGTGCATGTATTATAATAGTTCAGTACATGGAATTTCCATCGTAATGTGTTCGGAGGGAGGGAAAAAGAAATGTCAAAAACTGTTGTTCGCAAAAACGAATCGCTTGAGGATGCTCTTCGCCGTTTCAAGAAAACTGTTTCTAAAACTGGCACCCTGCAGGAGTACAGAAAGCGCGAATTTTATGAAAAACCAAGCGTGAAACGCAAAAAGAAATCTGAAGCAGCTCGTAAACGTAAGTTCTAAGAGGAGGTTTTTTTATGAGTCTTCTCGGACGTCTTAATGACGAGATGAAGCAAGCGATGAAGAACAAAGAGAAAGAAAAACTGACAGTCATCCGCATGCTGAAAGCTGCATTGCAAAATGAAAGCATTAAAGCAGGCGGCCGCGACCTGACGGATGAGGAAGAACTGACAGTCCTTTCTCGCGAAGTGAAACAGCGCAAAGACTCCCTCCACGAGTTTGAAAAAGCCGGCCGTGAGGATCTTGTGGCCAAAATTCAGACTGAACTGACTTACGTGAACGAATATATGCCGGAACAGCTTTCAGAAGAAGAAGTGTCAGCCATTGTTGAAGAAACAATCGCTGAAACGGGTGCTTCTGCGAAAGCGGACATGGGAAAAGTGATGGCCGCGCTTATGCCGAAAGTAAAAGGCAAAGTTGATGGCTCACTCGTTAACCGGCTTGTCCAGCAAAAGCTTTCCTAAAAAAACTGCCGTCCAATCCTGGTCGGCAGTTTTTTTATTTTCAATTAAAAAGTACATCTTTTGGAATGATATCCAGCTCCAGATGATATCGCCGATAATCAGTCGCCTTACATTTTTATTTTATTTTTATGAAACTTTTTGCCTGTTTATTCCGTATACATGAGAAAGAACCGGCAGAAAGGCGGTGAGACATATCCAAATGAAAAAATGGGCAGGATTGCTGGCGGGGGTTCCATTTCTAATCGCATTTGATGGCAGCGGACTATTTATCGATTTTGCTACAAACCCAATTGTTGTTATGATTCTTTTATCGGTTATGCTAACAGGGTTTATTTTAGAATTATTTACTCCGGGCTTTGGAATACCCGGGGCTGCTGGCACGCTTGCATTGATCATTTTTACTGCAGGTCACTTCATGTCAGGGGATGCCGGTATTTTGACAGTGCTGCTCATTGTGGCTGGGGTTATCTTTATCTTGGCAGAAGTTATTTTGCCAGGTGGAATCGTAGGCTTTATTGGCTTCTTGCTTTTTGCAGCAGGCGTACTTTTTGCCGGGGTAAGTTTGCTTTGGACAGCCATTTCCCTCTTGATCGCCTTTTTGATCGCAACAGCAGCACTGATTTTAATGGTAAAGGTGTTGGGGAAAGAAATGAAATTTTTCAAAAAATTCATTTTAAGCGATTCGACGGATACAGAACAAGGATATGTATCAAACGTTACACGGACAGAATTAATCGGGAAAATGGGAAAGACAAAAACACCGTTGCGTCCATCTGGAACGGTAGTCATTGACGGAGAACGGGTTGATGCTGTCGCAGAAGGCGTATTCATTGCAGCTGGAAAAGAAGTTGCTGTGGTGAAAACGGAAGGTGTCCGTATCGTTGTAAGAGAGATTGAATCCTAAAGGAGGAATTACTTTATGTTTGCAGGCAACACCATTCTTTTAATCGCAGCTATTGTTGGTGCGATCATTTTACTAAGTATCTTATTAACACTTGTGCCCGTTGCACTTTGGATTTCAGCACTCGCGGCTGGAGTGAAAATCAGTATTTTTACGTTAATTGGTATGCGTCTTCGCCGTGTTATACCAAATCGAATTGTGAACCCGCTTATTAAAGCATCTAAAGCAGGACTTGGTTTAACGATCAATCAGCTTGAAAGCCATTATTTAGCCGGAGGGAATGTTGACCGTGTTGTCAATGCTTTGATTGCGGCGCACCGTGCAAATATTGAGCTGTCATTTGAACGTGCCGCTGCCATTGACCTTGCAGGCCGTGACGTACTGGAAGCTGTACAAATGAGTGTAAATCCGAAAGTGATTGAAACACCATTTATTGCAGGCGTGGCGATGAACGGTATTGAAGTGAAAGCGAAAGCGCGGATTACCGTAAGAGCCAATATTGACCGCCTCGTCGGTGGTGCAGGTGAAGAAACAATCGTTGCGCGTGTCGGCGAAGGGATCGTTAGTACAATTGGTTCCAGCGAACATCATAAAAAAGTACTTGAAAATCCAGATATGATTTCACAAACTGTCTTAAATAAAGGCCTTGATTCCGGAACGGCTTTTGAAATTTTATCCATTGATATTGCGGACGTCGATATCGGTAAAAATATCGGCGCCGAGCTGCAGACCGAACAAGCGGAAGCGGATAAAAACATCGCTCAGGCGAAAGCGGAAGAACGCCGTGCGATGGCTGTTGCGAAAGAGCAGGAAATGAAAGCGCGCGTTGAAGAAATGCGAGCAAAAGTTGTCGAAGCGGAAGCGGATGTGCCGCTTGCAATGGGTGAAGCGCTTCGTGCCGGAAATATCGGTGTGATGGATTACTTGAACATTCAAAACTTATCCGCAGATACGGATATGCGCGATGCGATCAGCGGTCTTGGCGACAAGAAAAAAGACCATAAAAATGACTAATTTAGCCGTAAGGGGGTCATTGCAATAGAAGTATTAATACTTACCGTTATTGCCGGTTTGATCTCGATGTTTTTTAATAAAAATGAGAAGCAGGAACCATCTAAAACGACCAAACAAAAAGTAGAGCGGAAAATAAAAGAAATGGCCGGACAACCGGAGAGAAAGCTGGCAGAAAAAACGTCAACTGTTATGGTTTCGACAGAACAAAAGCGTTCAACCACACCAAAATTAGTAAGGAAAGAAGAAAAGCCGGTTCGGTCCAGCCGAACCAACCAAATAAAGAAAAAAGAACCGATATCTGTTATTGAAACGTGGACGGGCGAAGACATGATTAAAGGAATTGTGTTGTCAGAAGTGCTTGGACCACCGAAGTCAAAACGCAAAAAGTGATGAGTGCCCCTTTTTTTTCATACATATATGAAAAAGAAAGGGGCGTTTTTTATGAAGTGGATGGGGAAAATGGCCGGTCTGCCGGAAGACGCTGTCGGGCGGATACCGAGGGTTGTCATAATCGGCAAGAGCAAGATAGCCGTTTACAATGCCGAGAAATTAGAACAGTTTACCGATCAATCCGTACGCATTCAACTGTCGGATGCCACGCTTGAAATACAAGGCAAGCTACTAGAAGTAATAGAACTAATGCCTGCTGAAGTGGTGATTGAAGGGAACATTACGTCAGTTTGTATGAAGGAAAAGAAACGTGGCTGACTTTTTTCTGACTGGCGCTGTAACCGTGTTGATTAGAGGAGAAGAAGCCCCATTGTTTCCAGGCAGACTACATCAACGCGGTGTCACCTTAAAAAACCTTCAATATAACCGCCAGAATGAGGTTCGATTTTGCCTGTCCATCCGGGATGTTGGACATCTTAGGAAGGAAGCAAGGCATTTTTCCGGT
Source organism: Domibacillus iocasae (assembly GCF_001750285.1). Lineage (GTDB taxonomy): Bacteria > Bacillota > Bacilli > Bacillales > Domibacillaceae > Domibacillus > Domibacillus iocasae. Next base: position 279,041 of record NZ_MAMP01000022.1, read on the forward strand.
ACAATTCGATTTGAAGAACGGACAGGTTTTCCATTTTTAAAAAAACGTCTTGTTCATTATGCCCCATTTTTTCTGGCAAGTATCTGCTTTTTTATCGTCATGATTCTTTTGTCTGCGATGATCATTCGAATTGATATACAAGGAGCAGATAGGGAATTAAAAGAGGACGTGCGGGCATTTTTGCGAAAAGAAGGCATTCGTGAAGGAGCGATTCGTTTAAATGATTTAGATGCGGAACAGATTTCCAGGCGTGCTGTTCAAGACATTCCTGGGATCGTGCGTTTTACAATTGAAAAAAAGGGTGTCGTTTATATCGTTGATGTTTCTGTTGAGAAAAAAGCGGAAAAATCTTTAGCTGGAAGCCGTCATTTAAACGCCTTAAAGTCGGGTGTTGTGCATGATTTATTTGTAGAATACGGCATATCAACAATTAGGCGGGGGGACTTTGTAGAAGCGGGAGACCGATTGATCACGGGAACGAAAAAGCAGCCGGCTGCTGGAACAGTAACAGCAGAAACATGGTATAAAGCCACAGTCACCCTTGGAAACGGCTCCTTGAAAACACGAAATGGGGAAAAAAGAAAAAGCATCTTTTTTTCGTTTGGAGAAAAAGAATTCAGCTTTTGGAAAGCTTCTCCGTTTCCAAAGCCAGTTCAGCTAGAAGAAAACAGCTATTCCTTTCATTTTTTTTCTTACCGATTGCCGGTTTCTTTGCGGACCGAAACCTATTATCCATTAAAGTCAGTCACAAGGATTGAATCTGAGGCGGAACAGGAGAAAAGAGCTATTCAGGCAGCAAAAGCTTCTTTAATGGCTGAACTGCCTAAAAAGGCGGTTATAATAGGCGAAAACGTTTTACAGAAGCGGGTTGAAAGTGGTAAAGTAAAGATGATTATACACTTCCAAGTACTAGAAAATATTGCAATTAACTAACGCGGCAGCTAAGGAGAATGATTGAATGCAGGAAGAACTGAAGTCAGCAGCCGTCGCTCTGGGCGACCAAAATGAAGCCGTCTTATTATTCGGCGTTTCCGATCGTCATTTAACGATTATGGAAGAAGAGTTCCACGTATCAATGGTTACACGGGGAGAAGCGGTTCATATATCTGGTTCTGTCCAAAGCGTTGAAAAAGCGCAGATTGTAGTGGAGCAGCTGCTAGGTGTCATTCGCAAGCAAATCAATATAAGTGAACGCGATGTCATTAACGCTGTTCAAATGGCTAAAAATGGCACGATAGAATATTTAGATGAATTATACGAAGAGGAAATAACGAAAAATGCCAAAGGTAAGTCCATCCGGATTAAAACGCTTGGTCAGAGGGATTATATTGAAGCGATTCGAAGTAAAGATCTCGTTTTCGGTATTGGACCCGCAGGAACCGGAAAAACGTATCTTGCTGTTGTAATGGCAGTGCGCGCATTAAAAAATAGCCGGGTCAAGCGTATTATTTTAACGCGGCCGGCAGTTGAAGCAGGCGAAAGCCTTGGTTTTTTGCCAGGGGATTTGAAAGAAAAAGTAGATCCTTACTTGCGTCCATTATATGATGCACTCCACGATGTACTGGGTGCGGAGCATACGGACCGGATGATCGAACGCGGAACTATTGAGATCGCGCCGCTCGCCTACATGCGCGGCCGTACATTGGATGATGCTTTTGTTATTTTAGATGAAGCACAAAATACAACCAACGCACAAATGAAAATGTTTTTAACGCGTCTCGGTTTTGGTTCAAAAATGGTTATCACCGGTGACCGGACACAAATTGATTTGCCTAAAGGGGCTGTTTCAGGACTCGTTTCGGCCGAGCGGATTCTTGAAAATACACATGGGATTTCGTTTGTACATTTAAATCAAACCGATGTCGTCCGTCATCCACTTGTAGCAAAAATGATTACAGCATATGAAAAAGCAGAAAAAGGAGATGGCGGGAATGGCACTCGTCGTTGATTTTTTAGACGAAACAAACGAGCTTGACGAAGGGGCGGAAAAGCTTTCTGAAGAATTGCTTCAGCTGGCGGCAGCGAAAGAATTGGTGCCGGATGGCAGTGAAGTGTCTGTTACGTTTGTGACAAACGATCGGATTCAAGAAATAAACCGTGACTACCGGGAAAAGGATGCGCCGACAGACGTCATTTCATTCGCGCTCGAGGAAATGGGTGAAGAGGAAGTAGCCATTACCGGTGCAGATTCGCCCAGAATTTTAGGCGATATTATTATTTCAATTGATCGGGCAAAAGAACAGGCAGAAGAGTACGGACATTCATTTGAACGGGAACTCGGTTTTTTAACGGTTCATGGCTTTTTGCACCTGCTTGGTTATGACCATATGAATGAGCAGGATGAAAAAGAAATGTTTGGTCGTCAAAAAGACATTTTGGATGCGTATGGACTTGAAAGATAATCAAACATTTAACGCAAAAAGACTTTTCTCTTCATTCCGTTTTGCTGGAAATGGGTTGAAGCTCGCGTTGCTTGAACCAAATATACGTGTTCACGCCGCTGCAGGTATTTTTGTATCTGCAGCGGGTTTTATTTTTGGACTGACACGGATCGAATGGTGTGTACTTCTTTTAACAATAGCGTGTGTGATTGCGCTTGAAATGGTAAATACAGCCATTGAAAAAACGGTAGACCTGGTGACCGAGGAATACAGGCCGCTCGCCAAGATGGCAAAAGATCTCGCGGCAGGAGCAGTCCTTATTTTTGCTTGTGCGGCGATTATCATCGGGTGCATTTTATTTATCCCGAAATTTTAACGAGGTGGACGATATGAATCAACAAAAGCTTATGGAAGCGGCAAAAGAGGCACGTGAAAGAGCGTATGTTCCTTATTCGAACTTTAAAGTCGGCGCTGCGCTGTTAACGAAAGGTGGAAAGATCTTCGGCGGCTGCAATATTGAAAATGCAGCATACAGCGTCGTGAACTGTGCCGAACGTACAGCCATTTTCAAAGCGTGGTCAGAAGGCGCGAGTGAATTTGCAGCTATTGCCGTTGTGGCTGATACAAAGAGACCAGTGCCGCCATGCGGTGCTTGCCGGCAGGTCATAGCTGAGCTCTGTCCGCCGGATATGCCCGTTATATTGACAAATTTACAAGGCGATGTGCAGATGCTGACAGTGTCAGAACTTCTGCCAGGTGCTTTTTCACCGGAGGATTTAAATGGAAAATAAAAAATATAAATCAGGCTTTATTTCAATTATTGGCCGGCCAAATGTCGGGAAATCGACTTTTTTAAATCGGGTGATCGGGCAAAAAATTGCCATTATGAGTGATAAGCCGCAGACAACTCGAAATAAAGTGCAGGGTGTCTTGACGACCGATGATGCTCAAATGGTTTTTATCGATACGCCAGGTATTCATAAACCGAAACATAAACTGGGCGACTTTATGATGAAAACGGCTATAAACACGCTAAGAGAAGTAGACCTTGTCCTTTTCATGATTAATGCGGAAGAAGGGTTTGGCGGGGGCGATGAGTTTATCATCGACAAGCTGAAAGATATAAAAACACCAATTTTCCTCGTTATTAACAAAATCGATCGCATTCATCCGGATAAGCTGATGGAACTCATCGTGCAATACAAGGAATTTCTTGATTTTGCTGAAATTGTACCAATTTCAGCTCTTGAAGGAAATAACGTGGACCGGCTGCTGGAGCAAATTCAAAAAATCCTTCCAGAAGGTCCACAATACTATCCGGCTGACCAGGTAACCGATCATCCGGAGCGATTTATCGTTTCTGAATTAATACGTGAAAAAGTATTGCATTTAACACGGGAAGAAGTGCCGCATTCGATTGCTGTAGTGATCGACAAAATTTCAAAACGTGACGGGAAAGACATGATTGATGTGATGGCAACGATTGTGGTGGAACGTGACTCGCAAAAAGGGATTGTAATTGGAAAACAAGGTGCGTTGTTAAAAGAAGTAGGCAAACGCTCACGTCAGGATATTGAGCATTTACTCGGTTCAAAAGTATTTTTGGAGCTGTGGGTAAAAGTTCAAAAAGATTGGCGCAACAAAGCAGCCAATCTGCGCGACTTCGGATTTAAAGAAGACGAATATTAATGTCCTGATAAGGAGTGGGCGGCATGCTTGAAAAATGGGAAGGCATCGTGCTCCGGACAAATGACTACGGCGAAACAAACAAAATTGTAACGATGCTGACACGTGAAAAAGGAAAAAAAGCAGCAGTTGCAAGGGGTGCGAAAAAAACAAACAGCCGCTTGTCAGGCGTCACACAGCCATTTACACATGGCTATTTTCTCGTGCAGGGCGGTAAAGGTCTCGGCACGATGCAGCAAGGGGAGGCGCTTGACTCCATGCGCCATATCCGTGAAGATTTATTGAAGACAGCGTACGCAGCCTATATTGTGGAATTAACTGACCGGACAACAGAGGATGGCCAAGCAGGCGCACCGTTGTTTGAACTTGTCCGCAAGAGTCTTGCGTACATTAACGATGGAGTAGATCCGGCCATTGTCACGAATATTTTTGAAATGAAAATGCTGTCGCAGGCAGGGCTGCGTCCGGAGTTATCTTCATGCGCGGTTTGTGGGGAAATGGAAGGCCGATTTGGTTTTTCTATTCGAGAAAACGGATTGATTTGCCATCGCTGTTTTGAAAAGGACCCATATTATCTGCCGCTCTCACCTGCCGCCATTCGGCTGCTTCGGCTTTTTTACTTTTTTGATCTGGACCGTCTCGGCACGATTGATGTAAAAGAATCCACGAAAAAAGAACTTCGGGCGGCTATTTCCATGTATTATGATGAGTACGCCGGCTTATATTTAAAATCTCGCCGTTTTTTGGAACAGATGGAGCGGTTTGAAGATGTCTTTAAAAAAGACGAGACGGATGATTGACAAAAAAGCTGTTTTGCATTACGTTTTAATAGACAAAAGCAAATAATCAAGTGCAGTGAAGGAAAGAAGTAGGCGTTATTCTCTTTCAAAGCGAGCCTGGGGCAGTGGAAGCCAGGTAAAGAAAGATGCTGAACAGGCATTCCGGAGCACGTTCTCAAGAAAGCGGCCATTACGGCAAATAGGGTGGAACCGCGGGTGATAAACCCGTCCCTATGTACACAATTTTGTGCTACATAGGGGCGGGTTTTTTTGTTTTTTTACATTGTCCAGCTTCAGGCGGCCAGTCCCTCGGTCATAAGTCTTCACAGCTGTGTGGCAAAGAACGCCACTTCGCTGGTCCGTTTTACGCCTGCCGGACCTGAACGGCCGTCTTGCGCTTTTCTATTTAAAGGAGGAATTACAGTGAATATTCAAGAGATGATTTTAACGCTTCAGAAGCATTGGTCGGACCAAGGCTGTATTTTAATGCAGGCATATGATGTGGAAAAAGGGGCCGGTACGATGAGTCCGTATACATTTTTGCGGGCGATTGGGCCGGAGCCTTGGAATGTGGCGTACGTAGAGCCGTCGCGCCGCCCGGCAGATGGCCGTTACGGCGACAACCCAAACCGGTTGTACCAGCACCATCAATTTCAAGTGATTATGAAACCGTCGCCGGACAATATTCAAGAATTATACTTGGATTCATTAAAATCGCTTGGCATTGATCCACTTGAGCATGACATTCGATTTGTTGAAGACAACTGGGAAAATCCGTCGCTCGGCTGTGCAGGCCTTGGCTGGGAAGTATGGCTTGATGGAATGGAAATCACTCAGTTTACGTACTTCCAGCAAGTGGGGGGGCTTGAGTGCAAGCCGGTATCTGTTGAAATTACATACGGTATTGAGCGCTTGGCGTCGTACATTCAAGATAAAGAAAATGTATTTGAATTGGAGTGGACGAATGGGTTTACCGTTCATGACATTTTTTATCAGCCAGAGTTTGAGCATTCAAAATATACATTTGAAACATCTGATCCGGACATGCTGTTTAACTTATTTGGTGTGTATGAAAAAGAAGCAAAACGCCAAATGGATGAAGGGCTTGTGCATCCTGCTTACGATTATGTTTTAAAATGTTCGCACGTATTTAATGTTCTTGATGCCCGGGGAGCGATTTCCGTTACGGAACGGACCGCTTATATTGGCCGGATGCGGAACCTTGCCCGCCAGGTAGCGAAAACATTTTATGAGGAAAGAGAAAAGTTAGGCTTCCCAATTTTAAATCGGAAAGGAGACGCAGCTCATGAGTAAGGATCTTTTATTGGAAATCGGTCTGGAGGAAATGCCGGCCCGATTTGTCACCCAATCAATGAAGCAGCTCGGTGAAAAAGTGAGCGCTTATTTAACAGAGTTAAACATTGAATTTGGAGAGGTTCACACTTTTTCAACACCAAGAAGGCTGGCGGTCATCGTTAAAAATGTATCAGAAGCGCAGGCAGATATTGATGAAGAAGCAAAAGGACCAGCGAAAAAAATCGCACAGACAGAAGACGGAGAATGGTCGAAAGCAGCCATCGGATTTGCAAAAGGCCAAGGTATGACAACGGATGATATTTATTTTAAAGAAATAAAAGGCGTGGAGTATGCGCATGTAAAGAAATTTATAAAAGGACAAGAAACAGCAGCCTTGCTTTCCGGCCTTGAACAGGTTATTTTGTCATTAACATTTGGCAAAAATATGCGCTGGGGCTCAAGCGATATTCGCTACGTCCGTCCAATCAAATGGGTCGTTGCTTTATTCGGCCAAAACGTCATTCCGTTCAGCGTGGCAGACGCACAAGCAGGAACTGAAACAGCCGGGCACCGCTTTTTAGGGGAACGGGTGGGCATTCAAGAAGCGTCTGCTTATGTGGATACATTAAAGCAGCAGTTTGTTGTTGTTGATCCGACTGAACGCCGCAACATGATTTTAGCGGGACTAAAGCAGCTGGAACAAAAAAATAACTGGACGATTCCGGTCGATGAATCACTGTTAGAAGAAGTCAACAACCTGGTTGAGTATCCGACAGCCCTGTCCGGTTCCTTTAACGAAGAGTTTTTGGAACTGCCAGAAGAAGTATTGATCACATCAATGAAAGAGCACCAGCGCTATTTCCCGGTGAAAAAAGCTGATGGTACACTGCTTCCGCATTTCATTACGATCCGAAACGGAAACAGTCATGCGATTGACAAAGTATCACGCGGCAATGAAAAAGTATTGCGCGCCCGTCTGGCAGATGCGGATTTCTTCTACAAAGAAGATCAAAAAACGCCAATCGCCGATTCTCTTCAAAAGCTTGAAAAAATTGTATATCATGAAAAAATCGGCACCCTATCCGAAAAAGTCACCCGGATCCGCCGAATTACAGCGAATATGGCTGAGTTAATGAATGAAACGAACGAGATCAAATCGCTTGCAGACCGAGCAGCAGAAATTTGTAAATTTGACCTAGTGACACAAATGGTCTATGAATTTCCAGAATTGCAAGGTATTATGGGAGAGAAATATGCCCGTCAAAAAGGTGAAAAAGAAGAAGTGGCTGTCGCTGTGAACGAACATTACATGCCACGCTCAGCGGATGATTCTGTTCCGTCAACAAAAACAGGTGCACTTGTCAGCATAGCGGACAAGCTTGACACGATTACAGCTTGTTTCGCGGTAGGCATTATTCCGACAGGCTCACAGGATCCGTATGCGCTTCGCCGGCAGGCAGCAGGCATTGTGCAGATAATGATGGAACACAATTGGAACGTGACGCATTCAGCCCTTATTTCCGCTGCCATTGAAGAAGTGCTGGCAGATAATATTGGTGATAAAGATGCAAAGGCGTTACAAGCGGAAATCAGCTCTTTCTTTGCACTTCGCATAAAACATATTTTGCAGGAAAAAGGAATCCGGTATGATATCATCGAAGCAGTTTTGACAAAAACAGGCACGCTGTCTGATATGGAAGAAACGGCTGCTGTTTTAATGAATCATAAAGAAGACACAGACTTTAAAGAAACAATGGAAGCATTAAGCCGTGTTGTCAATATTTCGAAAAAAGCGGATGGTGGCCGTGATGTGAATCCAGCGTTATTCGAAAATGATCAAGAAACAGCGCTGTACAATGAATACGTAAAGCTGCAAAACGAGTGGGAAAAAACGAATGCAGCAGAAGACCGCTACCAGCTGCTTGCGGTTCTTAAGCCGGCTATTGAACGTTATTTTGACAATACAATGGTTATGGCGGAAGAAGAAGCAGTGAAGCAAAACCGCCTTGCTGTTATGCAGCATCTAGCCTGCATTATTCTTGATTTTGCGGAAGTGCCGGCCGTCCTTGTAAAATAAATTGGTCTATCCTGCACTGCCCGCTGTTTATTCGGTGAGAATAAGCTATAATAATGAGATGAGATAAAACATCGGGGTCTATTTTGACAGGGGTGGTGAGGACAATCGAATTAAATAAACGGCAGGAAAAAATTCTGGAAATCGTCAAAGAAAACGGTCCGATTACCGGGGAACATATTGCCGATCAGCTAAGCTTAACCCGTGCGACGCTGCGTCCAGATTTGGCTATTTTAACAATGGCCGGATTTTTAGATGCGCGTCCGCGTGTCGGTTATTTTTATACAGGGAAATCAGGAACACAGCTGTTAACGGAAAGCTTAACAAAACTGTATGTTCGTGATTTCCAGGCTGTTCCAGTCGTTGTTAAAGAACAGTCAACGGTTTATGATGCCATTGTGACGATGTTTCTTGAAGATGTCGGAACCTTGTTTGTTGTGGATGAATCATTTTGCTTGTCTGGTGTTTTGTCAAGAAAGGATTTGCTTCGAGCAAGCATTGGCAAGCAGGATTTAACTACCCTCCCAGTAAACATTATCATGACACGTATGCCAAACATTGCCGTCTGTGAACGGGATGATTTGCTGCTCGATGTCGCCAAAACGCTTCTTGAAAAGCAAATTGACTGTGTCCCGGTCATTAAGAAAACAAGCAAAGGGCAGGAAGTGACTGGACGTGTAACGAAAACAACGATTACAAGGGCATTTGTATCGTTAACTGATGATGATCATTAAAAGAAAGGCGGCTACATACGTGAACGATCCGATCATTTATATCGTGTCTGATTCCGTCGGTGAAACGGCGGAACTCGTCACAAAAGCGGCTTTAAGCCAGTTCAGCGGCCCGCATGCCGTTATTAAACGGTTTCCTTATGTGGAAGACCCCACGCATATCGATGAGGTAATCACCCTTGCCACGGAGGATAAAGGTATTATTGTGTATACGCTTGTGAAACCGGATATCCGTGCATACATGATTGAGTCTGCGGAAGTGAATAATATAAAAGTATTTGATTTAATTGGTCCATTAATGGACCAGCTTGAATCCATGTATACGATGCAGCCATTATTTGAACCGGGGCTTGTCCGTCGACTTGATGAAGATTATTTCAAAAAAGTGGATGCGATTGAGTTTGCCGTTAAATATGATGATGGGCGGGATCCACGTGGATTATTAAAAGCAGATATCATTTTAATCGGTGTTTCGCGTACGTCAAAAACACCATTATCTCAATTTTTAGCTCATAAGCGGGTAAAAGTGGCAAATGTACCGATTGTACCAGAAGTGGACCCGCCGCAGGAATTATTTTCTGTACCGAAAGAAAAATGCATAGGCTTGAAAATCAGTCCGGAAAAATTAAATTCTATCCGCCGTGAACGACTTATTTCGCTTGGTCTCGATGACAGTGCAAGCTATGCGGATGTTGAACGGATCAAAAAAGAATTAACGTATTTTGAGGAAATTACAGCGAAAATTGGCTGTGATGTCATTGATGTCACAAATAAAGCGGTTGAAGAAACGGCAAATATTATTATGAGCCTGTATCGAAGCCGCAAAAGTACATAATCAGTCGATTATGTACTTTTCATTTTTGTGAAAATGTTCTATAATAGAAAATTGCGATAAAAAGTATTCGAAAAAGGTTTAGACCCCCCTTCAAAAGAATAAACTAAGTATGTAACCTCTCTTTTGATCGCATTTATACAATGAGGATTTCTTTTTAAGGACTTTTGTACGAAAAGAAGGATTCTATTCATATGTGTAGAATAAATAAAAAATACGATTTTACAGCTGGTGATGTCACATGTCTGGAAGAATTCCTGAAACAACGATTCAACAGATTAAACAGGGCGTCGATATCGCTGATGTGATCGGGGATTATGTTCAACTGAAAAAGCAAGGCCGGAATTATTTCGGCTTATGCCCATTTCACGGTGAAAACTCGCCGTCCTTCTCCGTGTCACCTGAGAAGCAAATTTACCATTGTTTTGGATGTGGCGCTGGAGGAAACGTATTTACTTTTTTAATGGAAATGGATAAAATTCCATTTCAGGAAGCTGCCGCCAGCCTTGCCGATCGTGCAGGCGTAGTACTTGATATTTCTCCATCAGAAAGCGAACAGCCAACAAAAACAGACGAAAATGACGATCTGTATGAAGCGCATGAACTGATGGCGAAATTTTACCGGCATCTGCTGCTGAACACTGAAGAAGGAAATGAAGCGCTTCGGTATTTACACGAACGTGGCTTTACGGAAGAGGACATTGACCGATTCCAAATTGGCTGGGCACTGCCGCAGCCTGAATTCGCACTGAACATTCTGAAGAAACGCGGCTTTTCCATTGAACGGATGGAATTAGCCGGGCTTTTGATCAAAAACGACGAAACGGGTCGTTATTTCGACCGGTTTCGAGGCAGGGTTATGTTCCCGTTGCATGATCAAAAAGGGCGTGTGGCTGGATTTTCAGGCCGTGATCTTCATAACGGACAGCCAAAATATTTAAATTCACCTGAAACACCTATTTTTCATAAGAGCAGTCTTCTGTACCATTTCAATGCAGCAAGGACTGCGATTAAAAAACAAAAACAATTTATCCTTTTTGAAGGGTTCGCGGACGTTATTGCTGCAGTGCGGGCTGGTTTCGATCAGTCCGTTGCAGTTATGGGTACAGCCTTGACTGAAGAACATATCAGGCAGTTAAAGCGTGTTTCCGATCAGGCCATTATTTGTTATGACGGAGATAACGCCGGTTTAAATGCTGCATACAAAGCTGCAAATATGCTGGCGAGTCACGATATATCTGTAAAAGTGACCGTTCTTCCTGAACAGCTCGATCCGGATGAATTTATTAAGCAAAAGGGAGCAGATGCTTTTTCTGCTTACGTAAAAGATTCTTCACTCACTTTCATGGCGTTTCAAATGGATTATTTAAAACGCGGGAAAAACATGCGGGATGATGAGCAGAAGTTTCAGTACATTGAAGAAGTGCTTGCAGAAATTGCCGGCTTGAAAAAAGCAGTGGAGCGCGACCATTATTTACGCCGTTTGGCTGATGAATTTTCACTTTCGCTGCAGGCGTTGCAGGAGCAAGAAAAAACGCTTTTTTTAAAAAAGCGTCCTTCAACGCCGGCGCTTCCGAAAAAAGAAGCATCAACTGCTGCTTTTTCACAGCGAGAGCGGGCAATTCGACAATATCCGCGTCATGAAACAGCGGAAAGAAGGCTGCTGGCACATATGTTCGCTGTTCCAGACCTTACGGAAAGAATTCGGGCCATGCTGGAAGGCGATCCGTTTTCAATTGATGAACATCAAGCGCTTTTTACGTACTTGCTTGGGTATTATGAACAAACAGAGGAACCGGATATGGCATCCTTTTTGTCTGTGCTGCAAGATGATCAGCTTCGGCGTTTAGCCGTTGATATTAGCTTAACAACCGTAAATGCTGAACCGGGTGAAGAAGAGCTGCGTGATTACGTAAAAGAAATTCAAAAGCAGCATCGCCGTTTTGAGATTGAAGAGAAAAAAAGAGAGCGTATTGAAGCGGAGAAACGCCACGATTATTTAGGTGCTGCACGCATTTTGAATGAAATTATTTCGCTCGAAAAATTGCTTGCCCGCTAAGATTGTCCAGGAAGTTGGAAGGAGGGGGACTAATGGCTGAAAAGTCAACACGTTCCAAAGAAACTGAATTAACACTTGATAAAGCAAAAGAACTCATTATTGAAACAGGTAAAAAAAGAGGGGAATTAACCTATAATTATGTGGCGGATAAACTTGCCTCATTTGAAGTGGATTCCGGACAAATTGATGAATTTTACGAATCCCTGACAGAACAAGGGGTCGAGCTTGTGGATGAAGAGGAAAGCAATGATGAAAACGATCCGAACATCCAAGAGCTTGAAAAAGAAAGTGAAGAATTTGATTTAAACGATTTGAGCGTTCCTCCAGGTGTAAAAATTAATGACCCGGTGCGCATGTACTTAAAAGAAATTGGCCGTGTCGATCTTTTATCCGCCCAAGAAGAAATTGAGCTTGCCCATCGCATTGAAGAAGGGGACGAGGAAGCAAAGCGCCGTCTTGCAGAAGCGAACTTGCGGCTTGTTGTCAGTATTGCCAAACGCTATGTAGGACGTGGAATGCTGTTTCTTGACTTAATTCAGGAAGGGAACATGGGACTTATTAAGGCAGTTGAAAAATTTGACTACCGTAAAGGATTTAAATTTAGCACGTATGCTACTTGGTGGATTCGTCAGGCCATTACTCGTGCAATCGCCGACCAGGCACGTACAATCCGGATACCGGTTCACATGGTTGAAACGATTAACAAATTAATTCGTGTTCAGCGCCAGCTCTTGCAGGATCTTGGCCGGGAACCAGCACCGGAAGAAATTGCAGAAGAAATGGACTTAACCCCGGAAAAAGTGCGCGAGATTTTAAAAATTGCCCAAGAGCCTGTTTCACTTGAAACACCTATTGGGGAAGAAGATGATTCGCATCTTGGTGATTTTATTGAAGACCAGGAAGCGACATCCCCGTCTGAACATGCTGCATACGAACTGCTGAAAGAGCAGCTTGAGGATGTTCTTGATACGTTAACAGACCGGGAAGAAAATGTACTTCGCCTTCGCTTTGGGCTTGATGACGGCCGGACCCGGACACTTGAAGAAGTAGGCAAAGTATTCGGTGTGACGCGTGAACGAATTCGTCAAATTGAGGCAAAAGCGCTCCGGAAGCTTCGTCACCCGAGTCGCAGTAAGCGCCTTAAAGATTTCTTAGAGTAAAATGAATCACCAGCCGGGTTTTCCCGGCTTTTTTTATGCAGGAAATCAGTACAATTGTATCTCGTCACGAATGATTATTGTATATTGGGGTGTGACGCCGGATGAAACCAGATAAAAAAGATATTATTATTCAAGAAATCCTTCTTTGGAAAGAAAATCATATGCTGCCGCCGCATTATTGTGATTATTTACTTGCGCTTTATACGCAAGGAGAAGAATTTACGGAATCCGGCAGACGCGCCCGAGTGAAACGCGTTCAGATGACAACAGCGGCACTCGCTATTACGCTTTTGCCAGTTGCTGTATTTATACTTTATTTTACGGAATTGTCTTTTCTTTTGCAAACAGTGATTTTGACAAGTTTTGTCGGAAGCCTGTTGCTGTTAGCTATTTATTTTTCGCGAAAAAAAGTGCTGGCACCATTACTTTTTCTTGGGGCGGCGATCTTGCTGCTCTTGCTTTCCTTGGAACTCAACACACAGGTGTTTGAAAAAAATCCTTACACTTTATATGGTCTGCTTTCTTTAAATTGCCTTCTTTGGATTTATACAGGCGTAAAATTAAGACTGCTTTATTTTTCCATCTCCGGCGCTCTTGGCTTTCTTGTGATTCTTTTTTTCCTGGCAAGTGGCTGAAATGTGTCGGAATTGCGACAGAACAAAAAAAATTTAAGTAAGCCTTTTCCAAAGAATGATTTTCAAGTAAAATGATAGGTGTTTATACTTTTTGATTAACACGTATACATAAAAGAGAGGGGTAAACAACATGAATCGCAATCCGTTAATTCCATTTTTATTAATTGCTGTATTCGGACTTGGGTTAATGTTCTTCTTGTCATTGGACGGAATCGACAATGCAAAAGAAGTGGCCGAGGAAGAAAAAGCTGCTGAAGAAGGCGGCGGAGAAACAGCAGCGGGCGGAGAATTTGATCCGGAAGCGCACTACCAGTCATCTTGTATCAGCTGTCATGGCAGCAGCTACGAAGGTGGCGCTGGTCCATCACTTGTTGGTGTGGGCGATAAGCTTTCACAAGAAGAAATCCAGGATATCGTTGTAAACGGTAAAGGCAGTATGCCGCCAGGGCTTGTTCCAGAGGAAAATGCTGAAGCAATGGCTGCTTGGCTTGCTGAAATTAAATAATGAATGAGAATGGGGCCCTTGTATTGTGCAAAGGCCTTTTTCTTTTTGAAAATATGATAAAATAGGAAAGAATTTTAATAAAAAGCGGTGAATGTAGATGAACAGCAATCAATTATCAAAACGATTAGAAATGGTCGCCTCTTTTATCCAGCCTGCCAGAACATTTGCGGATATTGGATCGGATCATGCTTATCTTCCTTGTTACGCAGTGAAAAAAAAGCTGGTAGACCGGGCCGTGGCTGGAGAAGTAGTGGAGGGACCCTTTCAATCTGCCAGGCGTCAAGTATTATTAGAAGGGCTGTCAGGACAGATTGATGTCCGTAAAGGAAGCGGTCTTGCTGTTTTAAAGACTGGAGAAGTAGAATGTGTTGCCATTGCCGGAATGGGAGGACCGTTAATTGCCTCGATTTTAGAAGATGGAAAAGAAAAGCTGCCAGGGGTAAAAAAGCTTGTTCTGCAGCCGAATATAGCAGGGCATGCCATCCGGGGTTGGCTTGATGCGAATAATTGGACTATTGAACAGGAAGAGATTTTAGAAGAGGACGGAAAAGTATATGAAGTAATCAGCGCAGCAGCGGGGTCTTCACAACGGTTATCCGAGAAAGAAATTTATTTTGGTCCAGTATTAATGAAGCGCCAAAATGAAGCATTTAAATTAAAATGGAATCGGGAACTCGAGCAAATTAAACTAGTACTCAGCCGGTTGTCAGCTGCACAAAATAATGAAAGCAACGAAAAGAAAAAACATGAACTGGAACAAAAAAAGCAATGGATTAAGGATGTGATGAACGATGAAAATACCTAATGGACATGAAATTATTCAGTTATTCGAACGGTTTTCACCGAAATCATATGCAATGGATGGCGATAAAGTTGGGTTGCAGATCGGCCGCTTAAACAAGCCGTGCGCGCGTGTCATGATTGCGCTTGATGTGCTTGAAAGTGTAGTGGATGAAGCCATTGAAAAAAACATTGATTTGATCATTGCACATCACCCGATCATTTATCGGCCGCTCGCTTCCATTCAGACGGAACAAACAGCAGGGCGGGTCATTGAGAAGCTAATCAAGCATGATATTGCGGTTTATGCGGCTCATACAAATCTGGATGTGGCCAGAGGCGGCGTCAATGATTTATTAGCAAGTGCGCTTGGCCTCATCGATACAGAGGTACTCGTGCCAACAGTGACAGAAGAGCTTCGGAAGCTGGCTGTTTTTGTGCCGGTGGATTACGCAGAAACGGTGAGAGCCGCACTTGGGAAAGCAGGAGCAGGTTTTATTGGAAAGTACAGCGAATGTTCATTCTCTCAAGTGGGGACAGGCCGTTTTCAGCCGGAAGACGAGGCTAATCCGTTTATTGGCCGTGCGGGCCAGTTGGAAGAAGTGCAGGAAGAAAAAATCGAGGTGATTTATCCTGCTCAGCTGGAGAAAAAAGTGCTGGGCGCAATGTTTAAAGCACATCCATATGAAGAAGCAGCTTATGACATCTATTCTCTCGAAAATAAAGGCGAATCGCTTGGTCTTGGCCGAATTGGCCTGCTGCCTGAAGAGATGACACTTGAGCAATTTGCGAAGCACACAAAGGAATCTCTTGAGTCTGGCGGTGTCCGTGTCGTGGGTGATATGGCGCGACCTGTCCGGAAAGTGGCAGTGCTTGGAGGAGATGGGAATAAATATTGGCAGGCTGCACTGCGCAAAGGAGCAGACGTATATGTGACAGGTGATCTTTATTACCATACAGCACATGATGCAGATGCTGAAGGGCTGGCCGTTGTTGATCCAGGCCATAACGTGGAAAAAGTGATGAAAAAAGGCGTCGAGGCTATGCTTCACGAGCAGGCGTCCAAACAAAAATGGGCCGTTGCCTTTGTCGCTTCTGCTGTAAAAACAGATCCGTTTCAATTCCTATAAAAAAGCAGCTCCGGGAAAAATCGGAGCTGCTTTTTAACGTGATGTTAACGTGGATTTTTTGACTTTCGGCAAAATTTTCTCAAGCGGTACTTTCCGTTCGCGGACCCAGGTGGATTCATCCTCTGGATCAAATGCTTCTAAAAACTGAATGACTTCTTTAACGATTGGAGTTGGTGTGGAAGCGCCAGCTGTAACGGCAGCCGTTTTGGCTTTTTTCAGCCACTCAATATCAATCTCAGATACATCAGACACACGGTACGCATTTGTGCCGGCAATTTCAATTGACACTTGCGCCAGACGATTTGAGTTATTGCTTTTTGGATCGCCAACGACAATGAGCACATCTGCGGCACCTGCTTGCTCCGCTACCGCTTCCTGGCGCACTTGTGTCGCAAGGCAAATTTCTTTATGCATTTCAGCGTGCGGGTATTTTTCTTTAATGGCGTCCATAATATCTACCACATCCCACTGGCTCATCGTTGTCTGGTTTGTGACAATAATTTTATCGTTTTTCATGTCAAGCGCGTTAACGTCATCGGCATTTTCAACGAGGTGAACAATTTCCGGTGCAACGCCAACAGCGCCTTCCGGTTCTGGATGCCCTTTTTTACCGATGTAAATGACGTGGTAGCCCTCTGCTTTTTTGGCACGAATCAAGTCATGAGTGACCGTCACGTCCGGGCAAGTCGCATCGATCGTCGTTAAATTCTTTTGACGGGCGATTTCGCGTACTTCCGGCGAAACACCGTGAGCTGTATAAATAATGGTGCCTTCTGTCACCTGCTCAATAATTTCTTTTCGGTTTTTTCCATCTAGTGTGATGATGCCGTCTGCTTCAAAGGCATCTGTCACATGTTTATTGTGGACAATCATACCTAAAATATAAATAGGACGCGGCAACGTTTTATCGAGAGCGGCGTTGCGGGCGATGACCATCGCATCAACGACACCGTAACAATAACCGCGGGGTGAAATTTTAATAATTTCCATACAGCAGCCTCCTCTATCTTCTCTTTTCTATTATAAAGGAGAAATCAATGAAAACAAAGTGCAGGCTGTTGACAAACGCCTGCTTTCTGACTTTGTTTACACTCTGAACAAAATGATCAACTAATCCGGCCGGGAAACCAAGGGACAGACTCAGCAGTGCGTTTGCTTTCTCGTTTCGGAGGAGCACTTTCTTTTTTAGGAGTCTCACTTGTTTGCTCATCTTTACTGTCCGGATCCGGCATCGATTGAACTGCGCGGTATAATTTCCACATGGCCGGCAAGTTTTTAACAAGTGGTCCATATTGGTCAATAAGCGGTCTCATTTGCTCGGCAGTGGCCATAACTTGTCTTGCTTGATCAAGCCACTTTCCAGATTTCGCGGCAGTACCCGCGGCAGTACCTAAAAACGGCAGCGGCGACTGGACAGGCGGGGGAGGAGGATATGGATAGAAAAAGCCGCGGCGAGCATTCGGTGCATATCGGTGCAGCAACATAGTCACCCTTTCCTTTTTCTCTATCATATTCATTCGGGAAATGACTTGTGCGTAAACCTTCTTTTGCTTTCTCGCCGCTTTTAGTATATTATCGTAACGTGCATAAACTTTGAACGTGAAAGGAAATTGATGCCACATGGCAAATCATACATTTGAACAATACGGGCTTAAACCGTTTATTTATAAAGGAATTGAAGCATTGCGCTTTAAGGAGCCCACACCGATTCAGCGCAACATGATCCCGCTTATTTTAAAAGGGGAAAGTGCGATTGGCCAGTCCCAAACTGGAACAGGAAAAACACATTCATATGTGCTGCCAATTTTAAACCGTATTCAAACGGATAAAAAAGAAGTACAGGCTGTCATCACAGCCCCAACGCGTGAACTCGCTACCCAGATTTATCAGGCATTTCAAAAAGTGGCCAAGGAGTCGGAAGAAGAAATTTCTGTTCGTCACTTTGTCGGCGGAACGGATAAAAAAAGAGACGCGGAACGGTTGAAAAATCCGCCGCACATTATGGTCGGAACACCAGGGAGAATTGCTGATCTTATTGGTGACAATGCAATTTCGGTTCATAAAGCCGATATGCTTGTCGTCGATGAAGCGGATTTAATGCTGGATATGGGCTTTATTAATGATGTTGACCGAATTGCCTCGGGTATGCCTGAACAGCTCGGCATGTTTGTTTTTTCTGCTACCATTCCGCAAAAGCTAAAGCCGTTTTTGAAAAAGTATATGGAGAATCCGGAATATGTGCATATTGAACCAAAACAAGCATCTGCTGCAAATATTGAGCACTTGCTTATTCCAGCGAAAAGCCGTGACAAAGTAAATGTTGTGTACGATTTATTAAAAGCATTCAATCCGTATTTAGCGGTTATTTTTACAAATACGAAACAAAAAGCGGACGAAGTGGCGGATAAGCTGGCGGAAAAAGGTTTAAAAACCGGCCGGATTCACGGAGATCTGCCGCCGCGTGAACGGAAAAAAATGATGAAGCAGGTTCATGATCTCGAGTATCAATATATCGTCGCCACTGATTTGGCCGCACGTGGAATTGATATTGAAGGCGTCAGCCATGTCATTAACTATGAATTGCCTGCCGACCTTGATTTTTACATTCACCGCGCGGGACGGACTGCCCGTGCCGGCGCATCGGGTATTTGTGCGACGGTTTATTTACCGGCGGATGAAGATGCGATCGCTAAGCTTGAAAAGCGTGACATCACGTTTTCGAACGGGGATATTCGTGACGGGGAAGTAGTAGAAACAGCAGATCGAAACCGCCGGAAAAAGCGTGAGAAAAAAGAAGACAACTTGAACCCGAAAGTAAGAGCGGTCACAAGCCGTCCTCAAAAAGTAAAGCCGGGCTATAAAAAGAAACGGAAAATGGAAGTCGCTAAAATTGAAAAGCGCCAGCGTCGTATTGATGCCCGTAATAAAAAGTAACAGGGAGTTTTTGAAGAATGCTGAAAATTGGATCGCATGTATCAATGAGCGGCAGGAAAATGCTGCTGGGTGCCAGTGAGGAAGCTGTTTCTTACGGGGCATCTACTTTTATGGTTTATACGGGCGCACCACAAAATACACGCCGGAAGCCGATTGAAGACTTAAATATTGAAGCGGGCCGACGTCACATGGAGCAAAACGGTATCGATGAGATTGTTGTCCACGCCCCTTATATTATTAATCTTGGCAATACAATTAAGCCGGAAACCTTTCAGCTTGGCGTTGATTTTCTCCGCATGGAAATTGAACGGTCAACAGCCATCGGTGCCAGCCAGATTGTGCTTCATCCCGGCGCTCACGTCGGCGCGGGGACGGAAGCGGGATTAAAGAAAATTGCGGAAGGCTTGAATGAAGTACTAGAGCAAAATCAGAAGATTCAAATCGCGCTCGAAACAATGGCTGGAAAAGGGACGGAATGTGGACGGCAATTTGAAGAAATTGCGATGATTATGGATATGGTCAATCAAAATGATAAGCTGTCTGTCTGCTTTGATACATGCCATACACATGACGCCGGTTATCATGTCCGGGAAGACTTTGATGGTGTGCTGGAACAATTTGACCGGATTATTGGTGTGAACCGTATAAAAGTCCTTCATATTAACGACAGTAAAAATGAGCGCGGTGCCGGAAAAGATCGTCATGAAAATATTGGCTTCGGTCATATCGGCTTTGATGCGCTTTCTTATATCGTGCATCATCCGCAGCTTTTAAACGTTCCAAAGATTTTAGAAACGCCGTATATCGGTGAAGATAAAAACACAAAAAAACCGCCCTACCTTCAAGAAATTGCGATGCTTCGCGCAAAGCAGTTTGATGAAAGCGTGCGGGAAAAAGTTACAGCGGAAGTTACAATTTAAGAAAATGCATATATGGACGGAGCATCATTTCAAGGGCTGCTGCTTCTCGTTTACCGAGAATTGCTTCAGCTGCTTGAAACAGCTCGGTCCTTTTTTCTTCGGAAAATAAATCGACTTTATGATTCGCCAGCCATTCAATAAACTGATCGGCCTGTTTTTCTGTCAATGCCACCTTGAACTTTTTCGCTTGTTCCATAAGTTCGGCTTTCGTAATAGACTGCACGCGCTGATTGACGATTTGATGAAGAGGCTGCATAATCTGCTCCTTTCCTAAGTTCACTTCATTTACTTGAAAGCGGCCATCCTGTATACTGTATAGTGTTTAAATCGTAATCATTCTTACCTTTAAAGGAGTTACTACATATGAAGGAAAAACCGCCTGTCATTGATATACGCGACGTGAACTTTCGTTATGACCGCGAAAATGTACTCGAGCATATCAATTTATCGATTCCACAAGGTGCCTTCGTCGGCCTGGTTGGGCCAAACGGATCTGGAAAATCAACACTGTTAAAAATTATCTTAGGCTTATTAAAAGCAAAAGAAGGGGGTGTTGAACTTTTTGGCATACCCCAGGATAAATTTAAAGAATGGGACCGGATCGGTTTTGTTTCACAAAAAGCAAATTCGTTTAACACAGGTTTCCCAGCAACGGTTTCTGAAGTAGTCATGGGCGGATTAACAAAAAAAATCGGCTTGTTCCGTCGTCCTGGCCAAAAAGAAAAAGAGGCAGTCGCCCAGGCTGTCCGGGCTGTCGGGATGGAAACATTTTTAACGCGGAATATTGGAGACTTATCTGGCGGCCAGCAGCAGCGTGTTTTTATTGCGAGAGCCATTGTATCCAATCCATCCATTTTAATTTTAGATGAGCCGACTGTTGGTGTGGACAGCCAAAATGTCGATTCATTCTATCGTATGCTGACGCAATTAAACCAAGAACTCGGCATTACTCTTTTGCTTGTCACGCATGATATTGGCACAATCACTGATAAAGTCACACACGTGGCCTGCCTGAATAAATATTTGCATTTTCATGGCAGTATGAAACAATTTGTGGAGTTAGATGAACAGGAACTGTCTGATTTGTACGGACACGGCATTCGCCTGCTTGATCACCACCACGATCATTGAAGGGAAGACCATTATGATAGAAGCCATTTTTACGTATGAATTTTTGCAAAATGCTTTTCTTTCCGGAGCCATTATTGGCGTCATTGCACCGCTTCTCGGTGCTTTTATCGTTGTCCGGCGCTTATCCCTTATTGCAGATGCACTCAGCCATGTGACACTGTCTGGCATCGCTGCCGGCTTATTTCTTGGGCAGACGATTCCCGCTTTTGCAGCGGTGAATCCTCTTTATTTCGGGATGGCTTTCTCTGTTGGAGGTTCATTGTTAATTGAGCGGCTGCGAAATGTGTACAAGCATTATCAAGAACTAGCAATCCCAATTATGATGTCTGGCGGCATTGGGATCGGCGTTATTTTTATTTCGCTCGCTGATGGATTTAATACGGATTTATTCAGCTATCTATTCGGGAGTGTTAGTGCAGTCAGCAGAGGCGATCTGTATGCGGTTATCGGCATTAGTGCCATCGTTCTTATTACCGTTTACTTTCTCTACAAGGAATTGTTTATTTTATCGTTCGATGAAGAATATGCCAAAGCGTCTGGAATTCCGGCCAAAGCTGTTCATATGGCCTTTATTATTTTAACAGCGCTTGTCATTGCTGTTTCAATGCGGATTGTAGGGGTCTTGCTCGTATCCGCTCTAATGACACTCCCAGTTGCAGCAGCGATGCGTGTGGCGAAAGGATTTAAACAAACGATCTGGCTGTCTGTTTTATTTGGGGAAATATCTGTGATTACGGGCCTCATCAGTGCGTTTTATCTTGATCTTGCGCCAGGTGGGACGATCGTTGTAACCTCGATTCTTATTTTACTCGGTGTGATTATTTGGAAAAAAGAGAAGAACTAATGGAGGGGCCAACATGAATTTAACAAAAGCAATGGATATCATGAAAGAAAAGGGCTATAAGCAAACGGGAAAGCGTGAAGAAATGCTGGCGCTTTTTGCACGCCATGATAAATATTTGACGGCAAAAGATGTGCTTGAGGAAATGAAGGAAGATTACCCGGGCCTTAGCTTCGATACAATTTACCGGAACCTGGCACTTTTTGCAGAGATGGATATTCTTGAAGAAACAGAATTATCAGGCGAGCGGCACTTTCGCTTTGCCTGCTCGCATAATCATCACCACCATCACTTTATTTGCATGGCCTGCGGGAAAACGAAGGAGATTCATATGTGTCCGATGAATGAAGTGGAAGAATTAGCTGGCTGTGAAATAACTGGACACAAGTTTGAAGTTTATGGAAAATGCGAAATGTGTTCAAAAAAAGCGTGACCAAGGAATCCTTGGTCACGCTTTTTTATGTACGCAGCAATGGACTGATCCTGCCTTGCTGAAGAAGCCATTGCTGTACCCATAAATCCGCTTCATGCCAGTTATCAACACGTATCACATGATCCGGCACCGCATCCTGGTTATAAGGTGTATTAAATAGAACAACAGGAATTTGAAGCTCTTCAGCCAGCATAACCGCGTTGTCGTGCTTGTCTTCAAAAAAGATATCGACCGCATGGCGTTTTGCCGCTGCAACTTTATCATGTGAACCGATTAATTCAATATGATCGTAGTGAATCTTCTGGTCATGAAACCATTGTTCAGTAATGTCAAAAAGGTGCTGGCGTCTTGCACTAATAAAAAGCAAGTGAAAGGTTTTTTGCCATTTTGCTAAAATTTTATCCGCCCCTTCGGCTAGCGGAGAAGCGGCATAAATAGCCGGCTCGGTTTGATCAAACCAGTCCCGCATTTTATCAGGTGCAATATTCAGCGCTTCTGCAAGATCGTATTTTTTTATGTCTTCAAGGGTAATGTTCAGTGAGAACGATTCATTGATAAATGGCACGAGACTCGCCGGACAAGTTACCGTTCCATCTATGTCAATGCCAAAGCGTTTTTCTTTCATTACACTCACTGCTGTGCCGCTAGTGCTTGTTTGCGGTAATGTTCTTCAGCAATAATATCAATTTCTTTTTTTAATTCTTCAACCATTGTTTCCTCAGGTACTTTCCGGACTGTTTTTCCGTGGCGGAACAGCAATCCTTCACCTCGGGCACCTGCAATGCCGATATCTGCTTCACGCGCTTCTCCCGGGCCATTTACAGCACAGCCAAGAACCGCTACTTTAATAGGTGCTTTAATCGTAGAAATATATTCTTCCACTTCATTGGCAATCGAGATTAAATCAATTTCAATCCGGCCGCACGTTGGGCAGGAAATAAGAGTCGCCGCATTTGCAGCAAGGCCGAATGACTTCAGCAGCTCGCGTGCCACTTTTACTTCCTCAACAGGATCGGCGCTTAATGAAATACGAAGAGTATTGCCAATGCCTTTGCTTAAAATAGCACCAAGGCCAGCGGCACTTTTTACCGTGCCCGCAAAGAGTGTGCCTGATTCAGTAATCCCTAAATGAAGCGGGTAGTCAAACGCTTTAGACGCTTTTTCATAAGCTTCGATTGCCAGGTTAACATCAGACGCCTTCATTGAAACGATAATGTCATGAAAGTCAAGATCTTCTAAAATTTTAATGTGATGAAGCGCACTTTCGACCATGCCATCTGCAGTTGGATAGCCGTATTTTTCAAGAATTTTTCGTTCAAGGCTTCCTGCGTTAACGCCAATTCGGATTGGAACGCCTTTTGCCTTCGCTGCATTTACAACAGCCTCTACTTTTTCACGGCGGCCAATATTGCCGGGGTTGATACGGATTTTATCAACGCCTGCTTCAATTGCTTTTAGCGCTAATTTATAATCAAAATGAATATCAGCAACGAGCGGAAGATTGATTTGGCTTTTGATGGCAGCAAGTGCATCAGCCGCGCGCTCATCCGGAACGGCGACACGGACAATTTGGCAGCCTGCTTCTTCAAGACGGTTAATTTCCGCAACAGTTGCTTCTACATCGTGTGTTTTCGTTGTGGTCATACTTTGAATGACAATTTGGTCGTTGCCGCCAATTGTCAAGTTGCCGACTTTAACAGGACGGGTTTTCGTGCGGTGGGTGATTTCACTCAATGGTGATTCGCTCCTTTAAAAGTTAATCTAAATATCACATCTGTTCTATTCTATCAGAGGGACGCCTGTTCAGACAACAATTGCGTTTACTTTGGGGCGCCAGGCAGCCAGCGGATCGAAAGAAAGAGCATAATCACAATTAACAGCCAATCAGCTATATAGGCATAAGGAAATGTCCAGCCTGCCAATTCAACGAAAGTCGTCAGTAAAGCTGACAGACTGAGCGAGTAAGCCGCCATTCTGAATAAATGACGATATTCAGCACGCTTGTTTACTATGGAAACAATAACAAGGCCAATTCCTGCAAAAATCGATGCTTTTAAAAAAAACATGAATGATAACAGAATATAATAGAAAAAAAGAGCAACAGGAATAAAGATAAGCGCATTTTGATTCAGTGTTAATAATGGCAGCATCTCTTCGACCGTCGTTTTCGCGGACTCATTGCCATCCATTAAATAGAAGGCCGCAGCAATGAATGCCGGCAGGCTCATAAGGAATGACAATGCAAAAAGATACTGAATGGTTTTGCCAATTCCCTGCAGACGAAAAGCGGCGATGTATTTTGGGGAATGCAGGCTTTTAATGAATTGTGTATATAACGGCATAAAATACGAAGTCCTTTCTGAATGGAAAATCACATTTAGTATATAGCAGTTAACCACATGAATCTATATCATTTTTTTCTAGAATCATTATTTTTGTAATTAAATTGTAATACAAATCGTTAATTATTAATAAAATGTAAATTTTGGTTATAGGGTCTTTACTTTATCTATATGTTTTCTTCATAATTGGGGAGAATTTTGTCGAAAATAGTTGACTGGAGCTGAAAAAATGGAGATCAATATCCAAGAAATGCTGTTTCAATTTTTGGGCGGCCTTGGAATATTTTTGTATGGTATTAAACAGATGGGTGATGGACTGCAGGCTTCGGCTGGCGACCGCCTTAGAGAAATTCTGGACCGGTTTACAACCAACCCGTTGATGGGTGTTCTCGCGGGTATCCTAGTTACGATCTTAATACAAAGCAGTTCGGGCACAACTGTTATTACTGTCGGGTTAGTCAGTGCTGGTTTTATGACGCTAAGACAAGCCATCGGTGTTATTATGGGGGCTAATATCGGAACTACAGTTACAGCGTTTATCATTGGGATTGACATCGGTGAATACGCGCTGCCGATTATTGCTCTTGGTTCAATGCTCATTTTCTTTTTCAAAAGCAAAAAGACGAGCAACTTTGGCCGGATTATTTTTGGGTTCGGTGCGCTTTTTTATGGCCTTGAGTTAATGAGCGGCGGTATGAAGCCGCTTCGTGAACTGGATTCCTTTCATGATTTAACGGTTAGCATGGCCGCGAGCCCTATTTTAGGTGTTGTAGTTGGAACTATTTTTACTGTTATTGTTCAAAGTTCTAGTGCAACGATCGGAATTCTACAGGGGCTTTTTGCGGAAGGTCTTATTGAGCTTGATGCGGCACTTCCAGTTTTATTCGGAGATAACATCGGAACGACGATTACTGCAGTTCTTGCTTCAATAGGTGCATCAGTAGCAGCAAGGCGTGCGGCTGCCACCCATGTTTTATTCAACATTATCGGGACCATCATTTTCTTAACTATTTTGCCATTGTATACGGCGTTCGTTAGTTATTTACAACAATCAATGGGGCTTAATCCGGAAATGACCATCGCTTTCGCTCATGGAACATTTAATGTAACTAACACAATTATTCAGCTGCCGTTTGTTGCAGTGCTGGCCATGATTGTTACAAAGCTCATTCCTGGCGATGATACTTTCATTGAGTATAAACCGAAGCATCTCGACCCTATTTTCATTGAGCAATCTTCTTCTATTGCTTTAAGCCAGGCAAAAGAAGAAGTCGTTCGTATGGGAGATTATGCGGTTAAAGGGCTAGAAGAAACACATGAATATCTCAAAACGAAACATCAAAAACATGCAGCAAGAGCGGAACAGCTTGAGCAAGCAATAGATAATCTCGATCAGAAAATTACCGATTATCTTGTTGAGGTAGGTTCCAAACAGTTAAGCGCTGCTGAATCAGAGCGTCATTCAACGCTATTAGACGCGGTTCGTGATATTGAGCGTATTGGCGACCATGCAGAAAATATTTGTGAATTGGTTGAATACCAGCAGGCAAATAAAGTATTAATTTCAGATCAGGCAGTGGCCGATCTTGATGAAATGTTTAAATTAACAATAGAAACAGTATCAAAAGCCATTCGATCACTTAATTCTAATGATATGGACCTTGCACAGGAAGTATCAGAGCAGGAAGAATTGATTGATAAAATGGAGCGAAAACTCCGCAAACAGCACATTTTGCGTTTGAATGAAGGGAAATGTACGGGACAAGCAGGCATTGTTTTTGTCGATATCATTTCGAACTTAGAACGTATGGGTGATCATGCGGTGAATATAGCGGAAGCTGTTCTTGGTATCCGCGATTTATAAGAGAAGAGGAAGCAGCCGTTATGGCTGCTTCTTTTTAATCAGGTCCCTCGAAGGCCGCCACATGATGTGAAAGCTTTTAAGCAAGTCAGCAGAAGGCTGTCTGTTATTAACAATAGGCGTGGCATAGCCTGCTGTCAAAGAGTGTGGCTCCCGCTGGTTTGTTTTACGCCTGCTGTGTGCTTTTCTTGTGGGCATAATTATTGCGCCGTATTCACAATTTTGTTAATCTTGTATATGTTAAGTAAATCACTTTATTTTTGGGAGGAATTTTACAATGGCATTTGAACTACCACAGCTACCTTATGCGTATGACGCACTTGAGCCTCACATCGACAAAGAAACGATGAACATCCATCACACTAAACATCACAACACGTATGTTACAAACTTAAATGCTGCCCTTGAAGGCAACGAAGAGCTTCTTTCTAAATCAGTAGAAGAAGTAATCGCGAACTTAGATGCGGTTCCTGAATCTGCGCGCACTGCAGTCCGTAACAATGGCGGCGGACACGCGAACCACTCTCTATTCTGGCAGCTTCTTTCTCCAAACGGCGGTGGTGCTCCGTCCGGGAAATTGGCGGAAGCGATTGATGCAAAATTCGGAAGCTTTGATGCTTTTAAAGAAGAATTTGCAAAAGCGGGCGCAACCCGTTTCGGTTCTGGCTGGGCATGGCTGTCTGTTGCAAACGGTGAACTAGAGCTTTCAAGCACACCAAATCAAGATTCTCCGATCATGGAAGGCAAAACGCCGATTCTTGGTCTTGATGTTTGGGAGCATGCATACTACTTAAACTATCAAAATCGTCGTCCTGACTATATTGCTGCGTTCTGGAACGTGGTCAATTGGGATGAAGTCTCTAAGCGTTACGAAGCAGCTCTTTAATAGAAAGTGCTGGGTGAAAGCCGGTCCGATTATCGGGCCGGTTTTTTTGTGGAAAAAAACATTTACTTTCGATACAATGGACAATAGAGTAAATGAAACGAAGAAAGGGTTAGGCGGTTGAAAAAAGCGAATAAAAAGAAAAAAACGCACGTGCCGTTTCGAATGAACATGCTGTTTTTTGTGGTCTTTCTATTATTTTCGGCACTTATTTTCCGGCTGGGTATCGTCCAGATTGTTCAAGGAGAAGATTATCAGCGCAAAATTGAACGTACAGAAGATGTGACGGTTAATACGAGTGTACCGCGTGGGAGAATTTATGATCGTGATGGTGAAATTGTTGTCGATAATGTTCCTCAAAATGCCATTACGTATACCCGTTCGTCGAGTCCGAATGCAGAGGAAATGATGCAGACAGCTGAGAAGCTTGCCCGGTTGATAGAAAAAGAAACAGATCAAGTGACTGAGCGGGACATGAAAGACTTTTGGATCGGGAAAAACGAAGCAAAAGCAAAAGCAAAAGTAACAGATAAAGAATGGACTGCTTATGAAAATGAGGAGCTGACAGAAGACGACCTATATGATCTTCAGCTCGAACGCATTACAGAAAGTGATTTAAATGAACTGACGGATGCAGAGCTTGAAGTGCTGGCTATTTACCGGGAATTCACTTCCGGCTACCCTCAGACCCCTCAAATTGTAAAAAATGAGAATGTGACAGATGTAGAATACGCGGTTGTCAGCGAGAATCTATCATCACTTCCGGGTGTTAATACGACGACGGACTGGGAACGGGCTTATTCACACGATGGTACATTAAAAACGGTACTCGGCAATATTTCATCCTCCAAAGAAGGGCTGCCGAAAGAAATGGCCGAATATTATTTAGCGAGGGATTACAGCCGTAATGACCGTGTCGGCAAAAGTTACCTTGAGTATCAATATGAAGATGTGCTGCGCGGCCAAAAAACGAAGATGAAAAACATTACTGACAAATCAGGAAATGTGCTGGATTCCGAAATCATTACAGAAGGACAGCGTGGGAAAGATCTTGTTTTGACCGTGGATATGGATCTTCAAACTGCAGTTGAAAAAATCATCGAAGAAGAACTTCAGCAGGCTAAGTCAGGTTATCATCCATTTTTAGACCGCGCGTTTGTGACGATGATGGATCCCAACACAGGTGAAATTCTCGCTATGGCCGGTAAAAAATATGAGGTGGTAGACGGCAAAGCGGAAATTTTTGATTTTGCGCTTGGGAATATGACGACGTCTTATGCGATGGGGTCGGCTGTAAAAGGAGCTACTGTATTAACGGGGTACATGACCGGTGTAAATGAACCTGGTGAACAAATTGTGGATGAACCATTGAATTTTGCCGGAACACGTTCGAAAAGCTCCTGGTTTAATCGAGGCGGCGCTTTTAGTATCAGTGACACGTACGCCTTAATGCGCTCATCGAATGTATATATGTTTAAAACAGCGATGGAAATTGGCGGCGCACGCTATATTCGAAACGGCAGCTTGAAAATCAATGAGCAGGCTTTTCCAACAATGCGAAATTATTTCAGCCAATTTGGTCTTGGAGTAAAAACAGGCATTGACTTGCCGGGTGAACAAGCCGGCTACAAAGGTTATGTCGACCAGCCGGGTAAAATTCTCGATTTTGCCATCGGCCAGTTTGATACGTATACTCCACTGCAGCTTGCCCAGTATGTATCAACGATTGCAAATGGCGGATACCGTATGCAGCCGCGTATTGTAAAGGAAATTCGTGAACCGGTTTCTGAAACAAATAAAATCGGCCCGATTGCTGAGGAAATTGAACCAACTGTCTTGAACACACTGGACTTAGAGCCTGGCTGGATCGAACAGGTGCAGGAAGGTTTCCGTCTTGTGGCACAGGCATCTCAAGGTACAGCGTCCAGTTATTTTGGGGATGCTCCATATAAAATGGCGGCAAAAACAGGTACAGCGGAAGGCGTTTATGACGGTCCGTTAAAAGAAAAGAATAAAAATGAAATGACATGGAATGTGACGCTCGTTGGATATGCACCATATGATAACCCTGAAGTGGCAATGGCGGTTGTTGTGCCGTGGGCATATGAAGATAGTTCAAGTTCTATTCCGATTAACCATAATATTGGACGCCGTGCCATGGATAAATATTTTGAGCTGAAAGAGAAGAAAGTAACGGAAAAACCAGCTGAAGCAGTAGTGGATCAAGAGATCATAACAAAACAAGAAACGACTAATTTAAAAGATGAATAAAAAGGGCCTTTTCATTAAGTGGAAAGGCTTTTTTTTATTTAAATGGATATTTTTTTATAAATTAATTCATCATTACCAAAGAAAAAGAAGAATTTTTTCTGGTAATGTGAAAAAACTATAAAAGCTGTCTGTTCAGTAATCGGAATCGCTTTCAATAAAATGAGGCAAGGTGCATTACGCATAATTATGTGTGATTTACAAAACCTTAACATTTTATTAAAACCATATTAATACTCATCCTTTATTGTATTCAGTGTAGCGAATAAAAAAAAACAAATTTGCAGGGGGAAATGAAGAAATGAAACCAGTCAAGGTTCTCACGTTATCAGCTTTATTAGGATCAGCGCTATTGCTAGGCGCATGCAGCGATGACGCTGATACAGGGGCAACAGGAGAAGGCGCAGGCGATGCACAGCTTCAAGGCGAAATCTCAATCGATGGTTCATCGACTGTATATCCAATTGCTGAAGCAGTGGCAGAAGAGTTCATGCTTGAACAGCCGGATGTAAAAGTAACAGTCGGATTGTCTGGAACAGGCGGCGGCTTTGAAAAATTCATCGCTGGCGAAACACAATTGACCAATGCATCCCGTCCAATTAAAGACGAAGAATCAAAAGCTCTTGCGGATGCAGGGGTTGAATTCACTGAATTGGAACTTGCTTATGACGGATTATCCGTTGTTGTAAATAAAGACAATGACTGGGTTGACCAGTTAACAGTAGATGAATTGAAAAAGCTGTGGTTAGATAATGGTTCAACAAAAAAATGGTCAGACATTCGTGAAGGCTGGCCGGAAGAAGAAATTAAGTTTTATTCACCAGGAACGGATTCTGGAACATTTGATTATTTCGATGAAGTAATACTTGACGGTGGTCAAATTGACAAATCAGCCACTCTTTCGGAAGACGATAATGTTCTTGTACAAGGTGTGACAGGTGACGCCAATGCAATCGGGTACTTTGGCTACGCATACTACCTTGAAAATAAAGACAATGTGAAAGTAGTGCCAATCGTAAACGAAGCAGGCGATGCAGTTGAACCAAATGCTGAAACAATCGAAAGCGGTGAATACGCTCCACTTTCACGCCCATTGTTCACATATGTAAGCAATGCAGCAATCAAAGATGATGAAGCTGTTGCAGCTTATACGCAATTTACACTTGAAAATGCATCAGTTCTTGCGGAAGATGTTGGCTATGTTTCACTTCCGGAAGAAAAATATACAGAACAGCTTGAAACACTTGAAGGCTTAAAGTAATTACCACTGGATTAAAAAGCGGATAAAGATTAAAATATACACCAATAGGGGGCGATGCCCTCTATTGGTGTACGTGGGTTGAAAGGAGCAAGAGGGTTGAAAACAACAAATAAAGACCTTAGTCCGGTTCAGCAGCTGCTTGAAAAAAAATATAATGGCGGCTTTTTGAACAGAAGTGAAAAAGTTATTCCTGCGGTCTTGTTTATTATGGCTGCGGTCTCTGTCTTAACAACATTAGGGATTGTCTTAACATTAATTTTTGAAACAATTACGTTTTTCCGTGATGTATCGATTGTTGAATTTTTCACATCAACAGAGTGGTATCCATTCTCGAATACAGATCCTGTTTATGGTATTTGGCCGCTTGTATTGGGTACACTGAAAATCACGTTGATCGCTTCTGTTTTTGCTATTCCAATCGGCCTTGCTGTTGCGCTATACTTGAGTGAGTATGCAGGTACACGTACACGCAAAATTATGAAACCGATTCTTGAAGTGCTCGCTGGCGTGCCAACAATTGTTTATGGATTTTTTGCTTTAACGTTTGTTACACCCGTTTTGCGTGAAATTTTCCCGTCACTGGAGCTGTTTAATGCTATCAGCCCGGGGATCGTTGTGGGTATCATGATTATTCCAACGATTGTTTCATTATCTGAAGATGCTCTTTCTTCAGTCCCGGAGCCTGTCCGCCACGGCGCACTGGCCATGGGTTCAACGAAGTGGGAAACAGCATCAAAAGTTATTTTTCCGGCAGCTCTTTCCGGTATTCTTGCGTCAATTGTTCTTGGCGTTTCCCGCGCAATCGGTGAAACGATGATTGTTTCCATTGCTGCAGGTTCAACACCGTCTGCTGCACTGGATTTAACATCATCATTACAAACAATGACATCTTACATCGTTCAGGTTACGACTGGAGATGCAGGATTCGGCACGACGATTTATTACAGTATTTATGCAGTCGGCTTTACATTGTTTGTATTCACTCTGGCGATGAACATGCTTGCCCAGTTCATCTCGAAGCGTTTTAGGGAGGAATACTGATGGAAAATACAACTCGAGTTAAATCAGAAGAAATGATTGGCCGTATTGATGGCCGGCTCATGAAAAACAAAGTGATTAAAGGAATTTTTTTAACAGCAACGGCATTTACATCGATCATCTTAATCGTTCTGCTTTACCGAATTATTTCACAAGGTGCTCCATATTTATCATGGGACTTTTTCCAAAATTTCGCTTCCCGCCGTCCTGAACAGGCTGGAATTAAAGCGGCTGTTATCGGAACGCTTTGGATGATGAGTGTTGTTATTCCAACAGCGGCTATCCTTGGTGTCGGCACGGCTATTTACCTGGAAGAATACGCAAAGAAAAATGCATTGACACGGTGGATCCAAATGAACATTTCAAACTTGGCCGGTGTGCCGTCTGTTGTGTTCGGTTTGCTCGGTCTGACAATTTTTGTCCGTGTCTTTGGATTTGGCAATAGTGTCCTGGCTGCGGGTTTCACGATGGCTTTGCTTGTTTTGCCTGTTGTGATTGTGGCATCTCAAGAAGCGATTCGTGCTGTTCCAAATGAATTAAAAGAAGCTTCATTTGGTCTAGGGGCGACAAAATGGCAAACGATATATCGTGTTGTCCTTCCGTATGCCATTCCTGGTATTGCAACCGGCAGCATTTTAGCTTTTTCACGTGCAATCGGTGAAACAGCTCCGTTAATTGTCGTCGGTATTCCTACATTTGTTGCGTTCCTGCCATCTGGATACTTGGATTCATTTACAGCACTTCCAATGCAGATTTACAACTGGACTAGCCGGCCGCAGGTTGACTTTCATAACCTTGCAGCTGCAGGAATCATCATCCTGCTGGGTGTGCTCATATTAATGAACTCTGTTGCCGTCTGGATTCGGAATCGTTATCAAGCGAGATAATATACTTTTGGAAATTGTGATTGAAAATTTGGAGGTAATCTTATATGACGTTAACTGCGGTAAATTCAACGAAAAATAGTGAATCGATGCAAAATCAGGAACTATTCGTTTATAATACAAAAAACTTAAATTTATGGTATGGTGACCACCATGCGCTAAAAAATATTAATCTGGGCATTAAAGAAAAAGATGTAACGGCGATTATCGGTCCGTCCGGCTGTGGAAAATCAACGTATATTAAAACATTAAATCGAATGATTGATCTTGTGCCGGGAGTAAAAACAAACGGAACAATCGAATATCGCGAGCGTGACATTTTCAGCAAAAACTTTCTTGTCGAAGAATTACGGACACGTGTTGGTATGGTATTTCAAAAACCAAACCCGTTTCCAAAGTCGATTTATGAAAATATCGCGTTTGGGTTAAAAATTCATGGTATTAAAAATAAGCAAATCATTAATGAAACAGTTGAAAAAAGCCTGCGCGGTGCAGCATTATGGGATGAAGTGAAAGATCGGCTCCATGAACCTGCCTATGGCTTGTCAGGTGGCCAGCAGCAGCGCCTTTGTATCGCACGCTGCCTGGCACTTGAGCCGGATGTCATTTTAATGGATGAGCCGACATCTGCACTTGACCCTGTTTCGACATTAAAAGTGGAAGAGCTTATTCAAGAGCTCAAAGAAAAATATTCGATTATTATTGTGACGCATAACATGCAGCAAGCTGCCCGAATTTCAGATAAAACGGCTTTCTTCTTAAACGGGGAAGTAGTGGAATTCGATGCAACTGACACGATTTTCAACAGCCCTGCAGACAGTCGCACAGACGATTATATCTCAGGAAGATTTGGATAATAAAAAAGAGCCGGCGCTTATGCGTCGGCTTTTTTTATAAAACAGTTAATTTGTTAACACTTCGGCAATTTCTTTATCAGTCATTTCATTCTGAAAAGTATACGATCCAACCTGCAGTTTGTCTGCGTAGCCGTTTGTTGTTAAGTATTGATTAAAAGCGGCTTCTTGCTCAATAACGCCCAATTCTTTTAGCTTAGCTGCGATTTCATTAGACGACATACCCGGTTCGACCGACATGGTTATAGGCCGAACAGCAGGTTCTTCCGCTTGTTTTTTTGTTTCGTTTGTTTCTTGTGGATCAGAAGCCGATTCTGCCTCTTTTTCAGGAATTGACTTTTGAATGTTATAGCCGTCTTCTTTTAACAATTGAATTATTTCTTCCGTCGATAATTCAGCTGGTTCATTTTTTTCAATATAGCTAAAGATAAATAAGGAAGCCGAAGATGCTAAAAGGCCAAAGCCGAAGGAGCGAATAGATTGTTTTATCATGCTTAATTCTCCGTTTGCTTTTTCATAGCTAAAATATTTTTCACCTGATCGATTGAAAGAGAGGATTGGTTCGCAATTTGCAAAAGCGGTGTCCCTTGCTGATAAAGTGCAATTACCTGGCTTTGAATAATTTCATTTACCATAACCGGCTTTTTCGCTGCCATAGAAGGAGCATCCCCCATAAGCAGTTCTTCCTCAAGCACTTTTAATTTTTTTGTGAATTGATAATGTTCCTGAAGCATTTTCATAGACAATTCTTCAAGTTCTTTTTCAAAGCGCCGTTGTTTATCAGGTACAAAAAACGACAATAAAATAAAGAAGGCACCGGCACATGCCAATCCGATTATAAGTCCATTCATTCAAAAACTCCTTTCATTCTTTTTTTGCTATTGTATCATATCAGGCCTGGAAGGAGAGCGATGCGCTGGTAATTGCCGCATACTATTGAACATGATACGATAATGGTATAATCAGTTTAGGAAAACTGCCGGACCGGGGTGATACATATTGGTTGACGAGATTGTCAGGCTGAAAAGCCAAAATTTTTCATGGGATCAAATTGCGGGAAAACTATCGATTCCAAAACAGGAGGTAAAACAAAAATGGCGTCGTTTTATGGCGGAAAAAATGGAATTGGATGCGAAAAGTGAACTTCACGCCGTTTTTTTATCAAGAGAACGTCTTTATTGTAAATGGCATCTTCATCCTCGTCTGTTAAAAGCAGCTTTTTATTGTGAGAAGCCGTTAAATTCAGAAGTGCTGGATCTCCGTATTTTTGATATAACGGATATTTATTTTAATGGAACGAATGCTCACTCCGTTACATGTATAAAGATAAATAAACAAGATCACTCGTGGACCATTAAAGGGTTGAAAAGAAATCGCTCCTATATTTGTGAGATTGGCTACTTAACAAAAAATTATATATTTTGGCCGATTTTGCGCTCTCATCCGGTTCATACTTCATATGAACGAAATACAGACTATATATTTAAGTTAAGAGCAGCGGAAGAATTTTACCATCATCCTTTAAATGGACCAGGTTGGATTGAGCATCCGGATTGCTTGCGATAAGGCTACAATAGGTAAAGGAGGTAAAGGGAAATGAAATTTTCTTTTTCAAATATTATGATGATAGATCATCCCTTTCGGCCTCTTGCCCTGGCCGGATCAACAATGGAAAGTGAAGAAATAGTAGACATGATGAATGTGTATGGCTATTTGCTGAAAGCGGCAGAACGTGCGGAACCCGGTAAGCCCGTGACAGCTGTTGTTAATTTGTTTGCATTAGGCTGGTTAAATGGCGTTCGTGGAAAAACGGCAGTCAACGCCTTTATTAACCATCATGTTAATCACGTATCTGCTGACCTGCTGCGTATGCATAATGGATCATTCATTCACGCATTCAAGGCGTTGATGGCTGAACAAAAGCTCTTGTTGCTGCCCGTAGCGCTTAGTCATTTTCCATTAACCGCGTATACGATAAAAGGAGCGGCAGCGGAGGATTTAAAGCGGACAGCTGCTGTCTGGAAAGAATTGTTTGGAAGCCCACCGCCATCCATCTGGCTTCCGAGGGGTGCCTATGCGCCTGGATTAGATGAATTTCTTCAGCAGGAGGGCTGTCAATTCTTTTTTCTCCCTAGTGATGCCTTCCCGTCGGACGAACAACAGGATGTTCAATGGATGTCACCGCGTGGACTCAATATTTTTCCTTACCAGTTTGAAGAGAAACAAAATGATAAAGAATCAACCGCCATCCTTTTCACATTGACGGGAGACAATGCCTGTCACCGATTTAAGAATCTCGATAAAGAACGAGCGCTAAAGTCAGATATTCCTTCTGCCAAACGAATGATCCACTTTCCACTCGTGTATGAAAATATGAATGATGGGCAGGCATTGATTACGGCTGAAGAAATTCAGCGCTGTGACCTTATTTTTCAGTTGAAAAAAGAGTGGGATGAAAAATGCACGTCTTCCATATGTGAGGTGCGGAGTGTCCTTGATCTTGAATGGGCGTATTGTGTATATGCTTCTATAAACGAGCTTGAAGAGGAATTAATAAGTGCGGTGGATTCTCTTCGGTATTTACTTGATGGAGCGCGCAAAGAGTTCCCGGATTTGGACTATGCACACCAACGCATGCGTCTTCACTACGGGGTGACGCTGCTTTCTGAGCAGCCTATTGAAATTGTAGAGGAGCTGGAAGGAGCCATCCTGCTGCTGACATGGGAGTACCCGCCAAATATTGTCGGCGGAATGGCCCGCCATGTGCATGGACTCGCTGAATCGCTCGTTGCTTCCGGGCGTGAAGTAATTGTGCTGACAGCTTCCCACCACGGGGCACCTCAACATGAAGTCATAAGCGGTGTTCACATTTATCGAACAGGTCCACTTCACAAAGGAGAACAGGACTTTTTAAAGCAAACATCGGATTTAAACTTATGCCTCTTCCAAAAAGGAATAGAGCTGATTCGCAACTATGATATTGCTCTTATCCATACACATGACTGGTTGACCGGAGATGCCGCGATTTTATTGGCTGAACAGCATCAGCTGCCGCTTGTATCCACTATTCATGCAACTGAGCATGGTCGTAATAACGGCTTGCATAATGAATTGCAGCGCACGATCGCTTCAAAAGAAAAAGTGCTTATTGCGTCATCTGATACCGTAATTGTTTGCAGCCAGCCGATGAAAGAAGAGTTACGGGTTTTTTACGAAGCGGCTGAGAAAGATATCTATGTTATTCCAAATGGTGTTGAGTTTGAAGGAAATGTATCAACGCATACACGGTTTAGTCATCTGAAACCCTTTATTTTCTCGATTGGAAGAATGGTGTTTGAAAAAGGTTTTCAAACATTTTTTAATATCCATCTAAAAAACTTGAAAAAAGAAAATATTCAGTTTATTATTGCGGGTAAGGGTCCTTTACTGGAAACATGGCGTGAAGAGGTTAAAAAACGTGGACTTGAAAATAAGATTCATTTTGTCGGGTATGTAAGTGATGAAGAGAGGAAAGCGTTATTCCAAACATGTGAAGCAGCTGTGTTTCCAAGCTTGTACGAACCGTTTGGAATTGTTGCTCTTGAGGCGATGGCATTTCAAAAGCCCGTTATTGCGGCCGCAACAGGGGGATTAAAATCGTTTGTTTTGCATAAACAAACTGGTCTTTTGTTTGAGCCGGGAAATGCGGAAGATTTATCAGCTAAGCTAGCTGCTATTCTTGATCAGCCTGACTATGCAAATGAACTGGGCATAAATGGACATGAAATGGCAAAAGAGCTTTACAGCTGGAATCACATCAGTGCACAGACAGAAAAGGTATATGATCAAACCGTTTTCATCAAAAAAATGGAAGGGGTTCGCACATGATAGGTATCTTGCTTGCTGGAGGGCGGGGGAAGCGATTGCGCCCGATTACCGACCGCATACCAAAGCCAATGGTCCCTTTACTGAATAAACCTCTTTTGGATTATAACTTAAACGTTTTTAAAATGAATGGCATTTCTCGGGTCATCATGACAGTTTGCTACAAGAAGGAAATTATTCAGCAGCATGCAGGATTTGGACAGCAACATGGATTGGACATTCAATACATTGAAGAACATAAGCCGCTCGGTACGGCAGGAAGCTTATTTGCTTCAAGTGGATTGTTCAAAGAGACATTAGCCGTTTTAAGCGGAGATGCATTGACAAATGTACCGCTTCGTCATGTGTATGATTTTCATAAGGAGAAAGGGGCGCGTATTACAATTGTCACAGCGATGGCTGAGCGTCCTGAACAGTTTGGTGTTTGCCTGACTGATCAAAAAGGCAGACTGTTGTCGCTTTTAGAAAAACCTTCTGAGGCTCATTTGTGGACAAATCAGGTGAGCACAGGCATTTATTTAATCGAACCGTCTCTTTTCGAAGAGTATGTTTTTCAAGGAGAAGTAGATTTTGCAAAAGATGTTTTTCCGGCGCTGTTGGCTAACCGGGAACCGATTTACGTATATGAAACAACTGCGTATTGGCAGGACATTGGCACGCATCGCGCATATAAGCTGGCTGAAAAGCGGCTGAAGCGGGGAATCTCGGGGATTACAAATCGACTGAAGCCAGTTTATCCGCTGTCTAATACTTTTTCTGCGTCTGTTTTGCATGAAAAAAGCGGGTCTGTGGATCGGTTGGATTCTTATTCATCAATGTTTAAAAAACAGGCTGGTATTTCTGACGAAAAGGTGCTATTATAGTAAAGTCGCAAATGACTTGAAAATAAGCGAGACAAGTTTGGAGGGAAAAACATGCGTGTAAACATTACATTAGCTTGCACTGAGAGCGGTGACCGTAACTATATCACAACTAAAAACAAACGTAACAACCCGGATCGTCTCGAGTTGAAAAAATACAGCCCGCGATTGAAAAAAGTGACAGTGCACCGCGAAACGAAGTAAGCAGCAGGAGACTTTCCTGCTGTTTTTTCTTTTGAGGAGGACCGAATGAATAAAAAAAAAATGAGGGAAACAATCAAGCAGCAGCTTACCGCGATGGAGCGGCCGGTATATGAGCAAAAAAGTTTCGATATTGCGGCAAAATTGTATGCGCTTGCGGAATGGAAACAGGCAAAAATAATTGCTCTTACTGTTTCAGCTGATTTTGAAGTAGACACATGGCAGCTAATTCGGTTTGCCTGGCTGAATGGCAAAATTGTTTGTGTACCAAAATGCAGCCCGGACACAAAAAGCATGCAATTTTATCAATTGGAAAGGTTTTCAGACCTTGAAAAAGTATATGCGGGTCTTTATGAGCCAAACCCCGAAAAAACAACGCCTATTCATTCGAATGAATTAGATTTACTCGTAGTGCCAGGTCTTCTTTTTGAACGAAAAGGATTTCGAATTGGCTTTGGCGGCGGCTACTATGATCGCTTTTTATCTTCATACAAAGGGCAAACGATTTCATTAGCATTTTCTATTCAATTGCTTGAGAAACTGCCGGTTGAAAAGTACGATATGCCTGTTCAGAAAATTGTGACGGATAAAGAAATCATCATTTGCTAAAAACGATCCTTCTTTCTTTACCGTCCGAATTAGTTCCGTTATAGTGGTATCAACAGGATGGACGAAAGTAGTGATGAAATGACAACGCGAACAGATGTGATTTTTTGGCGGCTTGCTTATTTTCTTGTCGTTGAACAGGAATATATACTGGTAAGGCTGAGCCAGGATCGAAGCGAAATGCTGCTGGAAAATCGTTCAATCAAAGAAGCGGCGATGATCAGGCTTTCCCGGCAAAATCTTGGCTGGGCAGCGGGTCTCAGGCGGGATGTTGAGAAAACACTGTGGTTTGGAGAACGATTTCGAAAGCAAGCAGGGAAGCGAAAACTTTCTATATTAAATATCATTGTGTCGCCTCATGCACCGGTTGATGAATTTTCAGCTTTTATTAAACCAGCTGAAAGTGGAAAAATGAAAGTATCGACACTTCTATTTACCGAAGATGAAGTTACAGGGCCTCTTCAACAGCTGGAAACCATTTTGTCACCGGCTCCAGAGCATAAAGATTTTGATGGGGCAGAAGACGAAGCGACGGCCTATGAGCGGGCAGTATTATCGCATGAGGTAAAGCGAAAAGAAGAAGAAAAGCGTTTTTTTCATTATGGGAAGCCTTTTTTCACCTATATTTTTACCACTTTTAACATCATCATGTTTTTGCTTATGACACTTGCCGGTGGAAGTACCAATACAGAAGTACTCATTCAATTTGGAGCAAAGTTCAATCCACTTATTTTAGAAGGAGAATGGTGGCGCTTTATTACACCGGTTTTTTTGCATATTGGGCTGCTGCATCTTTTGATGAACTCATTGGCTTTATATTATTTAGGAATAGCTGTTGAGCAAATATACGGCCGATTGCGGTTTCTCTGGATCTATTTGTTTTCTGGCTTCACAGGAAGCTTGTTAAGCTTTTTACTGACGCCCAATTTGTCCGCAGGCGCAAGCGGTGCCATTTTTGGTTTGTTTGGTGCACTTCTCTATTTTGGTGTCACGAAGCCAAAGCTGTTTTTCAGGACCATGGGAATGAATGTGCTTGGCGTCATAGGGATTAATCTTGCCTTTGGATTTACGATACCGGGCATTGATAATGCAGGTCATATCGGGGGCTTGATCGGTGGATTTTTAGCGGCAGGCATCGTTCACTTTCCGAAAAAACGCCGGCTGCTCCAGCAAACGGCTTTTTTAGCAGCTGCATTGGCTTTAGCCAGTGCTGGATTATTCTTCGGGTTTCAGCATGGATATGCTGCAGTAGATGCGCAATCCGTCAATATAAGAGCAGCGGAAGAACTGGACGCTGGAAATGCTCAGGAGGCAGAACGAATTTTGGCCAGCTTTATTGAAGGTGGCGGTGAGCCTTCTGCTGAGACGTATTTTTATCTCGGATATCTCGAAGCGGGAGACGGGCGGCTGGCAAAAGCGGAAAATCACTTTAAACAATCGGTCTCTTTACGACAAGATTTTCACGAAGCCCATTATAATTTAGCACTTATTTATTCTGAACAAGGCAATCGGAACGAAGCTGTAAAATCTGTGGAAGCAGCGATAAAGTATGCACCCGGTGAGCAAGTGTATAAAGATCTTGCCGGTGAATTGACCAATGAATAAAAGCAGGGTGAAAATATGAAAACAATTTTTGATGTTCAGCAGCTGCTAAAACGCTATGGTGTTTTTGTGTATATCGGCAACCGGGTGGCGGATCTGCAAGTGATGGAGCTGGAGTTGAGGGATCTCTATCAGTCTCAGCTGATTGAACTAAAGGAATACCAAATGGCGCTGCTTTTATTGCGCCGGCAGATTGTAATCGAAAAAGAGAAAGAACAGGAGAAGTGATTATGGCAGAAAAACGGCTTGCTGCTTTTGACATTGGCGGCACATCTATTAAAATGGCTTTTTTAACGACAGAAGGAGACATTATTCGTAAATGGTCCATTCCGACTGACCGGTCAGATAGTGGCGCTCGTATTGTTGGCGACATTGCCCGTTCTTTTTATGCAGAATTGGCAGCAGATGGGCTGACGACTGTTGACGTGTTAGCAGCGGGTGTCGGCGCTCCGGGTCCTGCTGATCCGATAGACGGAACAATTTCAGGGGCCGTTAACATTGGCTGGCAGAATGGATATCCATTAAAGAAATTACTTGAAGAAGCTATTGAACTGCCTGTCTTCATCGAAAATGACGCGAACTGTGCGGCACTTGGTGAGATGTGGCGGGGCGCAGGAAGCGGTGCGGGAGACGTTGTCTGTGTGACGCTTGGCACAGGCGTTGGCGGCGGCGTGGTGTCAAAAGGAATGATTATCACAGGCGTTAACGGGGCAGCCGGAGAAATTGGCCATATAACCGTTGAGCCGGAAAATGGATTCCTTTGTAATTGCGGCAAGCATGGCTGCCTTGAAACGGTTGCTTCGGCTACCGGAATTGTAAACTTGTACAAACAAGAAGGAAAAGAGGCCCCGGATGCCCGAACCGTATTCGAACACGCTGCAGCGGGTGATGAGGCGGCCAAACGTGTGATTGATCGCTGTGCTTTTTATTTAGGTCTTGCTATTGGGAATATCGCAAACATTGTTAACCCAGCCAAGATTGTGATCGGCGGTGGAGTATCAGAGGCAGGAGAAGCCCTCCTGCTGCCTCTAGAAGCATATGTAAAACAGTTTACATTCCCACGTGCGATGGATGTGCTTTCGCTGGAAAAAGCGCAGCTTGGCAACGATGCAGGTGTAATTGGTGCCGCATATTTAGCAAAAGTCATGACGGTTTAACAAAATGAAAGCCAGCCCTTTTAAAGGGCTGGCTTTCAGGCTGTTGACAAACGCTCGCTTTCGGCGTCGCTTGCCGGCTGCGAATGCTCATGATCCCAAAAAGGTCACTCCGTTTCCCATCCGGCCGCGCTTCTTGAAAGACAAACGTTTTCAATCAGCCTGTTTTCTGACTTTGTCTACACTCTCAAAGCTAGCCTTTTTAAAAGGCTGGCTTTTTTATGAAACTTTTTTAGATTTCATGCGTATGATTGAACAAGCGGAATCGTCATGAAACTATTATAAAGAGTTACTATGGCATTCTGTTTGATTTTTTGTAAAAAAAGTATTAAGATTGTGAAAGGTGATTTACAAAAGGTTAAAAAGATTTTAACCCTTGAACGTTGTTACAGATGTAACGAGGAGGCTGGAAAAATGAAAAGAACAATAAGCAGCAACATCTCGCTTATTGCTGTCG
Source organism: Domibacillus iocasae (assembly GCF_001750285.1). Taxonomy (GTDB): domain Bacteria; phylum Bacillota; class Bacilli; order Bacillales; family Domibacillaceae; genus Domibacillus; species Domibacillus iocasae. Next base: position 321,483 of record NZ_MAMP01000022.1, read on the forward strand.
CTGTTTTGTTCTTATGGATGAAAACATACGTCGTCTATAAAACAAGTTTTAACATGGACATTGAAAACACGCTGCAAGAATTTATTTTACTGATTAACCCGCTCAGCTTTATTATGCTGGCAATGGGTGTCGGCTTTTTCTTTAAAAGCGATAAAGCACGCAATCGCTACTTGCTTGGTATGAGCTTTTTCTTAAGCTTCCTGCTATTTGCAAATGTTGTTTTTTACCGTTTTTTCAACGATTTTATTACGATGCCGCTTTTATTTCAAACAAGTAACTTTGCTGATCTTGGCAATAGTGTAACAGAAGAGTTTAACGTAGCTGACATTTTGTATTTTGCAGATGTCATTATTTTATTTCTTCTGCTTAAATTTAAACCATCGTTTGTGAAATTCCGCCCAATGTCAAAAATGAGCCGCCGTGCTTACTTTTTGTCAGCTGCTGCGATTATGTTTTTAAATCTTGGATTGGCGGAAATTGAACGTCCGCAGTTGTTAACAAGAACGTTTGACCGGGAAATGCTCGTGAAAAATATTGGTACATTTAACTATCACATTTATGATATTTTCCTTCAATCTAAATCTTCTGCTCAGCGTGCGCTGGCAGACGGCAGTGAGTTAACGGAAATCGGAAACTTTTCTGATGCAAATTATGCAGCGCCAAATGATGAATTGTTCGGTGCTGCAAAAGGAAAAAATTTAATTATGGTATCGGTTGAATCAACACAGGCTTTTGTAATGAACAATAAAGTCAATGGCCAGGAAATTACCCCATTTTTAAATGATTTTGCGAAAGAAAGCTTAAACTTCACGAATTTCTATCATCAGACAGGACAGGGAAAAACATCCGATGCAGAATTTTTAACGGAAAATTCGCTTTATCCGCTGAGCCGTGGAGCGGTTTTCTTTACACATTCAGGCAATGAATTTAATTCAATGGCTGAAAAGCTTGAAGAAAACGGCTACTATTCAAATGCGATGCATGCGAATAATAAAAGCTTCTGGAACCGCGATATTATGTATGATGCGATCGGCTATGAACGTTTTTATGATGTGAATGATTACGAGGTTAATGAAGACAACAGTGTAAACTGGGGTATGAAAGATGTGCCATTCTTTGAACAGTCGGTGGGCTTAATGAAAGAAATGCCGCAGCCGTTCTACTCAAAAATGATTACTCTCACAAATCATCACCCGTTCTATTATGATGAAGAAGATAAAATGATCGATGAATTTAATTCAAACAGCGGCACATTAAACCGGTATTTCGTAACAGTACGTTATACGGATGAAGCATTGAAAACATTTGTGGAAGATTTAAAAGAAGCAGGTCTGTATGAAGACTCTGTTATCGTTTTGTACGGTGATCACTATGGTATTTCTGAGAATCATAATGAAGCGATGGCTCAGTATCTTGGCAAAGAAGTAACGCCTTACGTATCGGCAGAGCTTCAAAAAGTACCATTTATGATTCATATTCCAGGAGTGGATGGGCAAGAAATTTCTACGGTAGGCGGACAAGTAGATGTACGTCCAACTTTATTGCATCTTCTTGGAATTGACACAAAAGGTGACGTCCAGTTCGGGCAGGATTTGCTGTCTGAAGACCACGAAAACTTCGCTGCATTCCGTGATGGTCGTTTTGTGACAGAAGATTATGTGTATGCGGGGGATGCTTGTTGGGATAAAGCAACGGGTGAACAGACCGATGCAACCTACTGTACACCTTACATTGAAAAAGCCGCAGCAGAATTAAATTATTCGGATCGAGTAATTTATGGTGATTTGCTTCGCTTTTATGATCCAGATTCTGCGATAAAAGAACAATAAAACTGCCTTTCGAGGCAGTTTTTTTGCATAAAAAAAGCACCCGATCAATGTCAGGTGCTTTTTTTAATGGGCTGCTGGGTAGCCGTGGTTCAAAATGGTCATAATGGTGAACCAGCCGATAACACCAGCCGTTCCAAGTCCAAAGAAAATGCCGAGCGGGTTTTTGTTTTTTAACGCACTGATTGTGCTAAATACAGAAAGAATAGTAACAAGTGCGAAAATGATTGTTAAACCGTTCATCGTTTCAGACCCCTTTCTATAATGAATCAATAAAAAAGAACTATGTAATTGCAAAACACAACCCTATTGTATAAGTTTTTTTTATATTTGTCGAGAGTGAAAGCGGATAATTCTTTTATCAACAGCGATTTCCTGTTACGATACAGAAGGATAATGAGAAAGGTGGAGATCATATGGATTGGACTCAATTGCCGCTTGGTCCATTACAAACAAATTGCTATGTACTTTCACATGAATCAACGTGTATTCTTTTTGATCCGGGGTCGGAAGGAGAGCAGCTGGTTCAGTGGCTGAACGAAAACAAGCTGAAGCCAATCGCTATATTACTGACACATGCCCATTTTGATCATATTGGTGCTATTGGTGCGCTTAAACAAAAGTTTGATATCCCTGTCTACCTTCATAAGGAGGAAGAACAGTGGCTTGAAGATCCAGCCCTGAATGGGTCAGCCCGGTTTGGAATGGGGACAATCAAAGCTCCTCCGGCAGACGTTATTCTTGATCAAGAAAAAGAACTGACCGTTGGCCCTTTTAAATTGCAGCTTCTTTATACACCAGGACACTCACCTGGCAGCCTTTCATATTACTTTGAAGAAGGCGGCGCCTTATTTGCAGGGGATACGCTGTTCATGGGCAGCATCGGGCGTACAGACCTTCCTGGAGGCAATCACCAGATCTTGATTGACAGTATCCATGAAAAAATTATGTCTTTGCCGGAAGAAACGATTGTGCTCCCTGGTCATGGACCAGCAACGTCCATTATTGCAGAAATGGACAGTAATCCATTTTTAAACGGATTTTAAAAAAGAGAACGCCGCAATGGTGTTCTCTTTTTTAGGTTACCCTGTATATTTCATGACTTGTTTCTTTTTTGTTAAGCTTCTTAGTTTTTCAAGATTATATCCAACAACAATTGTTTCTCCATCCGTTAAGATCGGACGGCGCAGCAACTTGGGTTCTTGAATAATTAAGTCGATCACAGCGGATAATGGCATATCATCCACGTCCATATTTAATGATTTAAACGTGCTGCTGCGAGTAGCAAGCAGCTCATCCAGGCCTTCAGAGGACATTGATAAAAGTTTTAAAAGTTCCTGTTTTGTCGGTGTTTCGCGAAAAAGGTGACGTTCTTGAACATCAACGGAATGAGAGGAAAGCCATTTTTTTGTTTTTCTGCACGAAGTACAGCTGGGATACGTAAAAAAAGTAACGGCAGACATTGGATAGTCTCCTTTCTTTTTATCTTAAATATACTATACAATACTTACACAATAGTTGTACATATTTTAACTTTAAAATTGTGAATATTTTCGTAATACAAAATAAAGCATGGCTTTTATTATTTTTTCACCATAAAATTGTTGGTTATAATAAATAAAAGCTATTGAGGTGATAATAATGAATACAATACTAAAAGTTACGGATACACTTGCAGATCCTGCGTGTTATTCTATTTATGAATACATCTTAAAAACCCCTCAGAAGTGACGGTTCAGGATGTTGTTTCAGAATTTAACTTTCATCCAAATGTGGCTCGTCTTTATTTAGCCAAACTCGAAGATGTGAATTTAATTGGTTCTTTTTTATACAAAACAGGAAAAGGCGAGCAGCCTAAAAAAGTATATAAAGCTGCTGGAAAAGCGGACGGTCTGCCGGATTCATAAAGCCTTTTTTGCAGGGGGTGCTGGAGTCTTTATTTGGAGAATCGTTTTTTAACCAAAAACAACAATGGTAATGGATGCAGTGATTGTACGTATCATGCAATCGTCAAAAACTGATGGAAAGAAACGTTTACAATTCCGTGTCTATTCCTTTATAATATGATATTGATGGAGCAAGTCCATAAAGGGGGGAGATACATAATGGATCGGATGTTTCGCGTAATGGCATTCTGGACCGGGATTTTTGCATTAATGTTTTATCTCGGGCACATGAATATTACCGCATTGCTTTTCCTCGGTCAAACTGGATTTTTCTTGTTATTAGGGTATTTACGTCTTTCTGAGCGCATGTACATTTATGTTTTTGGCGCGTACTTGACCGTTTTCTTTGCAGGATTTACATATTGGTCAACGTTCATGATGACGCCAGGAAGCGGCGGACATTAAAATCACCCGAAGCCTTTAAAGCAAACTTGCTTTAAAGGCTTTTTTGTTAAAGTTTTGTAAATACACTCAAATGTAATGAAATATTCAGATTTTTATAGTATGCTGAAAAAGAAAGAAGGTGATGACTTGCAAGTCGAACAAAAAATGGAACAAATGCTTGCTGAAGCTGTCAGTATGCAGGCGACCGATATTCATTTAATGCCAAAAACAAATGGTTATTTAATGAAAATGCGTACTGGCGGGCAGTTATCGAAAAGCGATTCATTTTCGATTCGTGAAGGTGAACGGCTTATCGCGTATTTAAAGTTTACCGCATCAATGGACATTGGTGAAAAACGAAAACCCCAAAGCGGCTCTTTTCGGCAGCTGATTAATGGTCTCCCTTTATCATTGCGAATTTCAACACTTCCCGCTGTCCCTCACAAAGAAAGCCTCGTCATTCGTATTTTGCCTCAAGAACATGTTCCATCTCTTTCAGAACTGACATTATTTCCTTATACAGCAAAGAAACTAACTTCACTGCTAAACCATTCAAACGGCCTTATTCTGCTTAGCGGTCCAACTGGAAGCGGAAAATCCACCACGCTTTACTCCATGATCCAGCATTGTGCAGCCACCCTGAACAAACACGTCATTATGCTTGAAGACCCGGTTGAAAAACAACAAGATTCATTTGTGCAGATACAAGTAAATGAAAAAGCGGGCATTACGTATTCAAGCGGTTTAAAAGCGATTTTGCGCCATGATCCCGATGTCATTATGGTTGGAGAAATACGGGATGAAGAAACAGCCCGAGCAGCTGTAAAAAGTGCGCTGACAGGTCATTTAGTTTTGTCGACAATCCATGCCCGTGACGCTGATGGCGTTATTGGAAGACTGATAGAGCTGGGCGTTTCACGTCATGAAATTACTCAAACGATAACTGGTATTACCGCGCAGCGGCTCGTTCGCATTCTTTGTCCGGAGTGTGGCACTTCTTGTAAAGAGGGATGCACACAGAAAATACGCCAGGCGATTATTTGCGAGCTGTTGGCCGGACAGGCGCTGAAGGAGGTCGCAGAAGGAAGAACATTATCTACTTACAAAAGGCTGAAAGACGAATTGCGAAAGGGGGTGGCATATGGATTCATCACGTATGAAGAGTGGTCGCGCTGGCATTTTGGAGAAGAGGCTGTCAGCGAAAAATAGCGCTGATTTCATTACCAGGCTCGGTGAAATGCTAATGAAAGGATTTACGATCGGGGATGCAGTTGATTTTTTAATGATGAACATTCCTGGAATAAACAAAAAACAAATAGCTGCGATTCGAACATCGCTTCAAGATGGAACACCGCTTCATGAAATATTGCCCGTTTTAAATGTCCCATCGCTTATATGTCTGCAGGTTTTTTTCGCTGAACAACATGGAAATGTTCAAGAAACACTCGTTCATGCCGGAAACCAGTGGAGAAAATCAGAACAATCAAAAGAAAAATTCATCAGGCTTTTGCAGTACCCCGTTTTTTTGATTGCATTACTCATCATTTTATTAGCTGTTTTAAACACATTCGTCCTTCCGCAGTTCCACGATTTACATGCTTCAATGGGTTATAAGCCTGAAGGAATAATCGCTCTTCTGCTTTTTTTTCTTCAATGGGCGCCACCGGCAGTTCTTCTCATTATACCTGCCCTAACAGGTATTTATCTTTTTCTCTACGCCCGCTACAAAATGCTTTCACCGCATAAGAAAGCAGATATGCTGTCAAAAATTCCATATATTCGATCGTTTTTTCAACTGTATTTTACCCGGCTGTTTGCACGGGAGTCAGCTCAGCTGTTAAATAGCGGATTTGCGGTCAATGAGCTGTTGCATGTGTTTGAAGAACAGACGATTTATCCGATGCTTTGTGCCGCATCAAAGAAAATAAATGACCGGTTAATGACAGGAGAAACTTTACAGGAAGCAATCGCCGCGATCCCATGGTTTGACGGAAAACTGTCCGCCTTAATTGGCCACGGGGGTGCAAATGGCAGGCTGGGTGAAGAACTGCTTCTTTACGCTGAGTTTTGTGATCGAATTGTTGAAGACAAAATCAAAAAATTGACCGGTATTATTCAGCCGGCAGTCTTTTTAATCATTGGAACGATTGTGATGGCTGTCTATTTGTCGGTGATGCTTCCGATGTTTGAGATGATCGGATCCGTATAGTGAAGGAGGAACAAACGATGAAAAAAATAATAAAAAATGAACAAGGGTTCACGCTGATAGAAATGATGATTGTTTTACTTGTCATTACGGTGCTGCTTTTTATCGCCATTCCAAATGTGGCGAAGCAAAGCAAAAACATTAATTCAAAAGGGTGCGACGCGTTTATTCACATGGTGCAGGGCCAAGTACAGGCGTATCAGATTGACAACGATTCATTGCCTTCTTCAATTGATACACTTGTGACCGACGGATACTTGAGGGAGGATGAAACGACCTGCCCGGGCGGCGGCACTGTAACTCTTGATGCGGAAGGAACTGTTTCGGCCAGTGGTACGTAAAGAATCTGGATTTACATTGCTTGAAATGATGATCGTGCTAACGGTTTTTATGGTCTGTCTCGCTGCGGCATTAATTCCGCTTCGAAGCATTGCAGATAATGTGAACGATCGTCAATTTTTTCAGCAGGTCGAGCGTGACTTATTTGAAGCACAAGCATACGCAATTGCTAAAAAAGTAAATATTGTCGTTCACTTTTTTGAAGATGAGCGCAACGACTATCACATTTATACGCTGGAGCAGCCAAGGAAGATGATCGCAAAGCGTAAAATCCCAAATCGTTTTATTCATGATGAAAGAAGTATTGGATCGTTCACTTTTTTGCGAACGGGTACGACAAATCGGTTCGGCTCCATTTACTTTACGAGTGAAGAAAAGAGCACCAGGCTCGTATTTCAAATCGGAAGGGGTCGTTTTTATTTTGTGGAAGAATGAACAAGGAATGACACTCGCTGAAAGTATCCTGGCATTAACCGCTTTTTTCATAGGAGCGGCAGTTCTTCTCCCTTTTTGTATGAAGTTAATAGAAGAAACGTCTTGGCGTTGGGAGCATCAGGAAGGAATGAGAAAGCTGTATGAAGAAGCAGAGTCTCGAATTTTTTCAGACGCTTCATTTGTTTACGATTTGGATCAATCAACGGTTAAAGGCGAAATTGTGTGGAAAGAAACGAATGGAAAGTCCAAAGCATGTGTGGCGATCGCAGAAAGAACGACATGTGTGGTGGAACAGTAATGGGTTTACAATGCTCGAGGCGTTGATTGTTTTAATAGTATTCACTGCCTGTGCGGCGTCCATCCCACTTTTATACGACGGCGCTTATCGGACAATCGAAGCCGCTAAAGCAGAAAAGAATATGGAGTGGGAACTTTTTATCATTCAACTGCGCAATGAAATGCACGTATCGCAAGACTGGCATTTATCTGCATCAAGGCTGCAATATTCACCTGTCGATTTGAATGATTCGATCGTGTCCATTAATAAATACAATGACAAAATCAGGCGGCAGGTGAATGGGCAGGGACATGAAATCATGCTGCAAAACGTAGAAAGCGCCACATTTTCAATTGAAGGAGGAAATTTATATATTCACGTTACGTTTTCAAATGGAGAAGAGGAAGGTGCATCGATTCATTCATTGCATAAAGAAGCACCTTAATCGTCAGCACGGAATGATCTATCCGCACATTTTGCTGATTCTTGTGTTGATTATGGCAGCATCTATTTCAACTGTAGATTCATCTGTAACAAAATGGAGGACTGCCGATTATTTAACCGATTATTACGAAATGCGGATCGTCGAACTCATGGCGCTTCGGGATGTTTTATCACAGGCAGACCCGGCCTCTTTTATTATGGAAACGAATAGAGGGACAACCAGTATTGATATAATAGAAATGTCAGAACAAGACCGACAGATTCGGATTACCACGATTCATGAAGAAAACATTTTTAGCGCCACTTATTATTATAATAGGAAAGACCTGTCGATTGTGAAGCGGGCTGAATAAAATTAACTTCTATTTTGAGCAATATAAAACAGACCGCCGTTTAAAACTGAGATATGGATTACTGGTTCGAAGCGGCGCATGATCGCCGCTTTCTCGCGTTCAAAATGGGCCTTGTCTTCCTCATTTTGTTCAAAAAAAGTTTCAAGAATCGTTAATTCTATTTTTTGCTTTTCAAGAGCGGTCTTGGCCCAATCGTGTTCTTCCTGCAGGATGTCGTGCCACAGTTTTTTTTTCATTCTATTTAAGCCGCTTACAGGTGTAATAAGCGGCGAGAGGACATAATGATACGGCGAGATCATATGGCTCATAGATAAGGAAGTTAATGTGTCTGAAAAGTTGTTTGAAAAAGTTCCGCTGATTAAATGAATGGCAAGCGGGACAAGCTTTTCTTTTTTACCGTTTGCTTCATAAGAAAGATGAAAATGGACAAACAGCCAGGGTTCCAGCTGTACGGTTTCTGAAGATATGCTTGTTTCGTACATTTTAATAAATGCTGATTTTTTTTGAGCATATAAAAGAAACTGATGGAAACGGGGCGAGCCAAAGGTCATATATTCTTCCTGATGCTTGAGCAGCCGGCCCGGGTCTTTTGTGAAAAACGTAACGACGAGCGGGTCGCCGGGCTGCCCAAGCTGATCTTTGTAATGCCAATAAAATGGCCGGTTCATCAAAGAGCGGTCTGCTTCCTCGGTTAACTGGACGGTCAGTGAGTCATTTGATTCTGCAAGGATACGGCATTCACAAGCGTTAAAAAATGTGCGAAGAAAAGGCATCATCGTTGATCACTCCAATACAGCGGCAAGGTTTTGCATTTTTATTTCCCACTCGCCAACACTTTTCGACGTATGAAAAGCGTCTTTCAAATGGTCTTCAATCCAGTTTTGATCCAAAATGTTATCAATTTTTCCAATAGCTGTTTGGAAAAGGGTAATCTTTTCATAAAGCAATGCCAGCATACGGTCTTCAACCGATTGTTTATAAGCAAGGTGGTAAATATAGACATCCTGGCTTTGTCCATAACGATGAACGCGGCCGATTCGCTGCTCCAGCTTCATCGGATTCCACGGTAAATCAAAATTAATGACGTGGCGGCAAAATTGCAGGTTCAATCCTTCGCTTCCGGCTTCAGTTGCAATTAACACGCGTGCAGGTCCTTTGAAAAGCTCAATCATCCAATCCTTTTTTCCTTTTTTAAAGTTTCCTTGGAACGACACGGCAGGGATATCATGTGAACGAAAGAATAGTTCCAAATATTGCTGTGTTGCCCGGTATTGGGTGAAAATGAGTACTTTTTCATTTAGCTGTTTTACAATGTCGAGTGCTTTGTCCGCTTTTGAGTTTTGTTTAATGGCATCCGCGAGAGCGGCAGTGTTTGTTTGGGTGAATCCTTCCTGCTTTATTAAGGTAGCGAGAGCGGCATATTTGCTGCTGCATGCTTCTCGCTGCAGTGTCAGCAGTGTGATTGCGCCTGGCAGACAGTCAGCCAGCGATTCATAAAAGGCTTTTTCTTCTTTCGAAGGGGTAATACGAATCGTCTGTACAAAGCGTTTAATCGGCTGTTGTTCTACATCCGTTCGAATGTTGCGGATCATTACTTGTCTGAGCAGTGCGTGAAAAGCATCCCGATTTTGAACGGATCGCTTTCCATCTTTAAATTGAGTCTGAAAGAATCCATTGCTGCCAAATAGACCCGGTTTTAACAGAGAGACAAGGTGGAATAATTCATCCACGTTATTTTGTATCGGGGTGGCCGTCAGCAACAAACAATAGGTTTTATTCAGGCGGCTGACAAATTGATGATTTTTTGTCGCCGGGTTTTTTAATCGGTGTGCTTCATCAATAATGACCATATCGAACAGTGTATCCGTAAAGACATCCGCGAATTTTGCCTGCTTAGCTGAATCGATCGACGCAATTTGAACGCCATTCCATGACCAGTCGGGTTTTTTTCGCTGCACCAGTGCGAAAATCTGAAATTTATCCCGCAATTCTTTCGCCCACTGGCTCACGAGTGAAGCTGGTGCTAAAATAAGCACACGGGAAACAAGTCCCCGTAACATGTATTCTTTTAAAATGAGACCCGCTTCAATGGTTTTGCCAAGACCAACTTCATCGGCCAAAATCGCAGTGCCATTCATTTCTTCCATGACTGTTTGTGCTGTTTTGATTTGATGGGGAAGAAACTGAATGTGCGGGAGGAAATCAGGTGCCAGCAGTCCATTAAAATCAGAAGGAAGAATACGGTTTTTCGTCTCCGCGGTTAACGTGAAAAGAGACCAGCTTCCAGGCGAAGACGCATTTTGCAATTCTTTTTCGAAAACGTTCTCCCATGAATTATCGTACACTATGGTGGGCTTCATCTTAATCAAAGCCTCCTCTGTTTTCAAAGTATTGCACCTAGTCTGTCCCAGAATGATAAATCAAATACATATATATAGATAAAAAAACAGTTCTGCATTTGCAGAACTGTTTTTTTATTTCGTTTTTACTTTTCCTGTCCATTTTTTAAATCCGCCTTGCAGGTGGTATATGTCCCGGTATCCTTTTCTGTAGAGCATTTGGGCTGCACGGCCACTGCGAAGGCCGCTTTGGCAATACAAATAAACAGGCTTGTCTGTACGAATTTCTTTCATGCGCTGTTTCATTTGAGTCACTGGGATGTTGCGGGCGCCTAAAATGTGGCCGCCATTGTATTCATTCGGTTCACGCACATCAATCAGCTGCGCTTTCCGGTATCCTTGTATAAATTCTTCCTGGCTGAGCGGTTTCACCGCCCGTTTTTGAGAAAAGTACATGAAGAGCGCGTACAAAATAATCACGCCAAGCACTGCGGCAATAGAATAAAGCAACGTGGTGTTCCCCTTTCGAATAAACTGCTTCTTTTATTATATCCGTATGGTTATCAGATGAAAAGAAAATTCTCTTTAAAAAGAAGTGTGTTCGCCTTTGATTTTCGGTTTCAATTTGATAGACTAGTTGAGGGAATTTACAATGAAAAGAAGGCGTATAACATGACGAAAGAAACGTGGGTTTTTCTGGATACTGGAAATCAAAGCGCGGCTTATAATATGGCCGTGGACGAAGCGCTTTTAGATTGGCACAGCCAGGGTGAAATTCCACCTGTTGTCCGTTTTTACGGATGGGAGCCGGCGGCACTGTCAATTGGATACTTTCAAAAAGCGGATAAAGAAGTGAACTTTGAGGCACTTAAAGAACATGGACTTGGCTTTGTCAGGCGGCCAACTGGCGGCAGAGGGGTACTGCACGAGCATGAACTGACATACAGCGTCATTGTCAGTGAAGAGCATCCGGACATGCCAGCGGGCGTTACAGAAGCATATAGAGTGATTTCTGAAGGTGTGCTGCAAGGCTTTCGGGCGCTTGGGCTGGATGCAGAATTTGCAGTGCCACGAACCGAAGAAGAAAAAGCCAGTTTGAAAAATCCACGTTCTAGTGTCTGTTTTGATGCACCGAGCTGGTATGAGCTCGTTGTAGAGGGAAGAAAAGTGGCTGGCAGCGCACAGACCCGGCAAAAGGGTGTCATTTTACAGCATGGCTCTATTTTGCTTGATATTGATGAAGATAAACTGTTCAGCTTGTTTCACTATTCAAGCGGCCGGGTAAAAGATCGAATGAAACGTGCGTTTAAGGATAAGGCTGTTGCGATTAACGCACTTCGTTCCGAACGGGTGACACTAAATGAAGCCCGAAGTGCATTTAAAAAAGGGTTTGAAGAAGGATTAAATATTCATCTTGAACCGCTTATTTTAACAGAGGAACAAAAGCGCCAAATTGATAAAATTCAGTATGAGCGGTATGAAAGTGATGACTGGAATTTTCGGAGATAAGAAAAATAGTTTGCGGCAAAAAAATAAAATTTTTTTGTCCATTTTAGTTGAAGTCAAAGGCTTTTTCTTGTTTTAGGAAAGAACTGGCGGCTTGACAAACTATGTTCTCTCAATCAATATATAGAGTGTAATTAAAAAAACAAACACAATATCTTGTGTTTGTTTTCGTTTTTTGTCACAACAGAATATTAAAGGAGTTGTTTCCATGTCCGCTACGTCCACACAGCACATGTCGCTTAACATCGACAATTTAAACAAGGACATCAGCATTTTCCCGCAGGTTTTCCCTGTCACACCGGAAATGAAGATTAAACACAAAGGCGTCTCCCGTCTTGTCATGATTGACCGGTACTCATTCAAAGATACGGAAAAAATTACATTGTCTGAAGGCGATTTTGTCGTTTTAACAATCAAAGAAGATCCAAAATTCCCTGCGCGGGGAACAGGCTTTATCGTGTCACTCGACCGTGAAGCAAAAAAAGCGTCGATTTTAATCGATGAAGAATACCGCAGTGCTATTGATGATCCCGAAGAAGCGGAAACAGGCATCGTTCATCGCGGGCTTGATGTGATTGAAAAACCACTCGAAGTATTTTATGAGCAGATTGCAAAGCGGAACGCAGCAGGTCTTTCCTCTGTAGAAAAAACAGAAGAAAAGAAAAAAGAATGGTTCGACAAGTTTTACAATGAACTTGTAAGCTTAAACTTTATTCCGGCCGGACGTGTTTTATACGGAGCAGGGGCAGACACGGATGTAACGTACTTTAACTGCTACGTGATGCCATTTGTGGCGGATTCGCGCGAAGGTATTTCGGAACACCGGAAACAAGTAATGGAAATTATGAGCCGGGGCGGCGGCGTCGGCACAAACGGATCAACACTTCGTCCGCGCAACACGCTCGCGCGCGGTGTTAACGGCAAATCATCCGGCTCTGTTTCGTGGCTTGATGACATTGCGAAGCTGACACACCTTGTTGAGCAGGGCGGTTCGCGCAGAGGTGCTCAGATGATCATGTTAGCGGACTGGCATCCTGACATTGTTGAATTTATTATTTCAAAAATGCAAAATCCGCGTATTTTGCGCTACCTTCTTGAAAACACAGAAGATGAGCAAATTAAAAAAGCGGCAAAAGACAAATTGAATTTCAAGCCGCTTACAGAGCGTGAAGAGCAAATGTACCAGGGTGTGATCAACTATAAAAACATTCCAGGTTACGGCGGCTTCAGCCCTGAAATCTTTAAAGAAGCAGAAGAAAAACTTCGTACAGGCGGTACATACAGTGTCCATAACGCCGAATTTTTAACCGGTGCCAACATTTCGATCTGCTTGACGAAAGAATTTATGGATGCAGTTGAAAAAGATGCGGAGTACGATCTTCGCTTCCCGGCTGTTGAAAAATACAACAAAGAAGAAATGACGAATTACAATGAAAATTGGCATAAAGTCGGCGACGTCCGTGAGTGGGAGCGTCAAGGTCATGAAATTCGCACATACCGCAAAATTAAAGCGCGTGAACTGTGGAACTTGATCAATGTATGTGCAACATACTCAGCTGAGCCAGGCATTTTCTTTATTGACAATGCAAATGATATGACAAATGCAAAAGCGTACGGTCAGCAGGTTGTAGCAACAAATCCGTGCGGTGAGCAGCCACTTGCACCATTTTCCGTCTGCAACTTGGCAGCCGTGAATCTTGCCGAAATGGCAGACAAAGAAACAAAAACAGTGAATTTCGACAAGCTGAAAGAAACGGTTCGCACGGGTGTCCGTATGCAGGATAATGTCATCGATGCAACACCATACTTCTTGGAAGAAAACAAAAAGCAGGCGCTTGGTGAACGCCGTGTTGGTCTAGGCGTTATGGGGCTTGCTGACTTGCTCATTTATTGTGAAAAAGAATACGGATCACCAGAAGGCAATACACTTGTTGATGAAGTATTCGAAGCGATTGCCGTGACAGCGTATGAAACATCTGTTGAACTGGCAAAAGAAAAAGGCAGCTTTCCTTTTCTTGAAGGGGAAACACTTGATGAAACAAATCGTCTGCGCGATGCGTTTATCAACACCGGTTATATGAAAAAAATGCCTGAACATGTTCGTGAAGCAATTATTGAACACGGCATTCGCAACTCTCACTTATTGACAGTTGCACCAACAGGATCAACTGGAACAATGGTTGGGGTATCAACAGGCCTGGAGCCTTATTTCTCCTTCACGTATTACCGGAGCGGACGTCTCGGCAAGTTTATTGAAGTGAAAGCGGATATTGTAAATGACTATTTAGAGCGTAATCCTGAAGCGGATCCGGATCAATTGCCGGACTATTTCGTAACAGCAATGGGTCTGGCGCCTGAAGCACACGCGGATGTTCAGTGCGTCATCCAGCGCTGGATCGACAGCTCCATTTCCAAAACGGTAAATGCACCGCGCGGTTATACAGTTGAGCAGGTTCAAAGTGTGTACGAGCGTTTATACAAAGGCGGCGCGAAAGGCGGAACGGTTTACGTGGATGGAAGCCGTGACTCTCAAGTGTTAACGCTGAAAGCGGAAGAAAACAATTGGGATGAAGAAGAGAAACAAGAACCAAAGGAACATGAAAATCATGTTGTATTAATTGATACAATTCAAGATCTTCGTTCAACTAATGTGACAATCGGCAGCGAAGTCGGCGATACATGCCCGGTTTGCCGTAAAGGAACAGTAGAAGAGCTTGGCGGCTGCAACACATGCACCAACTGTGGCGCACAGCTGAAATGCGGATTGTAAGAAGAACCAATATATAGGAAAGAGCCGTCTCCTTATTCAGGAGCGGCTCTTTCCTATTATTGTAAGGGGAGTAAAAAACTCTGCCACGCACGGTGACAGAGTCATTCAGATGAAGCACGTGAACCGCGTTTTCCTTTATTGCCTTGAATAACGGTTAAATGGGCTGCTTTTTTGCGGCGGGCTGCTTTCTTTTTCGGCTTCGCTGTAAATGAAACAGAGCGTGATGTCTTAGGCTTATAACTTGTTTTAGCGGTATGGCGTTTTTTTGATTGTTTTACAGCTTTGGAATATGCACGGTCTTCCCGGCGGTTGCCGCCTCCACGATTTTGCATAAACAGGCGGAGCAAAAACAGGATAATTACGGTCGTGATTACACCGAATATAACTTGACGCACGAGCTGCCCGGGAGAGGTAATCATCATAGAAACGAGACCAACGGCAGCAAGCACAGCGATGACAGAAACAACAACGGTACGAACATTCATTAAAGCCACCTCCCGGAAAATAGTGTTACTTACATATTAGACAATTTCGTCTGCTTTTAACCCTTTTTCAGCACTTTCTTCGATGGAAATTAATTTCTCAAAAGAAGCAATTGCGACTTCTACTTGATCATCTGACGGCTCTTTTGTCGTTAAAAGCT
This sequence comes from Domibacillus iocasae, assembly GCF_001750285.1. Classification (GTDB taxonomy): domain Bacteria; phylum Bacillota; class Bacilli; order Bacillales; family Domibacillaceae; genus Domibacillus; species Domibacillus iocasae. The sequence continues at coordinate 336,951 of NZ_MAMP01000022.1, forward strand.
GAAGCCAAAGCCCTGGATAGCCGAGCCATTTTAATGCTGGAATGTCACGGACTTTGTTCGTCAACTGCAGTACTTCAAATGAAATACCAAGAACAACAGGAATAAGCGCCAGCCGATTTAACACTCGTATATATAATGGCTCAGTCGGTACAAGCATATACACGAAAACGCCGACAATGACTGTGAATAAAATAAAGCTTGATCCGCAGCGGTAGTGAAGCCGGGAAGATTTCTGAACATTTTCAATAGTCAACGGCAAACCATTTTCATAAGCATTAATCACTTTATGCTCCGCTCCGTGATATTGGAACACCTTTTTAATAAGTGGCGTCATTGAAATCAAATAAATATAAACGAGCAGCAGCACCAGCTTGAAAAATCCTTCAATTAAAATTTGTGACAGGTCACTTGAAAAAACGGGTTTCGTGAGTACAGCCAAAAAGACAGGAACAAGGGTGAAAATAAATTTTCCAAACAGAAACGATAAGATACCGACGAGAGCCGCCCCGAATACGAGTGTTAGCTTGGACGGTTCTTCTGCTTCTGTTTCTTCCTCCCCAGGATTCACATCATATCGGTCATTTGCAAAATTTAAATGCTTAGATCCTGTAGCGGCGGCATCTAAAATGGCGACAATACCCCGAACGAACGGAATTTTTTTAATTGTTTGCAGGGCAGGGCGGACTGTACGCGGTAAATGAAAATAGTCGATTGATCCGTCATTTCGCCGTACGGCTGTTACCGTATGCTTTTTCCCGCCAAACATGACGCCTTCGACAACGGCCTGGCCTCCATATACGGGCTTTTCATTGCTCATTTCACTAGTTCCTTCTTTCATTCATCCTTAGGCAGGACAGGTAGTAATCATATTTTAGCGGGAATCCGGCTAAAATAAAAGCGAGACTTGTTCAGAGGAGGAAAGAAGATGAGTAAACAAAATAATTCCAAACATTCTGATTATTTAAAGCGCGGTGTTTTTGAAACAGGCATTGCGGCCGGACTGCTGCTTTTTCTGTTTAGCTGGCTTGCTTACACATTTCATTTTATGAGCTGGAATCCGATATCGATGCTGTCTGCTTTGTCGTCATCGACGATTGTGAAGTATGGAATTGCGGCTGTTTTGATCGTATTTATCTCCATCGTGCTGTCTTTATTATACTATGCGCTGCTCCGGAAAAGAAAGCCCTTCCTTTCGGGAATAGCAGTTACTGTGTTTCTTTTTTTTATTGTTTTTTTCATAGCGGATCAAAATCCTCTTCATTTAATCACTGTTTTTGCTCTCCTCTTAGGATACTGCCTGTTTATTAGTATGACAATTTCCTGGCATCACGAGCAGGGCAGGTAGTCAGCGGCCGGAGGAATATGGTAAACTAATCGGGAAAAATGAATAGGCGGGGGACATATGATGAAGAGAATTTTGCTCATGAACGGTGCAAACCTAAACCGGCTGGGAAAACGCGAGCCGCACATTTACGGCTATACGACACTTGCCGAGCTTGAAGAACGAGTTGTTAAACGAGGAGAACAAGCTGGAGTAGAAATCATTACGTTTCAGTCAAATTTTGAAGGAGAGCTTGTTGAAAGACTTCATCTTGCGGAAGATGAAGGACTGGCTGGCATTATCTTTAATCCTGGCGCTTTTACCCATTACAGTCACGCCCTTGGCGATGCGGTGGCTGGCATAAAAGTGCCGGTCGTTGAAGTACATATTTCAAATATTCACGCTCGTGAAGAATTCCGTCACCTTTCTGTCATCGCGCCTCATGCTGTGGGGCAAATGTGTGGTTTCGGGCTTTACGGATATGAAATGGCGCTTGATTTTTTTGTGAATAAGGAGGGGTAAGAAATGACACGAATTGAAAAGCTGCGTTCACAGATGGCTACAAAAGGACTGGACGGTCTTTTCATTATGAGTCCGTATAACCGCCGTTACATAAGTGGGTTTACTGGTACAGCAGGTGCGGCGCTTATAACAGGAGAAAAAGCGTTTTTTCTCACTGATTTCCGCTACACAGAGCAGGCAATGAAACAAGCAGAGGGCTTTACCATTGTCCAGCATACAAAATCGCTTTTTGAGGAAGCGATGAAGCAGGCTGAAACACTGGGTGTACGCACGCTCGGTTTTGAAAAAGAATACATTTCATATCAAGAGTTTGAATTGCTTCAAAAGCATTTTAACGGTACGCTTGAGCCGGTCGCAGGACTTGTTGAAAACTTGCGCTTGATTAAGACGGAATCAGAGATTAAGATATTAAAGGAAGCGTGTGACATTGCAGATGCAGCGTTTAAGCATATTCTGGACTTTCTAAAGCCGGGAGCGAAAGAAATCGATGTGTCAAATGAACTTGAATTTTTTATGAGAAAATGCGGTGCAGCTTCTTCTTCCTTTGATATTATCGTCGCTTCGGGTGCCCGCTCTGCGCTGCCGCACGGTGTGGCTACTGGGAAAGAGATCCAATCGGGTGACTTTGTGACGCTTGATTTTGGTGCTTATTATAAAGGATATGCATCAGATATTACCCGTACGGTTGCTGTGGGCGAACCGGCGGATCAATTAAAAGAAATTTATGCGATCGTATTGGAAGCCCAAATGACGGTAGTTGATCAAATTAAGCCGGGTATGACCGGAAAAGAAGCAGATGCTGTAGCGCGTAATATCATTTCGTCAAAAGGATATGGCGATGCATTTGGTCACTCAACAGGACACGGCTTAGGACTTGAAGTACATGAAAGCCCAAGACTTTCTGTTTTAAACGATAAGCCGCTTCAATCCGGCATGGTCGTAACGGTAGAACCGGGCATTTATTTGCCGGGTATCGGCGGTGTACGGATTGAAGACGATATATTACTCACGGAAAGCGGAAATGAACTGCTCACACATTCCGCTAAAGAACTTATTATTTTGTAAACACTCCAGGAGGAACAAACATGATTTCAGTAAATGACTTTCGTACAGGCTTGACAATTGAGGTAGACAACGGTATTTGGCGCGTTGTAGACTTCCAGCACGTAAAACCAGGAAAAGGAGCGGCGTTCGTTCGTTCAAAGCTTCGTAATCTTCGTACTGGTGCGATTCAGGAGAAAACATTCCGTGCCGGTGAAAAAGTTGGGAAAGCGCAAATCGACAACCGCCGTATGCAGTATTTGTATGCAAATGGAGACCAGCATGTATTTATGGATACAGAATCATACGACCAAATTGAACTTCCGGCTTCTCAAATTGAGTATGAATTGAAGTTCTTGAAAGAAAATATGGAAGTATCCATCATGATGTTTGGTACTGAAACACTGGGTGTGGAACTGCCAAACACAGTTGAATTAAAAGTAACGGAAACAGAGCCGGGCATTAAAGGCGATACAGCGTCAGGCGGTACAAAACCGGCGATCGTGGAAACGGGTCTTTCTGTTAACGTACCATTCTTCGTAAACGAAGGCGATGTTCTTATTGTTAATACAACAGATGGATCATACGTATCACGAGCATAATCACTTCAGCGGGTGTACCTTAACGGGTGCGCTCTTTTTATTTGCGTTCCGGGCCGCTTCTTCGTACGATAAAGGAAGATAAACAGAAAGAAGGTCGATCGTTTTGAACATGAAAGAAAAAATAAAGCCGCTGATCCCGGTTTTTCAATCACGGGAGCCGGCACTTGATAAGCTGAATTCATTTCCGTTTGACAATATAAACGATTTGAAAAAAATCGGCTATACGAAGGCGATGCTGCCTCAAAATGGTGGTATGTCACTTATTGATTTTGTCCAGCACCAGGAACTGATTGCGAAAGGATGCGGGGCAACAGGCCTTTCGATCGGCTGGCATACCGGCATTTTAATGGAGTATGCGGAGTACCGGCACTGGAATCCGGATATTGCTGATTTTTTAGTCGAAGAAGTGCAAAAAGGAAAACTCATTAATGCGGCAGCCAGCGAGCGCAATGCCGGCAGTCCGCTTCGGGGAGCGGCGTTTAAAACGAAGGCTGTGCTCGATGGTCATGAATACGTCTTGAACGGCGAAAAAACATTTACGTCTGCCGCACCCGTTCTTGATTATGTGTTTGTATCGGCTTCGATTGCTGAAACCAATAAATCGGCCGTCTTTCTCGTTCCAATGTCAACGGAGGGTGTATTGATTCGTGAAACATGGGACAGCGTGGCCATGCGCGGGACAGCCAGTCACGATTTAATCCTTGAAAATGTACGGATACCGGCTCATTACATTGTTGAAAAGCTCGATGACTCGTATCGTGCCCGCCGAAAAGGATCATTGCTTCATATTCCGGCCTGCTACATTGGCATTGCTGGAGCAGCCCGCGATTACGCGCTGCAGTTTGCGGCAACGTATACACCGGCTGCGCTTGATCATCCCATTGGTGAATTGCCTGTAATGGAACAAACAATCGGGGAAATGGAAATGAAGCTGATGACAGCCCGGCAATTTCTATATCGAACGGCTGAACTTTACGATCGGGAGCCGGATGAACCGATTAAGCCGCAAATGGCTGCGGCAAAATCGTTCGTCACGAATGCAGCCATTGATGTGACTGATATGGCCATGCGGATTGTTGGCGCTAGAAGTTTATCTGAGAAAAACCCGCTTCACCGCTATTGGCAAAATGTACGTGCCGGTCTTCATAACCCGCCGATGGACGACATTGCCTACCGAACACTTTCCCAGGAGGCACTTGCCCATATTAACCAATAACCGATTTAACCGCCAATCTGTTTGGCGGTTTTTTTCATGGATAATGTACCTTTTTCGTTCATACAATGTGAAAAGAACGGAAGGAGGCGGCGGATTGCCCTATAAAACCATTATGCCTTATTTACCCGAATCGACATCCCAGGCTGTCAGTCCTCTTTTGAAAAGCGATCCGGCTATTGAAGAAATCCGGCTTCGAACCGGGCAGAAAATTGAACTGTCAGGACCGAAGCCGTACGTGCTGTCCACCATTTTTTCAGAATATGAGCGCGCTGCTTTTGTCCATAAAATCACGAAGCACTCTATTTATCGGCTTGAAGAACAGTTGAAACGTGGATACTTGACGATTGAAGGAGGGCACAGGATCGGTATTGCGGGACAAGCGGTCATGAGAGAAGGGGCCGTGTCTTCCATGACCAATCTGTCTTTTTTTAACATCCGGATTGCCAAAGAGAAAAAAGGAGCTGCTCTTCCTCTTTTGCCCTCACTCTTTCAAAGTGGATGGAAAAGTGCCCTGTTAATTGGTCCGCCAAGGTCTGGCAAAACAACCTTGCTGAGAGATATTGCACGTATAGCCGGAACGGGAGACGAGAAGCGCCGCATTCCGCCCATGAAAACGTGCATTGTCGATGAACGTTCTGAAATCGCGGGCTGTCTGCATGGTGTTCCTCAACTTGACGTAGGCACGCGGACGGACGTACTTGATGCGTGTCCGAAATCAGAAGGAATGATGATGATGATCCGGTCGATGAGTCCGGATGTGCTCATTGTGGATGAAATTGGACGGGAAGAAGATGCACAGGCGTTATCGGAAGCCTTAAATGCGGGCATAGCGGTCATTGCAACGGTCCACGCGCATTCCCTGAAAGAAGCACTGCGCCGGCCGGTTATTCGGCACATAAAAGAAAGCGGCCTGTTCGACACGTATATTGAAGTGAGCCGCGAACATCATGTAACCATTTTAAAACGTGAAAGCCAAGTGGTCGGATGAAATGGGCGGGAGCGTTCTTTATAATGGCAGCCAGTTTGTTTATCGGCTTTTATAAGTCAAAATCGTATAGCGAACGAGTCCGTCAAATCCGCCAGTTTGAGACGGCATTTATTATGCTTGAGTCGTCCATTGCTTATGGAGCAGAGTCGATGGAAACAGCAGCACGCTCCATTTCAAAAGCAATTGAAAAACCGGCGAGCACCGCTTTTTATCAATTTGCGGAAGCATTGGCCACATGCGACGACAGTGCCGGCCAGCTTTGGACTACTATTCTAAATCAGCAGGCGGGTCAGCTGGCATTAAAAAAAAGAGATGTGCAAATTGTTGAGCAGGCAGGCTGTATGCTGGGCGCGGTCACGCAGTCCGCAGAAGCACGAAAGCTTCAATTGGTATTAAAACAGCTTGAAAAGCAGCGTGAAGAAGCCGCTGTCGAAGAAAAGCGGCTTTCCGGAATGACCCGCTCGCTTAGCTTGCTTTTCGGCATGATGACAGCCATTTTGCTTTTATAGGGTGGGGCGAAACATGAATATGGACGTGGATTTGTTGTTTAAAATTGCTGGGATTGGCATCATTGCCGCTTTTTTGCATACGATTTTAGAACAGCTTGGCAAAAAAGAATATGCTCAGTGGGTGACATTGTTTGGTTTTATTTATATTTTGTTTATGGCCGCGACGATTGTCGGGCAGTTGTTCGATAAAATTAAATCGGTTTTTTTATTTCAATGACAGGAGCGGTTTGCCCATTGCGATTACCCATATTGCCGCTATCATACTTGTTGCTGTTTTTCTAGCCATTCTGCTGAATGAATATAATCCGGGTTTTTCGCTGTTGTTCGTTTTATTTACGTGCAGCATTCTTCTTTACCAGTTTGCCGATGAAATGGCCAAGCTCATTACAGCTGTTCGAAAAATGGCTGCTTATGCCGGTGCGGAGAATCTTTACATTGAAACTGTCTTAAAAGCGGTAGGCGTTGCCTTTATTTCGGAATTTATTGCGAATATTGCAAAAGACGCGGGACAGCAGGCACTTGCTGCAAAGATGGAAATCGCGGGGAAAATGATCATTATGGCACTCATCCTGCCTATTTTGACCATACTAATTGAAACAGTTTTAAACATGCTTCCAGGGCGGTGATCCATGGAACACTTATGGCAGCCGATAATGGAGCAAGCGGATTTATCGGCGCTTGAAAAACGATGGAGTGAGTTAAAGCAGCTGTATGGACCGTTTATGCCGGAGAAAATGGACCTTGATATTGCAAACTTTGATTTAGCGTCTTTTTTTTCGCTCGACAGCTGGCTGTCTGCATTGAAGTCCTATGTTTTTTTTGAAATCACGACGCATGCAGAAAGTCTGGCGATTATTTTTTTACTGTCGATTTTGGCTTCTGTGTTAAAAACAGTTGGACAAGCACTTGAAACACAAACCGTCACCAAGACGGCAGAAGCGGCGGTGTTAATCCCGATCTTTATTTTAGCGATGAATACATTCCGTCTGGCGGTAGAATCCGTATCTGTGGCAGTTGAGCAAATGACTGTTTTTATGATGGCTTTCATGCCCGTTTTGATTGCTTTATTAACGATAAGCGGTGCAGTGGCGTCCGCTGCTTTGTTTCCACCATTGCTTCTTTTTATGATGAATGGATCCGGTATTTTAATTGATCAAATTATTTTGCCATGCCTTATTTTTTCTGTTCTCTTTAGTTTAATTAGTCTCTTGTCAGACCACTACAATGCAGATCGGATCGCGTCATTGCTTCGCACAGTCAGCGTGTCGCTTCTCAGTTCTTTCATGGCCGTTTTTCTGGCCATTTTAACGATGAGAGGCATGACAGCCGCTGCTGCGGACGGATTAACGGTGAAAACAGCTAAATTTTTAAGCGGTACATTTGTGCCGGTTGTGGGCCGAATGATGGCAGATGCTGCTGATACAGCGTCCGGAGCAGCATTGATGATCCATAACACAGCAGGCGCAGCAGGTATTGGCCTTTTGCTTTTAACTGCTTTGTTTCCAGTCGTCAAATTGATGGTCCTTGTATTCTTGTATAAAGCCTCCGCTGCTGTCCTGCAGCCACTCGGTGATTCAGCTGCTGCTTCTCTTCTTGAAGTGATCGGGAAAACGATGTCATATATGCTGGCGTCTCTTGCACTTGTGTCCTTTATGTACTTTCTGTTTATGGCCGCTGTTGTCTCAGCAGGAAATGCCGCTTATATGATGAGGTGAAACAATGCAGGCGATTTTTGACTGGCTGTCGTCAGTTCTGGCGCTTCTATTGTGTGCTTCTGTTGTGGACATGCTCTTAGCCGACTCGCCGATGAAAAAATATGTGCGGCTGGCCGCTGGGCTCGTCATTATGGCTGCACTCGTTAATCCGCTTTTATCAGTCGACTGGTCATTTTCCTTTTCGAATGAACAAAACGTATCGTCTTTTGAGCAGGAAACGAAACAGCAGTTGAATCAATTGTCAGACGTATCTGAACTGGCCTCTAATACGTACGTAAATCAACAGCTTTACGCTGATACAAAAACGGCTGCTGCAGCTTTTTCGTCCTGCGAAGTGCTCGACGTTCAGGCTGAAATGGATGGAGAAGAGCTGAAAAACATTCAAGTACTTGTGAATGGAAGCTGCCCTGAACAGGAAATTCAGAGCCGCTTAGCAGAAAAGTGGAATATTGAGGATCATCAGCTGAATATGGTGATGGAAAAGGAGGAACGAGGAGGTGGCTGACCGGCATTCGCTTATAACAAAGTGGAAAAATGGAAAGGCGGATAAGCCGCTGAAATGGGCGGCCATCATGCTTGGCGGCGGCATTGCTCTCATGGCTCTTAGTGATTTAAATGGATATGGATCTGAACCACCCGAAGAAACTGGAACGAAGCCTGTTGCAGCTGCTGAAACCGATTTGAAAAAAAACTATGAATCGGAGCTGACCCGTGTGCTGAGTGAAATCAACGGCGTTTCAAATGTCTCGGTCATTGTGAACCTGGCTTCTTCTGAACGAAGCGTCTATGAAAAAAATATCGTTTCTTCAAATGGGAATGGCGACGAAACGACAGATGAACAAATGGCGGTTATTCGCAACGGAGATGTGGAAAGTCCGGTTATGACAGAAACACGCAAGCCCGACATTCAAGGGGTATTAATCGTCGCCCAGGGTGTTGATCGTGTCCAGGTGAAAAAGCGAATGGTAGAAGCAGTCACACGTGTACTCGGTGTTCCAATGCACCGTGTGGCCGTCATGCCGGGGAAAACAGGAGGAGAAAACTAATGCCGAAAAAACAAACCGTTTGGCTGTTTACAATGGTCAGTTTAACTGCTGTGCTTGGTGTTTATTACGTGACAGGTCCTGAAAAATTACTGCCCGTATCCACACTTGAAGAAACCGTCCCGGAACCAGCAGAAGATGTGGATGTGGCGGTTGAAGAAACGCCGAGTGATGAAGTGTTTGAAATGATTCGTCTTGAAGCGGAAGAAGAACGCAGCCGTCTGAAAGAAGAATTAACGGCAAAAGTGGCATCCGCTGATTTGTCGGCTGAAGAAAAAGATGAAGCATATACAAATATGCAGCAGTTGGACGAGCAGGCATCAAACGAACGGATGTTAGAAACGGTTATTAAGTCAAAAGGATATGAGGATGCACTCGTTCGAACGATGGATGGAGAAATTCGAATTACCGTAAAAGCGGACAGCCATTCTACTGAGGCCGCCAATGAATTAATCAGGCTGGCAAAAGAAGAAATGGGCGATAAAATGCCTGTTTCAGTGGAATTTGAGCCATTTAAATAAAAAAAGAACCCGCTTTTTTACGAAGCGGGCTTGTTTCATTCAAATTCTGTATTTGCTAATTGAAGAAAAAAAGATAAAATGAGAAAAGGAGCTTTTTTTTTTGCTATAGTAAAACGGCTCATATTTATTTCCTAAAAGGGGTGTAGAATACATGAAAGTACAAGAAATTAGAGAGTTGATCAAATTGGTCGATCAATCAGGAATTGAAGAATTTGTATTTGAATCAGCAGGAAGCAAGCTAAAAATGAAAAAATCTACCGGAACGACTACATACGCTGCAGCACCGGAAGCACCGGCATCGGCTGTTCAATTAACACCGGCTGTTCAACCGACTGCATCTATTATCCAAGAAGCACCGGCACCGGAAGCGCCAAAGGCGGCAGCAGAAGATTCCAATTTACATAAAATCACTTCGCCAATGGTTGGAACATATTATCAATCACCATCACCGGACGCAGAAGCATACGTAAAACCTGGATCTAAAATTAAATCAGACTCTGTAGTCTGTATTGTTGAAGCAATGAAGCTGTTTAACGAAATCGAAGCGGAAGTGGACGGCGAAATTGTCGAAATCCTCGTAAAAGACGGCCAGCTCGTTGAATACGGCCAGCCGCTTTTCTTAGTCAAACCGGAATAAAGGAGAATTTGCGATGATTAAAAAAGTATTGATTGCCAATCGCGGCGAAATTGCAGTTCGGATTATTCGTGCCTGCAAAGAGCTGCAGATTGAAACAGTGGCTGTATTTTCAGAAGCAGACCGTGAAGCGCTGCACGTGCAGTTAGCAGACGAAGCATACTGCATCGGACCAACAGCTTCAAAAGACAGTTATTTAAACTTCACAAATATTGTCAGCGTTGCCAAGTTGACGGAATCAGACGCGATTCACCCCGGCTATGGCTTTTTGGCGGAAAATGCAAGCTTTGCAGAATTGTGCCGTGAATGTAATATTACGTTTATCGGTCCATCACCTGAAGCGATTACACAAATGGGTACAAAAGACGTTGCACGTGATACGATGGAAAAAGCAGGAGTGCCGATTGTTCCAGGCTCGGATGGGATCATTAAAGATGTTGAAGAAGGTTTGGCTGTAGCTGCTCAAATTGGCTATCCGGTTATCATTAAAGCAACAGCGGGCGGCGGCGGAAAAGGGATTCGTGTCGCACGTGATGAGGCAGAGCTTGAAAAAGGCGTTAACATGACGCAGCAAGAAGCGGCGACTGCTTTTGGCAATCCGGGTGTTTACCTTGAAAAATTTATTGAAGATTTCCGCCATGTTGAAATTCAAGTGATGGCTGACACGCATGGAAATATCATCCATCTTGGCGAGCGGGACTGCACCATTCAGCGGCGCATGCAAAAGCTGCTTGAAGAAACGCCATCACCGGCTTTAAATGAAAAAACAAGAGCCCAAATGGGTGAAGCAGCTGTTAAAGCAGCAAAAGCGGTTGATTATACAGGCGCAGGCACGGTAGAATTTATTTATGATGCACATGCCGGCACGTTTTATTTTATGGAAATGAACACACGAATCCAAGTAGAGCATCCAGTAACTGAAATGGTTACGGGCGTTGATTTAATTAAAGAACAAATCCGTGTTGCTTCCGGCGAAGCACTGTCCATTAAACAAGAAGATGTCACATTTGAGGGCTGGGCGATTGAATGCCGGATTAACGCAGAAAATCCAGAGAAAAATTTCATGCCGTCACCTGGAAGAGTAGAAGGCTACCTTCCGCCAGGCGGATTTGGTGTTCGTATCGACTCTGCCGTTTATCCGGGATACATGATTCCGCCATTTTATGATTCAATGGTTGCGAAATTAATCGTGCACGGAAAAACGAGGGAAGAAGCGATTGCACGGATGAAGCGGGCGCTTTCAGAATTTGTTGTGGAAGGTGTTCATACAACTATTCCTTTCCATCAAAAACTGCTTGAGCATGACGTATTTATTAGTGGAGATTTCAATACGAAATTTCTTGAAACGTACGATGTGATGAAAACTCAAATCTAATGGAGGTGCATAGCATGTCAGAACAGCAATCTGTGAATCAGGTACTTGAAATGAGCAATGGGGAAGGCGGCCATGGCCGTATTGAAATTGCCCCCGAAGTGATTGAAGTCATTGCCGGCATTGCCGCATCAGAAGTAGATGGCGTCGAAAAAATGCGCGGCAGTTTTGCGGCCGGTGTTGTGGAGCGTCTTGGCAAAAAAAATCATGGCAAAGGTGTCCGCGTTGATTTAACAGAGGAAGGCATTAAAGTGGATGTGTATTGTGTCGTAAAATTTGGTGTTTCCATTCCACAAGTGGCACAGCTTGTGCAGGAAGGCATCCGTCAAACACTTCTAAACATGACGGCTCTTGAAGCGAATGAAGTAAATATTCATATTGTTGGTATTCAATTTGAAACAAAGCAGCCTGAACCCGAGTACCAGGACGAAGTTTAATAATGAAAGCGCTCCGGCATTGCTGGAGCGTTTTTCTCATTGCCCAGCTCAAGGCGCCATGGCAATCTTGAAGTGCGAAGGCAGGATGCTTGCTAAACATGAGGCCCTTTAAGGCAAAAAGCGTCTCCGACAGTGCTCGCCCTATTCTTGTCGGTGATAAACGGGCGCGTTGCACTTTTCGATTGTTTTCGCCCGGGCTTTTTTATGCTATGATCAAAAAGGCATTAAATATAAAGGAGCAATCGAATGAATAGACGCACGGCACGGGAAAAGGGCATACAGGCTCTTTATCAGATGGATTTAAGTGGAGCGGAGTCAGCGGAGGCAGTTGAGAATGTCTTAGACGGCGATGAAAGTGACAGCAGTTATTTGCACAAAATTGTTGCCGGTGTGGAAACACATCGTGATGAAATTGATGCAATAATTAAAAATAATCTAGAAAAATGGTCATTTGACCGATTGGCAAAAGTCGACCGAAACATTTTGCGTCTCGCGGTATACGAAATGAACTATTCAGACGACGTTCCGGCTAAAGTGGCCGTAAACGAAGCAATTGAACTGGCGAAGTATTTTAGTGATGAGCGCGCCGGCAAATTTATTAATGGTGTTTTATCAAAAATCAATCAATCAATGGACTAAGTGAGGAGTTTTTTTCATGACAGCAGCTATTATTGACGGAAAAGCAATTGCGAAAGATATTCGTGCAGAACTAAAAGAAGAAATTGATGCGCTGAAAGCATCCGGCACAACACCAGGGCTTGCAGTCGTAATCGTTGGCGATGATCCTGCCTCTCATACGTACGTAAACAGTAAGGAAAAAAGCAGCAAAGAAATTGGCATTCATTCGGAAGTTCACCGCTTTGGGGCTGAGCTAACGGAAGAAGCACTTTTGCAAAAAGTGGAGGAACTGAATAACGATGAAAGCATTCACGGTATTCTTGTTCAGCTGCCGCTTCCGAAGCATATTTCTGAAGACAAGGTGATCGATGCGATTGCGCCTGAAAAAGATGTAGACGGCTTTCATCCAGTAAACGTCGGGAAGATGGCAATCGGTAAAGATACGTTTTATTCATGCACGCCATATGGTATCATGAAAATGCTGGAAAAAGAAAATATTTCGCTTGAAGGCAAGCACGTTGTTGTCATTGGACGAAGCAATATTGTCGGCAAACCGGCTGCATTGCTTTCATTAATGAACAACGCAACGGTCACGATTTGTCATTCCCGTACGAAAGACTTGCCATCGATCACGCGTCAGGCAGATGTTGTGATTGCGGCAGTAGGCATTGCCAATTATGTAACAGCAGAACACATAAAGCCAGGCGCAGTTGTTATTGATGTCGGCATTAATCGAAATGAAGAAGGTAAGCTGTGCGGTGATGTGGACTTTAACAGTGCGAAAGAAACAGCGGGTGCTATTACACCGGTACCAGGCGGTGTTGGTCCGATGACCATTACAATGCTTCTTTACAACACAGTGAAATCAGCAAAAGCATTCGCAGCGAAATAAATTCATAGTAGATGAATGAAACTGTCTTTTCGATCGTGTTATAATCGGAAAGACAGTTTTTTTATGAACATAAAGCGCCTTGCGCATTTCTTGTGAAGAAAAAGGTGAACAGAGATGGAGCCAAATCGGCATTTGACCGTTAAAGCGTTAACGAAATACATAAAGAGAAAATTTGATGCGGATCCGCATTTGAAAAATATGGCTGTAAAGGGCGAGTTGTCCAACGTGAAGCATCATTCGAGCGGGCACCTGTATTTTACGCTGAAAGACGACAGCGCACGTATCATGTCAGTGATGTTTGCTGCTTCTGCAAAGTCTTTAACATTTCGTCCTGAAAATGGCATGGAAGTCATCTTGACGGGAGACGTGACCATATATGAATCAAGCGGTCAATATCAAATGTATGTAAAAACAATGCAGCAGGATGGAGCCGGCAATTTGTTTGCTGCATTTGAACAGCTGAAAAAGAAACTTGAGCAGGAAGGGCTGTTTCGCACAGATGTTAAGCGCCCTATTCCTGCTTATCCCTCTTCTATTGCGGTGGTAACTTCGCCAACCGGTGCAGCGATTCGCGATATTTTAACGACGATTAACCGCCGTTATCCTTCTGCGGAAGTGCTCATTTATCCGGCGCTTGTCCAAGGAGATCGCGCTGCCGCATCGATTGTGAGCCAGCTGCAAAAAATCAATGGAGACGGGCGTGCGGATGTTGTGATTGCCGGACGCGGCGGCGGTTCAATAGAAGAGCTATGGGCCTTTAATGAAGAAGCAGTTGCCCGGGCGATCCGTTCTTCAAAGATACCGGTGATCTCTGCAGTGGGACACGAAACCGATTTTACGATTGCTGATTTTGCGGCGGATTTACGGGCACCGACCCCAACTGCAGCAGCAGAAATGGCAGTTCCGCACATTGAAGAAGTATCAGAACGAATTAAGACGAAAGAAAACCGCCTCATGCGGGCTGCTTCAGAAAAAATCCGTTCGTCAAGAAACCGGCATCAGGCTATTTTAAACGCCTACGTAATGCGTAATCCACAAGCGCTTTACAGGCAGCAATTTGAGCGGGCAGACCGGCTGCACGAACAGCTTATTCGTCAGACAAAATCATTGGTCGATCGAAAAAAAACAGCTGTGCAGCATGCATCGTTCCGGCTCTCAAGAATGGGTCCCGGTCCACGCATTGAATTCGAATCGGCACAGCTTGAAAAAATAAAAAAACGCTTGCACTGGCTGACCCAGTCAGCTGTGAATGAAAAAAAATCGGCTTTTCAGCAAAATGTCGCTATGCTTGATGCCCTCAGTCCATTAAAAGTGATGGAAAGAGGGTACAGCCTTGTATACAGTGATAACGAAACATTGATAAAAACAGTCCAAGAGGTAGAAAAAGGAGACCGCATTCGTGTGCAGATGACAGATGGCACGATTTATGCACATGTCGGCTTAATTGGAGGGGAAAAAGATGAAAGCTGAAAATGTAAGCTTTGAACAGGCAATGGACGAACTGGAAAAAATCACTGCGCGTCTGGAAGAAGGTGACGTGCCGCTGGAAGAAGCACTTGAAGAATATAAGCGCGGAATGGAATTGTCCGCTTTATGCCACAGCAAATTAAAAAAAGCCGAAACAGAACTGGCTAAGCTGGTCACAAGCGATGGAGATCAGCCATTTCGTTTGGACGGTGAAGACGCGTGACGGATATGAAAAAATATATGGACGAAAAGCTGCAGATATTCGAACCGTATATGCTCGGATATGTAAATGAATTACAGGCGCCGAATGAATTGAAAGAAGCGATGGCGTATTCATTAAAAGCGGGAGGGAAACGGATTCGGCCAATGCTCTTGTTTGCAGCACTTGAAACGTATGGACAAAAAGCGGAGAAAGGACTCGATGCTGCCTGCGCCCTGGAGATGATCCATACATACTCGTTAATTCATGATGATTTGCCGGCAATGGACAATGATGATTTGCGTCGCGGGAAGCCGACCAATCATAAATTGTTTGGGGAAGCAACAGCCATCTTGGCAGGCGACGCTCTGTTGACATATGCATTTGAAATCATTGCCCGTTCCGATGTGTATTCGCCGGAGCAAGCCGTCCAATTAATCCGTATGCTGTCAGTGGCGGCAGGTCCAGCGGGTATGGTAGGCGGTCAGGCTGCTGATATGGAAGGTGAGAAAAAAACGCTCTCTCTTGCTGAGCTTGAATATATTCATCATCATAAAACAGGCCGCCTGCTGGCATTCAGTGTTATGGCTGGTGCGCTCATTGGCGGTGCAGATAAAGCGGAAACAGCGCTGCTTGAAACATATGCGCGTCATATCGGTCTGGCTTTTCAAATTCGTGATGATATTTTAGACGTGGAAGGAACGGAAGAAGAAATTGGTAAGCCGGTCGGCAGCGACGAGTCAAATGAAAAAAGTACGTATCCGGTTTTATTGACAATGGATGGCGCAAAACAAAAGTTGTCTGAAGAGCTGCAAGGTGCTCACGACGCAATTGCTTTATTAAAAAGGCCGGCACCCCTTTTAGAAGCGTTTGCCGATGTAATTGCGAAACGGACGTCGTAAAATGCCGGAAATTGTTAGCGCCAATTGGCGTGTGCTATAATAACGGTACATTTTAACTAAAACTGAAACAGTCAGGAAAGTGAGCTGATCCACTTGGATCTATTATCCATTAAAGACCCATCTTTTGTGAAAAAAATGAATGTGCATGAAATGGAGCAGCTAAGTTCTGAAATCCGTAAATTTCTCATTGAAAAATTGTCGGTAACAGGCGGGCATATCGGCCCCAACCTTGGGGTTGTCGAGTTAACTGTTGCTCTCCATCACTGCTTTACCAGCCCAAAAGACAAATTTTTATTTGATGTCGGGCACCAGTCCTATGTTCATAAAATCTTAACCGGCCGTGCGGGTAAATTTGATACGCTGCGCCAATACAAAGGACTATGTGGATTTCCAAAAATGAATGAAAGCGAACACGATGTATGGGAGACTGGGCATAGTTCAACATCATTATCCGCTGCAATGGGCATGGCGATTGCCCGTGACTTGAAAAAATCAGGCGACCATATTGTTCCGGTCATCGGAGACGGTGCGCTCACAGGGGGAATGGCACTAGAGGCACTTAATCATATCGGCCATGAAAAAACGAATATGATCGTCATTTTAAACGACAACGAAATGTCGATTGCCCCAAATGTAGGTGCAATGCACAATATGCTTGGAAGAATGAGAACAGGCGGCAAATATAATAAGCTGAAAGATGATTTAGAGCTTCTATTAAAGCGGATTCCGGCCGTAGGCGGCAAAGTCGCTTCAACAGCAGAACGGATGAAAGACAGTTTAAAGTACATGTTTGTTCCCGGTATGTTTTTTGAAGAATTTGGCTTTACGTATCTCGGTCCGATTGATGGACATAATTTTGATGATTTAATCAAAAGTATGGAGCAGGCGAAACGGACAGAAGGCCCGGTGCTCGTTCATGTGATTACGAAAAAAGGAAAAGGGTACAAGCCTGCTGAAACGGATACAATCGGTTCGTGGCATGGAACAGGTCCATATAAAATGGACACAGGAGACATGATTAAAGCGAAAAACGAGCCCCCTGCGTGGAGTGCGGTTGTGAGTGAAACCGTACGTGAAATTGCCCGGACAGACGAGCGTGTGGTGGCGATTACCCCAGCTATGCCGGTTGGCTCAAAACTTCTTGGATTCGCTAGCGAGTTTCCCGACCGGATGTTTGACGTCGGCATCGCTGAACAGCATGCTGCAACTGTGGCTGCCGGACTGGCCACACAAGGCATGAAGCCGTTTTTGGCTATTTATTCGACATTTTTGCAGCGCGCATATGACCAGGTTGTGCATGACATTTGCCGCCCGAATTTAAATGTTTTTATCGGTATTGACCGTTCTGGACTCGTGGGAGCAGATGGTGAGACACATCAAGGTGTGTTCGATATTGCGTTTCTTCGCCACTTGCCGAATATGGTTTTAATGATGCCGAAAGATGAAAATGAAGGACGCCACATGGTCAACACCGCGATTCAGTATGACTCGGGTCCTATCGCGATGCGTTTTCCGCGGGGCAATGGACTTGGTGTTGACATAGACCCGCAGCTTGGTGTCATTCCAATTGGTTCATGGGAAGTAATAAAAGAAGGAACAGATGCGGCTGTTTTAACGTTTGGGACAACCATTCCGATGGCGCTTGAAGCAGCAGAAGAGCTTGAAGCCCGCGGTATGAGTGTAAAAGTGGTGAATGCCCGCTTTATTAAGCCGCTTGATCGCGCGATGTTGAACGAGCTATTTACCCAGAACATGCCGATTTTAACAATCGAAGAAGCTGTGCTTGAAGGTGGATTCGGCAGCGCGGTTCTGGAATATGCGCATGAATCAGGGCATCATGGCGCAGTCATTGACCGAATGGGGATTCCAGATCAGTTTATTGAGCATGGCAGTGTGACAATGCTGCTTGAAGACATTCACTTAACGAAGGAAGAGGCGGTTCGTAAACTAACAGCTCTCGTTCGGGAAAAGCAAGAGGAACGTGCATAAAGATGGCCAAAAAAGAACGAATTGACGTGCTCCTTGTAGAAAAAGGATTAATCGAAACACGTGAAAAAGCAAAGCGTGCTGTTATGGCCGGAATTGTTTATTCCAATGAAGAGCGGATCGACAAGCCAGGAGAAAAAATTCCAGTCGATGCGCCGCTTGAGATAAAAGGAAAAACGATGCCATATGTGAGCCGCGGGGGATTAAAGCTTGAAAAAGCGTTGCGTGTATTTGATCTAACCGTTCAGGACAAAATATTAATTGATATCGGTGCATCAACGGGCGGGTTCACGGATTGTGCACTTCAAAATGGTGCCAAAATGTCTTATGCATTGGACGTTGGATACAATCAGCTGGCATGGAAGCTTCGCCAGGATGAGCGCGTTGTTGTCATGGAGCGGACCAATTTCCGCTACGTGACGCCAGCAGATTTGGAACGCGGCATGCCTGATTTTGCTGTAATTGATGTATCATTTATTTCCCTGTCACTTATTTTGCCGGTCTTAAAAACGCTTCTTGTCCCGGGAGCGGATGTTATGGCGCTTGTAAAGCCGCAATTTGAGGCGGGGCGTGAACAAGTCGGCAAAAAAGGAATTGTGCGTGACCGTGCGGTTCATCAGGCTGTTATTGAAAAAATTATCCAGCTTGCATCCACACTTGGGTATGATGTAGTAAATGTATCGCATTCACCTATTACAGGCGGCGACGGCAACATTGAATTTTTGCTGCATATTCGCTGGCCCGGAGAAGCAAATGGCGGGAACATTAAGCTGCCAATTACATCAGAACAGGCTGTGGCAGCAGCTCATGAAGAATTCAACCAAAAAAGCTAACCGTCTTAGCTTAAAAAAGCGGCCGATTCCGTATATATAAAATGGAAACGTGCCGCTTTTTCTATACTTTTCATTGTATATACAGTATGGTAATGTATAAACAAGTATAATTATACATTATGAGGTGAACGATATGAATAAAGGACAGCGACATATAAAAATTAGAGAAATGATTGCAAATAATGAAATTGAAACACAGGATGAACTTGTCGATTTGCTGCGTGAAGCTGGCTACAATGTAACGCAGGCGACCATTTCGCGTGATATTAAAGAGCTCCATCTTGTGAAAGTTCCCTTAATGGATGGACGTTATAAATACAGCTTGCCCGCGGACCAGCGCTTTAATCCATTGCAAAAATTAAAACGGTCTCTCGTAGATTGTTTTGTGAGCATTGATTCGGCCGGTCATTTTGTTGTCATGAAAACATTGCCGGGTAATGCGCAGGCAGTTGGGGCACTTATTGATAACCTTGATTGGGAAGAAATTATGGGGACAATTTGCGGCGATGATACGTGCCTGCTTATTTGCCGGGCACCGGAACAGACTGACCTCGTATCGACCCGCTTTTTAGAAATGCTTTAATAAGGATGTGACCGATTGTGCTTCAGGAATTATCAATTCGCCATTTTGCCATTATTGATTCCCTTGCTCTTTCATTTGAACGGGGATTGACCGTATTGACAGGTGAAACGGGTGCAGGGAAATCAATTATCATTGATGCACTCCAGCTATTAACGGGTGGAAGGGGATCTGGTGAATTTGTCCGCCATGGCGAAAAAAAAGCTGAGATTGAAGGGATGTTTGCCATTCATAAGGGTCACCCATGTGTACCGATCTGCCGGGAGTTTGGCATCGATGTGGATGAGGAAGCGATTATTTTGCGGCGGGAAATTTCAGCAGCAGGCAAAAGCGTGTGCCGGATAAATGGAAAAATGGTTACATTGTCTATTTTACGGGAAATTGGTGCCCGGCTCATGGATATTCATGGACAGCATGAACATCAGGAATTAATGAACGCCGCAAGTCATATTCGGCTGCTGGATGATTTTGGCGGTGCATCAATTTTAAAAGCTAGAGGGCAGTATGAAGAAGTATATGGCCGCTATGCTTATTTGCAGTCGGAAATCCGCCGTTTAAGTGAAAATGACCAGCATTTGGCACACAGGCTTGATTTAATTCAATTTCAGCTGAATGAAATCGAAAAAGCGGCATTGGTGTCCGGAGAAGAAGAAAAGCTTGAAGCGGAACGCCAGCAGCTGGCGAACTTTGAGAAATTGTATGGTGCTTTATCTGAAGCGTACAACGCGTTATCCGGTGATGGAAAAGCATTGGACTGGCTTGGCTTGAGTATTAACGGCCTTGAGTCTGCAGCGGAGATTAATGAAGAATATAAATCGCTTCACGAGTCAGCTGCAAATAGCTTTTACGTCCTTGAAGATACGGTTCGCGATGTAAGTTCTTTACTGGATACACTTGAATTTAATCCGGAACGCCTCAACGAGATCCAAAGCCGCCTCAATGAAATCAGCCAGCTTAAGCGCAAATATGGCGCAACGATTGATGAGATTTTGCAATATGGCGCGTCGATTGCCGAAGAAATTGATCAGCTCACACACCGCGATACACATGTTAACCGGCTTCAAAAAGAATTGGAAGAGGCAGAATTCGACGTCGAGGCGGAAGGGAAAAAACTGTCTGTTCTTCGCAGTGAGGCAGCAGCCCAGCTTGAAAAAGCGATTCACCGGGAGTTAAAAGAGCTTTATATGGAAAAAACCGTTTTTAATGTGAATATTCAAAATGAATCAGGGCAGTTTAAAAAAGACGGCATGGATCAAATTGAATTTTACATGACAACAAATCCAGGAGAACCATTAAAGCCGCTTGTGAAAATTGCATCCGGCGGTGAAATGTCACGGGTTATGCTTGCGATGAAAACGATTTTTTCACGTCATCAAGGCGTTACATCGATTATTTTTGATGAAGTGGATACAGGTGTCAGTGGGCGGGTTGCTCAGGCCATTGGTGAAAAAATTTATAAAATTGCCGTCCACTCACAAGTGCTGTGCATTTCTCACTTACCACAAGTAGCCGCCATGGCCGATACCCATTTATATATTCAAAAAAACCTCGAAGGCGCACGGACAAGTACAACCGTGACCCCTCTCAGTGAAGAAGAAAAAGCGGCTGAAATTGGGCGGATGATTTCCGGTGTGGAAATGACTGACTTAACAAAGGAGCATGCCAGAGAGCTGCTTTCTTTATCCGCAAAATTGAAACATTCGGCTGTTTGAAATGCCATCCATCTAGCCCCCTAATTACCGTTATAATAACCCCCCCCTCCGGACAAAGTAACAGAGCAAGATGAAAAGGAGGGAGTGGTATGGCGGTATTGAACCGGGGGCTTTTTTCATTTTTTCTTTTCTTTACGATGTGGACTGCAGGCGGGGCGTCCATTCAGGCAGCACAAACGGAAACAGAACTGCTGCAGTCAGCAGGCTTTCCGCCGGTGCAGGAACAGCAGGAACGAATTTTTGTAGTGCCAGGTGGTCAATCAGTCGGGGTCCAGCTTGAAACAAAAGGGCTTTACGTAGTTGGGTTTCATTTCATTGAAACCGATACGGAACGCATTTCCCCAGGGGAAGCGGCGGGTCTTTTGCCGGGAGATGTGATCACGCGGGTAAATAACCATAAAGTAACAGAACCGCAAGCGATCCGTCCATACGTGCAAAAAGCGGCGGAACAGCGAACATCCGTGAAACTTACAGTACTGCGTGGCAAGAAGACGCTGGATCTTTCCGTAAAACCGGTTAAAGATTCAGGGACAAATATTTCTAAACTTGGCTTATACATTAAAAATAAAACAGCTGGCATAGGGACGTTAACCTTTTATGAACCGAAATCAAAAAAATTCGGAGCACTCGGTCATGTGATTAGTGACCTGCAGTCCGGTAAGCCATTTGCTCCTATAAAAGGCACACTGTACCCAGCACGCGTTACCGGCATTAAAAAAGCAGCGGAAGGGGTTCCAGGGGAAAAAACCGCTGACATTCCGACAGAAGAAAAATGGGGAAACGTGACATCGAATACACCATTCGGTTTGTTCGGACGGCTTGAACGTGATATGGATGGGGCTAAAATTTATCCAGCAGCCCACCCGGATGAAGTGCAGGAAGGTCCAGCGCAAATTTGGACTGTAACAGAAGACAATCGAATTGAAAAATATAATATTTCCGTTATCCGGACTATTCAGCAGACGAAACCAGCAGTTAAAGGAATGATTATTAAAATGACTGACCCTCGGCTCATTAAGAAAACGGGGGGAATCGTTCAAGGGATGAGCGGCAGCCCGATTTTACAAAATGGACGTGTAATTGGAGCGGTCACGCATGTTTTTGTAAATGACCCACTCTCCGGATATGGTGTGCACATTGATTGGATGTTAAAAGATGCAGGATTGTTATAGAGCGCAGTTGCGCTCTTTTTTTGACGAAAATTATTAAGAAAAAAGTCGAAAAATGACAAAAAAACATGTAAAATAAATATTTTGAATTTTTTAAAGGAATCCATTTCGCTTTGTCGAAAAAACCATTAGAATAACCTTAAGGATACAGGAATGAGGAGGAAACAATTTGACTGAAATAAAGGTAGCAATTGCAGATGATAATCGGCAGCTCGTGCAGCTGCTTGAAGAAGTAATAACAAGCCAAGAAGATATGACGATCGTTGGAACGGCCCTAAATGGTCAGGAATGTTTGACGATGCTGCCGGAAGCAGAGGCAGACGTATTAATTTTAGATATTATTATGCCCCATATGGATGGGCTGGCAGTTCTCGAACGGCTTCGGACAAGCGGACAAAAACAGCCGCACGTCATTATGCTGACCGCTTTCGGGCAAGAGGATGTCACGAAAAAAGCAGTTGAATTAGGTGCTTCTTACTTTATGCTAAAGCCGTTTGATATGGAGAGCCTCGTCAGTCAAATCCGTCAAGTGGCTGGAGCCGATCAGCCGATGCGCCATATGGAACGAAAAGAAGAGCCAAAAAAACAGAAGAAAAATATCGATGCCAGCATTACGGCCGTTATTCACGAAATAGGCGTACCAGCTCATATAAAAGGATATTTATATTTGCGAGAAGCGATTACAATGGTATTCAATGACATCGAGCTGCTTGGCTCGATTACGAAAGTTCTTTATCCAGAAATCGCCAGAAAGTATAATACGACTCCAAGCAGAGTAGAGCGGGCGATCCGCCACGCTATCGAAGTCGCCTGGAGCCGTGGCAATATGGAGTCTATTGCTGCCCTGTTCGGCTATACGGTTTCAGTTTCTAAAGCAAAACCTACGAACAGTGAATTCATCGCCATGGTGGCGGACAAGCTCCGGATTGAATATATGGCTTCTTAACGCTGTCCTGGCACCGTCAAGACACCGTACAACTTTATAGCCGATAAGCTGCCGAAGCGAGCCGTTAAATATGCGGCAGGCTCACGGTGAATTAAAGCGTACCTCTTTATCGCAAAGGGGGCTTTTTTTTGTTTAACGAAATCGGATAAACAGAGATTTTAAAGAAAAAGGTCAACGTTTGCCCAAGCAAAAGATGACATATTGCTGAAGTGATTATGCCGAAAAATTTGGCTTTAAAGGAATTTTGTCCGTCTCTTTATCAGTTGGAACGCATGTGCCTATTTGCTTGAAGCGGCCATAAAAGAAGTCAAAAGGATCGATATTGTATTGAGTAAAGTATAAAAAACATAATGTGCAAAATTCAAATCAATAAACTAATTAAGAACCACAAGTAATCGGTCATGTCCG
Organism: Domibacillus iocasae; assembly: GCF_001750285.1. Classification (GTDB taxonomy): domain Bacteria; phylum Bacillota; class Bacilli; order Bacillales; family Domibacillaceae; genus Domibacillus; species Domibacillus iocasae. Next base: position 360,584 of record NZ_MAMP01000022.1, read on the forward strand.
TACAGGTGGAGCAAGCGGACTGTCTGTTTCTTGTATGGATGTTTACTGTATGCAGATAATTATGAAAAAAACGACGTTGAGCATATTGCTGTGTAAGAATCTTTGTTCAACTTATATAGCTCCCAAACAGGATACGTTCTAGAAGTTTTTCTTCTATAATATATAGCTAAAAACAACGATAACATCAACTCCACAGTGTCGAAATTTCACATTCCAAATAACTTGCGGTCTAACAGGAGATTCGTTACAATCAAGACGACGAGCCATGGGCGGTAAACTGCCAGGTAAAAAAACGATAAAGAGTTATGCAAATAATTGAATATGTGTACATAAAACGCCTATATTAACAGAGCGGCCTTCAGAATGAAACCTGCAAATTCAGAATTTAATGAGATGGCTGCAGACAAGCTTCGGATTGAATACATGGATTCTTAAACAAAAAGCGATCTCGTTTTGAGATCGCTTTTACTTCTTATCTTGAAATTTTGGCTGAACTTTATTTTGTTTGCGGTCCCGCCTGAAAATAAAGCCGGCGACAAAGCCAAGACCGCCAATGAATAGAAGCAATCCGGCAATAAACTGCATCCATAGAGCTGGGAACGGCGGCTGTAAAATACCAAATAACATGTCTCGCATTAATTTAATCCCAACTCCTGCCAAAAAACCGGGGATGACAAGAATGAGCAGTGCGATAATCCGGATCATTCACTAAACCCTTCTTTCAAAAAATCTTCTATCACACATCATAGCGCAACCGCTTTATTTGTCAAGAACTGTACGCAAGGAGAAAAAATAGATAAAAACACACCTTATTACATGACATAGTTTTAAAAACTGTATACAATGATAAAGGAATTATAAATAAGGGAGCGAAAAATATATGGCGACAGCATATGACCTTGTTATTGTAGGTGGGGGGATTGGCGGCTACACCGCAGCCATCCGTGCATCGCAGCTTGGATTAAAAACGGCTATTGTTGAACAGGACAAATTGGGCGGTACATGCCTGCATAAAGGGTGCATTCCAACAAAAGCGCTGCTTAGAAGTGCGGAAGTGTACCGGACGGTGAAAGAATCTGCGGCATTTGGAATCGAAGCAAACAAAGCGGAGCTTCATTTTTCCCGTGTTCAGGAAAGAAAAGAAAATATCGTACATACATTGTATAACGGCGTGCAGTCGCTTATGAAAAAAGGGAAAATTGATGTGTATGAAGGAACCGGGCGATTAATGGGTCCTTCTTTATTTTCACCAATTGCCGGAACCATTTCGGTGCAAATGAACGACGGCACTGAAAATGTCATGCTTATACCGAAACATGTCATCATTGCCACAGGATCGCGTCCAAAAACTCTTACTGGCTTAGAACCGGATGGAGAGATGATTTTATCTTCAAACGAAGCACTCGAACTGAAAAAAATTCCCGCATCCATTATCATTGTGGGCGGCGGTGTTATCGGAGTTGAATGGGCATCCATGCTGGCGGATCTTGGCAGTAAAGTGACTATTCTTGAATATGGAAACCGAATTTTGCCATTTGAAGATGAAGAGATATCAAAAGAAATGGCACGTCAGCTTATAAAACGACGGATTCAGATTGTTGTGAATGCAGAGATTAAGCCGGAAATGCTTAAAAAAGAATCCAGCACCGTCTCTGTTCAGACAACTGCAGGAGAGATTTATTCGGCGGAAAAACTACTCGTGGCTGCTGGACGCACAGCGAACACCGAACAAATTGGACTTGAGAACACAGAAATTAAGGTTGAAAATGGTGTTATCCAGGTCAATGAGTGGATGCAGACAAATGAATCGCACATTTATGCCATTGGAGATGTCGTTGGCGGTCTTCAACTTGCGCATGTGGCTTCTTATGAAGGAACGACAGCTGTTGAACATATTGCTGGAAAGGCCAGTGATCCGGTTGATTATTCATTTGTTCCCCGCTGTATGTACGCTTACCCAGAAGCGGCAAGTGTCGGCATAACCGAGCGGCAGGCCGTCTTGGAGGGGATCGAAGTTAAAACGGGCAAATTTCCGTTTCAGGCTATTGGGAAAGCACTCGTATACGGGGAAACGGAGGGCTTTGTAAAAGTGGTGTCAGATGCCCGGACGGATGATGTACTAGGAGTGCATATTATCGGTCCGCACGCAACGGAGCTCATTTCGGAAGCAGCACTTGCCCGCATGCTGCATGCATCAGGGTGGGAACTCGGAACAATGATTCACCCACATCCATCTTTATCAGAAGCCGTTGGTGAAGCGGCTCTTATGATGAGCGGAAAGGCGATACACTTTTGAAAGGAGCAAGTGTAATGGAACATAAACATAAACAAGCAGGATTAACGGATGAAGCTGTCGTCGGTATGTATGAAACGATGCTTCTTACACGCCGTTTAGATGAAAGAATGTGGCTGTTAAACCGATCAGGCAAAATTCCGTTTGTCGTTTCCGGACAAGGACAGGAAGCAGCTCAAATCGGTGCCGCTTTTGCGTTGAATCGGGAGCAGGATTACATATTGCCGTATTATCGCGATTTTGGAGTCGTGCTCGCATTTGGCATGACAGTGAAAGACTTAATGCTTGCCGCATTTGCAAAAGCAGAAGATCCAAATTCAGGAGGCCGGCAAATGCCGGGACATTTTGGACAAAAGAAAAACAGGATTGTGACCGGCTCATCGCCTGTAACAACGCAAGTTCCCCATGCAGTTGGCATTGCGCTTGCTGCTAAAATGGATCAAAAACCGATTGTCTCGCTTGTTACTTTTGGTGAAGGTTCCTCAAATCAAGGAGATTTTCATGAAGGAGCTAACTTTGCGGGTGTGCATAAGCTGCCGGTTCTGTTTATGTGTGAAAATAACCAGTATGCGATTTCCGTCCCATATGATAAACAAGTGGCTTCTCCCCGTGTTTCTGACCGGGCGGCAGGCTATGGCATGCCGGGTTATACGATCGACGGAAATGATCCGATTGCTGTATATCAATGCGTAAAAGAAGCCGCTGATCGAGCGCGGCGCGGCGAAGGGCCGTCATTGATTGAAACGTTGACCTATCGGCTCACTCCCCATACATCTGATGATGATGACCGCTCTTACCGGGCGGCGGAGGAAGTGAGCGGGGCAAAGGAGCAGGATCCGCTTATTTCATTTCGATCATATGTCAAAGAAGCGGGACTGCTCACAGATGAGCGGGAAGAAGAGCTGGAGAAAGAGATAGCAGCAATGATTAATGAGGCGACAGAATACGCGGAACAAGCGCCTTATGCAAGTCCTGAATCAGCTCTTCACTTTGTATATGCCGAATCAGAACAGGGGGCAGGGGAATAATGGCCGTTATTTCGTATATCGAAGCAGTCACGATGGCACTGCGTGAGGAAATGGAGCGAGATCAACAAGTGTTTGTTCTCGGAGAAGACGTTGGAAAAAAAGGCGGTGTTTTTAAAGCGACAGAAGGACTTTATGCGCAATTTGGTGAAGATCGGGTCCTTGATACACCTCTTGCAGAATCAGCTATTGCCGGGGTTGCCATCGGTGCAGCAATGGTCGGAAAGCGGCCGGTCGCCGAAATGCAATTTGCAGATTTTATCATGCCGGCAGTCAATCAAATTATTTCAGAGGCGGCTCGCATCCGGTACCGGTCAAACAATGATTGGCATTGTCCGATTGTCATCCGCGCCCCATACGGAGGAGGCATTCATGGGGCATTGTATCATTCTCAGTCGGTTGAAGCGATATTTGCTAATCAGCCAGGCCTGAAAATTGTGATGCCATCAACGCCATATGATGTAAAGGGACTTTTGAAAGCCGCTATTCGGGATGAAGACCCGGTATTGTTTTTCGAGCATAAAAAAGCGTATCGCTCCATTAAAGGAGAAGTGCCGGATGATGACTATGTGCTGCCAATCGGCAAAGCGGATGTAAAGCGCAAAGGAGAAGACATCACGGTGATCACCTATGGCCTTTGTGTTCATTTTGCACTGCAGGCCTCAGAAAAACTTGCGCAAGAAGGAATAAATGCGGAGATAGTAGATCTTCGGACGGTTTACCCGCTTGATAAAGAAACGATTATCGAATCGGCTTCAAAAACGGGCAAAGTGCTCCTTGTCACAGAAGACAACAAAGAAGGAAGCGTAATGAGCGAAGTTGCCGCGATTATTGCAGAGCATTGCTTGTTTGATCTGGATGCACCGGTCCAGCGGCTTGCAGGTCCGGACGTGCCGGCAATGCCGTATGCACTGCCAATGGAAAAATATTTTATGATGAGTCCTGAAAAAGTAGAGAATGCGATGCGCGATCTCGCTGAATTTTAACAGAGAAAAGGAGGCACGGCATGGCAATTCAACAGGTGAAAATGCCGCAGCTTGGTGAAAGTGTGACGGAAGGAACGATTACGAAATGGCTTGTCGCACCGGGTGATCACGTCAATAAATACGACCCGATCGCAGAAGTGCTGACAGACAAAGTAACAGCGGATATTCCATCTTCTTTTACCGGTACCATAAAAGAGATTTTAGCAAACGAAGATGAGAAAATGGCTGTTGGAGACGTTATTTGCACGATCGAAATAGAAGGATCTGCAGATATAACGACGCCGAAAGAAACAAAAGAAAAACCAGTGTTTGAAAAAGCGCCAGAAGATCAAAGCGGCCGATATTCGCCTGCGGTCTTGAAATTATCACAGCTTCATCATATTGACTTAGCGAAAGTAACGGGTACTGGAAAAGGCGGGCGTATTACACGGAAAGATGTGCAGGCGCTCATTGACGAAGCCCATTCAAAAGCACAGTCTGTTTCAGAGGCAAGTGCTGTAAAAACCGATAACCTAAAAGCAGACAGCGGTGACATCATTGTGCCAATCGACGGTATTAAACAAACTGTTGCGGCAAATATGGTAAGAACAAAACAGGAAGTGCCGCATGCCTGGATGATGATTGAAGTGGATGTGACAAATCTTGTCCGGTACCGCGATTCAATTAAAGACTCATTTAAAAAAGCGGAAGGCTACAATGTCACGTATTTTGCTTTTTTCGTCAAGGCTGTTGCCCGGGCGCTGAAAGAATTTCCGGAAATGAATGCGATGTGGGCGGGTGATCATATCGTCCGTAAAAAAGATATCAACATTTCCATTGCCGTTGCAGCGGATGATAAATTGTTCGTGCCGGTTGTGAAACAGGCAGACGACAAGTCCATTAAAGGCATCGCAAAAGAAGTGAACGATCTGGCGGGAAAAGCGCGTTCCGGCACGCTCACAACAGCAGATGTAAGCGGTGGAACGTTTACTGTGAATAATACTGGGTCGTTCGGTTCTGTCCAGTCGATGGGAATTATTAATTATCCGCAGGCAGCTATTTTACAAGTGGAATCGATTGTTAAACGGCCGGTTATTATCGATGGAATGATCGCAGTTCGAGATATGGTGAATTTATGTTTATCACTCGACCATCGCGTGCTTGACGGCCTTATTTGCGGCCGGTTCATGCAGCGGGTGAAAGAATTACTGGAATCGGCATCCGAAGAAACAATGTCCGTTTATTAAGAAAAGCGCAAGGGTGTCCGCTTATCAAAGGCAAATAAGACGAACCCTCGCGGAGGTGCTTTTTGCCTCCAGAAGGATTGAGCTGTATCTTTTAATGGATCAAAGCTAAAAGCACATTTTGTGACATGCATGATGTAGGCCTAGAGGGCGCTTGAAGCTGAACAATAAAAAGTAGAGATATCCCAAAAGCATTCGGTATGCTAGCTTATTATGAGCTAGTGCCGATATATTTCTGATTGTGCCGAAAAAAACCATTTTCCGGCGTTAAAGTCTAATATTCCGGCATTAGCGTGAAAGAGTGAATAATAAAAGGCTGTCCTCAAAACCCAGATGTGCCTGGTTTATAGGACAGCCTCATTTTTTATTTAAATAATCCGGCAATGCCATCAACGATCGATTGTAAAAAGTCAATAATGGACTGGAAAAAGCCCTGCCCTTCTTCTGAGCTTTTGAAGCTGTCCCACTGTTCTTTCGCTTTATCAATTTGTGAATTGACCTGATCCCAATTTATATTCAAGTCTTTCATTTTATCGAAAAGAGAAGCCAGCTGATCCACTTGCGCATCTGTTAGTGTAATATTCAGTTCGTTGGAAATATTATTAATAATCACTTGAATTTCCTGAACAGTCTGCGGGTTTTGTGCTGCCACTTCTTCTTTAATCCGCTCAATTAAGTTGGTCGCTTCTTCCTGCCCAATGTCCTCACCGAGCTGTGCTGTTGTGACCATTTCTTCATTAGCGACTTGTTTTTGCTCTTCTGGAATGGCTTCACCAGTTGTCGTTTCGTACGCTTTAATAATCCCTGTTAACGCTGCTGTGCCGGATACATTAGATGGAGCAGTAATGTAAATATCCGCATCTTTTACACTTGCCGTTGTCAGCGCATTTGTATACATTTCTTTTGATACCCATGTAATATTTTTCGTTTCCACATTTAATCCAGACCCTGATTCAGCCGTTGTGATTTTGCTTGAGGAAAGCGCCTTTGTGCCAATTTGTGCTTTTGGAATATAGTCCCCTAAATATTGATGTTCTTCCGCATTGGATACCGTAATCGTTTCAACCTCTGCCGGTACGTCCATTTCTTCAAGCAGCTGCTCTTTTTGTGCCGGTGTTAAGTTCTCACCGAGCGTTACAATGACATCGCCTGGTGCGCTATCCGCAGACACGACCGTACCAAGGCTGAAAATGGCAATTCCGAGCAGGCTAAGTAATTTTTTCATAATCTCTCTCCTGATTTAAAATTGGCTCACTTCATTGGAAAAATGAGCTAGTAATAGAATAGCATGGGGACAATAATTTTTCACGTTTTGACCAAAGTCCATTGCTTCATACCACCCCTTTCTATTATAATAAAAAAAGAAATCCATTTTACTGGATTTTTTTGTAACCGATTTCAAAGAAAAGGGGTGGGGGATCTTGAAAAATCAGACATTTCCGCCGGTTTCATTCGCAGACTGGACATCAGCTGCGGAGGCGTCGTTAAAGGGGAATCCTTTATCAAAGCTGAAAACAAAAACGGCGGAAGGAATTGAACTAAAGCCTTTATACACAAAAGAAGACCGAAAAACGGTTTTATCTTTACCAGGCGAAAAACCTTTTACAAGGGGATTTCAACCCGACCCAGCTTTTCCAAAAACGGATATAAAGATGGGCGTTGATCCGATCTCTGCAGGAGCAGCAGCGGGGATATTTCCAGCGGATTCCGTTTTTTCAGAAATACATAAGCAAGAAACGATCACGATTAATACCGTTCCATATCACTTAGCGGGAGCAAATGCCGTTCAGGAGCTGGCACTGGCGCTTTCCGAAGCTGCTTACCTTATTGGGATGGCAGAAAACAAAAATGAAGCTGCTGTAAAATGTGTTATTCATTTTGCCGCAGGGCCCGTTTTTTTTACCGAATTGGCTAAAATTCGCGCATTCCGTACCCTTTGGTCCACATTTATGAGCGCGTATAACCTGAGTGAACATGCCAAGCCGAAGCTGAGTGTTGAAACAAGCGACGCAATGCTGTCTGTGCTGGACCCCCATGTCAATATTTTACGGATAGGGAGTGCCGCTTTTTCAGCTGTCATCGGAAACATTGATTATTTGACTGTCAAGCCGTTTGATGAAGTGGCGGGCAGCACAACAGAACTCTCAAAACGAATAGCCTGCAACATTTCAAGGCTTTTAAAGCATGAAGCACTGCTCGATAAAGTGATGGACCCGGGCGGCGGTTCTTATTACATTGAAGCGCTCACAGAAGAAATTGGCCGGCGGGCATGGGATGTATTTGCCGATATGGAAGAAGCAGGCGGCATTAAGCAGGCTCTCCTCTCCGGAGTGATTCAAAAAGACATTGCGGCTGTTAAGTCGAAAAAAGAACAGCATATCGCGACGCGGCGCCAGCAGATGATTGGGACGAATATATATGCAAATCCTGAAGAACAGATTGCCCACTTGAAAAATGAAAAGACAAAACCTACTTTTAAAGGAACACCGATTGAGCCGCTTGAACAAAAAAGAATGGCAGAACCGTTTGAAGCGCTTCGTCTTGCTTCCATGCAGCTCAGACAAACTGAACAGTCTGTTGCGGCGGGGCTAATTTGTCTGGGCGAGTTAAAAAAACATAAACCACGTGCTGATTACGTCGCCGGTGTGCTGGCTGTGGCGGGCATCGAAACCATTCGTTCCGAAAGCTGTAAAACCATAGAAGAAGCCATTCAATTTATGGAACGCCACCCGCTCCCATACTACTGTATTTGTGGACCCGATGAATTATATGAACAGGTTGGGGAAGAATTTGGGCTGCAATTTAAAGAAGCGGCAGGTGGTGCTGTGGTTGACATTGCCGGAACATGGAATATGGCTGGGATCGACGGCCGAATCGCAGCAGGAGACGATATCGTCAAAAAATTAACAGACATGCTTTTACTGTATAAAGGAGGTGGCGTGAAATGACATTAAAAGACATGAATCCATTTAACGGCTCACCGAAAACGTCGGGAGAAAACGAGCGAAAAAAAGCAGAGCGGGATGCAAAGCAATCTTACGAGGATTTGTCCTTTGAAACGAATGAATCCATTCGGCTAAAAGCGCTTTACACAGAAAAAGATACAGAGGGATTAGCTCACATCGAGGACTTTCCCGGCGTGGTGCCGTTTACCCGTGGCCCTTACCCGACAATGTATGTGTCACGTCCGTGGACGATTCGTCAATATGCCGGTTTTTCAACAGCGGAAGAAAGCAACGCATTTTACCGCCGTAATTTAGCGATGGGGCAGAAAGGGCTGTCGGTCGCTTTTGATCTGCCGACGCACCGCGGCTATGATTCCGATCATCCGCGCGTTGTCGGGGATGTCGGTAAAGCAGGGGTGGCCATTGATTCCGTTGAAGATACCAATATTTTATTTGACGGCATTCCACTGGATCAAATGTCGGTTTCGATGACGATGAATGGCGCCGTTTTGCCGATCATGGCTTTTTACATTGTCAGTGCAGAGGAGCAGGGTGTGTCAAAAGAACAGCTTGCCGGAACGATTCAAAATGACATTTTAAAAGAATATATGGTGCGCAATACGTACATTTATCCTCCTGAAACATCGATGCGGATTATTGCTGATATTTTTGAATACACATCTCAACATATGCCGAAATTCAACTCGATTTCAATTTCCGGTTATCATATGCAGGAAGCGGGTGCGCCGGCTGATTTGGAGCTTGCATATACGCTGGCTGATGGACTTGAATATGTCCGAACAGGTCTCGCTGCCGGAATTGATATTGATTCGTTTGCGCCGCGCCTGTCGTTTTTCTGGGCGATTGGCATGAATTACTTTATGGAAGTGGCAAAAATGCGCGCCGCCCGCCGGATTTGGGCGCAGCTGATCAAGCCATTTGAACCGAAAAATCAAAAATCGCTCGCACTGCGCACCCATTCGCAAACATCAGGATGGAGTTTAACGGAGCAGGACCCGTTTAACAATGTGACACGCACATTGATTGAAGCACATGCTGCGGCAATGGGCCACACGCAGTCGCTTCATACGAATGCACTTGATGAAGCGATTGCTCTGCCGACCGATTTCTCGGCACGGATTGCCCGGAATACACAGCTTTTTTTGCAGGAGGAAACGGGCATAACAAATGTCATCGATCCGTGGGGCGGCTCTTATTACGTTGAAGCTCTGACGAATGAATTAATGGAGCGCGCTTGGGCACATATTGAAGAAATTGAATCACTCGGCGGCATGACAAAAGCGATTGAAACAGGGCTTCCGAAAATGAAAATTGAGGAAGCAGCGGCACGCCGGCAAGCGAAAATCGATTCCGGTGAAGAAGTGATTATCGGGATGAACAAGTTCCGTCTCCAAAAAGAAGATCCGATCGATATTTTGGATATTGACAACACAGCCGTTCGATTGAAGCAAATTGAACGCATTAAACGTGTGCGTAAAAGCCGTGATGAAGAAAAAGTAAAAGCAGCACTTGACGCGATTACAGCTTCTGTCGAGTCAGGAGAAGAAAACCTGCTTGAACTGGCTATTGAAGCAGCGAGGCTGCGGGCGACACTAGGGGAAATTTCTGACGCCGTTGAAGCAGTCAGCGGCAGACATAAGGCGGTGATTCGTTCCGTGAGTGGTGTATACAGTTCGAACTTTTCTGATGCTGAACAAATTGAAACCGTTCAGCAAATGACGGCTGAATTTGAAGAGCAGGAAGGACGACGGCCGCGTATATTGGTCGCGAAAATGGGCCAGGACGGACATGACCGGGGAGCAAAAGTGATTGCGACAGCTTATGCGGATCTTGGATTTGACGTTGACATCGGTCCGCTGTTTCAAACGCCAGAGGAAACGGCGAAGCAGGCGGTAGAAAACGATGTGCATGCTGTCGGGTTCAGTTCCCTTGCGGCAGGACATAAAACGCTGCTGCCGGCTCTTGTGGAAGAGCTGCAAAAACGCGGACGCGAAGACATTGTCGTATTTGTCGGCGGTGTGATCCCGGCACAGGATTATGAATTTTTAAAAAAACATGGTGCCGCTGCTATTTTTGGACCGGGCACAGTAATTCCGGTTTCTGCACAAGTAATCTTGGAAAAGGTGTATGAGCGTCTTGGCTACGAGGAAGTGGTGGAATGACCGATGAAAACATGCATGTGCGAAAAGGCGTGGACGGTTCTCATGATGGCATGACGGCACCGCCCCGCAGGATGTTTCGAAAAAAAGCCGGCCAGCCGCCGGATTTAGCGGCAATTGTCACAGGTATAACAAACGGCTCAATGAATGAACTGGCAAAAGCGATTACGTATATTGAAAGCAATTCTCCCGTCCATTACAGCTATGGACAGGAGCTGCTTCAATCGCTGCTGAAGCGAACAGGGCGAGCAATTCGAATTGGCATTACTGGTGTACCGGGTGCTGGGAAAAGCACCTTTATCGAATCGTTTGGACTGATGTTATGTGAACAGGGCCACCGGGTCGCCGTTTTGGCAATCGATCCAAGTTCGTCGGTTTCAGGAGGCTCGATTTTAGGAGATAAAACGAGAATGGAACAGCTTTCCAGGCACTCGAACGCGTTTATTCGTCCTTCTCCTTCCGGTGGCACACTCGGCGGTGTTCATCGGAAAACACGTGAAACGATGCTGTTATGTGAAGCGGCTGGTTATGATGTTATTTTAATTGAGACAGTTGGTGTAGGCCAAAGTGAATTTATTGTTAGAGGAATGGTTGATTTTTTCATGCTGATTGCCCTGACAGGAGCGGGTGACGACCTTCAAGGGATGAAGAAGGGGATTATGGAGCTGGCAGATGCCGTTGTGGTCAACAAAGCGGACGGAGAAAACAAGCTGCCTGCGGAAAAAACAAAAAAAGACTACGATCAATTTTTGCACATGCTGAAACCATCGACAAAAGGATGGCAGTCAAAAGCATTTACATGTTCCGCGTTAAAAAATGATGGGATCGACGACATATGGAACGTGATTAAAACGTTTCAGTCTTTGACAGAAGCATCAGGGGTTATGGCAGAACGCCGGCGTAGCCAGGCGAAGGACTGGGTACACACATTAATTAGTGAGCAGATGAATCAATATTTTTATCGTCATCCGTACGTCAAAAAACATCTTGCGGATTGGGAGAACAAAGCGATGGATGGTGCTGTAACGTCTGCCAAGGCAGCAGAAAAACTATTTGAAGAAGTATTTAAGCATACAAAATAAAAAAAGAACCAGCCGAATAAAATCCGGCTGGCCAATACAGGGAGTTTAGGGGTATGGATCCAGTTGCCTTATTAATATACCCCGTATTTTTTAAAAATAAACAATCTTTTCACCTGTTCTTAAAAAATGGCCAATCCCTTTTATTGAAATAAACGGTTTTTTCCCTTATGATTAAGCTACTAATCATAGAAGGAGAGAATAACAATGGGAATGGATTTTAATTTTTTAATGAACGATGTTGTTCGTCAAGCACGCGATGAAATTAAAGCGGCTGGTTATACAGAACTTACAACACCCGAAGAAGTCGATACAGTATTAAACGAAAAAGGAACAACACTTGTGATGGTGAATTCTGTCTGTGGCTGCGCTGGCGGTATTGCACGCCCCGCAGCGGCCCACGCCATTCATTATGATAAGCGCCCGGATCGTTTAGTAACTGTGTTCGCAGGGCAGGATAAAGATGCGACAGCACAGGCACGCAGCTTTTTCACAGGCTATCCGCCATCCTCACCATCTTTTGCATTAATTAAAGATGGACAGGTTCAGGCCATGGTGGAACGCCATGAAATTGAAGGACATCACCCGATGTCTGTCGTTGAACATCTGCAAACACTTTTCGATCAGCACTGTGAAGAAGTGTAAAGATGACCTGAAGCCCTGCCGCACGCGGCGGGGCTTTCTTTAATTCAGAAGAGAGAAAGTATATGGTTTTGGATGTTGTCCAGCTTCAGGCGCCATTGGCTCGCGTTCATAAGCCAAGCCCTTCTGGAGGCAAAAAGCGCCTCCGCCAGTGCACGTCTTATGCTGGTCGCCGATCAGCGGGCGCCTTCCGCTTTCCTAATTCGAGGTGAAAAGAATGATAAAAATCGGGTATCGAACGGCCAAAACGGCAATCGGCATAGCGGTTTCCATTTTAATCGCGGAATGGATCGGTCTTCATAATGCCGCTTCGGCCGGCATCATTGCTATTCTTTGCATTCAAAACACAAAACAGCAGTCGCTGAAAGCTTCATGGACACGGCTTGTGGCAGGGGTGGTCGCACTTTTTTACTCAGCTTTGTTTTTTGAACTGCTGTCCTACCATGCCGTTGTAATTGGTCTCATCTTAATTGTATTTATTCCGACGACAGTAGCGCTTAAAACGCAGGAAGGCATCGTATCAAGCACTGTTCTCATTTTACATATGTATGCTGCAAAAGAATTGTCGACGGCAATCATTTTAAATGAAATAGGTCTGGTCGTTATCGGAGTTGGTGTTGCACTCGTATTGAATTCCTACATGCCGAGTGTGGAAAATGAACTTTTGAAAATGCAGCAGCAAACAGAAAAACTGTTTGAACGTATTTTGAAGGAAATTACGGCGTATTTACGGACAAACGACCATAGCTGGGATGGAAAAGAATTAACCGAAACAGCAGACTTGCTTAAAAAAGCAAAATCGCTTGCCTATAAAGACGTTCAAAACCATTTTACCCGCCATAACAGCCTGTTTTATCAATATTTTACGATGCGTGAAAAGCAGTTTGAAATTATTGAGCGGCTCATTTCCGTTGTTATTTCCATTTCACATCGGCCGGAACAGGCCGAAATGATTGCGGAATTTATGGAAGAAGTAAAAGAGAATATTCATCCAGGCAATACAGCCAAGCTGCATTTAAGCCATTTAAACGACTTGAAGCGGGAGTTTGAAGAGATGCCGCTGCCGAAAACACGTGAAGAATTTGAAGCGCGTGCGGCCCTGTTGCAGTTTGTCCGTGAAATGGAGCGGTATTTGCTTATCAAAGCACGGTTTCGGGGCATGAAAAAAAGAGCAGCAAAGAAGTGCCGCCCTTCTGTTACATAAACATTGTCAAGCCAAACAGTAATGTTGAAATTAACATCGTGAACAGCATTAAATACACAATGATCTTTTGAAATGTTTTATTGCGCATGAAACTCTCCTTTAGGGGTTGTTATAAACTATTGTAACGGCATTTCAGCGGATTATCAACTGACTCATTGCAGAGCAAGTACTATTTGTGTCAAAGAAAGGACAGCATACATATTTTCTTCAAAGGGGATGGAGAGATGAAAAAAGTAGATCATATCGGCATTGCCGTTGTATCACTGCAAGAATCGCTCGTTTTGTACACAGAACAGCTTGGCATGATACATATGAAAACTGAAATGGTAGCGTCTCAAGGGGTGACGGTGGCATTCCTTGACGCCGGCAATATCAAATTGGAATTGCTAGAACCGACTGGTCCGGACAGCCCGGTGTCCAAATTTATTGAAAAACGGGGCCAGGGGATCCATCATATTGCGTATAAAGTAGAAGATATTGAAGAGCGGATTGCTGAAATAAAAGATAAAGGTATTCAAATGATTAATGATGTCCCAAAACCGGGTGCAGGCGGGGCAAGTGTTGCATTCATGCATCCGAAATCAACAGGCGGCGTGTTAATGGAACTGTGTGAAAAAAAGGAGGAAATATTGTGACGGATATTTTTGACAGCATTCATGAATTGCAGGACAGAAGACGGGAAGTGGAACTCGGCGGCGGTGACGAACGAATTGACAAGCAGCATGAAAAAGGAAAGTTAACCGCACGTGAACGGATTGAATTGCTTATTGACGAGGGGACATTTGTTGAGTTAAACCCATTTATGGAGCACCGGAATACGGATTTTGGACTGGACGGAGTAAAGGGGCCTGGAGACGGAGTCGTCACGGGTTACGGAAAAGTAAATGGCCGGCCAATTTATTTGTTTTCGCAAGATTTTACTGTTTTTGGCGGTGCGCTCGGTGAAATGCATGCGCAAAAAATTGCCAACGTCATGGACTTGGCTGCGAAAAATGGCGCGCCTTTTATTGGCTTGAATGATTCAGGCGGAGCCCGCATTCAAGAAGGGGTGTTGTCTCTTGACGGGTATGGCCATATTTTTTACCGGAATGCCATTTATTCAGGAGTCATTCCACAAATTTCGGTTATTTTAGGTCCATGTGCAGGCGGAGCGGTTTATTCGCCGGCGATTACCGATTTTGTGTTTATGGTCGATAAAACAAGCCAGATGTTTATTACTGGTCCAAAAGTGATTGAAACCGTCACTGGTGAGAAAATTTCAGCAGAGGACTTAGGCGGCTCGAAAGTACATAATACAGTAAGCGGCAATGCACATTTTCGTGGAAGCTCAGAAGAAGAAGTGATCGAAATGGTCCGGGGGCTTTTGTCTTATTTGCCGCAGAATAATGAACAAAAAACGCCGGTAGTTCAAGCGGGTGATGAAAGCGATTACCTAGAAGACATTACGGACGTTGTACCATTTGACGGGCTGCGTCCATATGATGTCCGCAAGGTGGTTGAACAAGTAGTAGATGAAGATTCATTTATGGAAGTGCAAAAAGAATTCGCCAAAAATATTGTCGTTGGTTTTGCGCGCGTCAAAGGGGAAACGGTGGGCCTTGTGTGCAACCAGCCGAAATTTATGGCGGGGGGTCTTGATATTGATTCATCGGACAAAGCAGCCCGGTTTATCCGTTTTTGCGATTCATTTAACATTCCGCTGATTACGTTTGAAGATGTTTCCGGTTTTTTCCCGGGGGTGAAGCAGGAACTTGGCGGCATCATCCGTCACGGAGCCAAAATTTTATATGCATACTCGGAAGCGACCGTACCGAAAATAACCGTTATTTTACGAAAAGCGTACGGCGGCGCTTACGTGGCACTTAATTCGAAATCGATTGGCGCGGACCTTGTTTTTTCATGGCCAAATGCTGAAATTGCCGTGATGGGCCCTCAAGGAGCGGCGAATATTATTTTTGCGCGTGATATTGCGTCAAGTGACGATCCAGAAGCGACTCGTGCAGCGAAGATTGAAGAGTACCGTGAGAAATTCGCTAATCCGTATGTTGCAGCAGCGCGTGGCATGGTTGATGATGTCATCGATCCGCGTGAAACACGCATTAAAATCATTCAGGCACTTGAGATGATGCGGACGAAAAAAGAAGAACGGCCAAAGAAAAAACACGGAAACATTCCATTATAAGAGGCAGCGGCCGGAAGCATAATCGCTTCCGGCTGATTTTTTGGGTTAAAACGTTTATAATTGAATAGGCAGAAAATTTGGAGGTGCAGCGTGGTTAATGAAGAGCGTTTATTGAATGAATTTTTAGAACTCGTTCAAATTGATTCCGAAACGAAACATGAACAAACGATTGCCAAAACGTTAACAGAGAAATTTACTGCGCTTGGCGTCCTCGTATATGAAGACGACGCGGCAGCGAAAACAGGCCATGGAGCCGGCAATTTAATTTGCACATTACCGGGCAATAAACCGGGCGTCGATCCGATTTACTTTACGTCGCATATGGATACGGTTGTACCAGCCACTGGCGTAAAACCCGTCGTAGAAGAAGGCATTGTGAAAACAGACGGGACGACAATCTTGGGTGCCGATGACAAAGCGGGACTGGCTGCGATGTTTGAGATGATCCGCCAGCTGAGAGAGAGAAACATTCAGCATGGAGAGGTTCAATTTATTATTACAGTCGGTGAAGAATCCGGACTCGTCGGTGCAAAGGCACTCGATTCATCGCTTATTAAGGCGAAATATGGATTTGCGCTCGACAGTGACGGTGATGTCGGCAATATTATTATCGCTGCACCGACACAGGCAAAAGTGACAGCGCATGTGTACGGAAAAACAGCACATGCCGGCGTCGCACCGGAAAAAGGCGTTTCCGCAATTACGATGGCAGCAAAATCAATTTCCCGCATGCCGCTTGGCCGGATTGATGCGGAAACAACGGCAAACATTGGCCGTTTTGAAGGCGGAAAAGCGACCAATATTGTGTGTGACTACGTACAGATTTTAGCGGAAGCCCGTTCGCTTGAACCCGCCAAAATGGATAAGCAGACGGCGAAGATGAAAGCCGCATTTGAAGAAGTGGCTGCCGAAATGGGCGGACGTGCAGAAGTTGAAATCGAGGTTATGTATCCGGGCTTTAAATTTGGGGCGGAGGATCATGTTGTCAAAGTAGCCCAAAGGGCGGCAGCGAAAATCGGCCGTCCATCTGAGCTATTAACGAGCGGTGGCGGAAGTGATGCCAATGTTATTGCCGGTTTTGGCATTCCGACGGTAAACCTCGCAGTTGGATATGAAGACATTCACACGGTTAATGAAAAAATGCCGGTTAAAGAACTTGTGAAACTGGCTGAAATGGCAACAGCGATTGTGGAAATTGTCGCAGAGTAAAAAACAGCAGAGAAAGTAGGACGTACGTTTATGACAAAGCAGCAAATTGGTGTAGTGGGACTTGCCGTAATGGGCAAAAATTTAGCGTGGAACATTGAAAGCCGCGGTTATACTGTTTCGGTTTTTAACCGTTCACCGGAAAAAACGGATGAAATGGTAAAAGAAAGCGTGGGCAAAAACATTGTCCCGACATATTCGGTAGAAGAGTTTGTGGCATCACTTGAAGTGCCGCGCAAAGTCCTGCTTATGGTTAAAGCGGGGGAAGCAACGGATAAAACAATTGATTCATTGAAGCCTTATTTAGAAAAAGGCGATATTATTATTGATGGCGGCAACACGTTCTTTAAAGATACGCAGCGCCGCAACACAGAGCTTGCTGAGCTTGGCTTCCACTTTATCGGCACAGGCGTTTCAGGCGGGGAAGAAGGGGCACTAACAGGTCCTTCGATCATGCCAGGCGGGCAGAAAGAAGCTTATGAGCTTGTTGCTCCGATTTTAAAAGACATTTCAGCAAAAGTGGAGGGTGAAGCATGCTGCACATATATCGGCGGTGACGGAGCCGGCCATTATGTGAAAATGGTTCATAATGGAATCGAATATGGAGATATGCAATTAATTGCAGAAGCATATTCTCTTTTGAAAAATGTGCTCGGCTTGTCAGCAGAAGAGCTTCACCACGTGTTTTCTGACTGGAATAAAGGCGAACTTGACAGCTACCTGATCGAAATTACAGCGGACATTTTCACGAAAAAAGACAGCGAGACAGGCAAGCCGCTTGTCGATTTGATCTTGGATGAAGCCGCACAAAAAGGAACGGGTAAATGGACAAGTCAGAGCGCGCTTGACCTTGGTGTCCCACTTCCGCTTATTACCGAGTCTGTCTTTGCCCGCTTTATTTCTGCATTGAAAGAAGAGCGTGTAAAAGCAGCTGATGTCTTAAACGGTCCTGAACGCACGTTTGACGGCGACCGCGACGCGTTTATTGAATCAGTCCGCCGGGCGCTTTATATGGGCAAAATTTGCTCATATGCGCAAGGTTTCGCTCAAATGAGATCTGCGTCTGAAGAATACGGCTGGGACTTGAAATACGGTGACATCGCCATGATTTTCCGTGGCGGCTGCATCATTCGTGCCCAGTTCCTGCAAAAAATTAAAGAAGCATACGATCGCAATGCCGCACTTGATAACCTGCTTCTTGACCCTTATTTCAGCGAAATTACAAATGAGTATCATTCCGCACTTCGCGAAACGGTTTCAAATGCTGTTTTGAATGGAGTACCAGTACCGACATTATCTTCTGCAATGGCCTACTATGACAGCTATCGCAGTGCTGTGCTGCCAGCCAACTTAATTCAAGCGCAACGTGACTATTTCGGGGCCCACACATATCGTCGTTTGGATAAAGAAGGCACATTTCACACAGAGTGGATGGAGAAGTAATTAAGAATTTATTTTACAATTAATGATACAGAAGAGTGAAGAACCTTTTAATATCAATGATTTGTGCCGCTATATTGGATTAGTACAGTTTATACTCAAATCGGCTAATACAGCCTTTTGGGTGGTGAATGAGCGGCAAACTTTATTAAAGCACAAGAAAAGCACCGTTTTGCGCGGTGCTTTTTTATTATACCGTTAAAACAAAGTTTAACCGTTTGTAATAAAGTTTTACTGTTTTGAAGAAAGTTGAATTGCTTATAAAAAACATGAACCGAAATAACTTAGCTTAATAAAGAAAGGTTTTCGGTTTTTATAGTTGTACTAAAGGGGCAGGTTAGTGTTATAAGAAATTGAGCTGGTTCGTCATAGTTAAAAGCATTAGAAGAAGTAGGAAAAGTATTAACTCGTTCTTTTGCAGCAGCTGGATTTCGCTGGAACATCAATAAAATGTAAGGGATTTCCTGAGAAATTTAAAACAAATACATGTTTTTATTAATCAAATATATTAAAATAGGAGAAAATGCCCGGATATTAGAATCGCTTTAAAGTATCCAGTTAGCGATAAAGGAGTTTGTCATGGAAGTTAAATGGTTTTCAGTAAAGAAGAAGCTGATATTGTTTTCGCTCCTTCTTTTATTAATACCCCTTTCTATTATTATATTTTTTGCGAACGGAAAGGTCCGAGAAACGACTGAACGGGAGTATGTGAATTCCAGTCTGAGGGAAATCGAAAAATTGGATAATGCGATCTCGATGTACTTTAAGGGAATAAAGGAAGATTTGAATACGCTGGCGACCGACCCGCGGGTACTGAAAGCAGACAGCAGCATAATGACATATAAAGATATTAAAGGGAAGGGCCCACCCGTCCAGATGACCCCAAGCAAAAATGGGGCAGTGGAAAAGGAGATCTATGAAGTCTTCTCCCACTTTGGAAAAAACCATCCGGATGCAACGTATGTGTATATGGGCACTGAGGAAGGCCGTTATGTCCAGTATCCTGAAGGGCCCACGCTCCCCGGATATGATCCAAGAATGCGGCCTTGGTATGTAACGGCCCTGGAGGACCCTGGCGAAATATTGATGACAGGTGCTTATATATCATCGGGATTAACCCATAAAATAGTCAGCAATGTCGTCACGATTGAACGCAATGGCAAAAGAATCGGGGTCATGGGGCTGGATGTCAGTTTGGATGGGCTGACGAGCCTGATTCAGGATGTGAAAATAGGCGGAAGTGGGTATGTGATTCTGACGCAAAGCGATGGCACGATTATTGCGCATCCTAAAAAGCCCGAATTGAATCTTGAATCAATTTCTGAATTGAACATTCCCGAGTTGGGAGCGATCGGGCAGGATGGCGCCTTTGAGGCAAAGGTAGACGGCGAAGAATCCGTTTTACATGTTATCACTTCGAAAAATAATAACTGGAAATACATATCTATCATTGAAAAAAAAGATTTGGCGGCATCTGCGGATCAAATTGGCCAGAATCTTTTGATCATAGGTTCTCTTGTTGTTATCATCGCGATCATCATTTCTGTATTTATCATCATCCGTTTTACGAATAATTTTAGGAAATTGGCGAAAGAGATGAGGAAGTTGGAAAAATTGAAGACAGTCAGTGAAATAGCCGCGAGCATCTCTCATGAAGTGCGCAACCCTTTAACTGTAATCAAGGGGTTTCTGCAGCTGTTAAAGGAGAGTAATCTTAATGAGGAAGATAAGATGATGTATCTCGCGATTTCGCTGGATGAGCTGGAGCGTGCCGAACATATTATTACCGATTATCTGACCTTTGCGAAGCCGTCGCTCGAGAACGTAAAGGTATTGGATTTGGCTAAAGAATTGGATTATGTTTTAACGGTTGTAAGCCCATATGCAAATATGAATAATGTACATATTGAAGTATTCTGGGAAGAAAATTTGTGTATTTCTGGAGAGGCCGCCAAGCTTCATCAATGCTTGATTAATGTAATTAAGAATGGGATTGAAGCGATGCCTGAAGGGGGACAGCTCAGTGTCTCTTTAAAGAAAACGGGCTCCAAAGCATGGCTAAGTGTTACCGACAGTGGAACAGGGATGAGCGAGGAGCAACTGGAGAGGCTGGGAACGCCTTTTTACACAACAAAAGACAAAGGCACAGGACTTGGCACCATGGTCGTCTACAGCATTGTTAAAGCCATGAGCGGAGAGATTAAGGTGAAAAGTGAAGAGAATAAGGGCACTAGTTTTACAATTGCCCTTCCAATCGCGCAAAATAGTCAGCCTAAGGATGGAATGAAAGAATAATAAAATATAATTGTTTGGTATTAAACTAAGAGTCTCTATTAGTCCTGGATACTGTTGATATTCAGATTTTGAAGGATTGTACTTAAACGAAACCAGCTAATAGCTTGTTAATATCTTTCAATTAAATCTTAAAATATTTCATGCTATACTAAATTTACGCATACCAAATAACCTTCCGACTTCATCGGTTGGAAAGTATTAGTATTATTAGTTATATTTTTGGTTTAGGCTATATCTTGGAAATTCCATTTGTTTTTCAAAAGTGCATATATCCAGTGTGAGTCCTCCATGTAGTGTCACAGCTTCGCTTGTTATACGAGATCATAGTCCCAACGAGCCTCAATCATGTTTCTACAAGTAGGGGGCTAACGGGGTTTGTCGGGATCAAGTCCCACGGGGGCTTCCGTCCTACCCCGGCTACGGTTATCATATATTGATATAAAAAATGGTCAGCCAGAAATATCTGGCTGACCTTATAATACGAATGGGGGCTTTTGTTCAATATCTCGGCTGTCATTTCGGCAGCCTTTTCTTATTCAGCTAAAGAAGCAGTTTAATTTAAGAAGGACTTCAAGATCTTAATATTGAATTACATATGTACATATAAAAGTGGGTGAAATTAATAAAAAAAATTTTATATTATAGATGGAGCAGCAGGAGTAGGTAAATCCACAACTTCAAAGAGACTAGCTGAACAGTTTGACCATAGTGCTTATATTGAAGGTGATTTAATCAATCATATGGTTATTGGGGGATACTTTTCACCGTGGGAAAGCAAAGAAGCTCTATCGTTAATTTGGGAAAATATAGCCGATTTAAGTATAAAGAAAACGAAAAGGTGAAAACAAATAAGCAGCCTTGTTTTTTCCTAATCAGGATAAACAAGGCCGCTTACATTATTTCTTCACTCATTCAAGTAATAATCCTTTCTTTGATTTATTATTTCTTCTTTTTTACCCGGCATATCTATAAAAATATGCTTTCGCCTTTCACTATGTCACTGGAATCACCCTCTTTTAGAGAAGATGTGTTGCTAAGTCCTATTATAAGAAAGAAAAATGATTTTGTAAATACTAAATTTTTAGAATATTTAAAATATGTTTATTTTTTCTCTGGAGAAAACAAATATACAAAAGAGGGAGGCAGTTTAAAGGAAAGCAAAGGATTTAAAATAAGTGTCCGTAAAGAAAAAGCAGATGCTATCGCATCTGCTCCGTTCTTATTAGTTGCATATATCCACATCAAGCATATTCAAAGGCCACCAGAAGAAGCCATCCTGCTCAAGCAGTTCATCGGATGCTTTCGGTCCTTTTGTATTGGCCGGGTAGTTCGGAAATTCGGCTTTCTCGTTACGCCATGCTTCTGAAATAACATCGATAAAGCTCCATGAAAGAGACACTTCGTCCCAATGGGTAAAGTTTGTTGAATCGCCGCGCATCGCGTCATGAATCAATTTTTCATACGCTTCCGGTGTATTCATAATATCTACGCCACTGTTCGCGTAGCTTAGCTTAACCGGCGTTGTCTGCAATTGATGACCAGCCCGTTTTGCATTTAAGTGGAGGGTAATACCCTCTTCCGGCTGAATATGAATCACGAGCAAATTGGGTTCCATTTCTTTATCATCCGGGCGATAATAAAGATTCATTGGAATGTCTTTAAACTGAACAACGATCTTTGTTGATTTCAGCGGCATCCGTTTGCCGGTGCGAATGTAAAATGGCACACCTGCCCAGCGGAAGTTATCGAACATAATTTTTCCGGCTACATACGTTTCAGTATTTGATTCCGGGTTTACATTTAGTTCTTCACGATAGCCCGGGAGCTGTTCATCTTCATTTGGTCCGTATTGTCCGCGAACAAAATAATCATTAACTGTTTCCGGCTTCAAGGGGCGCATCGAACGAAAAGCCCGTACTTTTTCACGGCGGATTTCATCATCCTGCAAGCTGATCGGAGGCTCCATGGCAAGGAGTGAAACCATTTGCAGCATATGATTTTGAACCATATCTTTCAACGCGCCGCTTGTTTCGTAATAGCCGCCGCGTTCTTCTACACCAAGTGTTTCGCTTGAAGTAATTTGAATGTTTGAAATGTAGCGGTTGTTCCAAAGCGGTTCAAACAGCGCATTAGCAAAACGGATAGCTTCAATATTCTGAACCATTTCTTTGCCTAGATAATGATCAATCCGGTAAATGTCTTTTTCGTCAAATGACCGGCGGATTTGTGCATTAAGTTCTTGCGCAGAAGGCAGATCATGGCCAAACGGCTTTTCAATAACAAGACGTCCAAAGCCATTTGTATCGGTCAAACCGTCCAATTTCAAGTGATCGGCAATGGTGCCGAAAAATTCTGGCGCCATTGCAAGATAAAAGAGTCGGTTGCCGCCAAGAGAATATTTTTCATCAAGCTCATTAGAAAGTGTACGCAGTGCGGCATACGAATCAGAATCGGATACGTCGTGCGGCAAATAATAAAAGTGTGAAATAAATTCATCTATTTTGTCATGGATAGAAGAGGAATCCATGATGGATTTCTTGACATGTTCTCGGAAGACGTCGTTATCCCAGGGACGTCGGGCTGTTCCAATAACAGCAAAGCCAGAAGATAAATGTCCTTTTCGATAAAGTCGATAAAGGGATGGATATAATTTTCGTTTGGCCAAATCTCCTGTTGCACCGAACAGGATCGTCAGCGCTGATGGCGTTTCAGATTGTTTCACGTTACTAACCCCGCTTTTGAGATTCATTTTTATACTATTGCATTTTTTCACAAAACAATGAAAGTGACAAGTATTTTTGTTTATGGTACATATATGTCAAAAGAAGACGAACAAAAGGAGTGTTTCTTATCGAACTTTTATTTCTTGGAACAGGCGCCGGTGTTCCGGCTAAACAGCGCAATGTAACATCCATTGCCTTGAAAATGCTGAATGAGCGCGGTGCTGTCTGGCTGATCGACTGCGGTGAAGCGACCCAGCATCAAATTTTACATACGACGCTTAAGCCGCGCCGCATTGAAAAAATTTTCATTACTCATTTACACGGTGATCATATTTTTGGTTTGCCTGGGTTACTCGGCAGCCGCTCATTTCAAGGCGGCACAGGACCGCTCACCGTCTATGGGCCGGCCGGGATTCGCGCTTTTATTGAAACGGCACTCCGTGTCAGCAGTACGCACCTCCAATATCCTCTTTTTATAGAAGAGATAGAAGAAGGCATCGTATTTGAAGACAGCCATATGGCCGTTACAGCCGGAAAGCTGGATCACGGCATTGACTCATACGGTTACCGATTTGCAGAAAAAGACAAAGCTGGAGAACTGCTTGTTGAAAAACTGCGTGCAGATCATATTCCGCCTGGTCCGATCTATAAACAAATAAAGGAAGGACAGACCGTAAAGCTTCCGGATGGGCGGATCATTGACCCGGTTCCTTACATCAGTGACCCGCAGCCTGGAAAAATAATCACTGTCCTCGGTGATACAAGACAGTGCCCGGAAGCGGTTTTACTTGCGAAAGAAGCAGACGTGCTCGTGCATGAAGCGACGTTTAATGCGGAAAATGAAAAGATGGCACGTGATTATTTTCATTCAACGACGGTTCAGGCGGCCGAAACAGCCGTGCAGGCCGGTGCAAAAAAACTATGCTTAACCCATATCAGCTCCCGCTACATAAAAGAAGAGGAGCAGCAGCTTTTAAAGGAAGCATTTGCACGTTTTGAGTCTGTCATCATCGCGCATGACTTTTTAGAAGTGCCAATCGATTAATGAATGTACGCATCTCCGAGCCGTTTGGACTGAACGGCTGCTTCTTTTACGCCGGCGGCAATCGCTTGCTTTACCCGAAATTCATCAAATGTCCGTAATGCCGCTTCTGTCGTGCCGCCAGGGCTTGTGATTGCTTTTCTAAGCGCAGCTGCCTGGCCATCATTTTTTGAAAGCATACTGGCTGCGCCAAGAAGCGTTTGAATAAGCAATTCCTTTGCGGTTTCATGGTCCAGCCCCAGCTCTTCGCCAGCTTGCTGGATAGCTTCCGCAATATAATAGAAATAAGCAGGTCCGCTTCCGGAAACGGCTGTTACAGCGTCCATTTGTGCTTCATCGACCGTAATAGCTGTACCGATTGCTGAAAATAGATGAAGCGCGGATTTATGCTGTTTATCTGTCACAAACTGATTTAATGCGATTGCTGTGGCAGATTTCCCTACGGCTGCTGACGTGTTCGGCATAGAGCGGATAATCGCACACGGCTTTCCAATCGTTTCTTCCATAAAATCGATGCTGACACCTGCAAGCAAGCTGATAACGACTGATTTTTCATGAATGAAAGATCGAATGCTTTCGAGCCCGGCTTCTGCATCTTTTGGCTTCATCGCCAGAACAATGATGTCTGCATCCTGTAAAGCGGCTCCTGCTTCGTAACCGGCTTGAACACCAAATTCTTCAGCGAGCTGCCGCAACCGGGCATCGTTTGCTTTGTTTGTGACATATGTATGGTCCGCTTGCAGCGCCCCGCTTTTTAATGCTCCGGCGATAATGGCCTCAGCCATAGAGCCTGCGCCGACAAAAACTGCTTTCAATCTAATTCCTCCCTGTTGCCTAAACATTTTGACTTTTCAAGTGATTATGCGGAATAATCATGCATCTGTCAAGAGAAGAGCAGAAAGTGAATGACAATTCATTAGTGAAGCGGTACACTGGATAAAAGAAATGGCAACTTAAAAATGCGTGGGGTGGACAACATGGGAATCCAATTATACGAAGATATTATAAAAATTACAGTGCCGACCCCTTTTCCAATCGGCGATGTCAATACATACATTGTCAAAGGCGACCGTTTGACAATGGTAGATGCCGGCATAAACACACCGGAAGCAAAAGCGATTTTTGAAGGCGGTTTAAATGAAGCAGGTTACAAACTGTCTGATATTGAGCAGGTAATCCTGACCCATCACCACCCTGATCATATCGGCCTTCTGGATTTATTTCAAGTGGACATTTACGGGCATGAATACGGGAAAAACTGGCTGTCGTACAATGAGCCGTTTATGAAGTGGCGAAAAGAATTTTTTCTCGAATTATTTAATGAGTTTGGTGTCCCGATGGAAATGCGCCGGCTTGCGAACAATTTGGAAAAAACGCTTCGTTTCAGTTCACAAAACAGTAAACTAAGCGGGTTTTTAAAAGAAGGCGATACGCTGCCGGGATTGCCGGATTTTCATGTATTTGAGACACCAGGCCATGCCCAAAGCCATCTCGTTTTTTATCGTGAAAAAGATGGACTGCTGTTAGCCGGTGATCATATATTAAAAACGGTTTCGTCTAATCCATTAATTGAACCGCCAATGGAACAGGGGGGGGAACGGGCGAAGTCATTGCTTCAATACAAACACTCATTGAAGAAAATGATGGAACTGGATCTTGGGCATGTGATGACCGGCCATGGAAATGACATTGCATCGCTTCATCCATTGCTCGAGCGCCGTTTTGAGCGGCAGCGCGAACGCGCAGAGCTCGTTTTGTCCATGCTGCGTAATCAGCCTATGACTGTTTTTGAGGTATGTGTTCAGCTGTTTCCTGAAGTGTATAAAAAAGAAACCGGCTTAACGCTGTCTGAAACAGTTGGTCAATTTGATTATTTGTTTGAGCAGGGAAGCATTCACGTAGACCGGGTGGAAAATGGAGCGATTTATTATTATGGATCGTAAGAAGCAGAAAGTAATTGTGATTACCGGTGCCACGTCCGGACTCGGCTTGGAACTGGCAAAAATAGCAGCATTAGAAGGTTTTCACATTGTACTCATTGCCAGGCGGCTCGACCGTTTAAAAGGGCTGCAGCAAGAACTTGGCCAGCAGGCAGGCTCCGTACGAATTTTCCAAGCTGATGTAACGGACCGGCAGGCAATAGAAGTTGTATTTAACCAAATTGGCAAAGTCGATGTACTCATTAACAATGCGGGTGTTGGCTATTTTACATGGGCACATGAAGCAAAGCCGGATGAGACGAAGCAGATGATCGATGTAAATGTGACTGGACTTATTACATGCTGTGAACAGGTAATGCCGCAAATGATGGCACGCAAAAGCGGGCACATCATTAATATCGCTTCGCAGGCAGGCAAAATGGCGACACCAAAATCAGCGGTTTACGCGGCGACAAAACATGCTGTCCTCGGTTATACAAACAGCCTGAGGATGGAAATGGGCCGGTTTGGTATCTTTGTCACCGCCATTAACCCGGGACCAATTGCAACGCCATTTTTCGAACAGGCCGACCCGGGCGGAACGTATGTGAAGAACGCAGGCAAGTTTATGCTTAATCCAGAAGACGTCGCCCGGAAAATAATGGACGTTGTTGGCCGTCCGGTGCGCGAAGTAAATATGCCCCGCTGGATGGCAGCCGGCAGCCGAATTCATTCACTGTTCCCAAAAACAGTTGAGCGAATTGGCCGAACCGCTTTTTTTAAAAAATAAAAGGAGCCGTCAAAGGCTCCTTTTGTGTTCGGGATTTAATTGAAACTCAGACAAAAAGCGGTCAATGGCGTTTTCGTATTCTTCCGGGTTTTCATTATACGACTGGGCATGTACACCGTTTTCCGCCATAAACAGCTGCTTCGGCCCTTTTTTTGCATCAAATAATGCGTTTGTCATGTCCGGTAAAATAAAATCATCCTTTTTGCTGTGAATGAACAAAATAGGTTGTTCAATATTTTTAACGGCTTCAAGCGGAGACAGTTCCGCTATTTTATAACGGCCGCGCAGCCAGACTGCCCATTCAGCAATCGTCATAAAAAACGGCGGTGAAAAGCCAAGTTCACGCTTTATTTGATGCTTTACTTGTTTACGGAAGTCTGAAAAAGGACAGTCCGCGACATAAAAAGACGCTTTGTCTTCTAATGTGCCGGCGTACAATAACAGAGTAACCGCGCCCATTGATTCACCGTGAATGCCGAAGCGGACGTCCGCTCCCTCGCGGCGGATCAGTTCATCAACGACTGCTTTTAAGTCATATTTTTCAAAATGTCCGTAGCTTGTAATTAATCCTTCCGATTCCCCATGACGGCGATGATCAAAAAGAACAGCATTAAAGCCCCGTTTTAAAAATACATTCATGTATTTGACCGAATTGACTTTATGTTCGGTTACACCGTGGCAAAAGATAACGTATGGCTGGCCGGGATTCGGAGTAATAAAGACACTTTTCAGGCGGGTGCCATCAAGAGATGAGACCCAGACTTCTTCTTTCGGAAGCTGGCTGTAAACATCTTCATCGTACCGGCCGGCTTTTGTTTCTCGCTCTGTAATGGCTTTTTCTGCTTTTTTAGCGATATATAAAATTCGCTGTGACAAATAAAGACCCGTTCCGGCCGTTACAAAAGCGGCGGAAAGACCGGCAGCAATCCCTCTTTTTATAGCCGATGTGCGTCGTAGTCGGCTGTTTTTGATATATCTTGTATCCATTTGTATTCTTCCTCCGTAAGCGCGGCTTCCTGTACCGCCCGAGCATTTTCTTTCAGCTGTTCCACGGAGCTTGCACCAGCAACAACAGTAGCCGCAGCGGGATGCTGAAGCACGTAACGAAAAGCAAGACCGTTTAATGTGCGTTTATCCGTCAAGCTTTTTTCAAGCGTTGACAACACGGTTTTTAGTTCAGTGTCAGTGTACCAATTGAGTCCTTTTTTTGATGCTTTCGACAGCTTGTCACCCCAGTTCCGACTTAACAGGCCAAACGAAACAGGACCGCGGGCGGCGACAGTCACGCCATTCTCTGCTAAAATAGGAAGCGCCTGAACTTCAGGGCGGCGGTCCAATATGCTGTACTGCATCATCACACTTGAAAGGCCGGATCGTTTGACATACTGGTCAATGACAGTCGGGCGGATGGAGGAAATCCCATATGCGCGGATAAATCCTTCTGCTTTTAATTCTTCAAAAGCTTCAATTGTTTCATCAATCGGATCGTCAAGTGTACCGCCATGCAGCTGATACAAATCAATATAGTCAGTACCGAGCCGTTTTAAACTTTGCTTTGCTGCTTCTTTTATGTATGGCTTAGAAGGATCCCATGTCCAGCTGTCTTTTGACTCTGTCCAGCGGTTTCCTGCTTTTGTGGCGATGATTACTTGATCACGGACAGCATGGAGTGTTTTGCCGACAAGCTGTTCATTTACGCCAAAATCATATAAATCGGCTGTGTCAAAATAAGTAATTCCCTCATCAAGTGCTGTCTTTAAGATGGCTTCCGCCTGCTTTTCTTCAATTCCGATCGACATGCAGCCAAGACCGAGCTCACTGGCAAAAATGCCGGATTGGCCAATTTCACGTTTATTCACAGTGAATCACCTTCCTTTTTCATACAGTGTATCACAGGGAAGGAAAAAATAGAAAAGAGGGACTTGCATGCATAAATTTGAAGAAAAAACGACCAAAACAGAATCGATCTTTCAGGGAAAAGTAATCAGCCTTCAGGTAGATGACGTTTTGCTGCCCGATGGCAATGAAGCAAAACGGGAGTTAATTAAACATCCTGGCGCTGTTTGTGTGATTGCCATAACGGACGAAAAGAAAATTATTTTAGTCGAGCAATATCGAAAAGCACTGGAGCGCCCGCTCGTGGAAGTGCCGGCGGGCAAGCTGGAGGCTGGGGAAGAACCCTCCTATTGCGCCGAACGAGAACTTGAAGAAGAAACGGGCTATCGTCCGGGCAGCATCACACACATTCAGTCTTTTTACACATCACCAGGCTTTGCGGATGAACTTGTTCATGTATTTTTGGCGGAAGGGCTGAAGAAGGTCGAAGGAGGACTTGTAGCAGATGAAGACGAGTTTGTCGAGTTAATGGAAGTAACGCTCTCTGAAGCGGAACAGCTGGCAAAAGACGAGCGAATTTTTGATGCGAAAACGCTCTGGGCGCTTCAATATATCCGTTCAAACGGTCTGGCATAATCACAGGCTCCCTTTCATATAGTGCGAAAAGGGAGGGGGCCTCCATTTATGTGGACTGCCATCATCGATCACATTCGAAAAAGAGCGGCATTGTATTTGTTTTCAGCCGTGTTGTTTATGACGGGGACGGCTTTTGGTGCCATAACAGTCAACAGTATGGAGCCAGTTCAAAAATCCGAATTGTATTCCTATGTAAAAGAGTTTTTTGGCCAATCTTCAGCCGGCACTGTGGCGAATCCGGCCGATCTTTTCTTTGAAAGTTTGATTCACAATTTAAAGTTTACCGGTGCGATGTGGGTGGCGGGCATTTCGATTATCGGATTACCCCTCATTTTTATTCTTCTTTTTTTAAAAGGGGCAGTGACTGGGTTTTCAGTGGGATTTCTTATTCAGCAAATGAAATGGGACGGGCTTTTCTTATCAATTTTGGCAATTTTGCCACAAAATGTTATTCTTATCCCTGTTTTTTTGTTTACCGCGGTCATGTCGGCGTCCTGCTCCATCCGTCTCGTTAAAAAAATCACTACACGCCAGACAATGCCTATACCGGTAGCAAAGAGTTTTCTTGTTTATGTAGGCTATGCAGGCGGGGGAGCAGCCGCCATTTTGCTAGCTTCGTTAACAGAAGCATTTATTTCGAGCCAATTGATGAATATTCTTATAAATAAATTCTTTTGATTCATCCACGCCTTTTGTTATAATAAGGAGTACATCGGCGAGGGAGGGGACAAAAATGGAAAGCCGGATTGACCGAATAAAAAAACAGCTGCATGCAGCAAGCTATAAATTAACACCGCAGCGCGAAGCTACTGTACGTGTTCTTCTTGAACATGAAGAGGACCATTTAAGCGCTGAAGACGTGTACCTCCTCGTTAAAGAAAAAGCACCTGAAATTGGGTTGGCTACAGTCTACAGAACGCTCGAACTATTAAATGAACTCAAAGTGGTTGATAAAATAAATTTTGGGGACGGGGTCTCCCGCTACGATCTTCGCCAAGAAGGCGCAGCGCACTTTCACCATCATCTCGTCTGCATTGAGTGCGGCGCGGTGGATGAAATTCAAGAGGATTTGCTCGATGATGTAGAAGCAATTGTCGAAAGTAGATGGAATTTTAAAATTAAAGATCACCGCCTGACGTTTCATGGCATTTGCAGCAGATGCCATTCGAAACAGCAAGAAGACGAGCAGGAAGATTTAGAAAAGCAGCACGCAGAATAAAGGGATTCTTCCATCAATGAAGGCTTGGTTCAACTAAACCGCTGAAAAGCACAGCGGCAAGTTTCACTGTACCTCAAGAATCGGGCTTTTGCAGGCAGCTGGATCTCCGGCCTGTTTTCTTCCGTTGCCTTAAAATCTTGAGGTGTGAGTCTTACTGCCCCGTAATGTGGGATAAAACCTTTCGATTCCAATCGGAAGGTTTTTTTATAATGAAGGAGATGTGTGGATGAATGACCACGTAAATGATTTTTTGCATTTTTCGCTCGTAGAAAAAGGACTATCAGATAATACAATTTCCGCTTATCGGCGCGATCTGCGCCATTATACGGAGTATATGGAAAAAGTAGAGCAAATAAAGATGCCGGACATTCAGCGGCTGCATATTTTGCATTTTTTAGAACAGCTCAAAGACCAGGGGAAGTCGGCTAAAACGATTGCCCGTCATATTTCAACGATTCGCTCCTTTCATCACTTTTTAATTCAAGACCGGATCAGCATGCATGATCCGACACATCATATTGAAACGCCTAAATCCGGCCGTACACTTCCAAAAGTATTAAATATGGAAGAAACAGAGGCATTACTTGCGGCACCTGATACGACGACGCCACTCGGCATGAGGGATAAGGCGATGATTGAACTGATGTACGCATCCGGTTTGCGTGTTAGTGAACTAACGGCTTTAAATAAAGAAGATGTTCATCTTACAATGGGTTTTGTCCGCTGCACTGGAAAAGGCGGCAAAGAACGGATCATTCCGGCGGGAAGCCATGCGCTGGCAGCCATTGAGCGATATTTGCAAAGCGGCCGTCCAAAGCTTGTTTCCACTAAACGACGTGATGAAGCCCTATTTTTAAATCATTATGGGCAGCGCCTGACGCGTCAAGGGTTTTGGAAAGTCATTAAAGCATTGGCGAAAAAAGCAACGATTGAGAAAGAATTAACACCTCATACCATTCGTCATTCCTTCGCTACTCATTTGCTTGAAAACGGTGCGGACTTGCGGGCAGTGCAGGAGATGCTTGGCCACGCAGACATTTCAACCACACAAATTTATACGCATGTGACAAAAACAAGGTTAAAAGATGTATACAGCCAGTTTCACCCGCGCGCCTGAAAAAAATTTTCAGGTGCATTTTGTATTTTATGGGCAAATGAATTATACTGAAAAAGAGAAGTCAGACTTCTGACAATTAATATTTTACAGGTTATCTGTTAAGCAGTCAGGGTAAAAATAAGAACACAATGAACTTAGAAGGGAGAAACGGAAAAATGAATCATTCGTTTAAAAGGATTCACTTAATCGTTCTCGACTCAGTTGGAATCGGGGAAGCACCGGATGCCTCTTCTTTTGGAGATGAAGGCGCTGACACACTCGGTCATATTGCTGAAAAAATGAATGGTTTGAACATGCCGAATATGGAAGCCCTTGGTTTGTCTAATATTAAAGAAATTAAAGGAATTAAAAAGGTGGAAAAACCGGTTGCTTTTTGGACGAAAATGCAGGAAGCATCGAACGGAAAAGATACGATGACGGGTCATTGGGAAATCATGGGCCTCAATATTCAAACCCCTTTTCAAGTATTTCCAGATGGATTTCCTTCCTCTTTGATCCAGGAACTGGAAGAAAAGTCCGGCCGTAAAGTGATTGGCAATAAGCCGGCCAGTGGAACGGAAATTTTAGATGAGCTTGGCGAAGAACATATGAAAACCGGGGCATTGATTGTTTATACCTCAGCAGATTCCGTCCTGCAAATTGCCGCACATGAAGAAATTGTCCCGCTTGATGAATTATACAGCATTTGCGAAACGGCACGTGCGATGACAAAAACAGGCGATTACATGGTCGGACGTGTGATTGCCCGTCCATTTCTCGGCGAGCCGGGGAATTTCAAGCGTACCTCAAACCGCCACGATTATGCACTTAAGCCGTTTGGCCGCACTGTAATGAATGAACTAAAAGACGCATCATTTGATGTTATTGCCGTTGGGAAAATTGCGGACATATATGACGGAGAAGGAGTAACAGAAGCGATTCGTACAACGTCAAACATGGATGGAATGGACAAATTTATTGGAGTGGCGGAAAAAGATTTTACGGGCTTGTCGTTTTTGAATCTTGTTGATTTTGATGCTTTATTTGGACATCGCCGTGACCCGGAAGGATACGGAAAAGCGCTGGAACAGTTTGATGTGCGTCTGCCGGAGCTGCTGGATAAATTAAATGAAAATGATTTGCTTATTTTAACAGCGGACCATGGAAATGATCCGATTCATCATGGAACGGACCATACACGTGAATACGTGCCGCTTCTTGTATTTTCAAAAGCATTTGTACAGGGCGAAGAACTTGCCGTGCGTGAAACATTTGCGGACATCGGTGCTTCGATTGCCGACAACTTTAACGTCACAATGCCTGAGTACGGAAAAAGTTTTATGGAGGAATTACGATGAATTTCGAACATATTAACGAAGCAGCACAGTTTTTAAATGAGAAGCTTAACCAAACACCGGAAATTGGGCTCATTTTAGGTTCGGGTCTTGGTGTGCTAGCCGATGAAGTGGAAAATGCCGTTAACATTCCTTATGAAACAATCCCCCATTTCCCGGTTTCTACTGTAGAAGGCCATGCGGGAGAACTGGTCATCGGCACGTTATCCGGAAAAATCGTCGCCGCAATGAAGGGACGCTTTCATTACTATGAAGGCTATACATTCGAGCAAGTAACATTCCCGGTACGTGTGATGAAGGCATTGGGCATCGAAACCGTTATTGTCACAAATGCAGCAGGCGGCGTAAATGAATCATTTGAGCCGGGCGACTTAATGCTTATTTCAGATCATTTAAATTTAATGGGTGGCAATCCGCTTATCGGGAAAAATGATAACCGTCTTGGCGTTCGCTTTCCGGATATGTCTACAGCGTATAGCGGCGAACTGCGGAAGCTGGCGAAACAAGCAGCAGCACGAGTGGGTATTAAAGTGAAAGAAGGGGTCTACGCTGGAAATACTGGACCAGTATATGAAACGCCGGCTGAAGTTCGTATGGCGCGTCTACTTGGAGCGGACGCGGTCGGAATGTCAACGGTGCCGGAAGTCATTGCCGCGCGTCACGGCAGCATGAACGTGCTGGGCATTTCATGCATTTCCAACATGGCTGCCGGAATCTTAGATCAGCCGCTTGCGCACGAGGAAGTGATTGAAACGACAGAAAAAGTGCGCGCGGATTTCCTTGCTTACGTAAAAGAGATTGTCCAATCTTTGTAAAGGTGTGATCATGAGATGAGAATGGTCGATGTTATACACAACAAGCGTAATGGCCAAGCGTTAACAAATGAAGAAATCGAGTTTTTTGTTAAAGGCTATACAAAAGGCGACATCCCGGATTATCAGGCTTCTGCTCTTATGATGGCGATCTATTTTCAAGGAATGAATCCCCGGGAAACGGCTGTTCTCACAAAAGCGATGGTGGATTCCGGTGAAACAATTGATCTGTCCGGCATTCAAGGACATAAAGTAGACAAGCACTCAACAGGGGGAGTGGGCGATAAGATAACATTTATTGTCGGCCCGCTTGTTGCTTCAGCGGGCGTGCCAGTCGCAAAAATGTCTGGCCGCGGCCTCGGTCATACTGGTGGAACACTCGACAAGCTCGAAGCGATCGATGGCCTGCAAATTGAAATGTCGAAAGAGAAGTTTATTAATAATGTTAATAAACATAAACTTGCGGTGGCCGGACAAACTGGAAACCTGGCCCCGGCGGATAAAAAATTATATGCACTTCGGGACGTAACAGCGACAGTTGAGGCCATCCCGCTTATTGCCGGCTCCATTATGAGTAAAAAGCTTGCCTCTGGTGCGGACAGCATTGTACTTGATGTGAAAACGGGTTCAGGGGCGTTTATGAAAACGCTCGAAGATTCAGAAGCATTGGCAAAAGAAATGGTTGCGATTGGCAATAATCTAGGCCGTAAAACGGTGGCGATCATTAGCGACATGAACCAG
Source organism: Domibacillus iocasae (assembly GCF_001750285.1). GTDB lineage: Bacteria > Bacillota > Bacilli > Bacillales > Domibacillaceae > Domibacillus > Domibacillus iocasae. The sequence continues at coordinate 395,453 of NZ_MAMP01000022.1, forward strand.
CCGCTCGGATTTGAAGTAGGCAATGCCAATGAAATTAAAGAGGCTGTTGATATTTTACAAGGAGCGAAAGTAGATGACCTGCGGGAACTGTCGCTCGAAATTGCTTCGCACATGACGGTTCTTGCCGGCGCATTTAGCGATTATGACGAAGCGCGGATCACACTTGAAGCCAACCTTGACAATGGACAGGCGTTTGAAGCGTTCCGCCAGTTTATCATCGCGCAAGGCGGCGATGTCAGCATGATTGATGACAAAACGAAGCTTCCGCAGGCAAAATTCCACGTGGATGTTACAGCCGATGAAGAAGGATTTGTAGCGGAAATTGATGCGGAATCCATCGGGACAGCTGCCATGTATTTAGGAGCAGGACGCGCAACGAAAGAGGATGAAATTAATCACGCCGTCGGGATTACACTAAAGAAGAAAATCGGCGATACCGTTCAAAAAGGGGACGTGCTTGTGACCCTTCATGCAGATTCAGAATCACCAGAAAACTCCATTAAAAAAGTGAAACAGGCATACCGGTTTTCATCAGAACACGTAGATCGGCCAACGCTCATTCATAAAGTAATTCGGGACTGACTTTTGTCAGTCCCTTTTTTGTCGAAAAATAAGAGGTTTTTTCTAGTTTTGAAAACAGGAAGGAAAAAGGCTCTTGTAAAAAGAATTGAACGTATCAGCACATAAAGGAGGAATTACGATGGTAACCATGAAAGCAGAAGCGCAAGGAAAAGTTCTCATCATCCGACTGACAGGGGAACTCGATCATTATTATTCCGAGCAGGTAAAAGAATTTGTGGAACAACAAATAGACATGAATCAGTCGCAGCACTTGGTTTGGAACTTGTCGGGCCTGCCTTTCATGGACAGTTCAGGTCTCGGCGTTATTTTAGGCCGCTACCGGCAAGTTAATGAAATGGGCGGCAGTGTAACAGTCTGCGGGTTAAATACGCAAGTAAAACGGCTGTTTCAGCTTTCAGGTTTGTTTAAAATTATGTATGTGGATCAAACTGAACAAGAAGCACTCGATCGATTGGGGGAATCATCATGCAAAACGCTATGAACGTATCGTTTAATGCACTCGGCGAAAATGAAGCATTTTCACGTGTAGCGGTTGCAGCGTTTGCCGCAAAACTTAATCCGACAGTAGATGACTTGGCTGAATTAAAAACCGCCGTTTCGGAGGCTGTGACAAATGCGATTATTCATGGATATGACAGCAATCCGGCAGGGATGGTTTATATAAGTGCATCGATTGAAGACGGGGAAATCGATGTAGTCGTTCGTGATGAAGGACGCGGAATCGGCAATATCGAGGAAGCGAAAGAACCTCTTTTTACGACAAAGCCTGAAATGGAACGAGCCGGGATGGGCTTTACGATTATGGAGCACTTTACGGACCTGCTGGAAATCGAATCAAGTACTTCCTCTGGAACGATCGTCCGGTTCAAAAAACGGCTGGCTGGAAAGCGTGTTAATTGTGTGTAAAGAACAGGCGGAAATCCAATGAAACAGGCTGTGCAGCTGTCCGATGGTGAAGTGAGAGGACTGATTAAAAAAAGTCAGGCCGGCGACGTCGAAGCGCGCAATAAGCTCGTAGAATGGAATACGCGTCTCGTCTGGTCGGTTGTGCACCGTTTTTTAAATCGTGGCTATGAATCAGAAGATCTGTTTCAAATTGGCTGCATCGGCTTAATTAAATGTATTGATAAGTTTGATCTTTCATACAACGTAAAGTTCTCGACATACGCAGTTCCGATGATTATTGGCGAGATTCAGCGCTTTTTGCGTGATGATGGTGAAGTGAAGGTAAGCAGGCGTTTAAAAGAAACGGCCGGGAAAATGAGGCGTGAACGAGAAGCGTTTACGGCACAGTTTGGGCGTCCGCCAACGGTTCAGGAGATAGCCGGAAAGCTGGACATTTCGATGGAAGAAGCACTGATGGCACAAGAATCTTCCCGCCGTCCAGCTTCGATTCATGAAACAGTTTATGAAAACGAAGGAGAACCGATCACGCTGCTTGACCAACTGGCAGCGCCTGAAGAAGAGTGGTTTGAATCACTCGTTGTAAAAGAAGCGATTGAGAAGCTGTCTGAGCGCGACCAGCTTATTGTGTTTCTTCGTTTTTTTAAAGACTGTACCCAGGCGGAAACCGCAAACAGGCTCGGTATTTCTCAAGTGCAGGTCTCAAGACTTGAAAAGCAGATTATTAAAAGTCTGAGGGAGGATATGAATAAAAAATAGCAGCCACGGGGAAACTTCGTGAAAAGCGGAGGTGCTGCTATGGAGCAATTCATGTACATCAGTTTAAAGCGCCATGTTCGCCTTGACGAACGGCGCATTTCTTTTTTTGATGTGGCTGAAGCAGAGGTGGATCAAGAAGCGCAGCCGATTTTAGAAAAGCTCGTTATTAAAACGGTTCAGCCATCAGCCGGCAACATCGTTGTCGTAAGCGTTCTCGATGTGATTCATGCGTTAAAAACAGCGTTCCCAGATACACAAGTCGTCATTGCAGGAGAAACTGAATCTATTGTCAGCCTTCAGCCGGCAATTGCGCCGGCTTCTTTTTGGAAAATAGCATTTGTCTGGCTTGTGTTGTTTACGGGTGCTGCACTGACGATTATGAATTTTCATGAAGATGTATCGATGCAAAAAGTGCATGTGCTGATATATGAAAAAATAACCGGAGTAAAAAAAGAACAACCGCTTTTACTACAAATTCCTTATTCAATTGGTCTTGGTCTCGGGATGATTTTATTTTTTAACCGGCTCTGGCAAAAACGGCTCAATGAAGAGCCGGGACCGCTCGATTTAGAAATGTTCAAATATGAAGAGGATATTAACGGCTATCTTGCCGCCAATGAAAAGGAACAGTCGTGAAATGAGTATTGCTATCATCCTTTTTTTAGGATTATCCGGCGGGTTGGCTACTGGCGCAGGATACGTTGCGTTTATTACAGTACTCGGGGTTATTCCCAGGCTGATGTCGGCGACAAAAACAACATCATCCATTCATTTGTATGAGCTGTCACTCGTGCTCGGTGTAGTAGCAGGGACACTATTACACATCTTTAATGTGGATCTTCATTGGCCGGCTGTTACGACTGCATTTGTTGGTTTATTTAGTGGATTGTTTATCGGCATGGCAGCAGCAGCATTAACAGAAGTACTAAATGTCTTTCCGATACTAGCGAGGAGAGCCGGTGTGTTTGCCGATATTAACATTTTGATGATGGCTGTGGCACTTGGCAAAATGACTGGCTCACTCATTCAATGGATCGTATTTTCACCGATGTAAAAGGAGGCATTACAATGATCAGGCCTGAAGAAATTGATGCGTATTTAGAGAAAGAAGCAGGGCTTGGCAAAAGCTTTGATACAGGCGTAAGGCGGCTCACAGTAGCCGGAGAGCCGCTTCATCTTTATTTTATTAACGGGCTTTGTGATACCCGGTTTATCATCGAGATTATCGAATCGCTCGTATCACTTGAAAAAAAGCGAAAAGAATCGTCCGCCACTTTGGTCAAGGAGCATCTCGTTCACCAGGCAGTCGAAGAAGTCGATGATCTTTCTAAATTGCCGGTCGCGATGATGTCCGGGCTTATCGTTATTGCAGTACCGGGCTCCTTATTTATCATAGATGTAAGAAGTTACCCGGGCAGGCAGCCGGAAGAACCGGACACTGAAAAGGTTGTGCGGGGCTCCCGAGACGGATTTGTTGAAAATATTATCGTCAATACCGCCCTGACAAGAAGAAGAATTCGCGACGGCCGTCTCCGGTTCGAAATGATGAAAGCAGGGGACGTTTCGAAAATGGATGTTGCTGTCGGTTACATGGATGGTGTTGCATCAAAGGACCTGGTTGATAAAATAAAAAAAGAAGTCGAGTCCATTGAAACAGCCGGTACGCCAATGGCAGACAAAACAATAGAAGAATTTTTAATTAAGCAGCGCTATAACCCATATCCGCTTGTCCGGTATACAGAACGAGCAGACATTGCTGCCGCTCATTTGATGGAGGGGCACGTACTTTTATATACGGATACTTCTCCCGCTGTCATGATTATGCCGTCTACTTATTGGCAGCATTTGCAGCATGCAGAAGAGTACCGGCAGCTGCCGGCTGCAGGGACATTCATTCGGCTGCTTCGTTTTATCGGTTTGTGGATGTCTCTATTTTTATTGCCGCTTTGGCTCCTGTTTTCACAACATCCTGACATGCTTCCACAGGCGCTTTCTTTTATCGGTCCGAACGAAGAAACGAAGATTCCTCTTGCCGTTCAACTTTTAATTGCAGATATAGGGATTGAATGGCTGCGTGTTGCCTCGATTCACACGCCGCAGCCGCTTTCAACTGCAATGGGCCTCGTTGCCGCCATTTTAATTGGACAAATTGCCATTGATACAGGTCTTTTCGTACCGGAAGTTGTCTTATACACAGCCATTGCAGCTATTGGCACGTTTTCAACGCCGAGCTATGAGCTGGGGCTGGCGAATAAAATCATGCGTCTTTTTATGCTTCTCGCTGTCGCTTTCTTCGGGCCAGCCGGATTTGTCGTGTCTGTGATGATCGTTTTTTTATACCTTGTTCGCTTAAAACCGTTCGGAGCCCCTTATTTATGGCCGCTTATTCCTTTTGACGCTTCTTCTCTTTGGTCGATTTTGATCAGACGACAGGCACCGGAGCAGACGGGAATTCCGGAAATTAACCGGATCGATTCTCGCTGACCGGTGATTTTTCATATATTGAGCAGGGGGTGAATGTATGATATAGTACTTTTATTCTCATGCCGGGCAAACGGCATAACGATAATAGAACGGGGCGATTATACATATGCATAAATATGGAACAGCGGCTGTAAATGACCGCGGACATTTGGAAATTGGCGGTGTTGATGTGGTGGAAGCAGCCGCTCAATTTGGTACGCCGCTTTATTTATATGATGTTGCACTTATTCGCGAGCGTGCGAGAGGGTTTAAACAGACATTTGACAAATTGGGTGTAACCGCGCAAGTGGCGTATGCAAGCAAAGCATTTGCATCGGTTGCCATGATGCAGCTGGCGGAGCAGGAAGAGCTGTCTCTTGACGTTGTTTCAGGGGGGGAATTGTACACCGCCCAAAAAGCGGGCTTTCCGGCAGAGCGCATTCATTTTCATGGAAATAATAAAAGTCGTGAAGAGCTTGAAATGGCTTTTGATGCGGGCATAGGCTGTATCGTGGTGGACAATTTTCTTGAACTGGACATGATCGGTGAGATCAGTGAAGCGCGCGGTCAGGCGATGAACATTTTGCTGCGTATTACACCAGGAATTGAAGCACACACACATGATTATATTTTAACCGGCCAGGAAGATTCAAAATTTGGCTTTGATTTAAACAACGGCCAAGCGGAAGAAGCGTTAACCATTGCGCTTAAAAAGCCATTTGTTCATGTGCTCGGCCTTCACTGCCATATTGGATCACAAATTTTTGAAACGACCGGTTTCATTCTTGCTGCCGAAAAAATTATCGGAAAATTGGCGGACTGGCATAATCGACTGTCGTTCGAATCAGAAGTATTAAATTTGGGCGGTGGTTTTGGCATTCGTTACACGGCTGAAGATGATCCTCTTGAGCCCGCCGCATACGTTGAAGAAATTATTCGCAAAGTACAAACCGAAACGAAAAAATGCGGGCTCAAGATGCCCGAAATCTGGATTGAGCCTGGCCGATCTCTTGTTGGCGATGCCGGCATTACCATTTATGAGACGGGATCGATAAAGGATGTACCGAATGTGCGCAAATATTTGGCGGTTGACGGCGGCATGAGTGATAACATTCGTCCCGCATTGTATGAAGCGAAATACGAAGCAGTGCTGGCAAATCGAGTGAATGATCCGGTTGAAGAAACGGTTTCAATAGCTGGGAAGTGCTGTGAATCCGGAGACATGCTTATATGGGATTTGCCGCTTCCCAAAGCGAATACGGGTGATTTGCTCGCGATGTTTTGCACCGGAGCATACGGCTATTCAATGGCCAATAACTATAACCGGATTCCTCGTCCACCGGTTGTGTTTGCTGAAAAGGGTGAAGCAAAGCTCGTTATTCGCCGTGAAACGTTTGATGATTTAATAAAATTGGACTTGCCACTTGGGCTGCCGCAAACAAACTGATCGAGGACATATAATATGAAAAACAATATTATTCTACTTGTTATTTTGACAGTGATGGCATTGGGCTGGGGGCTTTATTACTGGTTTTTTATTGTAAATTAAAGGAAAGCCCTTGCGATTGTGTCTTGGATTTAGTAAGATAAGAAACGTGGCGATATTAGGCAGGTAAATCCTGCTAATTGAAGAGGGATTTTATATGCTGATTCGATATAAAAAGTCGTTTAAGAAGATTGCAATGGGTCTGCTTTCCTATATGCCCCGTGAGAAAGAGCTGCGGACACTAAAAGAAACGATTGAGAGTTACGAAGCAAATGACGGCAGACAATTGTTTCTTTGGAAAGTGGACGAAGATCTTGTCGGCGTTATTGGCGTGGCCGTCAGTGAAACAACAGCTGAAATTTTGCATATTGCAGTCAATCCGTCCTTTCGCGATGAAGGAATTGGAACGGAAATGATTGCGGCTGTGACAAAATTATTTTCGGATCGGACCGTTGCTCCAAATGAAGCAACGAACCGATTTTTTGAAAAATGCATGAAAGAAAGCCGGTAAAGGACGATTATATCGTCACCTTACCGGCTTTTTTTAATGCTATGGCGGCTGCGCGGGCTTTTAACACGTCTGTACGGTCACGCAGCACATGTTTATCTATTAAAAACCGTTCATTCAATTCTGGTTCAAAGGTCGCGGTAAAATGCTTGAACTCTTTTTTAAGCCGTTCATCTGCGATGGGAATCGTGATAGGTTCAAATGGAGCACCGTTTTTCATTTGATCAGCCGTTTGCCGGATGGAAAATAAAAATGGTTCCGGATCAATGCCGAGCTGGCCTAGTGCCTGCACATTATGGCTGAGGCAGCGCAATGATTTTTGCGCCATACGGAGCGCTCCTGTCTTGTTTCCACGCCGGTAGTGATACAAAAAGACGGCGGACTGAATGAGGCCGACCCAAATGGAATCACGGGCACCATCTGTTTCTTTCCAATGTTCTTCTAACAGCTCGTGACATTCAAAATAATCATGGTCAATATGAAAATGTGCCAAAAAGGCAAGATAAGGCACAGGATATGAGTACATTCATTTTCCCCCAGTCAAGTGGTCGGATTAGAATTAAGATTATCATGTTTTCCTCATATTCTCAACTTTAAACGCTGAAAGATCCTGTGAAATAGACTATACTTGACAGGGTGCTAAAAATGTAATGAGTACAGGAGAGCGAACGATGGAATATAAAGTGAAAATTGATTCATTTGAAGGGCCTCTTGATTTGCTGCTTCATTTAATTCAGCAGCTTGAAATAGATATATACGATATCCCAGCAGCGGAAATTACGAATCAATACTTAGCATACGTAAACACGATGCAACAGCTTGAACTGGATGTCGCGAGTGAATACCTTGTTATGGCTGCAACATTAATTGCGATGAAAAGCCGTTCGCTTTTGCCGGATCACTCGTCAGAGGAAGACGACTATATAGAGGAAGAAGATCCGAGGGATGAATTGGCCCGCCGTTTAATTGAATATAAAAAATACAAGGAAGCGGCTGGCAGGCTGCATGAATTAGAAGAAGAGCGGACAAAGCTATATTCACGGCCGCCTGCAGACCAGCTTTTTTCATCTAATGCGGAAGGACCTCTGAATGTGTCCATTTTTGATATGCTTGGGGCGTTTCAAAAAATGACACGCCGTAAAAAATTGGCAGTGCCGCCAAAAGCGACAGTCCGGCGGGAAGAACTGTCGGTGGAAAAAAGAATGAATGTGCTGAAAGAAAAATTAGCGGCTTCTAAAGAGCCGATCCGGTTTGATGACTTGTTTGATTCGAGTGAACGGAATGAACTCGTTGTCAGTTTTCTGGCTATTTTAGAATTGATGAAGCAAAACGAGATTATCGTCTCGCAAAAAGGAAATTTTGCCGATCTGTACGTGACAGTTGGAGGAAACGAAACATGAAAAATAAAAGCATTATTGAAAGCCTGCTTTTCGCAGCGGGAGACGAAGGGCTAACTGTTGACCAAATGGCGGCAGTTCTTGATATTCCAATAGACGAACTAACAGGAATTCTTCAGTCGATGATGGAAGCATTTGAACAGGATCAAGCTAGAGGCATCATGATTACATCATTTGGGAATGAATACCGGATGATGACCAAAAAAGAAAATGCCGCATATATTCAGGAGCTCGCTGAAAAGCCATCACCAAAAACGCTGTCTCAAGCCGCTTTAGAAACATTGGCGATTATTGCGTACAATCAGCCGGTTACACGTATTGAAGTGGAAGACATCCGTGGAGTCAAGACCGAACGGCCGATTGCAACACTTTGTGCACGCGGGCTTATTGAAGAAGCGGGCCGAGCGGATGCTCCGGGGCGGCCGATTTTATATGCCACAACGACTGAATTTTTGGATGCCTTCCAGTTAAAGAGCATTGCTGATTTGCCGCCGCTCGAAGAAGGCGATGTTTCGATGCAGCAAGAAGCAGATCTGTTTTTCGGCCGGTTTGAAGAAGCACTCGACGAGTAGGCATGCCGATCTTTCTTTTTTCATATAGTAGTGAAAAAGGAAAGGAGCGGACTCATGAAAAAAAGAGAGCTGTTCGCTTTCATTCTGCTCCTGGGGCTGGTCATCATGCCATCAGTGACAAAAGCAGAACCGTCTCTTTCAGCTCAAAATGCGGTGTTAATGGACATGGAAAGCGGCCGGGTTTTGGCTCAAAAAGATGCACATGTACGCCGGCCGATCGCGAGCATAACAAAAATCATGACGGCGCTTCTTGCCATTGAGTCCGGCCGGATGAACGAAACAGTGGTGATTAGTGATCATGCCCGTCAAGTGGAAGGCTCTAGCATTTATATGGAAAAAGGAGACAAGCTGACGCTTGAAGAGCTTGTTTACGGATTAATGCTCCGCTCAGGAAACGATGCGGCTACGGCAATTAGCGAATATGTTGGCGGGTCAACCGAGGAGTTCGTCGTTTTGATGAATGAAAAAGCAAAAAAACTTGGTATGCGCAATACGTCATTCATGAATCCGCATGGGCTTGATGATCCTGCTCATTACTCAAGCGCCTATGATATGGCACTTTTGACTGCGGCAGCGATGGAAAACAAAGCTTATAGGAAGATTGTTTCGACCAGCGTATATAAAACAAAAAGCAAACCCATTCGCGTATGGGAAAATAAACACCGGCTCGTTCGAGATGGTGGTATCATTACGGGCGGAAAAACTGGTTTTACAAAAAAAACGGGGCGCACGCTTGTGACAACGGCTAAAGAAAACGGCATGGGATTGGTTGCGGTGACATTGAATGCGCCAGATGACTGGCTCGATCATACATCCCTTTTTCACTATGGCTTTTCTTCTTATAAACAAACAGATATCGTCGGAAAAACACCGTTTTCTGTACCGGGAGAAGCCGACTCCTTTTATGCGAAAAAACAGGTCCGGTATCCGATGACCAATCAGGAAAAAAAATCGGCTTATCTTCGAATTGTACTCAATTCCAATAAAAAAGGAACCGCTGAATTGTGGATCGGAACAGAAAAAAAAGCGTCGACCCCCGTTTATCGAACGAAAAGCAGCCCGCCATCTTTTTGGACAAAAATCAAAAAGGAGCTGATCGTATGGTAAGTGCGGCGTTTGCTTTTTTAATGCTGAGCGGTTTTCTTTTTGCGGCTGTAAATGGAACGATGGCGGATGTGAACGAGGCTCTTTTTCAGTCAATGGAGCAGTCTATTGAATTGGCCCTTTCACTTGCAGGCATTCTCCTGTTTTGGACTGGTGTGATGAAAACAGCGGAAGGGGCGGGCATTGTTAAAGCACTTGCAAATACAGTTCAGCCGCTGCTCGGGCGGCTTTTTCCAGAAATACCGGATGGACACCCGGTATTTGGCTATATTGCCTCAAACATGGCGGCTAATTTTTTCGGGCTTGGCAATGCGGCCACACCAATTGGTCTAAAAACGATGCGGGAGCTGAAAAAGCTCAATGGGGATCAAGACACAGCAAGCCGCTCAATGGTGACATTTCTTGCGCTGAATACAGCAGCGGTCACATTGATTCCGACAACCGTTATTGCAATTAGTTTAAAGCACGGCGCCTCGAACCCGACGGATATTATTTTGCCTGCACTATTTGCGACGGTCATGTCTGCCTTTTTTGCTATTCTTCTTGACCGCTATTATGCGCATAAAAGGATACGGTAATGGCAGTCTGGCTCATACCTTTGATTGTTGCGGCTGTTATCGGAATTGGACTTTATAAAAACGTGAACATCTATGAAACGCTCACGGATGGAGCGAAAGAAGGGATGTACATGTGGATCGCAATCGTGCCGCATCTTGTTATCATGATGGCGGCGGTCGCTGTTTTTCGCGCATCAGGGGCTGCTGCAGAGCTTGCTTCATGGATGGCACCGTTCCTGTCCCTGTTCGGTATTCCAGCGGATGTGGTGCCGCTTGCACTAATCCGCCCCATTTCCGGTTCAGCGACGCTGGCGATGCTGGATCAGTTAATGCAAGAGCACGGTGCAGATTCGTATATTGCGAAACTTGCCGCTATTATGCAGGGCAGTACAGATACGACGCTTTATGTTCTCGCTGTTTACTTTGGGGCAGCTGGCATTAAAAAAACCGGAGATGCGCTGAAAATTGGCCTGCTGGCTGATGCAGCAGCATTTTTCTTTGCCATTATTGCCGCATCCTGGCTTTTATAGGCAGATCAGGCTGCCAGCAAATGCCTTGTTTTTAAAACCAGATTTCAGAGTGGGGACAAAGTCAAACGCTGCTTCTCAGCAAAAACGTTTGTTTACGGAAAAAGATTGACGTTTGCAGAGATCCTGCTTTGTTTTTTACTTAAAGCCGATAGGTGAAGCCTGTTGGACTTTGCTTTCCCGGACAGTGCGAAAGGAGTCTCCCGACTCACTGTCCTTCCTGCAGGGAGTCTGTGTCCGGCAGCCTTCACCAAGTAGTTTTGAAAAGCAATAAGCAGAAGCGAAATAGCGGTTTTGTGCCTTTATAAAAAGAAAGATACGACCAAACTAAATCCTTTCGAGTCTTTTTAATATGCCCAATGCTAAAAAACAGTTTGTCTACAGCTTGAAGCCTGGTTTTATAACCAGGTTTTTTATTTTGTCCAGCTCCAGGCGGCTACGGGAAGCTTTTTAAGTTTTCTTTTCCTTTTTCGATATTTGTGCCATAATGCTTAATGGACGAAAAGACAATTATAGAGGTGAAATAGATGGAACGATTGCAAAAAGTGATCGCGCAGGCAGGAATCGCATCGCGCAGAAAAGCAGAACAGCTTATTGAAGAAGGAAAGGTAACCGTTAACGGCAAAAAAATTACCGAACTTGGCACGAAAGTTGGCTTACATGATGATGTACGTGTAGAAGGGGTACCAGTCGAACGGGAACGGAAAGTATATTATTTATTTTATAAGCCGCGCGGGGTCATTTCAGCGGTAACGGATGACAAAGGGAGAAAAACGGTCGTTGACTTTTTCCCGGAAGTAGAGGAGCGCATTTTTCCAGTCGGACGCCTTGATTATGATACATCCGGTCTTCTTCTGTTAACAAATGACGGTGAATTTGCCAACTTAATGACGCACCCGCGCTATGAAATGGATAAAACGTATATCGCCAAAACAGAAGGCATCGTGCAGCGGCATCTTTTGAAACGGCTTATGTCCGGTTTAAAGCTTGAAGACGGCATGACCGCCCCGGCTAAAGTAAAAGAACTATCGATCGATCGGAAGAAAAACCGTTCGCTGCTTGAAATTACGATTCACGAAGGACGCAACCGTCAAGTGCGCCGTATGTTTGAAGCGATCGGGCACCCCGTGCAAAAGCTGCGCCGCGACCGGTTTGCCCACTTAACGCTGCACGGCTTAAACGCAGGCGATTACCGTGAATTGACAGCGCATGAAATTAAGCAGCTGCGCACACTTGCTGAAACAGGCGCACTGCGTTAAGTCATAAAACTGTCACATTAAAAAAGAGGACTGTTTTCTTTAGAAGTAAGAAGTAATGATATAATATACGTAGTTTTTTACACATGTCCGTATAATGCAAGCGGGCTTGGAGGCTGAAAGATGGATAAAAAGAAAAAACGGCTTTATATGCGGGCAGCGATTTTAGCAGTGCTGGCCGGACTTGTCATTTATGCACTTTATACGAATGTAACAAAAGAGTCACGTGGTGCGTTGGAGGCAGGAGACAAAGCGCCAGATTTCGTTTTAACGGATTTAAAGGGGGAGACACACCAGCTTTCGGATTATGAAGGAAAAGGGGTCTTTTTAAATTTCTGGGGCACTTGGTGTGAACCGTGTAAGGAAGAAATGCCGCATATGGAAAAGCTGGCAAATGAGTATGAAGGCCAGGTGGAAATTTTGGCTGTCAATGTAGGCGAGTCGGATTTTCAAGTAAATAATTTTGCAAAACAGTACGGCCTGACATTCCCGATTGCCATTGATTCGGGAAAAGAAGTGATGGATACGTACGGGGTTGACCCACTTCCGACGACGTTTATGATTAAGCCAGACGGAACGATTGATCAAATAGTGATCGGCGGCTTAATTCAAGAAGAGCAGGTGCGAGCGTTGTTTGAACGGGTAAAGCCATCATCGTAAAGGGAGTTTTCGTATGGGGAAAGTGAAGTGCGAATGCGGCCATGTAAATCCGAACGGCACGATTTTATGTGAATCGTGCGGACGGGCGCTGACGGAAAAAGCAAAACAAGAGAAGTTCGTTGATATGCGCTATGAAGGAAGTGCGCGCCGCTCGCAAACGTACAACAAAACGATCATTGATAAAGTATGGAATTTCTTTTCATCGGTGAAAGTAGGCATTTGGATCATCGTCCTCCTGCTCGTTGCCGCATCATTCGGGACAATTTTGCCGCAGGAGTTTTACATCCCATCCAATATGCCGGCCGAAATGTATTATGAAGATGTATACGGCCAATTCGGCAAAATTTATTACATGATCGGCTTTCATGATTTGTATAACTCAGTCTGGTTCAGTGCGCTCGTGGCGGCACTTGGTGTGTCGCTTGTGATCGCAAGTCTTGACCGGGTTGTTCCATTGTACCGTGCGTTAAAAAACCAGCGGGTCGACCGCCATGAATCATTTATGAAAAAGCAGCGGCTGTTTGCGGAGCAGGAAGGTACACTGCAAGCTTCGGAAATAGAAAAAATAAAAGTGAAACTGGCAAAAAAACGGTATAAAGTCCGCATGGAAAACGGCGCGCTTTTGGCGGAAAAAAATAGATTTACAAGATGGGGTCCATATGTGAACCATGTGGGATTAATTATTTTCCTTCTTGGCGCATTGCTTCGGTCAGTTCCAGGCATGTACATAGATGAGCTGCTTTGGATTCGTGAAGGGGAAACGCTTCAAGTGCCGGGCACAGATGGCGCCTATTACGTGAAAAATAATGAGTTCACTTTAGAGAATTATGAAGAAGGCGAAGATCCGGAAGTATTTGACGAAGCGATTGACCGGGTGGGAACGGTGGCGAAAAACTACCAGACCGATGCGATATTGTATCGGGATGAAAACAATGAACTTCCTGGTGCCGAGCCAGAACTGACAGAAGTACAGGCGAAGTCGATTCAAGTAAACCAGCCGATGAAGTTTGACCAGTTTGCTGTGTATCAAACAAGTTTCCGCCAGGACGAAATGAAAGCGATGCATTTTGCGCTGACAAACAAAGAAACCGGTGAAGAGTTCGGTGAAATTGTCGTCGATTTGTTTGATCAGCAAGAGTCCTATGATCTTGGCAGCGGCTATAAAGTAGAGCTTCGTGGCTATTATCCGGATTTTGATGGGTTTAGCGAATCAGGCGAACCGGTATCAAAATCACCACTGCCAAACAACCCGGCATTTCTTTTTAATATGATCACGCCGGAAACGCCAGACGGGGAAATGAGCTTTGCCCAAATTCGCAACACGATGGAACCGCTTGGTGAAACCGAATATAAAATGGCATTTAAAAACTTAGAAACCCGTGACGTATCCGCCTTAACAATCCGAAAAGATTTAACGCTTCCAATTTTAGCGGTCGGCGGCATTGTTTTTATGATCGGCGTTATTCAAGGTTCGTACTGGAATCACCGGCGTCTATGGATTCGGGAAAAAGAAGGACGTATATATGTGGCCGGCCATACGAACAAAAACTGGCACGGGTTAAAACGTGAAATTCACTCTGTTCTGAACGGCACAGCGATTCCGGAGCCGGAGGACAGACAAAAGGATTAAGGGGGCACACGCTCAATGTCAGATTTAGCAGGCGTTAGCAGTACGCTGCTCTATGCAGCTTTTCTTTTATATTTAGTCGCCACGTTCCTTTTTGGTGGTTCAATTCGCCAAAAAGGGCTGCGTGATGGGGAAGTTGTGAACCGCTGGGGCAGACTCGGCATTATCGTTACCATTGTTGGATTTGCGGCGCAGCTTGGCTACTTTTTTACACGCTGGGCGGCAGCAGGCCATGCGCCGGTCAGTAACTTATTTGAATTCACAACGTTTTTTGGGATGATGATTGTTGGCTCGTTTATTTTAATTTTCTTTATTTATAAAACAGTGGTGCTCGGGTTGTTTGCTTTGCCAATCGCGGTTATTATTATTGCGTATGCGAGCATGTTTCCGCGCGAAATCAGCCCGCTTATTCCGGCTCTTCAAAGTGACTGGCTGCACATTCATGTGACAACAGCGGCAGCTGGACAGGGGATACTTGCAATCAGTTTCATTGCCGGCATCATTTATTTAATTAAAAACATTGATCAATCCGTCAGTACAAAAAAAACAAAATGGCTTGAAGCGGTTATGTTTTTTATTGTATCGGTTGTTGCGTTTATTTTGATTACGAGTGGTTTTGCGCTGGCGGACTATAAAGCAGAGTTTGAGTACGTCAATAAAGAAGATGCAGCTGCACAGCAGGAATTCACATTACCGGCACTTGTAGGGCCGAACGAAGGTACACTTTTGACGGCAGAAAAAATGGAGCCGCTTGCTGATATGCCAGCATTTATCAATGCGAAAAAGTTAAATACGGTATTATGGTCACTTGCCGGCGGTATAATTTTATATGTATTGATTCGATTGATTACGAGAAAAAGAGTCGCAGCGCTGCTGCAGCCGCTCGTTCGGAATGTTAGCTCGGATCTTCTTGACGAAATTAGCTACCGCTCTGTATTAATCGGTTTTCCTGTCTTTACACTCGGTGCGCTTATTTTTGCGATGATTTGGGCGCAGATCGCCTGGACACGCTTTTGGGGCTGGGACCCTAAGGAAGTATGGGCGCTTATTACATTCTTGTTTTATGCAGCCTTCCTGCATTTACGCTTGTCAAAAGGATGGCACGGTGAAAGATCTGCCTGGCTGGCTGTTATAGGATTCGGTATTATTATGTTTAACCTTGTTGCGGTTAACCTTGTTATTGCCGGATTACATTCATACGCATAAGAAATTAACTCCCCGTCTTTGGCGGGGGGCTTTTTTTGTATTATAATAGTAGATATTGTGCGTATTGGGAGGGAAAATTTTTTGGAAAAAGAATTAAGCATTTTAGTGGTTGATGATGAGGAACGAATTCGCCGGCTGCTGCGGATGTACCTGGAACGTGAAAATTATATCATTGATGAGGCGGCGGACGGGGAAGAAGCGCTCGAAAAAGCACTCGAAAATGAGTATGACTGTATTTTGCTTGATATCATGATGCCGGGCAAAGATGGCATTGAAGTATGCCGGGAGCTGCGGGTAACGAAAGCGACACCGGTCATTATGCTGACAGCAAAAGGTGAGGAAGCAAACCGGGTACAGGGGTTTGAAGTGGGCACTGATGACTACATAGTCAAGCCGTTTAGTCCGCGTGAGGTCGTGCTGCGGGTAAAAGCGCTTTTACGGCGCTCTTCACCAACAACGTATTTACATACGGATACAAAATCAAAAGATTTAATTGTGTACAATCATTTGACGATCGATAATGACGCCCATCGGGTAACGGCAGACGGCGAAGAAGTGAATTTGACGCCGAAAGAATATGAGCTTCTTTATTTTCTCGCCAAAGCGCCAGATAAAGTGTTTGACCGGGAGCATTTGCTGAAAGAAGTGTGGCATTATGAATTTTTCGGTGATTTACGAACAGTTGACACGCATGTGAAGAGGCTGCGGGAAAAGCTGAACAAAGTGTCTGAGGAAGCTGCGAAAATGATTGTAACGGTTTGGGGTGTCGGCTATAAGTTCGAGGTAGGGAATGAATGAAAATATGGAGAAGTGTTGTCGGGAAGCTATGGATCACGATCCTGCTTCTCGTTTCCTTTGTGCTGGCCTTTTTAACAATTTTGTTATTGGAGTTTTTTGAGAACTACCACATTTCACAAGTAGAGCAGCAGCTTGAAAATACAGCTGAAAAAATTGCCGCGGTCATTGAAAACCACGAAAATGAACAAACGGGACTTGAAGTAGCCTGGGAGCTGGTCGACGACCCGGCGCACATTTTAATCGCTGAAAATGAGCAGGTTTTTCATTTTCACCCTTTGGAAGCAGATGAGTCTAAAATCAGCCGGGAAACGATTACAACTGACCCGAAGCTGTCCGCTGTTTTTGACAATCAAAAGAAAGTAGAAGCAGAGATCAATATAGGGAGCGAAACAGATACAGACAGCCGGTATGAAAATTCGTTTATCGTCGGAGTTCCGTTTCAGTTGAACAACGGCGAGAATGGCGCTGTCTTTATTTATCAGTCACTTGGAGTCATGAAAGAAACTACGGAGCAGACAACGAAACTCATCTTAATTGCTGCCGGCATTGCCATTATTTTAACGACGGTTTTTGCGTTTTTCCTTTCAACACGTGTAACAGCGCCACTTCGTAAAATGCGGGAAGCCGCCACCGAATTGTCGCAAGGGCACTTTGATACGAAAGTGCCGATTTTAACCAATGATGAGATTGGTGCGCTGGCGACATCATTCAACCGGATGGCGTATCAGCTAAAGGGAAATATTCATGCGCTGAATCAGGAAAAAGAGCAGCTGTCGAGTATTTTAAGCTCAATGGCAGACGGAGTCATTACGCTGGACCAGGATGGGGATGTTTTAATTACAAATCCGCCGGCGCGGCAATTTTTACATGACTGGAATTTTGAAAAAAAGACGAACGGGGCCAGAGAAGAAACGCCGACGCTTTTGCAGGATTTATTTAAGAAAGCAGTGAAAACAGAAACCGAGCAAGAAGGCGAACTAACGATGCAGGGTCGTTCATATGTCATCATTGTCAGCCCGCTTTATAACGCAGATTCTGTCCGGGGTGCGGTCACGGTTGTCCGGGATATGACGGAAGAGCGAAGACTTGACAAATTGCGGGAAGACTTTATCGCCAATGTTTCACATGAGCTGCGGACACCTATTTCGATGATGCAGGGTTACAGCGAAGCGATTGTCGATGACATTGCGGCAACGGAAGAAGAAAAGCGTGAAATCGCGCAAATTATCCATGAAGAGTCGCTGCGAATGGGCCGTCTTGTCAATGAATTACTTGACCTTGCCCGGATGCAGGCCGGCCATATTACATTAAACAAAGCGGAAACCGCCCTTGAGCCGTTTTTGCAGCGTGTGACAAATAAATTTCAAGGGCTTGCCAAAGAAAAGAATATTTTTCTTTCAGCGGAAACCGCTCATACTCAAACGGCCGCACTCATCGATGAAGACCGAATTGAGCAGGTGCTGACAAACTTGATTGATAATGCACTCCGCCACACACCAGATAATGGACGTGTCATGGTTGTTCATGAAGTAAAGGATGATTATCATCTTATTCAGGTTGAAGATTCAGGAGCCGGGATTCCGGAAGAGGACCTGCCATTTGTGTTTGAACGATTTTATAAAGCAGATAAAGCAAGGACACGTGGAATAGCTGGGACAGGTCTCGGTTTGTCTATTGCTAAAAATATTGTTCATGCACACGGTGGAACAATCAAAGTACAAAGCCGGTTAGGGCATGGCACGGTCTTTTTCTTTACGCTGCCACGCCAGGCTTGACAATTTTATTTCACTTTTGAGATAATGGGAGTCAAATTAAATCATTTCATCTTCGGGGCGTGGTGAAATTCCCGACCGGCGGTAATGGACATGGTCCTTGAGCCCGCGAGCCGATAAGGCAGGATCCGGTGTAATTCCGGAGCCGACAGTATAGTCTGGATGGGAGAAGATGAAGGTATGCCTGCGTTCAAAAAAGCAATACAAGAACGTTTTTTCATGCATGACTTTTCTCCCCTTAAGCTGCTGCTTAAGGGGAATTTGCTTTTTGTGGCTGCGTGTGCCTTCCTTCTGAAGAGATGGATGAAAAAGAAGGAGAATGACCAATGAAGAAGAACAATGTACGTGTATTAACGGCTGTCGGGCTGCTTTCAACGCTTTCCTACCTGTTGATGCTGCTCAACTTTCCGATCCCGCCATTTCCGGGTTTTCTTATGATTGATTTTAGTGATGTGCCGGCGCTGCTTGCGGCAATTGTTTTTGGTCCTGTAGCCGGCATTACCGTAGAATTTTTGAAAAATGTCATGAACTTTATTATGACAGGCAGTCCCACTGGCGTTCCAGTCGGTCACTTGGCCAATTTTGCGGCTGGTGTGACGTTTATTCTGCCTGTTTATTACGTATATAAACGCTTTGAATCAAAAAAATCCATGCCATTTGCCATTTTGGCGGGTGTTGTTTCCATGTCAGCAATTATGAGTGTTATGAATTATTTTGTTATCCTGCCGGCGTACACACTGTTTCTTGGCTCTCCGGCAATGAGCGGTACGGAAATGAGCCAAATGATTGTAGCGGGTATTTTGCCATTCAACCTCGTGAAAGGCGTGATTGTAGGGGTTGTGTTTTACATGATTTTCACTCGTCTCCACATCTGGACGAAAAAGCTTGCTGCTTCATGAACAAAAAAACCGGCGCCCGCTCAGGACACCGGTTTTTTTTCTATTCAAACTTTAATGCGTCGCCGTCAAATGGTTCATCTGCAATTTTGATCGAATCAGTCGGGCAGCCTTCAAATGCATCCTGCATGTCTTCTTCAAGTACATCTGGAACAGCGGCTGTGCCTTCATTTTCATCCAAAATAACGAACGCAATGCCTTCATCATCGTAATCATAAATGTCAGGGGCCGCAGCACCACAGGCGCCACAAGCGATACATGTGTCTTTATCGACAATCGTATATTTCGCCAAGATTTAAACCTCCTATAAAATCAGTCAGTAAGCGTAGTTGAAAACACTTCTATTCTTCATTTTAAATCCGATTAATTTACTTTTCAATAAAAAACTTCTCGCCGCCCTAATGAAAGAGCTTTCATATGGGGGACGATAAAAAATAAAGACAGGAACGCATGTTTTGTGATACACTATCGCTGTAAAAGAAGGGTGGGATAAATGTGCGCTGTCTTGACGCTGTGATACTTCATATGTTGAAAGAAGTAGAAGGGGAACGGACCGCTTCATCTGTCTTTCATTTGTTGAAAGGAAAAAAGTCCGCCCAGACAATTCAGGATGCTCATTTATATAAGCTGGCGAAATGGTTTCAAACAGCTCCTTTTCTTAAAATGGATACATTCGATCAGCTTATTCAACAATTGCTTCAAACAGGCTGCTTAGAAGGGGAGCGGCAGCGTTTATTTGTGACGGAAAAAGGAAGAAACGCAATGGCCGGCGTATTCCAAAAAACTGGCTGTTTTCCATTTTTATCAGGATGGAAGCTGGCTGGCACGGCACCCATTTTTTTTAGCCGCCTGCAGCTCATTGTGCAGGTTGTCTCACACCTTGCTTACTCAGATCGTACCTATTACCCCATCACTCGTGACGAGCAAGTGCAAAGTTGGGTAAAGCATTTTATAAAAGAAAGCCCGTTTGAAAAAAAAGCACTTGCAGATCAGCTAAACAGGGAACTCTCACATGTGTTTGAGCAGCAGCCGGAACAGCCCGATTGTTTGCTGCTTCGCTTTTCCGGTCATGGTCAAACCGGCCGAACCGCATGGCAGACAGCAGAAATGCTCAATATGGAAACAACGGAATATTGGTTTCGTTTTTTACACAGCCTGCATGCCATCGTTCAAACAGCGACAGAAGACGACGGTCAGCTTCCGCTTTTAAAACAGCTTTTAAAGGGAATTACCGTTTCAGTTCCGCTGACCGAATCTGCCAGGAAAACGGCCAGCTATTTACATAAAGGAATGACAATTGAACAAATTGCCGAAGCAAGACGGCTCAAGCAGGCCACAATCGAAGACCACGTTGTGGAACTTGCACTGAATGATCCGCAATTTTCTATCAGGCCCTTTGTTGATGAACAAAAAGAAGCGGCTGTTTTACAAGCCGGAGGAACGAGCACAGCCCGCCAGTTAAAACCTCTTAAAGATCAATTGCCGGATCATTCTTATTTTCAAATTCGGCTTGTTTTAGCAAAAGAAAGCAGGGGATTGAAATGACGATTGATGAACACCTTCATCATACATTTGGCTTTTCGTCCTTTCGTCCTGGTCAGCGCGAAACGATTGAATCACTTTTAAACGGCCGGCATACACTTAGTATGCTGCCGACTGGGACGGGGAAATCACTTTGTTATCAGCTTCCTGGTCTTATGCTCGACGGTGCCGTATTGATCGTGTCCCCACTTCTGTCGCTTATGCAGGATCAGGTGGAACAGCTGAAAATAAAAGGCGAAAAAAGGGTGATCGCGCTAAATTCTTTTCTGCAATACGAAGAAAAACATGCGGCACTGTCGCAGCTTGAACAATATAAATTTATTTTCTTATCACCAGAAATGCTGCAGCTGCCCTATGTGATTAGCGCTCTTTGCGCACGTTCCATCGCGTTGTTTGTTGTCGATGAAGCACACTGCATTTCTCAATGGGGATATGACTTTCGCCCGGATTACGGTCTGCTTGGCAAAGCAAGGAAAGAGCTTGGTAATCCGTTGACGCTCGCCCTAACTGCAACGGCGGATAAAAAAGTACGCTCCGATATACGTAAAACGCTTTGTTTGGATGACGTGTCAGAATGGGTCTTTTCTGTGAACCGTCCTAATATCGCGATTGATATTGAAGTGCTTCAAGAGCCGCTTGAAAAACAAAAACGGCTGCAAGAGATTGTTCATTTTTTGCAAAAACCGGGTATTGTTTATTTCTCGGGGAGAAAATCGGCAGAAGAAGCAGTGGTATATTTGAAGCAGCATGGAATCACCCGGACCGCTTTTTATCATGGAGGAATGGATATAGGGGACCGCCTGTTAATCCAGCATCAATTTTTAAACGGCGACCTTGATGTCGTCTGTGCGACAAGTGCATTTGGCATGGGAATTAACAAAGGAAACGTCCGGTTTGTTATTCATTATCATCTGCCATCACAAATGGAAGCCTATTTGCAGGAGATTGGACGGGCAGGCCGTGATGGCAAGCCAGCTATTTCGATTTTGTTGTATGTACCGGGAGATGAAAAGCTTCACGAGTTTATTGCAGAATCGGAATTTCCAGATGAAGGGCAAATTCGCCAGGTGACTGAATATGGCCTTCACCCACGTGATGTCCAGCCGCCGCTTTCTGAAACACAGGAACGATTTTTAGTCCATTACGCAAAGGCGGCAGATCAACACCGCGAATCAAGAGCAACATTCATCAAAGACGTTCGAACGACGCTGTTGGAAAGAAAAGCAGAAAAAAGATTTCAGATGAAGCGGTGGATTGAAGCAGACAGCTGCCGCCGCGCCGCTTATATGCAATTTTTTGATGAACCGCCGCCTAATCAGCTCAATTGCTGCGATCGCTGCGGTTTCGACCGGACACTTTATAAGGAAAGCCGGCAGGTAAAGGAAGAAGCCGATCAACTCAATTGGCGTGAGCGGCTAAATCTTCTTTTGCCGGGACATTGACCTATTACCCAATTTGAAGATCTCGGGTATAATAATAAGTAATTTCTTTTTACGATAACGACGGGAGGAACGATGATGATGAAAGACCCTTATCGTGAAATAGCTGAACAGCATAAACAGCCGCTTGAAAAAATAAAAGAACCTGTTTTGGCAGAAGGTGAAACGCTGCAGCGGCCTGTTAAAGAAAAAACAGAAAAAAAGCGTCATTATCCGCTAATCACCGCACTGCTTGTCTTTTTTATCGCTTCACCTTTTTTAGCCGTTTATATGTTTAAAGAAGAAAAGCCGGTGGTCAACCAAATTGTGAATGAACAGTCTGATGCTGTTCAGGATAAGGCGGGTCAGCAAGAATAGTAAAAGACGGGATAGGGATGAAAAGAATTTATGTGGAAGCAATTGATGTTAGCTGCGTCTCCATTGGCGGCAGCCAGTTTATATATGTGGAAAGAAGCATTTCGAAATGAAGTAAAAGAAACGGTTTTGGCTGATCATCGATTTCCGGAAAAAGCGCCGCTTGCGCTTTTTTTTATTTCTGATATTCATCGAAGACTGATTCATCCGTCGATTATAGCCAGTGTTGCCAGCCGGGCTGACGCTGTTATTATTGGCGGTGATTTGTGTGAAGGCGGTGTGAAAATCCGCCGCATTCAAGAAAATATAAAACGTCTGTCATCAATCGCCCCTGTTTATTTTGTTCCAGGCAACAATGATTATGAAGTAGACTTTGACCAATTGTCCGTCATTTTTTCAGAATGGAACGTGACGGTATTAAGAAATGCATCGTTTCCATTGACGGATGATGTGTACTTGCTCGGAACAGATGACTTAAGCAAAGGAAAAACGGATAAAGCCGCTCTCTTTAACGATGTGCCTTCAAACGTATATAAAATTATTGCCAGTCACAATCCGGCTTTTATCCGGGCCATTCAGCCGGAAGATCGAGTGGCTGTAGTACTCAGCGGGCACACACATGGCGGCCAAATTCGGCTGGGACGCTTTGGGATGTATGAAAAAGGGCGTTGGAAAACAGTGAACGGCATTCATACTCTTGTTTCAAACGGGTATGGTACGACAGGTGTTCCGTTCCGGCTGGGCGCACGGGCTGAAACACACCTCATTACCATTTGCCGTCCGCAAGAGACGATCTAAATTTTACGCGGAATGAACCGGCTTGTATAATAACTGTACAACGTATCCGTGAAAGGAAAGAGCTTTATGACTGAAGGGAAATATAACATTAAAGCGGTATCAACGCTTACCGGGATTCAGCCGGGGACACTCCGGGCTTGGGAACGGCGTTATGACATATTGGAGCCCGTTCGTAACGAAGCAGGCCACCGCCTTTACACCGATGAACATATTCGTAAGCTGAAATGGCTTTCGGAAAAGGTACAGCAGGGCTTTACAATCAGCCAGGCGGCGTCATTGCTCGATCAGCATAACGATGCGCCCAGTTATCTGCCGAATACGGAATCAAGCCAGCATGAGGCACTGACGGAAGAGCTGCTGCAGGCGCTGCTTCGATTCGATGAAGTAAAAGCGCAGGAGTTGATCAATAAAGCATTTGCTCTTTATACGATTGATAATGTAACGATCAATATTTTAGCGGCGCTGCTCGTACGGATTGGAACGCTTTGGGAAGGCGGCGAGATTACAACCGCCCACGAACATTTTGCGACGTCTATTTTGCGCTCGCGCATCGGCATGGTCATGCATTCATTTCCGCATAATGGTGTGCTGCCGAAAGTCATCGCGGTGTGCGGACCAGATGAATGGCATGAGCTTGGCCTGCTCATTTTTACGCTGTTTGTCAGACGTCTTGGCTATGAAGTCGTGTACTTAGGAGCAAGTTTAAAAGAAGGCGACATTTTTACAGTTACAGAAATAGTACAGCCGAAGTTTTTATTTCTGTCCTGTACACTTCTCCAAAACTTAGAACCGACCTTGCAGCTGGCTGATGAGTTAAAAGAAAAATATCCAAAAATAGATATCGGGATCGGCGGCGCAGCAATGAACGGACGGATCCCAGAACGCGCGGCACAATATGTAGTCGGCGGCAGCCAAAGTGAATGGAATAAGTGGATGAGCAGCCGGCTGTAAGCGGCGAAATTGAAATATCCGGGCTTTTTTTCTACAATAGATTGTGCAGAGAAAAAGAACGGGAGCGGATGAAATGAAAACGGAAGAATGTATTATTGTCGGCGGCGGACCGTGCGGACTGGCGGCGGCCATTGCATTAAAAGAAATCGGCAAAAATCCGCTTGTGATTGAAAAAGGCAACGTTGTTAATGCTATTTATGGCTATCCAACCCACCAGAGATTTTTCAGCTCAAGCGAAAAGCTGGCGATTGGCGATGTTCCCTTTATTATTGAAGAACGAAAGCCTCACCGGAATCAGGCGCTTGTGTATTACCGGGAAGTCGTCAAGCTGAAAGAACTCCGCATTAATCGATTTGAACAAGTTGAGCGGGTCGAGAAGCAGGAAAGTGGGCTTTTTCATGTTCATACGTCGAAAGGCTCATATGAAACGCCGTATGTTGTCATTGCAACCGGTTATTATGATCATCCAAACTATATGAATATTCCGGGTGAAGAAATGGATCATGTCTTTCATTATTTTAAAGAAGCACATCCATTTTTTGATACAGATACCGTTGTTATTGGCGGGAAAAATTCATCTGTTGACGCGGCGCTGGAACTGCATAAAGCGGGCGCGCGGGTGACGGTAATTTACCGTGGAAACGGGTATTCGCCGAGTGTGAAGCCATGGATATTGCCTGAATTTGAGGCGCTCGTCAGGAACGGTGAAATTGATATGATTTTTAACGCGGAAGCCGAGAAAATTGAAAAAGGCTCGTTTATGTACAAAGTTAATGGGAAAGAGCAGATCATTGATAATGATTTTGTGTTTGCGATGACCGGTTATCATCCGGATCATGCATTTTTGAAGAAAATGGGTGTAGGCATCGACTCGGAGACAGGACGGCCGGTGTACGACGAACAAACAAAAGAAACAAATGTGGAAAATATTTTTATTGCCGGCGTTATTGCAGCCGGTAATAATGCGAATGAAATCTTCATTGAAAATGGCCGTTTTCATGGCCGTGAAATTGCAGCTGCAATTGAAAAACGGGAAAGAGGCGGGGCATAATGCTCCGCCTCTTTCTTATGAAAAAATCACATTAAGGTTTTGTCTGTAGCCGGCTGAGAGGGCTGCCAGCAGCTTTAAGCGCGCTTTCTGGCCGTTTAATCCGTCTGCAAAAAGGGCGCCTGCTTTTTTCAATACTGCTCCGCCTCCTTCGTATGCATAGACCGGCTGTACGATGCCGCTGCCACATCTGGAAACAATCACAACCGGAATCCCGGATTGAATAAGAGAAATGAGCGCTTTGGCCGCTTCAGGCGGTACGTTGCCCTGTCCCATCGCTTCAATGACTACACCGTCACACGTTGTAAGCTGGTTGATTAAAAAAGCATCCATGCCGGCATATGCTTTTAAAATAGGAATATGATAATCGAATCGTTGGATAGAGAACGCATCCGTTTTGAATGGAGTGAAGAAAAAATGAGGTCCTGTTTTCAACACTGTACCAACCGGCCCCCCGTCACGACTTTTAAATGAATCAAGGCGGCCGGTGTTTGTTTTCGTCACGAGTGCAGCGCTGTGAATCGTTTCATTCATGACAACAAGAACCCCTTTGCCTTCTGCGTCACTGCTGGCTGCTGTTTTAACGGCAGCAATCAGGTTAGGAAGGCCGTCCGCCCCGATTTCGTTGCTCGAACGCATGGCGCCTGTGAGGACAACGGGAATGGATGTATCGAGGACTAAATGAAGAAAGTAAGCTGTTTCTTCTAACGTGTCTGTTCCGTGTGTAATAACAATGCCATCTGCATCCGATGCTTCAATTTCTTTTTTCAGCGCTATCATATTTTCTACGGTCATATGGGGCGAAGGGATTTGGAACGGCTCCTTAATCGTATAGCGGGCATCAACACCAGGGAGGTCCATCACTTCAGCAATCGGGTTACTGCCGCCCGGGGCTACGCCGCCCGTATCGGCATTTTCTTTCATGGAAATTGTGCCGCCTGTATGCAGCAGTAAAATGTGTTTTTTCGACATGTTTTATACTCCTTATTTTCATTCTTCATGTCTCATGATACGATGGAAAAAACAGAAAGAAAAGAGGAAACGTGTATGATCCCGATTCTTTCAGCGGGAATTGCACCCGGTCTTGCGCTGCTGGTCTTTTTTTATTTGCGTGACCGTTATGAAACTGAACCGGTTGCCACGGTGGCCAAAGCCTTTTTATATGGCATTGTTGTCACGTTTCCGGTTATGTTTTTACAGTATGTGCTTGACGAAGAGCAAATCGTCAGCAGCGGATTCATGCAGGCTTTTTTAGCGACGGCCATGCCGGAAGAATTTATGAAATGGTTCGTTTTGTACTTTCTTATTTACACGCACACGCACTTTGACGAGCCTTATGATGGCATTGTTTATGCGACAAGTGTATCGCTCGGTTTTGCAACGGCGGAAAATGTGCTTTATTTGGTGGCGCATGGAGTAGAATATGCGTTTATGAGAGCTCTTTTGCCGGTGTCGAGCCATGCGTTGTTTGGTGCCATTATGGGCTATTATTTCAGCCGTGCAAAGTTTGGGGAACGTCATTTGGAAAAGAAAATGCTCGCTGCTGCTCTTTTTGTGCCGTTTTTCCTGCACGGTTCATTTGATTATATTTTGTTTATTGAAAGCACATGGATCTACTATATGGTGCCGTTCATGCTGTTTTTATGGTGGTTTGCAATGAGAAAAGTAAAAAAAGCGCATGTGCTGACAGATGTTTATCATCGCCTGAAAATGTAAAAGAGGCTGCTCTATGGAGAGTCTCTTTTTTTCGTATAAAAAAAGACGTTGATGACAAACTATTCGTATATTTCGATAGGATGGTGAACGAAATTGACAAAATGGAAAAAGCAGATTGCTGTTTTTTTGACACTTGTTCTGTTGCTTGCATCCGGGCAGGCGGGTGCGTTCTCAGGACAAATTATTCAGCGCGGGGCGGAAGGGGACGATGTGATTGAATTGCAGTCACGGCTTCAATATACCGGCTATTACCGTGATCCGATCGACGGTGTGTTTGGCTGGTCTACATACTGGGCCCTGCGAAACTTTCAAGAATCGTTCGGATTGCCGGTAGATGGCTTAGCGGGAGAAGCGACAAAGCGAAAGCTTGAGCAGGCATCTAAATATGATGAAGCGCACGTGAAAAGCCAGATTCGAAAAGGCAAAAAGTTTACTTATTACGGTGGTGCTGAGACGTCTGCGCAGTCTGTAAACACACCAACGGGTTTTTCCCAAAATGATATTCAGCTTATGGCCAATGCCGTTTATGGAGAAGCGCGGGGAGAGCCGTATGAAGGTCAGGTGGCGGTTGCAGCGGTTATTTTAAACCGGGTAGCGAGCGAATCATTTCCAAATACAGTATCAGGCGTCATTTTTGAACCGGGGGCGTTTACGGCAGTAGCAGATGGGCAAATCTGGCTTACACCAAACGAAAAAGCGAAAAAAGCCGTATTGGATGCGATTAATGGCTGGGACCCGACCGGCGAAGCGCTTTATTACTTTAATCCAGACACAGCAACGAGCGACTGGATCTGGTCGCGGCCGCAAATTAAAAAAATTGGAAAGCATATTTATTGCGAATAGGAGGAACCGGGAATGCGGACATTTTTAACAGCAGCCATGGCCGTGTTGCTTGTAGTGACAGCGGTATGGGGATTTAGCCAGTACCAGCAAAAACAAGCGATGATGATAGAAGCGGAAAACGGTTATCAGCAGGCATTTCATGAGCTTGTGTATCAGGTGGATGTTATTCATGACCGGACTGGCGAAGCACTTGCGATGAACTCGAAAGCCAATTTAACACCGGCGTTAACAGACGTATGGCGCCTTACATCCGAAGCAAATAACGCAATCAGCCGTCTGCCGCTCGGATTTATGCCGTTTTCAAAAACAGAAGAGTTTTTAGGAGCCAGCGGGGATTTTACGTATAAGACAGCAGTACGCGATCTTGATACGGAGCCGCTTTCTGATAAAGAATACGAACATCTTGAATCCCTTTATAAGCAGGCGACTGATATTCAAAAAGAACTTCGCACGGTGCAAATGTCTGTTCTCGATCAAAATTTGCGCTGGACAGATGTGGCCCATGCCGCGGCTGACGGAGAGGAGCCAAAAGACAATTCTGTTATTGACGGATTCAATAACCTCGAAAAAAAATCGTCTGAATTTTCGGAAACAGATACATTCCAAGCAACCCAAGTAGAAAAATCCGTTTCGGATGATGCCTTGAAAAAACTGACGGGACCAGCCATTACGAAAAAAGAAGCAGCCGAAAAAGCAAAAGATTATTTTCAGGTCGATGCGGAGGTTACCTCGGTTGAAAGCAGTTTAAAAGGAGCGGCAGTTCCATTTTATAACGTGTCTGTCACCGGGCAAAACGGTGAGGAAGCAACGATGGACATTACGAAAAAAGGCGGTTATCCATTAACATTTACGGTCAACACAACACCAGGAAAAAGCCGGATCAGCTTACACGCTGCTTCTGAAAAAGCAGCCGCTTTTTTGAAAAAGCACGGATTTGAGGGGATGGTGGAGACAAACAGCGCTCAATATGATCATACGGGTGTGTTTACCTTTACGAAAAAAATAGATGATACACTCATTTATCCGGAGTCTGTCACGGTTAAAACAGCATTGGATACAGGAACAGTTACAGGTCTTGAAGCACAAAATTATTGGAAGAATAAAAAGGACCGGAAGATTCCTGAACCTGCTTTAACGGAGGAACAAGCGAAAAAAGAGCTCCATCCAAAACTTACGATTATGGAAACACGTAAGGCAATTGTAACGAATAATGAGATGAAAGATGTAGCATGTTATGAATTTTTAGCGGAAAACGGAACGGCTTCGTATCGGGTCTTTATTAATGCGGAAAACGGCAACGAAGAACGAATCGAAAAGCTATCAGAAGCTGAAGCGGGATACGGAGCGTAACAGGATATTGCATTTAGCCGGTTAATCCTTTATAATTTTTTCCATCGATCATTAGGCCATAAGGCTTATTAAGGAAAAAGAGAGTGATATGGATGCTGGAACCCGGTGTAACATTGACAATGGAGCCATTTGATGGAACGGATAAAAAAGAAGAATATCGATGCAAAGTAGTGGATACTGAGGAGGGTAAAATATTTATTGACTATCCCGTCAACGTGCAGACGAACCGGACGGTTTTTCTGCTGGACGGGATGCAGCTGGCTGTTAGTTTTATTGATCCAAATGCTTCAATGGCTGTTTTTCTTTTCCAGACAGAAGTGATTGGGCGGGTCAAAAAGAAAATTCCGATGCTTGTGCTTCATGAGCCTGGTATAAACAATTACGTCCGCGTGCAGCGCCGGAAATTTGTCCGTGTTCAAAAAGCAATCGATGTAGCGGTTGAGGTGGATGGAATGCCTTCGTTTTCTTCAGTGACAGAAGACATTAGTGCGGGCGGCATGGCAATTGTACTCCCCGAATCCGTTCAAATGGAGGATGGGACAGAAGGAAAAGTGTATGGCGTCATTCCATCACAACATGCAGAACCACACTATTTTGAAGCAATGGCCGAACTTGTTCGAGTTCACGAAGACAAAAAAAGCGGCCGGCGCGTTGGGTCTTTTCAATTTAAAGATCTTGTGTACGCGGAACAGCAGATGCTCATGCGCTTTTGCTTTGAACAGCAGCTCCAGCTGCGCAAAAAAGGAGTAAAATAATGAAGAGCCCAAAGTCTGGGTTCTTTTTTGTGTGCAATCAAATCTATGATAAAATGAATAAGACTTTTTGGATGAGGTGACAAGATGGATAAACAACTGCAAATCGCCATTGATGGCCCTGCTGCTGCGGGGAAAAGCACAGCTGCAAAAATCGTGGCGGCACGGCTTTCGTATATTTATATTGATACTGGCGCGATGTATCGGGCTATTACGTATAAAGCGCTGCAGCATAACATAAATGTAGAAGACGGAAAAGCGCTTGGCCGGCTGTTGGCGGATACGGATATTTCTCTGGAGCAGGGTGAAAACGGACAAATCGTACGCATGGACGGAATAGACGTAACGGAAGCCATTCGGACGGACAGGGTGACAAATAACGTTTCCGCTGTAGCCCGGCATAGCGAAGTGCGCCGTGATATGACGATCCGCCAGCAGGAGTTAGCTGCAAGAGGCGGCGTAGTAATGGATGGACGCGACATTGGTACGAGTGTTCTTCCGAAAGCCGATGTGAAGATTTTCTTACTGGCGGGTGTAGACGAACGGGCGAAGCGGCGTCATGCTGAAAACTTAAAAAAAGGATTTTCATCAGATTTGGAGAATTTAAAAAGAGAGATTGCTGCACGCGACAAAATGGATACGGAGCGGGTCGAGTCGCCGCTGAAAAAAGCGGCAGATGCAATTGAAATTGACACGACATTCATGTCCATTGAACAGGTAGCTGCAGCGATTATGGCTGTAGCCGAAGCGAGGAAAAACGAATGGTGACCTTTTATACAATCGCAAAAACGGCTGTGAAAACTATTTTGACCCCCGCTTACCGTATTCATGTCACGGGTCTTGAGCATTTCCCGAAAGAAGGCGGCGTTCTTCTTTGTTCGAATCACATTGATAACCTTGATCCGCCCGTAGTCGGGATCACAGCAAATCGTCCAGTTCGTTTTATGGCAAAAGAAGAGCTGTTTAAAACAAAATGGGCGGGGAAATTAATGAGAGGGCTCAACGCATTTCCCGTTAAGCGGGGCATGAGCGACCGTGAAGCGCTGCGAAATGGGTTGCGGATGCTTAAAGACGGCGAGGTGCTCGGCCTTTTTCCAGAAGGCACACGGTCTAAAGATGGAAAATTGGGCAAAGGACTTGCGGGTGCCGGCTTTTTCGCTCTTCGAACCGATGCAGCTGTTGTGCCATGCGCGGTCATTGGTCCATATAAAATTGGGCGTAAACTTCACGTTGTATACGGCCCTCCTGTTGACATGGCGCCGCTTCGTGAACGGAAAGCATCTGCTGAAGAAGCAACTGAGGCTATTATGCAGGCAATCGGTAAGTTGATAAAAGAGCATTCAGCTTGAGCTTCCGGCTTGACAAATTCGTGTGTTTGTAAGAAGTTAGAAGTAAGAATTTTTAAAATTGACGCAGTTTTGTATTGAGGAGGATTACATATGACAGAGGATATGAACCAAGCAGAAGTGAATAACTACACCGTTGGTGATAAAGTACGCGCTACGGTCGTGAAAGTCGAAGAAAAGCAGGTCCAGGTGGAAATTCCGGACAGCAAGAAAGACGGCATTATTCCCATCAGTGAACTGTCAAGCCTTCACGTAGAAAAAGCATCGGACGTCGTCAAAGAAGGCGACGAGCTTGAACTGCTCGTAACAAAAGAAGAAGATGATCTATACGTTTTATCAAAACGAAAAGCGGATGCAGAAACGGCATGGGGTGACATGCAGAAGCGTTTTGAGGAAGGGACCATTTTTGAAGCAGAGATTAAAGAAGTCGTTAAAGGCGGCCTCGTTGTTGATCTTGGTATTCGCGGATTTATCCCGGCTTCACTTGTGGAAGATCACTTCGTTGAAGATTTTGAAGATTATAAAGGCCGCGTGATGAAGTTCAAAATTGTTGAGCTTGAACAAGATAAAAATCGGTTGATTTTATCGCATCGGGCGGTTTTAGATATTGAAAAAGCAGAAAATAAACAAAAAGTGCTTGAGGATATTCAAGCAGGCGACGTCATCGAGGGCAAAGTGCAGCGTCTGACTGATTTCGGCGCATTTGTTGATATAGGCGGTGTGGACGGGCTTGTTCATATTTCCCAGCTTTCGCATGATCATGTGGAAAAACCATCCGATGTATTAACAGAGGGTGAAGAGGTAAAAGTGAAAGTGCTTTCCATTGATCGTGACAGCGAGCGGATTTCTTTATCCATTAAAGAAACACTGCCTGGACCGTGGGAAAATATTGCGGACCGTGCGCCAATAGGATCTGAACACGAAGGAACAGTGAAGCGTCTTGTTTCATACGGTGCGTTTGTTGAAGTGTTCCCAGGTGTAGAAGGACTTGTTCATATTTCGCAAATTTCTAACCGCCATATCGGCACACCTCATGAAGTGCTTGAAGAAGGACAGCAGGTAAAAGTAAAAGTACTTGATGCCAATGAACAGGAACACCGCTTATCGCTCAGCATGAAATCATTTGAAGAGCACGAGACGGAAGAAATAGTTGATTCATATGAATTGCCGGAAGAAAGCTCTGGCTTCCAAATTGGTGATATTTTAGGCGATCAGCTAAAAGACTTGAAATAAGACGGTGATGACAACTTGAGCAGAGCAGAACGAAAGATCGACCATATTCATTATGCGTTGTCGACCGGGCAAAGCCGGCGAACCGGATTGGATGACATTCAATTCGTGCATCGCAGCCTCCCGGGTTCCTCTGTCATGGACATATCGCTATCAACCGAAATCGGCGGACTTCAATGGAGTTCGCCGTTTTTCGTGAATGCGATGACAGGCGGAGGCGGACAAGCAACAGCAGATATTAATGCACAACTGGCAGAAGTGGCGGCCGTATGTGATATTCCGATGGCGGTCGGCTCTCAAATGTCGGCTCTTCGCCATCCGGAAGAGCGGCTGACATTCCAGGCAGCACGAAAAGCTAATCCACGTGGTATGCTGCTGGCCAATATTGGCTCAGAAGCGACAGTAGATGAAGCGAGAGCAGTATGCGACATGATCGAAGCAGACGGTTTGCAAATTCATTTAAATGTCATTCAAGAGCTAGCTATGCCCGAAGGAGATCGTGACTTTCGCGGTGCAATTGATCGCATTGCGGAAATTTGCGGCCGGGTAGAAGTGCCGGTCATTGTAAAAGAGACTGGTTTTGGCATTAGCCGTGAAACGGCACAGCTCTTAAATGAATTGCCGTTAGCAGCCATTGATACAGCCGGATTTGGGGGTACCAATTTTGCGGAGGTTGAAAATGAGCGATCTGCGCAGCCCATGTCCTTTTTTAACAACTGGGGCATTCCGACTGCGGTATCGATTGTAGAAACGGTCTTCGGAGCGCCGGATAAAAGGGTCATTGCATCGGGTGGACTTCAGCATGCAGAAGACGTTGTTAAGTCGCTTGCACTTGGTGCTTCAGCGGCAGGACTATCTGGTTTTTTGTTGAATATTTTGCTAACCGAAGGACAAGAAGCACTCACTGAGCATATTAATCAAATGAAGACAGACATGCAGATGATGATGTGCGCGCTTGGTGCCAAGTCGATTGGCCAGCTGCACAGGGCCCCGCTTATGATTTTTGGCCGGACAGAACAGTGGCTGCGTATACGAGGGCTTGAACCAGAACGATTTGCCGCTCGTGTGCCGGCGCCATTTGATTCATAATCGAAATGTGATAAAATAAGATGTTGATTGAACCCCTTCTCACGGCAGAAGGGTTTTCTTTTGAACAAAATAAAAATAAATGAGTATAAATGGATGAACCATTGAAGGGAAAGATGTAATGATGAAACGGACAGTTGCCATCGTTGGAAGGCCAAATGTCGGCAAATCAACGATTTTTAACCGGATTGCCGGCGAGCGTATTTCCATTGTCGAAGATGTGCCGGGTGTAACGCGTGACCGTATTTACAGCTCAGGTGAGTGGCTGACACATGAATTTAACTTAATTGATACAGGCGGTATTGACTTAAGTGATGAGCCTTTTTTAGAACAAATTCGCCAGCAGGCGGAAATTGCGATTGACGAAGCAGATGTCATTATCTTTATTGTGAATGGCCGTGAAGGTGTCACATCAGCTGATGAAGAAGTAGCGAAAATTTTATATCGGTCGAAAAAGCCAATCGTTCTCGGTGTCAATAAAATTGATAATCCGGAAATGCGTGCGGATATTTATGACTTTTATTCGCTTGGTTTTGGTGAAGTTTATCCGATTTCAGGCGCGCATGGGATTGGGCTGGGCGATCTGCTAGATGAAGTGGTATCACATTTCCCGACCGGTGAAGACAAGCCTTATGAAGATGACGTGATCAAATTCTCTTTAATTGGCCGTCCGAATGTAGGCAAATCGTCATTAACGAATGCGCTGCTTGGCGAAGACCGCGTTATTGTCAGCGATATTGCCGGAACAACACGGGATGCTGTCGATTCACCTTATACGTATAACGGTCAAAAGTACGTTATTATCGATACAGCCGGTATGCGCAAACGCGGAAAGGTATATGAAACAACTGAAAAATACAGCGTGCTTCGTGCAATGAGAGCCATTGAACGCTCTGACGTTGTATTAGTCGTTCTAAATGCAGAAGAAGGCATTCGTGAGCAGGATAAACATATTGCCGGCTACGCTCATGAGGCAGGGCGGGCGGTTGTGATCGTCGTTAACAAATGGGATGCAGTAGAAAAAGATGAAAAAACGATGGGTGAATTTGAAGAAAACATTCGCATTCAGTTCCAATTTTTGGATTATGCACCGATCGTTTTTCTCTCTGCGTTAACGAAAAAACGCATTCATACGTTAATGCCATATATTGACCGGGCGAGCGAAAGCCATTCGATGCGCGTTCAATCCAGTGTTTTAAACGACGTCATTACTGACGCAGTCGCGATGAATCCGGCACCATCTGACAAAGGAAGACGGCTGCGTGTTTATTACGCGACGCAAGTATCGGTCAAGCCTCCAACATTTGTTGTATTTGTCAACGAGCCGGAACTCATGCACTTTTCGTATCTTCGTTTTCTTGAAAACCGCATTAGGGATGCTTTTGCGTTTGAAGGAACGCCGATTCACATTATTGCGCGCGCAAGAAAATAAGGTAGAAAGGCTGTGTTTCACATGAAAGAAAAAATCGCAGTGCTCGGTGCGGGCAGCTGGGGAACCGCCCTGGCGCTCGTTCTTGCCGATAACGGACATGACGTTTATGTATGGGCGAAAAATGAAGAGCGAATGGCCGAATTAAACACTGATCATACGAACAGTCGGTATTTGCCGGATATTTCATTGCCGGAGACGATTAAAGGAACGACATCACTCGCCGAAGCGCTGGAAGACGTTGAAACGGTAGTGGTAGCTGTGCCGACAAAAGCGGTTCGGGAAGTGGCGCAGCAGGTCGTAGAATCGGCTAAAGCACCTGTAACGGTCGTTCATGTTTCCAAAGGAATCGAGCCGGATTCTCTGTTGCGGATTTCTGAAATGATTGAGCAGGAAATGCCGGAAACCATCCTAAAGGACGTGGTCGTGCTGTCCGGTCCGTCTCATGCGGAGGAAGTGAGCCTCCGTCATCCAACGACGGTTACGGTGTCGTCTAAATCAGCAGAAGCCGCACAAAAAACGCAGGATTTATTTATGAATCAGCATTTTCGTGTGTATACAAATCCGGATATGATTGGTGTGGAAATTGGCGGTGCACTTAAAAATATTATTGCACTGGCGGCCGGAATTTCTGACGGCCTCGGATACGGGGATAATGCAAAAGCCGCGCTTATTACACGTGGCCTGGCTGAAATTGCCCGTCTCGGCACAAAAATGGGCGCCAATCCACTCACATTTTCAGGGCTTGCCGGCATTGGGGATTTAATTGTGACATGTACAAGCGTTCACTCAAGAAACTGGCGGGCCGGAAATATGCTTGGGCAGGGAAAAAAACTCGATGAAGTGCTAGAGAGCATGGGAATGGTCGTAGAAGGTGTGCGTACGACGAAAGCAGGGCACCAGCTTTCAAAAAAATACGACGTCCAAATGCCGATTACCAACGCGCTCTATCACGTTTTATTCGAGCAGCAGGACCCGAAAAAAGCAGTGGATGATTTAATGGCCCGAGTGAAAAAACACGAGCTCGAAGACTTGATTGACATTTTAGATACAAAGCTGGATTAACGGAAAGGACGAATGACCATGTCACCATCCATGCTGAAAATGTGGATTTCATTTGCCGGAATGGGGCTGATGATTGTCTCCATTTTCTCAATTTATTTAAGCCGTTACAAATTTAGCAACGGTCTTTTAAAAGGAGTCACGGCTCTGTTTGCTTATTTATGCATGATTGTCGGCGGACTCATCGTTATGTACGTTGTATTAAGCGGCCCGACCCGCTAGCAAAGAGGTGAATGAGTAAAAAATGAACATGAGAAAAAGCTTGCTTCTTTTTTTCGCCATGCTGCTCTCATTTATGTTGGGCGGCTGTCTATACCCGGACGAAAATTTAAACCAAAATGAACAGCCGTATGAAGACCAGCTGCAGTCTGTTCAGTTGGCTGTCGATCAGTTTCAGACAGAAGAAGACGGCATTTTGCCTATTAAAACAAAAGAAGGCGATCCGGACCTTTATGAAAAGTATCCGATCGACTTCAGCAAAATATCACCGCGTTTCATGGCAGAACCACCTGGAAATGCGTTTGAAAGCGGCGGCATTTACCAGTATGTCCTTGTTGACGTTGAAACGGATCCAGCTGTCAAACTAATTGATTTGCGTATAGCGGAGCAGATTCGCAGCATTAATATCCGGCTTATCGCCCATGAATATCCGCCGTTTAAAGACACACTGGCCGATAACGTTTACTCGCTGGACTTTAAGGAACTCGGATTTGAGGATGAACCGTACGTAACAAGTCCATATTCAGGTAAGCAGCTGCCGCTTGTTATGAGCGGTGACGGGACACTGTATATTGATTATGCGGCTGATTTGTACGCAGCCCTGCAGGAAACGGATACACCGCCTGCGCCCGGCGATGACATTCGCTATTTACTCGTACAGTCGTTACCTTTTGTCCCGGCCTACTCGCTGCCCTATACGGTAGACGCGCAAGGGGAACCTATTTTTATGAATAAAAAACAGAAGTCTGAGTAACATGCAGGCTTCTTTTTTTGCATACATTTAAAATGTAGCTCATACACTGTAAGGCAGGCGGCGGACAGGCCGTTTAAAACGGGAGGGGGCTGCTGATGGAAAGTACAGAAGTCATTAAGGATATTGCCGAGCGGACAGAAGGCGATATTTATTTAGGCGTTGTTGGTGCCGTCAGGACGGGAAAATCAACGTTTATAAAGCGATTTATGGAGCTGCTCGTTCTGCCGAATATGGATAGTGAATCCGAACGCCGGCGCGCGCAGGATGAACTGCCGCAAAGTGCATCAGGCAGAACGATCATGACAACTGAGCCGAAATTTGTTCCAAGCCGGGCGGCCGCTGTACAGGCTGGTGGTGTATTGGTAAATATCCGGCTGGTCGATTGTGTTGGTTATGTGGTCCCAGAGGCAAAAGGCTATGAGGATGAACATGGTCCCAGAATGATTCAAACGCCTTGGCACGATGAACCGATTCCATTTGATGAAGCGGCGGATATCGGCACGAGAAAGGTCATCGAAGAGCACTCAACAATCGGCGTCGTTGTGACAACGGACGGGTCATTTGGCGAAATGCGGAGAAGTTCATACGTTGAAGCTGAAGAACGGGCAGTAAATGGCTTAAAAGAAGTAGGGAAGCCATTTATTTTAATTATTAATTCAGCGCGCCCGGATCATACAGAAACAATGCTTCTTCAGGAAGAATTAACCGAGAAATACGACATTCCAGTGCTGGCCATGTCGGTGGAATCCATGACGGAAGCGAATGTGCTTCATGTATTGCAGGAAGCGCTGTTTGAGTTTCCAGTTCACGAAGTAAATGTACATCTTCCATCATGGATTATGGCGCTTGATGAAGCTCATTGGCTGCGTGATAAATACAATGAAATGGTGAAAGAAACAGTAAAAGATATTAAAAGACTGCGGGACGTAAACCGCGTCGTTGACCAATTTGGCGGCGGCGAGTTCATTGAGTCCGCTGTTTTAACCGGGATGGATATGGGGCAAGGAATTGCAGAGATTAATGTACACGCACCAAATGGGCTGTATGAGACGATTGTAAATGAAATTATTGGAGAACCGCTGAGAGGAAAAGAGCATCTTTTAGAAATCATCCAGGATTATGCACACATTAAAGAAGAGTACGGACAAGTGGAAGAAGCACTGAGAATGGTGAAACAGACAGGCTACGGCGTTGCTGTTCCGCCCATGAGTGAGATGCGTTTAGAAGAGCCTCAAATCATTCGTCACGGCTCACGTTATGGGGTTCGGATGAAAGCAGTAGCGCCGTCCATTCATATGATTCAAGTTGATATTGAATCAGAATTTTCACCGATTATTGGGACTGAAAAACAAAGTGAAGAACTGGTTCACCATGTCATGAAAGATTTTGAGGAAGATCCGTTATCCATTTGGGAAAGTGATATTTTTGGCCGCAATTTAAGTACGATCGTCCGGGATGGAATTCAATCGAAAGTATCATTAATGCCTGATCATGCCCGCAGTAAATTAAAAGATACGCTGGAAAAAATCATTAATCAAGGCTCGGGCGGCATGATTGCGATTTTGCTATAAAGCACGTCGGACTCTCAAAATGAGAGTCTTTTTTCGTTGGAAACGGGGAAAATAACCGATTAAGGTGGATTCTGCTTGATATGCCCGAACACATGTGATACTCTTTTAACAGAATTACGGTAAAACATTGATATAACAATGTTTATCGGGTCTCATGCGGGAGGAGGTGAATGGCATGAACAAAACTGATTTGATCAATGAAGTTGCGGAAACAGCAGAACTTTCTAAGAAAGACGCAACAAAAGCGGTTGACGCTCTTTTCGATGCCATCCAAGATACATTGGCAAAAGGCGATAAAGTGCAATTGATTGGTTTCGGCAACTTCGAAGTACGCGAACGTTCAGCACGTAAAGGACGCAATCCGCAAACAGGCGAAGAAATCGAAATCGCTGCAAGCAAAGTACCGGCATTCAAACCGGGCAAAGCGCTTAAAGATGCAGTGAAATAAGTACATAGCCTAAATCCGGCTAAAGCGGGACTGTCCTCATTGGGCAGTCTCTTTTTTCTTGAAACTTTTTTTTGCCGGGTTAGGAATCGATATGCTAAGATGAAGTGCAGTGAAAAAACAATAAACATACTATACATGTATACAGGAGTGAAGAAGATGGCGGGAGTAGATCATGCCAAAATTCAGCAGGCAGTGCGCCTTATTTTAGAAGCGGTTGGCGAAAACCCAGATCGGGAGGGCCTTCAAGATACGCCGAAACGAGTAGCGAAAATGTATGAAGAAGCTTTTTCAGGTCTTCATATTGACCCAAGACACTATTTTGAGACTGTATTTGAAGAACAATATGAAGAACTCGTGCTCGTGAAAGACATCCCCTTTTATTCAATGTGCGAACACCATCTTGTTCCATTTTTTGGGCGTGCTCATGTGGCGTACCTGCCAAAAGGCGGAAAAGTCACAGGACTAAGCAAACTTGCACGGGCAGTAGAATCAGTCGCGCGCCGCCCGCAGCTGCAAGAACGTATTACGAGTGAAGTGGCAGATTCCATTATGGAAATGCTGCAGCCGCATGGCGTTATGGTCATCGTCGAAGCGGAACATATGTGCATGGCGATGCGCGGTGTGAAAAAGCCAGGCGCAAAAACCGTGACCACCGCCGCGCGCGGTATGTACGAAAACGATTCCCAACTGCGGACTGAACTGCTTTCGCTCATTCGTTCGTCATGAGAACACGAGTATGATATACTAAACGTACGCAATGAAGACGGAACGGAACAAACGATTGAAATGATCCATGAGTGAGGGGTTTTTACAATGAGGGAGTGGCAGAAAGAGCAGAAAGCGCTAATCGAAGAGATAAACCGGGCGTGCAGGCAGCCATTTTTGGATAAAATCGTTGGTGCACCATCTATTAATCCACTTCGGGCAGCTGCTTTAATGCTGGCGTTTACGGACGAAGATAGAAAAAGCGCACACGTACAAAAACAAATGACAGCAGCTGTTCTCATTCAGCTGGCTCTTGACACGCATGATTTAATTCCGTCAGTAACGGAAGAAATGACGCAAAAAAATCAGCTCATCGTTTTGGCGGGAGATTATTTTAGCGGCATGTACTACCGTACACTGGCGGAAGCCGGCTGTATCCATTGGGTAGGGATTCTTGCTGATGCCGTGAAAAGTGTGAATGAAGCAAAAACGTCCCTTCATCGGCATCAGCTCGAATCAGAAGAAGCTATTTTTCGAGCTGTTCAAACAATTGAAGGTGATATTATTGGCGCAGTGTACGCTGAAAATAAAGCAGATGAGGCAGTGTGGCTTGCCGTTCAGCAGCTTTTGACAGCAGACCGGCTTTTTCGGGAAAAAGAGCAGCCGTTTATCGTTTTCCGCGCACTTGCCCACGTGCTCGAAACAAAACAGCACGCCCTTCAGGCAATTGAACAGCGGCTTGAGCAGGTACGCTTGACGATAAACGAGTGCATTAAAAGCATGGATTCATACAGCGCGGCTGTGGTTCAGGGGGAAAGGGACCGCCTTTTCAGCACGCCGCTTCGACTTGTGGAAGAAGGGTGAAGGGATGCAGCAATCAAAAGAAGAAAAAGTACACAGTGTCTTTGAAAAAATTTACGGCAACTACGATAAAATGAATTCAGTCATTAGCTTTCAGCAGCATAAGCGCTGGCGGAATGAAACGATGAAGATGATGCAGGTGCCAAAGGGAGCCAAAGCGCTTGATGTTTGCTGCGGGACGGCGGATTGGACGATGGCGCTTGCAGAAGCGGTTGGGCCTGCAGGAGTCGTAAAAGGGCTTGATTTTAGTCAAAATATGCTCGCTGTCGGTGAACAAAAAGTGTCTTCGGCCGGTCTTGAGCAGGTAGAATTAATTCATGGCAATGCAATGGAGCTTCCATTTGAAGATAACACATTTGATTAT
The DNA here is from genome assembly GCF_001750285.1 of Domibacillus iocasae. Lineage (GTDB taxonomy): Bacteria > Bacillota > Bacilli > Bacillales > Domibacillaceae > Domibacillus > Domibacillus iocasae. The sequence goes on from NZ_MAMP01000022.1 coordinate 436,394, forward strand.
GTCACCATTGGCTTCGGTCTTCGCAATGTGCCGGATTATATGCAGGTATTGAAAGAAATGCGCCGTGTACTGAAGCCAGGCGGAATGGCTGTTTGTTTAGAAACAAGCCAGCCGCAGATGCCTGTGTTCAAAGAAGGGTATACGCTATACTTCCGCTACATTATGCCGGCGATTGGGCGTCTTTTTGCAAAAAGCTATGAAGAATATTCATGGCTTCAGGAATCAGCACGTCATTTTCCGGACATGAAAGAGCTTGCCCGCATGTTTCAGCAGGCTGGTTTCCAAAATGTTCGTTTTAAAGCTCACACAGGCGGAGTAGCCGCAACTCATTACGGAAATAAATAATACTAGATCAAGAGCCGGGTGAAAAGAAATGAATATAAAACTAATTTATACGCGGTTAAAGGCAGATATTGATTTAATAGAACAAGAACTCGAACGTGCAGTTGGTTCATCGTCAACGATTTTGGAGGAAGCGTCTGTGCACCTTCTTCAAGCTGGCGGAAAACGCATTCGCCCGGTAATGCTTTTGCTCGGCGCAAAATTTGGCGATTATGATATTCATCGGGTGAAATATGTGGCTGCCTCCCTTGAACTGATTCATATGGCTTCGCTTGTCCACGATGATGTTATTGATGATGCGGTTATCCGGCGCGGAAAACATACGGTCAAAGCGGAATGGGACAATCGCATTGCTATGTATACCGGTGATTATATTTTTGCGGCGGCACTTGAGTGCATAACGCAAATTGATAATGTAGAAGCTCATCAGATCTTGTCGCATACGATGACTCAGCTTTGCATAGGAGAGATTGTTCAAATACAAGACAAGTATCGGTACGATCAGCATTTGCGCGATTATTTGCGACGGATTAAACGAAAAACGGCTATTTTAATTGCTGCCAGCTGCCAGCTTGGCGCCATTGCGGCAGGAGCGCCTGCTTCTATTCACCAGAAATTATATGAATTTGGCTACAACGTTGGCATGTCTTTTCAAATTACCGATGACATTCTTGATTTTACGGCGAGTGAAAAAGAGCTTGGCAAGCCGGCAGGCGGCGATCTTCTTCAAGGGAATATTACATTGCCAGTTTTATACGCGATGGAAGACAGAGAGATGCGAGCCCAGATCTCATCGGTGCATGCGCACTCAAGCCGTGAGGAAATCAATCACATTATTGACCGCTTAAAAAACAGTGATGCAATTGAGCGTTCTCATGTATTAAGCAGGCGGTACCTAGACCGTGCACTGAAGGTATTAAACGAATTGCCCCCGGGACGGCATCGTAATTCGCTCCGGGACATTGCGTACTTTATCGGCAAAAGAAAATATTAATTTTTCTATGAAAGCGTTGTAAATTTAAAAGAGAAGTGTTACGATTCATCATGTCCGCATGTAAGCGGTATACATAACACAGGAGTGATGAACGATGGAAAAAACATACTTAATGGTAAAGCCGGATGGCGTACAGCGCGGATTGATTGGGGAAATCACGTCCCGTTTTGAGAAAAAAGGATTCCGTCTTGTCGGTGCCAAGCTTATGCATGTATCACGTGAAACAGCAGAACAGCATTATGGCGAGCATAAAGAACGTCCTTTTTTTGGTGAGCTTGTTGATTTTATTACGTCCGGACCTGTTTTTGCAATGGTATGGGAAGGGGAAAATGTAATTGCGACAGCCCGCCAAATGATGGGTTCTACCAATCCGAAAGATGCGGCTCCGGCAACGATTCGTGGGGATTATGCGATCAACGTCAGCAAAAACGTTATTCATGGTTCTGATTCTCCTGAAAGCGCGGAACGTGAAATCGACATTTTCTTTAAAGAAGACGAACTGACGACCTACATAAAGTCAGGGTCTGAGTGGGTATATTAATAATTAAAGGAGTTTTCAGCCGATGAGGCTGAAAACTCCTTTTTTTTGTGAAAATATAACCATTCCTTTGCTTTAGATCAGCTATAATAAAGGAAAAGATAAAAGTGTTGGCGGGAAGGATGAATACAGTGAGGGATTATGAACAATTTGTTGGGTCCATTAAACGAAAAACGGGCATCGACCTTGCGTTATACAAAGAAGCACAAATGAAAAGAAGATTAACCTCTTTGTATGAAAAAAAGGGCTATCCATCATTTTTAACATTTTTTGATGCGTTAAGTTCAAATCAGGAAATGATGAACGAATTTTTAGATCGGATGACCATTAATGTATCAGAGTTTTATCGGAACGGAAAAAGGTGGGAGGTGCTGGAGAAAAAAATTCTGCCACGCCTGCTGAAAGAAAATAAACGGTTGAAAATGTGGAGTGCCGCTTGTTCAACAGGAGAAGAGCCTTATACACTTGCCATGGTTTTGTCCACATACATGCCGCTTTCATCTGTGTCCATACTGGCAACGGATCTTGATTTAAATGTAATTCAAAAAGCAAAATTAGGACTTTATCCGGAACGGTCACTTGCTGAAGTGCCGGAAGCGATGAAGAAAAAGCATTTCCATAAAGAAGGCGCTTTTTTCAAGGTCTCAGAAGAGGTAAAGCGGGCGGTCTCCTTTAAAAAACAAAACTTGTTGTCCGACCGGTTTGAAAGTGGGTACGATTTAATTGTCTGCCGGAACGTGATGATTTATTTTACGGAAGAAGCGAAAGATGAGCTCTATCGAAAATTTAATGAAGCGCTTCGGCCGGGCGGTGTTTTATTTGTCGGCAGTACAGAACAGATTTTTAATCCGGAACGGTACGGGTTTGAAGTGGAAGATACATTTTTTTATAAAAAAGCATGAAGCTGGCGTCACGCCGCGTCTGGGCTTTTGAACCTTCGCCTTATAGAAATTATCACCACGAAACAAGGAATTGTGATAAAATTCTCAAAAACAGCCGTTTCGGCTATTCCAAACAATTTTAAATATGATATAGTAGTACATAACCGCTTTAACGTACTGAAGGGAGCAGGAAAATGAGATATTTAACAGCAGGAGAATCACACGGGCCGCAATTGACGGCAATTATTGAAGGACTTCCAGCCGGAATGGAGCTTTTGGCGGAAGATGTGAATACTGATCTATTGCGCCGTCAAAAAGGACATGGCCGCGGCCGCCGCATGCAGATTGAAAAAGATTTAGTCGCGATCAAATCCGGCGTCCGCCATGGTCATACCCTCGGTTCGCCCGTGACACTTGTCGTGGAAAATGACGACTGGAAGCACTGGACGAAAATTATGGGCATCGAACCGCTTGACAGCGTGGAAGAAGCAGAGGAAATTAAAAGAAAAATCACGCGTCCGCGTCCTGGTCATGCGGATTTAAATGGCGGCATTAAATACGGCCACCGTGATATGCGCAACGTGCTGGAGCGTTCCTCCGCCCGTGAAACGACGGTCCGTGTTGCAGCAGGTGCTGCGGCGAAAAAGCTGTTAAAGCTGCTTGGTGTTGAATTAGCGTCACATGTTATTGAAATCGGCGGTATCCGAGCGGAAAACGTTCAATTTGAGACCATTCAAGAGGTGCAGGAGCGCAGTGAAGCTTCATCTGTCCGCTGCTTAGATGAAGAAGCAGGCGCAAAAATGATTGAAGCGATTGACAATGCAAAGAAAAACGGTGATTCAATCGGCGGCGTTGTAGAAGTGATCGCAGAAGGCATGCCGATCGGAATCGGCAGCTATGTACATTATGACCGCAAGCTGGATGCGAAAGTAGCAGCAGCCATTGTCAGCATCAATGCATTTAAAGGTGTTGAAATCGGTATTGGCTTTGAAGCGGCAAGCAAATTCGGCAGTGAAGTACATGATGAAATTGCCTGGAACGACCAGCGTGGCTTTTACCGGAAAACAAATCGCCTGGGCGGCTTTGAGGGCGGGATGACAAATGGTATGCCAATCGTCGTCCGTGGCGTCATGAAGCCAATTCCAACATTATATAAACCACTTGAAAGTGTTGATATTGATACGAAAGAAACATTTTCAGCAAGTATTGAACGATCAGACGCTTGTGCGGTTCCAGCAGCAGCCGTCGTAGCGGAAGCAGCCGTGGCATGGGAGCTGGCAAATGCCATTCTCGAACAATTCAATGGTGACCGGATGGATCATTTGATCCGCCAGGTTGAGGAACATAAATCGTACGCAAAGGAGTTTTGATCGATGAACCGCGTCACGGTTGAAACAGTGCATAAAACATACCCTGTTATCATTGGGGAAGGGGCGGTAAAAGAAATCGGTCCAGTCCTTCTTAAAATGAAAAATAAGCCGACCCGCTTGTTTGTCATAGCAGACGAGGGCGTGTACGCAATCCATGGTTCGGCGCTTAAAGAAGCACTGCCCGACCCCATTCCAGTAGACTGGCATTTTGTGCCGGCAGGAGAATCTGCTAAATCCTTTTCCGTATTTGAACAGTGCTTAACCGCAATGCTTGAAGCAGCTCTTGACCGTCATTCGCTCGTTGTAGCGTTTGGCGGCGGGGCGTGCGGGGACTTGGCCGGTTTCTGTGCGGCAAGCTACATGCGAGGCATCCCGTTTATTCAAGTGCCGACAACCATTTTGGCCCACGACAGTGCAGTGGGCGGGAAAACAGCTATTAACCATCCGCTTGGAAAAAATATGATTGGCGCTTTTCATCAGCCGGAAGCGGTTATTTATGACACATCCTTTTTGCATTCGCTTTCTGAAAAAGAAACAAGAAGCGGCTTTGCGGAAGTTATCAAGCATGCGTTTATTGCAGATGAGCCGATGCTTACAGAAATCTTGCGGACGATTCAAAAAACAGCGGACATCAAAGGCGCTTTTTTGGCACAATGCTTAAAAAAAGGCATTGAAATTAAAAGCGCCATTGTAAAAGAAGATGAAAAAGAAATAGGCGTCCGCGCGTTTTTAAACTTTGGCCATACATATGGGCATGCGGTTGAAGCACTCTCGGGTTATGGAAAAACGGCGCATGGCGAAGCAGTCGCGTGCGGAATGATTTTTGCCCTATACGCTTCTCAATTTAAAAACAATTTTTCATTCAATATTCGTTCATTCGCCAAGTGGCTGAAAGGAGTAGGCTATCCGGTTAAAGAGGGGCTCGGCTTTTCGTTTGAAGAGATCTACACAGTCATGACCCGGGATAAGAAAGCATACGGGGGAACAGTGCGTTTTGTGCTGCTTAATAAAATAGGCGAACCGTACGTGACTGATATGACAAAAGAAGAATTGCAGAAAATCGATGAACATTTTCGAAAGGAGGCCGAGCAATGGTAAGAGGGATCCGTGGTGCGATTACAGTACCAGCCAATGACGGTGATTTAATGGTAGAAGCAACGGAACGGCTGCTTGCAGAAATGATTAAGCAAAATAACATTGATCCAGAAACGGTATGCTCTGCATTTTTATCAGCAACCAATGATCTAGATGCGATGTTTCCGGCGAAAGCGCTTCGTGAGCAGGCAGGCTGGGAATATGTGCCGGTTATGTGTATGCAGGAACTCGCCATTAAAGGCGGCTTAGAGCGCTGCATTCGAATCATGATGCATGTGAATACAGATACACCGCAAAAAAAGATTCAGCATGTGTATTTAGAAGAGGCGGTTGTTTTACGCCCTGACTTGCAAAAATCAACGAATTAAGAGGAGCTGGAAAAGCATGAAATGGAAAGAACAAATACTATCATTAAAAGCCTATCAGCCGGGCCGGACGACGGATCAGGTGAAAAAAGCGTACGGTCTTACTGACGTTGTAAAGCTTGCTTCAAACGAAAATCCGTTTGGCTCCTCTGAAAAAGTAAAAGAATGCATCCGCGAGTATGCAGATTCGTTTGCCATTTATCCGGACGGTTATACAACCGGGCTTCGGACTGAACTCGCTTCTTTTTTAAATGTTTCCGAAAAACAGCTGATTTTCGGTAATGGCTCTGACGAAATCATTATGATGCTTTCCCGGGCGATGTTAGAGCCTGGCAAAAACACGGTTATGCCGACACCGTCATTCCCGCAATACCGCCATAATGCGGTTGTGGAGGGAGCAGAAGTTCGCGAAGTGGAACTTGTAAATGGTGCGCATAATTTGGATAAAATGGCTGACTCCATTGATGAAAATACGGCTATTGTTTGGCTTTGCAGTCCAAATAATCCGACCGGTATACATATTACGGATGTACAGCTGCGAGGGTTCCTTGACCGTGTACCGGAAGAGGTATTAGTCGTTCTTGATGAAGCGTACTTTGAATATGTGACAGCGGATGACTACTACAATGCGCTTGAGATTATTAAAGAATACAAAAACGTGCTCGTTCTTCGCACATTTTCAAAAGTATACGGATTGGCCGCTTTTCGGGTCGGCTACGGTTTTGCAGATGAATCCCTAATCACGCAGCTTGAACCGGTTCGTGAACCGTTTAACGTTAATTCTCTGGGTCAAAAAGCAGCGGCAGCAGGTCTTTCTGATCAGGCATTTATTGATCAATGCCGAACAGCAAACAAAGAAGGATTAGAACAATTTTACGCATTTTGCCGTGAAAATGGACTCGATTATTACCCGTCTGAAGCAAACTTTATTTTAATCGACTTTAAATGTGACAGTAATGAACTGTTTGAGTACTTAATGTCAAAAGGATATATCGTCCGCTCTGGTGCGGCTCTTGGTATTCCGGGCACTGTTCGTGTCACTGTCGGATCAAAAGAACAAAATGAAGGCGTTATGAGCGCAATGAAAAGCTTTTTGGCTGAAACTGTAAAAAGATAGAAGGTGATTCGCCTATGAGAGGAAATGTCTTTATTGCCGGTCTCGGCTTAATCGGCGGATCTCTTGCAAAAGCGATAAAAAAAGCCCATCCACAGGCACACATTATCGGGTTCGACGTGCGTGAATCTGAACTTGGCCTTGCGGAAGCATTGAATATTATTGATGAACAAGCTGTTTCGTTTGAAGAGGGCGCAAAAAAAGCGGATTTGATCATTTTGGCAGTGCCCGTATTGAAAACGGAGCAAATGATTGAAATCATTGCCGGCCTCCATTTAAAAGAAGGTGTGCTCGTAACAGATACCGGTAGCACGAAAAGCCGTATTATGAAACGTGCATCTCTTTTAAGTGAAAAAGGGATCGCATTTATCGGCGGCCATCCGATGGCAGGTTCCCATAAAAGCGGGGTAGCCGCTTCAAAAGAACTCCTGTTTGAAAATGCGTTTTATTTGCTGACGCCAGGCAGTGCGGCGGAAGAAAAGCATGTGGCCATTTTAAAGAAATGGCTGGACGGTACAAGGGCAAAAATATTAGAAGTAACCGCAGAAGAGCACGATGAAATGACCGGTGTGATCAGTCACTTCCCGCATATTATTGCGGCGTCACTTGTTCACCAAGCCCGGAAATATAATCAAGAAAATCCGCTGATCGAACGACTCGCAGCTGGCGGTTTTCGGGATATTACCCGTATTGCTTCATCGAATCCGGAAATGTGGAAAGACATTTCGCTTCATAATAAAGAAATGCTGCTGACGCTGCTCACCAATTGGCGTGATGAAATGAATGAGGTGCTGTCCATCCTGGAAACAGAAGATGAAGACAAGCTTTACCGTTATTTCAACGAGGCAAAAACATTTCGTGACGGGCTTCCGGCCGCATCGAAAGGCGCGATCCCCGCTTTTTATGAAATGTATGTAGACGTACCGGATTATCCAGGTGTTATTTCAGAATTGACCGGCTATTTGGCGGATGAGCGGATCAGCATTACGAATATTCGAATTGTGGAAACACGTGACGACGTATTTGGTGTGCTTGTCATTAGCTTTCAAAGCGAAGAAGATCGTCATCGTGCCAAACATTGCATCGAGCAAAAAACAACGTATGATTTATTTTTAGCATAAGAGAGGTATGAAACCATGAAACTGACGTTTAACGAGCCGTCTCTTGGCGGAAGCATAGAAGTGCCGGGTGACAAGTCCATTTCACACCGTTCCATTATGTTTGGAGCGCTGGCAGATGGTAAAACAACGATCCGGCACTTTTTAAAAGGAGAAGATTGCTTAAGCACGATCGACTGCTTCCGCAAGCTGGGTGTACAAATCGATGAAACAGAGGAAGAAATTATTGTTCACGGCAAAGGCTGGGATGGCTTGAAAGAGCCTTCTGCTATTTTGGATACCGGCAATTCCGGTACAACAACACGCCTGATGCTTGGCATTTTGGCTGGCCGTCCGTTTCATTCGGTTATGATTGGGGATGAATCAATCGGCAAGCGCCCAATGGACCGAGTCACGGTTCCGCTGGCAGCAATGGGAGCCGATATTGCCGGGCGTGACAATGGCCGTTTCACGCCGCTGTCGATTCGCGGCAGGAAATTGAATACAACAGAGTACAAATTGCCGGTTGCAAGCGCACAGGTCAAATCAGCGGTTATGTTTGCGGCGCTGCAGGCGGACGGGGAATCTGTTATCATTGAACCAGAAGCGACGCGGGATCATACCGAAAAAATGATTGAGCAGTTTGGCGGAAAAATTCGCCGCGAAGGTGACCGGATTATCGTTCAGGGCGGCCAAACATTTAAAGGAACGGACGTTTATGTGCCAGGTGATATTTCATCCGCCGCCTTTTTTATGGTGGCTGCGGCCATCACACCGAACAGTGAAGTCATCCTCGAAAATACAGGATTAAATGAAACACGGACCGGCATCATTGATGTATTTAAACAAATGGGAGCGGATATGACTGTTGAAAAAACAACAAAATCGGGCGAAGAAATTGGAACGATTACGGTCAAAACATCTCAATTAAAAGGAACGGAAATCAGCGGTTCGATTATTCCGCGCCTTATTGATGAAATTCCTGTTATTGCGCTGCTCGCAACACAGGCAGAAGGCGATACCATCATTCGTGATGCGGAAGAATTAAAAGTAAAAGAAACGAACCGGATCGATACGGTTGTGGATGAATTGAAAAAGCTTGGGGCCGACATCGAAGCGACAGATGACGGGATGATTATCCGCGGCAAATCAAAGCTTCGCGGTGGATCGGTGTCATCACACGGTGACCACCGGATTGGCATGGTTATGGCGGTTGCATCCCTCATTACAGAAGGCGATGTGGTGCTTCACGACCATGAAGCAATCGCCGTTTCGTACCCGGAATTTTTTGATCACTTGCAGCAGCTTGTGAAGTGAGCGTCCTCTTTCTGAGGGCGTTTTTTCTGTTTTATAAGAAGGAAAATAAGAAGAGAAGTAGAATACATGGAGTACAAGCGAAAAAGTTGCCGGATTGACTATCTTTGATTAAAATAAGAAATCAAGAAAAGAAGACGAAGAAAGAAGAGGCGGTAAAGATGAACAATGCAGAAAACATGATCGCGCACCTGGAAAAGGGAGATATGGCGTCGGCATCTGCCCTATACGAAAAGGTACTTGCCTCTAGTGATGCGGAAGAACAATTTATGCTGGGCGAGCAATTGCTCCAGCTTGGTTTTTTAGATGAAGCACGGCAGCTGTTTGAAAAGCTGCTGATTTCGTTTCCGGGTGAAGGCGAGCTGTCGCTTCTTTTGGCAGAAACATTAGTGGAACTCGACCGTGAAGAAGAGGCGATGCTGATTTTAGATGAAATTGATGACAGTGACCCTTTTTATGCAAGATCCCTCCTCGTTTTGGCGGACCTTTATCAAATGCAGGGACTGTATGAAGTCAGTGAGCAAAAGCTGCTGTTGGCACAGCAGGCAGAACCGGATGAGCCGATTATTAAGCTTGCACTGGGGGAATTGTATTTAGAAGAAGGCAAGTTTTTGGAAGCAGTCCGGCAGTATAAAGAACTTGAAAAGATTGGCATGCAGGATATTGCGGGCATTTCTATTCAGAAGCGGCTTGCGGAAGCATATAGTGCGGGCGGTGCGTTCGAAGAAAGTCTTTCGCACTTTGAACGGGCGCTTGAGGATAAAATGGATATCGACACATTGTTTATGTATGGGTTTACGGCTTTTCAGGCCGGTCAGTACAAAACAGCTGCCATTAAATTGACGGAAGCTGCAGAACTTGATCCGGACTATCATTCAATTTATTTACATCTGGCGCGTGCATATGAAATGGAAGAAGAACTCGATGCTGCACTTGAAGCGGCGCGGTCCGGCATCGCGAGGGATACATATCAAAAAGAATTGTATTTAATCGCTGGAAAGCTTGCGCTGAAAACAGGCCTTGAAGAAGAAGGAGAATCGCATCTGCGCCAGTCGCTTTCGCTTGACCCCGAATATACAGAGGCGGCGCTTGCACTGAATGCGCTGCTCATGAAAAAAGAAGAATATGAAGGTGTTCTTGAAATTGCTTCCGTATTTCGTGAATCAGGCAGTGCTGAGCCTCTTTTGCTATGGGATGCAGCTCGGGCAGCCGAACGGCTGGAAGAGTTTAAAGAAGCTGCTGAACTATATGAGTACCTTTATCCGGTTTTAAATGAAAACACTGAATTTCTAGCGGAATATGGCTACTTTTTGCTAGAAGAAGGAAATCGGGAGCAGGCGCTGTCGCTGTTTGAAAAACTGTTGAAAGAAGAACCGCTGAATGATGAGTGGATAGAACTTGTTGAACGTTTGAAAATGGATGTATACTAATAAAAGCGCAGGACGCCTGTTTATCGGCTTATGGAACAAAAGCTAAAAACGCGGCATCGTGCGGCAACGCTTTTGTGACCCACATCCTGTGGGTCCTCAAGCTGGACAAAGTCCAAAAAATATACTTTTTTTATCTTTTAAAAATAGACAGAGGAGTGATGATGATGGCAGCCCCGGTTTCCGTTCATGAGAAAAAGGACTTTATCCGCTGGTTTTTAAACCATTATCAGCTGAAGCGAAGAGAATCTGTCTGGATTTTAAATTATTTGATGAGCCATGATCAGCTTATGGAACATGTGCATTTTGTTGATGACGCTCAGTATTGTCCACGCGGCATGATCATGTCTTCTCATTGTGTAGACAGTGCGCCGTTTCGGTTTTTTAAAGATAACATTATGACAACAGATGCAGAAAAATCGTTTCATGACATCCGTTTAAATAAAGAAGAAGATATTTTCATTGAGCTGAAGTTTAAAGGCGCACAGCTGTCTCACCAATACGCGGCGGTGCGGGTGGAAAATCCCTTTATGCCGAAGCGGACACGGTTGACAGAGAAAGAAAAAGAGCTGGCAGAGCAGTTTTTAAAATGGAGTGTATACGAGTTTCAGCGCGATCGGCTGAATGAACAAATAGATGCTGCATTGGATCGAGGGGACAAAGAAACGTTTCTCCGACTGACAGAACGATTAAATGAATTAATGGAACACATTAAAGCGTCTGATTATTGATCAGACGCTTTTTTTCATTGACATTTGCAAGGAGAATAGAACGAATGTATGATAAAGTGGGGTGATAAAATGAATTGGAACGGAAAAGATGCTGCGCTGTTTCAGCAGCAAAAAGAGTACATTGACACCGCGATTGTGCCGCTCGTCCCGGCTGATTTTGGTGAGGGGATGATGCAGTCGGCGGAACAGCATGAGTTTATTGGACTGCTGGTTGCTTTTCTTGAACGACAATTTAAAGGAAGAGTGCTTGTAACACCTCCGCACGCTTATTTGCCGGATGGGGCAGTAAAAAAAGAAGGGGTAAAACAGTGGTCGGAAAAGCTTCGGTCAACCGGATTCAAGCATGTGTTCTTTTTTACAGCAGATCGTGCTTGGCGGGACACGGATGAGGAATTGGAGGCGGTGGTACTTTGGATTCCATCGGTGCCTCTTGGTGATATGGAAGATGGAATGAAGTATTCGTTGATCGAAAACCAGGCGAAACAAATTGTCAACATTATTGTTGAAAAATGGCAGGGTAATACAGAATAATTCGAAAAATCGTCACATTCGAAAAAACGTTTTCATTCCGGAGGTTATTGACCTGCTATCCTGTATCGATTATCATAATAATGTCCTAGTTTATGTTTATGCTCATATACGGTCCAATGCGGACGAAGCTTATTGTACAGAGGGGGGAAAAGAATGAGTAAACAACCTGTATCAAGACGCCAGTTTCTAAACTACACGCTCACAGGTGTAGGCGGTTTCATGGCTGCGGGCATGCTGATGCCGATGGTTCGTTTCGCTGTTGATCCAGTGCTGAAAGGAGAAGCGGCCGGCGATTTCCATCCGACACAGCAAAAAGTGGCTGATTTAACAGATGTACCGGTGCGCGTTGACTTTTCTTACGAGCAAGTAGACGCTTGGTATACGTCTGAGGTGACGAATACGGCCTGGGTTTACAAAAATGACAAAGGCGAAATCGTTGCGTTGTCACCGATTTGTAAACATCTTGGCTGTACGGTGAGCTGGGAAGGCAATGATCATGCCAATCAATTTTTCTGTCCTTGCCATAATGGTTTGTATGAAAAGAGCGGGAAAAATGTTCCAGGGACACCACCGCTTAAACCACTTGATGTGTATCCGACAGCTGAAAAAGACGGCCTGCTGCAGCTCGGCAAGCCAGAGGCAAACAATATCGTGTAAAGGAGGCGTAATACATGCTCAATAAAATTTATGACTGGGTGGATGAACGTCTCGATATTACGCCAATGTGGCGCGATATTGCAGACCATGAAGTGCCTGAGCACGTCAACCCGGCCCATCATTTTTCAGCATTTGTGTATTGTTTTGGCGGTTTGACGTTTTTCGTCACAGTCATCCAAATTTTGTCCGGAATGTTCCTGACAATGTACTACGTGCCGGATATTAAAAATGCATGGGAATCTGTTTATTATTTGCAAAATGAAGTTGCGTTTGGCGTTATTGTACGCGGCATGCACCACTGGGGCGCGAGTTTAGTTATTGTTATGATGTTTTTACATACGCTTCGTGTGTTTTTCCAGGGAGCATACAAAAAGCCTCGTGAATTAAACTGGGTTGTCGGCGTATTGATTTTCTTCGTTATGCTCGGTCTCGGTTTTACAGGCTACCTGCTTCCGTGGGACATGAAAGCACTCTTTGCGACAAAAGTAGGAATCGAGATTGCGGCTTCAACACCGCTGATCGGTCATGAATTGAAAGTATTGCTTGCTGGACATCCTGATATTGTTGGAGCACAGACATTAACACGTTTCTTCGCGATTCATGTCTTCTTCCTGCCGGCTGCGTTACTTGGCTTAATGGGCGCCCACTTTATCATGATTCGTAAGCAGGGTATTTCCGGACCGCTGTAAAAAAAACGGGTATACTTGTTTTAGTTTAAACTAATAAGAAAAGTATATATTTTCAATATTGTCCAGCTCCAGGCGCCATCAGCCCGAGGGCCCACACAATATGGGTCACAAAGGTGTTGCGGCACGATGCCGTGACTTGTTAGCCTTTCATAAGCCAAGCCCTTCTGGAGGCACAAAACACCTCCGCCAGTACTCGTCTTATGCTTGTTGCTGATCATCGGGCGCCTTGCACTTTTCTTAATTAAAAGGAGGGGAACGCAATGCATCGTGGAAAAGGGATGAAGTTCGTTGGGGATTCACGTATTCCGGCTGAACGAAAACCAAATATTCCAAAAGATTATTCGGAATATCCAGGCAAAACAGAAGCCTTCTGGCCAAACTTCCTTTTGAAGGAATGGATGGTTGGGGCGGTCTTCCTTATCGGTTATCTTTGCTTAACAATCGCTCATCCATCACCACTTGAGCGTGTCGCGGATCCGACAGATACCGGCTACCTGCCGCTGCCTGACTGGTATTTCTTATTCTTGTACCAATTACTTAAATACACATATGCATCAGGACCTTATAATGTGATCGGCGCCTTTATTATTCCAGGGCTTGCCTTTGGTGGTCTTATGCTGGCTCCATTTATTGACCGCGGACCAAAACGCCGTCCGCTTGATCGCCCATTTGCCACTGGCTTTATGCTGCTTTCTCTTGCATCAATTATTTTCCTTACTTGGGAATCGGTTGATGCAGTTGACTGGGAAGCGAAAGAAGCGCAGGGGGCAATCGTTGAAGAAGCGGCGATTGATACAAATTCTGATGGGTTTAAAATTTATCAGGAAAACGGCTGTATTAACTGTCACGGTGATACGTTATCGGGCGGGGCAGCTGCACCATCCCTTATCGGAACAGGCCTGACACCGGAAGAAGTCGCGGATATTGCGAAAAACGGTAAAGGAACAATGCCGCCGGGAATGTACAAAGGAAATGATGAAGACCTTGTGAAGCTGTCTGAATTCATTTCAACACTCGAAGCAGAATAATCAAAAAGGACTGTCCGACTTGCTCGGCGGTCCTTTTTTTCGATGGAGGTGTCTGGATGCTATCTTTTTTTTTATCAAACCGTTCGTTGATGTGGTTGCTTTTTCTCATTAATTTACTTGGCACGATTTATGGCTACATATGGTATATGCCACAGCTGAAGCAAACAGATCCTATTTTTCTTCCGTTCGTTCCAGATAGTCCGACAGCGAGCTTGTTTTTTACGATTGCTCTGTTTGGTCTGTTTCTCGGCCGGCAGTGGGGACTCATGCAGGCATTAGCGGTTATGACGTTGTTTAAGTACGGTATTTGGGCTGTTGTTATGAACATATTGACGCTTATGGTGACTGGAAATCTTTCCTGGCTCGGCTGGATGCTTGTTGCCTCTCATCTTGGGATGGCTGTACAAGGATTGCTTTACGCGCCATTTTTTCGGGTAAAGCCGATTCACCTGATCATTGCATCAGTCTGGACCGTACATAATGAAATCATTGATTACGTGTATATGCAGTACCCGGTTTATTCGCAGCTTCATTTATATATTCAGGAAATCGGCTACTTTACTTTTTGGCTTAGTATCCTGTCTATCCTGGTCACATGGTGGGTATGTGTCCGTTCAAACCGATTAATCTGGTAACAAACAGCATCATTTCACTGCCCATCCGCATATACTAAGGAAGCGGATGGGGGGAGAGAGAATGGAAAAAGTCATCGCGTTTATATGGAGTTTCCTTCTCATATTTGTGCCGGTCAGCGGAGCAGAAGGGCTGAATCCGGAGAAAAAAGAACAGATTGTTCATGTCACAGCTTTAACAGGCGGCGTGATTGTGACATCGCTTTTATATACAGGAAGAAAAAAATATAAAGGGATGAAAAAGAAAGATAATCGCAAGCGTAATCTTTGACGCATGGGGGTATTAATCGTTACAATAGACTTAAGAAAAAATAAGATAATACTATGGAGGTAGATGGATTTAGATGATCTGGATCGTTTATTTTGCCCTGCTGATCCTATTGCCGCTTTGGGCGCAATTTAAAGTGAAAAGCACATACAAAAAGTTTTCAAAAGTACCGGTTTCAACAGGTATTACCGGTGCAGAAGCAGCACGCCGCATTTTAGATGACAATGGCTTGCAACACGTAAAAGTAGTAGAATCACATGGATTTTTAAGTGATCATTACAACCCGATGACGAAAACGGTTAATTTATCACCAAACAATTTTCACGGCCATTCGATTGCCGGTGCAGCTGTTGCAGCGCACGAAGTCGGCCACGCGATTCAAGACAAAGTCGGCTATGCGTTTCTTCGCTTCCGCCACGCACTTGTGCCGGTCGCAAATATTAGCTCAAATATGTCGTGGATTTTCATTATGATCGGGATTTTCGCTCAAGCAACCAATATGCTTTTGCTCGGGATCGTTTTAATGGCAGCTGGTGTCTTGTTCCAAGTGGTGACATTACCGGTGGAATTTAATGCATCCAACCGAGCGATGGATCAAATTGTTGCGTCAGGCGTCATCCGCAATGATGAAGAACGGGAAGCGCGTAAAGTGTTAAATGCAGCCGCAATGACATATGTTGCAGCCGCAGCGGTAGCAGTTCTTGAACTTGTCCGTCTTGTGCTGATGTATACAGGCATGCAGCAAAGCGAAGATTAATTAAGAAAGGCGGAAGGTGCCTGGCATATCGGCGACAAGCATAAGGCGAGCGCTGGCGGAGACGCTTTTTGCCTCCAGAAGGGCTTGTGGAACGAAAGCTAAGAACGCAGCTTCCTTCTGCCACGCTTAAAGCTGCACGTCCTGTGGCATTCGCCTGACTAGGCCATCTAGGCCGTCGCAACACTTTTGTGACCCACATCGTGTGGACCTCGGGCTGATGGCACCTGGTGCTGGACACTGTTCAAAAATATATACTTTCTTAATCTTTTGAAAAAACACCGGATCAGTTCTCCGGTGTTTTTTACTGTTCAATCGGCTGCTTATTCTCATCGAGCGTAAATCCTTCACCAAAAACATCATGAACGACCGTGACCGATACAAAGGCATGCGGGTCGACAGCATGGATAATGTTCTTCAGCCGGACTATTTCATTTTTGCCGACAACGCAGTAAAGGACGTCACGCTCTTGTTTGGTAAATGATCCGTATCCTTTTAAGATGGTCACGCCACGATCCATCCGTTTATTAATTTCTTCGGCAATTTCCTCATGAGCGGAAGAAATAATCATCGCCCCGCGTGCCGCATACGCGCCTTCCTGCATAAAATCAATAACACGGGCGGCCGTAAACACGGCAACAAGTGTGTACATGGCTTCCCGATAATCGATGTATGTAAGAATCGAGGCTATAATGACACATGCATCAAATAAAAACATCGTTTTTCCCATACTGACCTGCCGATATTTATGGACCAGCCGTGCGATAATGTCAACCCCGCCTGTTGTACCGCCATATCGGAATGTAATCCCGAGCCCGACACCGATAAATACCCCGGCAAACAATGCCGCAAGAAACAAATCATCGTGCAACGGAATATGGAACTGCCAGCGCTGGAAAATCCATAAAAATAATGAAACGCTGAATGTGCCAATTAACGTATAGTAAAACGACACGCGGCCGAGCAGCTTCCACCCAATAAGGAAAATGGGAATATTTAAAATCAGATTGGAGTAGGAAGGGTCAAGGTCAAACAAGCTGTACAATAGAAGGGTGATACCGGTGAAACCGCCTTCAGCCAAATTGTTTTGCATGTTAAAATGAACAAGTCCGAACGAAAAAATGGCTGATCCGATTAAGATAAAGATGGTATTTTTTACTTTTATGCCTCGCTTCATAAAGTTCTCCTTTTTTTATAATGACGAATGAAAAGAAAAAATTGCACTGTCCTTATATAATATGTACCATATAGGAGAGAGAAAGTGGTGAAAAAAATGGATAAATCAATGCGTGACATGCAAAAAGAAGTAGATGGCTATATTAGTCAGTTTAAAGAAGGCTATTTCAGTCCGCTTGCCATGGTGGCGCGCCTTACAGAAGAAATGGGCGAACTGGCCCGTGAAGTGAACCATTATCACGGAGAAAAGCCAAAAAAATCAACGGAAGAAGAAAAAACGATTGAAGAGGAACTTGGAGATGTCCTGTTTGTAGCGATTTGCCTGGCGAATTCGCTTGACATTGATCTGCAGACAGCACACGACCGGGTGATGCATAAATTCCAGACGAGAGACAAAGACCGCTGGACCAAAATTGAGGAGGAAAAATAAATGAGCAGCATTCGTGTCATTATTGCGGGCCCACGCGGCCGCATGGGATTGGAAGCAGTAAAAATGGTGATGGAAACACCGGAATTTGAACTGGTGGCGGCACTTGATCGGAAACATGGCGGAGAAACACTGGAAGATATCGGGTTCAACGGTTCACAGGCACCGATTTATACCGATGTGAGAGATTGTTTTTCAGAACATCCGGCAGACGTCCTCATTGATTTGACGACGCCAGAATTTGGCTATATACATACAAAAACAGCGCTTGAACATGGGATTCGCCCTGTTGTCGGAACGACCGGCTTCACTGATGAGCAGCTGTCAGAATTAAAAGAACTGGCAGAATCAAAAGAGCTTGGCTGCATTATCGCACCAAACTTCGCAATTGGCGCTGTCTTAATGATGAAATTCTCGCAAATGGCCGCTAAGTATTTCGGTGATGTGGAAATTATCGAGCTCCATCACGATAAAAAACTCGATGCTCCGTCCGGAACAGCTGTGAAAACGGCGCAAATGATTAGCGACATTCGCGAACCGAAAAAACAAGGACATCCGGATGAGAAAGAAACGATTCCAGGTGCACGCGGCGCTGAAATGAACGGCCTGCACATTCATAGTGTCCGACTGCCGGGATTAATCGCCCATCAGCAAGTGATGTTTGGCGCTGATGGTGAAACGCTGACGATCCGCCACGATTCGTACAACCGGGCTTCTTTTATGTCGGGCGTTAAAGTATGTGTAGAAACCGTTATGCAAACAAAAACGCTCGTATACGGCCTTGAAAATATTTTAGATTAATGGGGGGGGTTCCGATGAACATTGCACTTATTGCACATGATAAGAAAAAAGATGACTTGATTGAATTTGTGGATCTTCATAAAGATGTTTTCGGCTATCATACGCTTTTTGCGACGGGAACGACGGGAACCCGTGTAATGGAAAAAACCGGTCTGAATGTGCATCGTTTTCAATCAGGACCGCTTGGAGGCGATCAGGAAATTGGCGCGCGGATTGCCCGCGGGGAAATGGACTTTGTTTTTTTCTTCCGTGATCCGCTTACAGCACAGCCGCATGAGCCGGATGTAACCGCGCTCGTTCGTCTTTGTGACGTCTATTCTGTGCCGCTTGCGACGAATCTTGGAACGGCACGTGTATTAATTGATGGGATTATTGAAGAACAGAGTGAATGATCGGCAGGGGAAAAAGATGGGATTAAATATTGGCATTACATGCTACCCGACAGTGGGCGGGTCAGGTGTTGTCGCAACAGAGCTTGGCAAGC
Organism: Domibacillus iocasae; assembly: GCF_001750285.1. Lineage (GTDB taxonomy): Bacteria > Bacillota > Bacilli > Bacillales > Domibacillaceae > Domibacillus > Domibacillus iocasae. The sequence continues at coordinate 455,109 of NZ_MAMP01000022.1, forward strand.
TGCTGGCGGAAAAAGGGCATACGATTCACTTTATTACATCGGCCGTTCCATTCCGGTTAAACCGGGTGTATCATAATATCTTTTTTCACCAAGTGGAAGTCAATCAATATTCGGTTTTTCAGTATCCTCCATATGATATTGCCCTGGCGAGTAAAATAGCCGATATCATACAGCGGGAAAAGCTTGATATTTTGCACGTCCATTATGCGATACCACACGCCGTGTGCGCGATTTTAGGCAAACAAATGGCGAAATCGAATGTGAAGATTGTGACGACGCTGCATGGCACAGACATTACGGTACTTGGATCGGATTCCGCGCTCACGCCCGCAATTAAATTTGGCATTGAACAGTCGGATGCAGTAACGGCTGTGTCTGATTCTCTCGTTAAGCAAACGAAGGATATGATCGCGCCGGAAAAAGAGATTGAGACAGTATACAACTTTATAGATGAGCGGGTGTACCGTCCGGTTGCAGTTCATCATTTAAAAAAAGAATTCGGGATTAGAGACGATGAAAAAGTCGTGATTCATGTGTCCAATTTCCGTGCGGTGAAACGTGTGACAGATGTAGTAAAAGTGTTTGCCAATATCGCGGAGCAAATGCCTGCGAAACTGCTTCTTGTTGGAGACGGACCGGAGATGACGGTCGTTTGCCGGCTCGCGGAATCACTCGGATTGGAAGGACAGGTGTTATATCTCGGCAAGCAGGACAATTTAGAAGAATTGTACGCAATTAGTGACATAAAGCTATTGTTGTCAGAGAAAGAAAGCTTTGGCCTTGTGGCGCTTGAGGCGATGGCATGCGGCGTACCGTGCATCGGAACGGATGCAGGCGGAATTCCGGAAGTGATTGAAGATGGAGAAAATGGATTCGTCCGCCCCGTTGGTGACATTGAGGCGATTAGCGAAGCAGCCTTCCGTTTGCTGACGGATGAATTATTATACGAACGCATGAAACAGCGGGCGATCGAAACGGTTCAGGAACAATTTCATTCCTCGGATATCGTACGTCAATACGAGAGCGTCTACTACAGTCTGCTAAAGGAGAATATTCATGATTGATCATCCTTTTTTTCGGCAGGCACTTCCGATAGTTGAACGACTTGAAGCATCCGGTTATGAGGCATACTTTGTTGGCGGGGCGGTCCGTGATCTTTTTTTAAGCCGCCCCATTCATGATGTAGACATTGCCACATCGGCGACACCGTCTGAAGTGAAAAGCCTCTTTACCCATACCGTCGATGTCGGCATTGATCACGGCACCATTCTTGTTTTACATAACGGTACTGGGTTCGAAGTGACGACGTTTCGAATCGAATCTGAATATAGTGATTTTAGACGACCGGATCATGTTGAATTTGTCCGGTCTCTTTATGAGGATTTAAAGCGGCGCGATTTTACGATGAATGCGATGGCTATGAATAAAGCCGGGAAATGGATTGATCCGTTTCACGGGAAAGACGATATGCAAAAGGGAATTGTTCGGACGGTTGGCCGTGCAGCCGAGCGTTTTTCTGAGGATGCACTTCGAATGATGCGGGCGGCACGATTTGTAAGCCAGCTGTCTTTTAACCTTGATAAAGAAACGAAAAAAGCAATGGAAGAACATGCGCCGCTGCTTGGACATATTGCGGTTGAACGAAAGCTCAATGAAATAGATAAATTGCTGGCCGGACGTGACAGGCGCCGTGCATTGTGGGCGTTAATTGAAACAAATCTCTATCGTTTTTTACCGGGATTACGTGAGCAAAAGGAGGCGTTTATTCGGTTAGCAAAACTGCCGCTTGAACCGTTAACGGTGGAACAAGTTTGGGTAGTAATGGCTTATTTGTGTGCAAATCACGATGCGGCGCCATTTTTAAAAGATTGGCGCCTGCCGCAAAAAAGAATCAAGCGAATTGTTCAAAGTATCCGCACGTTAAAGCAGCTGAAGGCAGAAGGCGCCAGCGATTGGCTGTTATTTCAGTCAGGACTCCAGTCGGCGGTTGACGCTGCAATAGCAGCCGCTGTTTTGTCTGGGCAAGAAGTGGATCTAAAAGAAGTAACAAGCCGCTTCGAATCGCTCCCGATCAAAAGCCGGCACGATCTTGCGATTACCGGAAAAGAACTGATGGAGTGGGCGGACAAACCGCGCGGAGTGTGGATAAAAGAAGTGCTTGAACGAACAGAAAAAGCGGTTATTGCCGGTGATGTCCGGAATGATCGAATGGAAATTGAAAGGTGGCTGCGCACATGCAATCTTCTGTAAAACATAAGCTGCTTGAAGTATTTTCAAAAGCAAATGGTGATTTTGTGTCCGGCCAGGCGCTGGCAGACAGTATTGGCTGTTCGCGGACAGCGGTCTGGAAGCATATTGAATCGCTGCGGCATGAAGGCTTTGAACTCGAAGCGGTACGCAACAAAGGCTACCGGATTACATCAAAGCCGGATAAAGTGAGTGAAAATGAATTATTGATTGGACTTGAAACAGAACGCCTCGGTAAGCATGTAGTGTTCATGGAAACAGTTCAATCCACGCAAAAGGAAGCGCATAAAATTGCAGAAGAAGCAGCAGAAGGGACGCTTGTCATTGCGGAAGAGCAAACAGCAGGACGCGGCCGGATGACACGGCCCTGGCACTCTCCGAAATATACGGGCATTTGGATGAGCCTTATTTTAAAACCGGATTTGCCGCCGGTTAAAGCGCCGCAGTTTACGCTGATCGCAGCTGTTGCCGTGGCGGAAGCGATCCGTGACACAGCTGGGCTGAAGCCGGAAATTAAATGGCCGAATGATCTGCTATTGAATGGGAAAAAAATCACCGGTATTTTAACAGAATTACAAGCGGATTCAGATCGTATTCGTTCGATTATTATTGGCATTGGGATGAATGTGAATCAGTCCTCTTTTCCGGATGAGCTGGCAGGCATTGCCACGTCACTTGCAATTGAAAAAGGAGAGCCAGTGCCGCGTGCAAAACTCGTTCAAGCTATTTTGAAAAACATGGAAATCTATTATGCGGAATATATAGAAAATGGTTTTGGTGCCATAAAAGAAAAATGGGAGTCATTTGCCGTTTCAATTGGACGGCAGCTTATTGCCCGCACAATTGGCGGAACGATTCGCGGGAAAGCGCTTGGCATTACAGAAGAAGGCGTGCTGAAGCTTCAAGATGAAAACGGCATCATCCATGATATTTATTCAGCGGATATTGAAATCGAACAGTAGTCAAACGAAGGGCTGCCTGTTATAATAGTCGTGAACAGGGCGGTATCATATTTGAGCTGCACCGCGTTCACCCAAAATTCATGCATGATAATAAGACAAATACTGCCTTGATCCGGACGGACAGGGACAGAGGGTCGAAACATTCATCCGTTTATAACGGGGTCCTTCTGCTCTTTTTCAGGCAAAAGGACCCTTTTTTGTTGTTTCGTCTCCTCTAATAAAAAGGAGGAAGCAAAATGAAACGAACAGCAGATTTCAGCAAGATGAAAACGAAACAGGACAAAATTGCCATGATTACAGCGTACGATTATCCGTCAGCAAAGCAGGCAGAAGCAGGCGGTGCGGACCTCATTTTAGTCGGTGATTCGCTGGGCATGACAGTGCTCGGGTATGACTCGACCGTTTATGTGACAACGGAAGATATGTTGCACCATACGAAAGCGGTAAAACGGGGCGCACGTGATACGTTTGTCGTCACAGATATGCCGTTTATGACATATCACGTAAATAAAGAACAAACGTTAAATACGGCCCGCATGCTCATGCAAAGCGGGGGAGCCGACGCGGTAAAACTGGAAGGTGCAGATGAAATTGTGGACCGTGTGCGTGAATTAACAGCTGCCGGTGTTCCGGTTTGTGCGCATCTCGGGCTTACCCCTCAGTCTGTTGGCGTGCTTGGCGGCTATAAAGTACAAGGGAAAACAGCGGAAGCGGCGCAGCGGTTGCTCGAAGATGCAAAAGCAATGGAGCAGGCAGGGGCGTTTATGCTCGTTTTGGAATGTGTCCCGCACCAAGTCGCACAGTCTGTTGCCGGGGCACTTCAGATTCCAGTCATTGGAATCGGTGCGGGGGCCGAAACAGACGGCCAAGTACTTGTCTACCATGACATTATGCGCTATGGCGTCGGCCGGACAGCAAAGTTTGTAAAAAGCTATGCGGATTTTGACCAGGACGGAATCAAAGCGGTTTCTTCTTATGTCACGGATGTGAAAACAGGCGCGTTTCCGGAAAAAGCGCACACCTTCACAATGAACGAAGACGAATTAGGCCGGCTTTATGGAGGCGTGCACTCATGAATATTATCCGGACGGTTGCGGATTTAAAAAAAGAAGTCCGCTATTTTCAATTAGATAACCAATCAATCGGTTTCGTACCGACGATGGGTTTTTTGCATGAAGGACATTTAACACTCGCCCGTGAGGCACGCAAGGAAAACGACGTCGTGATTATGTCTATCTTTGTTAATCCGCTTCAATTTGGGCCAAATGAAGATTTTGAACGGTATCCGCGGGACGAAGAGAGGGATATGGCACTAGCAAAAGAAGCGGGCGTCGATATCTTGTTTTTGCCGTCTGTTGAAGAAATGTATCCAGATGAGCCGTCGGTGACGCTGACGGTCCACAAACGAACAAACGCCCTATGTGGCTTATCACGTGTTGGTCACTTTGATGGTGTGGCCACCGTGGTCATGAAATTATTTCATTTAACTGAAGCGGACCGGGCATATTTCGGCAAAAAAGATGCACAGCAGCTTGCTGTTATTCACGGACTTGTAGACTCGTTAAACGTGCCGATCGAAATTGTGGGGGTTGACACTGTAAGAGAGCCGGATGGACTGGCAAAAAGTTCACGCAACGTGTATTTGCTGCCCGAAGAGCGGGAAAAAGCGCCGGCGATTTACAAAGCGCTTCAGCTCGTGGCCGCTTCCATTGAAGCGGGTGAAACGAATACCGGCCATTTAAAGCAGCAGGCACGCAGCATGTTGGAAGAGCAAACCGGTGCAGAAGTCGATTATGTAGAGATTTTATCCTATCCGGAATTAACAGCTGTTGATTCAATCAGCGGCACAATCATTGCAGCCGCTGCAGTAAAGTATAAAAATGCCCGGTTAATCGATAACGTGATTTTACCGATGAAAGGAAGTACGCTATGTTTCGCACAATGATGAACGGGAAAATTCACCGTGCAACGGTGACGGAAGCCAACTTAAATTACGTGGGCAGTATTACGATTGATGAAGAGCTGCTTGATGCAGCCGGCATGATGCCAAATGAAAAAGTGCAGATTGTGAATAATAATAACGGTGCGCGCCTTGAAACGTATATTATCCCCGGTGAACCCGGAAGCGGCGTCATCTGCTTGAACGGAGCCGCTGCACGTCTTGTACAGCCAGGCGATACGGTTATTATTATTTCATACGTTTTAGTGGCCGAGGAAAAGGTGAAAGACCATAAGCCGAAAGTGCTCATTATGGATGAAAAAAACCGCATTGCCAATCTCCTGCATCAAGAGCCGGCCGCAACCATTATGTAAATTTAAAGCCGCTGTTTATCCAGCGGTCTTTTTTTATGGTAAACTGATAAAGAATTTACTTAAAGGTGTGTTTGCCGTGATCAACGATGTACGATTTATAGTGGCTGATTTTGAAACGACCGGCCACTCTCATGCAAGCGGCGGCCGTATTATGCAGGCGGCTTTTGTTTCCATTGAAGAAGGCCGGATTGAAGGCCAATACAATACATATTTAAATCCGGATGCGCCGATTCCGCCCTTTATCCAGGAATTAACCGGGATAGACGAAGAAACGGTCCAACAGGCACCGTTTTTTAAGGACGAAGCCGGGCATTTTCTGCATTGGCTCGCGGATTCAGTTTTTGTGGCGCATAACGTATCTTTTGACTTAACATTTTTAAATAGTGAACTCGAAGCGGCCGGACATCCGCCCTTTACCGGTTTTTTTATCGATACGGTCGAACTCGCAAAAATTGTGCTGCCCGCTTCAGACAGTTATAAGCTTGGCGATTTATCCGGTCAATTTGGGCTGAGCCACGGGCAAAAGCACCGGGCAGACAGTGATGCATATGCGACAGCAGAACTGTTTATTCAATTGGTGGAACGTTTGGAAGTACTTCCCCTTGTGACAATTGAACAATTATTAAAGCTGTCATCCGGCTTAAAAAGCGATATTCATTTACTGCTTTCCCGTATTGCGGCCGAGAAAAAACAACGCGTGGAAATGCTGTCTGATCAGTGGACGGTTTATCGGGGGCTTGCGCTTCGAACGAAAAAGCAGCCGAAAAAACGCACAGCAGATGTGTCGATTTCATTTCCTGAAAACGAAGAAGAAAAATGGATGCTGCTTTCTAGTGTGCCTGGAATGGAGCGCCGGCATGGACAAATGCAGATGATGAATGCCGTGCAGTATTTTTTTGAAAAAGGAGAGCATGCCATTATTGAAGCAGGCACCGGGACGGGTAAGTCGCTCGCCTATTTGCTGCCGGCTATTTTTGAAAGCCGGCGGAGCGGCAGGCCAGTCGTTGTATCAACGTACACCGTCCTTTTGCAGCATCAGCTGTTAGAACGGGAGCTTGCTAAGCTGCAGATGATGCTGCCGTTTGATGTGAAAGCAGCGGTATTAAAAGGAAAGCGCCACTATTTGGATTTGTCCCGATTTGTCCGGTCGCTTCGGGAAAAAGAACGAAATTACGATCGGACAATAACGAAAATGCAAATGCTCGTCTGGCTGCTCCAAACGGAAACCGGTGACGGCGATGAATTGAATTTATCGTCAGGCGGGGCCTTGTTTTGGAAAGAAGTGTGTCAGGCAGATGATTACATGAACAAAGCAAAACAAGCGTGGCGCAAGCATGATTTTGCCCACTACGCAAAAGAAGTGGCGGCGAACGCTGACATTATTGTCACGAACCATTCGTTTTTAATCGCTGATATGAAAGCGGAAAAACCGCTTCTGCAGCCAGGGGGCTCTATCATTATTGACGAAGCCCACCGGTTTGAAAAAGCAGCAAGAGAGCGTCTTGGACAGGAATTGTCGCTCGCACATTTAAAGTTTTTACTCGGAAAAATGGGATCGGCGGAAGATCGGCGCCTTTTGTATCATATAAACCGAATTGAATCAAAGCGCCTCGGTGCCCGGCCGTCTGAAAAAGTGACGGCCGCGACGACCGCTGTTTTCGCAGAAGCGGAAGAATGGTTTGGCGTTTTATCAGCGTTTTTTGAACGGCAGACGTCTCGAATGAATCACTCTAAGCGTCAGCAGGCGATTACGGAGGCAAGCCGAAACACAGCAGGCTGGCAGCAAGTCGAGTATGGCGCTGAACGCTTATACAAGCTGCTGTCACGCTTAATAGAAGCTGTAGCAGAGAAAATAACGCCTATTGTGGATATCCGCAAGCAGCTGTCTGCCCGGGATGAATTGTATGTAGATGATACACTTTTATTTTTAGACCGGTGCCGAGGCTGGAACGAGCGACTGTTCGAGTTCATTTTTCGTCCGGACGAAGAAGAGGTGATTTGGATGGAAGGAGACGTCCGGTCGCTGGCGAATACATTGACAATCCGTACGCAGCCTGTCCAGCCGGGATCACTTATTCAGGATTACCTGCTGAGTCGGCATCATGTGCTGTTTACTTCAGCAACACTGACTGTTGAACAGTCTTTCCGCTTTTTTGCGGGCGAAATGGGACTGACGTCTTTTTCATACAGTGAATATATGATTCCATCACCATTTGATTATGCGAACCATTGCCGCATTGTGATTCCGAATGATGTACCGGAAGTGAAAGAAACGGATAATGACTCCTATGCGCAGGCGGTTGCAGATTATATTATTGCGGCAGCGGAAACAGCGGGCGGCCGCATGCTCGTCTTGTTTACATCGTTTGATATTCTGAAAAAAACGCATGATTTTATTCGTGAAACAGAACTTCTGGCTGAATATGCGATTATTGCGCAGGGCATTACAAATGGCAGCGTCACCCGGCTTGCGAAAAACTTCCGGCAATATGACAAAGCAATCCTGCTCGGTACGGGCGCGCTTTGGGAAGGAATTGATATTCCCGGCGAAGACTTGTCTGTGTTATTTATCGTTCGGCTTCCATTTGCGCCGCCCGATGATCCGTTTGTCGCCGCAAAAAGCCGGCAGCTGAAAAAAGAAGGGGAAAACCCATTTTCCGCTTATTCGCTGCCACAGGCGATTATTCGTTTTCGTCAAGGCTTTGGCCGGTTGATCCGCACAGAGTCGGATCGGGGAGTAGCAGTTCTGTTTGACCGCCGCGTGCTGTCAAGCCGGTATGGGAAAGCGTTCCTGGAATCCATTCCGGACGTACCAGCGAAGGAGCTCGATATTGCCGGCACGATGGAGCTTATTGAAAAATGGCTGCCCGGAGAAAATTAATTGCATGAAGGATGGCCATTCCTGCTATAATTTGAGCCAGGAGGGATTTTTTATGGAGTCAAAAGTTGAAGTGCTCTCAACCGTGAAAGTTGAAAATAACGGTGACTTGTATAAGCTTGTTGATACGCTGAATCGGACGCTTAAGCGGGAAAATTTAATGTTTGGTCTTGCGCTTGATGCCGAGGATCAGACAAAAGCAGTTTTTACAATTTATCGAACGTAATGAAGATGTGGTGAATATGCGAACAAACTTTAAAAAATGGTTATTAATAATCGGAATTTCCTTGCTTGTCATTGCGATAATCGTCATTTTCCTGTATAATAATGCACAAAAACCGTATAAAAAAGCGGAAGAGATAGCTGTCGGGCAATTGCAGGAAAAAACCCCTCTTTCGCGCGTTGACGATGTGTATATTTATAACAGTACGACAACGTATTATACGGGAACAGGGCAGGATGAAAGCGGACAGAACGTTGCCGTTTGGCTGGCGAAAGATGGAAAGTCGGAACCAGTGGTCAGTCCGCTTGAAAAGGGCGTGACGGAGGAAAAAGCGTGGGCTCTCTTCAGAGAGGAAGCAGACACTGCGGATATTCTCTCGCTCACGCTTGGCATGGAAGGCAAAACCCCTGTATGGCTGTTTACATTTAAAGATGATAGCGGCCGCTTGAATTACTACTATTTATCGTTTAAGGACGGAACATGGTGGAAAAAGGTTGAAAACATTTAACAACAGAATGGAGAATGGATTCATGGATGTACAATTAGCAGAACGTGTAAAAGCATTAACCCCTTCAACGACGCTTGCAATTACCGCAAAAGCGAAAGAAATGAAAGCACAGGGCATTGATGTTATCGGGCTTGGCGCCGGGGAGCCAGACTTTAATACACCGGACCATATTATTGAAGCAGCCTATGAATCATTAAAAGACGGCCAGACGAAATACACGCCGGCTGGTGGACTCGCCGAATTGAAAAGCGCGGTTATTGATAAATTCAAGCAGGATCAGGGCATTACATATAAGCCGAACGAAATCATTGTAACAACAGGCGCAAAACATGCTCTTTATAATCTATTCCAGGTTATTTTAAACGATGGCGATGAAGTTATCATCCCAACGCCTTATTGGGTCAGCTATCCGGAGCAGGTAAAGCTTGCGGACGGTGTTCCGGTTTATGTGGACGGAAAAGAATCGAATGATTTTAAAATTACGCCAGAGCAGCTTAAAGCGGCGATTACAAGCAAAACAAAAGCGGTTATCATCAACTCGCCGTCTAACCCGACAGGCATGCTGTATTCAGCTGCTGAATTAAAAGCGCTTGGCGAAGTGGCCATCCGTCACAACATTTGGGTTGTATCGGATGAAATTTATGAAAAATTAGTATACGGCGACAATAAACATGTATCCATTGCGGAATTGTCTCCTGAGCTAAAAGAGCAGACGATCATCATCAATGGTGTATCAAAATCCCATTCGATGACAGGCTGGCGGATTGGCTATGCAGCGGGCAACGCGCAAGTTATTAAAGCGATGACAGACCTGGCAAGCCATTCCACATCCAATCCGACATCTACTGCCCAATATGGCGCTATTGCGGCTTATACAGGCACACAGGAGCCGGTAGAAGAGATGAAAAAAGCATTTGAAGAACGCTTAAATATCATTCATGCAAAATTAACGGACATTCCAGGGGTTACGTGTTTAAAACCGCAAGGTGCTTTTTACTTGTACCCGAATGTAACAAAAGCAGCGGAATTAACAGGTCATGCCAATGTGGATGATTTTGTGACGGCACTGCTTGAGGAAGCCAATGTAGCAGTTGTGCCGGGCAGCGGTTTTGGCACGCCGCCAAACATCCGTTTATCGTATGCAACGTCGCTTGAGCTTTTAGAAAAAGCGGTTGAACGCATTGCGGATTATGTGAAAACAAACCAAAAAGGGTAAAAATGATAAGAAAAGCGGTCCATTCGGGCGGCTTTTCTTTTTTGCTTTGTGCTAGTATAATATGAAGCATTGCAAAGGTCGAGGTGGAATGAAAATGAAAGAAAAAGAAATGATGATTCGCTGGATGGAGCAAGGGACCACAAGTGTACCGAACGTGCTGCTTGAAAACTACAAGCGTCTGTCTTTAAATGAACAGGAAATGATGGTGCTTCTGCACATTTACTCCTACTCACAAAAAGGGATCACCTTCCCGAGTTTTGAAGAGCTGTCGAACCGGATGTCGATGTCTGCTTCTGACTGCGCGGGATGTGTAAAAAAGCTGATTCAAAAACAAGTAGTTGCGATTGAGCAGGGAAGTCAGACCGGCTATGAATTTTATTCATTTGAGCCGCTTTGGAATAAGCTCGCCTCTCTATTTGAATCAGAAGCAAGAGGACAGTCTGTCCAGCAGGCAATGGTAGAAGAAAAAGACTTATACAGCTTGTTTGAAGAAGAATTTGGCCGGCCGCTTTCTTCCATTGAATGTGAAACTCTTGCGCTTTGGATTGACCAGGACGGCCATGAACCGCCTGTGATCAAAGCGGCGCTCCGGGAAGCGGTCTTGTCAATGAAGCTGAATTTCCGCTACATGGATCGGATTTTATTTGAGTGGAAAAAGCAGGGTATTAAAACAGTCGAGCAGGCGCGTGAACAAGGGAAAAAGTTTCGTAAGCCAGCGGGAGCCGAGAACGTGTCACGCTCTGAGCATGCGGTGCCGTTTTACAATTGGCTGGAACAATAAGGAGATATCAAGATGCTGAATAAAACCCAAATTCGCCGTTGTCTGGACACATTCGCCGAGATGTTTCCAGGCGCGCACTGCGAACTGAACCATAACAATCCTTTTGAACTGGTTATTGCCGTGGCTTTGTCTGCGCAATGCACGGATGCGCTCGTCAATAAAGTGACGAAAGGGCTGTTCCAAAAGTATAAAACACCGGAGGATTATCTATCGGTGCCACTCGAGGAACTCGAGCAGGATATCCGGTCGATCGGCTTATACCGGAACAAAGCGAAAAATATCCAAAAGCTGTCTCGGATGCTCATTGAAGAGCTTGGCGGTGTTGTGCCTGAAACACAGGATGAGCTTGTGAAGCTGCCGGGCGTCGGCCGTAAAACAGCGAACGTCGTGGCGTCTGTCGCATTTGGCGTCCCGGCAATAGCGGTGGATACACATGTTGAACGGATTTCTAAGCGGCTCGGTTTTTGCCGATGGAAAGACAATGTAACGGAAGTGGAAAAAACGTTAATGCGTAAAATTCCAAAAGAAGAATGGTCGGATACGCATCACCGGATGATTTTTTTTGGCCGGTACCACTGCAAAGCACAGTCGCCAAACTGCCCAGAATGTCCACTGCTTGATTTGTGCAGGGAAGGGAAAAAACGTATGAAGCTTGGTGGTGTTCGCAAATGAACATATTAATTCCGAAAGAGCTTCGTTATTTTTCCGATGAAACGCATACGGAACTGCCGGACTCCGTCAGTTCGTATCCGTATTTTTTATATGAGTTGAACGGTGAAAAGCCGTGGGAATGGGAAAAAAGCGGCCTGCCTTTGCTGGAGTCTGCATGGAATGAGATGGAAAAGGCGCTCGATGAAAAACAGCGCGACCGCAATAAAGATGTGAAAAAAGAAGTTGATGCGTTATTGGCGATGTTTTTTATGGCGCTTTTTTGGACGAACGGACAACCGTCAGCTCCGGTGTTGTGGAAAGAAAAAGAAGCCAATTTTGTTGTAAAGCCGATTAATTTTTTAGAACGATTCACGTACATTGACAGCCGGCCTTATACTTATATGGCCTACCGGCAGTTAATTGAGCTGATGACTGAACTGAAAAAAGCGGCCGCCGTTTATGCCATACGAAAATCCCGATGAATAATTTTCATCGGGATTTTCGTTTTTTTATTCAGCAGGAGTGGTTTCCACATCAGGCGCTGGTTCACGTGTCCCATTGCCTTGTGTTGTTCCATTTCCATTTGCATTTCCATTTGCATTTCCATTTGCATTTCCATTTGCATTTCCATTCGCATTTCCATTTGCATTTCCATTCGTACCGGTAGTGTCCTCTGCAGGTACTTCTGTATCAGGCTGCTCGGGTTCTGTATCAGGCTGCTCCGGTGTTTCCGGTTCCGGCTCTGGTTCCGGTGTTTCTGGTTCCGGCTGCGGTGTTTCTGGTTCCGGCTCCGGCTCTGGTGTTTCCGGCTCCGGTTCAGGTTCTGCTGTTTCACCGCCAGGAATAGTTACAGAGGTAGAAGCGGAATCGACGTTTTGGCCGTCTACAATGGCTGTCACTGTAATGGAATACGTCTGGCCAGGCTGGCCGCCGCCAAAGACGGTAGAAAAGCCGCCAATCGACTGCGTTTCTACTCCGTTTGAGACACTAAATGATGGGCTGCCTTCACCGCTATATCCCCACGAAACGGACATATTGCCGCTTGCATCAGCAGTGGCGGATAAACTAGTTACTTCACCACCCGATGTTTCTTCTTCTACTGGTTCTTCCTCTTCAGGCTCTTCCTCTTCTTCTGGTTCTTCCACAGGAGCTGCCCGTCTCGGCTGTTCGCCCTGTATAAACAATTCATATGTTTTATCGCTGTCAGCGACGCCGCTTCCAGCGACAACTGCCGGGTTGGAACCTTTGATGATCGGGAGTTCAATGACGCTGTCCGGCTTTTCAAAATCCGGTGTGTCGATGTCTTGTGATACTTCTGTCATTAATTGCTTAAAGAGTTCTTTCGCAATTTGCTGGCTTTCTTTTGATAAATATTCTGTTCGGCTTTCGTATCCCGTCCAAATCGCTGCCGTGTAATTTGTTGTGTAACCGACAAACCATGCATCTGGTGACGCACTGGATGGGAAATCGTACTGTGCAAGCTCATCATCTGTATAGTTGGTTGTTCCTGTTTTGCCGGCCATATGAAGCGAAGGGATATTCGCCGCAGTACCTGTTCCGTAATCAACCACACTTTTCAGCATATCTGTTACCATATAAGCGGTGTAATCATTCATCGCAGGCTCTGATGTTACATCATTTTCAACAGACGTGCCATCTGCCAGTGTTACTTTTGTGACGGTATGCGGCTCATTATAAATACCACCGTTTCCAAACGCGGCATAAGCACCCGCCATCTGGAGCGGTGAAATACCTTCATCACCGTCCATAGATCCAATTCCATACGATTCATATTCGTTTTCTAGTTTAATGCCGAGCTTGCCGGCAAATTCATACGCGTCGTCAAAGCCGACTTCCTGAAAGGTTCGGACGGCCGGTGTATTTTTCGAACGGGCAAGCGCGTCACGCATCGACATCATGCCGGCATAAGATCCGCCGGCATTTCCGACAGATTGACCGCCAGAGTATTGAAGCGGGCTGTCTTCTACCTGTTCATAAGTCGACCATTTTAAATACTCAATGGCCGGCCCGTAATCTAATATCGGCTTGATCGTAGAACCTGGCTGGCGTTTAATATCGGTTGCATAGTTTAAGCCGCGCTCTACTTCCTGGTTGCGTCCGCCGCCTATCGCCCGGATTTCCCCAGTTTGTGTATCAGTCAGTGCAATACCTGCTTGGAGCAGCTCACTCGGATAATCTACATATTCATCGCTGTTCAGCAGCTTATACATGTATTCCTGCGCTTCTTTATCCAGTGTTGTTTCAATCGTTAACCCATCTGTATACGGGTTGTAGCCCATTGCTTCTACTTCTTCAATAACAAGGTCGACAAATGCGTTATATTCTGGGTCAACGCCGGATTTGCTGACAGGCTCGTCCACAAGATAATCCGTAATGTTCTGGGCCTGCGCTTCCTCCATCTCAGAAGCGGAAATTTTGTCATGCTGATTCATGAGGGAGAGAACAACATCTTTCCGCTTTTCGGCATTTTCGGGATGAGTAAATGCGTTGTAATTATTCGGGCTTTGCGGCATACCTGCAAGATAAGCGGCTTCTGAAACAGACAACTCACTTAATTCTTTGCCGAAATAATAATCCGCCGCTGCTTTAACGCCGTTAATTCCACCAGACATAAAGATTTTGTTTACGTACATTTCAAAAATTTCTTCTTTGGAATATTCCTGCTCCAGCTTATAAGCAAGATACGCTTCCTGGGCTTTCCGTTTTAATGTTTTATCCGGAGATAAAAACGAAAGCTTAACGACCTGCTGTGTGATCGTACTCGCTCCTTGAGAGCCGAAACCGTCCGTAACGTTTTTCACAACCGCTCCGGCAAGGCGGACCGGGTCAATTCCTTTATGCTCGAAAAAGCGGCTGTCTTCTGTCGCAATAAAAGCGTCGCGGACAAGAACAGGAATGTCTTCATACTGAACATAATCCCGGCGCTCTGCACCGATATTTGTCAGCAGCGTACCATCATCGTAATTAATTTTTGACGAAATCGGATCATTTAACAGCGCTTCGTCAATTTCAGGTGTATCTTTCACATAATAAGCAAATAAACCGGCGCCGCCGATTAAAACGAGCAGGGCGATTAAAAACAGCCCGAGGATAATTCGTTTTACGATGGATTGTTTTTTACTTTTTGGCGCTTTGGCGGTTTTTGGTGCTTTAGATTTTCTTAGAGGGCGGACCGGCTTTTTCTTTTGCTGGTTCCGCTTTTCGGTTCTCGATTTGTATTCGTCAGACATTTGTTATTTTTCCTCACTTTCAAAATTAAAAGTATACGGCATCCACTGCATTTAAAAACGGAATGCGCGGAGAGAGGCCCAGTTTAAGTGCTGCACTGCAGTCAGCGAGTTCCGCTTTTGTGATTGATTTGCGGCCGCCATCATGCATACGTTCCCAAAAGCGATTCAATGCATAAAACGGTAAAAAAAACAGCTCGTCCGTTTTTGAAAACCGAATAATAACGAACGCAATGCCGCCATGCTCGCCGACTTGTTTCATATGTGCAATTTGATGGGCATGAAAATTTTTCAGCGGAAACGACGTCGTGTTGTTCGTTTCTTTTGCTTCAAAATCAATATACTTTCCTTTATATACCCCGTTGTAATCCGTTGTAGAGGCCTGTCTGAAATACGCTTCTTTAATAACAGCTGCACTTCTCGCCGGGTAATCCACCCGGACGATTTGAACAGGCACGGGTTTTTTATGAATGACTGCTAGATTTCGGCTTAAATAGTACGCATTCGTTTCATTAATGTCATCTTCGAGCGTCATGCCGCGGTTTGAAAACACTGAATCTTTTTTCGGCTGTGTCGATTCGGACTTATGCACCGGCTGCGTATATTGTTTTCCATTCGGATAGCGGATCGCCATCTTTTTCCCTCCTCTTGAATCCAATCAATATCATACCACATGAGCGGCCAAATCGCCTGTTTTAAAAGACATATTGCTTTGTGCCTTTTAAAAAGGACGGTGATTGAAAAAAAGTAGTCTATCAGCTACTATATTTATGATAAGATATATGATGTAAATAAAGCAGGTGAGCCGTTGTGTGCAAAGAAAAAGAAGAGATTGCTATTCTTCAAGAAGAAAACCGGTTATTGAAAGAAGAGCTTGCAGTGTATAAACAAATGGTGCAGGATATTTCAGCACCTATTATTCCATCGATTATTCCAGAAACGATTTTAGTGCCGATTACGGGGAAGTTATCGCATGACCGCTTTGAGGCGATCATCTCCTCACTTTTGAATGCTTGTTATGGGAATGAGGTCCAAACGGTTATTATTGACTTTACAGCCATTTCTAAAAAAGAAATTGGCGAAACCGCTGTACTTGGCCAATCAATTGATCATTTGGTCAACTCATTGAATTTGATGGGGGCAGAGACGTTTTTAGTCGGATTCACACCGGATTTCACACAAGAGTTAATGCGAAGCGGCATGCGCATTCGGTCAGATTTAAATACGTTCTTGACGTTTCGAAGTGCCCTGCAGTATTTAATGAAGAAAAAAGGAATAACATTCGCATAATTTGTCGCATACCCACTTTCTTTGCCAGCTGGACACTAGTTTTGTCAAGCCGGCAGGACATTCATGCTGCCTGGCGAAATTTCTTAGTTAATACGGCAAAGGGGTGACGTTAATGACGAAAGAAGAGTGGTTGGAGCGGTTAGCCGAATTGGAAAAAGATACTTTGGAGCTTGAGCACCGGTTGAAAATGAGAGTAGCGGATGAGCGAAGCAGCAAAATCGCGGGCTTTCGAATTCGTTCAGAACGCGTTCATAATCGCCTGCTTCTCGTCGAAGAAGGAGCACGCTTTTTATGTGGGGAGAATTCAATGCCGCTTAAGAAGGCTGCCGGTTCTATTTGAAATGAGGGTTAATACGTGTCTTTACGGAATCAGACAGCTACACTGCGTGAGTTAATTATACGGGCAAAAACAATTTATAAAGAACACCGCGAATCAAAAGAAGAAGCAGATTTTTTTGGGACGGTAAAGCCATTTGCGGACGAAATGGATGCCGCAGCAGACCTGTGGGAGCAAGAAGCTCTTTTATTTTTACAGGAGCATCCGCAAAAATACGTGCATGCCGCGCAAATTGTTCAGGCGGCGGACAATGCGCGAAGGGTTGGGGCATACGCCCACTTTTTTGATACAGGAAAAGCGAAATTTATTCAATCAGCCGATTCAGCTTTATACGTGCTTGAATCGTTAGACAATTGCATAGAGGAATAAAGGACGCGTCAATGCGTTCTTTTTTTTGCTTTTAAAAAGATCGTTTGTTCGATAGAATAGAAGGTAAGAATAAGTGAATCCGCATCGTGCGGGTCTTGACGAGAGAGGTGTAAATGATGTGGAAAAAAACACTTTCAGATATTATCACAGAGCTTCGCGCGGATGAGAATGTCATTCATTGGCATGAGCTGGAGCCAGTAGAAGCGAAAACGTGTCCGATGCCGGCCTTCATTGACGAACGGCTTCGATTGGCCTTGGAAGCGCGTCGTGTCCGCCATTTATATACGCATCAATATTCCGCGTTTGAAGCGGTGCAAAATGGAGAAAACATTGTCGCGGTCACGCCGACCGCTTCAGGTAAGACACTCTGCTACAATTTGCCTGTCCTGCAAAAAATTGCAGAAGATGAGACGAGCCGTGCTCTTTATTTATTTCCGACAAAAGCACTTGCGCAAGATCAAAAAAGTGAATTAAATGAAATCATTGCGGAAATGGGCGCTGATATTAAAAGTTTTACATATGACGGAGATACGTCGCCGGCAATCAGGCAAAAAGTGCGCCAGGCAGGGCACATCGTCATGACTAACCCGGATATGCTTCATTCCGCCATTTTGCCTAATCATACGAAATGGGTCAGCTTGTTTGAAAACTTACAATATATTGTGGTCGACGAACTGCATACGTACCGCGGTGTCTTTGGGAGCCATGTGGCGAATGTGATTCGTCGTTTAAAGAGAATTTGCTCATTTTATGGAAGCAGTCCGCAATTTATCTGCACATCGGCAACAATCGCCAATCCGAAAGAGCTGGCGGAACAATTAACCGGCAGCCCGGTGCGCTTGATCGATAATAACGGAGCACCGCGCGGGCGGAAGCATTTTGTTTTTTACAATCCGCCTGTTGTAAACGAACCGCTCAACATTCGCAGGAGCGCAACCGTTGAGGTCAATCGGCTGGCGCGCGAATTTTTAAAAAATCAAATTCAAACCATTATTTTCGCCAGAAGCCGGGTCCGGGTGGAAATCATTCTGAGCCATATTCAAGAGCTTGTGAAACGAGACATTGGGCCAAAAACGATTCGCGGCTACCGGGGCGGCTACTTGCCGAAAGAACGGCGCACTATTGAAAAAGGACTGCGCGACGGGGATATTTTAGGGGTGGTCAGCACGAATGCACTCGAACTTGGGGTTGATATCGGCCAGCTGCAAGTGTGTGTTATGACCGGTTATCCGGGCAGCGTCGCAAGCACATGGCAGCAGGCTGGCCGGGCCGGCCGGCGGCATGGAGAGGCGGTGATTATTATGGTCGCGAGTTCCACTCCGATTGATCAGTACGTTGTCCAAAACCCGGATTACTTTTTTGAACGAAATCCAGAATCTGCCCGTATTAACCCTGAAAATTTAATTATTTTGGTTGATCATATAAAGTGCGCAGCCTATGAACTGCCGTTTCGGGTAGACGAATCATTCGGGCCGATGGATGTCACGGATGTACTTGAATACTTGCGGGAGGAGCGTGTTCTTCATTACAATGGGGGCAAATACCACTGGTCGCATGAGTCGTTTCCTGCAGCAAACATCAGCCTTCGTTCCGCCACGCAGGAAAATGTCGTCATTGTCGACCAATCAGAAACAGCCAATGTGAAAATTATTGGCGAGATGGACCGGCTCAGTGCGATGACACTTTTGCATGATGAAGCAATTTATTTGCATGAGGGTGTTCAATTTCAAGTTGAAAAACTTGACTGGGATCATAAAAAGGCATATGTCCGCCAAGTGGATGTAGAGTACTATACCGATGCAAATTTGGCAGTTGGGCTAAAAGTGCTGGAAGTGGACCGTACAAAAGAAAAATCGTCATCTGCTGTTCATTACGGTGATGTGACGGTGAATATTTTGCCGACCATATTTAAAAAAATTAAAATGACCACGTTTGAGAACATTGGGTCCGGACCGATTACGCTGCCGGAAGAAGAAATTCACACAAATGCTGTTTGGCTGGAACTGAATATTGAAAAACCGGAAAAGTCATTGGAGCATCTGCTTATGGGCATTGCCAGCGTTTTGCATCATATTGTCCCGATCCATACAATGTGTGATAAAAGCGACATTCATGTGGTGTCACAAATTAAAGCGGCACATACAGGGCTTCCGACGATTTTTTTATATGACCATTATCCAGGAGGTATCGGTCTTGCGGAAGATGTGTTCAAGCGGTTTGATGAAGTGAAAGAAGCCGCGAAAGATCTGATTGGAAAATGCCCGTGCCAGAATGGCTGCCCATCGTGTGTCGGCATGGGGTTTGATGGCATGGACGTGAAAAGAAAAAGCATGGAATTGCTCGACCAGTTTTAAGGGGTGGCAAAGATGAGCATGGCAAAGAAGCTGCAGCGACTGAAAAAGCACATTGTGCGTGAGGAGCCGTCTGCATTGAAACCGGAACCGCCGAAAGGCATCCGTTTTTGGGACGTATGGGAATCCGCTGGAGCAGAACTGTTTGAATTTGAAGGCGAATACTGCATTACGCGCGAAACGAATTATGCTATTGGACAGGCACACGGTCTTTATACATTCGAAGATGCGCAAAAAACGATTGGCCAATGGGCATCATTTAATGGGCATCATCCATTGTCCGCGAAAGGGTTTCAGTCGTCGGATTTGTTCTTTTTTGATATTGAAACAACGGGATTGAGCGGCACCGGAAGTGTTATTTTCCTGCTCGGTACGGCAAGAATTCATGAAAATCAAGTAACAGTAAAACAGTATTTTCTGCCATCACCCGGCAATGAAACGGCGCTTTACGCGAAGTTTTTACAGGAAACAGATTATTCAACGCTTGTCACATACAATGGAAAATCGTTTGATTGGCCGCAAGTAAAGTCACGCCATACCTTTGTGCGTGATAAAGTGCCAGCACTGCCGGCTTTTGGCCATTTCGATCTATATCATGCATCCCGGCGGCTTTTTAAACATACAATGGAATCGGTCAAGCTCGTCAACGTAGAAAAAGAACATCTGGGGCTTGAGCGGGTAGATGACGTGCCCGGGCACCTTGCGCCGATCATTTATTTTGATTTCGTCGAGCGAGGCGATCCTGAAGGCGTGCTGCAGGTAATGAAGCATAACGAGCGCGATATTTTAAGCTTGATTACCCTTTATACGCATATCAGCCGGCTTGTGCTTGACGAAAGCGCGTTGAGTGATGATCAAACAGCCCTTGAAGTAGGGAAGTGGTTTGAAGCGTCGGGCAACAGCGTGGCCGCAAAAGAAGCGTTTGAAAAGTCGACTGAAAGCAGACAGGAAGAAGTGGCACTTGATGCAGCATTTCGGCTCGCGCTGCAGTTCAAGCGGGAGCAGTCTTTTGAAGCAGCTGTGCCATTATTTAATCGTGTGCGCGAGGCAGAAGGAGCCCGGTCGATTGAAGCGGCCATTGAACTGGCCAAAGTGTATGAACATAAATGGAAGAATATCCCGCAAGCATTACGAGAAACCGAATGGGCGCTTGAGCAGAAGCTAGAAAAAGAAGCGGTAAAACGTGCATTAGAACAACGTTTGCATCGTCTCGAAAAAAAGTTGTCGAAATAACCCGAAAATAGTCGTCATGTAGTTGTAACTTTTTTGAAAACAACGTAAAATAATAAATAACTAGTTTTAGATAGACTATAAATATGGGGTGAATGACAGGGTGTATCGTGCGATTTTATTTTTATTTTTCGTGGTTGTCGGCTTAACTGCATTCGTATTAACTAATTTAAAAGATAGTTTCTATGCTTTTCTGTAAGAAGGAAAAAGTCCGTCTGCGGCCTGCTTTCCAATTGACAAACGACCCTGTTTTTGAAACAATTAATGAAGATAGGCAGGACTCGATGAAGGTGGTGTGCAACAATGTTGACG
This sequence comes from Domibacillus iocasae, assembly GCF_001750285.1. GTDB lineage: Bacteria > Bacillota > Bacilli > Bacillales > Domibacillaceae > Domibacillus > Domibacillus iocasae. The sequence goes on from NZ_MAMP01000022.1 coordinate 476,025, forward strand.
GATAAAATCAAATTAACGGGAAAAGATATTCTTGAAAAAGAATTTAAAACATCCATGCGTGGATACAGTCCCGATGAAGTGGATCAATTTTTAGACCTTGTCATAAAAGACTATGAAGTATTTCAGCAGGCGATTGAAGAATTGCAGCAGGAAAATTTGCGCCTGAAAAAAGAAAACAGTACGATTTCGGCCCGGAAACCTCTTCCGGAAGCACCGATCCGCCAGCAGCAGCCGGCTCCCGGTTCGACCAATTTTGATATTTTAAAGCGGTTATCGAACTTAGAACGCCATGTTTTTGGCGATCGTCTTCACAACGAATAATTTCCCATTGCGAAATCAAGCTGTTTCTTTTATAATTAAGAAACGATAATGAATAGCGTTCGGGTAATCGCTGCAGCTCTTGAAGCTGGAGAGGAAAGTCCATGCTCACACAGTGCTGTGATGCCTGTAGTGATCGCGCCTGGCAAAACCATAAGCCAGGGCAGCAATTTATTGCTGACGGCAGGGAAAGCACCTACGTCTTTTGATATGGTGTGAATACTTTGAAAGTGCCACAGTGACGTAGCTTTGCCAGAAATGGCGAAGGTGGAACGAGGTAAACCCCGTGAGTGAGCAACCCAAATTTTGGTAGGGGCACTTTCCGGACGGAACTGAACAGATGGAAAGGCGGAACATATATATAGGTGTTTCGCAGATAGATGATTGCCGCCGGAGTACGAGGCCATACCCTGGCCGCCTGCAGTACGATGGAACAAAACATGGCTTACAGAACGTTATTCAGGGTTTAATTCAAACGAAAAAGCTCTCCTTTACAGGGGAGCTTTTGTTCTATTTGACAGAACTGATTTCTTAATGAAAATGATCAATAAACAAGTAAGTGACGTGATTGTCGAACATAATGTAAGGGAATTGTTTTTTTAATCCCATTCTGTTCTTAAAACAGATTAATTTTTATCCGAAGAACGGACAAATGAACCGAAATGAAAAGAGGTTATCCATGTATACATTGATCGCGACAGCTGCGATGGGTCTAGAAGCAATCGTAGCAAAAGAAGTAAAGGATCTCGGATATGAGCCCCGTACAGAAAATGGGAAAGTGTATTTTGAAGGCGACGCTTTGGCTATCGCCCGCTGCAATATGTGGCTGCGAACCGCAGACCGTGTCAAAGTCGTAGTAGCGGAATTTTATGCAAAAACGTTTGATGAGCTCTTCGAAAAAACAAAAGCGCTGCGGTGGGAAGATTATTTGCCGAAAGATGCTTCTTTTCCGGTACAGGGGAAATCGGTTAAATCAACGCTGTTTAGTGTATCAGACTGCCAGGCCATTGTGAAAAAAGCCATTGTCGAACGCTTGAAATCGGCGTATCATGTTGAGGCGTGGCTTGCGGAAACAGGTGCCCGTTTTCCGCTCGAAGTAGCCATTTTAAAAGACAAAGTGACGCTGACGATTGATGCGAGCGGTGCTGGGCTTCATAAGCGCGGCTACCGGACGGGACAAGGAGAAGCGCCATTGAAAGAAACGTTAGCGGCGGCACTTGTTAAGCTGACAAACTGGCATCCGGATAAACCGTTTATGGATCCATTCGCCGGCTCTGGTACGATTCCGATTGAAGCGGCATTAATTGGTCAAAATATCGCGCCGGGCTTTAACCGCGAATTTGTGTCTGAACAGTGGAACTGGATTGATGAACGCGTATGGGACGAGGCACGTATAGAAGCGGAAGACAAAGCAAACTATGATCAGCCGCTTGATATCGAAGGACTTGACATTGACCCGAACATGGCAGGTATCGCAAAAGCAAATGCGTTTGAAGCAGGGCTCGGCGACCTGATTCAATTTCGGACAGGAGACGCAACGGCGTTTCAAACGGACAAAGAATATGGTGTCATTGTCGGCAACCCGCCATACGGCGAGCGTCTCAGCGACCGCCCTGGCGTCGAAAAGCTGTATGCGGATTTAGGATATGCATTTAAGAAACTGGATACGTGGTCCATTTATATCTTGACGTCTCACGAAGAATTTGAAGAAGTATATGGTCGTCCGGCGACGAAAAAACGAAAGCTGTTTAATGGCTTTATCCGCTGCGACTACTACCAATACTGGGGCAAACGCCCGCCCCGCCGCGAAGCTGATTGAGTGGACACAATAAAGAAAAGCCTTTGACGTTAAGTGTCAAAGGCTTTTTTGTTACCACATATCCTTCGCTATTATAATGACTATCAATTAAACATATTCACTCATATAATCGCGGGGATTGGCCTGCAAGTTTCTACCGGAACACCGTAAATGATCCGACTATGAGTGAACAAGAGAACGGATTTTTTCTGTTCGCGCTTGAAGGCATTGTTCATTCTTTTTTGAACGCTATGCTATCAGGCTTTTTTGTGCTTGAAGACGAATCAGCACAGGGTCGGTTGTGACAATTATTGGTTTGACACTCATTCCGCTAGCTTATGAACAACAGGGGAGGCGGACAAGGAAGCCAGGACTTTGGCTCTGCTCAAAATGTGACGCTCGCGTTTGCAACACTAGCGATTATTATTGTGATGTACCGATTTTTTGATGGGTTTGCCCGCTCTATTTTGGTGTTGCTGGGTTTATTGATCGGAATATACGTATTTATTTTCTTGCGGTGTCTTTCAAAGGGACCGTTAAAAATGATTGATAGTATATCCGATGAATTACAAAAATCATAATGTGCAAAATTCAATAATTTACCCAACTAAGATCTGCAGTTAATCGTCACGTCCGCACCCTCGAAGAAAGTAGGCTTTCTGCCGCCTGGAAGTGCAAGTTGATCCGTTTACTTGAAATAACCCACTCTATCATTCGGGAGGCAAGAGTTGACTTTGGAGTGAAGAAGCCTGATACAATCGATGTATGGTTTGCGTTAATGGGTATCGTTAATTTGCTGCCGACCAAGTGCAGCAGACGGTTAATTTCGTACAGATCCTGCCCGTAAATGAAAAAGGGGAGCATGAAATCAATGTCGCTCCTAAGACTAATATTGTTATTAGTACTAATACGTTTGAGGCTTCGCATGCCGTCCATTTTATCGTCGGATTAAAGAAAGCGTTATTTCGTCAACAATCGAAGGAGACTAAGCGCTTGTCAGCCGTTTATTTGGCGTCATAAAGCCCATTCTACCTGCTGAGACGAGCATGCTGAGCATCTATTAGTCTTATGTAGTATATGTTTCCGTCTTAGAAAGGTTAAAAAAAGGCAGCTACCGGCTGAAGTAGCTGCTTCCAATAGTTACCCATTAAAAATGAAACAAACATGCCATTGCCTAATCAATTGATGTGCAACTGGCTCGCTTTAGTACGGTCCCCATTGTTAAGGGCACCGACCAAGCAAACCGCTGAAGCGTGAAAGGAGCGCCATTTCAACGATTGAGAACTCCAGGAGGGGATCGCTGAAATGATGCCTGATCGTTTAAATTAGTATTTGTAGAATGAAGCACCAACAATGATTAAAAGAATGAACAGCACTACAATCAGCACAAAGCTGCCACCGTAACCATCGCCTCCGTAACCGCCTTGGTAACCACCCATATCATTTCACCTCCTCTACAGAAAAGCAGCGAAGCAATTATATAAATCAATGTCTATTAATTGATCTATAATAATTGTTCTATGTTACAGGGTATGAACAGAGGAACGTATTGGATTGAGCGTTTGTCTCTTTTGATAATCTTTTTTTGAAAGAGATTAATAAGGGTGATACGCAATGGAATTCGTCAATTCACTGCAAATAAGCGCGGTATGCCAGCCGTATTGTGATTCGTTGGACTTTAGACTTTATTGCATATTACACTTGCATGGTGTTATGGATGAAGGCTACTACACCACGGTGGGGAAATTATGTGAACTCCGCTAATCTACGAGACCTTGGTCAACCGTGGCGCGGGTTCACCGTACGTTTCCATCATTCTTCGTGATATTTTAAGAATATCAAACGTAAGAAGGAGCAAATCGCCGTGGGTAAGAAAAAGAAACCGGAGACACTCGAGGAAAAACCTGTGCAGAAAAAGAAAGAGAAAAGTTTGATGATACGTTCTACACATTACGTATGAAACAATTTAAATGATGCCTTTCACAATTGGGCAAAGGCGCATAAAAAAGGCTACGGAAGTTCCGCAGCAGAAAGATATGGGTGAATAATGCAGCCGAGATGACCACTGGTTAATTATTACCTGTTGCGGCATAAAATAAACAATAAACCACACGTAAAAAAGCCACGGGGGTTCCGCAGCGATAAAAGAGCTGTGTGAGTGATAAAAATGACATCTGTTAAACATTACCCGCTATGACGAAAACATAAACCAAGATTCTATAAATTTCAAAGTAAGAATTTTTGTTCAACTTATAATGAATAAGATGATAATTACTCAGGCTTCATAATAGAAAGGAGCAGCTCTATTTTCTAGAGGTGCTTATTTAGTTCTAATGACTTAGTAAAAAGTGCTGACATAAGGTGGATTTTCTTGTAAAATAAGAGGAAAGACACGGGGGTGCCAAAATGGGCAATGTACAACAAGATCAGAACAGCATCGTAAAGGAAGTATTAAACTGTACGGTTGATGCTATGAAAGCCATTATTCCAGTAGAATTAACCGTCGGCCGGCCGACGCTCTTAAATGGTTCATTTGATCACCATGAGATTGGCGTATTCATTGGGATCACCGGCGACTTGCCAGGCCGCATTATTTTAGATGGATCAGAAGAAGCTTTTGCGAGCCTCGGAACAAAAATGTTTGGTATGCCTATTGAAGGAGCAATGGTGGAATCCTTTGCCGGAGAAGTTGTCAATATGATTGCCGGTAATATGGGGGTCGCGTTATCTGCCAAGGGAATAACGATTGATATTACGCCGCCGACCATTATTGTCGGCAATTCAAAAATTTCAGGATTCAAACAGGCGGTTGAACTGCCGCTTTCCTTTGAAGGTGCAGGGGAATATCGGCTTGTGCTGAACATTGACAAAGGTGCTTAATAAAAGCGCCTTTTTTTGTTGTATTCTTTTTGGAAAAATGGTACGATACCGTTGAGGATGAAAATTATTATCAATTACGAAAGAAGGCGTTTTGTATGGTTTGGTTATTTGTTGCGGCAACGGTGGTCACGTATGGCGGCGTCATGAAATATGTGCTTGATCGTACAGCAAATAGAAACAAAACGCTTGTCTTAAAAAAATAAGGACTCAAGGGTACAGAGAACCGGAATTTTTCCGCGCCGCTGTATCCTTTTTTATTGGCTCAAAATCGTATACAATAAGAAGGAAATGTTTTGAATTAAAAGGGGATGGCATATATGGAAACGCAAACAGCCGAGCGGACGCTTCAAGTGATCCGTTCTCGGACCGCCGTGTTATACGAGCAATTTATACATAATGGAGACACAGAACGAGCTGAAAAAGCGGCCTTGTTTCTTCGCAAGCTGCATGAGAATGAATTTATCGTCGCGTTTTGCGGTCATTTTTCGGCAGGAAAATCGACGATGATTAATGAACTGACGGGCGAATCTCTTCTGCCGTCAAGTCCGATTCCGACGAGCGCGAATGTGGTGAAAATTAAACCAGCTGAGGAAGACTTTGCAAAAATTCACTACCACCATGGACGGCCGCTTCTGTTTAAAGCACCTTATGAAATGGACCATGTGAAAAAGTTTGCAAAAGATGGCGATGAAGTGGCCTCCATTGAAATTGGTCACTCGAGCTCAAATCTGCCGCCGGATGTGACCGTTATGGATACGCCGGGAGTTGATTCCACCGATGATGCGCACCGGATCTCCACAGAATCCGCGCTGCATTTAGCAGATATGGTGTTTTACGTGATGGATTACAACCACGTTCAGTCCGAGCTCAATTTTATTTATACGAAAGAGCTTTTGTCCCATGGCGCAAAGTTGTTCTTAATTATTAATCAAGTCGATAAGCATAAAGATGAAGAGTTGTCATTTGACGCATTCCGTCAGTCGGTACAAGAGTCATTTGCAACGTGGAACGTCGAGCCGGAAGCCTTTTATTTTACGAGTCTGCGCAATCGTGATTTGCCTTATAACGATTTTGAGGAAGTAAAAGAGCTTATTCATGACAGCATGAAAAACCGTGACCTTTTATCCGAGCAGTCGGCGGAAACGATGATGAACCGGCTTGTGCATGAGCATATGGAGTGGCTTGCCGGGCAGCAAAAAGAAACGATGGAGCCGCTCGAAGCCATCATCGCTGAAGCGGGCGCTTTGTCTATTGAAGAAAAAGAAGAAGCACTCCGGTCTGAAATGAACAAGCGGGATGCGTCTGTTTGGCTGAAGCAGTTCGATGAGAAGCGTGATGATGTGCTGAAAAATGCCATCTTAATGCCGGCAGCAACACGCGAATTGGCGCGCAGCTATTTGGAATCCACCCGTCCCGATTTTAAAGTCGGGATGCTGTTTGCCAAAAAGAAAACAGAAGAAGAGCGAGAATATCGTCTGCAAACGTTTGTGGCGGATTTAACAAAGCAGACAGAAGCACAGCTCGGATGGGCCATTCGCCAAATGAGCGCAGCTTGGATGAAGGAAAGCGGTCTTGATGACCCGGCACTTGCCTTAAAAGCGGAAGAGTTAACGGTACCGGTTGATGCGTCCGTTGTAAAAGAAGCGGTGAAGCCAGGGGCTGGCGTAACGGGTGATGCCGTACTAAACTATGCCGAAGATGTGGCATCGCTTATTAAAAAGCGGGCACGTACACAGTCGGACCTTTGGAAGGAAGAAGCGGGCTCTGTTTTGCGGAATCAATTTGAAGGAGAGTTCGCGCTTTTTGAAGCCGATCATAAAGTGTGGGCGAAGCGGCTGCAGGCGAAGCAGGAGATTGACATGCTGCGGGAGAAGCGCATCTTGCGTGAGCAGACGCTTCGGGCTATTTTATCGGAAGCCGACCCGGTGCTGCCGCGCTTGATGCAGGTTCTTGAAGAAAAATGGCAGGCAGAAGACGGGGAATCTGTTTTATATGATGGGGTGGAACAATGGGCGGCTGCAGCGCGGGAGACAACCGACATGCCTTTAGAAGCCCCTGCTTTGCCGGAAGCATCCGGAGACGTGCAGTCAGCAGTACAAAGGCTTCGTCTCATGGCAGATCGTCTTGGTCAGGTGCCCGGCTTTGCTCGTTTTGTGGAAGGCGCTATTCAAAAAGCGTCAAGGCTTGAAAATAGGACGTATACAATTGCCCTGTTCGGTGCTTTTTCAGCCGGTAAATCATCATTTGCAAACGCACTGCTCGGTGAAAAGGTGCTGCCGGTATCCCCTAATCCGACCACAGCGGCGGTCAACCGGATTCATCCGGTAAACGAGGAACATGAACATCGTACCGCTGACGTTCATTTAAAGCCACGTTCCGTCATGCTGGCAGATGTCAACGCTTCACTAGGATTGTTTAACCGGAGTGCCGCTTCTCTTGAAGATGCTTACAAGCTGATTCCGGATGTTCTTGCCGCAAATGAAGGAGAAGGAAAAGAAAAAATCCACCTTTCTTTTTTGCGTGCGTTCCATACGGGATTCCACGACTATCAGTCTGAGCCTTTTGAAACGCTGACGGTCGATTTAGAGGCGTTTAAGCAGTTCGTGGCGGATGAAACGAAAAGCTGCTTTGTTGACTCTATTGATCTCTATTATGACTGTGACTTTACCCGTCTCGGCATTACACTAGTCGATACGCCGGGAGCGGATTCGATCAATGCACGCCATACGGGTGTGGCGTTTGAATACATTAAAAATGCGGATGCGATTTTGTTTGTCACGTATTACAACCATGCGTTCTCCAAAGCGGACCGGGAATTTTTAATTCAGCTCGGCCGTGTGAAAGACGCATTTGAACTCGATAAAATGTTTTTCATTATCAACGCAATCGACCTGGCGGCAGACGAGCAGGAAGTACAGGACGTAAAAGAATATGTGCGCGAGCAGCTGCTGCAATACGGCATTCGGTTTCCGCGTTTGCACGGTGTCTCAAGCATGCTTGCTGTTGAGGAAGCGATGCGGGGTGAGTGGTATCATCCAAAGTCCGGCATGAAGCAGTTCAAAGAGCCTTTTCGCTCGTTTTTATCCAGCGATTTAGCTCATATGGCGGTTCAATCGGCGGAAGCGGAAGCAGAACGCGGTGTAAATCAGCTGGAAAAACTGATTACAGCAGCGAAAGAAAGCATTCATCAAGGCGAACAGAAAAAAGCAGAACTTTTGGACAAAAAAAGCCGGATCATGGCGGTTATTGAGATGGAACAAACAGATTTGGAGAAAAAACGGATGGCCCAAGAACTTGATGAACTCGTTCATTATGTGAAACAGCGTGTGTTTTACCGTTTTTCTGACTTTTTCAAGGAGTCGTTCAATCCGGCGACATTAAGCGGGCGTACCGATGTGAAGCCGGCCCTTCAAAAAGCGCTTCAGGAGCTTTTGCAGGCCGTTGGCTATGATTTGGCACAGGAAATGCGGGCAACGTCTATTCGCGTCGAAAATCACGGCCGGGTGCTTCTTCAAGACAAGCAGTCGCGTTTTGAACATAAAGCAGCCATGATTGAACCGGAACTGCTGCTGTCTGGAGCGGAAACAGGAAAGCTTATTGTGCCTGACTTTGAGACGGCGTTTCAAGACGCGGCGCCGGAAGCTTTTTCCGCGACACTTGCGCTGTTTAAAAATGCCAAGGCTTTCTTTGAAAAAAATGAAAAACAAGTGATGATGCAAAAGCTGCAGGAACAAATAGAACAAATGGCAGACGCTTATTTAGCCCAACAAAAAGAAGCACTTATCCAGAATGCGTACCGCTTTATTGAAAATGGGACAGAAGAAGTGAAAAAAGCCGCCGTTCTTGACGTAAACGAGCAATTTGACGCATGGCTTCTCGTCTTTGAACAAAATGGAAATATTCGGGAGTGGGAGCTGATTCTTCGTGACATCTCCTAACTCGCGCTTTCACGCGTGTGCAACGTGCCGTCATTTCCAGGCGGTTAAACTGCCGCAAAAGATGGTATATACATGCCGCCGGCTCGGGTTCGAAACGAACCCGGGCTACCGGTTTGACTGCTGGAACCCGAAAGAGCATGTGAAAAAATTGATGGAAAAGGAGCGATTCGATGATCGTCACAACGGATTGGCTGAGTGAGAACATAAAACAAGTCGTTATTTTTGACTGCCGGTTTAATTTGACGGACCCCGCTCAAGGTGCCGCTTTATATGAACAGGGTCATATTCCAGGTGCTTATTATGCGCATTTGGATCATCAATTATCCGGGGAAAAAGGTCAAGGCGGCGGACGGCATCCGCTGCCCGACATGAACGTGTTTGGAGCGTTTATGGAAAGGTGCGGCGTATCGGATGACACGAAGGTAGTCGCTTATGATGATGGTGCTTCGATGTTTGCCGGACGGCTTTGGTGGCTTTTGACGTATGCTGGGCATAAAAATGTCTTTATTTTAGATGGGGGTTTTTCTGCGTGGACGCAAGAAGGTTTGCCGGTTACAGCAGAAAGGCCGGAACGACGGACAGGCGAATTAACGCTTCATCTTCAGCACAGCATGATTGCGACAGTGGATGAAGTAGCAGCCGGAAACGGATTGTTAATTGATTCGCGCGCGCCCGAGCGTTATTTAGGAGAAACCGAGCCGCTTGACCGTGTGCCGGGCCACATTCCCGGTGCAATCAATCGATTTTTTGCCGAAGCGATGGAAAACGGAAAATGGAAGCCGGCCTCTGAACAGAAAAAGCGCTTTGCCGGCATCCAAGCCGATGAACCGGTTATTGTATACTGCGGGTCCGGTGTGTCCGCCACGCCAAACATTATTGCACTCAAACAAGCGGGCTACAGCAATGTAAAATTATATCCGGGAAGCTACAGCGATTGGTCAAGTGACGAGTCGCGCCCAATTGAAACAGAAAGGCAGGATCTTGATGATCAATGAAAAGTTATTGCTCGTGGACGGAATGGCGCTCCTGTTCCGTTCTTTTTTTCAAACCGCCCCAAGCGGCCGGTTTATGATTAATGAACAAGGGGTGCCGACAAATGCCGTACAAGGGCTGATCCGCCATTTATTTGCGGCAGCGGACCAAATTCAGCCGACACATATCACCGTCTGCTGGGATATGGGAAAAGATACGTTCCGAACCGACATGTTTGATTCGTATAAAGCACATCGCCCGGCGCCGCCGGTTGAGCTTGTGCCACAGTTTGATTTGGCCCAGGAAGCGACGGCCGCGTTTTCTCTTCATAACGCAGGCGTAAAAAATTATGAAGCAGACGATTGTATCGGTACCATTTCAAAATGGACAAAAGGCGTGGAAACATACATTTTAACGGGCGATCGGGACTTATTGCAGCTGTTGAACGGCCATAATTTTGTTTGGCTTTTGCAGACGGGCTATGGCAATTGGAAAGCATACGACGCAGCCTTGTTTCGTGAAGAATATGGAATTGAACCTGAGCAATTTCATTATGTAAAAGCGCTGATGGGCGATGCTGCGGATGGGTATCCTGGAGTAAAAGGCATTGGGGAAAAAACAGCGCTCAAGTTGATTCGCGAGTTTGGAACGACAGATGGCGTGCTGGATGGGCTGGAGCAATTAACACCATCTGTTCAAAAAAAGCTGATTGATGGAGAAGAGATGCTCCGGATGTCGGAGAAATTGGCGGAAATTCATTGTGACGTGCCGCTTGACTGGACGATGGAACAAGCGATGTTTACCGGGGCAAATGAACGGGCGCTTTCTTTTATTGAAAAAAACGGCATGATCGGTTTGTCACGATTTGTCCGTCATACAGGTTATGTCGAAGTGGATCCTTTTGGTCTGGACTAGGATGAAATAACTAGTTTTTACTAGCAGTAAAAGACAAATTATGTAATAATAAAACCATCTAAGATTGCCGGCTCCAGTGGGAAGGGGTTAAAGGAATGAAAGGATGGACTGGTTTTGGTGTTATCGGCATCACCCTATTAACGATCACCCTTGATTTGTGGATCGTACAAGGACGGCATGTTCCGCTTATTTGGGCGCTGCTGATCATTCCATGCTTGCTGCTTATTCATACATATCCAACGTGGAAAGCGTCCATTTTCATCGGCTTGTTTTTTTCTTCCATTAAATACGGCATTGAATTAACGATTGGCCATTGGTCCACGGAGGAATCTATTTATTTGATTGGCGGCTCGGTTATGAATACGGCCATTTTTTATACAGCCGTGTTTTTCCGTGTACGTTATGAGGAAGTGCTTGGGAAATTAAAAAAGTTGACGCACGTGGATGCGTTAACGGGGTTACATAATCGGCGCTTTTTTGAAGAACATATGACTGAATCACTTGAACAGTCTCATCAAAAACAACGCCCTCTTTTACTGATCCTGCTTGATTTGGATCACTTTAAAAAAGTGAATGATACGTATGGCCACGTATGTGGAGATCTTGTATTAAAAGAAACGGGAGCCGCCATCCGCCGAAACATCCGCATGACTGATGTTGTTGTGCGTCTCGGCGGAGAAGAATTTGCGGTGATCAGCAAAGACCTTACCCTGGAAGAAGGGATTGCTATGGCCGATCGGGTCGTGCAGGAGATTGAAAAGTTAAACGTCATTTACAAAGAAAAAGCGGTACCGGTGACAACCAGCGCCGGCATCGCGATTCATGAAGGAGAGACCATTCAGGCGTTTATCGACAAAGCGGACCGGGCATTATATGAAGCAAAACGGACCGGTCGTAATCGGCTGGTCGTCTCTTAGTGATTGGCCCGAATCGCCTTTTTTGCTTCTTGGTCGGCCTTGTTTTGCTTAGATGGAATCCATTTTACGAAAAATAGCGGAAACTCGTCTGCCAGCGTTAAAATTGTTTGAAGCAGCGGCTTATAGACCGATTTGTGAATGTATTCTTTTTCAATGGCGGCGACGACAGTTTGTGAGTCGCTTCTGAGTGAGATCGTCTGGGCGCCTCGTTCTTTGCACAGCTCAAGCGCTTTAATGACGGCTGTAAATTCGGCTTCGTGTGTATCCATTTCGCCAAGCGGGATGGAAAAGCGTTCTGTTTTGCCGTCCCAGCGAATAACAATACCTGCACCAGCAAGGCCTGGATCGCCGGTAGACGCTCCGTCTGTATATACTTCAAACATATCGATTCCCCCGATCTTTTCTTTCTTATTTTAAAGAATGGAGGCAGCGAAATGCAAATGACAATCCGTTTTATCTATGACTTTAAAGGTGTGAAGACCACGTTCACGTCCGATCCGGTTGACCGGAATCTCGTATTAAAGACAGCGGATGACTTGCTGAAAACCGGCCGTGTCAAAGAAGTCAATGTAATCGATGAACTTGGTCAGGAATGGTCGCTGAAGGAGTTTAAAAAATTAAACGAACAGCTGGACGAAGAACCAGAAAAGATTACGGTTTTATTTGATGGCGGATTTGATGCAGCATCGAACCGTGCCGGTGTTGGAACCGCCATTTATTATTCAAAAGGCGGCAAACGATACCGGCTGCGTGAAAATGCCGAACTTGCCGGCCTTGAATCCAACAACGAAGCAGAATACGCGGCACTTTATTTTGCAATGCAAAAACTGGAAGATATTGGAGTAAAAAGCCAGCCCGTCACCATTACAGGGGACTCCCTGACTGTATTGAATCAGCTGGACGGCGACTGGCCATGCTATGAAGAAAGCCATGCCCGGTTTCTCGCAAGGATTGAGGAAAAACTTGCCGCAATGCGAATTAAGCCACTTTACAAACCGGTCGATAGAAGGCACAATAAAGAAGCTGACCAGCTTGCGCGGCAGGCGCTTGAAGGCACAGCGATCTCAAGTCACGCTGAGATTGGAACTTAATGGGAAAGGTAGGTGCCACGTTTTGAGCCGAACAGAGTTGCTGCTCGAAGTGGAAGATCTATTGAATACGTACTGCAAAGACTGCCTCGTTAAAAGCACACTGCGCAAAGAAAAAGGCAAACTTGCTGCCCATAAATTTTGCATTACCGAATGCACCATCGGGGAAAAATTAAAACAGTACGGAGATAAGCTTTCTTAAGCCGGCTGAAGTCCGGCTTTTTTCTTGTTTGCACGTCGAGGTTATAGTACACTTTTAATGATGAGAATGTCAGGGGGAATATCCTTATGCCGACACCGAGTATGGAGGATTACATAGAACAGATTTATTTGCTGATTGATACCAAAGGATACGCGCGTGTATCGGACATTGCAGGCGCCTTGTCGGTTCACCCGTCAAGTGTGACAAAAATGGTTCAGAAGCTCGATAAAGACGAATACCTCGTCTATGAGCGGTATCGCGGGCTTGTGTTAACGGCAAAAGGGCAAAAGATCGGCCAGCGGCTTGTGGAGCGGCACGATCTCCTAGAACGGTTTCTGTCGGTGATCGGAGTGGAGGAAACACATATTTATGAAGATGTAGAAGGGATTGAGCATCATTTAAGTTCCGATTCTATTAACCGGATTGCGGACTTGATTGAATACTTTGAAGAAGATCCCGCGCGCATTGATGCGTTAAAAAAGGTAAATGAACGAAACAAAGAATAAATCCGTCCTGTCTCAGGCGGATTTTTTCCAAAAATGGAGGAGGAGTCATACATGAAGATTTTAAAAATCGAACCGACGCCGAGCCCGAATACGATGAAAGTCATTTTAGATGAAGAGCTCGCAGCAGGCAAAAGCACGAACTACAAGCCGGACAATGCTGAAGGGGCGCCGGACATCATTCAGGCGATTTTAAAAATTGACGGGGTAAAAGGCGTATATCATGTTGCCGATTTTATCGCGCTTGAGAGAAACGGGCGTTACGACTGGCAAAACATTTTGCCAAACGTCCGTGCCGCATTTGGCGAAACAGACGCGGAAGAAAAAGAAGCGAAGCCGCTTGAGAACTTTGGGGAAGTCGAAACGTCTATTCAAGTGTATAAAGGCGTGCCGCTGCAGTTAAAGCTTGTTTCGGCAGACGCGGAAAAGCGGGTGGCGCTGCCGGATTATTGTCAGGAGGCATTTGCGGAGCTGACAAAAGACGGCGATAATTATATTTTAGAACGGAAATGGCAGGAATTTGGTATCCGCTACGGGGATCTCGACACCATTGCACCTGAATTATTAGAAGAAGTGATGGCGGCGTATCCGAAAGAGCGCGTCGAACGGCTGGTGGAAGCGGCGAAAGCAGGAGGCCCGCTCGTGCAGCATAAAGAGCATGGTGTAAAGCCGGATAAAGACGCATGGCTCGCGGAGTCTGACTGGCGCACACGCTATCAGCAGCTGGAGCAAATGCCGGATCCGGATTTGAACGATATTCCACTTCTGGAAGCGGCGCTGGGTGATGAAAAAGCCGCGATTCGCCGTCTTGCGGTTGTATATGCCGGTATGATTGAGGATAAACGCATTTTGCCGGTATTGTACAAAGCGCTTGATGATCCGGCTGTCACAGTGCGCCGGACAGCCGGTGACTGCATGAGTGATCTCGGATTTTCGGAAGCAGCAGAGGCGATGACGAAGGCGCTGCTGGATAAAAGCAAAATCGTCCGCTGGCGCGCGGCGATGTTCTTGTATGAAGTGGGAGACGAACATGCGCTGCCGGCGTTACGCGAAGCAGCCGATGATCCGGAATTTGAAGTGAAAATGCAGGTGCTGATGGCCATTGAACGAATTGAAGGTGGCGAAGAAGCAAAAGGCTCGGTTTGGAAACAAATGACCGAAGCCCGCAAACAATAAAAGGGGGAAGAAAAAATGAATGCATATGAAGAATACATGAAACAAATGGTTGTGCCGATGCGTGCGGAGCTGACAAATGCCGGCTTTCAAGAGTTAACAACGGAAGAGGAAGTTAATGCGTTTATGGAGTCCGCAGAAGGAACGTCACTTGTGGTCATTAATTCCGTCTGCGGCTGTGCGGCAGGCCTTGCCCGGCCAGCAGCTGTGCAGGCGTCAATGAACGAGCATGCACCGGATCGCCTCGTGACCGTTTTTGCCGGACAGGACCGCGAAGCGACAGCGGCAATGCGGGCATGGATGCCGGAGTTTGAACCGTCGTCCCCGTCCATGGCGCTCCTAAAAGGCAATAAAGTCGTTCATTTTGTGCACCGCCACGAAATTGAAGGCCATGACCTCGGCGCGATTATTGGAAATTTAACCGCGGCTTTTGATGTACATTGCCAGTGATTGTGACAACATCCCAGCGCGCAGACGCCGCCGTCAAGCAAAAAGCGGCGGCACTCGCGGATACATTTGGGGTTTTATATGTAGAACGCAGCAAGCAGCCGGTGAACAAGCTGGCTGCTTTTTACGAATGTCCAGTGCTGCTTGTTTCAAAAGAACGGCTCGAGCTGCACAGCGGCGAAGGAAACCCATTCTTTTTTCATCCGGGTTCCGCGATGTTCCGCGTAAAGCGGCTCTTAAGCGGCGGGCAGGATGAACTGGTGAGCACATGCGGCCTTGAGCCGGGTATGTCATTTTTAGACTGCACGATGGGTCCGGCAGCTGACAGCATTACAGCCTCCGCAGCGGTTGGGAAATCCGGCCATGTTCATTCAGTGGAAGCAAATCCGTTTATTGCCCACATTGTCCGGGAAGGCCTGACATCGTGGACGGACGGGCCGATGCCGTTACTCCAAGCGATGCAAAAGATTGATGTCGCTGCAGCCGATTATCACACGTATTTAAAAAACGTGCCGGACGCGTCATTTGACGTCGTGTATTTTGATCCGATGTTTGAAGAAACTGTCGATTCAAGCGGCATCGCGCCGCTCCGTTCATTTGCGTCTTATTCTGATTTGACGATGGAGGCAGTAAATGAAGCAAAAAGGATTGCAAAGAAACGGATCGTGCTGAAAGATCATTTTCGCTCTGAGCGATTTGAGAAATTTGGATTTACCCAGCATATCCGTAAAACGTCCAAATTTCATTTTGGTGTGATAGAGAAATGAACTTTTTCAGTAACCTGGACGAGCGGGCAGATATGATCGACGGAGCGCAGAGCGGTAAAGTTGAGCGCAGCGCCTGCCCCATGGAACGCGCAGCCCCGCGAATGCCGTTATTTCGTTGCCTGAGCTAAACGCAGTTCTCATACCCTTTTTCTGAAAAGCAAGATGTAAAATCATTTATTTCACTTATATAAACAATGAATAACACCCAATAATTTTGGATGTAAGATATAATAGAATAGTTAAATTACGGCGAGGTGAGATAAGGGTGGAAAAGCATCCTGAAAGAGCTTATTTGGATTTATTGGAGCATATTTTAGATAATGGCGTGAAAAAGGAAGACCGGACTGGGACAGGTACGCTAAGTGTATTTGGTTACCAAATGCGTTTTGACCTGTCAAAAGGGTTTCCATTATTAACAACAAAAAGAGTACCATTCAGCTTAGTGGCAAGCGAATTGCTGTGGTTTATTAAAGGGGATACGAATATTCGTTATTTGCTTCAACATAATAACCACATTTGGGACGAATGGGCTTTTAAGAGATGGATAGAATCAGATGAGTATGATGGTCCTGATATGACGGATTTTGGTCGACGCTGCCTTGTAGACGAAGAATTTAATAAGTTGTATCAAGCCGAAATGCAAACATTTTGTGAGCGGGTTTTAAATGAAGATGAATTTGCAAAAAAATACGGCGAACTTGGAAATGTATACGGGAAACAATGGCGCAATTGGACATCGTCTACTGGCGAAAAGATTGATCAATTACAAGATGTCATTGACCAGATAAGAAATAATCCAGATTCCCGTCGTTTGATTGTAAACGCATGGAACCCGGAAGATGTAGTAAATGCGGGGCAAAAAGGAAGCAAAGCTGCTTTGCCTCCATGTCATGTGATGTTTCAGTTCTTTGTGGCAAATGGAAAGCTGAGCTGCCAGTTAATGCAAAGAAGCCTCGATTCGCTACTTGGATGTCCGTTCAATGTCGCTTCCTATGCACTATTAACCCATCTAATTGCACACGAATGCGGCTTAGAGCCAGGGGAATTTGTTCACAGCATTGGGGATGCCCATATCTACTCTAACCATCTTGAACAAGTAAAAGAGCAGTTATCGCGCGAACCGAGGGAATTACCGACTCTTACGATTAATCCAGAGAAGAAGTCTTTATTCGATATTGAATTAGAAGACTTGAAAATTGAAGGATACAACCCGCATCCAGCTATTAAAGCTCCAATTGCGGTGTGATAATAGAAAAGACAGGACAGCTTGCATGTTCTGTCTTTTTTAATTTTGTGTTGTTAAGGGAACAAAAAGGTCTAATTGATGGATATAAATTCCTTAATAGCCTATTATAAATTAAATAATGTAAAAAAATAATCCCTATTTCTACTATGAAAAGGCAGGAGCAGGTAATTCACCGATTTTCATGCGAAGTAAACTATATGGTTTTTGTCGCAGGTCTTTTCCATAATGAAATCTTGCCTGCCGATGTAATTGGTTCACAATAAAATATAGGTATTGATCCGGACCAATCGAAAAAGTATCCGGCCATAAAATTCTTGGATCATGTGCGATGGTTTCCATTATGCCATTCGGCAATATCTTTCGAATACTGTTGTTTTCATAGTCTCCAGCATAAATGTTTCCTTTTGCATCGGTGATCATGCCATCAGACGCACCTTTTTCACCCCAATACCCCACATGATAAAGTAAATCCATGTCCAGTATAGTTCTGTCTCTTAGGACTTCTGTTGAGATCGAAAACAGATGACGACTGGTTAGTGGACAAAAAAATAAAATCTTTCCGTCGGGAGAAATCGCTATACCATCAGACGCCAATCTAAATGGAGAAGTTGAGCCATCTTTATTTCGATTCATCAAAATTTTGCCTTCTACTTTCGGTAAAAGATAGGGATCGGGTGAAGTTGAATTTGCTCCATTTAACCGTCTAAACGCGTCTCCATTATCCAAATCTACGACGATAATAGCTCCGGGCCCTTTGGAAGAAGAATCAGTTATATATGCATAACCGGCTTTTCCAACACGAAAATCAAATCGAACATCATTCAGATAAGTTGTTGGCAGGACAATATCTTCTGTAAAGGTATATACTCTTCTTATTTTATTGGTTTTTAAATCAACAGCGACTAATTTTGCCCCCCCTTTAATAGGTTCAGAAAAGTTTGGTGCCGCTGTATCTAATATCCAAAGCGTTCCCCGGCCATCAGCAACTACACTTTGGACACTGATGAAAGACATTGTAATATTCTCGGGGTTAACCATATTGATTTCTAAACTAGGATATGGCTGCAATTTATCCTCAACAATTTCCGCCACCGTAAATTTAACGTTATCTCCCCATTTCGGAAAGCAAATAAAAATACGACCGGTTTCTGAAACACTAACACCTGTAGGCATAGCTCCATAAAAGGCATAAACCAGTTCCAACTTACCGAAATATTTTTCGAAGGGTAATATAGGCTGCATGATATCCTCCTTAACAAATTCGAACGGGATATCATCTATATATGATTAAAATTTTTTCTGGTGCCTGGTTCTTAATAAGTTTTTCTGTTCAAATGTAGTTTTAATTGATTGTTTTCGCAATTTTATTGTTTTAAATTCAAATTAAATCCCAACTATTTCAGTTGAAATGGCTTTTATCTATTCACTGTTGTTTATGTAGATGATCATCGTGAGTTGTGTCAAAACTTATGTGGTGTTATTCTTTTTTACTCAACATTTTCAGTCTACTGTTGAGTAACTACGTGTTAATTCATTCCACTTTCCTTTGAGCGAAGACAGCATGCAATTCGAGATGGAATAGGCCTTGCTGTCCATCTGTATATTCAGCCGGCTCCGGCGGACACTTCAAGATACACCGATCCGGCCTATACCTCTTATTCTCTATGTAAGGGTTCGAAAATTTTTCTGCGATCAGAAGGAGAGAACAGCCATGATAACTAAAAAAGGAAAAAAGGTAAAAGATCGTGTATACGTTACTGTTAGGTGCAAAAAATACAGGGTGCCAAAATTGAAACAAGCTCTCGATGCCACATATCCACAGTCTATCGATTTTGTAAACGACCTGTCAGACCGACTTGTCTATGGCATCCAGTTGTTTGGAAAAATAGCTGGCAAGGCTTCGCCCGATTACCCGGCCGATTCGTAATCCCTCGCTACTGTCGATTGGAAAGTGAACGCCTCCATATACACGCGAACTCGCACATTCTTCCGCAAGCTTCTGCAACTGATTTCGTTTAGCTGGAAAGAAGTAGCTCAACAGTTCGGCCAGCATCCCTGCTACAGTAGAATGCCCTGAAATATAGGAAGGCTGGCGGGGGGTGGGTAGAAATGCCGGCAGCGGGCGGCCCAGCTGATTTGGCCGCGCTACCTTATAGCGATACTTAACTGTCGAGCAAACAATCAGTGCATCATTGATTGCTCCTGGAATAAGTACAAGAATACGTCCATCCCCTGGAGCGGATGAAGATACCAGCGGAAGAGGTATCTGAAGGGTTGCATAAATATCAATTAAGCGATCCATAATCGGTGTCTGTTGTTTCGTGACATGCATTGTCCCCCAGTATTCAGCAAGCGCTTTTTGTTTT
Source organism: Domibacillus iocasae (assembly GCF_001750285.1). Lineage (GTDB taxonomy): Bacteria > Bacillota > Bacilli > Bacillales > Domibacillaceae > Domibacillus > Domibacillus iocasae. The sequence continues at coordinate 495,555 of NZ_MAMP01000022.1, forward strand.
GTGGTCAGGTTTTTTAGCGTTTTCTGCACGAATTTCAACTCGCTGTCCCAATCAATCGTAGTAGGATGCTTGACTTGTGGCAGCGGGTTTCCGGCTGGATCTGTGAACCAGTTATTTTCATCCCTTTTTAAAAAAACGAGCGGCCAAGAAGGATTGAAAGGCTCCTCATGTTCAAAGTTCGATGGCGGGGACGCTTCGCCCGGATAAGGAAGCTGAGACCAGAGTGGATAAGTTACTTGAAAGCCTGGGAGAAAACCAGGGAAGCCGGGAAGGTTTCGGTTCATCTTTCTTCACCTCCTTTTGTTCCTTATTGTTAGGATATGAGTATAATCTTGTATTGCTTAGGATACGGAAGTATTAAATCAATTTTTGTTTTAGAGTGAAGGATCAAAAAATATGGCTCCGGCTTTTCGACGTTTTGAGGTATTTCCTAATTAAAAGTACAAGGGCTTATCGATCCTCTGTATTCGTGATGGGTAAGTAAGAACGAGCGCGTTTCACGGAATGATGGATAGAGATGCGGATTGGCTCTTATTCCGAAAAGATACACAATTGCCGGGATAGAGTCATTCAATTATAAAAGGTTACGTGAAGTATTCAACTGATGGACTTTACCGAAATTCTAAACTAACTTGTTTACAGTAAATAACCTCGCAACAGGTTCAGCAGTTTTTTACTGTCTAAAATTTTTGGGGAATCCCCTTTAACATTGCTGGTTATTATTTAATTGCCAATGAATGCGGTCTTGATGTGGGAGAGTTTGTTCATATAATTGGCGACGCACACATTTACACAAATCACATTGAGCACGTGAAAACGCAGCTGGCCTGTTAGCCAAGTGAGCTGCCGGCGCTTGATCTTAAAAAGGAAAATCATTGTTTGAGATGGGACTTGACGACATAAAGCTGTACGATCCGCACTCCGCGATTAAAGCTCCTGTTGCAGTGTGAAAACCGGCCTCGTGCCGGTTTTTTGTGCGATTTTCAGCATAAGGAACGAAAGCGTTAAGGTTTTGTGCGACTTTCCGCTGATGGAGCGAAAATGTCGTGGCGAGGTGCGATGTAAAGGAAAAGCGGACGAGTTATGCGTGGCCTGGTGCGAAAAGAACAGCATGGCGTGCGAATTGGCAAATATGGTACGATGGGATGAGAAAATAAGGGGAAAGAAAGGAAGAAGATTTCATGATTTCATTTATTTGGGCAGAAAGCAAAGGCGGCGTGATTGGGCTCAATAACAATCTGCCGTGGCGTTTGCCGGAAGATTTACGTTTTTTTAAAAGAACAACACTCGGCTTTCCAATTGTAATGGGGCGAAAAACATTCCAATCGTTCGGAAGCCGGCCACTGCCACAACGGGAAAATGTCATTTTAACGACCGATTCATCTTTTAAAACGGAAGGGGTTACTGTTGTTCATTCCGTAGAGGACGTTTTAAAAATGGCAAAGGAGCAAGATCTATTTATTATCGGCGGCGCCAACGTATTTAAGCAATTTTTGCCGCATGCGGATCGTTTATATGTAACGAAAATTGAGGCCGAGTTTAACGGAGATACGGTTATTGATTTTATTCCGTGGAAAGAGTTTCAGGAAACGTCCTGTACAAAAGGAGAAAAAAATGACGAAAATCCGTATGATTATCATTTTTGTGTGTATGACCGGGTAAGGTCATGATCCGTCTTATCGTTTTTTTTGGTTATTTGATTGTGACCTTGATTGGTCTTATTCCTAAAATGCTTCAATTTAAAAAAATCGATCCGGCGCTTCCGGCGGCGGATCGGGATGCGTGTATTCATCCGATCGTGAAAAAGTGGAACCGCGGCGTTGTCAAAATGGCGGGCGCACATGTGCAGGTGAACGGGGAGCATCACGTGCCAGCGGGCGCTGTCATGTTTGTAAGCAATCATGAAGGAGACTTTGATGTGCCGGCGTTTATCGGCTATATTGACAAGCCGTTCGGGTTTGTGGCGAAAACGGAAATGAAAAAAATTCCGCTCTTAAGCACATGGATGGAGCACATTCACTGTTTGTTCTTAAACCGGAATGACCGGCGTGATGCGGTGAAAATGCTTCGCGAAGGCGCGTTGATTTTGGAAAAAGGACATTCACTTTTTATTTTCCCGGAAGGAACACGGAATAAGGGCGGCGAATTAAAGTCATTTAAAACCGGTGCATTCCGAATGGCAAAAGACGCAGGAGTGCCGATTGTACCAGTTGCGATTAAAGGAACAGCCGATGTGTTTGAAAATAATACAGGTAAAAAATTAACGCCCGCGCGCGTCAACGTTACGATCCTGCCGCCGCTCATGCTGTACAAACATACAAGTGCGGATTTAAAACAGGTCGCAGCGGATGTACAGAAGCGAATTGAAGCTCAGCTCGCAAAAATGCAGTAAGTTTATGGTATTGAAAAAATTCTTGCTTTTCTGTTATTATTCGACGATAATGAAAATTAATTTACTACATAAAAGCGTTTAAGCAAAAAAGAGGGGGCGTTTTTTAATGAGCAAGTGGAAATGGATGATGTCAGCCGGTGCGGCAGCGATGATGCTCGCAGCATGCGGAGGCGGCGAAGAAGAAGCGGGAACAGAGTCAGGCGGATCGCCAGAAGGTGAAACGTATAAAATCGGTGTGACACAAATTGTCGAGCATCCGTCACTTGATAATGCGTACGAAGGCTTTAAAAAAGGATTGGAAGAAGCAGGCGTATCGGCTGAGTTTGACGAGCAGATCGCACAGGGTGACCAAAACAATAACCAGACGATCGCTCAAAACTTTGTAGCGGACGGCGTTGATTTAATTTTCGCTAATTCGACACCAAGTGCAACAGCAGCGCTGAACGCAACGAAAGATATTCCAATCGTGTTTACATCTGTAACAGATCCGGTTGCGGCTGGACTTGTAAAAGATACAGAAGCTCCGGGTGGCAATGTAACAGGAACTGTGGACTTGCATCCGGATGCGATCTCTAATACCGTGAAATTTATGGCAGAAGAATTTGATGGAAAAAACGTCGGCATTATTTACAATGCTGGGGAACAAAACTCGGTTGCCCAGGCTGAGCAATTGGATACTGTCTTAACAGAAAACGGCTTAAAGATGGTTCCGGTTACCGTTTCAACTTCTTCTGAAGTAAAACAAGCGGCGGAAAGCTTAATCGGCAAAGTCGATATGTTCTACATTTTCACAGACAACACGGTTGTTTCAGCGCTTGAGTCCGTTATTCAAGTCGCAAATGATGAAGACCTTCCTTTATTCGTAGGAGAGAAAGATTCGGTTGCCCGCGGCGGGTTTGCGGCATACGGATTTAATTACGAAGACATCGGCAAAGAGGCCGGAAAAATGGCAGCCCAAATTTTAAAAGGCGAAGCAGAAGCGGGTGAACTGCCAGTCTTGCCGCCGCAGGATTTAAAGCTCGTTATTAATGAAACAGCTGCGGCAGAAATGGGTGTCGAGGTTAAAGAAGAATGGAAGCAGAATGCAGAGATTGTAAAATAAGCGGAAAAGGCGCGCCTTCACCAGGCGCTCTTTTCATGCGTATAGGAGGATTTTTTTATGATGACAGCGATGTTTGGCGCCGTGGAATCGGGCGTCATTTACGCGATCATGGCGCTTGGTGTTTATTTGTCGTTCCGGGTGCTTGATTTTCCCGATTTGACGGTAGACGGAAGCTTTGTCACAGGCGGCGCGGTTGCGTCGATCATGATTGTAAATGGAAGTGATCCGTTTATTGCTACTATTGCGGCTCTCTTTGCCGGTTTTTTGGCAGGCTGTGTGACCGGCATTTTGCATACAAAAGGAGGCATTAATCCGCTCCTGTCCGGGATCTTAATGATGATTGCCCTATACTCAATTAACTTGCGTATTATGGGTAAGCCGAATGTGCCTCTTCTTGCGGAAGAAACGGTTATGACGAAAATCGACAACTGGTTTGCATCAGACTGGAGCATTTTATTGTTTATGCTTGTTGTGACACTGATTATTAAGTTCATTACTGATTTATTCTTAAAAACAGAAGTCGGTTTAAGCTTGCGGGCTGTTGGCGACAACGAAGGCATGGTACGCAGTTTTTCAGCGAACACAGGGTGGATGAAAGTACTTGGACTCGGGCTTTCCAACGCGCTTGTTGCTTTTTCAGGTGCACTTGTGGCCCAGTATAACGGCTTTAATGACGTTGGTATGGGAATTGGGATGATTGTGATTGGCCTCGCTTCCGTTATTATCGGCGAAGCGGTGATTGGTCATTCTTCAATTGCCCGGGCGACACTTGCGGTTATAGTTGGTGCGGTGCTGTACCGGATGATCGTGACGCTTGCCTTGCGGATTGAATTTTTGGATACAGGCGATATGAAGCTTATTACAGCAATTATTGTTATTATTGCCCTTGTTTTGCCAAAAATACTCGACCGGCAAAAAGCGGCGGCGCGGAAGAAAAAACGGCTTCAGCAGTTAGGAGGCAACGCGAATGCTTGAAATGACACGTATTTTTAAAGTGTTTTATGAAGGCACACCTGATGAAAAAATCGCTTTAAATAAAGTTGATTTATCGATGAAACAGGGTGATTTTGTGACCGTCATCGGCTCAAATGGTGCCGGTAAATCGACGCTTATGAATGTTATTTCGGGAAAACTATCACCGGACATGGGCACCGTCATGATTGACGGCACCAACATGACGAACTTGGCCGAGCATAAGCGCGCCTTGAAAATCGGCCGTGTGTTTCAGGACCCAATGGCAGGAACGGCTCCGACCATGACGATTGAAGAAAATTTGGCACTGGCGTACAACCGGACCAAAAAACGGACGCTGTCGCTCGGTGTGACCAAAAAACGACGCGATTTTTACCGGGAAAAGCTTGAAATGCTGCACCTTGGACTCGAAGATCGTCTTCAGGCAAAAGTCGGCTTGCTTTCAGGTGGGGAGCGGCAGGCGCTGTCGCTTCTTATGGCGACGTTTACCGATCCGAAAGTTTTGTTGCTTGATGAACATACAGCGGCACTTGATCCGTCGAGGGCGGAGCTGATTACGAACTTAACGAAAGAAATCGTTGACCATCTAGGGCTGACGACGCTTATGGTCACGCACAATATGCAGCAGGCGCTGGATTTAGGCAATCGGCTGATCATGATGGATAAGGGTCAGATTATTTTCTCAGCCACTGAAGAAGAAAAAAAGAAATTAACAGTGGAAAAACTGCTGGCCGAGTTCCAGAAAATAAAAGGCGGCGGGGGCTTAAGCGACCGCTCATTGCTTTCGTAACTGGAGAAGAAGACACGTGTCTTCTTCTTTTTTGTGAAACGGGTTAATAAGGTAGGAAGAATGGATAAAGAATAGTAAAATGAAAGCATCATCACGTTGAATGGCAGGAAAGAAGGGATTTTTATGGGCAAAATTAAAATTGTAACAGACTCCGCGCTTGATATGACGAGTACGGAACTAAAAGAAATGGGCATTACGATGGTGCCGCTTACTGTACTTGTAAATGGAGAAACGTATTTAGACAGTGTAGAAATTTCGGCTGAAGAATTTTTATTGAAGATGGCAGACGCCAAAGATATGCCAAAAACATCGCAGCCGCCAGTGGGCCGCTTTTTAGAAGTATTTGATGAACTTGGCGCGGATGGAAGCCAGATCATTTCGATTCATATGACAAGCGCCATGAGCGGCACGTATCAATCCGCGAAGCAGGCGGCGGAAATGTCATCATCAGATGTGACGGTTGTAGATTCCCGTTACATCTCTAAAGCGCTGTCTTATCAAGTGTTAGAAGCGGCGCGAATGGCACAATCGGGTCATTCTGTTGAGGAAATTACGGATCGGCTTGATGAAGTGCGTGCGCAAACGAAACTGTACATTATGGTCGACACGCTTGAGAATTTAATTAAAGGAGGACGGATTGGCAAAGCGCAGGGCTTTATCGGCTCGCTGTTAAACATTAAACCGATTGCGAACTTGGATACCGGAGCTCTTTCCCCTGTCACAAAAGTACGCTCGCATGCAAAAGGCATTAAATTTTTTGTGGATCAATTAGGCGAAGAGTTAAAAGGAAAAGAACTCATTCATTTTTCGCTCGTTCACGCCGGCAATAACAGTGCCGCGTTTTCAGAAAAGCTGAAAGAAGAAGTGGCCAAAATGACAGGTTTCAAAGATATCGATATTTGTATTACGGCACCGATTATTTCCGCTCATGCAGGACCGGGTGCTGTTGGGATTATGTACCAGGCAAAAAACATATAAACCTAATAAAAAAGGAGTGTCCTGAATGTTTATATCAGGGCACTCCTTTTCATATATATAGAATTAGTGAAGCGGCAAAGGGCGAAGTGTCACTTTAATAGACTGTGGCATTTTGAATTCAGCCTGGGCGGATTTTAAATAAAGGTACATTGCTTTTCCGCGGCCTGCGTTTGCGGAGTGAATGGTAATGCGTTCCGCAAACAGCTGATGCTCCACCATGAGCTGCACTAAAACAAAGCCGTTTTGTGTTTTGCTGACTAAATCATGATCGAGCGAAAGGTGCCCGATCTTTTCAGTCGAAAGTAATGTGAAACATTCAGCGATCGTTTCAACCAGTGTATGATCAGGAGGACATGTGCGATAGTCATCAAGAAAAACATTGATACTCATTTTATCAATCCTCTTTTGTTCGACGTATATACATTGTACCATACTTTGGAATTTTATACGAATAAAAAAAGACGCCTTTTAAGCGCCCGGTAGTGGAGTTGGAGTAGGTTCTGCGTATCCTTCACTATATGTGTTATCAATAAGTGTGCGAATTTCTTCTGGAGATTTGCCTTCTTCAGTCATGACAGCGGCTGTCGCAGCGATTTCAAGACAGACGCCGCAGCGTGTGCCGTGATCGTCCCACGTAATTTCATCGCCGTTTTGTTCCGCAATAAAGCAGTTTAAGTTGCTTTTGTGCCCGGCCGATTCTCCACAGCCGCAGTAGCATGGCATTTGGTCAAGTACGTCCGCATGTTTGGCGGCAGCTAAATAAATCGCGCGCATATTGTCATCTTTATCATCTAAAAAAGACGGCAGTGTGTCCGCCGATGCGGTCATCTCCTGCAAGTCGCCATTTTCTGCAGTGTGCGCAGTATGGCTTTCGTGTGATTGGGCTTCGTCTTCGTTTCCGCAGGCAGCCGCAAAAGGAATCGCCATCGTAAGGACGATTACGGATAATTGTTTTTTCAACAGATAGTGCTCCTTTCAAATAGAAGAATAACGGAAAAACTGATATAATCATACATTGAAAAGCAATTACTTTCAACTGTGCGAGGAACGTGATACGATTTAGATTAAGAAGAGGTGACCGCGGTGAAACGGGTAATGGCGGGCATAGCTCTGGCCATGATGCTGGCAGGATGCGCGGACGAAGTACAAGAAACGGCGGCGCCAAGTATTCCGCAAAATGTAGATATTGTGTCGATTGGCGATTCGTTGACGCAGGGAGTCGGCGACAGCACAAATTCAGGCGGCTATGTGCCGTATTTGGAAGAGCAGCTGGAATCGCTCGATGAAATAAAAGACGCCTCGTTTGTCAATTACGGCAAGCGGGGCAATCGAACCGACCAGCTTATTAAAAGGCTGGAGCAGGAGGAAATTCAAGCGGACATCAAAAAGGCCGACATTGTCATGATCACAATTGGCGGCAATGATGTGGTCAAAGTTGTGAAAGAAAATTGGTCTCATTTAACAGTTGATACGTTTGAAAAAGAAGAAGACGGCTATGCGGAGCGGATTCAAACTGTTTTAGAAACCGTTCGTGCAATTAATGAAGATGCCGGGATTGTCCTCGTCGGCATATACAATCCATTCGGCCGCATTTTTGTTGATACGGATGACGATGAACTGATTGTCCGGACGTGGAACGAGCGGGCGGATGAAGTGGCCGCTTCAATGGACCGGACGATATTTGTAAACGTCGAGACAATTTTCGGTGAAGGCAGTGACGGGTTGTTTTTCGAAGACCAGTTTCATCCAAATGATATCGGGTATGAACAAATGGCGGGCCGTATTTTTGATACCATTAACGGCGATCCGCTTGAGGAGCTGACTAACAATAAAATAGTTTTTCCAAATGAGGGATCAAATTGACGAAGTGGAAAGTGGCCTTTTTTTTATTATTATTCAGCATCATTGCCGTGATTGGGCTATTGGCCATGCTGATTTTTCTTCCATCGGATGTGGAAAAACCGGTGGTGGCAGAAGTGGAAGGCGAAACAGCATTTCATGTAACGTCGTCAAAGGCGGAGCTGAATCAGCTTGTGAACTATTTTTTAGCAGAAGAAGCCGCCAATGCCCCGATTGACTACGACGTTTACATTGGCGACGATGTAGAATTATACGGATCTTTTCCGGTATTTGGAACAGATATTGATTATTACATGACGTTTGAGCCGGAAGCGCTGGAGGATGGCAACATCGTTCTTCGCCAAAACGGGCTGCGCGTTGGGCTGCTTGATATTCCAGCCTCATATGTGCTGAAGACAGCAGACAGCGCATATGCGTTTCCTGAGTGGGTACATGTCGTACCGAACGAGGAACGGATTTATTTATCACTTGCGGAAATGCGGCTTGATAACGGCATGCGTGTAAAAGCCGAATCATTTAACTTGGAAAAAGATGATATTCAATTTGCGGTGCTTTTGCCGGAGAAGGCCGCTGAATAGGAGGCAGGAAAGATGGAAAAAGCAATCTTTGCAGGAGGCTGTTTTTGGTGTATGGTCAAACCATTTCATGAGCAGCCGGGTATTGAGGCCGTTATAAGCGGCTATACAGGAGGCCATACGGAAAACCCCACATACGAAGAAGTGTGCAGCGGGGCAACCGGCCACATTGAAGCCGTTGAGATTACATTTGATCCGGACATCTTTTCATATGAAAAGCTGCTTGGCGTGTTTTGGATGCAAATTGACCCGACGGATGTGACCGGCCAGTTTTACGACCGGGGCCGCTCATACATGCCGGCTATTTTTTACACAACGGATGAGCAAAAAGAACTTGCTGAACAATCCAAAAAAGAACTAAACGCAAGCGGACGGTTTCACAAACCGATCGCGGTACAGGTCCTTCCGGCCGAAACCTTTTATCCGGCGGAAGAGTACCATCAAGATTATTACAAGAAAAATCCGGCGCACTATAACGCGTATCAAACGGGTTCCGGGCGCGCCGCTTTTATTCAATCACACTGGAGGGACATTAAATGAACAAAGAAAATTTAAAAGAAACGCTTTCCCCGATGCAATATAATGTGACTCAGCAAAACGGCACAGAGCCGCCATTTCACAATGAATATTGGAATGAAACAGCGGATGGCATTTACGTGGATCTTGTCTCCGGCAAACCGCTTTTTTCATCAAAAGATAAATACGATGCGGGCTGCGGCTGGCCGAGCTTTACAAAGCCGATTGAAGATGCGGAAGTACTTGAAAAACGGGACACGTCACATGGCATGATCCGTACCGAGGTCCGCAGCAAAACAGCGGATTCGCATCTTGGCCACGTTTTCCCTGACGGACCGGTAGAAGCAGGCGGTCTGCGCTACTGCATGAACTCCGCCGCGCTCCGCTTTATAAGGAAAGAAGACTTGGAGGCGGAAGGATACGGCGAATACAAAGACCTTTGCTAAAAGGTCTTTTTTTTTGAGGAGGAGACTTTATGCACAAATCGTTTTATCATTATTTAATGAAATATAGAGAAGAACCGCCGCGTGACGAGTTGGCGGCGTTTGCAAACGCGGCATTCGGCGACCATTCTTTTCCGAAAACAGCCGATTCCTATGATGTGCTGAGCCGCTATTTGGAAATGGACGTCGATTATTTGCCGACGATGAGCGTGTTTGATACGGCATGGGAAAAATATGAGCAAGATGAATTAAACCGCTGAAACTTTTTTTCGTTTCTATGCGTAATAGAGTTATTACCACGAATGGAGTGATGCGGAATGGCGTTATTTAATAAAGCATTGGCAAGCATCGGAATCGGAAATGCAAAAGTGGACACAAAGCTTGAAAAAGCGAAATATACAGCAGGTGATGTGATACGCGGCATTGTCGAAGTCAAAGGCGGCAATGTAGCACAGGATGTCGATTCTATTTATGTCGCGGTCATGACAACGTATGAGCGTGAAACAGATGACCGGAAAGTAACTGACGAAGCGGTCGTTATAAAAGAAAAGCTGAATGAACCGTTTACGATCAATGCCGGGGAAACACGCGAATTTCCACTTGAAATGACACTTCCGCATGAAACACCTGTGACAAAGGGGAAAACACGCGTCTGGGTCGCAACCGGGCTTGATATTAAGCAGGCCGTAGATCCGTCTGACAAAGACTTTATTGAGGTACAGCCAACCGTTATGGCAGAAGAAGTGCTGGATGGCGTTCGTTCACTTGGATTCCGTCTCCGTGAAGTGGAATGCCAGCACGCCCGCCTGACCAGCTATCCATTTGTGCAGGAGTTTGAATTCGTTCCGGTAACCGGAGCGTATGCAGGCAAGCTGGATGAACTTGAAGTCACATTCTTGCAGCAATCGAAAGACGAAGTAAATGTGCTCCTGCAAGTAGATAAGCGGGCACGGGGGCTTGGCGGCTTTTTATCGGAAGCGATGGGCACCGATGAAACGAATGTCCGTCTGCGTATTAAGCGCCAGGAGCTTTCGCAGGTGCGTTCAAAGCTCGACGAGACAATCCGCCGCTTTGCATGATAAAATAATGAGGCTGAATAACTCGAATGAAACGCGCAGTACGCGTCCGGGTGAGCAAATGTTTTTATGGAGGAATTTTGAATGAGTGTACACATTGGTGCAAAACAAGGCGACATTGCCGAAACGGTCCTGCTTCCAGGCGATCCGCTTAGGGCGAAATACATTGCCGAAACATTTTTGGAAAATCCGGTCTGTTATAACGAAGTCCGGGGCATGTTAGGCTATACCGGAACATATAAAGGAAAGAAGGTTTCTGTTCAGGGAACCGGCATGGGTGTTCCGTCCATTTCAATTTACGCAAATGAATTGATGCAAAGCTACGGGGTGCAAAATTTGATCCGGGTTGGAACATGCGGCGCCATTCAAAAAGACGTCAAAGTGCGTGACGTTATTTTAGCGATGACATCTTCAACCGATTCAAGCATGAACCGCGTAACCTTCCCCGGCATCGATTACGCGCCGACAGCTAACTGGGAACTGTTAAAAGCGGCGTTTGATGCTGGAACAGAAAAAGGCTTGCACATGAAAGTCGGCAATGTATTTACAGCCGATCAATTTTACAATGACAACGCGGACCACGCAAAATGGGCACAATACGGTATTTTGGCAATCGAAATGGAAACGACGGCTCTTTACACGCTGGCTGCCAAACACGGCCGTCGTGCGCTGTCTGTCCTGACGGTGAGCGACCATATCATTACCGGCGAAGAAACGACATCGGCAGAACGCCAGACAACGTTTAATGAAATGATCGAAGTGGCGCTTGAAGCGGCGGTTCAGTCGTAATGAAAAAAACGGTTTTAACATTGGCGGCTGCAGTCCTGCTCTCCGGCTGTACTCCCGCTGAAGAAGAACCCGCAAAAGAAACGGAACAAACCGCGCCGGCGGCAGAAAAAGAAGCTGGTCCTGTCATTGACGCATCGTATTTCAATGAATTGAAAGAGGTGGACGGTGTGCAGGTTATCCAAAACCCGGAAAACCCGCTCGTGCTCGTGAATAAAGAATTCGCGCTGCCATCTGATTACACGCCGCCGGACCTTATCCGGCCGAATGTGCAATATTCATTCGGCGACCAGGACATTGAAAAAAGCTACATGAGGCGTGATGCCGCAGCAGCGCTTGAAACATTGTTTAAAGGTGCTGAAGAAGATGGCCAGTATTTGTTTGCCGTCTCAGGCTACCGTTCATATGACCGCCAGAAAGAAATTTTAGCGGCAGGAGCTGCCTCAAGCAGTGAACAAGAAGCGTTAAAGTCGATTGCACCGCCTGGCATGAGTGAGCATCAGTCGGGCCTTGCGATGGACATTTCCTCGGAAAGCAACGGATTTGAATTAAACCAGTCCTTTGAAGAAACCGAAGAAGGCCAATGGCTGAAAGATCATGCCCACGAATACGGCTTTATTTTGCGCTACCCAAAAGGAAAAGAAGACATTACCCAGTACATTTATGAACCGTGGCATTTCCGCTATGTCGGGCGTGATGCGGCGACATTGATTTATGAAAATGACTGGACATTGGAAGACTATTTTAAAGAAATGAAGCCGGCAGAATAAACTGCCGGTTTTTTTTCTACGGTTTTTATTTTCCAAAATACGCGAAAACTGCTAAAATGAGATGATCAGTGTACAGAGATGTAGAAAGCGGGGAACAGAATGGAAGAAGAAAAGCCGGAACAGGGCCATTACGTCAAAATAAAACGGTTTCCGTTTATTATGATGATTTTTGCGCTCGTGTTTATTACGGCGGCGGTGACCACAATTACGCTCGCTTTCGGTGACGAGAAAGCAGTCGATGTCGGTTCACCGGCCCGGTCAGAATTCAATAAATTGTATGAAGCATATGACAAAATAAAAAGCACGTATTATGAAGAGGTGGATCAGGAAACGCTCGTCAACGGTGCCATCAACGGCATGATTGATTCACTTAAAGATCCATATTCAGATTATATGAATGAAGAAGAAGCATCCCAGTTTCATGAAGACGTCTCAAGCTCGTTCCAGGGCATTGGAGCGGAAATTCAAGAGCAGGACGGCTTTATTATGATTGTGTCTCCGATTAAAGGATCACCGGCCGAAAAAGCGGGCTTAAAGCCGAATGACATGATTTTGTCCGTTGACGGAAAAAGCATTCAAGGCATGAGCGCGTCAGAAGCCGTGCTTTTAATTCGCGGGGAAAAAGGAACAAAAGTGACACTGGAAGTACAAAAAGCGGGAACAGAAAAGCCACAGGACATTACGATCGTTCGTGACGAGATCCCGATTGAAACCGTTTATGCAGAAATGGGTAAAGGCGGCATTGCCCACATTCAAATTACGAGCTTTTCAGACCACACAGCAGAAGAGTTGAAAACAGCTCTTGTGAATATGGAAAAAGAAGGAATGAAAGGCATCGTATTAGATCTTCGCCAAAATCCGGGCGGCCTGCTTGATCAGGCGATTGAAATGGCCAACTTGTTTGTACCGGAAGGCAAAAACATTCTGCAAGTAGAATCCGGCGGTGAAAAGCAGGCGTATAAAGCAGAAGGCGGCGAAAAAATCGAATTGCCGGCCGCTGTGTTAATTGACAGCGGCAGTGCGAGCGCATCGGAAATTTTGGCCGCGGCGTTAAGTGAATCAGCGGGTATTCCACTGATTGGTGAAAAATCATTTGGTAAAGGAACGGTTCAGTCTGCAGAAGATTTCAGCGATGAGTCCAACCTGAAGCTGACAACAGCAAAATGGCTGACGCCAAACGGCACGTGGATTCACGAAAAAGGCATTACGCCGGACACAGCTGTCGCACTTCCGGATTACGCTAGCTTAACGTATATTAATCCGGAATCCGAGCTGAAGCTTGAAATGTTGTCAGATGAAGTGAAAACGGCCGAACAAATGCTGACGGCACTTGGCTACAAACCAGGCAAAGCAGACGGCTATTTTGATGAATCAACGGAAAGTGCAGTTGAAGAATTCCAGGAAGCGGCCGACATCGAAGCGACCGGCATTTTAACGGGCGCATCAACGACGAAGCTGATGGAAAATCTGCGCTTGAAACTTGAAGAAAACGATACGCAGCTGAAACGGGCGGTCGAATCCGTGCAAGCGAAAATCAAATAAGGTCAAAAAGGATGTCTTCCGGGAGCGGGGGCATCCTTTTTCTTTTGCAAGCGAACAGTATAAATAAAAAATAAGCGCGATGTCTAGACAGAAAGTGTCTTTCCGCATACAATAAATGCTGTGAGTAAAGGAAGGGGGGTCTTGGGAGGCTGGCAGGCGCTTTATCGAGCGCTTTGGAAAGGGAGCACGTTTTCAGATGCTGATGAAGCAGTGGGAAATGAGCTGTTAGATAAGTTGAATCATCCACGGCTCCGTAAAACACCGGAGACCAAGTTTTTTGAAGCGGTGCGCCGTGTAAACGATTCGTCATTATCCGACTCGGAGAAAATGACCCTTATCCATGCATATATCCAAGGCCTTGAAAAAGTAAAACAAAAGACTGATTTTATAACCTGTGCGTATAAAATAAAAGCATTGAAACTGAGGGGGGAATATGAAATGACAGGATTCATCATCACAGCGGCGGTTTTAACGGCTGCTTTGTTGATTGGTTATAAACGGTATTGGCCGGTCAATGTGAAGCGCATTTTGCCGGATGAGGTGGCCGGTCATCCCGTTATTGATGTACGGGACTGGCAGGAAGCCAATCGTCTGCCTCTTGCAGGCGCGGAGCATATTCCGTGCGGCTATATTCCGCGTAACGCGGATAAATTCGGCGGTCAGGAAGTTTACATTGCGGCCGCATCAGCGGTGGAACGGAACTTTTCCGTTCGATTGCTGAAAAAATACAACATTCATGTAAAAGGGTTTATTTGCATGAATGAATCAGTGTAAGCCGGTGCTAAAGCATCGGTTTTTTAAATTTGTCAGCAGAATATCCCTTCGTTTACGATAATAGAGAAGAATGAGGGTATTGTTTGCCCGGCATGAAGGAACGGGGTTGTGGGCGGATTATTTTGGTTTTAACCGGATGGAAACGGCGCCGGGATGGGATGGACTGCTCTGCATTTGTGGCGGCAAAAACAGGGCTTGCTTCATTAATGAAGACGATTGCGCTTGAAGAAACATCTTATGGCATTACGGCCACAGGTGGCATTGCAGGCTTGCGGAAAGAACAGGATGTTTCCGCGGCCAGTGAATATGCGCTGATCCTCATGTACCTGTCGGCCGTCCAGAAACCGGCGGGCAGGGAAAATATTTTCGCACTTGAAAATCAGCTTTGATTTTTAAGGAGTACAAAGTAAAATGGGTCCATTCTGGACGAAAGAAGGAACAGTTGATGAAAAAGAAACATCTTGAACCAGGGGCTATTCTGCTTCTTATCTACTTAAGTGTCATTTTAATAGGTACTCTGCTTCTAAAGCTGCCTGTTTCTGAAAACAGACCGCTTTCCTGGACGGATGCCCTGTTTACAGCGACATCCGCCTTTACGGTAACCGGTCTTGCGGTGGTTGATACGGGATCAGAATTTACGATTTTGGGGGAGATGGTGATTCTGCTTCTTATTCAACTGGGTGGTCTCGGTATTATGTCCTTTTCCGTCATTGTATTTGTGCTGCTCGGCAAGCGCATTGGCATTAAGCAGCGCCTGATCGTTCAGCAGGCGCTCGGTCAGCTGCATTTTGGCGGTGTTGTGAAACTCGTGCGCAACCTGCTGCTGTTTTCCATTGCGATCGAATTGATTGTCGCCTGTTTTTTAGCAATCGACTGGGTGCCACAGTATGGTTTTGTAAACGGTATGTACTACAGCATTTTTCATTCTGTCTCCGCGTTTAACAATGCGGGCTTCGGGCTTTGGCCAGACAACATGGTGCAGCACGCGGACAGCTTAATCGTTACAATCGGCATCACCTCTCTTATTATTTTGGGCGGTCTCGGTTTTACAGTGCTTGTTGACTTATATGAACATCGCTCTTTCCGGAAATGGTCGCTTCACACGAAAATTATGATAACGGCGACAGCTGGACTGAATGTGTTTGCGTTTATCATGTTTTATTTACTGGAGCATACAAACAATAACACAATTGGCGGCATGCCGCTGTTCGACCAGCTGCAGGCCTCCTGGTTTCAAGCTGTGACAACCCGGACCGCCGGCTTTAATTCGATTGATATGGGCGCCATTAACAGCCAAACGGCGTTTTTTATGATGATGCTTATGTTTATCGGCGCCGGCAGCGGGTCTGCTGCCGGTGGCATTAAGCTGACGACGTTTATCGTGATGGCGGCCGCAATGATTACATACATTCAAGGGAAAAAAGATATTCATATGTTCCGGCGGACGATTAAGCCAGAATACGTTATACGTGTATTGTCCATTACGATGATCGCTTTTTTTACGGTCATGACAGGGACATTTTTAATTAACGTCGTTGAGGATTTGCCGTTTTTACCGCTCATGTTCGAAGCGATGTCGGCATTTGCGACGGTCGGGCTATCGATGAACTTGACGCCCATCCTGTCTGACCTCGGCAAAGGTATTTTAATTGTACTGATGATTATGGGGAAAGTCGGGCCGCTGACTCTCGCGTATATATTTGCCAAAAAACACGATACTCATTTTAAATATCCGTCTGAGGACGTGTTAACAGGGTAACCTCTCTTTTACAGAGAGGTTTTTTTGTGCTGGTGAGTGGACACAGATTCAGCATCACCAGACCAAAAATAAAGAAACACACATCACGCCTCCAAGCGTGATGTGTGTTTCTTTTGAACCATGCGGAGCCGTACAGAAAGTGTAATGGCGCCGCACGTAAGGCCCGTGATAAGACCGATCCAGTAGCCGTACGGTCCCCAGTCGGTCCAACGGGCAAGTGCCCAGCCGAGCGGGAGGCCGATCACCCAATAGCTGATCATCGTCATCATAAAGGTGACGTTGACATCTTTATAACCGCGGAGTGCCCCTTGAACCGGCGCCTGCACCGCATCGGACAGTTGGAAAATGGCGGCGAACACTAAGAAGCCGGCTGTCAGCTCCAGCACTTCCGAATCGGTTGAATACAAGTGTGCAAATGTATCGCGGAACGTAAAGATGACAACGGTGCCGACGACCGCAACGCCAATCGCCATGAAAATGCCGATGAGACTGTAGCGGCGGGCGTCATGAAACCGGCCAGCTCCGACTTCAAAACCGATCACAATCGTGAGCGCCATCGACACACTCATTGGAATCATGTACGTCAGTGAAGAGAAATTTAACGCTGCCTGATGAGCGGCAATGACATTCGTGCTGTATTCACTCATGAGCAGTGTCACAGCAGAAAAAATGCTTGTTTCGAAAAAGATCGACAAGCCAATCGGAAGACCGAGCACCAAGATTTCTTTCCATTTTGAAAATGTGGCGCGTGGCAGCCTATAAAACAGCCGGTATGTTGAAAACGGCTCGTGACGCCAAACAATCCAAGCGGCTAAAATGAAAATAAGCCAATACGTAACCGCCGACGCATAGCCGGAGCCGACCCCACCGAGTTCCGGGAAGCCGAATTTTCCGTAAATGAGCACGTAGTTAAACGCGACATTCAGGGGCAGCGCCATCAATGTAATCATCATCGATGTGCGGGTCTTGCCAAGCGCGTCAATAAATCCGCGCAGCACGGCTGTTAAAAAAAGCGGCACGATGCCGAACGACAGGGCGATCACATACTCAAACGCAATCCTCCGAACATTTTCATCCAAATTCATCAATCCAAGCACCGGCTCAAGCAGCAAAAAACCGAGCGCGTACGTTGCAGCAGAAATGACGAGTGCCACATACACCCCCTGCATGACGGAAAAGGAAACCTTTTCCCGCCGGCCTCCGCCAATTAAATGCCCGACGATTGGCGTAATTGACAGCAAAATCCCGCTAAGGCCGGTATATACAGGCATCCAAAGCGAAGAGCCGACTGCCACGCCGGCCAAATCATCCGCGCTATAGCGGCCTGACATGATTGTATCGAAAAATGTCATTGAAAACATGGCGATCTGCGTCACCATGATCGGGATTAAAATGTATAAAAATTGGCGTACCTTCGCACGCATAGTAGCCGTTTCAATCAACTTGATCAACTCCTTCACCGGAAAATAGTATAGCACAAAAATGGTCTGGAAGATCGAGATAAAAGGTATATTGACAAGTAATAAATTTAGATTGCCTGTACTTTTTTTATGAAAGATATCATATATACGAATAATCTATCCCCCACTTGAATAGGTATATAGAAGTGTGGTGATATGGACGAATAATCTATCCCCACTCGAATAAGGTAGAAAAGTAGTGATAGGGAAGAATGTCCTGCCCCAATAGAATAAGAGAGGAAAGATAAGATGATATACGTTCAAAACAAGACATGGAGAACGGCTGTTGAACCGTTGGCTGCCTTTTTGGCATTAGGCATTCTTTTTTATTTTAGTAATGGTTTTTTTCATCAAGAAACAGTTCAGCTTTTAGCGATAGCGGTTCTTGTTATTTTGTTTTCTTCTCAGTATGGTATTTATTCAGCAATTGGAGTATTTGTTCTATCGTTTTTGTATCGAATCATGTATGGAATTGCAACATCAGAAGACATTTTACTTTATTTTGTTTCCAAGGAATTTATGTACGAGACTCTTTTTCTAGCATTTTCAGCCGTAATATGCGGCTTATACAGCACGTCGAGACAGGAGCGATATAAGGATATTGTTGATGAAAATACGTACATAAAGCGGGAAATGGGGGAGTTAACAGCAACTGTCGACCAGCTTAATGAGACGAAAAAAGTGTTAAAAGAGCGGCTGCTTGAAAACAACAACCATTTAGGAACCATTTACTCAATGTTTAAGGCAATTAATCACCAGCATCCTGAAGTTGTTCTTGACCGGGCCATAGAAGTGTTAAAAAAAGATCTGGGTGCAAAAGAGGTGGCTATTTATTCTGTTAGCGGAGATCATAGCGTCTTGCGCCTAAAAGTCGAATCATCAGAGACAAAAAGGCGTTTTCAAAAGTCCATTCTTGATGAAAAGCCGCCGGTCATCGAGCGCGCATTATCGGACGGCATTCCTTATTTCAGAATGGAAGCAGATCCACAAAATGCCCCAATGATTGCAGGACCGGTCTTTATCAATGACCAAATTCAATATTTAATAGTGGCAGACCGCCTTCCCTTTAAGGAAGTGACCAATCACCAGTTTGAGCTGTTTGTCTGGTTTATCCGCTGGTTGGGTGATCGCCTTGACCATGCCGGGGAGTGGTGGAATGATGATGTAAGGAAAAAAACATATGAGGGAACAGGCATTTATTATCCGTCGGAAATGCAGCATGTATTGTCTATATATGAAACGAGGGAAAAAATGTTCGGCTTTCCTTTTACGTATATGGAACTGAGTGTATTGACAGTCAATGTATATGAATTGCAGGAATTATTGAGCAAACAGCTGCGCCAGATTTGTAAAATTGATGTTGTTGGATTTGATAGGGAAAACGCTAAACTGATGATCATTCTTCCAAATACAAATGCAGAGGAAAGCAAGATTGTTTTGGAGCGGATTAAGCAAAAGATCATTGAAACGAAACGAGTGGAAGTAACATGAGCTGGATCATTCTTTATATGATGTATCTCATTATCATGATAGTTGTATATAGATCTTTGAGCAGACGCGTGACAGAAGACTATGCCGGAATGCTGTTGTATTATTTCATTCTGTCCGCTGCTTTTCCCATTGTAGGACTGCTCGCCTCTCTGCTTTTGGAGGGTCTTAATAAAAAAAGGAAGACTATCGACTGGTTTGAGGAATACGAAAATTATATGCAGCAAAAAGTAGTGAACTATGCTGATATTCGCAGGCAGGCCGCAGCAGATGAAAACTTGATTCCCTTTTTATCAGGTCTTGGCCTAGACAAAAACAAGTTACAAAAGCAGTTGATTATGGAACTGAGTGAATTAGATATTACGGGACAGGGATTCTTTCTAGAGCGGGCCATTCGTCATCATAATACCGAAACAGCCCATTACGCGGCAGTCAGCATGAATAGTTTGAAAGACCGCTTTCAAAAAAATATTGAAATGTTGCGCAGCCAATGCAGAAATGAGAGTAAGCCTTACTTGGAACTCATAACTGTATATCGTTCTTTTCTTCAAAGTGGCTTTTTAAATGGCAGCCAGAAGGAAGAGCTGAGAAAAGAGTGCAAGGGCTTTATCGATGAGGCGATAGCCTTATTTCCGAAAGAAACTATTCTTTTATACTATCGGGGGGAACAGGCCCTGCATGAGCAAAATTATGAGGACGCGGCAGGTTATTTTCAATTGCTCGTGAAGTTGAATCCGGCCTCTTCTTCCGGATATGAGGGACTCATTGAAACATTTTATGAACAAGGAAACTGGCCCGCCGTGTACAATATGATCCGAAAAGCATCTAAACATAATATTGAGTTTCCGTATAAATTTGAACAGATTATTGACAGGATGGGGAATAACAGATGACTAAAACATCAAATAAATTGGTTTGGATCAGCGGTGGTGTTCTTCTATTGGCTGTTGCGGCTATCTTGTTTTTTCGATCTGATTATTTTGTGAGGTCGGCAAAGTCCGAAGCCTCACCCGCCAGGCAATCATTTCAGATTTTAACGGCGGACAACAAATCAAATCAAGGAGAAACCATTCAGCTTTATGTTATTTCAGGTGAAGGCGACCTTGGAGCGAAGGTAGGAGAAAATTTGGCGTATGCGTCCGGTTATGCTCACATCCAAACGTTACCGCTTGACGAAGATGAAATTGATGAAATTGAACCATCCCCATACAATGCTATTTTTGTTTCAGGGGACCATCTTCAAGATTTATCTGTTGAGAAGTTAAGTAGATTTGTTGAAGAAGGCGGCCGGCTTTTTGTAGCAAACAGCTTTTATTATCAAGACGAGTGGCTGGACCTGCTTGGTATCAGTGAGATGGGAGAATTTATTACGGCGAAGGGCTTGACGTTTGAGAAGTCATTATTCCCAGGCTACCCGGAAGTACCTGTAGATTCGAATCTGTTCACCCACAGCTCCGTTCAAGTGGAGCTTGATGAGACAACAACGGATCTTTGGATGAGTGCACAGAGCAATCCGGTTTTTTGGACAAATGATTTTGGAGAAGGAAAAGCGGCTGTCTGGAATACAGCTGTATTAAATGAAAAATCAGCACGCGGCTTGATGGTTCAATCAGTTGGCTTATTATTCCCTTCTTTCGTTTCTGCGCAGGTTGGGACAGAAATTGTGTACATCGATGATTTTCCTTCACCTGTTCCAGAGGGGTCTTTATCAGGAACAAGTCTTATAGATGAAGAAATATCTGTCAGGGATTTTTATAAGCATTACTGGTGGCGGGACATTGAAAAGATGATTGAAAAGTATGGTATTAAGATTACAAGCGGAACCATTGCGACATACGAAAACAATGTGAATCCGCCATTCAAAGAGATGACGGAAGCAGTCCGTCGGCCCTACATTTATTACGGACGGACTTTGTTGGGACATAAAGGAGAGATCGGGTATCACGGATATAACCATCAGCCGTTAGTAACAGCGGGCACGTACATTGATCCGGAGCTTGGTTATGTTCCGTGGCCGGATCAACAAAGCATGGGAGAAGCAGTGAAAAAGCTAAAAGAAACAGTGGCTCACTTTTTCCCTAATGAGAAGATTGAGACGTATGTGCCGCCGTCCAATATTATTGACCGGGAAGGGATTGACGTGCTCGTAAAAGAATTGCCAGAATTGAAAACGATAGCATCTTTATATACGGGATCTGAAAGCAACGGCAGCTTTATACAAGAATTTGAATACGACGAAACCTATCCGGAACTGTACCATTATCCACGTGTAACAAGCGGATACAGCCTTGACAATTCGGCAACATTTACAATGGCGGATGCCATGGCCCACATTGGGACAATTTCTCATTTTATTCACCCGGACGATGTGCTGGACCCATTTCGTTCAAAAAATAGCAGCTGGGCAAAAATGGCGTTTAAATACGAAAGGCTTCTTCAAGATGTCCGAAAGTGGTATCCATTTTTGACGAGTGTGACACAGCGGGAGGCTACCGCAGCGATAAAAGCGTATCAAAAGTCAAAGATTACGAGAACCTATACAGATGAATCGATTTTTATTTCATATGACAAAGTACCGTCCACTACGTCGCTGCTTGTTCGGGTGGAAGAGGGAAAAGAGCTTGAAGAAGGAACATTTTCGTATGGGAAAGTCATTAAGCTCTCTGAAGGTTTGTACAATGTACAATTAAAAGAAGCTGAAGCAGAGATTAACATTATGGAGGTTCAGTCATGAGAATTGGAATGGTTGTAGAAGGAAGCTACCCGTTTGTCAGTGGCGGGGTGGCTTCCTGGGTTCAAACGATGGTACGTCATTTTTCGGAGCATGAATTTGTAATTTATGCCATTGTGACGCATAAAGATCCCTCCATGACAATGAAGTACACGTTGCCGGAAAATATAGAAAGACTGGAAATCATTCCGCTTCATAAAGACGTGAAACCGATTTACCCGTCAAAAAAATTAACAGATGAAGAAGTCGAGATCGTTTCAAACTGGTTTGCTTTTAAACAATCCGGAAAAGAAGCGCTGCAAATTTTACAGGAACAGGACAAAGTTGGGAATACAGAAGCTTTTTTAAATAGTACGATTTTTTACGACATTGTTAAAAAATGTTATGTGGAAGAACAAATAACGGCTTCTTTTCTCGATTACTTGTGGATGTTTCGGTCGATGTACCAGGCCGTTATACAAGTTTTGCAGGCCGATACGGCAGAAGCTGATGTCATTCACACAGTCTCAACGGGTTATGGGGGCCTGCTCGGTTCTGTTTTGAGCATTCGGTTTGACTGCCCGCTTGTGTTGACAGAACATGGACTTTATACAAGAGAACGTGAAGAAGAAATTTTAAAAGCCGACTGGATTCCGTCCATTTACAAAAATCGGTGGATTCGTTTTTTTAAAAAATTAGCAAATGAAGCGTATGACCGCGCTCACGTCATTATCTCACTGTTTGATCGGAACAGCCGTCTGCAGGAAGAAGCTGGTGCTCCTTCAGAAAAGCTTATGGTGATTCCAAACGGAGTAGAAATGGATGCTTATGCCGGCCTGAGACCGGTCGAAACGAAAATACGAGAAGAAATCATCTTTACCTCTGTCTTGCGGGTCGTGCCAATCAAAGATGTAAAAACAATGATTTATGCGGCGAAAATAATAAAAGAAAAAGAGATTCCTTTTCTTTTTTATTTGGTCGGACCAACGACAGAAGAGCCTGAATATGCGGAAGAATGCCGAGAGTTAATCGAGCGTCTTCAACTGCAGGACAATATTGTGATGACCGGGCAGGCCGATGTAAAAGCCTATTTGAAAAAAACAGACGTGCTTGTGCTGACAAGTGTCTCTGAAGGACAGCCGTTAGCGATGCTTGAAGGAATGGCAGCTGGCATCCCATGGATTGTAACGGATGTTGGATCCTGTCGGGAATTGGTTGCAGGGGCGGCTGAGGATGAACTTGGACGCTGCGGGTTTTACGTACCGGCTGTCGCGCCGGATGCGGTCGCATTTCAAATGGAATGGTTTTATAACAACCAGGACCATATCCAGGATATGGGCTTAATCGGCCAAAAAAGAATCGAAGTATACTATCAGCTGCAACATGTTATTACCCAATATCGTACCGTTTATCATTCGCTTAAAAGAGAGGAGGAGAGCGATGGCCGGCATCGGGTTTCATCTTCAGAAGTTATTTAAAGAAGATCACTTGTCTTCTCATATGCAGGCATATAGCTTTACTGCGATGGTCACAGCAGGTCCATGGCTGATTGTAATCGCCGCGCTTTTATTGATTCAGTCCATTATCGCGCAATTTGGCGATCCATCGTTTAATGGACTTAATATTATTACAGCATCCATTTCTTACTGCTTTATTTTTTCACAGCTGTTATTTGGAAGCTTCCAGTTAATCGCCACCCGGTATGCGGCTGACCGGCTTTATGCAAAAGATGTAAACAGTTTATTTCCAACAATGGCAGGGCTGATTCTGCTTCTTTCAGCAATTTCAACAGCGATATGGATCGTTTTCGCGCTGCTATCGCCTATGCCGATTGTATACAAGTGGCTGCTGCTCATGTTATTTTTAGCGCTCAATATTATTTGGTCTCAAACAATCTTTTTAACAGCCGCAAAAAATTATACAGCGATTACAAAAGCGTTTGGCGCAGGGGCGTTTGTAGCTGTAGCATGTACATGGATTGTCTCGGTTTTGCCGATTCAAACCAGTACCGCGTTTTTATTTGAAGGCTGGGTGATCGCTTCATTTACGTTCGGCATGATTGTGACGGCAGTTTGGCTGAGTACCATTCTTCTTCAAATGTTTCCAGAAAAATCGACGGACGGTATGTTTTCCTTCTTGACTTATATCGATAAATTTCCGCGCTTGTTCTGGGCTGGCTTTTTTTACAATGCCGGTTTATGGGTTTGCAATGTGCTCATCTGGTTTGGGGAAGGCAGCCTGGTAATTGCGGATACATTTCGCATGAATCCTCAGTATGATACAGCCATTTTTTGGTCGTACTTGACGATTGTGCCGACGTACATGTTTTTTGTCGTCAGCATCGAGACCCGTTTTTACACAAAATATAAACGGTTTTATAACTATATTAATAATGGTGGAACACTTGACCAGATTAATCAGTCAAAAGAAGATATGCAAAAAGCGCTTCGTGACGAAATTGAGCGTCTGATGCGCAATCAAGGCGTAGTGACCTTTTTAATCATTGTGGGCGTTTTATTTTATTCCTTTAACTTTGGACAAGATCAAAATGCGTATACGATTCTTCAGCTTGGGATCATCGGTGCTTTTGCGAATGCTATGCTGTTAATTAATATGCTGCTCATGCTTTATTTTGAAGATCAAAGCGGTGCAGCAAAAGCGGCTGCAGTGTTTTTTACATTAAACCTTCTCTTAACAGCGATTTTGCTGCCATTTGGGGAACGAGCCTATGGCATCAGTTTTGCATTAGGTTCTATCCTAGCGTTCATGTACTCGCTTCAGCGTCTGTTTGCTTATGTGAAAAAAATTGATTACCATGTATTTGCACCTGCGCTACAGCATGGAAAGCCCGCTTTTTTTACATCGCTGGCAGAAAAATTAAATAAAAATAAAAAAATATCCCGCACGACATAAAGGCGGGATTTTTTTATAAACCGTTTGCTAAGACGTATTTATATAAGATGATGGCTATGATGCTGTATTTTTACATCGGAGGGTAAAAAAGTAAAAGAGGCAGCGTTATGCTTCCAAAATACATAACTGGCGTTTTTTTTATTCATTTTGGAATTCACTTTTTCTTTTCAAGGAGCGAAAGCAATCATGGTTAACAATCGAATGAATGATGTACATTCGTTTAAAATTTATTATGGCGCCGCGACAGAAGAAGCGGTGGAAGAGCTGATTGGATATGACATGGTTGTGATCGAGCCGGCTGCGTTTACGAAAGAACAAGTGGCGGAACTTCAGAATAAAGGCACAAGGGTATTGGGCTATGTCAGCGTAATGGAGCTTGAAGTATGGCATGAAGATCTTGTACAGCCGTCTGACTTCCTTTTGAAAAACAATGAAAAATGGCACATTCCGAAATGGGAGTCCTACATGATGGATATTACAAAAGCGCATTACCGAAACGTAGTACTGTCGAAAGTAGCATCACACGTTCACAAGAAAGGAATGGATGGTGTCTTCTTTGATACCGCCGGCAATATTGATGATTATTTTTATGAGAATGAAAAACTTCAGAAAAAATTAAGAGAAGGTTATACAGCGCTTTTAGCCCAAGTTCAACAATCATACCCAGGCTTATATGTGATGCAAAACTGGGGCTTTGACACTGTAAAAGCAGCGTCCCTTCCATACATAGACGGTGTGCTCTGGGAAGACTTCGACAAAGAAATGGTCAGGCAGGATAAATGGTCTCAAAGCTGGATAGCTTATTTCCGTTCAAAGAGCCATCAACTCGATACATTCACAGTAACGAACAATAAAAGCTCTAACGATTACAGCCACAGCCTCGGGTTCCTTTCCACGAACAATAAAGATGATATTTATGATGATCTATAAGGAAAAGCCTGCTCTTTCTCAATACCGAGGCCACTGAAAAAATTGCGTTTTTACATTCTTAATTGTTTTCAAATGAAAATAGGCAGCTTTCTGTTCGATTTTGAACAGAAAGCTGCCTATTTCTTTTATTCATTTTTTTATTCTTTTTCCTTTAGCAGTGTAATGATTCTTTTTAGATTGACCGCAAAAATCGCGGTGGCCTCTTGTATTTCTATGCCAAAAAGACCCGCCGATGACGCTGTGTCGTACCCATGCCTGTGTTTTAGCTCGCTGTTCTTCGCTTCAATTTTATATCGTTCGCGTGCGAGCCTTTTGAATTCCTCACTATTTTGAAACGCTTCTTGTTCCGTATGTTAGTTCGAATTAATGGTCACCGAATACGTTTTACTTTTAGCCCCTGTCTAATAACATCCTTCCCCGATCGGACAAACTTTACATTTTTATAAAAATACCTTTTTTGATTATACAGGCAAAATTGGAGGATATATAAATATAGTAACTTATAATATTTTATGGTATAAAAGAATTAGGTCTTTTGTTTGGTAAATGTCGAATGTTTTTGTGGAAACCGGGCTTGTTAAGAAGAGATGAGAACATTTTGGAGGGGTTAGGTTGAAAAGGGGAATAAGTTTAAAATATCAGTTAATGCTGTTTATTTTTGTGATTTTAGCAACTGTTTTAATCGTTATGTTTTTGATTGCCTACGACAGCGCGAAAGACGAAATTATTGACCTTGGGGAAGAAATGTTCACCAATGTGAATAAAGATGTAATCGGCACTGCGAATTTGTTAAATGAACGAGTGGAAGCAGGCGATATGACATTAGAAGAGGCACAGGAAACATTCAGAACATATGTAAATGGTCCGAAAATGCCTGATGGGTCCAGGGATATTACCCAGACTAAAATGTCTCAAAACGACTATATGTTTTTCTGGGCTTTTCAGGAAGATGGCGTCATGACGATGCATCCCGCCCCTACGGAAGGCCAAAACCTCTGGGATTATCAAGTAGATGGGAAATATACGGTCCGGGATACGTGGGCAAACCGGGAAAAGACGGGCGGCATTTATAGAGAAATATGGCAGAATGAAGGAGAGCCTATTTACACGTACATCAGCCATTTGGAGTACTATGAGCCGTGGGGCTGGATCATCGGTGCCGGCGGGCGGGAAGAAGTTTTATATGAAAGAAGAATGGACGGTCTGCAGAGGGAATTTTTAATTACGGCCATTCTGTCATTGATTGGTGCGCTGGCTGCTTCTTACTTTTTTGCACAGCTTATCTTTAAAAAGATAAACAAGCTTCGTTTAGCGATTGAAAAAGCAAGCGAAGGAGATTTAACACAGTCTGTCGATATTCATTTTAAAGACGAATTTGGCCATTTGGCTGATAGTTACAACATCATGACAGGTAATTTGCGGCACATTGTCCAGCAGGTGTCAGATGCTTCGCAGCAAGTAGCGGCCACATCCGAACAGCTAACGGCAAGTGCAGAAATGACAAGTAAATCGAGCGAACAAATTGCGGAAACGCTTGACAGCGTGTCAGCAGGCACAGTCAAGCAGCTTCAAAGCATAGAAGACACGGTTCAGGCAGCGGAGGGCGTCGCCCGCGGTGGAGGACAGATTGAAAAAAATATGGAGAAAGCATCAATTCTGGCTGTTGAAGCTTCCCAAAAAGCGGCGGAAGGGGATGAATCCCTGAAAAAGGCGGTTCTGCAGATGAATTCGATCAATAAAACCGTTGGAGGGCTTGCAGATGCCGTAAAGGGGCTGGGTGAAAACTCAAAAGAAATTGGGCAGATTGTTCAGGTTATCACTGGCATTTCCGAGCAGACAAACTTATTGGCCTTAAATGCAGCTATTGAAGCGGCAAGGGCAGGTGAATCCGGAAAAGGATTCGCGGTTGTCGCAGATGAAGTCCGCAAGCTTGCGGAACAGTCTGCAAAATCCGCTGAACAAATTAAACAGCTGATCAATGTGATTCATGCGGAAACAAACAAAACCATCGATTCAACGCAGCACGCCACAGCCGAAGTATCAGAAGGAATTCAGGTTGTCGGCCAGGCCGGTGAATCATTCCAGCACATTCAAGAAAGCATCGGGGAAGTATCGGTCCAGTTTGAGCAGGTCCTCGAGGCGGTGAAGAATGTTGCTCCTGAAACGGAAAAAATGGTGCACTCTATTAGCCTTGTGTCTGAAGTAGCCGAAGGAACAGCGGCAAGCACTCAGACCGTTTCAGCGTCTACGGAAGACCAGGTCGCTTCTATGCAGGAAATTACGGCTTCAGCCGTGGCTCTTTCCAAAATGTCTGAAGAGCTGCATAATCTGGTAGGAAAGTTTAAAATTTAAAGCTTAATCCACCAGCTATCCAGGCACTGCTTCTTGTAGCAGGGAAGGAAAAATTAGACAAGAGCATTCCTCGCCGGAGGATTTGAAAAGCCACTTGATGTGCCGCCTCGTAGATGAACTTGAAGTCATTGTACAGGAACATAGCATTGAAGGCTTGAAGATGGGAGAGGCTTAAAGGGTACCTGTGATCGCGACCCCAGCAGGAGACAATGAAAATTTGGATAGATGAAGGGAACTTTGGCTTTCTAAGCTTTGGTTCCTTTTTCTTCTCAGCTTTTGGCAGTGTTTGAGGATCCGGGAGCTAGCTGGTTAAGGAAAGCACTTGACAGACTCCGGAATTCTGAGATTGGATTGTCAACACTAAATCAGACAACTCTTTTAAGGGACGATCGTTTGTATTCAATTGGACTTACGTAACCTAGTGTTCCATGAATTCGTAGCTTGTTAAACCAGTTAACATAATCACTGAATTCAAGCGTAAGATGCTCCAGGCTATCAAATTTCATTTGGCTGACAAACTCTGTTTTGATGATTTTGAACGTGGCTTCCGCCACGGCATTGTCATATGGACAGCCTTTCATGCTTAAAGAGCGGTCAATCTGAAAGACCGCTAACGTTTCATCGATGAGCTGGTTTTTAAACTCGCTGCCACGGTCGGTGTGGAACAGCTGGATGTCCCGCAGATCACCTTGAATGGAAGAAAAAGCTCGTGCGACAAGGCTTGCATC
Source organism: Domibacillus iocasae (assembly GCF_001750285.1). Classification (GTDB taxonomy): domain Bacteria; phylum Bacillota; class Bacilli; order Bacillales; family Domibacillaceae; genus Domibacillus; species Domibacillus iocasae. The sequence continues at coordinate 524,471 of NZ_MAMP01000022.1, forward strand.
TTTTTTGGGTCCTGTGCTGAAGCCAATGATTTCGCGATTAAAGAGATCGACAAAGATACATACGTAATGCCATTTATTTTTGACTTTGACGTATGTTAAATCACTGACGACTACTTTTTTTGCTTCTGTCTGCTGAAACTCACGTTTCAATTCGTTTGCCTGAACTGATTCATTACAGGGAGTTTTCTGCGGCTTGAACTGTGCCACTGTATAGGAAGAAACAAGCCCTTGTTCCTTCATGATACGGCCAATACGTCTCCTGGAAACCGTAAATCCAAGCTTGTACAGTTCAACTTTGATCTTGCGTGTGCCGTAGGCACTTCGGTTTTGTTCGAAAATCTCTATCACAGCGCCTGTTACGTCATCTTCTGACTGACGTTCTTTGGCCTCATAGTAGTACGTACTACGTGAGATTTGCAGGACGCTGCACATTGCTGATACCGAGTATTTGTCTTTATTTCGCTTAATGACATTTACTTTCGTCCCATGATCAGCGCGGCTTGCTTTAAAATATCGTTCTCCATTCTAAGCTGCTTTAGTTCCTTGCGGAGTTCTAAAAGCTCCTGCTGTTCAGGAGAACGATTGTCTTTCTCTTTAAAAGAACCGGAGGTTTCATCCTGGTTGATCCACCGGTCAAGAGAGGACGGAGTCAGATCATATTCATCAATAATAGCTCGCTTCGTTTTTCCATTCTGGTACAGCTGCACCATTTGCTTTTTGAACTCGGGCGTGAAGGTGCGGCGTTCTCGCTTTGTCATAGTTGGAGCTCCTCATCTGTTTTAGATCCAGTGTACGTGACCTTAATTTTTCTGTCCAGATAAGTGTAGACGCTCCAGATTAGGTTATGTAGGGGGAGAAGAGAGAAAGACTAGCCCGGTGGTTTGATAGTTTCACTCCCTGGATTCGCTGTATTAATAAAACCTTTAAGGCGGAGAAATAAAGTTTTGTATTTCCTGCGGGGAATTTTGTTACATCAGTAACCTGCTTTAAAATATCCATTTTCCATCCGGAATGCCTCTTTTCGTTTTCACATTGTGGTATACTCTAAGTAAATTAATTTAATTAATATAAAAGGAGCATGACTATGAACCCTATTGAAAAACTAAAAAAATTTCTAAAAGAGAATGACTATGAGGGGATTCTTTTAAAAAGCCGTCGGAATTTTTCGTGGCTGACAGAAGGAAAGCACAATCATATTGTTTTGTCTGACTCCAGTGGTGTGGCAGATTGGCTTATTTTTCAGGATGCTCATTATTTGATCACAACCTCAATGGAGGAAGCTCGAATTCTTAAAGAGGAATGTAGGGATTTGTCGTTTTCATTCGAAAAGCGATCTATTGGCTGGATGGAGTCAACCGAATCCATCGTAAAGGAACTGACGAAAGGAAAAAGAATAGCTTCAGATACTCCATATAGTGACTTTGATCACGTCGATCACTTACTTGCTGACATCCGATCTGTGCTTTCATTAAATGAGATTAGTCGTTACAGATATCTGTGCCAAGAAGCGGGTGAAATGGTTGAGAGTGTGTGCCATCAAATTAAACCGGGTATGACCGAGTTCGAAATTGCTTCTATGGTTCACGTTAAGACAGTAGAACGCGGCATCAATGTGCAGGTAGCCCTTGTAGCGACGGACGAACGTATTTATCAGTACCGTCACCCAATTCCGACAATGAAGCAGCTTGAGCGCCATGCGATGGTCGTGCTCTGTGCCGAAAGCGGCGGACTTGTTGCAAATGTTACCCGATTTGTCCACTTTGGAGAAGTGCCGGCTGTCTTAAGAGAGAATATCAAAAAAACGGCACAAATTGATGTGAAAATGAACGCTGTCACTTTACCTGGTAATGAAGCAGGCTTCGTTATTCAAACAGCGATGGAAGAATATCATGCAGCTGGATTTCCTGATGATTGGAAGTTGCTGCATCAAGGCGGATTGACAGGTTATCAGTCACGTGAACGTCTGGCAGTGCTGAATGACAAATCCATTATTAAAGAAAACCAGGCTTATGCCTGGAATCCATCATTACCTGGATTTAAATCAGAAGATACGATTTTAGTCCACAAAAACAAGGTAGAATTTATGACGCATACGGGGGATTGGCCGTCTATTTGTGTAAAACAGGATGAGATTTTATATAAAAGACCAGATATTTTAGTCAGAAAAATATTGACAGTTTAAAAGGTTCATTGTATTGTTGGGTTTAGTTAGTTAAGTAATTTAATTAATAAAATTATTTAGCTTTATGAAAGCGATTACTAAGGGGGTAATGTAATGAAGAAGTGGGTTTCATTAGTAGCGACAACGAGTTTATTTGCTGGATTGATGGCAGGATGTGGTCCATCAGATTCTTCAACGGGCGGCGGTTCTGGGGAAAGCAATGGCGATAAAGAAATTGTTTTTTGGGCGCCATTTTCTGGTCCTGATGGTCCAAACATGCAGAAAATTGTAGACGGTTTCAATGAGAAGCAAGATGAATATGATGTGAAGCTGCAGATTGTCCCTCAGTCAGAATACTATAAAACGGTTGACCTCGCTTTAAATGGCCAAGAGGATGCTCCAGAGCTAATGATTATGCATGGCGATCAAATTATGACGTATGCCGAGCAAGATGTATTAAAAGGTTTAGATGATATTGTTGGCGATACGGTTCAAAAAGACCAATATCACGAAAATGCCTGGAAAGGAGCAGAAGTAGAGGGCACCACATATGGCGTTCCACTTGATATTCACCCTCTTATGTTCTACTGGAATAAAGATTTGTTTAAAGCAGCAGGGCTAGATCCTGAAAGCCCGCCAACGAATCGTGAGGAATTTATTGCAGCGGCACAGAAATTAACCAAAGCAGATGAAGGACAGTGGGGCTTTGCGTTGCCAACATTGTGGCCGCAGCAGTTCATTTTCCCGACAATCGTTTACCAAAATGGCGGGACATTGATTGAAGATGGAAAAGCCGATTACACATCTGAAGCGGTTGTAGATGCTCTTGAATTTGAGAAAGACTTAATTTCAAAATATAAAGTGTCTCCGGAAAACGTGCAGCAGGATGGAGAACTAACGTTATTTCTGCAAGGCAAAAACGCTATGCATTTAAACGGGCCATGGATGCTGAATCAATTTGAAGAATCTAATATTAACTTTGGCGTATCAACGGTTCCGCGTCTCGGTACAAAACAAGATGCAGTGTTTGCTAATTCTCATAACTTTGTCATTCCGGCAAGTGTGGAAGACGAAACGACCGTAACAGGCATTGAAGAGTTTTTAAGCTACGTGGCAGATAACGGCATGGCATGGGCAGAATCTGGACAGGCTCCTGCTTCGAAAGCGGTTTATGAAAGCGAAGAGTTCGGTAAGTTGAAGCAGCAGCCACAAGTGGCAAAGCAATTTGATTACGTTCAATATTCGCCGGCAGTTGCGAATTGGGGTCCTGTTTCAGATCCTTTATTCAAAGCAGTCAATGAAGCGCTATTAGGCCAGAAAGACGTTAAAAAAGCACTTGAAGATGCTGAAAAAGAATCGCAGGCACAATTGCAGTAACAAAAAAGCTGTTGGGCAGGCAAAGCTGTCTGCTCAACCCTTTTATACGAAATATATGAAAGAAGGTGTTATCAATGAATGAAGAGAAAAAATCCTCTTTCGCGTCAACCCTTCCATACGAAAGGGATGATAAGAAGGTGTCAGCAATGAATGAAAGGAAAAAATCCTCTTTCACTTCTTTTTTATTTGTTCTTCCGTATTTGACCATGTTTATTCTCTTTTTGGCCATCCCTCTTTTTTATGGCATTTTTATTAGCTTACATGACTGGAATTTAATTTCTCCTAACCGACCTTTTGTAGGGTTGGCAAACTATATGGAAATTTTTAATTCCAATTCAACAGCCCATGAACTTTTTTTCAGTGGTCTATGGAATACGTTTCAATTTGTCCTCTATAGTGTGCCATTGCTTGTCGTAATAGGGCTTGGGCTAGCGATGCTTGTTAACAGTCTGCCGGAGAAAATCCGATTTCTTTTCCGAACGGCTTATTTTATTCCTTATTCGATTTCAGTATCGGTCGTTGCCATACTGTGGCTGTGGATGCTCGACACGAACTCGGGATTAGTAAATCAAACATTGATCAAGCTGGGGCTGGATTCGATTCCATGGCTGACAAAAATTCCGTTTGCCTGGGTTTCTATTGTCATTGCAACACTTTGGTGGACGATTGGATTTAATATGATTATTTTCATCAATGCGCTAAATGAAGTGCCGGAAGAAATGTATGAAGCAGCTGATATTGATGGAGCGAGCAGCTGGGAGCGGTTTTTACATATTACGCTGCCGACAATCCGCCCGGTCATGTTATTTGTATTAATTACGTCTACGATCGCTTCCTTTAATATTTACGGTCAGCCTTATTTAATGACACGCGGCGGACCGGGAGATTCAACAGAGGTGTTGCTGATGGGAATCGTCGAGCAGGCTTTTGAATTAAGACAGCTTGGTTCTGCTTCTGCAATGGCTGTTCTTATGTCGCTGATCATTGTAGGCATTTCACTTATTCAGCTGAAAGTAACGAACCGGCCGGAGAAGGAGGCAAAAGAATGAAACGCAAAAAACAGCTGAAAACATTTTTATTAATGGTTATCGCGCTAATCATTGCCGCTTTTTTCCTAATTCCGTTGTTTTGGATGGTTTCGACTTCATTTAAAAGTGACTTTGAAGCAATCGGCGGCGGAACAAATTGGCTGCCAAAGGAATTTACAACCGACAATTATATCTACACTCTTACAAATGCGAGCATGAGTGCGCCAGTCATCAAATGGATGTTTAACTCACTGTTTGTTGGACTGGTTGGCACTACAATCATTGTCAGCATTGATGCGATGGCGGCTTACGGGCTTGCCCGTCTGGACGTGCCATTTAAAAAGGTGCTTCTGCCTATTTTTGTAAGCACCTTGATGATTCCCTGGGTCATTACGTTCCTTCCGCTTTACATGCAGTTTAATAATTTGGGGCTTTTAAACACATATGCTCCGCTGATACTCCCGTATTCAGCAAATGCATTCGGTGTGTTCCTGCTTTATCAATTTTTTAAATCTTTTCCGAAAGAGCTGGAAGAAGCTGCCCGGATTGACGGTGCGAATAAATGGCAGATCTTCACAAAAGTGGTGCTGCCGTCAGCACGGCCATTAATGGCGACACTGGCGATCTTCTCTTTTATGACGATTTACAATGACTTTCTATGGCCGCTTGTGGCGACAAGTTCTCCTGAAATGCGGACGATTACAACCGGTATTGCCATTATGCAGCAGGGAAGCTTTGTTTCTTCTTACGGCAGATTAATGGCGCTGACCACAATCGCGACAATTCCAATCATTATTATTTTCTTGATTGGCCAAAAGCAATTTATTAAAGGCGTAACACAAACAGGCATTAAATAACAGTGACAGAGATGGAGGAATCTTCCGTGACATATAATTATCCAAGACCACAGCTTGTTAGAGATGAGTGGGTAAATTTAAATGGAGAATGGTCATTTGCATTTGATGACGATAATAGAGGCTTGTCTCAAAAATGGCAGAAGCAATTTCCTGAAGCATTAAAAATTAATGTGCCATTTGCGTACCAGACAAAATTAAGCGGGATTCATGACCCTTCCTTCCATGATATTGTCTGGTACTCGAGAACCATAACGATTCCTCAGGAGTGGCAGGGAAAACAAATTATTCTTCATTTTGGTGCAGTCGATTATCGCGCCTGGATTTATGTGAATGGAGAGCTTGTCACGTTTCATGAAGGCGGAAATACACCATTCAAAGCGATCATTTCAGAAGCTGTACAAGAGGGTACTAATGAAATTGTCGTCAGGGTGGAAGATCCATCAGAGGACCAGACCATCCCTCGCGGCAAGCAGTATTGGCATGAGCAATCGGAATCGATCTTTTATACACGGACGACGGGCATTTGGCAGACCGTCTGGATGGAAGCGGTAGAACCTATCCATGTCCAAAAGCTTCGCTGGACACCAAATGTTGATAAAGGTGATATTCAAATGGAACTAGAGCTGTCCGGGATTGATCATGAACCAGAAGTAACGGTCGACATTTCCTATAAGGGAAAAAGGATTATTCAGGACACGTTGAAAGTATATGAAACATATACAAAAAGAAGTTTTAATATACGCAACCGTTTTGTCGATCGCAGCAACATTCATAATGACGGGTGGTATTGGACCCCTGAAAATCCGAATTTATTTGATGTGGTCCTCACTGTTAAAACGAATCGAACGGTCGACCGTGTTTCTAGTTACTTTGGAATGCGTAAAGTATCCGTTCAGAATGGAGAATTCCGTTTAAACAATAAACGGTACTACCAAAAGCTAATTTTGGATCAGGGCTACTTTCCGGAAGGATTGCTTACTGCCCCAGACAGCAAAGCGCTGAAAAGGGACATTGAACTCGCAAAAGAAATGGGCTTTAATGGCGCAAGAAAGCATCAAAAAGTGGAAGATCCACGTTATTTGTATTGGGCGGACCGGCTAGGGTTTCTCGTTTGGGGCGAAATGGCCAATGCGGGGGAATATAGTGAAGAAGCAGCGGAACGGCTAACGAAGGAATGGATAGATGTCGTAAATCGTGATTACAACCACCCGTGTATTGTCACCTGGATGCCATTGAACGAAAGCTGGGGTATTTCACGCGTCGCCCATGAAATACAGCAGCAACACCACTCATTGGCTATGTATTATGTAACAAAATCACTCGACCAAACAAGACCGGTTCTTTCAAATGACGGCTGGGAACACACACTCTCTGACTTTTGCGGCATACACAATTATCAATCTGCTGAAGAGATTGAAAAAGCGTATGCAACGGTCGACTCCGCGATTCAATCGAAGCCGGCCAACCGGCAAATTTATGCTGATGGCTTTTCATATCGAGGAGAGCCGATTTTGATCACAGAATATGGCGGCATCGCGTATACAGTTGATGAAAGTGGATGGGGGTATTCATCTGTTCAGTCCAGTGAAGAACTCGTGGAACAGTACGAAGCGGTTACAGCAGCGATTGGACAATCACCGATCCTTCAAGGTTACTGTTATACACAGCTCACAGATGTTGAGCAGGAGATTAATGGCCTGTTAACTTATGATCGCAAGCCAAAGTGTGATCTTAAGAAAATAAAAGAAATCAATGATCGATTTTCTTAAGTAGAATACAGCTGAATTGACAGATGTTGATTCAGCTTTTTTTCGTTAAATGGTATGATGAAACGAACGTCTTAGTTAGAAAAGGCTTACGTAAGTTGAAAATAAAGAGGTGATCTGATTATGACCTTTGTGCTTCAAAAAGGCAGCTTTGAGGGAATGAAAACGCTGAATCAATCGACAGTCTTAAATATCATCCGTTTAAAAGAACCAATTTCTAGAGCTGAAATTGCCAAATTCACTAAATTGACTCCTCCGACAGTGAGCTCCTTAGTCAATGAATTAGTGGAGAACAATTTAGTGAAAGAAGAAGAGTCGGTCAGTTCAAAAGCCGGTGGCAGAAGGCCGATTATGCTAAGAATTAATTACTCTGCTCACTATATCATCGGCGTTTATGCGGCAGCTGAGGTCATGCGTACTGTATTGACTACGATGGATGGAAAAATCGTTTTCGACTATGTACAAAAAACGATGACCTTGCCATCGAAAGCTGTTTTTATTGATAGGCTGAAGGAAAGTATTCATTATGTGCTGGATGAATCAAAGGTCGACCAACGTGCTATTCTTGGAATCGGCGTTGCGATGCATGGATTAGTAGACCCCGATCAAGGAGTTGCAATCTATTCCCCTCACCTTCACTTAGGCAATATCCCGATTAAAGAAATTATAGAAGAAGAATTTAAGCTGCCTGTCATGGTAGAAAATGATGTTCGGGCCCTTGCGATTGGAGAAAGCTGGTTTGGGCAGGGGAAAGGAACAGCTGACTTCGTCTCTTTAAGTGTAGGAAAAGGAATTGGCTCTGGCATCGTCATTAATAATGAAGTATACAGAAGTCCATTTAATACAGCCGGCGAAATTGGCCATACGGTTGTCAACATGGATGGCCCTCGTTGTGAATGTGGAAATGATGGCTGCTTGGAAGCATATGCTTCTGAAAAAGCCATTTTGAACAAAATGAAAGAAGAAAGCAGGCATTATCCTGAATCCTTGCTGCATGAAATGAAGGAAGATCAATTGTCGATTCGTTCCTTGTTCAAAGCCGCAAACGATGGTGACGAGCTGGCTATGTCTATTTTAAACGAGAGTGGGAAGTACTTGGGAATTGCGGCGGCTAACATGGTCAATATTTTAAAACCATCCAAAATTATTTTGGAAGGGCATATTTTTGAAGAAGGTCCACATATAGTAAATGCAGTGAAAGAGATGGTTGAAAAGTATACATTTAAAAGCTCTCCGGAAAACATTACGATTGTATGCTCAGATTTAGGGAAAAAAGGAATGGTTCTCGGTGCTGTTACGTTAATCTTAAAGAAAATATTTAAAATAGGCCGTCTGGAGTCTGTTTGAAGATTGGCTGCGGATCATTCATTTTTGAGCCGAAAAGTAAATGATGCAGAAGGAGCAGAAGTGATTTTTTAAAACAAAACGTTTCCTTCTTCTCATAGCCCTTTTCATTTTGGTCGAATGCCATTTAAAATTAAATCGGGAAACGTTGATTTAAAGCGTTTTTTAACCTGATTTTTTCCTTTTGTATATGTGGCATGATGTAATGAGCGTCCCTCAAAAAGCATTAAACCTTAATGGAAAAAGGTTTAACGCTTTTTGTTTTGTGTAAAAAACGTACAATCGATATAAAGGATAGTTTAAATCAAAAGGAAGGATGATTTGAATAATTTGCTGGCAGCCTGTTCAATGCGCTGGCAGGGAAGAGCGACATTCTCTTGTCAGTGCATTTTGTTTTTGGATTCTATTAAGAATGCGTTCTTGAATTCATCAATTTCAGCATTCATTTATCATTTTTATTATTCGGAAAATGACAAAATGGCTCTTTACAGGGGCTTATTTTTGAAAAAGGCTGCATTATTTAACTTTATAGTGAACATTCAACACTAAAATTAATATAAATATTCGAAAAAGTTCTTGTCAAAGAATTTCGATTGCACTATAATCAAAACAACGAATGTGATATTATTTAACATAAGTGCGGGGGAAAAGATGACATGACAGAAACTCTTATTTCAAACACAACAGATGCAGCTTTAGAAAAAATTAAAGAAACGATTAAAACAAAAAGTGTTGAATTACTGCACTTACAATTTGTAGATATTGAAGGGATCTTAAAGCACGTCACTGTAACAGCTGAACAATTAGAAGATGTAGCAGCAGGCAAAATGATGTTTGATGGTTCGTCTATTAAAGGTTTTTCTGCCATCAACAATTCGGATCTTTATCTTCAGCCGGATTTATCGACGTTTGCGGTTCTTCCTTGGACAGAAGAAGAAGGTTACGCTGAAGCACGTTTTCTTTGCTCTGCTGTAAATCCAGATGGCACATTGTTTGAAGGAGACACTCGCAACGTATTAAAGAAAACAGTTGATCGTGCAGCGGAACAGGGCTATACCATTTCAGTTGGTCCAGAATTAGAATTTTTCTTGTTCCAAACAGACGAAAATGGCAACCCAACGACTGAACTATCGGATAATGGCGGTTACTTTGAGCCATCTCCAAAAGACCTTGGTGAGCGCGTTCGTTTAGAGATTTACCGTGCCTTAAAAGCAATGGGCTTCACCATTGAGGCATCGCACCATGAAGTGGCGGAAGGCCAGCATGAACTTAGCTTTAAGTATGCAGATGCCCTGGGTGCGGCGGATAAAGCGACTACGTATAAATGGGTAGTGAAAACTGTTGCAAGAAAGTATGGCTTACACGCAACATTTATGCCGAAGCCGGTAGCTGGAATCAATGGTTCTGGTATGCACGTGAATATGTCATTCTTTAAAGGAAACGAAAATGCCTTCTTTGATCCTTCCGATGAGTTACAATTATCGAAAGAAGCGTACCACTTTATTGCAGGTTTGCTAGTAAGCGTGAAGAGCTTTGCGGCCGTAACAAACCCGCTCGTAAACTCTTACAAGCGTTTAGTTCCGGGCTACGAAGCACCATGCTACCTTGCCTGGTCTGCTTCTAACCGTTCAGCACTTATTCGCATTCCAGCGAAAAGAGGCCTTGCGACGCGTGTTGAATTACGCTGCCCGGATCCATCATCAAATCCTTACTTAACGTTTGCGGTTATTGCTTCTGCCGGTTTAAATGGAATTGAGAAAGAACTAGAAGCGCCAGCGTCCATTAATGAAGATATCTTCCACATGACGGAGGAACAAAGAGCTTCTGCCGGAATTGACAGCCTTCCTGGCAGCTTAAAAGAAGCAGTAGAAGCATTAGAAGCAGGCGAAATTGGCCGTGAAACATTAGGAGATCACGTATACAACGAATATGTTTCTCTGAAAAAAGCAGAATGGGATAGCTACCGTCTGGCTGTTCACTCATGGGAAGTCGAAAACTACCATTCTAAATTCTAATAAAAAAGCGGGCTTTGGCTCGATTTTTTCAAAATAGCTCTTCATTCCACCGTTTTGGTGAAATGGAGGGCTATTTTCTTTCTATATAAGTTAAACAAATGATTTTAGATTCTGCTTTTCAGAAAAAGCGTATGAGAACAGCACTTAGCCCGGGCAATGGAACAGCGGCATTCGCGGGGCTGCGCGTTCCATGGGGCAGGCGGGTTCAGCGTTTGCCCGTGCTGTTAGCGCAGCCGCCAAGCCCGCAGCCCATGACGCTGCTTTTTTAAAAGGAATTCCTGCACGATCCTAAACGGCGAATGTAAAAAGTTTCATTCCACTTATATAGTTTAGTTTCAATAGAAGGAAATGCCTGTCGAAATCGATTAAAGATTCAGTTTGATAAAGGGATGATCATATTTTTTATCTAGTGACACCTTCCGACAAAATTTCATCAAATCATGTAGTACAATTTAGATATATAGAAATCGAGATAATGGCAAACTAGTCGAAGGAGCAGGACGCAAGGCTGACAGATTGAAGGCCAAGCAGCCAGGGTGACTGAGTTGTCTCAGAAGATAGGGAGATTTGATGGTGGGTCGAGTTGAGGTTAAATAAGATAAGAAATAGATTGAACTGATTCAAGTTGCCCGTAACATGGATATTTCGATAGAGGACACTGGAGCATTTTCAGAATCCAATCAGAAGGAAATATTATGGAGGGAGGGACTCTCTGTGCACAAAATTCCTGATAAGATAGACAAAATGGATGAATTGAAATTAGATACAGACTGGATTGAACTCATCCAGCTTGCCGCTCGTAACATGAATATTCTGATTGAAGACACAACCGCATTTTTATCCTCTGGCAAAATCCAATCAGAAGGAATATTATCGGATGAAGACCCTTTTGTGTAAAACATTTCGGATGAGAGGGATAAAGCTGCTAAACTATAACCGGCAAAATGAACTCTTTTAACGATCGGCTGCGGCCGGTCTTTTTTATTGCATGAATGAATAAAGGACAGAGAAAAATCAGCAGAGAACTACAGAGGGTCGGCCAAATAGAACAAGGTCATGGTAATCTAACTAAACGTTGGAAATGAGGTTTTTAATAATATGAGATTTCACGAGATGTCTTTTGAACAGCTTGAGGAATACGAAGCGGAGCTACTTGAAAAGGATGATAATTACGCGCTGCATGTGTCATTTTATGAGGAGCTGCATAAAAGAATATCAGCAATCGCAAGAAAAAATAGTGACGTATATGGGCCTGAACTTGAATATATTGAAAGATTTCTCATTGATTATTTAAGATACGTATTTTTACGGACCGAGCCTTTTTGTATTCTAATAGCCAGTTGGTTAAGAACGATTCCAGGGTGTATACTTTTTCATTAACTTCAAAGCCTTCCAAAATTCTTTTTTCTTCTTCGGCAGCAATAATTTGAGCCTCGATTGACGACGTAAAACCTCTCTTTGATTTTTCTTTATATTCATGTGTTATAGGATCTTTAAAGCGGATGCGGTATTCATAATACGCTTTTTTTTCGCCGGTTTTTTTATATTTGCGAATACTGGCCATCTGCATTTTCCTTTCCTTCTTTATTTGAGCGTAAAGATAATAATGTACTTTTTCTAGACAGCTGTAAGTACAATATTGGGGCATCTTTATGTAAAGAGAGGGGTTTACAATAAGGTTGTACTTTAATCATCATAATAACTATATATCCAGAAATACTTATTTTTAGAAGTGTTTACACTCGATTGCATCCACCAAAATACGTAAGAACCATATTTATATTGACATTTTGTAGGCTTCAGTGTTAGCCATTCCTCTAAAATAATCTGCCTCAGTCGACTGGGAGTCTGTCTCCAAAGAAGGAGGGGAAGATCTTTGTATAGCGCAAAAACATTCGTTGTAACACCAATGAGGAAAACTATAATTGAATCAATGTAAATCTGACTGTGCCCTTCGAATGAGGGAAAGACTGCAGATGATTTTTTTAGAAAGAGGCGAAACGATGATTAAGTGTGTATAAGGAAGGATCAAAATAGAGAGTGAGAAATGAGGGAGTTTGTAAAAATAACTATATGTAAAGTTCAAAAATCTTTCTAAAAAATTACCAAAGGAAAAAACTAATCTAAAGAGAGCACTCCAGGTTGCTTTGTTTAATGTGATTAACTTATTATATTTCCGCAATTTGGATTATTTAAGTCACAGAGGTTGATCATTTTCTATTACACCAAGCTGTAAAGGGTATTTCTATTTTCTGAATATTACACTTAGTATTACAATCCGTCAATTTGAATACTGGGCAATTTCCTTTTCGTATTTTTTTAGACGTTCATAAAACGACTGACGGGAAATGCCCAACATTTTAATAGCTTTTGAGCGGTTATTATTTGATTTTGTAAGCGCTTTAATAATTAGGGCGATTTCCACCTTCTTTATGTTTTCGGATAAATCCATGCTATCAAAAAAAGTCGACAAAGGAACAGGCTCATCACTTGTGAATAATGGAGCGGAAGAAGATTCTTGAATCTGTCCTGATGTTATGCTCTTTGGTAAGTCTTCAATTTCAATTTCATTTGTTTCGGCCAACACGAAACCATGTTCTAACACATTACGCAATTCCCGCACATTTCCTGGTAGTGGATGATTGAGCAAAAAATAGTGAGCCTCTTTGCTGATACCGATTTTCTTATTGTACTTATATGAAAATTCTTTTAAAAAGTGTGAAATAAGGATGTCTATATCCATTTTTCGTTCCCGTAAAGGCGGGATATTGAAAGTAATGCCGTTGATTCGATAATATAAATCTTCACGGAAGGTATTATGTTGAATCATGGATACCAGATCCTTATTCGTTGCGGCAATAACACGCACATCCAATGGAATAGTTTCTTCTCCGCCGACACGCACTAATTCTTTTTGCTGCAAGACTCGCAGGAGCTTTGCTTGAAGGTGATAGTTCATATCGCCAATTTCATCCAGAAAGATCGTGCCGCCATTGGCTAATTCAAATTTTCCTTTCTTTCCACTTCGCTTGGCCCCTGTAAACGCCCCTTCCTCATACCCGAAAAGTTCGCTTTCAAGCAAATTCTCAGGAATAGCAGCGCAATTAATAGTTATGTAAGGGTTTCCGATTCTGTTGGATAATTCATGGATATTACGAGCGATGACTTCTTTACCAACACCGCTTTCACCCCTGATAAGCACAGAAATATCGGTTGGTGCCAGTTTTTTAATTTTAGAAAGTTCATTTACAATTGTGCTGTTTTTTGAAACAACGAAGCCTTTCATTTCTAAAGGGAGAATCTGTACACGATGAAGTTCATTTTCAAGGAAATGAATATATTTATTCAGCGTAAAATGATCGAATGATGCTTTGAGTGATTCAATTTCATCCTCATCTTTGTGAGTAGAAATCGCTCCGACAAGCTTACCTTTAAAGGTTAAAGGTGAGGCATGAACAATAAAATTTTTATTACAGACAAAACTATGCTTATTAATTTGAGGAACTTCCGTTTTTAATGCTTTAAGAATAATGGATTCGGGCAACAATTCGTGTACGCTTCTCCCAATCCATTCATCGCGGACAATGTTCATATTTTTTTCAGCTGAACGATTAATGAAAATAAATTTTCCATCCTTATCAACAATCTTTATGCCATCATGAATACTATCAAAAATTACGGATAAAAAATCTTTGTCAACATGAAAAGAAGAAAATGCTGATTCCATTTCACCACTCCTTTAGAAAGAATTTAATCATATTTAATAAAAAAGTATATGCAAAAAAAACTGTCAATATTACATACAGTTGTCCGTAAACTAGATAACTTTTTAAAAAACTGTTCAAAACATGGACAAAACATAACGTTAACTGTATGAAAAATTATTGGCATACAACTTGCAGTATAGAGAGTATACAGTTAACAGCATGCAATCTACCGATTACTGTATGCGTGATCTGAAAATGAAAAGGAGGTGAATGGGAAAGTGAACCAGCTGCAACGAGTGGATCCACTATACGAACAGATTTATAAAAACGTAGAGCAGTCCATATTAGAAGGACGTTTTTCTCCGGGTGAACGATTAATCGACACAAAAATAGCATCTGAATTTGGCGTAAGCAGAGGACCGGTTAGGGAAGCTTTTCGGAAGCTGGAACAAGACGGTCTTATTATTAACAGTGATGGAATTGTAACGGTTTTCACTCCATCACTTCAAGATGCATTAGAACTGTATCAAGTACGAATGGGTCTGGAATCTGTTGCTGTATACTGGGCCGCAAAGAATATAAATAATGAAAAATTGGTACAATTAAAGCAATTTTTGGATATGACGCAGGAGGCTATTAACGCGAAAAGAATGGATAAAGTGGTATGCTTAAATACGCAATTTCATGAATCCATTATCACTTTTAGCAGAAATAATCGATTAAAGATCATGATGTACAATATCCGTGCATTAATTCAACTTTGTCGGAACACGATTATTAAGCAATATAACCGAAGTGATAGCTTTTTGTCAGAGCACTATGCTGTTTTTGAAGCAATTCAAAGTAGAAATCCAGAATTAGCGGCCAAAAGAATGGAGCAGCATATTCAAAATGATATGGCCCATTTTAAGGAGTTCTATTTTTATAAAAATGAAGAAAGCTCAATTATAAACTAGAAAGGGAGTATTCGATTTATGAGTACATCAACAAAAACTATATATGAACTTCCAAATACAGGCGTGAAACAATACAAAATGTTTATTAATAACGAATGGATTGAAAGCGCTTCCGGAAAAATGTTTGATTCAGTTAATCCGTTTACTGGAGAAGTGTGGGCTCAGGCGCCAATGGGCGAGGCAGAAGATATTGACCGGGCGGTAAAAGCAGCAAAAGCTGCGTTTGAGACAGGGGAATGGTCAAGGATTAATGGAGCTGGACGGGCGGCATTGCTTCGTAAACTTGGTGATTTAATTGGAGAAAACGCAGAAATACTTGCAATTAGTGAGGTTGTGGATAACGGAAAATTAATCCGAGAAATGTTAGGACAGACGAAATCATTACCAGGCTGGTGCTATTACTTTGCGGGTCTCGCAGATAAAATTCACGGTGAAAGTATTCCGGTTGATATTCCAAACATGATTAACTATACCGTACGAGAGCCGCTTGGTGTGGTTGGGGCGATTATTCCGTGGAATTCACCATTATTGCTGACACTTTTTAAACTTGGCCCAGCCATAGCGGCCGGAAATACGATGGTGATAAAGCCTTCTGAGGTTACACCGGCCTCGTTGTTGGAGCTGGCGAAACTAGTGGAAGAGGCTGGTTTTCCACCGGGTGTGATCAATATTGTTACTGGTTATGGAAATACTGCCGGGGATGCACTCACAAGACATCCTGATGTACGGAAGCTAGCCTTCACAGGTTCTTCGGCAACCGGTAAATTAATTGTTAAAAATTCAGCTGAACACTTTGCCCGTGTATCGCTGGAACTCGGAGGAAAATCACCTAACATTATTTTTGATGATGCTGACTTGTCTAATGCGGTGAATGGAGTGCTTGCCGGCATTTTCGCTGCGTCTGGCCAGACATGCATGGCAGGTTCACGAGTGCTTGTTCATGAATCGATTTACGATGAATTTACTGAGAAACTAGTAGAGCGTACAAGCCAAATTCGCCTCGGAAATCCGCTCGATATGGAAACAGAAATGGGGACGGTTGCCTTTGAAGGACAGCATAATAAAGTACTCAGCTACATTGAAATTGGTGAAAGTGAAGGTGCGAAAGTACTGCATGGAGGAAAACGACCAACAACAGACGAGCTTAAAAACGGATTTTTCGTAGAACCAACTATCTTCGGTGATGTCCAAAACGATATGCGAATTGCACAGGAAGAAATCTTTGGTCCTGTTGTTTGTTTGATTCGATTCAAAGATGAAGAAGATGCTCTTCGAATTGCCAACGATACGGAATTTGGCCTTGCTGCTGCTGTCTGGACAAAAGACGTGCAGCGGGCACATCGGATGGCCGGCAAGTTAAACGCCGGTACCGTCTGGATTAACAACTATCGTAAAGTATCCTATGCTTCTCCTTTTGGCGGCTATAAAGCAAGCGGAATTGGAAGAGAGAATGGAATGCAAGCCGTCCATGAGTATACACAAGTTAAAAGTATCTGGGTCGACACAGGAAATATTATTACAGATCCATTTAAAATCCTATAAAAATTAACCATACAGGAAGGGCAGGGTGTTTTATATATGAGCAGATTTGATGTATTTAGAGAAGCAGGAAATCCAATGTTTAATGATAATCAATTAAAACTGGGTATCTTTGGTCCAAACGTTAATAACTCGTGTGCCATGACACTAGCGGAAACAACCTTTAAACCTGATTTTGAAACGAATAAAAACATTGCCCAAATGATGGAAAATGCAGGGTATGAATGTATTGTCCCAGTTGCGCGCTGGAGGGGATTTGGCGGTCCAAGTAACTTTAACGGACAATGCATGGAAACATTTACATGGGCAGCTTCCATGGCTGCTGTCACGAAAAAGATTTATTTGTTCACCACGTCACACATGCCGACGGTTCATCCGATCGTTGCGTCAAAAATGATTTCGACGATCGATGATATTTCAAAAGGACGAATTGGCTTAAATACAGTAGTTGGCTGGTTTCCAAGAGAGATGGGTATGTTCGGTGGGAAGAAACTAGGTCATGATCAAGGGTATGAATTTGCGGCAGAGTGGATCGAAGTTGTACTAAAAATGTGGTCCGAACAATTTTTTGACTATAAAGGAGAGTATTTTGAAATTAAAGATGGATGGCAGGAGCCCAAGCCAAGCCAGAGTCCGCGCCCCGTTCTCATTAATGCGGGTTCTTCCAAAGCAGGTATGAATTTTGCAGCGAAATATACAGACTTTCATTTCTCTTTCCTTGAGTCGATGAACCAGGCAAGAGAATGGACGACAAACATGAAAAAATTAGCTTGGGACTCGTATCACCGCGAGATTAATACGTTTACAACAAGTTTCGTTGTCTGCCGCCCGACCGAAAAAGAAGCATGGGATTACTATAACTATTATGTACGGGAGAAAGGTGACGATGAAGTAACGGATATTATCTGCGAATTATTTAATATCGATACGGCTTCTCAGTCTCCTGAATTCAACAAAAAATTCCGCGAAAATTTCATTGCAGGCTGGGGCGGGTGGGCAATTGTCGGTACGCCGGAACAGGTGGCTGAAAAATTAATTGCGATTGCCAAATCGGGCGTGTCGGGAACGCTTTTATCGTTCGTCGATTACATGAATGAAATGCCGTATTTTAATGAACATGTTATGCCGTTATTGGAACAGGCAGGTGTACGTCATCCAGTAAATCATAATAGTGAAAAGCAGGTCATTACGTTTCCGAAACAGCAAAAAGAAATATTAGTGCCTTAAAAAACATCACATTGGAGGCGTTCGTTATGTTGGAATGGTTTCTTTACG
Source organism: Domibacillus iocasae (assembly GCF_001750285.1). Taxonomy (GTDB): domain Bacteria; phylum Bacillota; class Bacilli; order Bacillales; family Domibacillaceae; genus Domibacillus; species Domibacillus iocasae. Next base: position 542,496 of record NZ_MAMP01000022.1, read on the forward strand.
ATTACTACAAGAGAGAGGAAGAAGAAGAGGAAGTCATTGACCTCATCAGTCGTTTAATTAAGGTGGATGAAGCCGTTTGCCAAAGTAATTGCCACGATTCCAAAGCATAACGAACGTCAAAACCATAGAGACGATGGCGAAGAATAGACTGGAGGGAATCATAAAATGGATAAATGGGTGCTGTACGGGAAATCAGGCAATCCGTCATCAGATATTGCGAAAGCTTGGCTGAAAAATAATGGAATTCCAGTGGAAGAAAACAGTGTTTTTCAATTGACGAAAGAAGAAATTGAGCGGCTGGCAGCAATAGTGCCTGGCGGAGTAAGGAAGCTGGTGTATCCGGATACCTTTTCGTTCTCGCTAATTAATCCGCAGAAGAAAACCGAAAAAGTTCATATTGAAGCGATTCAAGAAGGAGAATTATCAGATGAAGAGGTCATCGAGCTACTGGCAACCTACCCGGCAATGGCTATGACACCAATTATTACTAATTATGACACTATTTTAATCGGGTATGATTTGGATACGATGGTTTCGACATTCCGTTTTGTGAAAGTTAAAGACGTCACACTTTCTTGAAAAAGAAGTATTTTAAAACTAATTGGGCGGTGAAGGAATGAGCAGATTTGATATATTTAGAGAATCAGGCAATCCAATGTTTAATGAAAATAAATTGAAGCTCGGAATCTTTGGGCCAAATGTAAACAATTCCTGTTCGATGACGTTAGCAGATACAACTTTTAAACCTGATTTTGAGACAAATGTAAAAATAGCTAAAATGATGGAAGATGCAGGATACGAGTGTATTGTGCCTGTTGCGCGATGGAGGGGATTTGGCGGTTCCAGCAACTTCAATGGAAGATGCATGGAAACGTATACGTGGGCAGCGGCTATGGCAGCTGTAACAGAGAAAATCTATTTGTTCTGTACGTCCCATGTACCGACAATGCATCCAATCGTAGCATCTAAAATGCTTTCCACCATTGATGATATTTCAAAAGGAAGAATTGGCCTCAATACAGTTGTCGGCTGGTTTCCAAAAGAAATGGAAATGTTCAGCGGTAAAAAGATGGAACATGATAAAGGCTATCAATACGCAACAGAATGGATGGAAGTCGTACTGCGCATGTGGTCTGAACAATTTTTTGATCACAAGGGTGAGTTTTTTGAAATTAAAGACGGCTGGCAGGAACCAAAACCATCACAGAGTCCACGCCCTGTATTGATTAGTGCGGGAACATCTACAAAAGGACGTGAATATTCGGCAAGATTTTCTGACTTTAACTTTGGCTATATCGAATCAATGGAACACGCGACGGAATGGACCAATTTTATGAAAAAATTGGCCTGGGAAGAATACAAACGGGAAATAAACACATTCACAACCGGATTTGTGGTATGTCGCCCAACGGAAAAAGAGGCGAAAGAGTTTTATAACTATTACGTTCGAGAACAGGGCGATTGGGAAGTGGCCAATATTATTTGTGATATGTTTGGTATTGAATCTTCTTCCAATTCGGCTGAATTCTTAACAAAGGCAAGAGAAAATTTCATTGGCGGCTGGGGTGGCTGGAGCTTTGTCGGCACACCGGAACAGGTAGCGGATGAAATGATTAAACTATCGAAAACAGGTGTATCCGGTACGTTGGTCTCTTTTCTTGATTATATGGAAGAAATGCCTTACTTTAACGAAAATGTTTTGCCTTTGCTTGAGCAGGCGGGTGTCAGAAATCCTATAAAAGAAGATTCAACGATTACAGAGCCAATTCTTAATGCCTAAAAACGTCTTACGAAAAATTAAATGGGGGTCTTGAAAAATGGATCAGTGGGTGCTGTATGGAAAATCAGGCAATCCGTCATCAGATATTGCGAAAGCTTGGCTGAAAAACAATGGAATTCCAGTGGAAGAAAACAGCGTTTTTCAATTAACGAAAGAAGAAATTGAGCGGCTGGCATCCATTGTGCCTGGCGGGGTAAGGAAGCTGGTGTATCCGGATACCTTTTCATTTTCGCTAATCAATCCGCAGAAGAAAACTGAAAAAGTCCATATTGAAGCGATTCAAGAAAGAGAATTATCAGATGAAGAGATCATCGAGCTGCTTGCAACCTACCCGGCAATGGTTATGACACCAATTGTTACGGATTATGAGACTATTTTAATCGGGTATGATTTGGACACGATGGTGTCGACATTCCGTTTTGTGAAAGTTAAAGATGTCACAATAGCCTGACGTGGCGAATATGCATTAGGGAGCGTGGACGATTGTGAGATTACTTGGGATATGCGGAAGTTCAGCATCGAGCAGACGAACAAAAGCATTGATTGAAAGCGCTTTAAAAGGGGCGCAGTCAGGCAATCAAGAGGTAGAAATTGATATTGTCGATTTATCTGAACACACGCTTAATTTTTGTGATGGGCGGCCCATTGAATCCTACACTCAAGAGACTCAAGACATATTAAATAAAATAGAGCGGGCAGATGCATATATATTTGGATCCCCAATGTACAGAGGATCTATGACAGGAACCTTGAAAAATTTAATAGACCTTATCCCGAATGACTATTTGAAAGGGAAAGCTGCAGGGATGGCAGCAACCGGCGGAAGTGACCATCATTACTTAGGGATGGATCTTGGTTTTCGATCGGCCATGGCATTCTTTCAAGTTCATACCATCCCCGGTGTTCTCTATCACTCAAAGTTTAATGTAGAAGATGGAAACATCGTGGAAGAAAAAGTTAGAAACCAGGCGGAATCTTTCGGAAGGGATTTGGTCCATTTGGCGAACATGACGGGTGGTCATGTGTTAGGGCCTTCTCTCTATTAATCATTTCTTTGGAGGTTTTAATAAATGAATACTGAACAAGTAGCTGTATATAAGGAGATTATGGGCAGTTATCCGACAGGCGTCACAATCATTACGACAATAGATCAGGAGGGTAACCCGTGTGGTCTGACTGTCAATTCTTTTACGTCTGTATCACTTGACCCTCTTCTGGTGCTCTGGTGTATTGACAATCGATCTACATCACTTGAAGCTTTTCAGAAGGCAGAAGGCTTTGCTGTTCATGTACTTTCAAACGAACAGCAAGAACAATGCTGGGCCTTTGCAGGAAAAGATCCGGACCGCTTCTCAAAGGCTAATTGGCAACAGTCAAAAAATAACCTGCCCGTCATCGCTGATTCTTTGGGCATACTGGAATGTAAAACGATTCAGCAAATTGATGCGGGGGACCATACTATTTTTCTTGGACAAGTGATTGATATTGAAAAATATGATAAAGAACCAATGTTGTATTTCCGCCGCAATGTAGGTAAGATTCCGGCTAATTGGCCTGCATAAAGATCTGCTATCTGTAAGAGCGAATAGTGACCCCTCGCTATTCGCTTTATTTAAGATAATAGGAGGGAAACGGCGATGACGTTTACAGGTTTAATCGTCCACGGGCAAAAATTGGGCAGAACAATTGATTTTCCAACTGCCAACTTGGACTTTATAGATCCGCTGACGCCGATGCCAAAAGGGGTATATGCGGTTTCTGTCTATCATAAAGAAGATCAGTATATAGGGGTAATGAATGTGGGAAATTGTCCGACAATAAAGGAATTACAATTGTCGCAAAATACAGATCTGTCTATTGAAGTTCATATCCTTGATTTTGTTAAAGATATATATGGAGAATACTTGAAAATTAAGCCGATTACTTATTTACGTGCTGAGAAGAAATTTAGCAATTTGGATGAGCTGAAGCAACAGATCTCAAGAGACGTTCAAATGACAAAGGATCTTTTTTCAACGATGAGTGTTGAGGAACAGAAGCCCATCTCATTATAAGAGGGAAGTGAAAAGTACAGCGCGGATAGAAGGAGCGTGAAGAAATTGAGTACGAAACCAGATGTTATTCATTTACCAGATTTGCAATTCATTCAATACTGTCATGATCAATTTGGGATAAATCGTGGCGTTTATAATACGATTGATGCATGGTTCTTTCAAAAAGGAACAAAAAACATTTTAGACAGAAGAAGAAAAATTCATCATTTTTTAATGGATCTTCAGCAGAAGTCCGCACGTAAAAAAGGTGAGAAGATAAAATTTGGTCACGGAAATTTAACGAAAATGCTGAATGATTATATCGGAAGTCTCGGCTCTCAGGAACATTTGATTTCTTAAGATTTCCTATTTGTTGGAGGTGGCATCATGAAAAGAAAAGCCCTAGAAGGATTAAAAGTATTAGAGATGGGTCAATTAATTGCGGGGCCATCCGCAGCAAGGCTTTTTGCGGAATTTGGAGCAGAAGTTATTAAGGTGGAAAATCCAAAAAATGGAGACCCAATACGAAACTGGCGGATCGTCGAAAATGGAACGAGTTTATGGTGGTATGTTCAAGCCCGGAATAAAAAATCAATTACACTTGACTTACGCCAGCCGGAAGGGCAGGAAATGGTTCACCGTCTTGCGGAAGAGGTGGATATAATCATTGAAAACTTTCGGCCAGGAACTCTGGAAAAATGGGGCATCGGCTATGAACAGTTAAAGAAAATCAATCCACGTCTCATTATGGTAAGAATAAGCGGTTACGGACAGGATGGACCATATCGGGATAAACCTGGATTTGGCTCGATTGGAGAAGCGATGGGGGGCCTTCGTTATTTAACCGGTTATCCAGATCGTCCACCGACAAGGGTCGGCATCAGTATCGGTGATTCTATTTCTTCTCTTTATGCAGTGATCGGCGCTCTTATGGCTGTGTACAATCGGGACATTGCAAAGTCTGGAGAAGGACAATGCGTGGATGTGGCCTTATATGAATCTGTCTTTAGCTTTATGGAGAGCATGCTGCCGGAATATGACCATGCTGGCGTGATACGGGAACGAACGGGGAGTACGCTTCCTGGTATTACACCTTCGAACACATATATGTGTAAAGATGGAAAATTCGTCGTAATTGGCGCAAATGGTGATGGTATTTTTAAACGCCTAATGGTTACCATTGGCTTGCCGGAATTTGCGGATGATCCGCGTTTTGAAAGCAATAAAACAAGAACCGACTATGCAGAGCTATTAGATAAAAAAATAGAAAACTGGACAAAAAGTCTAAATTTATCGGAAGTGCTCAAAAAGCTCGATAAAGCAGGCGTTCCCGCCGGCTCCATTTATTCCATTGAGGACATTGTCAATGATGCTCATTACCAGGCAAGAGGCATGATTAAAGAAATCGAAGTTGAAGGAATCGGAAAATTGATGGTTCCAGGTGTTGTGCCAAAACTAAGTGAAACACCGGGTGAAATTGAATGGGCGGGACCGGAACTAGGACAGCATGATGAAGAGATTTTTCTGCAAAAATTAAAGCTGACCGAGGAACAAATCGAACTGCTGAAAGAAAAAGGAATTATTCGAAATAAAGACAGAGAAGAAAAGACAGTCAAGAATTAGATAAGGAGCAAGCAATGAAACGTTAGCTCTATTTCCTTTACATTCATGAACAGAAGGGACTGATTCAAAATGGGAATGACGATGTCAGAAAAGATTTTGGCGAAAGCAGCCGGACATTCTAATGTTAAAGCGGGGGATATTGTCTGGGTGAAAGCCGATATCGCCATGATGCACGATCTGTTAGGCCCCTGGTTAATCGACGGCGGATTTCGGCGATTAGGAGGAAAATTATTCGACAAAGAGAAAGTCGTTGTCGTTTCCGACCACTGCACACCTCCCGCGACGGTGCAGCAAGCCGACATTTTAAAATTCACCCGTGATTGGGCGAGAGATCAAGGCCTGCCTTATTATTATGAATTTGAAGGTCCATGTCATCAAGTCATTGTTGAACACGGACATGTGCGGCCGGGCAGATTAATTCTCGGAACTGACTCGCATACGTGCATGGCTGGCGGGTTAGGCGCATTCGCGACTGGCATCGGCTCAACAGAAATGATAGGTGTCTTACTGACTGGCGAAACGTGGATGAAAGTACCGGAAACAATCAAGGTTATCTGGGACGGAGAGCTTCCGCACGGTGTATACGCCAAAGATATTGTTCTAAAAACAATAAAAGATATTGGCCATGCGGGTGCAACGTATCAAACCATTGAATTTTCGGGGAGCGCTATTAAAAGCTTATCGATGGACGAAAGATTGGTGCTATCGAACATGGCCGTTGAAGCAGGGGCAAAGACCGGCTTGATTGAACCGGATGAAACAGTCATTGAATTTTTACGATCAAAAGGTGTAGACGATGGACTCGAGACGGTGCGAAGTGATGAAGATGCGTCTTATGCTCAAATTTTACACTACAACGCGTCTGAATTGGAGCCGCAAGTCGCTTGTCCGCATGAGGTCGATAACGTTCATCCAATCAGTGCAGTAGAAGGAAAAGCAGTCGATCAAGTATATTTAGGGTCCTGTACAAATGGGCGTATAAGCGACTTAAGAGTAGCGGCGGAGATTTTAAAGGGGAAGAAAATCGCGAAAAACATTCGCTGTCTTGTTGTACCAGCGTCACAGCATATTTGGATGGAAGCAAATAAAGAAGGCATTTTAGAAATATTGACAGAAGCCGGATGCATCGTAAACATGCCTTCATGCGGTGCGTGTGGCGGTTTTACAAGCGGAGTTATTGGAGCCGGAGAGGTCGTTATGTCTTCATCAAACCGCAATTTTAGAGGACGGATGGGAAGCTCGGAAGGAGAAGTGTATTTAGGTTCTCCAGCAGCAGTTGCCGCAACAGCCATTGAGGGGAAAATCACGGATCCCCGCAAATATCTTCTGCAGGGGGTCAGATAACATGTCATATAAGATTCGCGGACGCGTATGGAAGTATGGAGACAACATCAACACCGATATTATTTCACCAGGACAATATATGAGCCAGCCTGTCGAAAAACAAGCCGAGCATGCCATGGAAGCCATTGACCCTGAATTTTCTAAGAAAGTACGGCCGGGGGATATTTTAGTTGCCGGTCATAATTTCGGTTCTGGTTCAAGCAGAGAAACCGCACAAATGGTTTTGAAGCACCATGAGATCGGTGCGATTATTGCAAATTCATTTGCACGCATTTTTTATCGAAATTCAATAAATGTTGGGCTTCCAGTCGTGGATATGAAAGATACATCTGTCATTCTAGAAGGAGATGAAATGGAAGTCGATCTTTTGGAAGGCAAAATTATCAACCATACACAAGGGACAGAATACCAAGGGACAAAGCTTCCAGAACATTTGATTGAAATGGTACAGCTTGGCGGATTAGAGCCATATCTCGCGAAAAAATTAAAGTTTTCATAAAGAAGAAGAAAGGGGGAAAGAAAATGAACCTGCCAAATAAAGTGGAGATTATTGAAGTAGGTCCGAGGGACGGCCTTCAAAATGAAGCAAATTTTATTCCAACAGAACAAAAAATTGGGCTTATTCATGCGCTAAATAAAACTGGGATAAAGAGAATGGAAGCAACGTCATTTGTTCATCCCGTCTATGTTCCGCAGATGAAAGATGCGAAAGAGGTACTGGCGGGGATGGAACAAGATCGGAGCATTCAATACATGGTGTTAATCCCGAATGAAAAAGGTTATGAACGAGCAGTCGAAAATGGCGTGCGTGCTCTTTCTCTTGTTGTTGGTGCCAGCGACAGTTTCAACATAAAGAATGTGAAAATGTCAAGAAAAGATTCTATGAAAAGGTTTGAAGGCGTCGTTAGAAAAGCAAAAAATCAGGACATGTTTGTTCGATACAATATTGCCACTGCTTTTTGGTGTCCTTATGAAGGGAAAGTGGATTCGAGCACAGTATTAGAAATGGTCGACCGGATTGATGATTTGGGCGCTGATGAGATTGTCTTATGTGATACAATCGGCAAAGCGAACCCTAAGCAGGTCTTAGATTTATTTCAGAAAGTGACGGACTGCCAGCCGAAAGCGATGATCACAGCACATTTCCATGATACATATGGCCTCGCTCAAGCAAATGTGCTGGCAGCCTTAGAGTCAGGGATTATCCGGTTTGATACAGCTATTGGGGGATTGGGAGGTTGTCCATTTGCTCCAGGAGCGGCAGGGAATGTAGCAACAGAAGATGTTGTATTCATGTTAAATGAAATGGGAATTGAGACAGGCATTAACCTGACTGAGTTAAGGAAATGTGTTGATTTTATTAAAAGGCTAACAGATCGTGACTTGACTGGGCACTATCATAAGATAACAGTATAAAGCAGTTTCTATTATCGAATTTATTATTTAAAAACATACATTTAAAATTTTTATTTCAATACGGTTAACGTTCATTTTAAAAGATTTAACATGGAGTTTCTACATGTGCAAGGTCTTGGCAGAGGTTTGATTAAGCTAAAAAACAGTTAACTGTTTACAACTCCCATGCTGTCTCTCCATGTTAAATTTCCACTTAATATGCTATTCATTTTTCTTTTGCTGAATAACAGCAATTAATTAAGCAAGCAAAAAAATTGCTCAAAAAAATAATCGGTTAAAAGATTAACAGAAACGAATGATTAATAAATATTATTTCAATTATTATAATAACTGAAATAGATGTCGTTGAACAAAAATTAAAGGAGGCATCTACATGTTTGGATCAAATTTAAAGGAAAGTTTTGAATTTTTCGCAAAAGGAAATTCATTAATTTTAATTGATGATACAAAAGCCATAACCGATGCTGCCATTATTTGTTTAGCCAAATATACAACTGTTACAACAGTAAATTGTATGGTAACAAACGCTTGCGGAATGCTGTCAATTTCTATGCCTGCCCAAATAGCTGAAAAAGCAGGTCTTTATTCTCAAACTAGGTATGAGAATAGAAGCGAATCTACACGCAATTATACTTTCTCAATAGATGCTGTTGAATCAACAACTGGCATATCTGCATTCGAAAGATCATTTTCAATCCAGAAGTTTGCTAAAACCCTTTCTATAAGCGGATTCATAAGCCCTGGACATGTATTCCCTGTAGTAGCTAAATCTACGAATTTATTTGATAAGCAAACAGTTATTGAAGGCGCATTAACTGTAGCTAGAGAAGCAACTGAAGAAGACTCATTAGTAACCGTATGCGACATACTAAATGATAAAGGGGAAATGGCTAATGCTTTGTATGCTGCAGAACTAGGTAAAAAGCTTAATATACCAATCATTTTTCTTTCTGATTTACTCCTATTAGAGATCCAAAAAGAAAATTTCACAGTGAGAAAAAATATCACTGAATTTTTTTTACATAACAATTCAGTGCTTCTCTATAATTATGAAATTGCAGACAAGACGTGTGAGGTTATAATCAACAAATCAAATATAAATAACTCAATTTTAGAAATGAAAAAAATGCGATATTTTCTAAATGAAAACAGTCAATACTCTAGTAAATCTATTGTTTACACTGAATCATTTTCTCAGGCAATTAAATCGCTAACAGCGGGAATAGATATAGTCGTAATTTTTAAAGTGGACACTAAATACTTATTCCCTTATTCAATGATAGTTAAAATGATTTTTCAAGATTTAGAGAAAGAAATTGAAGGAAATCTACAAGAGATTTCTTAATAGAAACCCATTAAAAGCAAAAGTTTTATTCTAATTAAGGCTCTGGGTTTAGAGCTTTACGAGTAGTGTATTCGCATTGTAGGAATTAATTCTATTGTAATAGATATAGGCTTGTTAAAAGAATAGAGTAAGTTATAAAAGATTTCCTATCTCCATTATACTTGAGCGTTTTGCAATTGTAGACGAATTGCTAAAGTTTTGATGTAGACTGGGGATATGTTCTCAGTGTAGGTTATTTAGAAGGCAATCTGGACCATGCGAGCCTAATTATTTAATCAGCTATAAATGTACACAATAGTAAATGAAAAGGCTGCCAAACTATAAAGAAGAGCTGCCTTTTTGTTATGGACCAAAAAACGGACAGCTGGACATAAGAGAAGATGACCATGCAGAAAGAGGAGCGAAAATTGTTAGGCTTACCACTTAACTAGAAGAAGAAAAAGTTCTTGCTTCAGATTTCGATAAATGGCATTTAATCTTAACCGATGACTAGTGCTTCCATATTTAAATGGTATGTAATAAAAAATCTTTAAGCTCTTTTCAATCGTTTTTAGGAATAAAGTAAGGAGAAGATATTAGATGGTAATAGAACACCAAAACAACCCTTTCCATAACCTTCTTAATATAAAAGAAATTAATGTGTCAAATCGAGCCGCAGAAATTATAGAAATATAAAAAGCTCATTTTTTATATCCCTTTCCTTACCCAAAATGTATACATTGCTCAGTCCTCTAATATAAGGTTAAGCAGGACTTTGGTTTTATCTCAATCTGTTTGGGATAAAATTTTTCCTTTATAATAAACATTTCCGTCTCTTTCCAACAAGTGATTCAATGAAAAGAAGCGCTCTGTTGATTCTTCTTTTGAAACAGTTCGATTCACTTTTTTCTCCTGTAGGGTCTGTGTATTCTTCTGTATTAAAGACACAAAATGTAATCAGAGGGTGAAGGTAATTTTAGTTAATTAACAAATTAAATAGTTTCTAAAGAGATTGAGTGTCTAAAATTTAAAAGTTTTAGACACTCTTTTTTATTCATAATAAAGAGCTCATATTATAGGTATTTAGCATCTAGAATTCAGTCTAAAATAAACGTCTAAAATATAACAAAATTGCGGATGTTAGGTGGTATAATATGGATAGGGAATAATAATAAGAGGTGAAGGATTAAAATGATAACGAAAAAATATTTCACCGTAAAAAATTCAAAAAGCGCATTAGGGCATGCTGATGAAAAATAAGAAATCATATTCTGTGCTGGGTGATAGGTTAAAGATGGCTAGAGTAAGAAAGGGATGGTCACAAACAGAAGTGGCCGAGAAAATTGGTGTTTCTTTTTCCAGTTTATCGGGATACGAACGCAACTATCGAAAGCCGCCAACAGAAACACTTGCGCATCTAGCAGGCTTGTATGAAGTATCCATTAGCTGGCTGCTTGGGATTGGACAAAATGGATATGAAACACAGGATGAAGAAGCAGTTATTAAAGATCCAGAACTCGATTATTGGTACAAACAGCTTCCGTATTGGAGTGAAAAAGATCTTCGTAAGCTTCAGAAAGTCTGGGAGCTGATTAAAGAGGAAAAACTTTAATTTTTTAATTCTATATGAAATGGTGACCTTTATGAAACTGGGTTACGCCAGAGTTAGCACAATTGGCCAGGATTTAGAGACACAGATAGAGCGACTAGAATCAGCCGGTGTAGAAAAAGATCAACTATTTATTGAAAAAGTGACCGGAATAAAAATGGCAGCACGAGAACAGATTAAAGCACTCTTAAAACACGCTCGGTCTGGTGATCACATTTATGTAACTAAAATAGATCGTTTGGCTAGGAGTATTTTAGATTTAAATAAAATTGTTAGTGAATTACTGGAGAAGGGGATCAGCATAACATTCATAGATCACAATATGACATTTAAAGCTGATGCAAAAGATGACCCATTTCAAATGCTGCTGTTTAATACACTTGGTAGCTTTACACAATTTGAACGAGATATGATTGTTTCTCGAACAGGAGAAGGTCGAAAACGAGCCATGAATAACGGCAAAAAGATGGGACGGAAAGCACAACCAGACCAGAATATTAAGCAAGCTATAAAGCTTTTCGAAGCAAGAGAAGAAAAAAGAATGACCATTTCCGATATTTCAAAATTAACGGGTGTTCCGAGGTCTACAATTTATGCGGAATATAAAAAATTAAAGAACCAGATGATTAAAACTTGATTCTGACTCGATAGCAATGTTTAGGATTAATTAAGGTGAGTATTTTCATAAGTAACTTTGATGAAAAGTGGCCAAGAGCCGCTTTTTTTAATGATTTACGTAAAGGGAAAAATAAAATAGCAAATTTAACTTTCAAAGTTTATCATTTAAATAGGTCATTAATTTAGTAAGAATAGTAAATAAACTAAATCTCTCATAAGACAAAACTAATAAAAAGTGGTGATATTAATTGATAGAAGAAGTTTAGTATAGAATTAAAGAATTTGAAGGAGAGACTTTCTATCAAATTAGAGGTAGTGAATTTACTTATCAAATAAAAGGTAACGCCTTATTACTAAGTAGAACAAATCGCTTAATTTCCAAAAGCGTTTTTAAAGAGGCATTACAATACCTGCCATTAGAAACTACCGGTCCAGTACAACACTTACAAGGTCCCTCTTTTTTTACGCTATCCTAATGGATGATAGAGTGAGGAGAAAGGACTGGTAAACTTTTAGAAAGAGAGTGAAATTATGAGTAACAATATTATCCGATATGATAAAGGGATTTACATACAAGTAATTAAAGCCTATTTATATGAGTCGAAAAGTCATCGTCAGATCCCAAGAAGAAATCCTCCAAGTAGATGCTCCTGCAAGGGGTGGTGGCTTTCTTGCTATGGAAATATTACACCGCTTCGGCATTGATGGATCAAAAAAAGAAATTTTTTTAAAAAAGAGTTTGGATGAAGAGTATCAAAATGCTTCTGGTTCATATAGACAAGGGCTTGAACTCTTAAGAAAATAAAAACTCAATAGAATGGGGATTCATTATGGGAGACGTTACTAAAACTCAAAAAATGTATCGGATACTTAAAAACAATAACATTGATATAAGTTCTATTAATAGTGATGACATAACAACCATACTAAAGGAATTTATGTTGGGATAATTTTACAAATAGGCTTTCTCATCTTTCATGAAAGAAGCAAATATAACACTTCACACTGTTACGAATGGTCTTAAGGAATTCATCAATCAAACTGGATATGCAAGCAATAAATACTCGGATACATTATCCAAGATGGTTGAAAACTTAATGGAAAGAATAAAACAAGCAAAGTCGATTGAAGAAGAGGAACGTATATGAAAAAATAGAATTAATATTGGATAGGATGCAAAAGGAAGCAGAAGAAGGCAGAAGTCTCTTCAAGACTATAGGATCCGCCTTTAAGGTAGCTGGTATAGTTGCATTAGGATTAGGGTTAGTTGCAGCAACCAAAAATCCAACAGTGCTTAAAGAGTGAGTAAAAGCGGCTACAAAGTTCAAAAGATAATTATGGTAATTTTTTAAGAAGTTATCAATGACTGATAATGGTAACGGTGTAGAAGATTTGTAATCTCCTACTTCTATTGTAGTCAATTGATGATGTGTAATGACAAGGTACAGAATGGAGAATCGACAATGGCTACGACAATCGAAGTGAACAAACAGAGTGTCAAACAATTATTAGAAACAGGCAAAGTTAATAAATTCATTATCCCTGAGTATCAACGTCCATATGCGTGGACTGACGAACAAATTCAAACGCTCTTTGAGGATTTAGTAGAGTACACAGAAAATGATAATGAAAGCACTTATTTTCTTGGAACAATTGTTTCTTACGAGAATGAGGATGACGAACAGGAAATTATAGATGGTCAACAACGAGTTACATCTTTGTTTTTATTGCTTCGTGCACTCTACTCAAAACTTAATTCAATGACAGAAACAAAAGAAGTGAAAAATTTCAAGGGACAAATTGAATCAGCATTGTGGCAACAGGATGAATTAACTGCTGAGGTTGATTTCGAAAAAACGCTTATTGAATCCCGAGTGATGAGAGATGAAGGAAACGGAATTTTTGCTAAAATTCTTACTAGTGGCACTATTAAAGACGATGCGAAAGATAACTATTCATTAAACTATAAATTATTTACAGGGCTAATTGAGAAATATGCTACTAATGAGCCAGAATTGTTTTTCTGGTTCATTCGAAATGTTTTGAACAAAGCGATTTTATTACCAATTACGGCAGATTCACAAGATACGGCTTTAACTATCTTCTCAACTCTAAACGATAGAGGATTAGCTTTATCCGATGCAGATATTTTTAAAGCAAAGATTTATAATCACTTGGATGCTGAAGGGAAAGCCGTGTTTATTGAACAGTGGCAACAACTTGATGATGAAGCTACAAATGCGAATGAAAGTATTCAAAAACTATTTTATTATTATATGTTCTATTTGAGAGCATTAGAAAACGATAGAAATACAACAACACCAGGAATAAGGAAATATTATTCAAGGAATAACTTTGGGCAGTTATATAAGAGCGACGTGATGAAGAACCTTAATACGGTGCTTAACTTATGGATAGTAGTTAATAATCGTGTAGAAATCGAAGATGAAGAATGGTCGAAAAATATCGAAATTAAACAAGTCCTTGATGGGTTAACTTCGTATCCAAATGAATTTTGGAAGTACCCAGTGGTTATTTATTATCTTAAATATCATGATTCGCAAGATTTTGAAGTCCTATTCTTAAAATTCCTCAAGAAACTACTTGCAGTGTTGGCGGCAAGGTATATAGTTACGCCAACTATTAATGCTGTAAAGCGAGGAATCTTGAATTTAAACTCTGAAATTATTAGATCCTCTATGCCGAAATTTGATTTTGCTACAGTAGATGAACAGGAATTAAAAGGGAAGATAAAAATGGCTCACCGTAATACTGTTCGTATGATATTGAAGATTCTTGCTTATCGAAGTCAGGAGGAACTACTTCCCGAGAAATGGGAAATAGAGCATATCCTTCCTCAAAAATGGCAATCAAGTTATTTCCCAAACAATTCTGATGGAGAAGTAAAAGAGTTAGTGGAACACATTGGGAATAAGATTCCTTTTGAGAAAAAGCTAAACATTATTGCAAGTAATGGATACTTTAAAAAGAAACAAGAAAGTTACAAGAAATCAAAAGTACAGTCATTACTTGATCTTTCTAATCAACATAATGACTGGGGGCTAAATGAAATTCGAGAAAGAGACATTCGAATTTCTGATGAGGTGTTAATCACACTAAGAGATTGGGGATTAAATCAATCTGAATTTCCTGTTCAAGAAGAACAATCTCCAGTTCCAACCCCTGAAGAATCTAAGATAATTGAAGAGTTAAAAAGAAAAGGTTTAATTTAAGAGTATTTGTTGCCTAAACGTATTTGAGTCAATAACTAGGAACTCATTAGAGTTATTGAAGTATTGCTATCGGACACGAGGAGAGAGTTGCAAATGGAGCTGGAAAAGAAGAGGGGTAAATCTAGCCCCAAACAATCACTTCAAAGATATTTGTTCCCAATTACGATAATTTCATCAATATTAATTTCAGGGTCAGTCGGATACACAGCTAGTCAGATAGCTATCAATAATAGTTCTAGTGACTCCGCAGAGATAAATGCTATGAAGAACCGACTAACTGAAAATAGGAAGGATTCAATAAAAGTAGTAGAAACAGAAATACCAAAAATAATTAGCGATTTAGAGAAATATAATCAGGATATAAATTTAATAGATGAAAATATTAAGTGGTTATATGGAAATTTAGCTTCTATAAGAGATGCAATAGGTAAATTTGACACAGCACTTTTCGTCTTAAATGGAGTCAGCACTTTTGTTAATGTTCCAATTCCAAGTAAAATGAGTACAAGTTTAGCTTCTGCAAAGATTAAACTTGAAGAAGTTGATAGCATATTATTCCGTATGGAGAACTTAACAGTTATCAAACAAGAGATGAGTGATTCTCATCACAAGTTAAAGTTATTATACGAAGAATATCAAAGGGAAAAAAGCATTGAAAAGTTACTTCTTATTGAACAAGAGTTAAACTCAAACTTGATTTATCAGATTGAAGATTTAAGAAATATCACTATGGAAGCTCATGAAGTTTTTGAACTATCTTCAAGTGTATTAGGGATAGTAAATAAAGCTGAATCCTCTTTAAATTCAATACGGGAAACGGGGGAAAATACGCTAGATGCAGTTCAGTTTTGGAAGGACAATGAAGAGAATTCTGAAATGGGGGCAAATATAAAGGAAAACTTAGAAAAGGATTTAAAAGCTTCTAAAGAGGAGATTCAAGATCTACCCAAGGAATTAGATCAACAATCCAAGGGCAGTATTACGTCAATAGATAATGTTAAAAAGGAGCTACAGACTATAAGGTTAGCACAAATGGTCATTGGTGAATGAATAGCGAGAAAGTATAATACCTCTTTTAAATTTTTTCGCGTATAGATGATTTACGGTGAACCTTACCATGAGTAAGCGCATAGTCATTTGTTTTTTAAAGCGTCAAAGTACAAATGAATGTCTTTGACGCTTCTTTGTTTTTGTGAATCTCCTTCATTAACAGTCATTTTATTGACGATTGAATTTTACTTTAAAGTGATTACTTCATCCTCTGTAAACTACATTTACTAAGTTTTTCAAAACGTACTTTAATAAGGTTCGAAAGTTACCTTATTAAAATACGTTACTGTTCAGTAATTTAACTGAGTATCAACTTACAGTAATGGATATACAGAATAAAAAACTCATACTTTTTCTCATAGTGCTTTTCATTTCGGCTTAATACCATTTAAAACGAAATCGAAAACGTTGATTTAAAGCCATTTTTCAATCGCATTTCCTTCCGTTTTATAGGTGGCTTGATGGGCGGCATGAGGTAACATTACACATGAAAAACTTACAATTTTGCCGTTCGAGCCCGGGCTTGTCCTGGTTGATGAAATTTCGAACACTAAGCTCGTTACCTTAGAGAGAAAGGATCCTGAATTCCATTCCGATGAACAGGAAACCAGGATTCACACGATTTTAGCACACGTTTTCTAAAAGAGATAAGAAAAGGGTTGCACAGCCGGATGATCCGTTGGCAGCCCTTTTTATTGGTTATGGCTTTTTCTTTCCATCCCATCGGGCAATCTCCTCTGTAACAATAAAAGCGAGATCGTCATTGCCGAATAGGGATAGCACGCCAAGTAACGTTTCATCTGGCACCTCTCCAGCTTCTTTTTTCGGCACCGTCAAGGCAAGTGCGTCTTTTAACGCTTGATTCTCCGCCTGGTCCGGATATGCTTTTAAGTAAACGGCTTCGGGGTCCAGGTTGTGATTGATGCACCACTGCGCGAACACTAAAATCATCATATTTTCTTCTTTCTGATAGCTCTGTACAATAAAATCTTCCATTTCCTTTGACATTCCATCTCTCCTCACACTTCATTGCTTTGCTTCATTGTATCGGGATCATCTTCCGCACTCAAGCGACACACCCTCTTTAAGAAAAAAATTTCTTTGTACCCAATGACACTATTTGATGGCTTTAGTCAAAAACCAACAAATTTTCACAAGCATTTGGTAAAATGGTAGCAAATAAAAAAGGAAGTGTATGATGATGCCAGTCCATAACAAGCTTGTTCGAGACCGCATTTTAGAAGTAATTGAAAAAGCGGGCAAAACGTATACATCACGCGTTTTGGATGAAAAAGAATACATAAAAGAAGTAAGAACAAAAATGCACGAAGAGTTAGCCGAATATGAAGAGGCCGAAAACGATCAGGATGCGGTAGAGGAGCTGGCTGATTTATTGGAGCTTATCCATGCAGCGGCAGCGATCCACGGAGCAACAGCTGATGAGCTAGAGGAAGTACGTCGTGCAAAGGCTGAAAAGCGCGGCGGATTCAGTGACCGCATTTATTTAATTGAGGTAGAGGATGACTAAGCTGCAGCTCATCACCTCACAGCTACTGGACATCATCAACCGACTTGCGGATGAAGCAACAGAAATTGATATTTTAACCTCTTTTGTCATGAAGTCCGGCGTGAAAAAATTGGTTCCTGCCTTGCAAAAAGTAGCCGCAAGAGGAGCGGAAATCCGGATTGGAACGGGCGACTACCTGCATATTACTCAGCCGGATGCTCTGCAAATACTGATCGAAGAAGTGCCGGAAGCCGAGATACGCCTTTATAAAAGCGACGGCCGGTCGTTTCATCCGAAAGCGTATTTGTTCCGTCTTGGCGAAAATGGACATGTTATTATCGGTTCCTCCAATATGTCAGCCATGGCACTGACAGGCGGCGTAGAATGGAATGTTGCTGCCCAAAATGAAGCCCTTTTTGAAGAAGTCCTTCAGGAATTTGAAGCCGTCTTTTACAATGAGCGGACTATTCCTGTTAATTCGGAAACAATTAGCGATTATCGAAGCCGCTATGACCAGTTTCATGAAAAGCAGTCGCTTCGCGTGCAGTGGACTGAAACCGAAGAAGTAGATGTGATGTTTTCTGAGCCTGGCGACCAGGAATCCATTGTAGCGGAAGAACCAGAAACATATACTATTTTATCGCCGCGTCCTGCCCAGAAAGATGCTTTAACAGCTCTGGAGCAGACAATGGAGGAAGAATATGAACGGGCTTTAGTGGTCATGGCAACCGGGCTCGGGAAAACGTATCTTGCTGCTTTTTTTGCCAAGCATTTTAAGCGGGTGTTGTTTGTTGCCCATCGCATCGAAATTTTAGAGCAGGCGAAAAAGTCTTTTTTACAGGTGCATCCAAATCGTACAGCTGGAATTTTAGATGGTCATACAAAAGAAAAAGAAGCGGACATGATTTTCGCCTCTGTGTTTACTATCGGTTCCAAGCATCACCTTCATACATTTGAACCGGATGCATTTGATTTGATTGTAATTGATGAATTTCATCATGCAGCGAGCCAGTCGTATCAAAAAGTGCGTGACTACTTTACGCCAAAGTTTTTTCTCGGAATTACGGCTACGCCAGACCGGATGGACAATAAAGATGTGTATGGCATTTGTGATGGAAACGTCGCGTACCGTATTCATTTTACGGAAGCGATTCAAAAACAGTGGCTGGCGCCGTTTCATTATTACGGCGTTTATGATGATACCGACTATTCGGCGCTGACCTGGCTTGGCAGCCGCTATGATGAGGAAGAATTATTATCGGTGCAAATGCGGGCGGACATGGCGGAAAAAATTATAAATGCATGGCACAAGCATAAGCAGACGAGAACGATTGCATTTTGTTCATCGATCCGGCAGGCGGAGTTTTTAAGCAGCTATTTTAACGACAACGGCTATAAAACGATTGCGCTTCATTCCGGCACTAAAACGATTTCCCGTCCGGCGGCGATTTCTATGCTGGATGGAGGAGAGCTGGACATTATTTTTACCGTCGATCTTTTTAATGAAGGCGTTGATATTCCGTCTGTCGATACCATTTTATTTGTGCGTCCGACTGAATCCTTAACGGTTTTTACGCAGCAAATTGGACGCGGTCTCAGAACGGCACCGGGTAAAACGCATTGCATTATGATTGACCTAATCGGCAATTACCGAAACGCTGATGTGAAAATGCGCGTTTTTGACACAGAACCTGACCGAAAAACGCGTGACGTTATTCCAGCAGTGCCGGCCGAGTGTGTAATCGAATTTGATTTAAAGGCGGTCGAGCTGCTAAAAGAAATGAACCGCAAGCGCAACCCGCGAAAAGATCAGCTGTACTTTGCCTATGAAGACCTGAAAAAAGAACTGGGCTGGCGACCATCTTATTTGGAGCTTCATCTACACGGAGCTGCCGACAGCAAAATGATCAAGGAATTCCATCAATCGTATCCGGGCTTTTTATACGCAATTGGGGAATTAAATGAAGAAGAGAAAGCCGTATTCCGGCAGTTTGAGCACTGGTTTGTGGAAGTCGAAAAAACCGGCATGACGAAAAGCTATAAAATGGTGGTGCTGCGCTACATGCTGTCAAAAGGAGCAGAACACTGGCTCGACCCAATTACTCCGTTGGAAGCCGCACCATATTTCCATGATTATCTGACATCAAAAGAATATCGGAAGCGAATTGATTTTTCCGACCGGCAGGGTAAAAAGCTGAAGCAATATAACGAGAAAGCAGTCGCCGACTTGATCGCCAACATGCCGATGACAAAGTGGAGCGGCAGCAGCAAGGGATTAATCACGTTTGAAAACGGCCTATTTCAGCTTCATGTGGGAGCAGCGGGAAATAAAATGGTTTATAAGTGGACACAAGAGATTTGTGAATTTAGATTGCATGGGTATTTTGAGAGAAAAGAAAATTCAATTAATAAATAAATAGACTTTCAAGAATAGAACTTTTTTAATTTCGGAAAAGAATTCTAGAAGGGGGTCCTTTTAATGAAAAGAATAACCGTACGCTACATGGTCTTCCCAGACATTGAAGGCGGTGTGTCGGGTTTTTATGAATATGACCACGACTCTCATTGTGTGGAACCGAGCATTTCCTATAAAAGCGGGCGCTGCCATACGGTGGGGGATGGGCTTGATGAGCTGGCGTTGAAGGCGGGATTTCAGACACGGAAAGTTTTTGCGGCGGACCTTGGGAAGAAAAGCTGGAAAAATGAGTATGGGAAGGCGTTGTCGTTAGCGGTTGGAAGAAAGCTTGAGCGGGATGGCATCTTGATGGTGATCAATGGAGATGAGGCATTGTTTCAATGCCCGGAAGGCGAGTTTGTTCCTTGGCCGCGGCGAACCGGAAAGAATGAGTGAATCCGGAAAGGGAAGAAATACAGCAGCTGCATTTTAAAAAAATGGTGAATAAAACAAGAGCTGGCTTTGAGCTAGCTCTTGTTTTATTGTATTAGGTTATCTATAGACAGGCTGTAAACAAACCCGCTTCGAAAAACGATTAGAAAATGTTAAAACAATTGCTCCACTATGATGGTTATACCTTCAAGAAGGATAAGGGAATGTGTGCGCTAGCTTGGACTGGATGTTTCACATGGCATTTGAACAATTCGCGCAGCAATACTGTAGCTTTCAAATAAACTTTGCAATGTGGAATGCTTTTTATCTTTTTTTAAAATGGAAAGGATATTTTTATAACAATAAGAATATAATTAAAAAAGATAATAATTTATTGTGAAACGATAAATATCCTGTTAAAATCAAATTGAAAATAAATAAGTGAGGTGCTTTTTATGAAACGAGGATCAACACTCTTTTTAAAAACGGCTGTTATTCTTATGGGAATTCCTGTTCTTGCTTTAGGCATATTTGGGTTGTATTGGTTAGCGAAAAATCCAGTGAATCCAGATTATGCCCATATACTATATCCCATTTTAATTGGTATGTATGTATCAATGATCCCGTTTTTCGTTGCATTGTATCAGGCTTTTAAACTTTTAAGCTATATTGATAAGAACCAGGCTTTCTCTGAATTGTCTGTTAAATCTCTAAAGAATATCAAATTCTGTGCAATGACAATCAGTGGTTTGTATGTGGTCATTATGCCATTTGTTTATCTCACAGCAGACCTAGACGATGCACCAGGTCTAATAATAATTGGAATGGTTCCTATCTTTGCTTCAATGGTAATCGCAGTATTCGCTGCTGTTCTTCAAAGGCTTTTACAAGAAGCCATCGATATAAAATCAGAAAATGACTTAATAGTCTGAGGTGAAAACAATGGCAATTATCATCAATATTGATGTGATGCTGGCTAAAAGGAAAATGAGTGTTACAGAACTTTCTGAGAGGGTTGGAATAACAATGGCTAACCTTTCTATATTGAAAAATGGAAAGGCAAAAGCGATTCGGTTATCCACTTTAGAGGCGATTTGTAAAGCTTTAGAATGCCAACCGGGGGATATTTTGGAGTACAAAAGTGATGAAGACAGTCAAGGATCATAAAGTTGGACTATGTAACATGTAAGAAAGGATCAAACTTTATTATAAATAATTGATATTTAACAGGTAGACGAACTAAATGCGCCATAGCTTCTGGATTGGGTCAATTGATTTAAAAAACCGAGTCGTGAAAGTGTCGATTGGGATTGAGCAAATGCTTGGTTGCACACCGGAGGAATTTGCGGAGGACTACAATCTTTGGGCAAACAACGTACCGGCAAGACGAAGCCATTGTCAATCAGTAGTACAAGCGGCTTTTGGACGGTCATCATTCAGAAGCACAGTGGCGATCTAGTCGAAAAGCTGGGGGTATTACTAAGATGGCCCTTATAAAAGATGAAGAAGGCAACGTGATTCGACCTGAACCGCGCTGGTAGCCGTGAAAAGGTGAATACCTCCAAATCTTTATCATTTTCCCTTTTTCGACATCATTCTTTCTTTTTTGATAAAAATCTTGCAGTTTGCTTAAAAGTGGATATAATTAGGTAATAGGTACTAAACCATCATTTATAATTTAATAATAGTGAAATCTACGATAAGAGCAAACTTATTGAAAGATAAGGACGCAAAGCCACGGGTCTAAAGCAAAGAAGCTAGGATAGCCGGGCTGCCGAAAAGGATTGGAGTATCGGAGAAAAAATGTCCTTTAAGAGGGATTTGCTTTTCTGCCGTCCCCACCATTCTTTTTGGTGGGTTTTTTTATTTCCAAAAAGGAAATATTTGTTAACGGAAAAATAAATCCATTAATGGGAGTGAAGGAAAGTGGGACGATATTGGACAGAGCAAGATGTATATTTTCTGGAACGTCACACTGGAAACGGGTTTATTGACTGATTGAGAACTAGCCGATATTTTGAAAGTGGAACGAAAGCGAGTCAGCTGCTGGATTGAACAGCATGAATAAAAAGCGCAAAACGTATCATTCGACATAATCGTAAGTACTGGCTGATCGATGCAGCCGGCTTTTGGGAGTGGGCGCAACAAAACCAGGAAAAAACTATGTTCAACAATATTGAAAAAATCCCCTTCCTGCTGAAGAAGTTGAAAAACTTTTTGAATGGTACAGACAGAGACTAATCTTCGAGCGGATCGGACGGCGATTAAACAGAAGTAGAATAAGCGTAGAATGCCGTTTTGCCCGTCAGTTTCAGATTAGTGGTATGCGAAAAGAGAAGAATGATTTTTAACTGCTGGAGGCGGTAGCATGAACAGGGAGAACAAAGAACAAACCGTTCACCGAACGTCAGATACAGGGGAATGGAACACGGTGGATGTTAGCTTATTTGTGAATATCGAAGGGAAAGTCATTCAGGCCAGTCAGGGATTTACAAACTTATTTGGCTGGACGCATCTGGAACTTAATGGACGGATGCTGGATGATCTGAATTTCGTTCCTTCGTTTTTGCAGGATGAATTTGCTTCGGATGTGGAGCGGCTGCTTGGCGGAAAAGAGATTGCGTTAAAAGAAACAAAACGGAAACGAAAAGATGGACAATTAATTGACGTAACTGTCGCGTTTACGCCTATCCGGAACGAGCATCAACAAATAACGGCGTTTGCGTCTATTTTTCAAGATGCATCCGAATATGTTCAGGCAAAAAAGAGACTAAAAGAAAGTGAGCAGCGGTATAAGTCACTTTTTGATTATAATCCACACGCCGTTTTTACATTTGATATGGATGGGAAATTTACGAGTGGAAACAAAGCATTCGAGCATTTGAGTGGCTATCCTTTACGGAATTTGCATAACTTCTCTTTTGCTTTTTTAGCCATTCCGGAAGACCGGAAGCGCGCAATGATACATTTTAAAAAAGCTTCAAAAGGGGAAACACAAGAATACGAAACGACTATTATTAATCATGCAGGACAGCGCATCAACCTCCATATTGTCAATTCCCCCATTGTGGTAGATGATGAGATTACGGGTGTGTATGGAATTGCGACCAATATTACAGACCGTAAAAAAGATGAAGATAAATTAGAAAGACTGGCATTTTACGATCAAACGACGGGTGCAGCGAATCGTCACCTTTTTAGCCGTGACATAAAAGCGGTTTTAAAAAGGGCTGAAACAGAACATTTTCAGTTTGCCCTTCTTCACTTGAATGGCGACCGGTTTAAATACATAAACGAAGCACTTGGTTTGGAAGCGGGTGATGCGGTGCTTACAAGCATGACCGAGCGGATCCGCATATGTCTTCCGCCGAATGGAGCTTTATACCGTTTTGATGGAGATAATTTTTTTATCATTCTTCAACCTATTTTGGATTCTCGGGAAGCTGTAGATGTGGCGGGACAGATTGCGGAAGCATTTCGACAACCGTGGAAAGTGAACGGCCATGAATTGACAGTGACAGCAAGCATCGGCATTGCCCTTTATCCGCAAAATGGCGAAACAGAAGCACTGCTGATGAAAAGGAGCGATCAGGCACTTGATCATGTAAAGCGTGAAGGCAAAAACATGTATCAATTTTTCGATGAGTCCATTGGCAGCTGTTCTGATTCGTTTTTGGATCTAGAAACAGATTTACAGCATGCGATTGAACGGCAAGAGTTTCAATTGTTTTATCAGCCGAAGTTGGATTTAGCGACTAATCGCATTATAGGAGCAGAAGCGCTGATCCGCTGGTATCACCCTGAGAAAGGCATGATTAGTCCAGAACAGTTTATTCCAGTTGCTGAGCAAAATGGCCAAATATATGAAATCACAAAATGGGTGTTAAAAGAAGCATGCCGCCAGAGCCGGGAATGGACAAAGCATCAACTTCCAAGCCATGTGTCGGTGAATATTTCGCCACATCATTTATATCGAAGAGATCTCGTTCAAACGATTTTAGACACGATAAAGGAGTCGGGCATACAGCCTAATCAATTAGAAGTGGAAATTACCGAAAACGGACTGGTTCAAAATGTGGATACAGCTGTAGAAACCATTTCCAAGTTGAAAAAAATCGGCATTCAGGTGTCCATAGATGATTTTGGTACCGGTTTTTCGTCTCTTTCTTATTTAAAGACGCTGCCAGTAGACACGTTAAAAATGGACCGTTCTTTTATCCATAATTTATCTGAAAAAGGAAAAGATCAAATGATCGTTCAATCGGTGATTCAATTGGCACGGGCGATGAAACTGACGGTTGTCGCAGAAGGTGTTGAAGAGGAAGACCATTTATTGATATTAAAAGAGGCGGGCTGTCAGATTGCCCAAGGGTACTTTATTAACAGGCCCGTGCCAAATAATGAGTATGTAAAGTGGCTGCATGATTCGCATTTTGATTGGTAGAAGATGATCCCGACGATGGGGTCTTCTTTTCGTTTTAGTTAAATAATGAGAGGAAATGCTAATTATGGAAGATGTTTAACAGGATTATCATAAAAAAATTTGGCGAATGAGCCATCAGAAATCACTGAATATGTCTATTAGTTTCAACAAAACTAACGATACATTTTCCTCCTGTTTGACAAACAATGGTTTTCTTCCTAGGAAAATTGTTTTATACTGTAAATTAAGAATATTCTATTAATGAAGGAGCGGATCCCATGACATTTAAAGATCAGTTATTTACCGTATTCGATCAGCGTTTTAAAGATGAATTGTTTTTAACGGACTTATTTTTAGATTTATATGGGAAGATGGAGACGTTCGACAACGAATTGGAAAAATATGCATCGGTTGGGCTTGATATTGTGTTTGAAGCGGCGGAAAATGCCGCTGCACTCCAGATTGAGGACCGTTTTCTCCGCTTCGATTTGGTCTTTGATGAAACGGAGCCCTTTATACAAGTATCAAGTGGGAAAACGGTCGAAGACGAGCCGGACATTGTCGACAATATTTATGCAGATAAAGCGGCGTATCCAGACAGCTTGTATTGGCAGCTTGGAGAAGAAGCTGCATTTGAGGCGTATTTAAAAGCCGCGTTTGGTCGTTTTCTTTAACAGAGCAAAATATAAATCAGTTGCAAATGCAGCTGATTTTTTTTGCGTTAAACAGGACAGATTTTTATTAATGGAATGTAAAGAAGATTGATTCATCCAGCAAAAAAATAAGAAAAAATAGTGGACTCAGCAATGAGAAAATATTCAAATACATATCTATATGTTTATATAAATTCCTTTATAAGTAAATTAATAAAAACTTTTGTTGCTCTTTTCTAGTTGCAACATTTTATAAATAAAACGTTAAAGTTTTCTGTTAATTTTGTAAAAAATGTTTTTTTACGTCTTTTTCATGTTTAAATGTTGCTTGTGTAAAGGAGGAAAGCGGAATGAGCTATATTGAACTTTCAAACGTATCAAAGTCATACGATAAGCAGCGAAGTGTACTGAATGGAATCGATGTGTCAATTGAAAAAGGTGAATTTTTCGTGCTGGTCGGTCCATCCGGGTCGGGGAAAAGTACACTGCTTCGACTGATTGCCGGATTAGAAGAGATTACCGGCGGCGAATTACATATGAATGGAAAAGTTATCAACCACCTGCCGCCAAAAGACCGGCATTTATCAATGGTGTTCCAAAACTACGCCCTTTATCCGCATTTAACCGTAGAACAAAACATTTTATTTGGCTTGAACGCGAAAAAGGTAGATAAAAAAGAACAGAAACAGCGGCTCCACAAAACGGCAGAGATGATGGGGCTCACAGAGCTGTTAAAACGAAAGCCAAGACAGCTGTCGGGCGGTCAGCGCCAGCGTGTTGCTCTGGCGCGTTCAGTTGTCAGTGAAGCACCGCTTTGTCTCATGGACGAGCCGCTTTCAAACCTGGATGCGAAGCTTCGGGCGCACATGCGCATGGAAATCCGCCAGCTACAAAAAAAGCTGGGCTTGACGATGGTGTACGTCACACATGACCAGGTTGAAGCGATGACGATGGGCGACCGGATTATGGTATTAAATGATGGGAAAGTGCAGCAGGTTGGTAAGCCGATTGAACTGTACAATAAGCCTGCGAACCTTTTTGTGGCGTCATTTATTGGGTCGCCAAAGATGAACATGGGCCGTGCGGTCATAAAAGGCCAGCAGCTGGTCATTGAAGAAAGCCTGTTTATCCCGGTAAAAGCAGCAGATGTGATTGATATACCAAAAAATAAACGTTTGATCGCCGGCATTCGGGCAGAGCATCTTTTCAAAGGAACGTCCGAGGAAAAAACACATGTGCTCGATGTGATTAATGTCGAACAGCTGGGCAATGAAACGATGGTCACGTTTGAAGTGGGAGGAGAGTTTTGGACGGCGAAATGGCTCGGCCAGCAGATTGTTCATACGGGAGACCGTGTGCCTGTTCAGCTCTCTGTTGAACATATGTCCTTTTTTGATGCGGATACAGGCAAGCTGATCAAAGCGGCTTCTTCACTGAAACAAAAAGAAGGGGTAGCGATATGAACGAGGCGGCCGTTTCGCTTGGGTCGGATGCAGCGAAGTTGATCGAAAAAGCAAAAAAACAGCGGAGAACAAAGAATTTAATAAAAGGGCTGCTGTTTTTGCTGCCGTCGCTCGTATTTTTCTCGATTTTTCTATTTTATCCGATGATTAGAACTGTTTATTTAAGTTTTTTTCTCACGAACGCAAGCGGAGCGCCGACTGTTTTTGTCGGGCTGGACAATTTTGCTCAAATCTTTTCATCACCGCTTTTTTTAAAAAGTTTAAAGACGACATTTTTATTCGTGCTGTACACAGTGCCAGGAACCATTGTCATTAGCTTGTTTCTGGCAGTGATCGCCAATGAAAAGCTGCGGGGCATCGGCATGTTCCGGACGATTTTTTCCTCGACAATGGGCATTTCGGTTGCGGCGGCATCGGTGTTTTGGATGTTTTTGTTCCACCCGACGATGGGCTGGCTGAATCAGTTTTTATCGATTTTCGGCGTGGAAGCAATTGGCTGGCTGACTGATCCGAAATGGGCGCTCCTGTCTGTTTCCATCTCAACCATTTGGATGAACATTGGCTTTACGTTTTTAATTCTGCTCGGCGGTCTTCAGTCGATTGATTCGTATTTGTATGAAAGTGCGGACATTGATGGAGCGGGCTATTTTTACAAGCTGCGCCGCATTACGATACCGATGCTGTCGCCGACGCTGTTTTTCGTCGTGACGGTAACCCTCATTAACGCGTTCCAGACATTTGGGCAGGTGGACATGCTGACGCGGGGGGGCCCGCAAAATGAAACAAGTGTCATTGTCTATTCCATTTACCGGGATGCATTTGTCAATTACCAGTACGGTACGGCAAGTGCGCAGGCGGTTATCCTGTTCGTGATCATTTTGGGGCTGACGCTTCTGCAGTTTAAGCTTGGCGAAAGGAAGGTTCATTATCAATGACGATGCCGTTTTATAAAAAAGTGGTGCTGTATTTGCTTCTTAGTGTATCGGCATTTTTCATTTTTGCGCCGGCCATCATGGCGCTCCTTATGAGCTTTATGCCGGGCGAGCAGATTTTAACAGGCACCATTATTCCAAAATCATTCACATTAGAGCATTACCGGCAGGCGTTTGAGCGTTTTCCGCTCTTAAGCTACTTAACGAACAGCTTGCTCGTGTCGCTGCTCATTATGGCCGGCCAGCTGCTCCTGTCGAGCTTAGCGGCGTATGCGTTTGTGTTTTTAGAGTTTAAGGGACGGGACGCGCTGTTTTTCCTATTTATTGCGACGATGATGATTCCGTTTGAGGCGTCGATTATTCCGAACTTCCAGACGATTCGCGACCTGAACTTTTTAAATACATACACAGGACTGTCGCTGCCGTTTTTTGCCATGGCATTCGGTACGTTTTTATTGCGGCAAAACTTTAAGCAAATTCCGAAAGAGCTGAAAGAAGCAAGTGAAATTGCGGGAATGGGCGATTTGAAATTTTATTTAACTGTTGTGCTGCCAGTCGCTAAAACGAGCCTGGTCACGCTTGGGGTGTACGGATTTTTAAGTGCCTGGAACATGTATTTATGGCCGCTGCTTGCCACGACAGATGATTCGGTCCGCACCGTGCAGATCGGGCTGAAGCAGCTGCAGTCACAGGAGCAGCTGAATGAATGGGGCGTTATTATGGCTGGCGGCATTATCGTCGTGCTCCCGACCTTAATTCTGTTATTTTTAGGGCAAAAAAAATTGCAAAAAGGATTAACAGAAGGGGCTTTAAAATAAATAAAAAGGGTGTGTGTAAAATGAAGAAATGGTTAGCGTATAGCGCATTAGGTCTTTCCTTGTTTGCGGCAGGATGCGGTTCGAATGGTACAGAAGCGGACACTGGCACAGCACCGAAGACCGAAGATGGCAAAACGATCGTGACATTTTGGCATGCAATGGGTGGCCAGGCGCAGGAAGCACTAAACGAAACGGTAGCGGATTATAACGCTTCGCAGGATGAAGTACAGGTAAATGCGGAATTCCAGGGTACATATGAAGAGTCACTTCCGAAGTTCCACAGCGTCGCCGGCACTGATCAGGCACCGACGGTTATTCAAGTGCAGGAGATTGGCTCAATGTCGATGATCAACAGCGGCAATATTGAACCGATTCAAAAATTTATTGATGAAGAAAAGTACGACATGAGTATGCTGGAAGAAAACATCAGTAGCTACTATAAAATTGATGATCAATTTTATTCCATGCCTTTCAACTCGTCCACACCGGTTATGTACTACAATAAGGACGCCTTTAAAGCAGCCGGCTTAGATCCGGAAGCGCCGCCGGAAACATATGAAGAAGTTGAAGCGGCGGCAAAAGCGATTACGAAATCGAATCCGGAGATGAAAGGCTTTGCGCTGCAGGCGTACGGCTGGCTTTATGAAGAACTTTTGGCCAACCAGGGCGGCTTGTTGATGAACAATGACAATGGCCGGTCCGATACGCCGACAGAAGTGGCCTTTGACAATGAAAAAGGAAAGTCCACGTTTGAATGGGTAAAACGGATGATGGATGCCAGCACGTTTGCCAACTACGGTACGAACGGCGACAATATGATCGCGGGCTTTTTAGCGGGTGATACAGCAATGTTCCTGCAGTCATCGGCTTCATCACGTGATGTGATTGACAATGCGCCATTTGAAGTAGGCGTTGCCTTTATTCCGCATCCGGAAGCAGAAGAGCGCCAAGGTGTTGTCATTGGCGGGGCAAGCCTTTGGATGTCAAGCGGCAAGTCAGAGGAAGAGCAGCAGGCGGCATGGGATTTCATGAAATATGTGCAGACGCCGGAAGCTCAGGCGAAATGGCATGTCGGCACAGGCTACTTTGCGATCAATCCGTCCGCATATGACGAGCAGGTGGTAAAAGCCGCCCATGCAGAAATGCCGCAGCTGAAAACGGCGATTGAACAGCTGCAGGCAACAAAGCCATCGTATGCAACACAAGGGGCGATCATGGATATGATTCCGGAAGAACGAAAAATTATCGAAACCGCACTTGAAACGGTTTATAACGGCGGCGATGTAGATGAAGCATTCAATACAGCCGTTGAGCAGGTTAATGCGGCGATTGAGCAGGCGAACGCGGCACGCGGAGAGTAGTAACGGCGAGGAAAGAGAATACGGCTTTAAGCCGTGTTCTTTTTCTATTCAATAAGAAAAGGAAAAGGAGAGAAACGGAATGAAAACGAACATATATGGCCACCGGGGCTGTAAAGGAACACTTCCGGAAAATACGCTGCTCGGTTTCCAGCGAGCCATTGATCTTGGAGTAGATGGTCTTGAAGTTGATGTCCACTTAACAAAAGACGGTGAACTGGTCGTAATTCATGATGAAACGATGGGCCGGACAACGGACGGAACAGGATGGATTGGGGAAATGACGTACCCGGAAATTCAGCGCTTCAGTGCAGGAAGCCGTTTTTCCGAGCTGCCTGCTTATGAAAAAGAATGGGACCTCGAACGTGTGCCAACGCTTCAGGAACTGCTTGAAATGCTCGTGCCGTTTGAAATGGAATTGAATATTGAGCTGAAAACATATGCGATTCCCTATGAAGGCATCGAAAAGCGGGTGCTTGAAACAGTGAAACAATATGGAGGAGGCTGTAAAGTCGTTTACTCTTCTTTTCATTTGCCGACGCTCACCCGTTTAAAAGAGCTGGATGCTTCTGCGCAAACCGCCTGGCTGCTGAATGGGTCCATTTCTTTGCCAGGTGATTATATGAAGACATTCGATTTTGAGTCACTTCATCTAGCAAAAGACGTGTATTTTGCCCATGAAGCAGAATGGGAAGGGCTCGCGGACCGGCTCCGGATTTGGACCGTCAATGATCCGGCCGAAATGGCAAAACTGATCGAAGCAGGCGTCAAAGCGATTATTACTGATTTTCCGGAACAGGCATTGACGATTCGCCATGAACAGACAGCACCTGTTTAAATGGGGCCTGCTTTTTTTATTCGTGATGGCCGGCTGCCAGCATCCCGGGGATGAGGAGCCGCCGAAGCTTTTTGCCCACCGCGGGGCGAGTGATCAATTTAACGAAAGTACCCTCACAGCGTACAAGATTGCCGCTGATGAGGGTGTTGATGCGCTCGAAATCGATTTGCGGATGACCGCAGACGGGGAACTAGTTGTCATGCATGATGAAACGATTGACCGGACGACGAACGGAAGCGGACCAGTGGACGCATATACATTCGATGAGTTGGCTGCTTATCCGACAGTCGGTGGTGGCGGGCGCATTGAGAAGATTCCCATGCTGCGCGATCTGTTTGATACATTTGGGGAGACCGAGCATTATTATATTGAAACACGGCTTATTAACGGAAAAGCTGTTATGGAGCGTCCGCTGATTCAGCTGCTAAATGAATATAGCTTGATTGAGAAAAAGAAGATCATAATCCAGTCCTTTTCAGAAAAGAGCCTTCATGAAGTGAACAAGCTGGCGCCCGGTGTGCCGTTGACACGGTTGTTTGGCAGAGGAAAAGGGACGATTATGCAGGCCTCCCTGCCAATTTATGATCATATCGGTATCGAGTCCACCGACGCCACACCGCAAAGAGTCATGATGCTTCACTATCTCGGAAAAGATATTCATGTTTTTTTCAATGATCCGAAAACGGAAAAAGCGGAGCAGAAGCGGGTGAAAAAACTCGGTGTAGAGGGGTATTTTACGAATGACATTTTGTATGCAAAAAAATTGCTTCATTAATATAAGAGAGGTGGTCCGGCTTAAATAGGCCGAACCGCTTTTTTTGTGCGGAAAAGCAATGTTGATACTGCTATTTAATGAGGTTAATAATTAAACCATATAAATATTAAATAGTGAAAGGAATAGATGGTGTGAATTCTTTACCCGAACGTTTTCAATTAGCGTTTCAAGTCTTAAAGCGAGGGATCGCTTCCTCGCATTTAGAGCTGGAAGAACAGGTAACAGGTCCGTAGCTGTATATGCTGCATTTTATTGAAGAGAAGGGGAAGTGCAAGCTGACACAGCTGGCGGAACGGCTTGATGTGAAGCCAAGCGCGATTACGGTGATCTGTGCAGATTATCGGCTTGTTCGCGGCATCTGCTTTTTTTCTCGGCTTGTTTATTGTGGCGGAGAAAAAAGCGTCCAGCCCGGTTTTGCCGCTGTCATTGTTTAAAAATGACATTGTCGTGATTTCCAATACGATTGGCTTTATTATGAATGCCGGCATGACGAGCTTAAAGCACAATATGGAGCAGGCGGCCGGCAGTATGAATGCATCTAAGATCGACGTGGCGACAGCTAAAGAACTGGCGGCGTTTCAAAATCCGAAAGTGCTCTTGGATCAGCCGAAGCTTGAACAAATGCAGCAGGCCCTCCCCGCTGACATTCAGCCAGTCATTGCCGGCATGATTGAGACGCTGCGGGATTCATTAAGCGACGCACTGACAACGGTCTTTTTATCTGGTGACGCCCTCGTTTTGATCGCGTTTATCTTAGTCTTTTTCCTGCGGGAAATTCCACTTCGTACATCGAATAAAGAAACGGGTGAATAAGAAAAAGCGGTTCGCACATTTAGGCGGACTGCTTTTTTCTATTGAAACAATGTGCAAAATTCAAAAAAATGTTTTTAAAAATAACAGCAAGGGAACAATAGGGAAAAAGGAGGCCGTCATATGTGGCATGCATTGATGTGGGGCGGTGTGTCGGGTTCAGCTGTTTTAATCGGCGCACTGGCTGCTTTATTTTTGCCCATTCAAAAGCGGATCATCGGGTATATTATGGCGTTTGGAACCGGGGTTCTGATCGGGGCGGCATCGTATGAACTGCTCGGTGAGTCAGTAAAAAACGGCGGGTTTTTAGCGACGGGCGCCGGTTTCTTAACAGGAGCGTTTGTCTTTACGCTATTAGACATGATCATTTCTCAAAAAGGAGCGAAAAAGAGAAAGCGGTCGCACGCGCAGACGTCGGACCAAGGATCAGGGTTGGCCATTTTTATTGGAACGGTTATGGATGCGATTCCGGAATCGATTATGATTGGCGCAAGCCTGCTTGCGGGACAAGGCGTCAGCTTATTGCTTGTGATCGCCATTTTTATGAGCAACGTGCCGGAAGGGCTTTCGAGTACAACCGGTCTGCTGAAAGGCGGCTACACGAAGAAAAAGATTTTCGTTTTATGGCTGACGGTGTTAGTCATTTCGGCACTGAGTGCATGGGGCGGCTACTTTTTTCTTGACAGTGCAAGTGATGCTGTCATGGCTGCGATTGCTGCATTTGCAGGTGGGGGGATTATTGCGATGGTCGGATCGACGATGATGCCGGAAGCATTTGAAGAAGGCGGTCCTGTCGTGGGTTTTATGGCGGCACTTGGCCTATTCGTTTCGCTTTTATTAAATGAGCTTTAACAAATAGAAAAATGTCTACTCTTTTTTATGTCCGGCTAAATAAACTTGATCCCATATGCTTCAAATCCTTTCCCGCAGACTGCACAAAAACTGCTACACTACAAGAAAGAGGTGGGGCTTATATGATGGAAGTGGAACAGTGGATTGAAGGTCTCATTGAACAGGCAGGCTGGTTTGGGCCGGCCTTATTTATTTTACTCCATTTAGTGCGGCCATTTTTATTTTTGCCAGTCGTGGTTGTCTGCGTTGCCGGCGGGTATTTATTCGGGTTTGTGCAGGGAACGATTTATTCGATTATAGGACTGTCGCTCATGGGCGCAGTTTTTTATAAAATAGTGAATTGGTTTCCATCTGTACGAGAGCGAATACTGAGCGTAAAGAGGAAAGTGGCAGGAGAGCGGAAAATGACGGTCGGCCAAGTGATGATTCTTCGGGTGATGCCCTTTGTTCATTTTCATCTGCTTTCGATTTATTTGATGGACATGACGAAATCATACAGGGAATATATGCAGTATTCTATCCTTGGCGTGATCGCACCGGCTCTTTTATACACGGCATTTGGCAAGGCCATTGAAGAAATGCCGTGGTATGTGTCGATGACATTTTTATTCATGCTTCTTCTTTTATACGCACTGCTTGAACACCGGAACAAAAAACGTACGCCGAAATCAAGTAAAATGTGCTAAAGTGACTGCATTTAGTTTTTATTTCATTATATGCAAAATTCAAAAAGTAATAATCGTAAAAAAAAGCGGTCAGAAAGAAGACCGCTCTACGTTCAGTTCGATTAAATTCCCATCTGGATCAGCAACAAACAGCTGAGCGAAACCGCTGATGCTGTTTGGCTTCTCCAGTACGTTTACCTCATGCTTTTTCAGCCAGTCAAGTGTATCCTCGTAGCTTTTTACCCGAAGTGCAAAATGACCTTCCCGGCTTGATAACGACCGATCGCGGCGAATAGTCTGCGATTCGGGCAAAACGAGCAGGTGGATTTGCTGGTTTCCAACGGCATACCAAGCACCTTCAAAATCAAATGGCGGGCGTAGTAATTCCTGCAGACATAACACCTGGCCATAAAATTTTTTTGACTTGGCAAGGTCTGTGACATTCAAGCTCACGTGGTGAAGCTGTTCATATGTAATCATTCACGTCATTCCTTTTCCCTCCATTATAACAGGTTTATCTTTTTTTTAGCGGGGAATACTTTTTTTGTACACTAAAAATGGATGGAGTTGGATAAATTGACAAAAGATAAATTTGAACGAATGGATGAGCAGACCCCGCCACAAACACAAAACCAGCAGCCCGGAATCGAATCGGAAATGACACCGGAGCCGCTTTATGATGACCAGGAATATCAAGGATCGGGCAAGTTAGCTGGCAAAGTAGCACTCATAACAGGCGGCGATTCGGGGATCGGCCGGGCAACAGCAATTGCATTTGCAAAAGAAGGGGCGAACGTAGCCATTGCTTATTTAAATGAAGACGGCGATGCCGAAAAAACGGTTCAAATTATCGAGTCATACGGCGTGAAAGCACTAAGCGTTGCAACGGACGTGAGTGACGTGGAAAATTGCAAAAAGCTCGTGGAAAAAGTGGTTGCGGAGTTCGGCAGCTTAAATGTACTCGTTAACAACGCCGGCAAGCAATTCCCGACGAAAGACTTTTTGGCGATTACGCCGGAACAGCTGCAGGAAACGTTTCAGACAAATATTTTCTCCATGTTTTATTTATCACAGGCAGCGCTGCCACACATGAAAAAAGGAGACGCGATCGTCAATACGTCGTCTGTCACCGCTTATCGCGGCGCACCGGAACTTATTGACTACTCGTCAACGAAAGGGGCCATTACCACCTTTACTCGTTCGCTCGCGGCGAATTTAGCGGAAAAAGGCATTCGTGTCAACGCGGTCGCGCCGGGTCCGATCTGGACACCGCTTATTCCGGCCACGTTTGATGAACAAAAGGTGGCAAAGCACGGTGCTGATACACCGATGGGACGCCGCGGCCAGCCGTCTGAAAACGCACCGGCATTTGTATATTTAGCTTCAAACGATTCATCGTATGTAACCGGCCAGACGATTCATGTGAATGGCGGCGACTTTGTTACGTCTTAATCAATCTGCCTCTGCTTTTTAAGCAGAGGGATTTTTATGTAAGAAAGAATAACATTCCTATTGTAATTTTTTGCATTTCCCGTTATTCTAAAAAAATAGTACACCTTAGAGATAGAAAGGGAGAGATGTTGGTTGGAAGCATTCGTGACGTGGTTGAATTCTATTTTATGGAGTGATCCGGTTATATACGGTTTACTTGGTGTAGGCCTAATTTTTTCAATTTTAACAAGATTTTTGCAAGTTCGACATTTTAAAGAAATGATTAGGCTGATGTTTAAGGGAGAAAAGTCAGATGCGGGAGTATCTTCGTTTCAAGCAATGTCGATCGCGCTTAGCGGCCGTGTAGGTACAGGAAACATAGCCGGCGTTGCATCAGCTATATTCTACGGCGGGCCTGGAGCTGTTT
Organism: Domibacillus iocasae; assembly: GCF_001750285.1. Lineage (GTDB taxonomy): Bacteria > Bacillota > Bacilli > Bacillales > Domibacillaceae > Domibacillus > Domibacillus iocasae. The sequence goes on from NZ_MAMP01000022.1 coordinate 578,305, forward strand.
TTTGGATGTGGGCTATTGCGTTCATTGGTGCATCAAGTGCATTTGTCGAATCGACTCTGGCGCAAATTTACAAAACGAAACAAGGCGGACAGTATCGCGGGGGACCTGCCTATTATATTGAAAAAGGAATGGGCGTTAAATGGTTTGCGGTGCTGTTTGCGTTTGCAGCTCTTATCGCAATGGCCATTTTAATGCCGGGCGTCCAATCCAATGCGATTGCGGGCGGAATGGCGAATGCATTTAATATCAACCCTGCTGTGACGGGGGTTATGATTGTCGTGTTACTTGCGTTCATTATTTTTGGCGGTGTTAAGCGGATTGCGAATGCCGCGCAAATTATCGTTCCCTTTATGGCGATCGGGTACATATTGCTTGCGATTGTTATTGTTATTATGAATATTAGTGAGCTTCCAGCAGTTATTTCATTAATTTTCCGCAGTGCGTTTGGCGTTGACCAAGTTTTCGGCGGCTTGCTCGGAATGGCTATTTCATGGGGCGTAAAACGTGGCGTTTATTCGAATGAAGCTGGTCAAGGGACAGGCGCACATCCTGCGGCGGCGGCGGAAGTTTCTCACCCTGCTAAACAAGGGCTTGTACAGGCGTTTTCAGTTTATATTGACACACTATTGGTTTGTTCAGCTACTGCGTTTATGATTTTGATGACGGGTATGTATAACACGCAATCGGAAGATGGGGAATTCTTGGTGCAAAATTTGCCTGCCCAAGAAGTTGGACCAGGGTTCACTCAAGCAGCGATCGACAGTGTATTTCCAGGTATTGGATCAGGGTTTGTGGCAATCGCGCTATTCTTTTTTGCCTTCACTACGATCATGGCATATTACTATATCGCTGAAACCAATATTTTTTATTTAATGCGAGGCAAAACAAGTCCTATCGCTATCAACGCGCTCCGTTTTATTTTATTGGTCACAACCTTTTATGGCGCAACGAATGAGTCGGCGCTTGCGTGGGCATTTGGCGACGCGGGTCTTGGCATCATGGTTTGGTTGAACATCATCGCCATCGTCATTCTGGCAAAACCAGCGCTGCTTGCTTTAAAAGATTATGAAGCGCAGAAAAAGCAGGGAAAAGATCCGGTCTTTGATCCGAAAGCGCTTGGTATTAAAAACGCAGACTTTTGGGAAAATGAATATAAAAAGTAAACAAAAACGAGCTGTCCGCTTCTGGACAGCTCGTTTTTTAGTTAAATATTTGTTAAAAATCAAGCTGTTCCCGGCGGCGGTCCGCACGCTTAAAGCGAATGTTCCGCTCGTACTGGATAATGGTCAAAAGCACAATCAGCTCGGAAACCGGAATGGTCAGCCAGACACCGGTGAGCCCGAACACGCGTGGCAGCACAGCAAGCAGCAGAAGCATAACGGCAATTTCACGCGCCGATGTAATCCAGACAGCCATCCGGACACGGCCGATTGACTGGTAATACGTCATCATCACAAAATTAATGCCCATGAATAAGTAGGCGATAAAAAACAGACCAATTGCGTCGACGGCAAGGGACGTGACGGATGGAGGGAAGTCACCAAAAATCGAGACGATCGGTCCTGCGGCCAGCCGGCCAATAACGAAAAACAGCACACCCGCGCCAGCCGATACAAATAAGGCAAGACGGACCGTTTCTTTTTTTCGCTGTTCATCCTGAGCTCCATGGTAGTAGCTAATGAGAGGCTGGATGGCTGATCCCATGCCGAGAAACAGCATCAGCATGACACTGTGCACATAATTTAAGATAGTAAATGCCGCGACGCCGTCCGTACCCGCCATTTTTTCGAGCAGCAAGTTATGGGACACAGTAAACACAGACATGCCAATTTCAGCGAGAAAACTGGGAAAGCCAATGGCGATAATCATCCAAACAACCCGTTTTTGAAAGGTAAACCGGACGAGTTTTAAGTTGCTGGATGCCCGGAAAAAGTGTGTCGATAAGATCAAGATGGCCAATGTGCAGGCAATGACCGTGGCGAATGCCGCACCGGAGACGCCCCAATTAAGCACGAACAAAAACAAATAATTAAACCCAACGTTGGCGAGTGCCGCCGTGACAAGTGCTGCCATCGCAAGGTTTGGCCCGCCATCATTGCGAACAAAGACACTGAATATACTTTCGATCGTAAACACAAAGCCGAAGAGAAGCAGCACCGTCATATAAGCAGACGCGTGTGGGTACGTATCCGGATTTGCGCCAAGCGCGTATACAAGCGGTTCGCGAAAAAAATAAGCTGCCAGCGCAATGACAAGGGTAATGGAAAAACTCAGCACGAGCGCCTGCGTAAAAATCACACGGGCTTTTTCCCGTTTTCCAGCGCCCATTGCCATGGAATAACGGGTGGCGCCCCCGACGCCAATCCAAAGCGATACCGCAATAAAAATCGTATAAACAGGTCCGGCAATGCCAACTCCGGCAAGCGCTTCAGCACCAAGCCGGCTGCCGACCATTATGCCGTCAATGACAACGTTCGCGGCCATAAGCATCATGCCGATCATTGAGGGAATTAAGTAACGAAAAAACAGTTTGTACACGGGCAGGTTGGTAAGTGAATCACTCATAAAAATTAAAACGCTCCTTTTCGGAACAAAAAAACTATTTTTGTTTTATTGGTTTTCAAAGACGAAAGAAAAGATCAGCATATGCTGATGCTAGTTCTTTTTCACAAGTCCATAGAGAATAATATCCACGATTGAATGAAGCGCTTCTTGAACAGTAATTGAGTTATCCTGGAAAAAACGCCGGTCGAGTGTTGTATTTGTCGCGTCGATGATGAGCTTCATAATGAGCGGCACGTTTGTTTCGGCTATTAAGCCTTCGTCAATCGCCTGCTCAATCAACATACGCAAGTCATCCCACTGGTTAAGCGCCGTGTTCATTTTTTCCCATTGTGCCGGATAATGACGTTTCATTTGTTCTAAAATACGCAAGTCATAAAACTCGGTAAAGGTTGGCGCCACGGTAATGGTCTGCTTAATTTTGTCCAGAAGTGTTAAATCCGGATTGGCTAAAATAGCGTCTGTCCGTTCGTCAAAGGCGGTGAGCGACGAATCGATAATGGCGTCTAGGATCGCCACTTTCGATGGGAAATGCTCATACAGCGTCCTTTTGCTGATGCCAAGCCTCCGGGCGAGGTCGTCCATCGTAAACTTCATGCTCTTGTCAAGAATCTCCTCGATAAAGGCGTTCATAATGCGATTTTTCACGTATCAATCCCCCTGGTCAAAAAACTAAAAAAACAAAAATGGTTTTGTCCGTTCTAATATTATCATAACGGCTTTAAAAAAATTCGTCAACTTAACGATAAATTTATTTCCGTTTCTAAAAACAATTTGCTAGAATAAGCAAGCGTATATAAAAGGAGGAGTTTTTTCATGACCGGTGATCAGCGGAAAAAGTTGATTATTTTAATGATTAACATGTTTATTGCCATTGGCAGCTTCGGCATCATCATTCCGATTTTGCCGGCGTATTTAGAGTCAATTAATGAAGGCGGCATGGCCGCGGGACTGATGATCGCCATTTTTGCGGGCGCACAGCTCGTTTTTTCACCAATTGCCGGAAAATGGGCGGATGATTACGGCCGTCGAAAAATGATTATTTACGGCTTGTTTGGACTTGCCGTTTCAAGTTTTGTGTTTTATTTTTTCGATTCGATTTGGATGCTCTACGTGTCTCGCGTAATCGGCGGCATTGGCGCGGCGCTTTTAATCCCGGCCATTTTTGCTTATGTGGCGGACATTACATCGTTTGAACAACGGGCAAAAGGAAACAGCTTCATTTCCGCAGCGATGTCGTTTGGGATTGTTGTCGGTCCCGGGATCGGCGGCTTCCTTGCTGACTTCGGCTTAAAAGCGCCATTTTTGATTTCAGCGATTGTTGCTCTATTTGCGGTGTTTTTTTCGATTGTTTTATTGAAAGAACCGGATCGTCCGGAGCAGCCAGCTATGATGGAGCGCCCGGCGGAAGAGCCGATGTTGAAAAAGCTTGCCCGCTCGGTGACGATGCCCTATTTTATTCCGCTCGTTATTACGCTTGTGATGAGCTTCGGCTTAATGGCGTATGAATCGGTGCTTGGCTTATTTGTGGATGATGAGTTTGGAGCCACGCCGCAGGATATTGCGCTCATGATCACATCGACTGGTATTGTCAGTGTGATTGTGCAATTGTTTATCGTCGACCGGATCGTGACGAAATATGGAGAAGGAAAAGTGCTCAATGTCTTTTTGGCGGTAGCGGCTCTCGGGTTCTTTCTTTCGCTGTTTGCGAAAAACTACTGGTTGTTTTTTGGCATCTCGCTGCTTATTTTTTGTGCGACGTCGATTTTACGCCCTGTCTTAAATACACTTATTTCCAAAATGGCGGGTAATGAACAGGGCTTTGCGATGGGTATGAACAATATGTACATGTCAATCGGAAATGTGCTCGGTCCGACATGTGCCGGTCTTTTATACGACGTCAATATTTTATTTCCATTTATGCTTGGCCTTGTACTGCTCGGAATCACCCTTTTCATAACGATCCTGTGGCAAAAACGAGCAGTGAAGCAAAACGTGCTGTCTTCCTAAACGGAAGGCAGTTTTTTTAGGGAAAAAATTCTTAAAAAGATGTATTGACACGGAATCAATAGTCATGTAAAATCACTTCCATTGACTTTTTGAACTGTACAAAATAAAATTACAGTATGTTTCTGAAAGGGGAACACACGGTTGAATAGTAATTTCACTATCGCCGTTCACAGCCTTGTGTACTTGGCGTATTTGCCAGGCCATATGGCATCAAGTGAAGCGATTGCGCATAATGTGGCGACAAACCCCGCCCGCATCCGAAAAGTAATGAGTATACTCCGTAACAGCGGATTTTTAAAAACGAAAGAAGGAATTCGAGGCGGGTATATGCTCGGTGAGGATCCGGAAAAAATTACGCTTGGCGATGTATATGAGGCGATTGCACGTGGTGAACTGCAGCCAAATTGGCAGACAGGAGACCCAGAACAAGGGTGTCCGGTTTCATCGAATACGCAGAGCGTAATGGATTACATTTTTAAGGAAGCAGAAGATACGTACGCATCCTTTTTATATCAATTTACGGTTGCCTCTGTTTTACAAAAAATTAAAGCAGGTGTATAACCATTTGAAACAGGGAAGTGAAAAAAATGGGGAACAAAACACAATTTCATGTCGGTGACTGGGTACAAGGCGAAACGTGGGATAAACAGAGAATCTACGGATATGTCGTAAAAATAGAAAACCCGGAAGACATTACAAAAGTGTATATTATGGATTCAGTGAATGAGGAGCTGATCGGACGAATGATCCGTGTGCTTACAAAATCACTGCAGCCCGTGCTGGAACAGGAGCCAGCCGAAGCATCACTTGAACAGCTCATTGATATGGCGCTGCTAACAAAAGATGAAGAATGGTTTGAGCAATTATCTGCAGAATTGCGCAAACTAAAAAAGCAATATTCATAATCATGTCAGTCCCCCGCTGCGTTAACGCAGCGGGGGACAGTCAACAAAAGGAGTTTTACAATGAAATCAACTAATGCAATGAAATCAACCTATGCACCGTTATTTGAAACCTTTTTATTAAAAAGCGGGGTTGAGTTAAAAAACCGCATCGTGATGGCACCAATGACCAACTTTTCATCGAATGACGACGGGACAGTGGCCGATGCAGAAGTGGGGTATTATGCACGCCGGGCAGAAGGCGTGGCAGCGGTGATCACGGCTTGCACATACGTAACGCCGAATGGGAAAGGCTTCCCAGGGGAATTTGGTGCCGACCGGGATGAAATGATTCCAAGCCTCGCGCGCCTTGCGTCTGCGATTCAGGAAAAAGGCGCCAAAGCCATTTTGCAAATTTTTCACGGAGGACGCATGGTGCCGTCAAACTTAGTTGATGGGGATGTCGTCAGCGCAAGCAGCGTGCCGGCCGAAGCAGAAGGAAGCGCTGTACCGCGTGAGCTTTCCGCTGCAGAAGTGGAAAACATCATTGCGGCGTTTGGTGAAACGACACGCCGCGCAATCGAAGCAGGCTATGACGGCGTGGAAATTCACGGCGCCAACGGCTACTTAATCCAGCAATTTTTCTCACCACACTCCAACCGCCGTACGGATAAATGGGGTGAACGCCTTGCGTTTCCTCTTGCCGTTGTAGATGCAGTTAAACAGGCAGCTGCGTCAGCGGACCGTCCGTTTGCGGTAGGTTACCGCTTCTCGCCGGAAGAGCCGGAAACACCAGGCATAACGATGGCTGATACGCTGGAATTGATTGACGCGCTAAAAGAAAAAGATCTGGATTATTTACACGTATCACTTATGGAATTTTGGTCTCAGCCGAGACGAGGCGTCGATGATACTCGCCCACGCCTAGAAATTATTAAAGAACGCGCTGGAAATGCGATACCGGTCATCGGCGTCGGGTCGATTTATACAGCGGATGACGCCATGAAAGCACTCGGTACAGGCGTTGATCTCCTTGCGATTGGCCGCGGGCTTATTATCGAGCCGGATTGGGTACAGAAAGTAGAGAACGGCGAGGAAGAAACGATTGCCGTGAAAATTGATAAAAACGAGCAGGAAAAACTCGTTGTGCCGGATCCGCTTTGGAATGCAATTGTAAACACGCCGGGCTGGTTCCCAGGCGTCTAAAAAGAAAGGGTGGCAATATATGCCGTTTATTACCGTCAAAGTATTAGAAGGAAAAACACCCGAACAAAAACGTGATTTGGTAAAACGCATGACCGCCGCTGTCAAAGAATCTTTTGACGTGGATGCCGATAAGGTTTTTGTCTTTTTTGAAGACTTAAAACCGAATGACTACGGCAAGCAGGGTGAACTGTTTTCCTTTAAAGATGAAAAATAAGTGCAAGGGCTGCCCCAACTGAGGTTGGAGCAGTTTTTTTATTGATAAAATGTTTTCATTCGGGTTAAAATGTTGCTAAAAGGAAACTTTTTTAGTTATGGCATAAAAATTAGGGTGACTACTTTTTTTGAATTTAAATTTGCCTTTAGGCAAAATATTTTTAAGAAGGAAAGAAAGAGGTGTTCAGAATGATACCTGCTATTCAAATCTTAGAATTATCCGTTTCTTATCATGGGCAGAAAGCGATTCAAAGGGTCGATCTTATCGTTGAAAAAGGAAAACTAGTTGGTATTTATCGGACCGAATGGGGCAGGAAATCCACATTTGTTAAAGCAATGCTTTCGTTGATTTCAAAAGACAGCGGCACCGTTCTTTTTGGAGGAAAATCCTTTAAGGAGATGAGAGTATCTATCCCCTATGTGCTACAGAGAAATGAAATTGATTGGGTTTTCCCATCACGGTGTTTGATACCGTCTTAATTGGTACGTATCCCACGTTAGGGTTTTTTAAAAATCTAGGGAAAAAGAAAAGGACTGGGCGCGGATTTGTCTGAAAAAAGTGGGAATGGAATCATTCGCAAAAAAAACAAATTGGGGAATTGTCAGGCGGACAGCAGCGTGTTTTTTTAGCCCTTGCCCAAAAAGCGGAAATTCTATGAACCGTTTGCCGGGGTGGACGAGGCAAGTGAAGCAGCGATGATTGCTTTATTGAAGGAGCTTGCTGCCAATGGGAGAACCATATTAGCTGTTCATCATGATTTAAGTAAGGCAACTGAATACTTTGACCAGCTGCTGCTTTTAAATAAAAAAGTGATTGGTTTTGGAGATGCCGAAACGGTGTTTCAGCAGGAACTGTTACGTCAGGCTTACGTTCATCCCTTTCTCATTTCTCGGTCAAAAGGAGGCAGCAGACGCATGAATTTTATAGAAGCGATTTTTATTATGACTTCCTGCAAAAAGCGCTGTTTACCTCTGCGATGGTCGGCATTATTTGCGGAATGATCGGGTGCTTCATTAAAAACGTGAAAAAATGAAATTAAATCGTCGTTCTATGGAAAACTACCGTATAATGAGAAGCGTTCATTACTATAGAAAAAGAAGGTAATAAATCCATGGAAAATCATTTTAGCCAGTTTTCGATCAGTGCCGATATTCAAAGGGCACTGGCCGAATTATCTTATACGAAACCGACCGATGTACAGCAGGCTGTCATTCCTTCCGCTCTTTTGAAAAAAGACTTGATTGTTAAATCTCAAACAGGCAGCGGCAAAACCGCGTCATTTGCGATCCCGCTTGTCGAGATGACGGACTGGGATGAAAATAAGCCGCAGGCACTTGTTTTAACGCCGACACGGGAACTGGCCGCGCAGGTAAAAGAAGATATTACAAACATTGGCCGGTTTAAGCGGACAAAAGCGACCGCTGTCTACGGGAAATCACCATTTGCCCGACAAAAGCTTGAGCTCAAGCAAAAAACACATATCGTCGTAGGCACGCCGGGACGTGTGCTGGATCATATTGAAAAAGAAACACTCGATGTAAACAAAATCCGTTTTCTTGTCATTGACGAAGCGGATGAAATGCTGAATATGGGTTTTATTGAGCAAGTATCCGCCATTATTGAGCGTCTGCCGGCCGAGCGGGTGACGATGCTGTTTTCTGCAACATTCCCACCGGACATCGCCCGCTTATCGGAGAAATACATGAACGTGCCGGAGCGGATTGAAGTGGCGAAAGAAATGACGACCTCATCGATTACACACGCGGTGATGACGGTGGCAGAGGACGAAAAAATCCGTATCCTCAAAGACGTACTGGCCGTTGAGAATGCGGACAGTGCCATGCTGTTTTGCCGGACGCAGGAGCGCGTGGAGACGCTATTTGACACACTCGACCGTGCGGGTATGTCATGCGGCATGCTGCACGGCGGCATGGTACAGGAAGACCGGTTTGCCGTTATGAATGAATTTAAGCGCGGCGAGTTTCGCTACTTGTGTGCAACCGACGTCGCTGCACGCGGCATTGACATTGAAAATGTGCCGCTCGTGATTAATTTTGACGTGCCGCTTGAAAAAGAAAGCTACGTGCACCGCACCGGACGGACCGGGCGTGCTGGCCATACCGGCCGAGCAATTACATTGATGACGCCGTTTGAAGAAAAGTTCGTGGCGGAAATTGAAAACTATATCGGATTTGAGCTGCCGCGTGAAGACCTCCCGTCTCCATCCGAGATCGCAGCCGCCAGGCCTGCATTTGACGAAAAAATGGCTGAACGTCCAAAAGTAAAAGAAGACAAAAGCAAAAACGTAAGCAAAGACATTATGAAGCTGTACTTTAACGGCGGCAAAAAGAAAAAGCTGCGCGCCGTTGATTTTGTCGGGACCATCTCGAATCTGCCTGGCATAGAAGCGGCAGACATCGGTATTATTACTATTCAAGACAACGTAACCTACGTCGATATTTTAAACGGCAAAGGCCCAGTGGTATTAAAAGCAATGAAAACCACAACGGTTAAAGGAAAACAGCTGAAAGTACAGAAAGCAAGAAACTAAATCTGTGTGCTGTTCGTGACTAATTGGCGAGCTTCGTGACCAATCAAAAAATCCATGCCGGCATAAAACCGGGCATGGATTTTTTGATAATGAAGACGCGTGAAAAAGAAGCGAGGTCATTAAATTGCTAGACGCCTTCTCTTAGGAATCGATTTTTTTCGCTCCTTTGATCAGCAGCCATTGAAGAGGGAGTCGTCCCCAAAGAACCCATGGTGGCAGCTGCTTATTACCAAGCGGGATTCTTTTCACTGCCATGTACACATTGGCCAGAAACACGGCAGCTAAAAAGCCGGGCAGGGTTTTGGTTACAAATGAGGTTCCTCGGTTTAACAGCAGCGCGAAGCCGTACATTATTTCAATGACGCCAGAAATAGCTACTATAGCTTTTTTGAAAGGGAGAAAGCCGGGCACAATCGCTTCAAATCCTCTTGAGCGTGTAAAGTGGGCGATGCCCGCCAGTAAAAATCCTACTCCACATACGATTCTCAACAAGTTTTTTATCAGGATCCCATCCTTTCCGACAACTGATTTCACCGTATAAAAAGAAGGAAAACCTGTCAAATTTTAACGAAGTATTAAAAAAATAGTCAAAATGTTGTGGCCCATCCTGTATAATAGAGGACGGAGGTGGGGGAAGCATGAATCGTCAGTCAGAACGCCGTCCTTTGCAGGATGTGCAGACGATCGCTCGCAAAATCGAGCCATACATAAAAAATGAACAATCGCTCCACGAGCAGTACGAAACACTGCATCATTTATTAGACGAAGAACTAGGAGACAATGAATATTTATTAATTGTGGACGAAACGGGAACCGCCCTTATTCATACAAACCGCCTGCGGGAAGGTGTTCTTTTCTCAGATGAGACGGGACAGCGAGCAGCACGGACGACCGAGCCGCTTATTCAGCATTACGCACGTGATACGGGAGAGATGATTGTTGACGCGTCCGCACCTATTCAGGCTTTTTCAAATGGAAAGCGCTTTAATTTACGGCTTGGCCGGATTGCTCAGCAGCCGTTTCTCCGTCCAGCTTTCCTAGCGATCAGTATGCTGCCGCTGCTAGCAGTGTTTGGCATTTTGGCTGTAACCGGTGATTTAACGAGGACGGCCGTTGCTGTTTTATTGGTCATTTTCCTCATAACAGCTGTTGTTGGTCATTTTTTATATCAGTCCATCGTTTCCGAAATTCGTTCGTGGTACCAGCTAACGCGGAAAGTTTCCGCCGGTGATTTAACCGGCGAAGTGAAAAGCGGGCGCCGGACGGAATTTCACCAAATTGGCTTTGAATTAAACAAGGTCGTGCTTGGCATGCGGAACATGATGAATGAGCTGCAAAAGTCCGCCCAGTCTGTGGAGCATGTGTCGGGCACACAGGCAGAGCAAACAGCCCGTTTGCTGGAAACGTTTGAAAATCTGTCCGGCACGATGCAGGAATTCCAGTCAGGTGCTGAAATGCAAATGTCTTCGCTGCAATCGGCTCATGCAGTCGTGCAAGATATGATGGCAGGCATTCGCGGCATGGAAGAGGACATGGACTCGACCGTTTCTTTTTCTGAGCAGACGGCCGCTTCTGCCGATACTGGCTCGCAGGCGATGCAGAAAATTGAAGCAGATATGACGATGCTGCAGGAGCGTGTTGGACAGGCCGCAAAGAAAATGAGGACGTTATCAGAAGATACGGATGCCACGATGGCCATTGTTGGAGCGATTACGGCTATTGCTGCCCAAACAAACTTGCTTGCTCTAAACGCATCGATTGAAGCGGCGCGAGCGGGTGAAGCAGGGCGGGGCTTTGCAATCGTCGCCGATGAGGTACGAAAGCTGGCCGAAGAAACGAATGCGTTTTCTGCTGATATTTTGGCTGCCCTCCAGAAAACACGCGACGATATATTCCGGGTAGCGGACGAGGTTGAAAGCAGCCGAAGTGATTTAGAAGCAGGTGTCCGCCATGTTCAGGAAGCGGGTGGCACGGTGATGGCCCTTCATTCTATTGCTGCGGATACTTTAGCAGCTGTTGAAAGCAACCGGGCCAGTGCCTCGCGTATTTTAAAAGATGGAGAGCAGCTTGAAGCTGTGATTCACGATGTGAGCCAGATTGCCGAACAGTTTACGGAACAAGTGATGCGGACGGTTGGAGAAATGGATCAAAACAAATATGATCTTCATCAAATGTCGAATGACGCACAGCGTTTATCAAAAGATACAGAAGGCTTAAGCATGATCGTAAAACGGTTTAAGCTGGCCAAATAAAAAAAGCTGTCCGCCGAATGGAATCGGGGGACAGCTTTTTTGCTAAACGGAAAATTTCCGAACGACCTGCCGCAGTTCTTCTGCCATAAAGGAAAGAGATTTTGCGGCGATATTGGCTTTCTTCAAGAGAAGCGAGCTGTTCTTCTGTTGCGGCGGCCACTGGTTCAGCGGAAGACGCGTTGTCGTCGGCGATGCCAGACACAGAGTCAAGAGCTGACGCCCAGATGCTTCATGATACCAGGGACGTTCAACGAGGGTCATAATCAGGCGTGAGTCCTGCACCATGATGCCATCCAGCGTTCTGATATAGATACTAATGGGCTTCCCGATGAAGTTTGGCATACTGATTAAGCCGGACGCGCAACCCGCGCTTTCTTCACTTTGAATATCATTTTTTGTGACCAAATCTGCATAAAATTGTACATCATTTATTTTCATATTGACCCTGTCCCCAATAAGCCGGTCTAGCATCAGAGTGCTTTCTTTTGCAGAAAAAAGCATTTGCTTTTCTATTTCATTTTTCGCACTTTGATAGGATAAATATCCAATTAGAATGGAAGAAATGAGTAAGAAAGCTAAAAAAGAAAGAATTATATAAGTTGAATTTAACTTCTGCATCTTCACCGCTTCCTGTAGAGGCGGTTTATCGCGTAACGGTACGATCGGGAAAAAGAGGGCAAAGGGAGCGCTTTTTAAGAAGAAGGGTGATGGACTACAGGCTGGCGGCTGCGCTTTCCTGCGGGGCGAACGATGAACCAGGCATCGCTTCGCGCTGCCCGTTTCATCCTGTCTGCTCGTCCCGCGGGAGTCTCCGCCGCCAGCCCTCCTTCCTCCATTCTAAAAAATCAACAAGCATGGCTCTATCCATCAGACATCCTTCCACTATTACGTCACTTGGTCTAAGCGTTGTTGCTCGATTCTTTTTCTAAACAGAAAAGTGTAAAATCTTTCGTTCAACTTATATGTTTAAATTATTTTTCCGTTTTCTTCGAATAAAAAAATCGAGCCTGTATAAGGACTCGATTTTTTACTTTATTTTACTTTTTCATAAAATGTCTCATCATACACATCCAAATAAACATCGGCTTCAATATCCGGGTTTTGAAAAGCCACTGTTTTCATCCCCGCTGCGCGTGCAGGAATTAAGTCAAGCGACCGGTCGCCAATGGCCCAGTCGAGCTCATATTTTTCATGCAAATAGATATACGCTGCGGCATCCGGCTTGCGTGGAAACCCATCATCTTCCGGGCTGACAATTTCATCAATATAATCAATCAGCCCCCATTTTGTTAAAAGAAAGGTAGTAGAAGCTTTTGTCCGATGCGTGACAATGACATTTACGTCCGCTGCGGCCAGGACTTCTTTTATTCCGTCAAACGGAACGCAGGCTGACTCGGACTCTTTATGGTCAAGCTCTGCGAACATCGGCCGGAAATCATCCGAGATGCCGTAATGCGCAAACGCAAGCTTTGAGTTTTTCTTTAGCCATCTAAGCGCCTCCGCCCGGTCTACCGGTGTGCCATGCGCCGCCTCATGCACCGCCGCAAAGCTGTTCACAATTGCCGGATATGTATCAAAAATCGTTCCATCTAAATCCCAAAGTAACTTCATTTATTTATTCTCCTTTTCGTATGCTATATAAAATAAGCAGGCGTCTTTTCCATTGTGCTTCACTTCATACATCGCGGTGTCTGCTTTCCAAAACAGTCTACCCCGTATTTTAACATAAAAAAATACCGCTCCGGAGAACGGTTTTGAGAAAATGAACCATTAAATCGATTCCGTTACATCATTTAGCCTTGCCGCAGAATGGGCTACTTCACCCGATGCCTTTTCGATTTCTTGAATGATATGAAAAAACTACTTCATTTTCCGGTCAATTTCTTCGTTCTGCTGTTTCGTTTTACTAATCGATGAAAGAAGAGTGGTAAAATCGTGTCCGGTTTTATCCATGCCGGAAATACCAGCATCTACTAAGCCATTCACTGTCTGCCCAGACTGACTCATTTCTTTAATCAATTCGTTTGTTTTTGTGATATGAGTTGAAACGTTCGACATCGATTCTTTCGTTTAATGAGACAGCTTGCGGATTTCTTCCGCCACTACAACAAAACCTTTTCCATATTCACCAGCACGGGCCGCTTCAATGGAGGCATTCAATGCGAGCAAATTCGTCTGGCTGGCAATGTTGCCAGCAATCGTAATGACGTCTACAATCCGTTGGGAGATGTCATTTAGTTCTGTTGAGGAGGCGTGAATATCAGATACTGCCCGTTGAATATCGCCCAGCTTGCGGCCCTGATCCCGGAGCTGTTTTTGTCCCTAGAGGGAATGATTTTCTGATGGGTTCGCCTGCACCTTACCGTCTTTTGTAATTTGTGTAATGGAATCGGACTGCTGTGCAAGTTCTTTGATAGAAGCGCTCGTTTCTTCTGAAGTCGCTGCAAGCTCCTGGGAGACCGCATATACCTGCTTTGTTAACTTTTCTTTTTGAGCCAGGTATTCCTGCCGCAGGCGTTCATTTTCGTTCTTATACGCTTCAAACACAATTTGCTGTTCTAAGTTTAATAGTTTTGTCACGGTCCCAATCGCAGCCACTTTTTCTTCAGCGGTCCAGCTTTGAGCTGAAATCATATCCGTCATTGAATTTAAAAGGTTCTGAAAAGCAGGCATATACCATTTTGTTTGAAGGCCGATGCGGACATGGTCGTGTGCAATCCGAAACCGTTTCTGTAAAAAGGACTCGTTAATACGCCCATCAAATAATTCTTCAATGTGCGAACGAAGGGTTTGTTTCAGCCGATCGACGAAGCTGTTTGCTTCAATAATATGCCGCAGTCCCGGCTGCATCTTGATACTAGAATAAAATGTTTCAATGATGTGGTCCATTTGCTGCTCCATGATCGCTTTCATCGCTTTGACATAAGACAAATCGCGTTTGGTCAACCCAATCATAGTGACTTGCTTTGACAATTCGGAATTAGGAGAAGCAGTCAGCTCAATAGAGGAGTCCATTTCAGTGTTGAAAAAGGACTCTGTTTTTTAGGAGATCGATTAAACCGTACCATAATTCACGTCCTTACCGTTTGTAAGTATATTTGTGGGAATAGTGTGCAACTTTTATCCTAAAAAAGATATATATAATAGATTTTTCTATGAATATCAGGGTGTGCTCATACACAAGATAGAAAAAAGAAACAAAAAGAAGCAAATTCAAAACATAAAGCAGATTTGTCGGAAAATATTTATTATTTCATGTAAACGGTTAACGGAGAAAGGAATACTTGCTATTTTGTGCGGAACACGTTATTCCTATATATAGAGATAAATTGTTCGATCACGAGGAGGATATAATGTCTAAAGTAATTGCGATTAACGCAGGAAGTTCATCATTAAAATTTCAGCTGTTTGAAATGCCGGAGGAAACGGTTCTGACGAAAGGTCTTGTCGAGCGGATTGGCTTGTCTGACGGCGTGTTCACGATTTCGAAGCCGGACGGCACATCGGACACAGAGGTAACCGACATTCCAGATCACTCAGTGGCGGTTCAGATGCTGCTGTCTAAGCTTGTGTCAAACGGCATTGTCGCTTCCCTCGATGAAATCGACGGGATCGGTCACCGTGTCGTGCACGGCGGGGAGAAGTTCGACGATTCAGCGATCATTGATGAGGCGACTCTTGCAGAAATTGAAGAACTGTCAGAACTCGCACCGCTTCACAACCCGGCGAACGTAACGGGCATCCGCGCCTTTCAGGCCGTGCTGCCAAACGTACCGGCTGTCGCGGTATTTGATACGGCATTCCACCAGACGATGCCGGAAAAATCGTTCCTATACAGCCTTCCATATGAATATTACAAAGAATACGGCATTCGTAAATACGGTTTCCACGGCACATCGCACAAATACGTATCGGAGCGCGCAGCGGCACTGCTTGGCCGTCCGATTGAGCATTTGCGCTTAATTTCATGCCACCTTGGAAACGGCGCCAGCATTGCAGCGATTGAAGGCGGAAAATCAATCGATACATCAATGGGCTTCACGCCGCTTGCCGGTGTTGCTATGGGAACACGCTCCGGTAACATCGACCCGGCGTTAATGCCGTTTATTATGGAAAAAACCGGCCAGACAGCGGACGAAGTATTGGACACGTTAAACAAAAAAAGTGGTATGCTCGGCGTATCTGGCGTGTCAAGCGACCTTCGTGACTTGTCGAAAGCAGCCGAAGAAGGCAACGAACGCGCTATTACAGCGCTTGAAGTATTCGCCAGCCGCATTCACAAATACATCGGCTCCTATGCTGCCCGCATGTCTGGCGTCGACGCGATCATTTTCACAGCCGGCATCGGCGAAAACGACATCGCCTCACGTGCCCGAATCATGAACGGCCTCGAATTTATGGGCATTTACTGGGACCCGGCACTAAACAATGTGCGCGGTGAAGAACAATTCATCAGCTACCCGCATTCACCGGTAAAAGTCATTGTCATCCCGACAAACGAAGAAGTGATGATCGCCCGTGACGTTTCTCGTTTAGCAGGCGTATAAGGCTTCCTGGCAACGTTTGTGGATGATTGATGATTAGCTAATTGTCTATTTAAACTATACATTTGGATCATGAGCAACCATAACTGAACTTGACTCTTTGCTGCCCTCTTGGATGTGTGAATTTCAACACTGAAAAGGGGTTTTTTTTTATAGCTGAAAGAAAAACAGAAAATCAAGGTGGATTGTCTGTTGAGAGAGCGAGGGAAATTGTTGCAAGGGTGAAAAAATGGAGAGGCTATCTGAACACATAATTTCCAACTGCAACAAGTTATTTAATGATCTAGAGCGTTGTTTTGCCAAAAATAAATATATGGAGAACTTTTCAGTCAGTGACGCAAGAAGGTTTCTTGAAGAGAATCCTTTTATGGCAATTAAAAATATTAAAGACCAGGAGAAGCAGGTAGAAACTTTAACTGCTGAGGAATTAAAGCTAATACTAAAATCACTTGACCATTCGTGGTTTGTCGATTTTAGAGCGGCTGTTTTAATTCATGTACTGCTTGATTCATTTGGCAGAATAGGTAAAGGGCAGGGGAATAGCGTGGTCATATGGAAATTGAAGGAGAGGATCGCATCCACAAGGGCTTTCCGTGTTTCCGCGATCTTGGGGCAAACAGAGTCTGCCCTTCCTCCGATTCGGTAAACGCATAGGCAGGCATCGCTAACACACATGCCGCCACGAGACCAGATATCAGAAGCTTCATTTCGTTCACTCATTTTTCAATTTCATCTGATATAGTTCTGCTTTTTTATTTGTATTTATGTTTCTTTTTTCAAATGGCTGTATAATTAGAAACAGACAATGAGAAAGGCAGGATACTGTGAATTACATCGTACTTGATATTGAATGGAACGCATCGAAATGGGACCCGCACCACCTGGAAGAAATTATTGAACTCTCAGCCTTGAAAGTGTCACCCGCTACATTGGAAGTGGTCGATGTCTTTTCATCCCTAGTGAAGCCAGCAGAAAGGTTGACATCGTTTACGAAAAAACTAACAGGCATCACGCAGCGAGATGTGTCTTCCGCCCTGCCATTTCCGCACGTATTAAAGAAATTTAAGGCGTTTCTTGGCACGGAGGAATCTTGTTTTGTGGCATGGGGAAAAGAAGATTTTCGGTTCTTGGAAAAAGAATGCGAACGTTACAGACTTCCTTTCCTGAACCTGTCCAGCTATATTGACATATTGCCGATTCTTCAGTTTGGCCTGTATGATACCTTCAACGGCAACACCCCCAGTCTGACCAAAACCATGGAGGTGTTCCAAATCGAAGCAGATGGGCAGGCACACAACAGCCTCGATGATTCGATGAACACCTTAAAAGTATTTCGCTATCTTCACGGAAAACTGGATGTTCATGCGGCGTACAAATCAAACAAAACACCTGAAGAACGGTATCTATATGAGGATACATTGAAATCCAGCGGGAAAAGGCAATTAATGAA
The DNA here is from genome assembly GCF_001750285.1 of Domibacillus iocasae. Classification (GTDB taxonomy): domain Bacteria; phylum Bacillota; class Bacilli; order Bacillales; family Domibacillaceae; genus Domibacillus; species Domibacillus iocasae. Next base: position 595,975 of record NZ_MAMP01000022.1, read on the forward strand.
ATGCATCTTTGCGTATATGAAGAAACATGACGTAGACGATGTGGCATTCGATGTCTTCTTTACCAGCCCCATCTGGCTGGATCGGGCCGTTGCACTTGATTTGAATGAACACGTAACGGCTGTTTTTAAAACCGAGTTTGACGTGCAAAAACAAGAGGCATCCAAGAAATATATATCCCAGAAAGCATTGCTGCTTCCCAAATGCTGAAATGTCAACGCGATAGTCTGCTTAAAAAGAGGTGTCCTGAATAAGGCACATCTTTTTTATTTGGCTTTGTTAAAGAGCGTTGTTGATTTTCCTGTTAAAATAAAGGCACCTGTTAATCTAAGAAAAGAAAAACAGTCGGAATAATCTGACAAACACTTCCGCCACGCTTCCGGCAAAATCAATATGCACCTGGTGCCCGGAGGCCGTGGTGTGCAGGTGGAAGTGCCTGTTATTCATGCTATACCATCACCTGTTTCTATAATTCTATGATTGCTAAACTGCTCGTCCACAGGAAAACCCGCAAAGGAGCCATAGCCAAAATGAAGCGGCTTTGCATGAATTCATTATTGCTGCCATCCATACCACCATCCCCTTTCACCACCCGCTTCTCGAGCACCCGAAGTTTGTAGCCGGCTGTGTAATGACACGTTTTTTAGAGAAACACCAAGTTTCAGTAAATACCTAACATTTAAATCGAGCAGCCCGGATGTTTTTTCGTCCGGGCTGCTCGATTTTGTTATTCTGCAAGCTTTAGTGAGGTATAAGGATATGAAAAAGCACAGTCTTTTGCATTTTTTGAAAAATGTATGATTAAAACGAAAATTGTAACATATATTTGAGTATAAGAGTTTAACAGAGAGAGGTTGATAGATGTGATTGTCAAAAAACGAAACGGCTGGTACCAAACAGGCAATCATTTTGCGAAATGGCTGGAAGGATCCACTTATACCGTAATACAGGTCGGCAAGGCAAAGGGAAAGCCTTACGTCCAATGGTATGACGGCGTGAACATAGCGAATGCAACACCTGATTTCTTTCGTCAAAATGGAAGTTATGAAGAGTATATACAACAACAATCTGATATTGAGAAAGCCGTTTATCTTACCGTCTACTCACTTGATTACGATTCGTGCGTCACCTGCCGTGGCAATAAAGAAGTTGGGGAGATTTTGATTGAGGAAAATGTTTTATCTGAAGACGATATTTTCGATTTTGTTTCTTAAGAACACAAATAAAAGAGCAACTTGCAGAGAAAGTACTGCTTCTGCTTCAGACTGCCTGTCTTTCAGTCTGGCGGCTTTTCTCGCTTTTACCACTTTGGTGACCGTAAAAGGACTCAAGAAGAGGTAACTCTCTTGAGTGAATATCAACACTATCCTTTATCAGAGCCTAATTATGAAAGTCTTCGGGACGATGAAGTTCTTTGGGCTCATTCGTTTACATTCCTAAAACGGAAATAAACTTATTTGAAGCACTTTTTTCTTCTATCTATGATTAAAATTCGATTATTATCGAAATAAGCTGCTTTATGTTAGTGTGTGTCTGAAAACTCCATACTTCTCCCTTATTTAGATAATACAAAAATCAAAGCGACATAAACAAAGGATAGAAAAGAAGTAGCACCAATCATGAGATTTTCATCATGCATCTGGACATTTAGCGCATGAAAAAGGGCTTCCAGGATTCCATCATGGCGCCATTTGCAGAATCGGCTGTACACCGTTTTCCATGAGCCATACCGTTCGGGCAGGTCCCGTCAGAAAGCGCCGCTTCTGGCGATCCATAAGATGGCGTTGAACATATCACGGTTGTTCTTGCCCGGACGGCCGGTTTTTGCCCGCTGAAATAACTCGCTGATTTGTTCCCATTGATGATCTTCTATCTCATACCGTTTCCTTGTTATCGTCCCATCTCCTCTTCCGTCTGATGGGTAGGATTGTAGGCGAAACGTCGAGATGGGGCAATGCTTATATCATGTTTTTTAGTTTTCAAACACAACCTAGTTAAAGAAGAAATAAAGCAAATGACAAAAAAATGGTCCTCTTTAGTTGGTGGGGGCTGTTTATAATTACCTAATTATCTTCTTCGATTGTTTCAACAAGAATAAACAGAAAATGGTAGATGAGGCTTAAAGCATCGCCTAAAGACATCTCTTCCTTAAATCCTTCTACACCACTCAAGGAAAAATTGACATCCCATAATCCATCACCTTGGTTGAACATTAAACTGTATGTTCCAATCTCTCCTTGGAGTTCGTTATTTAAGTAAGCCTTTAATGCATTCCCCATTTTCTTCTGGAATTTCAAGCCGAACAAGGCATTGTATGTTCCGAACACATCATCGACTTCCAATGAAAGTGTCTCAACACCGATTAATTCAAACCATGAAGATTCGATGTAAAGGAATTCGCTTTTATTGATTTTTAGGTATTCAAGGGGTTGTGATAAAAATGCTGCTGATTCTTCCGAAATCAACTCTTCGTTTTCTTTATTACTGCGCTCGATATAAGCATCAGTAAAGCGGGTATTATTTTCTTTTTCTACTATAGTAAAATCATTTGTTAAGTGATGCCTTTCTGCATATTCCTTTTCCTCTTTAAACAATTCAACCTTATTCTCACTTAAAGCTTTTGATATGTATATTTCCATTTGTTTTTTTAACATGGTGAGTGTCCTCCTAGTATCTTTTCATACCTGTTTCATTCAATCATAGCATATAAATCACGGGTTAAATAACTGTAACCATTATTTATATTAATCATAGAAACGTTGATATAACAAGGGTTAAAGCTTCAATTTAAGCGTATAAATAACTTAAAAATCACATTTCGCTCACATTTCTTGCGATTTTGTTAAATTGAGAATGCTTCCGAAGTGATTTTTAATCCTTTGCGCAGCATTCTTTTTCATTTTATCTGTAACATGGGTATAAATCTTCATGGTTGTTTTCATATCATCATGACCAACTCGTCTCATGATTGTTGTCATATCGATTTCCGCTTCTGCCAGCATGCTAATATGAGTGTGGCGGAAAAAGTGAGGAGTTGCCGCTTTTTTAATTGATGTCTTTTTAAGCAACCGGTTCATTCTCTGGATAATATTGTATTGGACGAATGGGTAGCCATTGTCATGGCAAAAAATAAAGTCCCGGCCATGATAATCTTCATGTTTGTGACGAGTCGCCAATTTCACTTTTGCCTGCCGGACTTTATGCTTTCTTAATAAATCGATTACACTATCATCAATATCGAATGTCCGTATCGATCCTTTTGTTTTTGGTGGAGTTAATTTGTATTCTGTCATTTTGTTTGTCGGATTGTATAAGGTTTTTGTGATACGGATCTCGTTTGTTTCAAAGTTAATGTCGGTCCATTTCAATGCACATAATTCACCGGAACGCATTCCGGAAAAGGCCAGCAAGTAAAAGGTTTCCACATCCCCCGGGAGCCCATGCTGATTTGACGCTTCAAGGAATTCAAATAGTTCATCCCGTTCTAAGTACTTATCCTCAATTGTCTGATTTTCAATTTCCTCTACAGTTAATTTTTTCGTTGGAATAACTGCTCCGGTACAAGGGTTGTCCTTTCTCATTTTTTCCTTGATGGCATATTTAAAAATCATATTGGCCGTTGAATGGACACCTTCGACCGAATTCTTAACATATCCCTGATCATCCAAATCATTTAAAAGGTTTTGGTGCATGCGGGGTGTCACCTTGTTAATATTTACTTTCGCAAGATATCGCAGCAAGATTTTTATTTGATGGTGGCGGAGGAGTACAGTGCTTTCTTTCACTTTGCCTTTTGCATACGTCTCAAGCCATTCCCATGCTACTTTTTCAAACGGCAGGTTTCTGATTGCCTTTTCATCAATTCCGTCCTCTTTTAATATTCTAATCGCTTTTTCTACAAGGTCGATCGCATCCTGCTTTTTATCAGCGCGGCGAGATATCTGCTTCCGTTTACCGGTCACCGGATCAAGAGGTCCATCTGCTACACATAGCCACTTATAACCCTGCTTGTTATTTGCTTTAATCTTTTTAACAGATGCCATATACATTTCTCCCTTCTACACATTATTAGCCGATCACGTATTGATCCAGCGGCAAAAAACAGATCATTCAGGTTTATCACTGGTAATACATTTAAGAATTCCATGTTTGCTTGGTAAATTCAAGAACCAAAATTAGAATGCATGTTCTTTTTAAGTTTATAACAAAACCCCATCTCGAAAAAGAGAAGGGGTGATGTTGTAATGAATATTTTTTATTATTTCTCGCATGCGTAGCCATCTTTATCACGATCATGCTTTGAATCATATGCAGGGTGTCCTTTTTTAACACCGTCTGGATATTTCTTGCGCAACTCTGTGCAGTTTTTAAATGACTCTTTCTTAGGTGCAGCTGGCTTAGGCGCCGGTTTCGGTGCTGGAGCTGGTTTTGGAGCAGGCGCCGGTTTTTTTGCTGGTACACATCCACCATTAATGGCATTTTTATTAGACCAGATTCCAACCTTGTCTTTTTTTGCTTTCGCTTCAACATTCTTTAGCTCGTCAAGATACTGTGTATTTGGCGGGTAAACGGCAATACGAGCAAGGCCATTCTGAAGCAATAACTTATTAAACATTGTCTCGTTTACGTACACATAAGCAAGGATCCGTCCGTATTTATCACGATTTTGAACACCAAGCTCAATGCTGACAGTCTTTTTCTTGTCCAATAAGTACTTCTTCGTATATGCAGTAGCTTCAGGGCCATATAACTGTACGCATTTATCAGGATGTTTTGTTTCCGGCGTATCGATAAGGATCATACGAACCGTTTCTGCATTTCCTTTGTATGTAACCTTGATCGTGTCGCCATCTACAACATCGTTCACAGTAACTTTAGTTGCTGTTTTTGGCAGTGCAGCTTCGGCAGTTTGCGTTGAATCAGTTGTAAGTGCTGGCGTAAATGATCCAGCAAGTAGCGAGAAGGACAGAAGAGACGCTGCAAAAGGCTTAAATAATTTCTTCTTAAACATAATCAATCTCCTTTTTCGATAAATTAACAGGTTTAATCCTATTTTCCTATGCGAAAGGGACGGTCGCTATCTTTTTCGTTCGACAAATACCGACAAGAATTTGAATTAAATAATTCGATTTTATGTCTTTTTTTTATTTAAGGCTCTGTTAAAGTTGGCTATTGATATTTGAAGGTTTCCAAACTATTAAGTATTAGTTGACCGGTACTGTTGAGTAAAAGGCTTTTCAATAACTTAATTAAAAGAAGGCTTATCTCCATATTCTTCGTGGATTAAATTCAGCAATTCTTTACTATCGTTTCTCCTTGAACACAACGATTATGTTGAATGCATGTATCATTCTGTCTATCAAGATTTTTACCCTAAATACGGAGATACTTATATTACTTCGTGCTATCTCTTTACTTGATATTTAGAGAAATGAACCGATATAGGAAAGAGAAACCATTTTTATTTGGTTCTAACTCCTTATATAAGAAGTTTTTTTAGTTGAATATATTTGAAGTCTCAGTTGCACTACTTTAAGAACTTGATATACTCAAACTCTAAACTACAATCGAGTTCTTTCCCCCGGTTGTTAAGACACTTTTTATAAATGGATGTAGAAGTATTTAAACGAAATATTTTACCAGAGAGGGTGTGCAGAACAACACAGATTTCACTACATCATCATTTCACTGAAAGTAATAAAATTATAGGAAGAGGCTGTATATGAAAAACTTCATGAAAAACTTACGCTCCAAACTATTTATATCTTTTGCTGCAATACTGATTATTCCGTCCATTTGTATTGGCTTGCTTGCTTACTCATCGGCAAAAACAGCGGTTGAAAAGGAAATGTTAGATAGCTCAGATGGAAAATTGGAATTGTTGAATTCAAGCATTGACAGTTCTATAGATCCCAAGATAAACGACGTGAACTCCTTCGCTAAAAGTATTACCTCAAATTTATATAAAGGCACCAGTAGCCCGGAATTAAGAGAAAAATTGGCTCAATATGCAATGTTACACCCGGAAGCTACTAGTATTTTTGTCGGAACTGAAAAAGAAGGCTTATTTATCCAGGAACCTGCGGTGACTATGGACCCGGATTATGACCCTCGTGAAAGACCATGGTATCAGGATGCCATGAAGAAAAAAGGGGAAGCAGTTATTTCACCACCATATCAAGCCGCTGGCACCGAGGATATGGTTGTTACCGTATCACAAGCAATTTCTGATGGTTCAGGAGTAGTAGCAGTCAGTATAAATTTAACGCACCTTCAAAAAATAGTTGGAGATGTAAAGATTGGACATGAAGGTTATGCCATCCTGTTAGATTCTCAAAAAATATACATAGCTCATCCGACACTGGAACCGGGAACAAAAGATGAACAACCATTTGCAGATAAATTATACGAAAAAGAGAAAGGGCAGTTTGAATACCAATTCGAAGGCAAAGCTAAGAAGATGAATTTTACCACTAATAATTTAACGGGATGGAAAATTGGTGGCACGATGTATTCTTCGGAAATTTCTGAATCAGCTTCTCCTATATTAATTCGAACCTTGATAGTGATTGCTATTGCCGTTTTAGTAGGAGTTTTAGTGGTTTACTTTATTATAAAATCCATTATTAAACCTCTTATTGAATTAAAAGAGAAGGCCATTACAGTGAGTAAAGGTGACTTAACGGAGCATATTGATGTTAAAACAAATGATGAAATTGGGCAATTAGGTGAAGCTTTTAATGATATGCAGGAAAGCCTTCGTTCACTCATTACACAAGTTGAATATAGCGCCCAACAAGTTGCTGCTTCATCAGAGGAATTGACTGCCAGTGCTGAACAAACGAGTGCTGCGACTGAGCAAGTAGCTGAATCAATTCAAGGTGTAGCTGTCAGTGTAGAACAACAAACTAGCGGGCTTAACCGAAATTCACAGGCTTTGAATGAAATTTCTACAGGCGTATCTAAAATCGCTGAAAGTGCAGCGAGTGTGTCAGAACTCTCCCAACACACATCCCTTCAAGCGGAAGAAGGTGGGAAAGCTGTCGCAAATACAAGAGATCAGATGAATTCTATCCATAAATCAGTTAATGAATCCAATACAATGATTCAAACATTAAATGATAGAGCAAAGGAAATTGGCTCGATTTTAGATGTAATTACTGGAATTGCTGAACAGACAAACCTTTTGGCACTAAATGCCGCGATAGAGGCAGCTAGGGCCGGAGAAAATGGAAAGGGATTTGCTGTTGTTGCTGATGAAGTACGAAAACTAGCAGAACAGTCCCAAACATCAGCAAAGGAGATTTTTGACCTAATTAAAGAAATACAAACAAGTACCAAAAGTTCTGTTCAAATAATGGCACGAGTATCAGATGATGTTCAAGATGGCTTAAAAGTGTCTAATAATGCAATAGAAAAATTTAATGAAATTATTCATAGTGTCAAAGAAATCACACCACAAATGGAAGAGGTATCTGCCACCGCTCAGCAAATGTCTGCCGGGGTGCAGGAGGTAACAGCAACAGCTAATGAAATAGCTAGTATTGCACAAGGAAATGCTGAATCTTCTGAACAGGTTGCTGCGTCCACGCAGGAACAACTGGCCTCTATGGAAGAAATCACAACGTCTGCTAAAATGCTTTCTTCTATGGCAGGAGAACTACAAGGATTGATTGAGAAATTTAAATATTAAGAAATCACTAGAACATTTTTATTAACAGATAAACAAGGCATGGATGGTTTTAGGTAACATACCTACTCATCCATGCTTTTTTATTTAAATGAACTTATATTAGGTAAAAACGATTTTCTTTGAGTAAAAGGCTTTTCAATAACTTAATTAAAAGAAGGCTCATTCAAGGATAATATAGATTTTCTTGTTAAACTAACGGAGCAGGTTAGTTGAAGAAGGAAACTGAAATATTTTCAAGAATATATATTAATAGTGTAGCCCATTGACCATCTAGAGGAACACACAGAAGCTATCCAAAATGAGAAATCTATGGAGGGATTTTATGTCAACTCAAATGAACTCTAGGGTAGAAGGAAACGTACTTGTATTAGAACGTGAATTTGATGCTCCAAAAGCTCTTTTATTCAAGGCTTTTTCAGAAGAGGAACATCTAAAGAAATGGTGGGGACCTCGCGGTTGGATTTTAACAGTATGTAATATTGATTTTCGAGTAAATGGAATCTGGCATTATTGTATGAAGTGTATTGACGAGAATCAGGGTGACTTTTTTGGATTTGAATCCTGGGGAAAAGGAGTATACCAAGAAATTCTTCAGGGTGAAAAGATAGTTTATATTGATTATTTTTCAGATGCAGAAGGTAATGAAGCAGAGGGTATGCCTGCAACTCAAAGCACTTTATTATTTGAAGAAATTGAAGGGAAAACAAAGCTCATTAATCGTGCAGAATACGCTTCTCAAGAAGCACTAAAATCTGTCTTGGATATGGGAATGGAACAAGGAATTAATGAAACATGGGATCGTTTAGAGGAGCATCTTGACTCGATTAAAAAATAATAGTAAAGCAATCCATCAAATGTGGATTGCTTTTTTCTGTTTCAATTAGATAGCCTATTAAATATAGCAGTCGAATAAAAAAGTACTTTTTGTCGATTGTGTTTTTTATCAAAGAAGAATTGGGTTTGTGAATTATTTCAATTAAGCTAACGGGGGCGTTCGTATTATAAGGTCAACCAGTTTTTACTGGT
>NZ_MAMP01000023.1 GCF_001750285.1 Domibacillus iocasae
TTCGAACTTCATAGTCAGGTGGCTACAGCGAAGAGGTCACACCCGTTCCCATCCCGAACACTGCAGTTAAGCTCTTCAGCGCCGATGGTAGTTGGGGGTGTCCCCCTGTGAGAGCAGGACGCCGCCTGGCAGCATAAAAAAAGAGATGACACAATGTCATCTCTTTTTTTACATTCTTTATTTTCAGGAGGTTTTACTGAATGGACCACATTTTTATGCCGATTATGGAAGCTTTAAAAAATCATAAACAAAAGGATCCAGTTTCTTTTCACGTTCCAGGCCATAAAAACGGTTTTCTCAATTCGTATATGGATCTTTCATTTGACTTTACAGAGCTGACCGGTTTAGATGATTTTCATGCTCCTGAAGGGTGTATTGCTGAAGCTGAAAATATGTTATCGGATGTTTATGAAACGGTTGAAAGCAAATTTCTTATTAATGGAAGCACAGTTGGAAACTTAATCATGATTCTTGGGACGCTTTCAAAAGGGGATGTAGTATTCGTTCAGCGTAATTGTCATAAATCTGTGTTGAATGCATTAAAAATGGCTGAAGTTTTCCCTGTTTTTCTTGCTCCGGATGTTGATAAACGGACGCAAACAGCGACGCTTTTTTCAGTCCAAACGCTGAAAAAAGCGTTTGCAGCCTATCCTGGTTGTAAAGCTGTCATTTTTACCTATCCCACATATTATGGAATGACCGGTTCTTTTCAAGAGCTGGCGATGATTGCTAGGTCTCATGGGTCATGGGTGCTTGTAGATGAAGCGCACGGTGCGCATTTCACGATGAATGAAAAAGAGTTACCGGTGAGTGCATTGCAAATGGGAGCGGATATTGTTGTACAGTCCGCTCATAAGATGCTGCCGGCGATGACGATGGGTGCGTATCTTCACATTCAATCTGAAAAAATTGATCGAGGAAAAATCCATTTTTATTTACAGGCTCTTCAGTCCAGCAGCCCATCTTATCCGATTATGGCCTCACTAGATTATGCACGCTCTTATTTAGCTTTATATGAAGAAAAAGATCATGCTTACTCGATAGATGTCAAAAAAAGAATTATTCAGCTTCTTGAAGCAAAAGGCTTCACTTGTATAATAGTAGATGATCCGTACAAACTGCTTGTACGAGTAGAGGGGCTGACGGGATATAACGTGCAGGAATTGTTTGAAGCTGCCGGTGTCTACATTGAACTCGCTGATCCGTGCCAGGTCCTTCTTATTTTTCCTCTTTTAAAAGCAGGAGAATCTTCTTTTGAAGAGCTGGCTGTAGAAAAACTGAAGAATTTGCAGATGAAAAAAGAAAAAGCAGCTGCCTTGCTTCCGGATATTTTGCAATCTAAGTATGTATCTGCTTTAGCATTGCCGTATAATGAGCATAGTCGTTACAAGAAAAAAGCTGTTTCATTGGAAAAAGCCATCGGCAGCGTATCAGCGGAAATGGTAATTCCTTATCCGCCGGGCATTCCTCTTGTTATGGAAGGAGAGAGCATTTCCATTAATCATATTGAGACGATTAAATGGTTAATGAAACAAGGCGCTCATTTCCATGGTGGAAGTCAATTAAACGAACAGAAGATTGTTGTGTTTCGGAAGGAGAACTAATGTGGCAGGACTATTTATTACGATAGAAGGACCAGAAGGAGCTGGCAAGACAACCGTGCTTGACCGAGTTGTAAACGAGCTTCGGAAACAAGGGCTCGATATTGTACAGACAAGAGAACCAGGCGGCATTGCAATCGCTGAACAAATTCGCTCGGTTATTTTAAATAAAGAAAATACAGCGATGGATGCACGGACAGAGGCGCTGCTGTATGCGGCAGCACGCCGGCAGCACCTAGCAGAAAAAGTGATGCCGGCGCTCGAGCGTGGGGCAATTGTGCTTTGCGATCGGTTTGTGGATAGCTCGCTTGCTTACCAAGGTTATGCACGGGGGCTGGGGATGGAGGAAGTTGGCTCGATTAATGCTTTTGCCATTGATGGAGTTATGCCCGAATTGACACTGCTTTTTGATGTGCGTCCCGAAGTTGGGCTTGCACGCATTCATCACCATGATGGTCGTGAAGTGAACCGTCTCGATCTAGAAGATCTTTCTTTTCACGAAAAAGTTCGGGAAGGCTACATAAAATTAGCGGACTTAAATAAAGATAGAATTGTGATCATTGATGCAGAACAAGAAGAAGGACACGTTTTTCTAGAAACACTTGCTGAAATTGAAAAAGTGCTCAGGTAAAAGATTTGGTATAATGAAAGAAATCCTGTGAGAGGGGAAGGTAGTATGAAATTAATTATGGCAGTTGTACAGGATCAGGATAGCAATAAATTGTCTCATGCGCTCATTGATCATCAGTTTCGTGCCACAAAGCTTGCTTCAACAGGCGGTTTTTTAAAAGCGGGCAATACGACATTTATGATCGGTGTAGAAGATGATCGCGTGCAGGATGCGCTTGAAATTATCAAAAAAAATTGCCAGTCGCGAGAACAGGTTGCCCCTCCCGTGTCGCCAATGGGTGGTAATGTCGATGCATATGTGCCCTATCCGGTTGAAGTGCCGGTCGGCGGCGCCACAATCTTTGTGCTTCCGGTTGAGCAGTTTCATCAATTTTAAAGGGTGTGAAGCACGTGTCTAACCCGTGGAAAGAAGCAGAAAGACGTCAGCCGATTGTTATGCGGATGATTGAAAACAGTTTACTGCGTGATCGTGTGGCGCATGCTTACTTGCTTGAAGGCGATCCAGGTACCGGAAAAAAAGAAACAGCAATGCTTTTTGCAAAAAGCCTGTTCTGCAAAAAGCCTGAAGATGGATTCATGCCCTGCGGATCGTGTATTAACTGTCGCCGCATTGAACATGGCAACCATCCAGACCTTCATGTTATCAAGCCGGATGGCTTATCGATCAAAAAAGAACAAATTTATTATTTGCAGCAGGAATTTATAAAAACGGCGGTTGAATCCAGCTGGAAAGTATATATTGTAAATCAGGCAGATAAAATGACGGCAAGTGCAGCGAACAGCCTGCTCAAATTTCTAGAGGAGCCATCTGCCAATACGGTTGCTTTTTTATTAACTGAACAAAGCAGCCGAGTTTTACCGACAATTTTGTCACGCTGCCAGCAACTTACGTTTAAGCCGATTGATTCAAATCAACTGAAGCAGCGCTTGATTGAAGAAAAAATCAGCATTCCAATGGCGTCGCTTGCATCAAAATTAACCAATCACCTGGAAGAAGCACTTGAACTATCACGTGATGAGTGGTTTGCACAGGCACGATCAATAGTGTTAAAATTATACGAAGGTCTAAAAGGCGGCGGGCTCTCAGCCATCGTTTCGCTGTCAGAAGATTTTCATTCGCATTTTAAAGAGAAACAGCAGGTCAGTCTTGCCCTTGATCTTTTCGTTTTTATCCATAGGGATTTGCTTTCCATTATGACCGGTGAAGATCACGGTCTTGCATTTCCTGACCGTCTCGCTTCTTTTGAACAGGACGCACTGTTTTTGTCGGCAGATGTGCTGGCAGAACGAATGGCATCCATTTTGGAAGCGAAACGAAGACTCAACAGCAATACGAACCAGCAGCTGCTGATGGAGCAGCTTTTGTTAAAGTTACAGGGGGGACACGCCTTTGTGTAATGTAGTAGGTGTACGCTTTAAGCAAGCGGGTAAAATATATTATTTCGATCCGGGCGATCTTAGCATTCAAAAGGAAGATCACGTCATTGTGGAAACAGTGCGAGGTGTTGAATACGGACATGTCGTTGTCGGACCGAAAGAAGTTGATGAAGACGATGTCGTTCTGCCATTGAAAAAAGTCATCCGGACAGCCGATCAGAAAGACCGCCTGGCTGTTCAGGAAAACAGTGAAGCGGCTATGAATGCATTTGATACATGCACGAGTAAAATTGCGGAGCATAAGCTTGATATGAAGCTTGTTGATGTCGAATATACATTTGACCGAAATAAAGTCATTTTTTATTTTACGGCAGATGGACGTGTTGATTTTCGCGAGCTGGTAAAAGATTTGGCATCGATTTTCCGGACACGAATTGAACTGCGGCAGATCGGCGTCCGCGATGAAGCGAAAATGCTGGGCGGTATTGGACCATGCGGACGAATGCTCTGTTGTTCAACATTTCTTGGTGATTTTGAGCCGGTATCGATTAAAATGGCAAAAGATCAAAACCTGTCATTAAATCCAGCCAAAATTTCTGGTTTGTGCGGCCGGTTAATGTGCTGCCTAAAGTATGAAAACGATGAGTATGAAGATGCACGCCGTGAGCTGCCGGATGTTGGTCAAAAGGTGAAGACGCCAAGCGGAAATGGGCGAGTGACGGGCTTAAACATTTTAGAGCGGCTCGTGCAGGTGCACCTTCCGGAATTGGAACGGACGCTTGAGTTCTCATCTGATGAGATTGGGAAAGAAGGAGCCGTTTCTGTGAAAGCAGGTGATTGATGCGGTGGAAAAGTTAGACAAGAAAGGCATTTTCGATTCAGTCAGCCATATGGAGCTGCAAATCGGCGAGCTGTATCAGCAGCTTGGCGAAGTGAAAATGCAGTTAGCTGAAATATTGGAAGAAAATAATTCATTACTCATTGAAAATGATCATTTACGCCGCCGTCTTGAAGAATTAAATGGCGGGCATGAACGAAAAGCATCAGGAGCGGCTAACGTACAGGCGCGTGGAGCAGATATCGGCGAAGGCTATGATAACCTCGCCCGCTTGTACCAAGAAGGGTTTCATATTTGCAGTGTACACTTCGGAAGCCCGCGTAAAGACGAAGACTGTCTGTTTTGCTTATCCTTTTTAAATAAAAAATAAAAAGATCGAAGCCTTCCTTTTAAAAGGAAGGTTCTTTTGTGCAAAAGGAGTAAAGAGTATGTTCGAATTAAAAGAAGATGAGCGGCTTGATTATTTGCTGGCAGAAGAGCTGCGAATCATCCAAAGTCCGTCTGTTTTTTCCTTTTCGCTGGATGCCGTTATGCTGGCCCGATTTGCTTCAGTGCCGAAAACACGTGGATCGATCGTCGACCTTTGTTCCGGAAATGGTGTCGTGCCGCTTTTAATGTCGGCGAGGACGAGCGTGCCAATGATTGGCGTAGAAATCCAAGAGCGGCTTTATGATATGGCGGTACGGAGCGTACTATATAATGGCTTACATATGCAAATTCAAATGGTGAATGATGACCTAAAAAAGGCGCCTGAACGGCTTGGTAAAGAAAAGCATACACTCGTCACATGTAATCCGCCTTATTTTTTGACCCCCTCAACGAATGAAATGAATGTGAATGAACATTTGGCCATTGCCCGCCACGAAATTATGTGTACGTTAGAAGATTGCATTTTGTCGTCTTCCCAGCTGTTAAAGCAAGGCGGTAAAGCAGCATTTGTCCACCGTCCCGGCCGGCTGGTTGATATTGTTGCGTTGATGAGAAAATACCGGATTGAGCCGAAGCGTATTCGTTTTGTTTATCCGAAAGCAGGCAATAAAGAAGCAAATACAGTTCTTGTGGAAGGCATTAAAGATGGAGCACCGGATTTGAAAATTTTGCCGCCGCTTTATGTTTATAATGAAAAAGGTGAATATACAGATGAAGTGAGGACCCTCTTATATGGAGATGAGCCACCATTTTTACGTCGTTAAGTGCAATGATGGCTCTTTTTACGCCGGGTACACAAATGATTTGGAAAAACGAATGAATGTCCATAATGCGGGGAAAGGGGCAAAGTATACACGTGCCCGCCTGCCGGTGACGCTCATTCACAGTGAATCATTCCAGACAAAACAAGAAGCAATGCGTGCGGAATACGCCTTTAAACAGCTTCCGCGCCGAAAAAAAGAAGCGTATTTATGGAAAAGGAGTGTGGATGGTGAACTCGCAGAAAAGCTTTGAAAAAAAGGCAGGCATGCTGTATCTTGTACCGGTGCCGATTGGCAATTTGGAAGATATGACGGTCCGTGCGATTCGAATTATGAAAGAGGCAGATGTCATTGCAGCGGAGGATACACGTAATACGAAAAAGCTGTGCAATTATTTTGATGTGGCAACACCTGTTGTCAGCTACCATGAACACAGCAGTGAAGCAGCCGGACGAAAGCTGATTGACCGCATGCAGGCGGGAGAAACCGTTGCGCTTGTCAGTGACGCCGGCACGCCATGTATTTCCGATCCAGGGCATGAACTTGTTTTGATGGCTATTGAGTCGGGTGTGAACGTTGTACCGCTTCCTGGCGCAAATGCGGCTGTGACCGCGTTGATTGCTTCTGGCATAGCCCCACAGCCATTTTATTTTTATGGTTTTTTAAGTCGTGGAAAAAAAGACAAGAAAAAAGAACTTGAAAAACTAACAAACGTGCAGCATACATTTATTTTGTACGAATCGCCTCATCGTTTAAAAGAGACGCTTTCCCTCATGGAGGAATATTTAGGAGCGGAACGGCGGATTGTCTTAAGCCGTGAATTGACGAAAAAGTTTGAGGAATTTTTGCGCGGAACCATTCAAGAAGCGGCAAAATGGGCAGCGGAATCGGATATTAAAGGAGAGTTTTGCCTGATCATTGAAGGAAGCGGTGAAGAGCCAGCTACTGAAACAGAGGTGCATTGGTGGGCAGACATGACCATTGAAGATCATGTTGCTCATTATGTAACAGAACAAAGCATGAATTCAAAAGAAGCGATTAAACAAGTAGCGAAAGAACGGAATCTGCCAAAACGTGATGTTTATACTGCATACCATATATAAATACAAAAAAAGGTGCCTGACAAGGCACCTTTTTGTATACATATATGTGATAAATATATATTTTGAACAGCGTCCAGTTATAGCACCCTAGCACCAAGCGTACTATGGCTTTTCTTAATTACTTACCTTTTGCGAAAGCTTCTTCGATTTCTTTGATTAGAATCTCAGCGCCTTCATGGCTAAGAATTAATTTACCGTCAGCAAGCTTGATGTTATCATCAGAAACTTCACCTGTTACTTGGCACGTCATGCTCGGCTTGTATTTTTTAAGAATGATTTTGTCGTCATCCACGTAAATTTCAAGCGCATCTTTTTCTGCAATTCCTAACGTACGGCGTAATTCAATTGGAATAACAACCCGTCCTAGTTCGTCTACTTTACGTACAATACCTGTTGATTTCATTTGAAAATCTCCTCTCAATATATGTGTTTATTTCAAATGGCTTTGTATAAATTCATTCGTCAACATTCGACAAAAAACTTACCCCATGACGTAATTGTACCAAGTCTTCCCATAAACGTCAACAAATAAAACCTAATTCTTCAATTAAATGTAAAGTCATAAAACCTTGATATATCAAGGTTTTATACAACAAAAAGCTCAAATATGAAAAAAATTTTTCCAACCATGTCGAACTTTGTCGAATAAAATCGTTTATTCGACAAAGAAATCGAGAGAAAAAAAGGTGTTGATATTTACATTTATTCGTATATGGGAGACAATAAAAGAAGTGACTAAAAAAGCTTACGGCATATAAGCAGATGCTTTTTAAGGAGGACTTTCCAGTGAATGAGCACAAAAAATCGTTTTACTTAACGACACCTATTTATTACCCAAGTGGCAACTTGCATATCGGACACGCTTATACAACAGTGGCGGGAGATGCAATGGCACGCTACAAGCGTTTGCGAGGGTTTGATGTCATGTATTTGACCGGAACAGATGAACACGGACAAAAAATCCAGGAAAAAGCGGACGAAAAAGGTGTAACGCCGCAGGAATATGTAGACGAGATTGTATCCGGGATTCAAAAGCTTTGGAAAACTATGCATATTTCAAATGATGATTTTATCCGCACGACGGAAACACGCCATAAACAAGTGGTTGAAAAAATCTTTCAGCAGCTGTTGGATCAGGGAGATATTTACCTTGGCGAATATGAAGGCTGGTATTCGGTGCCAGACGAAACGTTTTACACGGAAACACAGCTCGTCGACAAAGAATTAAATGAGCAAGGAGAAGTTGTCGGTGGGAAAAGCCCGGACAGCGGTCATCCGGTCGAAAAAGTACGGGAAGAATCATACTTTTTCCGGATGAGCAACTATGCAGATCGTCTGCTCAAGTATTATGAAGAAAACCCGACGTTTATTCAGCCGGAATCACGTAAAAATGAAATGATCAATAACTTCATCAAACCTGGTCTTGAAGACTTGGCAGTATCCCGGACAACATTTAACTGGGGTGTTAAAGTGCCAGGCAATCCGAAGCACGTCGTTTATGTATGGATCGATGCTTTGTCCAATTATATTACAGCCCTTGGCTACGGAACGGAGAACGAAGGAAAATTTAAGCAGTATTGGCCGGCAGATGTTCACCTTGTCGGCAAAGAAATCGTCCGTTTCCATACAATTTATTGGCCAATTATGCTGATGGCGCTTGATTTGCCTCTGCCGAAAAAAGTATTTGCACATGGCTGGCTGCTTATGAAAGATGGCAAAATGTCAAAATCAAAAGGAAACGTCGTTGACCCTGTTACCTTAATTGACCGCTACGGTTTGGATGCGCTTCGTTATTACTTGTTACGTGAAGTGCCATTTGGCTCCGACGGTGTTTTTACGCCGGAAGGATTCGTAGAGCGGATTAATTATGACTTGGCGAATGATCTCGGCAATCTGTTGAACCGGACCGTTGCGATGATCAACAAGTATTTTGATGGTGAAATTCCAGCCTATACAGGTTTGGAAGGTGAATTTGAGAAGATGCTTGTGGAAGTAAATGAAAAGACAGTCCGTGAATATGAGGAAGCGATGGAAAACATGGAGTTTTCTGTTGCGCTGACTTCTCTTTGGCAGCTTGTGAGCCGGACAAATAAATATATCGATGAAACACAGCCATGGGTACTTGCAAAGGAAGCGAAAAAAGCAGAGCTTGGCACTGTGATGTACCATTTAGCAGAATCGCTGCGCCGGGCAGCTGTCCTGTTAACGCCTTTTTTAACAGCAACGCCATCGAAAATATTCGAACAGCTCCAACTGATGGATGAAAGCCTGCAGAACTGGGAAAGCCTAAATACGTTTGGCGCCATTCCTTCTGGTGTAACTGTCGTGAAGAAAGGCGAGCCGATTTTCCCTCGACTTGATATAGAAGAAGAAGTTTCCTTCATTAAAGAAAAAATGCAAGGGCCGGCACCTATTATGGAAGAAAAATCTGCAGAAGAGTACACGCCGATTGCCGAAGAAATCAGCATTGACGATTTTATGAAAACCGACCTTCGTGCTGCAACGGTCACCGAAGCTTCTCCTGTAAAAAAAACGGATAAGTTGTTAAAATTACAGCTGGATCTCGGGTTTGAAAAACGCCAGGTCGTTTCAGGTATTGCCCAATATTATAAACCTGAAGAGCTTGTGGGCCGTAAAGTCGTTGTTGTGGCGAATTTGAAGCCCGTTAAACTGCGCGGGGAACTGTCGCAGGGAATGATTTTAGCTGGTTCAAAAGACGGTATCCTGACACTCGCGGAAGTGCCGGAAAACTTGCCAAACGGAGCGAAAATCAAATAATTGTTTCACGTGAAACATAAGACGGGTGATAACATGCTATTTGATACACATGTTCATTTAAATGCAGATCAGTTTGAGGAAGATGTAGAAGTTGTAATCAAACGCGCACAAGAAGCGGGCGTCAGCAGGATGGTTGTCGTCGGCTTTGATCGGCCGACAATCACTCGGGCGATGGAGCTTATCGAGAAGCATAAAGAACTGTATGCGGCAGTTGGCTGGCACCCAGTTGATGCTATTGATATGAAGGATAAAGATTTAGAATGGATTGAAGAGCTTGCTGCCCATCCAAAAGTTGTTGCACTTGGGGAAATGGGGCTCGATTATCATTGGGATAAATCACCGAAAGACGTACAAAAAGACGTATTCCGCCGCCAGATCCGTCTGGCGAAAAAAGTGAAGCTGCCGATCGTTATTCATAATCGGGAAGCAACACAGGATATTGTGGATATTTTAAAAGAAGAAAGTGCCGGCGAGGTGGGCGGTATTATGCATTGCTTTAGCGGCAGTGCTGAAACTGCGCTGGAATGCGTTAAAATGAATTTTTATATTTCGCTTGGCGGTCCAGTGACGTTTAAAAATGCAAAGAAGCCGAAGGAAGTGGCGGAAGCGGTGCCGCTCGATAAGTTATTGATTGAAACGGACTGCCCGTACCTTGCCCCGCATCCTTACCGTGGCAAGCGGAACGAACCTGCCTATGTAAAACTCGTGGCGGAAGAAATTGCGGCGCTTAAAGATCTTTCCTATGAAGAAGTGGCGGATGCAACGATGAAAAACGCAAATACATTGTTTCAACTTGATTAAGCAGGGGCTCATGCAGCCTCCGCTTTTTTAAATGTGCAGCTTGAGGACGCAGCAATTGTGAAGCGTTGCAGCACGGATGCTGCGTTCTTGGGCCTACAGGACGTAGGTCACAAAAGCGTTGCAGCACAGATGCTGCGTTCTTAGCTTTTGATCCATATTGGAGGAAAAATGAAAATAAAAGAAATTATTGTCGTTGAAGGAAAAGATGACACGGTAAAAGTGAAACTGGCAGTTGATGCTGATACGATTGAAACAAGAGGATCGGCGGTCAACGACAGCGTCATTGATCAAATTCGTCATGCTCAAGCCACAAGAGGGGTTATTATTTTAACAGACCCGGATTATCCTGGCCAGCGCATTAGGAGTCTCATCGCGGACAAGGTGCCTGGCTGCCGGCACGCTTTTCTGCCAAAAAGTGAAGCGATTGAAAAACATGGCCGTGGTGTCGGAATAGAGTATGCCTCTGTTGAATCAATCCGAAAAGCGCTTCGTGATGCACAGTACATGGATAAAGAAGCGGCCGAACAAATAACGAAAGAAGACCTAGTTGCAGCTGGACTTATTGGTGGCCCTGATTCAAAAACAAGGCGCGAAGCTGTTGGACAAAAGTTGAAAATTGGTTATGTGAATGGAAAGCAGCTGCATAAACGGCTGATCATGTTCCAGATTACACGAGAACAATTTGCTGAAGCCTTAATGGAAGTACTGGAGGAGGAACAATCATGAAAGATATCGCAACACCTTCCCGGACGAAAGACATTCTCGCCCGGCATCGATTTTCATTTAAGAAAAGTCTCGGACAAAATTTTTTAATTGACCCGAATATATTGCAGCGAATTACCGAAACAGCCGGATTGACGAAAGAAACCGGTGTCATTGAAATTGGTCCGGGGATCGGGGCATTGACTGAGCATTTGGCCCGTTCGGCGGGTAAGGTCGTGGCATTTGAAATTGATCAGCGCTTGCTGCCAATTTTGGATGAAACATTGGCGCCATATAACAATGTGAAGGTTATTAATGAAGATGTGCTAAAAGCGGATGTGAAAACGGTGGTTGAGCAGGAATTTGCCGAATTTGACCGGCTGATGGTCGTCGCAAATCTCCCTTATTATGTGACGACACCTATTATTATGAAGCTGCTCGAAGATAAAATACCGGTTAATGGGTTTGTTGTTATGCTGCAAAAAGAAGTAGGCGATCGTATTTCTGCCGAACCGTCATCAAAAGAATATGGTTCCCTTTCAATTGCTGTTCAATATTATACGGAAGCATCCATTGCGTTTATCGTGCCGAAAACCGTTTTTATGCCGCCGCCGAATGTGGATTCCGCTATTATTAAGCTGGATGTGCGCGACAAGCCTGCAGTTTCTGTTGAAGATGAAGACTTTTTCTTTACGGTTACAAGAACTTCTTTTGCCCAGCGCCGAAAAACGATCTTAAATAATCTCGTCAACGGACTGCCGGACGGAAAAGAAAAGAAAGAACACATTACTTCTGCACTTGAAGAAGCTGGAATCGAGCCTTCTAGACGGGGAGAAACGCTTTCGCTCGCTGAATTCGCTTCCCTGTCAAAAACACTGTTAAAAAAAGGAATCGGTAAATAATCAACTGCTCTTGAAAATAGAGCGATTTTTTTTATGAGCTTGGGAAATACTAGTGTTAGCGAAAAAAATCGGTATTTGCCGAACAAAAAATATTGACTTTGGAAGGCGACGCTGATAAAATATTTTATTTATTTGACTAAAACAGAAGCTTGTGCTACACTAAACATAGTGAGGTGGATGCAAATGCCGAAAACATTAGCTGACATAAAAAGATCGCTTGATTGTCATTTGGGTAAAAGATTGTTGTTGAAAGCGAATGGTGGACGACGTAAGACGATTGAGCGTTCCGGTATTTTAACGGAGACGTATCCTGCTGTTTTTGTCGTAGAACTTGATCAGGATGAGAATTCATTCGAGCGCGTTTCTTATAGTTACGCGGATGTACTCACTGAAACAGTTGAACTGACATTTGAAGATACAGCGGCAGGCAGTGCAGTATAAATAGCTTGCTTTTTATAAAGCGGCATACCGGAGAGCCGGCTCAAAAGATTCGATTTGAATCTTTTGAGCCGGCTCTTTTTCTTTTGTGATAAAATAAGACAATAATTTATTGCGAAAACGTGAAGTAGGTGGACTGAAATGAAATTAATGATTAAAGCGCCGGCGAAAATTAACCTAACGCTTGATGTGCTGAATAAACGGCCGGATGGCTATCATGAAGTAGAGATGATCATGACGACAGTTGATCTAGCTGATCGTCTTGAATTGGAAAGCTTGAATAAAAACGAAATCCGGATTATTTCACACAATCGGTTTGTGCCGGATGACAGCAGGAATCTTGCTTATCAGGCAGCAAAACTGTTGAAAGAACGATATGGCATTAAAAAAGGCGTGTCGATTCAAATTGATAAAATAATTCCAGTCGCAGCTGGGCTGGCAGGCGGAAGCAGTGATGCTGCAGCTGCGCTAAAAGGGCTGAATCAGCTGTGGAACCTTGGACTGTCACTCGATGAACTGGCAGAGCTCGGAGCAGAAATTGGCTCGGATGTATCGTTTTGCGTATATGGCGGTACAGCACTGGCGACAGGGCGGGGAGAAAAAATCGAACATTTGCCGGCACCGCCAAATTGCTGGGTTGTGCTTGCAAAGCCAACGATCGGCGTCTCTACTGGTGAAGTGTATAAAAACTTAAAGCTTGACCGCATGAAACGACCGGATACAAATGCAATGATTGAAGCGATTAAAGGAAACGATTATAACAAAATGTGTCAGAACATGGGGAATGTGCTGGAATCCGTCACTTTGCAAGCACATCCAGAAGTAGCGCTTATTAAAGAGCAAATGATTCGTTTCGGAGCGGATGCTGTGCTGATGAGCGGCAGCGGGCCGACTGTATTTGGCTTAATTCGTCACGATTCGCGTATGCACCGCGTTTATAATTGTCTGCGTGGCTTTTGTGATCAAGTGTATGCGGTCCGTATGCTTGGCGACACGGACTTGGTTGATTAAAACCGTATATTAAGATATATTATAATTAAAATATTCGGTTTTACTCCCCAGGAGGTTTAAATAGAACGATGAAGTTTCGTCGAAGTGAACGTATTATTGATATGACGCACTATTTATTGGAGCATCCCCATCAGCTTGTGTCATTGACCCTTTTTGCGGAAAGATTTGGTTCTGCCAAGTCTTCCATTAGTGAAGACCTCGCTATTATTAAAGAAACATTTGAGAAACGCGGCATTGGCACGCTTCAGACTGTTCCGGGTGCCGCGGGCGGTGTGAAATTCTATGCGCGTGTGGATAAAAAAACCGCGAAAAATTTTATTGCAGAGTTATGCCGGCAAATTGAAAATCCGGGACGCCTTTTGCCAGGCGGTTATTTATATATTATGGATTTGCTTGGAAACCCGTCTACAATAAATAAAATCGGCAAGCTGCTCGCATCAGCGTATGCAGATAAAAAAATCGACGCTGTTATGACGGTTGCCGCAAAAGGTATTCCTATTGCCCATGCGATTGCGGCTCACTTAAATGTGCCGGTTGTTGTCGTTCGGCGCGACAGCAAGGTGACAGAAGGCTCGACGGTCAGCATCAACTATGTGTCAGGCTCAACAAAGCGCATTCAGGCAATGGTATTGTCAAAACGCAGCTTAAAAGAGGGATCGAAAGTGCTCCTCGTTGATGATTTTATGAAAGGCGGCGGCACGATCAACGGCATGATCAGCCTGCTGGCTGAATTTAATGCTTCGGTCGCTGGAATTGCCGTTCTTGTCGAAGCGGAATACCCGGATTGTCTAATTGATGACTATATTTCACTCGTTAAATTACAAAATGTAAATGAAAAGGATGCCGCCATCTCTGTTGTGGAAGGCAATTATTTCATAAAAAACAATGAATTTTTACAGGGGGAATCAGAATGAATATTATCAATACAACAAACGCACCTGCAGCAATTGGACCGTACTCACAAGGGGTTGTTGTAAATAACTTATTTTACAGCTCTGGCCAAATTCCGCTTACAGCAGAAGGTGCCCTTGTCGAAGGCACAATTGAAGAGCAGACACATCAAGTATTCGCAAATTTAAAAGCTGTTCTTGAAGAAGCAGGAGCTTCTTTTGAAAACGTTGTGAAAGCAACTGTTTTTCTCTCGGATATGAATGAATTTGCCCCTTTTAATGATGTATACGGGGAATATTTCTCAACGCACAAGCCTGCCCGTTCGTGCGTTGAAGTGGCGCGTCTTCCGAAAGATGTGAAAGTGGAAATTGAAGTTATTGCGCTTGTAAAACCATAAACCGGCCTCGTGCCGGTTTTTTATATAAATTTTTTTGGCTAAAAAAGAAGGAATATTGCAACGATTATGGAATAATTAGTTTAAGCTGTTTTTAATAGGGGAAAAGGGGGTGAATATGCGTGGAAATAACAGACATAAGATTGCGCCGTGTTCAAACAGATGGCCGAATGAGAGCGATCGCATCGATTACATTTGACGGAGAATTTGTTATTCATGACATTCGCGTCATTGAGGGCAATAACGGCCTGTTTGTGGCAATGCCAAGCAAACGGACACCGGAAGGAGAATTCCGCGACATTGCGCACCCGATCAATTCCGGAACCCGCGGAAAAATTCAAGATACAGTCCTTGAAGAATACCATCGTGTATGCAAATTGGAGAATGAAGAGCTGGTTGCGCTTGAAGAAGCGTAATCATGTTTTTTATTTCAGCAGCGCATTAGACTCCGTTTTTTCCAGCAAGAGCCTAACGAATGTGAAGGGCTCTTTTTTTGCGTTGTCAAAAATGTGTCATTTTCCTGCTATGATTGAAATCAACTGGTATTTAAGATATATTCAATAGTGGATAATCAGGTGAGGAGGCCTTTCATTCATGACGAATATTTACGCTGTCATTTTGGCTGCGGGACAGGGAACGCGCATGAAGTCGAAATTGTACAAAGTGCTACACCCGGTCTGTGGAAAGCCAATGGTAGAACATGTTATTGATCAAATTTCAGGTTTACATACAGAACAAATCGTGACGATTGTGGGCCACGGCGCAGATAAAGTAAAAGCACAGCTTGGCAGCCGTTCTGCTTATGCATTGCAGGCAGAACAGCTTGGGACCGCTCATGCTGTGATTCAGGCGCAATCGATTTTGGAAGGGAAAGAAGGCTGCACGCTCATCGTATGCGGTGATACACCTCTCATTCAAACATCAACAATGGAAGCGCTCGTGAAGCATCATGAAGACACAAATGCAAAAGCGACCATCTTAACAGCTTATGCGGAAAGGCCAGATGGATATGGCCGCATTATTCGGGGAGCAGACAATTCTGTCAGCCGGATCGTCGAACACAAAGATGCATCGCCAGAAGAACGGGCTGTGAAAGAAATTAATACCGGCACATACTGCTTTGATAATAAAGCGCTATTTGACGCGCTTAAAAAGGTTTCAAATGATAACGTACAAGGTGAATATTACTTGCCGGACGTTATTGAAATTTTAAAAGCGGCTGGGGAAACAGTTTCTGCATATCAAACAGAAAGCTTTGATGAAACACTCGGCGTCAATGATCGTGTTGCTCTTAGTGAAGCAGAGCGTCTTATGCGGGCGCGGATTAATGAACAGCACATGCGCGCGGGTGTAACGATTATTGATCCGCAAAATACGTATATTGGGCCGGATGTTGTTATCGGTTCGGATACAGTGGTTCACCCCGGAACGGTTCTTTCTGGCAGTACAACAATCGGTGAAGACTGCATTATTGGACCGAACAGTGAAATTAACGAATGTGAAATTGGAAACCGGACGTTCATTCGCCAGTCGGCAGCCTTTGACAGCCAAATTGGCTCAGATGTGAACATTGGGCCGTTTGCGCACATCCGCCCGCAGTCCAACCTTGCAGACGAAGTGAAAATCGGTAACTTTGTGGAAGTGAAAAAAGCGTCATTTGGCAAAGGCAGCAAGGCGTCTCATTTAAGCTATATTGGTGACGCACAAGTCGGCAGTGATGTAAATATCGGCTGTGGCACCATTACGGTCAATTACGACGGGAAAAACAAGTTTTTAACAACGATTGAAGACGGCGCGTTTATTGGCTGTAATTCCAACCTTGTAGCACCTGTAACGGTGAAAAAAGGCGCGTATGTGGCAGCTGGATCAACAATTACTGATGAAGTACCGGAAGAATCAATGGCCATTGCACGGGCCCGTCAAGTGAATAAAGAAAATTACGTTCGGAAAATATTCCCAAAAAATGATTAAATCAGGACAGTGGAGGTCATCATGAGCAATCAGTATTTAGATCCAAATTTGAAAATCTTTTCGCTAAATTCCAACCCGGCACTTGCCCAGGAAATTGCAGAATTTATCGGAGTTGAACTTGGCAAATGTTCCGTTACCCGTTTCAGTGATGGAGAAGTACAGATTAACATTGAAGAAAGCATCCGCGGCTGCGATGTGTACATCGTTCAATCAACAAGTGGCCCGGTTAATGAACATTTGATGGAACTGCTCATTATGATTGACGCTTTAAAACGAGCGTCAGCAAAAACAATCAACGTTGTTATTCCGTATTATGGATATGCGCGCCAAGATCGGAAAGCGCGTGCCCGTGAGCCGATTACAGCAAAACTTGTTGCGAACTTGCTTGAGACAGCGGGAACGACCCGTTTGATTACACTGGATCTTCATGCGCCACAAATTCAAGGATTTTTTGATGTCCCGATCGATCATTTAATGGGTGTGCCAATTTTAGGCCAATATTTTCAAGAAAAAGGGCTCAACAAGGACGAAATCGTTATCGTGTCGCCAGATCATGGCGGTGTAACTCGTGCGCGTAAGCTTGCGGACCGCCTTAAAGCCCCGATTGCGATTATCGATAAGCGCCGTCCCCGTCCGAACGTGTCGGAAGTAATGAACATTGTTGGAAACGTCGACGGTAAGATTGCCATTTTGATCGATGATATTATCGATACAGCCGGCACAATTACACTTGCGGCGAACGCCATTTCAGAAAGCGGTGCGAAAGAAGTGTATGCGTGCTGTACGCACCCGGTTTTGTCAGGACCTGCCATGGAGCGTATTGAAAGCTCAAATATTAAAGAGCTCGTTGTAACAAACTCAATTGCGCTTTCGCCTGAAAAGAAAACAGACAAGGTCGTGGAATTATCGGTTGCGCCGCTCATTGGCGAAGCGATCATTCGTGTGCATGAAGATCAGTCTGTCAGCACTCTGTTCGATTAATCATTACCCGAAACCCAATTCCTTCCGAGGTGTTGGGTTTCTTTTTGTACTGTTCATGTTTATAAATCACCTTCTTTGGGAATATACAATCATGTACACATAAAAAATGAACGATTTTATAAATCAGGAAGGTGAAGATCAGCTATGAGTAAATTACAAGCAAAGAAACGTGAAGGTTTTACGAGGGCAGCATTAACTAAAATTCGTACAGCAGGCTCATTCCCCGCTGTTATATATGGAAAAGGCGTGGAATCTGAACCGGTATCCGTTGAAGAATCTGAGTTCATTAAAGTGATCCGTGAAGTAGGAAGAAATGGTTTAATTTCATTAGATGTAGCCGGAAGCAAGCACGATGTGATTTTGCAGGAATATCAGCAGGATCCAATCAAAGGATTTATTGTCCATGCGGACTTTCTGGCGGTTGACCGTTCATCTGAGATCACCTCTCAAGTGCGTGTGGATATTGAAGGAGAAGCGGTTGGTTCTAAAGAAGGCGGCGTTATTCAGCAGCCATTATTCGAATTAAACGTTACAGCGAAAGTATCAGATTTCCCTGAGCACATATCTATTGATGTATCAGAACTTGCGATTGGTGACTCGATTTCAGTCGGTGATATTCGTGATAAATATGATTTTACGATTGAAAATGAGGACGAAGACACAATTGTTTCTGTTCTTCCTCCACAAAAACTGGAGGAAACAGAAGAAGGTACTGAAGAGACAAGTGAAACAGAAGCATCTACTGAAGGAGAAACAAAAGAAGACTAATCATTTGAATGAAGACAGGCAGAGTAATCTGCCTGTTTTTTTTGCATGCAGTCATGTATACTAAAAATAACTGTGAAAATTGAGGTGCAATGAAAGATGAAATTAATCGCAGGCCTTGGCAATCCAGGCGTAAAATATGCGGAAACACGCCACAATATTGGCTTTGACGTTATTGATGAATTGGCTAAACAGCTCGGCGCCGAATTAACTGAAGCGAAACACAAAGGCATATACGGCATTGTTCGAAAAGGAACAGAAAAAGTCATTTTATTGAAGCCGCTCACATATATGAACTTATCAGGTGAAAGCATTAGTGAAGTGATGCGTTATTATAGCATTGAACCGGATGATGTAGTCGTTGTATACGATGATCTTGACCTGCCACAGGGGAAAATACGACTTCGGCAAAAAGGCAGTGCCGGCGGCCACAATGGCATCAAATCGACGATTGCCCATTTAGGGACAGATCAATTTAAACGGGTACGGGTTGGAATTGGCCGGCCGGATGGTCCAATGAAGGTTGTCGATTACGTTCTAGGTAAATTTAGCAGCGATGAGCGAATCGTAATGAATCAAGCGGTAGAAAAAAGCGCAGCAGCTTGTATTCAAGCAGTAGACCATTCATTTATTGATGTCATGAATGACTTTAACCAATAGGTATGGAGCGTAAAAAAGCTTTGGGCGTATGCCCCAAAGCGTTTTTCTGTTTTGGAAAAGGGGGAACAATCGGGATGAACCATTTACTTGATTTATTTTTAAAGAATGATGAAGCGGTATCTGTCATCAATGGAATGGAGCTAGGGATGAAAGAACAGCTGGCCGCGGGCCTGTCCGGTTCACTGCGTGCTGTTTTCGCAGCTGCCGCACACCGAAAGCTTCAAAAGCCAGTGATGATTATTACATACAATATGCTTCAGGCTCAAAAACTGTATGACGATATCGTTCAATTTATACCAGACGAACACGTATATGTGTATGCTGCCAATGAACTGATTGCAGCGGAAATCAGTATTGCCAGTCCAGAGTTGCGCGCCCAGCGCATTGAGATGCTGAACCATCTGGCATTGCAAGGAACTGGGATATATATTGTGCCTGTAGCTGGTTTAAAAAAATTGCTTCCTTCAAAAGATAGATGGAAGCGACTTCAAAAAATATTTACAGCTGGAGAAGAAGTGGAACTGGAGAACCTAAAACACGAGCTCGTGGAAATGGGTTATGAGAGGGCGGACATGGTCTACGCGCCTGGTGAATTCAGTATTCGCGGCGGAATCATTGATCTTTATCCGCTCACATCCGAGCACCCGGTCCGAATCGAGCTGTTTGATACAGAAATTGATTCTATCCGGACATTTGCGCCGGATACACAGCGTTCCATTGAAAACATGAACTCTATTTTGATTGGTCCGGCGGCGGAAATGCCGGCTTCGGCGGAAGAACTGGCTGCATTGGCCGGACGGCTTCAAGACGCGCTGGATGATACATTAAAAAAAATCGGCAGCCCAGAAGTGAAAAAGCAGCTTTCTTCTTATGTAAGCGCCGATATTGAAAAGTTAAAACAAGGCATCCGTATCGATGAGCTGGGCAAATATACGTCGCTGCTGTACGCTCAAACGACGCTTGTGACATCATACTTGCCGGAAAATGGGGTCGTCTTTTTTGATGAAATGAGCCGAATTAAGG
The DNA here is from genome assembly GCF_001750285.1 of Domibacillus iocasae. Lineage (GTDB taxonomy): Bacteria > Bacillota > Bacilli > Bacillales > Domibacillaceae > Domibacillus > Domibacillus iocasae. The sequence continues at coordinate 20,057 of NZ_MAMP01000023.1, forward strand.
AAATAAGTGAGTCACTGGAAAAAGAGGAAGCAGAATGGTATACCGCTCTTATTGAAGATGGAAAAGCGGTTCATGGCTTAACGCTCGCACACACTCTTCAAGAAGCGATTCAGGCAACTGTTCAGCCTTCTGTCTATTTATCGTTATTTATGCGTCAGACAGCTGGTGGAAAACCAGAAAACATCGTCAATTTTTCCGCACGCCCAATGCAAAATTTCCATGGTCAAATGAATGTGCTTGAAGGAGAAGTAGAGCGGTGGAAAAAATCCGGGACAACGGTGCTTTTTTTAGGCGAAACGATGGAACGAGTTGAAAAGATAAAAGCGACATTAAATGACTATGGCATGGAAATCACTATGCTGAAAGACCAAAACGAAGTGATCGAAGGTGTCGTCCAAACAGGTCCTGGCGCTTTAACATCCGGATTTGAATTTCCATTGTTAAAGGTTGCGGTCGTTACGGAGCAGGAGCTGTTTAATAAAAGAGCACCAAAAAGCAAGCGGCGCCAAAAGCTTTCAAATGCTGAGCGGATCAAAAGCTACTCAGAACTGAAAACAGGTGATTACGTCGTTCATGTAAATCACGGAATCGGAAAGTACCTTGGCATTGAAACACTCCAAATTAACAACGTTCATAAAGATTATTTGAAAATTAAATACCAGGGCACAGATGAATTGTTCGTGCCGGTTGAGCAAATTGAACTCGTGCAAAAATATGTTGGTTCAGAAGGAAAAGAGCCGAAAATTTATAAGCTCGGCGGCAGTGAATGGAAACGGGTGAAAAAGAAAGTTGAGTCATCGGTTCAGGACATTGCGGATGATTTAATTAAGCTTTATGCTGAGCGGGAAGCAGCACGCGGTTACGCTTTTTCACCGGATGGAGACATGCAGCGTGAATTTGAAGCTGCTTTTCCGTATGAAGAAACAGAAGACCAGCTGCGTTCGATTCAAGAAATTAAGCGTGACATGGAACGCGAACAGCCGATGGACCGCCTGCTTTGTGGTGATGTTGGCTATGGGAAAACAGAAGTTGCGATCCGCGCGGCGTTTAAAGCAACGGCGGACGGCAAGCAGGTAGCAATTTTAGTTCCAACAACCATATTGGCCCAGCAGCATTATGAAACGCTGAAAGAACGGCTGCAGGACTTTCCGGTTAACGTTGGCCTGCTCAGCCGCTTCCGCACACGCAAGCAGCAAACGGAAACGCTGAAAGGCTTAAAAGCAGGAACGGTCGATATTGTGATCGGCACGCACCGTCTTTTGTCAAAAGACGTGCAGTATCAAGACCTTGGCCTGCTTGTCGTCGATGAAGAACAGCGGTTTGGTGTCACGCATAAAGAAAAAATTAAGCAGCTGAAAACAAATGTAGACGTGCTGACGCTGACAGCGACGCCTATTCCACGAACGCTTCATATGTCGATGCTTGGTGTGCGGGATCTGTCGGTCATTGAAACGCCGCCGGAAAACCGTTTTCCTGTCCAAACGTACGTCGTTGAGCATAATCTCGGCCTTATCCGTGAAGCAGCTGAACGGGAAATTGCGCGGGGCGGACAGGTATTTTACTTATATAACCGGGTTGAAGACATTGAGCGGCGTGCCGATGAAATTTCGATGCTCGTTCCAGATGCGCGGGTTGCCTATGCGCACGGCCAAATGACAGAAACAGAGCTTGAAGCCGTGATTCTCGGCTTTTTAGAAGGAGAATCAGACGTACTGGTGACAACAACAATCATTGAAACCGGCGTCGATATTCCAAATGTGAATACATTAATCGTTCATGATGCCGACCGGATGGGACTGTCTCAGCTGTATCAAATCCGCGGGCGTGTCGGACGGTCCAACCGGGTTGCGTATTCGTATTTTATGTACCGGAAAGACAAAGTGTTGTCTGAACCAGCAGAAAAACGCCTTCAAGCCATTAAAGAATTTACGGAGCTCGGTTCAGGCTTTAAAATAGCCATGCGCGATTTATCGATCCGCGGTGCGGGTAATTTACTCGGCTCCCAGCAACACGGCTTTATCGATTCTGTCGGCTTTGATTTGTATTCACAAATGCTGAAAGAAGCAATTGAACAAAAACAGGGCGGCGACAAAGAAGAAAAGGTGCCTTCATTCGAAGTGGACGTCACGATTGATGCGTATATTCCAGATGCGTATATTACCGACAGTGCACAGAAAATTGATATGTATAAGCGATTCCGTTCAGCAGATTCATTTGATGAAATAAATGAGCTGAAAGAAGAAATGACCGATCGTTTTGGCGACTATCCGCAAGAAGTGGCAGATTTATTTACGGTAGCAGAAATGAAAATTCATGCGGCTAAAACGAAACTGGAATCCATTAAGCAATCAAGAGACACGGTCACCATTTTAATGAGCGATGAGGGTACAAAAGAAATTGACGGCTCTAAGGTATTCGCCATTTGTAATAAATTTGGCCGCATGTGCGGGCTTGGAATGGAGGACCAGCGCTTGAAAATAACAATCGATGTAAAAAAAGCGCCGGAGCAAGGCTGGTTCAATGCTTCATTTGAACTTATTAAAGAACTGGAAACAGCAAAAAAACAAGTATAACTTCATGTATAGAATGCTTCTTTGTGAAAGATACTAACACCAAGAAATGGTTTTGATATTTTGATGGTGAAAGAGAGGCAGCCTATGATGAAAGCTACAGGTATTGTTCGACGCATTGATGATCTTGGCCGTGTAGTCATTCCGAAAGAAATCCGCCGTACACTTCGAATTCGTGAAGGAGATCCACTGGAGATTTTTGTGGATCGCGATGGCGAAGTCATTTTAAAAAAATATTCACCTTTTACAGAACTGGGTGATTTTTCACAGGAATATGCAGAAGCGCTGCATGACAGCCTGAATTACGCGGTGCTTATTTGTGACCGAGACACTGTTATCTCTGCTGCGGGTGTGAAAAAGAAAGATTATGTGGAACGAAAAATCGGTCCGGTTGTGGAATCCGTTATTCAGGAAAGGCGTTCAGCTGAAAGCAATGAACGGCGCAGCGTCGAATTGGCGGACGGCCGGACAGTAGAAGCAGAATCGTATTTTATCACACCGATTATTGCAGCCGGTGACACGATTGGAGCTGTTGTTTTATTTTCAGAAGAGCGGTCAGCCGGCGAGGCTGAACAAAAAGCGGCGTTCGTCGCTGCAGCTTTTTTCGGTAAACAGATGGAGCATTAATCCGGCCTCCCTTAAGGGAGCCGGATTTTTCTTTTCAAAAAGAAAAAAAATGCGTAAAGTAGTCACTGAGGTGGTTGCATGGAAACAGAGAAGTCACTATTAAAAGGAGCGGTTTTGCTGACAACTGCCGCGATATTTGTAAAAGTGTTAAGCGCGGTGTACCGTGTGCCTTTTCAAAATATAGTCGGGGATACCGGCTTTTATATTTATCAGCAAGTGTATCCATTTTACGGAATTGCCGCGGGGCTTGCTGTGTCCGGTTTTCCGGTTATATTATCCCGTATAGTGGCAGAGGCGGATGAACGGAGAAGTCAGGTGGCTGTCCATACCGCTTTTATAACAATTGGTACGATGGGTTTTATCGCTTTTTTATTGCTTTTTTTCAGCGCCGGATGGATGGCCGCATCAATGGGTGATAAAGCACTGAAGCCGCTCATTCAATGCAGTGCGCTGTTTTTTTTATTTGTTCCGTATATTGCGGTGAAGCGGGGAACGTTTCAAGGGAGCGGCAATATGGAACTGACCGCCTCCTCTCAAATGGCGGAACAGTCTGTCAGGGTCGCAGCCATTTTACTTTTTTCAGCTTATGCCGTTTTGTCGGATAGAACACTTTATGAAGCGGGACTCGGTGCTGTTACTGGATCGCTGCTCGGAATGGCAGTATCAGCTTTTGTCGTTTGGAAGCACAGCCGAAAGCAAAAGCGGAGTATTTTGTTTCTGTTTGACCGCAGGACAGCGGTAGAGATTATCACATGCGGGACCGCAATTTGTTTGTCTGCATTGACGCTTGTTTTTTTGCAGCTGGCGGATTCTTTTCAAGTGTACAGCGGACTGATTGCCTCTGATATGGCGGCAGCGGACGCGAAAATGTGGAAAGGCGTTTATGATCGCGGCCAGCCGCTGCTGCAGCTTGGTGTTGTGGCAGCTGTGTCTATTTCATTAACCATTGTTCCACTGATTTCGAAAGCATGGAAAGAACAAAACCAAAAAGCGGAAGCCGCATTCAGCCAGTTGGCGCTTCGTGTCAGTTTTGCGCTTGGGCTTGCCGCTTCTGCGGGCCTTGCTGCTGTTATGATTCCGCTGAATACGATGCTTTTTAAAACGGCGGATGGCTCAGGGTTTTTAGCTGTTTTTGGATTATCGATCTTTTTTTATTCAATGATGGCGGTAATGAACGCGGTTTTTCAAGGAAGAGGAAATGACTGGATACCGGCCGCGGGAACCGCAATCACGGTTGCTGTCAAATGGGGAGCAAACGCATTTTTAATTCCATCATATGGGTTGTACGGTGCCGCATTTGCGACAGCAGGTTCGCTTCTGGCCGGTGTCTTATTTTTAACGGTGATATGGGTAAAAAATCAGGCACCGCTTTTGACACGTGTGTTTGTGCTAAAAACAATAGCTGCAGCGCTGATCATGGCGTTCGTTGTCTATTTATTTGTGCAGCTCATTCTTCCAACGGATGCAGGGAGAATATGGAATGGTGCTGCCGCGGTAAGCGGGGCATTCCTCGGCGCCTGTTTGTTTTTGGTTTTCATGATAAAATGGAGAATATGGAATGATGACGATTTGCGTATCCTCCCTTTTGGCGATAAGCTTGCCAAGCGGGCGAGGAGAGAGAATAAAAGGAAGTGACAGATAGCAATGCATAAAATAACCATTGTTGGCCTTGGGGCAGCGAACTTAGATCAAATGCCGCTTGGCGTATACCGGCTGCTAAAACAGGCTAAAACTGTTTGGCTTCGAACGATGGATCATCCAGCGGTGGCCGAATTAAAAAAAGAAGGTATTCAGTTTGAAAGCTTTGATGCGATTTATGAAAAGCATGACCGGTTTGATGCGGTATATGACGAGATTGTAACAGAACTTTTAGAAAAATCCATTCATGAACCTGTCATCTATGCCGTTCCCGGCCATCCAATGGCGGCGGAAAAAACAGTTCAGCTGTTACTTGAGCGAAAACGGGCCGGAAAAGCGGATGTCGTTATTGCTGGCGGACAAAGCTTTCTTGATGCTTTGTTTACAAGTGTAGAAGTTGACCCGGCAGATGGCTTTGGTCTGCTTGATGGTACAGCCTTAAACCGGGATGATCTTCATATTTTCAGCCACCTTATTATTGCCCAAGTATATGATTCACTTGTTGCATCAGACGTGAAGCTGACACTGATGGAAAAGTACCCGGACGAGCATGAAGTAATGATTGTAACAGCGGCCGGAAGTGAGCATGAAGTCGTGCGGACCGTGCCGCTTTATAAGCTTGATCATGGAATGGAGCTGAACAACTTAACGAGCGTATACGTGCCGCCTGTCCAAAAAGAAGAAAATACATATCGTGAATTTTCGGTGCTGCGCGGTATTATTGCACGTCTTCGAGACCCGGAGAATGGCTGCCCGTGGGATCTTAAACAAACACATGCTTCTTTAAAAAAGTATTTACTTGAAGAAACGTATGAGCTATTTGAAGCGATTGATAATGAAGATGACGATGAAATGGCTGCTGAGCTTGGCGATGTGCTGCTTCAGGTGCTCCTGCACGCACAAATTGGTGAGGATGAAGGGATGTTCTCAATCGATGATGTGATTGAATCGACGTCGGCAAAAATGGTTCGCCGTCACCCGCACGTGTTTGGTGAAGCCACGGCCGAAACAGCTGAGGATGTAAAAGCAAACTGGCAGGAAATTAAAGCTGCAGAAAATGGACATAAGAGAGAAAAAGTGCTCGATGGCATTCCGAAAGGGCAGCCAGCGATGATGGAAGCCTACGACCTTCAGAAAAAAGCGGCGAAAACAGGTTTTGACTGGCCGGATGCATCTGGTGCGATTGAAAAAGTAAAAGAAGAATGGATTGAGTTTTTAGCAGAAACGGGATCGGGCCAGCCGGATAAGCTGCGAGAAGAATTTGGGGACGTCCTGTTTACCCTCATTAACGTGGCCCGTTTCTACGATATTCATCCAGAAGAAGCGCTTCAGGCGATTAACCGCAAGTTCCGCCGCCGCTTTAGCTTTGTAGAAGAGCGTGTCCTCGAGAGCGGTCGTCCGTTTTCGGATTTTACCCTTCATGAATTGGATTCATTTTGGGATTTAGCGAAACAGGAGGAAAGAAAATGAGACTCGATAAATTTTTAAAAGTGTCCCGGATTATTAAACGGCGCACGCTGGCCAAAGAAGTGGCGGATCAAGGCCGAATTTTGATTAACGGAACAGAAGGAAAAGCGAGTTCAAATGTAAAAGAAGGCGATGAACTGACGATCCGTCTCGGCCGCCGCGTCATGACGGTGCAAATTGAAAAGCTGCTTGATACAACGAAAAAAGAAGAAGCAGCCGGCATGTATACATTGCTTAAAGAAGAACAGCTAGGTGACTAATCGAAAGCAATCTTTTAAGGCGGGTGTTTTTTTCATGAAAGGGGCTTTCTGTGCATAGCATGTCTATAAAGGGGATGGATGCGATGGACATAAGACAAAGCCATACCGTAAAAATGGACGGGCGTAAAATGATTGAGTTAACAGGTGTGATGCAGGTTGACCGATTTGACAGTACGGAATTTTTGCTCGAAACTGTGATGGGGAAATTAAAAATCCGCGGCACAGGCCTGAAGATGAAACATTTTGATACGGGGAAGAAAGAAGCAGCCATTGAAGGGCGCATTACAGCTTTTATGTACGTTGAAGGCGGTTTTGGAAAATCATTCTTTAAACGGTCGACATGAGCCTCGGTACGCAGTTTGAGACCGCTATTGCGATGATCGGAATGGGGATTTGTTTTGGATTAATGGTTGAAATTTATCAGCGCATCCGTCCGAAAAAGAAAGGTGCTGTCTTTTTAACGGATGTGCTATTTTGGATCAATTATGCCGTTTTGTTATTCGCCTCTTTATACCATGTAAATGACGGCATTGTCCGGCTGTCATTTTTTCTTTTTTGGCTGGCGGGCTGCATGATGTATATAACAGGATTGAGGCGCTTTATTCTTCCGCTTGTGGATGGGCTTTTTTTCTGTATTCGCTTTTTATATCGACTCATCTATGGAATGATTCGACTAGTTCTTGTGATTCCAATCCTTTTCACAGCAAAATGTATACTTTCTCTTGCCAGAATGAGTAAGTTTCTATTATTATGGGTGGTAAAGGTGCTGATCGTGCGGCCGTGGACGGCAATTGTCCGTACGAAAAAATAAATGGTGGAGGAACGTCGATGCGCGGATTAAATAAAGAAAAAGTAGCTTCCATAAAAAATGCCTTTGTCATGAGCGAAGAAAAAAAATCCATGTTTAAGGTGCGGCATAAGCGAAAATTAATGCGCAGACTCGCTGCATTTACTGCAGTAGCACTGGTTATTATCGGTACCGTTTTGTCAGCTCTTGTCACACAGACCGGCGGCTTAAAAGAAAAAGAACAAGAGCTTGCGGAGGCGAAAACGACGCTGTCAGAGCTTAAGCAGGAGCAAAAACAATCAGAAGAAGAGTTAGTCCGTCTGAAAGATGATGAGTATATTGCAGAGCTTGCACGGAAATACTATTTCATGTCAGATTCTGGAGAAATTATCTTTAATATACCTGAAGAAAACGAAAATGCACAAACCTCAGAACAGTAAAGAAAGCAGTGTCATATTGACACGCTTTTTTTACGTACTATAATAATAAGTAAAGTTCGAACAATTTTAAGGAGGAACAATTTTTTTATGTCAATCGAAGTGGGCAGCAAGTTACAGGGTAAAGTAACCGGCATTACAAAATTTGGCGCATTCGTACAACTGCCGGAAGGTTCGACAGGTCTCGTCCATATTAGTGAAGTGGCGGATAATTACGTCAAAGATATTAACGATCATCTAACAGTCGGCGATGAAGTGGAAGTAAAAGTTTTGAATGTGGAGAAAGATGGCAAAATTGGTTTATCAATTCGTAAAGCAAAAGATAACCCACCGCCACAGCCGCAAACACAATATCGTCCGCGCCCACAGCGCCAGGGTGATTTCCGTCAAAAAGGACCACGTGGAGGCCAGCCGCCAGTCGAGAACTTTGAATCGAAAGTGGCCCGTTTCTTGAAAGACAGTGAAGAACGAATTTCAACATTAAAGCGTCAAACAGACTCACGCCGAGGTGGAAGAGGCGGAAGACGCGGATAACACTGCTCCCTGTCGATCCCATATATATGCAATACGTTTTTTAAATGACCCGAACATTGTTCAGGGTCTTTTTTTATTTGTGTTTAATTGGATAGGAGGAAGTGATTCAAGAAAGTTAATTTTTACGCAGCCGTATTATTATTTTTTGTTTCGTTTAGTATCATTATTCGGTTTGTCATTACATATCTTATCCTTTAAGGCTTTTACCTGCCAGTGATCTTGTTCCGGTGGGAATATGGATGGTCATTCTTGGCAGTTTATTAGGGACCTATTTTGGTATTTTCAATGCATAATTATTATCTTCGCTATAAAGAAAGGAGAATAGTTATGAAAATAAGAAACATAATCCCCAGCTGTCAAACCATTCCATTGATAAAACCATTTATTACGGCGCTTAGAAAGGTAACCTCGATCGAATTTGTTATGATTCGTGTCCTGCTTGAAGATGGAACGGAAGGGGTAGGAACCGCTTCGCCAACGGTTGTGATTACGGGTGATTCGCTGCAAGGGATTGAATCAGCTGTTCAGACGATTTTGTCTCCGCTCTTAATCGGCAGAGAGATCGAACAAATTGCCGCTTTATCGCAAACAATTCAGCACTCCTGTATTGGGAACACGAGCGCTAAAGCTGGTATGGAAATCGCTTTGTTTGACGCATACGCAAAGAAGCTGAATGTCCCGCTTTTTCAATTATTTGGAGGTAAAACGAATACTCTTCAAAATGATATGACAATCAGCATAAACGAAACAGATAGGATGGTAAAGGATGCAGTAGAAGGGGTTAAAAAAGGATTTAACGCATTGAAAATAAAAGCCGGCTTGGACGTCGCGGAAGATCACGAGCGGATCCAAGCGATTCGTGAAGAAGTGGGACCATTAATTGAAATAAGGGTCGACGCGAACCAGGGATGGACAAAAAAAGAAGCCGTTCGAATTATTGACGGGTGGGAAAAAGCCGGTTTGAATATTAATCTGGTAGAACAGCCTGTGGCAGCTTGGGATTTGGCATCCTTAAAGTATGTAACAGACCGCGTCAACACGCCGATCATGGCGGATGAAAGTGTTTTTTCGCCGAAGCAGGCACTAGAGCTGGTTCAAATGCGGGCTGTAGACTGGCTGAATATTAAATTGATGAAAGCCGGCGGCATTTTCCGGGCGATGCATATTGCTGATATTGCACAGGCGGGAGGCATTCCCTGCATGATCGGCAGTATGATGGAAAGCGGGACAGGAGTGCTGGCTGCCGCTCATATTGCCGCTGCCCACCCAAATATTAAAAAAATTGATCTAGACGCTCCACTCTGGCTAAAAGGAAGCGACTTCAAAGCATTTCCATTTAAAGGACCAACTATTGTTTTAAGTGAAAAACCAGGGATAGGATATGATTTTATGGAGAATAGCGGTGGAGGAGAAGCGTGATTCAATCGAAGTTGACAGACAGGGAAGAATGCACAGGGATTTAACGATATAGCTAATAAAAAAACTCGGTGAGCATTTGCTCACCGAGTTTTTTGTGTATGACCCCTACGGGATTCGAACCCGTGTTACCGCCGTGAAAGGGNNCCGTGAAAGGGCGGTGTCTTAACCGCTTGACCAAGGGGCCTTAATAAGAGTGAAGTATTGTTTAGCTTCAACGGCCAGCTCCTCGGAGACTCACAAGATGTGAGTCACAAAGGCGTTGCGACAGGAAGGCGCATTCTTAACCTTTGTTCATCTCGTATGCCTGT
>NZ_MAMP01000024.1 GCF_001750285.1 Domibacillus iocasae
GATTTAATACAGTACGAGTTGAATTTTTAATAGCTGCATTGGATAGTTGATACAATTCAGATGCCAATGTAGATTCCTCCTTTTTTGGTGCAGTAATTGTCGATGGAGTACCTGCTGGCGAAGTATTTCCCGTATTGAAGGTGATACCGTAATGTTTACAAACTGTACGGGCTGTCACAAGGGCACAACGCTTGCCGTAACTGTCCGATTTAAGAAGGGCAAGATCCTCTGCATTCGTCATAAATCCCCACTCAACCAATAAAAATGGCGCATCTGTTTCGCGGCACATGTGCAGATTCGTCCATGTCTTTGGCACAGAGGGGAAAAGACCGGTTCCCCATACAGGAAGATCCGGAAACTCTTTTTTATACTCTGAAAGAAGTAATTCTGCCAGGGCTTTCCCTGTCTTGCTAGTATGCCAGTAAAAAATGCCGATCCCACGCACGTCTTTTTTTGCATTTGCATTGGCATGATGAGAAATACCAATAGCGGTTTTATCTTTGGCGTACTGAGCATTATATTGACGAGTCCGCTCATTCAGAGAAATGTCTAATCCCCCTAAAGGCTGCGCTTCATACGTGGAAACTTTACTGGTCAGCAGCCGTTTTACTTCCTGGCCAACCGCTGCATTAAAAGTGTGTTCCGCCAGTCCGGGCACTCCCTTGCTTGGCGGGTATGTGTTCCGGCCGTGTCCAACATCGTTTAGAAGTAATGTCATTACTCTTCACGCTCCTTTTCAATTTCCTTCGGTTCAATAACGGTTTCAGTTGTCACTTCCACAACCGGTCCGACTTTTGTTTCATTATCTTCTTTCAACTGGGCAAATACGCTGCTGATCTGCTTTGGTACTTTTACACCAAGATGGCCAAGATTTTCGATAAAGCTGATTCCTTCCATACCAATCAAAAACATAATCATGGTGTTCCGCATGAATTGACCGCCGGTACCGCTGATCGTGTCCATCTGCACCGCAACCACGACTGCCAGTCATGGCCGCCTTTTTCATCAATCCTTTAAAACCAATCGCTGACGAAAGTGTTTTATTATCGATAGCAATCATGATGCCTGTCACATAGTCGGTATAATCATCATGATGACGAGCGCGTTAAACAACTGGTCCATCCCTCCAACTAAATAGGCGAGAGCTGATAAGCCCCCGCCAACGATTGTGTTGTATAAAGTGTCTGTGTTATGCTCCATGCTGCACCTCTTTCTGATTTTTTGTATTAAAAAATGCCGCCTGGAGGCGACATGATTTTTGGACATAAAAAATAGACGTGCAGCTGCACGTCTTTCGGTTTTATTTACGACGCATTATGGACCGATTGAGCTTTATATCTTAAGTTTAGGACGACACAATTATTCAGTAAATTCAATGTATTAATGCTACAATAAGGAAAACAGAAAGTTGGTGTTACTGTGCCTGTTAATTTTCCTAAAACCTCCATCTACTCTATAAACTACTCAGCATTGTCACAGCATTTCTTTAATTTACCTCTATTTGATGATAAAAAGCTTCAGAAATTTTTCATCGAAAGTTGGATAGATCTCTTAAAAAAACATGACAAAATTCTTACAAATCAGTTTGATAATCCTGAAAAAGTTAAAGACTATATCCTTAATTCTATAAAGCATAGAGAATTAGAAGTATTTCAACAATCATTAATAATAAATGACGTAGAAGTGTTTATTCACTTTCGAGTTTCTCCACTTTTACAAATTATGCAAGATACTCCAGAAGAAAACGCAGCTAATATACCGTTAACAGAGTTTACAAAGCCTGACAAACAATATTTATTGTTTCATTCCCGTCTTCATACCGGAAAAAGTCCATCCATAACTCTTAGAATTAACGTTCAACCAGTAATACCGAGTTCGATATTCATCGAGCACCATATACTTACCTATATCTACACGCTTAAAATATTTTTTGTAAGTTGGGCTATGGTCATTTTCAGTTGCATTAGGCAGGATAACGCTTATATATTTCTTAGAGTGATCTAATCCTTTTCTTTTACAGTACGCTCTAACTTTTTTGAAGTAAGAGGTTCTTTAATTTCTCCAGAGTTTACAGCTTTAACTAGATCATACCCTAATCCCTTATCATGTGTAGCCATTTAATTCTTCCCTCTCTGATTGACTTTTTAACGATCAGACTCTTTAATTTAATTTTACAAAACACCATAGTTTGCTTATAATCCATTTTTATTTTAACATAAAAAATAGTACTATATACTTAATCAGGAAACTAAATAACAATTCTTTTAGACTAAATATATTCAAGAATACTATACTCAGTATTGCCTCAAATTAAGATATTATGAATATTCAGATTGGATTGATTTATTTTTCACAGCTCTGCCTTTTATTAGGAAGAGTTTTATTGTATACCCTTACCAAACGTACATTCCCTTAACTGTAAAATGGAAAGAGGCGGTCCCTTTGGTCTATACGAAAACGCATTTAGAAGATTTTATTGAAAGCATTTATACCAATATTGGCATTTATCATCCCCGGCAGCTAACTCCAGAAGAAATTGCTGCAAGACTCGGTCTTGTGCTTGATTATGTGGATGGGACAAGCAAATGCGTAGAGCTTGGTCAGTTTTCGCTTATTATGCTCAATCAAAACCTTTCTTCAGCTGCACAATGGCAGGAGTTTGCACACGAGCTTTGTCACCTGCTGCGTCATGCAGGAAATCAGCATAACCTCCCTCCCTTCTTTTTAAAGATGCAGGAGTGGCAGGCCAAGAGCTTTGCTCTTCACTTTTGTATTCCGACTTTTTTGCTCGAAAAACTTGACTTAACCGATAACAAGAAATCAGCCATAGGCATCATCGCCCAGACATTTGGGGTTGAATATGATTTTGCGGAAGAACGGCTTGAGCAATGGCTACTTCAATGTTCTATTGTTTATTACGGAAACTAGTGTCCCTATTCCCTGATTACATTGTTCCGGCAATATTAATAAGGTTAAGTATTAAGATAGTTCACAGATAGAAAGGAGACTGAATAAAAGTGGCATTCTTCAGAAAGCGCGGAAACACATGGCAGTTTCGAATCAGTTATGTAGATCCGATCACCAGTATATCGAAAGAGAAATCAAAAGGCGGTTTTAAAACCAAGAAAGAAGCCCAGCTGGCGGCACATGAGTTAGAGAAAGAGCTCCAAGGAGGGTTTGAACAAACTGATATTTCGCTAAAAACCTTTCTTCATGAATGGCTGCATGAACATAAGAAAGATACGATCCGCCGCAATACGTATGATATACATGAATCAAATATACGGAATCATATTAATCCGTACTTTAAAAACATCGCATTGAAGGATTTAACTCCGCTTATGTATCAAAGATTCTTAAATAGTCTTCACGCCTCTGAGTACAGCAAGAGAACCATTGAAATCGTACATGGTACGATGTACAACGCTCTCAATAAAGCTATTACGCTCCGAAAACTGAAAACCAATCCCTGCGAAGGGGCTACGATAAAAGGGGTTGTGAGAGAAAAAGAGGTCCAATTCATCGATTCTGATGACATCTCTCTCTTCTTGAAGGAAACCTACAAATATGGCTACATCTACTGGATCTTCTTCCGGGTCCTCATTGAAACGGGATTGCGTAAAGGAGAAGCTGCTGCTCTTCAGTGGTCTGATGTGGATTTTAAAGGGCGGGTCCTTCATATTTCCAAAACGTTAGACTTTAAAGAAAAAACAAAAGTGAAATTGTTTGGGGATACTAAAAACTATAACTCAAGACGCAGCATTACGATTAGCCAGTCACTGGTGCAGACCCTTCAATCTCATATTCAATACCAGAACCAAAACAAGCTAATCTTGAATGATGAATATCATCATGATTTGAATTTAGTTTTTTGCCGTGATGACGGCAATTTCATCCCTAGCTCTTCCCTTTTCAATGCTTTTTCCAGGGTCTCCTCCCCTTCCGATTCATTCACTGCGGCATACACACGCCGTTTTGCAATTGGAATCCGGGGCGGATATGAAATATGTCCAAGAGCGATTAGGTCACGGAAGCATACAGATTACCTCTGATATCTATGCGCATATATCGAAGAAATTGGAGCAAAAACAAATGGATCGTTTCGAGGAGTTTACCAGGGGAATGTTTGATTAAAAAGCGTACTTGAAAAAAACCGGTCAAATTCCGGTCAAGCAATTTATAAACCTTAAAATTTAGCATTTTGACCGGTAAGAAAAAACCCCTTGAAGCCATACGGCTCAAGGGGTTGAGTTTCTTAGTACATTGACATGTATTGCTCGCGCTCCCAAGGGTGTACTTGTGTGCGGAACATATCCCATTCAATTTCTTTTGCTTCGATGAAGTGCTCAAGAATGTGCTCGCCAAGCGCGTTTTTGATTGTATCGTTTTTCTTCAATACGTCAAGTGCGATTGACAAGTTTGATGGAAGATCGCGTACGCCTTCTGCTTCGCGCTCTTCTTTGTCCATTGCATAGATGTTGCGGTCAACTGGTGCTGGCGGAGCCATTTCGTTTTTGATTCCGTCAAGACCTGCAGCTAATAAAACAGCCATCGCAAGGTATGGATTCGCTGCCGGATCAACGGAACGAACTTCCACACGTGTGCTCAAACCGCGTGATGCCGGGATACGGATGAGCGGGCTGCGGTTTTGTCCAGACCATGCAACGTAGCAAGGTGCTTCGTAGCCAGGAACAAGACGCTTGTATGAGTTAACAGTCGGGTTGCAGATTGCCGTGAACGCTTCTGCATTTTTCACTGTACCTGCGATAAACTGGTACGCTGTTTCGCTTAGTTTCAATTCGCCACTTTCGTCAAAGAATGCATTTTGGCCATCTTTGAATAGGGACAAGTTCATGTGCATACCAGAACCGTTTACGCCGAACAATGGTTTCGGCATGAATGTCGCGTGCAAGCCGTGCTTGCGGGCGATTGTTTTAACAACTAGTTTAAATGTTTGGATGTTATCACAAGCTGTAATGGCATCCGCATATTTAAAGTCAATTTCGTGCTGGCCTGGTGCAACTTCGTGGTGAGATGCTTCGATTTCAAAGCCCATTTCTTCAAGCTCAAGCACGATATCGCGACGGCAGTTTTCGCCAAGGTCAGTCGGTGCAAGGTCAAAGTAGCCGCCATTATCGTTTAGTTCAAGCGTTGGTTCGCCGTTTGCATCCAATTTGAACAGGAAGAATTCCGGTTCAGGTCCAAGATTGAAATCAGTGAAACCTAGTTCTTTCATTTCACCAAGGACACGCTTCAAGTTCGCACGAGGGTCCCCTGGGAACGGTTCGCCTTCAGGAGTATAGATATCACAGATAAGACGCGCCACTTTCCCTTTTTCAGCAGTCCAAGGGAAAACAACCCAAGTGTCAAGATCCGGATAAAGATTCATGTCAGATTCTTCAATGCGCACGAAGCCTTCGATTGACGATCCGTCGAACATCATTTTGTTGTCCAGCGCTTTGTCAAGTTGGCTTACCGGGATCTCTACGTTTTTGATTGTGCCAAGAATGTCTGTGAACTGAAGACGAATATATTTTACGTCTTGTTCTTTTGCTAATCGCTGAATGTCTTCACGTGTGTACTTACCCATTTGTTATCCATTCCTCCTCAAATATGTAAACCTTGTATGGCAAAAGATTAGTGAAAAAACCGCCGGTCCATTCCTGATGAGCGATTGAAGCGTCCCGCATTGATTAACTCTTTGCGAAGCAGCTTGCGAAGCTCCTCATCGGTGAACTCTTTTTTCGATTTTACGCCACTATCTTTTGTTTCTAATTCAATTTCCTGCGATTCGTCTTTCAGCAGGATTTTTTTTATCCCGGCCATATTGATGCCTTGGTCAAGAAGGTCTTTCACTTCAAGCAGACGGTCAATATCGTTCAGTGAATAGAGACGCCGGTTTCCATCAGAACGATCCGGGGTAATTAAATGATGCTGCTCATAATAGCGAATTTGCCTTGCGGATAAATCGGTTAATTTCATAACTGTTCCCATTGGAAAAAGCGGCATTGTCCGGCGTATTTGGCTGCTCATGTTTTCCCCTCCTCTTTATCATCTGATACACTAACTATAAATCATGTTATTTCAATTGTCAACACGGTGTAATGTTTTATTACACTAATTTATTGATTGTTTAAAAGGCTGTCAGATTTTTTTTGATTCGATTAAATAATCAATGGCACTCGTTACGGCGATTTTAACATGTGCATACGTAAGTCCGCCCTGCACATAAGCGGCATAAGGCGGACGCAGTGGGCCGTCCGCCGTGAGTTCAATGCTGGCACCTTGAATAAATGTGCCGGCTGCCATAATAACGTCATCTTCATATCCGGGCATATAAGCGGGCTGCGGCGTTACATGCGAGTTCACCGGTGAAGCAAACTGAATAGCCTGGCAGAACGCTACCATCTTGTCACGGTCGTTAAACTGAACCGCTTGAATTAAGTCGGTGCGCGGCTCATCCCATGCAGGGGTTGTTTTCATGTCGAATTTTTCAAGCATGGCGGCGGTAAAAACAGCACCCTTTAAGCTTTGCGCGACAACATGCGGTGCCAAAAAGAATCCCTGGTACATTTCCTGCAGGCTGTAAAGACTGGCCCCTGCCTCCGCCCCAATTCCAGGCGACGTCATACGGTATGAACAGCTTTTGACGTATTCTTTTTTCCCGGCAATGTATCCGCCTGTTTTCGCGATACCGCCCCCCGGGTTTTTAATAAGGGATCCAGCCATTAAATCGGCACCGACATGAAGCGGTTCTTCCCGCTCCACAAACTCTCCGTAGCAATTATCAACAAAGACAACCGCATCTGGTTTTATTTCCTTTACAAAAGCAATCATTTCTTTTATTTCTTCTATTGTAAACGACGGACGCACCGCGTATCCTTTTGAACGCTGAATCGCGATCATTTTTGTTTTTCTATTTATACTGTTTCGAATTTCATCAAAATCCGGGCGACCGTGTTCGTTCAAGTCCACGTGTTTGTATGAAATGCCAAAGTCACGCAGCGAACCGTTTGACGGACCGCTAATGCCAATAATTTCATCTAATGTGTCGTAAGGCTTTCCTGTTATGTACAGTAACTCGTCACCCGGGCGCAAAATACCAAATAATGAAATGGTAATCGCGTGTGTACCAGAAATAATCTGCGGACGCACGAGCGCCTTTTCGCCTCCAAACACATCGGCGTATACATTTTCCAGTGTTTCCCTTCCCATATCATCATATCCATATCCGGTTGACGGAGTAAAGTGAAAATCGCTTACCTGATTTTTTTGAAAGCTTTGCAGCACGCGGAATTGGTTGTATTCCGCCATTTCGTCGATTCGCTGGTGAACACCAGCAATTTTCGCTTCGGCTTCAATCACTTTTTCGCGAATGATGGCCCCGTTTTTCAATAAGTCAAACATGCTTTTCATGAGCTGGTTCCTACTTTCTTCTTCACTAGTTTTATCATAGCAAAATCACCGTTTTCTTAAAAGAAAAAGTAGCTGTCAAAACATGAATCGTTTATAATAATAGCCGAACATTAAACATTTTGGATGAAAGAAGGTTCGGAATGGACATTACATGGGATATTTTCACGGTAGTGGGCACGATTGCATTTGCGATTTCGGGCGCGATCGTCGCAATGGAAGAGGAATATGATTTGTTTGGCATATATATTTTAGGCATGATTACCGCGTTTGGGGGCGGGGCTATCCGGAATTTACTGATCGGCGTTCCGGTTTCAGCCCTGTGGGAGCAAGGGGAATTTTTTACGATTGCGGCACTTTCGATCACGGCCGTCATTTTATTTCCGCAAAACCTTCTTCGCCACTGGCCGGTATGGGGTAACTTTTTTGATGCGATCGGCCTTGCCGCCTTTGCGGTGCAGGGCGCGTTATACGCAGAGGGAATGAACCATCCGCTCAGTGCCGTTGTCGTGGCGGCTGTGTTAACCGGAAGCGGCGGCGGGCTCGTCCGTGATGTGCTGGCGCAGCGGAAGCCAGCTTTGCTCCGGGATGAAGTATACGGTGTATGGGCGGCGCTTGCCGGTTTGATCATTGCCGTTGGGGGAGCCGAGACACCCGCGCAGCTTATTATTTTGTTTATGTTTATTACCATGCTGCGAATTTTATCTTATAAATACAGCTGGCATTTGCCGAAAAGAACTGTTAAGTTTTAACCGCTCACTCGTCTTCTGGCGAGTGTTTTTTATTAATGTCCAGCTTCAGACGCCATCAACTCGAGGTCATAAGTCAATCCCTTCTGGAGGCACAAAACGCCTCCGCCAGAGCTCGACTTATGCTTGTCGCTGATAAAATCGGGCACCTTCCGCTTTTGTTATAAAAAAAAACAGAAACCGCCTTATTGGACGGACTCTGTTTTCAAGAGGAACCTGTCGCCTTTCCCTGCTTTCATTGCTTCTTCAGTTAAAAGGGAATGCAGCATCATGTCGTTAAAAATGCGGGCAATGTCTTCGATGGACAATTCTCCTTCTTTTTTAAACCATTTGTACATCCAGTTGATCATGCCCATAATGGCCATTGTGGTGATTTGAGCCGGTACTTCCGGACGGAAATCACCATTATCCTGGCCTTCGCGGATAATTTGCTGTAGAAGCTGGCGGTACTCCTCCCGTTTTTCATTAATCTGCTTTTCAAAGTCGCCTTTTAAATACGTGCTTTCCTGATAAAAAACAGTAATATGCGGCTTGTATAAATCGAATATCCGTGTAAACGAAGTGATAATGCCGCACATTCTTGAAACCGGATCTGATTCTTTATCATATGTTTCTTTCGCTTTATTGAGCAAATAAGAAATAAACACGTCATGAATATGGTACAGCAGCTCATCCTTTGATCGGAAATTATGATAAAATCCGCCTTTTGAGGTACCGCATTCATCGACGATCTGGTCAACGGTTACACCGTGGTAGCCATGTTTTTCGAACATAATTAAAGCGGTTTCAATGATTCTTTCCTTGACAGGTTTTTTTTTCATTTTCATCATCCTTTTTGACATTTTACCATATGTGTCTTTATTGTGACAATTGAAAATCTTCCCCTTTCAGCATTTTCAGCTCTTTTTTAGAGTGGACCGACTGCGCCATAAGACGGACAGCCTGGCGGCGGGCCGCTTTTTCAATTAGCGTCCGTATGTTCCGGCCATTCGCAAAACGGAACCCGCTGAGGCGTTTTTCCTGCTCAATGATGGCTGTTAATATATGACGGCTGTCATGGTCAATTTCATATTTTTTTTCAGCCGCAATCACATCCGCTATTTGAAGGAGTTCATCTACTGAATAGTCAGGAAAATGATGAATAAGAGGAAATCGCGATTGCAGTCCGGGGTTCATGGACAAAAAATGCGCCATTTCACGCGGGTAGCCGGCTAATATTAAAATAAAGCTGTTTTGATGATCTTCCATTTGCTTAACAAGTGTGTCAATCGCTTCTTTTCCGAAATCTTTTTCTCCGCCGCGTGCAAGGGAATAGGCTTCGTCGATAAATAGGACCCCGCCCAGCGCTTTTTTGACAAGATCACGTGTTTTTTGTGCTGTATGGCCGATATATTCTCCAACAAGATCTGCCCGCTCCGCTTCAATGAACTGCCCTTTTTCCAATAAACCGAGCCGTTTAAACATCGATGCAATAAGGCGTGCGGCGGTTGTTTTGCCGGTGCCGGGATTGCCCGTGAACAACATATGAAGCATATGGCCTTTCGTTTCAATTCCTGCTTCCGTCCGTTTTTTGCTTATATAAGCAGATGCATAAAGTTCCCGTATGAGTGTTTTTAACCCCGAAAGGCCAATAAGCGCCTCCATTTCCTGTTCAATGGAACGGAGAAGACTGTGCTCTGGCTGATCCGGCCAGTCTGCCGCCAGCACCGGCTTTTCTTTTGGATTTAGGACGACATGAATACGGCCTTCTTTACTTGTCTGCTTCATGCGGCGTCCCTCCTTTATAAAAAAGATATGCGCATTGACAAAAAAAAGACCCGCGGTTTAGCGGATCTTTGCGCTGTTTCTTATTCTTGTTCGTCAAAATTCAAGCTGACGCTGCGCTGAGGAGCAAATGTTGAAATGGCGTGTTTGAACACAAGCTGCTGCTTGCCATCGGTTTCCACAAGAACGGTAAAATTATCGAACCCTTTAATGAGGCCGCGCAATTGAAATCCATTCAATAAAAATACAGTAACCATCGTGTTTTCTTTACGCAGCTGGTTCAAAAACTGGTCTTGAATGTTAATCGGCTGTTTCATGCTTCGTTCCTCCTCTTTCTATCTGAATCCATTATTACTAATTCTACCTTAGATTCAGCTTTCCTGCCAGCAACGAGCAAATTTGTTGTTTTTTTTCCTCTCGTGCAGATTTATCGGTTACATCAAACCAGTTAATATCCATTTTATTGCGGAACCAAGTCAGCTGACGCTTGGCATAGCGGCGCGAATTTTGTTTTAATATGTCTACTGCTTCTTCAAGCGGCTGTTCGCCGCGTAAATAAGGAAACAGTTCCTTGTAGCCAATCGCCTGAACAGCCGGTGCATTCGTTATATTCATCTCGTACAGCCAGTTTGCTTCGCTTAAAAGCCCGTTTTTCATCATGATGTCAACGCGGGCGTTAATGCGGTCATAAAGCACTGCACGGTCCATCGTAAGGCCAATCATAACACTGTCATATCTTTCAGCAGGCAGTTTTGAGCTTTTTTGTTTTGAGGCGGGCTCCCCGGTTGTCCGGTAAATTTCAAGCGCACGGATCGTCCGACGCACATTATTTGGATGAAACGAAGCGGCCGTTTCCGGGTCAATTTCCTTCAGCTGGTCATGAAGCGCCTCCGCTCCTATTTCCTCCGCTTCCGCTTCAATTTCTTTTCGAATCGTGCTGTCCGTTCCGTCTGCGGCAAATTCGTAGTCATATAAAACGGATTGAATGTAAAGGCCCGTACCGCCGCAAATAATCGGCAGCTTGCCGCGTACGTTAATATCAGTAATCTTTTCACGGGCAAGCTGCTGGAATTCGGCAGCAGAAAACGGTTTATCCGGATCTTTAATGTCAATTAAATGGTGCGGCACCCCGTCCATTTCTTCTTTTGTTACTTTAGCCGTTCCAATAGAGAGGCCGCGGTAAACCTGCATAGAATCCCCGCTGATGACTTCTCCATTGTACTTTTTGGCAAGATAAATGCTTAAGTCCGTTTTTCCTGATGCTGTCGGGCCAATAATGACAGCCACTTTGTTTTTGTCCACGTTGTTCACAGCCTTTTATTTATAAGTATCCTTATTATAGCGGATACGGACCGTTACGAACAGGCGGCTATTTCTGCTTCCAGCTCTGCTGTATGCTTGTCTTTTTCTTCTTCCCTCCAGCCAAACAGCTGTGCCATTTTTTCAATAACCGGCTGTTTATACGTTAAAACGGTTTGAATATCAAATAGTAAGGCACCAGTTCGGCGGATAAAAAAGTCAGCTGGTGTATACGCCATTTCTTCCTCAATCGCATAAAGAAGCTGTGCGTTCATGACTGCAGGAAGCTCGCTCTCTTCTTTGTAAGAAAAGACTTTCTCGGCATTGGAGCCATACATATGCACAATCTTTTTCGCTTCTTCTTCTGTAAAACCTTTTGAAACACCAACCGCTGTTTTTGCTTTTACAAACGCCGGGAAGTTTGCAGATCCTCCGACGTCCCCACCTGAAATCGGCAAATACTTCGTTTCAGACGGGCTGTACAAAATGCCTTTTTCTTCTTTTAATCGTTTAGCCACTAAGTCGACAATGGTTTCGGCCATTTTCCGGTAGCCGGTTAATTTTCCGCCTGCAATCGTCAACAAGCCGGATTCTGCTTCCCAAATCTCATCTTTTCGGGAAATTTCTGATGGATCTTTGCCGTCTTCATAAATGAGCGGGCGGACACCCGACCAGGATGATTCTATATCAGATTCGCTCACACCGACAGATGGGAACATAAAACGGATTGCTTCGAGCAAATAAGCCCGGTCTTCTGCTGTCACATCCGGACGGATCGGATCGGTATTATAGAACGTATCAGTCGTACCAACGTACGTTTTGCCGTCGCGCGGAATCGCAAATACCATTCGTTTATCCGGTGTATCAAAATAAACGGCCTGATGAAGCGGAAAAACTGACTGGTCGATGACAATGTGCACCCCTTTTGTCAGGCGCAAATGCTTGCCATTCTCACTTCCGTCCTTTTTACGAACTTCATCCACCCAGGGGCCGGATGCGTTAATGACTTTTTTAGCCGAAATTGTCAGCGTTTCTTTTGTGAATTGATCGATTGCTTGAATGCCTGTCACTTGCCCATTTTCGTACGTAAAGCCCTCTGCTTTTACATAATTCAAGCAAAGCGCCCCTTTTTCAGCCGATTTTTTCATGACTTCAAGCGTCAATCTTGCGTCATCGGTCCGGTATTCAACGTAGTAGCCGCCGCCTTTTAATCCGTCCTGCTTAATAAGCGGTTCTTTTTGAAGTGTTGCTTCAGCGGAAAACATTTTTCGGCGTTCAGACCGTTTCACACCGGCCAAAAAGTCGTACGCACGAAGGCCAAATGACGTTGAGAGCGGACCAAACGTGCCGCCTTCATGAAACGGAAGAAGCATCCATTCCGGTGTTGTCACATGTGGGCCATTTTCGTATACAACAGCCCGTTCTTTTCCGACCTCTGCGACCATTTTCACTTCAAATTGTTTTAAATAGCGAAGGCCGCCATGTACGAGCTTTGTCGAACGGCTGGATGTACCTGCTGCAAAATCCTGCATATCGACTAATGCGGTTTTCATGCCGCGCATGGATGCATCAAGCGCAATCCCGGCACCCGTGATCCCGCCGCCAATCACTAACACATCAAATTGTTCGTTTTGAAGAGCATGTATTTTTTCTTTGCGCTCATAGTTCGTGAAATTCATTTCGTCATCCCCTTAATGATTTCTTCTATGCTATACCCCGTAATAAACAAAAAGAGACCTGAAAGTGCAAAACAGCATCGCTGCTTTGCTTTCAGGTCTCTCCCGTTTCTCCGGACAATGTATTAACTTATATTTATTGTATCATTGTTGTTATTGAAACGCAATAGCCGCTTTCACAGCTTTTTTCCAGCCGCTGTACAGTTTTTCACGCGTTTCATCGTCCATGGCCGGTTCAAATGTACGGGCTACCTGCCAGTTTTGCGAGATTTCCGAACGGTCATTCCAGAAGCCGACCGCAAGCCCCGCCAAATACGCCGAACCTAGAGCAGTCGTTTCGTTAATTTGTGTCCGTTCAACCTGCACATTAAGCATGTCACTTTGAAACTGCATTAAAAAGGCATTCATGACGGCGCCGCCATCTACACGCAGTGTTTTCAACGAAATGCCGGAATCCGCTTCCATGGCTTCAAGCACGTCTTTCGTTTGATAAGCAAGCGATTCAAGTACCGCACGAATAAAATGCTCTTTGTCCGTGCCCCGGGTTAAGCCAAATACCGCACCGCGTACATCACTTTCCCAATATGGCGTTCCAAGCCCGACAAAAGCCGGTACGACGTACACCCCATCCGTTGATTCCACACGTTCGGCGTACTGCTCGCTATCTGATGCGTTTTTGAGCATCCGCATGCCGTCCCGAAGCCACTGTATGGCAGATCCGGCGACGAAAATACTGCCTTCAAGTGCATATTCCACTTTGCCATCGATCCCCCACGCTATCGTTGTAAGCAAGCCATGCTCTGACTTCACCGCTTTGTCGCCTGTATTCATGAGCATAAAGCAGCCAGTGCCATATGTGTTTTTCGCCATTCCTTCTTCATAACACGCTTGTCCGAACAAAGCAGCCTGCTGATCACCCGCCGCGCCGGCCACCGGGATTTCTTGCCCGAAAAAGTGAAACGGAGCAGTATGACCATATACTTCAGATGAAGGGCGCACATCCGGTAAAAGTTGTTTCGGCACTGTTAAAATATCAAGTAACTCCTGATCCCATTCTAGCGTATGAATATTAAACATTAGTGTCCGCGCCGCATTCGAATAATCAGTTACGTGCGCTTTGCCGCCGGTCAGCTTCCAGATGAGCCACGTATCGATCGTACCGAATAACAACTCGCCTTTTTCCGCCCGTGCGCGAGCCCCTTCAACGTTGTCGAGGAGCCATTTTACTTTCGTCCCGGAAAAGTATGGATCGACGAGTAAGCCGGTTTTGTCACGAAACATCTGCTCGTAGCCTTGTTCTTTAATTTCCGCGCAAATGTCCGCTGTCTGGCGCGACTGCCAAACGACCGCGTGATAAATTGGGCGTCCGGTTTCTTTATCCCAGATGACAGCTGTCTCACGCTGATTGGTAATGCCGATCGCTTCAATTTGATCAGCGTGAATATCGACTTCATTCAGTACCGTCGCCATACAGGATAAAACAGAAGCCCAAATTTCATTGGCATCATGCTCTACCCAGCCTGGATTCGGAAAATACTGTTTAAATTCCTTTTGTGCCGAATGAACGATTTCTCCTTTTTTGTTAAATAAAATCGCCCGTGAGCTTGTTGTGCCTTGATCAATTGACATAATATACTTTTCCATGTGAAAATCCCCCTTATTTTGTATATGCCTGAACAGATGCACCAGTTGAAACAATTTTGATCATTATAATCAAAATAACCGATGCTGCCAGTGTAATATAAAATGCGCCTGTACCTTCATTAAGAAAAAAGCCTTTATAAAAAAAGGCGGCAAGTACAGCTCCCATAATAGGTCCTGCCACAGGAATCCACGCATACTTCCAATTGGAGCCCCCTTTACCGGCGATCGGAAGAAGGAAATGCGCGATCCGGGGACCGAGATCCCGAGCCGGATTAATCGCGTAACCTGTTGTACCGCCGAGTGATAGTCCGATAGCAATGATTAAAAAGCCGACAATTAACGGGTTTAATCCATCTGTAAATTCGTTGGCTCCAATCGTTAACAAACCGATAATTAAAATAAACGTCCCAATCACTTCACTAATGATGTTTGCATATGGACGGTTAACCGCTGGTGACGTGGCGAAAACGCCAAGCTTTGTGCCGGGATCTTCTGTCTCTTCCCAGTGAGGAAGAAAATGTAAGAAAACCACTGATGAGCCAATAATAGCACCGATTATTTGAGCTGTTATATATGATACAACATCTGACCATGGAAAAGAACTGGTAATCGCCAATGCAATTGTTACAGCCGGATTCAAATGAGCACCGCTTACACCGCCTACCGCATAAACAGCCATTGCAACAGCAAGCCCCCATCCAAACGAAATAACGATCCAGCCACCGCCGTTGGCAAATGATTTTTTCAGATTTGTGTTGGCACATACCCCCGCGCCTAAAACAATTAATAAAGCCGTACCGATCAGTTCTCCCATAAATGGTGTCATTCCATCCTCATCCCTTCTTCTTGTTTTTTTCACCCTTTTACGCCCGGGATCGTCAAAGACAGGAAACAAAAAAACTCACACTGATCCCAGTAGCGGGTGTCAATGTGAGTCTCCATGTTCTCGGTCACTAATTTATGAACTTGCGTTTATCATACACGATTTTGAAAGCGTTGTCAAATTGTTTTTTGACATGTTGAAAGCAATCAAATAACGGGTATGATAAAAAAAGGGAGGAATGACCATGGACATTGAGCTAGAAAAATTAAAACAGGGCAAACCATTAACGGATAAAAAAGAATATAAAGTAAAGCTGGAAAAATATCAGCGTCGTCTGCTCGCCCTGCAGCAGATGCTGTTTCAGGAAAAAATCGGATTGATTATTGTGTTTGAAGGAATGGATGCAGCCGGAAAAGGCGGTGCCATCAAACGAATGAATGAACAGCTTGATCCACGCGGCGTTCTCGTGCATCCGATTTCAGCGCCAGCGCCTCATGAACTTCGCTACCATTATTTGCAGCGGTTCTGGCGAAAGCTGCCGCAGCACGGACAAATTGCGATTTTTGACCGGTCATGGTACGGGCGTGTACTCGTCGAACGAATTGAAGGATACGCTGGCCATCGGGAATGGAAACGGGCTTACGATGAAATTAACGCATTCGAAAAATCACTAACCGATGAACGATACATAATGGTGAAATTCTGGGTGCATATTTCAAAAGATGAGCAGCTGCGCCGGTTTGAAGAACGGCAGCAGGATCCGATAAAACGGTGGAAAATTACCGACGAAGACTGGCGCAACCGGAAAAAGTGGGGAATGTATGTAAAAGCAGCCGAAGAAATGCTTAGCAAAACCGATCATGCCTATGCTCCGTGGCATGTAATTGAAGGAAACGACAAAAAATATGCGCGGGTAGCTATTTTGAAAAAAGCGGTAACGCATGTGGAGCAGTCACTCACTCAAATGGGCCAGCCGCTGCCAGAATATGAGCTGTTTGGTGCAAAATAAAAAAAGCGAAGCCGGCTGGCTCCGCTTTTTTACCTTTTAGAAAATTCTTTCCACAAATCAACGTTTGACGTTGTTACTGCTGAAGCTCCTGCTTTTAACGCTGCTTCCACTTCTTCTTTCGTATCAATCAACCCTCCGGCAAAAACCGGTTTTCCCGTTCCCTGCCGAATAAGGTCAATAATCTTCGGCGCCACGCCCGGCAGTACTTCAATATAATCCGGGTTGGCTTTTTGCGCGAGCTTCACGCTGCGGTTAAGAGCGTTGGAGTCGAGGATAAACGCCCGCTGCGTGGCAACGAGTCCTTTTTGCTTTGCTTTGATCAGCGCACTGCCTTTAGTTGAAATAATACCGTACGGCTTTGCATAGCGGGCAATAAATTCAACGCCGTGCTCATCGCCGGAAAGTCCGCTGATTAAATCCAAATGAACAAACATGTTTTTCTCGTTTTGCCTTGCTAAATCGAGCACACTTTTGACCATGCCAATGTGCAAATCCAAAAAAACGCCATATTCGTAGTTCATCGACAGCATTTTTTCAAAGTCTTTCATTGACCGGATGGCCGGCAAAACAAGTTGTCCGTTAAATGACATGGCGCCACCTCTTTACATAATTCGTTTAAACATCTTTTCAATATCGTAATTAGACAAATGAATTGTAATCGGACGGCCGTGCGGACATGTGAATGGGTCACTGCTTTCTCTAAGATCCCCGAGCAGCCGCTCAATTTCATCATTCCGGAGATGGCGGTTTGCTTTAATTGATCCTTTACAGCTCATTAAAATGGCCGCTTCTTCCCGAATCTTTTTCACATCCGGCTTTTTCATCGCAAGAACTTCCTCAATCATTTCTTCAATGACGTCGCGTTCTTCATTTTTTGGAAACCAGACGGGATGTGAACGAACTATATATGATTTATCACCGAAGGGCTCTAGAAAGACGCCGACTTCTTCAAGCGCCGCTTTATTTTCCTCGATTTTCATCCATTCATCTGCGGAAAAATCAAATGTCATCGGAATAAGCAGTTCCTGAAGCTCCGGCTCTGTCTGGCCGACCTTTTCCCTGAAATATTCATATTTCAGCCGCTCCTGGGCGGCGTGCTGGTCAATCATATACAATCCGTTTTCATTTTGAGCAAAAATATACGTGCCGTGCATCTGGCCAATTGGATAAAGCATCGGCATTCGCTCTGTATCGGCTTTAATGGTTTCTGGTGGCGGTTTTACAGCAGGAACTGCTCTCTGCTGTTCTTCAATAATACTTTCTTGCGGTGATTCTTTAACCGGTTCGTTGTAGAATTCAGGCTTATACAGCTTTTCTACTTCTTGTTTCGGCGGCATCGGAGCAGGCTTAGATCGCGGGGGTTCAAACTGGAATGCCCGCTGTTCGGTAAAATCTTTTCGCTTTTTTAATACAGGCAGCGCGTCCGGAATTAACGTCTCTTTTCGCAATGCGGCTTTCACCGTCTCCGTAATGAGCGCACACAGTTCCTGTTCCTTGCTGAAACGCACTTCAAGCTTTGCCGGGTGAACATTCACATCGACAAGCAAGGGGTCCATGTCGATGTTTAAAAGGACAATCGGATAGCGCCCAATTGGCAAAAACGTATGATAGCCTTCTGTTATCGCATGGGCCACTTTGAAATTTTTAATAAACCGGCCATTGACCATCATAGACATGTAGTTACGGGAAGCCCGTGTTACTTCCGGCAGTGAAATAAATCCCGAAATCGTAAAATCCAGAGACTCGGCATGAATCGGAATCATTTGTTTTGCAATGGAGATGCCGTAAATGGCAGCCAGTACTTGTCTCGCGTCACCGCTTCCATTTGTTTTTAACAATTCACGGCCATTATGACGCAGCCGGAAAGATACATCCGGACGGCTGAGCGCCATTCTATTAACCGCATCCGTAATGTTGCCAAGCTCTGTATGAACACTTTTCATATATTTCAGGCGCGCCGGTGTATTAAAAAACAAGTTTGATACAGTAATTTCCGTTCCTTTTCGGGCAGGCCCCGGCTGTTTTGATTGAATTGCCCCGCCCGACAAGACTATTTCCATGCCCTCCCCACTGCCAGTTGACGTAGCCATCTTAACATCGGAAACAGAGGCGATGCTCGGCAGTGCTTCGCCTCGAAAACCGAGTGTCCGAATGCGAAACAAATCATTTTCATCTTTAATTTTGCTGGTCGCGTGACGATAAAAAGCCCGCTCTATATCATCCGGTTCAATGCCGGATCCGTTGTCTGTAAGACGGATAAGCCCAAGTCCCGCTTCCTCTACGTCAATTTCCACAACGGTACTGCCGGCATCAATCGCATTTTCCGTCAGTTCTTTTACAACGGACGCCGGACGCTCAACGACCTCACCGGCCGCAATTTTATTTGAAAGAGATTCATCAAGCTGGCGGATTATTCCCATGTCGGTTCACCTCATTTTTTTGCTTCTTTTTGCAGCGCATATAACGTATTCATTGCTTCCATCGGTGTCATTTCCATAATGTCATAACTTAACAATTTGGCGATAAGGGCTGGATCTTCTTTTTTAAATGATTTTTGTTTAGCTGACGGCTTCTCCTCAAAGAAGGAAAGCTGCCCTTCTTGAACAAGCACAGGAGGCACTGCTTTTTCTTCCTTATTTTCAAATGATTGCAGCAGCTCGTCCGCGCGCTTTAGAACAGAATCCGGCAGTCCCGCAAGCTGTGCTACATGGATCCCATAACTTTTATCAGCCGCTCCATCTTTTACTTTGTGGAGAAATACTACTTTTCCATCCTGCTCCACCGCGGTTACGTGGACGTTTTGCATATGGTCAAGTGATTCTTCAAGTACGGTTAATTCATGATAATGGGTGGAAAATAACGTTTTCGCGCCAATGTTTGTATGAATATACTCAATCATTGCCTGTGCAAGCGCCATTCCATCGTACGTGGACGTCCCGCGGCCGATTTCATCAAATAAAATAAGCGAACGACTCGTTGCGCTGACAATCGCATGTTTTGCTTCAAGCATTTCCACCATAAACGTACTTTGTCCGGAAACCAAATCATCCGCCGCGCCAATTCGGGTGAAAATTTGATCGAAAATTGGCAGGACGGCTTCGTCGGCTGGTACATAACAGCCGATTTGCGCTAATATCGCAATTAAAGCCGTCTGGCGCATATACGTACTTTTACCAGACATGTTCGGTCCGGTAATAAGCAGCACCTGACGCCCCGATTCCATCCGGCAGTCATTCGGGACAAAGCCTTGTGCGTCGATCACTTTTTCAATAACCGGATGGCGGCCTTCTTTTATGCGCATATTTCCGTCCACTGAAAACGCGGGTCGGGCAAATCGGCGCGCTTCGCTTACAGCCGCAAAACATTGCAGCACATCAATTTCACTCACCATCCGGGCAAGGTTTTGAAGGCGTGGAATAAACTGCTTCACATGCTCACGAAGCTGTGAAAACAACTCGTATTCTAGTTCTATCATTTTTTCATTTGCTTCTAAAATAAGCGTCTCTTTTTCTTTTAATTCCGGTGTGACAAACCGTTCACAGTTGGCGAGCGTCTGCTTTCGTTCATAACGCCCTTCTTCAAGCAAGCCGAGATTCGCTTTCGTTACTTCAATGTAATAGCCGAAGATGCGGTTGTAGCCAATTTTAAGCGATTTAATGCCTGTTTTTATCCGTTCTTCTTTTTCGAGCTCCGCAATCCACTGCTTGCCGTTTCGCGTAGCATCACGGTATTCGTCAAGCTGTGCATGGAATCCGTCTCGAATCATGCCGCCTTCTTTCACCGAAATCGGCGGCTCTTCAATAAGCGCCCGGTCAAGCTCCTCAAACAGTTCAGTACATGGGTCAAGCTTATTCGCCAGTGCGTTTAATTCGGTTCCGTTAATTTGTTTTAATAAATTCGTCAGCTGCGGAATTTGTCCAAGTGATTTTTTCAGCTGAACAAGATCGCGTGCGTTCACATTGCCAAATGCCACCCTGCCTGCAAGTCGTTCCAGGTCATATACTTCTTTCAGCTGTTCACGCAGCTCTTCCCGCTCAAAGAAAGCTGTGATAAACGTTTCAACAATGCCGAGACGGCGGTTAATGTCTTTTTCGCTTAAAAGCGGACGATCGATCCATTGTTTCAGCAGCCGGCCGCCCATTGCCGTTTTCGTTTCATCAAGAAGCCAGAGCAGCGATCCTTTTTTCCCTTTCGACCGGATCGTTTCAGTCAGTTCCAAATTTCGCTTTGAAAAATAATCAATGTTCATGTAATCGCGAATTTCATATGGCTCCGCCGCCTGTAAATGGTCAAGGCTGCGCTTTTGAGTCCGGTGCAAATAATGATAAAGACGGGCAGACGCTTGACGTGTTAATTCATGTGTTAAATTAGCCAGCAGGCCATGAAATGCTTCCGTTTCCACCTGCTCTTCCACTGAAATGACCGCACTAAGCCTGCCGTGAATTTGTTTTTTTTCTGATTCATTCCAGGATCCGTCTGTAATGACTTCTTTTACGCCATAGGCAGCGAGCTCATGGACCGCGGCGTCAAATGTCGCGAACACGGCTGTTTTGCACTCCCCGGTTGTGACATCGGCTGCCGCAATCGCGTATTCACTGTCCTTGTGCTCAAATGTGGCAAGATAATGGTTTTCTTTTTCCTGAATACCCGCTCCTTCCATCATCGTCCCCGGTGTAATGACCTGTACGACTTCCCGTTTAATGACACCCTTTGCCTGCTTCGGATCTTCACGCTGCTCGCAGATCGCTACCTTATGGCCTGCCGCAATTAACCGTTCTATGTACCCTTTCGCTGAATGATACGGCACTCCGCACATCGGAATCCGGTCTGCACTGCCGCCATCACGCGATGTTAAGGTAATTTCTAAAATTTGGCTTGCCCTTAATGCATCCTGAAAAAACATTTCGTAAAAGTCGCCAAGGCGAAAAAATAAAAAGGCATCTTCATAGTCTGCCTTTACACGCAAATATTGCTGGATCATTGGAGTATATTGTGACATGTCGTTTTCCTCTCTGTCTTTCTTCTTTTGTTAGTATAGCACACAGAAAAAAAGCGGGAAAACAGTTCGTTTCCCGCCGCCCATTTTACTTGTCGTAATGTTCTTCCGCTGTTTCCCGCTCGCAGTCCCACTCGTCTTCGTAGTCATGAAACGCTACAGTCACTTTCGTTTCTCCCGTCACTTCCACCGTCAATTCCCGTTCTGCCTGCACATTAATTTTCGTGCCGGATTCTGAAATGACCGCTTCCTGACAGTTTGGCTGCTGCAAGACTTTTACCCAGACGTCGTCATCGCCTTCGCAGTCGTCGTCACGATACGTTAAATTGATGACGTCTTTATATTCTACTTTATCCGTGACAACAGCCGTTTTCGTATGGTTTTGGTACGAGTACCAGACGTTAATTTCATACGTGCCGAATACGTCCACTTTTTTGCCTGATTTTTTCGCTTTGTATTCGTGGTTGATAATCCAGCACCCTAAAATACCTGACGGCTTATTCGGCGGCAAAATAGTATGGTGCGTCTGTGTATATTTTCGGCCTTTGGCAACGACGGACTTCGTAATGATCTCGCGATATTGGCTCAATCTGTTGTCCCTCCTCTGATGTGGTCTTTGTATTGTATGCAGGGAGAGTAAGTCCGGTGCCCAATAATTTAAAAGCAGCGCGGGGCAGCTGTTTATGAGCGGCAAGCACCTGGCTAAATGAAAAAATCCTGCCTGTAACAGGCAGGATGAAAAATGATCAGCAGCTGCCCGGTGTGCTGTTTTGCACTTGAGCGCCTGTTTCGCCGCGAAGAAGATCGCCGCCTGTTTCGCTAATAATATTATCGGTTACTTTATTGGAAATCGCTGTTGCAACCATTTGCAAAATTTCGTTCACATCGGTCTGCGACTGCTTAAACTGCTGAACAATCGGCATTTCATCAAGCTCCTGCTCAATTTTAGCTATTTTTTCCTCTACCATTTTGAGCGCTTCGACTTTTTTATAGTGCTGAAAATTAACGGCTTGTTTTTGCAGGCTTTTTAACCCGGCCATTTTTTCACGCAGCTTTTGGTTTTCATGAATTTTCGCTTCTGCCTGCTTGAAAAATTCCACTTCTTCTGTCGCGGAAATCATGTTGGCGATCTCTGTTGCTTTGGCAATAATCTCATCTTTTGTATAGATTGTCTTTTCCATATTAATTCACCTCGGCCATTTTTTCGATTTCTACTGCTTCTCCGTCCATTGACCACGACTTCGTTTCAATGATTTTCACCGGAATAATTTTTCCGATCGCGGATTTCGGTGCTTTTACGTTAACGAGCTTGCTTTTCGATGTATAGCCGGCGAGAACATCCGGGTTTTTCTTGCTTTCCCCTTCGATCAGCACATCGACAATCTGTCCTTTATACCGCTTCATTGATTCACTTGACAATTCGTTCACAAGCGCATTTAAACGCTGCAGTCGTGCTTTTTTCACGTCCATCGGTACATTGTCCGTCATTTTAGCGGCTGGTGTTCCTTCACGCGGCGAATAAACGTACGTATACGCCATTTCAAACCCAACTTCACGGTACAGCGACATTGTTTCCTCAAACTGTTCATCCGTTTCATTCGGGTAGCCGACGATAATATCCGTTGTCAGTGCAACGTCCGGCATGGCCGTTTTAATTTTGCGGACAAGCTCTAAAAACTGCTCACGTGTATATTTGCGGGCCATAATTTTCAATACATCTGTTGAACCGCTTTGTACGGGCAGATGAATGTGATCCATTAAATTGCCGCCTTTTGCAAGGACTTGGATTAAATGATCGTCAAAATCACGCGGGTGGCTTGTTGTAAAGCGCACGCGCGGAATGCCGATCTGGCGGATTTCATCCATTAGATCGCCAAGTCGATATTCGATATCATCAAAATCTTTTCCATACGCGTTCACGTTTTGTCCAAGCAGCATGACTTCCTGATAGCCCTGTGCGGCAAGCTGGCGTACTTCCTGGATAATCTCATCCGGCCGGCGGCTCCGCTCTTTACCGCGTGTATACGGTACGATGCAGTACGTACAGAACTTGTCACAGCCATACATAATGTTGACCCATGCTTTTACGCTGCCCCGCCGCTTTTTCGGCAGGTTTTCAATAACGTCGCCTTCTTTTGACCACACTTCAATGACCATTTCTTTAGACATGTACGCTTCATTTAAAATTTCCGGCAGACGATGAATGTTATGCGTCCCAAAAATCATATCGACATGGTGGTACGATTTTAAGATTTTATTAACGACGGATTCTTCCTGTGACATGCAGCCGCAAACGCCGAGCAGCAAGTTCGGATTGTCCCTCTTTAAATGCTTCAAGAAGCCGATTTCGCCAAATACTTTGTTTTCCGCATTTTCACGGATAGCACACGTATTTAACAAAATCACATCCGCTTCTTCTGCTGTTTCTACTACATTGTAGCCAAGCGCCATGAAAATGCCCGCCATCACTTCGGTATCGTGTGCGTTCATTTGGCAGCCGTACGTACGAATATAAAAGTTTTTGCCTTTGCCCATTCCTTGAAAACGCTCATCAATTTTAAAGTCGTGATGATAGGCCACTTCTTCTTTCCCGCGCTTTTTTGCATCTTTTAAAGAAGGCGGCGTGTAGACCGTTTCAAAATACCGGCTGTAATCCTTGGCGGATTTTTTGTCCGATGGATAAGCCTGTTCACTGTCTTTTCTTTGTTCTTCGTTCATGGTAAATCCCCTTTCCGATCTTTCAAACTATCGTGCACATTTCCTAAGTATATACCGTCGAAAGACTCTACTCAAGCGCGCGCCAGAAAAAGACGCAGAGATTTCGCTTCTCTGCGCCATAAAAATTACATAAACTCTTTGACCAGCTGATCAAATGCCTCCGCGCCAAGATCCAATTCTGCTTCTGAGAGCGGCGTTTGGGCATAGCCTTCTACAAGCTCCTGGTACGATGGACGCTCAGTGTCCTGGTAAATGATTCCTGTAACAAGATCGTCATGTTGCATGAGTGTGTTCATCGCGCCTTGGCGATCCGCCGGATCGTAGCCTTCAATTGTTGAAAGCTTTGTTAGATTTTCTTTAAACCAGTCGTATGTGTTCACTTTATTGTATGTAACACACGGGCTGAATACGTTAATGAGTGAAAAACCTTTATGATTAATTCCGGCTTCAATGATCGCCGTCAAATCTTTTAAATCGGTTGAAAAGCTTTGGGCGACAAATGTCGCGCCTGTTGTTACGGCGAGCTGCATTGGTGACAATGTCTGTTCAATCGAACCGAGCGGTGTTGATTTTGTTTTAAACCCGGCCGCTGAACGCGGAGACGTCTGTCCTTTCGTTAATCCATAAATTTGGTTATCCATGACAATATACGTTAAGTCAATGTTGCGGCGCATGGCATGAATGGTATGACCCATCCCAATCGCAAAGCCGTCGCCGTCACCACCGGACGCAATAACCGTTAAGTCTTTATTCGCCATTTTCACACCTTGCGCGATAGGAAGCGCCCGGCCATGAATGCCATGAAGTCCATATGAATTAATATAGCCCGAAATACGTCCTGAACAGCCTATGCCGGAAATAACAGCCAGTTTTTCAGGCGTCAAGCCGACATTCGCCGCCGCACGCTGAATCGCCGCCTGTACGGAAAAATCACCGCACCCGGGACACCAGTTTGGCTTCACATTATTCCGGAAATCTTTAAACGTAGGAGTTGCTGCTGTTGTTGACATAATTAAATCAGCTCCTTGCTGCTCTCAACAATATGATGCGGCAAAAACGGATTGCCGTCATATTTCAAGATGCTTTTAATTTTTTGCGGATAGCCGGCGTTCATTTTAATAATGCTTGCCAGTTGTCCAGTCGCATTGTTTTCAACGACCGCCACATTTTTTGCCGATTCAATAAGCGGCAAAATTTCATATGTCGGGAATGGGTGAACGAGACGAACACGCGCGTGGTTTACTTTCAAACCGTCCGCTTCCAGACGTTCCATCGCTTCTTCGATCGCACCGCCCGTTGAGTTAAAGCCTATCAGTAAAAGATCCGCTTCTTCGTGTTTGGCATTTTTGTAAATAGGATTCGGAAAGACATTTGGCAGCTGACTGATCTTTCTCATACGCTTGTCCATCTGCGCTTTCCGGTTTGCCGGTGATTCAGAAGGCTTGCCTGTTTCATCGTGCTCAACGCCTGTCACGTGGTGAATACCGCCGCTTACGCCTGGAATAACACGCGGGGATACGCCGTCTTCTGTCACTTCATATCGTTTAAAGTATGATTTATCCACGCGTGGTTCAATACCGCCTTTTAAAAGTTTTCCCCGGCGGATGTGTACTTTACTGTAGTCAAGTGGTTCAACCGTATGCTTGCCAAGTGACAGCTGCAGATCGGATAACAAGATGACCGGCACCTGATACTCTTCTGCAATATTAAACGCTTCAACCGTATCATAAAAGCCTTCTTCCGCTGTACCCGGCGCAATGACGACTTTCGGAATTTCACCATGTGTGCCGTAAATCATCGCCATTAAGTCGGATTGTTCCTGTTTTGTCGGAAGACCCGTTGATGGCCCCCCGCGCTGTGTGTCAATGACAACAAGCGGTGTTTCCGTCATGCCGGAAAGGCCAATCGCTTCCATCATGAGTGACAGCCCGGGCCCTGCAGAGGCGGTAAAAGAACGAATGCCGCCGTAATTGGCGCCAATCGCCATCGTTGCCGCCGCAATCTCATCCTCCGTTTGGATGACCGTACCGCCGACTTTTGGAAGCTTTTTAATTAAATACTCCATAATTTCAGAGGCCGGCGTAATCGGATATGCCGCCATTAAGCGGACACCTGCCGCAAGTGCACCAAGCGCAATCGCGTCATTTCCGATCATAAACATGCGTTTCTGGCCGTCTGCTGGCGGAAGCTGAAGTGCACTTGTATCACCATCAAGCTGTTCCTTCATATAGTCGTACCCTTGCTGGATCGCTTCCATATTCTTTTGAACGACCGTTTCACCTTTACGGCCGAAAATCTCTTCTACCACTTCAAGAAAAACAGAGGCATCCAAATTAATAATGGAACATGTTGCCCCGACAGCAACCATGTTTTTCATTAAAGAAGTACCAAGCTCTGTCGCAATTTCCGTAAACGGCACGGCATAAAAAGCCGCTTCTGTATCATCAGGCTTTACCGGCTTGAACTTTGTATCAGCAATAATAATGCCATTCGCATGAAGCTCCTGGTAGTTAACATCAATTGTTTCCTGGTCAAATGCCACTAATATATCAAGATCATCCGCGACTGCACTCACTTTTTTCGTGCTGACACGAATTTTATTGTTTGTGTGTCCGCCTTTAATACGGGATGAGAAATGGCGATATCCATACAAATGATAGCCAAGGCGGTTCAACGCCATAGAGAAAATTTCGCCCGTGCTTTCAATTCCTTCCCCTTGCTGTCCTCCCACTTTCCAAGAAAGCTGCTCTGCCATTGTTCCAAACACTCCTTTAAATATGACCGCATCATTTTTCTGCTTCTAATAGTGTATCATTTATATATATAAATCACTATATGAATGTTCTACAACTGGTAAACATTCGCTCTATGTAAAAACTAACTAAGTTTATCGGATTAAACAATATTCCTAGTTTACTTCTTTTATTGGAAAAATGCAAAAACATTTATGTAAAAAAACATTCCAGCCGAATGGCTGGAATGTTTATCGGGACTGGATAATTAATTTCATTGCCGTGCGTGCTTCCCCTGCAATCATAATACTTGTAAAAGCGGGTATACAAATTAAATCGATGCCGCCGGGCGCTACAAATCCTCTTGCAATGGCGACTGCTTTCACCGCCTGATTCAGCGCACCCGCTCCGACGGCTTGTATTTCGGCACTGCCTTTTTCCCGCATCGTTCCGGCCAATGCACCGGCTACCGAATTTGGATTTGATTTTGATGATACTTTTAATACATCCATTCCCTAATCCCCCTTTTGAAGCCTCCATTCGTCTTTCATATATATTCAAATGAAGAGGGGCTATGAATTAATAATCGTTAAAAGGGTAATCATCGTTTATTAAAAGGCGTTGAATCGATTTTGCAAGCCCCGTTTTTCGATCTGTTTGAATAAGGCATCCCGACAGCTGCGTGCGTCCTTCTTTCGGCACTTCAAATCTCGCCGGCAGCTGATTTTGAAACTTTTGGATAATTGATTCTTTTTCCATGCCAAGAATTCCGTCATATGGACCTGTCATCCCTGCATCAGTTAAATAAGCGGTACCGCCTGGCAGCACCCGGTTATCCGCTGTCTGCACATGCGTATGCGTTCCGACAACCGCCGTAACCCGCCCATCTAAAAACCAGCCCATCGCCTGCTTTTCACTCGTTGTTTCCGCATGAAAGTCTACAAAGATAAACGGGGTCCGCTTTTTCGCTTCCTCCACCAGCTGGTCTGCTTTATGAAATGGGCAGTCAAGATCATTCATAAAAACACGGCCCTGCAAATTAATGACCGCTACTTCAAACTCTCCAGCTGGTACGTATGCAATGCCCTGACCTGGAACGGTGGCCGGAAAATTGGCCGGACGGACAAGCCACTTCGCTGTATCAATAAAGTCAAAAATATCTTTATTGTCCCATGCATGGTTGCCAAGGGTGACGACGTTCGCTCCGTCCTGCATAAATTTTTTGTAAATTTTCTCTGTAATGCCGCGGCCGCCCGCTGCATTTTCCCCATTAATGATCGTTATTCCCGGGCGATATTTTTTCTTTAATCTTGGCACATACTCACTAACCATGTCACGGCCTGGCGATCCGACGACGTCCCCTATAAATAATAAATCCATTTTTCTCCTTCTTTCTGTTCAAAAAAAAGAAAAGCGGTGTGATTTTCGCACACCGCTTTCACTTATTTTGCGTATTCAACTGCTCTCGTTTCACGAATAACGGTTACTTTAATATGGCCTGGATAATCGAGTTCCCCTTCAATGCGTTTACGTATATCACGCGCAAGTCGGTGAGCCTGCAAATCATCAATTTGCTCCGGTTTTACCATGATTCGTACTTCACGGCCAGCCTGGATGGCAAATGATTTTTCGACACCATCATATGATTCCGAAATTTCTTCGAGTTTTTCCAAACGACGAATATAGTTTTCAAGCGTTTCACTCCGCGCACCTGGTCTTGCGGCAGATAATGCGTCTGCTGCTGCGACTAAAACAGCAATGACCGATGTTGGTTCTGTGTCGCCATGATGTGAGGCAATACTGTTGATGACGACCGGATGCTCTTTATATTTCTGGCCGAGCTCAACGCCAATTTCAACGTGGCTGCCTTCCACTTCATGGTCGACCGCTTTGCCGATATCATGCAGAAGTCCTGCACGGCGGGCAAGTGTTTCGTCTTCACCGAGTTCTGCTGCTAAAAGACCGGATAAATAAGCGACTTCAACGGAGTGTTTCAGTACGTTTTGACCATAGCTTGTCCGGTACTTCAGACGGCCGAGAATTTTGATGAGATCCGGATGCAATCCGTGAACACCAACGTCAAATGTTGTCTGCTCACCGATTTCACGAATGTGCTCGTCTACCTCACGCCGCGCTTTGTCGACCATTTCTTCAATGCGTGCCGGGTGAATACGTCCGTCCTGCACCAGCTTCTCCAAGGCGATTCGGGCTGTTTCACGACGGATCGGATCAAAGCCGGACAAAATAACAGCTTCCGGTGTATCATCAATAATTAAATCGATGCCTGTCAGCGTTTCAAGTGTACGGATGTTGCGGCCTTCACGTCCGATAATGCGCCCTTTCATTTCATCGTTCGGCAGTGTGACAACAGATACAGTCGTTTCAGCCACATGATCGGCTGCACACCGCTGAATCGCAAGGGACAATACTTCTCGTGCCTTCTTGTCAGATTCTTCCTTCGCACGATGCTCGTTCTCTTTTACCATGAGGGCAATATCGTGGGATAATTCTTGTTCAGTCCGTTCTAAAATGATGGAGCGCGCTTCGTCACGTGTCAGAGCGGAAATTCGCTCAAGCTCGGATTGCTGCTTTTTCACCATCTCATCCACTTTGCTGTCCATCTCTTCAATATGTTGTTGTCTTGTGTTTAACGCTGCCTCTTTATGTTCGAGCGTATCTTCCCGCTTATTTAGGGAATCATCCTTTCGATCAAGGTTTTCTTCTTTTTGAAGGAGGCGATTTTCCTGTTTTTGCAATTCATTTCGTCTTTCACGGAGATCATGTTCCGTTTCCGTACGCAATTTATGAATTTCATCTTTTGCCTCTAAAAGAGCTTCTTTTTTTGACGCCTCTGCTTCTCGTTTTGCATCTTCTACAATTTGTTCCGCAGCACTGCGTGCGCCCGCGATTTTTGATTCGGCAATTGATTTTCGTACAAAATAGCCAACAACGACACCAATGATAAGGCCAAGCAAAATGGAGATGATTGTAATGGGTTCCATCATTTCACCTCCCCTTGCTATAAATAATTGTCATGTGTTTCACATGTTGGCTGCTGTCGCATAAAATTATGAAACAAACAGCGCTACATTTCCATTTTCAAGATAAAAAATGTCAAATATACAAGTTTAATTTTATCGGTGTAAAATTTTATTGTCAAGGTTTTCTCCATGAAACACCTTATTTCTAA
Organism: Domibacillus iocasae; assembly: GCF_001750285.1. GTDB lineage: Bacteria > Bacillota > Bacilli > Bacillales > Domibacillaceae > Domibacillus > Domibacillus iocasae. The sequence continues at coordinate 30,014 of NZ_MAMP01000024.1, forward strand.
AGGGCTCAACAAAAAAAGCAGGAAAACGGGATGCCCGTCTCCTGCTTTTTCCACTTATTCTTTGTCAAAAAGTGTGTCCGCTTCGTTATCTTTTTCCGCCGGCGGCAGTTCTTGAATATTATCAAGACCATAACGCTCGCGAATTTTCATCATGATTTCATGACGGATATCCGGGTTTTCTTTTAAAAATTGTTTTGCATTTTCACGGCCCTGTCCGAGACGTTCGCCGTTATAAGAATACCAGGCACCGCTTTTTTCGACGATATCTTCCTCAGAACCGAGGTCAATAATTTCACCTTCACGTGAAATGCCTTCTCCGTACATAATGTCTACTTCTGCGACTTTAAAAGGCGGTGCTACTTTATTTTTTACAACTTTAATTTTTGTTTTATTCCCGACAATATCATTGCCTTGCTTTAATGCTTCCGCACGTCTTACTTCAAGACGGACAGAGCTGTAGAATTTAAGGGCACGGCCTCCAGGCGTTGTCTCGGGATTTCCGAACATAATGCCAACCTTTTCACGAATCTGGTTAATAAAGATCGCAATTGTGTTAGACTTATTAATCGCACCTGACAGCTTGCGAAGAGCCTGAGACATAAGACGCGCCTGCAAGCCAACGTGCGAGGCACCCATTTCGCCTTCAATTTCCGCTTTCGGCACAAGCGCCGCAACCGAGTCAATGACAATAATATCAACCGCGCCGCTTCGGACAAGCGCTTCAGCAATTTCTAACGCCTGCTCTCCTGTATCCGGCTGTGATAAAAGAAGCTCATCAATGTTTACCCCAAGCTTTTGAGCGTAAACCGGATCCAGCGCATGCTCAGCATCGATAAAGGCAGCCTGTCCGCCTTTTGACTGTACTTCCGCAATGGCATGAAGAGCAACCGTTGTTTTACCCGAGCTCTCAGGACCGTAAATCTCCACGACACGTCCGCGCGGGTAGCCGCCTACGCCAAGCGCTGAATCAAGCGCAAGCGAACCACTTGGTGTTGTAGAAACGCGGCGTTCCGCTTGTTCTCCAAGCTTCATTATCGACCCTTTTCCGAATTGCTTTTCAATTTGTTTAAGCGCCATATCTAAGGCAGCCTGACGATCATTCACTATAAAATTCCTCCTTCAAAAATGTATATCTATATTAGGAACAGCTGTTTTGTCGGTTGTTTTTTAACCTGACTTAACTATACCGTAACCAGCAATGAATTACAAGCAAAAAACGAACATTTATTCGATTTATTTCACCTGCTTTCAAAAAAGGAAAATAACGATAAAATGGAAGAAATCTTGCAAAATACTGTCTTTGAAGAATGAGAAGATTAGTAGAAGAGTTTGCTGCAGCAATCGGCCGGCCACTTGTTTATTATAACATACATTCCACCAAAAAAGCCCGCCGAAACAACCGGCAGGACTTGTTTTTACGAAGAAATTCCCGTTCCTTTTTCAATCGCCTGTTTTAAGTCTGCAATTAAATCGTCTGGAGATTCTAATCCGACAGAAAGACGAATTAATTCTTCTGTGACGCCTGACTCTTTTAATCCTTCTTCGCTCAACTGCTGATGCGTTGTGGAAGCTGGATGGATGATAAGCGATTTGCCGTCGCCAACGTTTGCAACATGTGACCAAAGTTCAACGGAATCAATTGCTTTTTTACCGGCATCACGGCCGCCTTTAATACCGAATACGACAATTGAGCCGAACGTGCCGTTTAAATACTTTTTCGCCAGTTCGTGGGAAACGTGTTCCGGCAAAGAGGGGTGTTTCACCCATTCAACTCCTGGATGATCATTTAAAAACGCAATGATTTTTTGCGTATTTTCATGATGGCGATGAATGCGGAGATGCAGCGTTTCAAGTCCTTGCAGCAATAAAAACGCGCTGTTTGCACTGATCGACGGTCCAAAGTCACGCAAAAGCTGTACACGAAGCTTAATCGCAAAAGCTGGTCCTTCAATATCAGCGAATTTTAGGCCGTTATATGATTCATCTGGCGTCGTAAAGCCTGGAAACTTATCCGTATTCCAGTTAAACGTGCCGCTGTCTACAACAACGCCGCCGATCACAGTTCCATGACCGCTGATCCACTTTGTCGCAGAGTGAACAACGATGTCCGCCCCCCATTTGATTGGCTGAGAGCCATATGGCGATGCAAACGTATTATCAATAATAAGCGGTATGCCATTATCGTGAGCAATTTCCGAGACCGCTTCAATATCTAATACACTTAAAGAAGGGTTACCTATAATCTCTGCAAACACTGCTTTCGTTTTTGGCGTAATGGCTTTCCGGAAATTTTCCAGGTCAGCCGAATCAACAAATGTTACGTTAATGCCGTATTTCGGAAGTGTGTTAGCAAATAAATTATATGTGCCGCCGTAAAGATTGGCAGCAGCGACAATTTCATCGCCCGCATGCGCTACGTTCATAATGGCGAATGAAATGGCCGCCATCCCTGACGAGAGTGCCACTGCCGCCGCACCGCCTTCTAAAAGCGCGATTCGCTTTTCAAACACGTCAACCGTCGGATTCGTAATTCGTGTATAAATATTTCCGGCTTCTTCAAGCGCGAATAAGGCCCGCGCATGGTCCGTATCATTAAATACGTAAGACGTCGTTTCATAAATCGGCACCGCTCTTGCCCCGGTAAACGGATCCGGCTGCTGTCCGCCATGCAATAAATTCGTTTCTGCCTGCCATTGGTCTCTCGCCATACAAATCCCCCTTGCGCTAGTACATTCGACGTTAGTATATCGATTTTCCCAAAAATCGTCAATCAATTATCTGAACATTCAATCAAGCAGCTGAAGCAAATAGTGGCAGCCATATTTAACTGTGCGTTTGCGAATCCCCGCACGGCTCCCTGCCATTTTCAGCGGGTGAACAATCGTTTCCTTCCCTTCAAAAGCAATAGCTAGAAACACTGTACCCGGCTCCTGTCCCTCGAGTTTATCCGGACCCGCCACACCGGTAAAACTAATTCCAATGTGCGCATCGCACAGCTTGCGCACATTTTGGGCCAATTCTTTTGCACATTCCGCACTGACTGCACCGCGAGCGTCTAATGTTTCTTTGTTCACATGCAAGACTTGCTCTTTCACTTCATTCGTGTAACAGACAACGCCGCCTTTTACAAAAGCGCTTGTACCTGGAATCGCGGTTAACTCACCTAAAAACAATCCGCCGGTTAAACTTTCTGCCGCCGCAATGGTTACTTGCTTTTCTTTCAATTTTGCTGCCAGTTCAGCCGCAATAGTTGTATCTTCATATCCGTAGAAAAAAGCACCTACTCTTTCCAAAATCTCTTCTTCTGCCTGCTGGATAAGCCGAAACGCTTCGTCTGGCGATTCGTGCTTGGCTGTAATGCGCAAAATGACTTCTCCATCTCCTGCAAGCGGCGCAATCGTCGGGTTTGCCTGCTTCATTAAAATATCATCGATTTCTGTTTCAAGAGCCGACTCGCCGATGCCGAAAAAACGCAGCACCCGCGACTCAATCCGTTCCACTTTTTCCATCGTTTTTAAAATTTCCGGGCGTCCATAGTTTAAAAACATCGGCTGCATTTCACGCGGCGGACCCGGCAGGAGCATATAATACGTTCCATCCGCTTTTGCGAACATACCAGGCGCCATTCCGTTGTCATTTTTCAAAATGATGCTGTCTTTTATAACGAGTGCCTGCTTTTTATTGTTTTCCGTCATAATGCGGCCGGTTTTGGCGAAATAAGCTTCTATGCTTTGAAGCGCTTCCTCGTTATATTCAAGAGTCGTTCCAATTAAACGGGCAATGGTTTCTTTCGTCAAATCATCTTTTGTCGGTCCAAGTCCGCCTGAAAAAATAATGAGATCCGCCCGCTTTTGCGCAAGTATTACAGCATCTTCAAGCTGCGCTTCGTTGTCACCGACAACGGTATGATAATAAATATTTACACCAATTTCCGCCAGGTGCTGTGATAAAAAGCGGGCATTTGTATTCGTTATTTGTCCGAGCAATAATTCTGATCCTACTGCAATAATTTCAGCATTCATCGTATGTATACTCTCCTTTTGGTAGACGAAAGGCACCATTGGAAATCCAAGGTGCCCCAGGCTGTTGATAAACGCTCGCTTTCTGCGTTGCTTGCCGGCTCTGATGCTCATGACCCCTCACGGTCACTTCGCTCCTCGCGCGGCTGCGCGTCTTGAAAGACAAGCGTTTTCAATCAGCCTGTCTTATTGTTATTTCGAGTTTTTAAAAACATCTTTATTTAATTTAAAGTAATCCCAGCCTGACCAGACTGTAAAGAACAATGCAACCCAAAGCATAAAATCCCCAAACGGAATGCCCATGCTTTCAAAAGGTGCATTATGCAGCAATAATACAGCTATTGCAATAATCTGCGTCCACGTTTTAATCTTCCCAAGCATATTCGCAGCCACGACTTCACCGGTTTCCGCTAAAATAAGACGCAGCCCGGTCACCGCAAATTCTCGGCAAATAATCGCAATGACAATCCACGCCGGTGCCAATTGAAGCTCTACTAGAATAATAAGAGCAGCTGAAACGAGCAGTTTATCGGCAAGCGGATCAAGAAATTTGCCGAAATTCGTAACAAGGTTGTACTTTCTGGCAATATAGCCGTCGATCCAATCTGTTGTAGAAGCGACAATAAAAAGAAGCGCTCCGGTTAAATGTTCAACCGGCATGTCTGTGCCAAACACGCGAACCATTCCCCAGCCAAAATCAACTGACATAATTAAGATAAAGACTGGGATCATTAAAATGCGTGAAATGGTTATTTTATTAGGTAAATTCAAAACTGTTCCCTCCAGAAACGACCGTTATTGTGCTTTCGGGCGAATGATAATATCCTGCAGAACCTGCCCCTCTGCTGGCAGCTTATACGCAAGTGTTTCGCCATTCACCGTAATAACTGTGTCAGGTGCAAAGCCAACTTTAATTTTCGCTTCCTTTTGACCAGTCATATTATGGGTTTGGGTTTGACCATTTGCAAGCATGCCGCTGAAATAACTTTTGCCGCTTCCGTCTGTGATTTCAATCCATGTTTCACCTTTTGACGCTACTGCTACTTCAAATGTTTCTGCACCTGAAAGTTCATATACTGTCTGGCGTCCGCTTGTTGAAACCGCCGAAAGTGTTTGTGCTGGTGCAGCTGGTTCAGGTTCTTCCTCTACAACCGCCTCTTCTTCTACAGCAGGCGTTTCTTCTTCAGCCGGTGCTTCAGTTGTTGGTTCTTCTACTTGTACTTCTTCATCTACAGCAGGATCACTTTCAGATCCGCTTTTCGGAATAAGTACATACACTAAAATGAGTGCACCAATAATAAAAGCTGTTACTAAAATTCTCGGCAAATAATCTAGCAATTTCGAAGACTCCCGAACGGGTTTGGACGCATCAACGCGTGTCGTCTGACTAGTAGCAGCAGAACCTGTTGGACGAAGCGGCACTTCATCTTCTTTTGAAGAGGGCACTTCGCTTTTAAATTCTTCGAATAATTCTTCTGCGTTTAATCCCACTGCCTCAGCATACTGCTTAATAAACGCCCGGACATAAAACTTGCCCGGCATAATATCATAAGACCCTTCTTCAATGCCTTCAAGATAACGCTTTTGAATTTTTGTCGATTCCTGAACGTCAGACAGTGACATCCCTTTTGATTCGCGTGCTTCTTTTAATTTTCTTCCTAATTCTGTCACCCATAACACCTTCCAATATTAAAAGTTAAACCCACCGAATTCCGAGTCTTGAAACATCTTATTTTTATCGACCGCCTCATACGTAATCTCTTCATCCGGTTCGTTACGGAGCTCAATGATGTAGTCGAAATCATCAATTGAATAGGGGCTGTTTTCTGCAAATACGTCCGGGTGTTCCACAACTTTCACCGCTGGAAGCTGCATCACTTCACGAACAAGCTGCCAATGCTTTTCACCGGCACGATTAGCAGAGATAACACCATCCAAAATAAAAATGTTTTTCGGGCTGTATTCATCGCGTAACAATTGTTCACGAACGGTCTGCTTAATCATTGTCGACGACATGAACAGCCATTTTTTATTCGCACATACACTTGCAGCGACGATCGATTCCGTTTTTCCAACTCGCGGCATGCCGCGGATGCCAATTAATCGATGTCCATCCATTTTGTACAATTCTGCCATAAAATCAACAAGAAGTCCAAGCTCACTTCGTACAAAGCGAAATGTTTTCCGGTCATCTTCGTCCCGCTCAATATAGCGGCCATGCCTTACAGCCATTTTATCACGCAGTTTTGGTTCGCGCAGCTTCACGACATCAATGGTATCCATTGTTTTTAAAATCGATTCAAGACGCTTAATTTGATCTTCGCTTTCTGCCCGCATCAATAAGCCGCGGCTTTTATCATCAACACCGTTAATTGTCACAATGTTAATCGACAGCATGCCAAGCAAAGATGAAATATCACCAAGCAGGCCTGGACGGTTTTTTTTAATTTTGTATTCAAGGTAGTATTCTTTTTTCACCATCATCTTCCTCCATTACGGCATGCCTATCGTTCAGTCATTGATCCTTTTACTATAATAAAGGATATTATGTATTTTTAAAAGCAGAAGTGAAAAGAAAACCCTTCCCGGCGCCAAACAGCCGGAAAGGGTTTCCACTTACATTATTTTTGAACGAGCTTCATCATGCAAGACGCTAGTACTTTTTGTTCAGATTCGCTGGCAACAGACCATAAGTCTGACAGCACTCGTTCTTGTTCGTTTTTTGGATCCACATTGGCATGCAGATAATCGCCGATTTCAAGCGCCAGTTTGTTGATCGCTTCTTCTGGCATTCCGCGATGTGCCGCGTTATCCATTTTGTTCCCTAAAAACCGTTTCCAATCCTGCCAGTTATCAAGTACAGACATATGAGGCATCCTCCTTTTCAAGTAAGAATCCTCTTTAGTGTGTACGTGAGACGCAAAATTATGCGTACCATCCGCCATTTATCGACAGTGTATGTCCAGTAATATATCCCGCTTCATTTGATGTTAAAAATAAGGCGGCAGCCGCAATTTCATCCGGCAGCGCAAATCGGCCCAATGGGATGTCAGCGGCAATCTCTTCTCGTTCTTCTCCAGAAAATTGATCATTCATAGGTGTGTCGACCGCGCCTGGCGCAATTGTATTTACACGAATACCAGACGGGCCAAGTTCTTTAGCAAGCGCTTTGGCAAAAGCAATTTGCGCACCTTTAACAGCTGAATAAACGGATTCACAAGAAGCGCCGGTTTCTCCCCAAATGGAGGAAATAAACGTAATGGAAGCGCCCCGCTTCGTTAACAAACCCGGTATCAGTTCCCTCGATAAAATCATCGGAGCTTTCACATGAACGAGCCAAAGCGCCTCCATTTCTTCGTCTGACACGTCCTGCAGCATCCCATATTGATTCATTCCAGCAGAAAAAATAATCGCCGCGGCCGATTTGGACGCATTGATAATTCGCTGTACCCCTTCCCGATCCGTTAAATCCGCCTGAACGAGCGTTGCTTCCTGGCCTGTATGTCGAATTGCTTCCGCTGTATCAAACGCGGTCCCTTCATTCCGACTGTAGTGAAGAATAATGTTCCAGCCCGATGCCGCCATTTTTAGTGCAATGGCGCGGCCAATACCGCCCGATGCACCGGTAATTAAAGCTGTCATCTTCATTTATGCCGTCTCTTTTGGCAAAACAAAACAGGAGGAAAAGCGATGTTCATCGATCATTTCTTTCGCAAAGTCTACCACATCTTCAAGCGTCATTTTTTCAAGAACCGGAACGATTTCAAACAAATTTAAGCCGTTAAATTGGTAACGGGTAAATTGGTTGGCAATAAATTCAGGTGAGTTAAACGCCCGCAGTGTTGTACCAATTTTTTTCTTACGTGCGCGTTCGAACGCTTCTTTTGTTAAATGGCCGCCTTCTTTCGCCTCAAGAAGCTGTGTTTGAATGCGCTGTGCTAATTGCTCTGGTTTATCCGTATCTCCACCCACAAGGGCAAAACCAAAGCCCCGCTCGCCCGTATAGTCAAAACCAAATGTATCGTCGATCAATCCGGAATTGTACGCTTTTTCATAAAATTTAGCTGTTTTTCCAAATAGCATTTCAAGCAGGAGATTAGCTGCCAGTTCTTCGCGCAGCTTATCTACTCCTGTCCGGTCTGATAGTGGCATTTTAAAGCCGACTTCACATTTTGGCGTGTTTACACTCATGCGGATCTCATGATGCTCCAGCGCCGCTTTTTCCGGCTCTTCCGGAAAGCGCCGTTCAACCGGAATAGGTTCTGGAAACGACTTTTTTGACTGATTTTCTTTCACAAGCTGCATCATCGCATCCGGGTCGACCGGCCCCACGATAAATAAGGTCATATTCACTGGATGATAAAACGTGTTATAGCACGTATACAGATGATCTTTCGTAATGTCAGCAATCGATTCGACGGTGCCGGCGATGTCAATTTTTACCGGATGATGTTTATATAAATTTTCGATTAAACCAAAGTAAACACGCCAATCCGGGTTGTCATCATACATTCGAATTTCCTGACCGATAATGCCTTTTTCTTTTTCAACTGTCTGTTCCGTAAAATAAGGCGCCTGCACGAAATCAAGCAGCGTCTCGGTATTTTCTGTTACATTGGATGTTGCGGAAAATAAATAAGCAGTCCGTGTGAAAGACGTAAAGGCATTGGCGGATGCACCCTGGCTGCTAAATTTTTGAAACACATCACCGTCTTCTTTCTCAAACATTTTATGTTCAAGAAAATGTGCAATACCATCTGGCACATGAACAAAGTCTGATTCCCCATTTGGAATAAACTCATTGTCAATGGATCCGTAGTTTGTTGTAAAAGTAACGTACGTTTTATTAAAGCCTTTTTTCGGTAGAATATAGACGTTTAGTCCATTGTCTAGCTGTTCATGATAAACAGTTTCATTCATTTGATCAAAAACGTTTTTTTCCATTAGATTTCCTCCTTGCCCGACAAAAAGTACACCGTATCCACAGAAATGGTCTGTGCCGCCGCAGCTGCCTGCTCTTTCGTCACGGCTTCAATGTCTTTGAGCCATTGGTCAATCGGACGATTTGTACCCGATGAAATGTTATGATAGAGCACTTCGACCATTCCCCGTGCTGTATCTGCCGATTCCTGCAGCTGGTTTTTCAAGAGCGCTTTTGTTTGAGTCATCTCAAGGTCTGAAATATTGCCTTTTTTCATTTCTTCAAGCTGCTCATTCATAATTTGAACCGTTTTATCATAGTTTTTTTGATCAATGCCGGCAAGCATCATCACAAATCCTTTATGACTGTCTAATCGGCTGGCAGCGTAATATGCCAGACTTTCTTTTTCACGCACATTCATAAATAATTTTGAATGGGCAAAAGCGCCTAAAATGCCGTTGCTTACCTGCATAGCCACAAATTGCGGATCATCATACGTAATCGTTGTACGGCAGCCAATGTTTAACTTGCCTTGATTAATATCCTGCATTTCACGAATGACCTGCACTTCTTTTGAGACGGCTCCTGTTTCTGTTTGCGTCATGACGGCCGATCTGTCTGAAAACGGCAGGTACTCCTTAATTTTCTTAACCGCTTCCTGCGCGTTTACATCGCCGATAACAAAAATATCAATCACATCTTCTACAAGCGCTTTTTGGTAATACGCATATAAAGACGACGGATCAATTGGCTCTACTTTTTCTAACAGACCACCCGCAGGCAGCGCATACGGATCTTCTTTGTACATTTCTTCAACAAGCTTAAGCGATGCATAACGTGTCTTGTCGTCATAAATAGACCGAATCCGCTGCTGAAGGCTTCTTTTTTCCTGCTGCACTGTTTTTTCCGGAAAAAGACCTTCTTTTAGTTTTGGCCGGAACAAAACGTCCGCTAAAAGAGCAAGCGCCCGGTCAAATAAATCATTTTCCCCATTCAAATAATGTTCATTGGCTGCTTCCATCGTAAACGTGAGCACGTGCTCATTGCCTTTTTTTGCTGAATCCGCAAAGAAAAGCGCCCCGTACAGTTCATCCAGCGCAGTGCGAAAAGCGGCAGCCGATGGTGCGTGTTCTGTTCCCGACTGCAAAACGTGTGGTAAAAGCGCCCGCATCGTCACCGTTTCTTTTTCGAGTGGCGCCCTCATTTTGATCATAATCGTATTTGTTTTGTATTTTTCCGTTTCAATGACATGAATGCTGTATCCAGGTTCATTGAACGTCTGTTCATGTGCCGCTTCCATCGAATTCCTCCTCTAAATCCAGCTGTTCGCATCTCTTTCTAGTATATCTTCACTATCCTAGTTTAGGTAAAATAACGTAATATATCCACCAAAAAACCTTATAATCATGAAGTTTCTCAAATGACTAAACAATAAAAATCAATACATAATAAAAACAGTATGAGAAAAAGTATGTTTTTTTACTCCTCATTTTCATACTGTTTTTTATTATATGCATAAATGGCTTTGGAATACTGGGACTGCATTATTTGATATTAGTTTTTATCAAAATGAAGAAAATGAAATTGATAATTAATTCGAATTTTAATAAAAGATATTTTTAAAATATGAAAAAACAGCTAAGTAGAAAAAGCGCCAATGAAAATTAATTTGTGCTGGATTTCACCAAAATAGGCGGAGAATACTTAATTAGGTATTCATATCATCTCAGTCACCCTTAAAAATTGGAAATTGTTACTTTAAACTAATACTCTTTGAATCCAATAATAATCAAATTTGATTAAGCATCCAAATTAAATTTTTTATCAAATAAGCAATATGGGAAGCCCCGAATAAGCTTTATTATTTTGGGTTCAGCTCAACGTATAAGGCAATCTTTTTCAGCTAGGCAAATGAAAACAAACCACTTTCAGTACAGTATCCCAACATTACATCGAGGTTTTATGCTAATTCTTCCTTGACCTGAAAGTGCTTTGCAATCCGCCCAGCTATTTCTTCCCCTATTTTAATCGATGCGGTGGCTGCAGGAGAGGGTGCATTGCATACATGGAGAGAGCTTTTGCCTGGAAAAATTGCAAAGTCATCAACCATTCCCCCATCATGCATTAAAGCCTGCGCCCGTACACCAGCATGGGTAGGCACAATATCTTTCTCCGTTAATTCAGGAATCAAGCGCTGTAAACTCTGCAAAAACGCCTGCTTGCTATATGAGCGAATATATTCTTTCATCCCTTCTTTCATATTGGGAACTGCCATCTTCCAGAAACCTGGATAAGTTAATACTTCAAAAAGATCTTTCACATTAATATCCTTTTTCGTATAGCCTTCACGTTTAAAAGCTAATACCGCGTTCGGTCCTGCATGAACCTCCCCATTGATCATCCGGGTAAAATGAACGCCGAGAAACGGAAAATCGGGATTAGGGACGGGATAAATCAAATGTTTCACTAGATGCCGCTTTTCTGGTGTCAATTCATAATATTCTCCGCGAAACGGGACGATTTTCATACCAGCATACACACCAGACATTTTTGCAATGCGATCACTTTGTAAGCCGGCGCAATTAATGAGAAAGCGAGCTTGTAGGGTACGATTATTAGTCTCAACGGTAACTCCGTTCGCATCTTCAGCAATGTTTTCCACTTTCGTGCCCAGAAGGAAATCCCCCCCGCCTTCCTTAATCATTCGTGCAAATGTACGAGAAACTTCCTTATAGTCAGCGATTCCACAACTCGGTACGCGAATTGCACCCACACTGTTCACATGAGGTTCAATTTCCTTTAATTCATCCAGCCCAATTTTTTTGACATTTAGCTCGTTCTGCTGGCCGCGCTTATAAAGGTTATCCAAAAACGGCAATTCTTTTGATTCAGTAGCTACGATGACTTTACCGCACATATCATAGGCGATACCGTTCTCTTCGCAAAATTCAACCATGGCGGCGTTGCCTTCTCGTGCGAATCTTGCTTTATAACTGCCTGGTTTATAATAAATTCCTGAATGGATAACACCGCTGTTATGACCGGTTTGATGATGAGCCCACTCTTTTTCTTTTTCCACTATGACAATTTTAGCGCCGGGATAGCGATTAGTGAGAGCCATTCCTGTCGATAGACCAATGATGCCTCCACCTATAATTAAAAAATCATACATATATATCCCTCTTTTATATTCAAATTATAGTTTTTCCATCGATTAAGCTGTTTTTCTCTACTTATGATCTAATCTCGAATCATCTAGTTTCAATCTCACATTTGTAATATGCTGTTTCATATAGTGAGCAGCCTCTTCGGGATCTTGGTTCTTAATGGCTTCATAAATTAGAAAATGCTCTTGATACACTTGTTCTCTTTTTCTGCGCATCCCAACATTTTTTGTTAAGGAATAGACTAATGTACCATGATATAAATCTGATAAATTTTCCATAACGCCCATTAAAAAACGGTTATCGGATGCTTTTACAATTTGATGGTGAAAATGATAATCTGCTTCATATCCAATAATTGATACATTTTCTACCGTATTTTCAAATTGTTTTAAAGCTGTATAAATACTTTGCAACTCATCTTTATTTCTACGGGAAGCAGCTAATGAAGCCGCTTCCGTTTCTATAATGGAACGCATCTCTAACAACTCGTATACCTGTTCTATATCTACCATTTCAAACGTTACTGGTTCTAATTTGCTTGCAAGGATGACCTCTTTAACTATAGTCCCGCCGCCTTGCTTGGATTGAATAAGACCACCTGCTTCTAAAACACGGAGAGCCTCACGAATCGGAACACGGCTGACCCCAAACATTTTAGCTAACTCATTTTCCGAAGGCAGTTTAGAGTTAACCGGAAATGTCTTGTCCTTAATCATTTGCTTCAATTGGATGAGTACCTGTTCTGATATTTTCTTCCGTTCAATGGGCTCAATCATTTACTTCAACCTTTCCTTTATTACATAAAATTAAATTTCTACTGTCTTATTTACTGATGTTTTTTTTGCACGCAGACTGTGAACTACAAGAAATACTATGACTAAAGAAATCCCTACGACATCCGTTATGATGCCTGGTTTAATTAAACAAAGTGCTCCGATGAAAAAGAAAACCCTTTTTAAAATATTTAATTTAATTACATAAAAGTTGGCGAGTGAAATAGCCAGTGCAAATATTTCTAATAAGGCTGTTATTAAAACAGAAAGTATGGAATAAATAAACCGATTGCTCTTCTTGCTTCCTCTAATAAAACAATTATAGTGATGCCCGCAAAAATATAATCTATCAGTATTGGCTGTGATCCCCTGTCTACATGGATCGTTGTGTAGTTTATTAATAGATAACCGATTCCAGCCACTGTTAAAGAAGCAAACAAGATATCAACAAAAGTAAATTTATGTGTTTATCCATTTTTCGGAATTATATAAAAAGAAATCTAATAATAAAATAAGCGCCAAAAATATTAAATTACGATAAATTTCCTGATTGTGCGTTTCATACATTTAATCAAGGTTTTCATATAATGTTTTCGTCAGGAGATAAACGGTTTCTTGATTCAGTTCTTTTGTTACATTTAATATATTTGGCTGGGCAATGGTTTGAATATCTTTTTCAACTTTTGGATAGGTCCCTGCTGGAATCGTAAATCTGTACCATGAATTTGATATTGAATTAATTGACTCTAATTGTTCATCAGTGACTTCTAAAACAGATGATTTTACCCCACTGGCATACATATGGGTTATAGAAGAATGGGAATCCCCGCTGGCAGTGAGCCTCCATCCAATCTTCCGTCACGCATAGAAGAAATGGTGTCATCATATCCTAAATATTCAGGATTGATATTTTTCTTAGTAAGATTCAATCCCTCCATCATGACTACAGTAGACTGCTTACTGAAACAAAATGTTTATCTTTATTGTCTGCAGCAGCCTTATAACCAAAAAAGTCGATACAAATGATTCCCAATACACTTACTATAAATTTCATTTTTCGACTTACAAACACTTCTCTCCACTCATTTGTAATCGCTTTCTTAACTTGTATTACAAGTATACATATGAGAAATAATCCAAGTCAATAAAAATTTAAAATATTCAAAATTTAATTAATTTTCGTTACAAATATGCAGATTAACATTGAAATTTATGCTTTTTTCTCATATTCTAGGAATATCGATAAAATTGACATGGTTTTCAAAATAATTTGTATAACAAGTCTGGGAGGAGAATTTGTTATATAAATCCAAAAAGCCTTACGAACGACCGGAGTTACAAAGAAATTACCTAATCATTTAGGCACTTTTGAATCTGTAATGTCTCAGGCCGTATCACCTTAAGGTCGTAAGCACTCTCTTACTAGAGTGAAAGCAAAGAGAAAACAGAAATATAAAGTCGCCTTTTTACTGGCTGTGGCGCTGTACTTTATGAATATGACCGATTGCTCGCAAATGAGGAGGAATGGACCATAGAGCATCTATCTAAAACAAAAAACATCAGCCAGATACTTATTGCCTGTAGCGGCCTTCCTAATTTACATTCCCGCATGGAAGAACGAGTCGCCTATCAACGTTCCTGCCACATGACCAACGTTCAAAAAGTTACCCATATGTAATTTTAATAAAAATAGCATGAATAAAAAACAGCTTGTGATCTTATATAATCAGCAAGCCATTTTTGTCAATCTTTTTTAGAAATTATCAAACTTTATTTACAATTTACATTTATAGATTTATTGATCATCTATATTGTTTTTTACAAAGGAGTATTTCTTGTATTAATTTATTCAGCAGCCAATTCGTCTTCTGTCACCCATTTATGATTCTTTACTTTTTCTCCATCTGTTGCAACGAAATCAATCATGTACACAGTTGTTTCAACAGCGGAATCAATCGTAGCTGTGGCACCATCCATGCCTTCCATATGATCCGCTGCGAGTGTTACTTCGTCTCCGGCTGCATATGGCTCTTCCCTAGTATTTTCAATTTCTTTATGAATAACCCACTTATGGTCTTCAACTGGTTCACCGCTATTTGTTGGTGTGTACGAAACAGTATAAGCAGTTGTGTCATACGCTCCAACAATTGTAGCTTTTGCGCCATCCATACCATCCATGTGACCTTGCTGAATAATGGCTGTCGTCCCAGCCGGATAAGCGGGATCAGCTGCTTCTTTTAAGCCTTCCGGGACTTCGCTGCTGCCAGAATGATCCATGTTATGGCCGGCATGCGCATCTTCCTCTTCTTTTTGCTCTGTTGCTTCACTTTCTGGCTCCACATTCGCTTCTTCTGAATCACCGCAGGCCACAAGCAAAAAAGATGCGAAAAGTGCTGTCCCAACCAATTTTCCTGTTTTTTTATTCATTAAAACCACCCTTTTCTGTATTTTTCACCTTCCCCGTTACATTACCCAAACTTTTTGCAGTTTCTGTGCATTTTTATTTTTTCTGCACAGAAACTGAATAATTTTCTTTTATAATGAGAAGATGCGCTCTGGAAAAAGAGAGACGTCCTTTGTTTATGAAACGATCATTGAAAATCGCCTGCTAATTGAGTCTCTCCTGTTTTATATACTGTATGTCCCACTGGTACATGATCATGTGGATAAAGTAATGGAAAGCCTGCTGGCAAGAGGAGAAACATACAGTACTGTTTTAGCAGCCAGATTTAAGGAAGAGACGTTGGAACATATCGGGCTCTCTAGATCTAAATGGAGAACTAGAAGTGATAGAGAAAGGATACTAATGAAAAAATCTAATGGCAAACACAAAAAAAAAGCGAATGTTAAAATTTCTTTTGTCTCTGCATATTTTATTATTTTTCATCTGGGTGGCAGCTGTTATCTGCCTAACCTGGGCTGAAAAAAGAGAAGACTCTGCTTCGTTGACAAGCAAATCAGAGGATGATTCAGGAACGAGGACAACTGCGCCTAAGAACGGCAGCAAACAAGCGAAGGACAGCGTGGAAGTAGCACCGTCTCCTCATATTCTTATAAAGGAGCCAGCCTTAATAGATGAAGAGATTTTACTGACTTTTCCTGAGATTGGGTCACCAAAGCCAATTGACCGCCCGCATTCTACATTCGGTAAAAAAGTGGTATACATTTATCATACCCACAACCGCGAATCGTTTTTGCCTTATTTGAGAAATACAAATCTGCCGGAGGAAGCGTTCCATTCAAAAGTGAATGTATCTTTTGTAGGAAAAATGCTCGATCAGGCGTTGGAGCAGCAAGGAATTGGAACGGTCTCTGATCAAACGGACATTATCGGCATGCTCGAAGAACGGGGCCTGAATTACGGCCAAGCGTATGAAGTGTCAAGAGAGCAACTGCATGAAGTGAAGCGAAAATACCGCGATTTAGACATTTTTCTAGACATTCACCGGGATTCACTTCGAAAAGAAGCTACCACTGTTGAGATTAATGGTTCTTCTTTTGCGAAACTGCTTTTTGTTGTAGGAACGGGCCATGAGCAGTTTGAGGAAAATGCCTCTTTTGCCAGCCGGCTGCATGAAACACTGGAAACAAGCTATCCCGGTTTATCCAAAGGCGTTATCTTAAAAAACAGCCAAAATGGAAATGGCGTCTACAATCAGGATGTTTCGTCAAACGCAATTATTGTGGAAACAGGCGGAGTGGACAATACAGCAGAAGAACTGCAACGGACGGTCCAGGCACTTGCTGCTTCTTTGAATGAAATCTATTGGCATGAAAGCAAATAAGTGTTTTTAAAAAATAAAATAAAAGTTAATTGAGCGTATAAAATGAAAAAGAATCCCGCTGAACACGGGATTCCTTTTTATCTGTTGCCCTTGATGTATGGTGTACCAGATGCTTTCGGTGCATCGGCACGTCCGATAAATCCGGCAAGGGCTAAAATGGTCAATACATATGGCGCAATGAGCAAGTAAACCGCGGGTACGCTGTCTAAAAATGGAATACTTGAACCGACGATGCTGAGACTTTGCGCAAAGCCGAAGAAAATCGCCGCTCCCATTGCACCAAGCGGATGCCATTTCCCAAAAATCATCGCGGCCAGTGCCATAAACCCCTGGCCGGTAATGGTTGCATGGCTGAAGTCCAAAGAGATGGACTGCGCGTAAACCGCGCCGCCAAGACCGCCAAGCAAGCCGGAAATAAAGACAGCAATGTAGCGGGTTTTTCCTACATTGACACCCATCGTATCTGCTGCCATCGGGTGTTCTCCAACTGAACGAAGACGAAGGCCGAATGGCGTTTTGTATAAAACGAACCACGAAGCAAAAGCAATAATAATTGCCCAAATGGTCGGAGTGGCGATACCGCTGAAAAAAATATCACCAATAACCGGAATATCGCTTAAGAGCGGAATATCTTTTTTAATAAAACGGCTGTCAATCATGTCGGTCTGGCCTTTATCATAAATTAATTTGACGAGGAAAAGTGACAGACCGAGTGCTAAAAAGTTAATCGCCACCCCGCTGACAACTTGATCCGCGCGGAATGCGATCGACGCTACCCCGTGCAAAAGGGATAAAAGGCCGCCGGCAAGCATAGCCGCGACAAGTGCAAGCCATTTTGTATTATCACCAAACGTGTCGACAAACGTTAAGTTAAAAACGATCGCCGTAAACGCACCGATAATCATTAATCCTTCCAATCCAATGTTGACAACACCTGATTTTTCAGAAAATACGCCGCCCAGCGCCGTGAAAATAAGCGGTGTGGCTGCGAATAAGGACGAAGAAACGATCAACGCAATAATCGTTAACGTATCCATTTATTTCGCCTCCTTCTTTTTGAAGCGGCCAAGAAGCCAAGTAATCATATAGCTTGATGCCACAAAGAAAATAATAAGCGCGATAACAATTTCAACAAGTTCATTTGGTACACCGGATTCAATTGGCATATTTAAAGAGCCTACTTTTAACGCACCGAATAGCAAAGCTGCAAGGACGACCCCAATGGCAGTATTCCCTCCAAGAAGCGCCACCGCGATTCCGTCAAAACCGATGCCGGAGAAGCCGGAGTTGATAAACATATTGCCGAATGTTCCAAGACCCTGCATCGCTCCCCCGATTCCTGCGAATGCGCCGGAAATGACCATTGATAAAATAATGTTTCGATTAACGTTCATACCTGCGTATTCGGACGCATGCTGATTATATCCAACCGCACGAAGTTCGTAGCCCAGCGTCGTTTTCTCAAGCATAAACCACATAAGAATGGCCGCAATGACCGCCAAATAAATGCCGTTATGAAGAGAGGAAAAGTCCGTCAAATTTTCAAGAAATGGCGACCGGAGACTAGCTGTTTCATTAACAGCATCTGTCGCATCAGATCCATCACTAATGACATTACGAATAAAATGGTTCGTCACGTGAAGCGCTGTATAGTTCATCATAATGGTTACAATAACCTCGTGGACGCGAAGGCGGGCCTTTAAAAACCCCGGAATGAATCCCCATAACGCGCCAGCTAAAGCACCAGCGGCAATTGCCATTGGCAAATGGACCACTTTCGGAAGATCTGTAAAAGCAAGACCAACCCATACAGAAGCGAGCCAGCCGACGAGAAGCTGCCCTTCCACTCCAATATTAAACAGGCCTGTCCGAAAAGCAAAGGCAACGGCAAGACCCGCAAAAATATACGGTGTCATTTGCCGCAGAGTTTCCCCAGTATAAAATGAATCACCAAATGCGCCATTCCAGAGCGCCATATAGCCTGCAGCGGGATTGTTTCCGCTCACAATCATAATAATTGCTCCGGCTAATAAGCCAAGCAGAACAGAAATAACGGGAACTGCTAATACAGTCCATTTTTTAGACACGCTCACCCGCTCCTTTCTTTGATCCTGCCATAAGCAGGCCGAGTTCTTGTTCTGTCGTTTCTTTCGGCTCAACGACTGCCACGATTTGTCCTTCATAAATAACGGCAATCCGGTCTGAAACATTCATGATTTCATCCAATTCAAAGGAGAGAAGCAGGACAGCTTTGCCATTATCGCGCTGCTCAATGAGGCGGCGATGAATAAACTCAATCGCCCCGACATCCAGTCCACGAGTCGGCTGTGCCGCAATTAGTAAATCGGGATCACGATCTACTTCACGCCCGATAATCGCTTTTTGCTGATTGCCGCCTGAAAGAGCCCGGGCCAGCGTCGTTTCAGATGGTGTCCGCACATCGAATTCTTCAATCAGCGTGTTTGCTTTTTTGTATACTTCTTTATAATTCATAATACCCGCTTTGGAAAATGGGTTTTGGTAATAAGTCTGAAGTACCATATTTACGCCAATCGGATAGTCTAAAACGAGTCCATGTTTATGGCGATCCTGCGGAATATGGGCGACACCGGACTCTGTTACTTTTCGGGGCTTAAAAGACGTAATGTTTTTACCATTCAGCATCACAGTCCCGCCCTTCACTTTTCTCAGACCTGTAATCGCTTCTATAAGCTCCGTTTGTCCATTGCCATCGACACCGCAAATGCCGACAATTTCTCCTGCACGTACATCCAGATCAAGATTGCGAACCGCTTGAACACCACGGGAATCGTTTACAGAAAGACCTCGCACTTCAAGTACACTTTGTGCCGGCACCGCATCTGCTTTTTCTGTGGTAAATGTGACATCGCGGCCGACCATTAAACTTGCTAAATGATTCGGATTGGTTTCTGATACGTTCACTGTGCCGATTCCTTTTCCTTTTCGAATAACGGTCACGCGCTCGCACACTTCCATAATTTCTTTTAATTTATGCGTAATTAAAATAATCGATTTCCCTTCTTTAATAAGCGCACGCATAATTTGTATTAATTCTTTTATTTCCTGCGGTGTTAAAACAGCCGTTGGTTCATCAAAAATGAGCATCTCGGCTCCACGGTAAAGTGTTTTTAAAATTTCGACACGCTGCTGCATGCCAACGGAAATATCGGCAATTTTCGCCGTAGGATCAACGGCAAGCCCGTATTGTTCCGAAAGTTCGCGTACTTTTTGTTCAGCCTGCTTCATATTCACCGTACCAAATTTTTTCGGTTCATTGCCAAGAACAATATTCTCCGTCACAGTAAACGTATCAACGAGCATAAAGTGCTGATGAACCATTCCAATCCCAAGCTCATTCGCTATGTTTGGGTTCGTAATGTGTACTGTCTTTCCATTTACTTTTATTTCACCCGCTTCCGGCTGGTAAAGACCAAACAACACATTCATTAATGTTGATTTACCTGCCCCATTTTCACCGAGAAGGGCGTGAATTTCTCCTTTGGCGAGCTGCAGCGTAATATTATCATTTGCAACAAATCCATTAAACTCTTTTCGAATGCCCAGCATTTCAATTACATAATCCACGTTTCTCACTCCTTTATAACAGTATTTATGGTCCTGTAGGATGTCTGACCTTATAGACAAAAAAATTTTAAAAATCAAGGCAGTACAGTCTTCCTGCACTCCCGTCATTTTTAAAAATAGATGCCGGCTGCAAACCGGCATCTATTGTATTGATTAGTTTCCGCCTGGTGCGGTTGGTACTTCTACTTCACCATTTTTAATTTTTTCTGTCCATTCTTTAACCGCTGCTTTCGATTCGTCTGTTAAGTTATCCTGTGTTGGCGCAATGCTTACACCACTCGCATCAAGACCATACTCAATCACTTCACCGCCAGGGAACTCACCGTTCATCGCTTTTGTTGCAACATCCTGCACAGCAAGGTCAACGCGTTTAACCATTGATGTTAACGTTACGTTCTTTTCTTCACCATTTACTGTTACTTTTCCTTCTTCTGCTTGGTCACGGTCAACACCAATAACCCATACTTCTTTTTCTGGATCTGTTTCTTTTAAGCTTTTTGCTTCCGCAAAGACACCGTTTCCTGTACCGCCTGCCGCGTGATAAATAATATCAACGCCTGAAGAGTACATCGCTGAAGCCATTTGCTGGCCTTTGTCCGCTTTGTCAAATGCACCGGCAAATTCAATTGCTACGTCTGCATCTGGATTAACCGCTTTGACACCTGCTTCAAAACCGCCGGCAAATTTATTGATTAAGTCACTTTCAATCCCGCCGATAAAACCGATTTTGTTGGATTTTGTTTGAAGACCTGCGACAACGCCGACCAGAAATGAACCTTCATGCTCTTTAAATGTGATGCTCGTTACGTTGTCAAGTCCTTCAACAACGTCATCGACGATTGCGAACTGGCTTTCTGTCCGTTGTTTCGCCACTTCTTCAATGGCCGGTTTTAGCTTGTAGCCAATTCCATATGTTAAATCAAATTCGTTTCGTACCGCTGTGTTTAAGTTAGTTTTATAGTCGGCATCACTTTTTGATTGAATGTAGTCATAACCGCCTGTTCCTTTTTGGAGACCATTTTCATCACCGAACGCCTGCAGTCCTTCCCAGGCAGATTGGTTAAATGATTTATCATCAACACCGCCAACATCTGTTACCATTGCAACAGTGAACTTGTCCGCTCCTTCGTCGCTGCTGCCACTGCCATTGTCAGTCGCTTCATCCCCACCACCGCCACATGCACCAAGAATCGTGCCTGCCGCCAGAACCATGGACATCGCAAAACCAAATTTACGTTTTTCCATTTGTTTACGCCCCCTATAAAATAGTTTAATTAACGTGAATGCTTCTCCTACATACGTCTGCGCAATACGTGAAAGCTGAACTTGTCCGCACGGAAATAATTGACCGAGTATAAAACCGGTACATCTTTTTCTGTGTAATGAAGCTGTTTTAGGGCAAGAAGTGCTGTTTCGGGTTCACATTCGAGAATCGGCGACACCTTTTCATGCCAGCCATAAGGTTCAATGTTGGCCACAGCATGTGAAATTGGATGCGCTGCATGCTCATCAAACAGTGTGAACAACGATTCTTGTCCTGCATCAAACTGCCCGGGAAATAACGCTTTCGGTATTTTATCAATGCAATACACGACCGGCACCCCGTTGGCAGTCCGCACCCGCTCAATTACCATCAGTTCCGCGTCCGGCGCACACGTTAGTCGGCGCGCATCCTCCTCAGTCGCCTGCATCACAGCGGACGAAAGAAAAATGGTGCCCGGTTCCATTCCCGCATTTATAATCATGTCCGTGACGCTGATCAGCTGCTCAATTCCAGACATAAATAATGGTTTGGAATGAACAAATGTGCCGACGCCATGGCGCCTGATAATCACATTTTCTTCTTCAAGTATACGGAGCGCTTCACGAAGGGTCGCTCTGCTGACACCAAGCTGTTTTGCAAGTTCAAATTCAGAAGGAAGTTTTTCTTTTTCTTTGTAGATTCCTTCTTCGATATCTTTTTTTAGTCGATCAATGACCTGGAGGTACAAGTGCCGGTTATCCTGCTTTATGGACATGAAATCATCACCACCTTTTCATTTCATTCGCATGAGACATCAGACCTCTGAGGTTTAACATTTACGCTAATTTCATTTAACATATCATTTTTTTAAATAATTGAAAAGATAATATTTAATTGAATAAATAATCAATTCATTAAATATTCTCCTTCCTGCACCATTATACAACTAAAGCAATAAGCGAAACAAAATCGCTTAAAACCAGATAAATAAGCTGCCTAAAAATTTTTTCAAAAAAAAGAACAGCATGCAGCTGTTCTTTTTAAACGGACTCATCAGATGGTTTTGGAATGAGGACAGTCCGCGGCTTGCTTCCTTCATACGGACCGATGACCCCTCTCATTTCCATCTCATCGATTAAACGCGCCGCCCGGCTGTACCCAATTCGGAAGCGCCGCTGCAGCATGGATACTGAAGCGGTCTGCATCTCAGAAATAAGCTGAACAGCGTCGTCATACAGTTCATCTTCTGACTGGCCGGTCGTTTCTGGAATATCTTCCGGAATCATCTCTTCCTGGTATTGCGCTTTTTGCTGGGAGATGACAAAATCAACGACATCCTCTACTTCCTCATCGGACAAAAAGGCCCCCTGTACCCGGACGGGTTTGACAGCACCAGAAGGATAAAACAACATATCTCCACGGCCGAGCAATTTCTCTGCGCCGCCCATGTCAAGAATCGTTCTGGAATCTGTCGCAGATGAAACAGAAAACGCGATACGTGATGGGATATTGGCTTTAATGATTCCTGTAATAACGTCAACGGATGGCCGCTGGGTTGCAATAATCAAATGAATACCGGCAGCGCGGGCCATTTGGGCCAGCCGTATAATGGAATCTTCCACGTCGCTTGATGCAACCATCATCAAGTCTGCCAGCTCGTCCACAATAACGACAATGTATGGCAAATGCGGCTGCTTTTCACCTGTTTCATTATTATGTTTCGTCACATGCCCATTGTAGCCTTCAATGTTGCGCGTTCCCGTATGAGAAAACAAATCATACCGACGCTCCATTTCCCCAACAACTTTTTTCAAAGCCTGCGATGCTTTCTTTGGATCGGTTACAACAGGGGCCAGCAGATGGGGAATACCGTTATAAACATTTAGCTCCACCATCTTCGGATCAATCATCATCATTTTGACTTCGTGTGGTTTAGCCCGCATTAAAATACTCGTAATAATACCATTAATACATACACTTTTTCCGCTTCCGGTCGCCCCGGCAACGAGTAAATGCGGCATTTTATTTAGTTCGGCGGCGATCGCTTCGCCGGTAATGTCACGACCAAGCGCTGCTAAAAGCTTTGATTCCTTTTTCTCATTCTGTTTTGCTTCAATCACTTCGCGGAAGCTGACCATCGCTACCTCGGCATTCGGCACTTCAATCCCAATGGCGGATTTTCCCGGTATCGGCGCTTCCATACGAATATCTTTTGCTGCCAATGCCAGCGCGAGGTCATCGGTCAGCCCGACAATTTTGCTTACTTTTACACCTGTATCAGGAAGTACCTCGTATTTCGTTACAGCCGGTCCAAGATGAATTTGCGTCACTTTTGCTTTTACTCCAAAGCTCTGGAACGTTTTTTCGAGCTTTTGAGCATTTTTTTGAATGTGTTTTTTTTCATTGCTTTGATCCGCCTGCTGCGGCTTTTGCAAAATGGAAGAAGGCGGCAGCTGATAAGCTGTGTTTTCTTCTTCTGTAAAAGATAAAACGGCCGGCTCTGTTTCTTGTGCCGCTTCTGATTCAACTTGTTTCGGTGCCTCAGCTGGTTCATCCACATATGCTTTTTCAGCAAAGCTTGAAATGACCGGTGCGGGTTCAGAGGATAGGACGTCCTCCTGAAAAGCTGGTGTCTGTTCTATTATTGCAGCCGGCTTTTCTTCTTCCGGCTGCTGTCGTTTTTTTTCTTCTTTTCGCTCTGACCATCGTTCTTTTACTTGCTGCCATGACTCACTCAGTTTTTCCCCTGACAATATTATGCTATGAACAGCTTTTTCAATGAGAGGCTTTCCACCAATCAGGGCAATGCCGGCAACAAGCAGCACCAGCATAAATATCCACGTTCCCGGGCGTCCAAACAGGAAGAAAAACAAGTGGAACAATGCACCGCCAATCATTCCGCCTCCAACGTCTGCACTCTGAATGCCTGAGACGCTTTGTTTATATAACAGCCACGTTTCGGCGGTGTAATTCGTGCCTTCTGACGGATTGGCAAACAACCGGATATGCAAAAACACAAGAAGGCTTGCAATGATAAACAGAAGCCCTGTAATCTTTTGTTTCCAAATCGGCGGCCGTTCTCTTTTAACGATCATGTAAAGTCCCATGCCGGCAAATCCGATCAGCCCAATTGCGTAAAGGGTGCCAAAGAAAAAAGAAGACGCTCCTTTGACCATTTCACCGGCCGCTCCTGTACCGAGCAACCCAATCGCACAAAAAGCAAGCAATAGGGCACCCACTCCTTGTATTTTCAGTGCGTCCATTTGTTTTTTTTCTTTATTTGTCCGGCGCCGGGCCGGTTTTTTTCGTTTTTTTTGTGCCACGTCGTCCACCCTAACATTTATGATCTTTAGACAATTGAAAGCAGCCAGTACTGGCTGCTTTCACATTATATCATATATCAACACATGGGAACATACGAGCGTTTATACTTCCATAATAATCGGCAAAATCATCGGACGGCGTTTCGTTTTTTCATGTAAAAACGAATTAAGCTGATCACGAATATCTTGTTTAATGCCTGACCATTCGAATGTTTCACCAGCCAGGTTTTTCTCGACGATGCTTGTCACAAGCTTGACGGAATCGTCAATGAGTTTTTCCGACTCCCGCACATAAACAAAGCCGCGTGAAATAATTTCTGGTCCCGCTACAATTTTCTTTTGTTTTTTGCTTAACGTAATAACAACAGTGAAAATCCCATCTTGCGACAACAGTTTCCGGTCGCGAAGAACGATATTGCCAACATCCCCTACACCAATCCCATCAATAAGCACATTGCCTGCTGTGACACGGCCGGCAGGGCGCATTTGACTGTTTTTAAATTCAATGACATCGCCTTTTTCCGGGATATAAATATTTTCTTTCGGAACACCTGTCATTTCAGCTAGCTTTTTATGGGCTTTCAGCATGCGGTATTCACCCTGAATCGGAATAAAAAACTTAGGCTTCATTAAGTTCAGCATAAATTTCAAGTCTTCCTGTGACCCGTGTCCGGAAACGTGCACACGGCGGCTGCCGGTTAACACATTTGCGCCGGCACGGTAAAGCAAGTTGACGGTTTTTGCCATAAGGAGCTCCAGCCCAGCTGAAGGAGTCGCTGTAATCAGTACCGTATCGCCTTCTTTAATCTTCACATGACGGTTCGTTCCTTTCGCCATCTTTTGAAGCGCTTCGATCGGTTCACCTTGCACGCCAGTCGCTAAAATAACGACTTCATGATCCGCGTGCTTGCTGATTTCATTTAAATTTATTAATATATCATCTTCTACATGCAAATATCCAAGCCGGATCGCGATATCATTTACGCGCTGAATGCTTTTTCCGCTTACGGCTACTTTACGACCGTTTTCATAAGCTGCATCAAATACCTGCTGCATCCGAATCAAATTGGACGCAAACAGCGAGACAATAATCCGGCCATGAGCAGAGTGAAACGCATCAGACAATTGAGAAGCGATAACCGCTTCTGACGTCGTATGTCCCGGACGCTCTGCTTCTGTAGAGTCGGAAAGCAAGGCAAAGACGCCATTTTTGCCAAGTGCCGCCATTTTACTAATATCAGGTGCGTAATGGCCTTTTGCGCTTTGATCAAATTTAAATTCACCCGTATGCACAATTGCGCCTTCTGACGTATGAATCGCCACGCCGACGGAATCCGGAATGCTGTGTGTTGTCCGGAAAAACGTTACGTCTGCATGATCAAACCGCAGCTTTGACTCTGAGTGAATGTTGTAAAATTTCACATCTTCTTTCACGTTTTCTTCACGCAGGCGCATTTTCGCAAGGGCCAGCGTCAATTTTGTTCCATATACAGGCGCCTGCACTTTTTTCAGTACATATCCGAGCGATCCAAGTGCGTCTTCATGGCCGTGTGTAAGGAAAATGCCTTTTACCCGTTCTTTGTTTTCTTCCAAGTACGTAATATCCGGAATGACAATGTCAATGCCGAGCATTTCGTTCTCTGGAAACATGAGTCCGGAATCGATCACAAAAATATCTTGATCCACTTCCACAACTGTCATGTTTTTTCCGATTTCTCCAACTCCACCGAGCGGAATGATTTTAATTAACTCGTTTGTTCTCTTGCTCACATTATTTCCTCCTAAACATTTAAGAAACCCGATCCACACATTACGTCTATTATAAGCGATGGAGAAAATGAAAGCCAATACTATCTGACTTGAATTTAGAAAAGCGAGAGGACCCTGCCCGTCGGCGTCCAGTATATGAGGAGCAATGGCGAAGGCTTAGAAGGGGCAATGGAGCCGCCGCATCGTGCCATTGTGCTTCAAAGCTTCCACATCCTGTCGCATTTGTAGCCTTCAATGACTTCCTGAAGCTGAACACATTTGAAAATGAAAAAGCCGGTTTCTGCAGACCTGCTGCAAAACCGGCTTTTCTTTTAAAGCAGTGTAGATAAAATAGTGCGTTCTTCTTCTGTTAATGGAATGAGTGGCAAACGGACGCCGCCGACATCCAATCCTTTCATCTGAAGCGCTGTTTTAACCGGCACCGGGTTTGGTGCAGCAAACAGCCCGCGGAAAAGTGGAAGAAGGCGTTGATGAATGGATGCTGCCGCCTGGATATCGCCGCTTAAAAAGGCATTCACCATTTCTTTCATTTCATTGCCTGCCACATGGGATGCTACTGAAATAATACCTGTGCCGCCAATAGAAAGAATTGGCAATGTCAAGCCGTCATCTCCACTGTATACGAGAAAGTCTTCTTCTGTATTGGCAATAATTTCAGTAATAATGTCCATGCTGCCGCTTGCTTCTTTCGTCGCCATAATATTCGGCACTTCGTTTGCAAGGCGGATCGTCGTTTTCGGCTCGATCAAAATAGATGTCCGGCCTGGAATATTGTAAATCATGACTGGAAGCTTGGTGGATTCCGCAATGATTTTAAAGTGCTGAAATAACCCTTCCTGACTCGGCTTATTGTAGTATGGTGCAACGAGCATAATTGCATCTACACCTGCTGCTTCGGCTTTTTTCGTCAGTTCAATCGATGACCGCGTATTATTGCTTCCTGTACCGGCAATAACCGGAATACGGCCTTTTACGGTTTTTACTGTATGCTGAAAAAGAGCTATTTTTTCTTCAGAAGTAAGGGTTGGTGATTCGCCGGTCGTGCCTGCTACGACGAGCGAGTCTGTTCCAGTTTGAATTAAATGTTCAATCAGCTGTGTGGTTTTTTCGAAATCAATGTTTCCTTTTGAGTCAAACGGCGTCACCATTGCCGTCGACAACCGGCCGAAAGAAATCATGTGCAATCGCCTCCTAATTCCGGCTTCCTAAATCTATTCAGCCTATTCATTTATTTGTTGAAGTAAAAATGTATCGTGTAGTGCATTGACAGCAGCCGGCATCTGTTTTTCTTTGACAAGAACCCAGATCGTTGTATGACTGTCAGCCGATTGCATAATATTAATTCCATGGGCAGCCAGCGCCGAAACAATTTTTGATGTAACGCCTGGAACACCCGTCATACCAGCTCCCACCACTGATACTTTTGCACAATCCGGATCAATGATCGGAGTATAACCGCTTTCTTCTAAACGTTGTTTAGCTTTTGAGGCATCGCAATCAGCAACCGTGTACGTAACACGATCTTCAGAAATATTAATAAAGTCAACACTGATTCCTTCTGCTGCCATTAATTGAAAAATGTGGGCTTGTTCTTCTGTCTGCACCCTGATCCGCGTAATGCCGGTCACATGGGCAATACCTGTTACGAGCCGATCCCGTGTATCAGATCCGCGATTTTCATCCGGTAAAGACGTCACAAGTGTACCCGTTTCTTCTGAATACGTAGATCGAATACGCAGCGGCACTTTCGCCTGCATGGCAATTTCTACTGCACGCGGATGAATGACTTTTGCTCCTTGGTACGCCATATTGCATACTTCTGTGTACGTCACAACGGATAATGGGCGTGCATTTTCGGCAATCCGCGGATCCGCCGTCATAATGCCGTTTACGTCCGTGAAAATGTCGATAAAATCAGCTTGCAAAGCCGCACCAAGTGCAGCAGCAGATGTATCACTGCCGCCTCTTCCTAATGTCGTTACTTCACCCGATTTGGATGCACCTTGAAATCCTGCAACGACAACGACATCACAAGCTTCAAATTCCTTCAGCAATCTGGACGTTTCGACCTTGACAATTTTAGCGTTCATATGATCATGATCTGTGACAAAACCAGCCTGACTACCTGTCAATGCAACAGATGATAATCCGTTTTCTTTCAACATAGCTGAAAAAACGAGGCTGGAAATAAGCTCACCCGTTGACATGAGCAAATCGGTTTCTCGTTTCGTCAGCGTACCGCCTCCGCTTCCTGCAAGCGAAAGAAGCGTATCCGTCGCATACGGATCGCCTTTCCGCCCCATTGCAGAGACCACAACAACTACTTTATATCCTTCGCGGACTGCGCGCTGTACGTGAACGAGAGCACTCAAACGTGACTGCTCATCACGTACAGACGTGCCGCCGAATTTTTGAATGATAATGTTCAACCTATACACCTGGCTTTCTCGATTAGGAGTGACAGCCGGCTTATTTTTCTGTAACAATCCCCATCTCAATTAACGTTTCAGCGATCTGCACAGAATTCCAAGCTGCTCCCTTTAACAGATTATCAGAAACAACCCACATATGAAAACCATTATCTGTATTCAGATCTTTACGAATCCGTCCGACAAATGTATCATTTTTGCCGACGCAATCTGCCGGCATCGGATAAATTTGTTCAGATGGATTATCCTGCAGCACAACGCCCGGGGCATCCTTCAACAAGCCTTGAATGTCGGCCGCTGTCAAACCGCCTTTTTCTGTTTCAATATAAAGAGATTCGGAGTGCCCTGTCGCCACTGGCAGACGAACACACGTCGCTGCTACTGGCAAATCTTCCATATGCATAATTTTTTTCGTTTCGTTGATCATCTTCATTTCTTCATATGTGAAGCCATTGTCCTGGAATTTATCAATTTGCGGAATCGCGTTAAAAGCAATTTGGTAATGTTTTTTATCGCTGCCGACCGGCAAAATTTGCGGTTCAAATGGCTCATTGTTAACAATTGCCTTTGTTTGTCTGTAAAGTTCTTCAACCGCTTTCGCACCTGCGCCTGATACCGCCTGGTACGTAGAAACGATGACTTTTTTCAGCCCAAAAGCTTTTCGGATCGGCTCAAGCGCAACGAGCATTTGAATCGTTGAGCAGTTTGGGTTGGCAATGATTCCATTATGAGCACGCAAATCTTCTTTATTCACTTCCGGTACAACAAGCGGCACATCTGGATGCATACGGAATGCGCTTGTATTGTCAATGACAATTGCACCGCGTTTTGCCGCTTCTGGCGCCAACGCTTCAGACACACTTCCGCCAGCAGAAAACAGGGCAATATCAATGCCTTCAAAGCTTTCAGGCTTTGCTTCTTGAATCATTACATCCTCGCCTCTAAAAGAAACGGTTTTTCCCGCTGAACGGGCGGATGAAAGAAGCGTCAACGCCTTAATCGGGAAATTGCGCTCTTCCAATGTTTTTAACATTTGCTGCCCGACCGCTCCCGTCGCCCCGACGACGGCTACGTGAAAACCTTTGTTACTCATGTAAATCTTCCCCTTCCAGAATAAAAAGTTCATCTTTTTGTATAAAGATACGCTGTCGAATAAAAGTGAATGTTGAGATAAGTATCTTGATACTGATAATAGCATTATTTTAACACAATAAAGTGTGATGAAAAGAAGAAAATCAATTGCTGGCAAAAAAAGCAGTCATTTAACCCGTGATATGTGGATATTCTTTTAACAGCGGCTGGATTTGTTGATGCAATAGCGCCTTTGAAACTGTCTCAGGAATTAAATCCATGATGGCGACAAGAGAGTTTGGCTTGTTATAAGGATCATCCTGGCCAAGCGGAACAAAATAAATATTTTTCATATTTAACAGTTTCATCACATTTTGGCTGTTTAATCCAAGTGCATCATTTGTTGAAATAGCCAAGACGACGGGGCTCCCATTGCGAAGTGTTGCTTTCGCAGCCATTAATACAGGTGAGTCTGTTGCCGCATTGGCAAGTTTGCTGATCGAGTTTCCGGTCATCGGCGCAATCACCATGCAATCAACTGGAATTTTTGGTCCAAGCGGTTCTGCATCTTGAATCGTCGAAATAGCTTTCCGGCCTGTTACTTCTTCTACTTTTTTCAGCCATTCCCCCGCTGCTCCAAACCGGCTTGCTTCTTTTTGAACGGTGTTTGTTGCAACAGGCACAACATCTGCACCTAATTCCTTTAATTTCGCAACGACTGGCACAATCTCTTCAAACGTACAATGCGAGCCCGTTAAGCCAAACCCGATCCGCCGTCCTTTTAAAGGTTGATCCACGCCTTACAATCCCCTTTCTTTTTTCCATTCCTTCACTGCACCTATCAACACGTGCCCAAGTATTTCTCCAGCTGTTTTTGGCGCTATTTTGCCTGGCAGACTAAGCGCGTGAATCACTTGAATGCCCGCTTTTTCAGCCGCTTCAAAATCTGTTCCACCCGGCTCAGACGCAAGATCGATAATCATAGACGCTGGATTCATCCGGGCAAGAATAGCTTCTGTAAGGATCAAAGCTGGTACTGTATTGATGATCACGTCAGCATATTCAATTTCGTCTATTATACTTTCCATATAAATAGGATGCAGGTTCATTTCTTTTGCTCTGGCAAACTTCCCTGTCTCTCTTAATGCTGTAGTGACGCGGGCACCTACTTTATGGAATAAATGTGCCGTTGTCGTGCCGACGCGGCCAAACCCTATGACCATAACGTTAGCGCCATGGATGGTGTGATTTGTTTTTTGCATCGCAATCATCAGTGCCCCTTCAGCCGTCGGGATCGAATTTAAGATCGCCGCATCTTCTCTTTCAAAAATGTAGAGAACATCGCGCTGCACGATGCTTTTTAAAACTGGAGTCGCAATCCCGCTGATTATAATGCAGTCTTCTGATAACGATTCGGCTATCTCTTTCGTCATAAAAAGCGGTTTTGACGAAAACGGGGCATCAACAACCCCTCCTTTTTTCACACCAGATACCGGTAACACAAACAGGTCCATTGACTTATAGGACAGGTCTTCATTTTTAATGACTTGTGCACCCATCAATTCGTTTTCCGCTTGATCAAATCCAGCCATATACACGTGGATGCCGCTTTCCATTAATAGGCGGCCCACTTCAATCTGCCTGGCATCTCCGCCAAAAATTAATGCGTTCACCTTCATCTCCTCCAATTGCGGCCTATTCTTTTTATTGTATGAATTGCAATATCCGCTGTGCATTCTGATTTTGGCAAAAAAAAAAGAATCCGCCAAAAAGGGGATTCAAATTACAGCCGTTTTTGGCCACTTGCCGTCGGGGCTGATAAGTGAAGCTGAGAACGGTTTATCAAATAGTTTTTTTGCCAGTTCATCTACGCGCTCTTTTGTCACATTGTCAATGAGTGATACCACTTCATCTAGTGTACGGTGGCGCTTTAAAAGCAGTTCATTTTTCCCGTTGCGGCTCATCCGGCTGTTTGTGCTCTCCAGGCTGAGCATTAAGCTGCCTTTTAACTGTTCTTTGCTGTTATGAAGTTCTTTTTCCGTGATGCCTTCTGTCTTCACAAGATCAATCGATTCAATAATGGTCGCGTATAATTCATCCAGTTGTTCAGCACCTGTGCCGCCATAAAACGTTATGAGGCCCGTATCTTTATAAGAAGAATGATAAGAATAGACCGAATACGCAAGGCCGCGCTCTTCACGAACTTCCTGGAATAGACGGCTCGACATGCTTCCGCCAATAATATTGTTCATCACAATTAAATTGTAAATGTCTTTATCCCCTATAGAAATGCCTTCATAACCGAGACATAAATGTGCTTGTTCTGTTTCTTTTGATCGTGATTTTTTTTCATAGTAAAAATCAGAAACGTTCTCCATGATCGCTGCTTTGCCGCCTTCATATTCACCAAATAACGCTTCTGCTTTCTTGATAATATCTTCTGTAATGTTTCCGGCGATTGAAATAACAACCCGATCCGGTGTATACATGTTATACATATAGTCTTTTAGCGTATCCCGCGTAAATGAAGATAATGTTTCTTCTGTACCTAAAATAGGCAAGCCGAGTGGGTGGCTGCCATACGCAGCGCTGCTAAGCAAATCATGAACGATATCATCCGGCGCATCTTCGTACATTTTGATTTCCTCTAAGATAACATTCCGCTCTTTTTCAAGCTCTTCACTGTCAAATTTCGAATGGAAAAACATATCCGCAAGTACATTTAACGCATGGTCCGCATGATTGTCAAGTACTTTTGCATAATAGCATGTATATTCCTTCGACGTAAAGGCGTTTACTTGCCCGCCAATGCTGTCAAAACTTTCAGCAATTTCTTTCGCGCTTAATGTATCTGTGCCTTTAAAAAACATATGCTCAAGAAAGTGTGACACACCGTTTAATTCTGGTGATTCGTCGCGTGAACCTGTCGCAATCCAGATCCCGATAGCAGCGGAGCGGACAGTCGACATCTCTTCTGTGACAATCGTCACACCATTCTTGCACGTAAATCGTTTTATCAACGTAATCATATCCTCCTAATTTCTGTTTCACCTGGTTGACAGCGGTATAATATCAATGAATAACAATACCACATTTTGCTTTTAAAAGCTAGAACAAAAGCGCAAGTGCCCTCTTTAGCACCACATGGACTGGAGCGCTCCGCTCGGGGGATAAAAAGATCAAAGGCCAGAAACACGGCATTGCGCCGCCCTCAATTCGATGTTGACTTATCGCAAGGGGGAAAGTGAAGTACACGAGGCGCTAGGGTGCTGGGGCTAGGCGTAGATATACTTTCTTATAAAATAAAAAAAGCGGTGACTCTAAATGGAGCCTCCGCTTTTCATCTTATTGCTGCTGTTTAGCCGCCTCTTCTTTTTCGCGCTGTTCTTTTAAAACAGCCTTTCTTGATACGTTTACACGGCCTTGATTGTCGATCGCAATTACTTTTACGAGGAATTCATCGCCCATTTTCAAAACGTCCTCTACTTTACCGACCCGCTCTTCTGCCAGTTCGGAAATGTGAACAAGACCGTCTTTCCCTTTAAACAATTCAACGAAAGCACCGAATTTTTCAATTCGTTTTACTTTCCCCATGTAAAGTTCGCCGACCTGCACTTCACGCACGATGTCTTCAATAATTTTCTTTGCACGTTCGTTATCCTCTTGATTAATGGATGAAATAAAGACCGTTCCATCCTGCTCAATGTCAATTTTAACGCCCGTTTCTTCGATGATTTTATTGATTTGTTTACCGCTCGGCCCAATGACATCACGGATTTTATCCGGATTAATCGTCATTGTCGTAATTTTCGGCGCGTAAGCCGACAATTCATTGCGCGGTGTATCAATAACAGACAGCATATGCTCTAAAATGTGCATTCTTCCTTCTTTTGCCTGCTGCAGGGCTTCTTCTAAAATTTGGCGGCTTAAGCCGTCAATTTTAATATCCATTTGCAGAGCTGTGACACCTTTAGCTGTACCAGCGACTTTAAAATCCATGTCACCAAGGTGGTCTTCCATTCCTTGAATGTCAGATAACACAGTATAATGCTCACCGGACTTTACAAGACCCATGGCAATACCAGCTACTGGTGCTTTAATCGGTACACCGGCATCCATCATCGCCATCGTACTTGCACAAATACTTGCCTGTGAAGATGATCCGTTTGATTCAAGCACTTCAGATACGAGACGAATCGTATATGGAAAGTCTTTTTCATCCGGGATGATCGGATAAAGCGCACGTTCGCCAAGTGCCCCGTGCCCGATTTCGCGGCGGCCCGGTGCGCGAAGAGGGCGTGTTTCTCCTACACTGAATGAAGGGAAATTATAATGGTGCATAAACCGTTTTGATTCTTCTGTTCCGAGGCCGTCCAAAATTTGAACGTCTCCTAATGCGCCAAGTGTTGCGATGCTGAGCACCTGCGTTTGCCCGCGTGTAAACATAGCAGATCCGTGCGTACGCGGAAGCAATGTTGTTTCGGACGCAAGTGGACGGATTTCATCAATTTTACGGCCGTCCGGACGGATTTTTTCTACGGTAATTAACCGGCGGACTTCTTCTTTGACCATTTTTTCAAGAATAGCTGACGCTTCACCGAGCGATTCTTCTTCGCCTTCTGAAACAAGCGCTTCTTTTACCGTGTTTTTCACTTCGGTGATCGCTTCTTCACGTGCATGCTTTTCAACGGTTTGAATAGCTTGTTTCATATCGGCTTCACACATCGCGCGAATTTTCGCTTCCAGTACTTTATCGTTTTCGTAAAGAACAACTTCGCGTTTTTCTTTGCCGAATGCTGCGACAATTTCTTCCTGGAATGCAATTAACCGTTTAATTTCTTCGTGGCCGAACATAATCGCTTCAAGCATCACTTCTTCCGGCACTTCATCTGCTCCGGCTTCAACCATGTTGATCGCTTCTTTCGTACCGGCAACCGATAAATCAATATCACTTTTTTCCTGCTGCTCAACAGTTGGGTTAATGACAAAATTGCCATCGATACGGCCAACGTTTACACCAGCAATTGGACCTTCAAATGGAATGTCTGATACAGACAGTGCCAACGAAGAGCCAAACATCGCAGCCATTTCAGATGAACAGTTTTGATCTACGCTCATCACCATACTGATTACTTGAATTTCGTTACGGAAACCATCCGGGAAAAGAGGACGGATCGGACGGTCAATTAACCGGCTCGCCAGCGTCGCTTTTTCACTTGGACGTCCTTCCCGCTTAATAAATCCGCCTGGAATTTTACCGGCAGCGTAAAGACGTTCTTCATAGTTTACCGTTAATGGAAAGAAGTCCACTGCTTTTGGTTCCTTTGAAGCTGTTGCAGCACTTAATACAACGGTCTCGCCATAGCGAATAAGCGCTGAACCATTGGCCTGCTTCGCGATTTGCCCAACTTCAACAGTCAGTTCGCGTCCTGCCCAGTCGATGGAAAATGTTTGTTTTCCCTGCTCCATTTGGTTGCACCTCTCTTTATTTCAAAAGTTATTTAAAAAATGTTTTTTTCCTAACAAAAAAGCGGGAAAAATCCCGCTTTATCGTGAATTATCGGCGCAAACCGAGCTTTTGGATCAACTCGCGGTAACGGGCTACATCCTTATTACGAAGGTATGAAAGCAGGTTACGGCGGCGGCCGACCATTTTCAATAGACCGCGACGTGAATGGTGGTCTTTTTTATGAGTACGTAAGTGGTCATTCAACGTGTTGATTTGTTCAGTCAATACAGCGATTTGCACTTCTGGAGATCCAGTGTCGCTTTCGTGTGTTCTGTACTCCTGAATTAGTTCGTTTTTGCGTTCTTGTGATAATGCCATTTTGTGTTTCCTCCTTTAAATGTGGTTCATCCCCGTCAGCCGAGCACGCGTTGGAGAAGCGCAATGCCAAGCAGCGGTTCAAAATGTCAAGCACTGTATATTATACGAAACTTAACATCTTTCGTCAAGGCGTTTGCTGTCGAAGAATTGGGCTGCCGCTTCTTTATCCCGTTCAATTTGAGCAGCAAGTTCTTCAATTCCATTGAATTTTTGTTCACCACGAAGCCGGATAAACCAGTCTACTTCCACTTCTTCACCATAAATGTCTCCAGTGTAATGAAAAATATGCACTTCAATGGATAACACCGGCTTGTCCGGACTTTTAAATGTCGGTCGGTACCCGACATTGCACACTCCTTCGTGCCACCTATTCTGCACACGAATTCTCACAGCGTATACGCCGGTGAGCGGCAAGAAATAATCATCGTCCGGTTCAATATTTGCGGTTGGGAAACCCATTTTCCGTCCGCGCTTATCACCATGAATAACCGTTCCGCGCATTCGGTAAGGCCGGCCAAGTAAATCTGACGCATCGCGGACGAGACCCTCTGCCAATAGTTCTCTTACTTTTGTCGAACTGACTTTTTCTTTTTCAAATTCCAGCTTCTCAACCGATGTAAACGTGAACTCGCCACGCGAATGAAACATTAACGTCTCCATCGTTCCTTTTCCAAGCCTTCCATATGTGAAATCAAAGCCCGCAATCACGTGTTTAACATTCAAGCCAATTATGTATTCGTCAACGAATTGCTGCGGCTCAAGCGCTGCAAAATCTGATGTAAACCGGACGACAAACAGATAATCGATTCCGAGTTCTTCAATAAGCCGCTTTTTTTCTTCAAGCGGTGTAATGTGGCGAATGTGCCGGTGTTTTCTGCCGAGAACGACAGATGGATGGGGATCGAATGTCATGACGGCGCTTTTCCAGCCGTGTTGATCTGCCGTTTTTTTTGCTGCCGCGATTACCTGCTGATGGCCTTTATGTACACCATCAAAAAATCCGAGCGCGAGCGCTGTCGGTTTATAATCCTCTTTTTCGCGCCTATGGGGATGGCTCAGCATGATAACATCCATATTTCACACCTGTCTTTCTACAATTGTGGCATTACTTTAACCGGCTTGATTTTTCCCTTTTTTTCAGGATGAAGCCGGTAAATCGCCAAAAGCTCACTGTTCAAATAAACAGCGGCTTCTGCTTCTCCGGCTGGCCACTCATCAGGCACCGGCAGTACTGCTCCGTTTTTTATCATTAATGCTACTGTATCATTTACATGCCACTTCGGCAAATGGGAAACAGCGACTTCAACCGGCTTCAATACCTCTTCAGGTAAAGATTCTGCCAGTTCCGCTAAGGTTACGCAGTCTTCCTGACTAAAACCGCCTGAATGTGTTCGAACGAGACGGGACATATGAGCCGGATAACCAAGCTTTTCGCCGATCATCACAGCCAGAGTCCGAATATATGTGCCTTTTCCGCAACTAATCCGAATTGAAAAGCGGACACTTTTTTCATCTTGCTCAACCGGACTGATTTGTTCGATGCTGTAAATCGAAACAATCCGGGACGGACGCTCAACGATTTCACCTGCACGTGCATATTCATATAAACGCCTGCCGTTTACTTTCACAGCAGAATACATAGGCGGTGTTTGTTCAATCTTACCCGTTAAGCTTTGAAAAACATGTGATAAGTCTGTTTCATTAATCGGTTTTTCAATCGGTTTTGAATTAATAACGGCACCTGATGCATCTTCCGTTTCTGTTGATGTACCGATTGTCACCTCCGCTTCATACGTTTTTCCGCTGTCCGTAATGTATTCCGCGAGTCTCGTCGCGTTCCCGATACAAAGGGGAAGCACTCCTTCTACATCCGGATCAAGTGTGCCCGTATGGCCGACCTTTTTTGTTTTAAGAATTTTGCGTGTTTTAAATACACAGTCATGTGAGGTCATGCCTTTTTCTTTCCAAAGTGGTAAAATGCCATTCATTCTGTATTCCTCCTTTTAGGATAAAAAAAAGACGCCTGATGAAGCAGCGGAAAAACTCCGCCGCTTTTCATGGCGCCTTTCTTTATCCCGCATTAACGGGCAGTAAAAACCCCTCCTCAATCTTATAAGTCAATCGAAGAAGATAAGTAGGCGTTCAACTGCCCGTAAAAGCCCGATTCGTTCATCTAACCATCAGTGGAGGATGAGAAAACCACCACTGGTGGAAGATTCACTTTATTACGATGGGTCGGAATCTTTAAGTTCTCTTAGAAGCGTATCAATTTTATTCCCATACGCAACTGACTCGTCAAATTCAAACATAAGCTCCGGTGTTTTCCGAAGGCGGATACGAGCTCCAAGCTCTGAGCGGATAAATCCTTTTGCTTTTGCCAGTGCTTTTAGGGTACCTTCCCGTTCTTCTTCGCCGCCAAGCACCGTAATATATACGGTTGCCTGCTGCAGGTCACCGGTTACTTCCACATCTGTTACCGTTAAAAATCCAATGCGTGGATCTTTCACTTTACGGCTTAAAATTTCTGTTAATTCTTTTTTCATTTGCTCTGCAACACGATTTGAACGCATAGACATACTTTTCACTCCTTCAAGCGAAGGTTACTTGCGCTCGATTTCCTGCTCGATGAACGCTTCAATAATATCGCCTTCTTTAACATCATTGAAACCACGAATGGTAATTCCGCACTCATAGCCTTGCGCTACTTCTTTTGCATCATCTTTAAAGCGTTTCAGTGCATCGACTTCGCCTTCAAAAATAACGATGCCGTCACGGATCAAGCGGACGCCTGAATCGCGTGTAATTTTACCTTCTGTTACATAGCTTCCCGCAATCGTGCCGATTTTAGACACTTTAAACGTCTGGCGTATTTCTGCCTGCCCGATAATTTTTTCTTCAAACTCAGGATCAAGCATGCCTTTCATCGCCGCTTCGATTTCTTCGATGACTTTGTAAATAATACGGTGCAGACGCACTTCTACTTCTTCCACTTCTGCTGTACGCTTCGCATTTACATCTGGACGAACGTTAAACCCGATCACGATCGCATTTGAAGCCGATGCCAAAATAATGTCGGATTCTGTAATCGCGCCGGCACCTGTATGAATGATTTTCACGTTAACGCCTTCCACTTCAATTTTTTGAAGAGCAGCCGCTACCGCTTCAACCGAAC
Organism: Domibacillus iocasae; assembly: GCF_001750285.1. Lineage (GTDB taxonomy): Bacteria > Bacillota > Bacilli > Bacillales > Domibacillaceae > Domibacillus > Domibacillus iocasae. The sequence goes on from NZ_MAMP01000024.1 coordinate 69,120, forward strand.
CTTGAACATCTGCTTTTAAGACGATGTTCAAATCCTTCATTTCGCCTTGTTTCATATGTTCAAATAAATTATCAAGACTGACTTTTGTTTTCTCGCTGCGCTGCGCCTGAAGTGCATCTTGGGCGCGGGATTCACCGATTTGACGTGCTGTTTTTTCATCTTCAAACACGACGAAACGGTCACCGGCAAGCGGCACCTCATTTAATCCAGTAATTTCAACCGGCGTAGATGGGCCTGCTGTTTTCACCCGGCGGCCAATGTCATTTACCATCGCACGGACACGGCCAAACGTGTTTCCGACTACAATTGGATCTCCAACATTCAATGTACCATTTTGAACAAGCAATGTTGCCACAGAGCCGCGGCCTTTGTCAAGCTCGGCTTCAATAACTGTACCCATTGCTTTTCGTTTCGGATCGGCTTTTAATTCTTCTACTTCCGCGACGAGAAGAATCATTTCAAGTAATGTATCGATTCCTTCCCCATGTTTTGCTGAAAGCGGAACGAAAATTGTTTCGCCGCCCCACGCTTCCGGTACAAGTCCATGCTCAGTCAATTCCTGCATGACACGATCCGGGTTGGCTGCCGGTTTATCAATTTTATTCACCGCCACGATAATCGGTACTTCAGCCGCTTTCGCGTGATTGATTGCTTCAACGGTTTGCGGCATTACTCCATCATCCGCTGCAACAACTAGAATCGTAATATCTGTTATTTTCGCTCCGCGCGCACGCATGGTAGTAAAAGCTGCGTGGCCTGGTGTATCAAGGAACGTAATTTTCTTCCCGTTCGTTTCCGCCTGGTAAGCCCCGATATGCTGCGTGATACCGCCTGCTTCGCCTTCTGTTACTTTTGTGTTGCGTATTGAGTCAAGAAGCGTTGTTTTCCCGTGGTCAACGTGACCCATGATCGTTACGACTGCTGGACGTTCAATCGCATTATCATCCGCCTCTTCTTCTTCAAAATACGTTTCAAGATCCGCTTTATCGATTAAGATTTCTTCTTCTACTTCTACGTTAAACTCGCCTGCCACAAGTTCAATGGCATCTTTGTCAAGCTCCTGGTTGATGGTTGCCATCACGCCGAGCATAAATAACTTTTTAATAACCTCAGATGGTTCCACGTTCATTTTCTTCGCCAGCTCTCCTACTGTCAACGAGCCGGAGAATACGATTTTTTCTGGAATTTCTTTCTTTTTCACCGGAATTGGTTGTTTCGGAGCTCCTTTACGCTGCCCAGAACGCCCTTTTCCACGTGGTCCGCCGTTAATGCCGCGTGAACCTGGTCTTGAAGCGCCGCCGCTGCGGGCACCACCGCCTTGTCCGCCGCCTTGTTTTTGCTGGCCCGGCTTAGAGCCCGTTGGCTTCGGCTTTGCCGGTCCACGGTTTCCCGCCGGCTTATTAGTAGTAGATTGTTGATTATTCGGTTTATTATTCAAATTTGAACAGCCTCCTTGTCATAACAGCTTGTCAACTGTTATTCCCCATCGATAAGCGTTTTGAGCTTTTTAGCAAAACCGGCGTCTGTCACGGCGACCACAACACGCGCTTCTTTGCCAATGGCCTGTCCGAGCACTTCACGATTCTCTACGCGACGAACCGGTACTTTGTAAAAAGCCGCTTTATCCGTTATTTTCTTTTCTGTATTGCGTGATGCATCTTCTGATAATAAAATCAGCTTTGCGCTGCCACGCTGAATTTCTTTTACGGTCATTTCTTCACCAGTAATGAGCTTTCCGGCACGGTTTGCAAGACCGAGAAAAGATGCCCATGGATGCGCCGCCATGTTAGCTGCTGCCTTTCATAACAAGATCAAGCAGTTCATCATAGATCGATGGCGGAATATCCGCGCTGAGCTGCCGCGCAAGCACATTTTTCTTTTTGGCCGCTTCAACCGCTTCTTTCGTTTTGGAGACATATATGCCGCGTCCCGATTTTTTGCCAGTCGGGTCTACGGACACCTCGCCTTCTTTTGAACGAACGATGCGGATCATCTCCTTTTTCGGCTTCATTTCACCTGTTGCCGCACATTTTCTAAGCGGAACCTTTTTAGGTACTGGCATTGTGATGCACCTCCTTATTCGATTTCTTCCGAAAAGAAATCTTCAAGGTTATCATCAGCAGATGAAGCGTCATCTTCTTCCCGCATAACACTGTTCCCACTTGGATAAATCCCTGCCTCACGGGCATCTGTTTCGCTCTTAATGTCAATTTTCCAGCCGGTTAATTTCGCGGCAAGACGAGCATTTTGACCGCGTTTGCCAATCGCAAGCGACAATTGGTAATCCGGTACAATTACCGTTGTTGCTTTATTTTCTTCATCGACATTTACTTCAATAACTTTTGCCGGACTAAGCGCATTCGCTACAAAAACCACTGGATCTTCCGACCATTCAACGATATCGATTTTTTCGCCCTTTAATTCATTCACAATTGCTTGAACCCGGTTTCCTTTCGGACCGACACAGGCACCGATTGGATCAACTTCCGGATTTTGGGCATATACGGAAATTTTTGAACGATCGCCCGCTTCACGGGAAACGGACCGAATTTCAACTGTGCCATCAAAAATTTCCGGCACTTCAATTTCGAATAAGCGTTTTAAAAGGCCGGGATGCGTACGAGATACATAAATTTGCGGCCCTTTTGTCGTCCGTTCCACTTTTGTAATAAACACTTTTATGCGGTCATGCGGTTTGTACGTTTCATTCGCCATTTGCTCCGCCTGTGGCAAAAGCGCTTCGATTTTGCCAAGACTTACATAAATAAAGCGGGCATCCTGACGCTGAACAATGCCAGTCATAATGTCTTCTTCACGATCGATAAATTCCGAATAAATAATGCCCCGTTCTGCTTCACGGACACGCTGTGTAACAACCTGCTTGGCAGCTTGTGCTGCGATGCGGCCGAAATCTTTCGGTGTTACTTCCAATTCAACAACGTCGCCGATTTCGTAGGCGGGGTTAATTTGCACCGCATCAGCCAAAGCGATTTCCAAACGGAAGTCAAACACTTCGTCTACAACTTCTTTGCGGGCAAATACACGCATAGAGCCGCCTTCTAAATTTAACTCCACCCGTACGTTTTGCGCCTGGTTAAAGTTGCGTTTATACGCTGATACGAGTGCCGCTTCAATTGCTTCGATTAGCAAACTGCGCTCAATGCCTTTTTCTTTTTCAAGATAAAGAAGTGCATCATATAATTCTGAACTCATTGGCCAAAAAGCCTCCTTACATCCATATCTTATTAAATTTTTTTAAAATGTGACAGCGAGACGCGCTTTTGCCACTTTGCTGAGCGGAACGGAAATTTGTTTTTTACGTGTTTTGACCATGTATTCCACAGTCAATTCATCGTCAACAAATGAAAGAAGCGTTCCTTCATAGGTTTTTTCCCCATCGAGCGGCTCATAAAGCTTAATATTGACATGCTTGCCAACAGCGCGTTCAAAATCCTGCTGTTTTTTTAATGGCCGTTCCGCGCCCGGTGAAGATACTTCAAGAAAATAGTTATTCGGAATCGGGTCTGGATCGAGTGCATCAAGCTGTTCACTTACCCGTTCGCTTACAACCGCACATTCTTCAATGTCGATGCCATTTTCTTTGTCAATGTACAGACGCAAAAACCAGTTTTTACCCTCTTTTACATACTCAACTTCAACCAGTTCAAGGTTTAATTCTTCAATGATTGGTACGGCGATTTGTTCCACCGTTTCGATGATTTTACTCATTTTTTGTCCTCCCGCATGAAAAAATTTGTTTCGGAACATCCCCGCAACAAACACGAAAGAGTGGGGGCGGCCCACTCTTTCGAAGAGAGTTATCATGCAATTTCCATCTTAAAGGATACCATAAATAAGCCCTTTTTGCAAACGGGCATCAAAATAACGACAACTGGTTTTGATCAGGCAATGCGTCCAAACAGCCCATCTTATCCAAATACTCCATAATCGTCTTTGATACTTTACCTCGCTGCTGCAAATCTTCTTTTGATAAAAACTCACCATTTGCCCGTGATGCCACAATATTTTTTGCCGCATTTGTTCCAAGTCCAGGCAGCGCATTAAATGGAGGAATAAGTGAATTCCCATCAATAACAAATTCGTCTGCACTTGAGCGGTACAGGTCGACTTTTTTAAACGTAAAGCCCCTTTCTACCATTTCAAGTGCCAATTCAAGAACGGTCATCAAGTTTTTCTCTTTCGGTGATGCATCCAGCCCTTTTGTATTAATTTCCTGCAGAAGCGCCTTAATCGCCGATGAGCCCTTTGACATGACATCAATGTCAAAGTCCTCTGCCCGGACAGTAAAATAAGCAGCGTAGTAAAGAAGCGGTAAATGCACTTTAAAGTACGCAATCCGCACTGCCATTAAAACGTACGCAGCGGCATGGGCCTTCGGGAACATGTATTTGATCTTTTTACAAGAATCAATATACCATTCCGGCACTTCGTTTTTACGCATTTCTTCTTCCATTTCATCAGAGAGCCCTTTTCCTTTACGGACAGATTCCATTATTTTAAACGCAAAAGCGGGGTCAAGTCCCTGATAAATTAAGTAGACCATAATATCATCCCGGCAGCCGATTACATCAGACAGCTGGCAAATTCCTTTTTGAATAAGCTCCTGCGCGTTGCCAAGCCAAACGTCCGTACCATGAGATAAACCGGAAATTTGCACAAGTTCGGAAAAGGTTGTTGGTTTCGTTTCTTCAAGCATTTGCCGGACAAAACGAGTGCCAAACTCTGGGATCCCAAGTGTACCCGTTTTGCACATGATTTGCTCTTCCGTTACACCAAGTGACTCGGTTCCACTGAAAATTTTCATCACTTCCGGATCATCGGTTGGTATTGTCTTTGGATCAATACCTGATAAATCTTGCAGCATCCGGATCACAGTTGGGTCATCGTGTCCAAGAATATCAAGCTTCAGCAAATTATCGTGAATGGAATGGAAGTCAAAATGTGTTGTTTTCCATTCTGATTTATCGGAATCGGCCGGGTATTGAATCGGCGAAAAATCAAAGATATCCATATAGTCCGGAACAACGATAATACCGCCTGGATGCTGGCCGGTCGTCCGCTTCACACCTGTGCAGCCGGATACAAGCCGGTCTACTTCTGCGCTGCGGTATTGTTTCGTATATTCCTCCGCATACTTTTTCACGTATCCGTATGCTGTTTTTTCTGCCACCGTGCCGATTGTTCCTGCTCTAAACACATACTCTTCTCCAAATAGTTCTTTTGTGTAGTTGTGAGCACGTGGCTGATATTCACCGGAAAAGTTCAAATCAATATCCGGTACTTTATCGCCTTTAAAGCCAAGAAACGTTTCAAATGGGATGTCGTGACCGTCTTTTTTGAACGGAATGCCGCAATTCGGGCAATCTTTATCCGGCAGGTCAAACCCTGATCCAACGGAACCGTCATCGAAAAACTCCGATTTTTTGCACGTTGAGCAAACATAATGCGGCGGAAGTGGATTTACTTCCGTAATTTCCGTCATCGTTGCAACAAAAGACGAACCGACAGAGCCGCGCGAACCGACAAGATAGCCGTCATCGAGCGACTTTTTCACAAGTTTATGGGAAATCAAGTAAATAACTGCAAACCCGTGGCCAATAATACTTTTTAATTCCTTTTCAAGCCGTGCTTCAACGATTTCCGGCAGTTCATCTCCATAAATTTTCCGGGCCATGCCATAGCTCATTTCACGCATTTCTTCGTCAGCGCCGTCAATTTTCGGTGTATACAAGTCATCTTTAATCGGTTTTACATCTTCAATCATATCGGCGATTTTATTTGTATTGGCAACGACTATTTCATGCGCTTTTTCTTTTCCTAAAAAAGAAAAAGCATCAAGCATATCATCCGTCGTTCGAAAATGAACGTCTGGAAGTGTCTGCCTGTTTAACGGATTCGCTCCGCCCATAGAAGAAATTAAAATATGGCGGTACACTTTGTCTTCCTCATTTAAGTAATGAACGTTGCCGGTCGCAACCACAAGTTTGTTCTGCTCTTCCCCGACCGTTAAAATATTTTGAATGATGTCTTCAAGTCCTGCTTCATCACGCACAAGCTCCATTTCAATTAACGGAGCATAAACTGGTTTTGGCTGCACTTCAAGGTAATCATAAAACTCAGCCGCCCTGCGCGCTTCATCCATCCCTTTTTGCATCATTGCTTCGAACACTTCACCTTTGTTGCAGCCTGAGCCGATTAACAAGCCTTCCCGGTGTTTCTGCAAAACAGAACGCGGGATACGCGGCACACGGTAAAAGTAGTTAATATGTGACAGTGAAACGAGCTTAAATAAGTTTTTTAACCCTTCAGCATTTTGAGCGAGAATGGTGCAATGATAGGGGCGAGCCCGTTTATACGCGCCGCCTTCTCCCATATAATTATTGAATTCATTATGCTTTTTAATGCCTTTTTCATCCGCATCTTTTAACAGCTTCAGCAAAATATAGCCGGTCGCTTCCGCATCGTAAATCGCACGGTGATGCTGCGTTAATTCCACATCGAATTTTTTTGCCAGTGTATTCAGGCGGTGGTTCTTCATATCAGGATAGATCAGCCTTGCCAGTTCAAGCGTATCAATAACTGGACTCGAAGTGCGGCCGATTCCATATTTCTCATAGCCTGTTTGAATAAAACCCATATCAAATGATGCGTTATGCGCGACCAATATTGCATCGCCGGACCACTCTTTAAAGTCTCGGAGTGCCACGTCTACATCCGGTGCGTCTTTCACCATGTCGTCGGTAATACCTGTCAATTCAATCGTTGTGGCAGAAAGCGGGTGATGTGGATTGGCAAACCGCTCGAACCGGTCAATGATATCGCCGTCTCTAATTTTCACTGCGGCCAGCTCAATAATCGTGTCATATACTGCAGAAAGCCCGGTCGTTTCGACGTCAAATACAACATATGTATCTGTAGCCAGTTCCCGGTCCGCATCCTCATACGCAATAGGAACACCATCATCAACAAGGTTTGCTTCCATGCCGTACAAGATTTTCACACCATTTTTTTTGCCGGCACTGTATGCTTCCGGAAACGATTGTGCAACCGCATGATCGGTAATCGCGATCGCTGTATGGCCCCATTTTTTTGCCTGGCCAACCAGTGTGCTTACAGACGACACCGCGTCCATTTGACTCATTGGTGAATGAAGGTGTAACTCCACCCGCTTTTCTTCAGCGGTATCTTCCCGCATTGGTGGACGAATTTCATTAATGTCATTGGCTATCATAACAAGATCCCGGACGAACGTATCATTTTGCACGGACCCGCGGACGCGTACCCACATGCCTTTTTTCACACGGTTAAACATCGCCGCGTCTTCTTTATCACGCGAAAACATTTTAACCATTAATGAATCAGTGTAATCTGTAATTTTAAAAGTTAGCAATGTGCGGCCGCTTCGCAGCTCTTTCGTTTCTGCATCAAAAATGTATCCCTCTGATGCAATGCGGCGTTCTTCATCGATAATTTCTTCAAGCTTTTTAAATTCCGCATCCGCTTTGATCGTATAGCCGATTGTAACAGGACCTGAATCCTCTGCGGTAGTATCTTGGTCTTTCGCGCGGTTCTGCATATCAATAACAGCCTGCCGTGCCCGCTCGGCGTCTTCTTTCCGTTTTTCTTCCAAAAACTTTTCATATTCTTCATTTCGTGTGTTTTCTGATACTTGTATATCAAAAGTCAGCGGCGGAAAACCGAGGCTTTCGTATATATCACAAAGGCGGCGGCCATATTTATTTTTCAGCGCCATTCCTTCCATTTCACTTTCAGTACGGATCACCAGCTTTGTTCCCGATACACCGGGCTTTTGCTCATTTAATGCAGCTAAAAGCGGCGGAGCGATTCCATCAAGCTGGCGAACGCAATATTGCCAGTAGTCGGTAATTTGATCAGGTGTACAGGCCCGTTCCTCTATTTCAATCGAGAAAGTAATCGATGCAAAAGACGAAAAAGTGCCGGTGAGCGCGTCAGAAAATCGCATTAATACACTGCATGGGATTAATGTCGGCGCTAAAAAAACAAAGTGCCACTTTTTCTCCTGCTTTAATACAGTCAGTTTTTTTATTTCAATTTGGTCAAAATGGCGTACAACCGCATCTTCTGTCAAACGAAGCTGGTCAAGTAAAATTAAAAACCGGCTGCGGCCGCTTGATGCTTCTCCATTCATTTCATTTCCCCCTTACACAGAAAAGGATGAGCGGCACATGCCGGTCATCCTTTTTCTTTTTAAAGTGCAGCCTGCAAGTCACGTACAACCTGCACAACCTCATTAACAGGCGCTTCAACAACTTCTCCTGTTTTACGAACTTTAATTTCAACAATGCCTTCAGCCGCTTTTTTTCCTGCAGTTACACGGATGGGCAGGCCAATTAAATCACTGTCTGTGAACTTAACACCCGCCCGTTCGGCACGGTCGTCAAGCAGTACGGTCATACCGGCAGAACGCAATGCTGCGTACATATCGTCTGCTGCTTTTACTTGTGCCTCGTCCTTCACATTAACCGGAATCACATGCACATCAAAGGGTGTTAAGTTTACCGGCCAGACAAAGCCATTTTCGTCGTTAAATTGTTCTGCAATCGCCGCAACAATACGGGATACACCGATGCCGTAGCAACCCATAATCATCGGCTGTGTTCGTCCATTCTCATCTAAATAAACAGCATTCATCGCTTCACTATAACGTGTGCCGAGCTTGAAAATGTGGCCGACTTCAATGCCTTTGGCAAATTGAATGGTCCCTTCACCATCCGGAGACGGGTCTCCTTCTAAAATAAAGCGAAGATCCGCAAATTCTGTTACATTAAAGTCACGCTCCATGTTGGCATTCACATAGTGCCATCCATTTTCATTCGCGCCGCAGACGATGTTTGCCATTGACTGAACAGCATTGTCGGCTAAAATTTTTATGCCGTCAGGAAGGCGAACCGGGCCAAGTGAACCAAAAGAAGCACCGAATAATTTAACCGCATCTTCTTCCTCTGCCATTTCAACCGTTTTCGCATTTAGGACATTTTTTAATTTAATATCGTTAATTTCATGATCTCCACGCGCCAGCACAACAACCATTTCATCGTCCACGTTAAAAAGGAGTGTTTTAATGCACTGTTCAGCAGAAACATTTAAAAATTTGCCGACAGATTCAATCGTTTTTGAGTCTGGCGTTTCTACTTTTTGGAGCGGCTTTAACGCTTCATTGCTTTTTTCATAAACCGTTACAACAGGAGCCATCTCAACATTGGCTGCATAATCTGATGCATCCGAATAAGCAATTGTATCCTCTCCAATTTCAGAAAGAACCATAAATTCATGAGTGTCTTTGCCGCCCATCGCACCCGAATCAGCAATAACAGCCCGGAAATTCAATCCGCACCGGCGGAATACATTAGAATACGCTTCAAACAAGCGGTCGTACACTTCGTCTAAACTTGCCTGTGATGAATGAAATGAATACGCATCCTTCATCACAAATTCACGGCCGCGTAGCAAACCAAAGCGAGGGCGCTTTTCATCACGAAACTTCGTTTGAATTTGATACAACGTCAATGGCAGACGTTTATAGGACTTGATTTCATCACGGACAAGTGAGGTAATGACTTCTTCATGTGTCGCGCCGAGTGCGAAATCACGAGAATGACGGTCTTTTAAGCGCATCAATTCCGGTCCGTACGTTTGCCAGCGGCCCGATTCCTGCCAAAGCTCTGCCTGCTGCAAAGCCGGCATTAGAAGTTCAACTGCCCCCGCATCGTCCATTTCTTCACGAACAATCTCTTCTACTTTGCGGAGCATTTTTTTTCCAAGCGGCAAATAGCTGTATACACCGCTCGCATTTTGCCGAATAAAACCGGCGCGAAGAAGGAGCTGATGGCTTTTTACTTCCGCATCAGCCGGCACTTCCCGCATTGTTGGAATTAACGTTTTGCTTTGTTTCATTCAATCGCACCTCGACTATGATCATAATAAGTTATTGTAAAAAGAACCGCTGAATGTCGTTCCACGTAACAACAATCATTAACAGCATGAGCAATGCAAATCCGACAAAGTGCACCATGCCTTCCATTTGACGGTCCACGGGTTTTCCACGCACCGCTTCATAAAAGAAAAACATAAGGCGTCCGCCATCAAGAGCCGGAAGCGGCAGCAAGTTCATAATACCTAAATTAATACTTAATACGCCGGCCCATTTTGCTAAATTCAAGATACCGGATTGAGCAACCGTATCGGTCGATACATAAATGCCAACAGGTCCGGACAAATCATCAATTGAAAATTGACCGGTCAAAATCGTACCAAGAACTCCAAAAATAAGCTTTGTCCAATTGTATACTTCTTTGGCACCGTACGTAAATGAGCCGATAATAGAATGTTCAAATGGACTATATACGCCAATACGTCCAAATGTTTTACCATCTGCTTCTTCCGCAGATGGCGTAACCGCCACCGTCCGTTCTTCTCCTTCCCGGTCAATGACAAACGTTAATTCTTCATCCGGGCTTTTTTGAATAACGGTGACGATTTCTTCCCAGGACGCCATGCTGTCTCCATTAATAGAGACAACACGGTCGCCTTCTTGTAAACCGGCTTCAACAGCTGCCCCTTCATTAATGACTTCGCCAAGTTCGGGCTCATTCGTCGGAATCCCTTGAATCATGGCCAGCACAACAAAGACAATAAAAGCGAGAATAAAGTTAAACAATGGTCCCGCAAAAATGGCCATTGCCCGCTGCGGCAGCGTTTTTGAATTAAACTGACGGTCATACGGCGCAATTTGTGTACTTAAGCGATCTTCTGTGACAAGCGCTTCACGATGAACCGGATAGGTTTTTAATTCTTCTTCCCCTTCTTCATAACCGCTGATTGTCAGGCCATGTTCAAGATCTGCCTTCTCAATCTCAATGACCCGGGCATCCTGAAAACGATCTCTTCCATTCACGATGAGGTTAACCGCTTCTTCTTTTTCGTTAAATACAACTCCGATCCGCTGACCGGCTTTTAATTCTGTCATTTCCGGGTCTTCACCCGCCATTCGTACATACCCGCCAAGCGGAAGAAGGCGAATGGTCCAAACGGTTTCCCCTTTTTTGTGGGCAAATACTTTTGGTCCGAAGCCAATTGCAAATTCACGACATAAAATGCCGGCTCTTTTTGCAAATATAAAATGGCCCAGCTCATGGAAAAAAACAAGCGATCCAAATATAACGATAAACGCTATGACGGTATTCAAACGTTTCTAACCACCTTTTTTATTATAAAGTGAAACTTCTATCCTACGTGCGGAATAAAAATGAGCGTACTGTCGCCCTTGCCTGTGCATCTGCTTCCAAAATAGTCCCTAGTTCAGGTGATGGCACAGGTGAATGATGTTCCATTACCCGTTCTACCATTTCTTCAATTTGCAGAAATGAAAGCTTTCGATCCAGAAAAGCCGCAACTGCTTCTTCATTTGCTGCGTTCATAACCGCCGGCATTGTTCCACCTGTTCTTCCTGCTTCATAAGCAAGATAAAGCATCCGGTACCGCTCAAAATCCACTTCCTGAAAATGAAGCTGACCGATTTCCGCCAAATTTAATACCTTCGTGTCCGGAAGCGGCAGCCGGTCCGGCCATGTCAAAGCGTATTGAATCGGCACCCGCATATCAGGTGAACCGAGCTGCGCCATGACCGATCGATCAAGAAATTCAACCATGGAATGAATAATGCTTTCCCGATGCAGCAGGACATCAATTTGATCATATGGCAAGTTAAACAGCCAGTGAGCTTCAATCACTTCAAGCCCTTTGTTCATCATTGTAGCAGAATCGACTGTAATTTTCGCCCCCATTGACCAGTTTGGATGGTTTAATGTTTCTTCCACTGTCACCTGTTTCAATTCTTCCCGTTTTTTATCACGGAAGCTTCCACCTGAGGCTGTTAAAATGAGGCGGCTTATGTTTTTTTCCTGTTCACCTTGCAGGCTTTGGAAGATAGCCGAATGTTCACTGTCTACCGGCAATAAATGAACTCCAGCTCTTTTTGCAGCCGCTGTGACAATATGGCCGGCTGTCACGAGTGTTTCTTTATTTGCAATGGCAATATTTTTCCCCGCTTCAATCGCCTTTAAAGTCGGTTCAAGTCCAACACTGCCAATCACTGCATTGACGAGTGTATCAGCCTCTGCATGAACGGCTACCGCTTCGAGCCCTTTCTTTCCATACAGAACCTTTACATGGGGGAAATTCGATTGTAGACGATCGGCTGTATCTTTCTCTAAAACCGACACAAGTGCGGGATTAAATTCAGCAATCATCTTTTCCGCAACGCGTTCATTTCGTCCTGCGGAAAAAGCGGATAATCGAAACGAATCCGGATGCTGACGGATTATGTCAAGTGTCTGTATTCCGATAGACCCGGTCGCCCCTAACAAACTTATTGTTTTCAATACATCATCCTCCTACAATAATTGAAGCATATGTAACAATGGAAATACGAAGAGCCAGCTGTCTGTCCGATCTAAAATACCTCCGTGTCCCGGCAGCAGGTTTCCGGAATCTTTTACGTTATAATGACGCTTTAGTGCAGATTCAGCTAAATCCCCAACTTGTCCGGCGACGGATAAAATAGCAGCAGCAGCCAGTACCCATATGGCCGGCGCCTTAAAGTCCAAAATAAATAAAAAGACGGCAGCGACAAGAACTGCTGAAGCGATGCCCCCATAAAAACCAGCCAATGTTTTATTTGGGCTTATGTCCGGCCAAAGCTTTCGTTTTCCAAATGAACGGCCAATGAAATAAGCACCTGAGTCTGATGCCCACGTAATAAGAAGGGCAAAAAACACAAACGCGATGCCCGCTTCTCTCGTTTCGATCAAATAAGAGAAGCCAAAGCCAATGTATAACGGCAGCAGAACACAATAAGCTGCGTCATCAAACGTAAAATGATTTTTTGTGATAACCGTATTTACAAGAAAGAATAAAACAAATAAAACAAGGTATTCCAGTTTTCCCAATCCTAAAAAGGTCCATTCATCTGATCCACTCTGAGGGACAAGAATAATAAAGGAAAGCAGGATTGATAAAAAACCCGGCATTGAAAAAACAGGGATTTTTTTTAATTTTAATGCTTCCATTACTGCAACTGCGCTCATTATATAAACAAGAAGAATAAATGGCCGGCCGCCAAGCAGCACAATTGGCAAAAATGCGGCAGCCGCAATAATTCCTGTAACGATTCGTTGTTTCATTTTAGTTAATCCTCCAACATTCCATTACGACAAACCGCCAAACCGCCTTGATCTCTTTTGATACGAAGCAATTGCTTCAAGCAAATGTTTTTCAGAAAAATCAGGCCATAGAACGTCCGTAAAGAAAAATTCAGTATAAGCTAGCTGCCATAACATAAAATTGCTTAACCGGTGCTCTCCACTCGTCCGAATCAGCAGATCCGGTTCCGGCAAATGGCCGGTCATTAAATAACGGGAAATGGTTGCATCCGTTACATCCTGCTCAGCTAATCTTTCTTCCTTAACGTCTTGAATAATTGATTTTACAGCTTGGACAAGTTCGGTCCGGCTGCCATAGTTTAATGCGAAATTAAGAATAAGTCCGTCATTTTCAGCTGTTCGATTCATTGCGTTCTGCACAGCTTTCTTAGTATGATCAGGCAGCTGCTCCATATCGCCAATCATCTCAACTCGAACATTTTCTTCTATCAGTTCAGGTAAGAACGTAGAAAGAAATTCTTCTGGTAACTTCATTAAAAAATCAACTTCCAGCTTAGGACGTTTCCAATTTTCTGTAGAGAATGCATAAAGCGTGAGTACTTTGACGCCAAGCTGGCTTGCGGATCTTGTGATTTCCCGCACGGTTTTCATTCCCTCGTTATGGCCGGCAATACGGGGCAACGCTCTTTTTTTTGCCCAGCGGCCGTTTCCATCCATAATGATGGCAATATGTACAGGAATACCTTCTTCCGAAATCATAACATCTCCTGCATTTTTTGATTGCCAGAACCACTGTTTATGTGCCATACAAAATCCCCCATATCGCTTCTTCCAACCTATTTTACCATACATGCCGATTTCGTAGTAATTGGAGCGATAAAATCCAAAAAAAGAAACCCTCCTGCCAGCAAGAGGGTTTGCTTTTTACACTTCCATGATCTCTTGTTCTTTTTCCTTGGCAATCTCGTCGACTTTTCGGATATAATCGTCCGTCTGTTTTTGAACATCTTCTGTATAGCCCCGAAGATCATCTTCAGTCAGATCGCCGTTTTTCTCGCTTTTTTTCAAATCATCATTTGCATCGCGGCGAATGTTGCGAATCGCCACTTTTGCCTCTTCCGCTTCTTTTTTCACGAGTTTCGCCAGTTCTTTCCGGCGCTCTTCTGTTAAAGCTGGAAAATTCAAACGGATGATAGAGCCGTCATTTGATGGTGTCAAGCCAAGATCCGATTTCAAAAGCGCTTTTTCGATATCTCCCATAGATGATTTGTCATATGGCGTGATAACGAGCAATCGTGCTTCCGGGATATTAATAGACGCAAGTTGATTGATCGGTGTAGGAGCTCCGTAATAATCAATCGTAATCCGATCTAACACATTCGCACTCGCACGTCCAGCACGAATGGAAGCAAGCTCACGGTTAAATGCTCCAATGGCTTTTTCCATTTTTTCTTTGGATTGATTCATAATTTCTTGAGACACCTTTTATTTCCCCCTTACTATTGTTCCGATATTTTCCCCTAATACAACTCGTTTAATATTTCCTTTTTCCATAACAGAAAACACAACTAATGGAATATCATTGTCCATACATAAAGAAGAAGCTGTTGAATCCATCACGGCAAGTCCTTCTTTAATGACGTCCAGATAAGACAGTTCTGTATATTTTACCGCATCTTTGTCTACACGCGGATCGGCACTGTAAACACCATCAACATTGTTTTTCGCCATCAGGATGACTTCTGCTTCAATTTCAGCAGCACGTAATGCCGCGGTTGTATCAGTAGAAAAGTACGGATTTCCTGTTCCTGCAGCGAAAATCACCACTCGTCCTTTTTCAAGGTGACGGATGGCGCGGCGCCGAATATACGGCTCTGCTACTTGACGCATTTCAATTGATGTTTGAACGCGTGTTTCAATCCCGAGCTGCTCTAAGCTGTCCTGCAGAGCCATTGAGTTCATAACAGTTGCCAGCATACCCATGTAGTCCGCGGTTGCCCGGTCCATCCCCATTTCGCTGCCGATTTTGCCGCGCCAAATATTGCCGCCGCCAACGACGACTGCAACTTCAACACCGAGTTCATTTACTTCTTTTACTTGTTCAGCAACAGATTGAATAACCGTCGGATTAATGCCAAATCCTGCTTCACCTGCTAATGCTTCACCACTTAATTTTAATACAACACGTTTATACTTTGGTTGGCTCATGTAGACCTCCATCTGTAATGTACATGAAATCCCTCACCAAAAGCGGTAAGGGATTCCACTTATTCCTTTCCGGCCGGCGGATACGGAATCATTATTTTTTCACTTGGCTCATAACTTCTTCTGCAAAGTTATCCTGGCGTTTCTCTAAACCTTCGCCTACTTCATAGCGAACAAATTCAGTCAATGTTGCACCTTTAGACTCAAGGAATTGACGAACTTTTTGATCTGGATCTTTAACAAAGCTTTGATCTAAAATGCATACTTCTTCAAAGAATTTGCCAAGGCGGCCTTCAACCATTTTCGCCACAATATTTTCAGGTTTTCCTTCGTTCAGCGCTTGTTCTGTTAACACTTTGCGCTCACGCTCTACTTCTTCTTCAGAAACCTGGTCACGCGAAACATATTTTGGATTTAATGCAGCAGCATGCATCGCAACATCTTTCGCTGCAGCAGCATCTGTTGTGCCTTCCACAATAGCTAAAACGCCGATGCGCCCGCCCGCGTGAAGGTACTCACCAAAAGCAGCATTTTCACCTTTTGTACGAATTTCAAAGCGGCGAAGCGTAAGTTTTTCTCCGATTTTTGAAATAGCTTCACTGATATACGTGTCAACTGTTTTGCCGTTTTTCATTGTTTGAGCTAAAGCTTCTTCAACTGAAGCAGGTTTGTTAGCCAAAAGGTGAGCGGCAATTTCTTTTACAAGCACTTGGAAATTTTCGTTTTTCGCAACAAAATCTGTTTCCGCATTTACTTCAAGAAGGACAGCTGTATCGCCTTCACTTGTAATATACGTTGTACCTTCGGCTGCAATACGATCTGATTTTTTCGCTGCTTTCGCGATCCCTTTTTCACGAAGGTAATCAATTGCTTGATCCAGATCACCATTTGTTTCAACAAGTGCTTTTTTGCAATCCATCATGCCTGCGCCTGTTTTTTCACGAAGTTCTTTTACCATTTGTGCAGTAATAGCCATTTTTGTTCCTCCTTTAAATATGTAAGGCCGCTTTTTGCGGTTTTATCTTTTATTTCTTTAAAAAAAGGTGATAAGGGTATCCCTCTTATCACCTTTATCTGTTTGATTACTCAGCTGCAGCTTCTGCAGTTTCAGCTTGCTGTACTTCTTCCTGCGCAGCTTCTTCAGCGATTTCTTCGCCTTGTTTCGCTTCAAGAACAGCGTCAGCCATTTTACCTGTTAAAAGTTTCACAGCGCGAATTGCATCGTCATTCGCAGGAATAACGTAGTCGATTTCATCCGGATCGCAGTTCGTATCAACAATACCAACGATTGGAATGTTCAATTTACGTGCTTCTGCAACCGCAATACGCTCTTTACGAGGGTCAATAATGAACAAAGCATCAGGAAGACCTTTCATATCGCGAATACCGCCAAGGAATTTCACAAGACGCTCATGCTCTTTTTTAAGCTGAACAACTTCTTTCTTTGGAAGCACTTCGAATGTACCGTCTTCTTGCATTTTTTCGATATTTTTCAAACGTTGTACACGTTTTTGGATTGTTGAGAAGTTAGTAAGTGTACCACCCAACCAGCGTTGGTTTACATAGTACATACCTGAACGTTCTGCTTCTTCTTTTACAGAATCTTGTGCTTGTTTTTTCGTACCAACAAACAATACTTTCCCACCGTCACCGGCAACTTCTCTTACAAATTTGTACGCTTCTTCCACTTTGCGAACAGTTTTTTGAAGATCAATAATGTAGATCCCGTTACGCTCCTGGAAAATATACTTTTTCATTTTTGGGTTCCAACGGCGAGTTTGATGACCGAAGTGAACACCTGCTTCAAGCAATTGTTTCATTGAAATTACTGACATGTGTTGTTTCCTCCTGTTTGGTTAGATTTCCTCCGCCTTTCTCATTTTCAACCAGCCTCCATCAAAGACGGCACCCGCTGGCGAATCAAAAGACGTGTGTATTAACACCGTTAATCACTATATCATATCCATTATTGCCCCGCAACTATTTTTATTCTATTTTGTTAAATTTAAGCGCAAGCCTCACTTCTGTCATGCCAACGTTAAGCGCCCTTGCTATTTCTTCGTCTGCCATACCTTGTTCTCTCATTTCAGCCATTTGTATTGCGAGTGGTATATCTGCCTTTGATATTGTTTCAGTTTTAGCAGATTTTGCTCCCTCATATGCTCTTGCCGCCGCTTTTCGCGGCGTAAGCGGTGGTAAAGGCTTGTCTTCATATTCATTTGCGACAAGCAGACTTGATTTTTTAATGGGTTCTGCTTTTGTCAGCTGCGCAATGAGCTGTTCATTTTCTTCTTTTATTTCTATTAAGAAAGCTGTCATCATCTCTTCCATTTCCGCTGCAGTCTGCTTCATTTTTTTCTCTGAGTTCTGCACCTTGTTCTGACGCTGAAAAAGGATGATTAAGGCAAGTAAACTCATCGCATGAATTAAAAAAGAAATAGTTATTAAAAATGTTGTCATACGTCCCTCTTATCCGCTGAAGTCGATTTGCTGCCCCTTATATGGATGAGCGTACGCCTTCTTTTGCTGTTTCTTTTCTTCTCGCTGCTGCTGTTCACCCTGCTGCTTTTCATGGTCACGTTCACCCGTTTTATTAATATCATTCCCCTGCGCCACAGCTTTTCGCTTCCACTCCGCTTCTTTTTCCGTTTCCGCCTGCGCATGCTCCTGGGCAGTCTGTGCAGTTTGTTGATAATCCTGAAGATTTTTGGCCGCTTCGAATGTTCTCGGCAGAGCAATTTGCATATCAATTGATTTGAAATCCATGTTCAGCACCTCAATCTAGCTAATAAAATGAATTAGGCCGGTTACTTTTTCAGCAGCTGCTGTTTTAGTTTAAAAAGTGCTTTTGAATGAATTTGAGAAATACGCGACGTGGAAAGATTCAATACTTCACCAATCTCTGTTAACGTTAATTCTTCTTTATAAAAAAGATCAATAACCAGCTGCTCTTTCTCTGTAAGCTTCTTAATTTGAGCTGACAATTCTTCAACTTGTTCTTGTTTGACTAATTCTTCCTCCGGCGTTTTCATTTGCTGATCTTTTAAGACAAAGCCAGTTCCTTCCGACTGATCCTGGTCTTGAATTTGATCATCCATTGATAATATGTGAGCGAAAAAATGCTCCGCCATCGTATCCTGGACATCTTCGACAGAAAGCCCCAGCTCTTCCGCCACTTCTTCTGGTGTAACAGCCCGTAAATATTTCTGTTCCAGCATCGAAGAAGCCGCTTCAATTTTTTTTGATTTTTCTCTTGCTGCTCTTGGGAGCCAGTCCTCTTTTCGAAGGCCGTCTAAAATGGCCCCTCGAATACGAAAGGAGGCGTATGTGTCAAACTTTAAATCGCGCGCCGGCTCAAACTTCAGAAGGGCGTCATAAAGCCCTGTCATTCCGTAGCTCGCTACCTCTTCCTTGCTCACTGTTTTCGGAAGAGCTGCGCCAATACGCCGGCAATGAAACGTAACGAGCGGCATATAACGGGCAACAAGCGCATCCCCATCATCCGGGTGCTGCTCTTCTTTCCACCTTTTCCATAATTTCTGCTCATCCTCAGGCATTCGTTTTGCCATCTAATCTCTCCTCCCGGCGTAATCAATGACAGCACGTTACAAGTCTTTCTTTTATTCTAAAGAAAAGTACCTTTCTTGCCAACAATATACACAAAAAAGCAGCGGAACGATTGCCGCTGCTGAAATTAAATCGTTTGTTCACCTTTATGAACCGTTCGAATATGAAGCAGAGATGTGGCCGGGTCAAATTCAATTGTCCGGCCGCTGCTGCCGCCGGTATCTTCTGAGAGAATTGGGATACGCGCCGCCTGAAGCTGCTCTTTGACAGCCGCTACATTTCGGGGACCGATTTTCATTAAATCAGAACCGGATTTAAATTGAAACATTTGAGCGCCGCCGGCCATTTTTGCTTTTAAGCGGCTCGACCTTGCACCGCTTTTTTCGAGTTCCTTAATGAGCGCCTGAATACCCGTATCCGCAAATTTTGCTTTATTTGTTGTATTTGCTTTGGCAAGGCTTGAATATGGAAGCATGACGTGCACCATCCCCGCAATCTGGACTGATTCATCATAAAGAACAACACCGACACAAGAGCCGAGTCCTGACGTTCTGATCATGCCAGGCGGCTTTACAACATTCAGATCAGCAATACCGACTTTTACGATTTCGCCTGTCTTATTTGCCATAGCCGGCTCCAAGGGCTTCGAACAACACCGGAAAGGAGTCAGGTGACAGAAGAAGAAAAAAATGACCTTTTACAATTTCCACATCCCCTTCGTCCATTTCCGTTAAAATGGTGTCAATAACAATCGTATAATCGCTGTATTGAGAAATTTCAAGCAGCCCATAACTAATAATGGCCCCAAACATATCAACAGCAAGCTCTGGCACAGATGGCTGTATCTTTAATTGTGTAAAATCACCCAGTGCGGACAAATAAGCGCCAGATAAAATATTGCCCATTTCCTGCATGGCAGAAAAACCAATAGTATGGACATTGCGATCATGAAACGTAAACGATTCATCATTCATTAATTTTTGAATAAAGCGGTCGGCTTCTTCCAATGTCAGCATAAAAAACATATTGCCGCCCGCTTCTCCTTCAATACGAAGGCTGACACTGACGACTTCTTTTTCAGAACCACCCGTCAACTCCATCATTTCTGAAAAAGGAACAATCCGGACACTGGGTACTTTCATGTCAATTTTCCGGTTCAATAATGTAGAGAGAGAGGTAGCTGCGTGTCCTGCCCCAATATTGCCGACTTCTTTTAAAATATCGAGATGAATAGGCTGAATTTTATCAATGTAGTTCATGACAGACCGCCTTTATTTAAAAATCTTTTGCAGACTCAGCATAATAAGCAGTCGTTTGTCCAGCTTAGCCACGCCGGTTATATATTCATCTCCGAGTGAACCAACTACTTCAGGCTGGGGCTCAATGGCATCAACCGGAATGTCGAGTACATCATTTGCGCCATCGACAATAAGTCCGACTTCTATATCATCAAGCGCTGCGATAATAATACGAGTCGAATCGTCATATCGTTCATCTGATAAACCAAATCGGCTGCGCAAATCAATAATCGGCGTTACAACACCACGTAAATTAATGACTCCTTTAACAAATGGAACAGTTCCTGGCACACGTGTAATATGCATTAATTTTTCAATCGAGTACACCTGATGAACTGGAAGTGCATATTCCTTATCTATCAATTGAAAAGCAATAACTTTTATTGTTGTGGATGCATGAATCTCACTCACTTTGTGCACCTCCTTATTTGATCAGCGCATTACAGTCTACAATTAGCGCTACTTGTCCGTCACCCAAAATAGTGGCACCGGAAATCGCAAAAACGTTTGATAAATAGTTTCCAAGCGATTTTAGTACGACTTCTTGCTGGCCAATAAATGAATCAACAACTAAACCAGCCATTTTATCACCTTTTCTAACAATAACAATAGAATAAAAGCGATCGTCTTCCTCTTGATGAGGTACACTGAAAATATCTTCTAAAAATAGAAGAGGAACCACTTTTCCTCTAAAATCAATGACCTGCTGATTGTGCGCATTTAATACTTCTTCTTTTTTGACAATAGCTGTTTCGATAATGGAAGAAAGAGGGATCGCATATTTTTCTTTTTCTACTTCAACGAGCATAACGGAAATAATCGATAGTGTCAGTGGCAGCTGAATAGAAAAAACAGATCCGGACCCTTCGACTGAATCAATCGTTATAGAGCCGCCTAATGATTCAATCGTCGTTTTCACGACGTCTAATCCGACACCGCGCCCGGACAAATCGGAAATGACTTCAGCGGTTGAAAAGCCTGATGCCATAATTAGTTCAAAAATTTGACGGTCTGTCATGCCAAGCGCCTGCTCGTCTGTCACAATGCCTTTATCCAGCGCTTTTTTTAGTACTCTGTCTTTATTAATACCTGCTCCGTCATCTTCAATTTCAATGAAGACATGATTGCCGCTATGATACGCTTTTAGCTTTATCGTCCCTTCAGCCGGCTTCCCTTTGGCAAGACGGGCTTCCGGCATTTCAATTCCATGATCACCCGCGTTTCGAATTAAATGGACAAGCGGATCACCAATTTCATCAATAACGGTACGATCAAGCTCTGTTTCCGCACCAATAATTTCTAAATTGATTTTCTTATTCAAATCTCTCGACAGCTGGCGAACCAATTTTGGAAAACGGTTAAAAACGGTTTCAACGGGCACCATTCGCATATTTAAAATAATATTTTGCAAATCTCCTGAAATACGTGACATACGCTCCACTGTTTCATTTAATTCGCTGTGATTCAGTTCGCCTGAAATAGATTCAAGACGCCCCCGGTCAATGACGAGCTCTTCGAATAGATTCATTAAAATATCGAGACGCTCAATGTTTACTCGAATCGTTTTATTGGAAACGGGCTGCTTTGATGATTTTGCTTCACGTTTCTCTTCTTCAACTGGTTGAAGGGTTTTGTCTTCTGGTTTTGGACCCGTCTGTTTAACTTCAGAAACAGCCGATTGTACAGGAGTTGCTTTTGTTTCTTCCTGGCTAACGGGTACAATTTCCTTAATATGAACCTGCTCTACTTCGGAGACTTTTTTGATTTTCTCCTCAATATCTTCCATTGGTTCTTTTGTAATTAAGGTAACTGTGAATGTTTCATCGAACTTTTCTTCTTCCAGCTGATCAGAAGAAGGTACAGATTTGATTACTTCTCCACACTTTTCGAGCACTTCAAATATCATAAAAACACGGGCTGCTTTTAGTATGCAGTCTGCCCGGAGTGAAACAGCCAGTTCCACACAAGTGAATCCCTGCTCTTTCGACTGGCCAATAACGGTCCATTCAAATTCATCGTACTGAAGGCTGTTTCCTTCTGCAGCATCCGCTACAGCCGGAGCTTCGAGAACGTCTATTGCCGCAGCGGCCTCCCCTTGCTCAATAATAAGAAGCTTTTGCACAACTGCAGATACATCCCGCTTCCCATCGCCTCCCGATGCAATATCTTCTACCATCGCTTCAAGGTCATCAACTGATGAAAAAACCGTATCCATAATGGCTGCTGTGACAGATATTTGTTGGTTGCGAATGGCATCCAGCACATTTTCAAGCTTGTGCGTTAAATTTGCTAAATCTTCATAGCCCATCGTAGCAGACATGCCTTTTAATGTATGAGCTGAACGAAAAATTTCGTTCACGATAGTAATGTCGTTTGGATCTTTTTCCAACCCAAGTAAATGTTGATTCATTGCTTGAAGATGTTCCTTGCTTTCGTCAATAAAAATTTCTAAATATTGATTTGTATCCATCCATATTCACCTCTTATTGTATACATGCTTAACAATAGCTGAAGCAATTTCATCGACCGGGACTACGTCATCGACAAGATGCGTCGCCACGGCTGCTTTTGGCATCCCATAGACAACACATGTTTCTTTCGCTTCCGCAATCGCTTTAACGGTGCCGCTTTCTTTTAATTTAATCAGCCCTTCTGCTCCATCTGACCCCATACCGGTCATAATCACTGTCACTTTTTCAACATTAGAGATTTCCGCCGCAGAACGAAACATAGCGTTAGCCGACGGTCGATGCCCCCCTTCCGAAGCCAATTCATCCAATGAAACAACAATCGATGTGCCCGTTTTTCTTAACCGTAAATGTTTTCCTCCTGGAGCGATATACACTGTGCCGTTTTGCAAAATTTCTCCATCTTCGCCTTCTTTCACTCGAATATCAGACAGTGAGTCCAGTCGGTCTGACAGAGATTTCGTAAAACCCGGCGGCATATGCTGCACTACGACGACCGGCGCCGGAAGTGAACCAGGAAGCTTTGTCACTACGTGCTGCAATGCGCGCGGACCGCCTGTTGATGTAGCGATTAAAACAAGTTTGTCCATTTTTTCTCCCCACCGTTGAGAGCGCAATGCGTTTGCGTTTGTCGCTGAATGCCGATTGTTAACAGGCGGCTGGATCGTTACCGGCTTTGCTGACAGTGCAGGCTTCATACTAATGTTTGCCTTTGATGCAGCTAAAACTTTTTCAATAAGCACATCTTTAATTTTATGAAGGTCTAGTGAAATCGTCCCGGATGGTTTCGCGATAAAATCCACCGCACCAAGTTCGATTGCTTTCAACGTTGTTTCTGAGCCTTCTTTTGTTAAGCTGGATAGCATTACAACGGGGCAAGGCTGTTTTTCCATAATTAATTTCAATGCTTCGAGCCCGTCCATTTCCGGCATTTCAATATCAAGCGTAATCACATCCGGTTGCAATTCTAACGCTTTTTTCACAGCCTCTTGTCCATTCCGGCCGAAAGCAATGACTTCAAGTTGAGGGTGTTCAGACAAAAACTCGGAAACTAGCTTTCTCATAAATGCGGAATCATCCACAACGAGAATTTTTTTTGAATTCATTCGTGATCCCCTCTTTCTGTAAAGAAGCGGCGAAGCTTTACAATAAAGCTGGTCCGGTCTTCAAAAATCTTTTCCGGCACGTCAGCATACTGATTAACAATTTGCTGAAAAGATACCGAAATCTTTGTTTTCGGATAAGAAAGAATAAATGGATTTCCCGATTTCACTGCTTTTCTTACGTATGAATCTTCCGGAAGCGAACCAAGGAAAACAGGTGTTACATTCAAAAACGTTTCCATTGTACCTTTTAGGCGATTGGCTGTTTCCTGTCCTTCTTTCGTTGTCTCCACCCGATTACAAACTAAATAAAAAGATTTTTGACGATCGCGCATATAAATAAATTTAATCATGGAATATGCATCCGTCATCGCTGTCGGTTCGGGTGTAGTAACAGCCAGCACTTCATCTGCTGCTTCAAGAATATTCAAACTTTCTTTCGTGGCGCCCGCTCCCATGTCAAAAAGCAGGAAATCATATTGTCCAGCAAGCGATTCAAGCGCTGAAACCCATTTTTCCTTGTATGCTTTTTTCCAATCAAACAGCTTTGAGAAAGCGGAGCCTCCATGAATATAAGAAATGCCCTCAGGACCGGCTTGAATGATTTCAGTCATCAGGTAATCTTTTTCAAAAAAGTCAGCAATTGATAAAGATGTGTTGCCATTAATTAAATGATGAATATTACCCATACCAATGTCCATGTCAAAAAGTAAAACTTTTTTGTTTAATTTAGCGAGCCCAATTGCCAAATTAACTGAAATGTTCGTTTTACCAACGCCGCCCTTGCCGCTGACAATTGCTAATGTCTTGGCCTGATTTCGGCTCTCAAGCTTTGGTCTCAATGACTTCTGCATCATTTTTTGGCGGAGTAATGCTGCTTGATCATTCATTTTCTTCAGTCCTTAAATAAGCATTCTATTAAAATATCATTGGATGATTCAATTAAATCATCTGGTACATTTTGACCATTAGCAATGTATGAAGTACCGACTTTATAATTATACATTAAGTTTATCATTAAGCCTTTAGTTTTTGTTTCATCTACTTTTGTAAAAATAAAACCATCTAGTTTTACAGATGAAAAATTTTTAATAATCTCGTGCAAATCTTCTTCTTTTGCTGCTGCACTTAAGACCAGAAAATAAGCAGACTCATTTAGCCGCTGCCCGATCATAGGCTGAAGGTCCGTTACGTATTGTCCTTCCAGGTAATTTCGACCCGCTGTATCAATAAAGACGCTATCAAAAGAATCAAATTCCCGAATTGCCTGTTTCATATCCTCTTCGGAATAGGCAACATTCATCGGAGCATTTAAAAGCCCGGCGTATGTTTTCAATTGTTCAATCGCCGCAATTCGATATGTATCCGTTGTAATAAATGCTAACTTTTTGTTTTCTTCCAATACTTGCTTAGATGCCAGTTTAGCAATGGTTGTCGTTTTCCCCACTCCTGTCGGGCCGAGAAGATACACATATTTTGCCTTTTTTTTCTCGTTCAGATGGATAGACGGCAGACAATTCTTTAAATAATCAGATGCCCACTCCTTTATTTGCTTTTCTGTCACAGCTGTTTTTTCTGCGTTCCATTTTTCAAATAAATAGGAAGCCGTTTGATCACGAAGCTCCCTTAATATACCGTGTTTCTCTAACTGCTCCATAACTGGCTTCATAACATCCGGATATAAAGCAAAAGAAGCTGATTTTTGCAGCTCTTGAATCATTTTTTTCACGTCGTTCATTTCACTTTTCAACTCTGCCGGCATCGTCAAAACGGGTTTCTGCTCGACTGGCGGCCGTACAGTGTCTGGCATCTCTGTGACGAGTGCAGTGTTATGATCAACAGCCGCTACAACTTCAATATTCTTTTTCTTAAACAGCCCTAAAAACCCGCCTGAGTAAACCGTTTTTGATTGCAAAATAACCGCTTGGGCTCCAAGTTCCGCCCTTACCTTTTTCATTACTTCTGGCATAGAAGAGGCCCGGTATTTTTTCACCTTCATTCGATTGTCACCACCCCTGTACTTTGCACTTCTACGCTTGGTTCAAGTTCATTATAAGATAACACTGGAATTTGTGGAAAATACCGTTCCAGCAGCTGCCGTACATACATACGAATAGCTGGTGAACAGAGGATCACAGGCGACTGCTGCATGAATGATGCCTGTTCAACCTGCTGAGCAGCCGCTTCTAGTATACGTTGCGAATCATTCGGATCGATCGATAAATAATTTCCATGTTCCGTTTGCTGCACGCCATCCGCAATTAATTTTTCAATTCGCCCTGAAAGCGTAATAACATTTAAGGACCCGCCCTCATCAGCAAATTGCATCGTAATTTGACGGGCAAGTGCCTGTCTCACGTATTCTGTTAATAAATCCGTATCCGACGTCATCTTCCCATAATCAGCAAGTGTTTCAAAAATAATGGGCAAGTTGCGAATTGACAAGTTCTCTTTTAACAGCTTTGCCAGCACTTTTTGAACTTCCCCGACGGACAGTGGGTTTGGCGTTACTTCATCTACTAAAATAGGGTAGGTTTCCTTCAAATGATCAATCAGCTGCTGTGTTTCCTGACGGCCTAAGAGTTCATTCGCATGTTTTTTGATCGTTTCTGTTAAATGGGTGGAAACAACACTTGGCGGATCAACAACCGTATAGCCGAAAATCTCTGCTTGTTCTTTTGCATCTTCTGTAATCCATTTAGCCGGAAGTCCAAATGAAGGTTCGATTGTATGAATCCCTTCCACCATGTCGTCCTCTTCGCCTGGACTCATCGCTAAATAATGGTCTAACAGCAGCTCTCCGCCTGCCACTTCACTGCCCTTAATTTTCATACGGTATTCATTTGGCTGAAGCTGAATATTATCGCGAATGCGGACAACTGGAATGACAAGCCCCATTTCAAGCGCCAGCTGCCGCCTGATCATCACAATGCGGTCAAGCAAATCCCCGCCTTGATTTGTATCTGCGAGCGGAATTAACCCGTAGCCAAATTCAAATTCAATAGGATCAACCGTTAATAAATTCACAACGGATTCAGGACTTTTCATTTCCTCTGCTTCCGTTTCTTCTTCTGAAGGCAATGATTCATTCATTTCTTCTGGCGGTATGCGTGAAATTCTATAACCGATAAAAGCAATACCGGCAGCAATCGGAATCGTTAAGATATCATTAATTGGTGTGGCAAGACCCAGTAGAAAAATAGCCCCGCCTGCAATGTACAGCATCTGTGGAGAGCGCAAAAGCTGTCCGGTAATTTCTTCACCTAAGTTTCCTTTAGAAGCGGCTCGTGTGACCACGATACCTGTTGCAGTTGTAATGAGCAGGGCTGGTATTTGCGAGACAATCCCATCGCCAACGGTTAAAAGAGAGTAGCGAGCGGCAGATTCTGCAAACGATAATTCCTGCTGCATCACACCAACCACGATACCGACAATCAAGTTAATAATAACCATGATAATTCCAGCGATCGCGTCCCCCTTAACGAACTTTGTTGCCCCATCCATCGCACCGTAAAAGTCGGCTTCGCCGCTGACTTTTTCCCGCCGTTCACGAGCCTGTGCTTCCGAAATCATGCCGGCATTCAAATCGGCATCAATACTCATTTGCTTCCCCGGCATGGCATCGAGTGTAAACCGGGCCGCCACTTCCGATACACGCTCAGCCCCTTTTGTAATTACAACAAATTGAATGATGACGAGAATGATAAATATAACCATACCAACGATTAAATTACCGCCGACAACAAATGTACCGAATGTCTCGACAACGCCCCCTGCTTCACCATGGCTTAATATGGATCGCGTTGTCGACACATTCAGACCAAGCCGAAATAACGTCAACAATAAAAGGAGCGACGGAAACACTGAAAACTCCAACGCTTCTTTCATGTTCATGGAGACGAGCAAAACGAGAAGCGCAAGAGAAATATTTATGATAATCAGCACACTTAACAGCCATGTTGGCAGCGGAACAATAAGCATGGCTACAATTAAGATGACGCTTAATAAAACTGTGAGGTCTCTTGCTTTCATTTTTTTCTCTCCCAACAAAAAATTACAATTTATTTTTTATCCGATATACGTACGCCAAAATTTCAGCAATCGCCTTAAAAAAGGCTTCCGGCACCGAATCGCCAATTTCCGCCTGATCATGAAGCGCCCGGGCGAGCGGCCGGTTCTCAACCATCATGACATCATTTTCTTTTGCGATCAGTTTAATTTTCTGAGCGACATAGTCAGTTCCTTTTGCGACAACGTACGGGGCATCCCTTTTTGATTCATCGTACTTTAACGCAATGGCATAGTGGGTCGGGTTTGTAATGACAACGTCCGCATTCGGCACTTCCTGCATCATACGGCGCATGGCCATTTCCCTTTGTGTCTGGCGGATTCTTGATTTAATAAGGGGATCCCCTTCTGAGTTTTTATGCTCATCTTTAATATCCTGCTTAGACATCCGTATACTTTTTTCAAAATCAAATTTTTGATAAAAATAGTCCAGCACGCCTAAGACAAGCAAAGCAGCTGCAGCGTATAACCCCATCTGAACGGTTAAAGAACCAACGAGCGGCAATGTGTCTTCAATAGGCTTCAAGGCAATTTTTAATACCTCATCAATATTCAGCCATAATACAACAAAAGCGGCAGTGCCGACAAAGCCGATTTTCAAAATGGATTTTAATAATTCTACAATCGACCGCATGGAAAAAATGCGTTTGAACCCTTTGATCGGATCCAATTTTTCGAGTTTTGGCTTAACCGGTTCCCCTGTCACAAGCCAGCCAACTTGTGCATAATTAGCGACTACACCTGCCGCCACCGCAGCCAGCATAAAAGGTCCGAGAATCATGATACACTGTTCCATAATTTCAAACACAATCGTTTTCAAGTTCGCTTCTGTTACATCCATTAACATATAATATTGAATCGAGTGCTGAAACATATGGAAAATATTCGTTCCCATCGAAACGGCAAATACCGATAAAAAACCAAATAAAACCAATAAACTGACCGCTGTATTTAAATCCTGGCTTTTGGTAACTTGTCCTTTTTTGCGGGAATCCTGCTTTTTTTTCGGTGTTGCTTTTTCTGTTTTTTCGCCGGCAAAAAACTGCAGATTCAGCTTTAACTGCATACTCTTACCCGCCTCCAAAAATGGTCATTAAATCTTTCATTGTATAAAGCATCATGCCAAACAAATCACGCACTAATGTAAAAATAACACCGATAACAATAAAGATAACAATAAAGCCCACGCCTATTTTCAGTGGAAAGCCGACAACAAAAATATTCAGCTGTGGAACCGTTCTTGCGACAATGCCCAGCATGACATCCGTTAAAAAAAGCACCGCGACAACCGGCATTGACATTTGAAAGGCGATCAAAAACACACCCGCGAATGTTCTTGCCATATAATAAGCAGCTTCTCCATTGCCAAAATGCAAATAAAGCTGGTCAATCGGAATAATTTCATAGCTATAAAAAATTCCATCTAATAGTAAATGGTGACCATTTAATGCCAACAGCATTAATAGTGAAAACATGTATAAATACTGCCCCATTAATGGACTTTGAGCACCTGTTTGCGGATCGATGACATTTGCGATAGCGAACCCCATTTGAAAATCAATAAACCCACCGGCAATCTGAATAGCGGATAACACAATAAACGCCGCCAGTCCAATCAAAAGACCAGTCATCGCTTCTTTTAAAATAAGCAGGATGTATTCCCCATTTATTTCAAAAGGCGTGGCATCGATAGAATAATACATTGTCCAGGCGATCATTACTGAAAAAGCAACTCGGTACTGTGCAGGAATCGTTCGGTATGAGAACAAAGGCATCGTCACAAAAAAGGCCGATACACGAACGAGAATAAGCAAAAAAACCGATACATTTGGGATCAGCTCTGTCATGTTCGCCTACCCGACAAATCTCGTTAAATTAGTAAAAATATCGATTGTATACGTAATAATTGTTTCAAGCATCCAAGGACCAAAAAAAATCATCCCGACCATTACACCAACAATTTTAGGCACAAAGGCAAGAGTCTGTTCCTGTATTTGAGTTGTTGCCTGAAAGATACTGACCGCCAGCCCAATACCAAGAGCCAGTAGCAGGAGCGGCGCGCAAACGATGATTATTGTATATATTCCTTTTTCCGCAATGGAAATCACCATTTCTGTGTTCATTTTGTCACCTTCCTAGAAGCTTTGAAGCAATGATTCGATCACTAAATACCAACCGTCAATGAGAACAAAAAGCAAAATTTTAAATGGAAGAGAAATCATAACCGGCGGCAGCATCATCATCCCCATTGACATGAGGACACTCGCCACAATCATATCAATAACAAGAAACGGAATGAAAATCATAAAGCCAATTTGAAAGGCCGTTTTTATTTCACTTAATGCAAATGCTGGCACAAGTGTCGTTAACGGAATATCCTCAATCGATTCCGGCTGTTCAGCTTGCGTATAGTTTAAAAATAGCTGTAGATCTTTTTGGCGGGTATGCTCACTCATAAACTCTTTAAAAGGCCCGCTTGCGAGTTTATATGCTTCTTCAAGGTTAATTTCTTCATTAAAAAGAGGGGTCAGCGCCTCGTCATTCACTTCTTGAAGGACGGGAGACATAATAAAAAAGGTTAAAAAAAGCGACAATCCGAGCAATACTTGAGTCGGCGGCATTTGCTGCGTTGCCAGCGCTGTTCGAACGAATGACAGGACAATGATGATCCGTGTAAAACAGGTCATTAAAATTAAAATACTTGGAGCAAGAGATAGAACCGTCAGTGTTAACAGTAATTTTACAGATGTGGAGACACTTTCAGGTTCGCTTGAATTGAAAAACTCCATAAATTCATTCATCCTGATTCCGCTCCCTATCTGCTAAATTCCGCATCGCCTGTTCCCGGTTTTTTTTCAGCTCATTTATTTTCTGCTCGAACTCCTGCTTAAATGGAGTCGGTTCTTTCATTTCTGATTGTTTATTAAATCGTTTTTTCAGCTTGTTCACAATGTCCGCAGGCTGCATCATCATTTCAGATTGATCTTCGTAGCGGCTGATCAAATCACCGCGTTCAGCTGGGTCCTCAATTTCTTTTAATAATGAAACGTCTTCCCCGACGCCCAGGACGAATACACGGTCCCCCACTTTCACAATTTGGACAGAACGGCTGCCCCCAAGTGCCGTACCGCCTAAATGCCGGACAATATGACTTTCCTGATAAGAACGACTTTTTTTATTAATAAACCGCAATAAAAAATAAAGAAGCGCCACTACAAAAGCAAGTGCCGCAATCATCCGGACAATATCTAAAAACCCAATGCCGACCGGAGCTGCTGCGTCTTCAGTTTCGGACTCCTGATTTTCTTCCCCTGACGGCTGCTCCTGCTTGCACAAATCCGGATTTTTTATACAATCTTGTACGCTGGTTTTATTAGATAATGCTGCTCCGGCAATGATTTCATTGCCGGAAAATAACACAAACATCAACGTAAGCGCACAGATGTATTTGATGAATGATTTCATGAACATTCACACCTTAAGAAGAAAGCACTTTGGAAATGGCTTCAATAACACGATCCGCCTGAAATGGTTTTACAATAAAATCTTTTGCACCCGCTTGAATCGCATCAATAACCATCGATTGCTGCCCCATGGCCGAACACATAATAATTTTGGCGCTCGCATCAGATGCTTTAATTTCTTTCAATGCGGCAATGCCATCTTTTTCAGGCATTGTAATATCCATCGTCACTAAATCAGGCTTTAATTCTGCATATTTCTCCACAGCCTGTGCTCCATTTTCCGCTTCACCTACTACCTCAAAACCGTTTTTTGACAAAATATCTTTAATCATCATGCGCATAAATGCTGCATCATCTACTACTAAAATTCGATTGCTCATTCTTTTAACCCCCTGTATCAATTAATTTAAATTTTTTAACCGGTCTGCCGGACTAGCTATATTTGTAATCCGGACACCGAAATTTTCTTCTATGACCACGACCTCACCTTTTGCAACAAGGCGATTGTTGACGAGAACATCTACGGGTTCTCCTGCTAGTTTATCCAGCTCAATGATCGACCCGGAAGTTAACTCTAATATGTCTTTCACATTTCGGTTCGTACGGCCGAGTTCAACCGTTACTTGAAGGGGAATATCAAACAGCATATTTAAATTACGCGCTTCCTGTTCGCCAAGCTGCGGTGACTGGAAGGATGAAAAAACCGCTGTTTCCACATTCGCCTGTGCAGTCTGCCCAAACGAATTGTGCCCCATATAAACCGGCTCATTTGGTGGTCTGGAAGGAACCGGCTGCTCCATGTATGAAGACGGCTGCGGGTTGGTTTCTTTCGATTGCCCATTAAATGGTGGCTGCATTGATGAATCCACTGTTGGAGCCTGTTGAATCGGCGGTGACGCCGGTTCGGTTTGTGTCTGTGCCGGGTTCATTAATTCAGTCACGAGCTGTTTTCCAAATTGAAGCGGGATCAGCTGCATAATATTTGAATCAATCAAGTCCCCGACAGTCAGCCGGAAAGAAATTTTGATTAACAGCTCTTGTTCAGCGATCGATTCAGTCCCTTCACCTTCATTAAGGTTTAAAAGAGAAATAGTCGGTGGGGAAATATCGACTTTTTTATTAAAAATAGTCGACATAGATGTTGCGGCTGAACCCATCATTTGGTTCATCGCTTCCTGTACTGCACTCAACTGCAATTCTCCAAGCTCCGGAGCCACATCTACACCGCTTCCTCCAAGCATTAAGTCCGCGATAATAGCTGCATCATTTTGATGGATCACAAATAAATTAGCCCCCGAAAACCCTTCCGTGTATTGAACTTCAATCGCCGCATAGGGGTGAGGGAATTCGTCTTGCAACCGACTTTTTTCTACAACTGAAACAGTCGGGGTTGTTATTTCTACTTTCTGATTAAGCAGGCTTGAAAGTGCAGTAGCGGAACTGCCAAATGAAATGTTGCCAATCTCACCAAGCGTATCCTGTTCAAAAGCATCTAAATACTCTTCAACACGTCCCAATACATCAAGCGCTGCACTTTCTTCTGGCTCGTCACTGTCTCCGCCTTTTAACAAAGCATCAATTTCTTCTTGTGATAACATGTCATCACTCATCATCGTCTTCTCCTCCTTTCACATAATCAAGCACTTGAACGGCTAATTTGCGGTTAACTCGTCCAGGCTGAGCTGAAAACTTCGGCACATTCCCGACTTTTATGGTCAGTGCATCTCCAACTGTTGTATTCAAACTCATGATGTCTCCTTCCGATATGAGCAAAAACTCTTCAATCGTAATAGAGGTTTGTCCAAGTTCTGCAATTACAGGAAGTGAGGCTTTTTTTATTCGTTTATCCAGATTTTCGGCTTCCCCAGGACTCCGTTCTTTTTTATCCGGATTTTGCATCCAATAGTGAACAGACAGCTTCGGGATAATCGGTTCTAACACAACATGAGGAATACAAATATTGATCATGCCCGTTGTTTCACCAATCGTTGTATTTAGTGAAATAACCACAACCGTTTCATTCGGCGAGACCATTTGTAAAAATTGCGGGTTTACTTCAAAATCCGTCGCAACCGGATCAATTTCAACAATGTTCACCCAGGCTTCCCGGTAATTTTCAAATGCATGGTCAAACATACTAGACATAATCCGCGTTTCAATTTCCGTTAAATTTTCCACTTTATTAACACTTTCCCCACGGCCGCCCAGGAGACGATCGAGCATCGCATAAGCCACATTTGGATTTACTTCCATTAAAATCCTTCCATCCAGCGGCGGTACTTCAAAAACATTTAAAATGGTGCGGTTTGGAATGGAACGAATAAATTCTTCGTACGGAATTTGATCCGTAGATACGACCTCCACTTGAACATATGTTCTGAGCTGAGCCGCAAAAAAGGTCGTTAAAATTCGCGCAAAGTTATCGTGCATTCTCGTTAAGCTTCGAATCTGATCTTTTGAAAAGCGCAATGCCCGTTTAAAGTCATACACTTTCACTTTCTTTTCTTCTTCTTCTTTTTTTAATTCATCTGCATCCATTTCTCCTGTGGATAATGCGGATAATAATGCATCAATTTCATTTTGAGACAAAATTTCTCCTGCCAACTGCCCCACCTCCGATCAATTACAGGCATCGTTATTGAATAATGTATGAGGTGATATACACAGCCTCTACTTTTCCATCTTGCATAATACTATTCAGCTCTGTTTTAAGTGTTTCTGTGAGTTTTTGTTTTCCAGCTTCGCCTTTTAAATCTTCAGCTGTCATTTCTGAAAGCTTTTGGATAATAAGATTTTTCGCCTGAAAATCACGCTTTGTCATTTCTTCCATCGCTTCCGGGCTGTCTGTTTGAATTTTAAATGAAATTTTTATAAAGTCATCAGAAGCAAGATTCGTTGTCATTTCAGCGACATCAACGGACGATTCAAGTACTTCATCAATACTCGGCTCACTCGCCGCTTCATCCCCGCCTGATGACCGTAAAATGATGACAACCGCGATCGTGCCGGCCAGTAGAATAACAGCCATGAGCACAACCATAATCGTCATTAATTTATTTTTTGATCCTTTTTGTTCATTCTCCATCATATTCCTCCTCTACTTTCACTTTTCCGAGAAGTGAAATACGCGCGTAAAACGATTCGATATCCGCTGTGACCTGCCCGTGCGGCTCGCGGACGACATGTTTTTTCCCATTTGTTAACGTAATCGTTGTGTCTGGAAAGCTTTCAATTGTTTCTATGTAAATAGCATTTAATGAGAACGGTTTGCCGTTCAGTCTTGTCACAGTAATCATATATGCCAGGGCTGAAAAAATCAGCCCTGTCCCTCCCCCTGCATTCAAGAGTAAAATCAGCTCGTTAACGCTTCATGCTCATCAATTCCTGCAAAATTTCATCCGATGTCGTAATGATCCGCGTATTCGCCTGGAATCCGCGCTGCGCCACAATCATTTCCGTGAATTCTTCAGACAGGTCAACGTTGGACATTTCAAGTGTGCCGGCTACGATTGTCCCTGTACCAGATGATCCAGGAGTATCAAGTCCACCGGTCACATTAGCAGTCGTCAATCTATTAAAGTTTCCACCTGCGTATGCTATACCTGAATTTGTTGTTTGTTGAAAAAGATTTTGACCGACTTTTTCCATACCTTCTGGATTTGCAAATTTAGCAATCATAACTTGCCCCGCATATTTTAATTGCCCCGCCGTATCAACATAGGTTACAACTCCATCAGATCCGATGCTCATACTTTGAGCAGTGGTAGGAACTACAATGTCATTTACAGTAGTTGATGCTGTATTAATGCTATTCCCGTCCGCTGCAGGGGGCAGCCCCTGTAAAGCTAATCCATCAGCGTTAACTATGCTGCCACTTCGGTCCATGTAAAAGTTACCAGCACGTGTATATAGTGGCGTTGTCCCATCCATTACCACATAAAATCCATCTCCAGAGATCGCCAAATCCAAAGTTCTTCCCGTTGTTTGTAATGAACCTGTTGTATGCATTGTGTCTATAGCTGCTAGTTGTGATCCTAAGCCTACCTGCTTCGGATTCGTCCCACCTGTATTTGCTGTTGGAGCACCTGCCCCGGAAATAGATTGAGAGACTAAATCTTTAAAAACAACTCTACCTTTTTTAAATCCGTAAGTATTTACATTTGAAATATTGTTCCCGATGACATCAAGCTTTGTTTGAAAGTTTTTCATGCCGCTGATTCCTGAGTACATTGAACGTAACATATTAGTTCGTTTTCCCCTTTCGAATTCGTCTGCGTCGGTCGATCGGCAGACAGTAGGCTTCCTTTTCGGTCCAGCCAGTGTATAAATTTAATGGTCCATAAGAATTGTTCCGTTAATATTCGTGAAAATGTGTGTGCTTGCTTCTTCCCGGTTCATTGCCGTAATAATGGTATTGTTTTTAGCGCTTGCGACAAGTGCCGCATCTTTCAACACGACGAGTGAATCGGTGACGCCTTTTGATTTTGCTTCCGATAACTTTTGTCCAATTAAATTCCATTCGTTTTCATGAATGTGAATGCCTCGTTCATTTAACCGCTGCGCCGCATGTTTGGAAATCGTGAGCGCTTCAGATGATACTGAAATAGTTTTCAGCGTATCATTAAACGTTGTTGACACAACTTGCTTTGTTTCCTTTTTTACAGGCGGTATTATCGGCTGGCGTGTTCCATGAACTATCGGGTTGATTGATTTCATCGTCATCACCCGCCTATTCTATTTTTGTTAAAGCTGAGGCCGCTATTTTCTCCCCATTAGCCAGCTGCAGCCAAACTTGACTATCTTTCATCAAAACGGATTGAACCGCTGCGCTTTGTGCTGAATCATCTGCTCCCCACGTAACCATACGGCCAATCAAGTAGCTCGCTTCAACCAACGGGTTTGAACTTATCGCGCCCTCACTTAAAGCACTTTCGCCGCCTATTAATTGAGAAACATTGCCCGGTTCAAGGACAGTTCCATCTGTTAACGTAAACTGTACACTTTCTCCAGCGAACTTGATCGATCCTACCGTGCCATTTCCTGTTTCCACAACGGGCTGTCCGTTTTCATCCGTTTGATCCGTTAGCTTATGCCAAACAACATTTTTGCCGACAAATGACTGATAATTAATCATTTGTGACGCAGTTTGCGCCTGTACCATTTTTTCAATCATAGATGTCATGTTCGTCATCTGCTCAAGCGACGAAAATTGGGCCATCTGGCCAATGAATTCTTTATCTTCCATTGGGCTGAGCGGATCCTGGTTTTGCAGCTGAGCCATTAAAATTTTCAAAAATTCGTCTTTCCCAAGGGCGCTATTGCCTGTCTGCTTTGTCTGAGCCGGATTGTTGTTCAAATAAAGTGAAGAGTCTATTTTCGACATTCGTTACACCTCAACTTCTGCATTTAATAATGCTTCTTCAAATGAAGAAAGCTTTTCACTTTCCTGCTGCTCTGCTGACTGTTCATTTGACTGTTTTTGTTCTTGCTGACGCTGCTGCTGAGCACCGCGGTCAAACAACTGCTGTCTCGTTTCTGGACTGGCGATATCAATTTTATCAACTGTTACATTCTGCTGGTTAAATGCGTGCTTTAACTGGTGGGCGTTTTGCTCAAGCAATTCTTTCACCGATTGAGTAGACGACAAAATCTTAGCCGTCATGACACCATTTTGCTGTAGCAATTCAATACGAAGTGAGCCAAGCTGTTCGGGATATAACTTAATAAGCATTTTGGTCCCATTTGGCGTTTTCATTATGTTTGAATTCCCTAAAACCTGTGTGAACTTCTCAATAAACTGCTCCATGTTCATCGGCCGTAGATTGGTCTTAACACTCATAACAAACTGTTCTGTTTTGGAAAGCTGATTTAAAAACGGGTGTACTGATTCTACTGACTGCGAAACAGATTTCACTGGTGCCGTTTTACTGCCCATAGATTCTTCTGACTGATGGGTGTTCTTGTAGTTTCCAAATGCAGTCTGTAAACTAACCTGTTTTGTACTTGCTTGTGAAAAGTTCGCAGTTTGCTTATCTAACAAGGCGGCCGCATTTTTTAAAGCTGTCTGCAGCGATTGAAAACGTGCTTCCTGCTTTGGAAGATGTTCCGCAAAATAGTTTACCAGCTGCGCTGCTTTCACTACTGTAATCATTAATTGCTTGTCCGTTCCTTTAAACGGCAGTGAGCCATTTTCTGATATGAGCGTTATAAGAGCCGCTAGTTCTTTCATAGGCAATTTTCCTTTTGACTGGTCCGCACTTGTTTCCTGTAGCATAGAATCAATTGTTTCTTTTAATGATCCGGTCAATCCTTCATTTCCATTAAATAGCTTTGCCAGGTTTTGCAATGAATTCTGTAATGACTCTACATCCACTTGCAGCAAAACAGCCAAGTCCTGAACCGAGGGCATTTCCCCTTTTTCTAGAAGTTCTTCAGCCATAGCTTCCAGTTCCGGCTTATCTTCTACTAATTCGCTGACTGAATCCAAAGGCTTGAATAAAGCAGCGAGCAAAGCTGAAAAATCGGCTGAAACGGCCTGGTTTGTATGATTCAATGCTGTTACATCTTGAGCCGTTTGCTGAACCGAGCCGAGTAAACTGCTGAAGCCGCTCGCTGTTGGAAGCAGCGATTGCGATGTGCTTGAAGGTGCACCGCTGGATAAAGCTGTAGAAATTGAACCCAAAACAACCTGCATGTATTTCACCTCCATTTCCTTCAACATTATCTCACATTTTCGGTCATTATTCTTTACTCATTCGATAATATTTTTGTATATTCAGCGGCTTTTTTCGCGTCCAGATTTTCTAATACAGCTGCTTGTTTTTCCACACTCAGCTCCTGCAAAATAGCGACTGCTTCATTATTGGTTAAATTAATGACAATGCCGGCAATGCTTTCTTCATCCATTGATTCATATGTTTCGGCAACATTGTTTACTGTTTCCGTTTCATCTGACTCTGCGGCTTCTGTCTGCTGTTGTTGAAGCTGCTTGAGTTTGGCATTCAGCCGGTCCTGTTCTGTCAGCAATTCCTCAATTTCTGCTTTTGAGCTTTCAAGATCACCTGATAACTGCTCAATTTCTGCTTCTTTGTTTTTTATTTCCGCCTGCAGTTCTACTACTTTTTCGCTATCTAATTTCCCGTCCTGTTCTGCGGGTGCGATCCATTCCGAAACATACGGCAAGTTTGCTGCGATTTCCTTCGTTTTTTCAAATACATTGACGCCTGCAATGGTCATGACAACTAAGGCAATGGTCAGCGCAAATAAGAGCGGAATGACAGCTACAAACAAAATCCATTGAAATGTGTTATATTCCTTTTTATCTTCTATTTCAGCCGGCTTGACTTTTTTCTTTTTTGTTGCCATCTGTCTATCACCTGATCTTTCGGTTCATAAACTGGATCATGGAAAGCTCGTCCATTTGTTTTGCTTCTTCTGAAGCAGCCCACTTGCGATAATGCACTAAATCGTTAGCACGGATTTTACTGTATTTTTTCACTTCAATATTTTTTTCTTTCAACTGCTGTTCGCACCATTGCATCCGGCCGCGTGTGGTTACGACGAGACGTTGCTGCTCATCAATTAACTTTTCTAAATTCGAAATAAACTGCTGATAGTGTTGAATGTCCAGCACGGAAAAACCAGACTTCATTTTTTGTTCCTGTACTGCCATTAAATCTTCTTTTTTCTTCAGCAGCCCGTAAAGCTTGTTTGCTTCTGCTTCAAATTGATTTTGCGCTTCTCTAAAGACATTCTCTGACTCTTCTTTTTCACGTTCACGAAGCTGCATAATTTTTTCGAATTTGTAATCGAATACCACGTCCTATCCATCCTTTCCATCTGCAAGACGAACTAATCCATGAGCTGTCTCATCTAATGTTGCTTGTTCATCCGTTCGCTGCTTTAAAAAAGAAAGAATCGGCTGATAATTTTGTATCGCCCGATCGATTTCGGGAGACGATCCTCTTTTATAAGCGCCAATATTAATTAAATCCTCTGAATTTAAGTACGTATTCAGGGAATCCCGTACTGCAACAGCTGCATCATAGTGACTGCGGCTGACGATATGAGGCATAAGCCGGCTGACGCTTTTCAGCACGTTGATGGCTGGATATTGCCCTTTATTGGCAAGATCACGATCTAGCACGATATGCCCATCCAAAATCCCCCGAACAGCATCTGCAATCGGTTCATTCATATCATCACCGTCAACGAGGACTGTATAAAAAGCTGTGATCGTGCCATGTTCGTTTGTACCTGTCCGTTCTAACAGCTTTGGCATAATCGCAAAAACAGATGGTGTATATCCTTTTGTTGCTGGTGGTTCGCCGACCGCCAGTCCAATTTCACGCTGCGCCATGGCCACTCGTGTAACAGAGTCCATCATCAGCATCACATTAAGTCCTTTATCACGAAAATATTCCGCAATCGCCGTTGCTGTAAAAGCACCCTTAATGCGCATAAGTGCAGGCTGATCCGATGTTGCGGCGACCACAATCGTTTTTTTCATTCCTTCAGGCCCCAAGTCGCGCTCGATAAATTCGCGCACTTCACGTCCCCTCTCACCGATTAAACCAATAACATTTAAATCGGCTTTAGTATTTCGAGCAATCATGCCGAGCAATGTACTTTTTCCAACGCCGCTCCCTGCAAAGATCCCGACACGCTGGCCTTTTCCGACTGTCAGCATACCGTCGATCGCCCGTACGCCAACCTCAAGCTTTTCACGAATAGGCGGCCTGGTCATCGGGTTCGGCGGTTCTGCTTCTGTTTCGATTGATGTTAATGTTCGTGGCAAAATAGAATCATCAAATGGCTCACCGAGCGGATCAATAATTTTCCCAATCAATGCTGGACCTGCTTTTACTTGAAGAGGATGACCAAGTGACTCAACAAGGCTTCCCGGAGAAATTTCATTTATATTTCGATACGGCATTAATATAATCATCTCATCACGAAATCCGGTTACTTCCGCCATAATTGTCCGCTTGTTGTCCTTAGAGTGAATCAGGCAAATGTCCCCAATTGAACTTTCCGGACCTTGTGATTCAATCATTAAGCCGACTACCCGCTTTACACGCCCATACCGTTTAAATGAATCAAGCGACGGAATCGTATATTTTAAATCACGTGCTTTCATCTTTACTCACTCTCCAATAATTGAAGAAGCGTTTTGCGAAGCTGGTGCAGCTGTGTGTCAATTCCTGCATCAATTCGGCCATTTGACGTTTCAATAAAACAAGTATTTTCGTCCGCTTCTTCATTAGGGAAGATATAACAATTTATTTCACTTGGAAAAAGGGCTTCGATTTCATCTTTTTGAGAAATCACTAATTCATATCTTCCGGGATGCACATGTATTTGCACTTCTTTTTGATTCCTTACTTCTTTTAATGCCGAGCGGACTATACCTATAAACGACTCATCGTCTTTTTGCAGTTCTGAACGAAGAATCTTTTCGGCACAAATGATGGCAAGCTCCACAATTGTACGTTCCGATCGTTCGACATTTTTTTCGTATTCAACTTTTGATGAATTGACGATTGACCTTGCTTCATCGATCAGCGCCCTTGTTTCCTGATAGCCAGCTTCCCGGCCTTCCTGCGCTCCTTGCTGGAAAGCTTGTTCATACGCTTCAAGCTGTAGCCGTTCTTTTTCTTGTTCCCATTGCTGCTGCCAGTTTGATGCTTCCAACATGATTTGCTGCTTTTGATCCTTCGCTTGCTTAATAATGGCTTTTGCCTGGTGATTCGCTTCTTCAATCAACATTGACCGTTCTTTTGAAAAATCAGGAACGGCTTTTTCTTCATGTTCATTATTTACATAAAAAGGCTTTATTTCGATAACTCGCTTTGGGTTCTCATTCGCGTTTGGAAACCCATCTCGTTCAAAATTAGACAATAATATCATCTCCTCCACCGCGGGCGATAATAATTTCACCGGTTTCCTCTAGGCGGCGGATTGCTGCAACAATTCGGGACTGCGCTTCTTCAACATCACGAAGCCGAACGGGACCCATATATTCCATTTCTTCTTTAAAAGTTTCAACCATACGCTGTGACATATTTCGGAAAACAACTTCCTTCACTTCTTCGCTGGACACTTTTAGCGACAGCAGCAAATCTTCATTTTCACAGTCGCGAATAACACGCTGAATGGACCGATTATCAAGTGTAACAATGTCTTCGAAGACAAACATGCGCTTTTTGATTTCTTCCGCAAGTTCGGGATCTTGTATTTCGAGGGCATCGAGAATCGTTTTTTCAGTTGAACGATCTACGCCATTCAACACTTCGACCACAGCTTCGACACCGCCAGTTTGCGTATAGTCCTGTGTCACAGTCGAGCTTAATTTCCGCTCCAAAATCGCTTCGACTTCGTTAATGATTTCAGGCGATGTACTGTCCATGATCGCAATTCTTTTGGCAATATCCGCCTGAACTTCCTGCGGTAATTCAGACAAAATCTGCCCCGCCTGCTGTGGATCCAGATAAGAAAGAATAAGGGCAATCGTCTGCGGATGTTCATTTTGAATAAAATTCAATATCTGCGCAGCGTCCGCCCGGCGCGCAAAGTCAAATGGGCGAACCTGTAATGACGACGTTAAACGGTTAATAATATTTTGCGCCTGATCTTGTCCAAGCGCTTTTTCAAGTACCGTTTTTGCATAGCCAATTCCGCCTTGGGAAATATAATCCTGTGCGAGCGCAATATTATGAAACTCTTCAAATATTTCTTCTTTTACATCCGTATCCACTTTTTTCACACTGGAAATTTCCAGTGTCAGCCGTTCGATCTCTTCTTCCGATAAATGCTTATAAACTGAAGCAGAATAATCCGGTCCGAGAGAAATAAGCAGGATCGCGGCTTTTTGTTTTCCAGTCAGTTTTTTCTCGCGTGCAGCCATCTAATCTCTCCTATTCCTCAGACAGCCATGTGCGAAGCAGCTTTGCGAATTCTTCAGGCTTTTCTTTCGCCATTTTTTCCAGCTGCTTACGTCGTGTACTGCTTTCTGTTTCATTCAGCAATTCTTCTATCTCTTCTTCAAGTTCTTCTTCAAATTCTTCTTCCTCTTCTGCTCGACGTCTTCTTACCATCATGAAGATTAACACACCAATAATTACGATCAGAATACCGCCAATGAGGTATACCCACCACGGAATAGAAGAAGCAGGTTCTTCCTCAAATGTCACTTTCCCGTTTAGCTCCTGAACCGAAACAGTAATTTTTTCTTCAAGTGCCTGATCAGTCAAATCAGCATTGTAGCTCTCATCAACAGACGTTCTGACAATATTCCCAAGCAATTGTTGAATATCTTCTACGCTTTGGTCAGGCATTGAATCAGGATCATCCGGTGTCGGCGGTTCAACCATAACCTGAATGCCGAGGTCACGAATTTTATATGGACTTTCAGTAATTTCACGACGGATTCGATTGACTTCATTATTGATTGTCTCTTCTGACCGCTCGTAGTCGCCGGTGCCTGTCGTTCCTTCAAGATAGGTCGCCGTATCCCCCGCATCTTCTGCCTGAGGAATCCCGCCTGCGCCTGCTGCATCACCTGTATATGTTTCGGTAATTCGCTGGGCGCTAATTTGAATGCCTTCCATATTTTCTTCATCAACTGGTTCTACGAGGTTTTCTTCCCGGTTTTCCTGGGTAAAGTCTATATCAGCTGTAACAGTTGCAACAACCTTGTCAGCACCCATCAGTGTACCTAACATACTTTGAACTTGGCGCTGAACATCCCGTTCTACTTGCTTTTTCACAGCTATTTGCTGTTCAAATGAATCTCCTGAACTGCTTCCTGCACCAGCAAGATCAAAATACTCAAAGTTTTGGTTCATAATGACGATATTATCAACAGGAAGGTTTGGCACACTTTTTGATACTAAATGATAAAGTGATTTAATTTGTTTTTCATCAAATTGATAACCAGGCTCCGTGTTCAATACAACTGATGCAGATGCCTGTTCGGCTTCTTCTGTAACAAAAATTTGCTCTTGGGGAAGGTTAATCATGACATTTGCGTCTTTTACCCCTTCAATTCCCTGAATGAGTGTTCCAAGTTCTGTCTGCATCGCATCAAGCTTCAAGACATTAAACTCATTATCTGTCATACCAAATCCGGCGTTTTGGCTGAAAAAGCTATAATCAATTGTTCCGGATTGAGGAAGCCCTTCTGCTGCTAAATCTACTTTTAAGGTGTCGACAGACTCTTCCGGAACGAGAATGCCTGTCCCTCCTTCTGTAATTTCATACGGAATGCCCCGTCCATCCAGATTTTCTTTTACCGCACCGATTTCAGAGGGCGATAGTTCACTGTAGAGCGGAGCCATCGTTGTTCTTGTTGTAAAAAAAACGATTAGTGACAAAGAAAGAACGAA
The DNA here is from genome assembly GCF_001750285.1 of Domibacillus iocasae. Lineage (GTDB taxonomy): Bacteria > Bacillota > Bacilli > Bacillales > Domibacillaceae > Domibacillus > Domibacillus iocasae. Next base: position 112,902 of record NZ_MAMP01000024.1, read on the forward strand.
AAGGGCAAAGAGTGTCGTTCCAATCACTTTTTGTTTTTTTGATCGAGTGTTCCAATATTCTTTTATTCTTGCAAGCTGCTGTTTTAAATTTTCGTTCATTACAATCCCCCGGTCACTTCAATGCCTCAGACATTACATTTGCATTCGCATGATTTCCTGATACGCTTCTATTGCTTTATTACGGACTTCCAGCGTTAACTGCATCGTGACTCCTGATTTTTGGGCTGCCGCCATAACTTGGTGAATATCAACATTTTCCCCATTAATCATTTTTGTTGTTAATGAATTGGACTCCGCTTCTGTCTTCATAACGCCATTCAATGAATCTTTTAAAAAATCGGCAAATTTTTGCTGAGATTCATAAGGCGTCGCTGTCTTTTTCACACTGCTGGATTCTATCATTGCTGAAGAAACAGCATTTAGTGCTTCTATCGCCATTTATTTTCTCTCCTTATTTCCCAATTTCAAGAGCTTTTGTCATCATTGCCTTCGATGCATTAAAGACAGTTACATTCGCTTCATAAGAACGGGTCGTACTCATTAAGTCCACCATTTCACGTAACGGATCTACATTTGGCATATTAACGTACCCTTCTTCGTTTGCATCCGGATGTTCAGGATCATAAATTAATTTGTTCGGTGTTTCTGTATCCTCAACAATTTTCGTGACTTTTACCCCACTCCCCGCTTCCTGGCGATTTGCTGCCATTTGTAAAAAGCTTGAAAAGGAATTTCCTTTCGGTTGCAAAACGACTGATTTACGCTGATAAGGCTGCCATTCTCCATCGACCAGTTTAGCTCTCGTAGACTCAGCGTTTGCCATATTTGATGAAACAACATCCATTCGAAGCCGTTGAGCCGTCAAAGCAGATGCAGTAATATTCATGCCGTTAAACATATTTATCTGCCTCCTTTAATGATGTTTGTTAAAGAAGAATATTTGGAACTCAGCCGATCTGTCAACGCATTGTAGTAAATTTGATTTTCAGCCATTTTTGACATCTCGGTGTCTAAATCTACACTATTACCACTTTCATTGTAGGACATATTTCGTACAGTCATTACTGTGCTATTTGACTGCACCGAAAAATCAAAATGCCTGCTGTCTGTCCGGTTATTTTGAAAATCATTTTTACTATTTTCCAACATTTTCTTAAAACCCACTTCTTTGGCTTTGTAATTCGGGGTATCAACATTTGCAATATTATTTGCGATTGTTTTTTGTTTTAATGATGCGTAATCCAAACCTCGTTCCAACGAGGTTATTGAACTTGAAAAGAGGTTCAATTCAACCACTCCATTTTTAAAATTCTTAATTTAATAATTATGTACTTAAAGAAATATAACATAAAAGTCATTTTTCGACATGTATCTTAACAAAAATAACAAAAAAATTTCATATCTTATCAATACAGGGAGTAATTTGTCATATTCCTATAAGTATTATACATTGCTGTCAACTTTTGTACAAAAAAGTATATAAAAAAGGTACCGGCGGAATAAATAATTCCGCCGATACCTTAAAATTAGTTAGATTTCAATTTTTCCAATTCCATCAAAAATTTATTATTTAATACTTTAATATACGTGCCCTTCATTCCAAGTGAACGCGATTCAATGACACCAGCACTTTCGAGTTTTCGAAGTGCATTTACAATAACTGAACGGGTAATGCCAACACGGTCTGCAATTTTCGAGGCCACAAGCAGTCCTTCTTTTCCATCGAGCTCTTCAAAAATATGTTCAATGGCTTCGAGCTCACTATAAGAAAGGGAACTGATCGCCATTTGAACAACTGCTTTGCTGCGTGCCTCTTCCTGCATCTCTTCTGCTTTTTCACGCAAAATTTCCATTCCAACAACGGTCGCACCGTATTCCGCCAAAATTAAATCATCATCATGAAATTGCTCCTCTAGACGAGCTAATACAAGTGTTCCAAGGCGTTCACCAGCACCTACAATAGGAACAATTGTCGTTAAGCCGCTTTGAAATAATTCTTTATTTTCAACCGGAAATGCTGTGTATTCGCTGTTTACATCCAAATTTGATGATGTTTCCGTTATATTGAATAAGTTTTTTGTGTATCGCTCAGGAAATTGACGCTCCACAAGCATTTGCTTCATTCGTTCATTTTCAATTTGCTGGTTTACACCGAATCCAAGCAATTTGCCACGGCGGCTGACGACAAAAATATTTGCTTCAATCACTTCAGAAAGAGATTCAGCCATTTCTTTAAAGTTTACTGTTTTACCCGCTGCATTTTGCAGCATTTTGTTTATTTTCCTTGTTTTCGCTAAAAGATTCATGTTGTGGTTCCTCCGATTGATTATAAAATAAATTCACTTAAGTCTTTGTTTTTTGAAATCGCAGATAATTTTTCATCTACATATTGTGGTGTGATTGTGATTTGCTCCATTGTAACATCCGGCGCTTCAAACGATAGATCTTCAAGCAGCTTCTCCATAATGGTATGAAGACGGCGCGCCCCAATATTATCGGTTTCACTATTCACATGAAAGGCAATTTCAGCAAGGCGCTGAACAGCTTCTTCAGTAAAATCGATTCGGATGTCCTCTGTTTCAAGCAATGCTTTGTACTGTTTTAAAAGCGCATTATCCGGCTCCACTAAAATACGAACAAAATCGTCCGTTGATAATTTTTCCAGCTCAACCCGAATCGGAAAGCGGCCTTGCAGCTCTGGAATTAAATCCGATGGCTTTGACATATGAAATGCTCCCGCGGCGATAAATAAAATATAATCGGTTTTCACGGTCCCGTATTTTGTTACGATTGTTGATCCTTCCACAATCGGTAAAATATCACGCTGGACACCTTCGCGCGAGACATTTGCTCCTGACTGAGCTCCGCCTTTCACCGCAATTTTATCCACTTCATCAATAAAAATAATACCGGTTTGTTCAGCCCGTCTGACCGCTTCTTGTGTTACTTCATCCATGTCGATCAGCTTTTGCGCTTCTTCCTGTTCTAAAACAGGGCGCGCGTCTTTCACTGTCAGTTTTTTCTTCTTTTTCTTTTTGGGCATAAGGCCGCCAAGTGCATCCTGCATGTTCATGCCCATTTGCTCCATCCCTGAACCTTGAAATAAATCGAACATAGAAGGAGGCTGTTCTTCCACTTCAACTGTAATCACTTCATTTTCCAGCTCGCCAGCTGCGAGTTTTTGCTCAATTAAACGCCGCTTTTCAAAAATAGACGTATCTTCCGCTGGCTCTTCCTGTTCTTCCTGCTGGCCGGTGCTGCCCCCAAAAAGCATTTCAAATGGGTTTTTCACCGATGCTCCTTTTTTACGTGACGGGACGAGTAATTCAACAAGGCGGCGGTTTGCAGCTTTTTTTGCCGGTTCACGTACATCATCCATTTTCTCTTCTTTGACGAGCCGGACAGCCGTTTCAGCTAAATCCCGCACCATTGATTCTACATCGCGGCCCACATAACCAACTTCCGTAAACTTGGTTGCCTCCACTTTAATAAACGGTGCACCTGCAAGCTTCGCCATACGTCGTGCAATTTCAGTTTTCCCAACTCCTGTTGGCCCGATCATCAGCATGTTTTTCGGAATAATTTCATCGCGAATTGTATCATCCAACAAACTCCGGCGATAGCGGTTACGCAGTGCAACAGCAACGGCTTTTTTCGCTTCTTTTTGTCCAACTATATATTGATCCAAGCGCTCAACAATTTGACGAGGCGTCATATTCATGGCATTCGGCTTCATTTTCCCACTCCTCACTGCAATTCTTCCACAATAATATTATGGTTCGTATACACACATATATCCGCCGCTGTTTTCAATGCAGCTTCTGCAATTTCCGCTGCTGATAATTGAACAGCATACTGCTTTAATGCCCGTCCTGCCGACAATGCATAATTGCCTCCTGATCCAATCGCCAGAATTCCGTCATCCGGTTCAATGACTTCACCCGTTCCAGAAACAAGCAGCAAATTGTCCTTATCCATCACAATCAGCATGGCTTCTAAACGGCGAAGCATTTTATCTGTGCGCCACTCTTTTGCAAGCTCAACAGCCGCCCTCTGAAGATTGCCGCTGTATTCATTCAGCTTTTTCTCAAACAATTCAAACAGTGTAAATGCATCCGCAACAGAACCTGCAAAGCCAGCTACCACTTTTCCATTAAAAAGACGGCGTACTTTTTTCGCTGTATGTTTCATGACGACGGCATTTCCGAACGTCACCTGCCCATCGCCTGCTATAGCGGATGAGCCGTTATGCTTTACTGCAAATATCGTTGTCGCGTGAAATTCTCCCACTTATTATCTCTCCTTTACGCGCGTGGATGATGATTCCGGTATGTGTGCTGCAAATGCTCTTTCGTAATATGTGTATACATTTGAGTAGACGACAGGCTGGCATGTCCGAGCAGTTCCTGCACGGTTCTCATATCCGCTCCGTTATTTAACATATGCGTCGCAAAAGTATGCCTTAACATATGCGGATGAATTTTCCCTGATAACGATGCTTTTTGGATTAATCCATTTAAAATATGACGAATGCCGCCTGTGGTAATCGGGGCACCTCTAAAATTAACGAACAGCTTGTTATGATCTAGTTTTTTCATTAACATTGCCCTGCTGTTTTGCACATAATTTTCCACCGCTTCGGCGGCAAAGCTGCCATATGGGACATAACGCTCTTTGCCGCCTTTTCCATGTACGAGCAGGATGCCGAGGTGCGCATCAAGGTCTGTAAGTGCAAGGCCCGCACATTCACTCACCCGGATACCTGTTCCATATAAAATTTCAAGCAGTGCGCGGTTTCGAATAGAAAGGAGGTCTGGCCCTTCAACCGTTTCAAATAATTCCCGTATTTCTTCTTCATAAAAAAAAGAAGGGAGTTTTTTCGTTCCTTTTGGGCGGTGGACAAGCAAAAAAGGATTTTCTTCCACCACTTGTTCCCTCATTAAAAAACGGTAAAACCCGCGGATGGCGGATATTTTTCGGGAAACAGAGGCACGGGCCATTTTCTTTTCGTGAAGCCGCGTTAAGTATAAACGAGCTGTCTGGTGTGTGACATCCGTCAAATCCGCTATCTGCTGTTCGTCCATAAACATAAAAAAGTGCTCCAGGTCATCACGATAACTTTTCACCGTGTGAACAGAGTTGTTTTTTTCAATTTGCAAATATGCAAAATAGGAATGTGTATAATTTTTGAAAAGTTTAGACATTTCCCCACCTCATAAAAGGGCTACTAAATGATAACACATGTTAGCAGCCCCCGCAATAAATTTACAAACTTTTCGAAAAAGTTTGAATTGTTTCTAATGCACGCTCAGCAAGCGCTTCGTACCGTTCCTTTTTCCCTTTAATTTTCATCGGCAATGCTGGAAACAAGCCAAAGTTTGCGTTCATTGGCTGAAAGTTATCCGGCGAGGCGTGCGTAATGTAGTGCGCCATTCCGCCAATGGCTGTTTCCTGTGGTGCCGTAACAGGTTCTTGCCCCAATGCAAGTCTTGCTGCGTTTATGCCGGCCATTAAACCACTTGCTGCCGATTCCACATATCCTTCTACTCCTGTCATTTGCCCGGCAAAAAACAAATTCGGGCGCTCTTTCAGCTGATACGTCGACAGCAGCGCTTTTGGCGAGTTAATAAACGTATTGCGGTGCATAACACCGTATCGGACAATTTCAATATTTTCAAGACCAGGAATAAGCTGAAGTACTTCTTTTTGCGGTCCCCATTTTAAATGTGTCTGAAAACCAACAATGTTATAAAGTGTTCCAGCTGCGTTATCCTGACGAAGCTGAACGACCGCATATGGCCGCTTCCCTGTACGTGGATCTTCAAGACCGACCGGCTTCATCGGGCCGAACAGCATTGTTTTTTTGCCCCGGCTGGCCATCACTTCAATCGGCATGCAGCCTTCGAAGAAAATCTCTTTTTCAAATTCTTTTAGCGGCACTGTTTCCGCAGCAATGAGCGCTTCATAAAAACGATCAAACTCTTCTTCATTCATCGGGCAGTTTAAATAGGCGGCTTCTCCTTTGTCATACCGCGACTTTAAATACGCCACATCCATATTAATGCTGTCTTTTTCAATAATTGGTGCTGCAGCATCATAAAAATATAAATAATCTTCGCCAGTCAGCGCCTGAATTTTTTCAGCAAGGCCGCTCGTTGTTAACGGTCCTGTTGCAATAACAGTAATGCCTTCTGGAATCTCGGTTACTTCCTCATTGATGACCGTTACATTCGGATGATTTTTCACCCGCTCTGTTACATGTCCCGCAAATTCATGACGGTCAACAGCGAGTGCGCCGCCAGCCGGCACGGCACAGGCATCAGCTGAACTGATAATAACAGAATTCAAGCGGCGCATTTCTTCTTTTAAAACACCCACCGCATTTGTCAGTCCATTCGCGCGCAGCGAGTTGCTGCAGACGAGTTCAGCAAATTTATCCGTGTGATGGGCTGGTGTTTGCTTTACCGGGCGCATTTCATACAAGCGGACCTGCAGACCGCGTTCTGCAATTTGAAAAGCGGCCTCACTTCCAGCAAGTCCAGCTCCAATTACATTAATTGATTGATTCATATTTGTTCCCCCTGCTTTAAAGGTACGTACCTATATATGTCCATTAAGCATTGTACACTACCCGCCTTTATAAAAAAAGAAAAATGTTTTTTAATAAATCAAAAAACCGTCTGTTTTAGTAAAAATCAGACGGTTTTACGGTTACGATTGCGGCTCTTCTTTATAATCGCATTCTGTACATTGAATCTGTACACCTTTTTTAAGCTTTTTCTCAACAAGCAGCTTTGCACATTTCGGACACGGACGTTCAATTGGTTTATCCCATGAAAGAAAATCACATTCTGGAAACCGATCGCATCCATAAAAAATACGCCGTTTTTTACTTTTTCTTTCTATTATATTACCCTCAGCACATTTCGGGCATTTTACGCCGATTTCTTTGACGATCGCTTTTGTGTTCCGGCATTCAGGAAAATTACTGCACGCCATAAATTTTCCATAACGGCCCATTTTAAAAACCATTTCATGCCCGCACTTTTCACAGTCTTCACCAGCAGGTTCATCTTTTATTTCTACCTGCTCCATTTCTTTTTCGGCTTTTTCCAAGTGACCCTCAAAGCCTTTGTAAAACTCATCAATGACCGCTACCCATTCTTTTATGCCATCTTCTACGCTATCAAGGTCACGTTCCATTTTCACGGTAAATTCAACGTCGATAATATCAGCAAAAAACTCGACCATCAATTCATGAACGATAGTCCCAAGTTCCGTTGGGACAAACCGTTTATTATCAAGTGCCACATAGCCGCGTTTTTGAATCGTATCAAGTGTTGGCGCATACGTGGATGGGCGCCCGATGCCCAGCTCTTCCAGTGTTTTCACAAGACGGGCTTCCGTATAGCGTGGCGGCGGCTGTGTAAAGTGCTGCTTCGGATCAAGGTCTCCTGACTGTACCTCATCCCCGTTTTCGAGATTTGGAAGAAAATTTTCTTTTTCTTCTTTCGCATCATCTGAGCCTTCAACGTACACTTTCATAAAACCTTGAAATTTCACCTTTGATCCTGTCGCTCGGAACATGACGTCCCCATTCACAATATCCGCACTGACTGTATCCATTACTGCAGCGGCCATTTGGCTGGCGATGAACCGTTCCCAAATGAGCTTGTAAAGACGAAGCTGATCGCGTGATAAAAAGTCTTTTAGTGCAGATGGTTCACGCAGCGTACTAGTTGGCCGGATCGCTTCGTGCGCATCCTGTGCATTTGGTTTTTTTGTTTCTTTTTTCTGTCCCTGCTCTTTTGCGTAGTCTTTCCCGTATTGAGAAACGATGTAGTCAAGGCTTTCTGACTGGGCTACTTCTGACACTCGTGTAGAATCTGTCCGCATATACGTAATCAAACCGACCGTACCTTCTTTTCCAAGGTCAATCCCTTCATACAACTGCTGGGCAAGCATCATTGTCTTTTTGGCCCTAAAGTTTAATTTTCGGGCTGCTTCCTGCTGAAGTGAGGATGTTGTAAAAGGAGCTGCTGGATTTCGGCGCCGTTCTTTTTTTGTAACAGAATCCACTGAAAATTGATTGCCATTAATAGCAGCTAACACTTTTTTTACATCTGCTTCTGACGTCAGCTTTTCTTTTTTACCATTTAAACCATAAAAAGCAGCACTAAATGTGTCACGGCCTTTTGTAAATTCGGCTTCGATCGTCCAATATTCTTCCGGAATGAATGCTTTAATTTCATTTTCACGATCAATGACAAGACGAAGCGCTACTGACTGAACACGGCCGGCACTAAGTCCTTTTTTCACTTTCTTCCATAGTAATGGGCTGATGTTATAGCCGACAAGCCGGTCTAGAATGCGACGTGCCTGCTGGGCATCTACAAGATCCATATTAATCGGACGTGGGTGCTTAAAGGACTCCTTAATTGCATCTTTTGTAATTTCATTAAAGACAACCCGGCAGTCAGACGACGTATCAATGTTTAATGAATGGGCCAAATGCCAGGCGATGGCTTCCCCTTCACGATCCGGGTCAGCTGCAAGATAGATTTTTTTCGCTTTTTTCGCAGCGGTTTTTAATTCTTTTAAAACGGGTCCTTTGCCGCGGATCGTAATGTATTTTGGATCGTAGCTATTTTCCGTATCAACGCCCATTTGGCTTTTCGGCAAGTCCCGAATATGTCCCATTGATGCGCGCACTTTGTATTTCTTCCCGAGATAGCGTTCAATCGTCTTCGCTTTCGCCGGGGATTCCACTATTACTAAATAATCTGACATAAAATAAAGCCTCCCCCGAGAGGTAAAATGAATAATTAGACATATTATTATGCGGATGCCGCTTGTTTGTCAAACGTTTCTCTTTTACATTATTCATTTTTGTTCTCTATATGTTACAAAACAGGACATGTTCTGCAAAATCATTCTGTTGCAAAATTTATATGATATTGACAGAAATTGCAACTGTTTTCGTAAAAAGTTTTTTTATTCCTGCTGAAATTCCATTAAAATATCGTCGGCACAATGAACGATTTTGGCTCCATCTGCAATGAGCGAATGAACACCCTCGGAAAGCGGGTGTGTAATAGGTCCCGGCACCGCAAAAACATCAATTCCCTGCTCTAACGCAAAGGCAGCTGTAATAAGTGATCCACTTTTTTTCGCTGCCTGAACAACAAGCACACCTTTAGACAAGCCGCTGACAATTCGATTCCGGGCTGGAAACTGCCATTTTTCCGGCCTTTTTTCCGGTGCATATTCCGATAAAATTAATCCTTCTTTTGAAATTCGTTGAGCAAGTTGTATATTTTCACGAGGGTAAAAGTGCCCAAATCCGCCTGCGATAACAGCAATTGCCTTACCGCCTGCCTGCAAAGCCAATTCATGTGAGAATGCATCAATCCCCCTCGCAAGCCCGCTGACAATCGAAATCTTTTTTTCTATTAAAAATGGAATAATCGATTGAAGTGCTTCTTTTCCATATTGATCACCATTTCGGGCTCCTACAACAGCAAGCATATTTTCTGTTTTCAATAAGTTCACATCCCCCATTGCAAACAAGCCCCACGGAGGCTGTGGAAGCCGTTTCAACTGTTTAGGGTACTTCTTATCATATATTGGAATAAAGGTCGATGAGGACTTCATTAATGAAGAATACAGATGGTTGAATGATAAAGAGTGAAGCTTTTGTAAAATGAGGTCTGCTTGTTGAGCGGATCGTCCGGTGATCTGAGCATATTCTGCCTTTGTCATACAGGAAATTTTTTCTAAATCAGGATCTTGTTTAAATAATAAATACTGATCTTTCCAGCTAATCCCCGGGCAATATTGCAGCTTTAACAGCCATTTTGTTGTTTCATCCATGTTCATTTCCCTCCTTTAATTGAAACAAAATGAGACGCCTGATTGGATCAGGCGTCCATTTATCATTAATGTGTTTTACATTCTTCCAAAAGTCCTTTTTCTTCAAGCACCTTAATTAACGTTTCACCCATAACAGATGGCGTTTCCGCTACTTGAATGCCACATTCGTTCATAACGCGAATTTTTTCATCTGCTGTTCCTTTACCGCCTGAAATAATTGCACCGGCATGGCCCATGCGTTTTCCTGGAGGTGCTGTGCGGCCACCGATAAAGCCAACAACCGGTTTAGTCATATTTGCTTTTACCCATTCAGCCGCTTCCTCTTCGGCAGTACCGCCAATTTCACCGATCATAATGACCGCTTTGGTTTCTGGATCTTCATTGAATGCTTTTAATACATCGATAAAGTCCGTTCCGTTAACTGGATCACCGCCTATGCCGACAGCAGTAGATTGGCCAATGCCTGCCTGTGTAAGCTGGTGAACCGCTTCATACGTAAGCGTGCCGGAGCGTGATACAACGCCGACATGGCCTTTCGTATGAATGTAGCCTGGCATGATACCGATTTTGCACTCATCCGGTGTGATGACGCCCGGGCAGTTCGGTCCAACGAGACGTGTTTTCTTTCCTTGCATGTATCTTTTTACTTTGACCATATCAAGCACTGGAATATGCTCTGTAATACAAATGGCCAAATCAAGATCCGCATCAACCGCTTCCAAAATCGCATCCGCTGCAAATGGAGCAGGGACGTAAATAACTGAAGCGTTTGCGCCAGTTTCTTTTACTGCTTCCGCCAATGTATTAAATACCGGTACACCTTCCACTTCAGTGCCGCCTTTTCCAGGTGTGACACCGCCGACGATTTTCGTGCCGTATTCAAGCATTTGTTTTGTATGGAAAAGGGCAGTAGCGCCCGTAATACCTTGAACAATTACCTTTGTATCTTTATTAATAAATACACTCATGCCTGTACCTGCCTTTCTATTGTCAACATCCTGATTATTTTACGAGACTAACGATTTTTTGTGCGCCATCTGCCATTGAATCCGCGGAAACAATGTCAAGTCCTGACTGATTCAAGATTTCTTTACCTGCATCTACATTCGTTCCTTCTAAACGAACAACGAGCGGTACAGATAAGCTTACTTGCTTCGCAGCTTCTACAACACCTGTAGCAATGACGTCACATTTCATAATACCGCCGAAAATGTTAACGAAAATTCCTTTTACATTTTCATCGGAAAGGATAATTTTAAACGCTTCCGTTACTTTTTCAGCTGTTGCGCCGCCGCCAACATCAAGGAAGTTAGCCGGGTCGCCGCCGTAATGCTTGATAATATCCATCGTAGCCATCGCAAGACCAGCGCCATTTACCATACAGCCGATGTTTCCGCCGAGTGAAATATAGCTAAGGTCATATTTAGATGCTTCGATTTCTTTTTCATCTTCTTCATCGAGATCACGGTATTCCAAAATGTCTTTATGGCGGTACAAGGCATTTGAATCAAAGTTTAATTTTGCATCAAGTGCCATTACTTTGCCGTCGCCTGTTACAACAAGCGGATTGATTTCAGCAATTGAGCAGTCTTTTTCCACAAATGCTGTGTAAAGGCTCATCATGAATTTCACTGCCTGTCCAACAAGCTCTTTCGGAATGTTGATGTTGAAAGCAACTCGGCGAGCCTGGTACGGGCTAAGACCTGTTACTGGATCAATGTACTCTTTGAAGATTTTTTCAGGCGTTGCTTCTGCCACCTCTTCAATTTCCGTTCCACCTTCTTCAGATGCCATTAAAACAACTTGAGAAGTAGCTCGGTCAAGGACAAGACCAATATAGTATTCTTTTTTAATATCGCATCCTTCTTCAATAAGAAGGCGCTTTACTTCTTTGCCTTCAGGACCTGTTTGGTGCGTGACCAATACTTTGCCGAGAATTTCTTCTGCATATGTACGTACTTCATCGAGATTCTTTGCGACCTTAACTCCGCCCGCTTTTCCGCGGCCGCCCGCATGAATCTGTGCTTTGACAACGTTTACTGCTGTGCCAAGTTCTTTCGCTGCTTCAACCGCTTCTTCAACGGAAAATGCAACCTTCCCATTCGGCACGGCAACGCCGTAGCTTCTGAGAACTTCTTTCCCTTGATACTCATGAATATTCATCTTCCAGCCTCCTATCGATCTCAAAACATAGTCTCATAACAAAACAGACTGCGACTTCATTGTAGAGAAAAAACGAAATGATGTCCAGTTTTTGAACATAAAAAAACCGCTCTTTTTTTCAAGAACGGAGAATTTCTGCAAAACGCTTACAATGTTTATTTATCAAGGCGCCGGTCGAGACGGTATACGAAGGCAAATACTTCGGCAACCGCCTGGTATAGATCTTCTGGAATCGCTTCATTTATCTCAAGCTGGCTGAGCAGTTCAACAAGCCCGGGGTCTTCTTGAATCGGAATATTGTTTTCTTTTGCTGATTCGATAATTTGATCAGCAATAAGCCCTTTTCCTTTTGCTTTTACAATTGGCGCCCCCGTTGAATCCGGGTTATAAGACAGCGCGGCTGCCTGTTTGCGGATTGGCTGATTCATATACGAATATCCACCTCCGTGTAGCCGTTATCGTCCATAATGCGGGCAAGGGGCGGCTTTGATTGCTCCTCACCACCCTGCTGGGACGGTTGTTCTTTGAAATGAACACCTGACAGCCGGTATCCGCTTCCTTCAAGTGCTTCTTTCAAAGAGTCAAATGCCGGAACACTTAATTTCTTCAAAAGAGGACTAGGTGTCTCTGCCATAATATTGACATGCACGATCCGATTTTGCACTTGCATATCAATCACCGTGTTTCGTAAATTTGGCATTTCCACATAAAATAAAACTCGACAAAAATCAGCATCAATTTTCCCGTCTGCTTTTTTCTTTCCCTGCCATTTGATCGTGACATCTCCTCTAAACTCACCAAATTGAAGAGGAGACTGCATAACAAGCTGCTGCAGCGGGCCAGAGTCAGCCGATAAAATATGCTGGGCGTTCAGACGGCCGACCAGCTGCTCCGCTGCTTCTCTGACCGGCGCAGGCATCGTTTCCGCCATCAGTTTAATCAATTCCTGCTTGACTGTCTGCGGCATGGCTTCCGGTCCATTTTTCGATGCAATCATCGCTTCGTGATCTAGTCCAAGAAAGCGAAACGCATCGCGTAATGACCCACCTGCCGTTGGTTCCTGAAACGAAAGGGTTTCTATTCCAAGAAGCATGGCTATCCGTACAGCAGCTTGATCAGGAATGGATGCAGCAGCTGAGGAAGCAAGCTGAAACAACGATGCCGCCATTTTTGCGTCAGGCAGCTGGTCCTTTTTCATTTCACCTGTCAGCTGGGCCGCTTGCTGCATCATCAACAGGCGGTCTGGATGCCGAGGTGGAATCGATAAGGATACTGCTTCTTTAAACACCGCTGCTGCTTCTGTTGACGCAGGATGGCTGACAAGCTGGACAAGTGCCTCCTTCATCATGTGAACAGGTGCAGCCGCTCCATTCGAACTACTATTTGTTACCGGGATATTCTTTACGATAGCAGCGAGCGATTCTTCTACACTTTCAGCTGTCGTAACAGCGCCAGACGCTGTCGCTTGCTGAAGCATTCCAATAGCTGCTGCTTTTACTGACGGATTTGGACTTTGCAGAGCTAAGGCGAGCTGGACCGCTTTTTCATTTGAACTGCCTTGAAAACTGTGGGCACTGAAAGATCTATCGCCAAACAGCCGGCTAATGGCCATGGAAGCACCTGTTTGGTCAACATTGTTTCGTGGAAGCATCTGCTGCAGGGAAACCATTTTTCCTGTCATCGAATCCGTTGAACGTGCTGCTACAAGCGCTTGAAAAACATTTTCGGTCATTGGCAAATTGCGGCTCATCATAAAACGAAGTGCTTCTGTTCCGTCCGCTAATCCGGATTTCCCAAGCCATCCTGACACTGTTTGAATAAGCTCTTTAGAAAGCGTTTTTCCATTTTCAAGTACCACTGTCGTAAAGGCGATGTTTTCTTTTGTCGGCGGAATCTGCAGCTTTTCAAGCAGCACGGATGCTTGGTCTGCAGACCTCCGGCTCAGGGCATAGTCTGTCAGAACATTGAGCCGAACCCCTTTATTAAGAGAGGCCACTTGAAAAAAATACCGCTCCCCCATTTGCAGCGGCACTTCCAACTGAGCTGTTATTTTTTGTCCAAGGGCGGCAAGCTCCGCCATTTGCCCTGGCAAAAGCTTGATGGCTTTACCGGAAAAGACTTGCCCTTCTTTTAATATGTCAATTGGATTTCTCCCTTGCTGCACTCTTACCCCTCTTTGTATAGCCTGTTGTCCGATCTCCATGCTTCTTCACCCCGCTTTATGCTGTATCAATTAAATCATATCTTTTATTGGTGCAAACGTTTTACGGTGCTGCGGTGTAATGCCGATTGTTTGCAGCCCAATTAAATGTTCTTTCGTTCCATACCCCATGTTTTTCTCAAAGCCGTATCCGGGATATTCACTTGCGTATTGTTTCATAAGCCGGTCGCGCGTTACTTTAGCAATGATGGAGGCTGCAGCGATGGAGGCGCTTTTCGCATCTCCTTTTATAATTGATTCCTGACTGATGTTTAGAGGAAGTGTCATTGCATCAACAAGCAAATGATCCGGCTGTTCCGTGAGAGCATTCACAGCGAGAACCATTGCTTTTTTTGCTGCTTCGTAAATATTTATTTCATCAATTTCCTCCGAGCTGACAATACCCACTCCAATTGTCGCTTTTTCAGTAATGAGCGTGTACAATTCTTCCCGGACAGATTCTTTTACTTTTTTTGAATCATTTAACCCTTCCGGCAAAAACCCTTCCGGCAATATACAGGCGGCGGCCACAACCGGCCCTGCAAGCGGTCCTCTTCCCGCCTCGTCAATGCCGGCAATAAGCTGCTTTCCCTGCTTCATTGCTTTTCGTTCATAGGACATCATTTGATGCAGCCTTTCCTGCTCCTCACTCTTTTTTTGAATGCGGCGTTTACATGCTTTAACAGCTGCTTGAACACCGTTTCGATGATCAAGAGCCCAATGAATAAGACGCTCGTCTTCAAGCGTTGTCACCAATTGAAGTTGTTCCTTTATCTGGGCAATCGTTTCGTTTTTCATTTCCACTTTGCTCCTTACGTTTATTATCGGCACTCCGGACTTTTTTTTCACAAAAAAACGCGAAGGAGGGCCTTCACGCTTTTTTTGGTGGAATATCAAATGTAAGACGGCCAAATTGCGTTGTGCGTACATCACGGATAATAATATCTGTGACTTTGTCGTAATCTACGCCGCCTCCCGAGGATAAACATCCACGCCGTTCCCCAATTTGTTCAAATACAACTGCCATATCATCCGGCAGCTCTGTATAGCCATATCTTTCTTCTAAATGGGACGGATACCGGCTTTCAAGAAATCGCAAACCCCAAATGGCAACGTCCTGCAAGTTTAAAATCGAATCTTTAATCGCCCCGGTTAAAGCCAGCTTAAAGCCGGTTTCAGGATCCTCGAACTTCGGCCATAAAATACCCGGCGTATCAAGGAGCTCCAAATTTCTTGCCGTTTTGATCCACTGCTGCGCTTTCGTCACACCTGGCATATTTCCGGTTTTGGCAATGTTTTTCTTCGCTATACGGTTAATAAGCGTCGACTTTCCAACGTTAGGAATGCCGACAATCATTGCTCTCATCGCACGCGGCTTTATACCCCGCGCGCGCATACGATCGAATTTTTCTTTTAAAATGTTTTCGGCCGCTTTCACTATTTTATCGAGCCCATTGCCGGCTTGTGAATTGACGGAAACCGATTCAATACCGTGCTCTTTAAAATAAGCGATCCATTCTTTTGTTATCGCTGGGTCTGCCATATCCTCTTTATTTAGAATGACGAGCCGTGGTTTTTGATTTAAAATTTCATCAATCATCGGATTGCGTGAAGACAACGGCAGACGCGCATCAACAAGCTCAAAAATAATATCAACGAGCTTCAATTTTTCTGTTACCTGCCGTCTTGCTTTGGCCATATGGCCGGGAAACCATTGAATCGTCAAGCGAACACATTCCTTTCTGTCCGTTTAGTCTACTAGATGAATCTGATCAAACGGCCAGTAGACTAATTTCGTTTCACCAACAATTTCATCTATTTTAATCGTGCCAATGTGGCGTCCATCTTTACTGAAACGCCGGTTGTCGCCGAGCACAAAAATTTCACCTTCCGGCACCGTTTCCTGGCCGGTAATTTCAGCGAGTGTAAAGTCCGGTGTGAGCGGACCATCGGTTACTTCGCTTTTATATTCATCTAAATAAGGTTCATCGATTACTTTGCCATCCACATATAAAACATCATCTTTATACTCAACTGTTTCGCCCGGAAGCCCAATCACCCGTTTTATGTAATCTTTATTTTCCGGCGCATGAAAAACGACGATATCCAAACGATCCGGATCGCCGAGTTTGTTGACAATCATACGATCTCCACTTTCAAGCGTCGGCATCATCGAAAGTCCATCGACGACAATCGGCGCAAAAATAAAATAACGGATAAGAGCTGCAAGCCCGACTGCGATCAACAGTGCTTTTGTCCATTCCCAAAACTCATTTTTCCCTTCAGCCATGCTGGCACCACCTTCATTCTAAGTACATCCATCATATCATGATGCGTGTAAAATCTGAAAGAAAAAGGAGTCTGCAGGCAGACTCCTTCTAACATCTTAGTATCTGATTTCTTTAATGCGCGCTGCTTTACCGCGTAGGTTACGCAAGTAGTACAATTTCGCACGACGAACTTTACCACGGCGCATTACTTCGATTTTCTCGATTTTTGGTGTATGAAGCGGGAATGCACGCTCAACGCCCACACCGTAAGAAATCTTACGTACTGTGAAAGTTTCGCTTACGCCGCCACCGCGACGTTTGATTACAACGCCTTCAAATACCTGAATCCGCTCACGTGTACCCTCGACAATTTTAACATGTACACGTACAGTGTCTCCCGGACGGAATGATGGAAGATCAGAACGAAGCTGCTCCTGTGTTAACTCTTGAATCAATTTGTTCATTGTGTTTTCCTCTCCTTCTAACAAATGCTCATACCCGCGCAATCACGACAGCGGAACACCGTTGTAATGCAGTGTGATATTTTGCACACTGACTCCGAAATTTTATCATATACTTATATTGAAATCAACTTATTTTCGTATTTTCCATGAATCAATTTGCTGCTGTTCTTCTTTCGTCAGCTCAATCAATTCTAATAAATCGGGACGTCGTTCCCATGTACGTTTTAATGACTCTTCACGGCGCCATTCATCAATATGTTTATGGTTGCCGGACAAAAGCACATCAGGTACTTTCATGCCTCTGAAATCAGCCGGCCGTGTATAGTGGGGATGCTCCAAAAGCCCGGATGAGAACGAATCCTTCACTGCCGAATCTTCATTTCCAAGTACACCCGGCAGCAGCCGGACAACACTGTCTGCCACCACCATCGCGCCGAGCTCGCCGCCTGTTAATACATAATCTCCAATCGAAATTTCATCCGTGACAAGATGCTGGCGGACTCTTTCATCATATCCTTCATAATGTCCGCATAAAAAGATAAGATGCTCCTCTTTTGAAAGCTCCTCGGCTTTTTGCTGCGTGTATCGCTCGCCTTGTGGACACATCAAAATAACGCGGGGGTTCTCCGCCGTTTTTTTCAAGTCATCCACTGCATCAAAAAGCGGCTGCGGCTTTAAAACCATCCCTGCTCCGCCGCCATACGGATAATCATCGACCACTTTATGCTTTCCTTCCGCATAATCCCGGAAGTTTACAGCCCGAAATGTGGCTTTCCCTTTATCAGCTGCTTTTTTCATGATGGAAGCAGAAAAAACGCCTTCAAACATTTCCGGAAACAATGTTAATACATCGATTTTCATTCGAGCAATCCATCTATCGGCTCGATGATGATCAGCTTTTCGTCTGGATCAACCGATTTGACCACGTCATCGATATAAGGAATATAAACTTCTTTGGCACCATTCTGCACAACCCATACATCATTGGCACCAGGCGTGAGTACTTCTTTCACGACACCAATTACGTCACCTGCGGCTGTTTTCACTTCACAGCCGACGATCTCATGAAAATAAAACTCTCCTTCATCCAAACCCCCAAGATGCGCTTCATGGACTTTTAAGACAGCGCCTTTAAACGCCTCGACATCTTGAATGGATGGGCGGCCTTCAAACGTTAACAAATCAAAGGTTTTGTGGGTGCGATGCGATGCGACAATAACCGGCGTGCCTTCTTTGTCTCCTTGTTTAAAAACCGCAAGCTCGCTCCCTTTTTTGTACCGTTTTTCGGGAAAGTCTGTCCGTGACAAAACACGGACTTCTCCGCGCAAGCCATGTGTATTCACTATTTTTCCAACGTTAAACCATGTGCTCATGTTTTCACCCCTCGGTGCGAATTTCTACAATGACGCCATCTTTTACAACAATTGTGCCGCCGGTTTTTCCATCAAAATGGTCGCCGGTTTTTATGTCAACAATCGATTGAATGTCCCGTTCTTTCAGTTCAGTCCCAAGCGGCAGCTGATCAAGCTGGCTTATTTGAAATTCCACCACCGCTAATTTTTCATGGCGCTGATCAATTTCAATTTGAAACCGGGCCGCCGCTTCCGCCTGCTTGGAGCCGCCGCGTTCCGCTTTTTTCTTTTCGAATAACAACTGGGCTGTTTCCCGCTCTAGCCGGCGCTTTTGCTGTTCGTATGCATTCATCCGGTTTTGTTTCAGGGAATCTGTTACCACTTGAACGACTGATACTGTTTGTAAAATGTGCATCCCCACCGCTCCTTTACATGGAACAAAAATGGCAATTCCCCAAAAGAAAATTCTTTTGGGGAACTGTTGTCTCGCAATAGCTTACTTGCTGTATTTGGCATTATGGAATTTTTCCATAAGTCCTTCTTTTGAGAAAAGATTGCGAACAGTATCAGATGGTTTCGCACCATCTTGAAGCCATTTAAGTGCAAGCTCTTCATTGATTTTTACTTCTGCCGGCTGAGTAACCGGATTGTATGTTCCGATTGTTTCGATTGAACGGCCATCACGCGGCGCGCGGGCGTCAGCTACTACGATACGATAGAATGGGGATTTTTTTGCACCCATACGTTTTAAACGAATTTTTACTGCCATGCTAATAAGCACCTCCGAAATAGTTTCACACAAGATAGAATCATACCAAATAGTTAAAGTGTTGTAAAGTGTTTTTTCTTTACAGATTAAATCTGCTTTAGATTACATAAAAGGAAGCTTTGGCATACCGCCTTTTTTCTTGCCTTTTTGCTGCATTGAAGACATTTGTTTCATCATTTTTTTCATGTCTTCAAACTGTTTTAACAAACGGTTTACTTCCTGAATCGATGTTCCCGAACCGCGGGCAATCCGCTTACGGCGACCGGAATTAATAATTTCCGGCTGTTGTTTTTCATCCTTTGTCATGGAGCGGATAATCGCTTCAACACGGCCGATTTGCTTTTCGTCAACCTGCACATTGTTTAAGCCTTTCATTTTGTTTGCGCCCGGAAGCATTTTTAAAATTTCATCAAGCGGTCCCATTGAACGCACTTGCCCGAGCTGGTCTAAAAAGTCGTCGAAAGTAAAAGACATCGTCCGCATTTTTTGCTCCAGCTCTTTTGCTTTTGTTTCATCGACATTAGTTTGTGCTTTTTCAATGAGTGACAGTACATCGCCCATCCCAAGAATACGGGATGCCATTCGTTCCGGATGAAATTGCTCAAGTGCGTCCAGTTTTTCGCCCATCCCGACAAATTTGATTGGCTTGCCGGTTACAGCACGGATTGACAATGCAGCCCCGCCACGTGTGTCTCCATCAAGCTTCGTGAGCACAACACCAGTGATGCCAAGCTGCTCATTGAAGCTTTCTGCTACATTCACAGCGTCCTGGCCAGTCATGGAATCGACAACAAGAAAAATCTCTTCGGGCGATGACAGTTCTTTAATTTGTTTTAGCTCATCCATTAACCCTTCATCAATGTGAAGGCGGCCGGCTGTATCAATGAGAACATAATCGAGATGATCATCTTTCGCTTTTTGAATCGCCTGCTTGGCAATTTCAACCGGGCTTACTTGATCACCCATTGAAAAGACAGGCATATCCAATTGCTTCCCAAGCGTTTCAAGCTGTTTAATCGCTGCCGGACGATAAATATCGGCTGCAACTAAAAGCGGTTTCCGGTTATACTTTTTGCGAAGTAAATTCGCAAGCTTTCCGGTCGTTGTCGTCTTCCCTGCCCCTTGCAGCCCGACCATCATAATGACGGTTGGCGGACGTTTTGCTGTGCCGATCCGGCTTTCTTCGCCACCCATTAACGCCGTTAGTTCTTCCTTAACGACTTTAATGACTTGCTGTCCTGGTGTTAGGCTTTTCATCACTTCCTGGCCGACAGAACGCTCACTTACTTTTTTGACAAATTGTTTGACAACTTTAAAGTTAACGTCCGCTTCTAAAAGAGCCAGACGCACTTCTCGCATCATTTCTTTTACATCGGATTCGGATACTTTCCCTTTGCCGCGAATTTTCTGCATTGTTCCTTGCAGTCGTTCGGCCAATCCTTCAAATGCCATCATGCAGTCCCCCTATTCAAGCTCCTCAATCGCCTCGATAACTGCCAGCATATCTTCATCAGCCCGTTCTTTCAACTGATCGATTAATGCCTGACGTTTTTGGAACTTCTTTAACAGCATTAACTTCGCTTCATATTCTTCAAGCATTGCTTCTGTGCGTTTTATATTATCATAAACGGCCTGGCGGCTCACTTCGTATTCATCGGCAATTTCACCGAGCGAATAGTCATCCAGGTAGTATAGGGACATATAGCTGCGCTGTTTGTCGGTCAGAAGCATCTGATAAAAATCATACAGATAATTCATCCGCATCGTTTTTTCAAGCACGGCTGCCCCTCCTTTGTTAAGTGAAAAACCTTTACACTAAAAATAGTGTACCTGCATCTGTCTTTCCTGTCAAGAACGGTGAAAAACAGCCGTTTATTCGGCTGTTTCATCCGCTGACTCAGATTCTTTTTGCTCAAATGCCTGGGCAAACAGTCCGTAGGCATATTTTTCAGCATCAAACGGCTGCAGATCATCCATTTTTTCGCCAAGGCCGACAAATTTAACCGGCACGCCCAGTTCTTTCCGGATGGCGAGTGCGATGCCGCCTTTTGCCGTACCGTCAAGCTTCGTCAGTACAATACCCGATACATCTGTCGCTTCTTTGAACGTTTTTGCTTGAATCAGTGCATTTTGCCCCGTAGTCGCATCGACCACGAGCAGAACCTCATGCGGCGCCTCTGGAACTTCCCGTTCAATCACGCGTTTTACTTTTTGTAATTCGTTCATAAGATTAACTTTATTTTGCAGTCGGCCGGCTGTGTCACATAATAAAATGTCGGCACCTCGTGATTTGGCTGCGCGCACAGCATCATACATGACGGCGGCCGGGTCGGACCCTTCCGTCTGCTTAATGACGTCCACGCCTGTTCGTTCTCCCCACACTTCAAGCTGTTCAATCGCGCCCGCACGGAACGTATCGCCGGCCGCAAGCATTACTTTTTTGCCTTCTGTTTTGAATTGATGTGCAAGCTTGCCAATTGTTGTCGTTTTGCCGACACCGTTGACGCCAACGAATAAAATAACTGTTAATCCTGTATCTTGAATATTTAATTCAGATGACATCTCATCATCGCCAGCGTAAATATCCACAAATTTTTCCGTAATGATTTCCCGGATCGCTTCGGGTTCATTGGTGTTTTGCCGCTTTACTTCCAGCTTCAGCTCATCAATCAGCTCCATCACCGTATCAAACCCAACATCCGCCCCAATCAGAATTTCTTCCAGCTCTTCAAAAAAATCTTCATCAATTTTGCGGTAGCGTGCAAACAAATTATTCATTTTTTCGGAAAAACCGGATCGTGTTTTTTTCAGTCCTTCCGTATATTTTTCGGTTGTTTGTTCCTGCTCCTGCGAGCCGGAAAATTTATCTTTTAATTTTTTAAAAAAGCTCATCGTTCCCATCCTTCCTTTTATTACGTCGCCGCCGCTTCTTCAAGTCTTACTGATACAAGGCTTGTCACCCCTGATTCCTGCATGGCAACTCCATAAAGTGCATCCGCTTCTTCCATCGTTTGTTTACGATGCGTAATAATGATAAACTGCGTTTCTTCACTAAATTCTTTTAAATAACGGCTGAATCGATGAACGTTCGCTTCATCGAGCGCTGCTTCCACTTCATCTAAAATGCAAAATGGCACCGGCCGCACGCGCAAAATCGCAAATAAAAGCGCAATCGCTGTCAGCGCCCGCTCGCCGCCAGACAGTAAGCTTAAGTGCTGTAGTTTTTTCCCAGGAGGCATTGCTGAAATATCGACACCTGAATTGAGAATATCTTTCGGATCCGTTAATTTCAATTCTGCCCGGCCGCCGCCAAACAGCTGAATAAATGCCGGCTGAAATTCAGCTTTAATCGCTTCAAATGTTTCTGAAAAACGGCGCGTCATTTCAATATCCATTTCGCTCATGACATCCCGAAGTGTTGATTTTGCTTCTTCTAAGTCTTCTTTTTGAGCGCGTAAAAAAGCCACCCGTTCAAACGTTGTTTCATATTCTTCAATAGCCCCAATATTCACATCGCCCAGTTCTTCTATTGCTTTTTTAATAAGCCGCACGTGCCGTCTCGCTTCGTCAATGGGGTGTGTTAAAGGGTACATTCGCTCTGCTTCCTCAAACGAAAGGCCGTATTGTTCATTTAGCTTTTGCAGCCATGTATCAATCTCAACATCTAAACGGGCAATTGCTATATCGTGTCCACGCACTGATTCGGTCAAGCCTTTCAGCAGTCGGCGTGATTCTTGCAGCGAAGCCGCTTCTTCTTCCAGCTTTTGTGCCTTTTCATTTCGCGCTGCCTTAAACAAGACGCTTTGTTTGACGAGCCTGTCTTTTTCAATCGCCTGTTCATCCGACTGCTGTGCAAGTGTCAATTCGGTCGATCCACTGTTAGACCGCTCGTTTTCTATAAATGCCTGTTCATCTTTCAGCTGTTTCAGCTGCTTTTGGACATCTGACCATTCCATACGCAGCCGATTTTCCTGCTGGTTGTTATAAGCAAGCTGTTCTTCAAGCACCGCTATTTGTGGACGGAGCGTATTAAACTGCTCAGCCAGCCGATCCCGTTCAGAGAAGTCCGTTTTTTGTTTTTGCTCGATCGAAGCAATTTGCTTATCCAGCAATTGAATCGCTTGCTGGTTTTGGGCCAAAAGTTCCGACGCTCCGCCTTTCCGTTGTTCAAGCCGGTCTTTTTCTTCCTGAAACTCTCGTTTTTCCGCATCATACACAGCGAGACGATCGTTAATGGACTGTTCGCTAAAAGACCATTCCAGCTGTTGATTTTTTGCTTCTTGAAGTCCTTGGCGGTATAACTCGCCGGTTTCCTCAAGGCGGCCGACAAGGCGGTCGCATTCAGCGGCGCGAACCTGCAGTGACTTCACTTCTTTTTCTACTTGGGCTGTTTTTTGTTCCATCTGCTTTATTTGTCCGTTTAACGTTTCCAGTTCATTTTTGCGGCCAAGCAGCGACGCACTGTTTTTTTTCATTGAACCCCCGGTCATCGAACCGCCGGCATTCACCACGTCACCTTCAACTGTTACCACACGATATCGATGATTCATTTTTCGGGCAATATTGTTTGCTTTTTCAAGTGATGACGCAATGATCACATTTCCGAGTAAATGGCTGGCTGCGTGCACATACTGCTCATCATAGTCCACCAGCTCCACGGCTGTTCCGAGAAAACCGTTCTCATGCCGGACAGACGCTAATACATGATCTGGAATCAATTTTTCTTTTACCGTTGAAAGCGGCAAAAACGTCGCCCGGCCACTTTTTTGCTGTTTTAAGAAAGCGATCGCTTTTCTCGCCACTGGCTCATCCGCCACAATAATATGCTGAAGGGCCCCGCCAAGTGCTGTTTCAATGGCCAGCTCGTATTGTTTCGGCACCCGGATCAATTCGGCTGCAGCTCCAATCACACCCGGCAGACGTCCATTTTTCTCTTTTAATACTTCTTTCACACCGGAGAAAAAGCCCGAATAGTCTTCTTCCATGGATGCTAAAAGATCACGGCGGGACGACGCTTCCTGTAAAATTTGGTATGCCTTATATAAAGCATTTCGTTTTTTTTCAAGCGATTCTTTTACTCTATCGCGCTCCCGCTTCGCTTCCCGATAGGCAGTTGTATGTTCATCAAGCTTCCGCTCTGCTGACAACCTTGCTTTTTCAATTTGCTCCTGCTCTTGCTGAAGCGCGGCTCGTTCAGATAAATATTGATCGTTATGTCCACCGAGCCGTTCAAATCGGGCCGTCAGCCGTTCAAGCTGCCGATCAATTTCAATGAGCTCATTTTTAGCGGCCGCTTCTTTACTTAAATGGTCAATGTAGTCGGCTTTAAGCGAATCTAGTGTTTCCCCTCTGTTCCCTGATAGTGCGCGCAGCATTGTTTCTTTTTCGGCTGCTTCTTTCTTTAACAAATCAAGCGCCTGCTTTTTTGTTTTAGACAGTTCTTTTGCTTCTGCCAATGCTTGTTTTAACGAAGCTTCTTTTTCTTCTGCTTCTTTCACCGATTTCACGAGCTTTTCTTCATTATAGGAAGCGTTTTTTTGGCGTTCATCCATTAAACGCCTTCTGCCCTCAATCTTTTCAAGCGATTCAATAACCGCCATAAGCTTTTGCTGGGTCGATTCTTCTTCGAGTGAGAGCTTTTTTATTTCCTGTTCGAATGCTCGGATGCGTGATTCAGCTTTTTCTGCCTCTTTAGTAAAATAGGCAATTTGCTGTTCTTGATGCTGCCGGTCTTTTTTTCGTTCTTCCCATTCTGCATGTGATTCCGCAATATCGTACGCCCAGACAGACGCTTCCACTTCTTTTAATTCTGCTTTTTTTTCAAGAAAATCTTTTGCAGCAGCTGCTTGAATTTCCAGCGGTTCTACCCGCTGTTCCAGCTCATACAAAATGTCCTGCACACGGCTGACATTTTCTTCTGTTTCCGCAAGCTTTACTTCCGCCTGTTTTTTTCGGGTTTTATATTTCAGCACACCGGCAGCTTCTTCAAAGATCGACCGTCGCTCTTCCGGGCGGCTGTTTAAAATTTCATCGACGCGTCCTTGTCCGATAATGGAAAACGCACCGCGGCCAAGCCCGGAGTCCATAAACAATTCAATAATGTCTTTTAAACGGCAGCTTTGCTTATTGATGAAAAATCCGCTGTCGCCATTCCGGTTCACGCGGCGAGTGATACTTACCTCACTGTAATCAAGCGGAAGCGCCCCATCCCGATTATCGAGCGTAATGGTCACGTCCGCTTCATTCAGCCGCCTTCTCGAATCACTTCCAGAGAAGATAACATCTTCCATTTTTCCGCCCCGCAAATTTTTAGCGGACTGTTCACCCAATACCCAGCGGATCGCTTCTGTAATATTGCTTTTTCCTGAACCATTCGGTCCGACAACTGCCGTTACACCGGGCATAAAATCGATGGTTACTTTTCCTGCAAATGATTTAAATCCCGCTATATCAAGCTTTTTCAGGATCATACCTATCCACCTGTCTCCTACTTCGATTGTTTTACATGTTCAAGCGCCATGCGCGCCGCAAATTGCTCTGCTTCTTTTTTTGACCGGCCCGCACCACGGCCGAGCACGATGTCGTTTAACGAAACCTCTGTAATAAATTCTTTATTGTGTGCAGGACCCTTTTCTTCTAAAATCCGGTAAGAAGGTGATCCTTTTAGTTCACGCTGGACAAACTCCTGCAACTGACTTTTAAAATCCATCACATGAGAAAAAGCACCGGCGCTGATTTTCGGAAAAACGAGTTTTTCCAGAAAAGGAACAACAGCTTCCATCCCCTGGTCTAAGTAAAGAGCACCAATGTATGCTTCAAATACATCGGCTAAAAGAGCTGGCCGCA
Source organism: Domibacillus iocasae (assembly GCF_001750285.1). GTDB lineage: Bacteria > Bacillota > Bacilli > Bacillales > Domibacillaceae > Domibacillus > Domibacillus iocasae. Next base: position 138,839 of record NZ_MAMP01000024.1, read on the forward strand.
TTCTTCCTCCGGTCATTTCTTCCCCTTTTCCCAGCAAGATGAGCTTGCCGAATTCAAGCTCGTTTGCAAATGTGACCAGTGATGGTTCACAAACAACTGCTGCCCGGAGCTTCGTTAATTCTCCTTCTGACATAACCGGATATGTTTTATATAAAAATTGTGAAACCGTCAGCTCTAAAACAGCATCTCCTAAAAACTCCAGCCGCTCATTGTCCTCATATGGTTTTCTCCGATGCTCATTCACATATGATGAATGCGTAAATGCCTGCTTTAATAATGTTTCGTTTTGAAAATGAATGCCCGTTTTCTCCTGAAATTCGTAAAACTCCGTATTTTTTCGTTCGGAATAACGCTGCTCCCGATTTGTTTTTTTCATTCTTGTTCCTCCGCAATGTTAAAATGCACACAAAAATAGTTTAGCCGAAAAAAATGCATAGCGCAAAGAGAATTAAAAGCGTAAGGCGTCCGTTTATTGGCGACAAGCATAAGATGAGCACCGGCGGAGGCGCTTTTTGCCTCCAGAAGGGCTTGAATGGGTAAATGGAACAAAAGCTAAGAGCGCGGCATCGTGCCGTCGCGCTTTAAAGCCGCCACGACCTGTGGCATTCGCCCGACTAAGCCATCCAGGCCGTCGCAACGCTTTTATGCCCCATATCCTGCGGGTCTCGATGGCGCCTGGAGCTGGATAATGCCCAAGAATATACACTTTTTGTCTTTAAACGAAAAAAGCAGACCCGAATAGCCGGATCTGCCATTAATGGACGATTAGTTTTTGCTGTTTATGTACGTTACAGCGTCGCCTACCGTCGTAATATTTTCCGCATCATCATCGGAAATTTCCATATCGAATTCGTCTTCAAGCTCCATTACAAGCTCCACAACATCTAAAGAATCCGCTCCAAGATCTTCCTTGAATTTTGCATCAAGGTTGATTTGTGATTCTTCGACACCTAGACGATCAACGATAATTTTGGTTACACGTTCTAATACATCTGCCACTATGATTCACCTCCCCTCAAGTATTATAGACGATTCACTTCATCAAAACACGCTTTTTATTACATCGCCATGCCGCCGTCAACACCTAGAACCTGACCGGTGATATACTTGGCGCCATCACTAGCTAAAAATAATGCGGCGGCGGCGATGTCATCAGTGTCACCGAGCGTGCCGAGTGGAATTTGACCGATCAGCTGCTCTTTTGCCTCTGCCGGCAGTTCATCTGTCATGTCTGTTGCGATAAAGCCGGGGGCAATCGCATTCACTGTAATGCCCCGAGCAGCAAGCTCACGGGCTGATGCTTTCGTCAACCCAATCACACCTGCTTTTGCGGCTGTATAGTTCGCCTGACCCGCATTTCCGATCCGGCCGACAACCGAAGAAATATTAATAATCCGGCCGCTTCTTTGTTTCATCATTTGACGTGTTACCGCTTTTGTACAAAGGAAAACACCTTTTAAATTCGTGTTAATAACGTCATCCCATTCCTGATCTTTCATACGCATAATCAGGTTATCGCGCGTAATACCCGCGTTGTTCACCAAAATATCAAGGCGGCCAAATTGAGCAACTGTTTCTTTTACCATTGCCTGTACAGCATCACCATCTGAAATATCGCATTGAACGATAAATGAACGTCGTCCCATTGCTTGAATTTCATCGGCTACTTCTTTTGCTTTTTGTTCATTCCCGGCGTAATTGACTGCAACATCCGCACCATGACGGGCAAGTTCTAATGCAATGGCTTTCCCGATGCCGCGGGACGCGCCTGTTACAAGTGCTGTTTTCCCTTCAAGATTCATTCCGTCTCCTCCTTCAGTGCTACCACTGTTTTCACAATCGATTCTTCATCGCTGATGGCGAACGTCCGAACACGCCGATTTATTTTTTTGATCAACCCGGATAAAACGGTTCCCGAACCGATTTCAATAAATGTGTCAACACCTGCATCGAGCATCGTTTGCACACTGTCTTCCCATAGAACAGGTGAATACAGCTGTTTCACAAGGTTTTCTTTAATCGTCTCTGCATCGGTAACCGGCTGTGCATCCACATTGGCAACGACCGGTATACGACTCGATTGAATATTTGCTTTATCAAGTACAGCTCGCAGCTTTTCAGCGGCAGGTTCCATAAGCGGTGAATGAAAAGGGCCGCTGACGTTTAACGGAATCACCCGTTTTGCGCCTTTTTCTTTTAAGAGAGCAGCTGCTTGTTCAACACCTTCTTTTGAGCCTGAAATGACAATTTGTCCAGGACAGTTGAAATTGGCCACTGCTACGACAGCGCCTCCTTGCGTTACACTCATCGTCACTTCTTCAAGCACTTCACGCTCCATGCCAAGGACTGCTGCCATCGCGCCTTGACCGGCTGGCACCGCTTCCTCCATTAAATTACCGCGCTGATGAACCGCCCAAACCGCTTCTTCATATGTAATGGCGCCGGCGGCGGCTAAAGCAGAGTATTCTCCAAGACTGTGGCCTGCTGTAAAGTCTGGTGTCACTCCTTCTTCTTCAAACCGTTTTAACACAGCCATACTGACAGCTAAAAGAGCCGGCTGCGCGTTCGAAGTGAGTGTCAGCTCTTCTTCCGGTCCGTTAAACATGATGTCTGTTAATGAATAGCCCAGTTTTTCATCCGCTTTTTGGAACATCTTTTGTATATGTACATGCTGATTAGCTAGTGACTCTCCCATGCCGACCTTTTGGGAACCTTGTCCCGGAAATACAAACGCGATTTTCCCCATTGATTTTGTCATTCCTTCCCGCTGGCAATTTGTGATTCGATAATGGCTGGCACATTCGCCTGCGCCATTTTGTAAGCTTGTTCGATTGCATGATAAAAAGCGTTTGCGTCAGATGATCCGTGCGCTTTAATAACCGGCGCTTTTAAGCCAAATAAGCCGGCACCGCCATATTCAGCATAATCCATTTTATTTTTTAAGCCGCGCAGTTCATCTTTTAAAAGCAAGGCGCCGAGTTTTGACTTCGTTGACGCTGTTAACGCCGTTTTTAACATAGAGAAAATAGACAGCGCGCTGCCTTCGATCGTTTTTAACACCATGTTGCCAGTAAAGCCATCTGTTACGACAACGTCAGCTGCGCCATTCAACAACTCACGCGACTCAACATTGCCGATAAAATTCATTCCAGGTGCCTCACTTAGCAGTTTATATGCCGCTTTCGTTAATTCATTCCCTTTTTTTTCTTCTGTTCCGATATTTAATAATCCGACACGCGGCTTTTTTATACCACGCACTTTTTCCGCATAAACAGAACCCATTATCGCATATTGAAGCAAATGCTCTGGTTTTGCGTCTGAATTAGCCCCTGCATCGAGCATCACAAAGCCTTTGCCGTCAACAGTTGGAAACGTAGGCGCTAAAGCCGGACGCTCGATTCCGTCAATACGGCCGACAATAAATAACCCTGCTGCCATAAGCGCGCCTGTATTTCCAGCTGATACACAAGCCGCTGCTTTTTTATTCGCTACAGCTTCTGCCATCATGACAAGTGATGACTGCTTTTTTCGGCGGACGGCCCGAACAGGCTCATCCGTGCCGAGAATAAAATCCGGTGAATGAATAACTTCCGTGCGGATCTGACTGCCTGCGTCTAACAGCGGCTGAATTTTTTCTTGATCTCCAAAAATCATTAATTCCAGCTCCGGCAATTCTTTTAATGCCCGGTTAACACCAAAAATGATTTGTTCGGGCGCATGATCCCCGCCCATTGCATCAATTGCCAGTTTCATCTTTTTTCCCCTTTTCTGCAGATTGTGCACGAAACATCGAAAATTCACCCCGGAATACAAGGTCACTGCCAACGGAACTTGACACGTCTACAATTGTTCGTCCTTTTTCAGACCGAATGACTTTTGCTTTCGCAACGACGCGGCTGCCTTCTTTGACCGGCTGTGTGAAACGAATTTCCGCTTTACCTGTCAGCGCCATTTCATCGTTAATCACCGCTACAGCTAATGAATTAGCTTGCGCAAATAAGTGATGACCGCGCGCGATGCCATTTCGCGTAAACACATGCTCTTTTTTTACATCAAAAATCGAAATGGCGCTTTTGTCTAATTCAATGTCAATAATATCACCGATCACTTCTTCGATGGGAAGTGAGCGCACTTCATCCTGCATGTTTTTCTCTGCTACATATTTAATGCGTTCCCGCAGCTCCGGAATGGACAGTTCCATTCGATCCAGCCGAATCGTTTGAACGCTTACGCTGAATTCCTGTGCCAGTTCTTCATCCGTCACAAATGGATTTTCCTGAATCGTTTTTTGCAGACGCTCCTGGCGTTCTTTTTTTGATCGTCTCATCTTCTATCCCACCATCCGATATTAGGACTAGGTACTAAAAAACAGTATAAAGATAACAAAAAAAGAATGCAAGAGGCAACTTGCATTCTTAGTCCAGCTTTTCGCCGGCGAGTACGCCCGAATCAGTCAAAACGGCCCGCAGCTGGGCATATTCATCGCTCTTCCAAAAAGCTGGATCATTGATTAATGTTTTTGCATCTTCTCGTGCAGTTTCAAGCGCGCGGTAGTCATGTACCATGTCAGCCATTTTAAATTCTGGCAGCCCGCTTTGCTTGCGGCCGAAAAAATCGCCGGGACCGCGCAATTCTAAATCCTTTTCGCTTAGCACAAATCCATCATTTGTTTCTGTCATTGCAGTCATACGTTCTTTGCCGGTTTCAGATTTTGGATCGGCAATAAGCATACAATAGGATTGTTCAGAGCCACGTCCAACGCGTCCACGGAGCTGATGAAGCTGTGACAAGCCAAATCGTTCCGCATCGTAAATAATCATCACTGTCGCATTGGGTACGTTCACACCCACTTCAACAACGGTTGTCGATACGAGAATATTAAGTTCATTGGCGCTGAACGATTTCATTACTGCGTCTTTTTCTTCCCCACTTAATCGACCGTGCATAAGACCAACTGTGAATTTCCCATGAAAATAGCTTGTAAGCTGCGCATGGACATCGAGCGCATTTTGAAAATCAAGTTTTTCTGATTCTTCAATAAGCGGGCAAATGACATATGCCTGCCGTCCTTTTCGCAGTTCTTTTTCCGTAAACTCAAGAACACGGCCAAGCATCTCTTCTTTTGCCCAATATGTCTCAATCGCTTTACGGCCCGCGGGCATTTCGTTAATAATCGACACATCCATTTCACCAAAAACGGTAATGGCAAGTGTCCGCGGAATCGGCGTTGCCGTCATAAATAAAACGTCCGGATTCTCCCCTTTTGAGCGAAGTACACGCCGCTGGTTGACGCCGAACCGGTGCTGTTCATCTGTAATCACAAGCCCGAGATTATGGAATATAACATCATCTTGAATAAGCGCATGTGTCCCAATTAAAATATCGATGTCGCCTGCCTGAAGTGCACCAAGCAGTGCTTTCCGACGTTTGCCTTTTACTGTGCCTGTCAACAAGGCGGTCGTAATGCCAAACGGCTCAAGCATATCATGAAGCGATTTCGCATGCTGCTCAGCCAAAATTTCAGTTGGCACCATTAACGCACCTTGAAACCCGGCTGTTACCGATGCATAAAGTGCCAGTGTTGCTACCGCTGTTTTCCCGCTGCCAACATCTCCTTGCAGCAGCCGGTTCATCCGATATGGCGACTTCATATCTGCACAAATTTCATTCACAGCTTTTTTCTGTGCATTGGTTAACTCAAATGGAAGAGAATCAATTAATTGTTTCAGTTTGGCAAGGTCATATTTTTGTGCGATACCTCCGGACTGCTCCCGAATCGTTTTTCGGAGCGCCTGCATTTTCAACTGAAAATAAAAAAATTCTTCATACACAAACCGACGGCGTGCCTGCTTCATTTCATCATGTGATTCCGGAAAGTGGAGCGCTCGAATCGCTTCTTTTCTTTCCATCAAGCGATACTGTCCAAGTAAGGGAGCTGGCAATGTTTCTTCAATGTGATCACCGTACAAGTCAATGGCCTGTTTGACAAGCTTTCGGAATTGCTTCAGCGGGATTGCATTGCGCAGCAAATAAACCGCCTCAAAATCCGTTCCACGCGAATAGGGTCCAATCTCCAGCAGCTGTCCCGAAACCGACAGCCGGTGGCGGTCCCATTTTCCCGTCACAGTCACTTTATCGCCAACAGATGCTTTTTTCTTTAAATAAGGCTGATTAAAAAAGGTCACATTAATCAAATGAGGCCCAGACAGCATTTTAAATGTTAAGCGTGATTTTTTCTTTCCGTAATACATGACAGACGGCTCTGTTTGAATAATGCCTTCAATTGTTACTTTTTCATCATGTGCCGCTTCTTCAGGGCTTTTCAGCCGCATATCATCATAGCGGGCCGGGACAAACTCCATTAAATCACCAACGGTCAGTACTCCAATTGATGACAGAGACAATTCCGCTTCTTTCCCCGCTCCTTTCAACACACTGATTGGCTGGTTAAGGGGATGACCAATTTCAAGCATTCTTTTTCCTCCTTTCATATACAAGGATCAAATGCTAAGATCGCGATGTCAATCGCAACGCATTTGTGACCTGCTTCCTGCTGGCCCAAGGATCAAATGCTAAAATCGCGACATCATTCGCTGCGCATTTGCGACCTGCGTCCTGCAGGCTTAATAAGAAAAAGAGAGAGAATGATCTCTCTCCCTTGTTTTATTCAATAGAAAAAATAAATGGATACAGCGGCTGCTTTCCACCGTGGACTTCCACTTCAACATCCGAATAATTTTCCTCAATAAAATCTGTTACTTGTCCCACTATTTCCTCCGAGGCTTCTTCCCCATAAATAACTGTGACAATTTCTGATTCATCATCGAGCAGTGATTGAAGAAGCTCTTTCGCCGTTTCTATTATTTCGGAATGCGTGACAACGATTTTGCCTTCTGCCAGACCCATGAAATCGTCTTTTTTAATATCAATGCCGTCAATGGTCGTATCCCGGACAGCATGCGTTACTTGCCCTGTCTTCACTTGAGCAGACGCTGCAGTCATAGCATCACGGTTTGATGATTCATTCCCATCCGGATTAAATGCAAGTAAAGCCGCCAGCCCTTGTGGGACTGTTTTCGTTAAAATGACAGAAACATTGGCTTCTGATACTTCCGCCGCCTGTTCTGCGGCCATAATAATATTTTTATTATTCGGCAGCACAAAAACATGCTCAGCGTGACAATGTTCAATGGCCTTCACGATATCCTCAGTAGACGGATTCATTGTCTGGCCGCCTTCAATCACAGCGGTTGCGCCGATACTTGTAAACAATTCACCAACACCCGATCCCATCGCAACCGTCACAACACCATATTTCGCTTTTTCAGCTGGCTTGGCGGCTGCAGGTACTGAAGACGACTTTGTAATGGCGCTATGCTGCTCACGCATATTTTCAATCTTCATATTGATCAAGCTGCCGTATTGCTGTCCGATCGTCAGCACATCACCCGGATGCTCGGCATGGATGTGTACTTTGGCAATTTCATCATCGGAAATGACAAGCAGTGAATCACCAAATTCACTCAGTTCATGGCGAAACCGATCTTCGGAAAAAGGATTTTTTGATAGTTTTTTTTCGTCGAACTTCACCATAAATTCGGTGCAATAGCCAAATTCGATGTCTTCTGTGTTCATAAAGCTTTGTACACTTTTATGATGCTCGGCACTAACAAGATCCATCATGTCCTGCCGCGTTGAGAGCGCTGCTGGAAGTGCTTCTCCTTTAAGTTCAGCTAAAAAGCCTTCATACACAAGCAAAAGCCCTTGTCCGCCGCTGTCCACCACGCCCACTTCTTTTAAGACAGGCAGAAGCTCAGGCGTCCGGTTCAACGAAGCCTGTCCTTCTTCTACAAATGCCTCCATGACAGCAATAATATTCGCTTCTTTTTGTGAAACGGCTACTGCTTTTTTGGCTGCATCTTTTGCGACCGTTAAGATCGTTCCTTCCACCGGCTTCATAACCGCTTTATAAGCTGTTTGGACGCCCGCTTCAAACGCAGCGGCCAGTTCAAAAGCCGAGACTTCCTGCTTGTTGGCGATTGCTTTTGAAAAGCCTCGGAAAAGCTGAGACAAAATAACGCCGGAATTTCCCCGCGCGCCCATCAAAAGCCCTTTCGACAGCGCTTCCGCCGTTTTGCCGAAATGCGTTTGTTTTGACGATTCGGTTTCTTTTGCTCCTGATGTCATCGACAAATTCATATTCGTTCCCGTGTCGCCATCCGGAACCGGAAACACATTCAATGCATCTACCATATCCGCATTCACCGATAAATGCTGCGCGCCCGCCTGAACCATCCTGGCAAAGCGCAGCCCGTCCAATGAAGTCATACCCACAAAAATTTCCTCCTCACACTACGGGTTCGTTACCCGTACACCCTGTACAAAAATATTAACAGAATCGACTGACAGCCCGACTGTTTGATTAAGCGTGTATTTTACTTTTGACTGAACATTACTCGCCACTTCGGAAATTTTTGTTCCATAGCTAACGATAATGTACATGTCAATAAAAATGCGGTCTTCTTCCTGGCGTACGATCACGCCGCGCGTGAAATTTTCACGGCGCAAAATTTCCGCAATGCCATCTTTTAATTGTTTTTTTGACGCCATGCCGACAATGCCATAGCAGTCTACTGCCGCGCCACCTGCAATCATCGCGATCACTTCATTTGAAATGTCAATTTGACCGAGCTCTGTCGTTAATTCAATCGTCACAAAAAATCCTCCTCGCGAATCAAACTATAGTCATTTTACTATATTTATATACAACTTCACAACTGAACAAACGAATTGACTGCCTTTTTAACTGTCAAGTGATTTTTCTTGAAAGACTTTTTCAAAGCTGTTGCATTCATTGGTTGATTATGATAAATTATTTAAGTGTCTTGCACATAAAAACGTAGACAATGATGATCCTCAATAGTAAGGAGTGAATACAATGCCAAAAAAATGTGTTATTTCTGGCCGTAAAGCACGTACTGGAAACAACCGCTCACACGCGATGAATTCAAGTAAACGTACATGGGGCGCTAACCTTCAAAAAGTTCGTATCCTCGTTGACGGTAAACCAAAACGTGTTTGGGTTTCTGCCCGCGCACTTAAATCTGGAAAAGTTGAACGTGTTTAATTTTTCCATAAATAAAAAAGCACCGGCGCCAAATGGCACTGGTGCTTTTTTATTTTCTTTTTTTTCCGGCTGACAGCACCATACGGATCATGCCCCCGACGAATTTCGGCAGTTTCAACGTGTAAAATTTCAATGGCTTCTCCTCCCGTCACGGCTTCTTATAACCATTAATATGCCTGAACGGAACGAAAAGACCCCCTTTTTTTCAATGAGTTCATTGCTGACACACCTTGAAGAACCTTTTTGGACAGTATAATTGTAAAGCGGAAATTTAAACCCCGAAAGTGTCAGCCCTTCCACTTGTTCACTCATGGCAAAAAACGAAATATATGGCCATTTTTCTTTTTGGGCAATGGCCGCTTCTCCCGGTGAATAAACAGAAATTTCATTTTGGCGGTCAACAATCATAACAGGACAATCCAGTTCTTTTTTCATAAGCAATGTAACCGCGCCGAAAAAGTGGTCAAGGCGCCCGCCTGTCACTCCGTACAAAAAAATCGCTTCTGGATGTTGCTTTACAGCAGCATTCAACGCAATTTCAAGATCAGTTTCATCTTTTTCAGCCGGAAATTGAACATAATCCGGAACCATAGCTGCAACCCGTTCCCATTCTTCAGTCGTTATCGAGTCAAAGTCCCCAAACGCTTTGGCAGGTATAATGCCTCGTTCGAGCAAATAAAGGGCGCCCCGATCGACGCCAATCCATTGCTCCTCCTTCTCAAGATCCGCATTTAAATTTGGCAGCTCATCTTCAGGCCCGCCGGCTACGATCCGAATGATCACGCGCTTTCTGCAGCCGCACGAATTGCCTGAATCGCCGCACCTCGGTCCTTTTCATTGTAAATGGCGGACCCGGCAACGAGAACATTCGCACCTGCTTCAGCACAAATTTTAGCCGTTTCTGCATTTACACCGCCGTCCACTTCGATATCAACTACTACGCCTGCCTCTACAATCATTTCACGGACACGGCGGATTTTTGGTACAACCGCTTCAATAAAAGATTGGCCGCCAAATCCAGGATTCACTGTCATTAACAGAACCATATCGATGTCGCGAATGACATATTGGAGTACATCTGCCGGCGTAGATGGGTTTAAGACGACCCCCGCTTTGACACCAAATGAACGGATAAGCTGAATGGTCCGGTGCAAGTGCGGGCACGCTTCAGCATGAACCGTAATAATGTCCGCTCCCGCTTTCGCAAACGCTTCAATGTATCGGTCCGGATTGCTGACCATTAAGTGCACGTCCAGCGGCAGGGCCGTTACCGGACGGATCGCTTCTACAATAAGCGGACCGATCGTAATATTTGGCACAAAATGACCATCCATTACATCAACATGGATATAATCCGCGCCACCGTTTTCCACGTCTTTTACTTCTTCACCAAGCCGCGCAAAGTCAGCGGACAAAATAGAAGGGGCAATCTTGATCATAACATCAGTACCTCGGCTTTCTCTCTTTAATTTCCTCTATAAACTGCAAATAATGATCGTAACGATAAGAAGGTATTTCTTCCTTCTCCACCGCTTGTTTTACGGCACATTTTGGTTCATTAATATGAATACAGCCACGAAATTTGCAAGAAGAGCTCAACTCTGCCATCTCGGGAAAGCAAGACGAAACATCTTCCACATCAATTCCATCAAACTCCAACGAACTGAATCCAGGCGTATCTGCGACCAGCCCGCCCGCTGCCGGAATTAATTCCACGTGCCGGGTTGTATGCTTGCCGCGGCCTAGAGAGCTCGAAATTTCATCCGTTTTTAATGCGAGATCCGGTCGAATCGCATTTAATAGTGATGATTTTCCAACGCCTGATTGTCCTGCAAAAACAGACGTCTTACCGGTTAAATAATCTTCAAGCGAGTTTAGGCCAGCCATCGTTTCAGAAGATGTTTCCACGACGGTATAGCCAATCTTCCGATAATCTGCAATAAATGCGTTCAGCTTTTTCAAATCGTCAGCCAGATCCATCTTTGTCAGACAAATAACCGGTTCGATATGTTTTGACTCGATCAGCACTAAAAACCGGTCGAGCAGCATTGTACTGAACGCTGGTTCCATCGCCGAAAAAACGAGCACCGCCTGGTCAATATTAGCGACCGGCGGCCGAACAAGATCATTTTTTCGTTCTCCAATGGATAAAACATAGCCTTCTTTATCATTTTCCGCTTCATATTCAACATAATCTCCGACGAGCGGGGTAATGTTACGCTTTCGAAATACTCCCCGACCGCGGCATTGAATAATGTTTTCCCCATCAAGTACGTAGTAAAAACCGCTTAACGCTTTAATGATTTTGCCTTCTGGCATGTAGCACCACCTTATTCAGATTCTGTTTCTTCCGGATATGGAATGGTTTCATCAATTATGACTACTTGGTCCCGTATTACTTTGTATCCTGCTTTTTTGCCTTTTTCAACGACAAATTCAAGCGTACGCTTCGTTTCTTCCGTAATTAAAAACTTTTCATACGGTTCAGTCATGCTATGAGCTGCGTCTTCCATGTAAATTTGAACTTCCTGCGACTCTCCTTCTATCTCCGGTTCATAAGGAATGACAATCTCTGTTGATACTTCTGCCGGCGGAATCTCTTCCGGTCCTTTTGACAGCGTCACTTCCACCGTGCTTCCCGGTGCCACTTCACTTCCGGCTTGTGGGGACTGGCTGATTACCTGTCCTGCAGATACCGAATCAGAAAATTCTTCACTAGAAATGTCAATGATAATTCCATTGGAATCTGCATAGTCTTCAAGGCTCTTTTCCGTATAGCCGCCAAGATCCGTTAGCAAAACATTCGCAAGACCGGCACTAACAGTCAATTCCACACCTGTTTCTTCCGGAATGACGAGTTCATCCACATTCGGATTTTGTTCCAAAACCGTTCCAGCTTCACTTTCATCATGAATCATTTCCGTTTCAACATCGCGAAATCCTGCTTCTTCAAGAAGCTCGCGTGTTTCTTCCAATGTTTTTCCTGTGTAATCTACCATCGCTTTTCGTTCTTTTCCAGCAGAGACGAATAAATCGATTTCGCTGCCTTCTTGGACTGTTTTACCAGCTTCCGGAACGGTTCGTATCACTTTTCCCTGCTCAATATCCGCACTGAACTCTTCATCGGAGTCGCCGACAATAAAGCCAGCATTAATTAACATAGAGGCTGCCGCTTCGGGGCTTTTTCCGTTTGTCTCCGGCACTTCTTCATCTCTCGGTGTCGTTGCCACTGTCCAAGCCACGGCGCCCAGAATGCTAAGAGTAATCAAAAAAAGCAAGATCCATGGCCATTTCTTTTTCTTTTTCATTGGAGCCATCTCTTGTTTTTTTTCAGCCGAGGATACAGCCGGCTGAATACGTTCCGGCGGCTTCGGCGTGAAGACTGGAATAGCTTTCGTCACTTCATCGTCGTCTTCTGGAATCATAAACTTTTCTTCATGCAGGCGATATTCTTCAAGAGCGGTTGATAAGTCATGCTCCATTTCTTCCGCACTCATATAACGATGAAACGGATCTTTGGCTGTTGCATGCAGAACAATATTTTCAATGCTTTGTGGAATCCCTGGATAGAGCTGCTTAACAGAGGGTGTTTCTGTCTGCAAATGCTTCAATGCGATCGATACAGCTGATTCACCTGAAAATGGAAGCTTCCCTGTTAACAGCTCATACATGACGATGCCAAGCGCATAAATATCTGACTTTTTCGTCGCCATACCGCCTCTTGCCTGCTCAGGTGAAATGTAGTGAACCGACCCGAGAACAGCATTCGTTTGCGTAATGGATGTGGCGCTCATGGCCATTGCGATGCCGAAATCGGTCATTTTTACCGTTCCGTCCCGGTCCATCAACATGTTGTGCGGCTTTACATCACGGTGAATAATCGAATGCTGGTGAGCAAACGCAACAGCAGCTGTCATTTGTTTCATAATATCAATCACTTTTTCGTATGGAACCGGCGAAAATTGCTGAATATATTCTTTTAGCGTCATTCCATCCACATACTCCATGACGATAAAGTGAACATTGTCTTCTTCGCCAACGTCATAAATACTGACGATATTCGGATGAGCAAGACTTGAGGCGGCTTGAGCTTCACGCTGAAAACGGCGTAAAAATTCATCTTCTCCTGCAAAATCAAACCGGAGTACTTTAATGGCCACATCGCGGTCTAAAATCATATCACGCGCCAAATAAACGTGCGCCATACCGCCGCCACCAATCGTCCGGACAATTTTATAACGTCCGCTTAAGCTTTTGCCAATTAACATGTGTTCACCCGCTTTCGCGTGCGGCACAATGCTCAAGAATCACGACGGTAATATTGTCTTCGCCGCCATTTTCATTGGCCATCTGAATAAGAGTATCCGCTTTTGCAGGAAGCGAATCTGTTAATTGTAAAACATAGCTTATTTGAGCATCCGCTACTTTATTAGATAAACCATCTGAACAAAGAAGCAGTAAATCTCCTTCTTCAAACATAATCGTTCTGTAGTCGACAGCCAGCTTCTCGTCTGTTCCGAGTGCACGCGTCAAGACATTTTTTTTCGGATGGTTTTCTGCTGCTTCTTTTGTAATTTCGCCAGACTTGACGAGTTCATTTACGAGCGAATGATCTTCTGTCACTTGTGAAAAACCGTCTTCACTTTGCAAATAGCATCGGCTGTCGCCGATGCTTGCAATCGTGCAGAATTTTTCTGTACAAAGGGCGGCAACAAGTGTTGTTCCCATTCCGCTGCATTCCTCATGTGTACTGGCATGGATTAAAATGTCCGCATTGATCACCGGAATAATCGATTTCAGCCAGTTCATCGCATCACCGGGCGATTGAATACCCGCTGCTGTTTCATTCCAATGTTTTTCAAATGACTCGATCGTCATTCGGCTCGCAGTATCTCCTGCATTATGTCCGCCCATTCCATCCGCGACAATGGCAAGACAGAGGTTGCTATTATGGTGAAATACGCCGCCGCTGTCCTCATTGTGTGAGCGGATTCTTCCACGATCTGTTTGAAAGACTGCATTCATGCGGTCACCCCGTTTCGCCGGCACGCTCTTTCGCCCGAAGCTGGCCGCATGCCGCGTCAATGTCTGTTCCTTGTTCACGTCGAATCGTTGCATTCACACCATTTTTCTTCAATGTTTTCTCAAATTCAAAGATCTTATTACGCGGCGTGCGAACGTAATCACGTTCCGGCACGTAGTTAACCGGAATTAAATTTACATGGCATTTAATTCCTTTAATGAGCGATGCCAGTTCTTCAGCATGAGCCACGGAATCATTTTCACCGCCAAATAGTCCATATTCAAACGTAATACGGCGCCCGGTTTTTTCCGTGTAGTAGCGGATCGATTCCATTAAGTCTTTTAATTTGTACGCGCGGTTAATTGGCATTAGCTTCGTCCGCAGCTCATCGTTTGGCGCATGAAGAGAAACAGCAAAATTAATTTGCGTTTTTTCATCAGCAAATTTATAAATTTTCGGCACGATTCCGCTTGTCGATACGGTAATATGGCGCGCTCCGATATTCAAGCCTTTTTCGTGATTGATTACGTGTAAAAAGGACATCATTTCATCATAGTTATCAAACGGTTCTCCAATTCCCATAATGACGACAGAACTTACTCGTTCTCCCACCTCATCAAGCGCTTGCTGTACCTTTACCACTTGTGCCACAATTTCGCCTGATTCAAGATTCCGCTTCAAACCTCCAAGCGTAGATGCACAGAACGTACAGCCAATCCGGCAGCCAACTTGGGTTGTAACACAAACAGAATTGCCGTATTCGTGGCGCATTAAAACAGTTTCAATGGAGTATCCATCATGCAATTCAAATAAAAATTTAATGGTTCCATCTGCAGATTCTTGCTGAATCGCTGTTTTTAAGACGGTAAACATAAACGATTCATCCAGTTTCGTACGCAATTCTTTCGATAAATTAGTCATGTCTTCAACCGTTTTTGCACGTTTTACATACAGCCAGTCAAAAATTTGGTCGGCCCGGAACGGCTTTTCGCCGTTGTCCGAAAGCCACTGCTTTAATTCGTGAAGTTCCAATGAATAGATTGATGGCTTCTGCGGTTCCGTTTGTTTATTTATTGCTTTTGTCATTTATGAGTTTTCCTTCTTTCTAAATTTACTAATAAAAAATCCGTCGCCGCCGAAGTCATCCGGAAATACTTGGATCATTGTCTGTTCCGGTTTTATTGATATTTGTTCAAGCGGCACCGGTTCAAACTCCGGATGATTGCTTAAAAAGACGTTAACAGTTCCTTCATTTTCTTCTTTATCTACGGTGCATGTGCTATACACAAGCACACCCTGTTTCTTTAACAGAGGAACAGCGGCGTCCAAAATGGCAAGCTGAATGCGCTGCAAGTTATCCAAGTCCTGTTCGGTTTTCGCATATTTCAAATCAGGTTTCCGGCGAATCACGCCGAGCCCTGAGCATGGGGCATCAACAAGAATTGCATCAAATGTTTCTTCTGCAAACAACTCTCCAGCTTTACGTGCATCTTGTTTTTGAATATGAATATTAGAAAGCGCCAGCCGGTCTGCATTCTGCGTGACGAGCTTTAGTTTATGCGCATGAATGTCAAGCGCATCAATGCGGCCTTCTCCGTTCATTTGTTCAGCAAGATGAGCGGTTTTCCCGCCTGGTGCCGAACACATATCAAGAATACGCTGGCCTGGTTTCGCACCGACAACCGGTGCAACGAGCATCGAGCTCTCATCTTGAATAGAAATAGCACCATTTTTATAAAGAGTCGACCTTGCAGCATTTCCCTTCATCAGTCGAATTGCATATGGCGAAACATCAGATGGCGATGCGTCAAATCCTTCTTCTTTCAAGACAGAAACAGCTTCATCACGTGTCATTTTCATCGCATTTACCCGCACTGTCTGCTCGGGAGCGGTCAAATTATGCTGGCACATCGCTTCAGTTTTTTCTTTGCCGTACGCCTTCATCCATCTTTTCACAAGCCAGAGGGGATGGCTTGTTTCAATGGAAATGCGTTCAGCATCGTCTTTAATCGATTTCGTGTCCGGCACGCCTTCACGCTGGATAGACCGAAGCACACCATTCACCATTCCTGAAATCCCTTTATGTCCGCGTTTTTTGGCAATATCAACCGCTTCATGAATAACAGCCCGCTCCGGTACTTTATCAAGATAAACCATTTGATAAAGAGATAAACGAAGCAAATTATGAACCCATAGTTCCGGCTTTTTTTTCAAGAAAGGAGCCAGGTAAAAGTCGAGCGTCAGCTTTCGCTGAATCGTTCCATATGTGATTTCAGTTAATAATGCGGTATCCCGTCCGGAAATATTATTTTTTTCAATCGCGTTATTCAGCATTAAATTGCTGTATGAGCCGCTTTTTTCCACTGCGTCAATTAAGTCCAGCGCAATTTCGCGCACATTTAATGTTCTCATTTTATTCTCCAAATACTGTACCGGCTTGAAGCGAAGATCCTGAGCCGCGTAAATAATCACGTGCACTCATCCGCTTTTTACCCGCCGGCTGTAGTTCTGTTATTTTTAGCGCTGTGCTTGTACCGGTTGCGGTCACAATGCCGTCTTCTTCAATCGAAAGAATCGTTCCCGGTGTACCGCTCGTATTAGACACCTTTTCACTTTTCCAGACTTTTACTGCTGCTCCGGCCAGTGTTGTATAAGCGACCGGCCATGGGCAAAGGCCCCGCACTTGATTGTGTAGTTCTTCCCCAGAACGATTCCAGTCGATTTTTTCATCAGACCGGCGGATGTTTGGGGCAAATGTCGCTTTTGATTCATCCTGAGGCGTTCTTGAAGATGTGCCATTTATAATGGCGGGAATCGTCTCAGACAGTAGCTCAGCCCCTACTACACTTAACTTGTCATGAAGGATTCCAGTATTGTCATTTTCGTCTATCTTTACAGCCGCTTGTGCAATGATATCGCCTGCATCCAGCTTTTCGGCCATATACATAATCGTTATGCCTGTTTCTTGTTTACCCTGTAAAATTGAATAATGAATCGGCGCGCCGCCTCGAAGGTCCGGTAAAAGAGATGCATGCACATTAACGCATCCATATTTTGGTGCTTCGAGCAGCTCATTAGGCAAGAGCTGTCCATATGCTGCCGTCACAACTAAATCCGGCTTTAAGCCGATAATTTCGGCCATTTCGCCTGATTTTGATAATTTCTCAGGCTGCAAAACAGGGAGACCATGTTTGATTGCTGCCGCTTTTACCGGTGGCGGCGTCATGACTTTTTTCCGGCCGACCGGACGATCCGGCTGCGTTACAACAGCAAGAACGTTATAGCCGTCTTTTAGTATTCTTTCAAGCACTGGCACGGAAAAGTCCGGGGTGCCCATAAAAACAATATTCGTCACTCTGCGTCCACCTTTTCCAATTCCTCGGCCGGAATGTATTTTTTTACTTTGGATGTAAATAACACACCATCCAAATGATCCATTTCATGCAAAATCGCCCGTGCTAAAAATCCTTCTGCTTCAAATGTATAAAATTGTCCTTTTACGTTTTGTGCTTTAATTTTAATCTGGTTCGGCCGTGTAACTTCCCCATATAAGTCCGGAAAACTTAAGCAGCCTTCCACATCTGTCTGCTTGCCTTCTGCCGATAGCAGTTCCGGATTAATCAGTACAATCAAGCCATGATCATCTTCAATATCAACAATGGCCAGGCGCATATCTTTTCCGACTTGCGGTGCAGCAATTCCTACACCGTCCGCTTCAATCATTGTTTCCTGCATATCGCGCACGAGGCGCTTTAATTTACTGTCAAATATCGTGATTGGCTGGCATTTCGTCTCCAAAATAGCCGCTGGATGTTTAACAATGGATAAGATCGTCATCGTGTTCCTCTTTTCTACATCAGTACATATGGATGGATATCAACGGATACCATCAGCCCGTTTGATTTTCCTTGTTTCGCATAATGCTCAAGCACCTGTTTCAGTACAGCGCCAAGCTTTGGTTCACGTTTGTATTTTATCAGACATTGCCACCGATATCTATTGTTGATCCGTGAAATTGGCGAGGCGACCGGTCCTAATACAACAGCCGCCGGTGACAATTCCGGCTTAATATTCATCACAATTTTATTTGCTTCACTCGATGCCATGATCGCTTCTTCATGACTGACAGTAATAAGCGCCAAATAATAAAATGGCGGATATCCTCCCATTTTTCTCATTTGCATTTCCTGTTCATAAAATGATTCGTAATGCTGATCCGCGGCAAGCTGGATGCTGTAATGCTCTGGTGTATATGTCTGAATAACGACTTCGCCCGGCAATGTATGCCGTCCGGCCCGTCCGCTTACTTGTGTTAACAGCTGAAACGTTTTTTCAGAGGCGCGAAAATCCGGCAAATGCAGCATCGTATCCGCACTAAGCACGCCAACAAGAGTAATATCGGGAAAATCAAGCCCTTTTGCGATCATTTGGGTACCAAGCAAAATATCCGCTTCTTTTTGAGCGAATTTTTTTAACAGCCGCTCGTGCGCTCCTTTCGTTCCAGTTGTATCGACATCCATCCGGATAATTCTCGCTTCGGGCAGCAATTTCAGCAATTCTTCTTCCACTTTTTGCGTGCCGGTGCCAAAATGCCGGATATGTTCACTTGTGCATTCCGGACACACATTGGGTGACGGCTCTTCATGACCGCAATAATGACATTTTAACTGATGACGGTGACGGTGATACGTCATCGAAACGTCGCAGTTCGGACATTCCGGTACATATCCACAGTCACGGCACATAATAAAAGAGGAATATCCTCGCTTATTTAAAAACAGAACAGTTTGTTCTCCTTTTTCGAGACGGTCCTTTATTTTATCGAATAAATTGCGGGAAAACATCGACCGATTTCCTTCCCGCAGCTCTTCACGCATATCGACAATATCAACGGCAGGCAGCGGCCGGTCATTGACACGTTCGGCTAATGTTAATAAGGTGTAAACACCTTTTTGCGCTCGCGCGAAAGACTCAAGAGAAGGTGTGGCACTTCCTAAAATAACCGGGCATCCGTAAAAGCCCGCCCGCCAAATCGCGACATCACGGGCATGGTAACGTGGATTTTCTTCTTGTTTATAGCTTGTTTCATGTTCTTCATCAATAATGATTAACCCAATGTTTTCAAATGGAGCGAAAACAGCCGAGCGGGCTCCGACCACGACTTTTACTTCTTTACGGCTGATTTTCCGCCATTCATCATATTTTTCACCAGTTGACAAGCCGCTGTGAAGCACCGCCACATCATTTCCAAACCGCTGCTTAAAACGATCAGTCATTTGCGGCGTTAATGAAATTTCCGGCACTAGCACAATAGCTTCTTGTCCTTTTTTTAATACTTCACTGATCGATTGCAGATAAATTTCCGTTTTCCCGCTTCCTGTTACACCATGCAGCAAAAACGTTTCCGCTTTTTCTTCCTTTACTTTTTCAAGAATTGGCTCAATCGCGGCCTGCTGCATGTCTGTCAGTACCAGCGGTGTATCCGGTGTAAACGTACGGCCGGCAAGCGGATCACGGTACATTTCTTCTTGCTTTTCTTCAAGCAGTTCTTTGTCAATCAGTGCTTTTGCTACAGCGGAGGACATCCCTGTTTCTTTTAACGGAATCCACTCGCCGGTTCTCCCTAAAAAAAACTGCATTGCTTCCACTTGTTTTAATGCGTTTTTTGGCATGGATTGAACCGTTTCGTTGAGCAGTTTCTCAGACAACCTGCACTTGACCATTCGAACCGTTTTTTTTCGGCCTTTGCTTTTAACTGAATAGAGAACATCGAGTGAGCCTTTTTTTACTTCTTTGCGGATTTCAGAGAGAGCGCCTGCTTCTGCCGCTTCTTCCCATGCTATTTCATCTCGTCCGTTAAAAAGAGACTGAACGGACAAACTGAGCGGCGCAAACCCTGTCACACGAATTTGCTTTGAATATTTCGCCTTCATCGCAGCAGGGAGCATCACTTGAAGGGCTGAAATTTTAAAGCAGAGGGATTCAGCCGTAAGCCAGTCTGCAAGCGACAGCAGCTCTTTATTTAATACCGGCACAATATCCATCGGTTCAACGATCGGCTTTAACTTTCGGCTTTCCTGTTCTTCTTTGATTTCCAGTACAAACCCTTGTACGTGACGCGGCCCGAAAGGCACAATGACACGCATGCCAGGCTGGATCACATCCTCCCACGCTGGAGGAATTTCATAGTCAAATGGACGGTCGGTCTGCATGACGGCAACGTCCACAATGACAGAAGCAATTTTCATTCCGCTTCACCTATTCGTACAGCCGCATCCTTTAAAATCTGAACCGCGGCTTCTTTTTTGGTCATTTTTTCAAAATCACGGTGTGTTCCATCCCGATGAAAAATGGAAATAATATTTGTATCGCCGCCAAAACCGGCGCCTTCCTGTTTCACGTTGTTAGCGACAATCATATCAGCATTTTTTGATTCGAGCTTTCGTTTCGCATACACTTCCACATCGTTTGTTTCCGCTGCAAAGCCGACTAAAAATTGATTCGTTTTCCGTTCCCCAAGCGTTTTTAAAATATCTCTCGTCCGCTCAAGCTCTATCGTCATCGAACCTTCCTGCTTTTTCATTTTGTTTTCGTGAACAAATCTTGGCCGGTAATCGGCAACAGCAGCTGTTTTCACAACGAGATCTGCCCCGTCGTATACATCCATAACCGCTCGAAACATTTCTTCTGCACTTTCTACATGGCAGATTGTAACGCCGGACGGTGGAGCAATATTGACGGGTCCTGAAATAAGCGTAACGTCTGCACCAAATTCATACGCTGCCTCAGCAATCGCATAGCCCATTTTACCGGTTGATTTATTGGTAAAAAAACGGACCGGATCGACTGCTTCCCGTGTCGGCCCTGCTGTCACGATGACCTGTTTCCCGGAAAGCAGCTTTTTTTCTTTTCCATCAAAAAACTCTGCGACCAGCTGGGCAATCACTTCAGGCTCTTCCATCCGCCCTTTCCCTGTATAACCGCAGGCAAGGTAGCCTTCTCCAGGCTCAATAAATCGATAACCAAATGATTTTAACGTTTCCATGTTTCTTTGCACGGCGGGATGGGCATACATGTTTACGTTCATGGCTGGCACGACCCATCTCGGCGCTATGCCGGCAAGAAGAACGGTTGACATCATGTCATCTGCAATGCCATTCGCCATTTTTGCGATCATATTGGCCGTTGCCGGTGCCACAATGACAAGGTCGGCCCAGTCGGCGATGTCAATATGGGCAATTTTCGATGGATCTTTTTCATCAAACGTATCGGTATAAACGGGCTCGCCCGATAACGCTTGAAACGTCACAGGCGCGACAAATTTTTGGGCAGAATCGGTCATAACAACTTTTACATGGGCGCCCGCCTGTTTTAGCTTGCTTGTCAGCGCCGCCGCTTTATAAACTGCAATACCGCCGCTGACACAAAGTAAAATGTTCTTTCCGTTCATTCATTTTTCCTCCGTTCCCGTCAACTCTTTATGTAAGTATGATAGCATACAAAAAGAAAAGGCCGGTATTCGCCGCCCTTTTCCGTTTTGCCTATTTACATTTACACTTCATCTGAATACGTTTTATTTTCATCTTTCTTTTTCATCACAAGTTCATCAGCATAAATTTCTTCTAATGCTTTCCCAACAAATTTATGAGACTCGTATGCGCCAAGAGCACCTTTCCCTTTGTTCTCCTGCATAAAACGAGCTCGTTTTGCCGCTACGCTGACCAATGAATATTTTGAATCGATTTTTGTCAGTAAGTTATCAATAGATGGATATAACATTATTGTTCCCCTTCCAGTTCCAGCATAATTTGGTATCGATGTTGCACGCGCTCACGGCGGCAATGTTCTGCTTCGACGATCGATTGAATCCGGGAGCATGCCCGCTCTACTTCATCGTTTTCAACGACATAATCATACAAGTCCATCATGTCGATTTCTTTGCGCGCTTGTTCCATTCGTCCCCGAATGACTTCGTCTGTTTCCGTGCCCCGGCCGATAATTCGGCTGTGCAGCTCGGATAAACTTGGCGGTGCCAGGAAAATAAAGAGCCCTTCCGGAAACTTTTCACGTACTTGCCGTGCGCCCTCCACTTCAATTTCAAGAAAAATATCGGTTCCCGCATCAAGCGTTTCCCGCACATAATCAACCGGCGTGCCGTAATAGTTGCCGACAAACTCCGCATATTCAAGCAGTTTGCCTTCTTGGATCAGCTGCTCAAATTCTTCGCGGGATTTAAAAAAATAATCCACGCCATCTACTTCGCCTTCACGCGGTTTGCGTGTCGTCATTGAAATGGAATAATCGAACTTTACATCTTCTCTTGAAAAAATCGCTTTTCGCACAGTCCCTTTGCCAACGCCGGACGGTCCGGACAATACGATCAGCAAACCTTTTTCTTTCACTTACTTCACAATCCTTCCTCAGCATCCTCATCTTTCAACGCCGCGCGGTTCGCGACCGTTTCCGGCTGCACAGCCGATAAAATAATATGATGGCTGTCTGTTAAAATGACCGCACGTGTCCGGCGGCCAAATGTTGCATCGACGAGATTTCCTTTTTCACGCGACTCCTGAACGAGCCGCTTAATCGGTGCCGACTCTGGGCTGACAATCGCCACAATCCGCTCTGCCGAGACGACACTGCCAAATCCGATATTGATTAACTGCATCGTCTTTGCTCCCCTTTGTCACGTTTCGTCCGTTTTTGCACACTCGAACTATTATATCATATTTGACGCTTTTCCTGCTCAATAAAAGATAGAACCTCTTCTTTTTCTTCAATCGGTTTCGTAAATCCAAGCTCCATCTTCATTCTTTCTGTTTCCAGCAAAAAATTTTCCTGCTTCAGCTTTTCCAATTCAATTTGTTCTTTAATAATTTTGTACTGAATTTTAGATTGTCCTCTCATATGAGCAGTCACAATGGCAACAATTGGGATAGAAAACACCATAATAACCGTGACGAATTCAGTCATAATGCGCCTCTTTTCTTCATTAATTTATAAAAATAAGTATACAGCAGTTTTTCTTCTTAAAAAAGCAATGTTCTTAAATTTACGAAAGCAGCATACACATGGTAAGATGAATAAATATGTTCGTATAAAAAGGGAGTATGATTCATGGCATTTGATGGATTATTTACAAAAGCAATGGTTGAAGAATTAAATGAAGCCCTCACAGGCGGGCGCGTGAATAAAATTCATCAGCCATATAAAAATGAAACAATTATGGTGATCCGGGCGCGCGGCAAAAATAATAAATTGCTCCTATCTGCCCATCCTTCTTATGCGCGGGTACAGCTGACTGAAACCGTGCAGGATAATCCGTCCGAGCCGCCGCTTTTTTGTATTATGATGCGAAAGCACTTAGACGGAGCCATTTTAGAGAATATCCGCCAGTTTGGCCTTGACCGGACAATTGTATTCGAGTTTAAAGGGAAAAATGAAATTGGAGACATTTCCTATAAAGATCTGTACGTTGAGATTATGGGCCGTCATAGCAACATTCTGTTAGTCGATAAAGAAAAAGGGACCATCATTGACAGTATTAAGCATGTTCCTTCTTCTATGAATAGCTATCGGACCATTTTGCCCGGAGCAAAATATATGGAGCCACCCGCACAGCATAAACAAAACCCATTAAGCGCAGATTCGGAACAAGTTACACATGCAGTTGACTTTAATGCCGGTAAAATTGCCAAGCAGCTGGTGTCTGCTTTTGAAGGTTTGTCACCGCTTATCAGCAATGAAATTGTCAGCCGTGCAGGTCTTGCTAACCGTGAAACAGTCCCTTCTGCCTTTCTACAGGTAATGGCTCCATTGTCAAATCGGGTGTATTCACCAATCATGATCGACAGCGGGGATAAAACATATTTTTATATGATCGACTTGCCTCACATTCAAGGTGAGCGGACGTATTTCGAAACGGTATCGTTGCTTCTTGATCGTTACTACTTCGGCAAGGCAGAGCGCGACCGTGTCCGTCAGCAGGCAAACGACCTCGAACGGTTAATTGGAAACGAACTTCAAAAAAATCGTTCTAAAATTCATAAGCTCGAACGTACGCTTGCAGAAGCGGAAAACGCTGGAGAATATCAGCGCCTCGGCGAACTGCTGACCGCGAATTTGTACACCGTAAAAAAAGGCATGAAAGAAATCGATGTCATTGATTATTATGATGAAAATGGTGCAACGGTAACGATTACGCTTGATCCTCAAAAAAATCCGGCGGATAATGCACAAAAATATTTCTCCCGTTATCAAAAAGCAAAACATGCTGTTATTGTTGTTCAGGAACAGATTGAAAAAACAAAAGACGAGATTCGGTATTTTGAGGCCCTTTTGCAGCAGCTTGAATCAGCTTCGCCACGGGATATTGAAGAAATTCGTGAAGAACTGGCTGAGGAAGGCTATATAAAAGCGCGGCATATAAAAAAGAAAAAGAAAGCAGCCGTCCCTGCGATCGAAGAATATGTATCAACAGATGGAACGGTTATTCACGCCGGCAAAAACAATCGTCAAAATGATTATTTGACAAACAAGGTGGCCCGCCGAGATGATATTTGGCTTCACACGAAGGACATTCCCGGTTCACACGTTGTCATTCGTTCCGATGATCCATCAGAAGAAACAATATTAGAAGCTGCCATGATCGCAGCGTATTACAGCAAAGCGAAAGATTCTTCTTCCGTGCCGGTTGACTACACGAAAGTCCGCTACGTAAAAAAACCGTCCGGCGCTAAACCCGGCTTTGTTATTTACGACAATCAGCATACCGTCTATGTAACGCCGGATGAAGGCCAAGTGATGGCTATGAAGAAATAAAAACAGCGGTGAGCTTGAGCTCACCGCTGTTTTTTCTTTATTTCGCTCCCCATGCATCAGGGTTTTGCTTCCATTGTTTTAATGTTTCAATGTCACTTGATTCCACATAATTCTTTTCAGCCGCCACTTCAATAAGTGCGTCGTAATCGCTCAGTGCGGCCGCATGTAAGTCCGCTTCTGATAGACGCGCATCCCCTTTTGGCAGCCCATATGTAAAAATGACTGCTACTCCAAGCACATCACAGCCTGCCGCACGCAGAGCTTCTGCTGCAGTAATCGCACTGCCGCCTGTAGAGATCAAATCTTCAATGACAACTACTTTTGAACCCGGCTCGACTTTTCCTTCGATTTGATTGCCTTTTCCGTGTTCTTTCGCTTTTGAGCGGACGTAACACATTGGCAGGTTCAATACATCAGATACCCAGGCTGCATGCGGAATACCCGCTGTCGCTGTACCGGCGATGATTTCTGCTTCCGGATACTGTTCTTTAATAAGCTCCGCTAATCCCGCGGCAATTTTTTGACGTGTTTCGGGATACGACAGCGTTAAACGGTTGTCGCAGTAGATCGGTGATTTCATACCGGATGACCATGTAAAAGGATCGTTAGGCTGCAAATACACGGCACGGATTTTTAATAATTCTTCTGCAATTTGTTTTTTCATTTTACGCTTGTCCTCCCCAGAGTGCTTTTACTTGATGATAGGCTGCAACCGGGTCTGCTGCTTTTGTAATCGGTCGGCCAACGACAATCATGGTTGAACCAATTTTGCGCGCTTCTGCCGGATCCGCAATGCGCTGCTGATCATCCGCATTGCCATCTTTTAAACGAATGCCTGGCGTTACTTTATAAAAATCTTCCCCGCATGCTTCGCGAATGGAGGCCGCTTCTAAAACGGAGCATACAACGCCGTCACAGCCGGCTTCTTTTGCCTTTTTCGCATAATGAAGAACTGATTCCTGAAGCGGGACAGAAATAAGCTGATCCGCGTGCATCGCCGCTTCAGACGTAGACGTTAGCTGGGTCACTGCCAGCAAAATGGGCCGTTTGCCGCCTTTAGCACCTGCATCTAATCCCGCGCGTGCTTTTTTCATCATCTCGACGCCGCCTGCGGCATGCACATTAATGATGTCTACATCAAGTGCTGCAAGACCTTTCATTGCCTGTCCGACCGTATTTGGAATGTCATGCAATTTCAAGTCAAGAAAGATACGGTGATTCATTTTTTTCAACTGTTCAATAATGAATGGGCCGTTTTGCAAATACAGTTCCATTCCCACTTTTACATATAGCTGCTCGTTTTGGAAAGGCACAAGAAATTGCTCGGCTTCCTTCCACGTGGGGAAATCGAGTGCAATAATCGGTTCTTTTTCCATTACTTCCAGCTCCGTCCCTTTAATTCACTAATGTGATCTACGTTGTGCTGCTCCAAATAGTGGTCAAGCTCCGCAATTAATTCCGGACATATAAACGGATTAACAAAATTCGCGGTTCCGATTGCCACTGCGTCCGCACCCGCCAATGAAAATTCAATAATATCTTCAACTGTAGAGACGCCGCCCATACCAATAATCGGCAAATTCGTTTGCTGGCTTACTTCATATACCATCCGCACTGCTACGGGTTTCACAGCAGGACCCGATAAACCGCCGGTCCGATTTGATAGCACCGGCCGGCCTGTTTTTAGGTCAATACGCATTCCGATCAATGTATTGATCATCGTAATGCCATCCGCTCCGCCATCTTCTACCGCTTTAGCCATCTCGACAATGTTCGTGACGTTTGGCGAAAGCTTTACATAGACGGGCACTTCAGACACTTCTTTTACACGTTTCGTCAGCTCTTTCGCTGTTTCAGGTATTGTTCCAAAAGCGATCCCGCCTGTTTTTACATTTGGACAGGAAATATTCAGCTCAAGGGCATGAACATTGTCGACTTTAGAAATCTCTTTTGCGACTTGAACATAATCTTCAGTTTGTGAACCGGCCACATTTGCTATAATCGGCACCTCAAACTGCTTCAGCCATTCCAGTTCATTCGCAATCACTTTTTCAAGACCGGGATTTTGAAGACCGATTGCATTCAGCATGCCGCCCGGCGTTTCTGCTACACGAGGCGTTGCATTTCCATAACGTGGTTCTTCTGTTGTTGCTTTGATCATGATCGCACCGAGCGTACTTAAGTCAAACAGCTGACTGAATTCACGGCCAAATCCAAAACAGCCGGATGCCGGCATAACGGGGTTTTTAAGTGACAATCCCGGCAACTCAAGCGCTAATCGACTCATAATGCCACCTCCCCGGCTTTAAAAACAGGTCCATCGCTGCAAATTTTCAAGTAAGCTGTCCCTGTTTCATCCGCAGCTGGATGGCATACACACGCAAAGCATGCACCGATGCCGCAGCCCATTCGTTCTTCAAGAGAAATATAGCCGCGCGGCGCGGCATGCAGCCTTTCTACCGCTTTTAACATAACGGTTGGGCCGCATGAGTAGAAAATATCCGCTTTTAAGCCGTGCTTGTTGATAATATCCGTTACAAAACCTTGCTCACCAAGAGAACCGTCAACAGTTGCCACATACGTGTCACCAAGTGCTGCAAACTGCTCAGTGTAAAAGGCCGCTTGTTTGTTTTGAAAACCAAGAACATGAATCGTTTTCACACCTTTTTCGTTTAGACGGCGCGACAATTCATAAAGCGGGGGAACACCAATGCCGCCTCCGATTAAAATAGCTGTTTGCCCTGCTGCAGCTTCTTCAACTGGAAAGCCGTGACCAAGTGGCCCAAGAACGTCCACTAAGTCACCGGTCCGTTTGCGGGAAAGCGCGCTTGTGCCTGCGCCTTCCGCCCGGTAAATCATCGTAAATTCCTGTTTTTCCGGCTCAATCTTTGCAATGCTGATTGGGCGGCGGAGAAGGGGCATCATTTCTTCGCCGACTTTTAAATGAACAAACTTGCCTGGTTCGTCGATTTGGCGGGCGAGTGCCCCTTTTAATGTCATTTCAAAAATATTTACAGCGATTTCCGATTGAGAAACAACCGTCATCAGCTCTTTTTGAATCATGAATGGACCGCCTCCAATGCCGGGTTTGGCATTGCTTCTGCATTAAAGATCATCGATTCAAGCACTTCTAGAATCGCTGTTGCTGTATCTAATGACGTTAAGCATGGAATACCGTTTTCAACTGATTCACGGCGGATACGGAAACCATCACGCGCCGGCTGTTTGCCTTTTGTCAGCGTATTAATGATGAATTGTGCCTCACCACCGCGGATGACATCAAGCATATCCGGACCTTTCGCGCCAATTTTCGCAACCGTCTGCACCGGTACACCTGTTTCACGAATCATGTTCGCCGTTCCATGCGTCGCAAGCAGCTGGAAGCCAATATTATGGAAACGTTTTGCGATGACAAGCGCTTCGTCTTTATCTTTATCGGCAACTGTTAATAGAACGGCTCCTTTTGTCGGAATTTTCATCCCGGATGCGACAAGCCCTTTGTAAAGTGCTTTTTCAACCGTTGAATCTTTCCCCATTACTTCACCCGTTGATTTCATTTCCGGGCCAAGCGTTGTATCCACGCGGCGCAATTTCGCAAATGAGAAGACCGGCACTTTTACATATACGCCTTCTTTTTCAGGAACAAGTCCTGATTCGTAGCCCATGTCTTTTAATGACTGCCCCATAATTGCTTTTGTCGCAATATTTGCCATCGGCACGTTAGTAATTTTGCTTATGAACGGTACTGTACGGCTTGAACGAGGATTTACTTCAATTACAAACACTTCGCCTTTTGAAATAACGTATTGAATGTTCAACAGTCCGATAATATTCAAGCCTTTTGCAAGCTTTGTTGTATATTCAACAATCTTCGCTTTTTGGTCATCTGTTAATTTTTGCGGCGGATACACAGCAATTGAGTCGCCGGAATGCACACCCGCGCGTTCGATATGCTCCATGATGCCTGGAATAACTACATCGGTACCGTCTGAGATCGCATCAACTTCAATTTCTTTTCCTGTTAAATAACGGTCAATCAATACCGGGTGCTCTGGATTTACTTTTACGGCATTTTGCATATATTGAAGCAATTCGGCTTCTTTATAAACGATTTCCATCGCGCGTCCACCAAGTACATATGAAGGGCGGACAAGAACCGGATAACCGATGCTGTTTGCAATATCGACAGCTGCTTCAACTGAGAAAGCTGTTCTGCCCAGGGGCTGCGGTACGTTAAGTTCCTGTAGCGCCTGTTCAAATTTGTCGCGGTTTTCTGCACGATCCACATCTTCAAGACTTGTGCCCAAAATTTTCACGCCATGTTCCACAAGCTTGGCAGCTAAGTTAATCGCTGTCTGCCCGCCAAATTGCACAACAACACCCTCTGGTTTTTCAAGGTCGATAATGTGCATAACATCTTCAATCGTTAACGGCTCGAAGTAAAGCTTGTCGGAAATACTGAAATCTGTCGAGACGGTTTCTGGGTTATTGTTGACGATAATTGCTTCGTATCCGGCTTCTTTTAACGCCCATACCGAATGAACCGTCGCATAGTCAAACTCAACGCCCTGTCCGATCCGGATCGGTCCTGATCCTAAAACAACGACTGATTTACGGTCCGTGACAATCGATTCGTTTTCATCTTCATATGTTCCATAATAATATGGTGTTTCAGACTCAAATTCAGCTGCGCACGTGTCAACCGTTTTAAATACCGGTACAATGCCATTTTCTTTACGCCAGTCATAGACCTCTTTTTCTACTACACCCCATGATTTTGCCAATGTCTTATCCGCAAAGCCAAGCTGTTTTGCTTTTTTTGCTGTTTCTTTATCGAATGGATTATTTTCCACTTCTTTTTCATGCTTCACGATGTTTTCAAACTTCTTCAAGAAAAACAAGTCGATTTGACTCCATTCATGAATCGTTTCAATCGTAATGCCGCGGCGCAATGCCTCGCCAAGATAAAATAACCGCTCATCGCCTGCTTTACGAATTCTTTTTTCAAGGAAAGAATCGTCTTTATCAGCCAGCTCATCCAGTGACAGATGATACACGCCGCTTTCAAGTGAACGGACTGCTTTCAACATCGACTCTTCAAATGTACGGCCGATTGCCATGACTTCACCGGTTGCTTTCATTTGCGTACCGAGTGTACGGTTCGCGTGCTCAAATTTATCAAACGGCCAGCGTGGAATTTTCGACACGATGTAGTCAAGGGCCGGCTCAAAGCAAGCATATGTTTTGCCAGTGACAGGATTCATCATCTCGTCCAGCGTCAATCCGACAGCAATTTTCGCCGCCAGCTTCGCAATTGGGTAACCAGTCGCTTTCGATGCAAGAGCTGATGAGCGGCTGACACGCGGATTTACTTCGATAATGTAGTACTGGAAGCTGTATGGATCAAGTGCAAGCTGAACGTTACAGCCGCCTTCAATACCAAGTGCACGAATAATTTTCAGCGATGTGTTCCGCAGCATTTGATATTCACGGTCTGTTAACGTCTGGCTTGGAGCCACCACGATAGAGTCTCCGGTATGAACACCAACCGGATCGATATTTTCCATATTACAAACAACGATCGCATTGTCATTGGAGTCACGCATGACTTCGTATTCAATTTCTTTGAAACCGGCAATGCTTTTCTCGAGAAGACATTGAGTAACCGGACTTTGTTTTAAGCCGTTTGTGACAGTTTCAATCAGCTCTTCTTCGTTCTCGCAAATCCCGCCGCCTGTTCCGCCAAGTGTGTAGGCAGGACGCACAATGACCGGATAGCCAATTCGCTCAACAAATGCATACGCTTCTTCCAGCGTATGAATAATATCACTGTCGGGTACAGGCTCATTTAAGTCGTTCATTAGTGTACGGAACAGGTCACGGTCTTCCGCCTGCTCAATCGCTGAAAGTTTTGTGCCAAGTACTTGTACGCTGTACTCGTCTAATACACCCGCATTGGCAAGCTCAACCGCCATGTTTAAGCCTGTTTGTCCGCCGAGTGTCGGCAAAATGGCATCCGGACGTTCTTTTTGAATAATCCGGCGCACAAATTCAAGTGTAATTGGTTCAATATAAACAGCATCAGCAATTTCTGTGTCCGTCATAATCGTTGCCGGGTTCGAGTTTACAAGGATGACCCGGTACCCTTCCTCTTTCAAAGCCAGACACGCTTGTGTGCCTGCGTAGTCAAATTCTGCCGCCTGCCCGATGACGATCGGGCCGGAGCCGATTACAAGTATACTTTTAATGTCTGTACGTTTAGGCATGTTGTGTCTCCTTTGCAGCGTGTGATTTCATTAAGTCAATAAAGCGGTCAAATAAAATATTGTCGTCTTCCGGTCCCGGTGAAGCCTCCGGATGGTATTGAACGGTGAAAGCCGGGTGTGTTTTATGCGCAAGCCCTTCAACGGTACCATCGTTTAATGCCACATGTGTTATTTTTAAATCGGTGTTGGCAATCGATTCTTCACTGACTGAGAAGCCATGGTTTTGTGAAGTGATCGCAGTCCGGCCTGTTTCCAAATCTTTTACTGGATGATTTGAGCCACGATGCCCGAATTTCAGCTTAAATGTATCAGCTCCTGAAGCAAGCGCAAACAGCTGGTGGCCAAGGCAGATGCCAAAAAGCGGTACTTGGCCGATCAGTGTCTTGATCGTCTCAATGGCATGCGGTACGTCCTTTGGATTTCCCGGACCATTTGTCAGCATAATGCCATCTGGCTTAAACTGCATAATTTCTTCAGCTGTTATATTGTGCGGCACAACGACAACGTCGCAATTACGATTATTTAATTCACGCAAAATTCCGTGCTTCATGCCGAAATCGATTAGAACAACCCGGAAGCCACGCCCAGGGCTTGGATAAGCAGATTTCGTTGATACTTGAGCTACCTGGTCATTCGGCAAAACCGTCGCCTGAAGGCGGTGAATAACGTCTTCTGTATTGGCATCCGCTGATACAATTGCGCCTTTTAACGCACCGTGCTGGCGGATAATGCGTGTCAGTTTCCGCGTATCCACACCCGAAATCGCCGGAATGTCTTTCATTTTTAAATATTCATCGATTGAAAATTCACTTCTAAAGTTTGACGGAAAGTCAGCTGCTTCTTTTACAACAAGTGCTTTTATAGCGGGCTGAATAGTTTCAAAGTCATCGCGGTTAACGCCATAGTTTCCGATAAGCGGATATGTAAATGTGACAATTTGTCCGCAGTATGATGGGTCCGATAACGTTTCTTGATAACCTGTCATTCCTGTAGTAAATACGACTTCTCCTGTTACATCCTTTGTGCTGCCAAATCCTTCACCGATAAATACTGTACCGTCTTCTAAAATGAGCTGTTTTTTCATTCGTTGATCGTTCCTTCCTTCCATACTAGATTTCCTTCAAAAAATGTTGCAGCCGGCCAGCCGGAAAGCGTACGGCCTTTAAATGGTGTGTTTTTTCCTTTTGACAAAAACGTCTCCGGATCTACTTCTTTTTCTGTTTCAAGGTCAATAATTGTAATGTCGGCATTAACGCCTACTTCAAGGCGGCCGTATGGCAAGTTAAACGTGGAAGCCGGTTTAATCGTCATCCAGTCAACAAGCTGTTTTAACGTTATCACGCCTTTTTTGACAAGCTCTGTATACAAAAGTGGAAAAGCTGTTTCAAATCCCGTAATGCCGAATGGTGCTTTTTGGATACCTGCTGCTTTTTCTTCGGCTGTATGAGGTGCATGATCGGTCGCAATAAAGTCCATGGTTCCGTCAAGCAGTCCCTCAATGAGCGCGGCCTTATCTTCTGCTCCGCGCAGTGGCGGATTCATTTTGAAATTCGGATCCTGACCCGGGATATCGAGATCAGTCAATACAAGATGATGAGGCGAGACTTCCCCCGTTACGCGTATTCCGGCTTTTTTTGCATCACGGATGACACGGACTGATTCTTTTGTGCTCACATGGCAGACGTGATAGTGGCAGCCGGCGTTTTCAGCAAGCAAAGCATCCCGCGCAATTTGAACGGATTCACAGATAGATGGAATGCCTGGTATGCCTTCACGCTGTGAGTACTCTCCTTCGTGTACGGCACCTCCGTAAATTAAGCTGTTGTCTTCACAATGAGCGACAATGGCCATATCAACGGCTGCAGCTTTTTTCATCGCCGCGTGCATCATGCCGGCTTCTTGAATGCCAACACCATCATCCGTGAACGCAAATGCATTATTTTCTTTTAGCGAATCAAAGTTAACAAGCTCTTTTCCTGCTTGACGAATAGTGATTGACGCATACGGAAGCACACGGATGTACGCTTTTTCTTCAATCAGCTTATTTACTTTTTGAAGATTCTCTTCTGTATCCGGTACAGGACGTGTATTTGGCATCGCGGCAATCGTTGTGAATCCGCCTTTGGCCGCCGCCTTTGTTCCGGTATCAATGGTTTCTTTATGTTCACCGCCCGGCTCGCGTAAATGAACATGTAAATCAACCAGTCCTGGTGCAACAAGCTTGCCGCCTGCATCGATTGTTTTTTCATCATTTGCTGTGAGAGAATCACCGATTTCGATAATTTTCCCGTCTTTAATACGGATATCTGCTTTCACTAGTTCTCCACTTTCATTTAAAACTTGTCCATTTTTAATTAACCAATTCATTTGCCAATCTCCCCTCAAGCACTTCTTTTAGGACTGCCATACGGACATAAACGCCATTTTCCATTTGTTTAAATATACGTGATCGTTCGCATTCGACCAGACTGTCGGCAATTTCCGCATCACGGTTTACCGGTGCCGGGTGCATAATAATGCTCTTTCGCTTCATCCGGCTTTCCCGTTCTTCTGTTAGACCGTATCGGACATGATATTCTTCTTTTGTCATAGACGATGCTACTTGATGACGTTCATGCTGGATGCGGAGAAGCATAAGCACGTCCACCCGTTCAACAAGATCGTCTATTTTAACAAACCCGCTTGACTCTAAAAAGTCATCTTCAAACCATTCAGGAGGTCCGGAAAACTTTACATCAGCACCGAGTCTTCTCAGCGCTTCGGCATTGGAGCGGGCTACCCGGCTGTGCCGGATATCTCCGACAATGCCAATTTTCAATCCCTCAAACGTGCCAAACTCCTGTTGAATTGTCAGAAGATCGAGTAAACATTGTGTCGGGTGCTGGCCGCAGCCGTCACCTGCATTAATAACCGGTATATCAATATGCCCGACTAACTCATCATAATAGGCATCTTCTTCGTGGCGTACAACGACCGCATTGACACCAATCGCTTCGAGCGTCCGAACCGTATCGTATAATGTTTCCCCTTTTAAGACACTTGAGCTGCCAACATCAAACGGTATGACCTCCAAGCCAAGCTTTCGCTCCGCCATTTCAAAGCTTGTTTTTGTCCGTGTGCTTGCTTCAAAAAATAAATTGGCAACATAGTGCTTTTCATCTGGTGTCCAAACTTCACCTTCCGCAAATTTTTGTGCCTGCATTAATATTAACAAAATTTCATCTTTATGCAAATCCCTAATTGAAACTAAATTTTTCATCATCGATTTCCGCCTCCGTTTTCATAAAAAAAACACCCCGAAATCCAGGGTGTTTTCTCGTTCCACAGCATAACGAAGCTGTACTGCACATAGGTGCAGACCGATTTCACCCTTAAATGCCTCTCGTGCATTTTTAAAAGGTTGTCAATGTTCATAAAGCCTCTCAGGACTTTTTACTAACATTTATTCTTTATTCATAAATACTTATACGATCTATTTCATCTACTTCTTCAAGCGTAACAACAATCCGCTCGGTTTTGGCCGATGGAATGTTTTTTCCGATATAATCAGCTCTAATTGGCAGTTCACGGTGGCCTCTGTCGACAAGTGCCGCCATTTGAATGTGTGACGGACGGCCAATATCCATAATGGCATCCATTGCCGCTCGCACTGTTCGGCCTGTATACAAAACATCGTCGACTAAAATAACCGTTTTGCCATTTAAATCGACTGGAATTTCTGATCCTTTCACTTCCGGATCATGGCTTTTTGTTTTCACCGTTAGATCATCACGATACAGCGTAATATCCAGTTCTCCAACCGGCACACGCTGTCCTTCAATTTGAAAGATTCGTTCGGCGAGCCTTTGTGCAACATAAATACCTCGTGTTTTAATGCCAATCAGCACACAATTTTCCACACCTTTGTTTCTTTCAATAATTTCGTGTGCAATTCTTGTCAGCGCCCGGCGAATCGCCTGCTGATCAAGTACAACCGCTTTTTCCATGAAAAAAGCCTCCTCACCCGATACTGGTGAGAAGGCATACTGATCCCTTAAAACGATACACGTGTACCGTATTATGTCCGATCCCTTCCCAGCCTCACGGGACTGTTCTTAAAGGTTCTTATTCAACTGCATTCAGTTTACCGGTAACATCGATAAATGTCAAATCTTTTTCCTTAACTCATCCAGCAAATCATTAAATTCTTTCGGTGCGGGTGCTTCAAATTCCATATATTCGTTTGTCCGAGGGTGAATAAATCCAAGTACACCGGCATGCAGCGCCTGTCCGTCTATATTGAGTGTTTTTCGAGGTCCATACTTCGGATCGCCGGCAAGCGGATACCCGATGTATTTCATATGCACCCGAATCTGGTGTGTTCGCCCTGTCTCTAATTCACACTCAACAAAAGTAAAGTCGTTAAAACGCTCCAATACGTGGAAATGTGTCACAGCCACTTTCCCATGATCGACGATCCCCATTTTTTGACGGTCTTTTGTATCACGGCCGATCGGTGCGTCAATCGTGCCGAAATCATGAGAAATCACACCGTGAACGATCGCTTTATATTTGCGGGTAACTGATTTTTCAACAAGCTGGTTCACAAGTTTTTCATGGGCCATATCATTTTTAGCGACCATTAACAGTCCGGATGTATCCTTATCAATCCGGTGCACAATACCGGGACGCATAACCCCATTAATACCGGATAAATCTTTGCAATGGTACATAAGGCCGTTAACGAGTGTTCCACTTGTATGTCCGGGTGCCGGATGCACAACCATTCCCCTGGGCTTATTAACGACAATGACATCTTCATCTTCGTAATAAATATCCAGCTGTAGATTTTCTGCTTCAATATCCAACTCTTCCGGATCCGGGATGTCGATTGTTACTTCATCACCGGCTGCGGCTTTGTAATTCGCCTTGACTGATTTACCATTGACAAGAACACGCCCTTCCTTCAGCCACTCCTGCACTTGCGAGCGGGAATATTGCTCATCCTGCGTGGCAGCAATTTTATCAATTCGGCCCCCGGTTTCTTCTTCGCTTACTGTAAAGTGTAATTGTTTCATTTTATGCCTTCTTTCCTTTTCGATCTTCTATAAACATAGCAATAAATAATAAAATGACGCCAATAGTCAATGCGGCATCTGCGATATTAAAAATAGGGAAACGGTAGCCAAAAATAAACGTCTGCACGAAATCAACGACCTCACCGCGAAACAGCCGGTCAATAAAGTTTCCGATGGCGCCGCCAAGCAAGACAGCCAAAGATACTTTCATTAACGGCTTCCCTTTTGCTTCTTTTTGCATGAAATAAATAATCCCAACTACTACAACAGCTGTAATGATGTAAAAAAGCCAAAACTGCCCTTCAAGCATTCCCCAAGCCGCGCCTCTATTACGATGAGACGTAATATGAAGAAGGTTTTCAATGACCGGCACACTTTCGCCTATCTCCATGGACTTGACAATAAGCCATTTGGTCCATTGATCCAGCAAGATGACAAGCAGTGTCAATACGTAGTAATACATATTTTCCCTCCAACGATGAAAAGAGGTTAGCGGTTTTAGAGCTAACCTCTTTTTCGTTTCTTTTAGTTCACTTCCGAGTAGTGTTCTTTCACGACAGCTGCACAGCGCGGGCAAAGTGTTGGATGGTCCGCATCCTGTCCAACTTCATCTGTCACCGTCCAGCAGCGTTCACATGTGTCGCCTGAAGCTTTTTCTACTACAACAGATGCCGTCTCAAGCTTTACAGCTTGCTCTGGCGCTTCCGACAATGTTCCGGCTACGTCAAATCCAGATACAATAAACAGCTGCTTTAAGTCTTCATCAATCGATGAAAGCAGTTCCGCCGTTTCGCCATCTGCATATAATCTGATACATGCCGTTAACGATTTGCCGATGACTTTTTCATTTCTCGCTTCTTCCAGCGCTTTCAGCACATCGTCACGAACCGCCATAAACACTGTCCATTTTTTCATCAAACGTTCTGCATCCGCCAGTTCTTTATAGTCCGGCATATCCGTCAGCTGGACATATTTTCCCTCTGTTTCCGGCACTTCTGCCCATACTTCATCTGCTGTATGCGGCAAGATTGGGGATACTAATTTTGCAAGTGCTGTTAATGTTTCGTACATAACCGTTTGAATGGCACGGCGGTCTGCATGATTTTCTGCTTCAATATATAAAACATCTTTTGTGAAATCTAGGTAGAATGAACTTAAATCGACTGTGCAAAAATTATTGACAGCATGATAAATTGCCGCAAATTCATACTTTTCGTAATGGCTGCGAACCGT
The DNA here is from genome assembly GCF_001750285.1 of Domibacillus iocasae. Lineage (GTDB taxonomy): Bacteria > Bacillota > Bacilli > Bacillales > Domibacillaceae > Domibacillus > Domibacillus iocasae. Next base: position 176,366 of record NZ_MAMP01000024.1, read on the forward strand.
TTTAGTTAATTCATTTAATTTCACGAGCATAAATTGATCCACTTCACGAAGGTTTTCATAAGGCACCGCATTTTCACTCGGTTTAAACCCATCCAAATTTCCTAACAAGAAGCGGAATGTGTTGCGGATTTTACGATATACTTCTGCTACTTGCTTTAAAATGGCGTCAGATACACGCACATCCGCCTGGAAGTCCACAGAAGATACCCAGAGACGCAAAATATCAGCGCCAAGCTGATCCATCACTTTTGCTGGAATAACCGTATTGCCAAGCGATTTACTCATTTTGCGGCCTTCACCATCTAGAGCAAATCCATGGCTTAATACGCCTTTATACGGTGCTTTACCTGTGACGGCAACCCCGGTAATTAAGGAGGAGTTGAACCAGCCACGGTATTGGTCAGATCCTTCTAAATAAAGATCAGCCGGCCGCTGTGCATCTGAACGCTGTTCAAGTACACCTTCATGAGAAGAGCCGGAATCGAACCAGACGTCCATAATGTCATTTTCTTTCGTGAATTCGCCGTTCGGGCTGCCCGGATGCGTAAACCCTTCCGGCAAGAGTTCATTCGCTGTGCGCTTAAACCAAATATTTGATCCATTTTCACGGAATAATTCCGATACATGGGCAATCGTTTCATCGGTAATGATCGCTTCACCATTCTCCGCATAAAAAACCGGAATCGGCACACCCCATGCACGCTGGCGGGAAATACACCAGTCGCCGCGGTCACGAATCATGTTAAATAACCTTGTTTCGCCCCATGCCGGCACCCACTTCGTTTCTTTTACTGCTTCAAGCAGTTCAGGACGGAACTTGTCGATTGACGCGAACCATTGTGCTGTCGCCCGGTAAATAACCGGTTTTTTTGTCCGCCAGTCATGCGGATACGAATGTGTGATGAACTCCATTTTTAACAGTGCGCCTGCTTCAGACAGCTTTTCAGTAATGGCTTTATTGGCTTTATCGTAAAAAAGCCCTTCAAAGCCCGGTGCTTCATCTGTCATGACTCCACGGTCGTTCACCGGACAAAGAACGTCGAGCCCATATTTCTTCCCGACAAGAAAGTCATCTTCTCCGTGGCCAGGCGCTGTATGAACGGCTCCTGTACCAGAATCTGTCGTGACGTGTTCGCCAAGCATGACAAGTGAATCACGCCCATAGATTGGATGCGCCGCGATAATATGTTCAAGTTTTTCTCCTTTAATCAGCTTTTCAACCGTATACGACTCCCAGCCGATTTTTGCTGCCACTTCTTCAAGAAGTGCTTCTGCCACTACGAACCGGCCACCCGCTGCATTTACGACCGCATAATTCAGCTCCGGATGAACTGAAATGCCCAGGTTCGCTGGAATGGTCCATGGTGTTGTTGTCCAAATAATGATCTTTGTACCTGCTTCAAGCACATCATTTCCTTTTTTTACATCAAAGGAAACATAAATAGAAGCTGATTTTTTATCTTGGTATTCAATTTCTGCTTCGGCAAGTGCAGATTCAGACGAAGGGGACCAGTAAACCGGCTTTAGTCCTTTATAAATAAATCCTTTTTTCGCCATTTCGCCAAACACTTTAATTTGAGCCGCTTCATATTCTGGCTTTAATGTAATATATGGATTTTCCCAATCACCGCGAACACCTAACCGCTTAAACTGCTCACGCTGGTTATCAATTTGTTTATACGCATATTCTTCACAAAGCTGGCGGAATTCCGCAACAGTCATTTCTTTCCGGTTCACACCCGAATTTGTCAGCGCCTGCTCAATTGGCAGACCATGTGTATCCCAACCTGGAATGTAAGGCGCATAGTAGCCGCTCATTGATTTAAAACGAACGATAAAATCTTTTAAAATTTTATTGAGCGCGTGTCCGATATGAATATCACCATTCGCATACGGAGGACCATCATGCAAAACAAACATCGGCCGGCCTTTTGTACGTTCGAGTACTTTTTTGTAAATATCTTCTTCGTTCCATACACTTTGCATATCCGGTTCGCGTTTTGGCAAGTTGCCACGCATTGGAAAGTCAGTTTTTGGCATTAATAATGTATCTTTATAATTCATTGCCTTATCTCCCTTTAAATAAAATAAGCGCAGGACGCCTGTCTATCAGCGACAAATATAAGACGAGCACTGGCGGTGGCCGCTTTTTAGCCTCAGAAGGCCTTGGCATAGAGCAAAGGCTAAGTTCACCGTAACTCCTTTGTGACTCACATCTTGCGAGTCCTCGAGCTGATGGCGTCCGGAGCTGTACATCGTTAAAATAAAAAAACCTTTCACATCCCTAAAAAAGGGACGGAAAGGTTTCCGCGGTACCACCCTGGTTGACAGTTAAGAACTATCCGCTCACAATCCATAACGTGGATAAACCGTTTTTCGCTACTCATTCGTTCACGAAAAATGCTCAAGGGTGATCTTTAAGCCGCAGATGGCCGCCGGGCTTCCACCATCCCCGGTTCGCTTTTGGCCGATCCATTGCCGCTCTACTGTCCCTGTCATCGCGTTTGATCAATTTTATTTGAATGGTTCTATTATAAAAATGAACCGTTCATTCGTCAAGCTTACTTCACATCATCGCTTAACTGTTCAAGTTCATCCGTATCTACTTCAAACTCAAGCAGCGTGTCCCAATCATCATTATTCAACAAGTCCAACTGGGCTTCCATCAGCATTTTAAAGCGTGTGCGGAACACTTTCGACTGTTTTTTCAGCTCTTCGATTTCCACTGCGATTCGCCGTGCTTTCGACAGCGACTCTTCAACAATCCGATCCGCATTTTTCTCCGCTTCACGAATAAGCAGCTTTGATTCCTTTAATGCGTTTCGTTTTACATCTTCTGCCGTTTCCTGCGCAATCACAATCGACTTGTTTAATGTTTCCTCAATATTTGAAAAATAACTAAGACGTTCCGTTTGTCCGGCAAGCTGGGCTTCTAATTCTTTTTTTTCACGGATAATAAGTTCGTAATCTTTAATAATTTGATTTAAAAAGTCATTCACTTCGTCTTCATCGTAACCACGAAATGAACGGCCGAATTCCTTTTTATGTATGTCCAACGGCGTTAAGGGCATACAGCCACCTCCAAAGCGTTACATAATCATTGATTTTTATTATAAAGGTTTTTCGACCACTTGTGGGGAAATCCCTTTATTTTCACAAATTTATTTCAAAATACCCAGCCTTATTCGCCACTTTTCTTTTTTTGTCTGGCCGTCAATCGATAAAATTTTCATCCGGCCGATTCCACGAACTGACAGCATATCTCCTTGTTCACATTCAAAAGACGTTTGATCTACTGCTTTCCAATTCACTTTTACAGCGCCGCTTTTAATAAGCTGCTGCGCTTTCTGTCTGGACATAGAAGGCAGGGATCCAATAACGACATCCAGGCGCATTGACGAAACAGTGACGGCTTGTTCACGCCACTCTTCAACCGAATAAACTGCTTCTGAGAGCATCTTTTCTATCAACTTGACCGGCACTTTCCCAACATGATCAAAATGCGCGTGTAAATAACCGGTTAACTCTTTTGCTACAATGACTTGAAAACGCTCTTGCTCGCTTAAAATATCACCAAATTTTTCACGCGCCAGGCCAAGACCCATTAAACTTCCTAAAATATGAGGATGACTAATCGAGGCAAATTTTTGCGGATAGTCAATTTCAAGCAATTCCACATCAAAATCCGTTTGTGCCGGTTCGAAATAAGAAGGATGAAAAAGCGCCCGTTTCCGTTCAGCAGATGGATGACCGCCATAAAAAGAAACCCGTACATCTTCGGCCGCAGACCCGACAACCGATCGGATGATCTGACGCTCGCGCGGATTAAGAAATCCAGTCAATTTCGGCGCATACATATCTGTGACTTGCTGCTTCCATTTCAGTGCTTTATCAATAAACTCTTTTTCTTCCGGTCGGAAATGCTGGTAAATATCATTCATTGAGCATTCCGCTTACAGCCAGGAAGACAGCTGGTAAAGTCCTCTAGTCGCAAGATTCAGTGTAATAAAAGCGACAATAGGTGAGATATCAAACATGCCCAGCGGCGGAATAATCCGTCGGAATGGATCTAAATATGGTTCGCAAATTCTTGTTAAAAACCGGCCGATTGATGTGTTGCGCGCGTCCGGAAACCATGACATTAAAATGTAAATAATGAGTGCCCAGGAATATAGTTGTATCGCCTGAACCAAAACATAAATAACTGTATCCATCTTTGCTATTGCCACCCCGTTTTTTCTTGATCATGTTGCGTAAATTGTGTAATGCTTCCGCCAATTTCTACATTCTCTGGTGCACAGAAAAAGATTTTTTCACCAATTTGCTGAATTTCTCCCCCAATGGCATACACCGTACCGCCAAGAAAATCAACGATCCTGCGTGCCTGATCCGTTTGAATACGCTGCAGATTGACGATAACCGCTTTTTTCGCTTTTAAATGGTCGGCAATTTCTTGCGCTTCCGCATAAACACGCGGCTCTGTCATCATGACTTTTGACGGCTTTTGTGCGCTTTTCAAGCTGACCACATTTTTTTTGCGGGGCGCTGCTGAAGACGGCTCTTCTTCATATACTTCTTCCTCCACCATATCGTAATCCTCTTCGTCGAGCAGGAAAAATGACTTAAACTTCGATTTCACGCCCATCGTTCCACCTCCGCTTTCATTTTATTCCCCTACAAGCGCAGTTCCAATACGAATCATTGTCGCGCCTTCTTCCACCGCTATCTCAAAATCGTTGCTCATGCCCATAGATAATTCACTACATGGAGCGTATGAAAGTTCTAATGCCCTTACTTCATCTCTGCATAAAGCAAGCTTGCGAAAACAAGTCCGAAGCACATGCGGGTCTTCTGTTAACGGAGCCATTGTCATCAAGCCGCATACTCGAATATTTTCGTATGTGTGCAGCGATTTAATAAATGGGATGACCTCTTCAGGCATCATTCCATGTTTTGATTCTTCACCCGATACGTTCACCTGAACAAAACATTGAACAGCTCTTTGGGCACGGCTGTTAATTTCTTTAGCAAGTGATTCACGGTCAAGTGAATGAATGTAGTCAGCTTGATGAATGATCGACTTTACTTTTCTTGTCTGCAATGACCCGATAAAGTGCCACGCTGCCTTTTCCCCAATAGCTGCGTATTTTTCATTCAGTCCTTCAGCCCGGTTTTCACCGAGATGGAGAATTCCCGCTTCTACAGCTTCTCGGGCTCGTGCTGTTGTTACATATTTTGTAACTGCAATGATTTTCACATCTTTCGCCTGCCGACCTGAACGGCGCGCGGATTCCTCAATCCGTTTTTTAATGATTGATAAATTTTCGCTAACTTTCATAGTTTCCTTCCTTCCAGCCGATGTACCCCATCATTCTGCCCGTGCACCCTCTGTCACGCCGATGAGAAAAGAAATCCGGAGAGCAGCTTGAACATAGTGCCGTTATATAAATATTTTCTGACAAAATGCCATTCTTCACAAGAAGATCTTTATTAAAGGTTTGTAAAGAAAAATAATACGTATCCGGTTCATTTGGCACCGGGGAGAAGGGAACTTCCTCACCCGGCTGATACCATTTTTCTGCTGCTGTTATGACCGATGTCCCCACTTTATAGCATGAACCACAGATGGAAGGGCCAATGGCCACCTCAATATCCTTCAGACAACTGCCTTCTTGCTCCCACCTTTTCACCATGTTTACACCAATTCCGTTAACCGCGCCTTTCCAGCCGGCATGAGCCGTTCCGATCCGTTTTGTTACACGGTCAATAAAATAAAGAGGCACACAATCAGCGTAGCAAAGTGTCAGCAAAATACCAGCAGCATCAGTGTAAAGTCCATCAGTAGATGAAAGCGCCGTTTCGTAGTCAAGAGCACCACGGCCGATGTCGTGTTTTGATACGTGTTCAATATGAACCTCGTGTGTTTGCTCACAGCCGATCCATTGATCGACAGGAAATTTAATTGACTCACCTGTATTTTTTCGGTTTTGCTGCACAGAAGCTGGTTCATCATGAACATGAAACGCCATATTTAAGCCATTATACTTGCCGGATCCGCCCTCGCTAGACGTGAAGCCGACAACAAGACCTGGTTCTTCTTTTTCCCATCTTTCCATATGAAACAAGCCGCTGCCTGTTTTTTTAAAAGGTTCTGTCATGGCATGCTCCCGTTTATTTTCTTTTAGTGTACCACATGACACCCTTTTTCGTCACCGTTCATCCTCATTCGGTTCTGTTTCTCCGTAACGGACTAAAATAACATCGCCTCCAATCTTAACAATATGCATCCAGGGGATGACCACTTCTTCCTCTTTGCCGAATAAGCCAAACTTTTTTCCGTTCTGTTCAATAATGAGCGCGGAAATAGCTCCTGTCGCGTTGTTTAATTCAATATCAGCCAGCCGGCCTAGTTTTTTTCCATTAGTCACATTCACAATATCTTTTAGCTGAAATTCTGAAATACGCATAGCGGTCCCTCCTTTATACCAATGTATGCTCCAAAACAAAGAAAAAAACAGAAGATCATCTCTTCTGTTTTTCGCTTATCCATTTATTTTCTTTTTCATTTGTTTAATAGCCCCTTTTTCGAGCCGGGATACTTGTGCCTGGGAGATGCCTATTTCATCCGCTACTTCCATTTGAGTCCGGCCGGTAAAAAACCGTTTTTCAATAATCATCCGCTCCCGCTCAGACAATTTATTTAGTTCATCGGTGACAGTCATGGTATCTACCCATTCTTTTTCCCTGTCTTTCCCATCACTAATTTGGTCCATCATATAAATAGGATCGCCGCCATCTTGGAAAACAGGTTCAAATAACGACACTGGATCTTGAATGGCATCAAGAGCAAAGACCATTTCTTCTTTCGGCACATCAATTGCGCGGGCAATTTCCTCTGTTGCCGGTTCAACTGACCGCTCCGCTGTCAGTCTTTCTCTTGCCTGCAAAGCCTTATAAGCAATGTCACGAAGAGAGCGTGATACCCGAATCGGATTGTTATCCCGCAGGTAACGGCGAATTTCTCCAATAATCATTGGCACTGCATATGTTGAAAAGCGAACATTATGGCTTAAATCGAAATTATCAATTGATTTCATCAAACCGATACATCCAACTTGAAACAAGTCATCGGCTTGCTCATTACGGTGGTTAAATCGTTGAATCACACTTAAAACGAGGCGCAAATTTCCGTTGACCAGCTCTTCACGAGCCTGTTTATCCCCATTTTGATATTGCACAAACAGCACTTTCATTTCAGGATTTGTTAACACAGGCAATGTCGATGTATCAACACCACATAAGACAACTTTATTTCGGGCCATCACTGTTCCTCCTCATGATGTCTGTTTCTCAGAACAGTATTGCCGGCCCGAAAAAAATTATTCAGCGCAGTTTATTCAGTTCTTTTTTCAACCGTCCAATGATTTTTTTCTCAAGTCGTGAAATATAAGACTGTGAGATTCCCAGCAAATCTGCTACGTCTTTTTGAGTTCTTTCTTCTTGTCCATTTAGTCCAAATCGCATCTCAATAATTTGTTTTTCACGCCCTTCTAAATCTTCAAGCGCTTCTGACACTAAATGTTTGTCCACTTCTTCTTCAATGCCTTTTGTGATGATGTCACTTTCGGTTCCGAGCACGTCGGATAACAGCAGCTCATTTCCATCCCAGTCAATATTCAGTGGTTCATCAAATGAAATTTCCGAACGGATTTTATTATTGCGGCGCAAGTACATTAAAATTTCATTTTCAATACAGCGGGATGCATACGTCGCGAGCTTAATTTTCTTTTCAGGATCAAATGTATTAACAGCTTTAATGAGCCCGATTGCGCCAATACTGATAAGATCTTCAATATGGATGCCGGTATTCTCAAATTTCCGTGCAATGTAAACGACAAGGCGTAAATTCCGCTCAATGAGCATCGCCCGAACCGCCTTATCACCTGACGGAAGCTTTGTTAAAAGATGAGCCTCTTCATCCCGTGTAAGCGGTGGTGGGAGTGCTTCACTTCCACCAATGTAATAAATCGTTTTAGATTTGATACCAGCTTTTTGAATCATGTTATACATGACGTACATCCACTTTGTTTTTACTTGCCGCAAATTATTCACTCACCTTTCAATTCATTCTCGAACCATATTCGGATGCAAAATGCAGCCAAACGAATGATCATCCGATAACATCTTGTCCGTAAATGTGACAAGCGCTCTATCAGTTTTTTGTTCTTTCCCATTGATCCACACTGTAAAGCTGTCTGTCCTAAATGAAGCAAGCAGCTGGCTTTCAGCATGAATGGACTTAGATGGTATCCAAACGAGTTTTTCAGTCCAATTGTCTGGGAGATGTAACAGGTCGCTAATATCTTCTTTAAAAAGCACGTCCGGCCATTCTTCATGCGGATCAATTTGACAAACCGCTACCTCTTTTTTAGAAATAGGGTCGCATAGCGCATTCCCGGTGTCTATCAAGCCCTGTCCTGACCAATTCATTCCGCAAAGCGTAAAAGAAACAGGTACGGTTTGGCTGATTATCCGCCTTGACGAATTCAAACTGAACAGCCGACGCTGAATAAAGTAGAATGAGATCGCAACTGATACAATAAAAAAGAATACGAGAGACCATTTTCCTCCTATAGCGTACTGCGTATACATGGACTGAAATCCGAATAAAATACCGCCCGTCAGAAAAACAATGAAATAAAACGTAAGGACCGTGGAGATGAGACTTGTTACGCCGGTTATTTTAAAAGCGATGCGAATCATGAATATAGGCATGATCACCGTTAACGATTTATGCAAAAGCCCCACCGGCCCGGCTGCTAAATAAATCCATACCGGTATGGTTCCAGCTAACGAGGCTGCAAGTAGCCTCGACAGCTGGAACGGGCGGCCGCTCAGCTTTCCCGTTACAAAAAGCAGCAACGCATCTGCAGCAAAATTAAAAAAAATAATCCCTTCTGCGTAACCGGCCAATTCATCCCTCCCTTTTTCCGGCTGCCTGTCCTATGAGCAATAGTCTACCGGAATCAATAGCGAATGTATGTCGGAATGTAAGTGAATTTTTACAGTAGTTTTTCCGAATCTTGTCACAAAAAATCCCGTCACATAAGTGACGGGATTTGCTTTTATCTTCTTCTGTTGCGATTACGCAAAAACGTTGGAATATCAAGTGTTTCGTCAGCTGAAGGCTGTTGCGGCTGCCGATTCGGCTGCTCAGGTGCCGGTGCATCTTCACGCTTCATTTCACGCGGTTTTGATTGTTGATTCTGCGGTCCTGACTGCTGCTGCGGCTTCACCTGCCCAAGTCCTGGACGAGGCTGGCCTTGCTGGGCTGGCACTTCTTTAAAACCTGTTGCAATAACCGTTACGATAATTTCATCTTTCAAATTCTCGTTAATAACAGAACCGAAGATCATATTTACTTCTTGATCAGAAGCGGAAGAAACAATATCAGCTGCTTCTTGCACTTCATAAAGACTTAAGTTCGTGCCACCGGTAATATTCATTAAAACACCTTGTGCGCCATCAATAGCCGTTTCAAGAAGCGGGCTGGAAATAGCTTTTTTCGCCGCTTCAACAGCTCGATTTTCACCTGATGCAACGCCGATCCCCATAAGTGCGGACCCTTTATTCGACATGATTGTTTTTACGTCTGCGAAATCAAGATTGATCAATCCTGGAACAGCAATCAAGTCAGAGATCCCTTGTACACCTTGGCGGAGGACGTTGTCTGCTTCACGGAACGCTTCAAGCATCGGTGTGCTTTTATCAACAATTTCAAGCAAACGGTCATTCGGAATAACAATTAACGTGTCAACCGATGCTTTCATCGCTTCAATACCGCCGGCTGCCTGAGTGGCGCGTTTACGGCCTTCAAATGTAAACGGACGTGTTACAACACCAACAGTTAATGCGCCAAGATCTTTTGCAATTTGAGCAATCACCGGTGCCGCACCTGTTCCTGTTCCGCCGCCCATTCCAGCTGTAACAAAGACCATATCGGCACCTTTAAGTGCTTCCTCGATTTGCTCTTTACTTTCTTCGGCTGCTTTTTTTCCGACTTCCGGATTAGCACCCGCCCCTAAACCGCGCGTTAATTTATTCCCAATTTGCATTTTTACTTCTGCTTTAGATAAATTAAGAGCTTGTGCGTCTGTATTGACCGCAATAAAGTCCACTCCCTGTACTCCATGTTCAATCATTCGGTTAACTGCATTGTTTCCGCCGCCGCCAACGCCGATAACTTTAATCGTTGCCAATGAATCTACACTTGTATCAAATTCCAGCATGGCAAATCCTCCTATTTAATGAGTCTTTTTTGTGGTTTATTCTTCAAAAAAGTACCCGAAAAGTTTTTTCATTTTCCCTTTAACGCCTTTTTCTTCACCGTCATGCGGCTGTTCTTTTTTAACAGGCTTTACTTCCTGTTTTACTTCCGGCCGTTCTTTCTTTGTTTCCTTTCCTGTCTGCGCCGCCTGGTTTGATTCGCTTAATTTCCGCCCTGTCAATCGGGCATTTTTGTAAGCGTACTTAATGAGCCCCACCGCTGTCGTATATTGCGGCTCGCGCACACCAATATAATCCGGAATCGCAACACGAACACGGTTTTGGAATACATCTTGAGCCAAATCAAGAATGCCATTCATCGCGGAAGCTCCGCCGGTTAAAACAAAACCACCTGGAATATCGTGGATACCTGACTGGCGAAGGTTTTCAACCACCATCATAAACAATTCTTCCAGCCGCGCTTCAATAATTTCCGAAATTTCAAGCTGATTGAATTGATCATGCTGGTCACTTCCAATAACAGGAACACTAAACACTTCTTCCTCTGAAGCTAAATCGTAAAAAGCGTGACCGTGCTTTATCTTAATTTGTTCAGCTTCATCTGTCGAGGTACGAAGACCGATCGATAAATCTTTTGTAATATGTTCACCACCCACAGGCAGGACAGATGTCTGTTGAATATATCCATCTTTAAAATATGAAATCGTCGTTGAACCACCGCCAATATCAACGAGCACAGTTCCAAGATTTTTTTCATCCATAGACAAAGCAATTTCTCCACTCGCCAGCGGCTGAAGTACAATTTCGTTAATATCCAGACCTGCACGTTCAACACAGCGCAGTGTGTTATGTAAAAACGTTCTAGAACCTGTCACGATAATGCCTTCCATTTCAAGACGTACACCAAGCATACCGCGAGGATCATTAATTTCATCAAAACCATCTACTATAAACTGTTTTGCAATAATATTTACAATTTCTCTATCCGGCGGGATCGACATTACTTGTGCCGCATCCTTTACACGGATGACGTCCTCACTCGTAATTTCACGATTTTCACTTGAGACGGCCACAACGCCATTACATGGATGAAGAATGGCATGGTTGGCAGCAATACCAACAATAACCGAACGAATCTCAAGACCAACCATTCGCTCTGCCTGTTCGATTGCTTTTTTAATCGAATGAACCGTATCGTCAATATCGACAACTGCGCCTTTTCGAATACCTTTTGATTTTACACTTCCGACACCAATTATATTTAAAGAATCATTAACCATTTCGCCAATAATTACTTTAATTGCGGATGTACCGATGTCGAGACTTACTAGAATTTCATTATTATTCATGCTGCGGCACCTCCTTTACCATAAAAGCGTGAATAATCGAACAACAATTCGTACATTTACTTCTTAAATGTATGGTAAGAACGTAATTCGTCATATTCAACATGATCCCTTTTAAAGTTTTATATTTTTGTGTTTCCCAAAACTCTCTCATACAAGTCTACACTAAGATAAGAAGCTGGAAAAGGCAAAGTTACTCCGTTTAGAGAAAACTTTATGGTGTCTCTGCCTCTTCTTCAGCTTCTTCACTTGTTTCCTGCTGCTGCGCTGGATCATATGCTTTGAAATAAGAACCAACTTCAAGATCAATAACACCTTTCACATCAGGGTTAAGCTGCGTGGAAATGGAAGGATAGTAAACCATTTTTTCTGCAAAGGTTGAGAGGGTGGCAGATACTTCAAACCCATCTGTCATAAACGCTTTAATATGGAGAGAGTCATTTTTTTTCGGCTCATAATAGACTTCAGAGATCGTATTAAATACCTCGCTTGGAAGTGTCTCGGCAGCTTCCGCAAACAAATCCAGTGCTTTTCCCTCTTTAAAATCATATAGAATGGGAAGCTGTAATGGCGCCCCACTGACAGGCTCGCTTAAGATTTTTCCGTTTTGAAGGACTGGATACAATCCGCCTTTGCGAGCCGCATAGGCAATTTCATTTTGTTCAACGACTGCCACCATTAGATCGTTGGGAAATCCAGCTGTAATACTGGCTCCCTTAATTCGGTCGTCCTTTAAAAGTACTTCTTCAGCCTTGCCTTTGCCCACCGTCCATATATTCACACCTATTTCAAGACCACTTTGTTCAATAATTTCCTGTTTTGTCATCAGCTTGTTTCCCTTCACATGAATCTCGGCTACTTTACTTAAAGGAGACTGTAAGTAAACGACAAGAAGGATGAGAGTGAAAAACACTGATAACAAAAGCAGAAGCCGGCGATTTGCTTTCTTTTTTCTTATTTGCTTCAGCTTCGGAATGCGGTCTTCAATTGAAATTACTTTTTGCTTTGTCATGTTCACACCTCTGCCCATGTTACAAATCATCCGCCATCTTTATTTTCGTAACAGCGGCTGATTGCCATGTTTTCAAGATGATCGGCCGCCTTTTTCTGTTAATTCGGCCATTACAGTATATAATCTGTCAGCAGCATCATGGATTCCAAGATGTTTTGATTCTTCTTTCATTTTTGAAAGCCGCAGCTCATTCATAAGGACAGCGTCTAGTTCCTTGATGAGAAGCTGGCCCGTCAAATCTTTCTCAGGAAGCAATACGGCAGCACCCCGATCCGTTAAAGAGCGCGCATTTTTTTCTTGATGGTTGTTTGTTACGTAAGGACTTGGAATTAAGATTGATGGAATGCCAAGTGCTGTTAATTCCGCAAGTGTCGTTGCTCCTGCTCTTGCGACAACCAGGTCACAAGCCGCAAGTACATCCGGCATATTGTGAATGAACGGTTCAACTGCGACATTATCAGGCTTTCCTGCTGTTTTTAACATATCGGCTACACGCTCATAATGAACATCACCCGTTACATAAAGCACCTGATACTGCCGGTTTGCTAAATCCTTCAGCGCATCCGTTACCGCATCATTAATCGGACGGGCACCGCGGCTTCCACCGAAAATTAACACGGTTTTCCGACCAGATTGAAATCCATACTTTTCCAGCACTCCATTTCCACTCGCTTCAATCACTTCTGATGCGCGCGGATTGCCAGTAAGGACTGTTTTTTGAGCTGGAAAATACGCTTTTGCTTCTTCAAAACAAACCGCTATTTTGTCAACATACTTGCTTAAAAACTTGTTTGTCAGCCCTGGCACACTATTTTGTTCATGGACGATCGATGGGATCCCCATTTTTGCAGCGGCGTATACAACTGGTCCGCACACATAGCCTCCAGTCCCAATCACGACATCAGGCTGAAATTCTTTCAACATTTTTTTGCATTCATTAACGCCTTTTAAAAAGCGCATAATCGTTTTTACGTTTTCAAATGAAACTGCCCGGCGAAATCCAGTAATATTAATTGACTTAAAAGAGATTCCTTCACGTACAACAAGCTTTGATTCAAGCCCCATCTCTGTTCCAATATATAAAAAAGATGTGTCCGGATGTTTCATTTTAATCATTCGAATAAGTGCGAGTGCTGGATAAATATGTCCACCTGTTCCCCCGCCACTGACTACAATTTTCAATTTTGTCACCTCAATACGTCTATTGGCAGCTTTACGTTGCTTAAATTTGGCTGTCCAATGCATTTTCATCTTAAATCAATGCGTCACGAGAATCAAATATTATCTTGAAAAAGCGGCAAAATTCCTTCTAAATTACCGCATATGCCGGCTTGCACTCAACACAATACCTGCAAGAGCAAGTGTCATCGTCAATGAAGACCCTCCATAGCTTAAAAATGGTAGAGTAACACCCGTTACCGGAAGAAGACCTGTTACCACTCCTAAATTAATGAAAGATTGCAAACAAATCATGCCTGTCAGACCAAACACGAGCAGCACGCCAAACGGATTGTCCAGGCGCATCGCAATGTACACCCCCCGCCAAATAAGCAAAAAAAACAAAAGAACAATCCAAACTGCACCGATAAAACCTGTTTCTTCTGCCCAAATGGCAAAAATAAAATCTGTTTGCGGCTCTGGAAGATAATAATACTTTTGACGGCTTTCTCCATACCCATGACCGAATAGGCCACCGGGGCCGACTGCATAAAGGGATTGAATAATCTGGAATCCGCTTCCAAGTGGATCCGACCAAGGGTCCAAATAAGCGGTAATCCGCTTCATTCGATAGGGAGCCGATAAAATCAGCAAAACGAGACCGGCTATAGCCGAAACACCGATTGTAACAAAAAAACGAATCGGTGCCCCTGCACTAAATAATAAAATGAATGCTGTTCCACCCATAACAGCCGCTGTGCCAAGGTCTGGCTGCAGCATAATCAAGCCAAAAGCAGCACCAATAACGACAAGCGGAAGAAATAGACCTTTCCAAAATAAATGAATCGTTTTTTTTCGTTCAGAAAGTGCAGCAGCTAAATAAAAAACGAGTGCCATTTTCATCCATTCAGACGGTTGAAATGACAATGAACCGACCCCAATCCAGCTCTGTGAGCCATTTCGAACCATTCCAATTCCCGGAATAAGTACAGCAATCAATAGAAGGAACGCAAGAATGAGCGCATGTTTTGAATACTTTTCCCATAACTGGTAATCAAAGCGGGAGCAGATGATCATAACCACGATTCCCACTCCGGCAAATACAGCTTGTCTTTCTACAAAATAAAATGAATTCCCATAATTAAACTGGCCCCATACTTCTCCTGCACTTGCGACCATAAAGAGGCCGCTTCCCGTCAACAACAAGACTAGCAGTAAAAAGAGTTTATCTGTCCCGCGAGTAATAACGGCAAAGCCACTCCTTTCATGCGCATTAAAAAAGCCGGAGCCATTATGGCCCCGGCTCTTTCTTATAACGTATTCACACAGTCAATAAATATGTCTCCACGCTCTTCAAACGTTTTGTATTGATCCCAGCTTGCACACGCAGGTGATAATAGAATAACGTCTCCTCGTTCAGACAGCGCAACTGCCCGTTCAACCGCATCATTCATATATTTTGCTTTTTCAATAAGCTGTATGCCTGCTTCTTCCGCCGTTTCTCTCCACTTTTCGGCTGTTTCACCGAAAGCGACGACCGCTTTCACGGAATGCAGATATGGCAGCAAATCATCAAAGCCGTTCCCGCGGTCCAGTCCTCCCGCAAGTAAAATCACCGGAGAATCAAATGCAGTCAGCGCACTTTTTGTTGCCAGCGTATTTGTCGCTTTTGAATCATTGTAAAATTTCCGTCCGTTCCATTCACGAACAAACTGTGTTCGATGCTTCACGCCTGAAAACGTTTTGAGAACATGCGTAATCGCTTCATTGGAAACACCGGATAATTTAACCGCCGCAATCGCCGATAAAATATTTTCAAGATTGTGACTGCCCGGCAGCACAATATCCGCTACAGGCAAAACGGCTTCTTCTTGGAAATAAATTGTTCCATCTTCAATATAAGCACCATTTTCGATTTTTTGATAAACAGAAAAAGGAATGACATTTGCTTTGCTCGCACCAGCCATTGATAACAAAGCTTCTTGATCAGCATTAATAATTAAAAAGTCTTCCTCTGTCTGGTTTTTCGTAATGTTCATTTTAGCTCCGGCATACTCTTCACGCGAGCCATGATAGTCTAAATGTGCATCATAAATATTTGTAATGATGGCAATATGGGGACGGAACTCCTGAATGCCCATCAGTTGAAAAGAAGAAAGCTCAATAACGACATGATCTTGCGGCGTGGCATGTTGAACGACTTCAGAAGCTACTTCTCCAATATTGCCGGCAAGTATGGTCCCTTTACCGTCTTTTTTCATCATTTCATTAATTAATGTCGTTGTCGTTGTTTTGCCGTTTGTACCGGTAATACCGATAAACGGCGCTTCAGAAATAAAGCCAGCCAGCTCCACTTCTGTAATCACCGGCAGTCCATCTAACACCGCTTTTGAAATAATCGGATTTGAATAAGGGATGCCTGGGTTTTTCACCACAAGGTCAAAGCCTTCATCAAGCAATGTTAATGGATGGCTGCCACAAATCACTTTCATTCCTTCTGATAAAAGGGAACGGGCTGCTTCGTTTTCTTCAAGCGGCTTGCCGTCATTAACCGTTACATCCGCTCCAAGCTTTTTCAATAACAGTGCTGCGGCCAGGCCGCTTTTAGCAAGTCCGAGTACAAGCACTTTTTTTCCACTAAATTGATCAATCTGTTTCATACGTTCCATACTCCAATCCATACGCCAATCGCTGCAGCAACAACACCGACTGACCAAAATGTCACGACAACGCGCCATTCAGACCATCCGCCCAATTCAAAATGGTGGTGCAGCGGGCTCATTCTAAAAATTCGTTTTCCTCTTGTTTTAAACGACCAAACCTGTAAAATAACTGACAGCGTTTCTGCGACAAATACAATACCGATCAACAGCAGTAAAAATTCAAATTTTGTTAAAATAGATAAAACAGCAATGGCTCCGCCAAGCGCCAGCGAACCAGTATCTCCCATGAACACGTGGGCTGGATACGCGTTGAACACGAGAAAGCCAATAATCGCCCCAACAACAGAAAATGCAAAAATGGCTGTTTCATCGAGTCCCTGGCTCCAGGCGATCACAGCGTAAGCACCGAATGCAACGGAGGCTGTCCCGGATACGAGACCGTCGAGACCGTCCGTTAAATTAACAGCATTAGAAAAGCCGACGAGCCAGAACAGGACAAATACAGCATAAAGGATGCCTAAATCAAGGGAGAAAAAGCCAAACGACAGCTCTGTTGATAAGTCCTGCTGTGCATAAATAACATAAAAAATAATGGAAATAATAATTTGGCCGATTAATTTTTGTAAAGATGTGAGACCAAGATTCCGTTTCATCACGACTTTAATAAAATCATCCAAAAACCCAAGGAGCCCAAATCCGATCGTTACTAACAAAAGCAGCGTCGTTTCTGTACCAACCGAACCAAACAGCTGGACAAAAAACAGCGTTGTGACCACAATGGACAGCAAAAAGACAAGTCCGCCCATCGTCGGCGTACCCGATTTTTGCTGATGTGACTGCGGCCCTTCCTCTCGAATACTTTGCCCAAATTTTAACCGCCGTAAAAATGGAATAAATAACGGGGCAATAATGAGAGTAATGAAAAAAGAAACAGCAATAATTAATGCGATTTGCCATTCACTCATGCCTGTCCACCTTCCTTTTGAAGAAGTGCTTCTTTTGCCGTTTCCCGATCATCAAAATGAAAAACGTCTTTGCCGATAATTTGATATGTTTCGTGACCTTTTCCAGCGATAACAACAGCATCCCCAGGCTGCGCGGTTTCAATTGCCTTGAAGATCGCCTCTTTCCGGTCTTCAATTACCGTATACCGCTCATTTGGCACGCCCGCTTCCATGTCAGCTAAAATCGCTTTCGGGTCTTCGCCGCGTGGGTTATCTGACGTAAAAATAGCCTCATCTGCATAACGGCAAGCCGCTTGCGCCATAAGCGGCCGTTTTGTTTTATCCCGGTCTCCCCCGCATCCGGCGATCACGATGACACGTCCTTTTGTCAATGGGCGGACTGTTTGAAGTACATTCACGAGACTGTCCGGTGTATGTGCATAGTCAACAATGACCGACTTATTCTGGCTATTTGGCACAAGTTCAAACCGGCCGGCAATACCAGCCACATTTTCCAGCGCTTTTTGGATCGTTTCCGGCTGGACCTCTGACACAAATCCGGCCGCGAAAGCAGCCAGCATATTGTAAACGTTAAATCGGCCCGCTAATTTTGATTGCACGTCTACTGTGCCGCCCGGATAGTGAATTGTAAAAGCGGTGCCTTCAGAAGTAAGCCGGATATTTTCGGCTTTAATGTCCGACTTATTATCAATACCGTATGTGACAACATGGGCTGCTGTCATCGATTTATAAACAGTTGATGCCGTATCATCCGCATTTAAAACAGCAAATGCCGGTTTATCCGCGTGAACCACATTTCCAAGACGCGCAAATAAAAGTCCTTTTGCTGTCCGGTACTCTTCCATTGTCTTATGGAAATCAAGATGATCCTGCGTTAAATTAGTGAACACAGCCACGTTAAATGCTGTACCATTCGTTCTGCCTTCCTGAAGCGCATGGGAGGACACTTCCATTACCGCGGACGTAACATGGGCCCGCTTCATTTTTGAAAATGTTTTTTGAAGCGTTAAGCTTTCCGGTGTTGTATTTTTTGTCTCGATGGTTTCATCGCCAATTTTCATGTACATCGTTCCAATTAAGCCGGTCGTTTCCCCGTTTGCACGCAATATTTGTTCAATTAAGTGGCTCGTTGTTGTTTTGCCATTTGTTCCTGTAATCCCGATCAAATGGAACGATTCTGTTGGATAGCCATAAAATTGCGCCGCCACATGCGCCATAGCCCGTTTTGTATCTGGCACATAAATAACTGGTACAGATACGTTGACTTGGCGTTCCGCTATAATGGCAACAGCTCCTCTTTGAACGGCTTCTTCGGCCGCATTATGCCCATCAAACGTAAAGCCTTTTATACAGATAAATATCGATCCCTCTTGAATAAGGCGATGATCGTTTTCAATCGAAGTAATCGCCGGGTTTCCATCTTTGTCTTGCTGATAAAACGGAAGCGCTGCGAGCACAGTTGATAAATCCACGTTTTTCAATCCTTTCTCTTTTCAGAACACTATGTACAATTCCCGCGATTCCTATTGTAACGAAAAAAAGCCGCCGATGCGAATGCTTTTCAGCCTGTTTCGACCATTTTTGGCGGCATTGAGCTATTTTATTTTAAGAAAACACGCACTTTGCTTCCTCTTTCCACTTTAACCCCTTGTTTTGGAGACTGGGAAATGACCGTATCGCCTGTTCCTTCCGTAACAATATTAACGTTGATCAGCTGTTCCTTTAATTTTTCTTTCGATAATCCAATCAAATTCGGCATGCTGACAAAATCCGGGTCGTCCCACGTTTTTTCTTTTTCCAGCTGATTTGTTTGTTTCTTCACGTTCAACAGCGGTAAAATGTCCTCCATCATCTTTCCGACAATTGGAGCCGCCACGGTGCCCCCAAACTGCACAGTACCTTTTGGATTATCAATCGCTGTGTAAATCACTACTTTTGGATCGTTAGCAGGTGCAGTTCCAATAAACGATACGATATGGTTATTTTCCAAATAGCGCCCATCTTTCGCTTTTTGTGCCGTTCCCGTTTTTCCGCCAACACGGTATCCGTCCACAAATGCATTTCGTCCTGTCCCTTTTGCCACAACACTTTCAAGCGCACGCCGCACTTCCTTTGATGTTTCTTCGGATATGACTTGACGCACTTTTTTTGGTTTATGAACAGCTTCTATTTTTCCTGTGACTGGGTTTGTCCAGCTTTTTGCCACAAATGGCTCATATAAAATGCCGCCATTTACCGCTGCGGAAACAGCTGTTACCTGCTGAATAGGCGTGACAGCAACCCCCTGCCCAAAAGCGGCCGTGGCTGCTTCTACCGGTCCGGCTGATTGTTCGGTAAATAAAATACCGGCCCCTTCCCCGTATAAATCTATGCCTGTTTTTTCCCCAAACCCAAACTTACGAATGTAAGTAAAGAGTTTTTTTTCACCTAGGCGGGACCCAAGTTCAACAAAGCCCGGATTGCACGAATTCTCGACGACTTCAAGAAATGTTTGATGGCCATGCCCTTCCCGTTTCCAACACCGCAGTCGAGTACCATTCACTTCCACATAACCCGGATCAAAAAAATGATCCTGATCGAGATCGACTTCTTTTTCTTCCAGCGCAGCTGCCAATGTAATGATCTTAAAGGTGGAGCCTGGTTCAAATGTGCTCCATACCGGCAAATTTCGGTTGTAAATGTCCGGATCATATTTATTAAAACGTGCCGGATCATATGATGGACGGGATGACATTGCGAGAATCGCACCCGTATTTGGGTCCATCGCAATGCTCATCGCTGCATCTGGCTTGTACGTTTTTTCCGCTTGATCGAGCTCTCTTTCCATCACTGCTTGAATGTCTGCATCAATGGTCAACTGCAAATCCTTCCCGTTAACCGGTGCTTCATAATCATTGGCAAGTCCAGGCATCTCGTTTCCTTTCGCATCGGTATACATTTGGATAGAACCCGGTTTTCCGGAAAGTTTTTGATCATAATACGCTTCAATGCCAGCGAGTCCTTGATTATCCGCACCCGTAAATCCGATAATGTGAGCAAGCCGGTCTTTTAAAACGTAATTTCGAATCGAATCCTCCCCCAGCCAAACTCCTTTTAACTGAAGATCTGTTACAGCTCTTGCTGTTTCAGCCGATAAATGCCTTCCTTTTGACGACAGACGTTCGATGGATGAACGCTTCGTCATCCGTTCATACAAAATAGACTCTTTCTCGCCAAGAACAGCCGCAAGTTTCTTAGCAGCCTGTTTTGGGTCATCAATTTGTGCGGGAATAACATAAACCGTTGGGGCATTTTTATTGCCGACAAGAATTTTTCCCTTGCGATCCAGAATAAGGCCGCGTTCCGGTTCTGCGGGGATGCTTCTTCCCCAAAGTTCTTCTGCTTTCTCCGTCAGTTCACCACCGTTCATCAGTTGAATATAACCGGTGCGGGCAATTAAAGCTGAAAAGGCAAAAAAGGACAAAACAAGCACCCAAAACATTCGACCCCGCATTGCACACACCCCTTTTCTTCATGATCATATGCAGTATAAAAAAAAAGTTGACAAAAAAAGGCCGTCTCAAATTCAAAGTGCCTGGCACTCTTGAGACAACCTTTTTATTATTTACCTGGATTGATCCGACTCTGCATTCGCTTTTTTATTGGCCTCTTCAGCACTGCCCGGCTGTTCAAGCTCAATGATCAATTTTTGATTTTCTTTGATGGTTTTGCCTGCTTGAATATTTTGCGAAATGACATATCCAGAGCCTGAATAACTTACTTTGAGCCCAACACTTTGAGCGACTTTCATGACATCACGGATCGCCCAGCCATTCATATTAGGCATGGTCCATTTATCAGAAGTCAGTAATACAGCTCTTTCACCTTGAAGCAGCTTTTCACCCGCTGCCGGCACTTGTTTGACAATTTTATTACCGGTGCCGATAATCACAGGATCCATGCCGGATGCTGCATATTCTTTACGCGCTTCAGATGTTTTCTGACCCGTAAAATCTTTTAGTTCAACCGTTTGGGACATAATCGTTTCATCTGGCTGTATATTTAAATATTGCAGGCTGTTGCGCATCACCGGATTAAAAATTTTCGAGACCGGTGCCGAGCCGGATTCATTTTCCAATTTCGGCTGTGCGACAGCTGCATACACGATCAGCTCTGGATCATCTTTCGGCGCCATGCCGATAAATGAGAATAAATAATTGTTCGTTCCTGTCAAATATCTCCCATCTTTTCCAACGAGCTGCGCTGTTCCTGTTTTACCGGCTATGTCATACCCTTCAATATGATACGGCTTCCCAGTCCCATGTTCGGCTGTTACTACCGTTTCAAGTACATCCAGCGTTTTTGCAGCTGTTGCCTTAGAAATTGGCTCACCGACAACATCCGGTTCTGCGTTCACAATCGTTTCGCCAGTCGTATCATCAATAATTTTGTCAATAATATACGGCTTCATCATTTTTCCGCCATTTGTGATAGCTGTTGCCGCTTGGAGCATTTGCATCGCGTTGACGGTCGATCCTTGACCAAATGCAGTCGTTACTTGTTCAAGCGGATAATTGTATAAAATGCTTCCAGCGGCTTCATTCGGCAGTTCAATACCTGTTTTTTGCGCAAATTTAAAGTCTTCCAGGTATTGTCTAAACACCCCTGGAGTCATTTGTTCGAGCATATTGGCGATGGCGACGTTTGAAGACCGCTGAATTCCTTCTTCATACGTAATTTCACCCCAGCCGGCACCACTATTATGATCTCGAATACGATTCGGTCCAACGCTGTATGTTCCGGATTTAAAAGTGGCCTCCGGATTAAACACGCCTTCTTCAATTGCCGCGGCCAACGTGAAAATTTTCATCGTTGAACCCGGCTCATATGAATATTCAACAAGATCATTCATCCAGTTTACGTCAAGCCCTTCGCGTGTGCCTGGATGGAACGTCGGCCGCTGGCTCATCGCCAAAATTTTGCCCGTTTTTGCTTCTGCTACAATGGCAAAAGCTTCTGCAGGATTATATTGGGCTTCTACTTCATTTAAAGCATCCTCCACAAACGTCTGAATTTTAGAATCAATGGTCAAATACATATGATCGCCATCTTCCGGCTCAGCGACCATTTCCCGCTTTTCCGGAAGTAAATAGCCCCATAGATCACTCGTATAGCGAATTTTCCCATCCGTTCCCTGCAAATACTTCTCATAGGATTTTTCGATGCCCATTTGGCCTTCGGTTTCAAATGTGACCTTCCCATTTGTATCTTCTTTTTCAATTTGCTGTGTAAAGCCAATTAAGTGTGACGCAAATCTCCCATTCGGATAAAACCGTTTCGCCTGGCGAATAAATGTAATGCCAGGCAGGTCTTCTTCTTCAATTTGCAGTTTAATACTGTTCGACAAACCACGTCCGGCCTTTCCAAATTCCACCTGGAACGGATCGCCATCTGTTTTTAGCCGTGCCAATATATCCGCTTCATCCATATCAATGTATTTCGCTAATGCCTTGGCTGTTTTTTCCGGATCTGTTACGTGATTTGGAGACTCCGGATTTGTGGTAGCAGAATCATCCAAAATTGCGGCGATTGTAAAGGACGTTGCATCCTCTGCAATAACTTCACCATTTGTGTCATAAATTGTACCCCTGCTCGCTTCAAGAACATCGGTACGCATATATTTTTCAAGCGCTTCGTTTTTTAATTCATGTCCATCTGCTTTTCCCGTTGCCTGGATATAAAGGACTCGTGAAAATAAGATAAAAAAGAGGAGGGCGAACCCAACATACAGGATCGCAGCTCCTATTTTTCGATTGTTTCTATTTTCTATCATTTCGGTTCAACAACCTTAATATTTTGATCACTTAAATCCAGTCCCATTGCTTTCGCACGTTCCCGAATTTTTTCGTATGTGCTTTCTTCACTAATTTGCACTTCCAGGTCCTGGTTAACTTTTTCCTGTTCCTGAATCTTTACATCCATATCTTGAATTTGTTTATTCGTTTCATAAATGGCTGCTTGCGTTGAGATGAGCTTGGCACACATAAAGCAAACAGTTAACACAAAAACAAGAAACAATACTTTTTCTCCCGGTGTGAAAAACTGCCTGCTTACCTTCCGCCGCTTGACAGGAGCCGTTTTTGGCTGGTCAACAGCTGGCTTTTTTGCTGCATTGTTCATCTAGATCCCCCCCTAAACGGTTTCTTTTCTTTTTTCTGCAATGCGCAGCTTAGCAGATCGTGCCCGGTTATTTTCTTCTAATTCTTCTTCTGTCGGCACAATTGGTTTTCTTGTGACTAATTTTAAAACGGGCTCGTATTCTTCTGGAATAATCGGCAAACCGGGTGGCAGTTCCGGACCTGTAGATGCTTCTTTAAAAACTGTTTTGCAAATACGGTCTTCAAGCGAGTGAAACGTAATAACACTAATCCGGCCGTTCATACTCAACAAGTCAATCGCATCATAAAGAGAGCGTTCAAATACGCCAAGTTCGTCGTTTACAGCAATCCGTATGGCTTGAAATACCCGCTTAGCCGGGTGTCCGCCTTTTCTTCTTGCCGGCGCCGGAATGGCATCTTTTATTAGTTCCGTCAGCTGACCCGTCGTTTCAATTGGCTCAATCTCTCTTGCAGCTTCAATTTTGCGGGCAATCTGCTTAGAAAATTTTTCTTCCCCATACTTAAAAAAAATGCGGACAAGCTGTTCAAATGACCATTCATTTACAACATGGTACGCCGACAATGGAGCACTTTTATCCATTCGCATATCAAGCGGCGCATCATGGTGATAGCTGAATCCTCGTTCTGGTGTATCAAGCTGCGGCGATGAAACACCCAAGTCATACAAAATGCCATCAACTTCTGTAACGCCCCGTTCGTGAAGTTCTTCTTTCACATGTTCAAAGTTGCTTTTTATAAATTCAACACGATCAGCAAACGGCTCAAGCCGTTTTTTTGCATGTTTGATCGCGGTTTCATCCTGATCAAATGCGAACAATCTTCCACTAGGTCCGAGCTGCGAAAGCAAATACTCACTATGACCTGCTCCGCCAAGCGTACAATCTACATAAATTCCATCAGGGCGAATATTCAGCCCGTCGACCGTTTCACGAAGCAATACGGTCGTATGCTTAAATTCCATTTTCTTATCAGTCCAATCAACGTTATAAATCAAAATCAGTTAAATTTTCAGCAATGTCTGCGAATGAGTCCGCTGACGCTTCCAAGTACTCGTCCCACTTTGACGCATTCCAAATTTCCATCCGATTTGAAACACCAACAATGACACAGTCTTTATGAAGCGATGCATAGTGCAAAAGCGGATCAGGAATATTTATTCTTCCCTGCCGGTCAAGTTTACAATCATTTGCGCCCGAGAAAAAAAAACGGATAAACGCACGCGCATCTTTTTTTGTCAGGGGCAAAGTGGAAAGCTTTTCCTCCAGCACTTCCCATTCATCAAGCGGGTAAACAAATAAACACTCGTCCAGGCCACGCGTCACCACAAATGTTTTGCCGGCATCACCTCGAAATTTTGCAGGAATAATCAATCTGCCTTTTTCATCGATTGAATGACGGTATTCTCCCATGAACATGACGCGTCCCCACTTTCTACACTAACTTTACCACATCCCCCCACTTTGCACCACCAATTTCATAATGGGCTTTATTCCTTTTTTTGCGCATAAAAAAAGCCTGCCAAAAGGCAGACTTACTTTTCATTTCACATATATAAAACGTAATGACTTCCATCATGCTGATATGATTGGTCCATTAATTCATCGATAAAAGAAGGACCATATATATTTAAGAAAGGATATAAATTCCATATCCTTTCCTGCAGTCCGTCTGGCCGAAGGAATGTTTCCACGCGATCAAAACGGCGCAGCACTGCTTCATGTGTCTGCTCTAGAACAGCGTCACTCTTCTGAAGAAGAATGTTAATTTGCCGCTCGTGATACGATTTGTTTTTTTGGACGATCGGCATAAGTCCGTTATGAAGCGCCGTTGCACGTGCTTCAATTTTTTCATAGTTCGCCAGCAGCTCCTGCTTCATCTGTGCGACAAGTTCATGTAAGTGATGATCACGAACCGCTTCGATATACGCAGCTTTTTCTTGCTGAACGCCCTGCTGTACAGCCCTTTCAATTGGCATGTCCATCTCTGAAAGGATACCCGCAACGCTTCGATCGACAATGGTGATATTTAAGCGGGGAACAACGAGCGGCGTCTTCATTTTAAAATGCTCAAAAGCACCTTTTAATTCCGCCCAATACGCAATTTCTCCCGGTCCGGCAATAAAGGCGAGCGTCGGAAACAGCCACTCCTGCATAAGCGGCCGCGTGACAACATTATTGCTGAATGATTCAGGAGAAACTTCAAGAAGCTGCAATAAATCCGCTTCGGTATATGTGTGACCACTTTTACTGATGAACAGCCCGTTTTCTTTTTGGAGTAAATGGCGTTCGCCTTTTTCGATTAAAAATAAATTGGCTGGCTGTTCGCCTGTTTCAATAGCAGGAATAAAACCGGCTTCCTTTATTTGCTGCTGCGTTTTGTTCACGGCTTCCGCCAGCTGGTCATTTTCTAAAATCAGCCGTTTAAAAAATGGAGCTTCGAGCTTTCTCAGCGCAGGATCCGCCGCATCAATTAACAGCAGACCGTACTTTGCAAAAAAAGAACCTGTTAAAAACGCAAAAAATTCTGTAAACGTACTGCTTTCCCCCACAGCTCTTTTTACGTCCCTAAGTAATTGATTTGTATAATTTGTTTCTTTTAGACAGGCAAAAACAGACGTTACCCATTCCATCATCATTTGTTTATCAAAAACCGTGTTTGACGCGGCCTTTTTTTTCACGAAGCGTTCTGGATAGCCTATTTTCTGCATGCGTTCGTTTTTTTCAATAAATACATGATTCACTTCCATTAAATCATGGTCTTCCCCGGCAATCCAAAAAATAGGCACAACCGGAATTCCAAGCTTTTCTTCCTGTTCCTTTGCTAAGTGCAAAATAGAAATGATTTTATGTATAGAATATAAAGGCCCTGTTAAAAGCCCTGCCTGCTGGCCACCGACGACCGCGACAGACGAAGGGTTCATTAACTTTTGCAGCGACTGCTCAACTTCCATAGTAAGATGATGCGGTGCCATGTAGTTCCGGACAATTCCGGCTACTTCATTTCGTTTAAAATCCCTTGTCCGCACTTCTTCCGCACGCTGCTCGAAAGAATGCGGTGAAAATGGCTTATAGTCAAAAAAGCCGCCGGCCTGGGATGATCCGCTTATATACTCTTTTGCGAACGGGTTTAAAGCGGGAACAGAAATGCGTTCTTGTTCCATACATGTACTTCCTTTCTTTCGGACAAATTTTCTTGTTCGAGTATACCACCTGAAGGATTGAAAGGGAAAATAATGTGCCTGTACGCAAACTATTATGTTAAAAAAATATTGATTTGAGAATGATTATCATTATAATTTAGTTGACAGCATTGCTGATCTTACATAAACAAAAGGGGCGTTATCAATGGCAACAACGAAAACGAAATTTTTATCAGGACTGCTCGGCATGTCTCTCCTGATGGCTGCATGCGGAAACGAAAGTGAACCTGCAACAACAGCACCGGCAGAAAATGAGGAAGCGCAAGAAGCTGGTGAAGTAAATCTTTATACAAGCCGTCATTATGAAACGGACGATGCACTTTTCGATCAATTCACTGAAGAAACAGGGATTGAAGTCAATGTCGTTAAAGGTGAAGCAGATGAGCTTGGAGAACGTCTTTCACGTGAAGGAGAAGCAACAGAAGCTGACCTTTATTACACAGCGGATGCCGGCCGTCTGCATTGGGCAAAAGAAAAAGGACTCCTGCAACCTGTTGAAAATGACTCTTTAAATGAAAATATACCGGAAAATTACCGTGACGTAGACAATGAATGGTTCGGTTTAACAAAACGGGCTCGTGTTATTGTTTATGCGAAAGATCGCGTAACACCAGAAGATTTATCCACATATGAAGCATTAACAGAAGATAAATGGAATAAAAAAGTGCTGATTCGTTCATCAGACAACGTGTATAACCAGTCACTTGTTGCTTCGTTTATTTCATTAAATGGTGCGGATGCTGCAAAAGAGTGGTCGCAAGGAATTGCGAATAACCTTGCCCGTGACCCTGAAGGCGGCGACCGCGACCAGGCAAAAGCAGTTGTGGCCGGCATCGGTGATGTTGCGGTGATGAACACGTACTACTTCGGCCAGCTTTTAAATTCTGAAGATCCAGAAGAAGTAAAAGTAGCGGAACAATTAGGTGTATTCTTCCCTAATCAGGAAACAAACGGAACACATGTTAATGTAAGTGGCGCTGGCGTGACAAAACATGCGAAAAATAAAGAAAATGCCATTGCACTTTTAGAATTCCTGTCAAGTGAAGATGCACAAGGCCAATTTTCTGAAGCAAACTTTGAATATCCAGTGAATGCAAACGTGGAGCCTGCAGAACTTCTTGCTTCTTGGGGCCAATTCAAAGAGCAGGACTTAAACTTGTCCGAGCTTGGAAAGTATAATGCAGACGCAGTTAAACTAATGAATGAAGTTGGCTGGAAATAAGAAACGAAAAAGCGGCAGGCTTGATTAAAGTCTGCCGTTTTTTTGCAATATGCGACATACTCTTGTTTTTTGCAAGCAGTTTTCATACTATTAAAGGAGTGAGTATTTTACGAGCAAATAACATAACCAAATGAACATTTTGTTCGCTGCGCTCATTCTGTCCAAGCGAGGTATTATTATGAATGTTTTTCGTTTTTTTCGTCTTCATGCCAACAGCTGGTCGATAATGAGTATCATTTTCATGTTACTTATTTTATCTCCCACTTTGTCAATCTTTGTTCAGATTTTTGAAAAACCGAATGAAAACTGGACTCATATTCAAGAGTTCCTCTTAAAAAATTACATCCAAAACACCATAACGATCGTTTTTTTTACAGGTCTTTTTTCAATACTTGTTGGTGTCAGCCTTGCCTGGTTTGTAACCGCTTATACATTCCCCCTGCGCCGCTTTTTTAAATGGGGGCTTATTTTGCCGCTGGCCATTCCGCCTTATATCGGCGCTTATACATATCATGGCATCGTGAACTATACGGGAGTGCTGCAGTCCACGCTCCGAAATGAATTTAATATAACCGCGAATCCGGCTTATTTCGATATAATGAACATTCCTGGTGCGATTTTTATTTTCACGATTTTTTTGTATCCGTATGTGTACATTATTACGCGCGCTTACTTGGAACAGCAGTCCGCTTCTCTAATCGAAAATGCACGGCTTCTCGGCAGCGGCCCGCTGGAATTATTTTTTCACGTCATTATGCCCATTTCAAGAACAGCTATCATTGGCGGGGCCAGTCTTGTTATTTTAGAGGTTTTAAACGATTACGGTGTTGTATCTTATTTTGGTATTCAAGTATTTACGACCGCTATCTTTCAGGCATGGTTTGGCATGAGTGACGTAGCGTCCGCTATTAAGCTCGCAGGTATGTTAATGGCAATTGTTTTTCTTATTTTATTTTTGGAAAAAGTACTTCGGGGCCGAAAACAATATAGTTATTCGAATGCAAAAGTCCGGCCGCTTGAACCGATTTCATTGTCTCGCGAGAAAACAATATTGCTGTTCGTTTATGTCCTGTTTATTTTCACCATCGGATTCCTTATTCCGTTTGTTCAGCTTTTTCAATGGATGATGCTGACGTACGAAAAAGTCATTAGTCCGGACTTTTTGCAGCTTATTTTTAATTCCGTGTACGTCTCGCTTATCTCCTCTTTTCTCATTATGATCATCGCCCTTGTAATCGGTAATTTCACCCGGCTGGCGGACAGCCCTTGGAGCAAAGCTGTCTCCCGTATAACTGTACTTGGCTACTCGATTCCCGGTGCCGTCATTGCCATTGGTGTTTTAACTTTTTTTCTCTGGCTTGACCGGCACTTAAACATGGTATACACAGCACTCGGCATTGACGCACCTATTATTTTAAGCTTGAGTCTTGTAATGCTTATTTTTGCTTACGTAAGCCGGTTTCTTGCGATCGGATTTAATCCAGTTGATGCCGGATTTGATAAAATAGGCCGCAGCTTTACAGAAGCTTCCCGTCTGCTCGGCACTTCCCTTATGCGAACTTTTTTTAAAGTAGACTTGCCGATGATTCGCGGCGCTGTATTTGGCGGATTTACGTTGGTTTTTATTGAGGTGATGAAAGAGCTGCCGCTTACTCTTTTGCTACAGCCGTTCAATTTTTATACATTATCAACAAAGGCTTTTCAATACGCAAATGATGAAGCTGTTCATGAAGCAGCGCTCGCTTCCATGCTTATTATTTTGATCAGCGGCTTGTCCATCTTTGTGTTTCATGCTGTTTTGGAAAAGGAGAAAAAATAAATGGTTATGCAGCTTCAGAACGTAACGTTTTCCTATCGGAATGCAAAAGAAAAAACCATTCAACATATGTCAATGGAAATGGAAAAAGGGGAAATTTTGACTATCCTCGGTCAAAGCGGCAGCGGAAAAAGCACCGTTCTTCGTCTGATTGCCGGTCTTGAAGTACCTGAAGAGGGGATGATGACAATCAATGGCAGCACCATGTTTGACCAGGAAACGTTTGTCCAGCCGGAAAAACGCGGTGTCGGCATGGTGTTTCAAGATTATGCGCTGTTCCCCCATATGACCGTAGCCGGCAACATTAAATTTGGTTTAAAAAAAATGAAACGGACGGAGCGTAATGATCGTCTCGCGTCAGTCATCGAACTTGTCGGGCTTAAAGGCTTTGAGAAGCGCTATCCACACGAGCTCAGCGGCGGACAGCAGCAGCGTGTCGCATTGGCTCGGGCAATGGCACCCAATCCATCGATTATTTTATTTGACGAACCTTTCAGCAATTTAGATGCTGATCTGCAAATTAAAATTCGTGATGAGCTGCGCACGATTTTAAAAAAAGCAGGCATCACAGCTATTTTTGTTACACACGATCAAGCTGATGCACGCGCCATCGCCGATCGGGTTATTTTAATGGAAAAAGGACATATTGTGAAAATAGGAACGCCGGACCTTATTTTGTGTTAAAGTCCGGCGTTTTTCCTTTAACAAGATTGTATAAAATTGAAAAAGCTGGGACTTGTATATTGTTCCGTGCAGCTTCATTTAACAGGACACCTACAATGGCGTTCAGTTCAGTCATTCGTCCCGCTTTCATATCGCTTAACATCGAAGATTCATTGAGTGCTGTCTTGCGGCAAACAGCAAAAACCGACTGTGTAACAGCTTCTTTTGTTTGATATGGAAAAACAGCCGCAAACTCCGCGCAAAGTGTTTCTACTGCCGCACAATACTCACTGTTTTCCACCAGCTCTCCATTTCTCACATTCAAAAGTGCTGTCAGCGGATTGATGACGGCGTTCGCCGCCATTTTACCGACCAGCATTTCATACACATCAGGCTCCCATTGAAAAGAAAAACCAGGTGTCTCCAATACGTGGCTAATCCTTTCATTTTCTCCTTTTACACAAGCCATTTTCGTTGTGCCACGCCCATTCACCTGAACGGTCCGCCCGTCTATTTTGGCAATTCCGTGTGTGACCGATGCGGCATAAATATTTGGATGAAGTAGATGCTGAATCTTCTCAAGATGGCTTAATCCATTTTGAATAAATAACAGAGATCCTGCGTCCGGGAGCTCTTTCAGCACTTCGTTTAAATGATATTGCTTCACAGCCACAACAACTAAGTCCGTTTCGGCCGGCGTATATTCAGCTGTTTTGATAAGATAAACCGATTCCTGGTTATTTTCAATGACGCGGATTCCGTCCATTTCAAGCCGTTCCCTCTGCTCACATGTTCTTGTTTGAACGGTTACATGATGATGCCTGCTCCATTGCGATGCAAAAAACAATCCAATTGCTCCGCCGCCGATAATGTGAATATTCATTTCCGATCCTCCTTTTTTGTGAGCGATAACATCGGTCGTTACTTTTTTTATTTATTTTATTATATAACAAAAGAGACGGATCAAGAGAGAGTTTGCAAAGAAGATCGATACAATGGGCTTCACTGTTGAAAACTTAAAAATGAACTTTAAAACGATGGAGGAATTCAAATCATTTAAAGGATTATGGGCTTGAAGAGCTTTCTATGGTTGAGGAATTACAGATTTCAATGGTTGAAGACAACACGACATCTCCCTTTTATGGAATTTACTATAGAAACCGCCTGGCCGCCCGTATGTGCCTTTACGTTCGGAATGAATGACAAATTAGCTCTTGTGCCCGGCTGCAAAAATTATGTAGAAATTTGGAAGCTTGAAGTACTGCCATCTTTCCAGAAAAAAGGCTTGGCCTGCTCCTTGTCGAGTTTGCCAAATCATTTCAATTGCCCATTATGACGAAACCTCGTGTAAAATCACAGCCGTTCTGTAAGAAGATGAATTTTAAGCCCGTATCGGAAAACGGCACGCGTTTCTCTGGCATCCCGATATGGAATATTTCCGGTAAATAAGCTGATCCCTGAGGGGAAATCAGCTTTTTTTATTTGTTTTTCGATAAAAAAGCAGCGACCGCTTGATGGTGCGCTTCTTTTCCCCAGAGCACTGAACATGCACGAATTTCTTTTTCCATCCGGCTTTTCAAATCGCCCGCCTGCCATTTTCTAATCATCATTTGTTTATATGCACGAAGAACATGGCTATCTATTGATTGCTCATTCGTGAAAAACGCCCGTGCTTCTTCCATTCCTACTCTATCGTGAAGCCGGTCGATAAAGCCAAAATCATCTAGTTGCTCTGCCCGAAAAACAGCTGCCTCAGACAGCATTTTAAATGCGAGCCTGGCCTCGATTCGTTCAAATAACAGTGTGCCTCCGCCCCAGCCGGTTGTAATGGCAAGACCGCCTTGAATAAAGCCTATTTTAGCACCGGTCCGGGCAATACGATAGTCACAAGCCGCTGCCAGTTCGCAGCCGCCGCCAACTGCTGTTCCGTTGATAAGCGCAACAGTCGGTTTTGGAAAGACTGCCAGCTCATATAAAAACTCACCCATTTTAGACAACATCGTATACGCTTCCTGCTCCGTTTGCAAAGACTGAAAAGTGGATAAATCACCTCCTGAACAAAAGGCTTTATCCCCTTTCCCTGTAATGGCCAAAATCCGCACGTCCTCGTTTAAAGCCCGATCTAATGCCTCCCGCAGCCCATTCATCACGTTATAATTAATCGCATTTCTTCGTTCTTCCCGCGTGATCGTAAACAGCAAAATGCCACTTTCCTTGTCCAGTTCGACCATATAATCCATTTTATCCCCTCCCTCCTTATTGTAGCGCTTTCAATTCTGGAAAAACAAGTACAAAAAAAGCGAAGAGCCATGGTCTCTCCGCTTTTTTTGAAAGATTTAAAAAGTCTTATTTGCTAACGACTTCTTTGCCTTTATATGTTCCGCACTCTTTGCAAACGCGGTGCGCAAGTTTCATTTCACCGCAGCTAGGGCAAGCGACCATACCTGGCACTTGAAGTTTAAAGTGCGTACGGCGTTTGTTTTTGCGTGTAGTAGAAGTTCTTCTAAAAGGTACTGCCATGTGATATACACCTCCTTAACGGAATAAAAACTATATGAAGCCAGAATAGCTGTACTTCTCAATTACTTATCGTCGGACGGAAAGAAGTTTTGAAGTCCTGCCAATCGTGGATCGACAGCCGGCTTCTCTTTTTCAGGAAGCTTGTCTTCTTCTTCAAAAAACGCCCAATCTTTTCCCGAATGCACAACATGCTGATCCGCTTCTTCACTAAAAATTTGCATTGGTACTTCTAAGATGATAGCTTCTTCTAAAATCGGGCGGAAATCAATGACGTTTCCTTCCGGAAGATGAACATCTTCTGTTTCGTACGACTCGTCTTCTTCCGGTTTTAATAAAAACCGTTCAGTGAGCGGAATGTCAAACGAATACGGTACATCTACAAGCGTTCGTGAACAAGGGACAACCATTTCACCCGTTGCTTTTACATGAAAAACAATTTGATCATGACGAATATCTGCGCGTCCCGTTACATGGACAGGCGAGATACGGCGTATGTCATTATCGAGTGCTGTTAATTCAGTTACGTCAACTGTTTCGTCGATTTCAAGACCGCGGTCGCGGTATTTTTGCAGTTGAATTATTGACCATTTCATTTAATCACCTCAAGGCAACAAAAGTAATTATAGCCCTCTCCTCGATGAATGTCAATATATTTTCTTTACAGTGAAATGCCCGTTTGACTTTTTATTCACCATCTTTGAAAATAAAAGTACATTCTCTTGACGAAAGGACGTTTCCAATGAACGCAGCTGGTATTATTGTTGAATATAATCCATTTCATAACGGGCATCTCTACCATATAAATGAAACGAAGCGTTTGTCAAATGCAGACGTGATCATCGCTGTTATGAGCGGCTCCTTCCTGCAGCGCGGGGAACCTGCTGTAATTGATAAATGGACCCGGACGAAAATGGCGCTGCAGCATGGCGTTGATGTCGTCGTAGAACTTCCTTATGCATTTTCAACTCAAAAAGCAGCAACATTTTCAGCGGGTGCAATTGACATTCTGCATCACCTAAAGTGCCAGTCTTTTTGCTTTGGCAGCGAAAACGGACAGATTGAACCGTTCCTCCGAAGCGTAGAGCGGCTGGCCGAAAAAAATGAACAGCTCACTGCACTTGTCCGCCTATTTATGAAGGAAGGGATGAGCTACCCGTCTGCCCAAACGAAAGCAAGAGACGCTATCTTTCAAAAAGACCCGCTGCCGCTTGATTTGTCAAAGCCAAATAACATTTTAGGTTTTCATTACGTGCAGGCAAATGATACACTTGGCTCCCCGTTAATGCCGCTCACTGTGCAAAGAAAAGGAGCGGGTTTTCACGATGTAAAAGCGTCCGGGTCGATTGCAAGTGCAACGGCCATTCGGAAGCGTCTTTTTCTGACAAATGAAGCAATTGATGACGTAATGCCATCATCAGCTGCTGCTTATTTAAAAAATCGGACCCTTCATTCATGGGAGTCGTATTGGCCGCTTCTTCGTTATCATCTTTTGTCCATCCATCCTGAACAGCTGGCTTCTATTTATGAAGTAGAGGAAGGAATCGGGCCAAGGCTCATTCAAGCAGCATTAAAAAGTGATTCTTTCGCCGCATTTATGGAGCGGGTAAAAACGAAGCGCTATACATGGACACGACTGCAGCGAATGATGGTACATATTTTAACAAATACTGACAAAGAAACGATGCAACAGGCCGAACGCGTTTCATTTATTCGATTACTTGGTATGACAGAAAACGGCCGGGCTTATATTCGATCGATAAAAAAGGACATACCCGTGCCGCTCCTTTCACGAACAGCTTCCGGCAGCAATCTTCTTGCACTGGATATAAAGGCAGCGCGCATTTTCGCTTCTGCTCCCAATTTTCCGAAGGACTATGCCGATTCTCTTTTTGAACAAGAATATTCAGCACCACCTCTTTTACTTTGACGCGGTCGTGTTATATAAATAATCTACCGCATCTGAAAAGGTTTGAACAGGCACAATAATCATTTCTGTTCCAATGTCTTCTGCCGCTTTTTTCGCTTCTTCGTAATTGCTCTTTACATCCGAACGGTCTGCCGGCAGCTCACCGTCCGGTGCAAAAAAGAACTGTGCCCCTGCCCGGTCGGCTCCGACGACTTTTTGCGCGATGCCGCCGATCCGGCCCACTGTTCCATCTGAAGCGATAGTGCCAGTCCCGGCCACCTTTAAGCCTGCCGCAATATCTTCTTCTACCAGCTGATCATAAATTTCAAGACTGAACATAAGGCCGGCAGAAGGTCCGCCAATTTCATCCGCTTTAAGTTTTACTTTAGGATTGCTTTTTAGCGTCCTGTCATCCGCCAAGCTGATGCCGAGACCGGACTTTCCGTCTAGTTCCGCAAAAGATCTGAGCTTAATCGTTTTTTCATGCTTTTTTTCATTGCGTGCAAATACAATGCTTACCGTTTCGCCTGGCTTTTTTGACTGGACATAGTCCGTCATTTCTTTTGATGATTCTATATCCCGGCCATCAATGGATGTAATTCGATCACCAGCTTCTAATATGTCTTCAGCGGGCATACCGGGGAATACACCGAGTACGTAGATGCCATTGTATTCCCAGTCATACGGCTTCCCTGCTTCATCAAATGCAACAGTGACCGCATTTTGCTGCGATGTATCCATTAAATGAAACTGCCTGACGTTGTATTCATCGTCTGATTCGTGCGGGTAACGAACGTCTTCTTTCGGCAATATTTCCTCATAATCACGTATAGACGCCCATGCGTATGAATAGAAGTTAGCCGGACCCATTCGAATCGTCGTCAGCATCAATGTGCTTGTGTCATTCTCATCTCCCCCATCCACATGGACAATCGGATCAAGCTCATGTGCCCCTCCCGGTTTTGTCACGTAATACGGAAGCGGAATGAAGGCGGCTGCAATGATCATAAGCAGGACAGCGTATAGGAGCACAGTTTGTTTATTCTTCACATTTATTCTTCCTTCCATGCAGAAATCATCTTTCGACCGGCAATTGTACATTCCGACGTCGGGGTGATCTGTTTCTTTAGTCTATTCTCTCAAGCAGAACATATCCTTTTGTACAGGCTCATTTATTGTACAAAATTTTAGGCAAGTACGCTTTATATTACACCTGGGAGGCCTTTTATGTGGAAAACCTATGCTGCTGCCTTCACGGTCACACTTTTTGCCGCCGCCCTTCTTTTTTCACCTGAAACCGGCCTGCGGGCAGCTATATATGGGATGGATATTTGGTGGAAAACCGTTTTTCCATCCCTTCTTCCTTTTTTTATTTTAACAGAGTTAATGGCCGGTCTTGGGGTCATTGCCTTTTTTGGTTCTTTGTTAAGTCGATTTATGCAGTTTTTCTTCCGAATTCCCGGTCCTGCCGGTGTTACGTGGATGCTGTCACTTGCTTCCGGGTTTCCATCAGGAGCAAGGATGGCCGCACGTCTTCGCGCTGAGCATTCGATTACACGAATTGAAGCAGAACGACTTGTTGCAATGGCACATTCCTCTAATCCTTTATTTATTTTAAGTGCTGTAGCCAGCGGCTTTTTGAAAAACCCAGAAGCAGGGTTTCTGCTTGCAGCGGCTCATTATGGCGGGGCATTTCTCGTTGGGCTCACCATGCGCTTTTATGGAGGAAGTAAAAAAGGAAAAGCGAAAACGGTGGCTTCGGGACCGTTGACAGCTTTCAAAGAGGCACGAAAAAAGGATGGACGAGTGTTTGGCACGATGTTTGCTGACGCTGTCTTGTCTTCTGTACAAACACTTATGCTAATCGGTGGTTTTATTCTCTTTTTTTCCGTATTAACAGCTTTGTTAAATGAATATGGTGCAGCGGCTTTTTTCTTTTCTCTTGCTGCTTCACAAGAAACAAGCATGCCGATCGTTCGAGCTTTATTTGCCGGTTTTTTTGAATTGACATCCGGCGTTCAGCTGTCGTCGTCAACTTCCATTTCTTCTAACGTAAGCCTCCTTTTAATTAGTGCCATTCTTGGTTTTAGCGGCTTAAGTGTCCATGCACAGGTAGCGGCCATAATTAGCAGCACAGATATTCGTTATGGGCCATTTTTGGTCGCTCGTGTCTTTCACAGCTTTTATGCCGTTATCCTTACGTTATGGCTTCTGTCCTATCCTTTTTCTTTTCCGGCTGTCAGCCTTTCTTTCATACCGGAGCGTGGAATGTTCATCACTGTTTTATTTCTTGGTGCTGCTTCCCTTTTGCTTGCTTTTCGATATTCAAAAAGCCGGGAAAAAAGAGCATAGTCTTTTTCCCGGCTTTTATTTATATAGATGAATCGGCAAGCCGCTTTTCTGTTAACGCAGCTTCCACTTCTTTTGGTACGAGTTCCGAAATATCAGCTCCGTATTTTGCTACTTCCTTTACGATACTTGAGCTGAGAAAAGAATACTGGCTGTTTGTCATCATAAAAAAGGTTTCGAGCTCATCACTCAGCACACGGTTCATA
This sequence comes from Domibacillus iocasae, assembly GCF_001750285.1. Lineage (GTDB taxonomy): Bacteria > Bacillota > Bacilli > Bacillales > Domibacillaceae > Domibacillus > Domibacillus iocasae. Next base: position 213,836 of record NZ_MAMP01000024.1, read on the forward strand.
GAGGTAATCTGCATTTCATATTCAAAGTCTGAGACAGCACGAAGCCCTCGCAGAATCGCTTTTGCGCCTACCGCCTTCGCATAGTCAACAAGCAGACCCTGATAATAGTCCACTTCTACATTTGGAATATGCTCCGTCACTTTACGGATTAATGCCGCTCGCTCTTCCACGGAAAATAGCGGTTGTTTGGACGAATTGCTTAATATAACGACATATACCTTATCAAACACTTTAGCCCCGCGTTGAATAATATCAAGATGCCCATTTGTAATCGGGTCGAAACTGCCCGGACATACTGCAATACTTGCCATTACCTTTCCTCCCTATCATCTGTCTCTTTGTAAATCGAAACGGAAATCATTCCATACGTTTCAGCACGGATACAGCGGAACGGACCAATCTGTTCCGGAAGACGAATATCAGATCCGTGTTCACACATAATAAATCCTTCCGCCTCAAGCAGTTTGTGTTCAGCTATAAATAAAAGCATGGATTCAAGCTTCTGCTTTTTATATGGAGGATCAAGAAAAATACCGGTAAACGCCAGCTCTCTTTTGACAATGGCTTTTAATGCCCGATCCGCTTCATTTCGATATACTTCTGATTGGTCTGTAAATTGGGCACTGCGTATATTTTCTTTCACTGTTTGAATCGCTTTCATATCGCGGTCGACAAATATCATTCGATCAAATCCCCGGCTTAGCGCTTCAATACCCAGTCCACCGGACCCTGCGAATAAATCCAGCCCGATGCCGCCTTCAAAATAAGGGCCAATCATATTAAAAATAGATTCTTTTACTTTATCAGTTGTCGGGCGCGTTTCGTTACCGGGAACAGCCTTTAAGGGCAGCCCCTTTTTTTCACCTGAAATAATTCTCATGTTTTTCAACCTGCCATTCGTTTTTCTTCGTTTATGGTATCACAAACGTGTAAATGAAATCTATAGCACAAAAAAGAAACCCCGTTCCTAAGACGAGGTACCTATAATCCGTATGACTTCAAGTGAATGGCTGTATTCGTTTCCTGCACTTCAACAAGAAATATTTTTTGAAACCAAATCTTATCAATGTAAACAATACCCTCGATGTTCTGAAGAGCGGTTTCATATAAAGCATATTGATGTTCATTTAACAGCACACGGTTTTCGTTTAAATAAAACCGGTACGTCTCAAACTCTTTTTTCATCATCCATTCTTGAGAAGATACTTCTTGAATAGAGTAGCCAAGCACTTCCGCTGTTTCTTTTAATGGAACGTAAATCAGCCCCTCTTTGTTCTTCATATGAAAGGGTACATCTGTTCCTTCGACTGTTACAGGACGACCGTCAAAAAAAACGAGAGGTGCGGCTGGCGAATCGATATTTTTATTTTTTTCAAAGAAATCCGTCTGCTCATTTTTTACAGCTGACAGCGCCTTATCAAGTTTTTCAGCGTTCACTTCTTTTCCTTTAAACTGCAAAAGCGCCGTTTTCCATTCTTTTTGTTCCGCTTCTGTTAACACGGCCGCAATTCGCTCATTCATATTTACAGCTTTCATGTGCATCGGCTGTATATTGTACAGAGATACAGCCAGAAATGAGGTCAGCCATTGTTCCTCTTCGGGAAAAATAAAGTGTTTTTTTACATAGTCATAAATCATTTTTGAACGAATCTTTTTTACATCACTTTCTTTCTGAATCAATGTCAACCCATCAAGCTGTTGTGGTTTTAATTCCGGAGAAATCACAACGGTTTGAGCAGCGATTTCTTCTGCAGGAAACGGAACAGACACCGATTCCTCTGATAGATTAACCGATTCTTTTGCGAAAACAGTAATGCCTGCAAGATTGGCTGCTTTTAATACGTCTTTTTGCCAAAATAATGGCGGGCGGTCTGCTTTTCCTTCAAAAGAGTAAAAGTCGATTGCTGACAGCTGCTTAGCAGCCGTTTGTTCAATGGAAGAAATCCATTGTCCGTCTCTTTTCGTATGATCTGTTACAAGAAGAGCCGTGTTCGTAATATCTACATTTTCAAATGAAGACTGTCCATTATTTAATAAAAAGGATTGCGAAGAAAGTGAGGCCGGAATCTTATACTGTATCGTTATACTGCCTCCATTGGCGATTACCGTGCCGGAATGTCCACCCTTAATACACATATCCCCTTTAGAACAGGATACTTCTTTTGCATCTGCAGGCATCTTTACATTTAATTCACTATTTTCCGGCAATGAATGAAGCACTTGTTTAATTGAAAATCCATTACTCTTCACATCTATTTCGACTGTTTGATTCGCCATGATCTTTTCAGAAGCACTAGATAATTTTTCATAGCCGATCCATTGAACAGTTAATAAACCTCCAGAAACAATGAATAATATCACGGAAAACAAAAGGACTTTTCTCATACAACCCACACCTCAGTTAGGAAATTTGACTTATATACATCATATCAAAAAAAAATAAAATTAACGATGAATTTTGTCAAAATATCGTGAATAATTGCGTATAATAGGAATGGAAGAAATGGAGGGATATACATTTGATTCAACGATTTATTGAACTGGGCGAAGGATATTCGGATTTATATGAATTGATTGATATTGCTGAACGTTCAAATGAGAGAGTTGCGCATTTTATCGCAATGCATTCAAATGAAGTTACGTCGTGTGCCATCATACTGCATCCGACATCACCAGGCAGTTTTCAGCCGATTTATATGTGCCGTGAAGGAATTCCGAATCCACATAAGAAAGAAAATGAGCGGTTCCGATTGTTCAAACAGGCTGCATCATCCGCCCGTAAGCCTGTCATTGAAATGGATGTGAAGTCTTCTGCCTTATTTGCTGAAAAAAACCTTTACTACCAGTATTTAATCGGTATTCTGCGCCTTAACCACTACCTTCCGCCGCTTTCTTAAAAAGCATGAAAAAAAGGCCCGTCATTAGACAGGCCTTTTCCTTATACACCTATTTTATAATCGTATTCTTTTGCTTTATCCGGACGGGAATTTTCGTAATCAACCTTTAAAAACGGCTTTTCGGAAAAATCGACTTTTTTAACGAAAGAAAATGCCGCGATTTTTTCTGCCAATGCAGGAGCTTCTATATGATCACAATACAGTACGACATATTTCATTTTTTTTGATACATAGTGTACGTTCCCATATTTACGCAGCGACTTGGCCGGCTTCAATGAATGAAGCCACACAATTAGTGCTTGTCGTTCTATTAGCATAATCCATCCCCCGGTCCTTTCAATTTTATGCAGAACATCCGCATGAACCGCCGCTCCCGCAACTGCCGCAGCCACTTGTAAAAATAGAACCTGCTCCTGGCACTTTTACTTGTTCTGATACCGAACGGGCGATGAGCAGGCTGATATCATCTAAAAGCTTCTGCAGCTCTGTTTCCGCCCGTCTAAATGCCGCGACGTGCTCATCCATGTCCATCTCACGCTTAGCCGTGCGTGTTTCCATCATAATTCGTTTATAATCCGGATGATAGCGTCCAAAGCGCTGCACATCTTCGTACAGTTCCTTCAAGCGGCTAAAAGCAAAAATTTTATATTTGACGGATTCAACCGTATAAAGCTTATCGTAACAGTCCCGGTATTGCTTTGCTTGTTCGGATTGAAGAATCATTTCTCCAAGTTCATCTGCTGCATCCGCGACGTTAATGAGTTCCATTGTTGTTGCAATCATTTGAGGCACCTCCATCGACTTATTTTACCATACATCGCTACATTCCGGTGAAAATTTGTGTAAAATGAGTACGATAAGCACCTGTTCCGAATGATGTGAATGATTCATCTAACAGAACGTCCCTGTCCTCTGGTGAATTCAGCCACGCTTCCATCGCTGCCGGTGCATCCATATAATTGGCGCTGATCATTTCATCCGACATGTTAAAGGAAAGACCCGCTTCCGTTAAACGCTGCTTCACATCTCCAAATTCCGGTGATTCATGACCAAAATAACCTGCTTCAAACATATCCTTGCTATGGGATTTGGCCGGCGCTTTTATTTCTGGTATCCACAGGAGCGCCGGTATGCCGGCTTGCTGACGAACGAGATTACTCATATCTGCGAGCTGCGCCTCACTTCCCCGCTCAATATGCACCCATGCAGACATGCCTGGTTGTGGTATTTCGGGCAATGTCCCTTCATAAACAAGTTCATACGGCTTCATTTTAAGCAAAACGTCAGCAGTCATAAAGCGAATACCTGATAACGTACCGGTCTGCTGATTAATATAAAGCTGTGCATAAAAGTCACCGATTGGTATAAGCGGCTTTAAGTTCAACTCTTCTTCTGACAGTTCAAAACGGTAATAACTGTCATTTGCATGCACAACAATTTCCGTTTCCGGATACCGGGAACTAAAAATCTCGTTGGCAGAGCGTCCAATAGAAAAAGGAGCTGTATTGATATTACCTTTTGCAAAAATCGTTACAATGCGGTTATTTTCAACACCCGCGAGCAGGTACCGGCCGGAAGATTTATAAACCCACCATTCGTATCCGTATGCTGACGGTTCTTTTCGGACAGGTTCTCCGTATTCCTTTACAAGCCTCTCTGCTGACTTTCCTATTAATGCACCAGCTCCTTCATCCGGCACCGGCGCTGTTTCTGCCGGCGGCACAGGATCAACCTGGCCGCTGTTGACGGGCGGCGGTGCGGGCGGTTCATTGCTTTTTTCATCTACCGCTTTATCGGTATAAATGCCGATCAGCATTAAAATTAAAAAAATGACTAAAATTTTAAAAACAGCTCGCAGACGATCATCTCCTTACATACCCGGTCTTTCTTTCATCAGTATATCATTCCACATCATCGATTGAAAAAAACTTACCGTTGCATCGTTAAAAATTTGTCACGCTCAATCATTTTAAGCACATTGCATGAAAGCGCAATTTCGACTATTATGGAAGATGAAGTAAACAAAGATAACAGGCAGGAAGGAGTACGTTTATGAAATTTGAAAATACGGGTCTTGAAGGTACACAGATTGATTTAAACCAGCTTACACATATCATGGAAGAACACGGCATGGTACTGGCCGGACAATGGGATTATGAGCGTGTTACATACGATCGTAAATTTGAACTAAAAGAAGGCGTCTATTACTTGCGTGTCTTCGGTTTCGCTACAAAAGGAGATGTCGGTGCTGATGATGCCATCATTGAATTAATGACACCTCTTCTTGGCAAACATTATTATCCGCATGGCGTTGAATACGGAGCAGATGAATATTTCCCTGAATCACTCGTAAAAACGTGTGAAAAGCTGCTAGCAGACATTAAAGCAGAAACCGTTCATTACGTATAAGAAAAAAGCTTTCCTCCATCAAAGAGGAAAGCTTTTCTTATTCTCCGCCAAGAATGGCCTTGAAAACAGATGTCGTCGGACCACCCGAGTAAAATACATACAGGAGCAAATAAACAGCCACACCGGTAATCGCGGTAAAAAACCAGATGATGCTTGTAGATGGCCCGATTTTACGGTGAAGTTTTAAATTATTTTTTAAGCCGCTGACAATCGACACGATCCCAAAAACAGCACCTGTTGTCGCCAGGCAAATGTGGAAAATCAAAAAGACGGTATAATAGATTTTTATATCATCCGGTCCGCCAAAAGCAGTATTACCAATAAATAATGTCCGGCTGACATATATAATGAAAAAGGTTAAAGCAAAAACGCCTGCCAGCAACATGGTTTTTTTATGTTTTTCAACTTTACGCTGTTTAATCTGTGCCCATCCAATCGCAACAAATATCGCACTTAAAGCGATAAAAAACGTACTGATCGTTGGCAAAATAGGTAACGACATGAAAATTCCTCACTTCCGTTATGTAAACCTAAGGAAACGGACAACCGTTTCCTTTTTTTTATGAATACATTGAATTTATTGATTGTGACGCGCCAAAGCCTCCTCCGTTATTTTCTCTGCGTCTTCCTGCTCTTTGCGGAACCATTCAAAGAATACTTGTGCAAGAACAACGCCATATACAATTTCCTGAATGATCTTCATGACAATACCGCCTGTTTTCTGATCTTCAACGACGGCCATGTTAGAAAATAATTCAGGTCCACTTAAATTTAAGCCTGACAGTGTAGATGATGGGACACACAACTCCATCGCCTTCAACCACGCAGTTCCATCTGAGTATGTTGCATAAAGCGGACTTGATGCAAAAATAATTAAAGCACATGCGGGTGTTAATAAAATGCCATTCGCAAAAATGTAGCCGATTTTCTTTAATCCATGCAGTCCATGACCTTTTGGCTGTTCATTTACAAGCGGCCACCACATACAAATAGCGAAGAAAAATAAAATGACTGTATAAAGGCTGTGAAGCGCTTCATTCATTTTAATAAAGTCAAAAATGAGTGGAATATGATAAAACGAAAACAGCCCATTAAAGAAAATAAGTGAAATGAGCGGCCGTGTTGAAAACGAAAAAATTTGCTTGATAACCGGTACATTAATAACTGATTTCCATATCCACCATGGAATTGCTTTAACAAAAAGTGGCGGTACCACGAGATATAAAACCGCCATCTGAACCATATGATAGGTCATCATAATATGCCCCATTAAATCAAGAGGAGATCCTTTCACTGTATACAGAACGATCATCGCTGTTAAAAAAAGAATGGCCTGTCGTTTTGTGAGTGGTTCACTGACGATAAAACCTTTTCGCCATTTCGTTGTTACAAGAAAAAACAACACTGTTATAAAAAGCAAAACAACTATAAAGTATGGACTCCAAAGAGCTGGAAACCCGAAAATGCTGATCGGCATTCTATTCACCTCATTTTTTTAATGCTCTCCTTATTATAACGCGGTAAAAATCGGGTGACAACGCCATGTATTGACAAGTTAATGACAGAAAAAAAGTGTTCCCCATATGCGGGAAACACTTTTACTTCTTACCACCAGATAATGGTCACAAACGTAAGAACGGTCAAAAATCCAACAAGGACACCTGAATACATAAATAGCTGCGCTTCCGCATGTCCTTTATGGCTCATATGCATAAAGTAATAAAGCTGGAAAATAACCTGTACAATGGCAAGGAGCAAAACAAATGGAACAATAAACCATTTAGAAAACCCAGCTCCAACTGCTGCAAAAGCAATGACTGTAAAGAAAATCATCATTGTGAATGTTATGACTTGCATTCTCATTTCTTCCGCATGCTTCTTACGGCGGTATTCGTACGTAACTTTAGGATCACCTGAATTTGGTTGTAAATTCGCCATTCGTTATCCCACCATTCCCATTAAGTATACGACAGTAAAGATGAATACCCATACGACGTCAATAAAGTGCCAATATAAGCTCGCTAAGTAAAACTTCGGTGCGTTGTAAAGATCAAGTCCGCGTTTTGCATTACGGATCATTAAGGCAATGATCCAGGAAAGACCGAACACAACGTGACCGCCATGGAAGCCGACCAATGTGTAAAAAGCCGAACCAAATGCGCTGCTCGTAAACTTATGCTCATACTCATGGTAATAATGATTGAACTCATAAATTTCACAGCCGAGAAACGCCAATCCAAGTGCCACAGTGATAAAAAGCCACTGCTGCATTTTCTTGAAATTGTAGTTTTTCATATGATACATCGCAAAAACAGACGTTAATGAACTTGTTAAAAGCAGCATCGTCATTAAGAAAACGAGCGGCAGTTCAAATAAATCCGCTGCTTTTGCATGTGTATCACTTGGCACACTGTCTTTCAGCGCTAAATATGTTGCAAACAAAGAAGCGAATAAAACCGTCTCGCCTCCGAGGAAAAACCAGAAGCCTAAAAACTTATTTTTACCTTCAAGCGTTGCCTGCTCAGGTGATTCGGGCCACGTTTGCGGCGTGAATTTTTGTTCAGCTGCCATTAATGTGTCCCTCCTTTGCCTGCATCATCCAACAGATCTTCCTTATGGATATGGTAGCCATGATCATCTTTAATAGAACGATAAAGCATCGCGCCAAACGTCACGATCATTCCGATGATTAATACAGGGATCGCCCATCCTTTGCCCTCATCTGCTTGATACATTGCACCAAATGCGGCAATGAACAAACCAAGTGAAATAACGAAAGGCGTAAATGAATTGTTTGGCATGTGAATATCGCCGATTGGTTCAGCTGGTGTCATTTCCGTTTTGCCTTCCATTTTTTCAATCCAGAAAGGATCAAGTCCACGAACGAGCGGAAGCTGCTTAAAGTTATAGAAAGGTGCCGGAGATGGAATTGACCACTCAAGTGTACGGCCATCCTTCCAAGGATCTCTCCCTACTTGAATATTCTTTTTCTGTGTAATTACCACGTTCACAAGCATGATAATGATTCCTACAGCCATGAAGGCGGCTCCTATTGAGCTAATCAAGTTACCGGCATCAAGCCCTTGCCCAGGCAAGAATGTCCATACACGGCGCGGCATGCCCATCAAGCCAAGGAAATGCTGAATAAAGAATGTTAAATGGAAACCGACTAAGAATAAAACAAATGTAATTTTGCCCAATTTTTCACTGAGCATTGTTCCGAACATAAGCGGCCAGTAAAAGTGAGCACCTCCGAGAAGGCCAAGCACAATTCCGCCAACAATAACGTAATGGAAATGAGCAACGATAAAGTACGTGTCATGGAACTGATAATCAGCCGGCGCAGCAGCCTGCATAACCCCCGTTACACCACCCATAACGAATGATGGGATGAAGGCAACAGCATAAAGCATTGGAACCGTGAACTGAATACTTCCGCCCCAAATGGTCATAATCCAGTTAAAGATTTTAATCCCTGTTGGAACTGCAATGGCCATAGTCGCAACAGCGAAAATTGCATTCGCAATTGGTCCCAGACCTGTAGTAAACATGTGATGCGCCCATACCATGAAGCCTAAGAAACCAATTAAAACGGTTGCGAAGACCATTGATGAATATCCAAATAGGCGCTTTCTTGCAAACGTTGGGAAAATTTCCGAGAAAATACCAAACGCCGGCAAAACTAGAATATAAACTTCAGGGTGACCAAAAATCCAGAAGAAGTGCTCCCAAATAATTGTGTTCCCGCCCATTGCTACATCAAAGAAGCCTGATCCAAACATACGGTCAAAAATAAGCATAAATAAGCCGACCGTAAGCGGAGGAAACGCGAACAAAATAAGTGCAGACGCCACAAACGTTGTCCATGTAAACAGTGGCATTCTCATATATGTCATGCCCGGTGCGCGCATATTAATAATCGTGACCAAAAAGTTAATTCCGCCCATCAACGTACCAAAACCGGAAATTTGGAGCCCAAGGGCGTAAAAATCAATCCCATGCCCTTCTGAGGCAAGCGAAAGTGACGCATAAGACGTCCATCCTGCATCTGGAGCGCCGCCTAAAAACCAAGAAAGGTTTAAGAACAACCCACCGAAAAAGAACAGCCAAAACCCAAGTGCATTAATAAATGGGAACGCAACGTCGCGCGCACCAATTTGAAGAGGCATGACTGCATTCATAAATGCAAATAATAACGGCATTGCTGCCAGGAAAATCATTGTGGTACCGTGCATTGTAATAATTTCATTAAATAAACCGGCACTGACAAAGTCATTGTTCGGCACAGCCAGCTGAATCCGAATCATCATCGCTTCAATACCGCCGACAAGAAAGAAAAAGCCGCCGGCGAGTAAATAAAGAATCGCGATTTTTTTATGGTCAACTGTTGTTAAATAGTCCCAAACTGTACCGGCAAATCCCCGTTTCTGCGTGTGTGCAATGGTACTCAACGGTTTTACCTCCTTTACCCTAGTTCCGTAATTATTGTTCTACTTTAAGACCCATTAAGTAAGCAGCCAGCTGATCTAATTCTTGATCAGACAACTCCCCGTATGTACCAGTCATCTTATTGCCTGGTTTGTATTGCTCTGGATCTTCAATCCAGTTTTTCAATTCTTCTTCATTATGTTCCAAAATACCAGCTACAAGCTCCCGATCTCCAAAGTTTGCTAGGTTCGGTGCTGTACGAGCTGCTTCAGGGCGTGCATCCGCTGTTGTGACAGCATGGCAGCTTAAGCATTTCTGGTTAAACACTTCCTGACCTGCTGCTGCAGTTGGATCTGTCGGAGTTTCTTCTGCTGCCTCGGCGTCTACTGCCTGCATAGCTGTAACCCACTGGTCAAATTCATCCTGTGGAAGAGCACGTACTTTAAAGTCCATTAGTGCGTGGGAAGGACCGCAAAGCTCTGCACATTTTCCGTAGAATAGATTATCGGCTTCTGCCGCTTTTTCATTATCAAACTCGAGCCACATTTGATTGACGTTTTCTACGTTATTATCAACCTTTCCACCAGCGGCTGGAATCCAGAATGAATGTTTAACATCTGATGCTTTAACGTTAAAATAAACTTTTTGATCTGTTGGAACCACGAGGTCCTGACTTGTAATAATCTTCTGATTCGGATACTCAAACTCCCACCAGTAAAGGCTGGCACGCACGTTTACAACCATGGCGTCTGTTGTGCCGTCTTCATTTTTCTTATCCATTGCTTTTGTATCAGCCAGGTCGAATGTGGCAATAACAGTCGGAATCGCAAGGATAATAAGCAAAAGAATCGGAATTGTTGTCCAGAGAATCTCCAAGACATGACTACCTTCAACCTGTTTTGGAATGGTTGTGTCGCCCTTTTTGCGGCGGAACTTGATCACAGCAACAGCAAACAAAATCGATACAACGATGACAACCCCGACCATGATCCACGTGCTGAGCATCATAATGTCGTATGCAGTCTGTCCTGCTTCACCGGCAGGAATCAACGTTGAAAGAAATGGTTCGCCACAGCCAGACAGAACAAGCGCCATCAGACCGAAAACTGTAAAAAGACGCCATTTTGTTAGCTTCTGTTTCATAGCGTATTACTACCCCTCTTTCGTATAAAATGTCTACTAAAACAGTGCATATATATGGATTTCTTCAAAAGAAAGAATTCCCTTTGTTTAAATAACGGTCACGATGACCATCGCAACGAAAATAATGGTTAAATACTGTAATGAATAGATAAACATATATTTAGCCCATTTCAAGTCGTCTTTCGCTTTAAATCCTCCTGCAGCAAGTGCTATCCAGCCTGCATTTAGCAATGTAGCTAAAATGATAAACGCCATACCCAGTTCAGTCATGAAAAAAGGCAATGGCAAAAGAAAAAGTGTCCACACGAACATATGTCGTTTTGTGACAGCAAACCCTTTCACAGTTGGAAGCATTGGAATTCCCGCTTTTCCGTATTCATCTGCCCGCTTCATTGCCAGCGCATAAAAATGCGGCGGCTGCCAGATAAACATGATTAAAAACAGCATCCAGGCTAATAAATCAAGTGTCGGGTCAACTGCAGCCCAGCCAATAAGAGGCGGTACCGCACCGGAAATACTGCCGACGATTGTATTGCTTACATGGCGGCGCTTTGACCACATCGTATAAATCACGACATAACTGACAATACCAATTACACCGATCACGCCTGCTGTGAGCGTTGTCATAAATAAAAGCGCTGAGCCAGCAATGACAAGCGCAAGTCCTATTACTAATACTTTTGAATAGCTGATTCTCCCTGTAACAGTCGGTCTTGTTTTTGTACGTTCCATTAGCGGGTCAATGTCCCGGTCTATGTAATTGTTTAAACTTGCTGAACCCGCAATAATAAGTGCGGAACCAACAAGTGTTAAAGCAATCGTGTCAAGGTTGGACAAAAACGGGATATCATTTAAAATAAAGGCCAGCCACATACCTGTAAATACCGTTATTAAATTGGAATTAACGATGCCGATCTTAATCAGCGCCATAAAATCTTTCATCACTGTCGTCTCTGGCACATTCGTTTTATCCATTGTTGTTGCGGCACGCGACACCTTTTCTCCCCCCTTTCTTTAAACATACTTTCTTTTCTTACTATAAAGGATAGAGCCGCGCTTTTCTACATTATTCGAAAAATTTCAAAACAATGGGTGCTCTCTTCCATATTAAATCACATCCTTTCTTTTTTATGTGAACGGATGATGAACTATTTTTGTCAAATTTGTGACTCGTGAAAGCGTTCTGTTTCCAGACGTTCTTTTTTATAAGATAATTATGAAAGGTATTGCGAAATCGATGCGGCGACTGTATGATCATGTACAAATGGCGCGTATATAGATAGAAAGAAGAAGGTGAACATTTTGCATGGTTGGCTTAAATGGCTTGGTGTTGTGACAACACTTGTAATGCTTGTCGTCTTAATCGGCGGCGCGCTCGTAACAAAAACAGATTCTGGTCTTGGCTGCGGAAATGAATGGCCGCTTTGCCACGGGCAAATCATTCCTGAAGATATTAAAATAGAAACCATTATTGAACTTTCCCATCGCGCTGTTTCGGGTGCAGCCGGACTTCTTGTACTTGCACTGTCCATTGCCTCTTGGCGTTTTATCGGTCACAAGCGGGAAACAAAATTTCTTGCGGTGCTGGCATTTTTCTTTTTGCTTGCCCAGGCATTAATTGGTGCGGCAGCTGTTCTTTGGGGACAAAATGACTTTATCTTAGCTCTTCATTTTGGTATTTCTCTTATTTCTTTTTCTGCGGTACTATTACTGACACTGCTTATTTTTGAAGTCGATCAGCGTTTTGATGCATCTTCGATTGTGATTGACCACCGGATGAAATGGCATACAATTGGGGTTACGCTATATAGCTACATCGTTGTCTACACAGGTGCGCTTGTTCGTCATACAAAATCAAGTATGGTATGTAATTCATGGCCGATGTGTGGAAACAATGAGTTTTTTCCATCCAATTTGTATCAATGGATTCAAATGAGCCACCGGGCAGCTGCGGGTCTTATTTTCATTTGGATTGCTTACATTACATATCTTGCTATCAAGCATTATAAGCATCAGCGCGTTTTATATTATGGATGGATTGTTGCGTTTACACTTGTACTATTACAGGTAATTGCTGGTGCCTTCATTATTTGGACTAATTTAAACTTATATGTTGCACTGGCCCACGCTCTTTTTATTTCCTGCTTATTTGGCCTGTTATGTTACTTTATCTTACTGATCTCCCGCAGCAAAATAAATACGCTTAAATAATAAAAGCACTGCCTCTTAACTGAGACAGTGCTTTTATTTTGTTTATTTTTCAAGTTCTACAAGCAAATCGCCTGTTGCAATTGCTTCACCATTTTGAACGTGAACCGCTTTTACAGTGCCATCAAACGGCGCTTGAACGGTTGTTTCCATTTTCATTGCTTCTGTAATCATTAAATGATCACCGCGTTTTACTTTGTCCCCTTTTTCAAGAATTACTTTAATAACGGTTCCTGGCATTGTTGCTGCGATATGGCCTTCGTTTTTCGGATCGGCTTTCAATTTTGCATTTACCGCAGATTTAACACTTTCATCTTTAATCACAACATCGCGTGGCTGGCCGTTTAGCTCAAAGCTCAAAATGCGTGTACCGTCTGCCTGTGGATGGCCAATCGAGACCAGCTTTACGATAAGTGTTTTACCTGTTTCAATTTCAATTTCTTTTTCTTCACCAAGGCGCATGCCATATAAGAATGTTGGTGTGTCGAGAACAGAAATGTCTCCATACTGTGCTTTTACTTTTGCATAGTCAGTAAACACTTTCGGATAGAGGGCATACGCGATTACATCCTGCTCGGTCGGTTCTTCACCAATCTCCTGCTCAAGTTCTTTACGAAGCGCATTAAAATCAACATCTTCGAGCAGCTCACCCGGACGAACGGTAATCGGTGATTTTCCTTTTAAAATAACCTTTTGCAATTCTTCTGGGAATCCACCGACCGGCTGGCCCAAATATCCTTCAAACAATTCAATAACAGAATCCGGGAAGTCAATGTTATTGCCGCGAAGCAATACTTCTTCTTCTGTTAAATCATTTTGAACCATAAACAGTGCCATGTCGCCGACTACTTTTGAAGATGGCGTTACTTTGACAATATCACCAAACATTAAATTTACACGGCGGTACATGTCTTTTACTTCATCCCAGCGATCGCCAAGGCCGACACCTTTTGCCTGCTGCTGAAGATTTGAATATTGCCCGCCCGGCATTTCATGCTCGTAGATTTCCGTATGAGGTGCAAGCATCCCGCTTTCAAACGGTGCATAAAATTTACGAACATCTTCCCAGTAATAAGACACTTTTTCAAGTGCATCAATGCTGACTGATGGAGCGCGGTCTGTTCCTTCTAAGGCATAACGAAGCGTGTTGGCACTTGGCTGCGATGTAAGACCCGCCATTGTGCTAAGTGCTGTATCCACGATATCTACACCTGCTTCAATTGCTTTCGTGTACATGAAGATACCATTGCCGCTCGTATCATGCGTGTGCAAATGCACAGGAATCTCAATTGATTCTTTTAATTCAGAAATAAGACGGTATGCTGCCTGAGGCTTCAAGAGGCCTGCCATATCTTTAATGGCAAGAATATGAGCACCTTGCGCTTCCAATTCTTTGGCCATCTTTTTATAATACTCTACGCTGTATTTAGCACGAGATGGATCATCAATATCCCCTGTATAGCAAATCGCCGCTTCGGCAATTTTGCCGGACTGGCGCACAGCGTCAATAGCCACTTCCATGCCTTTCACCCAGTTTAAGCTGTCGAAAATACGGAACACATCGATGCCGGATTCGGCTGACTGTTTCACAAATTCCTGAATAACATTATCCGGGTAATTTTTGTAGCCGACTGCATTTGATGCACGAAGAAGCATTTGGAACAAGACATTCGGCACCTGATTGCGCAATGTTTCAAGACGCTTCCACGGATCTTCTTTCAAGAAACGGTATGCAACATCAAACGTGGCGCCGCCCCACATTTCCATTGAGAACAGCTCTGGAAGAAGACGTGCGGTTGCCGGTGCAATATGTGTTAAGTCGGTTGTCCGGATGCGTGTAGCAAGAAGTGACTGGTGCGCATCACGCATCGTTGTATCAGTCAACAATACTTCTTTTTGGTTTTTTACCCACTTAACAAGGGCGTCTGCTCCCTGCTCATCCAAAATTTGTTTTGTGCCTGGTGACGGTTTTTCAGACAGCTTCACTTTCGGAATCCGTGGTGTATCAAAGACTGGCTTTTTCTTTTGCTCAACACCAGGGAAGCCATTAACCGTTACAGTTCCAATATAGTTAAGCATTTTTGTGCCGCGGTCTCTCTTTTTCGGGAAAACAAACAGCTCAGGTGTTGTATCAATAAACGACGTATTATAGTTGCCTGTAATAAAATCTTCATGCTTCATTACGTTTTCCAAGAATGGAATATTCGTTTTAATACCGCGGATACGGAACTCTTGTAAGTTTCGTGTCATTTTAGAAGCTGCTTGCTCAAATGTCATTGCAAAGGTAGACACTTTTACGAGCAGCGAATCATAATACGGCGTAATAACAGCGCCTTGAAAGCTGTTTCCGGCGTCTAGCCGAACGCCATAACCACCGCCCGAACGATAGGCCATAATCCGCCCTGTATCCGGCATAAATCCGTTTTCAGGATCTTCTGTTGTTACACGCGATTGAATGGCATAACCCATTGTGCGGATATCCTTTTGCTGCGGGATGCCCACTTTATCACTATGTAAGCCATGGCCTTCTGCTACTAAAATTTGTGTCTGCACGATATCGATACCTGTAATAAGTTCAGTAATCGTATGCTCAACCTGAACACGCGGATTTACTTCGATAAAGTAAAATTCATCACCGGCTGTAAGAAATTCAACAGTACCTGCATTTAAATAATCTACATTCTTCATTATTTTGACTGCTGCTTCGCAAATACGATCGCGTAAGTCTTCGGAAATAGAAACAGCCGGGGCCACTTCTACTACTTTTTGATGACGGCGCTGAACAGAACAGTCACGCTCATATAAATGAATAACATTTCCTTCATGGTCGCCAATAATTTGCACTTCTATGTGCTTTGGATTTTGAACAAACTTTTCAACGTATACTTCGTCATTGCCAAAAGCGGCTTTTGCTTCAGACTTGGCACGATCATATGACTCACGTACTTCACCCAGGTTTTGAACGATCCGCATGCCGCGTCCGCCTCCGCCTAAAGAAGCTTTAATAATAATTGGAAAGCCATGCTTTTTTCCGAAATCAATGACTTCATCCAAGCTGTTAACCGGACCGTCTGTACCAGGGATAACCGGAATATCTGCGTTAATTGCCTGAGTACGTGCTTTTACTTTATCGCCGAACATATCAAGATGGGCAGATTTAGGGCCGATAAAAATAATTCCTTCTTCTTCGCAACGTTTTGCGAATTCGATATTTTCAGATAAAAAACCATAACCTGGATGAATAGCATCAACATCTGCCTGCTTGGCAATTTCGATGATACCTTCGATGTCTAAATAAGCATCGATTGGTTTTTTGCCTTCTCCGACAAGGTATGCTTCATCTGCTTTATAACGGTGGTAAGACCCAGAATCTTCCTTCGAGTAAACAGCTACTGTCCGGATATGTAATTCTGTGCAGGCACGAAATACACGGATGGCAATTTCTCCCCTGTTCGCCACCAGCACTTTGCTGATTTTTTTCATCTTCATCTCTCCCCTGATCTGTTGATAAAATATATATAAAAAGGTTCAATGATTGAACCTTTTTATTTTTATGATTTATAATTTTTTTCATATTTCGACTGCATGGAAACATTCGCTAAAATACCCATCGAAATAGAAAGCAGCAATAATGAGGATCCCCCATAGCTGATAAACGGAAGCGGTACACCAGTAATCGGAATTACTCCTGATACACCACCTAGATTTATAAATGCCTGAATGCCAATCATTGATGATATTCCGACTGCCAGCATCGAACCGAATGAATCGGTACACCTTATAGCAATACGGAGCCCATGAAGAACGATAAATGACAGTCCTCCAATTACAAGCGCCGCACCAAATAAGCCAAGCTCCTCTGAGATTACAGACATAATAAAATCCGTATGTGGTTCAGGCAAATAGCCTAGCTTCTGAACACTTTGGCCAAGCCCCCGACCGGTCAGTCCGCCGGAACCGATGGCGAGGTAAGAATTCACAAGGTGATAGCCCTCATCTTCTTCATACTTGAATGGATCTAAATAACTCGTTAATCGGCTCATTCGCTCTTCCGATAAAATGTTATCTTTTTGCCAGATGAATAAAGGTGACAAGAAGAGGGTAAAAATACCAATGAGCAATGCAAACTTTGCAAGCTTTTTCATTTTTATACCGGATGATAAGACGATTGTCAACCCGATCGCGAAAATGATTGATGCTGTTCCGAAATCCGGTTCGAGCGCGACTAAAAAACAAACCGCAAATAAAACAATGACCGGCGGCGCAATACTGTTATTTAATGAATTAATATTTTTTTGTTTTTTAGAAAAAACAGCCGCCATATAAATAATAATGACAAGCTTTGAAAATTCGGAAGGCTGAATCGAACGTGCACCAACTTGAAACCAGCTTTGCGCATTGTTAGAAACGCTGCCGAATAAAAAAAGCAGGAATAACGTAAAAAACATGCCTGCTGTAATCACAAACAAAAAACGGTTCGCTTTATATCGTTTATATGGAAATATCGAAACAATTCCAAAGGCGAAAAAAGCGGCAATCATATGAAGTTTCTGCTTATCATAAAAAAATCCGCTTTCAAGTTCATAGCGCTGCACCGCAACAACCGAGCTTGCGCTGTAAATCATCATAAGTCCAAACAAGCACAAAATTAAAAACACAGCCGCAAGTGGATAATCATATGATTTTAACTTTCTTTTCCACATAAATACCTTCCATTCATGCGCTTACCGATAAGCGGTACTCATTTAAGTTAAAAAAACTCAAACAGCTGTTTGAGTTTTCTGTCTGTTTACCGGTCGATGGATGCTTCATGCAACGATGATAATTCCTGTTCAAGAGAATCAATCAGTTGTTTGCCATCCGCTTCATCCACCAGTCCGAGACGTATAGCGAAATCTATTTCACGGGATAAGCCGAACATTTGCGTGTCAAGCACTTCCTCGTATAAAGGACATTGCGGCATCGTTAAGTTGTCCATTTGAACTTTAATGAGACGCAAAATTTTTTCCGCATCCGCCTGCAACAGAGAGTAGGCTTTTTCCCGATGATCTATTTTCGTTTCAGATGCCATTGTTTCTCCCCCTGTTCCAAGAATGGAATCACTGTATATTAAAAGATTTTATCGTTAATACAATGAATTTGCAAGGAATTTTAACACGTGCGCTGACAATGTGAATTTTTCACGGTATACTTATTTTATACATAGCCATTTATACAAAGGAGTTTTGACCCATGGAACAAATCATTCCAATTAAAGGGAACGTATCATTCCCTGTTACACTTGACCCCGGCGTGTGGATTTTTGACGACCGCCGCATAGATTTAGATGACTTTTTTTCCTTGCCAGATCAGCCATTGCGTGACGAGGAGGCAGAATACATAAAAAGCACATCTAAATTCTGGGAAAAAGAAATTCGGGAAGGCGCTATTTTTCCGCCAACAATTAAATCCGAAAAGAAATATGAAAAAGAGAAAGTGCTGACCAGTACATTCGGCATTCCTCTATTACCCTTCTTGCAAAATGCCGTCCCGGCGGACAGCGCTTCTGACATTTTGTTTGAAACGAAAAACGGGACTTTTTCCTTTCCACTCACAAAAGCTGAATCATTGGTTATACAATTTTCTCTAAAAGGAAAACCTCTGCGCGACGATGGTCCTGTTCACATTTTATTAAAAGACGGATCTAATCGCGAAAACCCTATTACACATGTAACAGCCATTCATATTCAATAAAGGCCTTCCGCCGCGGCGGAAGGTTTTTTTATGTACCAGATAATGTCGTGTCTGTTTCGATAATAAAGAGTGTTGTTTCAGCTGCCATATTTACTTTATAAGGCACATCTAAATTGTATCCTGCCTCCTCTAAAATGAGAAGAATGGGACGATCGCTCACATGCTCATTTTGTTCGGACACGACGCCTTTTCGTCCATCATTCAGCCATACTGCTAAGCCGGTTGGATACATGACGATCGCTTTTCTGAACATTTCAATATATGCCGTTTCAAAGTCAGTTCCTGATCCCGAATATAAAATTTCTATTCCTTCATGCGGCAGCATCGCTTTGCGGTAAATACGGTTAGATGTAACAGCATGGTTTTTTCAAAATAGGCGCTGGAATCAGCATTTTGCCAACATCGTGCAGCATGGCGCCCAGACCAATTTCTTCTGTTTGTTTTGCCGTTAAATTTTTCAGCTTCATACTAAGTGCCAATGTATAAATTGTCACGTTTAACGAATGTGTGAAAATATAATCATCATGTGCATACAGATGCGTCAATAAATCAACTGCTTCTTTCCGCTCTCTAATTTGATTAACAATGTCCCGGACTACCGCCGTAAATTGCTTTTCCATTTTATAAAAACCAAATTTCATTGAATCTGCTGACAAATCATTTGTCACTTGGCTAAAGGCTTCAGACATAACAGAAATCGCTTCTCTTCGTGTTTCTTCTGTTAAGACAGGACGAATGTAAATGTCATCCGTACGCGCGTCCTCAATGTATACATATGTAATACCGAACGACTGCAGCCGTTTCAGTATAGGCAATGTAAGTTCGGCTCCGAACCTCAATAATACTTGCCCCCTGCTGTTTAGTACATTTTCAGCAAGAAAGACATTTTCTTGAATCGATGACACAGCGACTAATCTCAATATGTTCGAACTCCTTGTATGGTGAAAATTACATAATTAAATTTTGTCCCGCTTAAGGGCAGTCAGAATTTGCCGGTCTAATTTCTCCGCTGCCTGCAAATCGTATGTTTTCTCATAAGCTGGCTCCACTGCTATTTTCGATCCGTAAAACATAACATCCCGGACTTCTGTTATGCTAACTTCTATAACAGATGCTTTTAATGGCACATCATCCAAACGATTAGATACTACTTTTGCGTTACCGCTAATCGTATATGTTGATTCCGAAGCAAAGACCGCCAAGGAAACAAGAGCGTTTTTTTGAATATTATCAATGATTTTCGAACGGCTGTCCACCGCAATCCGCAAGGTTTGATCATTCGGAGCGTAAACCCAGGATACTGCATTCATAAAAGGGGCTCCGGTCTCTGCATCTACTGTTGAAAAAAAAGACAGGCGTTCTGTTTGAAGTGCCTCAAATAAATCCGGTATTAAATACGATTCGTTTCGATTTGCCAACTTTACCGCTCCCTTTTATTTTTACTTCATTATACCGATAATTTATTTGCATTTCTATATACAGCCCATCTGCCGTGTTATACTAAATACAAAAATGGAGGTGCCACCATGAGAGTCAAATGCGTAATCTGCGATACAATCGAATCAATCGAGGATCATCTGCCTTCTGCAAAAAAATTGCGGAACCGGCCCATTCATACATATATGTGTGACGAATGTAGAGCGCGCATAACGGAAAAAACGGAAAAACGAGTCAACACAGGCCAATTTTTCGTTTATCGATCCGGAAAACAAAAAGAATGGCTTTAATAAAACCTATTTTTCTAACCGGTTCTGTAACCGGACTCGTCCTCGGTTTTTTTCTCAAAGGAGTCCAGTTATTTACTGGCGAGGGAGTTTATACATTGTTGCTGAATGTTGATTTTATTCCGGTCATCAATCAGGTGAGGTGGCCGGAATGGATCGAATTCTTTTTCCATTTGATCGTCTCCTTTTTCATTGCAGCTGGATTTTTCAACATACTGCCGAAAATAAAACGCCCTTATGTAACTGCTTCTTTACTGACCATTCCGGCTGTTCTCCTCTACTTTCCTTTATCTGCGCTTGCTCATAAGCCCGTTCCGGAAATAAATGACCTGCAGGCATTTGGCTGGTGGGCAGCAGGACATATTTTATATGCACTTATACTCGGTTTAGGCGGACAAAAATTTAAGCGGGAGGCCTAGGCCTCCCGCTTAAATTATGAAGATATATTTTCTTCTTTTTGGTGCTTTTTCAGCCTGAATTTATATGTACCCAGCACGAGTGCCGCTACAAGCAGGCTTTCCACAACCGGCAATTGGTACGACAAAATTAAAAGAAGCAGTGATCCGATCGCAAGTGAAAAATAAATAATGACATTCTGCCACATTTTCAACTTTTTCGCAAACCCGAGATTGTAAACGAGAATGGAAAGGGCAATTAAAATTGCCCAATAAATGTAGACAGCTGCCTTAACGCCGAACGCTTCGATGATGGCACCGAGAAGCGGACTGACGTGCTCCAGTCCTTCCACATCCATCCCTCCAGTTTTCTATACTTAGACTTGTTTCTTTTTCGCTGCGCGTTCGCGCTCATTTTTATCGAGAATTTTTTTGCGAAGACGGATTGATTCCGGCGTTAATTCGCAATATTCATCATCGTTCAAGTACTCAAGCGCTTCTTCAAGCGACATAATACGCGGTTTTTTCATGGTTGCTGTTTGGTCTTTATTTGCGGAACGAACGTTTGTCGCCTGCTTCGTTTTCGCAATATTAACTGTCAAGTCATTGTCACGTGTATGTTCGCCGACAATCATTCCAGCGTAAATTTCTGTTCCTGCTTCAACAAAAATAATCCCACGGTCTTCTACACCCATAATGCCGTATGTGGAAGCTTTTCCTGTTTCCTGAGAAACGAGAACACCTTGGCGGCGGCCGCCGATGCGTCCTTTTTGCATAGGCTGGTAGCTGTCAAATGTATGGTTAATGATTCCATATCCGCGCGTCATTGTTAAAAATTCAGTTGTATAACCAATTAATCCGCGTGCAGGCACCATGAAAATTAACCGAACTTGTCCGTTTCCATTGTTGACCATGTCCAGCATTTCGCCTTTACGTTCGCCCATCGATTCAATAATTGATCCTGTATATTCTTCCGGCACATCAATTTGAACACGTTCAACCGGCTCGCATTTCACACCGTCAATTTCCCGAACGATAACTTGCGGCTTCGATACTTGCAATTCGAATCCTTCACGGCGAAGATTTTCGATCAAGATAGATAAATGAAGCTCACCGCGTCCTGATACAATCCACTCATCCGGAGATGCAGTATTTTCAACGCGAAGGCTGACGTCTGTTTCCAATTGCGCATGAAGACGTTCTTCAATCTTTCTTGACGTAACAAATTTCCCTTCGCGTCCTGCAAACGGGCTGTTGTTCACTAAGAAGTTCATTTGAAGTGTCGGTTCATCAATACGAAGAACAGGAAGTGCTTCCTGATGCTCCATCGGCGTGACCGTTTCCCCAACGTTAATGTCTTCCATTCCGGAAACGGCTACAAGATCGCCGGCTTTTGCTGTCTCGATTTCAACTCGTTTTAATCCGAGGAAACCGAACATTTTTGTTACCCGGAATTGTTTTACTTTGCCGTCAAGCTTCATAAGCGCAACAGATTGACCAACTGACATTTCCCCGCGGAAAATACGTCCGATTCCGATCCGTCCCAAATAATCGTTGTAGTCAAGAAGTGCTACTTGGAACTGAAGCGGTTCATCGCTATTATCAACTGGAGCTGGAATATGCTCAATGATTGCTTCATAAAGAGATTCCATGTTGTCATCTTGTTTTTCCACATCTGTGCTAGCTGTTCCATTCATGCCGGAAGCATAAATAACCGGGAATTCAAGCTGATCATCGTTGGCATCAAGCTCGATGAACAATTCAAGCACTTCATCTACCACTTCAGTTGGGCGCGCAAAGTCACGGTCAATTTTATTTACTACAACAATTGGGCGCAAGTTTTGCTCAAGCGCTTTTTTTAATACGAAGCGTGTTTGCGGCATACAGCCTTCATAAGCGTCAACAACGAGAAGAACACCATCAACCATTTTCATGATCCGTTCTACTTCACCGCCGAAATCGGCATGTCCTGGTGTATCTAGAATGTTGATTTTTGTGTCTTTATATTGAATTGCAGTATTTTTAGCAAGAATCGTAATACCGCGCTCGCGTTCAAGGTCGTTCGAATCCATCGCGCGTTCTTCCACATGCTCGTTTGAACGAAAAATACCTGACTGCTTTAATAGCTGATCGACGAGTGTCGTTTTCCCATGGTCAACGTGGGCGATAATCGCGATGTTGCGTAAATCATTTCTTATTTTCAAACTATTTCCTCCTGCCTTTTCTAGAAACTTCGTCTTATGCGGTTTCCATTAACTGAACTATTATATCACACACTTTGCATGATGCCTATTTGAAAAAAGCGGACATTGCAATAAAAGCTGACGTTGTACTACAATAGAAAAAAAGGGGGACTGTACTTTGCCTGCTATTCAATGGCCTTTTCTAGGGTTTGCAGTTTTAGCCGCCGTATGCATGATTGGCATCGGTATTGCCATAGGCGAACAAAGTATTTTGGGCGCTGTTTTATCAATCATTTTGCTGCTGGCGGTCATGGGATTCGGTTTTTCGTATAAAGCAAAAATGCGGCGCGCCGGCAAGTTATAAAAAAACTGCACTTCCAATTGTTAGTTGTGTCCAACAATTGAAGGTGCAGTTCTTTTTTTATGTTAAATATTTTTTTAAGATGTCTTCATGAAGACCCGGTGCAGCTGCAAAAACCGGATTGACCGAGAGCATGTTAAGGCCTTCCCCGCTAACCGTGCTGACGATGCCTCCTGCTTCCTCGACAATCATTTTTCCGCCCGCAAAATCCCAAGGTGCATTCCTCATTGTAATATAGGCACTGAGCCGTCCGGATGCTACATACGCGAGTTCAAGCGCCGCTGAACCGTATGACCTGGTTCCCCGTACATCTTTTGCCAGCTGAACGAGTTTGGTTTGATCAAAATGGCGGTTATTCACAAGCCATGTGGAACTGATGCCAATAATGGCTGTTTCTACTGGAACTTTTTCCAGCTTTTCAAGCGGCACATCGTTCATCCAGGCACCCTGCCCTTTTTGCGCATGATAAAGTTCATCATGAACAATATCATATATGTAGCCAAGCTGGCCGACACCGTCTTCATAAATACCGATAGAGATCGCAAAGTTGCGCTGTTGATGTACAAAATTCATCGTGCCGTCAATAGGATCAATAATCCAGATGATGCCCTCAAGAGACTGCACATCGTCTCCCTGCCCTTCTTCGCCTAAAATACGATGACCCGGGAATTCAGTACGGATTTGCTCAATAAAAAAGCGCTCTGTTTCCTGATCGACGTTTGTGACTAAATCATTTGGATTTGATTTTGCCTGTATACTGAGCAAACGCGTAAAAGATGCCCGTATGTTCGTCCCAGCTTCCTGAATCCACTTTTTTACTGTTTCATCTATTTTCGTCCAATTCGTCATCCTTCAGCCCCCGTCCCGCTTCCAGTCCATTTTCTTTCACATTACACGAAATAAAAAGGGTTATCAAGTTTTTCCAAAGCTTTATGATATGTTATAATAATAATTATAAAAAAGAAATGATTCGCAGGAAGGGAATACTAGATAATGACATTTACCGGATTTACGAAAAAAGATTTCAGCACATTTCAATTAACTGGACTGGATGAACGAATGGCGGCGATTCAAGATCGCATCCAGCCTAAATTCAAACAACTGGGCGGCGAATTGACGGATGATTTATCAGCACTGCTTGGTGAGGAAATGTTTTTACATATTGCACGCCATGCACGCCGCAAAGTAAACCCTCCAAATGATACGTGGCTGGCGATCGCAAATAATAAACGCGGTTATAAGCAGCACCCTCATTTTCAAGTTGGCTTATTTGATGACCATGTGTTTATTTGGCTGGCTTTTATTTATGAACTGCCTGGTAAACAAACAATCGCTGAAACGTTTTTGAAAAATCAAAAAACACTTAAAAAAATCGTTCCTCCCGAGTATGTGGTATCACTTGACCATTTGAAAAAAGATGCACAAACTTGGGCAGACTTAGACCTTGAACAGTCTCTTCAACGGTTTCGCGATGTGAAAAAAGCAGAATTTCTAATCGGCCTTCACATTTCTTCTGAGGATCCTATTTTAGAGGATGGCGACGCTTTTTATGCAATCGTTAAAGAAACATTCAAAACACTTATCCCTGTCTATAAGCTTGCTTATCAATGAAAACAGCCCGTCCCCCTTTTCCGGGAACGGGCTGTTTTCACATGCGTATTTTTGTTTGCTCAGGCGCCTGTTTCATTTTTTGAACAGCTCGGTAAGACGAATAGCCGCTTACTTCTTCAAATTCATCACAAATGCGCTTTTCATCTGCTTTTCCCGGCACAATTTGTTTGAAGCGCTTATAGCGTTCCATTAGTACTTCTTTTACAATTCCTTTTTCATACGCCTGTTCAATTGCTTCAAAGAAAGCAACGACGTCAATTACTTCTTCTGTTGACCAGTCTGTTGAAAAGGGATAGGAATATTCCATTATTCTCACCTCACTTTACCTATTCTATTCTCCCCTGTTCAACTCCTTGTTAAATAAGAAAAATTCCTATGCAATATCGGAGCAAAATGCTATAATTTTTTTGCTTTAGCGAATGATTAGAAAAGAGGTGGAAATGGCGTTGTCACAACACGAAACTCCATTATTTGACGGGCTTCTTCGCCACGCCAAACAGAACCCGGTCCAGTTTCATATTCCCGGCCATAAAAAAGGAAATGGAATGGATCCGGTATTCAGAGAATTCATTGGAGAAAATGCACTCTCCATCGATTTAATTAACATTGCGCCGCTCGATGATTTGCATCAGCCGCACGGCATTATAAAAGAAGCCCAGCAGCTGGCTGCCGAAGCATTTGGCGCTGATCATACATTCTTTTCTGTTCAAGGAACAAGTGGCGCGATCATGACGATGATTATGGCTGTATGCGGTCCCGGTGAAAAAATTATTGTACCGAGAAATGTTCATAAATCTATTATGACAGCGATTGTCTTTTCAGGAGCCGTTCCGATCTTTATTCATCCTGAAATCGATAAAGACCTTGGCATCTCGCATGGAATGACCACAGAGTCTGTAAAACGGGCGCTTACAGCGCATCCAGATGCAAAAGGTGTACTTGTTATTAACCCGACTTATTTCGGCATTGCTGGCGACTTGAAGCAGATTGTCGATACAGCCCACTCTTTTAACGTTCCCGTACTTGTTGATGAAGCACATGGTGTGCATATTCATTTTCATGATGGCCTGCCGGTATCCGCCATGCAGGCTGGTGCAGACATGGCAGCAACAAGCGTGCACAAATTGGGTGGTTCTATGACCCAGAGTTCCATTTTAAATGTTCGCAACGGCCTTGTATCGGTTAACCGGGTACAATCGATTTTAAGTATGCTGACGACGACATCTACGTCTTATATACTGCTTGCTTCACTTGATACAGCCCGCAGGCACCTTGCGATTAATGGCCATCAAATTATTGAGGAAACGATTAAGCTTGCGCAAGAAACCCGCAGCAAAATCAATAAAATCAATCACCTGTATTGTGCAGGCTCAGAAATTTTGGGTTCAAAAGCTACTTATGATTACGATCCGACCAAACTGATTATTTCTGTTAAAAACCTTGGCATGACAGGACATGATGCGGAAAAATGGCTGCGTGACCAGCATAATATTGAAGTTGAACTTAGCGATTTATATAACATTCTTTGTATCATTACACCCGGAGATTCAAAAGAAAATTGTGATCTGCTCGTGAAGGCATTGGCCGAAATGGCAGCCGCTTTTAATGGCACTGTCCAATCCAAATATGCTCATGTTATGCTGCCGGATATTCCGCTGCTTGCTTTGTCACCGCGCGAGGCATTTTATGCTGAGACAGAAACGGTCCCGATCGATGAATCAGCGGGCAGAATTATGGCGGAATTTATGATGGTGTATCCGCCAGGGATTCCTATTTTTATCCCAGGGGAAATTATTACAGAAGAAAATTTGCGTTATGTAAAAGAAAATGTAGCCGCCGGCCTGCCTGTTCAAGGACCGGAAGATGAAGAATTAAAAACATTGCGTGTCATTAAAGAGCGCAAACCAATTTATTAAAAATAAAAAAGGCTGCCCCGTTTTCGGAGCAGCCCTTTTTTTATAGAGGTTAGTCATCAATTTCTATATCGTGATCGCAGCCACAGTGAGAGTATAAAACTGTCACCTTTTCTTCTTCAAAGTGCTCGATTGTTGATTGGCAAGACTTGCAGACGATTGTTCCCATGTTTCATAACCTCCTGTTTTGTTTTTTTGAAAGCGATTTATGATCTGTAAACTTATAATAATATAACACATTGATAATTGCAAGCCTTAATTGTATAACATATTTAAAAATGGGACAAAAAACCCCCGGTTTCCTATAATAAGGAAACCAGGGGTTCTGTTTAATCAGTTCTTTTATTTTACGATGTGAATTGGTGTGCCCAGAGCAACTTCCGCAGCTTCCATCGTCATTTCAGCAAGCGTTGGATGAGCGTGAATTGTCATCGCAATATCCTCCAGCGTCATGCCTGCTTCAATCGCAAGACCCAGCTCTGCTATCATATCTGAAGCACCTGAACCAGCGATTTGCGCGCCGATAATCAGGCCGTCTTCTTTACGAGATACAACTTTCACAAAGCCGTCTGTGCTATTGAGCGCAAGGGCACGTCCATTTGCTGCAAATGGGAATTTTGCCGATACGACTTCGATTTTTTCTTCTTTTGCCTGTGACTCTGTATAGCCGACAGTTGCCAGCTCAGGCTCTGTAAAGCAAACTGCTGGAATCGCAATGTAATCGACTTCAGACTTTTCGCCGCTAATCGCTTCAGCCGCAATTTTGCCTTCATAAGAAGCTTTATGGGCCAATGGCGGTCCCGAAACGATATCGCCAATCGCATAAATGTTTTCGACGCTTGTACGGCATTGCTTATCGATTTCGATAATGCCACGGTCTGACATTTTTACACCGGCACCTTCAAGGCCCATTTCGTCTGTGTTTGGACGACGGCCTACTGTAACCAGTACGTAATCTGCTTCAACAGTTTCTTCTTTTCCAGCAGCTTCGTATGTTACTTTTACACCTTTTTCTGTTTCTTCAGCTGATTTAGCCATTGCTTTTGTTACAATTGTAATGCCTTTTTTCTTCATGCCGCGTTTTACAAGTGCCGACATTTGTTTTTCAAAACCGCCAAGAATTTCAGGAGCACCTTCAAGGATCGTTACTTCTGTTCCGAAGTTTGCAAAGGCTGTAGATAGTTCAGACCCGATATAACCGCCGCCTACTACAACTAGTTTCTTTGGAATTTCTTTTAGAGCTAATGCGCCTGTTGAATCAATAACGCGAGTTGAAAATTTGAAATTCGGAATTTCAATTGGGCGTGAACCTGTTGCAATAATTGCGTTTTTAAATGTATATGTTTGAGCAGAATCTTCACCCATTACACGCAATGTGTTTGCATCGTTGAAATATGCTTCCCCACGAACGATTTCGACTTTATTTCCTTTAAGCAGTCCTTCAACGCCGCCTGTTAATTTTTTCACGACGCCGCCTTTCCACTCTTGTACCTTTTCGAAGTTTACTGAGACTTTTTCAGCGATAATGCCGATATCATCAGAATGCTTCGCTTGCTCGTAACGGTGGCCTGCTGTTAAAAGGGATTTCGAAGGGATACAGCCTACATTTAAGCAGACGCCTCCAAGATTTTCTTTTTCAACGATGGTCACTTTTTGTCCAAGCTGTGCTGCACGGATCGCAGCGACGTAACCCCCAGGGCCTGAACCAATCACTATAGTGTCTGTTTCAATCGGGAAATCTCCTACTACCATTTCTTACGCCTCCATTAGTAAAAGTTCTGGGTCGTTTAACAACCGCTTAATGTGATTCAACGCATTTTGTGCTGTCGCTCCATCAATCATACGATGATCAAAGCTCAATGATAATGCTAACACAGGTGCGGCTACAATTTCACCATTTTTTACAATCGCTTTCTCAGAAATGCGTCCGATACCTAAAATAGCTACTTCAGGATGGTTAATAACTGGAGTAAACCACTGGCCACCAGCGGAACCGATGTTTGTAATTGTGCAAGACGCACCTTTCATTTCAGCCGGAGCCAATTTACCGTCACGCGCTTTTACAGCAAGCTCATTAATTTCATTTGAAATCGTGAACATCGATTTGCGATCAGCATTTTTCACAACCGGAACCATCAAGCCTTTTTCTGTATCAGCAGCAATTCCAATGTTGTAGTAATGTTTGTGAACAATTTCATTCGTTGCATCATCAATCGATGTGTTGAACGCTGGGTATTCTTTAAGCGCACTTGTAAGAGCTTTTACAACATAAGGAAGGAACGTTAGCTTGACGCCTTTTTCCGCTGCAATATCTTTGAACTTTTTGCGATGTGCCCAAAGCTTTGTTACTTCGACTTCATCCATAAGCGTAACGTGCGGTGCAGTATGTTTAGAATTCACCATTGCTTTCGCAATCGCTTTGCGAATACCACTCATTTTTTCACGAGTTTCTGGGAATTCGCCTTCTGGAATCGCTGCTGGTTTTGATTCTTCTTTTGCTGCCGGTGCTTCTTGTTGTGTTTGTTCTACCTCTTGTGCAGGAGCTGCAGATTGTGCACCGCCGCTCAAGAATGAATCAATGTCTTCTTTTACAATACGACCGTTTTTGCCACTTCCGGCAACAAGAGAAATATTTACATCTTTTTCACGAGCATATTTACGCACAGATGGCATCGCAATAATACGGCGGTTCGGATCTACATCTGCCTGTGGCTGGCTTCCTGCACCCGTCGAAGCTGCCGGAGCATCTTCTTTTGTTGCTTTTACAGGTGCTTTGTCCATTTCCTGTCCTGCTTCAGCGGTTGATTGAACTTGCTCTTCTGTTTTCGCTTCGCCTTCTTCGTCACCATGATCGCCTTTAAATTTCAAGTCTTCATAGCCTGGTGCGTCAAATTTGATTAGAGTGTCTCCTACGATTGCAGTTGCGCCTTCGTCAACAAGGATATCTTCTACTGTACCTGCAACTGGCGATGGAATTTCAACGACCGCTTTGTCATTTTGCACTTCGCAAAGTACGTCATCTTCTCCAACTTTGTCACCTGGCTTTACAAACCACTTGACGATTTCACCTTCATGAATACCTTCACCGATATCCGGTAATTTAAATTCAAATGCCAATGCATTCAGCCTCCTGTATAGTTAAATTTTGAAAAGGAGGCCAGGCCTCCTTTTCAACAATTATTTACAATTAAAATTCAAGAACTTTTTTCGCTGTTTCCACGATATCTTTATGGTTTGGAAGCCATACACCCTCTGCTTGTGAGAATGGGAATACCGTATCCGGTGCTGCTACACGAAGTACTGGGGCTTCTAAGCTCAAGATCGCGCGGTCATTAATTTCCGCTACGACATTCGCTGCAATTCCGGCTTGTTTTTGCGCTTCCTGAACAACAATAGCACGTCCTGTTTTTTCGACAGAAGCGATAATTGTTTCAATATCAAGCGGCTGGATTGTACGAAGATCAATTACTTCGACAGAGTGTCCTTCTTTTTCAAGAGCTTCCGCCGCTTTTAGTGATTCATGAACCATTGCGCCGTACGTAATGATGGAAAGATCTGTTCCTTCACGTTTCACTGCTGCTTTGCCAAGTGGGATTGTATATTCTTCTTCCGGCACTTCTTCACGGAACGAGCGGTACAATTTCATGTGCTCAAGGAAAATAACCGGATCGTTATCGCGAATGGCAGAAATCAATAATCCTTTTGCTTCATAAGGAGTGGAAGGAATAACGACTTTCAAGCCAGGCTGCTGTGCCATTAAGCCTTCTAAGCTGTCCGCATGAAGCTCGGGCGTGTGAACGCCGCCGCCGAATGGCGAACGGATTGTTACAGGCGCTGAGTAAACGCCGCCTGAGCGGTAACGCATACGCGCAAGCTGCCCACTGATAGAATCCATGACTTCGAAAACAAAACCAAAGAATTGAATTTCCGGTACCGGACGGAACCCTTCAAGTGCAAGACCGACAGCAAGACCGCCGATGCCAGATTCCGCAAGCGGCGTATCAAATACGCGCTCTTCTCCAAATTCTTTTTGAAGGCCTTCTGTCGCACGGAACACCCCGCCGTTAACGCCGACATCTTCACCAAAGACAAGGACGTTTTCGTCGTTTTTAAGCTCCACGCGCAAAGCATCCGTAATCGCTTGAATCATTGTCATTTGTGCCATGGCTTACTTCGACTCCTTTGCAGTGTAAATTTCATATTGTTCTTTTAAGTTTGCTGGCATTTCTTCGTACATGTTTGCCATCAAATCGGTCACTTTTTGTTTTGGTGTGTCATCCGCTTTTTTGATCGCATCTTTAATTTCTTCTTTCGCGCGTTCAATTACTTCTGTTTCTTTTTCTTCGTTCCATAGTCCTTTTTCTTCAAGGTACTTGCGGAAGCGAACGAGCGGATCTTTTTTCTCCCACTCTGTATCCAAATCAGAAGTACGGTAACGTGTTGGGTCATCCCCTGCCATTGTATGCGGACCGTAACGATAGCACATTGTTTCGATTAATGTCGGACCTTCACCATTAATCGCACGTTCACGCGCTTCTTTTACTACTGCATAAACAGCGAGCGGATCCATACCATCTACAAGAACTGATGGAATACCTGCAGCGATCCCTTTTTGCGCAATTGTTTTTGCAGCTGTCTGCTTTTCACGCGGTGTTGAAATCGCAAATTGGTTGTTTTGCACAATAAAGATAGCTGGCGCGTTGAATGCACCGGCAAAGTTGATTCCTTCATAGAAATCCCCTTGTGACGAACCGCCGTCACCTGTATATGTAACAGCTACCGCTTTTTTGCCGCGTTTTTTAAGACCTAGCGCCACGCCGGCATTTTGTACATATTGTGCTCCAATAATGATTTGTGGTGACAACACATTGACGCCTTCAGGTGCCTGGTTGCCTACATAATGGCCACGTGAGAATAAAAATGCCTGCCATAACGGAAGGCCATGCCAAACGATTTGTGGAACATCGCGGTAGCCTGGTAAAATCCAGTCTGCTTTTTCAAGTGCATAATGAGAAGCGATTTGTGATGCTTCCTGTCCGGCAGTTGGCGCATAAAAGCCTAGACGTCCTTGACGGTTTAATGAAATAGAACGCTGGTCAAGTACACGTGTATAGACCATGCGTGTCATTAATTCTTGAAGCTCTTCATCTGAAAGCTTTGGTGCTGCACTTTCGTTTACAATTTTTCCTTCTTCATTTAAAACTTGAACCATTTCAAATTGCGTTTCAATTGACTCAAGCGTTTTTTGCGGATCGAACTGAGTTTTCTTTGCACTCATGGTTGTCACCTTTCCTTTCTATATTGGTCATGTCTGGCCATGCGGCTGTTTCTTCGTTTATAAATGTCTGTACCAGTTATTTTCTAAAAATCACTAATACAATATAAAGCTACGGTTAATAGTGTATAATAACCGTGTTCATCCGTCAATTCAAAAAGATTTTTATAAAAATGACTCTTTTTGATTTAAAAAATAAATGCTGTATCAATGAATAGAATCAATCTGTACTATAAAAAGAAAACGCTTTTTCTACCTGTTATACATTACACTTCTCTCAGTCTCCCCTATTCCCTTTTCTTGTAAAGCAAAACAAAAAATTCGCTCCGTTAACATTTTGCACACTTTTTGATAAGATAAATACACTAAACGTGAAAAAAGGAAGGGAATTTATATGATTATGATGACTGATATTGTTCGGGAAGGGGACCCGGTTCTTCGTAAAAAAGCGAGTGACGTTGTCCTTCCAGCCTCAATTGAAGATAAAGAAACGCTTGCTTCATTAATGGAATACGTTCAAAACAGCCAAGATCCCGAGTTAATGGAAAAATACGGATTGCGCCCTGGCATCGGTCTTGCCGCCCCACAAATCGGTATTTCGAAAAGAATGATTGCTATTCACTTAAAAGATGAAAAAGGCAGCCAGGTGAGCTATGCGCTTTTCAATCCGAAGATTATTAGCCATTCTGTCGAAAAAACATTTTTGACAAGCGGAGAAGGATGCTTATCTGTTGACCGTGACGTCCCGGGCTATGTTCATCGTTATGCACGAGTTACGGTCAAAGCAACAACATTAGAAGGAGAAGAAATTAAAATCCGTTTAAAAGGGCTGCCCGCTGTTTGCATTCAACATGAAATTGACCATTTGAACGGGATTATGTTTTATGATTATATTAACGAAAAAGATCCATTTCACATTGAGGAAAACGCTCAGTCAATTGAACGATAAACTGTATAGCCTGCCTGGAGCTTATGCATAATAGATTGCCCATTCCCTTTTCATTCAAGCATCCGTATGATAAAATGGCAATAAGGAGTGATCCACAATGTTGAAGAAGCTGAAAAAAAAGCTCGTTAAACAGTGGAAAGATCTGCTTAGAAGAAAATCAATCGCATAATTTTGAATGGTTAAGCCCTTCCATTATGAAGGGCTGTCTTTATGCAAGAGACAAAAAAGGTGTTCTTTCGTGTCAAAACATCTTTCTTTCTATATAATTAAAACTAACACCACAGGCTGTATTCAAGAGCCTTTGTGATAAAAATCGAGAAGAATCGCTTTTATGCGGTTTGTATATATTAAACCCGAAAAAGGAGAGAAAGTTATGATTTACAAAGTGTACTACCAAGAAGATCGTTTTGAAGTACCTGTTCGTGAAAAAACAAAATCATTATACGCTGAAGCGCAAACAGAACGAGAAGTCCGCCATGCGTTAAAAAGCCGCCCATATAACATCGAGTTCGTCCAAAAGGTAAATGAAAGCCACCTTGAATATGAGAAAAAGTCACCAGATTTTAAAGTGGAGCAGCTGTAACACATGAAATTTGTGAAAAATGATCAAACAGCAGTTTTTGCCCTCGGCGGTTTGGGTGAAATCGGCAAAAATACGTATGCCGTCCAATTTCAGGACGAAATTATTTTAATTGATGCAGGAATTAAATTCCCAGAAGATGAGCTGCTTGGAATCGACTATGTTATTCCAGATTATTCTTATCTCCAAAAAAATGCCGATAAAATTAAAGGACTGTTTGTCACACACGGTCATGAAGACCATATTGGCGGCATTCCTTATTTATTAAGAGTTGTTAACGTTCCTGTATATGGCGGAAAGCTCGCACTCGGTCTCTTGCGCAACAAATTGGATGAACATGGCCTGCTTCGCCGCACGCGTCTTCATGAAATTGGTGAAGATGATGTTATTAAATTCAGGAAAACATCTGTATCTTTTTTCCGGACAACACACAGTATTCCTGATTCTTACGGAGTGGTGGTCAAAACGCCTCAAGGCAGTATCGTTCATACAGGTGATTTTAAATTTGACTTCACACCCGTTGGTGAACCGGCAAATTTAACAAAAATGGCTGAGATCGGCAAGGAAGGCGTTCTTTGCCTTTTATCAGACAGCACGAACAGTGAAGTGCCAAACTTTACGATGTCTGAACGCAAAGTCGGCGAAAGCATTCATAATGTGTTTCGGAAAGTAAAGGGCCGGATTATTTTTGCAACGTTTGCGTCAAATATTCACCGCCTTCAGCAAGTTGTAGATGCGGCGGTAGAAGATGGACGCAAAGTTGGCGTATTTGGCCGAAGCATGGAAAATGCCATTAATATTGGCCAGCAGCTGGGTTACATTCAATGTCCAAAAGATACATTTGTGGATACACATCAATTAAACAAGCTCCCTGCTAATAAAGTAACGATTTTATGCACAGGCAGCCAGGGTGAACCAATGGCCGCACTTTCACGTATTGCGAATGGATCTCACCGCCAAATTCAAATTCAGCCGCACGATACGGTTGTTTTCTCATCATCTCCAATTCCCGGCAACACAGTAAGTGTGAATCGGATTATTGATTCCTTATCTCGTGCTGGTGCAGATGTCATTCATGGTCCTTTAAATGATATCCACACATCCGGGCATGGCAGCCAGGAAGAACAAAAGCTAATGCTGCGCCTTATTAAGCCTAAATTTTTCATGCCGATCCACGGTGAATATCGAATGCAGAAAACGCATTGCCAACACGCTATCGATTGTGGAGTTCCGGCAGAAAACTGCTTCATTATGGACAATGGAGATGTTTTGGCCCTGTCTAAAGATGAAGCTCATGTAGCGGGACGTATTCAATCTGGCTCCGTTTATATTGACGGAAGCGGCATTGGTGACATCGGTAACATTGTTCTTCGCGATCGTCGTATTTTGTCAGAAGAAGGCCTGGTGATCGTGGTCGTCAGCATTAATAAAGAAAAGAATAAAATCGAAGCCGGTCCTGACATTATTTCACGCGGATTTGTTTATATGCGCGAGTCCGGCGATTTGATTTATGAGGCGCAATCCATGCTGAATCGGCATGTAAAGCAGCTCTTAAACAATAATTCCACTCAATGGTCTGACATAAAAAATGAAATTACTGATACGCTTTCTCCATTTCTTTACGAGCGGACAAAACGCCGTCCGATGATTTTACCGATCATTATGGAAGTGTAAAAATAAAAGAGCGTTCCTTGATGACAAGGAGCGCTCTTCTTTACGTGGAGGCAATTATTGATGATTAAAGTAGAAGGACAATCGCAATATGGGAAAAAAATAGAAAAGGATTACCGCTCTTCTGCCTGCGGACCTGTGACCATTTCAGTTATTTTACATTATTGGAATCAACCTTTTTCAGCAAATCAGCTGTATAAGCAGCTGGGTGCAACGAAGATTGGCACCTTCCGCTATATAATAGTCCGACGATTAAAAAAGCTGCTTGGTCATGGATGGACTGTCCAATCATCGAACCGGATTGATGAGGTTATTCATGAATTGGATCTTGATCATCCAGTAGCAGCTAAATTCGATAAATACTTTACTTTTCATTTTTTTCAAAAGCCCTTATATAAGTATCACTGGGTCGTGCTAATCGGCTATGAAATACAAGATGGACAAATTTTTTTATTTTTCCATGACAATGGCGCACCTGGACGAAGGAGCAAGATCCGCCGCGCGTCATATGGTGAACAATCAAGTG
The DNA here is from genome assembly GCF_001750285.1 of Domibacillus iocasae. Lineage (GTDB taxonomy): Bacteria > Bacillota > Bacilli > Bacillales > Domibacillaceae > Domibacillus > Domibacillus iocasae. The sequence continues at coordinate 249,842 of NZ_MAMP01000024.1, forward strand.
TATTGCGCTTCGTCCTTCTATCACCAAAAAATCCCCCAGACTAATACAGGGGATTTTACTAATCGTTCATTTTTTTCTCAAAGCGGTCGATGTCATTATCCGCACCAATAATAATAAGAATATCATTTAAATGAATCGGTTCATCTGCCTGCGGCGACACAATAATTTCTTTGCCGCGTTTAATCGCGACAATATTAATGCCATAACGCGCACGAATATCAAGATCGATTAATGTATTCTCGGCAAGTGTTTCATTCGCGATGATTTCCATGATGGAATGTTCATCAGAAAGCTCCAGATAATCCAATACGTTATTCGACACGATATTATTCGCAATCCGCCGGCCCATATCACGCTCAGGATGAACCACCTGGTCCGCCCCAATTTTCAGCAGTACTTTTTCATGATAATCATTTTGTGCTTTTGCCGTTACTTTTTTCACCCCAACTTCTTTTAACATAAGTGTTGTTAAAATGCTGGACTGAATATCATCTCCGATCGCCACAATAACATGGTCGAAATTTCGGATACCCAAGCTTTTTAGTACTGATTCGTCCGTTGTATCCGCAACAACGGCATGTGAAGCGATCGAAGCAAATTCATTAACACGGTCTTCATCCATATCAATGGCCATTACTTCCATACCCTGCTCACTCAGCTCCCGGCAAATACTGCTGCCGAAGCGGCCGAGCCCGATGACGACAAATTCCTTTTTCATGTTCATTCCTCCGCTGTCAACGCTAAAATGGTTCCACTCTGACAGTTTACCATGAACATGCCACAATTGCCTTTATTTCTTTTTCCCTTTTACGTAATCTGCATCAAACAAGAATAGACGCATTAATAAGAATAGGGACGGGACAAGCAACAGCAGACCGAGAATAAATGCGGTCACAAGCGCAAGTGCCATCGCTTCATTCGTGACATTCTCATGCAGTGTAATATACGGATACAAAATATAAGGCAAATGTGATGCGCCGTAACCGAAAAAAGCAAAGAAAAATTGAAGCATCACCATAATAAAAGCTGTTCCATAATGCCTTTCAACATAAATAAACCAAGAAGCCAAACCGAAACAAACGAGCGACAGCCCAAACATCCACCAGTATTCGGTGACTGCTTTATCGTAATGATCGGGGTTATGCATTTGCAATGACATAAAAACAAGCAAGCTAGCCACAATCGTCGGCATACTCCAAAAAAGCGCAAACTGGCGAAGCGTCTTTCGCGCCTGCTGATCATCCGCACGGTCCGCATAATACGTTAAAAACGTGGCACTTATGAATAAAACAGAGACAATCGATAAAAAAACGACGCTCCAGGAATAGGGGCTTGTAAATAGCTCATTTGCTAGAAAGACGACATTTCCGTCTGATTCATCCAAAAAGCCGCCTTCCGAAATCGTTAACGCCGTTGACAAAGAAGCGGGAATTAACAAACCGGTTGCGCCATACAAAAACAAGTAAAAGGTGCTGTCACGTGATCCATAATTATTAAATGCGTAAAAAGATCCGCGAATCGCAATTAAAATGAGAGCGACACTGCCTGGAATGAGAAGCGCCGTTCCATAGTAATACGCCGTTGCCGGAAAAAAACCGACGATTCCGACAAAGAAAAAAACAAAAAAGACATTGGTCACTTCCCATACCGGTGACAAGTAACGGGAAATGAGATCATTGATAAGGTGGTCTTTTTTCTTTATTCTTGCATAATACGCAAAGAATCCAGCGCCGAAATCGATGGACGCGACAATTAAATAGCCGTATAAAAACGTCCAAAGAACTGTAATACCAATCAGTTCATAGTTCATGATTCATTCTCCTCCTTATCCCCGGTTTGGAAACCTTTTTTCGAGTTCCACTTCTGCTGGTGAATTTTTAAACATTTTGATTAACACAACAACCGCCATTATACCTAATACAAGATAAAGCAATGCAAACAGAACAAAAGTCAAACCCACACTGTCACTTGTTGTCGCTGCTTCCGCCACTTTCATATAACCGCGCATAATCCACGGCTGTCGCCCGACTTCAGCCAGTATCCATCCCGCTTCAATCGCCACCATCGCCAGGGGTCCTGATGCCAAAATTGCTAGAAGAAGCGGTTTATTCAGAGCATTCCACTTTTTTACCCGATCCATCAAGACAAAGATCGTAGACGTTGCCATGAGAAACATGCCGATGCTGACCATTGTGTCAAACATATAGTGAATCCAAAGCGGCGGCCGTTCATCTTCCGGCGTTTCATTAAGACCAATAACTTCTGTCTCAAAAGAATTTCCCGCTAGAAAGCTGAGCACCTTCGGAATACGGATTTCGTTTTCTATTTCGCCGTCTTCATTTAATGTACCGAAGAAAATTAAATCCGCGCCTTTTTCCGTTTCAAAATGCCATTCTGCAGCAGCCAGTTTTTCAGGCTGCACATCCGCTAAAAACTTTGCGGATATATCACCGGTAATTGATATTAACAGTGAGAAAACAAATGTACAGGCAACTGTCAATCGCAACGCTTTTTGTTCATATTGCCCACGGCGCCCCTTGAGAATAGCAAAAGCGGCGATTGCTGCTAATATTGCTGCTGATGTCACGTACGATGTGGCCACAACGTGAAGAACTTTAGAAGGCATTGCCGGGTTCAGCATGGCGGCAATTGGATCAATATTAATCATTTCACCGTCTTTTAACTCAAATCCTTGCGGTGTGTTCATAAACGCATTGACCGTTGTAATAAACAAAGCTGACGCGGATGAACCGATCATAACCGGAATCGTCAGCAGCCAATGTGTCCATTTCCCTTTAAAGCGATCCCACGTATATAAATAAATACCAAGGAAAATGGCTTCGAAGAAAAAAGCGAATGTCTCCATAAAAAGGGGCAGGGCAATAATTTGACCGGCTACTTCCATAAAGCTTGGCCATAGCAAAGAAAGTTGAAGCCCAATTATCGTACCGGTTACGACCCCCACCGCTACTGTAATGGTATATCCGCGTGCCCATCGTCTAGCCATAAGCAAATAATAAGGATCATTTCGTTTAATGCCTATAAATTCCGCAATTGCAATCATCACCGGCATGCCAACACCGATTGTGGCGAAAATAATATGAAACATTAACGTCATTGCCGTCAGCATCCTGCTGAGCATGACACCATCAAGTTCCATTAAGTTGACCTCCCTTTTTTCTTCTAGCTTTTTTTATGTTACCCGTATTGTAAACCTTATATAAAAACAATTCCATATTGGGTGTATGAAGATTTTGTGACAAATTTCACAAACTTATATAAAGAAAAACCGGCAAATGCCGGCTGCTCTTCTTTACAACGCTAAGAAAGTATATATTTTTGAAAGCTGTATTATTAGCTTTTGTTCCAAAAAAGCTAGTCCTTTGAGAGGCAAAGCCGCCTCCGTCAGTGCTCGCCTTACACTTTTCTTATTCTTCTGCTTTTGCTGTTTCATCCAATACACGATTTACCCGCTTTTCAAGCATTTTCATACCGCTGCCACCTGCCTGAAAATGGCGAAGCTGTCCTTCTTTATCAAATACATAGTAAGCTGGAACATATTGATTTTCAAACGCTTCTGTCAACTTATGTTCACTGTCCACAAAAATCGGCTGTGTAATTTCATGCTCTGCCGCAACGGACTTAATTTGATCAAGATTCAAATCATCTTCTGAACGAGGCATATGCACCGCTACGACATTTAATTTGTCTTTGTAGTCGTCACGAAATTTATTAACGCTTGGCATTGCTTCTTTACAAAGATGGCAGCTCACAGACCAAAAATGAATTAACGTCGGCTTTTCGCCAACTAAATCGCTTTTTGATAGTTCTCCGTTCAGCCATTCTGTTGCGCCATCAAGTTCTGGCATTTGGTCTCTTAATTTCATGAATCCATTCGCTCCTTTATTCTATATATAGACGCATCAGGACCTAACGCAATGTTAGGCCCCAATGAAAAAATCATGTATTAAAGAGTTGTTTGTCCTGGTTTCCAGTTCGCAGGGCAAAGTCCGCCTGTTTGAAGTGCTTGAAGCACACGCAGTGTTTCATCAACATCACGGCCAATGTTGTTATGGTTAACAACCTGATATTGAAGTTCGCCTTCCGGATTGATAATAAACAAGCCACGAAGTGCAACACCTTCTTCTTCGATTAAAACACCATATTCACGTGATACAATATGGTTTGTATCCGCTGCAATCGGATATTTTAAATCGCCAAGGCCATTATCTTTACGGTCTGTTTTAATCCATGCAAGGTGAGTATGAATTGTATCAGTAGATACACCAATTACTTCCGCATCAAGATCTTCGAATTCATCATAGCGGTCAGAAAGAGCTGTAATTTCTGTCGGGCATACGAATGTGAAGTCCATTGGATAGAAGAAAAGAACAGTCCATTTGTCGTTTTTCATGTTTTCTTCAAGACTTACTTTACCGAATTCTTTGTTCGCAAGTACTGCTTCCATTTCAAAGCGTGGTGCTTGTTTGCCTACCATACGTTCTGCCATGAATAAAAACCTCCAAATTTTTGTTTTCAATTGAGAAAGCTACTTTAAATTCTCAGCTGCTTTCTTTATACAATGATCATTCTAATTATTTCTTATCAGCGTGTCAACTTCTTATTATAATAACTTTAAACAAGAAGTAATTGTTTAAAACGACCAATACTTATTCAATTTCTAATTCAGTTTACCATGTTTCGACACTGCAGCAAAATAATACGCTTTGAGAAATCAACGTCTTCCTAAATGCGTAAAATAGCGGATGATAAATGAAATGCCCGTTTCAATTGCTTTTTCATCCGGTTTTAATTTGGCGTGATGAAGACCGTATTCAGAACCGACCCCAAGCCAAAACATAAGTCCAGGGATTTCTTTTAACATAAAACCAAAATCTTCTCCTGTCATCGCTTCCCGTGATTTGACAAATTGAATGTCTGGCTGTTGGGTGGCAAATTGCACGAACCGACCTGTTACTTCCGGATCGTTAAACACTTGATAATAGCCGCTGCCACAGTCAATATCTGTTTCACAGTCAAAAGCGGTTTCGATGCCTTTTAAAAGGGACTGAACGCGCACTTTTGCTTTATTCATTGCTTCAGGCGACAGCGTACGAATCGTCCCTTCAAGCCTTGCATGGTCTGCGATAACATTTTGCACTGTCCCGACGGTCATTTTGCCGATGGTCACTACAGCGCTGTCGAGCGGGTCCACATTTCTTGAAACGATCGACTGAAGCTGTGTTACAAAATAAGAAGCTGCGACGACCATATCTTTTGTTTCGTGCGGATAGGCTGCATGCCCCCCTTTACCACGAATATCAATAAACAGTTCGGACGTATTAGCAAACAGAAGCCCCGGCTTGGTCGCGATCGTACCCGCGGGGTGCTCCGGCGCAATATGAAGTGCATAAATTTCATCCGGCATCCACTCACGGAATTCCGCAGAAGCCATCATCGGCTCTGCACCGCCTGGCCCTTCTTCGGCCGGCTGGAAAATAAATACGAGATTATCGTCTGCCGGATTCGATGCAAAATGGGTGACAACACCAAGCGCGATGCTCATATGCAAGTCGTGGCCACATGCATGCATCCGTCCTTCATGAGTGGACGCAAATGGAAGGTCTGTTTGTTCGATGATCGGCAAACCATCAATATCTGTACGCCACCCAATTGTTTTTGAAGGATTCAAACCGTTTATTTTTACGAGAATTCCTGTGCGCCATGTTTTTATTTCCATTCGCTTTTGCGGAAGCGACCGCAAATATTCCAATAAATAAGCTTGTGTTTTAAATTCCTGAAAACCGAGCTCCGGGATTTGATGTAAATCACGGCGGATTACTGTAAATTGACTCATATTTCTTCCCCCTCTTTAGAAAAAGGACGCGCGAGCAGCTGCTCACGCGTCCTTGCGGTCACCGCTATTACAGTTTGCGGAGTTCCTGCATGATTTCAGTTTTTGACTTTGTCTTATCATCAATCTGCTTAATAACGCGTGCTGGTGCGCCAACCGCTACAGAGTAAGGCGGAATGTCTTCTGTCACAATCGCGCCAGCGGCAACAACAGAGCCTTCTCCGATCCGGCAGCCTTCTAATACCACTGCATTTGCACCGATTAAAACATTATCTTCCAAAATAACCGGTGAAGCGGAAGGCGGTTCGATAACGCCTGCTAACACAGCTCCTGCACCAACGTGGCAGTTCTTTCCTGTCGTTGCGCGTCCGCCTAGAACCGCATTCATATCAATCATTGTTCCTTCACCGATCACCGCACCGATATTAATGGAAGCACCCATCATAATAACGGCATTGTCACCAATCTCAACCTGGTCGCGAATCACGACACCCGGCTCAATACGCGCTTTAATATTTTTTAAATCAAGAAGCGGGATCGCTGAATTGCGGCGGTCATTTTCCACCACATAGTCAGTAATTTTGTCTTTGTTTTGCTCAAGAGCTTCGGCTACTTCAGCCCATTCGCCAAATATAACGACAGATTTTCCTTCTCCAAATACTTTTGCGGAAGCGCCAAAGTTTATGCCATCCACATCTCCATTTACGTATACTTTCACTGGTGTCGATTTTTTGCTATTGCCGATAAAAGCAATAATTTCATGTGCATCCATCATTTTCATAATTATGTATTCCTCCTGAGAAATCTCTTTTTTCTGCTCTTACTTTATCAAAGCGCTGTCGTTTTCACAAGCGATTTTCTTTCTTCTCCGCCATAAAAATCTCAACCGTTTCAACAAACGCCTGCACCTGCCGCAGTTCAAAAGCGTTGTCATAGCCAAGAAGCCATGTATCGCGGCGGATCGGCTCCCCTTCACGGTCAAGAAGAGGAATTTTAAATAAGTCACGATCTTGATTAGAAAGCGTAATAGCCGGCAATATTGCATATCCAAGCCCATTAAATGCCATTTGACGGCACGTCTCAATTTGATCCACAACAATGGACCGTTTCGGCGCCATCTGAAAGCGGTTGTGCCACCACTCCTGTATTTCCTGATCATAATTTGAATCGCTTTTAAATTGAATGAATGGCTTGTCAGTCGACAATACATCTTCCACATTTTGAATTTCTTTATCCACTAAATAAAGCGGGTCTTCAAACAAATGAATTTTCCGCCCTTTCCATTCAGGTGTTCCCCGGATAATACCGATATGAACATCTCCTTCATAAAGCGCTTTGACAATCTCACTGCTCCACCCGGTGATCAATTGGATTTTCGCATGTGGATACCGCTCAACAAACAGCTTCAATACTTTTGGCAGCCAGTTTTGCCCTACAATTGTCGCACATGCGATCTTCAGCGTCCCATGCACTTGCGGCTCAAGCAATTGCAGTTCTTCTAGCAGCTGTTCCTTTTTCTCAAGTGTTTCTTTTGCATATTCGACGATTAGTTCACCGGATGGCGTTAATGATAATCCTTTTGTCGACCGGTTGAAAATTTTAACAGCCCATTCTTTTTCGATCGTCTGAAGCCTCTGTGAAAGAGCCGGCTGGGATACGAAAAGCCTTTCGGCTGCTTTTCGCATATTCATTTCTTCCGCAAGAACTGTCAGCAGGCGGAATTCTGAAAAAGACACGATATTATTCTCCTTTCTTCAAAAACAAAAGCAACGCAAATGAAACGGCTGCAAATAAAAAGACAACCAAGTAAACAGCTTGTAAGGAAGAAATCAGACCCTCGCTCAAAATAAAACGCGCAGATTCGCTCATATTAGTTTGTTCACCAAGCAATTCGTTCACAGAGTTGATCGTCAGCCCTTCTGCACCTTCCTTTCCTGCCAAATAAGCAGCCAGCCTGCTGTTTAATACACCGCCCAACAGTGCTGCGCCAATTGTATTGCCGATATTACGCATAAACATATTAGAAGCTGTAGCAGCACCTCGTTCATGCCAGCCGACAGAATTTTGAATCGAAACAATAAATGCCGTAGAAGTAAGACCCATGCCAACCCCTGTGACAAAAGAAGACGCCGCTGCCCACCAAGGGCCAAAATCCGGATTCATCAGCATAAACATCAGACCGCCCGCCAGTAAAGCCCCGCCGCCGATCAGCGTCGTTGTCCGATACCCGGCTGAATGGAGCAGACGCCCTGATAATGAAGACGCAATCGGCCAGCCAATAGACATAGCAGTCAGTGTAAACCCAGCGACTGTTGCATTTTCGCCCATAACCCCTTGTACATATGTGGGCAAAAAGGTTGAAACGCCAATCAGCATAATCCCGGTTGTTAATGAAACAAGATTCGCAATTAAAATCGGCCGGACTTTCCATAAATGAAAAGGTACCATTGGAGACTGGGTACGACGTTCATGAATTGCGAAAAAAACAATCGATAGAACACCGACAATCAAAAGTGGCACTTCATACGCTGTCTTCCCCTGTTCAACCAACAGGTACATGAATGAAGAAATACCTGTTAAAAATAGAAACGTACCAATATAATCGATATCGGGTTTTTTCTTTTCAATTTTTTCATGCAAAAAGAAAAAGAGCATAAAAATCGAGATAATCCCGAGCGGCACGTTGATCCAGAACACCCAGCGCCAAGAAACGTATTCAACGAGCAGCCCGCCAAGCGCCGGACCGGACACAGCAGAAATTCCCCATACACTTGCGAGATATCCTTGAACTTTAGCACGCTCTTCTTTCGTGTAAATATCACCTACAATGGTCGTTGCAACGGGCATCACTGCTCCTGCACCGATTCCTTGTATAAAACGAAAAATAATCATTTGTTCCATTGAACCAGCCAACCCGCACAGAACAGAACCGATTAAAAAAATGATGATACCCGTAAAAAGGACCGGACGGCGGCCGAAAATATCAGACAGCTTTCCATAAATTAAAACGGTAGCCGCATTCATTAACAAGTAAGCGGAGAACACCCAGCTGTATAACGAAAAACCGCCGAGATCCGCAACAATATCCGGCATCGCTGTCGCAACAATCGTTGCTTCAATGGCTCCCATAAACATGGCAAGCATAACAGCGGCAAGAACAAGCGGCCGGTTTGTTTTTTGTTGTTTCATTTTCCCACCTCAAATTCAAGAAAAAAAAGACCCGCCGCTTGGCGGATCTTCATTAATTTAGCTGATCAACATAATAATTCAGCTGTTTTAAAATAACCCGTCTCGTTAAAATCCCCTTAAAATGGCCTTCTTCATCCGTTACGCATAAAAAAGGATGATTAATAAGCAGGCCGAGCGCTTTTCGAAAATGATCATGGATGGTTAATCTCGGTTTATCAACAGCCATCACTTGTTCCACTTTTAATTCCTCTAATCGCTCAAATTCCACACGTTCAAGACCAAGCAGTGCTTCAGTGATCATTGGGATGCTGATCAGCCCTTCAAGCCTGTATTTCGTGTCAAGCACTGGAATCGCCGTGTAGCCGCTTTTTGTTAAGACTAGCAGCGCATGTTCCAAGCTGTTTCCACGCTGAACAAAAGCGACTTTTTCTCCCGGAATAATATAATCCATTATATTGGTTTGCAGCACATCTTTGTTTTCAAAGGAAATCATTACTTGTCTCCCTTTTCTTTTTGTAAGCGCTTTACTCATCTTCTATTATAGCAAAATGTTCTTAGTCTGCGCCAGAGAAACGAGCCGTTCTTAAAAAAAAGATCCGGCCCCGGCAAGTCGTTTTGTTACTCTTGCGCTTCTTGTTTAGCTTCTTGAAGAAGTTCAAAGATTTCAATCGCTGTCATATCAATATCGTCAAAAGGATATTTGCTTCCTTTTCCATCTTTATCATATACTTCAAGTTCAAATGTGTCTTTGTTTGGAAAATATTTCACTTGGCAAAGTGTTTTGCCGTTCAATTCAAATAGGCGCTGCTGGACTTCTCCCTGCTCGCCTCCCTCCTGCAGTGATTTTAAACGCTGTACGATTCCAACTAACTGTGACATATATTGTCGACCCCTTTCATAATCGTTATCCATTTAGTAAGCACAAGAAATATACCATACATCCCTTGTTTAATCCAATATTTTTGTCCTCTTTTTTCAATTCAATAAAAATAAAAAAGACGCTTAAATCAGCGTCCTTTCATCCAAACAATGATGATGATCCCTAAAAAAACGACAAATGCCGCTATATACAGCCAAATGATCGGATTCAGCCCGTAAGGATGTTGCTGGACCGGCTCTGGATTGTCAGTATCCTTTCGTCCAAAGGCGCCCGACCGCTTCATAATGGCCGCTGTCCAGAGGCCGCCGCCGATCAGAACAGCAGCCGATAAAATCATCCAGATCATGGTTAAAGCATCCCCTTTACATTTCAGGATGCTTCCATTGTTTCCAGGTCCAGCGTGTTTCATACGTTAATACAATAATCCATCCTGGTCGTACAAATACTCATATGGAATATCAAAAAACAAGTATTCATGTTCATTGACAGGATAAGAGAATGTCCGGATTGTTTCACCCGTTTCGATGTCATTGTACAAGTCGGAAATTAAGCCGCCGCCATTTTTATTCATCCGAACAATATTTTCGAGAAAATATGGTCGCCAGCTCCAGTTTTTGTCCAAATATTCCGGTTGAAAAATCCACTGCCCTTCTTTTTTAAAATAGTTGGGCGTTAATTCAAATCCATTTTCATCACAAATATAAAGCCGAAAGCACATTTCATTAAACTCCTGTGCAATGTCTTCAAGCAGCTTTTCTTTTGGAATCGATTTTGACTTAGCGATCATTGCACCAAGACCAATTTCTAATTGTTCAGCGAGTGCATAAACGCTGCCGAGGGCTTTTTTCTCGTATGAAATAAACCGACTGCACTTTTCTCGCAGCATCTCTTTCAGTCCGTCGGGTTCCGCAAAGTCCGGTGACGGCTCCGCCAAATAAAAACCTTGATAATAACGTCCGCCGTTTTTCCATGCATACTGCAGCTGATATTCTGCTTCCACCGTTTCAAAAAGAAGAGATGCACCAATTTTGCGTGCAAACATAGAAAGCGAATAAACGATGTTTTTGTAAGACTGGTCACTGGCGTCTTTTCGTAATGCACGTAAACTTATTTTTAAAATATCGGGTGACGACCCGGCAAAATGGCGAATATCGCCGTCTACTTCTCCGATATGATCAACCGCAAGCCGGATGCCAAGCGTTTTATAGTAACGCAGCACATTATCAAGAGACTTGCTATAGTCAGCTTCTGATATTTCGAGAACAATTTGCTCATGCTTTAATCCTTTTTCAGCATACTCATCTAAAATGGCTAAAAAAGATTCACCATAATCTTCGAGAAGGCCTGCTGCTTTGCGGTTTATGAACAGCATTTCTGTTCTGCCTGTTTCCGTAAATGCATCAAGCGCTTTTCTGACAATAACGTCCTCCACTTCACGACGGTAGTCATCCGGTGTATCCTCATCAAGAAAAAAATGCCCGAGGCTTTGGGCGGCTTCATTTTCTATGTAACGTCCTAACACTTCATATCCAATAATTTTATGTTCATCGGCGCTGAAAATCGGCTGGTAATACGGCACGACACGATCCAGATTGCTCATAATTTCAAGTGCATCCATAAATTAGCCCCCTATTCCGTCAAATCGTTTATTATTATACATGACTTTTAACAATTATGCTGTGAATTAGAAAAGCGCAAGACGCCGTCTATCGGCGACAATCATAAGACGATTACTGACGGAGGCGCTTTCTGTTTCTAGAAGGACTTGGCTGGGTTGGGTAGATGGAACGAAAGCTAAGAACGCAGCTTCCGGCTGCAACACTTTTGTGGCCCACATCGTGTGGGGCTCGATCATGTCTGGAGCTGGGCAGCGGCCAAAAACATATAGAAAGAACCCGGCACAAGACTGCGCCGGGCTACTTCATATGGCGACGAGCAAAATCGACGAATCGAAATTTATCCGGCCGGTGCCTTGATTCCGTATATTGAAAAAGGCTTGCGTCATCTAAATACACGTAGTTACGAACGACGACAACGTGTGCAAAACCATTTGTATGAAGAAAATCCATGTCTTCATTGGTACATGGCTCTACTGTGATTTCTTTTTTCGCAAAACTGATCGTCAGCCCAAGCTCCTGCTCGATATAGGCATAGATTGATTTTCCACATATGTCCTCTGTCAGCGCTGGAATATGCTTTTTCAACAAAAAATCTTTATCCAAAATAACGCGTTCCCCGTCAAATGTACGCACACGGATGACTTTCCATACTTCTTCTTTTACGCTGCATTGAAGCTGATGCTGCAAATAAGGATCCGGAAGAATCAAGCGGAATTCTTCCACACTCGTTTGGATGGCGCCATTCATTTGATCCGCCAATTCTTTAAAACTGACGAGTCCTGAAATGGGGAAACTCGCACGGCTTGTGTCGAGGACAACAGAGCCTTTGCCACGCAGCTTTTGAATATACCCATTTTGCGAAAGAAGAGTGAGCGCTTTACGAATCGTTTCTCTTGACGTTTCATAGCGGGCCGCAAGTTCGTGCTCTGATGGAATCAGTTCGCCCGGTTGAAATGTGCCATCTTTCATTTTTCCAGCGAGCTCTTCATAAATGTTTTTATATTTATTTTTTTTCATTTCTGTTCACCTGCATGATATCATTCTTTCCACTGTAACATAAAATAGATTAATTAAACAGGCGGTACACAGTGCTTTCATACGGTGTTAAGGTCCAATCCGAAAGAACTTTTTGAGCAGATGGTTCATTAGACAGGATAAGCTCTGACTTCATTTCTTTAAACTCTTCCGGTACTGCAAATGGAGCAGACTCTTCATAAAAGTTATTAACGACAAGCCATTTTTCATCTTCAAGCTCACGCACATAGACGAATAAAGAAGGATTTTCTTTAAGAAGAAGGCGATAGCACCCTTCGCGCAAAACGGCTTCCCGCTTCCGCAGTTGAATTAATTTTTTATAATGCTTAAAAATAGAACCTTCTTCCTTTTGTGCGGCTTCCGCATTAATTTTGCGGTAATTAGGCGCAACATCAATCCATGGGGTGCCATCAGTAAATCCGGCATTCGGACTATCATTCCATTGAACAGGTGTCCGGCTGTTGTCTCTTGACTTCTGTTTTAAGATCGTGATTACATCTTGTTCAGCAATGCCTTGATCAATGAATTCTCTATACATATTTAACGATTCAACATCCCTGTATTGTTCAATTCGATCAAAATCAGGGTTTGTCATGCCGACTTCTTCCCCTTGATAAATGTACGGCGTTCCTTTCATCAAATGAATCACATTCGCCAGCATTTTTGCCGATTTCACGCGATACTGCTGATCATTTCCATATCGGCTGACAATTCGCGGCTGATCATGGTTGCACCAAAACAGGGCATTCCAGCCGCCTCCTTTGTCCATTTCAACCTGCCAGGTAGACAGGACGTCTTTCAGCCATAAAAAATCAAACGGGGCCGCTGTCCATTTTTCGCCGTCTGGGTAATCAGCTTTTAAGTGATGAAAGTTAAACGTCATCGCCAATTCTTTTGAATCTGGATGCGAGTAACGGATGCAATGCTCAATCGTAGTAGAAGACATTTCGCCAACTGTCAGCAATTCATAATGAGAAAAAACTTCATCATTCATTTCACGTAAAAATTCATGAACACGGGGACCGTCTGTATAAAACCGCCGCCCGTCTCCTTCAAAATCATCTGGGAATGACTGATTTTTGGAAATTAAATTAATGACATCGAGCCGAAAGCCGTCAATTCCTTTTTGGAGCCAAAAATGCATCATTTTATATAGATCTTGACGAAGCTGTTTATTTTCCCAATTTAAATCTGCTTGCGTACGATCAAATAAGTGCAAGTAGTATTGGCTGCTTTCTTCATCGTAAGCCCATGCCGATCCGCCAAATTTTGATTTCCAATTGTTTGGCGGGCCACCGTTCACTCCATCTTTCCAAATGTAATAATTTCGATAAGGGGAATCCGGTTTTTTTGACTGCTTGAACCAGTCATGCTCAGTAGAAGTATGATTGACGACAAGATCCATCACAATCTTTATGTTCCGCTTGTGCGCTTCTGCCAGCAGATTTTCCACATCGTCCATTGTGCCATAATCCGGATTGACCCGGTAATAGTCACTAATATCGTAACCATTGTCTTTTTGCGGTGATTCATAAATCGGCGTCAGCCAAAGGACATCAACACCGAGATCGTGTAAGTAATCGAGCTTTTCGATAATTCCTTGAATGTCACCTATTCCGTTTCCGGTCGTATCATTAAAGCTTTTTGGATAAATTTGATAAACAACGCTTTTTTTCCACCACTGTTCACTCATTATGAAGTCCTCCTAATAGAAAAAAAGGGCAGAGTCCGCCCTTTATTTTTGTTTTGCAAATTTTGAAAACGCAAGAGTTAAAATGACTGGCAGGACGAGTACGATGACCATACCAATTAAAAACGAAGTCATGCCTTTGCTAATGACAAGGAAACCTGGAATGCCGCCGACACCAATTGTACTTGCCAGCACACCATTAACCGAGATAAACATGCCGGCAATCGCTGAACTGATCATCGCTGCGACAAACGCATAACGGAAACGTAGGTTAACCCCGAACATGGCCGGCTCTGTAATGCCGAGAAAAGCGGATAGCGCAGACGTGTAGGAGAGCCCTTTTAAACGCTCTTCTTTTGCCAAAAAGCCAATGGTCAATGCAGCTGCACCTTGTGCAATGTTAGACAGCGCCAGCATCGGCCATAAAAACGTACCGCCTAGCTGGGAACCGACAAGCTGCAAGTCAACTGCAAGGAATGTATGGTGCATCCCGGTAATAACGAGCAGGCTGTAAAGACCCCCGTAAATCAATCCGCCAAGAAGAGGTACAGTATCAAAAATATAAATAACCGCATCAGTAATCACATTTCCGACCGTAAACATAACCGGACCGATTAAAATAAACGCAGCAAACCCCGTAACAAGAAGGGCAACCGGCGCCACAACTAAAAGCTGAATGCCTTCTGGAACTCGCTTTGTTAAAAATACTTCAATTTTCGCAAGCAAGTATGAAGCAAACAAAACAGGCAATACTTGACCTTGATAGCCAATTTTCTCAACTGTGAGCCCAAGGATATTCCAGGTCGGGATTTCTCCTGCTTCTTCTGCCGCCCCGTAGGACCAGGCGTTCAACAAATCTGGGTGAACAAGAATAAGGCCGAGTACGATCCCGAGCAGCGGACTGCCACCGAACCGTTTTACCGCAGACCAACCAATCAATGCCGGTAAAAATGTAAATGCCGTATTCGCAATTAAGTTGATTACGCTTGCAATATCCGCCCATTGTGGATACCGCTCGATCAATGATTCTTCGAAAAAGATCCCTTGCCCCGTTAAAATATTATTAAGTCCAAGCAGTAAACCAGCTGTTACAATGGCTGGCAAAATAGGGATGAAAATATCAGCCAGTGTTTTAATGGCACGCTGCAGCGGACTTAAATTCGCTTCCGATGCTTTCTTCACATCTTCTTTTGATGCTTCACCAATACCAGTCTGGTTAACAAGATCTTGATAAACTTTATTGACGGTTCCTTGTCCAATAACAACTTGATACTGCCCATTCGCTGAAAAAGAACCTTTTACGACATCAATTTGTTCGAGCTTTGATTCATCTACTTTGCTTTCATCTTTTAGTGCAAAGCGGAGCCGCGTGACACAATGTGTCGCTGCTTCAATATTTTCTTTTCCACCGACAGCATCAACAATTTGTTCAGCTTGTTTTGAGTATGCTCCCATTTCAACTTCCCTCCTAAACTTGTATATACATCTTAGTATTAACACTTTATCACTTGTATATACATGGCGTCAATAAAAAAGGAAGCGATACCAAAAAAAAAAAAACAGCGGAAACCGCTGTTTTTAAAAAGGAAACCGGTTGAGCCATTGGCCCCCGTCCATCGTAATACATTCACCATTTATATAACCCGCTTCATCAGAAGACAAATAATAAGCAAGTCCGGCAATTTCCTCCGGTGTGCCCAGTCGATGCAGCGGCACACTGTTAATGGTCCGTTTTGCTGCTTCGTCCGATTCCCATAGTTTATCCGCACCGCCTGTCCGTTCAATCGGGCCCGGAGCAATCGCATTAACACGAATGCCATATTGGTTTCCCCATTCAACAGCAAGAGTACGGGTTAATGAAAGCACACCGGCTTTTGCAGCTGCCGAGTGCGCAACGCCTGCTCCTGCATTCCACGCATATGTAGCCACCATATTAATAATCGAGCCTTTTATTCCGCGCTGAATCCAATAATTCCCGATTGCGTGAGAACAATAAAAGGTACCATTTAACACAATATCGATAACAGAATTCCATCCATTTGGCGTTAGCTTTTCTGCCGGGCAAATAAAGTTTCCAGCTGCATTATTAATAAGCACGTCAATAGAGCCGAAAGCCTGGTCGGCTCTACTGACTAGTTTCTCCGTTTCATCAGTCTTTCGTACATCCATGGCAACCGTTAAAAACCGACTGCTGTCCCCTGCAATCTCTTTTTTTGCTTCGGCCAGTTTTTCTTCACTTCGGCCGCAAATGACAACATTCGCTCCCTCATCGAAAAAGCGCTTGGCCATATATTTCCCCATCCCGCTTGATCCACCTGTAATAATGACTGTTTTCCCTTTCACAATATTCATCCCCCTTATGATATGAATGATTATTCACTCAGTATTGTATCATTAAAAAGACGACCCGCAAACAAAAGTTTGCGGGTCGTCTTTTTATTCTTCATCTTCTTGTATACGATACGCTGCTTTTAAAGACTCAAGCTGGCAGTCAATGTACACATCATCTTTTCCGTGTTTAACATAATGATAGTTCCCTTCGTTATCTTGATAACGGGCTTTTGCATTATCGGACATTTGCAAATGCAGAAAATCAACAAGCCTGTCCTTTAACGATTCATCTATAATTGGAAATAATATTTCGACACGTTTAATCATGTTGCGTGTCATCATATCTGCGGATGACAAATAAATATTTCGTTCACCATTATGATGAAAATAGTAAATTCTGCTATGTTCTAAAAACCGGCCAACAATGCTGGTCACCCGAATATTTTCACTCACACCAGGAATCCCTGGCCGCATACAGCAAATACCACGAATAATGCAGTCAATTTGCACACCGGCGTTGGAAGCTTCATATAACTTCATAATAAGCCGCTTATCTGTTAAAGAATTCATTTTCGCAATAATTCGACCGTTTCCATGCTTTTTGTGAATCTCGATTTCTTTGTCAATCAGCTTAATGAACGCATCTTGAATATCAAATGGCGCCACAACAAGATGGTTATACTTTGGTTTATCCATATAGCCGCTCAAATAATTAAAGAAATTGGTCGCATCGACACCAAACTCTTTCTTAGATGTGATAAGCCCATGATCTGTATAAAGCTTGGCCGTTGCATCATTATAGTTGCCCGTTCCAAGGTGGACAAATCGTTCAATCTGTCCGGCTCGTTTTCGGACAACAAGCGTAATTTTACTATGGGTTTTTAAATTGTGCATGCCATAAATAACGTGGCAACCCGCTTTTTCCAGTTCTTTTGCCCATTGCACATTATTTTCCTCATCAAATCGGGCTTTTAATTCCACCAGTACGGTTACTTGCTTTCCTTTTTCAGCCGCACGCTTTAGTGATTCAATAATGGGCGAGTCTCCGCTTACTCGATAAAGGGTCATTTTAATTGCCAGAGCGGTCGGATCATCTGCTGCCTGCGAGATAAAATCCACGACCGGTTCAAATGATTCATACGGATGATAAAAAAGCACATCCTGCTGCAATGTTTTTTCAAAAATATCCTCCCGGGATGATAAATCTTCCGGCAGCTGTGGAATAAATGTCTCATATGTCAGCCCTTCACGCAGGGTGCTTAGTTTTTTCGTAAACGGAAATAAAAAGGTCAAATCAATTGGTCCGTCAATTTCATATACATCTTTATAATGAATTTCAAGCTCTTCCAATAAATAATCAAGCACGTGCTGGTCCATATCCTGAGACTTGATTTCCAGCCGGACGGCAGCTCCCCACTTTCGCTTTTTCAACTCTTTTTCAATTTCAAGCAATAAATCCCGTGCACCTTCTTCGTGAATTTCCATATCAGCATTCCGTGTAATCCGGAACGTATTTACATTTTTCACAATGTAGCCCTGGAAAATACGGTCAATAAAATATTCCAATACGTCTTCTAATAAAACAAACGTACCACCTTCTTCCGACGGCACTTCAATTGCCCGGTCGAGCACTCCAGGGACTTGCACGATTGCGACGCGGTCCATTTCTGCTTCCGGCTCATCATTTTCGAGCATGACAACTAGATTGAGCGATTTATTCAAAAGCATCGGGAATGGACGGTATGCATCAATCGCCATCGGTGTTAATACAGGAAATACTTCATTGTCAAAGTAATCACGGAGGAACTGCTGCTGTTCTTCCATCAAATCCGCCGGCTTCTTCAAATAAAAACCTTCTTCTTCAAGAGAAGGCCATACTTCTTCTGTCAGTACCCGATTTTGGATTTTCACTAGTTCATGTGCTTTAATGCTGATTCGATTCAGCTGCTGCTTCGGTGTCAGCCCCGCTTTGTTTTCAGGCTTGTTAAAACCGGCTTTTACCTGATCTTTCAGTCCGGCTACCCGTACCATAAAAAACTCATCCAGGTTTGAGCTGAAAATAGCTAAAAATCTCATCCGCTCCAATAAAGGGTTATTTAAATCCGATGATTCTTCCAACACACGTTTGTTAAAGTTAAGCCAGCTTAATTCCCGGTTGTTATAATACATCGGATTCGCCAAATCAATTGCTGCCTGTCCACTCATCGGAATCCCCCGTTTCAACTTATTTCAATTCTTTTAAATTCCATTTTAATTGTTTTTTGCAAAGCTTTTTCCAAATGGCGCTTTTGTTTATCGCTTTGATAACGTTCAGCCAATTCACTGCCTTCGCAATAAACCGTAATAACAAGATAATTATTCTCCCTCTTTACATTTAGATCGCTTACAATGCTTCGCTTGGAGCTGTTTAAGCTAAAGCAAAGTTTTAACAGCGCACCGTATTCCCGCATTTTTTGTATTTCTTCTTTTGAAAACCAGCCATTAAATTCTTCCAAATATTGTTTTAGCGTTGAATTGTTTGTAAAAGAAGCAGTTAAGGAAATATACGCTTTCTCCCAATGGGTAAAGCCGTCAAACAATGAGTTAATGAGCAAATAAAATGTATGACGGCTTTTCGAATTGGAGGAAATGTATTCACCGAGATAAAATAAAGCCGCGGCCTGCTCAATGATAAAGCGCTCTTTATCCGTCACTTCAATTATGCCTTCTTGCTCAAAGCCTCTCAGCATATTTTTAGTCAGCTTCATCATTTGGTAATGATGTTTTGTATCATGGCCATAAATCTTTAAAAGACGTTTTATACCATTTCTTTTCACATCCGCGGCCGTTTCATATACGCCCTCTTTTGTCCGCTCCAGCATAATACCGTCACGAAGTCCTCGGGAGCTGACGAGCAATCCATTTGCTTTCGTATGTATAGCCAGCTGATAAAACACTTCAATGGCGGGCAGTATTAAATCCGCGCGTTCATTGGAAAGGCCATCCACTTTTTCAAATTCCGAATACGAAAGTGGTGAGAGTTCCGTGCGCAGCTGATCAAGCGCCTCTACTGTCAGTTCATAACCGTGCACACCAAGCGGGGGATAGCTTTCTTTTAACTGCTGCACATTTGCCAAGTTTCGAGCGCTTCCTCCAATTGCTGCAATGACACCATCCGGCGCTTTTTCCAGCCAGTCAAACTTTTTTAATTCACTTTGAATATATTCTGCCATTTTCTTTTGCTCTTTCGGCTTCATTCGATCTTCTGCTATAAATTGTTCTTTCAGCGAAACGACACCAAACGGAAAGCTGAATGAATGTTTTAATTTCCTGTTTTCAAATAACGTAATTTCCGTACTGCCGCCGCCGATATCAATCGTTAATCCATTATCAGCCGGCATCGTTTTTAAAACAGCCGTCAATCCATAGGACGCTTCTTCTTCTCCCGATAACAAGCGGATATAAAAGCCTGTTTCTTTTTTCACTTTTTCAATAATAGCATCCCGGTTTGCTGCCTGCCGGACTGCTGCAGTCGCTGTACATTCCACTTCAGTTACATCGTAATAATCGAGGACTTCCTTGAAATTATGTAATGCTTCCAGCAGCAGCCCAATCCCTTCTTCACTCATTTTGCTTTCCGCATCTAAAAAGCGGCGCAGTCTAAGCGGCGCTTTCACATTTCGAAACTCTTCTATTGCCGATCCAAGCTCTTTATATAAAACAAGACGGACTGTATTTGACCCAATATCGATAATGGCTGTTTTGCTTTGTTCCATAGTCTTTCCCGCTTTCTTTTTTTATTCATTTTCCCCTTTTAATATACCATGCAAACCACGATGAATGCTTCCAAATCAGGTGTAAACAGTATATAATGAGAGAAAATGAGGACGAAAGGAGCCACTATCTTGAGCAAAAAATCCGAACCCTTCACCGGACCTTCATCTGACGATACCCTCGCCAAAGCGATCTTTACGGTTAACCGTCATGCAAAGACAGCCACAAACCCAAAATATTTGTATGCGCTAAAAAAATGCGCCCTCTTAAAAATGATCAAAGAAGGCAAAGCAGAAAAAAAAGGTCTTCACTTTTCTCGAAACCCCAAAAATAGCCGACAGCAGTCCGATGTACTTGTTTCGTGTGGAGACTACACTTTCCACATGCCGCCATGCAAAGAAGATTTTGATTCTCTCCCTCATCTCGGCCGATTAAGCGAGCAAATACGCAATCCCCGCTGTTCAATGGGACTGTCAAAAGCCAAAAGCATTCTTGAATCGTATACAGGCATGAAAGAAGAAAGCCCGAAGCAAAAGCCACCCGGACAAAAAAAATACACAAAGCCTGTTTTTAAGCCGCTTGGCCAATCATATTAACAAGAAAAAGGACGCAGCCGCCAAGCAAGCGTCCTTTCTTTTTTATAGGGCAAGCTCATCAATATGCTGGACAAGACGAGCAATTTCAGGTTTACTTACTTGCGCATCGGCTCCGACACCTGTTCCTTTATGGCGAAGTTCATCGGTAATCAACGATGAAAAAATAATGACGGGGAGCTCTTTTAGCACGGGATGCTCTTTAATCCGTCTTGTTAAATGATGGCCGTCCATTTTCGGCATTTCAATATCAGTAACAAGCAGCTGGACTTCTTCAAATGTATTTTTCTTTTCCAGCGTTGATTCTAAGAACTCATATGCCAGCTGGCCATTTTCAAAAAATTCGACACGGTCATACCCTGCTTCCTTCAGCGTATCGTGAATGAGCTTGCGCAGCAATGGTGAATCCTCCGCTACAATAATCTGCTTTTCTGAGCGTTCACGCTCCCCTAAACTTTTAATTTGATCAACATGAATACCTGAATGAGGATTGATGTCCACAACAATTTTTTCAAAATCGATCAATAAGATCATCGTTCCGTTAATTTTAATAACACCAATTATTTGATTATTGCCACCCTGATACATTTCAGAAGGTTTTTCAATGTCATTCCAGGAGATACGATGAATACGTGTTACATTTTTTACATGGAAAACGACTTTTTGTTGATTGAATTCCGTCACGATATACTTATCAGTGGACTGTTTTTCTGAAGGGGGCATCCCGAGCACTTTAGCCATGTCAATAACGGGCAATACTTCACCACGCAGTTGAATAATACCTTCAATATGATCGTGCGCATGAGGAATGAATGTAATCGGCATCGGCTGAATAATTTCTTTCACTTTCATGACATTGATGCCATAATGATTGCCGTGCACCTCGAATTCCACCACTTCAAGTTCGTTCGTTCCAGATTCAAGTAAAACTCCATAATCATTTGTCATAAGCCATTAGTCCCCTTACTTTTTTATTTTACTATATCACGAATTAAAAGTTTGTCGATGCCTCAAAAATTTAGAATTCTTTAATATTCATTTGAAAAATTTACATTATAATAACAATAGATTAGAAAAAGGTGGTTTACAAATGGAACATCGATTAAATAACCGTGTAAAAGAAATTGAAATCTCCGGTATCCGTAAATTTTTTAATTTAGTTGGCACACAAACAGATATGATTTCTTTAACGATTGGTCAGCCGGATTTTCATACACCGGAACATGTAAAAAAAGCAGGTATCCAGGCAATTAATCAAAATGAGACCGTTTATACACCAAATGCCGGGCTTCCTGAATTAAAAAAAG
Organism: Domibacillus iocasae; assembly: GCF_001750285.1. Lineage (GTDB taxonomy): Bacteria > Bacillota > Bacilli > Bacillales > Domibacillaceae > Domibacillus > Domibacillus iocasae. Next base: position 272,093 of record NZ_MAMP01000024.1, read on the forward strand.
CAGCTGCACAGTTTTACAGTAAAAAATATCAGGTTGTTTATGATGACGAAACAGAAGTAATTGTGACAGTCGGAGCCAGTCAGGGGATTGATATTGCCCTGCGTACGATATTACAGCCAGGTGATGAAGTCATTCTCCCCGGTCCTGTTTACCCTGGTTACGAACCGATCATTCATTTATGTGAAGCAAAGCCTGTAATGATTGATACAGCGGGCAATAATTTTCGCATGACTGCAGATCTGATCGGACGGCATGTATCGAAAAAAACGAAAGTAATTATTTTACCGTATCCGTCTAATCCAACCGGTGTCAGCTTAACTGAACAAGAGCTAAAAGATATTGCGGCACTGGCGAAAAAGCAGGAATTATTTATTTTAGCCGACGAAATTTACAGTGAAATTGTATATGAACAGCCCCACGTATCCATCGCTTCTTTTTTAAAAGAGCAAACGATCGTTATAAACGGCTTATCAAAATCCCATGCAATGACCGGATGGCGGATCGGCCTTCTTTTTGCGCCCAAGGCGATTGCACAGCATATGCTCAAAGTCCATCAATACAATGTGTCATGTGCCACCTCCATTTCGCAAAAAGCAGCGATTGCGGCGCTGACGGATGGAATAAACGACGCAGTGCCGATGAGGGATGAATATAAAAAGCGCCGGGATGTGGCACTTGAAAGGTTACAGAAGCTTGGTTTGCAAACGGTAAAACCAGATGGCGCATTTTACTTTTTTGTAAAAGTGCCGGACGCGTATCATGGTTCTTCCTTTGACTTTTGCCTGACACTTGCGAAAGAATATAAAGTGGCGGTTGTTCCAGGCAGTGCGTTTTCACAGACGGGAGAAGGCTGGTTCCGTTTGTCCTATGCCTGCAGTGTACAGGAGATTTCAGAAGGTTTATCACGGATTGAGCAATTTTTAAAAACATTATAAACAATCAAGCAGCGGCTTCCTTTAACATAAGGACGGCCGCTGCTTTTTAGGCATAAAAAAATCCCGGGCAGCGTTTGCCCGGGTAAAAGTGAGAGAAATGGAGAATGAAAAACTGGTTACGCTAGTATTATTCCCGCTTTTTCTTTTTTTAACACCTTTTTTATTATTTTTTTTCGATGGAATTTACCAATTCGACAACTTCTTCAGCGGTTGACATTTCAACTGCTTTGGCTGCCAATGTTTCCATGTCTGCTTTTGACAAAGTTTTCAGCTGTGCACGCGCTTTTAAAATAGATGTTGCGCTCATTGAGAACTCATCAAGCCCTAAACCGAGCAGCAGCGGAATCGCTGTTTCGTCTCCAGCCATTTCCCCGCACATCCCTGCCCATTTGCCTTCTTTATGTGCTGCTTCAATGACCATTTTTACAAGGCGTAAAATCGAAGGATTGTATGGTTGGTACAAATAAGAAACGCGCTCATTCATCCGATCCGCTGCCATTGTATACTGGATTAAGTCATTTGTTCCAATCGAGAAGAAATCAACTTCCTTCGCAAACAGATCCGCGATAACAGCCGTTGATGGAATTTCAACCATAATGCCAAGTTCGATTTTCCCCGCTACTTCAATTCCTTCCGCTTCAAGCTTCGCACGCTCTTCTAAAAGAACCGCTTTTGCCTGACGGAATTCATTTACTGTCGCAATCATCGGGAACATCACTTTTAAATTTCCGTAAACACTCGCACGAAGCAATGCGCGAAGCTGTGTACGGAAAATATCCTGTTCTTCCAGGCAAAGACGAATGGCACGGAAACCGAGGAACGGGTTCATTTCATGCGGCAGGTTCAAGTATGGAAGCTCTTTGTCCCCTCCGATGTCCAATGTACGAACAACGACCGGCTTGCCTTCCATTCCTTCCAATACCGCTTTGTAAGATTCAAACTGCTCTTCTTCTGTCGGCAGATTGTCACGGCCCATGTACAGAAATTCTGTCCGGTATAAGCCTACACCCTCTCCGCCGTTTGATTTTACCCCGTCAAGGTCCGCCGGTGTGCCAATGTTTGCAGCAAGCTCAACATGATGTCCATCTGCTGTAACGGTTTGTTCATTTACAAGCTTCGCCCACTCTGCTTTTTGTTTAGCAAAAGCTTCAGCCCGCTTTTGGTATTCAGCCGCTACCTCTTCTGTCGGATTAATGTGCACCTCACCTTGAAGGCCATCAATAATAACCAAGTCCCCGTTTTGAATATCAGCTGTCGCATTTTTTGTTCCAACAACAGCTGGAATTTCAAGTGAACGGGCCATAATAGCGGAGTGAGACGTCCGGCCGCCGATATCCGTCGTAAATCCTTTTACAAATTCACGGTTCAGCTGTGCCGTCATAGATGGCGTTAAGTCTTCTGCAACAACAACTACTTCTTCTGCAATCAATGCCGGTGCCGGAAGGTCGACTCCAAGAAGCGCTGCCAATACGCGTTTCGTTACGTCTTTAATATCCGCGGCACGCTCTTTCATGTATTCATTATCCATCGCTTCAAACATGCCGATAAACATATTGGCCGTTTCTTCAAGAGCAAATTCTGCATTAACAGCATCCGACTTAATTTTGTCTTCAATTGGACCTGTTAATTCCGGATCATTTAAAACGAGCAAATGCGCTTCAAAAATAGCGGCTTTGTCATCGCCTAAATCTTTACGCGCTTTTTCTTTAATCACTTCAAGTTCTGATTCGGATTTTTTAAGCGCTGCGCGGAACCGTTCTGTTTCAGCTGCTGCATCCGTCACGCCCCGTTTTTCAACCGTCAAATCCGGCTCCATTAAGCGGTATGCTTTCGCAAAGGCAATGCCGTCAGATGCGCCGATGCCTTTTAATATCGCCGCCATCAGTTTGCAAGACCTTCACTTTTCAACAATGTTTCAATGGCATCAAGCGCCTCTGTTTCGTCATTGCCCTCTGCTGAAATGGCAATATCAGCACCCTTCCCAATACCAAGTGACATAACGCCCATGATGGATTTTAAGTTTACTTTTTTACCGTTAAATTCAAGATTTACATCACTTGAATATTTGCTCGCTGTTTGCACAAGAAGTGTAGCAGGACGTGCATGAATTCCTGTATCTGCTGTTACTGTAAAAGTTTTTTTCGACATTACATTGTCTCTCCTTTATCATTTTCTTCATAGAGAATAGCACTAAATTCATTTTCCCTCAACGATCGAGCTTTAGTATATTGCTCTTCCTGGACTAATCTTTTAAAATAGACAAATATAGACAAAACAAGGGAGATTTCATCATGTATTATAAAAGAAAGGAAGCTTTCCGCTACGTTTTTCCTGAATCCATTCCCACTGCATGTGAAGTGTATCAGTATTCTAACGGTGTAAAAGTAAAAATTCAAACATTTACTGCTTACATTTTGGATATCAGCCCGAATGGAATGAAAATTGTTTCTAAAACAGATGTAGAATTAAAAAGCGATTTTATCCTCATTTTTTCATTTCAGCTGTCCGGTACGTTAATTCAATTTACAGGACAATTAATCTACAAACGACATGCCCGCGACTCGTTTGAATATGGAGTTCAAAGTGATGGAAGCGACGTTTTAAAAAATCAAATCGTTTCTGCGTTAAAAGTGTATACCAAGGAGCAGTTAAAAAAACAAAAAAGTTAGGACAAATAAATCATTTTGCGCGTCATCCCACCGTCAATAACGATATTTTCACCTGTTATGAATGTGTTTTCAGGATCGGCAAGATATAAGCAGGCTTTAGCTATATCCTCCGGCTTGCCCACCCGGCCGGCCGGGTGCTGGGCATGATCTTCCGGCCGTAGCTGGCTATAATCGCCTACTTCAATCCATCCTGGGCTTATACTGTTCACTCGAATTCCTTTTTCGCTAAATGTCATAGCCAAGGCATGCGTTAAAGAATAAATGGCTCCTTTAGAAGCGGCATACAATTCTGTGTTTGCTTCGGACATGCTTTGCCTTGTTGAGCACATATTCACAATGGCGCCGCCTTCTTCCATATACTTAGCCGCTTCACGTGAATTAAACAGGACACTTGCAGCATTGGTGGTCATTATTTTGTCCCAGTCACTTTTATTTATGTCCCAGATAGAGCCGAAAGAAGAAACGCCGGCATTGTTAATCAGGATATCGATGGTTCCTCTTTTTTCCACAATGCAGGCAAATACATTGGCCATTTCTTCTGTATTCCCAACGTCCGCAGTGTAAAATGCAGCGTCAATACCTGCTTTTTTCCATTCTTGGACGACTGTCTGCCCCTCTTTTTCATTTACATCTACAATCGCCGTGAATGCTCCTTTGTTCGCAAAAGCGAAAGCTGTTGCTTTGCCAATCCCCTTTGCTCCACCAGTAACAACCACTGTTTTTCCTTTAAACATATTCCCACTCCTTTAGCTTCGAGGTGTTTTCATATATTCATATTCAGTGTGGCCTCCGTGTTTAGCAATTCCACGGAAATGCTTAAAATCCGGCTGATTGATCAGCTCTTGTCTAAACTGCAGAAAATCCTTTTGTTGAATTTTCAGGAGCTTTGTTGATCCATTGCGAAGGTTTTCAATCAATTGAACTGCCTCTTCTGCCGTCAATCATTCACCCCCTATTAAAATAGTCAAAAAATTGACAAAACGCAGTGTAAAACTCTTTACTATTTTCAAAAAATAAGGCAAAATTTACTTTAATACCTTTCGCTAACGTCTCTTATTATAAAAGAAAACGAGCGGAAATGGTATCGTCAAGTGTCGTAAAGGAGCGAAATATATGACAAAAGCAGAAGTCGGCAACATTATTGAATTTAAAGACGGTCTGCGCGGGATCGTCGAAAAAGTAAATGAAAACTCCGTTATTGTTGATTTAACTATTATGGAAGATTTCGATGAGCGCGAATTGGAAGAAAAAACAGTCGTTAACCATAAAAATTATATCATCGTCCACGCATGAAAAAAAGAGCGGATTCTATCATCCGCTCTTTTGTTTATTTACACTGCTTTAATCTTAATTTCTCCTTTTTCTATTACTGCATTTAAATGCACTGCTTCTGGATTGTCCAAAACAAAGTCGGCAATCCCGTCTTCAAGTTGTTCTTGAATAACCCGGCGAAGCGGACGCGCCCCGAACTGCGGACTGTAGCCCATTTCTGCGAGCTTTTCTTTTACCTTTTCGTCCACGTCGATCTTCATTTGCTGCTCAGCAAGCATTTCATTTAATTCCACAATCATTAACTCTACAATTTCCGCTAAGTTTTCTTTACCGAGCGATGCGAATTCAATAATGGCATCAAACCGGTTTAAAAACTCTGGCTTGAAGAAATCCGCCAATGATTCAAGTACAGACATTTCAGACTGGTCCGCTTGTTTGTCGAAACCGACCGTTACGTTCTTTTTGCCGGCGCCAGCATTGCTCGTCATAATGATCACGCACTCCTTAAAGCTTACTGTACGGCCCTGGCTGTCTGTTAAGCGCCCATCTTCCATAATTTGCAGGAACATATGCTGAACATCCGGGTGTGCTTTTTCAATTTCATCCAGCAAAATAATGCTGTATGGATTGCGCCGTACTTTTTCTGTCAGCTGGCCGGCTTCTTCAAATCCGACATAGCCCGGAGGCGATCCGATTAATTTTGACACACTATGTTTTTCCATAAATTCACTCATATCTAAACGAATGAGCGCCTCTTTTGAACCGAATAACTCTTCCGCCAGTGTCTTTGTTAATTCTGTTTTCCCGACACCCGTAGGTCCAACAAAAAGGAAAGAACCGATTGGTCGGCTTTTTGCTTTCAGTCCAGCACGGCTGCGCCGGATGGCTTTTGCCACTTTTTTAACGGCCGCTTCTTGTCCGATCACTTTTCCCGCCAGATTTGCTTCAATATGTTTCATTTTTTGCTGTTCATCCTGCTGAAGCTTTCCGATTGGGATTCCGGTTTTGCTTTCAATTAGCGATTGAATATCTTCCGCTTTGACAACCGGTGCTGAAAATGACTGATCTCCTTGAGCGAGCTTTTGTTCCAGCAGTGCTTCTTCATCACGTAATTTTGCCGCTTCCTCATATTGCTCCTTCTGAAGAGCCGCTTCTTTTCGTTTCGCAATCAACAACAACTGCTCTTGAATAGAAGCTGTGTCCGTTTGGTTAATCGTTAAATTCAATTTTGAACCGGCTTCATCAAGTAAATCGATCGCTTTATCCGGTAAAAAACGATCTTGAATGTAACGATGTGACAAGAAGGCACACGCTTGAATCGCCTCTTCTGAATATGTCACCTGATGAAAGTCTTCATAATTCTTTTGCAGACCTTTTAAAATATGAATCGTTTCTTCAACATCAGGCTCTGCTACCTGCACCGGCTGAAAACGACGTTCGAGTGCTGCATCTTTTTCAATTTGACGATATTCTTTTAAAGTTGTTGCACCAATAAGCTGCATTTCCCCCCGTGCAAGCGCTGGTTTTAAAATATTACCGGCATCCATTGATCCTTCCGCTGAGCCAGCGCCGACCAACTGGTGAATTTCATCAATAAAGAGCAAAACATTTTTCCGCTCTTTCACTTCTGAAATCACTTGCTTCATTCGTTCCTCAAACTGCCCGCGTACTCCTGTGCCTGAAACGAGTGAGGCTACATCAAGAACATAGACTTCCTTATCGGCGAGTTTTGCCGGTACCCGTCCTTCTGAAATATAAAGGGCAAGACCTTCTGCAATGGCTGTTTTTCCGACACCTGGCTCTCCGATTAACACAGGATTATTTTTATTTCGTCTATTTAATATTTCAATGACACGAGTCAATTCTTTATCGCGGCCAATGACAGGGTCAATTAATCCTGCTTTTGCAAGAGAAGACACATTGCGCCCAAACTGATCAAGAATTCCGCCTCCTCCTCGTCCTGCCTGAGCCGGCGGCGTTTGCCCTTTCATTGATTGCTGCAGCTGTTCTGGCTGCATTTGTTTCATATATTCATCAAATGGAAAACCGAATGATTGAAAATTCATCTTCATTCCTCCGATTGTTTGTTTTTCTTTTTGATAACAAGCATCACACAAATAGTATTGCGCAGACTGTCCATTGACACGGACACTCATCTGCACATTTGCTTCATGCTGCTGACATTTTTGACATTTCATCTACGTCATCCCCTTTTTTTACTTTGACCATCTTTGACTATAGATGTAGTATACTTTGACCTTTTTTGACTTTCAAGTTTTTTGCTTAAAAAAATGCAGGGCGTACGTTCATGCGAGAACAAGCATAAGAAGAGCATCAGCGAAGGAGCTTTTTGCCCCTAGAAGAGTTTGAGCTGGTCTTTGTAATCTGTATCATGTGGACCTTGAGGACGCCTGAAAATGCACAAAAAAAGAAGTGTCTTTTTAAGACACTTCAAGCCAATGGTAAAAAGACGACAAAAAGCAAATCAAAGATTAAATGAGAAATGATTAGAAGCGGAATGCTTTTCCGCCATATATACAAGCTGCCCCAAAAGATACCCGCACAAAATGCCGCCAGCACCCACATCCATTCCCCAGAATAAATAAAAACAGATGCGTAGAAAAGCGCCGCAATAATCATAGCTCCCCATTCATTCATGTAATAGTTTAGCCTTTTTTGGATAAACCCTCGAAAAAAGAGCTCCTCCCCAGGGATAATAATAAGCACAAGAACAATATAATGCCAAACAAACACAGGACTAAACAGTGCGTATATAGAAGAGGCATGCTCTTCGGCTGATACAGGCATGATTTTTAATAAAGCATAGCCCGCCGCAAATAATGTATATAAAAGAACACCAGAGACAATACCGTAAAGCATAAACCTGTTTGTATTTTGCTGGTCATCAATTGGCTCGCTTATAATGGAAATACTAATAAAAAATAAAGCAGCTGCCGTATATATATACCAAAAAATATCCCGGTCATAAAACGTTACATATAAAAGAATATATGCAGCAATAACCCCGATAATAAAGCGCCAATCTTTCCATAATGCCATTTTGTAAAGCTCCTTTCATCAACCCGAATCATTTTACCATAAATAAAGCGGGTTGATCAAAAAGGGTTATGACAAATTTTTAATTGATAAACCAAGTTTTTTCAAGATGGCCGTTGCCTGTTCCATTTCTTCCTCTGACAAAACGCTGAGCAGCTCGTGAATATTTTGCTCATGCTCTGGAAAAATGCGTTCAATCAATTCGATTCCGTCTTCTGTAATCGCTGCATAGGTAATCCGGCGATCTTGCGGGCAAGCGACCCGCTTTAACAGCTGTTTTTTCTCCAATTTATCGACGACGTACGTAATACTTCCGCTTGCCAACAGGATTTTTCCGCCTATCTGCTGAAGCGGCTGCGGTCCTTTATGATATAAAAGTTCAAGTACCGCAAATTCTGTCGGATTCAGCCCGGATGTTTGAATAAATCCGTTTACTTGTTCATTGACGACTTTGTATGCGCGTGATAACACAATAAATAATTTTAATGACATTTTGCTGTCTTTCATGGCTGCTCCCCCGCCTGTCTATTTCATCTTGTTCTTTTATACGTTACACATTTTTGCTTTATATTAAAAGTATTAAACCGTCTATTTCATTTTTTTAAGTATTGTTTTTTGTCGATTTCTTTTTCCGGTCGTGTATAATAGCGTCATGTGTTTATCTTATTATACAGGTGATTTCATTGAAAAAACGTGATGACTATTTTGATAATGTACGATTTTTCCTTATTTTTTTAGTCGTATTCGGCCATTTGATGCGCCCATATGTATATGACAGCCCGCTCATTTACGCATTTTATATGACGATCTATTCATTTCATATGCCCGCGTTTATTTTTATATCCGGTTTTTTTGCTAAAGGCATTCTGCGGCCGGGTTATCTTAAAAAGATTGCGGGAAAACTGCTTATTCCACTCGTCACTTTTCAAATCGTTTATTCGATTTTTTACTTTTGGATTGAGCATGAAGAAGCACTGTCTGTCAGCCTGCTTATTCCAGAATGGTCACTTTGGTTTTTACTCAGCTTATTTTTTTGGCACGTCCTGCTTTTTGGGGTTGTCAAATGGCTGAAAAAACCGCTTCTCGCGCTCGCTGTTTCGATTGCAGCCGGACTGCTAATTGGATTAGTGCATGAATCATTAACGGTTCTCAGCATCGGCCGGACATTTATGTTTTTCCCATTCTTCTTAGCAGGCTACTATGCGAAAAAAGAATGGTTTCAGCCTCTTTTTCGGTTTTCAACCCGCATTCTGCTACTTTGTTTCACCGTTGGGCTGTTTATCTATTTCTACGCAAACACCTACATTCAGATTGAATGGCTGTTTGGGTCTATATCCTATGCAGGGCTTGGAGCAGAACCTTTAAAAGGGTTGTTTTGGCGCACACTTGTGTATGTGATTAATATCGTCATGATCGCATTTATTTTGTCTATTGTGCCACGAAAAAATTTTTTCTTCACGTCATGGGGCCGCAACACGCTTTATGTTTATTTATTGCATGGATTTTTTGTCCAGTCATCTCGGCGTGTCGATAATCTCGAATTGCCGCCGTCAATCTTTGTCTTATTGGCGACTGCCGCCGGCTTGACACTGCTGCTTTCGTCACCATTGACAGCCGCCTTGTTCCGGCCATTCCTTGAACTAAAACGGCCGGGTTTTTTAACGAAAAAGGAGAATAAAACGTGAATATTACTGTTTGCACACTAAATGCAAAATATATCCATACTAATTTAGCCATTCGCTATTTAAAATCGTACTGTGAAGATGCTTATGACATCCGCATTGCGGAATATACGATTAAAGATCCGGCGATGAATATTGTATCGGATTTGTACAGCCAGAAACCAGATGTCATTGGCTTCAGCTGTTACATTTGGAACATTGAAGAAACGATCCGGGTAGCAGGCATGATCAAAAAAGTGCTGCCCGACTGTACGATTGTCTTTGGCGGACCGGAAGTGACATACGATGTTCCATATTGGCTCGACCGGCTTCACGATATTGATTTCATTGTCATTGGTGAAGGGGAAAAAACATTCCGGATGCTGCTGGATCAATTATCCGGCGGCCGCGACTTTTCGAATGTGCCCGGAATTGCGTATAAACAAGACGAAACACATCACATTCACCCGCAAACGAATAAAATCGATCTGCGGGAGCTGCCTTCTCCATTTCGATTTGAAGAAGACCGCGACTCCTTGTCAAAGCGGATTACCTACATTGAGACGAGCCGCGGTTGCCCGTTTCGCTGCCAATTTTGCCTGTCATCCATCGAAACGGGTGTCCGCTACTTTGATCGTGAAAAAGTAAAAGACGATATCCGCTTTTTAATGAACAATGGCGCAAAAACAATTAAATTCGTCGATCGCACATTTAATATAAGCCGCAGCTATGCGATGGAAATGTTTCAATTTTTAATAGACGAACATGTACCCGGCACAGTTTTTCAATTTGAAATTACCGGCGACATCATGCGGCCGGAAGTGATTCAGTTTTTAAATGAACACGCGCCGGCCGGCTTGTTTCGTTTTGAAATTGGCGTACAGTCGACGAACGATGACGTCAATGAACTTGTTCAGCGCAAACAAAACTGGGAGAAGCTTGTTCGCACGGTTACTCTGGTAAAAGAAGGCGGCAAAATTGATCAGCATCTCGATTTAATTGCCGGTCTTCCTGAAGAAAATTACAACTCATTCCGGCGTACATTTAATGATGTGTTTGCGCTTCGACCGGAAGAATTGCAGCTTGGCTTCTTAAAGCTTCTCCGCGGCACCGGGCTGCGCCTGAGCGCTCCGCATTACGGCTATGAATATATGGACCAGGCACCGTATGAGATGCTTTCAAACCGTGTGCTTCCGTTTGAAGATGTTATTCGTATTAAACAGACGGAAGATGTGCTTGAAAAATATTGGAATGATCACCGGACCGATGAAACGATTGAGTATATTACCCGGCATCTCGCTTTGACGCCTTTTGACTTTTTCCAGGATTTCGGTGCGTTTTGGGAAGAGGCCGGCTGGGGACGCATCGGCCACCAGCTGGAAGACTTATTTAAGCGCCTCTCTTCCTTTTTACAAGCAGCACACCCGGATGCGGCCGTCCATGTTGAAAGCATCATGAAGTATGATTATTTGAGAAATCAGCGTTTTAAGCCGCGCAAGCCATGGTGGTGCTCAGAAGGATCGGACGAACGTACTGTCGTGTACAAACAGCTGGCTGACCACCCGCTCATTGCAGGAGAATCGTTCGCGTCTCTTCATCTTCGTGAAAAGGACCTGCATAAGCACACCATTTTAGAACCAGTGACGATGCGGAAACAGAATGACAGCTGGGTACAGGAGGACGGATGGCTGCTTGCTTATTTTAATCCAGCCGGCACCGGGTCTTCATTATATTTCTTCTCATGCATTTTAACTGAAACAGTTTAATAAAAAAGCAGTGAACCCAATTTGGATTCACTGCTTTTTTTTAGATGACTTCAGGCTCGTATATCCGTTCTTTCGAATAAAACGAAAAAGCGGCGTCTTTTTCTCCTATAATGTGCCTTACAATCAGTTTTGAAAGAAATAAGCTGTATACAATGCCATTGCCGCCATATCCAAGTAAAAAATAGCTGTTCGGCACGCGGTCATATTGGCCGATAATAGGCTGGCCATCGTGGGTGTGAGCGAATGATCCGCTCCAGCCGTAATCCGCCTGAATAGTCCCTCTTAACTGTGGGAACCAGTTTTCAACTTCTTTAATTAATTCATCACTCTTGGCAATCATCTTTTGATCACGAATATCCGGGTTAGGTGTGGGCTCATCAAGGCCACCCATAACAATGCGCTTATCCGCCGTTGTCCGTGCGTAAAAATACGGTCTGGCTGATTCCCAAATCATCACGTTGTCTTTCCAAAAAGATAAATCATCAATCGGATTGGTTACGACTGCATAACTGCTTTCAATGACAGCATTTTTCTCTTTGATCGTTTCCTGTGTCTCATAGCCTTGGGCAAAAATAGCTTTCTTCGCTTTGATAAGATGACCACCTGCCGCCCGAATGACCACGCCACCCTCGCCTGCTTTTTTCAGAAACACTTCCGTTTGCTCATAAATACGGACACCTGCATCAGACGCCGCTTTAACCAAACCGTGTGTTAGTTTATACGGGTTTACTTCTGCGTCCCCTTTTGTGATGATCGCTGCCTCCCGGCTGAACGGCAACCACTTTTTCATTTCATCCTCTTCCAGGTATTCTACCTCAAACCCGGCTTCTTTTAATGCACTGTATTCTTTTTGAATCGTTTCAATTTCGTCTTCATCAGTGGCAAAAAATAAGCTGTCACGCATGATCATTTCAGGGTCTATTGGAAGAGATGGAACAATTTCATCACGCAGACGGCTGATCGCATCAAAGCAGCGCCAATAATGGTCAACAGCCGCTTTTTTGCCGAACGATTGAATCGCTTCATGCAGAAGCTGATCGTTGGAATATTGCAGTAATCCTGTGTTCGCACTGGAACTCCCGGCAGCAACTGTTCGTTTATCAATAAGGATAACATCAAGGCCGGAATCTTTTAATTCATATGCGGTACAGGCACCTGAAACACCTGCACCGATAATTACAACATCACATTCCATATCCTCTTCTACAAATGGGTATGACGGTGTTTCTTTAAACGTATTCGTCCAGTATAAATTTCCTGATTTCAAGTCCATGGCAGTTTCCTCTTTCCACTCGTTAATACCTATCTATACGCCAAAATTTTCTTTTTCAAACATAAAAAAACCGCTCCGAACTGTGACGTTCGGAGCAATTTTATGTTATAAGCCCGGCTCTTCAATATTTTTCTCTGGACCTTTTGCCCGGGCGACAAGATATCCGCCCACCGCAATGCCAACAAGGACAACCCAGAATGTGAGCTTCCACGGTTTTGATTCAGGGAAATGCTGATCAAGAATCGCGAGTGACGGATGGGATAATGTAAAGACAGCGAGTTTCACCCCTACCCAGCCGACAATTAAAAAGGCAGCTGTTTCAAGCGTTGGATATTTTTGAAGCAGACGGACAAACCATGTCGCCGCAAAACGCATAATAACAACGCCAGTAAAACCGCCGAGGAACATCACAAGGAATTGTCCAGAGTCAATGCCGCCGATTTGTCCCCAGCCCGTTTCCGGAAGAGTTACCGCAAGCGCCACAGCTGCAAGCATCGAGTCAATCGCAAAGGCAATGTCCGCTATTTCAACTTTCAGCACTGTCATCCAGAAAGAAGAACCTTTCAGTTCTCTTTCAACACCGTGCCCCTCCAAATCCGCATCCCGTTCTTTCCACTTTTTATACAAGTGGCTAAAGCAAATAAAGAACAAGTAAAGTGCACCAATTGCCTGCACCTGCCAAACCTGCACGAGGAATGAAATTAAGAACAAGGCCATGACCCGGAAAACAAACGCCCCTAATAGTCCGTAAAACAACGCTTTTTTCTGTTCTTCTTTCGGCAAATGCTTTACCATAACCGCCATCACGACCGCGTTGTCTGCCGCTAAAATCCCTTCAAGAATGATGAGAACGCCGAGTACCCAGGCATACTCAAGTAATAATGCTGTATCCATTGGTTATTCCCCTTTCCACTTCTTCTAATTATTTTTCCACAAACCGACATAATAAAGAAACAAAAAAAGCGAGACCTTTGCCTATGGTTCAGGCAAAGGTCTCGCTGAGCATGTCTCGTCTTCATGCCAACAACGCCGATGGATACAATATCCACGAAATGACGACGTTGCTTTAGGTTTACACCTAACGCTACTCCCCTTCGACTATTCGTCAAAAGAAAATTCAGTTTGTTTTACAATGTTTATTATACTTGTTTACCTTCGCCCTGTAAACTTTTTTTTCTTCGTGTCTGCCGGTCAAATAAGCTGAAAACGACAGGAATGACGAACAATGTCAAAAATGTACTGGAAATCAGGCCGCCAATGACGACTACACTCATCGGCTGGTTGATTTCCGTTCCATCGCCGATGCCGGATGCAAGTGGGATCAGGCCAAGAATAGCCGTGAGCGCCGTCATTAAAATTGGGCGGACCCGGTCCTTGACGGCCTGAACAATCGCTTCCGTTCCCGAATATCCTTCCTGTTTCCTCTGCAAAATGTAATCCACGAGCAAAATCGCATTGGTCACCACAATGCCGACCAGAATCAAAATCCCGATAACCGCTGGCACACTGACCGGCAGATTCGTCAAAATGAGCGACAGAGCCACACCAATAACCGCTAGCGGGACCGTAAACATAATAACGAATGGATATTTAAACGATTCATACTGCGCAGCCATAACGATATAAACGAGAATGATCGCCAAAATCATCGCCATCACTATATCGTCTTTTGAATTATCAAGGAGCTCCTGGTCGCCGCTGTAAGAAACAACCGTACTGTCCGACATGTTCAACCCATCGATTTTTTCATCCACAGCCGAAGATATACTGCCCAGATTTTCAGACGCCGCATACGTGACGGTAAACTGGACCGCATCCTGACTTTTAATACGGCGGATCGATACAGGCCCGTCCTGCACATTAATGTCTGCAATCGTCTGCAGAGAAACAAAATTCCCCGACGGTGTTTTTACAAGCATTTGTTTTAAGGCATCCAGGTTTTCGGTTACTTTTTCGTCATACCGCACATATACCGTTTTTACTTCGGATGATTCTTCCTCGATTACTTGCGTAGCAAACAGCCCACGCGTTGCATTGTTTACAATTTGAGCTACCTGTGCCGGTGCAAGTCCGGCAGCGAGCGCTTTTTCACGGTTGACCGTCATCTGAATTTCCTGTACCGTTTCATCACGGTCTGTCCGGACGTCTGTTACGCCTTGAATGTCTTCAATTTCGGCTTGAATCGGCCCAATGGCTTCATTCAAACGTTTTGGATCCGTATCCCGCACATTAAAGGTCAATGTCTGTGGAGCGGTTCCGGATGCCGATTGCAGATTGAATCTTACTTCCGCTGTTTCATTTACACGTTTCGCGGCTTCTTCTGCCATAGGTTTAACTTCATCAACAAATTCAAAAATAGATTGGTCGCGGTCTTCGGTCATTTTCACATACATTTCCGCCTCGTTTGACGTATTTGTTCCACCGAATGAGCTTTCCTGTGTGGACCCGATCAAGCTGACATACACTTGAATGTCTTCTTTCTCCGCCATGACTTCTTCAACCGCCTGAACCACTTTGCTGGTTTCCTCAAACGATGTGCCATTTTCTGTTTCAACCCTGACGGTTACGAAGCCCTCATCGGTTGGCGGCAAAAATTGTGTGCCGACTTTTGTCAACCCGAATACACCACCGGCAAACAGCACAAAAGCAATACCCAAAACGGCAGCCCGGTGTGTAAGCGACCACCTGACCCCCTTTTCTAGCAAAACGAGCGGCCGTGACTGCTGTCGTTTTAATTCCACATCGGACGGCAGCGCCGTTAAAAAGCGGCTGGCCATCATTGGAATTACGGTCACTGCCACAACAAGCGATGCCAGTAAACTGAACGAAATGGTCCATGCAAATTCTTTTAAAATCTGCCCGAGAATCCCCGATATAAAGATAATCGGCAAAAAAACGGCAACGGTTGTTAAAGTGGATGCGGTAATGGCGATGCTCACTTCTTTTGTTCCATCATAAGCAGCCGTTTTCGGATCTTTTCCCATTGATAAGTGACGGTAAATATTTTCAATGACGACAATGGCGTTATCAACAAGCATACCGATGCCGAGAGCCAGAGCACCAAGTGTCATAATATTTAAATTAAAACCAGCCAAAAACATAAGCACAAACGTTACGATAACCGAATATGGAATGGCCACTCCAATAATAAGCGGGCTTCGAATATTGCGCAAAAAGAAAAATAAGGCCGCCATGGCAAGCACACCGCCAACCACAAGGGAATTGGCAATATTGCCGATAGCCAGCTGGATATAGTCCCCCTGGTCCGACAAAATGTCTGCTTGGATGCCTTTATACTCGTCCCTCGCCATCAGTTCATCCAGCTTTTCCTGAAAGCCTTCCGACACGTCAGCTGTGTTGGCATTTGATTCCTGAAGAACGTTTAACAAAACAGCCGGCTTTTCATTGGCGCGTGTAATAGTGGTATCGTTCAGCGGTTTTTTCTCCACCGTTGCCACATCAGCGACCGTCACATTTTCTCCCGTTAGTGGATTTACCGATACGGTCAGCTCCTGAATGTCTGACAAGGACGTCAGCTGGCTGATGACTCGGGTTGTCAATGTTTTTTCATCCGCTTGGACTGTGCTGCCTGGAAGTGAAACATTGTTCGCTTGAATGAGTTGTACCACATCAGACTGGCCAATGCCGTACTGCTCGAGTTTTTCTTCATCAAGTTCCACGACGATTTCGTCCGCAGTAATTCCGGTTACCGACACATTCGCTACGCCTTCAACGGCTGACAAGTCCGTTTGAAGCGTTTCGGTTAAACTTACCAGATCCGCGCTTTCATCAGACTGAAGGGACAGCTGAATGATTGGAAACTGCGATGGATCAAATTTTAAAAACTGCGGTTCCCCGGCCCCTTCCGGCATCGGCGTTTGACCGATCCGCTGCAGCACATCGTTTTGAACATCGTCAATATTGGTGCTCCAGGAAAATTCAAGCAAAATAAAATTGGATCCTTCCTGTGACGTCGAAGATATATTTTCAATGCCTGGAAGTGTCGACAAGGTTGTTTCAAGCGGCCTGGTCACTTTTTCCGACACTTCCGCCGGCCCTGCACCTTCATATGTTGTAACGACAACCGCAATTGGCGGATTCAAATCCGGGATTAATTTTAGTGGAATACGCATAAGCGATACAATTCCGAGAATTATGACTAAAAACATGATGACCGTCGTAAATACAGGCCGGTCAATCGAAAACTTGCTTAACTTCAATCTATTTCCTCCTCTTTTTCCCAAATATCTATTCTTTTACTATACCGAATGAGAAGCTGTCTGACCAAATTGAACGCTTTTTATCACAAAAAAAGAAGCCTCCTGAAGAGACTCCCTAAAACATTACCCCATTAAGTTATAAAGGCGGATATTTTCATGCTTGTCTTGGAACCAGCGGAGCGCAAAATCATTTTCGAATAAGAAAACAAGCTTCCCGTGGCGGTCACGAACAAGTGTGCTTCGCGAAGAAGACATCGCATCGGTAATATCTTCTTCATTTTCAATCCAGCGGGCAATCTTTTGGCCGATCGGCTCCATGCGCACTTCTGAATTGTATTCGCCGCTCATCCGATGCTCAAACACTTCAAATTGAAGCTGTCCAACCGCGCCGAGAATGTATTCTTCTGTACGGACCGTTTTATACATCTGGATCGCTCCTTCCTGTACAAGCTGCTCAATTCCTTTATGGAAACTTTTTTGCTTCATGACGTTTTTCGCCGCTACTTTCACGAAAAGTTCCGGTGTAAACTGCGGCAGTTTTTCGTATTGAAAGACCGGCTTGCCGCCTGTAAGGGTGTCGCCAATTTGATACGTCCCCGTATCGTACAAGCCAATAATGTCCCCACTGACGGCTTCATTAACAGTGCTCCTGTCGTCCGCAAGAAATTGCGTTGACTGCGATACTTTTGTCGATTTTCCAGTCCGGGCGAGCGTCACAGCCATGCCCCGCTCGAATTTACCAGAACAAATACGCAAAAACGCAATGCGGTCACGGTGAGCCGGATTCATGTTCGCCTGAATTTTAAAAATAAACCCAGAAAACTGTTCATTCAGCGGGTCAATTTCCCCAGCGTCAGCAACACGCGGCTGCGGCGGGGGCGCGAACTGCAAATATGTTTCCAAAAATGTCTGTACACCGAAGTTTGTCAAAGCACTGCCAAAAAAGACCGGTGACAATTCACCTGAGTTAATTTTTTCACGCGAGAAGTCATTGCCTGCTTCCTCGAGCAGCATAATATCATCCATCGCTTCTGTGTAAAGTGACGATTCTTTAATCGGATGATCGACGGCAATATGACCCTCTTCATCAAGCGGCAAAAAACGATCCGCTTCTTCCGTCCGGAATTGTTCTACACGTTTGTTGTACCGGTCGTAAATACCAAAAAATTCTTTTCCCATGCCAATCGGCCAGTTCATTGGATATGATTGAATGCCAAGCACTTCTTCTAATTCTTCAAGCAGTTCAAGCGGCATTTTTCCTTGACGGTCTAATTTATTTATAAATGTAAAAATAGGAATACCACGCATCCGGCATACTTTAAAGAGCTTGAGCGTCTGCGCTTCAATTCCTTTTGCGGCGTCGACAATCATTACCGCGCTGTCAACCGCCATGAGCGTTCGGTACGTATCTTCCGAGAAGTCCTGGTGACCGGGTGTATCAAGGATGTTTACATTGTAGCCGCTATACGCAAACTGCATTACAGAGGAAGTAACAGAGATCCCACGCTGCTTTTCAATTTCCATCCAGTCTGATGTGGCAAATTTGCCGGATTTTTTTCCTTTTACCGTCCCGGCGTCGCGGATCGCGCCTCCAAATAGAAGCAATTTTTCTGTCATGGTTGTTTTCCCGGCATCCGGGTGGGAAATAATCGCAAATGTTCTTCTTGATAATACATCTTCTTTAAATGATGTCATGCTGTTCTTCCTTTCTTTCCTTACACGTTTATATTCTGTTTATTCAGATAAGATACATAAGTAAGTATTATTTTAATTTTACGTCTTTTTTCAAACAGTTGAAGAGCCGACGGTGTTAATTATAAACTAGTCAGATGTGGATGTGTAATTAAAATTGAAGGAGTAGGTAAAATGACGTTTTTATGGGGACTTTTCGGCATTGCTGTCGTGCTTGGCATAGGGTTTCTTTTTTCAACGAATAGAAAGCGTATTAATTGGCGGACAGTGATTGGCGGGCTTGCTTTTCAGCTGGCTTTTGCTTTTATTGTATTAAAATGGGACTTCGGACAAAAAATGATGCTTAGGCTGACGGAAGTGGTTAATGCGATTATCGGCTATGCAAATGAAGGGATTAACTTTTTATTCGGCGGGTTGTATTCTGAGCAATCAGGCATTACCTATGTTTTTGCGTTGAATGTTTTGCCGGTCGTTATTTTTTTCTCAGCTTTAATTTCTGTATTGTACTATTTAAAAATCATGCAGTTTTTCATTAAAATCATTGGCGGTGTTTTATCGTCATTGCTCAGTACTCGTAAAGCGGAATCCATGTCAGCCGCGGCGAATATTTTTGTTGGGCAGACCGAGGCGCCGCTTGTCATTAAACCTTATATCAGCAAAATGTCCGAATCGGAATTATTCGCGGTCATGACTGGAGGGCTCGCTTCTGTTGCCGGATCCGTCCTTGTCGGATATTCGCTGCTTGGTGTTCCACTCGAATATTTACTCGCGGCAAGTTTCATGGCCGCACCAGCCGGTCTTGTTATGGCCAAACTATTTGTACCAGAAACATCAGATGAGCCAGAGCCGGCTGAGTTTAAAATGGAATCAGATGAAGATGCGGCCAACGTAATCGACGCCGCTGCAAAAGGAGCCAGTGTCGGCCTGCAGCTCGCTCTAAATATCGGGGCAATGCTTCTTGCTTTTATTGCGATTGTTGCCATGATCAACGGTTTACTCGGTTTTATTGGCGGGTTCGTTGGTTTTGAACAGTTATCTCTTGAACTCATTCTCGGCTACCTTTTTGCACCAATTGCGTTTGCGATTGGCGTACCTTGGAATGAAGCAGTCATTGCTGGAAACTTTATTGGTCAAAAGCTGGTCATTAATGAATTTGTCGCTTATTCAAATTTCGCACCGGAAATCGGAAATTTATCCGAAAAAACAGTTGCAATCCTAAGCTTTGCGCTATGTGGATTTGCAAATATCTCTTCATTAGCCATTTTGCTCGGCGGACTTGGAAACTTAGCACCAACACGCCGGAACGATATTGCCCGTCTCGGCTTAAAAGCAGTGCTAGCCGGCGCACTTGCGTCATTACTTAGTGCAGCCATTGCAGGTATGCTCATTTAATTTGTTTGATTATTCCATATCAGGGGAAGAAGAAAAAAGATTAAATTTGACCTGATAAGGAGCGAAGGCTGATGGAACCTGTCTACAGTGTTACCGTTAACGCAAAAGGCGGCCGAGAAGGAAATGTTTATACAGAGGAAGGACCGCTGAATCTTGATGTGACCACACCGGCAATTTTAGGCGGAAAAGGACAGCTGCGAACAAACTACCTTGAATTATTTGGAGCTTCAATCGCCGCCTGTTACCAAAACGCTGTGCAGCAGGCAGCAGGCATTGACGATCATGCCGATGAAACGTTTGCGGATGTAGCTGCACAAGTGGATGTTTTAAAGGATCCGGAGCGCGGCGGTCATCGCCTCAGCATTCTGCTTCATGTGAAATTTTATGGCGGTCGTTTTAATGAATTGCTGGACCAGCGAGTCATTGATGAAGCAAGTGGATTGTGCCCGCTTATAAAAGCGCTGGAAGGTGAATGTGATTTTTCAATTCGGAAATACTAAAGAAAGGGCTTAAGCTCTTTCTTTTTTTCATGAATAAAATTGTCTAAATATTTCAAATTAATTTTTATTGACTTTTTTGGTTTTATATTTCGGTTATCGGGAATACATAAACCATCAAGGCGTTACAAATTATTTAATTAGGAGGAAACACATCATGGGCTTTATTATTTTCTTGATTATCGGCGGAATCATCGGCTGGCTGGCAGGACTTATTCTAGGTAAAGATATTCCAGGCGGTATTATTGGTAACATCATTGCAGGTATTATCGGTGCTTGGCTAGGCGGCGCAATCTTCGGCGATTGGGGACCAGACATTGCCGGTATGGCGATTATCCCCGCGTTAATTGGTGCCATCATTCTTGTGGCGGTCGTCAGCTTTATTCTTAAAAAAATGCGTCACGCATAATATGCAATAAAAAAACGTCATCCCTTTCCGGGATGACGTTTTTTTATTTTCCAAATGCCTGCTCAAAATCCCGAATCAAGTCATCCGGCGACTCCAGCCCAACAGAAAGCCGAAGCAAACCACCTGTAATTCCACGTTTATTCCGCTCTTCGTCCGGCATTGCCGCATGCGACATTTTCGGTGGATAGGACAAAATAGATTCGACCGCACCAAGACTCACAGCAAATACCGGGATTTTCACTTTAGCACTGAACTGACGCACTGCGTCTTCGTTTTCGAGCTCAAAAGATAAAACAGCGCCACCGCCTGAAGATTGCCGGAAGTGAACAGCATGTCCAGGATGTGAAACCAGTCCAGGGTAATAGACATTTTTCACTTTCGGGTGAGAAGCCAAATAATGAGCGATTTCCGCCGCGCCCTTTTGCGATTGTTCCATTCGTACTGACAATGTTTTTAAGCCTCGAAGCACGAGCCAGCAGTCCTGCACGCCAAGCACCGCACCAAATGAATTTTGCAGAGCATATAACTTTGATGCCAATTCTTCATCCTTTGCAACCGCAAGGCCTGCCAGCACATCACTATGTCCGGATAAAAATTTCGTTGCGCTATGTAAAATGAGATCCACGCCAAGCTCAATCGGGCGCTGCAAATACGGAGTTAAAAACGTATTGTCTAAAAACGTCAGACAGCCGTTCGCTTTCGCTAATTTTACAATACCATCAATGTCCGTTACTTTTAGCAAAGGGTTCGATGGCGTTTCCATATAAATCACTTTCGTATTCGGCTGAATCGCTTTCGCTACCGCATCAAGATCTGTCATATCGACAAATGTATGATCAATGCCAAAGCGTGTTAATACCGACGTGACCATTCTAAACGTCCCGCCATATACATCTTCTGTTACAACAACATGATCTCCTTTTGAGAGAAGAAGGAATGCCGTCGAAATGGCCGCCATGCCGGAGGCAAATGCAAAGCCGCGAACACCTCCTTCTAATTCTGCAATGGCCGCCTCGAGCGTCTCGCGTGTTGGATTCCCGGACCGGCTGTAATCATACTGGCCAAATGAATCAAAATCGGACTGATGAAACGTAGAAGCATGCTGAATCGGTACACTGACAGCTCCCGTATTCGGATCAAATTTATGATTATTGTGTAATAATTTGGTTTGAAATGTATAATCGCTCAATTTATTCACCCTTTCATTTTTTCAAATGCCTGTGCAAGATCTGTAATTAAATCGTCCGCATGCTCAATGCCAATCGAGAAACGGAGCAGCCTGTTACAGACACCATTTGCGATACGGATCTCTTCAGGAATGTCCATATGTGTCTGTGTTGCGGGATATGTAATAAAGCTTTCCACTCCGCCGAGGCTTTCTGCAAAGGAAACAAGCTGCATATTTTGCAGAAAACCATTTACCCATTCTTCCGACTTTAAACGAAACGAGAGCATTCCGCCATGCCCAGGGTATAGCACATCTAAAATGTCGTCATGTGATTCGAGGAACGCAGCAATTTTTTGACCATTTTCGCTATGCTGTTTCATGCGAAGGCTGAGCGTTTTCATACCGCGGGCGAGCAGCCATGAATCAAACGGTGACAGAACGGCACCAATCGCGTTTTGAAATTCAAATACTTTTGCAGAGAGTTCTTCCCCTTTTACAGCGATTAAGCCCGCCAATACATCGTTGTGTCCACCGAGATATTTTGTTGCGCTATGGAGGACGATATCCGCGCCTTGTTCAATCGGACGCTGCAGCACTGGCGTGTAAAATGTATTATCCACAATTAAAATAAGGTTGTGTTTCTTGGCAAATGCCGCTACTGCCGCAATGTCTGTTTCTTTCATAAGCGGATTTGTAGGTGTTTCCAGAAAAATCGCTTTTGTTTGATCCGTTATGTGATTTTCTGTTTCTGTTAAATCTTCGAAGCTTTCGTATGTAAAATCCAGCCCGAACTTTTTCCAGCCTTTTTCAAATAAGCGATAAGTGCCTCCATACAAGTCAGCTGATACTAAAAAATGGTCGCCCGGCTCAAACAACGACAGCAATGTATGAATCGCCGCCATGCCGGAGGAAAACGCAAAACCGGCGTCTGCACCTTCAAGGTCTGCAATTGCTTTTTCGACGACTTCGCGTGTCGGATTCCCAGTCCGGACGTAATCGTAGCCGGTTGACATGCCAATTCCTTCGTGGCGGTATGCGGTAGAAAAATAAACAGGCGGATTCACCGCTCCTGTCGGATTATTTGTACGGTTTCCAATTTGTGCAAGCTTTGTTTCAATATTTGTCATTAAAATCTCCCCTTTTTATAAAGTGAAACTTTCATCAGCAGGGGGTTTACCCCGCTGATGGTTAGTTGAACCAATCGGACTTTCACGGGCAGTTGGATCTCTTTACCTGTATTCTTTCTTTTACTCAAAATCTTAAGGGAAGCCTTACTGCCCGTAAATGTACGATAAAAAAACAAGCCCCCATGGAAGAAGGCTTGTTTTTACACTTCTTCTCATCTTCCGGACGGTGTCGGTCCGCTGGATTTAGCACCTTTGCCGTTTTCGGCCGGTTGCTGAAGCATCGTCGGGCCAGTCCCTCCGCTTCTCTTGATAAGGTTTGTTTAGTTGTTCTTATTTTTTAAATGTACAGGAAAACAGGGCGTCTGACAACCCTTTTATTGAACGAATTGTTTATCAATCAATGCAATGAAGTTCGGCTGCCTTTCAAAATTGCTGTTAATAAAATCAATGACTTTTTCATGGGCACTTAAAATCGATTGAATCAACCCGGTACTTTTTTCAATCAAGGTACCATTTACTGCAATTATAGAGTTTGGCCACGTCATGCTTTCGACAATGATCTTCGCATTTTTCTTCTCTGATAAAATGTCAGTAATATTTTAAGGGACATTTTTTGCCCGATTCTATTTACATCTCTTCAAAAAGGCGATACAATACAAAAATAAATTTTCAGAAAATTTTTTAATATTGTCGATTCTGTATTACAAAATAAATCGAAATATCAAATCTGCACTATAACAGAGAGAAGAGGGAATTCATTGACAAATTTACGACAGGATGCACTTAACCTTCACCGCCATTACCAAGGAAAGCTGGAAACGACCGCAAAAATGTCGGTTACAAGTTTAAAAGATCTCAGCTTAGTCTACTCACCAGGCGTAGCTGAGCCTTGCCTTGATATTCATAAAAGCGCTGAAAAAATTTATGAATATACGATGAAAGCAAATACGGTTGCGGTTGTATCTGACGGGTCCGCTGTTCTTGGGCTTGGAAATATTGGAGCTGATGCCTCGCTGCCCGTTATGGAAGGAAAAGCGATTTTATTTAAAAACTTCGGCGGAGTTGATGCATTTCCAATCTGCATTAATACAAATGATATTGAAGACATTATTAAAACGGTGAAATTAACCGCTTCTTCTTTCGGAGGCATTAATTTAGAAGATATAAAAGCGCCTAATTGCTTTATTATCGAAGAAAGATTAAAGCAGGAAATGGACATCCCTGTTTTTCACGATGACCAGCATGGAACCGCTATCGTTACTGTCGCCGGTTTAATAAACGCGTTAAAAATCGTGAATAAGTCTTTTCACGAATTAAAAATCGTTATTAATGGTGCAGGTTCAGCCGGTATCGCCATTGCAAAACTTCTTCATCAATTTAATGTGAAGAACATCATTATGTGCGACACCAAAGGGGCTATTTATGACGGGCGCGCTGCCGGCATGAATCCGGTCAAAGAAGAAATCGCTTCGTTTACAAATCCGGCTAAAGTCAGCGGACCACTTGAAGAAGTGGTGAAAAACAGTGATGTTTTCATTGGCGTTTCAGTTGCCGGGGCATTGACACCAGCGATGATTCAAACGATGAACCTCGATGCGATCGTATTTGCTATGGCGAATCCAAATCCGGAAATATTGCCGGAAGATGCGAAAGCAGCAGGCGTGCGTATTATTGGTACGGGCCGTTCTGACTTTCCGAATCAAGTGAACAATGTGCTGGCTTTCCCCGGCATTTTCCGAGGTGCTCTTGATACACACGCCTCTGATATTAATGAAGAAATGAAAATGGCAGCTGCTTATGCTATCGCTTCTCTTGTAGAAGATCACAAGCGGTCCGAAGAATATATCATTCCGTCCGCATTTGACCCGCGTGTAGCACCTGAAGTAGCTGCTGCTGTCGCCCAGGCTGCCATGGATTCAGGTGTGGCTAGAAAACACGTATCGATTGAATCAATCCGTCATAAAACGTATCAGCTTTCTTCTCTGCAAGTACGCCCGGAACCTATGACAATATATTGAACACAAAAAACCCTGATATCAGGGTTTTTTTGTGCATAAAAAATGGTTTACAGCATATAAATAAAAAGGAATTGTAAATAAATATCATCTAAGTATTAAAGTTTTGTAAATTTTATGTTAAGATGTAAGAGTAGGTATTGACAAATAGGGAACGGGGGAAGGAGTGAATGAGCTATGACAGTAGCTGAATTTTACGGAGGAGTCGAGTATTCTGTCACGCAATTTGCTGTACAGCTTACAAACGAAATTGAGGGGAAAATCGCTAAGCGCGACTTGTTTTATAAAGATCAAATTATCCACTATATCGAACGCCGCGCAACACTTTTCATCCAATCTTTGACCCTCTCGCCGGCCGTTTCAGCCGTTATGAAAAAAGAAGTGATGAGCCACGTTCTTTTTAAGCTGAAACCGGTCATGAACCGTCATATCGTATTCCAACTAGTAAAATAAAAAGCACCCCGCCGGGTGCTTTTTATTTTTGTTTATTCTTAATGTTCTCTTAACATAAGGCGTCGTTCGGATTTTCGGACACCATCTTCGATTTTAGCTGATATAACCCCCAGCAAAACGCCGAGCAGTGCACCGGCCCCTACTTCTACCGGCTGATGGCCAAGAAGCTCTTTCAGCTCTTTTTCGCGCTGTACGTATTCAAAACTTGGAAACTCGCCGGAAAATTTAGCAAGGTTGTCTTCAAGGTCATTAACAAGCTGAGCGATTTCTCCTGTGTGACGCCGGATTCCCTGCGCATCATACATAACAATGACACCGAATACGGTGGCGAGTGACGTTTCCGTATGTCGCCAGCCTTTATTTGCTGCTACGTAAGCAGCTAATGCTGATACACCTGCCGAGTGGGAGCTTGGCATGCCCCCCGTTGTGAAAGCCTGCTTCAAGTCCCATTCACCACTCACTTTTTTATGAGTAATAATTTTCAACCCTTGTGCAATACCAATTGCTGATAATGCCGTTAAAATGCCGCGATTCATTTTTTCCATTCATACCCCTCCACTCCACGGACGATTTTGTAAAAGCCCGTGAATCCATCTTCTTTTCTTTTGATACCCCAAAAAAGAATTTTATATGCAGTCATGAATGATTTATTAGGTAGTGATGATCATGTTAATCGCTTTTTCATGAATCGAAACAGCCGCAGGTGTCATGCCGATTGATTCACCATCAATCATCACCGGAACGGGACGGCTCGTTTGAATGGTGATATTCTTCCCTTTTTTGTATGTAACCCCTGTCCGCAATACAGGCTCCCCTTTCATGAGCAGGGGAAACAACTGAAAAAGCAGACGGCTTCGTTTGACGGAATGAACGAGTGTTACATCCAACACTCCATCAATCGGATGTGCATAAGGACAGATAACAAGGCCGCCGCCGTACAGGGATGTGTTCCCGCATGCAATCATCCATGTGTGATCAGATACATACTTGTCGTTATCGATCGTCACTGTACTTTTAAACGGCTTGTAGCGGAGGATGGTTTCAAGTGCGCTAAGCTTGTAAGAAAGCCCTCCAGCGCCTACTTTGTTTAAAGGTTTTTTATAAAATGATTTGGCGGCCCGCCCCGCGATTTGTGCATCGAGTCCGACGCCGGATACCGTTAAGCCGAAGCTATTATTTACTTTTAGCACGTCTAGCATTTGGGGCTTCTCAGCTAAAAGCTTTTCCACAAAAAGACGGGGATTTTTCGTCAATCCAAACATACGGGCGATATCATTTCCAGAGCCTGCTGGAAGCAGTGCGATTGCTGTGTTGGAATGCACAAGATCCGGAAGGACGGCATTGAGCGTTCCATCTCCTCCAATGACCGCAATCGCTTTCACATTCTCTTCTTTCATCCTGTTCCAGATAAAATCACGAGCTGATACTTCGGAGCCGCCGATCAGTACATCATACAGAACTTTTTTCTTTTCTAATATTACTTCAACTTTTTTCCACAATGAAACCGCCTGTCCGTTTCCGGAAGACGGGTTGACAATAAATAGGTACATCGTTTCACCCGACCTTATCCAAAATACGATTTTCTCCATCATATCATGAAAAAAGACCTGTTGCTTTTTCTTTTGTAAAAAAAGAAGCCTCCGCTGCGGAGACCTCTTTCCTTTACTGCATTTCTTTTTTTAAGTATGCGGCGGCTTCAGCGGGATCATCGGCCATGCTGATGGCTGTAATGATTGATACTCCATCTGCTCCTGCTTCCATAACCGCACCCGCGGTTTCCAATGTAATGCCGCCAATCCCGACGACCGGAAATTCAGGATAACGCTCTTTCATGCGTCGAATTAAAGATGTGCCTGCTACGGGACGCGTATCACTTTTCGTCACTGTCGCATAAATCGGACCTGTTCCAACATAATCTGCGCCGTCTTTGATCGCTTCTTCAAATTCTTCCATTGTATGAACGGATACGCCGACGATGCCGCCTTTTATTTTATCCCGTACGATCGATGCCGCTTTGTCTTCCTGTCCGATATGAACACCGTCTGCGCCAATTTCGATCGCAAGCTCAATGTCATCATTCACAATAAACGGAATACCAGCTTCCCGGCATATCAATTGAAGCCGAAGAGCCGTTTCTTTTTTTGCTTCCCCTACCAGGGCTCCTTTTCCTTTTTCACGAAACTGAAACATCGTAATGCCGCCTTTGATCGCTTCTTCCAGCGTTTGTTCAATCGATTTGGGACAATTTGGCGTCCCGGCAATAAAGTAGACTGCTAACTGCTTATTGTCCATTAATTACCACCCCGCTGGCGATATGCCCAATGATTGGTCGGACCGTGACCTTCACCGATATAAAGGCCATCTTCAATTGCCGCTTGAATAAACTGCTTGGCGGTTTGGGCTGCCACACGGACGGAAGCGCCTTTGGCGATTGCAGCAGTCATCGCTGCCGAAAAAGTACACCCAGTTCCATGCGTGTCTTTTGTGTCGATTCGTTTACCAAGAAATGTGTGAAAGATTTTTCCATCGTATAATAAATCGATCGTTTTAGTTCCTTCGTCATGACCACCTTTAATTAAAACATTTTTGGGGCCGAATGATGCAATGATTTTCGCTGCTTCTTTTTTATCTTCTTCTGACGTAATCGTCATGCCGGCGATAACTTCCGCTTCCGGAATATTTGGCGTTACGACAAGCGCACGTGGCAGCAGGACTTTTTTCAATGCTTCTGTTGCTTCTTCCTGCAAAAGAGAAGCGCCCCCTTTTGCAATCATGACCGGATCAACGATAACATTTTGACATTCATACTCATGTAGTTTTCGAGCAGCCGCTTCGATAATTTCAGCTGAAAAAAGCATGCCTGTTTTTAGCGCATCCACACCCATATCTGAAAGGACCGCATCGATTTGTTTTTCTACTGCTTCGGCGGTGAGTGGATATACTCCATGGACACCGAGCGTATTTTGCGCCGTTACAGCCGTCAAAGCAGACGTGCCAAACACGCCAAGCTCTTGAAATGTTTTTAAATCTGCTTGAATGCCGGCACCGCCGCCACTGTCCGATCCCGCAATCGTTAAGGCTTTACGAATCGTCATGTTACAGCACCTCCATTTTCCCGTTTTGGATGACTTCTTCCTGACCCGTTCGGTTTAATTCATTTAAAAATTGAACAGCAAATGTTCCGGGCTGATCTAAACCGGATACTGCGGCTGCCCGTTCTGCTGCGACGCCATAAAAGGATAATGCTGCTGCGGCGGCTTTCGAATAGTTTCTTTCAACCGCGCAAAACGATGCAATAACGGATCCAAGCAGACAGCCCGTGCCCGTTACGCGTGTTAAAATCGGATCGCCATTTCGGACGGTGTACGCTTCCTGTCCGAAAACGACATCCTCTTTGCCGGTAATAACACATGTGACGCCTAGCATAGCGGCAGCTTCTTTCGCGAGTTTCCGAACATCTTCATTTCCGCCGCCATCGACACCTTTCACCTGAATCGTCCGGCCGCATAACACCGCAATTTCACCCGCATTGCCACGTAAAATATCAACATTTACTTCAGATAAAATACGCTGTGCGCTTTCTGTCCGGTATGGTGTAGCACCAGCACCGACCGGATCAAACAAAACAGGAATGCCTTTTTCATTGGCTGCTTTTCCCGCCAAAATCATCGCATCTACTTTATCTGAAGTAAGTGTTCCAATATTTAAAACGACCGCCCGCGCAATCCGTGCCATATCCGCGGCTTCTTCGACCGCATCTGCCATAACGGGAGATGCTCCGAGTGCAAGCAGGCCATTGGCCGTAAAGTTCGTGACCACGGTATTCGTTAAATTATGAACAAGCGGTTTTTCTTTTCTTACTTTTTCGAGCAGCTTTGCTGTATATTCGTTATTCATTTAAATCCGTCCTTTCTGTTAAACATCCGTATTTTTTTCAAGCGGAGCGCAATCAGCGGCCCTAAAACAGAGCCGGTTACACTGCTGACTAGAAATGCCGGCATAAACGCAAGAGCCGCTGCTTCCATACCAAGAAATAGATTGGCAATCGGCACGGAAATAAATGAAGCAATGATACCCGTACCAATCATTTCTCCCACCGCAGCAAACGGCGGCTTCTTCCATTTTTTGTAGGCATATCCAGCGAGCAATGCGCCAATAATACTGCCTGGAAATGCTAATACCGTGCCAAGTCCAAGTAAATTCCGGACCGCCGCAATTAAAAAGGCAATAACAACTGCAGGTCCCGGTCCAAGCAGAATGGCCGATAACACGTTAATAGCATGCTGCACGGGAAACGCTCTGGCAGCTCCAGCTGGAAACCATATAAACGCCGCACCCAGCACCCCAATTGCAGCCATCAGGCTCATAGCCGCCATCTTTTTTGATGTAAACAAATAAATTGCACCCCTTAGCGCAAAAAAAAACCGGATCAGCAATACGCTGATCCGGTTTTTCGTCAGTGATTGCTACTTCCCTCCGCCGGCATAATCCGGATCAGGTCGTTGGAGTTAAGGACAATCCTCTCTCAGCCCGAAGGCACCCCCAGTAGGCTTTTATTGATTTGTCTGTTTTATTTTTGCACAGTCTCATCCAGCTCGTCAACCATATGTAAGCAGAATCATTTACTCCAGCATGCAGTAAAAAAGGCCGACAATAAGTCGGCCATCATATATTACGCGTCGAATACTTCGACTTTTTCCATTGTTGCGCCATTTTGCATTGCTTTTACAGCTTCAATACCTGACGTTACTTGTCCGAAAACGGTATGAACCCCATTTAAGTGTGGCTGTGGCTCATGAACGATGAAGAATTGGCTGCCGCCCGTATCTTTACCTGCATGCGCCATTGACAGCGATCCTTCTTGGTGGGTGTGCGGATTTCCTTCTGTTTCACATTTAATTGTGTAGCCGGGTCCGCCCATCCCTGTTCCTGTCGGGTCGCCGCCCTGGCTGACGAAACCAGGAATAACACGGTGGAATACTACACCGTTATAAAATCCTTCGTTTGCAAGTTTTTCAAAGTTTTCAACTGTGCCCGGTGCTGCTTCCGGGAATAGATCAAATTTAATTTTCGCGCCATCTTTCAGTTGAATATAGCCTTTTTTAGCCAAAATAATCGCTCCTTTAATTTTAATCATTTTTATCATACCATGCAGTGCCATATTTTAAAACCAGAGTGTCTTGTAGAAATGTTTTCCGCTTTCATCTGCTCTCGTTTTCTCCTATAATAAAGATAGACTAATAAAGGGAGTGTGATATTTATGTTGACACGTCCCGGAGTGTGGTGGAAAGCGGCTATTCTCTTTTTGCTGCTGGCAGCTGGCGTTTTCTGGTACGTACAGGACGCCAATAAAACGACCGTCATTCCGTTTTCATCAGTAGAATCGATTATTCAAGAAGAAAGCGGCCGGGTGGTCGGACTTGAGGAACATCCTGATGGTACGCTGCATATCTCCACACAAAATGGCGAATTTACTTCTTATATTTCCCCGGGAAGCAATGCGGTTGACCGATTGAATGAAACATACAATATCCGCTATGAATATGTGAAAGCGGAAGTGTATGAAAACTGGATCTTAATCGGAATTCTGTTGCTCGCATCCGGGCTGGGTTTTTATTTTTATCGAAAAAAAGGCGGCATTGGCGTCGCTCATTCAATGAAAAACAGCCTTTCACAGGCACGTCCTCTTCCGGATATTACGCTTGAAGATGTCGGAGGCTTGTCTGATGAAATGAAAGAAGACATTTTACAGACATTGTCGATTTTAAAAGAAAAAGATCTTTCTACCCGCCTTGGTATCGAACCGCCGCGCGGCATCTTGTTATATGGTCCGCCGGGGACAGGTAAAACATTGCTTGCCCAAGCGATTGCTCGTGAAATTGGCGCATCCTTCTTTTCGTCAAGCGGCTCCGCTTTTACAGAGCTGTTTGTCGGCGTCGGCGCTTCACGCGTGCGAAGCTTGTTTAAAGAAGCACGCAAACAAAAGCCTGCCGTCATCTTTATTGATGAAGTCGATGCCCTGGCTGGACGCAGAAAAGCACAAGGCGGCGAAGAAGGAGAAAAAACGCTGACCGAGCTGCTTGTGCAGCTTGACGGCGGCCACGACAATGACAGTCTTTTGTTTATCGCTGCCACAAACCGGCGCGATATGCTCGATGAAGCGTTTCTTCGTCCCGGGCGCATTGATTTCTCGTTTCATGTCACGCTGCCCGATGCAAAAGGGCGAAAAGAGATTATCGATATTCATGCGAAAGGCAGAAATTTAACCGACAATGCTGCAGCCATGCTTCTTGACTTAGCTGAATCGACAGTTGGTTTTTCCGGTGCTGAATTGTCCGCCTTATTTGAAACGGCGAGCCGCAGTGCGATTCGAAGCGGCCGTGATACGATTGAGAAAAAAGATTTTGATTACGCGCTTGACCGCACAATTCTTGGAACGACAACACGACCGCTGGCAGATCCCGCTACAAAACGTCGTGTGGCCATTCATGAAGCCGGTCATGCCCTCGTATCCGCCTTAACAAAGCCTGGCTCGGTCCGTAAAGCGACAATCATTCCGCGTGGGCAGGCACTTGGTTACGTAGCCCCGGTCCCAAAAGAGCTTCACCTATCGACCGCGAGTGAATTGATCGACCAGGTTGCCATGATTTTGTCGGGCGGTGTCGCAGAACGCCTTTACCTCGGTGAGCATTCTATTGGCGTGAGCGGTGACGTGCAGCAGGCCAAACAGATTTTAGAGCGCATGGTTGACACCGGTATTTTTCAGGACCGTTTCTCGCTTACATTCCGCCAGTCGGATAAAGAAACGAAAATGAATGAACTGTTTGAAGTGGCACTTGAACGGTCAGAAATATTAATAAAAGAACATCGCGATGCGTTTGACCGTCTTGTTGAAGATTTAATGACGAAAGAAACACTTGATGGTGATGAAGTAGAAGCGCTCATTCATCAAACTTAAAAAGAGAGGTCTCCTGTTATAAAGGAGACCTCTCTTTTTCTTACAGTACTTTGCTTAAAAATGCTTTTGTCCGTTCATGTTGCGGTGCATCAAACAATGCTTTCGGTTCATTTTGCTCAACAATGTAGCCGTTGTCCATAAAAATGACCCGATCGCCGACTTCACGGGCAAAACCCATCTCATGTGTAACGACAATCATCGTCATGCCATCTCTCGCCAGCTGCTTCATCACCTCAAGCACTTCGCCGACCATTTCAGGATCCAAGGCAGATGTCGGCTCATCAAACAACATGACTTTTGGCTCCATCGCAAGTGCGCGGGCAATGGCGACACGCTGTTTTTGGCCGCCTGATAATGACTCCGGATAAGCAGAGGCTTTTTCGGCTAAACCGACTTTTGCAAGCAGCACGCGGGCTTTTTCTTCCGCTTCCGCTTTTTTCATGCCGCGTACATTGATCGGTGCAAGTGTAATATTTTCTAAAATAGTTTTATGTGGAAATAAATTAAAGTGCTGAAACACCATGCCGACATCCGTACGCACTTCATTAATATTCGTTTTTTTGTCTGTTAAATCTTTACCGTCGATCATAACATGACCGCCATTAATGTTTTCAAGCATATTTAAACAGCGGATAAAGGTTGATTT
Organism: Domibacillus iocasae; assembly: GCF_001750285.1. Taxonomy (GTDB): domain Bacteria; phylum Bacillota; class Bacilli; order Bacillales; family Domibacillaceae; genus Domibacillus; species Domibacillus iocasae. The sequence continues at coordinate 305,303 of NZ_MAMP01000024.1, forward strand.
TCCCGACCCAGACGGACCGATCACAACAACCACTTCCTGTGGAGCAACATCGACTGAAATATCTTTAAGCACTTCATTATTACCAAAGGATTTTTTTAAATTTTTAACGTTGATCATCGGTACTCAATCTCCTTTCAACGTAATTCATCAAATAGGTTAATGAAAGCGTCAGCACTAAATAAATAAGGGCGACCGTAATGTATGGCTCCCACACACGAATATACTGCCCTGCCGCAGCACGACCCCAATACATAAGCTCCGGCGCGGCTAACACCGAACCGAGCGACGATTCTTTTAACAAAACGATAAATTCATTTCCGAGCGGCGGGATGACCCGTTTAACCGCCTGCGGCAAAATAACGAGTTTCATTGCCTGTACACGTGTCATGCCAAGCGATCTCGCTGCTTCCATTTGTCCTTTATCGATCGACTGAATACCTGCGCGGAAAATTTCCGCAATATAGGCTGCCGAATTTAATGAAAGGCCAATAACAAGCGATACAAGAGGATTTGACGGGGACATAAACATCGGCACAATCCCAAAGTGTATAATTAATAATTGCACGAGCAGAGGCGTACCTCTAAAAATGTTAATATAAATGTTAAATGGAAGACGAATCCATTTATTAGACGACATTTTGCCAAGAGCTATGATAAGACCTAGAATAAGACCAATCAAAACACCGGCAAGAGAAACGCCAATGGTAATACCCATCCCTCTTAGGAAGAAAGGCATATAATCGGTTACAATGTCAAAACGAAAATCCATTTTTCCCTCTCCTTTCTTTCATAAAAAACGGCTGCCCGGTAAAAAGTGGACAGCCATTTTTTCTTTATTGTGCTGCTTGTTTTAATGTTTCCATATCCGGCTCTTCTTCGAACCATTTTTTGTAAATTTCAGCATACGTTCCATTTTCATAAAGCGTATTTAATGCTTCGTCAAATTCCGGTTTATATTCGCTTCCTTTCGGGAAGGCAATGCCGTAATATTCCGGTGCAAATTGATCATCTGTAATGGTTTTAACACCGGCATCCGGATTGGATTTTTCATATTCTAACGCCACAGCAATATCTGTTACAACCGCCTCCACATCTCCGCTCTGAAGTGCCTGGAACATTAATGCTGCTGTTTCGTATTTAGAAATAGAGCTGTTGTTTTGGCCGATAATCGATTCCGCCGCAAACTGGCCGGTTGTCCCATTTTGAACACCGACTTTTTTTCCTTTTAAATCTTCAGCCGCTGCGATGTTTGTTCCTTCTTTGTAGACAATCATCGTGACCGATTCAAAATATGGAACAGAGAAATCATATGTTTCTTTCCGCTCGTCTGTGATCGTAATACCGGACATTCCGATATCAAGCTGGCCGCTTTGAAGGCCCGCAAGCATCGCATCCCATCCTGTGTTTTGAATATCTACTTCATAGCCGGCTTCTTCCGCTGCCGCATTGAGCAGATCCACATCAAATCCGGATACTTCTCCTTTATCCATAAATTCAAACGGTGCGAATGTCGCTTCGGTACCGACATTTAATACTTTTTTATCTTCAGAGCCAGCTCCACTTTCTTCTTGCCCACCACCGCATGCAGCTAAAAGCAATGCACAACTCGCGGCCATCGCAACCGCTGCTTTTTTAAATAAATATGTCATGGTCAAAACCCCTTATCTTTTTTTGTATAGTAAAATAATAACTCGATCCTGCATAAATATCAATCATTTTAAAGAAAAAGTTAATTTTTATGCATGATTATTCATTAATATTGCCATTATTTGTTTAAATAATACGTTAAAGTGAATACATTTTGCATAAAGAAGGAATTTCCAGATTAATTCTGAATAAGTGTGTCATAGGAGGATTGAACAATGAATAGATTTGAAAAAGGGCTAAACGTTTTGCGGAATAAATGGATGAAGGATGGAAAAAACCAGTCGATGACCAGATGAGCGACCCACTTGACTTAGTGATACCAGATTTTAGGCGCTGGATTATTGAAACATACGGTGGAATAGACGGACGTTCTCATCTTGACAGGAAAGAATGGGCGCTGATCGTCATTTCATCACTTGTCATCCAAGGAGCACATACGCAGCTTGCCACCCATATAAACGTGAACTGAACGCCGGCCTGACGAAAGAACAATTCGCGTTATGCATTATTCAGTGTCTTCTGTATAACGGATTTCCCCGTGTCCAGCGGGCACTCGTCATTTCAAAAGATACTATCGAATAATAATATAGGCAGTTTCTTTATTATTTTTTTGTTGACAATGATTCTCATTCGCTATAAGATGAAAGTACAATAACGACGATGGAAAGAGGGAGACTTCATGAATGGGATGCTTCATGGACTCAAAGACATCCACATGGTCATTGCTAACAGCCGCAAGCTGGGCGGTGCTGCGGAAGCCGAGTCTATTACACTTTCATCCGGTGAAACATATGCGAATCCGGTCTTTACGAATGTCGATTTGTCACAGGGAAAATATATTTCATTTAGCTTTGTTGCAGAAAAAGGTGAAAACGTTACAGCACACGTAGATCAAATTGGTGTAATGAAAGGTCTTCGCCATAAATTGATCTGCCAATTGAACAATGAGTCTGTCCGGGAAATGATGACAGAGGAAACTCTTCGATACTTACGGAAGCTATGTGAAGTAAATGAAGGATTTGTTACAAACTCATTTAAGAAAGAAGCATTGAAACTCGTACGCGACGTCAGCATCGATGAACTTGAAAAACGGCACGTCGGTTTGCCGTTCGCGATAGAATCAAATGTTGTCTCGATGAATACGAAGAAATTTGCTTAATATGCATATACGAGCCTTTTTGAAAGGCTTTTTTTCATGAAAAACAGGAACTCCGCTTATGGGGTTCCTGTTTTATTTTTCACACGTTTATCACACTTTGGCAGGCCAAACGAAGCGTTGATGAGCCAAGCTTTTTTTGCTCCGCTTCATTTTTCCCCAATAAATATGAAGTGCCTGAAACGATTTCAACCGCACACTGGCCGCACGTTCCTTTGCGGCATTTGTACTGAATACCGCACTCTTGTTTAAGTGCAGCATCCAGCAAGGTGGTGCCTGAGGATACAGGGACTGAACAGGACGTGTTTCCTTGTCTCAGTTCAACGATGGCCTGTTGTGGCATCTCTGTTTTTTGGCGTTTGACTTCCGCTGAACGGACCGGTGGCTTTTCCGAAATAAACCGTGCCTCTTTGCCCGGAATAAGTGAGCCAACTGTCCAATTTTTATTCATCGTCTCTAGGATCGGCAAATGTGCAGATCGCAGACGGCCGCTTAATGCGGAGTACAGCCGTTTCAAACACACGGAACGGATGATTCATCCCTTCTTCGCCGAGATACGCTGTTTCAAAATCTTCGGAAACTACCAGGTCGAGATTGTTGCGTCCTGTATTCACAAGGACACCTGTTTTCCCTTTTAAAACCGGTGACTGGAATACCCCGTCTGTTACGAGTTCACGAACGTGTTCAATTTCAAGCACATTTGTATCGCGGTGAACCCGGTGCAGCAGTGCGTATAATTCAGGTGACAGCACGAGTGCATATGGACCGTTATGATTCATTTCCATCAGCTTTCCACGTGCTTCGACAACATCCTGAAACGCCGTGCCGGATTCATACCAATTACTGATCAAATGTGTCTGGCGCCCTTTTACGTTCATCAGCCCCGGAATATCAAACTGCTTGGCACCATGGAAAATCATTTCATCTTCTAAAAGTGCTACGTCGCGCGCTGCATTTGCTGCTGCGGAGAAGTCCATCGGTATATCAAGGGCTTTCGCCTGCTCAATGTCACGCCAATACAAAACAAAATCTTTGTAAAGCATTGGAATCGTATAATTTACACGCTTCGCAGATTCAATTTCCGTATCAAATGACCCTTGCAAATCCATATGGGCAGCGCTTTTTTCAGCAAAAATGTCAGTGTGAATGCTTTGAACACCGCGCCCAAGCGGACCATACAATTCAATAAACCTACGTCCGGTTAATTGTTTTTTTGCTGCTTCAATAATAATTTGATCAAGCTCATCAAAATCACCCGCCGACAGCGGTGCATCTGGATATAAGTGTACTTTGCTCATGAACTATTCCCCCTATTTTGAAATAAGCGACCCTACCGTAAATGATCGTTTTGCTCTTATCGGCTTTGCCGGTTGTGTTGGCCCTGCGTGCACATGATGATCCAAATGGTCACCATGCTCATCATGATGCACATGCGGATCTGAATAGCCTGTGTCAAACCGTTCGTTTATCCCGGCGAGCTTTTCTTTTACAAACTGATAACTTGTGTGATTTGCCCCCCGCATTTCAGACAATTTCGCCTGACGTTCGGCGTCTTTAAATTGAAACAGCGCAAGGTCTAAATGTTCTACAAAATTATGCAAGCCGAACTTTTCTAAATTCAACTCCTGCAGCAAGCGGTTGAATGTATTATTGGATGGCGAAAAATCGCCGCCTTTTCCAGCTTGAAATGTTTCGATTAACGGAATTAATTCCGCAAGCCGGGACAGCCGCTGTTCTTCTTCCTCATAAATATGGTGATAATAGAGCCGCTCATGATCATCTTCCGCATTGTTGATGACAGGATCCAGCATGGCCATAAAGCTTTCAATATCTTTTTTCGTGCCGGTAAAGATATTATAAAATTCACTCAATTCTTCTTTCACGAGACGCACCTCCTAGTTTAACTTCTTTTATTATAATCTTTGCTTTCCGCCAGGGCAAAGAATACACGAAAAAACGACACCAATTTTGGTGCCGTTTTTTTTTTCGCTATGCCTGCCCTTGCGGCTGTACTTTAGCGGATTCTATATTTTTCATTTTATTGTCCCAGCAGGCCTGGCTTAAATCAACTGGATACTCTTCTGGATTGAGCGCCCGCTTATATTCATTCCACAGCAGGGACAAGTTGTCGCTTGTCCGCTCCCGGATTAATTCAATATCCGGCAATGTATACACGCGCACTCCATTAAGGAAAATCAGTTCATGCAGCTCACGCGCTTCAAAATCGGTTACAAATTTGCTGACAAACGTATGAACTGGATGAAACATTTTCAGCCGCTCTGCATGCTGCGGGTCCTCATGTTCCATCGCAATATAATCTCCCTCTGCTTTGCCATTCAGTTTATTGATAATGCGATAAACACGCTTAAGCCCCGGTGTTGTCACTTTTTCCGGATTGGCAGACAGCTTGATCGTGTCTGTCATTTCACCATCGCCGTCTTCAATCGACACAAGTTTATACACCGCTCCAAGCGCCGCCTGATCATACGCTGTAATGACTTTCGTCCCAATGCCCCACACGTCAATTTTTGCATTTTGTGCTTTTAAGTTCATGATTGTATATTCATCTAAATCATTAGAAGCAACAATATGTGCCTCTGGAAAGCCCGCTTCATCAAGCATTTTCCGCGCTTCTTTTGACAAATACGCCATATCTCCGCTGTCGAGCCGGATGCCGATAAAGTTAATTTGCTCCCCAAGCTCTTTTGCTACCTGAATAGCAGCCGGCATGCCGGATTTGAGCGTGTCATACGTATCTACTAAAAAAACACAGTCCCGATGACGCTCTGCATATTTATGAAAAGCTGTATACTCATCTTTATATGTTTGTACAAGTGCGTGCGCATGCGTTCCAGAAACGGGAATACCAAACAGCTTGCCGGCCCGGACGTTGCTCGTCGCATCAAATCCGCCGATGTAGGCGGCCCGTGTTCCCCAAACAGCCGCATCCATTTCGTGGGCCCGTCGTGAGCCGAATTCCATGGCGGTTTCATCACCGAGCACTTGCTTAATGCGTGACGCTTTTGTCGCAATTAATGTTTGATAATTTACAATGTTAAGAAGCGCCGTTTCTACAATTTGCGCTTCTGCAAGCGGGGCCTCGATTCGCAAAATCGGCTCATTCGCAAAAACAAGCTCGCCTTCCTGCATGCTTTTTAATGTACCGGTAAATGTCATATCTTTTAAGTAAGCTAAAAAATCTTCTTCGTAGCCAATGTCCCGCAAGTAATCAATATCGCTTTGCGAGAAACGAAAATTTTCTAGATAATCGATAATTTTTTCAAGTCCGGCGAAAACACCGTACCCGTTTCCAAATGGAAGTTTGCGAAAATATAATTCAAATACGGCTTTTTTTGTATGGATGCCATCATGCCAATACGTTTCGGCCATATTAATCTGGTAAAGGTCGGTATGCAAGGCAAGGCTGTCGTCTTCGTATCGTGACATTGTTTTTACTCCCTTTGCTTTTCCATCATGCTTTATTCCTCTCATCCTACACCTTTTTGATCGTTCCGGCAATACATCCGGTTCAAATTGCGCATTAAACGAACAAAAAAAGCGGCCACTATGGGCGCTTCTTTGCTTCAATATATAAAATGTGATGGTCTTCCATTTCAGTGATCGTAAACACCCATTCCTCTGTCTCAAGCACATCATGAAGAGCGGTATCAATTTTCTCTGTTAAAAACCATCCGCCAAGCGTATCAACATCTTCATCATTGAGATCAGTTCCAAGCAGGACGTTCACTTCGCCAATCAGTACCTTCGCACTAAAAATATAATGGCCGTCTTTTATTTTCCGGACTTCTGCAATTTCATCCGCATCATATTCATCCCGGATTTCTCCAACAATTTCTTCTAAAATGTCTTCAACGGTGACAAGGCCGGATGTGCCGCCATATTCATCAATTAAAATGGCCATATGTGTCCGCTCTTTTTGCATTTTTACAAGCAAGTCATGAATGAGCATGTTTTCAAATACCCGAATGACCGGCTTCACAAATTGACGCAGCGGCTCTGTTTGCGGAAGCGGCTTTCCTTTTACCGCGACACTTAGGATTTCCTTAAAGTTGACCATGCCGATGACGTTATCTTTATCGCCGTCAATGACCGGATAGCGTGTATACTTTTCTTCTTTAATGACAGCCAACACAGCTTCAAGCGTATCGTCAATGGCTAAGCCGACCATTTCTGTCCGCGGCACCATGATTTCTTTGGCCAGCCGCTCATCAAATTCAAAAATGTTATTTACATATTTTAGTTCGTTTTGATTAATTTCACCGCTTTTGTAGCTTTCTGAGAGCAGCAGCCTCCACTCTTCTTCCGTATGAACAGAATCGTGTTCAGAAGCCATCTTCAGTCCGAATAGACCGGTAATAAACCGGGCGGACCCATTTAATATCCATATAAATGGATACATAATCCGGTAAAACCAAATGAGTGGAACGGCAAGCGCCAGTGTTACGGCCTCTGCTTTTTGAATGGCTACCGTTTTGGGTGCCAGTTCTCCTACCACAACATGAAGAAAGGTCACGATGGAAAAAGCGATCGCAAATGATAAAATAGACGCAACAGATGACGAGAGCTCAAACCGCTCAAAAAGTGGGTGAAGCAGCTTTTCAACAGTAGGCTCCCCGATCCAGCCGAGGCCAAGTGCCGTAATCGTAATACCAAGCTGGCAGGCAGATAAATATTCATCTAAGTGCGTTGTAACACGTTCAACTGCTAAAGCCCCAGGTTTCCCTTCCGCCACAAGCTGGTCGACGCGCGATGATCTCATTTTAACGATGGCAAATTCCGCCGCTACGAAAAAAGCGGTTAAGGCGATTAAAAGCACAATGCCGAGTAAATTAACAATCTCCAATGACAGGCTCCGACGATTCGGAGCATCCACCTCCTGTTTTCAAAAATCACAATTATTTTTCTTATCATATCACGTTCCACTTTCTATAACACAAAATCCGGCTTGGCCTTTGCCAAACCGGATTTTGTGTTATATGTCACTGACGGTTACGAATTCATAGCCTTGTTTTTGCAGGGATGACACCAATTCATCGAGAGCTTCAGCAGTCGTTTGATGAATATCGTGCATTAAAATAATCGAGCCGTCTTTTGCTTCTTTTTTTACAATCGCACAGATGGCTTTCGGATCATGCGATTTCCAATCCATTGTGTCGATTGTCCAAAGCACCGGCTTCACGCCAATAACTTCATTTACATTTTCATTAGTTGCCCCATACGGAGGGCGGACAGCAAGCGGAGAGACTCCAGCTGCAGCTTCTACTGCGGCAGCGGTCCGGTCAATTTCGCTTTTCACATCAGCAGATTCAAGTTTTGTGAAATCGTTATGGCTCCATGAATGATTGCCGACCTCATGTCCCTCCTGTACGATTTTGTCTACAAGCTCCGGATAACGTTCAACCCGGTTTCCAAGCATAAAAAAGGTCGCTTTTGCTTGATGCTTTTTCAATGTAGCCAAAATAGCTTCCGTGCTTTCCGGGTTTGGCCCGTCATCAAATGTAAGGGCAATTTTTTTCACTTTTTCACCAGCGGCTGTTTTTTCTTCGGATTCTTCAAAAGAAAAACGATCCCGCCATTCTTTTTTTAAAAAAGGCGCGACTTTTTTAATAGGCAGGCTTCCTTCGCGCTTTTCATGTTTATTTAAAAAAACAACCATATTTTTTTGAATAAATAAAGTGGAACTTTTTAAATCCACTGGCGTGTGCAGCGCACTTGAAGCTTTATCCGGGTCAATAAACAAAGCCGATGGTTTAGCGAATGCACCGTCTTCTATGTCGATAACAAAAATTTCAGCAGATGAGCGGCTTTTTTCAGCGGTAACGTACGTTTTTTCATTAATTAAAATGGAATAAACGTCTCCGCCGGCTGGAATGAGCTCAAAGGTAAGCGATAAAGAAGCGGGCTCTTTCATTAATTTTTTCTCATCTATTTTTTTTATTTCTTTCAAAAAATCAGTTTCTTTTCCCTTTACATACTGCTCAAAGTTCTTATTTAATGAAGCATTTTTAAAAACAGGGTACTGGAATGCCAGATGATACTGTTTTTCTTTTGCTTGTCTTGTTTTAATATCTATATTTTCATAGGGCGATTTCGTTGTATTCGTTGCCCATACCGTTTTATTATGATCTGTTACCGTTACAATCAAGTTGACCACCACCATGGCGAATAATAAAAACCCACTTGTCAGCAAGGCAATTATGGTCTTTTTCTTTTCCATGTGTATCCCCTATACATACAAAATATTTGGATTTACCTTCCATTTATTATTGTAAACACTGAGATACCCTAATACAATACTTTCATGAAAAATTTGTTACTTTTTCGTCATAGTTTTCCTTAATTGTTGAAGTGCGTCTTTTTTTGTCAACGGAAATGTCTTAGTCATCCGTCCAATTTCATAGGCCCATGGGTATTCAATTATTGATCGAAGAGAATCTTTTTCAAAAAAATGTTTTGAATTCCCATAAACTAAAAGCTTACCCTCATTCAAAATCAGCCATTCATCCGCCCACTCATAAGCAAAGTCTATATTGTGTGTTGCACAGATCACCGTTTTGTTCTGCTGATGGAAGTTGTGAATAAGAGCAGTTAGCCTGCTTGTATTAACCGGATCAAGCCCCGCCTCCGGTTCATCCATTACAAAGATGTCCGGATTCATCGCGGCTGCTCCTGCAATCGCTGCTCTTTTCTTTTCCCCCGCACTTAATGTATGAGGCGGCTTATGCCGAAGATGATCAACACCGCACGCATTCAGCGCCTCTCTTGCTTTTACCCTCGCTTCTTCAGGCGTTTGCCCTTGCTGCAAAAGCCCATACATCACGTCTTCTTCAACTGACGGGGCGAATAGCTGCATATCTGGATTCTGTAGAACGAACCCAAATTGTGTACGCCAATAGTGGAGATCCTTTTTCTTATAATGCAGCCTTTCATTATTTAGCGATATCACCCCTTCTACAGGCTTGATCAATCCGGCTAAAAGCTGAAAAAGCGTTGACTTCCCCGACCCGCTTTCCCCAAGAACTGCTACATTTACGCCCGGCTTAATGGAAAAAGATATATTTTTTAATGCCACTGTTCCATCCGGGTAGGAAGCAGATACGTTTTGAAACTGGATCATTTTTTATTTCTCCAAAACGAGTGCCAGTCTGCCACTGCAAAGTAGTCAAGTCCGCCGCGCAGTTCGGCAGCCTGCTGCCGTGTTTCCATTTCCAGCATCGTTGATGTAAATGTGTGGGCAGCTGTCCGCGCCGCCATTTGAATACCCGGACGTCCCCCACGGAGTAACTGCGCCTGCCAAATAACCGTTTTTCGCTCTGCCAGCTGAAAAATAAAGCGATAAACAAGAACGGCAATGTCAATAAACAATGAGGAAATGCGGATTTTTTTCATCAGCCAGGCAGTCTGGCTAAACGGAGTCGTTAAAATAAATGCATACAACGCACTAGCGCCGCCGAAAGCGGAGGAAGCGGTTAAAACAGCGTCGTTTAATGATTTCTCACTGAAAGCAATCTTCAGCCATCCATCAAATGAAAAAGCAATTGGCAAAATTCCCATCGTAATAAACAGAAGCGGGGCAGCGAGCAATTTCAAATAAAATCCGATGGACGCTTGGGCCACAACCACATAAAAAAGAGCGGCGCATGCAACAGATAATCCCGCAATAGGTGTCCGCCAGCATCCGATGATTAATAAGCAAATAAGAAGCAGCACTGCTTTTTCCATCGGATGAACGAGTGAAAACCGTGTCTGGCGCGATACAGTATCAATCTGATTCATGGCTTTTCCCGCTTTGAACGTGCCCGGATCATTCCCATTACGTACCCGATAACCCCTGCTCCGATGGCGGCTTGAAGAGAAAAAAGCAGGCTCTCGGTTTCACCGCCGGGCGGTTCAAAGATCGGATTTGCCCAAGGCGTGTAGTCCGCTTGAATTGCTGTGATTTTTTCTTCTGCCAATCCATCCGCACCGCCAAATTCGCTGTCTTCCCACATAAACAGTGGAATCACGGCGATGGCAGCTGCAAACAAAATTAAGACTATATTCTTCATGAAAAATTCACTCCTTTTAAGGAAGTACGATGTTTTTCAAGCCAGTTTACAGCCGCCGCTGTTAATAACCCTTCGCAAACAGCCAATGAAATTTGAGTTACTGCAAAAATACCCGCAAATTCAAGAAATGATCCATATACACCGCCGGCTTCAGAAGGAAACGCGAGTGCCAGCTGCAAGGATGTAACAGTGTATGTGACAATATTGGCAGAAAAAGCAGTGAAAAAGGCGTTTGTACTCGGCTTAACACCTGCTTTTTTTAACCCTTTGTAAACAGCATACGCCGCAAATGGACCAGCGACAGCCATTGAGAATGCATTGGCGCCAAGCGTTGTGATCCCACCGTGCGCTAAGAGAAGCGCTTGAAACAACAAAACGACTGTTCCAAGCACTGTCATCGCGGCCGGACCAAATAGCATCGTACCGAGCGCTGTTCCGACTGGATGGGAGCTGCTCCCTGTTACGGATGGGATTTTTAGTGCGGACAGTACAAAAGCAAAGGCGCCTGCAAACCCGATCATTAATTTTGCTTCCGGGTTTTCATCAATCGCCGTTTTTAGTGTTTTTAATCCCCAAATAATAAACGGTATGACCGCGATCCACCAAAAAACAGACCACCAAACCGGCAAAAATCCTTCCATTATATGCATCGCTGCCGGCTCTGTATATGTGTTCAGCCAAAAAAAAGCGGCTAAAGCCAATACAACAGCTGTCTTTTTCATGTTGTCACCTTCTTTTGTTGATAAATTCGTGCTGCCTTAACGAGCGCAGCCGGCACGGCTGGATTTGATGGGAAATACAAGTGCGCATACCCGGCAATCGTGTTAAAAACCGTACAGCCGTCCGACTTGTTTCCAAACCGGCTTTTTGACTGAAAAGCAGTCAGCGTTTCTTCCGTATGCTCAAAAACAGAGTAGTGAAATTCATGCCCTTTTACCATTGTTCCTTCCGGCAGCCATGCATGCTTCGTAGATGTCAATTCACGATAGCCGAGCGCTGCCCGTGTGGATTTCATCTTTGTTCTTCCTTCCACAACGCCGCACATTGGATATGTATGGCTGTCCACTGTCACAAGTTCATTTGTTAAATACATGAACCCTCCGCATTCTGCAAGTGTAGGCATGCCAGATTCGATAGCATTTCGAACTGATTTTCTTGTTTCACACTGTGCCGCTAAAACCGGAGCGAATTCTTCCGGGAATCCACCGCCTATATAGAGGGCATCTGCACCACTCGGTACCGGATCACCGGCAAGCGGTGAAAAAAAGTGAAGATCAGCCCCTTGCGCCTGAAGCATTTCAAGATTTTCCTCATAGTAAAAATGAAAAGCCGCATCTTTTGCGACTGCGACGGTAACGGAAATTCCTTCTTTTTTATCGAAAATTGTCTGTTGAGGAGCCGGCAGTTTCTGTGCTGCAGACAGTTGTATAATCTGTTCTAAATCGATGGTTTTCTCTGCCGCTTCTGCCAATGCGTCAAAAAAGCTGTTTAAATCGCCGCGTTCAACCGCCGGTACGAGACCGAGATGCCGCTCTGGCACATTGACCCCCGGCATTTTTAATAAATGTCCAACTACTGGAATGCCGCATTCCTGCATGACAGCCTGTTCAATAAGCTGAAAATGCCCTTCACTGCCCGTTTTATTTGCAATAACCGCCACTATTTGTCCCGGTGCCATTGCCTGAAATCCTTTCACAACAGCCGCCGCGCTTCGAGCTGTTCCGGATGCATCAATGACAAGCAGCACCGGCGCATCCAAAAGACAGCTAATATGTGCGGTACTGCCATCATTTTTAAGCGGATCTTTTCCATCGAACATGCCCATAACCCCTTCAATAATGGAAATATCCGCTGCTTTTGATGCACGTAAAAAAATACTCTTCATCGTTTCCTCATCACCCATCCAGCTGTCAAGATTGCGGGACTGCCTTTTGCAAATAGCTGTATGGTACGTCGGATCAATATAATCGGGGCCACATTTAAACGGCTGAACGGAAAGACCGCGCCGGATTAAGGCGCCGAGCAAAGCGAGCGTCACAGTCGTTTTACCTGCGCCGCTGCCTGTTCCTGCTATGACCAATCGTTGTGACATGTTGATTCCTCCTTTATATATATTCACTAATAGATAAAGAGGTCGTCTACATTACCGCTACAGAAATCGTAACATTGCCGCTTCTTTTCTTTGGCAGAACAATGTTTCCCCCATCTGAAGCCAGATAAGCAGCCGGTTCACTGACACCATATGCACCGGTAAATTTAAAAACAGTTTCTGATTTTTCACTCATCGGCGCTTTATTTAATTCATCCGGTGAGAACGTGATAAATGGCCACTTATTTTTTTCGACGAGTGATAAAATGCCCTCTTCGTCTTTTTTTAAATGAATCGATGCTACCATTCTTACGCACCTTTTGGAAAACGAAAGCTCAGAAAGTGTTTCATCAACCACCGCTTCAATCTCCTGCTCGTCTGTGCCGCGGTTGCAGCCGATTCCGATTACAATTGACTTCGGCCGGTAAACAACCGGATAACGGAGAGAAGCAAGGTCCTTTTCGCTCAGCAGCCGATGCGTCACAACAAGAGCGGCATGATGGACTGTTTGAGCCGCTTCTTCCACAGATGTTACAGTTCGAATATGCTGCGGCATTGGCCGGGCGTGCTTCCACCAGTTCGTTTCTCCTGACTCCTGAACAACAAGCACCGGTTCTTCATTCACAACCGCTGCTGCCGCCTGTGTTAAGTAATGATCGTATTCAAACGTCCAGCCGAATTCACGGCCAAACATGTCAACGGGAATCGTTTTTTGCACATCTGATGCGGTTGTAATGACCGGCCGTGCACCTGTTAATCGGGCAACTTTTTGCGTTAGTTCATTGGCACCGCCAATATGACCTGATAGAACACTGATCACATGTTCCGCCCGGTCATCAACCACCACAACAGCCGGATCGGTTTTTTTGTCTTTTAAAATCGGCGCGATCATTCGGACAACCGCACCGAGTGAAATAATGAGCACGATGCCATCATATCTTTCAAACATCATTGGCAGCTGGAGGCGGACAGAGCCGTCAAATAATGTAATGCCTTTTTCTTCTTCATCCCCGTGGCGGAATTTCGACATGTAATATAAATCCGCCTGCATGTCTTCCGCGAGCTTGCGGGCAGTTTCTGTGCCATGTTTTGTAATTGATGCTATGGCAATCTTCATTGCTTGATTCCTTTCCGAAAGCCGTGTGTAAAGGTTTTATCATACAATTTTGACCGATGACCGGACTTTGCAATATCCGGGTCCAGCGCTTTTCCCGCTAAAATCATTGCCTGTTTGCGAATACCGTTTTCACGCATAGCCGCATCCAAATTCCCAATGGTCGTCCGGACGATTTTTTCATCCGGCCACGTTGCGCGGTATACAACAACCGCCGGCGTTTCATCCGACCAGCCCGCTTCGACAAGTTCCCGGGTTACCTTTTTTGTCAGCGTGGCGCTCAAGAAAAAGGCGATTGTGCATTCATGCTTGGCCAAGTCTTTTAGCTGTTCTTTTTCCGGTACCGGCGTCCGTCCCTCTGCCCGTGTTAAAATAACAGTCTGCGTTACGTCTGGTATCGTCAGCTCTGCACCCGCTGCCGCGGCGGCCGCAAAAACCGAACTGACTCCGGGTACGATTTCTGTTTCAACGCCTGCTTCTTTTAATAAGGCAATCTGCTCGATAATAGCACCATATACAGCGGGATCACCCGTATGAAGCCGGACAACTTTTTTCCCTTCTTTTAAGTGGTTCACCATCGTCTCAACCATTTCTTCCAAATGCATGCCGGCTGTTTTGAGGACCACCGCTCCTTCCTTGCAGCCATTCATCAACTCTTCATTGACGAGTGAATCGGCATATAAAATAACATCCGCCTCCTGCATAAGCTTCAGGCCGCGGACCGTAATTAAATCCGGGGCTCCTGGTCCCGCTCCAACGATATATAGCTTCATTTTTTCTTCACCACCATTAAAGTTAAATAGTTCGGTTCCGCCCGCTCAAATTCGTCGAGTGTCCAAATGACTTCATCTTCAGATGTCACTTTTGTGACGGCATGGGCGTATTGTTCAAGCCCAAGCTCCCGAATGACACTGGAGATAAGCGCAGCCACTTTTGCCACCTTTAGAAAGATCACACAGTCATGATGCTCAATCGCCCGTTTTAACGCATCCCGGTCATCCGTTGCCGGAATAATCGCCACGTGTTCGTCCCCGTCCGCCAGCGGAATATTTAAGCGGGCAGCTGTCCCATTTACAGATGAAATGCCCGGCACCACTTCTGTTTTCACATCGGGCATTTTTTTCAACAGCACGTTTTTCATATGAATAAATGTGCTGTACAGCATCGGGTCACCTTCTGTAACGAACGCTACATTTTCGCCTGATTCCAATTTTTCAGCCACAGCATCAGCTGCTTTGTTCCATTCGCGTTCAAGAATGACAGGATCTTTTGTCATGGGAAACACGAGGCCTAGCATGTCTTTCTCCTTTGGATCAATATAAGCGTCAATAATTTGGCGTGCGTAGCTTTTTTCGCCAGAACGTTTTTTCGGAAATGCGATGACCTTGCTTTCCGATAAAATGCGAAATGCTTTTACCGTCAATAGTTCCGGGTCGCCCGGCCCTGCGCCAATTCCATATAAAATACCTGTCATGACTGCTCCTCTTTTCTCGTCGCACAAATAATGTAGACGGGGTTTTGCGCTTCAAAACGCGTCATATTTAAAATCGGTTTTGACAAAGATACTTGCGCAAGCGCCATGTCGACGTCAAAGCCGATTTCTTTCAACAACTGATAGGCTTTTGACATGCTTTCAATCGTGACCGCATTCAATACAATCGTACCGCCTGGGTTTAACCGTTTGGCACATGTATCGATCAGCTTGTCCATATTTCCGGCCGTGCCGCCCATAAAAACGCAATCGGGATCAGGAAACGCTTCAAGCCCATCCGGCGCTTTGCCGTGCACAAGTGTTACGTCCGTACGGAATTTTTGAAAATTGGCCCGGGCATTCGCAAGGTCCGGCTCGTTTTTCTCAATGGCAAATACAGCACCATCTTTAGCGATTTTTGCGGCTTCAATCGCGATCGAACCGGTACACGTGCCAATGTCCCACACGATGCTGCTGCGGTGAATATTCATCCGGCTAATTGTTAGAATGCGGATATCCCGTTTTGTAATCAGTCCTTTGTCTGGCTTTCGCTGGCTGAATTCAGCGTCTGGAATACCCGTTGTCCATGATTTAGCCGCACGATTTTTCTTTAATATCACGACATTTAGCGGCGCAAACGATGCTGCCGCCATTTGTTCAAGAGTGAAATGGCGGCACCGTTCATCTGCAGCGCCAATGTTTTCCGCAACAAATGCATTATATTCCATCATGTGAAAATAAAGTAAATAACGGGCAATAGCATCTGGTGAATTCGTTTCATCTGTTAACAGCGCGACTTTTTCTTCCCCATCGATCTTCTGGGCGAGCCCGGTTATACCACGCCCGTGTACACTGATGATTTTCGCATTTTGCCATGATTCGTTCATGCGCGCAAAAGCCAGCTGCACACTGGACGGCTGCGGGTCAATCATTGCCTCAACACTTCCCGATAAATAAGCGCCGATGCCATAAAAAAGCGGGTCGCCTGATGCAAGCACGACCGCCGGACGCGATTCATCCTGAAGCCGTTTTTTCAACTCTTTCAAGTTGCCTCGTATAACAAATGTCTCTCCTTTGAAATTCGGAAAATAAGACAACTGCCGTTCACCGCCTGCTAAAAAGCTGCTTTGGTTTATACGGTCGAGCTGGCGGGGGTGAAGACTGTTCGCTCCATCCGCGCCGATGCCGATAATATGTATATTATTCACTATATTCCGCCTTTCCTAAAAGCTGTCCTTTCATCGCAAAGAGCAGCGTATCAACATACATCCCGCCTCGCACTTCCCGTACGGCGTTTACCGAACAGCTGCGGCAAAAAAGCGCAAAAAATGCCGGATAGTCCGCCATCAATTCCGCTGCATGCGTCGCTGTATTGGCCCCGCGCACTTCTTCAATTTTTTCTGGTGCAGCCCCGGCTTCTTCTGCCATGCCAGCTAAAAAATTCATATCAACCGGCGCACTTTTCGAATGCACCATCATGACGCCTTGAGCGACTTTTGAAAACTTCCCCGGCATTCCTGCCAGCGTCACTTTTTGAATGCCCAGCCGCTTGCAATGCTTTAATGTAAATCCGACAAAGTCACCCATTTCAATAAATGCTTCTTCCGGCAAATCTGGCAGCTGCGCCATTGCATACTTTTCACTCCGTCCGCCTGTTGTTGCGGCAATATGTGTACAGCCGGCGGCTACAGCGACTTCAATTGCTTTGACGATGCTTGCCCGGTATGCAGAAGTGGAAAATGGCCGAACGATGCCGCTTGTGCCCAAAATGGACAGTCCTCCTAAAATGCCAAGCCTTGCGTTTAATGTTTTCTTTGCCAGTTCTTCTCCGCCTGGAATCGAAATAATGACCCGGACGCCTTTTCCAGCCCCGCTTTCATCCAGCAATTCGGTGACAGCTTCTGTTATCATGCGGCGCGGCACTGGATTAATGGCGGCTTCACCCGGTGCGACATCAAGACCGGGTTTGGTTGCCCTTCCGACTCCCTCTCCGCCGTCAAGGTGAACACCCGCCGCTTCCGACCAGCTTACTTCCGCGCATATCACTGCGCCATGCGTAATATCCGGATCATCACCCGCATCTTTTTTTATGCCCGCTTTTACAGAGGCAGCGCTTACCTCTACAAATTCAGGCGTAAAGTGCGCCCATTGTTTTGCCGGCAAATAAATCGAAACAGATTCAGGCTGCTGGCCGGTCAGGAGCGTTTGAAGGGCAAGTTTTGCTGCCGCTGTTGCACATGATCCGGTTGTATACCCTGTCCGAAGCGGCTTATCCGGAACCGGCTTCATTTTACAGCTAAAAGCGACAGGGCATTCAGCGCCGCGACCGTAACCGTGCTGCCGCCTTTACGGCCAATGTTTGTAATAAACGGAATATCAAGCTTTGCCAGCTCTTCTTTTGATTCCGCTGCCGAAACGAACCCAACTGGCATTCCGATAATTAAATCAGGTTTTGCAATTCCTTCTTTCGCCAGACGGATAATTTCTAAAAGAGCGGTTGGCGCATTACCGATCGCGTAAATACCGCCGTTACCGAGTGCCGCTGCTTTTCGCATTGAGATAATGGCTCGTGTTAGTCCAAGTTCTTTTGCTTCTTTCATCACGTCTTCATCAGAAATATAAACGTGTACGGAGCCTCCAAACTTTTCAAGACGAGGCTTTGAAACACCGGACTGAATCATTTGCACATCACAAATAACACGAGTGCCGTTTTGGATCGCCCGAATGCCCGATTCGATTGCATTCGGATGAAACAGCACACTTTTGCCCAGTTCAAAATCGGCAGATGCATGGATAACACGCTGAACGACCGCAAATTCTTCCGGCGTCAAATCATGCGGTCCATATTCCTCTTCAATCATTGAAAAGCTGAGTGATTCGATTTCCATCGGCTTAACCGTTTCGGGTACAAAAGCTGTTTTAAAGTCCATTTTTGGATTCCTCCAGACGAGTTAATGTGTGTATCACTTGATCAAACGTTTCGCATTGGTTCGGGTAGTTGACCGGCGGACGGGAAATAACGATTGTTTCAATCCCGAGTGATACTGCCGCTTCTATTTTCTCCGCCACCGCGCCAATCGCACCGCTTTCTTTCATGACCGTTGTTGTTACGCCATAATGACGGTACAATGCCAGGTCGAATTCTTTCGTAAACGGTCCCTGCATGGCGACAATATTTTTTTGCGGCAGCCCAAGTGCAGTGCATTTTTCCATGTTGTCCATTCGCGGAAGCATCCTTGCAATCAAGCGGATATCTTCACGCGGCAGCAGCTTTTCCGTGAATATTTGCAATGTTTTACTGCCGGTCGTCAACAGCACAACACCACCTTTATCCAAAGCCACTGAAGTTGCTTCTTCATAAGTATTGACTCTTGTGACAAGTGGATGCTCTTCAATCTGTGTGCCGGCCCGTTCATAGCGGATGTAGGGAAGCCCCGCTTTTTGGGCAGCTTGAATGGCATTCCGTGATGCGTCCTCTGCAAAAGGATGACTTGCATCAATGACAGTGGTATAGCCCGTTTGTAGCAGGAGAGCCATATCATCCGCAGCCAGTCTTCCGATGCGTGCAGGAATTCGGGCTGACTCGAGCTCCGACGCCGCATTTTCGGTCACGACCGACGCCGTCACGAATCGCCCGGTTTTTTGAAGCTTCACAGCGAGTTCTCTCGCATCACTCGTACCAGCTAAAAAGAAAATCATCGAACCGCCTCTTCTTGGTCATGATGATGATCGTGATCATGGTGATGATCGTGCTCGTGATCATGGTGATGGTGGTGATGAATGCCCGCTTCAAAGCGGTACTGGCACGTATCACAGTTCATTAACGGCTTGCCGCCGAGCGCTTCATCGATCCGGTCCGCAATAATGGTTTTCAGCTTTGGATGAAAACCAAAATAATCGGCCAGTGCAAATGACAACTCCGGGAATTGTGTGCGGAACAGATCTAAGTCTTTTTCAATTCGTTTGATTAATACGCCGGTAAATAAAAAGTAAGGTAAGATGATGACGTTTTGTGCCCCAAGCTTTTTCACTTTTTCGACCGCTTCAGGAAGTGATGGCTTTGTTACACCATAAAAAGCCGGTTCCACTGTTTCAAATGACGTTTTTTCCCATAAAATACGGGCAATTTTGCATAAGTCACTGTTGGCATCAGCATCGCTGCCACCGCGCCCGAGTAAGATAACAGCGTCACGCTCCCCGGCACTGTCCGGATCTACACCTGCACCCTGCAGGCGTTCCTTTAAAATAACTGAAGTTTCGTAGTGAATACCAATTGGCTTGCCATATGTAAATATCACATTTGGATACTCTTTTTTCGCTTCATCAATCGCGGCTGGAATATGAATCTTTGAATGTCCCGCCGGCAGCAGCATAAGAGGTATAAGCGCTACCTCAGTTGCCCCGCGCGCGACACACTGCTTGATCCCTTCCGCTATATCTGGACGCGCAAATTCCAAGAAACATGTTTCGTACAAAACAAGCGGATTCAAGTCCGGTAAAAAACCTTCCACAAATTGAAGAATTTGCTGATTCCCTTCCGGATCACGACTGCCATGTCCAACAAAAAGTACTGCTTTCATCTATTCTCCCCCTTATTCGCCGCACGGCATCGGCTCAACGTCCGGCACCGGCATATCTCGATGTATAAACCCTTCCACTTCTCCAACGCGCTTAAAATATTTGAAGAACCGCTCGTTCGGATGACCGGACTCGCGGTATTCCTCCACGATCTGCGTAAGCATCGGAACGATTTTTTCAGGCGGGATGCCTTCTGCCACATATACACCTGGGTGCGCTGTACGGCTGACCACTTTTGCGCCTAAAAATAAGTCAAATGCCCCTTTTCGGTACACAATTCCAATGTCTTCATTAACCGCACCATAGCAGGCCATCCCACACCCGTTCACGCCAATGCGAAGCTCTTTCGGTACGCTCAGCCCGCCAAGATCTCTTTGCAGCTTTTCGGCTTGTGGAATTGCATCGCTTTTGTCACCGTTACAAAAATCACACGCCTTCACTGTGACAACATCGCCGACAGGCGCAAGTTCAAGACCAACTTCACGCAGTTTTTCAATAATCGGCGCCGGGTCGGCTGTTTCTGTTTTTAGCATAACGTAATGATGCGGCGTATATTCAATCGTCCCCTTTTCACCGGCTGCTTCTGACAATGCGATAAGCTGCTGCGGTGTAAAGTGCTTATTGACTACCCCCGGGCTGACAGCCGCTTCAAAAATCGCTTTTACTTCCGGCGGCGCGTTTTTCTGCTTTTGCATCGCTGCGAGCGCCTGAAGGCCAAGCTCTTTCAGAGGCTGCTTTTTTTCTTCTTCTCCACCGTGAAGCGCCCACGGTTCATTTTCTGGACGGAGCCGTTCATGCGGGCGAAGCGGCTGCTTTTCTTCAGTCAATGTGTATTTGCGTGTATAACCGCGCGGTGTGATCATCAGCCCGTCGTAAAAAAAGGTCGTCGAGTTGCCGATAATGACGGTTGTCAGCATGCCGATGTCATGCTCAAGCATCTCTCCAAGCGTTGTCATAACGACTTCTTCCCGATCACGGTAGGCGCTTTTCACAAGGCCGACAGGTGTTTCCAGCTTACGATATTTCAGCAAAATGCGCTGCGCTTCTTCGATCTGTTTTGTGCGCCGGCCGCTTTTTGGGTTATAAAGCGCAATGACAAAATCAGCGGCTCCGGCAGCATCAATTCGCTTTTCAATCAATTCCCACGGCGTTAAATGATCACTTAAGCTGATCGTGCATGCATCATGCATGATCGGAGCGCCAAGCAGCGACGCGCATGAATTGATCGCGGAAATGCCTGGAATGATCTCGACTGTAATGCCGTTTTTCCGATCCCATCCTTGTTCAGCAAGCACTTCGTAAACGAGCCCTGCCATGCCGTAGACCCCAGCGTCCCCACTTGAAATGACCGAGACTGTTTTGCCTCGCTCCGCTTGTTTGACAGCCGCTTGCGCCCGGCTCACCTCCTCGCTCATCCCGGTCGAAATGACTTCTTTTCCGTCAATGAGTGGAGCGACAAGTTCCATATATGTTTTGTAGCCAATAACATAATCACTTTCCTTCAGCGCCTGCTTTGCCCGATCAGTAATATGATCCTCATGGCCGGGGCCGAAGCCAACAACGTATAATGTTCCCGTCATTTTTTCTCACCTTTTTCCGTTCCTTTAAACCGTCCATTCAACAGCTGCATCCTGTCTCCTGATCGCTCATATGCCACCCATTCTTTTACCGGCTGATCGTTTTGCAAATGCGAGACGACCATTTGTTTGGCGCGCTGTTCATCCATTTCAAAGTACCAGTCGGCTTCCGGATACACGACAACGACACAGCCATCTTTGCACCGCCCATTGCATCTTGTTCTTGTTGTATGAACCTGTGCATCTAACTCACGCTTTGTAATTTCATTACGAATCACCTGGGTGACTTCTTCGCCGCCTTTTCGCATACATGTCGAGCCATTGCAAATTAGCACATGTTTATTCATATTGGTTAAATTCCATGTCGCCATCTTGATCCACTCCCTTTTTTAGAAACGCAAAAAGCCCCCGCTTCTACGGTGGAAGCAGGGGCAGAAAATCGCATTAAAAGAGAGCCGGTCAAAAAAGCCATGCGCATTCATCCCGTTCTTCCCACCGAAGAATGATGTATCGGCATTAAAAGCAGGTCTCCTGGCTTGCGGTCATTTTACTTTCGTCTCCCTTCCCGGACAAATCCAGTGGGTAATCAGACAATTTCATCACGCTTACAGTAGCGGGGGCTGCACCGGACTTTCACCGGTTTCCCTATTATCCCGGACGTACAAACTCCGGGCACTCTTAATGTTCGGTATTTAGTTTTGTTATGATTAACCTTAGCAGGAAACGACTTCTTTTGACAAGCAAAAAATAAAAAAAGACCTGGATTAATCGTCCAGGTCTGTCTCTCCAACATGTACTTCGCCTGTCGAACCATTCACGTAAGCTTCTGTTTCTTTATTGCCGTCACGAATTTCAATTTCGTAGTGACCATCATCAAGCTCGATATCTTTCACCTTGCCTTTTACTTGTTTTTGCGCTGCCGCAATCGCCTCTTCCTGTGTCACAGTTACACTGGCATTTTCATTTTGATCATTAACATCGTCATCGTCGTCACGTTCTTTTTTCACAATATCACCAGAATTTCCGTCAATTTTCACATCATAATCCTGTGTATCCACTTCATATACCGGACCAGTCAAATTCTTTTCCAATTCAATGCTTTCAACAACTGATTGTGTTTCTTTTTCAGCGATCGATTTTGCTTCTTCCATCGTCAATTTCGCGTCAAGACCGGGTACTTCCGCTTGAATTTTGTCGTTTTGCACGCCCCACAAAACACCGCCGCCTAAAAGACCTGCTGTTAAGAATCCGCCTGCAATCGTTGTTTTTTTCATCATTGTTTCCTCCTTATTTTTCTTTCTTGCTTATATAATAGCCAGACAAAATGAGAAAAAAGGGAGGAGAAAATGAGAGTTTCATGAGAATGTTAATCGTCCCACGAAATTGATATAACGTCACCTGAAACTGCATTGACCTGTACGGTCGCTTCTTCACCATTTTCCGCGTCAATATCAACAATATAGGAGCCGGCTTCTTCTTCATCCCCCAGCTCCACCTCATCAATCACACCCCGTACTTGCTTTAAAGCGATTTGTTCAGCTTCCTCCGGTGTCAGCTGTCTTGTTGTGTTTTCCGATCCTTGCTTCGGTTCTTTAGAAGGTGCTGCTTCCTGATTCGTGCGGGTCATTCCAATCAGTTCACCTGTTTCGCTGTCAACGGCCACTTTATATTCACCTTCTGCGACTTGAATCATATAAACAAATTGACCTTTTTCTTCTGTTGATTTGATCACTGCCCCATTATATTGCTGCGCGAGTTTTTCACCAGCTTCCGCCATTGTAACGTCCGGCTGCCGGAATAGCTGATATAGAAAAAAAACAGCAGCAGCCGCGACAGCAAGGATCAATACGATCAACATTTTCTTCATTTTCTTTCCTCCTGTTTTTCTTTTAGTGTACGGGAGGAAAATGAGAATTCGCTAAGAGTCAGGATCACAGTCGTGCCCATTCCTTCCTCACTTTCAATTCGGATACCCGCGTCAATGACAGCAGCCAATTCTTTTGCAAACGACAGCCCGAGCCCAAACCCGCCTGTTTTGCGTGACCGTGCTTTGTCGACCCGGTAAAACCGGTCAAAGACTTTTTCAAGATCAGAGGAAGGAATGCCAATCCCATGATCGATGATACGAATTTCCATCTTTTTCACTTCGATGTGAATATCGTCCTCAGAATATTTACGTGCGTTATCGAGAAAAATATATAGTAACTGGCGCAATTTGGCCCTGTCCGTTTTCATGCTGAATGGATCAATAATGGTGATTTCTATGTGCCGGCCATACGCTTTTTCAAAAGAGCCCGCTGCTTCTTCAACAAATCCAGGAATGTCGACTGTTTCCACGTTCATGTCCCATGTTTCTCCGCGTCTGGCGAGTGTAAGCAACTGCTGTGTCAGCTCTTTCATGCGAATGGCTTCTTCATGAATCGCTTCGACTGATTCATCAAATAAATCCGGCCGTTCTTTGCCGCGCCGCCTTAATAAATTCGCGTATGATTCGATTACTGTCAGCGGTGTTTTCAATTCATGAGAGGCGTTTTGAACGAACGATTCCTGCTTCTGGTAATTTTCCCCCAGCAAGTCCATCATGTCATTAAACGTGCGCGCCATTTCCTGAAGTTCATCGTGGCGTTTTTTATTTGTTTCAATCCGTTCGTACGTGCCGCTTTTTTGAATGCGGCGCATCGTTTGTGTCATATCTTCAACCGGATTTGAAATAATGGCGCTGAGCATACGTGCAGAGATAGCAGCGGGAATAACTGCTAAAAAGGACACCACGATGAGAACAATCTGCAAAATATCTAAAATGCGGTCAGTCGCCTGCAAATTTTCCATCAGTTCAAGTGATGCCACTTCACCACCGCGCCAAATGACGGGGAGCGAAACATGCGCATAGCGTGATGAATGTTCTTCAATGACCGTTTGCTGCTCTGACGTTTCAAAAACGGCTTCCCGTTCACGGAGTGCCGCGGCATTTGGCGATACGGAGACTCCGTCCACTGTGCCGTCCGGCAAAACAACTCTCACCATGCCATCTGCCGGTGCGTATGCCCTGAGCAAATCACTGCTTTCAATCGATTCGGACGGGTTCGATATGCCACTGGTGATCCGCGCCGCATCCGCCGCTGCCCTCTCGATATCTGCTTCTTTGAGCATAATGGAGGCTGCCGCATAAATGGCTGTATTCATCAGTACAACAATTGCGATGAGCAGGACGCTCGTCCCAAGATGGATTTTATTTTTCAGCTTCATGATTCCTTCAGCACGTAGCCGACGCCGCGCACCGTATGAATAAGCGGTCCATCAAACGGCTTGTCAATTTTGTTCCGCACGTAACGGATGTAAACGTCAACAACATTTGTGTCTCCATAGTAATCATATCCCCACACTCCGTCCAAAAGCTGCTCCCTCGATAAGACATGCCGCTTATTTTTCAGTAAATAAACGAGCAAATCATATTCACGTGGCGTCAAATCGATTAGTTGGCCGGCACGCTTTACTTCCCGCGATTCTTCGTTAACGGCTAAGTCCGCTGCTGATAAAGAAGCACTTTGGACTGTTGTACGGAGTGCTGCCCGAATTCTGGCTAACAGCTCATCCATATCGAACGGTTTTGTTACATAGTCACTGGCGCCAAGATCAAGTCCGTCCACTTTATCGGCCACATCGTCTTTTGCCGTCAGCAAAATAACCGGCACACTGCTTCCTTGCCGGATTCGCCGCAGCACCCCCATGCCATCCAGCCCTGGCAGCATGACATCGAGCAGTACAAGATCAAATGTTTCTTCTCGAAATGCGGAAAGCGCATCCAGCCCATCCAGCACTTTTTTCGTCTCATAACCTTCATGCTCAAGCTCAAGTTCTAAGACGCGGGCAATTCGTTCTTCATCCTCTACAATTAAAATACGCTGTCCGCCCATTTATTTCGCCTCCGGACCAAATTTGCCGGATTGATAGTCAAGAAACGCTTCCCGGATTTCTTGCTGTGTATTCATGACAAACGGACCATGTGTGATGATTGGATCTCCATGCGGCTTACCGGAATAGATCAGCACTTTAGAACGTGCTTCTGATTTGATTTGAATGTCATGCCCTTTCGTTAATAGTGCGGCTTGTCCTTTTTCCAACACTGTTTCATTTTCGCCAAAAGCACAGCGGCCGCCCAGTACATAAACGAATGCAGTATGATCCGGTTCGAGTTTGTGTGTGTACTGTTCACCGGCCGGCAGACTGATTTCATTCATCATGAACGGAACCAGCGGCTTCATCGGTCCTCCATTCCCTGCAAAAACACGAACTTGCGCCGGACCGATTTTTTTTACTGGTACGTTTTCTGAATAAATATCCTGGTAAAACGGTTCAGACTGTTTCAATGATGCCGGCAAATTCAGCCAAAGTTGGAGCGAATGAACAATATCCTCCGCCACTGGCTCCTCTGCATGGCGCGCGCCCGAACCGGCATTCATATATTGAACATCGCCGGCCTCCAGAATACCCCGTCCGCCTTTATTATCAATATGCTCAAGACGGCCATCAATAACGTATGTGATCGTTTGAAAACCTTTATGTGGATGATCACCGAATGTGCCCCGTTTAAACCAATCTTCTGCCAGTAAAATAAACGGATCAGCTTCCTTCATCATGTCCGGAGGCAGAACAAAAGCCTGCTGAACGTGCGGAAACCCTCTTTCATTAAATTGAATCGTCCATGACTTTTTGACTTCAGCCATTTTGACATCGCCCCTTTCGTTCCTTTTATTATCGTTGTGCTGCCGCTTTTTGTCCAAAAAAAGACGATCTGTATGGATCGTCACAGGCTGTAAACAAATTACTTTCTTTGCGTGAGAAAAGTGTACGTATTGTTAAAATGGGACCGAAAAGGCGGCGTTCGCGGAACTTCGCTTTTCGTGAGGCAGGCGCTGAGCTCATCCCACGGAAGTCTTCACTCCGCGCCCCCCACCAATGCGTTTTTGACAAGTGAGTGGAAAGAAGCGAGCAAGGTTAGTTACCTTGAATATTATTACTTTTCCAGAGATAAATGCTTTACTAAAAAGTGACTGTTGACTTTGTCAACAGCCTGAGACGGTCTGTATGGGCTCGTCATTAATCTCTAAAAAAATCGTGTATACGCAGCATGAGGTCTTCGTTATGTGGAATGGTTTTGGCAACTGTTTCAATGACGAGCCGTCGCGGTGCCTTTTCTCTTACTTCATCTTGTAAAAATGCAAGCAGCTCTTCTTCACGCTCACCGGCTTTTTTTTGCATGGCACCGATCGTCTGCATCAGCCGGCTTTTTTTTCGCTCGCGTACAAGAGCTTGCTCTGGCTGCCACTTTTCCAGCAAATGAGCATCAAGCAGACTGTCACCCGTTCTCACAATTTCTTCAACAGCCGCATCTATCCTGCGCATCGCATAAGCGATAATGTCATCTACTTTCACGTTTTCTTCCACAGCCATTACAAAATGAATCGTGTTTTGAATAATGCCGAACATCATTACAGCAATATCAACCGAATAAGAGCGGATCCGTTCCCCGTAAACTTCCACAAATCTTCTTTGCATCCAGCCCAATTCATTAAAATGGTGCTGCTTGACAAATTTTTTCAAATCCTCGTCTTCCGAAACAAATACACCTTGAAACAAGGCAAATAAATTATTTTCCTTATTCACTTCCATCTTCACTTTTACTTGCTGAATAAAGACGCTTTTATCGTGAACCGGACGCCCGGCAATGACACTGGCACGCCGCTCGTCTGTTTCAATATTAATTTTTTCAAAAATGCTGATTAACAGCTCGTTTTTAGATGGAAAGTAATTATAAAACGTTCCTTTTGAAATACCACTTTGATCCAGAATATCCTGAACAGATGTAGCGGCATAGCCTTTTTCGACAAAAAGCCTGTGAGCAGCTGTCATTACTTTCTTTTTTCGTTCGTTCAATTGATTGCACTTCCTCTTTTTGAACTATCAGTCTATTTTGAGATTACCCGAAAAAACGCTTTACTTCAAGTCATAAAAATAAACCTTCATTTATTTGTTGATTTTTTTGAACACCCGGTATATTATAAGTATCTGTTATAACAACAGTCTAAAAATTATACAACAAGTATGCTCAAGGAGGACTTATATTGAATACGCAAGGAATAATGGAGAAACCGCCGTATGCGATGATCGCCATTCTATTTGTCGGCGCATTTGTTTCTCTTTTAAATGAAACATTGTTGAATGTTGCCCTTCCATCCATTATGAAGGATTTTGACGTCTCGGCATCTGCCGTACAGTGGCTATCCACCGGCTATATGCTCGTGAACGGCATTTTGATTCCAGCCAGTGCGTTTTTTATTCAAAAATTCACGAACCGGAACTTGTTTATTACCGCGATGATTTTATTTACTGCAGGCTCTGTTCTTGCGACACTATCACCGACATTCAGTGTCCTATTGGCAGCACGAATGATTCAGGCTTCCGGCTCTGCGATTATGATGCCGCTTTTGATGAACGTCATGCTGGCAAGTTTTCCAATTGAACGCCGCGGAGCAGCGATGGGCATTTTCGGGCTTGTTATGATTACAGCACCCGCGATTGGACCGACACTTTCCGGCTGGCTCATTGAACATTATTCATGGCGTACATTGTTTGATGTCGTGATTCCAATTGCCACGATTACGCTTATTTTTGCTTTCTTTAAACTAAAAAATATTACGCCGCAGCGAAATATTAAACTTGATGTTTTTTCGCTTATTTTATCCAGTATCGGATTCGGCGGAATTTTATATGGATTCAGTTCTGCCGGCGAAAAAGGCTGGGATTCCACTCATGTATATGGAACGATTGCCGCTGGTGTCATCAGCCTTGTATTATTCGTACTGCGCCAGATGAAATTGGAGGAACCGCTGCTTCAATTTCGGATTTACAAATATCCGATGTTTGCCCTATCCTCGGCGATTTCTGTTGTACTAGCGATGGCGATGTTTTCCGCGATGCTGTTAATGCCCATCTATGTACAGACGATCCGTGGCATTTCTCCGCTTGATTCCGGGCTTTTAATGCTTCCTGGTGCAATTGTGATGGGGATTATGTCACCAGTAACGGGTATTTTATTTGATAAATTCGGGGCGCGTATTTTAGCGGTCATCGGCTTATCACTGACCATTTTAACGACGTTTATGTTTAGTAATTTAACGATGGATACTTCATATGGCTACATTATGGGTATTTACACACTACGTATGCTCGGTATGTCGATGGTCATGATGCCAGTGATGACGAATGGGCTGAATCAGCTGCCGCCAACGATGAATCCGCATGGCACAGCAATGAATAATACGCTTCAGCAAGTGTCTGGAGCAGTTGGTTCTGCTTTTCTTGTCACGCTTATGCAAAACCGGACCGAATCAGAAATAGAACGGCTCACCCAATCATCAGCAGGTGATCCGGCTGCAATGGCCAACATTGCGAACGAAG
Source organism: Domibacillus iocasae (assembly GCF_001750285.1). Lineage (GTDB taxonomy): Bacteria > Bacillota > Bacilli > Bacillales > Domibacillaceae > Domibacillus > Domibacillus iocasae. Next base: position 334,462 of record NZ_MAMP01000024.1, read on the forward strand.
CGATGCTGAACGGAATCAATTTTTCATTCACCGTTTCTGTTTTCATCGCGATCGTTGCACTTTTTCTCGCATTCTTTATGAAACGAGTGAAGCCGTCAGAACAGGCGGGCAGACAGCAGCAATCTGCTGGATAAGTTTATTCACGAAAAAACGCCCTTGCCGCACTGGCAAAGGGCGTTTTTCTCATTATACTGTTTTTGACAAGCTGTTGATGATGCCCGTATGCATTCCTTCATGGAACGTGACAAACTGAAGAACAGCTTCAACTGTGGTCATTTCAAGCGGGCCAATTTTGATCGATTGAGCTGCATGATCACCTAGTTTTGCTGCAAAATGGCGCTCAATGCGGCCCATTTGTTCTTGTAGAGCGCTTGTAATCTCTTCTGCTGATGGTACATTTCCAGGCCAATCAGACGGACGCGTTCCCGTTGCAAACAGAACAGCCCATTCTGAATTTTCCATGTTATATGCAGAATCAGCCATATGTAATAATCCTTCTGCTGATACAAAAATATGCCCGGCGTTCCAGCGAATGTTGTTCGAAAACGAACCGGGCATCTCATCCCATTTGCCTTCCGGCGCCTTGGCTAACGTACCAAGCGCAGCGTTTCTTGCAAAAATAAATTGTTTAATGGACTCCACCAAATCTCCTCCTAATACTTCAAATCGTTTTTATCTTATCACAAACCATACCCCCGGCACTTGTCCTAAAGCTTCGTTTTGTCGATTCCGAGCAGCCCGATCGCCAATAAAATAATAACGAACTTTATTTTCACCCTTTAAGTAAGCAATTACAAAAAATAACGCCAGGAATGTGCCAAGGTCAAAATCATATATGATTCGTCTTTTTCCTCTTTCTCGGAAATTTCCGTATAAACGGAAAACACTCTGACGTTTTAAGAAAACAAAATAAAGGGAAAATGTAAAATTGTAAATGATTGATTATACAACGAGAGGAATGGATGTACCGTGACAAAGCAAATTTATGACCTATGCGGTGTTGGAATCGGGCCCTTTAATTTAGGGATGGCAGCGCTCGCAGACGGAACCGGGCTCACATCGATTTTTTTAGAGAAAAACGATTCGTTTAACTGGCATCCCGGCATGCTTATTAACGGCACTGATCTGCAGGTGCCTTTTTTAGCCGATCTTGTCACGTTTGCGGATCCGACCAGTCCATACACCTTTTTAAATTATTTGCATAAACAAAATCGGCTCTATTCATTTTTCTTTTTTCAACGCCTTGATATACCACGGCGCGAATACAATGAGTATGCAAAATGGGTGGCGGATCAGCTTCCTTCCTGCCGATTCGATGCTGAGGTGACAAACGTTCGAAGCCACGACGGCCTGTACGAAATAACAGTGAATGAAAACGAAACAATTTATGCCCGCCACGTTGTACTTGGCACAGGGTCGGTGCCAATGATGCCGCCTGGCTTTCATCCATCAGAGGATGTCATTCATTCTAACTTCTTTTTGCAGCACAAAGCTCATCTGCAAAAAGGAAAAGCGATCACCGTAATCGGTTCTGGCCAAAGTGCGGCAGAAATTTTTTATGAACTGTTGACTGAAAAAGATAAGCACGGATATAAACTGGCCTGGCTGACCCGCTCTTCAGGCTTCTTACAGCTGGAATCAGCCAAGCTTGGCCAGGAAGTGTTTTCGCCGGATTACGTGAATTACTTTAAAAACCTTTCATACGAAAAACGCAAACAGTCCCTTGATGAGCTCGAACATTTAAGAAATGGTGTAGACGCCGCTACATTGAAAGCTATTTATGACGAGATGTATCACAGATCTATATACGGCAAAGACGAGGCTGTGTTGATTCAGCCTTTGACGGAAGTGAACGGATTCGAAAACGGCCGGCTGCATTGCCGACAGTGGCAGGAAGCAGTTACATTCGAATTTCCTGCTGACCGTGTTGTTCTGGCCACCGGCTATAAGCCTCATCTGCCTGAATGGTTCCACCAAATGAAAGAATATATTGAGTGGGAAGATGAACACTTTTTTCGGATAGATGATGAATATCGGGTTATATTTAAGGACAGCAGGCCAAATCATTTGTTTACGTTGACCAATTTAGAGATGGCGTCTGGGACTGGTGCGACAAACCTCGGGCTCTCTGTCCGGCGCAACCAGGTGATTTTAAATGCAATCGCTGGAAAAAAATTGTTCCAACTTGATCTGGATACCGTTTTCCAAAACTTTTCTGCACCTTTTATAAAAGAAGCTATTTTCCATAAAAAAAGCAGAGGATAATATCGTCTCCCCCGCTTTTTTTACCGTTTTCGATGTTATTCATTCCATGATTTTACATAATTTTCCGACCGCCTATTTCCTAAATATTGACTTCATTTTTTCTTCTTCAATTTGTGTGGAATTTAATCTTTTACACTTTTCTTCTTTATTTCAGCTTTTGATAGATTTCAATTGTTCTTTTGAAAAAGTGACGTCTTATACTGCTTCTTATACGGCACCATTGAATTCTTCTTTATAGATTGCTCTACCTTACATGCTGATTCGGCCTACAACAAAAAGCCGTTATAGGATCCAGACAGGCTCCTATAACGGCTTGCAGTCGTATTATTTTCCAATAAACATTTGTGTCCAGTGGCCATCGACATAGCCGACACCAATGTGTGTAAAGTTAGCACTTAAAATATTTTTCCGGTGTCCGTCGCTGTTCATCCATGCTTTCATAACCTCTTCAGGTGTCTGCTGGCCTTTAGCAATGTTTTCGCCGGCTGCTTTGTACGTGATGCCAAATTGCTTCATCATGTCAAATGGAGATCCGTATGTTGGAGATTGGTGAGAAAAGTAGCCTTTATCTTTCATGTCCTGAGATTTCGCGCGGGCCACTTCACTAAGCTTTGTATCCAATTCCAATGCTTTTAATCCCGCTTTCGCACGTTCTTCATTGACAAGTTTAGCAACTTCTTGTTCAAAAGCATTTACTGATTCAGCATTAGCTGCTGTTTGGGCTGGTTTTTCCTGTTGCGGTGCTGCCTCAGCTGGCGCAGACGCTTTAGGCGCTTCTTGCTGCTGTGGCGCTGCTTTAGCTGGTGCAGGAGCTTCCTGCTGTTGTGGTGCTTCTGCCGGCTGCTGAGCAACTGGTTGTTTCACCTGATACGTGTATTTATATGTTTTATGCTGAACTGTGTTTGCGACGTTGCAAGTCGGCGCTGCTGCTTCCGCTTGCCCTGCTGTGAATAGTCCAACGGAAATCAAGCCGGCCATTGCGGCAATGCGTACATTTATTTTCAAAGTAATAACCTCCTGCGTTTTAATAAGATCTGCCCGGGCTGCGTGATTACTATAGCCCGAAACAAACCTTATTCGCAATAGATTTTACGATGGAAAATGCTAGACTCATTTCATAATGGTAGTTTCCTCAATTGTCCATTCACTTGAGGCCAGGCATATCAAGTCATACAAGTTTTTTAGTAAAAGTGCTATTTCTTAAACCGAAACAAAAGCGTAATATAGAAACATAACTGTCATAGGGAAGTATTTTCATTAATATGGAAAAAGTAATAACGAATGCCAGATGTGTAGGCTGACGATGTTGTATAGCTCCAATGGCGATTCCGGCTGTTCGATGTATGGGCGTTGACGAGCGGGACACCTTTACGATTGCTCACAACAATGGCTGCATGATCCATTCGGCCTTCTCCTCCAAAATCATAAATAATGACATCTCCCGGCAGCAAAGTTTCAGGTGACGATTTTCTTGTTGCTTTCAATCCACTTTTTGATCCTTCTAAATACCACCTGAGTGAATGTGCGACACTCCAGCTGAAGCTCCACGTGCCGTCCCCAAGCCACCAGCCTTTTTCTCTATCTGGATAGCCTCTCATCGGAGCACCACCAGCAAACAAACATTGTGATACAAAATTTGTGCAGTCCACTGCGAACGATGGAAAAGCTGGATTATGGCTGTTCCACCAGTTGTGCGCATAACGGACGGCTGCCTCGCGATTATACATGGTCATCCCCCTCCCTAAAGCATCATATGCGAAAAAACATAGAAAAACCGGCCTGATTAAATCAGCCCGGTTTTGTTCACTTATAGGGTAACTCACAACGTTTTGCAGATGAAAACTCAATTCATCTTACATTAAACCGCCGCGGTATAATTAATTCCACATTATCGTTTTTGATGTACCTAAACGACCTAAGCCCTGCCTTCTCTTAAGTCCTTGCAGCTCCGAAGCTGCTCCAGTGTGAATAAGTCTAGTCAACACTAGCAGAATGCCAGAATTTTATTTAAACGTTCCAAGTTACGATCTCAATGAATTTTTAATTATATCACCTATTCAATCATAAGTCAATAATTTATATTATTATTTCCATCCAAGACGTTTTGAGATATCTTTTCCTGCTTGAATCATGCGTTTTTGCAGTGGAACGAGACGCTCATCGGTCATGCGCAGTGTTGGTCCGGAAATGGACACAGCTGCAGCCACCGCCCCATTATGATCAAAAACAGGCGCAGCGATGCAGCGAATGCCCGGCTCGTTTTCTTCAAGATCCAGGGCATAACCCTCTTTCTTCACATGCGCAAGCTCCTTTAAAAACGATTCCTTCGTTGTAATCGTATGCTCCGTATGAACCGGCAGCCCTTTTCGGTCCAAAATGCCAACCACTTCTGCTGCGGGCAGATGAGCCAAAATGGCTTTGCCGACAGATGTGCAATGAACCGGCGCGCGCTTTCCGACTTTTGAATGCATTCTAAGCGCCTCATGTCCATCAAGCTTCTCAATATAGACCACTTCCCCGCTATCATACACAACAAGATGGACGACTTCATTTGTTTCGGTTTCAAGCTGCCGCAGGACGTCTTGTGCCTCCGCCCGGACGTCAAGTGAGTCAAGCAGCTTGGAGCTGACGTCCAAAAATGCATAGCCGATCCGGTAGCGGCCGGTTTCTTCCTTTTTCTCAATATAACCATATTGCTCAAGTGTGGCGAGTGTTCTAAATACTGAGCTTTTATTAATATCCATCTGATTCGCAATTTCTGTTACGCCAAGACCTGTTCGGGAAGCACTGACAAGCGCAATGATATCGAGTGCCCTCGCTACGGACTTTACCACGTTTTCTCTCTCCAACCGGTTCTCCTTCTTTCGAACAAGAAAAGCCGGCCGTAGCCAGCTCTTTCTTAAGATTTGATGCTGTATTTTTCTTTTGCTTCCAGCCGTTTTTTATGCAAAATAGGCTCTGTGTAGCCATTTGGCTGTTCATACCCTTTAAAAACAAGGTCACATGCGGCGCTAAACGCAACTGAATCCTCATAGTTCGGCGCCATCGCCCGGTAGCCGGGGTCTCCCGCGTTTTGCTTATCAACTACTTTCGCCATCCGCTTCATCGTTTCCATTACTTGTTCTTCTGTACAAATACCGTGATGCAGCCAATTGGCTACATGCTGGCTTGAAATACGAAGTGTCGCCCGGTCTTCCATCAGCCCGATATTATGAATATCCGGTACTTTTGAACAGCCGACACCCTGCTCTACCCAGCGGACAACGTATCCTAAAATACCCTGCGCGTTATTATCAAGCTCCTGCTGAATGTCATCTGCGCTCCAATTCGTCTCTGAGACGATTGGAATTTGTAAAATATCGTCGCGTAAGCTTGACGCATTTTGGTTTAATTCATTTTGCACATCAAACACATTCATCTCATGATAATGAAGTGCATGTAAGACAGCCGCTGTCGGCGATGGTACCCATGCTGTATTTGCGCCGGCTTTTAAGTGGCCAATTTTTTGTTCCATCATATCCGCCATCAAATCCGGCATCGCCCACATTCCTTTTCCGATTTGCGCGCGGTGCCGGAATCCTGCGGCAAGACCGTTTGCAACGTTCGATTTTTCATAAGCTGTCAGCCACGCGGATGTTTTCATGTCACCTTTTCTCATCATTGGGCCAGCTTCCATTGAAGTATGCATTTCATCACCTGTTCGGTCTAAGAAACCTGTATTAATGAAAACAATTCGATTTTTAACCGCAGCGATGCAGTTTTTTAAATTTAGCGAAGTACGGCGCTCTTCATCCATCACACCGATTTTCAGCGTATAGCGCGGCATTTCGAGCAAATCCTCGATGCGGTCAAATAATTCATTAGCATACGCCACTTCCTCAGAACCATGCATCTTCGGCTTTACGATATAAATCGACCCTTTTCTTGAGTTGGATAACGCAGGAGTGCCAAGTGCAGCTTGTTTCGCAATTGCACTGGTGATGACGCCGTCTAAAATGCCTTCAAAAATTTCATCGCCATTTTCATCTAAAATCGCATTATTTGTCATCAAGTGACCTACGTTACGGACAAACATCATAGAGCGCCCGTGCAATGTAAACGTTCCGCCATCTGGTGCGGTATATGTACGGTCCGGATTAAGCGTCCGACTCATACTTTTGCCGCCTTTTTTGAATGTTGCGGATAAATTCCCCTGCATCAAACCGAGCCAATTTTGATAAACAAGCACTTTGTCCTCTGCATCGACCGCTGTAACTGAATCTTCACAGTCCATAATGGTCGTCACGGCCGCTTCCATCAAAATATCTTTCACACCAGCCGGGTCAGACGCACCAATTGGGTGATTCGGATCCACTTGTATTTCAAAATGAAGACCATTATTTTGAAGCAAAATGCCCGTTTCCGCCATTCCTTTTAACTGCTCCGGATGTTTAAGTGTCGTCTGTCCGTCTTTCATCGAAACGAGCAGCTGGCCATCTTCCACATGATATTCTGTTGCATCCCGGTGCGATCCATCCAAAAGCGGCGCGGCCTGATCTAAGAAACGGCGCCCAAAAGTGATGACTTTTTCACCACGAACCGGATTATAACCAGCTGACTTCTCTGCTCCATCTGCTTCTGAAATGGCATCGGTACCGTATAACGCGTCATACAGGCTTCCCCACCTTGCATTTGCCGCATTGATCGCATAGCGGGCGTTATTGACCGGAACAACGAGCTGAGGCCCTGCCTGCAGTGCAATCTCTTCATCGACATGTTCCGTCGCAATTTTAAAATCAGCCACTTCTGGTTCTAAATAACCGATCTCCTCTAAAAATGTTTTGTATGCGTTAAAATCAAATGAATTACTTTTATGCCAGTCATTTATTTTCGACTGGAGCTCATCCCGCCGTTCAAGCAGCGCCCGATTTTTCGGTGATAAATCTGATACAAGGCTGCTAAATCCTTTCCAAAATGCTTCCTGCTCCACCCCTGCCGCAGAAAGCACACGACTGTTCATAAAATCATATAACGTTGAATTCACTTGTAATGAACCCACCTTTACATAATTACCCATTAAAACATCCCCTTTGTTTCTTATTACGCAACAGCGTTTCAAAAATGATCTAAAAAAAGAGTAACATGGCTTTCAGAAAATTTCAACTGCTTTCTGAAAGCCCTTTTTTATTTTTTCCACATTTTCATCACAATCGGATACAGTTTGATCAGCGCCAAAAAGACAATTGCCCATACAATTATTTGAAAAATAAAATCGTTCATGTTCACACTCTCCTTTTAGATAAGTATAACAAAAGATCTCAGACTGTTGGCAAACGCCCTCTTTCAGCCTCACTTGCCCATTTGGCAGACGAGCTGCAACGGGCTGTCAGCTAACTTAAACGAAAATAATCAAGTTAAATGTATCAGAATAGGCCAAAGTGTGAGATAATAGACAAGATTGACCAATAACCCCGGGGGTGACGTAATGTCTTATTACAGCAAAAACCGTACGGAGCCATTGCCAAACGTAGATATCGATACGTGGGAATGCACGTCGGATGGCTGCAAAGGCTGGATGAGAAAAAACTTTTCTGAAGATGATTCACCGTCGTGCCCATTTTGCGGAAGTGAGATGGAGAACGGAACCCGGCACACGAACTCGCTGCAAAACAATACGTTTCGTAAACCGGCAGACGCCGAACAAAAAAAAGCGTGATTCCGCCTCGGAATCCGCTTTTCTTTTTAAATGAGCGCTTCAATGAAAAACCAGCCGATCATGATTAATTGAATGACGATTTTGGCAAACGTTCCGCTTAAAAATGCAATAAGTGTCGCATACGCCACAAGAAACGCCTGCTTGATGTTTTTCAATATAATCAATTCGACGACCAGAACCGCAATAAATGGAACAATAATAATGCCGAACGGCGGAATAATAAACGAGCCGGCAATAATCGCAATGACCGCCGTCCACTCGCCCCATTTTGATCCGCCGTATTTTTTAACAAAATAGCTGTTGGCAAAGAAATCGGCTAAAAACATGAGAATGGTTAAAAGAAGCATCCCTATCCAAAAAACAATGGATAATTCTTCGCGGCTAATGCCAGCATAATAAAGTCCAAATCCCGCCCATAAAACAAGCACAGACGGTACAATTGGGAAAACAAAGCCGATGAAGCTTGCAATAAACAATAAAATAATAACGGTCCAAATGAAAATAGACATACACAACCCCCTCTTCTCTGTTATGATAGCATTGTACCATTATGCAAAAGAATAGGAAGTGATTCACATTGATCAATATTGAGCTGCCCCAGGCTGACTACATTTTGACAAGAAAACGAAACCCGGAAGATACAAGCGAAGCGGCGATTGCCCGGGAATATGGATTTACCGATTACCATAAAATACCACGAGATAAAGCAGGCGTGTTTATGTTTTACGATGCACAGGACCGCCTTTTGTTCGTCGGAAAAGCACGCAAACTACGCATGCGGATTCGCAAGCATTTCGAAGACAATGTATCCGACATTAAAAACCATCGCGATGATGTGCATAAGATTGTTGTGCTTGTTGTCGACAGCCCAATGGAACGAGATATTTACGAAACGTACATCATTAATACACTGGAAGCAAAATACAATACAGAAAAAGCGTTTTTCCGTTCATAATGATGCGGCCGGCTGTCCAAAGCCGGTCTTTTTTATGTAACTGGAAGCCGGATCTCTACCGTTGTCCCGTCCTCTATTTCACTTGAAATGCCCAATTCGCCCCCATGGCTTTCGATAATTTTCATACACGTCATGAGACCTAAGCCGGTTCCCTTTTCTTTCGTTGTGTAAAAAGGTTCTCCGATCTTCGGCATATGCTCGGCTGGAATGCCGATTCCTTCGTCTATAACCTGAATCGTAATAAATCCACTTTTCCGCTTCATTTCCACACTGATTATCCCACCGTCAGGCATAGCTTCAATCGCATTTTTCAACACATTAATAAAAACCTGCTTTAACTGGTTTTCTTCACAATAAAGAGGCGGCAAGTCTGATTCAATCTCCAAATTGATTTGTACGTTGTCCATCGATGCCTGTGATTGAATTAAAGCAACCACATCTTCAAGCATTGGTGTAACCGCCTGCTTTTTAAATACAACATCCACCGGTTTTGAAACACCCAAAAGTTCACTGACAATAAGGTTGATCCGGTCCAGCTCGGTCATCATAATATCAAAATAATCGTCACGGTGTTCACCTTGCATGCGTGTCAGTTGAAGGAACCCTTTAATTGATGTGAGCGGATTTCGAATTTCATGGGCGATGCCTGCCGCCAGCTGGCCTACCAGCGCCAGCTTTTCTGATTTCTCCACAAGCTGGGCAGTTTGTTCTTTATGCGATGTTAAATCTTTTACAATGGATAAAAGAGTCTTTTTTCCTTGAAAAGGCATAAATAATGAAGAGACGCTGCACGGTATAACGCGTCCATCTAAACATGTTAATTCTTTTTCTGTATTCATGACCGGTGTTTTTTCTCTGCATACTTGCTTAATATGCTGGAATGACAGCTTTTGATAATCTGATTTGATAAATGTATAAATGGATTTTCCGATTAATTCGGTTTTTCCGGAAGCAGCCAACAATTCTTCTCCTGCTTTGTTGACGTACAAAATTGATTCATTTTCATGAATAAAAACGGCTTCTGGCAGCAACTCCACCAATTGCCGGTAGCTTTCCGCATTTTCTTCCCGCCGTCTTCCCTCCAGCTTGGCTCGATCATACTGCCAGCCTAAAAAATAAGCAAGACTGGTTATTACGAGAAAATCAATCAGTTCTTTTTCAATACGTTCATTAAAAATAAAAAGATGAATGGCTGTTAAGATAACGGAGGCCGCCACCGTCAATATTCGTCCTATATAAATCATAGTCAGCCCCTTTTAAAAGGTATTCGATTAAAGAAAGATTTTACGTGATAATTAGTCAAAAACCTACCATTTTCGTTCGTTAAATCTCGACACTTCTGCAATGTTTTTAGACGTTTTGTCGAATGCGTTTTAATTCCTGCTTTTTTTTCGTATACTAGATGCTGTTCCTTTCTAAAAAGAGAAACGAAAGTGATTATGGAGGTTTCATAATGAATGCTTTAAGGAATAATGACGAATTAATAAGAAAAATTAAAAAAGTTCGCCATGCAATGATAGCTGCGGGCACAACAAAAGGATTAAACCATACTGAAACGATCCAATACAGCCAGGAATTGGACCAGCTTATGAACCAGTTTCAATCTTCCATCAAGTTTTAACACTCAATTATAAAAGAGAGGCCTCGTGTAAATACACTGAGGCCTCTCTTTTTAAATTTTAAATTTGCTGACCAGCTCCTGCAGATTCATAGCCATATTGGAAAGCATCATCGAAGCAGACGTAATTTCTTCCATTGATGCAAGCTGCTCTTCAGTTGCAGCTGCCACGTTTTGAGCATGCATAGAAGCGTTTCTCGATATAGCTGTATGCTGATTAACCGTTTGAGAAACAGCTTGTGCATTTTCTGTGATAGCGTTGGCTGTTACCGCAATTTCACTTATTCTTTCTCCCATTTGCCCCATTGAAGCAAAAATTTCTGCAAAGCTTTTCTCCGTTTGCTGGACGATTCCAAGACCTTCTTTTACTTCCGCTTTTACTTTGTCAAATGATTCGTTTGAGCGCTCCATGTTTGTTTGAATTTCTTTAATTAAATCAGAGATTTGCGTAGATGATCGCTGCGATTGTTCAGCAAGTTTGCGTACTTCATTGGCAACAACCGCAAACCCTTTTCCGTGTTCTCCCGCTCGTGCCGCTTCGATAGCGGCGTTCAATGCCAATAGATTTGTTTGATCGGCGATAGCGGTAATCACTTTTGAAATATCACCAATTTCTTGTGAGCGTTTGTCTAACAGCTTAATCACTTCGCCACTCTCATAAACCGATTGGTCGATTTCCTGAATTTGCAATGCTGTTTTTTCAACAAATTCGCCGCCGCGTTTTGCTTGTTCAGCTGTTTTAGAGCCTGCTTCTGCTGCTTCATTAGAACTTTTTGAGATTTTTTTGATTGCTTCTGTCACAGTCTGCAGGGATCTTTCGCTTTTTTCCATACTGACCGTTGTTTCTTCCGCTCCACTTGCTACTTGCTGAATAGACATGGTGATTTCTTCTGTTGCCCGGCTCGTTTGCTCGGCACTTGCCGTCAATTGTTCGGAAGATGCGGCAACTTGACCAGACGTTTCAAGCACATCAATCATCATTGTATGTAAGTTCTCTCTCATTTTGTTATAGCTGTTAGTAAGGTCGCTTAATTCATCTCCAGACGAATCATACAGTTCAGTTGTAAAATCTCCATTTCCCGACTTAGCAAGAGCCGACGAAATGATGTGCAATCTTTTCGTTAACCTTTTTGTAAACCAGAAGATAATAAAAGACGCTAGTATAATTACGATTGCTAATACAATAAAAAATTTGTTCAGAAAATCATTAATTGTCTGGTCGATAATTTCTTCTGAAGCTCCTGTATAAAAAATTCCGATTGTTTTTCCATCATTATCTTTTAGAGGCATATACGCGGTCTGATAATGATTACCCGCCACTTCAGCTTCCCCGTAAAAATTCTCACCTGTTTTCAGAACGGCATTGGCCACTTCCGGTGAAACCGTTGTTCCTACAGCACGTTCTCCGTCCACCATTACATTGGTCGAAATCCGAGTATCGCCCTGAAAAATCGTTACTGTATCTCCTGTTTCTTTTCCAATTATATCGACTATTTCTGTGTTGTCATTCATTTTTGTATTGCCTTTAAACAGCGAGTCGCTTTCAATTCTCCACTCACCCGGAAACTTGTTTTCTATGTAAAGATAAGCAAGATTGAGATCGCCTTTCGCTTTTTCCACTGCCACATTTTTAATTCCATCCCTTACCTGTTGAATGGCGACAGCACTCAATGCAGTAGACAATAATAATATAATCCCCAGCACCATTGCATTCACTTTAAATCCTAATTTCATTTTTCTTCTCATGCCCATCCCCCCGTTTGAAAATTCTCAAGTTGTTTCCCCTGAACATTAAAGGTTAACGTTACTTGAATTTTATCGACTTATCTTCCTAAATCTTAAATATATAAGTTGAACAAAAGAATTTACACTTTTACAGTGTTTCAAAAAAATCTTGAGTTTCAAACACGCAAATAGGTAAAAACAGACAAAAAAAATCAGTCCCGAATGGGAACTGATTTTTTTGCCGCCTTTGCCGTATTATAAAGAATAAGAAAGTTTTAAACCACCACTCCTCAAAGTGGGTGTTTGCAAAAACGTTCATGTCTGTCCTCCTTGCCGCATGGGCAGAGGCCTGTCAATCCCGTCTTAATGTTAAACTCCCTGTTACAGCTTAAAGGTTAAAACTTAATTAAAAAAACACGTACAACGCAGCTGTATTCGTATATTACTCCTTTTTTTCCTGGATGGCAAGTCATTTTATTTTGCCTCACGAAATATTCCTGCTACACTAAGCACACCAAAACAAAACCATCACACAGAAAGAAGTGTACTTATACAATGTCGATTCTTTATTCAGTCCTTGACCTTGCGCCAATTACAGCTGACGGTACTTCGGCGGGTTCTTTTCGAAATTCCGCTGATCTTGCCCGTCACGCAGAAAAATGGGGCTATAACCGCTATTGGCTGGCAGAACATCATAATATGCCGGGCATTGCAAGCTCGGCAACATCTGTTGTTATTGGGCACATCGCTTCAGCAACGAAAACAATCCGCGTTGGTTCCGGAGGCATTATGCTTCCTAACCATGCACCGCTCGTCATCGCTGAACAATTTGGCACACTAGAGTCTCTTTTCCCTGGACGCATTGATCTCGGGCTTGGCCGTGCACCGGGAACAGATCAAATGACGATGCGTGCGCTGCGCCGTCAAAACATGAGCGACGGCCATGATTTTCCTGAACAGCTGGAAGAACTTCGCGGCTATTTTGAAGGAAGAAATCATATTCATGCTGTGCCGGGTGAAGGACTGAACATACCGATCTGGCTTCTTGGTTCAAGCGGCTTTAGCGCCCGGCTTGCCGGTGACCTCGGTTTGCCGTTTTCATTTGCGAGCCATTTCTCACCGGATAATACAATGCCGGCATTGGCGCTTTATCGCCGGCATTTCACACCATCTGATGTTCTTGAAAAACCACACGCAATGCTTGGGGTCAATGTTATTGCCGCTGATACGGACGCAGAAGCGGAGCGCCTTGCCACATCGATGCAGCAGCAGTTTTTAAACTTAATTCGAAACAACGCAGTACCTCTTCAGCCGCCTGTTGACAATATGGACAGCATTTGGAGTGAATTTGAAAAAGCGGCCCTTCAGCAGCAGCTTGGCGCTTCTATCATCGGTGGTCCGGAAACCGTAAAGAAAAAGCTTTCCTCTTTTATAGAAGAAACAAATGCAGATGAAATTATGGTCAACGCTCAAATTTTTGACCACGATGCCAGACTGCGGTCCTTTGAAATTGTTGCGGACATTTTAAAATAAAAAGTCATTTTATTATTGATTTACCCTCACGTAAAAACTCCCTTCATCACAAATGAAGGGAGTTCTGCTTTTAATAGGGATCAGCCTCGTGTCCTTTTTCTTTCGCATTTTCAGCAGCTTCATCGGACGCTGCAGATCCTGTATTGTGTTTTGATTCATTGCCCATTTCCTTGTTTGCTTTTTCAAGCCCTTCGGCTACACGGCGGCCATATTCTTCATCTGCTTTCGTGAAATGCTCAATCATCTGCTTTTGAATTTCCGGATGAGATACTTTAAGCGCATCTACTAGATTGCTGATTAATTCATCTCTTTCCCAATCTTCAAAGCTGCGGTACGTATCTCCCGCCTGTCCATATTCATTTTTGCGCTCAATTGCTTCTCTGACCAATTTCCCGTTGTAGGCAGGTTCATGCACTTTTCCAACCTGTTCGGATTCTTTCAGGCCGCCAAGAATGGATGGTTCGTAATTCACATGTGGATTTTGACCCGAATCCACATAATGAGCATTCTGGCCATCGCGCTGATTCGTTGCCACCCGTTTTTTCGGCTTGTTAATCGGCACCTGTAAATAGTTTGCCCCTACACGATAACGCTGCGTATCAGAGTAAGAAAACGTACGGCCCTGCAGCATCTTATCATCCGAGAAATCCAGTCCATCCACCAGGACACCTGTCCCAAACGCTGCCTGCTCTACTTCCGCGAAAAAGTTTTCCGGATTTTTATTCAGCACCATTTTCCCTACTGGAAGGAACGGAAATTGATCAGTTGGCCACAGTTTTGTGTCATCAAGCGGATCAAAATCAAGTTCCGGGTGCTCATCGTCACTCATCATTTGAATGCAAAGCTCCCATTCCGGGTAATCCCCTTTTTCGATCGCTTCATAAAGATCTTGCGTGGCATGACTCGTGTTCATCCCTTGAATTTCATTCGCTTCTTTTTGTGTTAAGTTTTTAATGCCCTGCTTTATCGGTTCCCAATGATATTTTACCAGGATAGCTTCTCCTTCCTGGTTCACCCATTTGTACGTGTTAACCCCCGAGCCTTGCATCTGCCGGTAGTTCGCCGGAATGCCCCATGGTGAAAACAGGAACGTAATCATGTGAATCGCTTCCGGTGATTGTGAAACAAAATCAAACATCCGCTCCGGATTTTGAATATTTGTGACAGGATCAGGCTTAAATGCATGAATCATATCAGGGAATTTTAATGGATCACGGATAAAGAATATTTTTAAATTGTTGCCAACAAGATCCCAGTTTCCATCTTCGGTGTAAAATTTCACGGCAAATCCGCGTGGATCACGTGCTGTTTCAGGAGATTCCTTCGCTCCTGCTACAGTTGAAAATCGAACAAAAACTGGTGTCTGCTTGCCTGCTCCATGAAATACTTTCGCCCGCGTATATTTTGAAACGTCTTCATCGCCTACTTTTCCATACGTCTCAAAATAACCATGTGCTCCGGCGCCGCGTGCATGCACAACCCGCTCCGGTATTCTTTCACGATCAAAATGTGAAATTTTTTCAATAAAATCGTAATTTTCTAATGTAGAAGGTCCGCGATTTCCGACTGTTCTGATATTTTGGTTGTCGGTGACTGGATGACCCTGGCGGTTGGTTAGCGTTCCTTCCGCTTCACCAGTACCCATTTTTTTCTTTTCATCATTTTCCACTTACATTCCTCCCTGTCTTTTTTATTCAAACCTCTACTACTTATATCCTTTTTTGCCAAAAATCAAACACAAAAAAGCGCTTAAAAAAATAAGCGCTTTGTACAAACATTTTTATTATTACTCAGCTAGATAAGAACAGCAGTAATCCACAACAGTATGTACTTTCAGCTGGAACGATTCATTTGCTGGCACATAAAACACGCCGCTTCCATCAATCGTTTCCCATTCGCCACCCGCAATTTTATATTCAAGCTTGCCTGCTGCAATATCCATCTCTTCTTTTAATTCCGTTGAAAATTCATACTCCCCTGGCATCATGATGCCGAGTGTTTTTTTCGTTCCATCTTGAAGTAAAACTGTTCGGCTCGTCACTTTTCCATCAAAATAAATATTTGCTTTTTTAATAATGGTTACATTTTTCAGTTGTGTCATGTTATTCATCCTTTCGACTTATCCCCCTAAATTTATCATAGAAATATGTCAAATTAAACAGAATTTTTTCACTATTAATGACTTATTT
Organism: Domibacillus iocasae; assembly: GCF_001750285.1. Taxonomy (GTDB): domain Bacteria; phylum Bacillota; class Bacilli; order Bacillales; family Domibacillaceae; genus Domibacillus; species Domibacillus iocasae. The sequence continues at coordinate 350,442 of NZ_MAMP01000024.1, forward strand.
TTATTTTATGTCACAAAACCTGCATTTCTCGAACGTTTCCAGTTAATAATCACGTTCAAAAATAAACAATAAACTAGTTTGTTATGTTTTCTATCATATTAATGTCATATTTTATTTTTTTATTAAAGGGATTTGCCAGCCTTTGTCGTATTCTTTTAAGTAATACTTTTACACAAAGGAGGGTACTGGCATGTTTAAACCTTATGAAATCGGCCCCTATTTTGATGAAATGCTGGATCAAAACGGAAATCCCAAAAAACATTATCAATCTTTTTATGACGTTCTTCAGGATTTGTCTGAGGAAGAATTAAAAGAAAAGCAGGAAACAGCAAACTTAAGTTTTTTAAGACAGGGAATCACGTTTACGGTCTACGGAAATGATGGCGGAACTGAACGAACAATGCCATTTGATTTTATTCCAATCATTATTCCCGCTGAAAAATGGAAAGAGATCGAAAAAGGAATGATTCAGCGTGTAAAAGCTTTAAATTTATTTCTGGATGATATTTATCATGAACAAAACATTTTAAAAGATGGCATTATTCCACGGGATCTGGTTGAACAAAATCCTTACTTTTATTATCGGCAGGCCGGCGGCTTAGAGATTCCGCTCCAAAATCATATTTTTTTGGCTGGGATTGATTTAATAAAAGATGAGCATGGCGTTTACAGAGTACTTGAAGATAACTTGCGAAATCCCTCTGGCATGTCATACGTGTATCAAAACCGTTATGTGATGCGGCAAGTCTGTCCGGAATTCTTTTCTGAACACTCTCTCAATATGCTGGAGCAGCAAATGGGCCACCTGCATTCAGCTCTTATGGCTCACCTGCCTAAAAATGCAAGCATAACGTCAGACCCACGCGCCGTTTTATTAACGCCCGGTATGTATAATTCAGCTTATTACGACCATGTTTTTTTAGCCCAGCGTATGAATATCTCGCTGGTTGAGGGACGTGATTTATTAGTCAAAAACAATATTGTCTATATGAAAACGATCAGAGGGCTAAAAAGAGTTGATATTATTTACCGCCGCATTGATGATGATTTTCTTGATCCAAAAGCGTTCCGGAAAGATTCCCGCTTAGGGGTTCCAGGTTTGGTCGACGCTTACCGGGCAGGCAATGTTTCCATTGTAAACGGAATCGGCAACGGCGTAGCGGATGATAAAGCGATGTATGCTTATGTTCCCGACATGATTAAATATTATTTAAATGAAGAAGCCATCATTCCGAACGTGGAAACATTCATTTTGCGTGATCCTCATCAACGCGAATGGGTGCTTGAACATCTTGACGAGCTGGTAATCAAAAATGTCGGTGCTTCCGGAGGCTATGACATGCTGATCGGGCCTCATGCAACCGATGAGGAATTAATACTCTTCAGAGAAAAAATTCTTGAAAACCCGAATCAATATATTGCCCAGCCAACGATTAAATTGTCGCGGGCACCGGTTTATCAAAACGGACATTTTTATCCCTGTCATGTTGACCTGCGGGTATTTGTGATGAAGGGAGAAAATATAAATATTTTTCCAGGTGGTCTTTCTCGCGTCGCCCTTAAGGAAGGTTCGCTTGTCGTTAACTCCTCGCAAGGCGGAGGAGCAAAAGATACTTGGGTATTAAAGGAGGAAATGCAGCATGCTGAGCAGGGTAGCTGATTCATTGTATTGGATGTCTAGAAATTGTGAAAGAACGGAACATAACGCTCATATTCTCAGCATGCAGCTCATTACCATACTAGAAGCTTCTGAACAGGAAATTTCAGCAGGGAATGATTGGGAAACGGTACTCGACATTTGCACGTCAAAAAACAGCTATTACAGCTTTTATGAGGCCCTTACATTTGAAAAGGTTGTGGACTATTTAACTTTTTCAAAAGAAAATCCCAATTCAATGGCAAATACCGTTTCATTCGCCCGGGAAAATGCCAGGATCACCAGGAACAGCATTCCAAATGAATTGTGGGAAGTTTGGAACGAATTTTATTTATATTTGCAGAACGCTCAAAAAGCAAAAAATTGTTCCCTTAAGGAAATTCACGATTTTTTAAATAACATTAAAAAATCTTCTTTTACTGCAACGGGCGTTATCGATTCTTCGATGACGAGGGATCTTCCCTACCATTTTATGAAAATAGGCAAATGGCTTGAGAGAGCAGAAAAAACAGCGCTTATCCTTAATGTTTTTTTTCAAAAGTCCAAACATGCTAATCAAAGCGCAATGGATGATTTTTTTTGGCGATCCGCTCTGCAATTTGTCAATGGGTCCGAAACCTATTTCAAACACTTCCCTCCTGTTATCAATCCGAGAAGTGTCCTTCAGTTTCTTGTTTCTGACTTGTCCTTTCCGCGCTCGATTCGCTATTGTATGGAACATGTTTGGGAAGCTGTTAAAGGGTTGGAAAGCGGAAAAGTGTCCCATTACTCCTGGCAGATGTATGCTTTGTTAGATACGATGATGACAGAATTTAATGAAGAATATATAAGTAATCTCGCCGATGAGGAAGTCGAGGACTTTCTTATTCAATCACTAAACCGTTGCATAGAATTTGGCAAAGTCTTCTCCAAGACTTATTATTTAGTTGAGCGTGAGCATAGCGTATGAAAGGAAAAAACAACGTACTTGGAGAGGGAAGGTTTTATGAAATACGAAATTGTCCATACAAATACATTTCATTATGAAAATGATGTAGACCAAAGCATGAATCATATCCGATTAAAGCCGAGCATGGATGAATGCCAGCGTCTGCTTTCTTATCAGATTGATGTAATTCCTGCTTCTATGACAAAAGAATCCTTTGATCTTTGGGGAAATACTGTTGAAAGCTTTCTGATTCCGCAGAAGCACAATTCATTAGAGGTTAAAACTACCTCTATCGTCAGTATTCAGCGCGCTCCATTTATTCAGAGAATTGAGTACTCTTCCGAAATGAAATCGATTTTCCATTCTAAGCTTTTCTTTGAACATTATCTGCCCTTTTTAAGGGAAAATGTGTATACGTATCTCAGCCAAGAACAGATTGATGAAGTCCTGCAGGCTATCGGAGATATTGAAAATCCTGTCCAGTTTTCATTAGAATTGATGAGTTATTTGCATAGCGTATTTACGTATGATACCGAATCAACAAATGTGAACACAAACGCCCAGGAAGCATTCTCCTTAAAAAAAGGAGTTTGCCAGGATTATACCCATGTCATGCTTAGCGTACTCAGAAAAAAAGGCATTCCGGCGAGATACGTTAGCGGTTATTTGTATGTGGGGGAGAATTCCGGTTTTATCGGTGATTCTGCTTCTCATGCATGGGTAGAAGTGATGGTTCCCGGTATTGGCTGGATCGGCTTGGATCCGACAAATAATGTAGAGGCACTGGAAAACCATATTCGGATTGGCACAGGGCGGGACTATACAGATGTAAGCCCGCTTCAGGGAACTTATAGAGGGGGAGGTGGGCAGCATACGCTTGACGTAAAAGTCAGCGTGAAAAAACTTGACTATCTATAATAAATGATTCAGAAAGCGGCAGCTTTTCAAAATGAAAAGCTACCGCTTTCTGCTATGCATTTTTATAAACTATATAAATTGAACAAAGATTCTTACTTTAGAAAACAGTGACTGTTTAGGCTGGTGTGTTTCGTATAGGTGCAAAAGGATGATCACCGATTTGTTTTGGAGGAATCCACCCTGCTCAACAATCCCTTATGTGCGCAAGCATGAGTCGGTCTTGTGGAGGTTTTTGAACAGGGACCGATAGGTGGCCGGACTTCGCGTTCTACGGGCAGTGCGGCATTCCTTAGCTGTGCCTGCAGGATCTGCCGATTCACTATACGTCCCGCAGAAGTCTTCATCCGGCAGGCTTCACCAAGTGTTTTGAGAAAAGCGGTGAGTGTTCAAGCTGGCGCGCTTTGCTCTTTAAATGGATGATCGCTTCGTTTTAAATCGAAGCCTGCTAGCCCCCCTTTTTTCTTCTTTATCCTTACTTGTCAAAAAGCAGAGGCGGCGGATGTGCGGCGCAGACTCCAGTGGGACTAGCGGGCAAGTGTTGAGATCGGTGGAGCCGCAGAGCGGCGGAAACGAATTCAACACTTGCCCGCTATGGTGCGCGAAGCCGTGCGCCCACCGCCATTTCGGCTCCTATCAAAAGCAGCAAGCCAAAACGGCTCTCACACAAAAGCAACAGTAAAAAAGGGTGATGCAGGCTACTCTTTAGGGGAGTTGACCGGTCAACATCTGGCATAAGGAAAAATGATAAGGTCAACTTATATAATGTAAAAATAAAAAAGACTTCTTCCGAAGAAGCAGTCTTTTTTAAACAAATCTATTTATTCACTGTGTATGTCAAATGTAATGTCTTGATTTCGGTGGTCAATAAATGCAACACTGAAAATGCGGTTGTCTGGTGTCGTTGCATCCGGTGTTTCAAATTTATAGTAGGTTTTTTTGCGGTCTTTTCTGTCATTTAGATAACGGTCGGATATCATATTATACAATGCTGATGACTCTTCGCACTTAATATGAAAGTGAGTGCCTTCGCCGATTTTCAGCTCTTCTTCGAACAATTTAGGCTGTTTCCACTCACCATGTCCATTTCGGTATACACATTTTACTTTGTTTGTTTTCATTGTTCAGCACTCCTTCCCTTATTTGATTACTATATTCCCTGATTTTCTTTAAAAAAACCTCTTATTTGTTATAAAATCTCACACCATATTCATCAAACCAGAGGTGCAATTGTATAAAATAGGCGACAAGCTGTGGACCCGTCATCAGCTGGCCAAACCAGGGAACACGAAACGACGCTCCGCCCGTATTCGCCATTTCCTCGAGCTTTTCCCGGGAGAAAAATTCAAGCAACAGTGAATCACCGGATAGAATCTCCCGCAACATGCCCGACACAGCCGCTGTATAATCGGGATGATGTGTCTTCGGATAGGGACTTTTTTTCCGGTACAGCACATCCGCCGGCAGTACGCCGTCAAGCGCCTTTCGCAAAATCCCTTTTTCCCGGCCATCCGCCATCTTCATTTCCCATGGAATATTCCATACATATTCCACGAGCCGGTGATCCGCAAACGGCACACGCACTTCAAGCCCGGCTCCCATACTCATCCGGTCCTTGCGCTCAAGCAGCACCGCCATAAATGACACCATGTTTATATAAAACAGCTCTCTGCGCTTTTGTTCCAGTGCGGTTTCTCCGTCCAGCTGCGGTGTTTCACTTCGGAGCCAGCCGCTTTTTTCCCGGACATATTCCTCTAAAGACAGTTCTTTTCGCCATTTATCGTTCAGCAGTAATGTCTTTTCCTCGATCGATGTTAGCCACGGAAAACCATTTTCTTTTAGTTCCCGGTGAAACCACGGATAGCCGCCAAACACTTCATCCGCACATTCTCCCGATAAGCCCACTGTGAAATCCTGTTTAATTTCATCGCAAAACCATAGCAATGATGAATCTACATCCGCCATTCCCGGCAAGTCCCGCGCGATCATCGCTTCTTTTAATTTCGCCGCAAGCGTATCGTGATCGATCACTTTTGTATGATGAACCGATCCGATATGATGCTGCATTTTTTCAATCCACGGCCTGTCTTCTCCAGGCTGAAACAGATTTTTCTTAAAAAAACGGCTGTTATCTTCGTATTCAATGGAATACGTATGAAGCGGTTTGTCAAAGAAGTTCGCCGCAAATGCACTGATCGCGCTTGAGTCAACACCGCCCGACAAAAAAGTGCAAACCGGCACATCCGCCGTCAGCTGCCGCTCAACTGCATCCCGAAGTAAATAACGCACGCGTTCCGCTGTTTCATTCAATGAGTGGCGGTGCGGCTCACTTTTCACATTCCAATAACGCCACACGTTCAGTCCGCTCCGCTTTACTGTTAGTGCATGCGCCGGTCGTAATTCGAATATATTTTTGAATACACCGTTTCCCGGCGTGCGCCCCGGTCCAAGTGCAAACAATTCCATTAGTCCCGATCGTTCGATTTCCGCCTCAACATCCGGATGTGCAAGAAGAGCTTTTAATTCTGAACCAAATAAAAAAGCACCGTTTTTTTCCGTATAAAAAAGAGGTTTCACACCAAGCCTGTCACGTGCCATAAACAATTCCTGGCGCTGCTCATCCCACACGCCAAATGCGAAAATCCCGTTCAGCTGCTCCAAACAGTTTTCACGCCATTCGATAAACGCGGTTAACAGCACTTCAGTATCGGAGTGCCCTTGAAATGCATGGCCACGTTTTATCAGTTCTTTCCGTACCTCTTCTGTATTATAAAGCTCGCCGTTGTACACCATCGTAAATGAGCCGCGTGTCATTGGCTGAATACCGCCCGCCGGATCGACAACGACAAGCCGGGTATGACCGAATGCCGCATGACGTGACGTCCACACATTAAAGTCGTCCGGACCCCGCTTTTTCAGCGTCGCCGCCATTTTGCTGACCGTTTCTTTTTCATCCACCAGCTCCCGCTGAAAATGAACCAGGCCCGTTATGCCGCACATGTTCATCACCCTTTCCTGTATTACTTTATTCACCGCTTGGACAAAACATTCCACAAAAAAAACGCCAGGCAGTTACTCAGCGGCGTTTTTTGTTCGGTTCTTCAGTTTTCGGTGCAGCCCATTTAAAGTTCCCATCATCTGCTCATATTCGGTTACGCTAATGTTGCAAAACTGTATTTCTTCGGCGACACGCTTCGTAATGGCAGACTGTTCTCTGCGTGCTTTTTCTTGGAGATAAATAAACACTTTCCGCTCATCGTCTTTCGAGCGCTCTTTTCGCACCCAGCCATTTTCCTGCATACGCGAAATCATTGGCGTCAGTGTTCCCGTGCCAAGATGAAGCCTCGCACCAAGTTCTTTCATCGTTACTTCATCTTTCTCCCACAACGACAACAGCACCAAATACTGTGGGTATGTCAATCCAAAAGGCTGAAGCACACTTGTATACAGCTTATTAAATTCACCAGCCGTTTCGTACACGGCAAAGCAAAGCTGTTTATTCAGCGATAAAAAATCATTCATGACAATACGTTTTTTAAGTCCTCTTCTATTTTTTCAGGATCTGTCTGGGGTGCATACCGTTCTACAACCTGACCATTTTTATCAATTAAAAACTTCGTGAAATTCCACTTGATTTTTTTTGACAGCAGCCCTTTTTTCTCCGTCGTTAAATGTTTAAAAAGCGGGTCCGCATGATCTCCATTTACATCAATTTTCGCAAATATGGGAAACGTGACACCATAATTCACTTGGCAAAATTCTGTCGTTTTGTCGATATCATCGAATTCCTGGTTATTGAACTGATCGCATGGAAAACCAAGAACCATTAATCCATCATCCTTATATTTTTCATACAGAGACTGAAGACCACCAAACTGTGGCGTAAATCCACATTTGCTCGCCGTGTTCACAATAACGAAGGCCTTTCCTTCATACTGTTTCAGCGAAAGCATTTCGCCATTTGGTTTTTTTACAGTAAAATCATAAACAGTGGTCATAAACATTCCCCTTTACTTAACGGATAATTCAACATCAATATTGCCTTTTATGGCTTTTGAATATGGGCAGAAATTATGCGCTTTATGCACGTATTCTTCCGCAGTCTCACGATCAACCCCTGCAATTGACACTTCAAGCTTCACCCCAAGTTGAAATCCATTATCTGTCTTATCCGGGAAAAGTGACACAGTCGCTGTTACCTCACTGCTGTCAAACTTCACATTGCCTTTTTCTAATAATAATTCAAGTGCACTATTAAAGCATGCACTGTAGCCGGCCGCAAAAAGCTGTTCAGGATTTGTAGCCGTTGTAGCGCTGCCGCCGAGTGCCGCCGGTTTGGCGACATCAATATTGAAAATATTATCCGGTGAATGCACTTCTCCCTCACGTCCGCCTGTGTTAATGATCGTTGCTTCATAAAGTGGCTTCATTTAATAAGCTCCTTTTCTATTAATTAAATCTTCTACGATTAAATCGTACACGTTTCAAATAAATAATGCAAACAAAAAGAAGCCATCTTTAAAAAAATGGCTTTTTCATATGTAAGGGCGACAATTTATTCATTGATTTTTTCTTATCAAAAAAACCGTCTGGAAAGTCTGTAAGCCCGTATATATTGCAAATATCCTGAAAGTTACCTGTGGCACCGCTTCCCGTTAAGACAATCCGCCAGCCATTATCTGCCCGGCGCACATCTCCAATGACGACCCCCGATGTGTCAGAAAAATCCTCTCCCAGTTCGTAACGGACGATTTCTTCTTTTGTTTCATCATTGATCATCCTGATAAAGGCTTCATTTACATCACGAAAGAAGGTTTGGACGCCCGATTGATAAAGAGCGACAGCAATGACAATTTTATCAACAGACGCAGGCAGCATGGACAACTGAACATATAATTCTTCATCATCGCCAATGCCCGCACCCGTTTGATTATCATTTGACAAAAGCAGCGCACCATCAAAAGCTGTCAATTGGTTATAAAAAACGATATGTTTATGCGAACGGACTCTATCTTTTTCATCAACTAACATTGCCATCATATCAAGATCAAAAAGTGAAGCGCTTCCATCCCAGCCTAGGGCAATTTTAATAGAAGCTGTCAGCCGATTAGGTTTCAAAAAAATCCCTCCTTACCATTAATCATATCAGCTGCAGGCTTTCTTTCAAAGTAAAAGCCTACAGCTGACGATCTATCTTGTTCTCGTTTCAAGCTGATTCAGCATTTGCTCTGCAATCGCATGGTAGCCAAGTTCACTCGGATGAATTCCATCGTCTGACAAATTTTGCGGCTGCTCACTGTTTATCACTTCGGTTGTATCGACAACGACTGCGTAGTCTAATTTCGAAGCGAGCTCGTACAGCTGGACATTCCATTTTGGTAAAAACCGGTCCGCCAGCGTGTATAATTCAAACTCTCTATCAAGCGGGTTATACAATTCAAGCAATAAAACTGTCGCTTCCGGATTTAGCTCGTGCACCCGATCCAAAACGTCTGTTAAGTTCCCGTTAAATTCTGTCTGCAGCAAATCAAATGACTGTACAGCTTCATAAAATCCTTCTTCAAATCCAAGCTGCAAAATATCATTGCCGCCAACATTAATCGTGACAATATCCGCCTGCTTAATTTGCTCATCAAACTCCCCGTTTTGAACAAGTTCATTTAATTCGCTGCTGGTAATCTCATTAATCCCTTCATTTTGAAACTGTACATCTTTTTGAATAGACGCTTCCAGATTTTCCGAGAATGTCTTAACGAGGTTTTCTTTCGGACTTGCTCCAAACCCGGTAATAATTGAATCCCCAATCGCTACATGGCGAAGCACTTGCTTGTCGCTTTTACGAAAATACTCTACATACGTGTCTTTTCGTTCACTTGCAAGTGTATGAGGCCCGTTTCCTTCCTTTAACTGCTCTATCTGATACTGCGGGTAATATATCCAAATCGCAATGCCTGCCACACACGCTGCTACGAGACTAAGGATCGCTGCGACCACTTTCATGCCCTTTGCCTTTTTCCTCCTTTTATACCGAAATACCTTTCAGTATGACCTTGTTAATTTCCTATTATACGTTCGGGCACTCCGCTTTCTCAAATTATCTGTTTCTTATTGGAAGAAGTGGTTAAGCCGTTCCCATCCTGTTTATAAAGGCTGCTTAACGCAAAAAACGGATTCATCCATTTCACAATTTCCGGTAAAAAAATCCAGTACGATCAGTGTGATATATTATATAAAGAAAAAGCCGATCCAAATATGACTTTCTTTTATCCATACCCGCATTTCTGGAAAAGGAGTCCTGAATGTCGTTGAAAAAAGCAGAAAACTGATTATCGTTAAAACAAGAAATAACAGCGCATTTTTATGATGCAGCCGAATGAGCTTTTTGCCAAACGGCATGTTGTATCAAAAAAACTCATCGATTTTCATGTTTAGTCACAGCCTTATCCAATGTGCTTTCTCATTCTTAGTCTACTTCCTTCCCCTATTTGCTTCAAATTTAATGGCGCTTAATATAAAAACCCCGTCTCATTCGACAGGGTCCGTCATTATTTCTAACGATTATAAATGTCGTATTCTTCCTGTTTTTCTTCAAGCCATGTTGTGTACTCGGACGACAGTTTTTCCTGCATAAGTGTTTCACGGATTCCGTCTGTGCTGTCTTCTAAATTTGCCTCCTTTGCTTCCTGCTTATCCATTACTTTTATAACGTGGTAACCAATCAGTTTTTACTGGATCGCTTGTTTCTCCGACTTTCATAGCAAATGCGGCCGTTTCAAATTCTTCAGTCATTTCACCTGTGCCAAAGAATCCGAGCTCGCCGTCATTTTCCGCACTTGCTGTATCCGTTGAATATTCTTTCGCCAATTCGGCAAAGTCTTCGCCAGCTTCAAGTTTTTTGATTACTTCATTTGCCGTTTCTTCATCTTCAATTAAAATATGACTCGCTTCCACTTTCTCAGATGTCGCAAAAGTGTCCTTCTCTTGATCCATTTCTTGCACATCCTTTTTCATTCGTTACCTATTCAGTTTAACGAGGGACAGTGAAAATTAAATGAAAAAAAGCATCCTTTTTTGGATGCTCTAGACTGTAGACAAATTACTTTCTTTGCGTGAGAAAATTGTACACGTATTATTAAAATGGTTCCGAAAAGGCAGCGTTGAACTGCACCCCAATCATTGGACACTAATGATTGGGGATGCAGTTCAGAGTCGGGAGATCCCGCAAGCGTCAGCCGAGGAAGCTCCCGCACTGCCCATGGAAAGCGCATTCCTGCCAGCTTCACCTATCGGCTCCAGAAAAAAAACAAAATTAGTTAACTGGAATATTATAACTTTTCAGACATTAGACATTTGCTGAAAAGAAGCTGTTGACGTTGTCTACAAGCTGAAGCATTCTTTGAGGATGCTCAGCCATTTCTATCACCGCTTGTTAATTCGAAGTTTCCGAGTTGATTTACATCTATATTCAGCCTGTCGGATGCGTTTAAATAGCGTAATATAGTAATAAACTGTTCTTGATCCATGCCCTGCTTTTCCATCTGCGAGCGCATACTATCGAATGGAGGAAGGTCGTCTGTTTCCGTTCCCGCCTTTATAAAAGAAGAAAAGTATTGGGAAACCGCCTCTACTTTTTCTTGGCTGATAAAATTCAAGTTTTCAAATTCTTTCTTTAAAGCTTCTTCAAACCCATGTAACAAACCGTAAATATGACCGTTATCCACCTTGTTGATTCCTTGTTGCTTTTGAATTTCATATAATTCACCCAGCACTTTTCCTAACGTCAACGTCAAGTCTTTATCCACACCTTATTCCCTCCTTTTTCTTTATCTTAAGCAGATAAAATCAATTTATACGGCTTGCTTTCGCCGACCTTTTTGAATTTAGCCGGCATTCAACTTGAGCGAAGTTTTTGTGCCGCCAGCCATTCACGCAAAGTGGTTCTGGAAAAATATATTTTTCTGTTTATCGTTATCGAAGGAATATCCGGATTTTCCTCAATCAATGCTTTTGCCTCTCCTTTCGGTGTACCGATAAAACGATGCACCTCCCCCGCTTCAATTAATTCAGGCTCATCTCTTTTTTTAAAATGATCGATAAAGTTTTTTTCTGATGGATTTTTCCAGTTTTTCAGCCCATCCCCAATAAAATAGCCCGCTATAGCAATTCCCAATCCTAAAAATAAACTCATGGCTTGTCCCTCCTCCTCATTCTTTATCCACTTTCCTATCTTATGAACAACCGGCAACAATCATTTCTTCTTTTAAAATAAAAAAACGCGCCTAAGCACGTTTGTCCATTTTAAAAATCAGTATAGCTTTTAAGCAGCTGGTCACTTAAACCAGCCTTTTTCTTTCGACTGGGAAATCGCTTCGATTCGATTTTTCACTTCTAATTTATCAAAAATGGTAGAGATGTAATTACGGACTGTACCGTTTTTTAAATTAAGCTTTTTCGCAATCTCACCCGTATTTTTCCCTTCTGCTACAAGTTCGAGTACATCTTTTTCCCGCTCTGTCAGCGGGTTCTCTTCACTGTAAAAATCATCCATTAATTCCGGGGCGTACACTTTACGCCCATCCATAATGCTGCGGATCGAGCTTGCGAGCTCTTCACTCGGACTGTCTTTTAATAAATAGCCGCTCACTTTCGCTTTTAACGCGCGCTGAAAATAGCCAGTTCGAGCAAATGTTGTTAAAATAATCACCTTGCACGAATCGTTTTTTAACTCTTCAGCGGCTTCAAGACCAGTCTTGATCGGCATTTCAATGTCCATAATACAAATGTCGGGCTGCATCTCATGGACAAGCGTTACTGCTTCTTCTCCATTTGCCGCCTGGCCAATCACCTCCATATCGTCTTCTAAACTGAGAAGCGATCCAAGTGCGCCAAGCAGCATACGCTGATCTTCGGCAATGACAATACGAATCATATTTTCATCTCCCCGTCATGTTGTGTTACATTATTTGGGACTGTCATCACAAGTGTCGTACCATTTTTACACTGGATGTCTAAAGTACCGTTGACAAATTCAAGCCGTTCACGCATGCCTGGCAGCCCACTTCCTTTCCCAATGTCATGACGGTTCAGGCCAACTCCGTCATCTTTTACAGTCATTCGTACAGCGTCCTCGAGCTGTTGAATTTGAATGTGGCATGAAAATGCCTGGCTGTGTTTTACAATATTCGTAACTGCTTCTTTCATACACATGCTTAACACATTTTCTACGAATAGTGACGCCTTTTCAAGCTGAAATGAAGGAGCGCCTGTGTATTCAATTTGCGCTGCTTTTAACATTTGCTGGACAAGAACCATTTCGTCGTTCACACGAATGCCTCGCATTGAGGAAACAAGATTTCTCACTTCATTCAGCGCTGTCCGTGCCGTCTGCTGTACATCCAGCAGTTCACTTTTTGCTTTTTCCGGGTCTTTTTCAATCAGTTTGCGTGCCAAATCACTTTTCAGTCCAATTAATGACAATTTCTGGCCAAGTGTATCATGCAAGTCGCGGGCAATCCGCTGACGTTCCTCCTGCTTGACCAAGTCTGAAATCCGGTTGTTTGCCATTTGTAGCTCTGCTTCGAGCTTATCCTGCTTTTTTCGATTGTACAATGTAAATGGCAATAAAATAACGCTAATAAAAACCACAATAATAATGGGCAGCTGCTGGATAAACAGCGGGTCCTGAACGACAATGTTGTAGTTGATCGATGCGATTGTGCTGACCAGATGAATCACATACGCCGTAACAAACGCCGCACGGTTGCGGATATTGCCATTGTAATACGCAATATAAAATGAAAAATAAATAAATTGGAACAAAATCGTCATGGTCACGGAAATCCCAACAAGAATGCAAATCCATAAATAAACCGGCCACTTGGATGATAAAAAAGCAAATCGAAAACTAATAAAAAATAAAATAGTTAATGTGATGCCGACCACAATTTCAATGGTTGAGGACGACTGGAAAATAAAGTAAAATGGTAGAAAACTTAAAATGCTCCATATGTATGGAGACAGTCCAGAGCTTCTTTGAAGCGATGCAAATCGTTTTTTCATAAAACACCTTTTTTGACCTTATTTTAACATAAAAAAGCTGTCCTCATCGAGCGAGGACAGCTTTTCAGTTAATTAACTGCGCTTCGTTTGTTATGCGCACCGTACGTTTTCTTTGCGTCTTTAAAGGTAACAAATTTATCCTGTGCTTCATCCCATAGACGGAATCTCACGGACTGGATACTCGTCCAGAGTGTAATTGTCGGCACATTTTGAAGCGGCTCTGAATTTGAATGTGCTGCTTCGAGCTGATAGTTTGGCACACGCGGGCTTAAATGATGCACATGATGGAAACCGATGTTGCCGGTAATCCATTGGAGCGGCTTTGGCAGCTTATAAAAAGAGCTTCCTTCTACTGCCGCTTTCACGTAGTTCCAGTTTTCGTCTTCTTCAAAGTACGAATCTTCAAACGTATGCTGTACATAAAACAACCAAACCCCCATCGCGCCGGCGATCCAGAACATCGGACCATGTACAAGCAAAAATGCCTGCCAGCCGACAAGCCAGCTCATGAGAAGTACGCTGCCAAGAAGAATCACGTTCGTTAAGTACGTGTTCATGCGCTCTTTTTTGCGGGCACCTTTTACATTAAATCGATTGGTAATTAAAAACACCCAAATCGGGCCAATTACAAACATGACAAATGGATTGCGGTACAAACGGTACGCAATACGCGTTTTTAGCGGTGCCGCGTAATACTCATTCACAGTCATCATCCACATATCACCTGTACCGCGCTTATCTAAATTAGAACTCGTCGCATGATGGACGTTATGGCTATGCTGCCATTGGTCATACGGGAAAAATGTCAAAACACCTGTCAATGTACCGACAATGCGATTTAATTTCCGGTTTTTGAAAAACGAATGGTGGCAGCAGTCATGAAAAATAATAAAGATGCGCGTAATAAATCCGGCACCGACAACCGCCAGTCCAAGCGTTAACCAATAAGAGATGGATAAGCTTTGATATGCCAAGTACCAAACAAGTAAAAATGGACCGACCGTGTTAATTAATTGGAAAATACTTTTTTGTGTATTTGATTTTTCATAGGGAGCTACTTGCTTCCGTAAAACTTTTGTGTTTTCTTTACTCATGTTTACGTTCCCTCCGCTCATTTATGTACTTAGTATAGCGGAGGGAAAACGTCTTGTGCAGTAGCACCCGTCATGCAATTTATATGACACTTGTCATATTTTATTTTTCATTTAGCAAATATAACACTTTTGCCGCTTCAGCGCGTGTCGCTGTATTCCCCGGCTTAAATGTTTTGTCCGTTCCTTCCATTAACGTGAGCTGATATGCTTTGTGAATGGATTCTTGAAAAGTTCGTCCGTAAGCCGACAGATCGGTAAACGGCAGCGATCCGCTCACTTTTACTTTCCCATGTTCTTTTTCATACGCACGGACAAGCATAGCCGCCATTTCTGCACGAGTGATCGGTTTAGCTGGTTTAAACATTTCTGTACTCGTTCCCTTTGTAATGCCTGCTTCATAAGCAGCAGCGATGTCTTGTTTTAGGGACCCACTCACGTCCACGAAAGGAGCTTCTTTTTTAGCTGTCCACTTCATAGAACGTGCGAGCAGACTGACAAATTGACCGCGTGTGACACTGCCTTCCGGATCAAACGTCTTATCGGTCTTGCCTTTAATGATATCCGCTTCCGCTAAGGCTGTAATATATCGGGCCGCCCAATGATCTGCCGGCACGTCTATAAATGAATGGTCGATTGATGATCCTCCTTCGCTTAAATCAAGCTCAAAAAGACCAAATCCTTTTTCATTCGTTTCACCTGTATACGTGATATTTTTTGTTTTTTTCGCAAGAGCCTCCGCTTTCGGATTTGATGTAAAAACAACGGTCGCATTTGTTTTGGCAAACGTCCAGTTATTGTTAACGGCTGCATCAATTTCTTTAAACTCCATAACATAGTTCATCATCGCCTGACGATTGGAATCCGGTGCTTTTAATACCGTATTCACGCCGCCAGGGTTCATCAGTTTGCTGCCTGCGGCCCGGTAATCATTTGTTGCCACAATAAATTCCATGTCATCTGTAACCGATTTTCCATTATACTTCACATTTTTAATCCGATTCGCATCTTCATTGATGAGATTTTGCCCTTTATCGTATTTCGGCAGTGATGTCACATCAATCTCATACGTAACACCGTCGATCACATCGAAATTATAGGTCGGGAAGTCTGGATTGATTAACGATTGCACTTCTTTTTTTGCTGGGTCAATTTCAATTGTATTAAATTGTCCTGCTGACCACTCCAGCCATTCTTTTAACGTTGCGCCATCTACTTTTACGGCGTTTACGACATTATTATCGTACAAATACAGGTCTGCGATATTTTTCAGTACGATCGTGCCTGACTTTACATCTGTGTAATCTTCTACTCCGCCGCGTCCTGCCTTAAACGGTGCGGATGCGGAAAGAACCGGCAATTTTTCATATTGAGTACCTTTCAGTGCGCTTTCTACGTACCATGTTTGTGCGCGGTTTAAAATCTCCATCGCCGCGTTATCCTGCACGAGACCGAAATACGTATTTAAGTCTCCTTTAAGCTCGCCAACAGGTGTATCCATATACGTAATAGTCGCTTCGTGCTCCGCTTTTACCGAATCGATGATGGCAGGATCTGCATCTGCCGTCACCTCTCCCGCAGTGATTGGCTTCAGCGTTGATGTTCCATTTATGACATCCCATTTGCCGTCCACTTTTTCCACTTGAAGGTCAATTAACCCGATATTATTCCCCCACGAGCCCGGCATCACTGTCGCGACGCCATTAATTGTTCCAGTCGTATTGTCAATGCCATTCCCGTCTGGGAACGATGGCTTCGCAGCATTTGGAAAGCTTAAATGCTGATGGCCGGTTAAAATCGCATCTACATCCGGGATTTGACTTAAATAATAGGAGGCGTTCTCAATGCCTTCTGTATAAGCTTTCATCTTGCCATTCTGGTCATATTCCGCAATGCCAGAGTGCGACAGGATGACAATGACGTCCGCTCCGGCCTCTTTCATTTCTGGCACTACTTTTTCTGCCGACTTCACAATGTCTTCTACGACTAGTTTGCCTTCTAAATGTTTGGCATCCCAGTTCATAATCCCTTGCGGCACAAAACCGGTTACGCCGACTTTTATTTTATGTATGCCCCCCTTCATATCTGTCACATTTTTCTCTAAAATCTTAAAAGGGGTAAAGTATGGATTTCCTTCGTTGTCGTACACATTAGCATTTACATATGGAAAGTCCGCTCCTTCTAGAGCAATATCCATAAAATCCAGTCCATAGTTAAACTCATGGTTTCCGATAGTCGCCGCATCATAGCCAAGCTGGTTCATCGCTTTATAAACCGGGTGAACATATCCTTCTTTCATCAGCCCGTTGTTATACACGTAGTCACCAAGCGGACTGCCTTGAATTAAATCTCCATTATCAAATAAAAGACTATTTTCTGCTTCGCTGCGCAGTTGTTTAATCAGTGTTGCTGCTTTGGACAGTCCATACGCATTTGTAGTCGACCCTTTGTAATAATCGTAGTTCATTACGTTTGAATGAATGTCTGATGTCTCGACAATACGCAAATTAACGGTGCCTTCTGCCGCCGCCATATGAGGTAAAAATAAACCCGCTGCGATCAGAGTAACGACTGTCCATGCTTTTTCCATATAACTGCCCCCTAAATTATTTTTTTAGTATAAAAATTATAACATGTCCATTAAATAAAAATCAGAAAATTTACAACATTTTTCGCATAAGTTTACAATGTGTTCGCATAAAAAAAAGACAATTTTTGCAAAGTGACTTTAGGCTGTCGACAAAATCGGCAGTCTTTTTGAAAAAAAGCTTCTATTACCAGAAACGAACAAGCGTCTTGACGGGAAACATCGCTTTTTTGAAAGGGTCGATAGGTGAAGCAAAAAGAACTCCGCTTTCGCGGGCAGTATGTGAGCCTCCTCGGCGTTGCCGCTCCTGCGGGGTCTCACGTCGACTTCTTTTCCAGGAGGAGTCTGCGTCCTTTTGGCTTCATCCCGTTTTTTGGAAGAACAGCGAGCTTTTGTGCCGTTTTTGGCTGGCTTTTATTCGCGAAAAACGGGTGGGCATCGTAACAGTCCCAATTCGGCGCTGCCGCCATCCGGCTCCAACAAAAAAGCGGCAAATCGAATGAACTTGTTCGCATCCCTGGCACAATGGTAAATAAAAAAGGGGGCCGGCAAAAGTTTTCTTTGACTGCACTCTGAAGATACTTTTTGCAAAGTGCTTTTTTCATTAAGTACATACTAAAATCCGCCTTGAAAAGGTGCCTTTTTTCGCAATGCAGCGATCTTGAATAATAAACCCTGCTTCGCGGATCATCTCTTCAATCGGATCGACCGAAACAACCACTAGTTTTTTTGCAATCCGCCGGGCGTTTGTTAAAATGGACTGCTGCTCCATCGGCGTCGAATGGGTGTATAAATTGTACGGCATATCGATAATTGCGACGTCATAATGCGCTTTCGTGTCCTCAATAGGACCAAGCGCCACATCTCCTTCCAGTCCGAAATAAGCAATATTTTCACGGGAGCCGTCCACAACGAGCGGGTTCATATCACGTCCATCGATATGAATGCCCATCGACAATGCTTCAACGAGGACGGTGCCAATGCCGCAGCACGGATCAATCGCCTTTATTCCAGCTACGCTTGGGACAGCAATGTTCGCAATTGCCCGTGCATCTCGTGCGCTGAGCGCTGTTGAATATTCACGCGGCTTTTTTATATGCTTCGTCCACAGCCGCTGATTTTTTTGATAGCGGCCTAAGTACCAGCGGCCGCCGCAGGCAGCAACACCAAAAAGATGGTCCGGATTTTTCAAATCAGCTTCACCGGTGATTTCCCACCCAATTGCCCGTTCTATTTCCATTCGTTCAGCATATTCAACTTTTTCGCGAAGCGGCAAGTCATTGATTTTCACAAAAATGACTTTAAATGTTTCTTCACCAAGGTTCATGCTGCCGGCTTTTTTTATAATGCCGGATGCCGTTTCACTGTCAAGCAGTACGTCTATTTTTTCCCGTATAAATGGGCTGCGGTTCAGATCCAGATCAACCTCGCTTTTTATAATCGGACCTTTTGCATTCGGTCCAAAGAAAGCACGCAGTTCCATCTCAGCCAGCTCCTGGTCTTCGGCGCTGTAGTTTACTGTATAAATAAATTCGTTCACATTTGCCCTCTTTTCCTTTTGTTCTTCTGCTTATTTTGACATACTTTTTATGATTGGGCGGAATCTTTTTTGAACAAAATAAAAAAACCCTGACGATTTATTCGAAATCGTCAGGGTTTTTATCGGCGGGACGAGGCTCTTTTTTATCTTGTGCCCGCTGCGGTTCAATATCCTCGCCGCGTTCTTTTTTCTTTTGCTGTTCTACAGAGTCGTTCGACTCGGTATTTTTTTCTGACATGTATGTCTGCCTCCTTTGTCTTGCTTCTGTTATGTTATTTCCACAATCCCTGAAAACTAAACACAGGTTATTATGTTTTTGTAAGAACATCCCGTGGATGATCGTCTCCATTGATAAACCGGCAAAATGCGGTCATACCGTTGGAGATCACCTTGTCTTCTTTATACCCTATAGGTTTAAAACATGAAAAAGCCCGCTGCCGGCTGACAGCGGGGTTGATTATTTCTTTTTTAAAATCGCAAACGTGCGCACCATTGAACCGATAAACATGATAAGCGCACCTCCAATTAACAAGACAAGAAATGTCTCTTTTGCAATCGCGCCAAACGGATAAAGAAGCCCGCAAATAATAGCGATGAAACCAATGGATGTAAGGGCCCAGCCGAGTTTAATCATAAAAGCACCTGCCTGATTTTCTTTTTGTCAGTGTACCATAGATTGTCATTCGATTGTTTTTCTTTCGCAAAAACAGTACACTTATTCTATTAAAATTCATGCGAAGGAATGATTCGTTTTGAAAAATTTCACTGCACTTGATTTTGAAACGGCCAATGCCAGCCGAAGCAGTGTTTGTTCGATCGGGCTGGCAAAAGTGGTAAACGGGGAAATCGCCGGAACCTATTATTCATTAGTGAACCCGAATGAACGGTTTGATGCGCGAAATATCGCCGTGCATGGCATCCGGTCTCATGATGTCAAAGACGCTCCTTCGTTTGCGGATATTTTTGTCGAAGTGCTGGCGTTTATCGGCGATGATCCGATTGTTGCCCACTTTGCCCAATTCGATATCAATGTCCTGCGGGGCACAGCCGCCAAACACCGGCTGACGCTGCCAAATAATCCGTATTTTTGCTCATGCATGCTGGCAAAATCGGTTTTAACGCTTCCATCTAATAAATTAAATGTTGTAGCCGCCCATTTCGACTTTACGTTCGATCATCACAATGCGCTGGAAGATGCGGTAGCCTGCGCAGTCATTGTAAATAATATGCTGAAACACTATACATCGCTTGATCAGTTTTTGGAAGAAATAAATTATTCGTTTGGCTATATACATGGAGACTCTTTCAAGAAAAAAAAGACTGTCCGCAAGCTGAAGCCAAAACCAAGAACCGGCACGCATCCCTTTTCTCAAAAGTCAATCGCTTTCACCGGCACACTTACATCGATGAAACGACAGGAAGCCATCGATCTTGTGACAAACCTTGGCGCAAACGTTCATGCCACTGTAAAAAAAGACACCGATTATTTAATCGTCGGCGAATCAGATGCAAAAAAATACCGAGATGGCCGCATCTCTTCCCAAATTCAAAAAGCAAAAGAGTGGCAGGCTAAAGGCGGACCGGTTAAACTCGTCTCGGAACGAAAATTTTTTGACGCATTATTTAAATGAAAGAACGCGCTTTTTATTTCAGCGCGTTCTTTTTTGCCTTCTTTACAGGAAGAGCTGCTTCTTTATACAATGGATCTTGTAAAAGAAAATGTGTCAAAGCGAATCGACTCCATTTTACAGTCGAAAGGCACTCCAGAGCAGACCAGCATCCGCATTTTGCTCGAATTGATCCCTTACAATAAAGAAAGTGAAATGGAAATGTCCGTCTGGTTTCATTTTATAATGGCGGATATTCACCATAGACAACAGGAGGATGAGGGGGTATTGGAAGGAGTTCAACGTATAATGACGGAACTTCATCAAGGAGGGATTCTAAAAGACTCAATAAATCTTGATATTGAAACGGAAAGGCTTTATGCCCTTGTTGACGGTCTTGCTCTTCACGCCATTCTTAACCCAAAACGACTGCAGAAGGAAAAAATAAAACAAGTTCTTGTAAATCACATGAATACTTTATTCAAGCAGCCAATTGAGGAAACGGATATATAGATAAAAAGCTGTGGCAAAATCAATCCGATTTTGCCACAGCTCCTTCTGTTTTCTTTTATTCAATAGGCAGGAGGATACAAAACGTCGTCCCGGCTTCTGACGTAGATGTTAAGTTAATGGTTCCTCCGTGGCTTTCAATCATCCGCTGAACAAGAGGCAGTCCAAGTCCCGTGCCGCCTTCTTTTGAAGTGGAAAATGGATCAAACAACGTTTTTTGCATCTGCTCCGTTATACCAGGTCCTGTGTCCTGCAAATCAATTCGATACCACCCATTTTCAACCGTTGATTGAATCGAAATATGTCCTTTTTCCTCAATCGCTTCCATGCTGTTACGAATCAAATTATGAAAAATTTGCTTCATTTGATTCGGGTCAACATGCAAAAGCTGCGGATCTAATGCAAGTGTAAATTCAATATCTTTTTCGGCTGACTGTGTAATAAGCGGCAAAATGTCCCGAATTAAGTCTTCCAGCCTTACCTCTTTTAAAATCGGGGCTTCCGGTTTAGACATGAGCAGCATGTTTTCAATAATCGCATTGATCCGACCCAGCTCCTTCAATACAAGCGGGATATAGTATTGTTCTTTTTCCTTGTCTGAAAAGGAATTCTCCATTAATGTCAGAAATCCTTGAATAACAGCAAGCGGATTTCGGATTTCATGCGCTGCTCCTGCCGCCATTTCTCCCAAAACTGCCAATTTTTCTGACTGCCGCATTCGCTGTTCCAGTTCATTGACTTGTGTAAAATCGATAAAATAAAAAATTCGGCCGATTCTCTCTTCCTGATCATTAAATAATTCGGTCTGCGACACAAGTAGCTGATACAATTTTTCATTCATCGAAAAAGAAATTTTTTCATTTTGACAAATTCGCTTAGACCGTAAAATATGCCAAAATGCCTTATTTTGATTAAAATCGGTTTCTGCCAAATATTGAAAGGTGTCTTCCTGCGTATTTAACAGGTGCTTCGCAAAAGTGTTTAAAGAAAAAAGACCCGTTTTATCATCACTTGTTATAATCCCGACAGGCAATGAATTTAAAATTTGTTCCCGATATACTTTTCCGGCGGTAATCGTTTCAAACGATTCTTTTAAACGCACGGACATTTTATTAATGGAGTCTGTGACGGTTTTCAGCTCTTCCTGCTCCGCCGCTGTTACGATTAAGCCGTAATGACCGCTTGCAATCGCATCCACACTCCGAATCATTTTTTCGATTGGTTTCGTCAGCCCTCTGCTAATCCAGTAAGCACCATAAATAGACAGAATGAGTGCGACTGTGGTGAAAAACAGTAAAACAAGAAGAGCCGTTTTAATAATTTCTGAAAAACGGTTTGCCCGACCACTTAATGACGAAAGCGCAGCGGCCTCTTTTTCTTCCAGCTCTACTTTTAGCCGGTTGAGTTCCGGTAAATATTGTTCCGTTACATAAGCGGCTGCCTTCTCATTGTTGCCGTTAAGCAAAAGACCCTTTACATTGTTTTCGATCAAAAAATCCAAACGGTCAATGTCACGGCTAAATGGTTCAAGCGTTTTTGGAATGGCAACTTTCTGTCCGCTTATCGGCTGGACGGTCTTCTCATCCTGCTCCTCATAGGCTCCGATCAGCGTACCGCCCGAGCTGCCCGACAAATAACTTTCCACAATATATTTTTTTATATTTATGTCTTCTTTCCAGTACGAAATCCACACAACTTCAGGGATATCGGTTTTATTAATCCGATGCCCGACGGTTTGAACGTCTTCAATAGACTGCACGAAAACGAGCGAAAACCCGCTTAATAATAGTGTATTTACTAATAGTACCGTTAAAATTTTATGACGGAAAGACATGTGGATAAATCGTTTTTTCATAACTTGCTTCCTTTTGCATCAGTTCAGCTTGTCAATTTCGGCTTGAATCCGCTGCTTTTCTTTTTCCGTGTACATAGGACCAAGCGGTGCAAGTGAATACACGCCCTCCTCATTTGTCAGCATCGCAATACCACCCGGCATTCCTTCTTTACTAAAGTAATCATTCATGATCGCCTCGTAAACTTGCGGTATATCGTTTACTATACTGGTCAAAACGACCTCTTCCCCTATGTATGATTGATTATCCATATAGCCGATTACGTAAACTCCCTGTTTCAGTGCATAATTAATGACCGCCCGGTTAAATTCATTCCCTCTAGAATAAAGAACATCCACGCCACCGTCAATCATTTCTTTGGCAATTTGAACGGCTTTCGTCCCGTCTTCCCAATCGCCGACGACTTTATAATAAAATTCAGCCTCCGGCGCGAATTGTTTAAGTCCTTTTTCAAATCCCGGATGAAACAGCCGGTCTTCTACCGGGTCGATTAAGCCGATTTTATTCGTTTTCGTTTTCATAGAAACTGCCAGAGCTGCAATCCGCTCAATCTCAATAGAGTTCTGATTATACGTATAAGCGGTATGGTTATTTCTTTTCGCTTCTCCATTTAAATGCGCAAACTGCACATCCGGATAATCGGCGGCAGCCTCATCAAAAGGCCTGGCATACTCACGCCCGTGACCGATAATTACTTTTACTCCTCTTTGAACTGCCTGGTCAATGATTTCCCTCATTTGTACCTCGGACCGTATCTCACTTACCAGCTCCGCTTCAACCGGAAACTGGTCTTCTATTTGTAGCATTCCTTTATAAGCAAGGCTGCTCCAGCTCTGGTCTTCTATCGCATCAGCTGTTAAAATACAGACTTTCACTTGGCTTTCTTTGCGGACATCCGTTTCTTTGTTTATAATCTCTTCTGCTTTTAAACTGACCATGACGATGATAGTGAAAGCCGCGACAAAAGCCCCTGCCAAAATGAGCCTCCCCTGTTTGAACATTAGCATTGAACACCCCCTAATCAGCTTATTTATCGGAAAGTACTATACTATGATAGTAGGTCATTGCTTGACAAAAATCGATACTTTTCTTTCCCACTATGGCATCTTTTTGTCGTGCATTTTATTGAAATTATTTCCTAATAATAAAAAAAGGGTTCATTTGATTATTGATTGTCAATTAAAAAGTACAGATGACGTACAGAAATTAATTAAAATTGCGCAAGGACATTCATTCGATGTGTACACGCAAAGCGGCAGCCGCATGTTTAATACAAAAACTCTTTTGGTCTTATATACACTTCAATTGCTGTAGAAGATGAGATGGACACATCATTGCTTCGGAAAAAGCTGGATGCTTTACAAAACAGATAATAACTTTTAAAAAAAGACGCCGGTGTGGCGTCTTTTTTTATGTTAATGGTGATGGTGTCCGCCTTTTGACGAGTTGGTGACGACAAATCCTTCTTTTGGAACGTAGAAATATTGAACAAAAATGCCGTCTAGAAATTCTTCACGGCTGTCGAGTAAGATATCGATCTCTTTATCGGTATGAACAACCACATCATGCTCTTTTTGCGTGTCGAGCAAAATGGCATAATGCGCATGGTTGCCGTGATTCTCCGTCACTTCAACACGAATCATTTTGTTCTCCGCTTCCGGCGTTTCAAGCATTTTTCTCAATTCTTTGGCTGCTTTTTTATTCACTTTACATTTCATTACATGATCTCCTCTCAATTGCTAAAGAATATAGACTTCTTGTATTTTATCGCTTACTGAAGGAAAAGGCGAAAATCCTGCCTGCAACCGATCGCTATGACTGAAAAAAGCTTCCTGACTTAAGTCAGGAAGCTCAAAGTATGGATAAAGTTAGAAAGCGGGCCTTTACAAAAAGCCTGAGCTTATAAAATGACTTGATCGTTTTTAGAAAGCAACAGGATTTTGCCGTTGTCGAGCCGCTCTTCGTATTTTTGGGCCTCAGCAGGGCTTAAGCCGACTTCTTCCATCTTCGCTCGAAGCGTATCGCCTGTGCTGCGGAATAAGTTTTTCATCGCCGTGCCGGCACCCGTTTCATCCATGCCGATTTTCTCCGCTTTTGAACGATCCGCTACTTCATTGGTTACATCTCTTTCATGAGCGAGAACATATACTTCTTCGTCCATTACTCCTTTAGAATAAAGGAGATTAGCTCCTTGTACAGCTTCTTCAACAGTAGAGTATTCTTTTACAAGTGTCATAAAATGTTTCTCTCCTTTTTAATGGTTAGTTGCTATACGTCTTCAATGGTAGTTTTCACGTTCTGAAACACAATAAACATAGAAAGGAGAATTTGAGACTTTCGACACACCACTGTTGCTCAGCAATTTTTATTTCGACTAACTCCTGCTTTTCTTTTATGCGCTTCTTATCATCCTTTAGCGCTATCGTTTATAAACAAGGCGCATGGCTCTTGTTCATCCGTTTTTGATCTTCTATTTTTTCACGTTTTGTTAAAAAAAACGGATTAAGGCCCTTTTCCTCTCACAAGGAAATCAAGTCCCGAATAAACTAAAGCAATAGATTCCCTTTGCACTCCTCAATATGGAATTTTTAAGACCTAATCACACAACGCTCTTTTCTATTTATCTAATAGTTAATAAAAAACATTTTTTAACAATATGTATAGCTGTATGTAAAAGAGTATGAGAAGACCAATACAGCTAAATGGTCAAAGGAGGAAAACCGTGAAAATAGCACCTATTATCGGCATCACAAGTTCGTTTGTCCGTAAAACGTTAAATTCTGAAGGAGTGTACGTTCACCACGACTACCACCGGGCAGTACTCGCAGCCGGGGGCGTCCCCGTCATCCTGCCGCCCGCCCCCTTACATGTCATTCCTTTCTACCTTAGTATGTGCGATGGTTTTATCTTAAGCGGCGGGGAAGACGTTCACCCGATGCACTACGGGCAATCCCCCCATGAAAAACTAGGTCCTGTTTTTTCTGAACGGGATGAATTTGAATTGAGGTTAACCGCTTCGATTTTAGAGCAAAAAAAACCACTTCTGGCCATCTGCCGCGGCCTGCAGCTTATCAATGTGGCACTTGGTGGTACATTATGGCAAGATATCCCAACACAGGCACCCAGCAACATTCTTCACTCACAAAGCAGCCACCGTTCCGTTCCCATCCATCAGGTGACCCTCGCCGGCCATTCACGGTTAGCAAAAATCATTCAAGAAACCACGGTAAACGTAAACAGTCTGCACCACCAAGGAATCGAGGCATTAGGAAAAGGGTTGACAGCCGTTGGCCACAGTCCGGATGACTTGATTGAAGCAGTGGAGATGGAAGGGGATGTATTTGTAATCGGGGTGCAGTGGCATCCTGAATCAATGGTGCCAGAGAGCATCGAGATGCGCAGGCTCTTTTCTCACTTTATCCATTCCATTCCCGTCTAGTAACAACAGTGGTCAACAAAATGCTTAAGCGGCCCTTAGATTCTTTGATGATATCTAAAGAAGAAGAAAATAACCAGGCTATGACGGATGCCTTTTCTGAATGAAAAAAGACATATACCGGAGTCTTCATCCCTTAGATCAAGATTTCGGTATACGCCTAAACAATCTAACAAATGAATCAAAAAATAAGTATTTCCTTAAAAATGAAACGAGCGCGCTCCTATTAACAATTGAAGCGCGCCGAAAGCTTGGTTTTTATCTTTATCTGCTTGACAGAAATATGATGACGGTTATTTAGCCCGAAGACTTTCCCAAGTTTCTTTCAGCCACTTGCCAAATTCGGCGCCTTTTTCGCCTTCATACGTATCGTATACGTCAAGCCGCATCTTTTTAAGCTTTTCTTCAAACTCGTCAAATGTATGATCTTTCGGCAGGCTTTTTTTAATGCGCAGCAAAATTTTCGAAACATCTTTGATTGCGTCGCCTTTTTTCTTCGGCGGCTGCGATACATCTTCGCCCCACTTTTTAAGCTCGCGATAAGCGGCATCCTGTACTTTAAAAACTGTATCTGTGGCCATAATCCGTTTTAACAACTTGATTGTTGACTCACTCTTCGACTGTCCCAGTTCTTCCACCGCATCTAGACGTCCCCGCCAATTCGACTTGCGATCAGCTGATTTTTTCAATTCTTTAAAATTTGGAGGCACTTCGCTTTTTACTTCTTTGTTAGTCAAACAGTCCAATCTCCTTCGATGCCAAAATCAATTTGACAAAATAATGTTCAAACGCCATTATAGCACGATTTTACAGGTCAAAACATTTTATTCACAGCTTTACCTAAATCCGCAGAATGATACATCCATCATTTTCACACAAGATGCGATGATAATTTTCGTTTCATGTTTCATACTATATGGGCGGAAACGCATATTTCAGCTGTGACTGGAGGGGAAGAGATGAGGAACAAAGCAAAAGATTTCTCCGTTTCATCCATGAAGGGCGAGGCCGGAAAAGCACGGGCAAAAGCAGAATACGCATCCAAACGAGCAGATGGAACCATTAACACCCATCCACAGGAACGGATGAAAGCATCAACAGACCGGACAGAATAAGGGGAGGCGTTATAATGGGAAAAGATGAACATAAAACAGGCAGCCGCGGCGGTCGCGCGCTTTCACAGACTCCCAAAAATTTAAAAATACCGGCGGATACAGTGAATGAAGAATATGCCCGGGAGCTTGCGGAACTGACCAGTTTAAGACGAAAAAGATTGAGCCAAGACAAGGCATCTAAGAAAATTTAATTTCGATTTTTTGGAGGTAATCAAATGGACGTTCAACGAGCGAAACAAATCGTTTCTACTCCATCATCAGATGTGGAGGTTCAATTTAACGGAGTGTCCGTCTGGATTGATCAAGTCCATGAAGACTCAAAAACGGCAACGGTCCACCTGCGCGGCCCCGGAGAAGAACGGACAGAAGTTGGAATAGAGGACCTGAAAGAAGTCACTCATTAAAAAAGAAGCTGTCTCCTTTTGTAAGGAGACAGCTTCTTTTTTAATTGTACAGCTTCCAATTCATTTTAACGCCCGCTTTGCTGCCAGCAGCCGCTGAAATTCTTTTTCCAGTTCGTACGATGGCTCTATACTCATTTTGCCGAGTGCTTCTGCGATTTTCATTTCGATTAACAGCAGCTGTTCTTCCGTTCCATCACGCCCAGCTTTTCTTTGTCTTTCCGTGTATTTCTTCAAAGTTCCATCAAAAACGTTTAGTTTTATTTCATGAATTGCCAGCACTTTTGTGGCGATTTTTTCCGCAAAATGTCTGTCATGCGACGTAAAAAGGACCGTGCCTTCATAATCGGTTAAAAGGGATTCTAACGCTTGAATTGCTTCAATATCCAGAAAATTCGTCGGCTCATCCAACACGAGGACGTTCATGTCACTGACAAGTAATTTTGCGAGCGCCGTTTTCACCCGTTCTCCCCCGCTTAATACTTTCACTTTTTTAAACACGTCTTCCCGCCAAAAGCCGAGGCGCGCGAGCACAATGCGAATCAGTGTTTCATCTTGAAGAGACGTTTCTTTTACGTTGTCTAAAATGGTTCGTTCCGTATCCAAAATCGTCATATGCTGGCTGAAATAGCCGATTCTCACAGCCGGAGCAACAAAAACACCGGCATCTTTGTGAACAATTTTTTTCAAAAGCGTTGTTTTTCCGCTTCCGTTTGGTCCAATAAGTACGGCTTTATCACCACCGCGAATAACAAAATCAGCCGGCTTCCAAAGAATCCGGGTTCGAACCTTTCCTTCAACCTGCTCCCCCCTGATGATCACTCGATTTTTCAAGCTTTCCTTCTCTTGTACATTCATACGAATCGGAGGCAGCTCTTTTTGCTTTTCCACTTTGTCGAGCTTTTCAAGCCTTGTTTCGAATGTTTTGGCGGTCGTCTGCAGCTTTTTTTGTTTTTTCGCAAAATACGGCTTGACGTTTCGCGCTTCAGAAGAGCCGATTGATTTTGGTTTTTTCACTGCCCGTTCCGCTTTTTTCTGTTTCGCCGCAATCGCCTGTTCCAGCTGCTTTTTCGTTTGTTCATACTTTTCATATTCCAGTTCGTACCGCTGCCTTTCCGTTTCTTTTTGAGCGGCATAAGCGGAATAGTTTCCTTTGTATATCCGAAGCCGACTTTCATCTATTTCCCATATAACGGTACAAACCGCATCTAAAAAAGCACGGTCGTGGGAGACAACGACCAACGCTCCCTGCCATTCCAGCAGCTTTTTCTCCAGCCATTCAATGTGATCTGTATCAAGATGAGTAGTTGGTTCATCGGCTAAAAGCAGTTTTGGGCTTTTGATCAGTGCTTCACTCACATAACGCTGTGTAATTTCCCCGCCGCTTTTCGCCGAATCGATTTGTTTCAGCTGTGGCAAAAGCTGTATCGTCCCATTTTGGACAATCGTTCCTTGATCCGGCTCGATTTTTCCGGCCAGTACATGCATCAAGGATGTTTTTCCACTTCCGTTTCTGCCGACCAGGCCAATCCGCTCTTTTTCGTGGATCACTAAATGATCAATTGACAACAATAGTCTTTCCCGCACCTCTAGATGAATATTATTAGCCTCTAGAACCTTCATTTTCTCATCCCCTTTTTCTTTTTGTGGAGACAAAAAAGCCCCCTATTTCTTTTCAGAATAGGAGGCATGGCAAAAAAGCAGGGATTTTCCCCTTACGAATTTGCCTAATCCTATTCTGAAAGGATCCATTGAAGGCATCACAAAAAAGCGTAACACTGCTTTTTAGAAAAACCTTCAATTAGATTACATTCAAAAAATAGGATTAGAACTTCATTCGATTGGGTCACCCTTCCGTTTGTTTGTTACAGCTAAATTAATGGAAATCTTTTGTTTTGTCAACTGCTGGATCATCAAAGTGTTTTATTTTGGTTCCTGCTCTATAATGGATCGGAGACGTGTAAGCTTGTTGTTCCAGAACCGCTCATAGTAGTGCAGCCACTCCTTCAGCTCCATTTAAAATAAAAACGCCGAATGAATCCAGGCGTTTTTCCAATCTTATTGATTATGCTTCAGCCGGCTGTGCAATTTTTTCCAGACGTTCTTCTACTTCTTCCGGCGTTAAGCCGTGTTCCGCAATATACCGGTTGCGCGGATGCGTCCGGCAATGATCCGAGCAGCTGCGCAAAAAGCGGTGTTCTGACTCTTCCGATGCTAAAATCTTTTTATTGCATTCCGGATTTGCACAGCTCACATAACGCTCACACGGCTCACCGGTAAAAAAGTCTTTCCCGACGATTTTCGGATTGACGCTGTTAACGGGTACACTGAGGCGGTCATCGAATACGAAGCATTGGCCGTCCCAGTTTTCTCCCTGGACTTCGGGGTCTTTTCCGTAAGAGACAATACCACCATGCAGCTGCATGACATCTTCAAACCCTTCCTGCTTCAGGAAGCCAGAAAATTTTTCACAACGTATGCCGCCTGTGCAGTACGTTAAAATTTTCTTGCCTGCAAGGTCTTCCCGGTGATCCCGGATCCACTGCGGCAGCTCACGGAAATTCTCCACATCCGGCCGGATCGCACCTTTGAAGTGGCCAAGATTATGCTCATATGTGTTGCGCGCATCGAGTATCACCGTATTGTCTTCTTTCATCGCCGCCAAAAATTCTTTCGGCTCCGCATAGTCTCCGGTCAGCTCCAACGGATTTATATCTTCTTCAAGGCGAAGCGTCACCAATTCCTGGCGCGGACGAACCTTTAATTTGTTAAACACGTGCCCCTCTGCTTCATCTATTTTAAACACCATATCTTTAAACCGGGCATCTTCCTTCATCGCCTGCATATAGCGTTCTGTCTGTTCCACTGTTCCCGACACCGTGCCGTTAATGCCTTCTTTCGCGACTAAAATACGCCCTTTTAACTCAAGCTCCTGGCAAAACAACTTATGCTCCACTGCAAACGTTTCTGGGTCATCTATCGGCACATATTGATAATAAAGCAATACTCTGTACATCTTTTTCCTCCATCTGTTCACTTTTTTCTTATGGTATCATATCACGTTTGGCGGCGGGATGGGGATAATCTGCTTTATATTCTGTCAGCCGAATGCGAGTCGATTTTATGTGCGCGGTGTCCACTAATTTGATGTTTCCAAACTTTTTGCTTCTTCTTCAATAAATTTCTCCTGTTTTTCTTTTGAGAGGAATAATCCTTTAAGTAAATGAATACAATTATTTTCATAGCGGAATCGGTTCATTGAGAAAATCCTAATATAATAGAAGGAAAAAATGAATTCTCCTAAAAATAATATTTGACTTTTTTGGCAAAAGAAGTATAATAAGAGTATCAAAAAGCTTCTCATAGAATATGAGATAAAACATGGTAGTATGGCCAAGCGGTAAGGCAAAGGTCTGCAAAACCTTGATCCTCGGTTCAATTCCGAGTACTACCTTCAAATGTAAAAAAGAGCGGGACAACATTTAAATTGTTGTCCCGCTCTTTTTTCATGAGATAATTCCCTGCAAAAAAGATGTCTCAAGCTTGAGACGCCCCAATTTAAAAGCTTTTTGAAGACAGCATTGCCTGCTGGCCGCTGAACCGCTCAAACAAAAAACGGTTCCCCTGCCAAAACAGTGAATGCGCCTGATCCAGCTGCGCTGATCGTTTTCCTTTTTCCAGATCATATAGGAGCACAGTGGTGTAAGGAGCATTTCCAGCAAACAGATCAAGTGCAAAGCGTCCATCCGGGCTTGCCGTCATTCCTTCGATAACCAATTCCTTTTTGTTTATTAATCGATTCAATTCGGTCAATAAAAGTAAACTGCCGACTCTTCCGGTCATACATCCAGATAGTGACACCCGCTTCTTCTGTCATTTCCTGAACACTGAACGGAAACAAAAAGTCGACAAAGCTGCGATGTTTTTCGCTCCGCCGTTTAAATCTGAGCACTCGGATGCCGTACCAGGCACTGGCTCCGCTCAAGACCGTGATAAAAATCAGAAACCAGGCAAACGGAATGGTTTCTTCATTTCGAGCAGGATCCCAGAAAATCCGGTATATGCCCATATAAAATGCACTAGCCGAAACAAATGCCATCGCATAAACATAGATCTAGCCGCTCTGATTATGAATTCTTCCTCCTTTTTTGCTCACAATCGGCATCCAAAAAATCAATAGCGCCAAGAAGTCTGCCGCAATATGCAGCCATCTGAATACACTGAACATAAATTCCAATTCACCACCTCATTTTCCAATTATCATTTTATGTGTATTATATTCAGAAGATAGAACTTACAATAGTAAAATATTGTTTAAAATCGTTTTAACTGGCGCTGTTTGGTTTTGGCGTTTATAACCACAGGCTCGCACATACAAGCAAAAAATTAAGAATGAATAATTGAAAAATAACCATCCACATTTTTCCGCCCCCGTCTCTTTTTTCTCGTTCATCTTATAAAACGAATAAAATCGGTAAATGTAACAAAAAAAAGAAATAGCCATCATAAAAAAAGATATTCCATAAGTCCGTAAATGACGGACAAGGAATATCTTTTTTGATTTTTTATGTAACGCCTGGCGGGCTTTGAACATAAGTTTTAATCTTAAAAATGAAGCCTTTAGGGACTAAAGAGCTCCCTCATTATACAGCGAACATTTCAATCCATTTAATTACATAAGCAACAGGCATTTATTCAATAGGCAGCCGGTATGCTTTTACAATAATGCCATCATTCGCCGGCTCAAAATCGTGTTGCGGCATGCGCAAAAAGCCCATATGTTCATAAAGCTGCATAGCTGCTTTCATAAAATCAGCAGTGTGCAGTCCAATGTATGGCAAGCCGCTTTGTTTTGTACGCCGAATACATTCATTTATGAGCGCTTTCGCTGCCCCTTTATTCCGTGCCTGCGGCGCAACAGCCAGCATTCTAATCTCCGGATAATCCAGCATATCCACCAGTCCTGTGTAGGCGTCTGATTTTGCTGGAAACAGCGCTACACTGCCAATGATTTGTTCTTTCTCAACTGCTACGAACAGCTCTACTCCCTCCTGGTCATCAGCATCTGAAGAAATAGCGCTTTTAAGCGCTTCCCAATGTTCTTTTGGAATGTGTTTTGCATGTTCTTCGTACGCTTTTATTCTTTGTTCTCGAATCAGTTCTACTTCATCCTGCTCTGCTTGTCGAATGGTGATCATCTTGTCCACTTCTTTCTGTTTGGTTTCTTTTATCCCTGTAAATATAGGGTCAAACAGCCCGCAGAATAGCTTTTTCGTTCTACAAATTGTTGAACCTTTTTTTAAATATCGTTACTAACATGTTACCATTGGACTGTGAATGAATAAAGTTGTTTCATATAAAAAAATGAACAAGTGATATCTGGAGGTTTTCTTCAAGGGCTGGATGGATAAAGGACTGGAACGGCATGATAGAAATGGATCTGTGTTTGATCCCATCAATTTTCTTTTACTTAACCATTTAAAGGAGTGTTTGTCTTGATTTGGAGTGATATCCTTGTCCCGATTAAATATCCAGGCGGTTTATCCGGCTATGAACCGGTCAAGCAGGAGCCTTATATGTTTGATCAGCAAGCGTGCTTTGCCCTTTACCGACATGAGGAACAGCCCCATTCAATTATGAAAGATGACCATGACCAATGGTATTTCGCTATTCGCTGGAAACTTGATACATTAACTGAGGTAAAATACGCCCGGCAGATTCACCGCCCTTCTTATATGGCCGAAAATACAACATTAAAGCTGGTCGATTATTTAGCCAAAATAAGCTGCACCCCGCAAATGAATGACTTTGATAAAGCATTTGTCCACACAACAGTCTTTGCAGACAAGCTGGATGACGTGCCACTCGACCGGCAGCTGCGGATGGCGAATGCAGATGGAGAAGACGACCCGTCTGTTATTCAGACCGTGCACTCGATTGAAAATAAATACAATGGCCAGCGGACCCGCTTTTTGTCCGGATTTGAAACGTACTCCATTGCCACTCTTACAGAAAACCGTGATTATTTGGAGCACATTCACCTGCCTGCCTCTGCTTTTCTTTATTTGCAGTATTTTGTTTACTTTAAGCAATACGGCCGGATTCCATCCAAGCAAATGATGGCTCGGCTGCTTGGCAACCTATGGGCCTCCACGCAGGCGATGAATTCTGCGTGGAACTCATCGCTGTTAACCATTGAACAAATACGGGACCGGTAAAAAAAGACCGGGGAGAACGTTTTGCTTCTGCCCGGCTTATTCGTTTACTTTCCTTCCTGCAGCTTCAGCGTCACTGCGTCAACGGCTGAATTCAATGCGGCAGCCGCCTTTTGCTTGTTTGCCGTCCACTCGCGAATGAAGACGGCGCTTCGCGGTAAAGATATACGCCCCCTGCTCATCAGCCGCAAAGGTTTTCTTCCAAGCCAGCTCTTTCCGGTCCCGGCCGTCTTGATAAATCACTACTCTCGTAACCTTTTCAATCGGCACATTCTTAAAATGCCATTGGTACTCTGTTGTTTTTGTTGAGAAATAAAGATTATATCCGTTGATCGCATGTCCATTTTTACGGCAAGCAACTCAGGATGTTTTTTGACCGCGTAAAGTTTAGTTCCTTTTTCGTAGAATGTAGCATCTCCGTTTTTTGTTTTGTAGGCTGGATCGGTAACGTGACCCGCAACCATAAATGTTACATTTCCAATTTTTTCGCCAATTGCGCTTTCATCCACTAAAATCCCAGTATGAATCCCGTGATACTCCACGCCGGTCCATTTAACAAAATCAATCCAATCGATGGCTGACTGGCGGCTAACGGGCGCTTCAGAGCGGCAGCCTGCTAACAGAAAAAACAACATTGTTAACAAGACATATTTTCTCAACAAATCTCTCCTGCTCAAAAATACTTCATGAAAATTACCAATAGGTTACGCTTTATATATTCGTTGTCTATAATAAGATCCCTTCTGCCGCTCGATGAACTGGAAAAAGCATTACATAAGATATCTAAATAATTAATGTAAATAATGGGTATTATATTATCTTTTCCTGGGCATGCTAGGAGTTACGTATATTTAGTTCGAAAAAAAATCCTGTTAAAATAAGAAAAGAAAGGGGCGGAGAGAATGGAGGATGTTATCAGCTTGATCGCGTCGATAAAAGAATGGCTGACGATGGAAAATGTAGTACAAGCTGTGTCTTATACGTTTTTCTTTGTGACCGTTGGCGTTTTTGCCTGGCAGGTTTACCGCTGTATCCTCGTTATCCGAAAAGCAGTAGCCCTGAAAAAAATCGGCTTTAAAACGGTCGTTCAAAGCCTGATTACTCTTTATCTTATCGTGATTGCCCTGCTGTCTGCCGGGATCAACGGGCGTACAGGTGTTTTTTGGGTATTTTCTTTTATCGGCTTTTCTCTCACATGCATCTTTTGGATCGATAGAGCGTCAAAACGGGGAATCAAGCCAGCTAAATTAAAACGTCATTCCCCCTAAATAACCAGCCGCAAACAAACCGGGCGAGCCAGCCCTTTTTTTGTTCTTTCTTTTATCTTTCTGTATAAAATGACAAACTCCCTATTGTTTTTCTCCATCAAAAAAACGCCAATTCTCTTTTATGTCTGAGAATTGGCTGAAAGATCTCTTTTTCACAAGACCATCTTCAATACCGTAATTATTAAAGGCGTAATATTATTTTGCTTTTACTTTGATAACAGCTTCTCTATACCGATCCATTGACTGTCGGTATACTTTAACAGCCGAACCAATAATTTATATGTATTTCCCGAAGCCGCCTTTTTTTAAAACCAATGCTGGATCATTCATATATTTTTCATTTCATTATGTCTCCTTAAAAGTGGTCATGCAAGGTTGTATCATCGCCTCTTTTTTTTGATTTTTCTATCTCTCATATTTGTCCATAAAAAAAGCGCCTGCATTATTCCGGCGCTTTGTTCATTTTTCTGTACACAATTACGTAATTGACAATCATAATGATAAGCACATAGAACCCGTACAGCCCAAAAGAAAACCATTTGTTTTCGGAGAAACTCGCTCCCGCAAACGACAGCAGAAGAATATTCGGCAATTTCCCAATCGCTGATGCGAGAAAAAAGGTAAACCCGTTTACTTTACTTAATCCGCAGACGATATTGACAACAGGAGAAGGCACAATCGGCACTAAGCGAACGAACAAAATCGCCAAAAAAGCATTTTTGTTTAGCTTTTCCTCATATTCTTTCACTTGAGGATACTGTTCGATTTTCGTTTGCGCCCACTCTTTAAAACCGTAACGGGCAATATAGAAAAACAACATCGTCCCGATCATGGAGCCGCTAAGTGTAATAATGACACCTTGCGGGGTACCGAAAATACCCCCAATCAACCCCGCTAGTACAGGAAACGGCACGAGCGGGACAAACACACAGATCGACACCAGCAACATGCTGATGAGGATGGAATAAGCGCCGCCTTCGTTCACCATGGCCAGCAGCTGTTCTTTTTGGGTTATGCCAAGCACGAGAATACCGGCAATCACGATTAAGCTCATTATTCTTTTTATCATAAAGCACCTCTTTTTTAGCAGCGTTCCTATTTCAGTTTACCATAAGCATAGGCGGGGAAGTCTGCTCTTTATCTGCTTCACTTTTGAATGTTTACCCTTTTAGCTTATGTAGAAAGAATATCTTGAAAAGTTTCATCAAGTGTTTTAAAGGTGAATGGATACCCCGCGCGTTCTAACCGGTCTGGAAGCACCCAGCGGCTTTTCAGCACTAACTCTGTTTCTGTTTTGATAAATATTGCACCAAATTCCAGCATCCATTTAGGCGAAGGCAGACCAAGCGGAACATTCATTGTTGTCCGCAGCTTCTCCATTAATTCACGATTAGTAACCGGATGAGGCGCAGAACAGTTAAAAACGCCGCTTAGGTCCTCCCTCTCTTTTAAAAAAAGAACGATTTGAAATAAATCTTCGACGTGGATCCAGCTGAACATTTGATTTCCGCTTCCTTGAACACCGCCGAGTCCAAACTTCACCAAATTGCGGTAAGGGGTCATGACGCCACCATTCCTGCCTAATACAATCGCGATACGCAGAGCGATTTGCCTTGTTTTTGGCAGATTAAAAGAAAAAAAGGTTTCTTCCCAGCTTTTGGCGACATCAACCGAAAAGCCGGCACCAATTTCTCCGGTTTCTTCTGTCATCGGGCGGTCTTCTGCATGTCGGTAGATAGTAGCTGTACTGGAATTCATCCAAATGCCAGGCGGATTTTCACAGGCTAAGATCAATTCTCCCAGCAGCTTCGTTGTTCTGATTCTTGAATTCATAATTTCATTCTTATTCGCTTCATTATAACGGCAATTCACTGATTTTCCCGCCAGATTAATCAGCAGCTCAGCACCTTCCAACGCTTCTATTACTCCAGTTTTATTCTCCCAGGAAATATGCTTTGTTTGCCTTGATATGATTTTCACTTCATAGCCAAGCTTCTTAAATTTCATTTCAAAATAGTTGCCAATGAATCCCGTTCCGCCTGCTAAAACGATTTTTTTCATATGAAAAGCTCCAATCTTTTTTAAAGTCAGTTTCTTTTTTCATTCAAGAAAAATAAGAATTCATGGGAAACAGCAAAAAAATAACCCGCTTAAGAAAGCAGAATGATTTCCTGCATCGTGAAATTGTTTGTTTAATATGCAGTTTTTCTTCCATTTTTATCCTCATTCGCGATATCCACATAGTACCATACGCCCGTCCTCGTTTCTATTTTTTTATGCGCCGGCTTCTGCCTTCTTTTGCTGTTTGACCTATCGAAAAAAATGAGAAGGTTTTTTCGAAACACGTTGCTTTTTTGCGTTATTTCGACAAAAATATCGTTAGGTGTTTTTTCCGCTGGCGGGAATCGTTTTTTGCAGATTCACTGCTGCATGGTTATTCACTCCTTGTTTGCTGCTAATAATAAAAAACATTTTCTTCTATAACAACTCATGTCGGGATTGCTTTTCTAAAAAAGTAATAGCCGGTACTTTTCTCCCTGTTTATTTTTTTCCTAATAGTGGCATTGCAAAATAAAACATATTTACTTTGCATTTCTTATAAAAACAAATTTAAAAAATTCCTTTTTGTGTAAAATAATCTTTTCTCACTCTTAGGACCTCCTATAAAGTTTGCGGGTTATTTTTGATCAGATTATTAAATTTTCAGTAAACAAGCACCCTTTGTTTTCCAAATGAAGGGTGCTTTCTTTATTGAAGATCCAGGTGCGCAAAAAAGCACTGTCCGCAAAATGAGAGGCGGACAGTGCTTTCCTTGGGTTAGTAGACTCTTTTTTCTCTTTGATTTTTAAAGAAAACAACTAGTTTGCGAATGACTAAAATTAAGATCACAACGGCGAAAACGTTAACGAGCAAGCCAAGCAACGAACCGAGTAAGCCCATGTTTGCGAACAAGCTGCCAAACAGCAAGCCGGCAAGCCCGCCCAGCATTAACCCTTTCATTAAACCGCTTGATAGAAATCCGCCTTTTTTCTTTGCTGTCGCCGCAGCGGAGTCGGATTTTTTGTTTTGGACACTTGAATTGTTAATGGTACTATTGCTGTTGCTGTTTATGCTTTTCTTGCCTCTCGCTTCTACAGTTGTGGTCTGATCTTGAGAAACAAAATTTCCAACAGGCGAAAAAACCACCACTGCCGCAAGCAAGGCTGCTAATATTCTTTTCATTTTATCTTTCCCCCTAAATGTACGTATCTACGATGCTGTTTTTATGCTGTCTTTCTTTTTCACAACTTTATCATTATACCATTTCCTTGCTGCTTTGAGCAGTCCGGCAGTTTCTTTTTTAAATAATGTGAATATTAATTGGCTGTGTGGAGGAACTTTTCGAACTTACACACCATGTCCTCAGCCATTTGAATGGGCTGAAAATCAGCACCCTTCAACCGGTCCGGCGGTACTCTTACTTTTTCTCCTGCTGTCTGCGGACAGTGATGGTTTCCCCGCCAATTCCCCAGTTGTCTGTTTCTACTTCATCAATCACGACAACTGTTGTATTCGGGTTTTTGCCAAGCACATCGACTAAAAGCTGTGTGGCTCCTTGAATGAGCTGTGCTTTTTGCTCCGGCGTTGCGCCTTCATTGGTAATTTTAATGTTTACATAGGGCATGATTGGTTCCTTCTTTCTTTTTCATTTTTCCTTGCATAAGCGGCATGACGTGTGACCGATCAACCCAAACAAGTGGTGTTCTCACAGTTGGACGTTTCTAGCTGCTGCAGCCACCACCACAACTGCTGCAGCTGCTTGAAGATGAGTCCCCTGAGTCAGCTGACCCTCCTGAGGAATCTGAGCCATGATGATCGGTGTCACTTCGGTCGTGGTCGTACCGGCGGCCATCTGAACCATTACAAGACGAGATGGCCGCTGAATCCCTTTCCTTTTCCTCAGGCTCATGAGCTGCTTCCATCGATGTGTATAAAGGCAAATAAACCGCTTGATCACTGCTAGACAAGCTCCTTTTTACATTACGGGTGTCTGCCGTCCCACTGCGCTCGATCCTTTCTTTTGCTTCGGTTACATGATGGGCAATTTGTTTGGAAATCTTATGAATCAAATGGTCATACCGGGAATTTTCATTCTTAAAAATCGTATCCTGGATATAACGCTCCAGTTCCTGTCCTTTCAACTGCTTACATTCGAGCATAAACTGCCGACCGAGCAGACAACGTCCAAACGGCCGTTGAATCAGCTCTGAACCCGAGTGAGGATCAAATAATATTCCATACACAAGTTCATAAACAGCACGTTCATGGCTGGCAGAAGCCTTTGTCATTGAGGCTTTATCTGTCGGTGTGTGATGAATCATAGCGCCATTAAACTGCTCGCAAAAATCGGCATAATCTTTCGTAAAAAGAATCATGTCGTGCCAAATCGCATCTACTTTTTCATTGTACATCGGTACATTTTTCATAATAGCAGACAAACAGAAAAAACGTTTTAGTTCAAGCTCATACCAACCGTATTCTTTGTTGGAAAGGATGCCTTTTCCGATTAAACGATTCTTCACCGCCGCTGCTGATGTGTCATTCCACGCTTCATAAAGCTTGTTTACAAGCAAATACCCTTCCTCAAGACGCATCCCCAGCGTCTGATGTAATTCTGCCGGCAGATCAGGAAGACGCGCCTTCTCTTTCGCTTGATTTC
Organism: Domibacillus iocasae; assembly: GCF_001750285.1. Lineage (GTDB taxonomy): Bacteria > Bacillota > Bacilli > Bacillales > Domibacillaceae > Domibacillus > Domibacillus iocasae. The sequence goes on from NZ_MAMP01000024.1 coordinate 390,323, forward strand.
TTTTGTTAAAAAAATTCGTCATAAAAAACATGGAAACGCCCCCTCGCTGTATTTCCTGCCTTTTCAGCCATTGGCAGACTACCGGTTCCTTCTTGTTTCATTGGTCCATATCAGACGGTTTCCCAGGACAAATTTTCATCAGTAAAGGGGGCCCATCCGATTACATATTCAAATACGCCTTTTTCAAAGCAGTATCTGTCATTTTTTCCCAAACTGGTACCCTTGTGAGGCGTTAAATGAATTCGCTTCCATATCATGATAAATGTTGCTAATTTGTTTATACAGGCGCTAATCTCACTGCTAATTACCTTTTCATAATGCGTTGCTTTTTCCAGCAGAGTCTTCACTTTTTCAATCTCCTGCTCAAATTCACCTAACGGAACAGGCTGATTTTGCTCAGACTCCTTTTTTCTACAAGAAAATCTTTACTACTTTTCTCATCGGCTCATCAAGCACTATTTCCCTATTATTTGCTGATCACGGTAAATGCCTGCATACCGTCCAGTTTGAATCACATGCCGAACTTTACTGGTTAACTTTTCCTGTGTTATTCCTTTTGTTCAACTTTTTTATGAAGGTTTTGCTCAATTGAATCGAACCTGTTCGTATCTTGATTTTATTTACGATTTGCATACATTTATTCCTTTTCTTTGCTTCCAGTCAGCTGCTGTTTCGTATCTCTTTTTTATTTTACCAAAAAGGAAATGAATTCCTATTGATTTTCTATTCATTTTTCTTCATATCGATCAATCATCATAGCGTTGTTCTCTCCTCTATACTCCTCCCAATAGCCAAACTTTAAAATGGCTTCATAATGCATGGCGGGATACAGGACGTTTCCCGCTTTTATATATACACGGCCTTGGTCATTCGGATAAAGCAGCAGTGCGTCGCCCCGGTCCGCAATAATCTGCGGATCCACTTCTCCATCCGGCATTCGCTCCACATACCCGCATTTTGCTTGGCAAACATAAGCGAAAAAACCATCAATGGTGATAGATCCATTTTGATCGATTTCCAGTTCTTCCGCCGCATCTTCTATTAATGAAGCCCCGCAATCCGGACACTTTTTTCACTCATCTTTCCACTCCCTTTCGATAACTCCATTATACGAAATGACCTATACCAAAAATGGAAGTTCTGCAGATGGTTTTAATCCATATATCGGTCCACAAGCTCATAGCACCGCTCTTGTGTAATACTGGCTTGTGTGCTTACATATTGAACAGACTCCCACGAACCGCCGGCGAATCCAGATGCAGTTTCTTCAGCCGTTTCATCACGATATGTAATCCATTCACGCTGCGCCTGGCGCAATTGATCCATTTCAGATGCCGGAAGCTGTTCTTTTAACACCCCGTAAATCTCATTAAGTGCATCGTCCCAGCGCTTGTACCGCTCTGCTTCCGCCTCTCTCATTTCAACTGTTGTCCCATTTTCATATATGTAGGCTAAATCCGCCTGGCTCCGTTCGATCCGGTCCAGCTTTTGATAATATTCTGTTTTCTGATTCACTTTTGCGGCAGCCGCTTCCTCTGCTTTCCGGGCGGCCGCTTCTTCCGCCTGCTGAACAGCCGCGGCTTTTTCCGCCTCTGCTTCCCGTTCTAAGCCTGCTTGAATCTCTTTTTCCACTTCATCTAATTCATCAGAAAAGCTTGCAGCCGCCATTTTCAATGCGTCATCGTCATTCATTTCATCCAGCTGTGATTTCGCTTCACTGTACTTTTTTTCACTCGTTAACGATTGAATGCTTTTCACTTTTTCAGCTACAGCCTGCTCCTGTTCTTTCCCGTCTGCCGCTGATTGCTTATACTGTGCAAGCGGTTCTTTCAAGCTGCTGTGCAAATCCTTATTTTTCAAAAGGATATCCGCCTGCTTCTCCGCTTCTTGCCATTCTGCCTTTTCAAGAGCGCTTTCTATCTCGCCAAACTTTTTCAGCTGTTCATACATAACAGAAGCATCCGTATCTCCCGGTTCTTCTTCAAGCGCCAATTCAAACGATGCCCGTGCTTTATCAAATTCACCCGCAGCCAGTGCCAGTTTCCCCTGACTCATTGACTCTTCATATAGTTTGTTTCCGCATCCCGCCAGTATTAAAACGGCCAGCAACGCTGCTGCTTTTCTCTTCATTTCCATCCTCCATTACTGTTCACAAGAACCCTTTTTTCAAAAATTTCTATATTTATATTACCATTGACTTAATGAAAAAAGATGACATTTTCATTAAAAAACGGTCCTATTTTATGAAGAACTACTCTAGCACATAAGGACAAATCCATTCATCACTTTGCCGACCACACACAAGCCATAATTTTTTAAACTTTTTCCTTTTTCGCACGTAAAAAGAGTAAGGGAGGATAGGAGATGAATAATAGGCGGAACCGGCCCAAACGGAATATATCGAAGTCGAGAAGTGAGTGGGTTTGGGACATTATCGGATTTTCTTTTTATATTAGTTCAGTTGTTTTTTTACTCATTATTTGGGACCAGCTTCCGGACAAAGTGCCCGGCCATTACAATGCACTCGGTGAAGTGGACCGCTGGGGAGCGAAAACAGAGCTGCTTCTTTTACCCGGCATCGGTGCGTTCATCATCATTCTTATGCAAGTACTCGAAAAATTTCCCAAAATGCACAATTATCCCGAACGCTTCAATGAATCAAACGCCGAACAATTCTATCTGCACAGTCGAAAACTGGTCAATCAATTGAAAAATATTTGTTTGCTGCTCTTTTCTGTGGTTTTATTCGAATCAGTTTCCATCTGGAAAAAATCATGCAGGAATTCAGATTTTAGTGCTTCATACACGATCATCGAAGCCCATCCTTTTCTTGTATTTATTGTAAAATAAAATGCACATAGTTTTTTCGACACTAGTTTTCTATAGTTTCTTAGATTTGTTTTTGCTGCTTGAATCATATACGAAGTGATAAGAACGACTTTTTAGTGCGTATGATTCAAAAATTGGATGTAGAAGACATGATGGACACCCCTCTTTTCTTAATAGAATTAATTCTATTTTCTTTCATTAATAAAAAGTTACAAGTCTTTTGACCTGCTATTATATTATGAAAACAAGTCGGGTAGAGCGATTATTTTTTGAACATTCTTTACTGGTGACATCTAAAATAAAAGCGACCGAATATAATGAAGAGCGCCTGATATAACGCCTTGACTGGGCGCAATGAATTATTTAAAGCAGGAAAGTCATTTAGACTGAGGATTTTTTATCCTGATTATCAAATTGTTATAAGTTGTTTATTTATTTTAAAGCCGAAAGGAAGAGCTTATTGAAAAAATTTTTACTTGGCTTTCTCATTTTTTATCTTTTCTATGCGGCAGGCATCAGCGTTTATTTGCTGAATCTTGAGCCAGGCCATGTTCCGGCTGAGTATGCCGGCACGAGCGCAGATCCAAAACAGTTTATGACGGAAAAGGAAATAGAGGAAGCCCATCATCTAGACATCATCCATTATTTTACGTTCTTTTTACAAACCCCGCTCGATGTGGTGTTAGTACTATTTTTGATGACGATCTCGGTTAAATTTCGCAACCGGGCCACCGCGCGCTTTCGCAGATCGTTTTGGCAGATCGGCTATTATTATTTCTTTTTGAGCACCGCTCTGACGCTTTTGTATTTGCCGCTTGCTTTCTTTCAACCTTTTTCTTTTCTTGCTAACTGGTCACCTGCTCCTGTTTCCTGAGTATTATGAAATGGAATGAAAAAATTCGAGGGAGAGAATTGATTGAAAATAGATGCGGTATTTGAGGGCGGTGGTGTAAAGGGGTTTGCCTATATTGGTGCTATCCAAACGTTAGAGGAGGCCGGATACGTATGGAATCAGCTCGCCGGGTCTTCGGTTGGTTCCATCACCGCCGCAATGCTGGCCGCCGGTTTTAACGGAGAAGAAATGAAACAGCACTTTCTTGATTTCCCGTTGGAGCAATTAGGTCAAAAATCCGGAATCAGCCGTATCCCCTTGATTGGCTCAACGTTAAGCCTGGAGTTGCTAAATGGTATTTATTCTTTAAGCCCCCTTGAAAAATGGTTGACGGACGCATTAAAAACAAAGGGAAAGGTCACATTCGGTGATCTCCCGAAAAACAAATTAAAAATCATCGTTTCAGATATTACGAAAAATCGAATGTCTGTATTTCCGGATGATCTTCCTCTTTACCATATTAACCCTGATGAATTCCCGATTGCCCAGGCGGTGACCATGAGCTCAAGTGTCCCCCTTTTTTTCAAACCGCTGACGTTGGATGGAAACATAATGGTAGACGGCAGCCTGTTGAGCAATTATCCGCTCTGGCTGTTTGATACAAAGGAAACACCGAGATGGCCAACCTTTGGATTCCGGCTCTCCGGACCTAAGCGTATACATCACCCGAAGAAAGTGAAAGGGCTTGTCGACATCACCCTTGCCTTATTTAAAACGATGATGGAAGCTCACGACAAACGATACATTGAATCGCATAATGCGGTAAGAACGATCTTTATCACAGGAATTCCGGTTTCTGTCACCCAGTTTGGTATTTCCAAAGAGGAAAAGCTTCAATTGATCGAATTAGGAAAAAAAGCGGCAGAGGAATTTTTAGGAAAATGGAACTTTTCAGATTATATTCGTCGTTACCGGGTTTAATCGCTTTTTTCTTTCATGGCTAATAACATAAAAAACAGCTGCTCTAAATTCCATTTTCGCTGGTTTTAGAGCAGCCCTTTTACATAAAATTCAAATGGTTATCGATGCTCTCTCCTCTCGGCAAACTCGTTTTCATCATTTTACAAAACACATACGAATAAGCTGCCAATCATGCAATGGATGAATTTAAAAAGGAAGTGCCAGTCTGGTTTGGCCATTGTTTTTCTTTATAGCATAATCGGTCTGCCAGGGAGCCTGTTTTCCGGTATGTCTGAAGGAAAATCCCCCTAAAAAGGAACAGCGGCTTTTTACTATCTGAATATGTTTTCTGCCTGTCGAACATCTTTATTTACCGTTAGATAAACTGACAGAATCCTTGTAATTATTTTTCTTTGTTACACAATAAAGGCAAGGAGAGGAGCTGGTATTTATGGTTGGAACCTTCATCTTAAATAATTTGCTTGCCGTTTTGTGGATCGCTCTTTTTGTTAAAACGAAAAAAGAAAATAGGCTGCAAATCACCCATTTCCTTTTTTTGCTCATCGCGATTGGCATTTTAGTTCACTCTTGTGCAGCTGCTTTTTCTCCTTATTATGGAATGGGAATCCAAATTTCTAAATATGAATTTTTCTTATAAGGATCTTCCTCTGGATACCGTTTGAGTTCTGGAATGCCAGGAGTGTGTTTATATGAATTCGACGGGAACCATTCCGCGTAAATTTGCTTCCACGTTTTTCGCATTGCCTCCACCCAGACCATTTATCTTCCCTCCTTATATGTATTCTACCAAGCGCCCTGAGAGAATTCCGGTCTTTTTCTGCTTTCTTGTGTCCAGTTCCTTATCGGCGGTGTTTCCGTTCGTTTGACTTCCGTACCCTTAACAATGTTTCGGCCGGCTGCTTGCGGATCCATTTGATATACTTACTTATTTTTTCATCCTGGCGCAGCATCTCGACCGTATTCAAGCGCACAGCGAGTTCTTTGTTTGTGTACAGTGCATGAATTTGTTTATGGCACGTGCGGCACAGGTCAGCGGTTTGTCCGTGTGACCCGCCTTCTTCACGCGGCGTTAAATGATGGACTGTCGTTTCAACCGGTGAGCGCCCGCACAATTCACATATAGACGGTTTTATAAACTGACACTCCTTTTCTTGTTATTGTACCAAAATGGTTTTAACGGCTGTAATAGAAACGGCAGCCTAATATTTGGCAGATGATCAAAATCTGCCAGAATTCGGCCATTTTAACTTTTTTCTGCCCGCCAGGAATAATTTTCTGACTGTTAAGACCATTTTATGCTAAAATGGACGAGACCACATGGGGAGTCTTCGGGCTGAGAACAGATTCGATCTGGACCCATGGAACCTGTCGGATCATGCCGGCGCAGGGATGTGGATTTCCTTCTCTTTCTTCGCGCACCGGCTAAGAAAGGAGGAAAAAAGAATGAACCGTAAAGTACCATTGCAGTCATTAATTGAAGCAGCCGTTATGGCGGCGCTTGCGTTTATTTTGGACCTGATTCCGGCTATTAACATCGGGCCGTGGATGTCGGTGTCGATAGCGATGCTGCCGATCTTTCTCGTCTCTATCCGCTGGGGGTGGAGGGTAGGAATGGCGTCCGGTTTCATTTGGGGCTTATTACAGATTGCCTTAGGAGACGCCTACATTTTAACGCCGCTTCAAGCATTTATTGAATATTTTATCGCGTTCTCTTTTGTCGGTTTAGCAGGTCTATTGTCAAACCGTTCTTTATCGGCACGCTCTATTGTATTGGCTGTATTAATCGGCTCTATTGCCCGCTATTTCTGGCATTTTATCGCCGGCTGGGTGTATTTTGCTGAATACGCCCCGGAAGGGATGCCTGCCGCGCTCTACTCGTTAATTGTCAACGGCGGAACGGCGCTTTTAACTTTTATTTTATGCGCGATTGTGCTTATTCTTCTTTGGAAAACAGCTCCACGGCTTTTAAAAAAAACGTAATTTCTTTATGGGACCGGCACAGTGCCGGTTTTTTTCATATCGAAAATGAAGCAGGAAAAGAAGGAACCGTTCAGCACGCTGTTTTCACACTGAATGGCCAGACATTCATGTGCATTGACAGCCCATTGAAGCACGATTTCACCTTTACGCCTGCCCTGTCTTTGTATATTAGAAATGGACCACCTGTATGAATCGCTATCAGATGGCGGCACGATTTTGATTCCGATTGACACCTATCCGTTCAGCCAAAAATTCGTCTGGTTCAACGACCGGTTCGGCATTTCCTGGCAATTAAATATACTGAATCCAGATGGTGCCGGTACGTGACAACTAATGAAGTGCTGAAACAGCTCCAATCAATGGGTCGGAAAATTGCGGATACTCGCTAAAAAGAACAGAACGAAGTCATCTGCTTACAATGGAACTATGGGTAGCACCAATGCGATGATGCTCGCTTCTATGCTCATGGACCCAGCCACCTTATCAAAAAGGCAGCTTCAAGAAATGATCACTAAAAAAGAATACTGAAAATACAGACCAGATTTTAGAGGAAATTGAAGACGGGTTGACAGAAGCACCGGCTTTTACGCAGGAAGCCATGAACTGCTGTTTATGTGAAATCGGCATCCGGATGTCCGACTATACAGAACGATGCATTGCCATTGGCGAGCGTGCCGGCCGATTAGACGAAAAACCGGTGCCGCCGGTCTGCAAAAAAGATGCCCAGTCGCAGCTAGCTCTAGCTGCGACTGGGCATCTTTTTTGTGTCCACTTATTCACATTTAAGTCCACTCCACATCCTTTGTGTCCATTCATGCGAATTTATATCCATAAAAAAATAGCTGCTAGTTCGCAGCTGCTTTCCATTGCTGGAGAAGTGGTCCCTCGCTCCCAAAAACCGGATCGGTTTCCGGCACCGGCACATTCCTGATTTCATTAAGCGACCTGGTCCGCCCGCTTGAATCCCGTTTTTTCAAGTTCGGGCTTTTTCCGTCCGGATATGCGCCAACAACTGAAAAGTCCGGGCTTTGACTAAGGCGTTTATGGCCTGTTCCCGCTGGCAGCACAATGACATCGCCGATCTTTAAGTCCAGGCGCTCGCCTCGTTCACCACCGATCAGCACGACAGCGGTCCCTGATTTTACCCCGAGCACTTCATGTGTATTCGTGTGGTAATGATGATAGTCAAATACACCATTTGTCCAGCTGTTTGTCCAGCCATGCCGGTTAAACACCGATTCAATACCATCAGGGTTGTCCACAAATATACCGGCATAGACAATAACAGGCAGCTTCGCGTTATTTGGAATCTCGCCATCATCTTTAAACTGAAAGGAAAAAATGTTTGTCTCCATCCGCACCCGCTCCTTTTTGGATAACTTGACAGTTTGTTATACCCAAATGTGGGATACGTATTCATTTTTCAGGAAAAAGACGGCTGAGTGACGTGAATCGGATCTTGTTCGACACATTTTTTTCCGTCACCAAAACAAAGCTTTGTTTCAAAATAATAACGGCTTCCATCCATGTGAGCCGGCAGCTGAAATGAAAATGGAATCTGTTTTGATGTATTGGGTGGAATGTATTCTGACATAAAAATCATAATCGCATCAGCAGCCGGTGACTTCTTTGACGTATTTCCCGTCACTAAATCGCATTCAAGGCGGCTTAATTTTTGCTCAAATAGACCACTTTTTATAATAAAAGAACCGGTTACTTTTTCACCGGGCGTAAATTCTTTTTTATCCAGCAACAAATCGATATGCGGTGAGCCAATCCGGCCTTTGACCTGACTCATTAACTTATTCAACATACCTCGGAATCCCTCCATTGCCTGAAAATAAATGTTGGCGTACTCGCCTAATAAACACGTACTATACGCCCGATTTGATGATTTGTAAAGAGGAATAGAAAAAATTATATTATTAAGAAATTGTAAACGGTATTATTTATGAACAATTTGTTAAAAAAAGTGTTTGTAACCATGCTTCCTCCTGCATGAAAATCATGTTTTTCCACAAGCTACTGATAAAGAAAGGGAGGTGTTTGTAATGGAGAATCCACAAAATACAGGGCAGCGTATTCAAGACACAGCAGATGAATTAATGAAAAAAGGGGTTCCCCCAAAGGCTGCTGCCTTCGCTGCTTCTATGGGGTTTTTACGAGAGCTTCAAAAAAATGGGAACAAAAAGTAACAGGTAAAGTCAAAACAATTTTCACTTCAAAATTGTGACTGTACAAAGAAACTAACAATCGTTTCATTTTAAAAGAAGTGACCGAAGACGTCGCCGCCCTGCTGCAATAGTACGGCATCGCCCTCGGTATTTTTTATTCAACAATGAAAAGCAGACAATCAGGCATTTTTCCTGAATATTCTCGCTTCTGCATAGACTGCACATTTAGAGCAGACGCTTCTCTTCCGATTCTTCTGATTCACTTGAAATAGTGGTTCACCTTTTATTTTGCATAAAGCACATTTAGATTTCGCCAGCCGGTCCACCACATGATACCTAATAGATTGTAAATATGTAAGGTTGCTCGTTTTCATAATGACCATCCTCCTTTTCCTAATAATTTCGATAGAATAAGAGTTTTTCCCTGTAAAAATCGTTCATCAAATCCCGACAAAAAGCGCATTCAACCGGATTGTGCTTTTTATCTTTTTTGTAAAAAGACCGCCGTTAACGCCCCAAATACATGAATCCCTTCTGTCGAATCATGCTCACTTATTCTGCACCTCTTTGTATTCGACTCCCGGACATGGCTTGTTTTAACGGCTTTTCTTTATGTTTCGCTGATTATCGCTGTATCACATATTCAAAAAGATGTCCGCATAACGTTAAAGTGAAGTTAATTTTCCTGTAGGAGGCTAAAGCTTGGACAACCTTTTTGTCAGCCGCTCTTTAGACGAAATACGGTTTTGGTCCAGAATTATGAAAGAGCATGCTTTGTTTTTAAGTCTTGGCTTTACGTATGAGGACAAACAATTAATTGACGAAGCAAAACAATTTATTGGCGTATTTGAACAAATTGAACAACAGCTGAATACGTATACATCACACACAGACCCACAGCTGATCAAAACATTCAATAATCATGTTTATCAAGCCGCTGTCTCTATATGGGCGTACAAGCGGAAAGTATTAGGATTGATTTTACGCTGTAAAATCCGGTCAAATAATTATGCACTTTTAGTAGACCATACAAGTCGTGAGGCGGCTTATTTTGCAAAACGCTTAAAAGAGCTCAATGAGGGAAAATTAAAGACTTTGCCTGATGCGATTATTAAGGAAAATGTATTTTTCCTTAAGATTATGGGGGACCATGCGAAATTTATTGGTCACTTACTTGATCCATCCGAGAGAAAGTTAGTCGATCAAGCCCGAGATTTCAGTTATGACTTCGATCAACTGCTTTATCAAGCGATTGATCTCGATTCAATGAGACCGCAATCTGAGACAAAGCCCATTTTAAACCAGTTTTTGGATGGAAATCGGATTTCAGTTGTTTCTTTACGAAATTTCAAGAAATCTGCTAAAGAGTTAATTGAGGAATGTAAAATTAAAAGCAACATCCACCCTTTACTGGCAGACCACGTTTTTCGTGAAGCCGAAAGATTCTTACAGATTATTGATATGTTTGAAGCCAGTCTTAAGAAATAAAAGGTCAAATCGCCTGTATAAACCGGTGACATTCCATCCTTTAAGACGGCCAGACTATTTTGGAAGGATCCGTTTCTCCAAGGCCCTTCCATTTATTTATTTTCTCTTCTTGAACAATCAGATCTATACAGCTGTGAAAAAACCCGCGCCGGTGCTGCTGACAAATCTGCCATCATACCCTTATTGATTTCTCTTTGCATCGTACCCCACCACAAAAACGATCATAAAAAAAGCAAAATGGCCCATGAAAAATATATAAAATAATCCTATATAATAGCTGATAATAATGGGCATATTAAGAAGACTTCACCAAAAAAAGAAGAGTAAAAGCGGAAACACACTGGCTGCCACTCTGCGAAGCGCTCCCCGCCAGCTCGGGGGTATCTCCATTTATTATTATTAATAAAAATTTATTTTAAAACGTTCACTATCATAGGTGACATTCTATATAAAGAACTATATACTTTTATTAAGTTCTTTATACAGAACAAAAGGAGGTTATTAATCATGAGACAATGTATAGAAGACACGTTTTTCGTTCATCATTTAAAAAATGAATTAAAGCCTGTTTTGTCCGGCCGCCAGGAGGTCGTATTCGTCTGTATCGGCACGGACCGGTCATCCGGTGACAGCTATGGACCCTTTGTCGGCTCCAAGCTAAAACAAACTTTTTATCTCCGCAAATACACACACGTATCCGTCTATGGATGTCTTGATTACCCCGTTCACGCGAAAAATCTGGCCGAAACGATTCAAAAGATCAAGGAACGCCACACGAACCCGGTTGTCATTGCGATTGACGCCTGTCTCGGCGCAGCAAAAAATATCGGTACTGTCGTACTTGATCAAGGGCCCATGAAGCCCGGGTCCGGCGTCCAAAAAGAGCTCCCCCCGATAGGTGACTATCACATTTCAGGCATCGTTAACGTTGGCGGCTTTATTCCGCTTCAAGTTTTGCAGTCCACAAGACTCGCCCTCGTGTACAAAATGGCTAATAAAACCGCTGATTTTATTACGCGGGCGCTGTTTGAATTGGAATATGAAAAAAAGAAAACCCAAGCCGTCTGAATGTAAAAAAAGGTGCGTTTAAAGGCGCACCTCTTTGTTATCTGAAACGCTGAATTTCTTCCGGATCATCTGATTTTCGGTCCTCCAAGATGCCCATCTGCTTAATATGCTGCTTCGCTGCTTCATCTCCTAGAAGGTAAATAATCGAATACAGCACTTTTTGCGACGCATCATAATGATCGTTTTCAGGATCATGGTGATATTCCAAATACGGAATATGCGAACGGACATATGTTTCTAAATCAGCTTCGTATTTATCATCCATCACAGCTTGTAAAACCTCTACTTCCTTCTCCGTTGCATGAATCACAAAACTTGGGCTGTCGATCGGTTCAGGCAAAATACTCTCACTATTAAGATCTACATAATATATTTTCTTTTCCTGTTCCATTGGAATCATCTCCTTATTTTTCTTTATTCTCTACCCGATACGAAATAAATAAAACGCCCAAGCAGCACGGACGGCCTAACGTTTACTTTTTTCTCTAAAGGGAACGTCAAAAGGAACACTTCATTTTGACAGGAGGAATATATATGAGCAAAACGATCTTTATCACAGGAGCAGGTACGGGGCTTGGACGCGGTGCGGCGCTTGGCCTTGCGAAAGCCGGTCATCGTGTTATTGCTACAACCGAAATAACCGCCCAGAAAACGGACTTACTTGAAGAAGCAAAAAAACAAGAAGTTAAGATGGACGTATTTAAGCTTGATATTACTAATCCGCGCGATGTGGCTCAAATTAACGACTACGACTTTGATATTTTTGTCGCCAACGCCGCGATCAATGAGGGCGGACCACTCGGTGAAGTGCCGATGGACCGGTTCCGCGCCCTGTTTGAAGTTAATGTATTCGCCACACTTGAAACCGTTCAAATTGCTGCCCGCAAGTTCGTCGAAAAAGGCAACGGTAAAATCATCTTTATGAGCTCAATGGCCGGTATTTCAGCCACACCATATGTCGGTCCGTACACCGCCACAAAACATGCGATCGAAGGCATTGCCCAAACGCTGAAAGCAGAGATGGACGAATTTGGCGTGCAGGTAGCCACCATTAATCCTGGTGCCTATGCGACCGGATTTAACGACCGGAGTGCGGAAGAAAAATGGAAATGGTTCAACGAAGAAACGCACTTTACACGGAAAGAAGATATGAAAAAACAAGAAGAAGCGCTAAACGATCAATTCGACCCGGCAGACATGATCTCCAAAATGATCGATATCATCCCGGCTGACCACCATAAATTTCGCACCGTACATCCAAAAGAAACAGAAGAGCAGCTGAAGAAAACCGAGCAGGCACGGTGGGATATGGAGATTTAACTACACGTAAAGAGCGGATTTTTTCTTCCGTTCTTTTTTTTTTTGCGAAATTCTCTTCAAAAGAAAGATTGTTTTTTCATGCGAAGGACGGGTAACATAAACATATCGATCATGGAAATGAAGGAGTGCATAAATTGGTTATTAAACAAAGCCAGGGAATTCAGCTGCATGATTTCAACAATCTGACAAAGTCGCTCAGTTTTAATATGTATGATATTTGCTGGACAACAACGAAAGAGGAACGGAAAGCGTACATTGAATACATCGATGAACAATACAATGCAGACCGGCTGACGGAGATTTTGAAAAACGTCACCGATATTATCGGCGCACATGTATTAAATGTTGCCAAGCAGGATTACATTCCGCAAGGTGCGAGTGTTACGATGCTTATTTCTGAAGGGCCCGTCGACCCTGAGTCGCGGGAAGAATCACTTGAGGAATCACCTGGTCCCCTGCCCGACACTGTTGTCATGGCGCTTGATAAAAGTCATATTACGGTTCACACCTATCCCGAATATCACCCGAATGAAGGCATCAGCACCTTTAGAGCGGATATTGACGTCTCAACATGTGGCGAAATTTCACCATTAAAAGCGCTAAATTACTTAATTCATTCCTTTGATACGGATATTATGACAATGGACTACCGCGTCCGCGGCTTCACACGCGACATTAACGGAAATAAGCTTTTTATCGATCACGACATCAATTCCATCCAAAACTATATTCCGGAAGATATTAAAGCGCTGTATCACATGATTGACGTAAACATTTACCAGGAAAACATTTTCCACACAAAATGTAAGCTGCGTGAATTTGACTTGGACAATTACTTGTTCGGCCATACAAAAGATGACTTGGAAAAAGATGAAATTAACAACATCACCCAGAAGCTTCACCATGAAATGGATGAAATCTTTTACGGAAAAAATATTGTGAACGGTTCAAACATGGGAGAATAATAACACTTTCTAAATAAACTGGAAGATACAAAAAGAAAACATTCCGGCACCCTTTGACACATTCAAAAGCTACTTAGCCAAAGAACAGAAAAAGGCGAAAAACTGGGCATAAATGATGAACAGCTTGCAAAAACTGGCTAAAAAGAGCAGACTATGAAGAGCCATACAACCGCGAAGAAAAACGTCTTCAAGAACGTTGGAAATTTGGCGATGAGAAGCCGTAGCACATATAAACATCATGAAAAGCAAATAAATTTTTCTTAAAACAAAAAGGGCTGAAATCAGTCCTTTTTATTTTGTACTAAAACCATCATGAAATGAATCACATTTTCCATGATCTTACTTCATTTCAATCCGAAGTATTTTATTCCTATTTAAAGGTAAAACTGTTTAGTAACCTTTTTAAATAGGAGTGAATAGTGGTGTTGAAGTTACATACAGAGCTTGAAGGAAAAAAAGCATACTTTGGTGATGTACGGGATATGTTTAAAGACCTCGGATATGATTTAGGAGGGAATTGGGAATATGATCAAGGGAGCTTCGATGGTATTTTATGGCGTGAAAGCGGAGAAACGATTTATATCCGGCTTCCATTTACGGTATTGAAAGGCGCACTTGATGAATACGATGCCTGGATTGAGTTTCATCCTCCCTTTGTAATCAAGCATGTGGTCAATATTGGGTTGGAAAAAGATGAACATTCTTTAGTCACCGCTTCAGGGTTTAATCAATTTCAAGACCCTGTTGATCCAGACGGGCAAATAAAAAATAAAAACAAATGGGAAGAAGCCGGTGAAAAAGCGGTACAACGGATCATTAGTTATATAAATAAGGGGCTCAGTGCCAGTTAATACTGAATATGTCCGCCAGCTTTTTTGTATATCTTTTTTTAAATAGTTAATAATAACACTATGGACTTGTAGCTCAATGATTAGAGCAGCCAATAGCCTCTCTGTGATGAACTATTGTGTATCTTGTGGGTTTAAATCCTACCAAGTCCTTTTATAAGGATTTGCTTCTTTTCTAAAATCCAGTGTTTAAAACTTCACAACTTTTTTTTCCGTTACTTTTCATGCTTGTATACGAAAACGATAATATATTCCCATTTAACTAAACCATATATACCTACCTTTCTTCCTTTTAAGGAATGATCAGGAGTGACACTTATGTTTTTTTTAAAAGGTCATGCCATTAGTTTGATTATATTGATATTAGTCAGTTTTCCAAATGCAGCTGCAGTGGAAAGCGGTACCAGCCTTCAAAAAAGTTATGTTGATGCTGGTTACGTCTCTGTATCCGAAGCTCTTCAAGAAAGCAGCCGCCATTTTAAACGCGACATTCATCTTCCATTCCAAATTCCGCCAATCCCCTTTACACATATTTTTGGAAGGTTTCATAGTGCAAGTGGAGAAATGAATGATGAATTCGAAGTGGAATATATAAATGAAAACTTACCTGAAAATCATTTTATCATTAGAGTTAGACCGATTGAACATCAAATTACATTTAGAGAAAACGAAATTGATCATTTAATCCAACTCAAAAATGGAACCGAAGCGGTCTATTGTTTTGGAAACCAATTTAATATGTTAGCTTTTGAAAAAAACGGCTGGCAGTATATGTTAAATATAGATAAGCGCGCAGCCGTTACAGCAAACCTCGACATGCTGACTGCTATTGCAGATTCCATTATTGAGACAGCAGAATAAAAATGTCAGAGAGGTCGGGTTATCAATGCTCTGACGTGATTTATGATTCCTGGTGCGTTTGGAACCCGCAGCTTCTTCCTAACAGATTTTACAACTACTAAAAGTCCAGGCGCACGTTCTTTCCTTGCTCAATAATCTCATTCTTCCCATTCACTGCGTCACTTGTCAACAGGCCGATCCATTCGATCGTTTCGCCTTTTTCCACAATAAAGCCCATGCTGCCGGACTTCCTTTCACCCGGCTCAAGCGTACCTGCCAACTCCTCCAAATAAAAATCATCTTCCCACGTTTTCATCTCGCCAGTGCTTGTTTTCAAGTGAGCGACCGGATTAAATTTCACGGGTTCATCTGATGTATTTTTAAATGTCACGTTGACCTTCACAAAATCAAATTGTTCGTCATGCGTGTACATATGAAAAAAATCGATCATGCTGTAATCCGGTGTAAAATGCATGACCTTCGCTTCGTTTAGCGTCATTTGTACAGGTCCGACCTGTACTTGCTCATCT
Organism: Domibacillus iocasae; assembly: GCF_001750285.1. GTDB lineage: Bacteria > Bacillota > Bacilli > Bacillales > Domibacillaceae > Domibacillus > Domibacillus iocasae. The sequence goes on from NZ_MAMP01000024.1 coordinate 406,178, forward strand.
GCTGATTGATAACGCAAAAGCGTCAATTCACCTTTTCCATCTGACACGGTCTCGTTTTCTTTCACAAGTGTTTGGTCATCGGTCACTTGCGGGTTTGGTACGTATAAGACAGCGGCCGCTTCTGTCGTTTCAACAGCAGTTTCTGTCTTTGCTGCCGCTGCTGGCTCTTTATTTATCGTTTCCAGTGATGCGTTGTTGCTACAGCCAGCAGCCAGCAGCAGCGCTATCATCAAGCTTAATCGTTTCATTGGATAACCCCTGTTCTTTTTTGAAAAAACGTCCGCTGCCCGATCAGCAGCAGGAGCGTTTTCCGTTTATTTTTTCTTGCTTTCTAACAAGTCAAAGATGATTTCCGCATTTTTTGTATTCTCAATTTGGCCGGCAAAACGTTCCTTGTACGGTCCATATGCGTACACCGGTACATCTTCACCTGTATGGCCACCTGTTGTCCAGCCCGTATGAGAACGCTTGTTAAAAATTTCTTCAATCGCGTTATCAATATCTATCTGCTTGCCGTTCGCTGCCGCTTCTTCAACGGACTGGATTTCTTTATCAGTTAACGCAACCACATTTTGATCAATGTAAGTCGTCAAAACTTCTTTCACACTGCCGCCTTTTGCAATTTCAGCAGCCATAAAGTCTGGTGTGCGTTTTGCCGCTTTAATAGGCTCGCCAAACCAATTGTAAATGCCGTCCGCCCCGATGGAATAACCGCCTGTTGAGTGGTCAGCCGTCACAACGACTAGTGTGTGCTTATCTTTTTTCGCAAATTCAATTGCCGCTTCAACCGACTTTTCAAAGTCCTCCATCTCACTCATCGCGCTGACAATATCATTATCATGCCCGGCCCAGTCCACCTGGCTCCCTTCTACCATCAGGAAGAAGCCGTCTTTGTCCTTTTTCAAACGGTCGATCGCCGAAGATGTCATGTCTTTAAGAGACGGGGTTTCTTCATTCCGGTCAATCATTTTTGGCAGGCCGCCTTCTGCAAATAAGCCGAGTACTTTTTTATTGTCATTATCCAGCATTTCTTCTTTGCTTGTTACATAGCTGTAGCCGTCTTTTTGGAACTCAGCTGATAAATCGCGGTCTGCCCGGACAAAATTTGATTCACCGCCGCCAAGAAGGACATCAATTTTATGCCCACCCTTAACGAGCTCATCGTAATAATCATCTGCGATGGCATTCATGTTTTTCCGGTTTTCATCATGCGCGCCAAATGAAGCCGGCGTCGCGTGCGTAATTTCAGAAGTCGCCACAAGTCCCGTAGCTTTGCCGTTTTCTTTAGCTGCTTCTAATACCGTTTTCACTTCGGATTTATCGTTGTCCACCCCGATGGCTGCATTGTATGTTTTAATGCCGGCTGACATCGCTGTTGCCGCAGAAGCAGAGTCTGTAATATTTTGAGCTGGATCTTCCGGGTACGTCATCTGCTGCCCGACCAAATACGGATCAAAGGCCGTCTGCTCTACAACAGGCGTAGACGGATCATCCTTTAAATAACGGTAAGCGGATGTATACGACGTGCCCATGCCATCCCCAATCATAAAAATGACATTTTTGATTTTAGCGTTATCCTGTTTTTTAGATCCTGCGGCTTCCGCATCTGTATTAGAAAACCCGCTTGCTGCACCTGTAATCGCCATAGCTGACACCGCACAAATCGGGAGCCATTTTTTTCGCCACTGCTTTTTCATTTTGTATAACCTCCGGTAGTATGTAATGGATTCGTGCTTTACTATAGAGGTTCAATATGAAGTGAATGTTAAGAGAATGTTAAAATAAAAAAGAGAGCAAAATAGCTTAAAAGATTGCACTCAAAATGGCTTAGTCTTTATTGAACCTTAAGAACCATACCGAAGAATAAAAGGCATAAAACACAGTTTGATAGTCGAGGAAAAGTAGTGATAAATGGAAATAACTTGGCGGATAGGAGAAAAGGCGGTTTTTTTAAAACAAACGCTTTTCTTCTGGAGCAAGAAGGAGAGCTGGAGATGAAAGGCCATTATGAAAGACGATCGAAGCTTATGAAATTGATGGGTTTTTAACTCATTTCACTAAATCAGGAAATTTCACCTGGTTTGGCATGAAGAATTTCCGAGAGCAGGATTCTCTATTCGTCTTAAATTCTTCCCGAATCATCAGCGTAAAAAAGTAATGCCAGTTCTTAACCCTTCAAAGGATTGCTGCTTTTAATTTGTGAATGCCTGTTTGTGGCACTTAAAAAAATGCTATTTGTAGCAGTATATTTTTTGAATATGCTGCGCTTTATATAGAGTGGCGGATGGGTTAGGCTAATTGCCCAGAAAAGTTTGTTGTTCTGGTCTTTTTAAGAAAATCTGTCCGCAGAGGCTCCATTGCAACGGTTTTAAAAACACAAAAAAAGACCACCTCCGAAGAAGTGATCTTTTGTAGAGAAACCGTGTTCCTGACGCTCTCTCAAGGGTTTTAACACCCGATGATTCCTACTGGGTTCGAACCAGCGACCTCTACCCTGTCAAGGTAGCGCTCTCCCAGCTGAGCTAAGGAATCGTTTTACTGACAATTTATATTTTATTCAAAAAAGTCTTTTATGTCAACGGTTTTCTGTATTTTATTTAAATTACTTACTATCTATGAATCTGATGTATGCTAATAATGCCGCATGTGGCAAAATCCTGGATTTGATCACATAAACATGCCCTTTGCCGCTGAACGGCAAGGGCCTATTTTTTGCTATTTTATTTTCCGCCACATTAAATACAGCACGGTCATAAACAGAATGGTCATGACGACGGCGGTCAGGAGCGCAATGTGGTACGTGTTTGAGTCGGAAATCGGTGACTGGTTGCCCATCGATACAAAGATGCCGGCCATAATGATGCTGAAAGCGAGCATGATGACACTCAAAACGATCAGCGAGGCCATTCGTTCGATACGCCGCATCATGTTTTCATCGGCGGTCAGGTGCATTTTCAGCTTCGGCTGGCCCCCTTCCCATTCGTTCAATGTTTCGTTTAAAATACCCGGAAGCTTCACAGCGGCCATTTTAAACAGCCGAAGGAATGAACGGGATTCGCGCATCATTTCTTTCGGATGGATTCGCCCCATTAGTACTTCATGCGCCATGTCCCGTACCATACCCGAAAGGCTTGAACCAGGGTCGAGAGCGATAACCGTTTGTTCGACTTTTAAAAAGGCCTGCCCGACCTGGACAAAATCTTTCGGAATTGTAATATGGTGGCTGCCCGCGACGGTGAACAGCTCCTGCAGCATCGCCCCCATTTGTACGTCCGCAAGCTCAATGTCCAAATAGCCGGCCATCCAGCGGCTAATATCCCGCTGCAGCAACCGCCGTTCAATTGGTTTTCTTGCACCCATTTCAAGCACTAACATCGAAAGTGATGCGGCATCCCGGTCTGCGAGCGCAAATAAGCAGTCTGAGAGTAAATGCTTCATGTCGTCAGAAAGCCTTCCCGTGTTGCCAAAGTCAATGAGTCCGAGACGTCCGTCTTTTAAGAGGAGCAGGTTGCCAGGGTGTGGATCGGCGTGAAAGATACCGTCGATAAACACTTGACGCAGCACCGTTTCTGATAAGGCACGGGCGAGTTTCCTCCGTTCTTCTACTTCAATCCCGGCGATGACCTCTCCCCGCAGTGATTTGCCGTTTACAAATTCCATGACAAGCATCCGCTCGGTCGTCCATTCCGGAAAAATACGCGGCACGTAAATACGCTTTTCTTTCATTAAATCCCGCACACCGGCCGCTTCCATCGCTTCCATCCGGTAGTTCATTTCCCGCCCGAGTGCTGCGGCAAAGTCGTCAATGATCGCTTTTAAGCTGATCTGGCGGGCGAGCTCGGAGTTTCGTTCGGCAATACTTGCAAGCTGGCGCAAAATCGAGACGTCGTTGCGGATGACCGGCTCAATCCCGGGCCGGCGGATTTTAATGGCAACTTCGGTTCCATCTTTTAGCGCAGCCCGGTGCACCTGCCCGATCGAAGCAGCCCCGAGCGGCATTTCTTCCATGTAAATAAGCCAGTCATCCAGGGGCTGTCCTGCTTCTAATTCCACAATCTGCTTAATCGCGTCAAATGGCATCGCCGGCGCGCTGTTTTGTAGCTTAGCGAGCGGCTCCGTCCATGACGGCGGCAATAAGTCTGTTCTCGTTGACAAAAACTGGCCGAGCTTCATAAATGTCGGACCAAGTTCTTCAAGTGCCCGCCGCAGCTGCTCGCCTTTTACATTTTGTTCTTTCGCGCCCCAGCGTGTGAATGGGATTTTTTCAGCCAGACCCAGATCTTTTATGTATCCGGCAAAGCCGTGCTTCGCGAATACCGCCACAATTTCTGGTGCGCGCCGAAGCGTTCCGATTTTCACCACATCGTCACCTTCTCTGTTTCCATCATTTTGTCCATCATATCATATCCGCATCTATTCTCGCTCGAAAAAGAACTTTTGTTCGTTTCTAGTCATGGTAAAATGAACTGACAACATTTTGGGGAGGTTTTCAGATGAAACGCGGAACGATTCAAGATCATCTTATCCATTCAAACGAATTAAACGAAGACATTTCCTTTCTCGTTTATATTCCGGCGGATTTTTCGCCCATGTTTTCGTATACGTTCTTAATCTGCCAGGATGGAAAAGATTATTTTCAAATGGGCCGTCTGCCGCGTGTGGCGGATGAACTGCTTTTTGAAGAAGAAATTGAGCCGCTTATTATTGTCGGCATTCCGTATAACGATAAACATGACCGGCGTGAGAAATACCATCCGGAAGGTGTAAAGCAAAAAGCATATATCCGCTTTTTAGCGCATGAGCTCGTGCCCTATTTAGAGGAACAGTTCCCAGGGCACAGCGGTCGATTTGGACGGGCACTGGCGGGCGATTCATTAGCCGGTACGGTATCATTCATGGCAGCACTGGAACATCCAGATTTGTTTGGACGCGTGCTGATGCATTCTCCGTTTGTGGACAGCACGGTCATACATAAGGCAGAACAAGCGAAGACTCTTCCTTCTCTTTATCACATGATTGGCACGGAAGAAACGGATGTGCTTATGACAAATGGTGAACGAGCAGATTTTTTAACGCCGAACCGGGCGCTCCACTCTTTTTTAGCCGACAAAACAACAGACTATTTTTATGATGAGTTTACCGGTGGCCACACATGGACGTATTGGCAGAAGGATATGAAGCCGGCGCTGTTAAAAATGTTTGAATGAGCGTCGGCTCTCATTCCGCATTTTTAAAAACGTTTGTTATACTAATAGAGGAGACGTTAATTTAAAGGGAGTGAATGAACATGAAGTACGGTGTTGTCATTTTTCCATCAAAACCTTTGCAGGATAAAGTAAACGGTTACCGGAAGCGGTATGATCCGCATTATGCGCTGATTACGCCACATATTACGCTGAAAAGCCCTTTTGACGCGGATGATCAGGATGTTAGTCAAATTGCGGAAAAGCTGCGCCGCATTGCCGCTGTTCATCAGCCGTTTTCGTATCATGTCAGCAAAGTAAAATCATTTGAACCCGTTAACAATGTAATCTATTTTAAAGTCGACCCGAATAAAACGCTTGATTCTTTATACGAGATGATGCATACAGATGAGTTTCCAGGTGAAGAGCCGTATCGATTTGTTCCTCATATTACAATCGGCCAGCAGCTGTCTGATGATGAGCATTCGGATGTATATGGCTCACTTCAAATGGAATCCATTGATTTAACGGAAATTGCGGACCGTTTCCATTTGCTGTACCAGCTTGAAAACGGCTCATGGACCGTATATGAAACATTTTTGCTTGGAAAGGATGCATAATATTTTGAATGTCGTAAAAACAACAGATTTAAAGCAGCGCGAGGACGCATATTCTGTACGCACAACGGTTTTTGTAGGCGAGCAGAATGTGCCTCCTGCTCTCGAAATTGATGAACTGGAGAATGAAGCGGTTCATTTCGTTTTATACAACGATCAGCAAGAGCCATGCGGTGCCGGCCGGTTTCGCACAGTCGGGGAATTCGGTAAAGTCGAGCGCATTTGCGTCTTAAAAGAAGCACGAGGCTTTGGTTCCGGCAATCTTATTATGAATGCGATTGAAGAGCATGCGAAAACCGTCGATGGCTTGACAACATTAAAGCTTGATGCGCAGCTGCAGGCTATTCCATTTTATGAAAAACGCGGCTACAGGGTTGTATCCGGTGAATTTTTAGATGCAGGCATTTTGCATAAAACGATGACAAAGCCGCTCTAATAGCAAAAAAGCGTATTCTCCATGATAAGGAAATACGCTTTTTCTATAAGTTCGTCAACAAACTATCCTTCTTTCATTATGCCAATTTGTCGATTTCAAATCCTTTGCCGCTAATTTGCGCCATATGTACTCGAAACGCCTCATGTTCGTTTTGGCGTTTTTTTCTTTGCTCTTCTAAACTCATTTGCGGTTCAGAGCGATCCCTTAATACTTTATCAAACGTTACTTTTTCAGCTGAATTGACAGATGAATAGCCCATGCTTGTTTCATTTAAAACCCGCTCTCTGTAATCGTTGTACTGATATTGTGGAATTGGCATGATGTAGCCCATTTCTCTCGCTCCTTTCTTAAAAAAATAATAACTATAATATATATTCTCCCTTTTCCCCTTTTATTTCTTATGTAAAAGTTTTAATTAAAAAAAGGATCTTTTGACCTGTATAAATAGGAAAAAGAGCAGCGTTTTTGCTGCTCTTTCCATAGGCTCATTTGATCATTTTCGTGATCGTATTCATGTCGAGCTTTTTGCCATCTTTTAAAATGGTCCGGACAATTTCGTCTTCTACTTGCTTCGGCACTTTTTTTCCAGCAAGTCCGGCTGTTTGCGCGACAACCGCGCGAATTGTCTGTTCATCTTTAAAATCTGCATATTGCAGTGAATCGACGAGCGCAAAAATGTCGCTCATGCGCACACCTGTTTTTTTCTCGATATTGCCAAAAAACTTGTCGTTCATCACCTGCTCCTCCTCAATTCAAATCAATAAAAGCTTGCACCGACGATGATGAGCAAAATGAACAGAACAACAATTAACACAAATGTGCTTGTGCCGCCGTAGCCGCCGTAACCGCCGCATCCATGCATACCCATAATGCATCCCCCTTTCGCTGTTCTCTCCTTATCATATGAAGGAGTGACAAAAAGGGATGGGCCCGCTCACCCTTTTGGCTTAAAAAAAAGTGCGCCGATAAAGCCAAAGACAATCGCAGCAGAAATACCGGAGCTCGTTACTTCAAACATGCCAGTCAAAACCCCTACTACTCCATGCTTTTCAGCTTCCTGCATCGCGCCTGTAACTAGCGAGTTGCCAAAGCTCGTAATGGGAATCGTTGCGCCGGCGCCCGCAAAATCGATAAGCGGATCGTATAAATCGAATCCAGCCATGACCGCACCGGCTGAGACGAGAATCGAAAGTGTATGGCCTGGTGTCAAGCTGCCAAGATCCATCATAAGCTGACCAATGACACAAATAAGCCCGCCAATGACAAATGCCCAAAAAAACATCGCAATCATTTGCCTCTTCCTTTCTTTATGCCGTTTCTTTTTTCAATTTAATGATTTCCGAGAGTCTTTTATCTGCTTCTTTTTCTGTTAAATGCCCTGCATCCATGTCTTCTTTCAGTCGGACGACTTCAAGGAAGATTTTGTAATCACTTGAGACGATAATTTCTGATTCTTCCTTCTCTGCCATTTTTTCGATATGATCATCCAATTCTTTTTCGATTTTTTTCATTTGAAACCGGTCAAGGTGGCGGACTTTATAAGCAACGAGCAGCTGATCTGTTCCTTTCACGACTGCTGTATCATAAATTTCTTCAAAAGAATCTGCTTCTTTTTTTATATCCGCCGCCAAGTCATCCTGATGTCCGTCCAGCTGCACCGCATCCGGATCAGCCGTTTCAATCATCGCGGTTCCATCGTGTTCGGCCCCGCACTTAGCCAGTAAAAAGACTAAAAAAATTCCCGCCATTTTGTTCATGATCCGCACCTCCATTTTCGATCAGTATGTGCGAAATTACAAAAAAAATTCCGTTCACTACGGCAATTGTCCATGCCGTTTTGAACAGAATTCATATTGTAATAATGTACCGATATTAAAGGAGGAGTGCATAATGGGATGCCAAAAGCATCGCGACGACGTAGAAGGTGACCGTTTTTCTTCTGAAAGCTGTGTATGTGAAGTTGTCCGAGCGATCCGCGACATTCAAGATGAAAGACAAGATGATGATTGCCGCGACTGCAAAGACTGCTTTGCCGAGCCGCTTGGCGATTTAGATGGACCGCGCCGCCGCAACGCTGACACACGTGTGTTTACACTGACAACCAAAAAAGGAAAGCCATTTTTTGCTTTCTTCAACCCGGATGAAATGGACCATTGCGATTCTGGCTGCGTCTCCATCTTTTTTCGTGTAGAAGATGTGTTTGACAGCTGCTGTGCGCGTTTACGTGTGCTTATGCCGCTTGATGACGAAGGTGATTCAGTGAATCTTGCTTCTGACGGAGGCATTAGCTTAAAACAAGTATGCAAAGTTGAAAATTTCGCCAAAACAAGAAGCTGCGTTACAGTTGATTTAAACGAATTTATTGCCGTACAGTGCATTAAAGACGTTGATCTTGACGTTTGCCGTTAAATCGAGCTGCCTCATCAAATGGGGCGGTTTTTTTATGTTCCGGCAAGGCGAATATGAACAATCTCTGCGATCGGCACTTGAACGGTTTCATGGCTTTCCTCATCTAACACCCACACATGCGCCCCATCGAATTTTTCAATCGTTCCACGCACAGAACTGTCGGACCAATCAAAGCGGCATGGCACCGGAATGCGCCGCTTCGCTAAGTAGATGACCTTTTCTGTCGTTCCCATTTCCCGAAAAGGCTTCAAACGGCCAGGCGCAGAAGCAGAATCTGTTTTTTCTGCCTCCTGTTTCACTTCTTCGGTTGGCTGTGGCTCGATTGCACCTGCTTTTGCGACTTCCTGCATAACAGGCTTTACTGGCTGGAAATGCGGCTGTCCAATATAAAGCAATGGTCCGGTTGGTTTTTTCATCGCACATGCACCTCCGCTTTTTTGTCCAGTATATGCAAAAACACCGCCCATTATGGACGGTGTTTAAAAATTAGTTGCCTGTAATATGATAGCCGGAGTCAACGTGGATGTTTTCACCCGTAATACCGCGGGACATATTGCTAAATAGGAAGACTGCTGCATCACCGACTTCTTCTTGTGTTGTTGTCCGGCGAAGCGGCGCGCGCTCTTCAATTTGCGTCAGCATATCATTGAAATCACTAATGCCTTTTGCAGCCAAAGTACGGATTGGGCCTGCAGAAATCGAATTGACGCGGATGCCATCTTTGCCAAGATCCGCTGCCAAATAACGAACACTTGCATCAAGAGACGCTTTCGCTACGCCCATCACATTATAATTGGTAATGACTCGCTCGCCGCCCAAATAAGTGAGCGTTACGATGCTGCCGCCTTCAGTCATCAATGGTTTCGCGTATTTGGAGACTGCTGTTAATGAATATGCGCTAATATTGTGGGCAAGCATAAACCCATCACGTGATGTATCGACAAAATCGCCATCTAAATCTTCTTTATTCGCAAACGCGATACAATGCGCAAGACCATGAATAACGCCTGCTTTTTCTTTGATGGACTGGAAGCATGTTTCAATTGCTGTGTCATCTGTTACGTCGCATGATAAAATGAACGGATCGTTTTGATTTTCAAGCGTTGCCGCCAAGTCGCGGACATTTTTCTCCAACCGCTCGCCCGCATACGTGAAAATAAGGCGTGCTCCTGCCGCGTCAAGTGAACGGGCAATTCCCCAAGCGATGCTGCGCTTATTGGCAACACCCATTACGACAAACGTTTTTCCTTCAAGTGAAAATGACATATATCCGTTCCCCCATTTATACAAGTTATTAGTACCTAGTATTAATTTTATCATGAATAGAAAAAAAATCAACGGATATCGTGCCGGCTTTTGCCCCACTTTTAAATTTTCTCCAAACGGCTTATACTAATTCAGTAGACAAAATGAATAGGGAGCGATTGAATGAAGCTGGATATTATCGGAGATGTGCATGGCTGTTTCGATGAGTTTCGCACGCTGACGCGTACGCTTGGATATAGGTGGGATGACGGCATTCCGGTTCATCCGGGTGGCCGAACGCTTGCATTTGTCGGTGATTTAACCGACCGGGGGCCTGATTCTGTCCGCATCATGGACATTGTCTGCCGACTGTTTGAAGAGCAGGGGGCGCTTTATGTGCCCGGTAATCACTGTAACAAGCTGTACCGGTATTTTCTTGGAAACAATGTGCAGGAAACACATGGTTTAGAAACAACCGTTGCAGAGCTTGACTCAATGCCTGCTGATGAATACCGCCTGCTCAGAAAACGATTTTTATCCATGTATGAAGAGTCGCCGCTTTATCAAGTGCTTGATAATGACAAACTTGTGATCGCCCATGCCGGTATCCGTGCCGATTACATCGGCCGGTTTGACTCCCGCGTAAAAACATTCGTGCTTTACGGAGACATTACCGGCGAAAAATACGCCGATGGTTCTCCTGTCAGGCGTGACTGGGCAAAAAAATATACAGGCGCTGCTTACATTGTGTATGGGCATACGCCGGTTAAAGAGCCTCGTGAAGTTGGTAGAACAATTAACATTGATACCGGCTGCGTTTTCGGCGGAAGACTGACGGGCTTGCGCTGGCCAGAGCGTGAGACGGTATCTGTTGAATCAAAACAGCCGCTCGTCGGAGAGAAATTCCGCACATTTGAATGAAAGCGACATTTCCCATAAGAAATACCCCTCTTCGAATAAGGAAGCAGGGGTATTTTACATGACCAGGTTTTTCATGTCTATCGGCATCGGCATGGAGACGTCAATTTGAACACCTGTCAATGGGTGGTGAAACAAAATTGAGCCGCAATGAAGCGCCTGCCGCGTCATTCGCTTCGTGCTGCCCCCGTATAAGTCATCACCGGCAAGCGGATGGCCGATGTAAGCGAAATGAACACGGATTTGATGCGTCCGCCCGGTTTCCGGTTTCACCGATACGTGCGCAAATGTATCGTACTGCTTCACAACTTGATAACCGGTCCGCGCGTATTGACCGTCCGCACGTACGGTTCGTTCAATAATACTGTCGTCCCGGCGCCCAATAGGCGCTTCGATAACACCATCTGCTTGTGTAAAAACGCCTTCCGCTAACGCTTCATATTTTCGAAAAACAGCCTTTTGTTTTTGCATCTCAGACATTAAATGGTGAACGTATCGATGTTTCGCCGCAAGAACGATGCCGGATGTATTGCGGTCCAGCCGGGTGACGATATGAGCAGTTGCCTGAATGCCGCGCTCCTCGTATATCCATAGCAGGCCTGATGCAAGTGAGCCGGCTGGATGTTCACGCGATGGAATCGTGTTCATGCCGGCCGGTTTGGCAACAGCGATGAGCACATCATCTTCATACAGCACCGGCAAATCCAGCTGCTCAGCTTTTATGCCATCGGACGGCACCTCTGGCGGAAACACAATGCGGACCGTATCACCAGCAGACAGCATGTGGCGCACGTTCACTTCACAGCCGTTCACTTCTATAAGCCCACCGGTAAACTTAATATCCGTTAGCGCACGTTTTGAAATCGCTTTTTCTTGTAAAAATGTCCGCAGCAGCACGCCGTCTTGATCGGCCTTCCAGCTCAACTGAAATGGATTTCCTTTAGCTGCTGACAAAGGAATCATGCACCCTTTTCCAAAATGGGAACGGCCGGAAACGGGCAAAGCGGATTTTTTCTGACGCAACCCGGTATTGAATCGACTTAACATCCTTATGTAAAATTGTTAAATGGTCAATAGTCACTAAAAAGTCCGGCCGGTTGACCGGCTTCAGCATGCATGTATGGTGGGCCGGCAAAATAAGCGGCGAACCGACTGTTCGAAACACGCGGTTGTTGATTGACGCCATTTCCGCCAGCTGCAGCGCGCGGATCGATGGATGCAAAATAGCCCCGCCGAGCGCTTTATTGTAGGCGGTACTGCCGGACGGTGTCGAAACACAAAGACCATCCCCGCGAAAGCGTTCAAATTGCTCGCCGCGAATTTCCACATCCATTACAAGTGTCCCGTCCACACTTTTTACTGTTGATTCGTTCAGGGCTAAATAACGTGTCTCTTTGCCTCCGTCCTGATAGCGGATAATCGCTTCAAGAAGCGGGTATTCAATGATCTGGTACGGCGTCCGCGCGATCGCGATCACAAGCTTCTCAATTTCATCCGGCGTCCAATCCGCGTAAAAGCCAAGATGGCCGGTATGCACCCCAACAAATGCTGTTTTATCCAAGCGGCCGCTATACCGGTGAAACGCGTATAAAAGCGTTCCATCCCCTCCAACGGAAATGACAATATCCGGCTCGCTTTCGTCGTATGTCAGCTTAAAATCCGTCAAGTAATTGCGGATTTTATGCATCAACGCGTTAGACTTGGCGTCCCCTTTTGATGTAATCGCAAACTTCATTCTGCCTCACCCCTGCCGATTAATGGTTATTCTTTTTTCTTCGTAAAAAACAGCTGCGCTTCCTGAATTTCTTCCCGGATTAAGGACATTTCTTCATCCAGCCGAAAAGCCGCTTCTGCTGCGCGCTGAAGCCGTGTCTGAATCTCTTCCGGAAAAACGCCATTGTATTTATAATTCAGCGAATGCTCAATGGTCGCCCAAAAGTTCATTGCCAGCGTCCGGATTTGAATTTCCGCAAGCAGCTTTTTTTCACCGTGAATTGTCTGCACCGGATACTCGATCACGACATGGTACGACCGGTAGCCGCTTGGCTTTTTATGAGAAATATAATCTTTTTCCTCGATAATCTTAAAATCGTTCCGCTTCCGCAGAATTGTCACGACATTTTTAATATCATCGACAAATTGGCACATCATGCGCAGCCCGGCAATATCCTGCATGTCCCGCTGAATGCGGTCCATTGGTATTTTTTTCGTTTCCATTTTATCCAGAATGCTTGGGACCGGCTTGACCCTCCCTGTCACAAATTCAATCGGCGAGCGGTCGTCCTCAATCGCAAACTGCTTGCGAATACCGCGCAATTTCACTTTTAATTCCTCTACCGCCTGCTTGTAAGGCGCCAAAAACTCATCCCAGTTGTCCATCGCGTCCTCCATCAGCGCTGTTCAGCGAAAAAAACACGTTCGACTTTCTTTACCATTTCCTCGCCGTAATTGCTGTTCCCTTCAATATTGACAATTAAGTCATTCATTTCTTCATGAAATGATGCAAGCGCAAATGTGCCGTCCGTCCCGGCTGCTTCAATCAGATGTTCCCCGTCGAGCGCTTTTTTTACATCTCCCCACGTGCTTTCATGCAAATATAAGTAGACGTAGCCCGGTTCCGCTTCTGCCAAATAAACAAAAGCCGCCGCGTCTGAATCGGTAATGACTTGATTCACCGGCTGAAGATGTGTAACTTCCACTTCTTCTTCTGATAATAGGCGAAGCGTGTTATTCGCCCATTCTGTTTTTGTAAAATGCCATTTCGTTCTCATCCGTTCACTTCTCCTTTACAACATCCGTTCATTTAAAACTTCGTAAACATTTTATCACATTTTACTCTTTCAAACACGGATCCAACAGGATACAATGAAAGAAGATAGATAATGGAAAAAAGAGGCGAAAAAATGAACGAAGAAATTGAAATCGAATTTAAATGCGTCGTCACAAAAGCACAATTTGATGAACTCGTTTCTGTGTATTCGCCGGAACCGTTTCAGAACCAGCGCAATCATTACTTTGACACGCCTGATTTTTTACTGAAAGAAGCAGGAGCTGCTCTGCGCATTCGCGAAAAAAACGGCAAAGCAGAAATGACGTTAAAAGAGCCGGCGGATACTGGATTGCTTGAGTCAACCGTTCCACTTTCTAAGGGTGAGGTTGAATCTGCATTAAACGGAACATTGCCGGACAATGATGTGGTGAATCGAGCGGCGAATCGGGCAGGGGCTGTAAATTTTGTTCATTTTGGCACGCTTTCAACCACCCGCGCCGAAACAACACACAAAGATGGCTTACTTGTATTTGACCATAGCACCTACCTCGGACAAGAAGATTATGAGATTGAATATGAAGCAAAAGATATATCTGGAGAAGCAGTGTTTCACCAGCTTTTAACGAAACATGGAATCGACTATATACCGGCTGAGAATAAAATCCGCCGTTTTTATCATGCACTTACACAACATGGAGGAAACTGACGTGGATACAAATTTTTTCAACACAATGATTAATACGACTGTTGCCGGAGCCGTAGGAACTGGGAAGACTTCACCATTTTCGTCTTCGACAAGCACAAGCAACGTATTTGGCTCGATTTTACAACAGGCGCTTATGCAGGGGCTTGAAATTGTTCAATCCGGCACATCCCCTGCCGCACAGCCGGCTCTTTATACAAAAGCGGGTGCTGATCTTCTATCCGCACCGAAAACAGATTACGATGACATTATTACCCGCGCTGCCGAGCAGTATAATGTCCCGAAAAAACTGATTCAGTCGGTAATCAAACAAGAATCAAACTTTAACCCAAGCGCGGTCAGCTACGCTGGCGCTACGGGTCTTATGCAGTTGATGCCGGGCACAGCCAGCTACCTGGGCGTCACCGATTCAACGGATCCTGAGCAAAATGTCTTTGGCGGAACAAAATATTTACGCCAAATGCTTGATATGTTTAATGGAGACATTTCACTCGCACTCGCAGCCTACAATGCCGGACCGGGCAACGTAAAAAAATACGACGGCATCCCGCCATTCAATGAAACACAAAACTATGTGAAAAAAGTAACCGGCTACTACAATGCGTAGAGCCGGTTTTCCTTTATAACTAAAGAATGCTTTACAGGCACGTCTTCAATCCTATCATTTGTTTTATGACTGAAGCCTTGTTAAAATAAAGATACATTACGAGGAAAAAGGAGTCACATTTATGGCCGAGCAATCCAATGTTCCATATGACATCATTGGCGGAAAACAGCTTTCAGAACTGGTTGACGTTTTTTACAGCCGCGTTTCGCAGCATCCGGATCTTGCGCCGATTTTTCCTGATGATTTAACCGAGACTGCCCGAAAGCAAAAACAGTTTTTAACTCAATTTTTAGGCGGACCTTCTTTATATACAAATGAACACGGGCATCCGATGCTCCGGGCACGACATATGCCTTTTCCAATCACCCCGGCACGCGCAGCGGCCTGGCTCTCGTGCATGGAAGCGGCAATGGATGATGTTCATATAACTGGTGAATTGCGTGCTTTCTTTTTTGGACGACTTAAACAAACGGCCTTTCATATGGTAAACCGGCCGGATGATGAGGGTGATGTTCTGTGAATTCTATGCAATTATCTGAACGGATTTGCTCTGCCCAGCAAAAGCCGCTCGAATTATATGTATTTGTTGATCCACTTTGCCCAGAATGCTGGGCGCTTGATCCGCTCATTCGAAAATTGCAGATTGAGTATGGCCATTATTTTAAGTTGAAGCAAGTGTTGACCGGCAAGTTGACTGCATTAAATGCGGTAAGACGGCCTCTCGCGGTTGAACGAAATGGACGACTGGCCTGTGAGGAGTCCGTCTGGGTGGAAGAGGCGGCCGATTCTCCGTTTCTTGCATCGATCGCGATTAAAGCAGCTGAGCTGCAAGGGAAACGAGCCGGGAGTAAATTTTTGCGGAAGCTTCAGGAACAGTTTTTTTTAGATAAAGCAAATTTAGCGGATTTAGAGGTGTTGAGCCGCTGTGCTGAAGAATCCGGTCTTGATAAAAGCGAGTTTTTAAGCGATATTTACTCAGCCGGTGCGACAAAAGCGTTTCAATGCGATTTATCAATTACTTGTGAAATGGACGTAGAGGAAGCGCCGACGATTGTTTTTTTCAATGAACGGATTGAAGATGAGGGCATTAAAATTGCCGGCTTGTATTCGTACGACATTTACGTACAAATTCTGCAGGAAATACTGGAAGAAATTCCGGAGCCTCTTGATCCACCATTTCTTGAAGAATTTATGCAATATTTTCGTATTGCAGCCACCGATGAAATAAGCGGTGTTTATGACTGGACAGATGGGCAGACCGAGTGTGAAATGAAGAAACTGCTTTTGCAGAGAAAAGTCCGTAAAATCAATACGAAGCTCGGTACTTTTTGGGAATACGTACAATGAAAAACGTCAGCATTTATGCTGGCGTTTTTTACTGCCTTTATATGACGAATAAACGGCAGGTTTCATAAATATTTTCTTCTATTCGCGGTTAATTTATTCAGTTTGTAATCCTCCAGGGAGCCTCTTAAAAACAGAAAAAGCCCCGCCGAAGCGAAGCTTTTTCTTACGAACAAAGGGGATGGGAGAAATTTTTCACGGTCAAACAAAGGGGTATATGTTTGTTTGTGATCAACTTCACGACATTATCGTACCATGTATGGCACATTTTTTGCAAGAGATGCCCCTTCTGTTCACAACATTGTCAAAATAATGGATTTGACAGCGTTAACTTACAAATTAACCCAGTAGTTTCTCTATTTCTTCTAAAGATTCTTCAAATACTCGGCAGGCTGCTTCAATAGCATCGGCTTCCGTCATATCAACGCCGGCCCGTTTTAGCACCTCTATTGGATCTGACGAACTTCCGGCTTTCAAAAACTCATTAATGTATCGTTCTGAAGCCTCTTCCCCATCCTTTAAAATTTGGGAAGAAAGAGCAATTGCAGCACTTAATCCGGTTGCATATTGATACACATAGTAATTGTAGTAAAAATGCGGAATACGCGCCCATTCCAGTGCAATTTCTTCATCAATGACCATATCGTCGCCAAAATATTTTTTATTCAGCTCGTAATATGCTTCACTTAGCCCATCCGCTGTCAGCGCCTCACCGTTTTGTGCTTTCTCGTGTACCATATGCTCAAATTCAGCAAACATTGTCTGGCGAAATACTGTGCCGCGGAATGTTTCAAGAAAATGATTCAGCAGGTAAATGCGTTTTTTCTCGTCATCAGTCGTTTTAAGTAAGTAGTCATTTAAAATCGATTCATTGCATGTCGACGCTACTTCCGCCACAAAAATAGAATAATCGCCGTAAATATAAGGCTGGTTCTCACGTGTGTAATAGCTGTGAATGCTGTGTCCAAATTCATGCGCGAGCGTAAATAAATTGTTCACGTTATCCTGCCAGTTCATTAACACGTATGGATTCGTGCCATATGCGCCTGATGAATAAGCACCGCTTCGCTTCCCTTTATTTTCAACAACATCAACCCAGCGACTTTCAAGACCGGTTGTTAAAATATCATTGTACTCTTTCCCGAGCGGCTGCAGGCCTTTTTGAAGCAGTTCTTTCGCTTCATCATATGTTACATCAAATTTTCCTTCAGCGACCAAAGGCGTATACAAATCATACATATGCAGTTCATCAAGACCGAGCACTTTTTTGCGCAGCTTAATATACCGGTGCAAAAGCGGCAGATTATTATTGATGGTTTCGACTAAATTATCATACACCGTTTCCGGAATATGATTGCGCGATAGCGCTGCTTCACGCGCGCTGCCGTAATGCCGGACTTTTGCCGAAAAATTATCTTTTTTGATTTGACCAGACAGCGTCGATGCAAATGTATTTTTAAATTTTCCATATGTCGCATAAACTGCTTTAAACGCGTCTTCCCGTACACGGCGGTCAGATGACTCTAAAAATCGCACATAATTGCCATGTGTAATTTGAATATTTTCGCCGTTTTCATCTTTTATAACCGGGAACTCCAAATCCGCGTTATTCAGCATGCCAAATGTGGCACTGGAAGACCCAAGAACATCAGACACCTGGGCCAGCAAATTCTCCTCAACAGCCGATAATACGTGCGGACGCTGTTTATTTAAGTCCTCGAGCACTTTTTTATACAGTCTAAGCGGCTCATAGGATGCAATAAATCCATTCACTTTTTCTTCTTCAATCGACAAAATTTCCGGATCAGCAAATGAAAGCGCGCCGGCAATTTGTGTATACAGCATTTTTGCCCGGTCGTTCATGCCTTGATAATGCGCATTTTGTGTATCTTCGTCGTAACGCATATGCGCGTATGTGTACAGCTTGCCCATCCGTTCAAGCAATGCATCCTGCCAGGTGAAAAAGGAATGCATCTGTTCTGCACTGTTACCGAGCGTGCCCTTGTATGAAACTGCTTCCCCGGCAAGCACTTGAATCGCTTTAAATTCTTCTTCCCATAATCCATCTGTTTCAAAAATGTCTTCAAGACGCCATTTAAGCTCTTCCGCCACTTCAGAGCGAGCCGGAAGCTGTTTCACCTGATTGTCTGCCATTTATAAAAACCTCCCTTTATGTATATAACCATTCTCGTTCCTTATTATATATTCCTTTCTTTTTCACCTCAAAAAATCAGCCTGTTTATAACCGTTTTTTCGAAATCGGCCAGAAAAGCCTGCTCATTTTGCAGTTTAGCCACCATTGACCTGCTGTCAGCCAATTTTGGCTTTCCAATCAATTGGAGCAGGTCCACATATTCTTTTGCTGCCTTCTCCGCGGATAATCCATTTATAAGCGGCAGCGGCTGTTCTTTTAAATGCCCGAGTTTAATACGGCGGCGGATAATCTCTTCAGCAGGCTGATTTTTCTCACCTATCAAAAGATAAAATTGCCATTCAATCGGATGATTCCGAAGCACCATGCTGCTTCTCACCGGCAGCCCGATAAATTCTGGCAGTAAATATGGATTACGTCCTGATGTGTACACCGCTTGAAAAAAAGGATGACGGCGCGCCTGCCCAAAATAAAGCGCCCGATCAATCCATTTCCTTTTTTCATCAAAAAATGCACCTAAAGGAAAAGCATTCGTCTCGCCAATCGCTGCTGAAGGCGGAAAAGACATCTCTTCCACTCGTACAAAACGACACTCTGCTTCGCAGAGTGTTGGTGTTACCGGTATAATCCGCTCGTAAATTGTAAAGCCTTTCTGATCGGGACAGTAAGACATAAAGTAAAAGCCAAGCTGGGAATGGTAGCGCAAAAAAAGCCGCTGAAACGGTGTCAACTTCATATACCTTCCTTTTCGCTCTACCGGCTTGCCGCCATAAATCCAAAAAGGCGTCATGCCACGCGCTGTGTATTTATCTGTACGTTCTTTAAAAAGCGCAGCGGAAATTGTGGAACATTGAAATTCAACGGCGATTTTTCCGGATAAAATATCGGGACGCTGCGAGCCATCAGGAAGACGTGCTTCCATTTTGGCTTCCGATGTTTTCATGATCCATTGATATAAGTCTGCTTTTCCGGCAAGATGCCGGGGAGATTCATGTTCTGAGAAAGAGTCACAAGAAGAGTAGGACGTGTGGGCAAAATGTGGAATATTGACGTCACCCGCTTTAACAATGACAGAGCCGCCGCATTGTGGACAAAAATGAGGAATTTCTTTTGCCTGAATCGCTAACAGTTTTGCTCCTGGTCCAGCAAGCACAACGACCTCTCCGTGTGCATTAACTGCCGACAGCATAATACATCCTCTCCTTTCTTAAATGTATCATTCGACAACTCTGTGCCACCTCCTTCTTTTTTCATAAAAAAACATCCTCTTGATTGCTCAAGAGGATGCGGATTATGAAAAGTATTGACGAACCGTCTGGAATACATTTTCCGGCATAATGCATTTTCCGTATTCCTGAAGTGTATGGATCGTCATGCGGGATTCGTGGGTATATTCAAGCAGCATGCTGAGCGCGTCGTCGATCTCTTCTTCCTGAAAACGCTCTTCATTAAACTCAACAAACAAGTAATAACGATTTTCGTGCGCATACAAGGAAGTGGTTAAATGATCGAGACCGCCGCGGCGGCTAAGCGCAATCACATCTTCAAAATCGCGGAATGCAAGCACGAAATCAAGTGGTGAATCGTCTTCTTCTGAACGGTCAAAATGCTCTTCCAGCAAGTCTTCAATCTGCCCGCTTACATCCATTTTGTCACTTGTGAAAGGCAGCTCCAGGCGCTGTCCATCTTTTGTCAAATTCGCTTGTGTCACTAAAATTTCCAGCCCTTTATCCAGTGCATGCACTTGAATCCAAAGCGGTCCATCCACTGTGAAATCTTCTTCATCGTGGACTTCCTCCATCATATCCCAGAACAGTTCTTCGCTGCGTTCCCGGTTATACCAGATTTCTTCGCGGTCAAAGCCCCGTTCTTCTATATCAACATATGATATGAAAAACTTCACCGTGTTATCATTAATGCGTTCAATCTCCATTGTGCGGTCTCTCCCTTCCATTTAGAGGGTTCACAGGGTTGCGGAAACAAATGCCCCATCCCTTTGTTCTATTGTATGATAAACAAGGTATAAATGAAAATAGAAAGACTCCGTTGTCTGCACATTCTAACCCAATTTTTCGCATTCTTCAAGTCAAAACAAACAAAAAATAAAAAAAATCCCTGCATATTGAGCAGGAATTTTTCTTTGTCAATTAGTTAACCATACGCTGTGCTTCAAGCAGCTGGAATGTGCGGACTTTCCGCGGTAAGAAGCGACGAATCTCATCTTCATTGTATCCAACTTGCAGGCGCTTTTCATCCATAATGATCGGACGGCGAAGCAAGCCCGGATTTTGACGAATCAGTTCAAACAAATCTTGAAGCGGCAATGTTTCAAGATCAACATTCAATTTTTGGAAAATTTTCGAACGTGTTGAAATGATCTCATCCGTTCCATCCTCCGTCATACGCAAAATTTCTTTAATTTCATCAATGCTTAATGGTTCTGAAAAAATATTGCGTTCCACGTAAGGAATTTCGTGCTCTTCTAACCACGCTTTCGCTTTCCGGCAAGAGGTGCAGCTTGGTGATGTGTATAGTGTAACCATTCCTCATTCACACTCCTTAAATAAAATATATAATACCTGTCAATTTGAGGAATTGAACGTTCATGGAGATTTCAAGTGTTAGTGAAACTCCTCAACAACCGGCTACATATGTATTATACCATGAATTGACACCCAATTGAATATCATTTTCAATTATATAAATGAAATAATCTTTCCTTCTTTAACTTACAACTACATTGTACCCGAGGAATGTGTCAACTAAACGTCAAAGCTGCATTTTTTTAAACTTTTTCAAGCGGATCAAACGGTTCAAGAATGTCATTATTTTGCTCTTCTTTAAAAGAGAGCGTTTCCTCTACCGGCGCAAATGGCGCCCCGTAAATTTCTTTGTCCTTATACTTGTGAATATCACGATACGTCTGCATCATTGCTTTATAAATTGTTTCTTCATCCGCCTCGTTCGGACTCCAATAAAGAATCTCCATAACCGTTTCCTGACCCGTTGCCAGCGAGCGGCGGCGGTAGCCGATTTTTGATGCGTGCTGAAATCCTTCACGTGCGTAAAAACGAAGCCGTTTTTCTGTGTCGGTGTCATCATACTGGACCGGTTCCACCTCGAGGATGACCGGTTTGTTTTTCGACTTTAGCTTATCTATTAATTTTCTGCCAAGACCTTGCCCACGTGCATCCTTAGACACGAAAAGATAGTCGACAAAAACAAACCCGTTAAACTCCACGTAAATAAGTACGTGATTTGGCCCTTCATCTTTATGATACACATCGCCCCGTTCAGCGAGCAAAACATCCATCTGTTCTTTTGATTTCATTTCTTCAATCGGAAAGTATTGATTTAATTTTTCATACCAATTCATGCATTTCTCCTTCGTATTACTGTATTTTGTCCTTCTTATATAGTATAAACATATTTCCGCGATTTAAACAAACCACTATGAGAAAAACGGCCGTTTAACGGGCCGTTTCATATGTTTCCTGGTACTTTTTCATTTCTTTTACCGAACAGTAAACGTAATGTCCTGGTGCTACCTCGCGCATTTCCACTACATCGTCTGCACTGTACCCGTGCACATCTGGAGAGTAAACTTTACGTGTGCGGCTGCGTTCATAATCCGGGTCTGGCAGCGGAATCGCCGACAGAAGCGACTTTGTATACGGATGAAGCAGATTTTTGTACAACACGTCACTCGGTGCAAGTTCAACAAGCTTGCCAAAATACATAACACCAATCCGATCGGAAATGTATTTAACCATCGATAAATCATGAGCGATAAACAAATACGTTAAGCCTTTTTCTTTTTGCAGCTTTTTCATCAAGTTAACGACCTGTGCCTGAATCGACACATCCAATGCCGAAATCGGCTCATCGGCGATAATAAAGTCTGGCTCCACCGCTAGTGCACGGGCGATGCCAAGACGCTGACGCTGTCCACCGGAGAATTCATGCGGATACCGGCTTGCGTGTTCCTGGTTTAAACCAACTGTCTCAAGCAGTTCGTATACTTTTTTCATCCGCTCTTCTTTGGACTTGGCTAATCCGTGTATATCAATGCCTTCTGCGATAATATCCGCGACTTTCATGCGTGGATTTAGCGAAGCGTAAGGATCCTGGAAAATCATTTGCATTTTGCGGTTAAACTGCATTAATTCTTTTCGCGACTTTTTCCCGTGCACATTTTCTCCGTTAAACAGCACCTGGCCGTCAGTTGCGTCGTACAACCGGATCATTGTCCGCCCGGTGGTAGATTTCCCGCAGCCGGATTCCCCGACAAGACCAAGCGTTTCCCCTTTGTAAATATCAAAGGAAATATCGTCAACTGCTTTGACCATATTTGGCTTTCCTTCATTAAAATATTGCTTCAACCCTTTAATTTCGAGAAGTTTATCCATTGTCAACTCCTTCCCCGGCCAGTACTGGCTTTTCATAATTCCCCGGCAGCGAGCGGCGCTGCAGCTTTACAATTTCAGGTGGTTCTACATGCGGTGCCTGTTCATGCAGCAGCCACGATTTTACAAAATGCGTGTCCGATACCTTATATAGGGGCGGCTCCTGTTCAAAATCAATGGCCATTGCATATTCGCTTCTGAGGGCAAACGCGTCGCCTTTTGGCGGATTAATCAAGTCTGGCGGTGTTCCGGGAATTGCGCGAAGCTCTGCCTCGTGGTCGGTGTCTGGACTCGGCATGGAGGAAAGCAGTCCCCATGTATATGGATGTCTTGGGTCATAGAAGATTTCATCAACTGTGCCTGTTTCAACAATTTGCCCGCCATACATAACGGCTACACGATCGGCCACATTTGCGACAACGCCAAGGTCATGGGTAATAAAAATAATCGCTGTATCGATCTTTTTTTGCAATTCCTTCATTAATTCTAAAATCTGCGCTTGAATCGTGACATCAAGAGCCGTTGTCGGTTCATCCGCGATCAACACTTTCGGGTTGCAAGCAAGCGCGATCGCAATCACGATCCGCTGGCGCTGGCCGCCGGAAAACTGGTGCGGAAACTGCTTCATGCGCATCTCCGGGTTTTGCAGGCCGACCAGCACTAACAGTTCAGCTGCCCGCTTGTGGGCTTCCTGCTTGCTCAGCTTTTGGTGCTTCATAAGCGGCTCCATAATTTGCTTGCCAATTTTCATCGTTGGATTCAAGGATGTCATCGGATCTTGAAAAATCATCGACATTTCTTTCCCGCGAATTTTTTCCATTTCCCTTTCAGACAGAGGAGCAAGATCCCGGCCGTCAAACAAAATCTGCCCTTTCTTAATACGGCCAGGCGGGTTTGGAATCAGCCTCATAAGCGCTTTTGTTGTGACCGATTTGCCGGAGCCGGATTCCCCGACAATCGCAAGCGTTTCTCCTTTTTCTAAATGAAAATCGACTCCTCTTACCGCCTGCACTTCACCGGCGTGCAAATCAAACGATACGTGCAAGTCTTTTACATCTAATACCTTTTCCATTCAAACGTCCTCCTTTCTTGTTACTTTTTCATTTGTGGATCTAACGCGTCACGAAGGCCATCCGCCAGCAGGTTAAAGCTTAAAATCAGCAAACTGATAATGATGGATGGGATAAGCAGCATATGCGGATACAGCTGCATCGACTTAAATCCGTCGTTTACAAGTGAGCCAAGTGAAGCTTCCGGCGGCGCAATACCAAGGCCGATAAAGCTTAAGAACGCTTCGGTAAAAATCGCACTCGGGATCGTAAACATCGTTGTGACAATAATTGGGCCCATGACGTTCGGCATTAAATGCTTCCAAATCAGCCGGCTTCCTGATGCACCAAGTGTTCTTGAAGCGAGGACGAACTCTTGATTTTTCAGCTTCAGAAACTGGCCATGGAAGGCGGACCAAAAACATGAAGAAAAAAATTTTTTCATTGTTTTCCTTTCTTTTTATTAGTTCTGCTGGATTCAGCTTGCTGCAATCCGATTCTGTTCGAGCAATGATTGATTCCTTGTTTATGATTGGCTTATTATTCCTTATTGCGGGCGTTGCCTTGTTTGTATTGGAAAAAGGCTTTATTAATGGTGTGGCTTATGGATTTAAACGAATTCGCAAATCATCTAATGAAGGTGCGTATACTACGCAGTTTGATGACCTGGATCAAACCGGCGAGCTGTATGAAGAATATGCTGCCCGCAAGCCTGAACGCTGGACGAAGCCGCTGCTTCTAACAGGCGGCTCAGCTGTTTTGTTCACACTGCTTCTCTCATACATTCTGTCATCTTGAATATTCATTTTGTTTTCTTTATAATTAAACAAACACATAAAAAGACGAAACGAAGTGATTTGACCTATGGTGAAAACGATTTTTTCCGGCATTCAGCCGAGCGGTACGATAACATTAGGAAATTACATCGGTGCCTTGAGACAGTTTGTAGAACTTCAAGAAGACTACAATTGCTTTTTTTGCATTGTAGATGAGCACGCGATTACGGTGCAGCAGGAACGGCTTGAGCTGCGTAAAAACATCCGCAGTCTGGCGGCGCTTTATGTAGCGGTGGGTCTTGATCCTTCAAAAGCGACCTTATTTATTCAATCTGAAGTGCCGGCACACGCGCAGGCCGGATGGATGCTTCAATGTGTAGCGTACATTGGCGAATTGGAACGCATGACACAGTTTAAAGACAAGTCAGCCGGCAAAGAAGCTGTTTCAGCTGGATTATTAACGTATCCTCCGTTGATGGCGGCAGATATTCTTTTATATGGAACAGACATTGTACCGGTCGGCGAGGACCAAAAACAGCATCTTGAATTAACACGTGATTTAGCAGAACGATTCAATAAAAAGTACAACGACATTTTCACCATTCCGGAAGTACGAATTCCAACAGAAGGCGCACGCGTGATGTCGCTGCAGGAACCAACGAAAAAAATGAGCAAATCTGATTTAAATCAAAAGGCTTTTATTACTCTTTTGGATGATTCGAAACAAATCGAGAAAAAAATTAAAAGCGCGGTGACTGATTCCGACGGTGTCGTCAAATACGACAAGGAAAACAAGCCCGGCGTCTCTAATCTTCTGTCCATTTATTCCGCTCTTGAAGGTATCTCCATCGCAGATCTTGAAAAGCAATTTGATGGAAAAGGTTATGGCGATTTTAAGCAGGCGGTGGCAGACGTGGTTGTTAAGCATCTTAGCCCTATTCAGGAACGGTACCATGAGCTGATTGATTCTGAAGAACTTGACCGAATTTTAGATGAAGGTGCCGAAAAAGCCCGTCGCACGGCAGGCAAAACATTAAAGAAAATGGAAAACGCTATGGGTCTTGGCCGCAAGCGTAAATAAAAACGTCCCAGGCTTTGCCTGGAACGTTTTTTTATATGACGGCTTAATCGTAAGCAACGCAGACAATCAGACAGTTCAAGTCGCAATACTCATTTCCTGTTCATACATTTTTTCGAAAAACGGGCGCCCCTTGATCATTTGTGCGCACAATTGTTCATGGGCAGAACTCCAGCCGACAATAATCGTTTCACTAAACATCTTTACAGCTGATTCCCAGTCCATTTGCCGGATGACTTCGTATTTTGCCGGCTGCCACTCCGTCAGCCAGTACTTCAGCGCTGGCTCATGATCTGATTCAATCAGCTGTTCAACTGCCATCAAAAGAAGCTGTTTCAGCTGTCGCTCTTTCCTCGTCAACCCGGCCATCCATTCAGGTGCCGGTTCTGCTAAACTGTACGTTTTTTGAATCATTTCTGGAAAATAAAATGGTTCTGCCGGATGACAATCGGCCATTTCCCGGACGATTAATTCATGCTGTGGCATAATTCGGCTTTTTTTAATCGGTACACGATAACCATTTGTATCAACCGCCATCGTCCGGTCACCATCTGATGCTATAAAACAATACTCCATCATTTCCCGTTTGCTTCCTTTTCGGATAAAAGCTTTGCTTTCCACTTTTTTCAGCAATTCTTTTGGCAATTCACAAAGCGTCTGTTCAAAAAAATCCATCACATTTTTATGCAGAATAAGGACCGGCACTTGATCAAGCAGCATCATTCCATCGTCTTTTCGCCATTCGTGATACGGGCATACGTTGCAGCCATTTTCCTCTCCCTCAAACCAGTTCACCCACACGTCATGAAGGTACAGCATCAAATTCCTCCTTGATTACCGTTTTATGGGTTCATTATCGACACGTTTTTGTTACTTTATTCAATAAAACCAAAAAACATGAGCAGCCAGCCGATGAAAAATAAATAACATTCCGGCCGGCGCATTGTAAATGAAAGATAATCTGACCATGTCATGCCTGCTGCAAGCAAGTTAAAGTACATGATAAAGCTAATTCCTCCCGCCACTGCCAGGCCAAAGCCGGTTAAAAAAAGAATGAACCTCATTCGATCACGCCCCCGCAGCTTGTCCGTTATGTATATGCCGGACAGGCACAAAAAAAACAGGCCGCAGCCTGTTTTTTTAATCGTTGTATTGTTTGAGTACGATTGTTGCATTATGACCGCCGAATCCGAGCGAATTGCTCATCGCCGCACGAACATCAGCTTTACGCGCTTCGTTTGGCACGTAATCAAGGTCACATTCCGGGTCCGGATTTTGCAGATTAATCGTTGGCGGAATGAGGTCATGTTGAATCGCAAGTGCTGTGAAAATTGCTTCAACACCGCCTGCGGCACCCAATAAGTGACCCGTCATTGATTTGGTTGAACTGATGGCGAGCTTTTTCGCATGATCACCAAATACGGTTTTAATCGCCGCTGTTTCAAATTTATCGTTGTAAGGCGTACTCGTTCCGTGCGCATTAATGTAGTCAATCTCAGATGGGTCAAGACCTGCATCATCAATCGCCATTTTCATCGCACGCGCGCCGCCTTCACCATCCGGTGCCGGTGCTGTAATGTGATGGGCATCTCCGGTCGACCCGTAACCAACAATTTCAGCGTAAATATGCGCGCCGCGCGCCTTGGCGTGCTCTAATTCTTCCAGCACAACAATACCTGCTCCCTCACCGATGACAAAACCGTCACGACCTGAATCAAACGGGCGACTCGCTGTTGCAGGGTCTGGATTATTTGATAACGCGGTATTGGCACAAAATCCTGCTACAGACATTTGGGTAATCGGCGCTTCTGTTCCGCCGGAAATCATCGCATCGGCGTCGCCGCGCTGAATAACTTTAAACGCGTCACCAATCGAATTCGTTCCAGTGGCGCAAGCCGTTACCGTACACGAGTTTACGCCTTTTGCGCCCAGATAGATGGATACTTGGCCTGCAGCCATATCCGGAATCATCATTGGGACAAAAAATGGGCTGACCCGGCGGTAGCCGCGCTCTAAAAATATTTTGTACTGGTTTTCAAATGTTTCCATTCCACCGATACCTGAACCGACCCAAACACCGATACGCGGTGCATTTTCTTCGGTGATTTCAAGCTTCGCGTCCGCTACAGCCATTTTTGCTGCCGCAACCGCAAACTGAGTAAAACGGTCCATTTTGCGTGCTTCTTTCTTTTCTACAAATTGCTCCGGGTCAAAATCGCGAATTTCCGCTGCTACTTTAGCCGGGTAATCATCCGGATTTAAACGCGTCATCGGCTTGATGCCGCTTTTCCCTGTTACGACGCTATTCCACGCTTCTTCTACTGTATTCCCAACCGGCGAGACAAGCCCGAGTCCGGTAATAACTACTCTTCGTTTTTCCACGTTCTCCACCTCTTTGTTAGTTTCCGTTTAGCGTCCCCACTTCATTGCAATGGCACCCCATGTTAATCCGCCGCCAAAACCGACCATCACAATGACATCATCATCTTTTATGTTTCCTTTTTCAATTTCTTCGACCATTGTAATCGGAATCGACGCTGATGATGTGTTACCGAACCGATCAATCGTCACCGACATTTTTTCAAGAGGGAGGCCAAGACGCTCTCTTGCTGACTCCATAATGCGGATATTTGCCTGATGCGGCATTAAAAAGTCAACATCCTCTTTCGTCAATCCTGCTTTTTCAAGAACGCTGATTGAGGATTCTCCCATTTGGCGAACCGCAAATTTAAAAACTTCACGGCCGTTCATTTTTACATATTTATCTGCATACAAATGTTTGACACCGCGTCCATCTGCACCGAGTTCAAACGATAAAATGCCTCGTCCGTCAGATACCGGTCCGAGTATAGCTGCCCCCGCCCCGTCTCCGAAAAGGACAGCGGTATTCCGGTCCTCCCAATCAATGAGTGTGGACAACTTTTCTGCCCCAATAACCAGTACGTGTTTATAAGCGCCTGTTTCTACAAATTGTTTTCCCGTAATGATCCCATACATAAACCCGGCACATGCCGCACTAATGTCCATTGCAGCTGCATTTATTGCACCAATTTCATGCTGGATTTCACATGATACAGAAGGAAATTGGTGATCTGGCGTGACAGTTGCCGTTATAATTAAATCAATCTCTTCAGGTTTAATACCTGCATTTTTAATCGCTTTTTCCGCCGCCCTTACAGCCATGTGCACGGTTCCTATGCTGTCTTCAGCAATGCGTCGCTCTTTGATGCCTGTGCGGGTACGAATCCATTCGTCTGATGTATCCATCTTTTTTTCTAAATCAGCATTTGTGATAACTTGATCTGGCATATACCGTCCCATTCCCCATATTCCAGCGTTCAAAAAAACGCACCTTCTTTCGCACACTTTTGTAATATCAATTATTATGACTTGGTACTAATTTTACTGAAAAATTATCCAAAATGCAATGTTTAAATAGGAAAAAGCGAATTCCACCAATTGGGAACCCGCTTTCATTTTAATGCTTTTCAATCGGATCATTCGGGATTAACGCAGTTAATATGAACAACAAAATCGTTGCAGCAATTGAAATCAAAACGCCTGTTTCAGCGTGAAATGCCGCTCCGTTCATTGAAGACACAACGTATACAACCATTTCAGACAAAATAAGTGTCCAGACAAACGTCATAAGATATTGCACAAGGAACCCTCCTTTAGTCGTTTTTATGTACTCTGACCATAATATTAGCATATTATCAACGCACCGGCATAAAAAAGTTTTGCTTTTTCTTGACGATTTTTGCTGATACATTAAAATAGAGATAAAAATCAGCTGCAACTGAAAAGGAGATTTTTATAATGGAAAAAAATATGGAGTTTATGCAAATTGCGATGAAATATTTGCCGGAAGCGCAAGAAAAAATGAAAGAAGCCGGTATTGAGTTCTCACCGGCAATGGCGGAACCTTTTTTCGGCTTGTTTATGAACGTCATGCAAGAGGCGTACGATCTTGGCAAAAAAGAAGCTTTATTGGACGAATAAGAAAAAAAGGCGCTCCCTTTGAAGGATGCGCCATTTTTTATGTCCGTTTAGCGGATTTATGTTCATTCACTCGAGACTTTCTTCACAACTAACTCCTCATTTTTCACATCGATCACTGCTTCCGATCCAGGTAAAATATCGCCGGCGATAATCGCACGGGCAGCCTGCGTTTCAATTTGCCGCTGAATAAACCGTTTAAGCGGCCGGGCGCCAAAGACCGGATCGTACCCTTCTTCCGCAATTTTTTCCTTTGCCGCACCGGTCACATGAAGGGTTACGCCACGGTCAAGCAGACGATGTGCCAGTCCTTCTAATACTTTTCCCGCAATCCCTTTTAAATTTTCACGTGTCAGCGGCTTAAAGAGGACAATGTCATCGACACGGTTTAAAAATTCCGGACGGAAATGACCTCGAAGCTGTGCCATTACGTTATTTTTTGCATCTTCTGGAATTTCTCCTTCTCCCCCCGCTTCCAGCAAGTAAGAAGATCCGATGTTAGACGTCATAATGACTACCGTGTTTTTGCAGTCGATCATCCGTCCTTGTGAATCGGTAATGCGGCCGTCATCCAGCATTTGAAGCAAAATATTAAATACATCAGGATGGGCTTTTTCCACTTCATCAAGTAGCACGACCGAATATGGACGACGCCGGATCGCTTCTGTCAGCTGGCCGCCTTCTTCGTATCCTACATATCCTGGAGGCGCGCCGACAAGGCGTGAAACTGAATGCTTTTCCATGTATTCTGACATATCAAGGCGGATCATTTGCTCTTCGCTGTCAAACAGCACGTCAGCGAGCGTTTTCGCAAGCTCCGTTTTTCCAACCCCGGTCGGACCAAGGAACAAGAACGAGCCAATTGGCCGGTTTGGATCTTTAATGCCAGCACGCGCGCGAAGGACCGCATCACTGACGAGGGACACCGCTTCATCTTGGCCAATCACCCGCTCATGAAGAATTTCTTCTAGCCGGAGCAGTTTTTCGCGCTCTCCTTCCACAAGCTTGGTCACTGGAATACCGGTCCAGCGGGCGACAATGGAAGCAATTTCTTCTTCCGTCACTTCTTCGCGAAGCAAACGGTCGTCTCTATCAGCAGAAGCCGCTGTCTCAAGCTCTGAAAGCTCTTTTTCAACCGCTGGAATTTGCCCGTGGCGCAGTTCAGCCGCCCGGTTTAAATCGTAGCGGCTTTCCGCGTCTTCCAGCTCGCGGCGCAGACGGTCCAGCTCTTCCCTCTTGTCTTTCACCTTCATAATAGCGTCTTTTTCACTCATCCACTGCGCTTTCATTGCATCAGCCTGCTCTTTTAAATCCGCCAGCTCTTTTTGAATTTGTTCAAGACGCGCCGCACTTTCACGGTCTTTTTCTTTCCGTAGGGCTGCTTCTTCAATTTCCAGCTGCATGACCCGGCGCATCACTGCATCCAGTTCCGACGGCATTGAGTCAATTTCTGTCCGGATCATGGCACAGGCTTCGTCGACAAGATCAATCGCTTTATCCGGCAAAAACCGGTCCGTAATGTACCGGTTGGAAAGGGTCGCAGCCGCCACCAGGGCCCGGTCATGAATGTTCACGCCGTGATGAATTTCAAATCTTTCTTTTAATCCACGCAAAATCGAAATCGCATCTTCAATTGTTGGTTCTGATACGAGCACCGGCTGAAAACGGCGTTCTAAAGCT
The DNA here is from genome assembly GCF_001750285.1 of Domibacillus iocasae. Lineage (GTDB taxonomy): Bacteria > Bacillota > Bacilli > Bacillales > Domibacillaceae > Domibacillus > Domibacillus iocasae. The sequence goes on from NZ_MAMP01000024.1 coordinate 437,550, forward strand.
GGGTCTTTTTCAATGTACTGGCGGTGTTCATCAAGCGTTGTGGCCCCGATACAGTGCAGTTCGCCCCGCGCAAGCATCGGCTTCAGCATATTGCCGGCGTCCATCGACCCTTCTGTTTTGCCGGCACCGACAATCGTGTGAATTTCATCGATAAACAATAAGATGCGTCCGTCACTTTTTTTCACTTCGTTTAAGACCGCTTTAAGCCGTTCTTCAAACTCGCCGCGGAATTTCGCGCCGGCGATGAGCGAGCTCATATCAAGCGAAAAAATCGTTTTATCTTTTAACCCGTCCGGTACGTCTTTACGGACAATCCGCCAGGCCAGCCCTTCAACAATCGCTGTTTTTCCTGTGCCCGGCTCACCGATCAGCACCGGGTTATTTTTTGTTTTTCGTGACAAAATACGAATAACATGACGAATTTCATCATCACGTCCAATCACTGGATCAATTTTGCCCGCCCGTACTTCTTCTACTAAATCACGTCCGTATTTCGCCAGCGCTTCATATCCCGATTCCGGATTTTGTGTTGTCACTTTTTCATTCCCCCTTATGTCTTGAATCGCAGTCAAAATTGCTTTTTCTGTCACATTTTCTTTTTTCATCAATTCGGTTATTTTTGTACCCGCAGAAAAGATAGAAGCGGCCATATGCTCAACAGATAAAAAGGCGTCTTTCCACTCCTTCTGCACGTCCGCCGCTTTTTGAAACCATGTGTTTAACCCCCCCGACAAATAAGCGCCGTATTGGGCATTGCCGGACACAGCCGGCTTAGATTGAATTTCCTGCTGTGCGAACTTGAGCAATACGGCTTTTGAAAGTCCCCCTCGTTCAAAAATACGGCCAAACAGTCCATCTTCTTTTGAAACAAGCGATGTCATCATGTGTACGGTATCCACATCCGAATGGTTTCGTTCTACCGCACTTTGCTGGGCGGCTGCAAGTGCTTCCTGCATCGTATACGTCATTTTTTCCATATTCATTGACAAGAACCTCCTTGACCTTTTTTGACCTTTTGTTTCATTTTAAAAGATTCCTTTTTTTTACGCAAAGGAAACGGCGTGAAAAATTCTTTTTAACTTGGTAAACTAGCAGAAGCATGAAAAATGGAGGATGAGAATGGAAGACTTTTTTTTATGGCTGAAATATTTATTTTTAGGTTTGTTTCAAGGCTTAACCGAGCCAATTCCGGTTTCTTCGAGCGGCCACCTGCAGCTTGCCCAGTATTTTTTCGGCATGGAAATTGAAGGGCTGACATTTGAACTGCTCGTCAATACGGCCTCGCTTTTTGCCGTGCTGATCGTTTACCGCAAGGACATTATGCGGCTCATATCAAACGGATTACACTATGTAAAGCACCGTAATCCTGCTGACCGTTCGGAGTTTATGTTTATCGTCTATATCATTATTGCGACGATTCCGGCCGGTGTCATTGGCCTTTTGTTTAACGACTATATTTCCGAAAAATTATCCAGTGTTAAAACCGTAGCAATAACGCTTATTATTACCGGAATTGCCCTTTTTTTAATCCGGAATTTGTGCGGGCGCAAAAATGATGGCGACATGAAACTGCGTGACGCAGTCATTATCGGTCTTGCTCAGGCTGTTGCGCTTATTCCTGGCATCAGCAGGTCTGGCGCAACCATCGTGGCAGCGATGGGACTTGGAATGAAGCAGGAAACTGCACTGCGTTTTTCGTTTTTGCTCTTTATTCCAATCAGCTTTGGAGGCATGATTTTAAGCATCAGTGACTTGTTGAATGATCCGATGCTCAGTGAGCTCGCAGTTCCATATTTGCTCGCATTTATCGGATCATTCGTCATGTCCTACTTTTCATTAAAATGGTTTATGCATATTATGGCAAAAGGAAACTTAATTTATTTCGCCTTGTATTGCTTTATTGTCGGCCCTGTTGTTTTGTTCCTGACGTGGTAAAAGGTGAAGGAAGCGGAGCTAGATTATCCTTTGCGATATTGACTATTTAAAAAGAGAAATTAATTGTGAAAACTGCCCCATTGATATTTGTCAAATAGATTAAAAAAAGAAGGTTCCGCCGGGGAACCTTCTTTTTTTATCCATGTCCAGCTCCAGGCGGCCACCCACTCGGTCATAAGCCGTCACAGCTGATGACAATGAGCGCTACCCTGCTGGTCCGTCTTACGCCTGCCGGTCCTGAACGGCCGCCGCGCTCTTAGCCCTTGACCCTTATTGAATACCGAGGGCGATTTTTGCATAGCGTGACATCATATCACGTGACCAAACCGGTGTCCAGACGATATTTGTTTCCACTTCTGTTACTTCCGGGATGCCGGATAATGCTGCTTTTACCTGGTCGACAATAACGCCTGCAAGCGGGCAGCCCATTGATGTTAATGTCATGGTTATTGTCGTTTTACCGGCTTCATCCATATCTACGTCATACACGAGCCCAAGATTGACGATGTCGATGCCAAGTTCGGGATCGACGACCTGTTCAAGCGCGCCCATGATATTTTCTTTTAAATCCTGATCCATTTCAAACACTCCTTCCTTGAATGCGTATAACCCTATCATAACAGACATCGATTGAAATGATGAGTGAAAAGCCTGCTCCTTTACAAACAATGTCCATCCCCTCTACACTAAAAGAAGAACTGGCAAAGGAGTGATTGGGCCGTATGGAAAAACATTTAATTGTGTTAGACCTCGATGGTACGTTATTAACCGACGAAAAAACCATTTCTCCCCGTACAAAAAATACAATTCAAAAAGCGATGGAACATGGGCATGAGGTGATGATTGCAACAGGCCGCCCGTTTCGATCAAGCTCCTTTTATTATGCTGAGCTTGGCTTAAAAACACCCATCGTTAATTTTAACGGTGCTTTTGTTCATCACCCCGGCAATCAAAAATGGGGATTGTTTCACGAACCGATGGAATTGAAAACAGCAGTTGATATTGTGGAAGCATGCCATGATTTTGATTTCCACAATATTATTGCCGAAGTGCTTGATAGTGTTTATTTTCACTATCACGATGAAAAGCTGATTGATGTGTTTAACATGGGCAGTCCGCTCGTCACAACCGGCGATTTGCGTAAAAAACTCACCGACCATCCAACGAGTATGCTTATTCACGCAACAGAGGAGCAAGTGCCGGATATTCGGCGGCATTTAAGCGATGTGCACGCGGAAGTCATTGACCACCGGCGCTGGGCCGCTCCTTGGCATGTGATCGAAATTGTCAAAAGCGGCTTGAGCAAAGCCGTTGGATTAAAACGAGTGTCTGACTGGATCGGTATTCCGCCTGAACGGATCATTGCGTTTGGTGATGAGGACAATGATCTTGAAATGATTGAGTATGCCGGTACCGGCGTCGCTATGGGCAACGGTATCGAAGCATTAAAGTCGATCGCCAACGAAACAACGCTGTCGAACGAAGAAGACGGCATTGCTCTTTTTTTAGAAGAGCGCCTGTCGCTTAAAACTTTTGTTTAAAAGAACAGCCTCACCGCTTTGTATGCGGTGAGGCTTGTTTTATGATGATTTTGCCGCTTTTTTGCCGCGTTTCCAAACAAGATAAAGAAATATCACAAAAACAATCCACACAGCCAACATTGCTGCGATAAACGCGTAATTTACGCCTGTTTTCTCGGCCAATGCGTAAATTTCGGCTTCTTCCCGGTCTAAAATGATTGTAAAGCTGCCATCCGCCGCTCTAGACATATCTCCGTTCAATAGTCCCCGCAATTCTTTTTCTTCATCCAGCTCAGCTGCCGAAATCGTAATGTTCTGTGTTTCTCCTGTGTTATTGATGGCTACTACAATCGTTTCATCTTCATATTGCCGTTTAAAAACCGACATGCCGTCCTCTTCGTAAAGCGGCTCATATGAACCGCGCCGCAGCGCCGGAAGGTCCTGCCGAAGCACGGCAATTTGCTTAATATAATCGACAAGCTCCTGGTCAGTCCGGAAATTCATCAGTCCGTGTGAATCAGGACCAGATTCTCCATTTTGCGCAATTTCTGATCCATACAAAATGGCTGGCGTTCCCGGAGCTGTATACATATATGTCAGCGCCATTCTCCAGCGCGCTCCCGGAAACATATTTTCACTTGCCATATCAAGCGTAAATCGGTCTGCTAAAGCAGAGTCGGCTTTATGAACAGCAGCAAGCGGATCGCTTAATACATTCTGTTCTTCTAAAAGAAGCTCTTTTACTTCCTCAGACGAGCGGTCTACTGTTGCAAATTGCTCACGAATCGGCTCCTGCAGCCATGAAGAGGTGACAGCATCCAGCCCGGCTTCTTCATAAGCGGCCGCTTCCTGCATAGAGGCTCCTGACATTTCCCCGATCAAATGCAGCTCTGGAAGTGATTCGTTGAATTTCGTCCAAAATCTCGGTTCAGCCGCTGAGGCGCCGCTGAAAAAATAGCCGTCGATACCTGTTTCATCCGCCAGCTTTACCGCAGCTTCGACAAGTGCCGACTGGACATCCGGATTGGCGGTATTTAAAAGAGCCATTTCTCCAAGCCAAGCCGGCTCCTGAGCAATCGACGCTTCCGTAAACCAATCCACTTTTTGGGCATCATCGAGCCACACATGCTCCGTGCTTACACGCGTTGCCGGAAACTCAACAATGACGCGAATGTTTTTCTCATGCGCACTGGCCACAAGCGCCGCCAGCTCCTGCCCGCTGCCAAATTGTGAATTCATTTTGCTGTAGTTCGTTATACTATAGCCGTGATACGCGCCTGCTTCATTTTCAAAAACAGGCGAGATGACGATTGACGTCATACCAAGCTCCTGTAAATACTCAAGCTCGTCTTGAATACCTTTAAAATCGCCGCCTTGGTAGGCAGACGGGTCGTTATTGTCTGTCTGTTCATCATTCGAGCGATCGCCGTTCATAAACCGGTCGGTCATTAAAAAATACATCGTTTCATCATGCCAGTCTTCCTCTTTTTCCTCTGCGGCTGCCGCATTTGCAGAAAAAAGAAGAAGCGGGACCATGACGAGCGAAAATAGTCGTCTTTTCACTGCCTGTTTCCCCCTGCGCTAAAGTGTTCAACCTCCATTTAGAGTACGCTTTTTCCTACATGGCGTCAATTGCAGCAGGTATTGTTCAAGAAACCGACACGGTTTAACCACTGCGCATTACAAAATAAATGCTTTTTTACAAGAACAATCATGATACAAAAAATAGAAACGCGGTCAGATTAAACGCACTATTCAGTATGTATATAAAACTAACCGCCTCTCCTTTTTCAGGAAATGGCGGTTAGTTTGAGTACGGGTCTTCTTTTCTTTCAAGCTGCTGTGCTTCGTCTTTTGTTTCTCTATCAGCCGGCCGTAAATAAATAGAAACGGCTCGGACCGTGACAATAAATAAAATAAAAATCATGCCCCATAAAATGATCGGAAACATGAACAAGCCTCCTTTTTATGTATTATAGCAAAAAAGCTGCGTGTATTTTCCTCACGCAGCTTTTTTACAAAATCCAAATTTTAAGCAATCCCTGGAAGCGCAAAGCCAAGAATAATCGTGATAAGCAGCACGACAAGCGCACCTGCAAAAACACCGCCATTGCTTTTATTCTTTTTCTTCCGGACAAGCGTCATTTCCATTAATCCGATCGCGATGATCCCCGCCAGCATTTTTATTCCATAGAGCATTGGATTTAAACTGTCAAATGTAACAAACAGCATAAAGCCGGTAATTAAAATCAAGACATAAAATAAGCGAAGCCCCATATGAACACCGGTTGATGGCTTTTTCAGCGCAATGAAAAACAAAATAAGCGCGACGACCCATGTTGTAATATGTACGTGTGTTGATGATGTTAAAAAGTCCACAAATTTTCCTCCTTTTTTTCCTTCTTCATTTTACCACATTATACCTCGACCGTATTTGACAAAGTCCCGACACCTTCAATGGTAATCTCAACGATATCACCAGGCTGAAGCGTTGCTTTTGGTTTCATTGCAAATCCTACACCAGCCGGCGTGCCGGTTGCAATAATATCACCCGGTTCAAGCGTCATTCCTTTTGACAGAACGTGAATAATTTCATCGATCGGAAAAATAAACTGCGACGTATTTGATTTCTGCCGCATTTCGCCATTCACTTTTGTTTCAATCGATAGCTGGTGCGGATCTTTTATTTCGTCTTTCGAGACAATCCACGGACCCATTGGACATGTTCCATCCAAGCTTTTACCGATAAAAAATTGCTTATGACGGCTTTGCAGGTCACGTGCCGTTACATCGTTCAGCACAGTATAACCGAAAACGTAATCAATCGCATCTGCGCGGGAAATTTCTTTTCCTTTTTTTCCGATAATGACGGCGAGTTCTCCTTCATAATCAAGCGCATCTGTTAATGATTTGTAAGATGGAATCGGTGCATGATGTGCGCTGACGGCCGTTGGGGCTTTCGTAAAAATCATCGGGTGCGCTGGAACGCTCGTTTCCCCGCCCATTTCAATCGCATGATCACGGTAGTTTTTTCCAACACACATCACATTTTTCAATGGACGTGGAATGGGTGACAGCCACTCAATTGTTGTTTCATCTACACGAGGCAGCTGTTCAACATTATGTAAAACGGTATCTAAAAATCGCTTTTCTTCAATGGCGGCAACAAGCGTAGGAGGTGCATATTCCTCATCTGAAACGACAGCCACTGCGTGGTCTTCCGTTAAATAAATACCATACTTTTCTTTTCCTTCATGTTTAAAACTCATCCACTTCATTTCTTCATCCCCTTTTTCCATATGTAAAAAACCGCCAAACAGCTTCCATCGGTCCCCGTTTAAATCGATTCAGCCATAATCCTGAGATGATTACTTGTATAGCAAAAATCGTCACACAAAGCAAAATACCGGTTGTCAATGTAATTTGCCCGTAAAAGCCGAGACCGTAAGCGTAGAACAGGAGCGAGCCAAGCACAGACTGCATTAAGTAATTCGTCAATGACATTTTACCAGCTTCTGCAAAAGGTGAAAGCAGATTTGCCGCGCGATTAAATGTGCATAAATACACAATAAGCGCGGCATATGAAGCCGCGAGCACAGGTCCCCCAATGGCGTCTTGAATGTACATATAAGCCATGTGGCTAGGGTCTAGTATATGTGGAATACCCTTCAGCAAAAGCCCCGCTGTAAAAAGAATGAAGAACAGATGTAACGTTTTCTTCGGATTGGCTGCCCACTTTCCAAGTGTCTGCTGTTTATATGCTCCTGCGCCGATTAGCAAAAACGGAAAAATTGTTATAAGCTGAAACAAAAAAGCGCCATCCATCATGTTATTGTTCATCCAGTCGCTTATTCGCTGCAAGGTCACTTCTGCATACGAGCCGCTTCCGTATGCCGCAATCGACTGGGAAACGGAAGTGATGTCTGTCCAAAAGAACGAATTGTATGGATCTGACAGTGCTGCTAAGACAAGCAGCAGGCTGAATATAAAAGCCGGCACAAATAAAAAGACGAGGCCTAAGATCAAAAGAATCCGGCCGGAAAAGCGCAAAAAGAAAAGGATCAAAAACCCGCTCACCGCATAATTAAATAAAATGTCGCCCGGCCAAATAAAAAACGCGTGCAGAAGGCCAAGAACAAGCAAAAAGGAAAAACGGCGAATGCCTGTCCATAGAAAGGTGCCCGTCCTTTTGACCGCCTTCTCATGCTGCATGGCCGCGCCGAACCCAAACATAGCTGCAAACAAAGGATAAAAGCTTGCCTGCACGAACACATCAATCCATGAAAAGGCAATTAAGTCCTGCGATGTTTTCCACCATTCATATGGGTTGTAATAAAAATAAGGAGAATGAAATGACAGCATATTCACAAGGAAAATACCAAAAAGAGACAATCCCCTCAGTACATCAATGGACACAATTCTTGCCGATTCATTCTGTTGTACATGCTGCAATAAAACACTTCCCTTCTTAATTATGACTGCCTATTCATCATAACAGAAAGTGGATTGATTACACATATTCTACAACATGAGCCCCATCTAAAAAGAAAACAAATTTCCTTTCGACCGGGCGTTTCAAAATCCGCTCAACTGCTTTTGCGTAAAGAGAAATCTGCACTTCATATCGCTTTGCCAAAATCGGCTTTGCTTCATCAAAACCACCGGCAAATCGGTCGGTAATACTATCCGTTTTATAATCAAGCAAGTAAAGCTGTCCTTTGTATTCAAATAAGCAGTCAATAACTCCTTGAATAAGAACAACCTCATCCGATTCGCCCATTCCTGCTTCCCGTGCCGTCATGCCCATATTAAATGGCAGTTCACGCTGAACTTGATCGGCATCGAGCAGCATGCGACCTGGTTCGGTAGCAAAAAAAGCGGCCACTTCTCCTGCATTTACTGCTTCCGTCTGCTCAATCGTCAGCAGTTCTTTTTCAATAAGGTTCTCAAGAAGCCGTTCTACTGCCACCTCAGATGGAGGCCTGCTCAAGTCAATATGCTGCATAACAGTGTGGACTGCTGTTCCAACTTCGGCAGGTGAAAGCTGCTTTTCCTGCACAAAACGTGGACGCCGGAAGATCGGACGCCGATACGAACGAGCCGTTTCATTTGCCGCCCCTTCACTGTAAATGTCGTTTGATCTTTTCAAATCTGAGACTGATTGTTTCGAGCGAAGGCGAACGGCTTCTGAAAAACCGTATTGCCACGTCATTTGTTTTTCGATTTCTTTTTTCGCGTCAGAGTGTTCATGATACGGCTGGCGCTGTTTGATCACGTCCAGCCAAGATTCTTCCTGCTCTTTTTGCTCTATTTCTGTGACCAGCAGGCTGTCTGCTTCTACTGCCGAAAATTGAAAGCGCGACGGATGATCTAAAAAGTGAGCATGACTGCCATTTAAATCGATATGGCGCATAAGCGCAGGACCAATCCAATCAACGTATGATGAAGCAGATGCCCGGACTGCGTCTTTAAGCAGATTTGCCGGATGGTCTGCTGCAAGCGTCCAGCTGTTCATTTTTTTCTCTAGTTTTTTCATAGAGGCTGTTATAATCAGCTTTTCTTTTGCCCGAGTCATCGCCACATACAAAACACGCATTTCTTCTGCCAGAAGTTCCAGCTTTTTTTTCCGCTGGAAAGCAAGCTGAATGAGCGACGGCCAGGCAATCCGTTTTTCCGGATTCATATATTTCACTGCGATCCCGTAGTCTTTGTCAAAAAGTACCCGCCCGTTTAAGTCCATCATATTAAACTTGCGTCCGGCAGCAGCCGTAAACACAATCGGAAATTCGAGACCTTTGCTCGCATGGATTGTCATGATGCGGACAACATCTTCTTGTTCTGATAATGCCCGGGCTGTGCCAAGGTCATCGCCCCGCTCCCGCATCCGTTCAATAAATCGCAAAAACCGAAATAAACCGCGAAAGGATGTTTCTTCATACTGCCGTGCCCGATCATAAAGGGCACGCAAATTCGCCTGGCGCTGTTTTCCGCCCGGCATCCCGCCCGCAAATGCGTAAAATTGCGTATCGCGGTACAGCACCCAAATAAGGTCAGACAAAGCGCCGCTGCGGCCGATTGAGCGCCACCTTTCCAATTGCTCCATAAATGGACTCACTTTTTCTTTTAATGACGCATCGCTACCTGTATCTTCCATAAACGCAAGCAATGCTTCAAAATAGCTTCCTTTTTTGGATGCAAGTCGAATCGTTGCCATTTCATCTTCTGTACAGCGGACAATTGGTGAACGAAGCACAGCCGCAAGCGGGATATCCTGAAATGGATTATCGATCACATGAAGCAGTGACAGCATCACCGAAATTTCTGTCGCCTGAAAATAACCGCCGGATGTATTGGCGTACACAGGAATGCCAGCATGCTTAAATTCTTCCATCATCTCCGGCACCCATGTAAGGGAACGCATTAAGATAACAATGTCCCGGTATTGAACCGGCCGTTCTGAATTCGTTTTTGAATCATAAACCAAGTGGCCTGACTGGATCAGCTCTTTAATTTTCGAGGCGATCAAGCGCGATTCAAGCTGAGATTGTTCCGCATCCTCACGGTCCATTTCATCCCCGTCTGGATCTTCCGGGCCGTTGCTATTAATAACGGCCACTTCAATCGGGTATTCCGCCTCGGGATAGGATGCTCCCGGAACGAGCGCTTCCGCTTCCCCGTATTCAATTTCTCCGACTTCTGTCCCCATAATTTGCTGAAATACATAATTCGTGCCGTCCAGCACTTCTCCTCGGCTTCGAAAATTCCGGGACAAGCCAATCTTCAGCCCCGCCCCAATACCATCTTCGTTAAAGCGATTATATTTACCGAGAAAAAGACCCGGTTCTGCCAGACGAAAACGGTAAATGGACTGCTTCACATCGCCCACCATAAATAAATTACCTGATTGTTCATCGTCTTTCGAGACAAGTCTCACAATGGTCTCCTGCACCATATTAACATCCTGATACTCGTCCACCAGCACTTCTTTAAAGCGGTTTTTGTATGCTTTTGCTGCTTTGGATGGCTGTCCATTTTCGATTAAAATGGCTAACGTGTAATGTTCTAAGTCGCTAAAGTCTGTGATGCCTTTTTCCCGCTTTACATCTGCATAACGCACTGAAAACATGTGAACGAGCTGTGACAAACGTTCTACAACTGGCTTCATTTCATTTAAATCATTCAGCCAGTTTTCCGGCTTTCGTGAAAAAAAAGTATCTTTTAACTCAATAATCATTTTTTTCGCCTGGTCCCTGACATTTTTAGATCGTTCTTTCAGCCCTTCATCGTACTCATCGCCTTTACACATTTTCAGCGTTGGAAATTTCACAAGTTGAAAAGCGTTGTACCATTCTTCCCACGTTTCACATTGGATGAGTGTTTTCACCATTGCATGATCAATTGTGAAATTTTCTGCCCGCGGCGTGGGACCTCCAGGCAATTCAGTCATCATTAAGCCTTCCTCCAGCAGGGAAAGGGCACTCTCAAGCTGAAAGCGGATATCCTTTTTCAATGAATGAATAAAAGGAAGATCATCAATTGTCTCTGTCGCTTCATACAAAGAAGATAGCTTCTTTAGCCAATGATCTGGATCAGGGTGCGACCTTGAAAAGTCAAATAAGCGAATAACTGATTTTTGAAGCTCCACATCGCTTCGATCGCCGGAGAACGTATCAACTAATTGGAAAAAAGAATCATTGTCCGGTTTCGCATATTCTTCTTCGAGCAAGTCTTCAAGCACTTCATCCCGAATTAACGCTGCTTCTGTATCATCAGCAATCCGAAACCCTGGATCAATATCAATCATGTAATAGTATTTTCGGATGACTTCTAAACAAAACGAATGCAGCGTGGAAATGGATGCTTTATTTAATAAGCGAAGCTGACGGCGAAGACGGCTGGAAGACGGATTTTTCTCAATTTCACGTTCAAGCGCCTCACTGATTCGCTGCCGCATTTCTGCCGCTGCTGCATTGGTAAAAGTGACAACAAGAAGCTCGTCCACATCGACTGGCGATTCATCGCGGATCATTTTTTGAATAATCCGCTCGACTAAAACAGCGGTTTTTCCGGAACCTGCCGCTGCAGCAACAAGAATGTCGCTGCCTTCTGCATAAATGGCTTTCCATTGATCATCTGTCCATCGCGCGTTCTCGGGCTTGGTAGGAATGTTATAGCTGTTCATCGTCTTCCTCCTTCATCATTTCGATAATTTCTTCATTTTTTCTCGGACGGATGATTCGGTACTGATTTTCTTCAAGTGTGTCGTCAAATTGGCACACTTGCCGATACGAACAAAATGTACATGGCTTTTTTTTATTGTAACGATACGGTGTAATATCTACACGGCCTGAAACGATCTCGTTGCCCGCTTTTTCATACAAGCTGCGCACATGACCCCTCATTGCTTTAAACTCCTCATCATCCGCCGTTTTTGAACGTGCGGATAATGTGCCATCTTTTTTAAATCCTGCTGGAATAATGAGCGAGTCTCCTGTATCGAGCTGTTCATCCATTAAATGAATCGCTTCGTCTTCTCCAAGTACAATTCCTTTCATCCGGAAGCTTTTCAACAGTTCTTTTTCAATTTCATCAATGGTCATAAATTTTTTTGTATTCAAATAAGGGTTATGAACATGAAAATATAAAACACCGCCTGGGCGCGCTTCAGTACCAGTTAAAAGTGGCGCGTTCGTGACAACGATATCAAGATATGTCAGCATTTGCATCGCAAAGCCATAGTAAATCTCTGTCATGTCCACATCCCGGCTGCCTGACTTATAGTCGATCACCCGCAAATATGTGTCTTCTTTTCCTTCTGCCCGGTCGACCCGGTCAATGCGGCCTGCCAGCGACATACGCGCCCCGTTTTTCAGCTCGAAAACGAGCGGTGGCAATTCCGAACGCGGGCCGAAAGCGAGTTCAATGCCAAGCGGAGAAAAACCGCTCACCCTCGCTTGGTCACTAAGTACCGTTGACGCACGTGCAATAATTTGTTCTAATTTTTTCTGAATATATAGGTGTCGATGCGAGCTCATTAAAATTCGATTTTGCAGCTTCGGTGCCAGCTCCTGCACGGCTGTTTTGGCAAAAGACTGGCATTGTTCCGATGTCAGCTCTGGCCATTTCAGCCCTCTTTTTTCTACTTCTTCCGCAATCCACTTCAGCGCTCCGTGGAACAATTCCCCAATATCCGGCGCTTCAAGGCGATAAACAAGCCGGTCGCGGAGCTTTAAACCGTGACGGGCAAAATGGCTAAACTGGCAGGAATAAAATGTCTCCATTCTTGATACACTTGCAATCATATCGGTTCCATATAAATCGAGACTTGTCTCATCTTTTAGTGACTCCGTTTTGTTTTCATATGATAAGCTGTCGAGAACAAATCCCGCTTTTTTTCTGTTGCTTTCTATATAAACATTGTATACATCCCACCAGAATGAATAAATGGGATATCCTCGTTTTTTCATCTGAAGCTGAGATGTCAAATACGATAACGTTGGTTCCGGATGGCAAATGTAAGAGAGCTGTTCCTTTGCTGGCAGATCAGCGGGATCATTGGCAATAATAACCTCTTCTATCTGCTGAAACCATTCATGTATTCTTTTTATATATGGGGATGGCTGCAATGATTTTCCTTCTGCATCGGCAATCGGCCATGAAACGTAAAGGCGATTTGATGGAACTGTGAACGCCCGGTAAGCAATCAACTCTTCATCAAGCAGCTTTGTTTTGCTGCCAGGTGCAACGTGCATCCCAGAAGAAAGAAGGGCTTCCCTTTCTTCATCATCTAAAATTCCACCTTCCATTTGCCGGGAAGGAAAAACGCCATCATTCATACCAACGATAAAGGCGGTATGAATGTCGGCAAGCCTTGATTTTTCCGGATTGCCAATAATAACCTGATCAGCCGCCGGTGGCACGATCGAAAATTCCAGCGCTTCAAGTCCGGCATCTAAAACCGCGGCGAATTTTTTCGCGTCCATTTCTTCATCACCGGCCACTTCCGCGAATTCATCAAGCATGCCGATCACCGCGTCCCATGCCTGATTGTGCTGGGCTGCTTCTGTCAGTTCTCCGCGATCTTCCGCTTCCATTGAAAGCTTCTCCATTTTCTCCGGAATATTGAGTTCTTCAATAAATTGATACAGCGCACGGCAGCATTCCATTGCATTTCTTGCCCGTTTCAGCCGCTTTTCCAATCTAAAAAGCGGTGCGGCAATAAATTCTTTCATTTCGTTTAATTGATCTTCAAATAAACGCTCTTCATCTGTTTGGGCAACAGCGGTAAATTCCAATCCCATATAACGACGGTACGTCCAACGCTCACCATTCGTCCAACGCTCACCGTAAATGCCATGAGCGAGCACGTAATTTTCAAGCAAATCCATACTGCGCCGAATTTGTTCACGCGGCTGATCGAATGAAAAAAGCAAATCTGTTTTTATCGCACGGAAAATGGCTTCATAACGCCATTTTCCGCCAATGACTTCGAGCGACGAACGAATAAGTTCAACGAGTGGATGATTGAGCATTGGCCGTTTTTGATCGATAAAAAACGGAATGCTGTAATCATCAAAAACGGTTTCAATGATCGAACGATATTCTTCGCCATTCCGTACAAGCAGTGCAATTTGTTTATATCGCAGTTCTTCAGTACGGGATAGGCGGCGGATTTCACGCGCTGCCGCTTCGATTTCAGCACGCCTGCCTGCCGCCTGCCAAAGAGATGTTCCTTCACTGTTTGCGGAATGTTTCGCCGGACGTTTGTCAAATTGCCTTTCAAGGTGAATAAGCGAAGCCGCTTCCTGGCGCTTATGACCGTGCATAGCAAGATCTTTTTTTATATTAACCTCTTCTGCATTTGCCAGTTCATATAGGTCATGATAAGAACGGCCCGGCATACGGAACAGATGTGTATCAACTGGATCTTCATCCCGAAACGGGCGATCTGTTGTTAAAGCGATGGTTACCTCGTTTGCAGTTTTCATCAGCACACGAATAACTTCATATTCTTGTGGTGTGAAACTGTGAAATCCATCAATATAAATATCCGCTTCTTGTATGTAGGAAGAATTTGCAGCCATTTCCGCTAAAAGCCTCATATAATCTTCCGAGTCTGTATATTTTCCAGCTAAAGCTTGTTCATAGGAAGAATAGATCGTTTGCAGATCACTTATTTTGTCTGCAAGTGCAGCAGGAACGTTCTTTCGGTGCTCCGCCATTTCATCCGGCGAAATTAAGTACTGGCGAAATTCAGTCAGCATTTGTTCAACTGTGCTGACAAACCCTGTTTTATCAGCCGCTTTTGAGAAAACAGCCATCTCATTACGATGTTCTTCGATAATTTTCCGAATTAAAATATTGCGGCCAGCTGGTGTAATATGCTGCCTGCTCATGCCGCCTTCTTCCTGTAAAACACGCCATGCAAGCCGCGTAAAGCTATACACCTGCGCCCGAATAATACCGCCGATCTCCTGGTCAGAGGCGAGGCGGTATTCAGACAGGAACGACATCTGCTCTGGCACAATATAGATGATTGGTTTTCCGTTTGGCAGCCGGCGAAGACGCTCTTTAATCTCATTGACGATATGCTCTGTTTTTCCTGAACCAGAACGTCCAATAATAAATTGCAATGCCATCCCGATTCCCCCTTTTTCTTTATTATTACTATACCAAAGATCATACGTTCGGTCAAAATTCAAAAAATAAAAAACCAGAACATAACGGTTTTTTATTTTTGAAGACGCTTTTCCAACTGCTTGCCTGCTACCCATAAAAGTGCCATAACCGCTATAATAACGGCAGTCCTGCCCGGCTGATGAATGAGCGCAAAAACGTCATGACCAACATAGCTGATCGTAAAAATCATCACCGTTTTACCTGCCATGACGGCAAATAAATACTGAACAACGCTAATGTGTGACAAGCCTGCGACTACATTTACAATAGCAGAAGGCGTAAATGGGAAGCACAGCAGCAAAAACACTGGCGCAAAGCCATGACGATCGATCCAATTCATCATTTGACTTACTTGTTTATTTCTCTGCAAAAATGTTAAAATGCGCTGCTGTCCAAACTTCCTAATAAGTAAAAAAACAATAAAAGAACCGGTTACGGCTCCTCCCCAAGAAATAAGGAAGCCAAGCCAAAGTCCGAAGGCATTTACATTGGCAAGCACAAAAGCAAACAGAGGCAAAAAAGGCAGAAATGCTTCGAGAAGCGGCAGTAAAAAACCCGGAAGCGGTCCAAATGATTCATATTGCTGAATCCACTCCATAATTTGATCTATTGAAAAATTCATTTACTTGTTCCCTTTCATTATCAATCCTGTACATGCTCATTCCCTATTTTGCGGATAAAAAAACGAAATAACGTTTTCTTTCACTCCAACAACATATTGGGCGCGAGCCACTTTTTCCGTTCGGATAGAGGGCGTCTCTGCATTGCCCCGCTCATAAAGTTCTTTTGTCATCATAATCTGATTATGAACGGCAAGAGGCGATACAGGAATGACAATCCACTGCCCATCCATAAATGTAATTTTCGTTTGTTTTTTATCGACCTTTTCCAAATATTTTAAATGAGAAAGTGTAATCCATACACAATCAGGTTTTAAATGAGAAATCGTCGGGAATAGATAAGTACCTTTCAAATGATCAACATTAATGGGAACTTTCCGATTGATGCCAAGCACTTTAGCAGAAGCTTCTCTTCTTCCATCATAAGTTGAAAGGTGCCGGATACAGCTATGCCGAATAATTTTCAACGGTGTTTTTTTTATCATGACCGGTTCACTGTTTTTTTCGTACACTTTCGTATACTCTCCGTAACGAACCGGCTCTAAAAAAAGTGTGTTTTCATTGATCACGTATTCGTTGATTGCATTACCCGGCTGCTTGTTCATTTGTTTGATTCACCCGTTTCTATTTATTTATTCGCACTTCTTCATGTTACCATTTTGCAGTAAAATTGTCCCATTTGCCACATGAAATAATTTTCAAAAAATTTTAAACTTTCTGTTGATTAGTTTCTTAAAATCCCATATAATAAAAAAAAGGTATCCGAGGTGATTAAAATGGAAAACAATAATTATTTTGCCGAGATGATGAAGTCCCCGATGCCCCGTGAAAAAGAGAAAACAGTAATTAGTGAATTTATCGACAGCTTCCTAAGCGATATTTTATACAAAAAAGAAAAAGCCGCATTAATGGAAAAAATCGATCGCTCTCTTGATCAAGGTGACCGTTCTGCATTTATTGCTTTGTCTGATGAATTAAACCGCTTGGAGAAAACATATCAAGCATCTTGATTAACTCCTTCATGCTGATACCACAAGCGATGAAAACCCCATTAACTTAACCAAAAAAAAGCCCCGTATCTTGTTGATACGGGTGCTTTTTGAGCGCGTAAACACCCTCTCTATAAAAAAAGCGACAATACAGTTAAAATACCAATCGATCCAAGAACCGTTATGATAATATTAGCCCCTGTAAAAGCAATAAGAAAAGCCGCAGCTGCTCCGATTAGGGCAAATGAGGGATCTTCATGAAATGTTAAAATACTTGGAAAAATGAGTGCACCGAGCGTCGCATAGGGAACATTTTGCAAAATACTCTGCCAAAAAGAAGGCAGCTCTTTTCCTTTCAATAGCACAAATGGAAGCATGCGCGGAATATACGTGACGACAGTCATTCCTAAAACAATAGCTGTCATTGTCATGCTCATTCTATCCCCCCCTTTTCCCTTGCCCGGCCTGCCATTTCAACACTGATAGAAGCAATAAGTGTTGAAATAATAATAGCCCACCCGCTTGAGAGCGCACCTGAATAGGTAAAAATACAATTTAATATAGCTGCAGTTGCGGCAAGAAGAACTGCTTTTAAGCTTGTTTTAAGCGACGGAACAAGCAATCCGATAAACATTGCATATAAAGCAATTCCCATGCTTTCCTGCACAACAGGCGGCATCGCGTTTCCCGCTACATAACCAAGCCCTGAACCAAGTACCCAGCTTGAGTAAGAAATAAGGATAAGACCGGCCATAAAAGAAGAATGGATCGAGCCGCTTTTCATCGCGGCAACCGAAAAGGTTTCATCGGTAACCCCAAACGAATACGCTGCTTTTTTCCATATTGGTTCTTCTTCTGTTTTTTCACTTAGGGCAGCCGACATAAGAAAATGGCGGATGTTTAAAATGAACGTTGTCAGCACAATTTCAAAAATCCCTGTTCCGATTGTAATGAGACTGAGCGCAATATATTGTGCCGCTCCGGCGAATACAAAAATACTTAATGACATCGTTTCAATAAATGTCAATCCAGCACTTTTTGCCAGCAAGCCATAGGTTATAGCTGCCGGTACATATCCAATCGCAATACCTGTTCCAGCAGCAAGGCCATCTTTAAACTCACTTTGTGCAGCAGCAGTTGTTTCCATCTTATTTCCTCCGTTTTTAATTTCCCACAAATTATAATACTCTTTTGTCTATACATAAACAATATAAAAAAGCGCGCTTGCCTTTTGGGCACGCGCAGCTTTTTGTTACTTTTTTACAATTTGATCTTTTAATGATCTTCTTAAAATTTTTCCAGTTGTGTTTTTCGGCAGCTCCAGCAAAAACTCAACTGATCTTGGCACTTTGTATGAAACGAGCCGCTCCCTGCAATAATTCAGCACCTCCTCTTCCGTAAGTGAATTCCCTTTCTGAACAACAAAAGCGAGAACGGCTTCCCCATAATCCGGATCAGGAGCGCCAAGTACAGCAGCTTCAACAATGTCATCATGCTCATATAACACTTCTTCCACTTCACGCGGATATACATTATAGCCGCCTACGATAACCAAATCTTTTTTCCGATCTACAATATACAAGTAGCCTTCATCGTCCTGTCTGGCTAAATCGCCTGTGTACAGCCATCCATCACGAATGGCGGCCCCTGTTTCTTCCGGCATTTTGTAGTAACCCTTCATTACATTCGGCCCTCTTACGATTAATTCTCCAACCTGGCCCGGTATCACTTCTTCTCCTAGTTCGTTGACGATCTTGTTTTCTACATTTGAAATAGAACAGCCAATCGAACCCGCCTTACGCGGCCGGTCCAGCGGATTAAAAGCAGTAACTGGACTTGCTTCTGACAAGCCATATCCTTCAGAAATTTGAACATTAAATTTCTTTTCAAACTGTTCTAAAAGAGAAACCGGCATTGAAGCGCCTCCTGAAATACAAAGCCGAATCGATGAAAAATCAGCCGGATTGGAGTCCGGAAATTGAAATAAAAAGTTATACATTGTTGGCACACCGGCAAAAATAGTTGCTTTTTTTTCTATCGCAGCTTTGAACACTTCTTTCGGGCTAAATGCAGGCAAAATGATCATTTCGGCCCCACTGACAATTGGGGCATTTAAGACAACAGTTAAACAAAATACATGAAACATCGGCAGGACTGTTATGACTGTATCCTTCTCTGTAATCGATAAATAGTCGGCAACATCCCGCGCATTTGAATAAATGTTTTTATGAGTAAGCATCGCGCCTTTTGGCTGGCCTGTTGTGCCTGACGTATATAATATAACCGCTGTGTCTTCTTCATGTATGTCAGGACACTGTAAAATATCCCTATTTGCTATTAATTCAGAAAACGCTTTCAATTTAGAGTAAATAGTAAATGAGGATGCTGTGGTTCCAGCCGCACGTTCATCTCCTGATTCGCATACGATGTAATGCTCAACTGACGGCAGGCTTTCATGCATGTTTTCTGTAGCCGGAAGTAGTAAATCCAGCATGACAACAGCTTTTACGTCGCCATTTTGCAAAATATAGCTAATTTCATTTAGTGTATAAACAGGGTTTACTGGAATAACAGTGACGCCCGCCCGCATCGCCCCGTATAACGCAATGATAAAATGCGGCGAATTACCAAGCAGTAAAGCGATGTGATCGCCTTTTTGAAGACCAAGCGATTGCAGTCCTGCGGCAAATCGCGTGACTGTTTCGTTTAGCTCGCCATATGTAGCGGACGTGTTCAGAAACGTATAAGCCGTTTTGCCTGCATGAGCTGAAGCGGTTTGTTCAAGTGCCAGTGATGCATTCATCCTTCCATCCCCTTTTCATAAATGAATAACTATTCATTTTTTCTTCTTTTATTATACAGGACATGAAAAAAAGCCGCAACCTGCGGCTTACAATCCAACCTCCATATTTTCTTTCGCTAATAAAATCGTTCCATTAAATTGTTCGGATGCTTCTCTTGTAAGCTGATCCAGCTCTCCAAAGTGCGGCAAATGGGTTAAAACTAATGTTTTTACGCCGGCTTCACGTGCGAGCATCCCCGCTTGTTCTGATGTCATGTGACCGGCAGACGCCCCATCCATTCCTTTATAAAAATTGCTTTCAGCGAGCAGTACATCCACACCCTTTGCAAAGGAAGCCAGCTCTGTTTTATAAGCCGTGTCCGCTGTATACACGACTGTATCATCCCCAGTTGTTATTTTCATTGCATAACAAGGCACCGGGTGATCTGTTTTCAAAAAAGAAATCAAAAACGGACCGAGATGAAGTATGTTCTGTGGATCGTAAGTGATTCCTTTTGTTATGTTTTTGTACGTCAGCGCTCCAAACCCATCTGATTCATTATGTCCATAGATTGGAAGCGGCTCGTTTCGTATTTTATCAGTAAATGAATCGATGAGCAGTGCATGCTGCAAAACACCGATATCTGCAATATGATCAGCATGATAATGGGAAACAATGACGGCATCCAGTTCAGCCGGCTTTAAATGATTTTGCAGTTTTGATAAGACAGCGCTGCCGCAGTCGATGAGCAGCTTAAACCCATCT
Organism: Domibacillus iocasae; assembly: GCF_001750285.1. GTDB lineage: Bacteria > Bacillota > Bacilli > Bacillales > Domibacillaceae > Domibacillus > Domibacillus iocasae. The sequence continues at coordinate 457,841 of NZ_MAMP01000024.1, forward strand.
TGTTCCATTAAATAACCACTGCTTGCTTCATTTGCTTTTGGAAAGCCGCCCCAGCAGCCGAGTATTGTTATATTCATAAATAGTTGCCCCTTTCTATTTGTTTATTTTATTCCCTCGTTTTTAAAAAATAAAATTAATTTTCTGAAAACGGTTGACGCTTCCCATCTGTTATAATACAATATAAATAACAAATCAAACAGTTATATAACAAAGGAGGAAATGACATGATTACAAACATCGTTGAATTTTTCAAAAACCTTCCGCCTAAGCAATGCGCGAGCTGCGGTTCACATATTGAAGAGCAGCATGATTGCTACAGTAATACGTGCACAACGTGTGCATCAAAAGACCTGTAAGCAATGATACCACCAATTCCATAAAAAATCCCACCGGCTACGCCTTGGCCGGTGGGATTTTTTAATGATCCATTGCTTCCATATCGTGATCCGCTGATCCTTCTCGCGCATCAGCAGGAATAACAGTATTTCCAATCGCGATGGCTGATTTTGGCATAGTATGCATGTTCCTTGCTGTAACATGCACTTGTATATAATAAGCGGCTTCTTCATTAAACGTTTTCGCAGCCGTATACACTCCCTCACCTTTTAAAACGGCATCAATCATTTCACTATTTTCTTTTGTTCCATCTTTCCATATTTCATATTTTACTTCGTCCGCATCATTAACCGGTTTACCATCTTGTGTCACCGTTGTAGAAATCGTTACTTCTTCGCCGACATTGGCTTTTTCCGGCAAAGCCAGTGCAGCTTCGATTGGAACCGTGGGATTATTTTCTACTTCTGCCGCCTGTTCTTCTTCTTTTGATGTGCAAGCTGCAAGCATAAATACAAGCAGCATCATAAACCAGATCAATTGTTTTTTCATTTCTCTTCTCCTCCTTCTATCAGCGCCGGCAGTATAACGGTGACCGTCGTCCCCACTCCTGCTTCGCTCTCAATCATTAATTTGCCGTCATGGCGTTCGACAATTTGCTTTACAATCGATAAGCCAAGACCCGATCCGCCATCATGGCGGGTCCGCGCTTTATTAATACGGTAAAATTGGTTTGTAATCTTCGGAATTTCATTTTCCGGCATGCCGGCTCCTGTATCGCGCACGATCCATTTAATCATATTTTTTTCTCGTTTTAACGTAATATAAATAGGGGTTTTCTTTTTTGAATAACGCACTGCATTATCTAAAATATTGGTCATCACCTGGCTCAATCTGCCTTCGTCGCCATTTACGATCGTTTCCTCATCCACATCAAGCTGAAAATGATCATGCTTCAGCCGGAATATATCAACCGTCCGGTAGACAAGATCAGCGAGCGGAATGAATGTTTTTTCCATATTCATTTTACCCGAATCAAGACGGATCAACTCAAGCAAGTCATTCACAAGCCGCTCCATTCGGATAGCTTCACGATGAATAATCGACAGCTGTTTTTTCTGATTGCCAATGCCATTAATAGCGGCCTCACTGTATCCTTTTATATAGCTGAGCGGCGTACGTAGCTCGTGTGAGACAGTCGCAATAAATGTTTTTCGCTGTTCATCCTCTTGTTCAATAGCGTCGGCCATCTCATTAAACGTGCGGGCCAGCTGGCCAAACTCATCTTCAGAATCAGCCGGCACACGAGCTTTATAATCACCTTTAGATAAACGGACTGCCGCATTCTTCATGTTTTCAAGCGGTTTTATAACATAGTCGGTCCACTTCAGCCCTCCATATAAAAGAAGTGCCATTAATAAAACAGCCCCTGCCGCCCAAAACATGACGAGACTTGAGACAAGTTCATCAATCCGTTCAAGTGGCACATATAAATAAATAATACCGTTTAACTGCTTTTCGTCCAAAAGCGGATAAATAACGGAAATGATTTGCCGGTCAAACCGTTCCGAGTAACCGGTTTCCTCTATCATTTTATTTTCAAGCAGCTGTGCCCGCTCTTCCGGACCAATTAGCGTTTCATAGTCTGCTTCATACGGAATGCAGGCGGCAAGCTCTCGCGGATTATGAACGGCAAATGCTTCAAATGGTGATTTTTCACTGAACCAATTAACCTGATCCACAAACGCCGAATCCAGGTCTCCTCCTTCATAGTCATTGGCGAGATTTCCCGCCGCTTCTGCCAGTTCGGTTTTGATACTTTCTACATAGAGTTTTTCGTAAAGCAGATACGCGAGGCCAAACGCGGCCCCAACTGAGATGACGATGAAAATAAACAGTGTCATCCATAATTTTTTACCAAATGTCATACAGCGCCATCCACGAATTTATAGCCAATTCCCCAGACGGTTTCGATAGAGGCTCCTTCGTTCTTCAGCTTCATCCGAAGGGTTTTAATATGCGTATCCACTGTCCGGGTGCCGCCGCTGTACTCTGTTCCCCAAACTGTTTCAAGCAGCTCCTCACGTGAAAAAATCCGTCCGCGTTTTTTAGCAAGAAGGACGAGTAAATCAAATTCTTTCATCGTTAGCTGGATTGGCGTTCCATCCACTCGGACTGTCCGGGAATGCACATCGATTGAAAGAGACTGGTAGTGGATCGTTTCTCTTTTTTCATCTGTTTTTCCAAATCGACGGAGCACTGCTTGAATGCGCGCGGTCATTTCACCAGGTGAAAATGGCTTGACGATATAATCATCCCCGCCGATTGAAAAAGCTCTCACTTTGTCCCATTCTTCGCCACGGGCAGTCAAAAAAATAATGGGTACGTCGCTGTATGAACGAATGGATTCACATACGGCAAATCCATCACGCCCCGGCATCATTAAGTCCAAAAGAATAAGATCCGGCTGTGATTCTTTCAGCTTTCTTTCTGCCTCATCTCCATTTAATGCAGAACTCACTGTGCATCCTGCATTTTCCATATACATCGTCACCAAATCCACCATATCCTGCTCATCATCCACTATTAATAAATGAGGCATTTTATTCACCTTCTTTTACAAAAATCATAAACGGTCCTTTGCGAATAGGGACGGTTTTTATTTTCCCAAGCGTTTTTTCTTTGTAAAAAGACACCATGCTACTGTCATAACCAGCAGAAATCACGCGATCACCTAATACTGCAATTGAAAAAGGATTCGCTGGTGCTTCTATTTCGGCTGCACTTTTCCGTTCCGGATTAAATGCATATAGTTTATTGGACCCGTGGCTTGCTGTATATACGTAACCATCTTTTTCCGCAAAAGCGATTGGCATAATGGGTGCACTCACCGTAGCAGTAAGCGAACCTGTTTGGAGTGAATAGACGTGAATGGTTTCGCTCGCTTCCGCTCCATATCCGTGTCCGCCGACCCATAATTCTTCTGTTGCTTCATTGACAGCTAAACCGGCAGATGAAGTCGGAATGGCAAATTCCCGATCTACCTTATGCGAATAGATATTGATTTCTGACAGCACCGTGTCTTGATAATTAATAATATACAATTTTTCTTTATGTTCAAGCATCGTCATCGGATAGCGTCCTGTTTGTGTTTTTTCCGTTTCCTGTCCTTCTCTGTTAAAAAAATGAACGGCCCCATCTTTTTTCACTGAAAAAGCAACTTCTTTTGTTTCGTTTATAAAAGCCGCGCCGGTAATCCCTGATGGTACAGTCCAGACAGCGAGTTTTTTACCTGTTTTCGTCGAATACAAGACGGCATGGTCAAGCTCTGTTCCATATAAAAGAATCGTCTCATCAAACAGGACCCCGCCTGTATATCGTTCATCAAATGCCCATTCAGCAAGTACAGCACCATCTGAATCTATAAACGTTATGCCAGGCTCCTGTACCGTTAAAATGGCGGCATACTCATCAATCCTTACCGGTTCAAATGATGCCTGACTGCAGCCCGCAAGCAGTAAAAGCGCTGCCAATATGAACTTTTTCAATCACGCATTCCTCCCCGTTATCCTCTTTATTATAATGAATGGGTGTGAAATAAGTGTGAAAAATTTTCAAAAAAAAGACGGCTAAAGGCGCCTTCAGAGTGTAGACAAAGTCAGAAAGCGGACGTTTGTCAACAGCCTGAAGGCGGCTAAAGCCGCATTATACAGCTTCAAGCCGTCTGTAGTGTTTTTTAAACTGGCCGCGGAAGTAAATCCCTGTCACCATAATATTAAACAAAGTAAATCCGATTAATACAGCGGCATTTTGCCACATAAACGCATAATCACCGCTTGAAATGACAGCTCGGAATCCATTAATTGAGTATGCCATTGGCAGGACGCCTGTTAAATGCTGAAGCGCTTTTGGAATAAGCTCTAATGGGAATGTTCCGCCGCTTGCCGTTAATTGGCTGATCAAAATGAGGACAGCGATAAACCGCCCTGGGTTTCCCAGGATCGTTGCCAGCATTTGAATGAGTGTCATAAACGATGCACTTGCGATAACCGCCAGCAGGAAGAACCGTGAAACACTTTGTACATCCAAATGGAGGACACCGAGCAAAAAGATCGATGCCGCCGCTGCCTGGCTTGCCCCGACAATTAAAAAGATGCCAAGCTTGCCCGCGTACCAGGAAAGTCCACTTTTTGGCTGTTCCGGCGGTTCTTTCAACGGAAAAATAATAGTCAGCATAATGGCGCCCACAAATAATCCAAGCGACAGCATGTATGGAGCCATGCCGGTCCCGTAATTCGGCACTTCGTGAAACGACTTCTTATCCAATTGGACCGGTTCTGCCATCATATCATATGTTCCATCATCCGCTTTGACGCCACCTGTTTCATCCGCTGCTTTTGACAGCTCTGCCTGAAGCTCTTTCGTTCCCTGCTCCAATTCTTTTGAGCCATCTGCAAGCTCCATTGACCCATTTGCAAGTTTTCCGGCTCCATCTGACAATTGATGTGATCCACCGGCCAGTTCATTTAATCCTCCTGAAAGCTCGCCTGCCCCTTTCGCAAGAGAATTCGCTCCTGTTTTGGCTTCCGCTGTTTTTTGGGTAATCGTTTCTAGGCCCGATACAAGAGCCTGCTCCCCTGACTGAAGTTCTTTTGCCCCATCATGCAGATTTCCCGCTCCTGCCGCAAGGTCAAAAAGTCCAGACTGAAGCTGCTCCTGACCGGATTGGATATCTTCAAGACCTGATGAAAGTGCCGCCACTTTGTCAGTCATTGTTCCTGAAACAGCTTTATTTAAATCATTTGCACCTGAGGCGATTTGGGTGCTTCCACCCTGCAATTCATCAAATCCGGATGAAATGCCGGCGTTTAATGTTTCTTGCTGTGCGGTCATTTCATTTTTCATTGTATTGAGCTCTTCTTCTGTCATAACTTGCGACAGCACCGGCAATAGCTGCTCCATTTGTGCTTTTTGTGCCGCACTGATTTGGCTTTTCAGTTCTGTTTCAAACTGTTCCATACCAGTGTTTAAATCGTTGGCACCTGCGGCAATGGAAGCTGTGCCTTCCGCGAAGGCTGGTATTTGCTCACGGAATTGATCTACACCGTTTTTGGCTGCGGCTGTCCCGTCAATCAGCTTTGGCATATTTGTATTCGCCGACACTAAGCCATTTTGCAGTGCAGCTGCACCTGACACAAGCTGATCCGTTCCGTCCTGTAGCTGTCTGCCTCCCCCAGAAAGCTTCTTCTGGCCGTCTGAAAGCTGGTCGAGACCGTCTGAAAGCGCGGCTGCCCCATTAGCCACCTCTTTTGATCCCTCACTTGCCTGCTCAATGCCCGATGAAAACGAGACGGAACTGTCAGCAAGTGATTTAAGATTATTCTTTAATTCATTCGTTCCGTCTGTTATTTTCAAAGCACCTTCATCAAGCTTTTCGGCTCCTTCTTCCGCTTTCGTATAACCATCGCCCATTTTTTTAATCGTATCAAACATGGTTTCGGCGTATGTTTTCGTGACGTCTTTTTGAATGGATGCACGTATTTCTTTCATCGCCGACTGGCCGATTTGGGAGGAGACAAAGTTATAGCTTTCATTTAGTGTATACATTAATTCAAGCTTTTCCGGCTTGTCGTCCATCAATGTCGTTGCGTTTTCTGAAAAGTCTTCAGGTATTTCAATCATCATATAGTATTCCTGCTGCTTTAAGCCGTCTAATGCATCTTGCTTTGTCACAATATGAAAGTCAAAATCATCGCTTTTTTTCAGTTCTTTTTTCAAGTCGTCCCCGACCGTCAGTTTTTCCCCTTCAAGCTCTGCTCCTTTATCACTATTTACAACCGCTACCGGCAGCTCGTCTAAATGACCGTATGGATCCCAAAACGCCCATAAAAAAACACCGGAATACAAAAGCGGAATTAGCATAACCGCGATGACCGAAACAAGCAGCATCCGATTTTTCATGATTTTTTTTAATTCTTTCCACAACATTTTTATACCTCCAAAATGACCATTTTGTTCATTTAGTCATTTATTTTCAAAAAAGAAGGACTGGCCACTATTGAGACAATCCTGTAAATACATATAGTTCAAACAATTTAGCAATTTCTTCTTTCGACAGCGCCCTGCCGCGCCGCTCCCAGTCCACTATGAGCGTGATGTACAGCTTCAGCATAACAAACGCGGCAATTTCAGGATCTGTTTTCTTTATTTCCTCCCGCTCCATTGCTTCTTTTGCCTGGGATGCAATATAACTGACAATCGCATCCTCCATTTTTCTCAACGCGTCTGCTGCGGCCGGTGTGCCCATTTCTTTTTCTTCCTGAAACAGCTTGACTGCAAGCTGATGTTTCGTGCGAAACGCCAGTATTTCAAATAACGCCCGGTGAACATTTTCATGAAAGGAGGAGCCTGGATCAATGACCGTCTCTGCCGCTTCTTTCATTTCCTGTATGAGTGTTCTCAAAATTTCTTCAAACAACTCTTCTTTATTTTTAAAAAACGTATAGATTGTTCCTTTGCCAACATTCGCTAGTTTCGCTACCTGATCCATTGTTGTTGCTTTATAACCAAACAGTGTGAATGATTTTGTTGCAGCTTCAATAATATCTTTTTTTCGCTCTGATGCCATGTAAACACCCCCACTTTGACCATAATAACATTTCAGTCATTCCGTTCTAGCGATATTTTATGCCCGTTTCACTTTATTGTCAACACAAAAATCCCGTCGGAAGCCGACGGGATTTCGATTATAATTTTCCTTCTTCTTTTAAATGCTTCATAACGATATCGCCAAGTGCTTCGATAAACTCGGGACGGGCATTTGGCATTGGCGGACGATAGTAGCCGGCACCAATTTCATCCGTTACGACTTTGCATTCGTAGTCGTTATCAAATAATACTTCGAGATGATCGGCAACAAAACCGGCAGGCACGTACATAAATGCTTTATAGCCGTTTTGTTTATACAAGTCACGGGTTAAATCCTGAACGTCCGGTCCAATCCATGGCTCCGGTGTATTGCCGGCACTTTGCCAGCCGACGGTGTACCGTTCCACACCAGCGGCTCCTGCAAGCAAGTCTGCTGTTTCTTTTAGCTGCTGCGGATACGGGTCGCCAGCTGCGATAATTTTTTCCGGCAGGCTGTGCGCGGAAACAATCAATACGAATGCTTCTTTTTCTTCGTCTGTCATCGTCTCGACTGTTGCTTGAATTCGATCCGCCCAATATTGAATAAATTTCGGCTCATGGTACCAGCTTTCAATCGAAGTAATTGATGGCCCATCAATTTTGGCGGATTCTTCTGCCGCGCGTCCATTATACGACTTCACGCTGAACGTGGAGAAATGCGGAGCAAGCACAATTGAAACAGCTTCTTCAATGCCATCCTGTTTCATTTGATGAACTGCATCTTCAATAAATGGTTCAATGTGTTTTAAGCCGATATACAGCTTAAATTCAATGTCCTGCTGCATCTTGTTTAGAAAGTCAGTCAACCCTTGCGCCTGTTCTTCAGTAATTTTTGCAAGCGGTGAAATACCGCCAATCGCTTCGTAACGGCTTCTTAAATCTTCCAGCGCTTCATCTGAAGGCTTTCGGCCGTGACGAATATGTGTGTAATAGCGCTCAATATCTTCTTCCTTATAAGGGGTTCCGTACGCCATAACAAGAAGACCCATCGTTTTTTTCGCCATGCTAATCCCACCTCATTTAATTCATTGTTTCGTCTGTATTGTGCTACGAAATAAAAATGTGTTCAAAAGGGAACTGTTTATTTTGATGTATACTCATGAATAAATGCTGTCAAACGCTTGAGCGTATCCGGATTCACTTCCGGGAATACACCATGTCCAAGGTTGAAAATATGACCGGGCGACGCCAATCCCTGATCCAAAATGGCTTTTGCACGCTCCTCAATTACATTCCAGGGAGCCAGTAAAATGGACGGGTCAAGATTCCCCTGTAATGTCTTCGTCAAGCCCATTTTCCGCGCTTCTGAAATCTGCATGCGCCAATCCAAACCAACAACGTCAAGCGGCAGGTCGTGCCACTCTTGCGCCAAATGGCTCGCGCCGACACCAAACATAATAAGCGGCACATTTTCGGAACGCAGCTCACTAAAAATGTGTTCCATGACGGGTTTAATAAATGTCCGGTAATCGGACACATTTAACGCACCCACCCATGAATCAAAAATTTGTACGGCTTTAGCGCCCGCTTTTACTTGAGAGCGCACGTATGTAATCGTCATATCCGCCAATTTATCCATTAACGCAAACCACGCTTTTGGCTCCGCGTACATAAAAGCTTTCGTTTTATTGTAATTTTTTGATGGACCGCCTTCGATCATGTAGCTGGCTAGCGTAAATGGTGCGCCCGCAAATCCAATCAGCGGCACATTGAGCTGTTCTTCTGTTAAGAGACGAATCGTTTCAAGTACATATGGCACGTCGCTTTCCGGATCAATTTCACCGAGCTTCTCCACATCCTGCATCGAACGGATTGGATTATCAATAACCGGACCGATGCCGGATTTAATGTCCACGTCCACACCGATGGAAGGAAGGGGTGTCATAATGTCTTTATATAAAATCGCCGCATCGACGTCGTACTGCTCCACCGGCAGACGCGTCACATAAGCGCAAATTTCCGGCTGATGGGTAATTTCAAACAAAGAATATTTCTCTTTCAGCTTCCGGTATTCCGGCTGCGAGCGTCCTGCCTGACGCATGTACCAGACCGGCGTATAATCTGTTTGTTCGCCCCGCGCCGCTTTTAAAAATGTATCGTTCAATTGCCTCATATGAATTGAGTGCCACCTTTCAATTAGGACAGATTAGAATCACTATTGATTATTATAGCCTACCCTCTCATACTTTTCACTAAAAGGATGTGTTGTTCGCAAATTTGCCAAACGAATGTGTTGAAATTGGAAAGAAGGGTAGAAAAAAAGATATACTATTACTAGAGGTGATGGAAGATGAATGTATTTATTACAAGCGGAACATACGAATTTTTAAAAACCATTAAACAAAAACACAGTACCGAGAATATGGTGCTCATGGACGGAACAGAAGGCGCTGCACTCGTTCATGAAACGAATGGGAAAACCGTTTTCTCATCGCCGCGCCGCTATGAGGTTGTAGACGCATCCGGCGAGATCAAAAAACGGGGCTACGTCGTTTTAAACAACATTCCAGTAACAGATGAAGGCCGCCCTCTTTTTGAGCACCGCTTTAAAAACCGGGCTGGTGCGATTGAAAATGAACCTGGCTTTGTCTCTATCCGTGTATTGCGTCCACTCGACTCGGATACGTATGTTATCTTTACACAATGGGAAAATGTTAAAGCATTTGAAAACTGGAAGTCATCTGAAGCCTATAATCAAGCACATAAAAAGCGCGGAACAGAAGAAGGGCTCGACAAACGGCCGAATATTTTTTCCGGCCCTTCGTATTTAACAACGTTTACCATTCCAGAAGAAAACTAAAAGCCACGGGATGGTCATCCATCCCGTGGCTTTATTTAGTAGATTTATGATTTGACTGCACGATCTGCCTGTTCAGCAAAAAAGCAATGAAGAAAAATACACCTTAAAACAGTAAATAAAATAAAACACATCAAATTTCCAGCCAGCAGCTTCTGCACCTCTATTTCTTTACCAATGCAGCATGATCATTTACCTGCATCTATACTCAAGAATACACAGCTTAAAAGTGGTACATTTTTTTTAGTCTTGACGGTGCGTACACCCAAATAAAAAAAAGAGTAAACGCAACAGAAGCGGATAAGACAAGTGCGCCTTCTATGATTCCGGCTGTTAATGCTGAGGCGCCAAACACAATGGATTCGATTAGCAGCACACGCATAAGAAGATGCTGTACTGCTTTTTGTTTCCCTTCCTCACCTTCCGGATAAAGCTGCGGCCAAATAATGTGCCCATGCCGCATCGAAATCGGCAGCAGTTGAAAACCGGTTAAATACAAAAACAGCAGCGCAGCAATCAGCTGAACTGGCATCAATCCACTAAAAGCGATAATAAGCGCCCCGATCACTGTCAGCCGAATGTACAATCCAATATACTCATTCATGCGCACAAACGTCCGGTGAAGCAAATAAGTGTATGTTCCTTTACCCGGACCTGGCAGCAGCCCGTCAAGCCACTCACGGCGCTTTGCCGTTCCGCGTAAGTGCGGAACATCGGTGAACATGTTTGCCAGCCGGTAAAAAGCAGCCATTCTCTTTTCTTCCAGCTCGGCCAGCAGTTCCCATTTTAATGGTCTGTTTCCAATGCGTCCCATGTAATAAATCCAAAAAACCATGAACAGGACAGCAATTCCGGCTAATGCATACTCTAATGAAAAAACGGCAAACAAAAAAGCGCTGTTTAAAAGCAGCCGCACTGCCATATCACCGATTCTCACATCATTCGACGGCACATTCAGCGCTTCAAGCCGGCAAAATAGATTCCATATCTTTGCCGCCAGAACAGCGCCTAAAAACATAAAAAAACTGCCAAATCCGGTCTCTTCCGCCTTCGCATACATCGGCATTGCAAAAGCCAAAAGAGCAATTAAAAGATAGCTTTGTGCTGCGAAGCTCGTCCAGACTGCTTTTTGCATGTAAGGCTTCATTTCACTTTCAAGCGGCAGCAAATAAACGGTATCCGGCTGTTTTATGTATGTGTAAACAGGACTCCACATAATAACAACCCCTAAAGCAGCCGCCATGATCATCGGCGCCGGGAAGGTCCCATCAATTGTTTCCACCCAGCCGCTGTAATAATACAAAAGCGCGCCAAGCGCAAATACGAGCACAAACAGCAGATGGTCATTCAGCATATAGCGTGTATATTTACGAATTTCCGCATAATAAGCCGTAGCACGTTCTTTAAACAGAGTATTTGCTGAAAACTTCATAGCACCGCTTCCTTCGTCAGTTCCACATAAATATCATCGAGCGCGGCATCCGGCATATGAAAATCACGACGCAGTTCACCCATTGTCCCTTTTGCTCGTACACGTCCTTCGTGCAGAATAATAAACCTGTCACAATATTTTTCAGCTGTTGCTAAAATATGAGTCGACATTAAAATACCGGCGCCGCTTTTTTTCATCTTATTCATTAAATCAAGCAGGGACCGAATGCCAAGTGGATCCAGGCCGACAAACGGTTCATCAATAATGTATAAAGGCGGCTCTGTTAAAAAAGCGCCCATAATCATCACTTTTTGTTTCATTCCTTTTGAAAAATGAGCTGGGAACCATTTCATTTTTGCGTCAAGACGGAATTCCTTTAAAAGCGGACCGATGCGCTGCTCATATTCTGCTTCCGACAAGCCATATGCCATCGCCGTTAAACGCATATGCTCTTCAAGCGTGAGCTCATCATAAAGCACAGGTGTTTCCGGTACAAACGAAAACTGGCGCCGATAATCGGATGGGCTTTGTTTGAGCGTCATTCCATTGATCGTGACGCTTCCTTTTGATGGCTCCATTAAACCTATAATGTGCTTGATCGCCGTACTTTTGCCGGCACCATTTAAGCCAATGAGGCCGACAAGTTCGCTTTTGCCGACCTCAAATGAGACGTCGTGCAAAACCGGCTTACGTGTATATCCACCGGTAACATTTTCCACAGATAATAATGACATTCGAAAACGTCCTTTCTTCTAAATCGTTACACGTATCATATCAAAATTATGCCTGCTGCACATAGTTCCCTGCACCCTGAATATATGCTACACTTTTCATACCAATAAATAAAAGGAGTGCTGGATAATGGATAGCTGTATTTTTTGTAAAATTGTAAATGGAGACATTCCGTCCGCAAAAGTATATGAAGATGACAATGTATACGCCTTTTTAGACATTAGCCAAGTAACAAAAGGCCACACACTTGTTATTCCAAAAGTACATAATGAAAATATTTTCAAACTGGATGCAGGGGTCGCTGGTCCATTGTTTGAATCAGTGAAAAAAGTGGCTGGTGCAATTCAATCCGCTTTTTCACCAAAAGGATTGAATTTATTAAATAACAACGGAGAAACAGCCGGGCAGACCGTTTTCCATTACCATATCCATTTAATTCCACGCTACGGATCAGACGACGGCTTCCATCCGGTTTTTAAAGAAAACAACGGCGGCCATGATCTTGCTGGCATCGCCGCTGAGATCCAGTCTCATCTGTAAGAAAGCAGTAAAGCTGCTGCGAGCGAAAGTATACTTATGAAACCAAACTGGCCGGCTTTTTTTTTCAATAAGCGATTCTCACTTTTTCGGGCTTCTTTCATATGGTACAGCATGCTCGTAAATAATATAAAACTGCTTGATAATAAAGCAAAAATAAACCCTTGCATACCATCAATCCCTTCTCATACGTTTGTTTGATAGTCTTTTCGGGAACGATATCATATATATGTATGCAAACAACAATGAATAATGAGGTGAAAAAATGAATAAAAAAGCATTTTTTACAGGTGTTGCAGCTGGTCTTGCAGCCGGTGCTTCCGCTGCGCTATTAAACGCGCCAGCAAGTGGCCGGGCCACACGGGCAAATTTGAAAGACAAGCAAGTATCCGCTAAACTGACCGCGATGGAAATTAAAGATAACGCGGGTCAAGTAAAAGAATCCGTAAAGCGTCTTGTTGAAACAGCAAAACAAGAAGTCCCGGATAAAGTCAATAGTATTAAAGTAAATGCTGCGCTTTGGAAAGAAAGTATTGAACCGAATGTTCAAACCCTTCAAAAAGAAATCACTCATATTCAAAAAACGGTGGAAGATTTACAGGAAAGCCTGCCGCAGCCGCCTGCATCGGGCAAATAAAAAATACACAGAAGATTTTTTTCTTCTGTGTATTTTTTATTTTTCAGCTTATTCTAAATTTTTGCGAATTTACCCTTTCTATTTTTTTATTTTATTGGCATAATATAAATCAATAAAGTAATAGATTTGAGGTGGATGACATTAATAAAGCAAGTGATTCAACATCGACTCATCAATATACGATGAAAGAGGCGTTTATGTTCAGCCAGCGAATGGCCCAGCTTTCAAAAGCATTATGGAAAGCGGTCGAAAAAGACTGGCAGCGGTGGATCAAACCATATGATTTGAATATTAATGAACATCATATTTTATGGATTGCCCATCACTTAAAAGGCGCTTCTATTTCCGACGTGGCGAATTTTGGGGTTATGCATGTATCAACAGCGTTTAACTTTTCCAAAAAACTAGAAGAACGCGGACTTTTGACATTTTCCAAAAAAGAAGATGATAAGCGCAATACGTATATTGAGATTACCCCCGCCGGCGATGATTTAATCTTTGATTTAATGGAACAATATAATCCTGAATCCAATCTAGTGTTTTCCGGCAGCGAGCCGCTGCGTGAGGTATTTGGAAAATTCCCAGATCTTGCCGAATTAATGACCATTATCAAAAATATCTATGGCGATGATTTCATGGACATCTTCGAGACTTCTATTCATAATATTGAGCGGGATTTTGATGAAGAAAATGGAGAATTAAAGCGGGCAGAACGTCCTCAAACATCCGGGTAAGTGAATTACCGACCGGATGTTTTTTTTATGTCATGAAAATTATGCTTGCTTTTTCCGTGGCGCCGTCGTAAATTATGAAAGCAATCCCTTTAACAACGGAGGTTATTCTTTTATGAAATGCGTGCGGACATATAACTTCGAAAAAACGTGTGGCTACAACAAGCTGTTTTTCTTGTCTATGCTGACAACAATGCTCGTGTTTCTTCTCGCTTTTTCATCCATGCAGTCTTATTATTCAAAACCGCTTCATGCCAATGGATTTTTTTGGTTTGCAGCGGGGATTCTGGCGGTTTATCCGCTTCATAAATTGGTTCATCTTTTTTCGATTCTCACCTACCATCCCAAAATGAAATGGGATCGGAAATATTTTGTTTTGCCGGTTTTGACCGTTATTACACGAAATCCGATGCCAAAAAAGCGATTTCTTGTCTGTTTGTCACTGCCTTTCTTCATTATAACTCCGCTTATGCTGGGCGGCGCCGTGGCCATGCCGGAATATTTGCATTACTTCACAATGGCCGCCGCGTTTCATACCGGTATTTGTTTATTCGACTTTCTTTACATTAAAGCGCTCCTAGCCTGCCCAAAAGATGCCCTGATCGAGGAAGATTCAGATGGATTTGAAGTATTATTGCCAGAATAACCTCTCTCCCGGCGGGTTCTGTTTTCAATTTTTTCGACATTTTGATATAGTTAACTGTACAAGGCTAACAGAGGGGGCATCATATGGCAGCATTAATCATTACATTTATTATTTTCTCCGTCTTCATTTTGTATCACATAAATCGGATGACCAATTTATTATGCATTCAAAAAGAGATTCCCGAAGAGCGGCATGAAAAAATATTTCGAACGGTGAATATTTTAATTGTTATTTTGCTTTCGACTTCTTACATTGAAATACTGTATGTGTAGACCTGCTCTTTTCAGAAGACAGGTCTTTTCTTTTCCCAAGCCGTTAACTATGTTATAGTTGTCTGTGGAACTTGGATTAAATGAACATTAGGGAGTTGTTTTTCGCATGAAGAAATGGGCATTGCCATTATCGCTTGCAGCAGGTGTACTTGCACTTTCAGGCTGTGGCAACAGTGAAGGAAACGTTATTGCTACATCAAAAGCAGGCGACGTAACTGATATGGAACTATACGCGGAAATGAAAGACAAATACGGTCCGCAAATGGAGCAGGCGTTGGAGGAACTTATGCAGAAAAAAGTTCTCTCTGACAAATATGAAGTAACAGACGAAGAGCTGGATGAAGAAGTAAAAACAGCTAAAGAGCAATTGGGCGACCAATATGAAATGTTCCTGGCTCAATATGGCCTTGACGAAGATGGTTTTAAAGAATTTTTAAAGCTCGAGCTTCTTCGTGAAAAGGCAGCGCTTGCTGACGTGGAAGTAACAGATGACGAAGTGAAAGAATATTACGATGCGTGGCAGCCGGAAATTAACGTAAGCCACATTCTCGTTGAAGATGAAGCCAAAGCAAAAGAAGTAAAGCAAAAACTAGCGGATGGCGGCGACTTTGCGGCGCTTGCGAAAGAATATTCAACTGATCCTGGCTCAGCTGAAAATGGTGGAAGCCTTGGCTGGATTGACAATGCCGGCCGTGCACAATTCGTTCCGGAATTTACAGAAGCACTTGGCACATTAAAAGTAAATGAAGTAAGCGAACCGATCAAATCGGATTACGGCTACCATATTATTAAAATTACTGAACAAAAAGAAAAAGGATCATTTGAAGATTTGAAAGACCAAATGACTGAAGAATTAAAGCAGTCTAAAGTGGATGCAACTGCTTCGCAGGAAAAACTTGACGAAGAAATGAAAGCAGCAGATGTAAAAGTAGAAGATGAAGATTTTAAAGACGCATTTAAAGCAGACGAAGCGGCTCCAACAGAAGAAACGCTTCCGACTGAAGAAGGTACAACAGAAGAAGAACCAGCAGCTGAAGATGATGCAGCTGCTACAGAAGAAGCAAAATAAGCAAAAAGCACCCATGACGGGTGCTTTTTTGTTAATTTGAAAACCGAGGCTTATAAAATGATCGGTTATCCAATGGAAAAATCCGCTCGGAAAATTCGCCTGGCTTTGTACGGTCAAGCGCACGGTCAAGCATGTTCATTTTTGCATCAAGATTATCAATGTAATGCAGCATTTCCGCTTCTTTAATCATTGGCGGCTTCGGGCTTCCCCATTCCGCTTTCCCATGATGAGACAAGACGATATGCTGCAGCACCATCACTTCCTCCCCCTCAATGCCAAGTTCTTTTGCCATTTGGCCAATTTCATTGACCATAATCGAAATATGGCCGATTAAATTTCCTTCAGCTGTGTATGTTGTAGCAACCGGCCCTGACAGTTCTGTCACTTTACCGAGGTCATGCAAAATGACTCCCGCATACAAAAGGTCACGATCAAGCGATGGATAAAGATCGGCAATCGATTTAGCCAGCTGCAGCATGGACACGACATGATATGCAAGACCCGATACGAACTCATGATGATTTTTCGTCGCTGCCGGGTACTCAAGAAACGGCTGATGATATTTTTTCAAAAGCGCGCGGGTAATGCGCTGAATATGCGGATTTTTCATTTCAAAAATAAACTGGGTAATCGTCTCTGTCATTTCTTCCTGACTGAGCGGTGCTGTTTCGACAAAATCACCTGCGTCCATTCCGTCCTGCGGCGATGCGGGACGAATTTGCCGTAGTTTTAACTGCATGCGCCCCCGATAATTTTGAATGTCCCCCGCCACTTTCACGATCGTTTGCGGTGTATACATTTTAACCGTTTCGTCTTTTGCGTCCCACAGCTTTGCTTCAATTTCTCCACTGGTATCCTGAAGCATAAGCGTTAAATAAGGATTGCCGTTCACAGCTGTGCTTTTCACCGCTGAACGAATCATTAAAAAGCAGTCAACGCTTTCCCCTGCTTCATATTGTGTAATTCCTTTTTCCACTGCATCGTCCCCCTTGTCCACTAATCAATTTCTTTTTATTATATCATAGACCGTATGTTCTTTTTGTTCTCTTTATGCTTTTTTCTTTTGGCTTTATTGTATACAATCATTTTATATTAGATAAAGGGGGCTTCATATTGAAAACATACAAGCTGACGGTATTTGAAAAAAACGGACAAAAGTTGCTTGACCAGTCTTTCGAAGCATTCTCAGATGAGGAAGCAAAATCACGCGGCTCACAGCTGCTGCAGGAACATGCCTGTGAAGAAAAAACCTATCGCTGTACATCACCTGAAGGAAAGCTGCTGCTTTTTCACACCTAATCATCAAGAAAGCGCATTCAAGTGTTGAATGCGCCTTTTTTTTATTGATTAAAAACAGGTTTTCTTTTTTCTAAAAATGCCCGGATCCCTTCTTGATGATCTTTAGTTTCCCGCATTTTTAATTGTCCCTGCTTTTCAAGCTCGAGCGTTTTTAATAATTGCGGCCTGTTCATGTCAGCCATAATCTTTTTCGTTTTAATCATAGCCTGAATCGGCTTTTGATGGAGCTCTTTCATTAAGTAGGCTACTTCCTGCTGCACAGTTCCAGATGCAACAGACCTGTCCACAAGCCCCATTTCCGCCGCTTCAGCTCCACTCATTATTTTCCCGTCCCAAATGACTTTTTTTGCTTTTACTGCCCCAAGCCGGCGTTCCAGCATAAAATGGCCGCCTCCATCCGGAATTAAGCCGATACCGATAAAATTCATCGCAAGTTTCGAGTCTGTTTCACATAAAACAAAATCCGCTCCCAGTGCAATGCTTAAGCCAAGCCCAGCTGCTGCCCCATGAATAGCCGCTATTGTTAGCTTTGGCATTGAATAAAAACAAAGAGCAATATCGGCAATCGTATCCATTACAGATGGAAATTGCTCTTCATCCATCGCCGACAGCATTTCTTTTATGTCCCCGCCCGCTGAAAAAACAGCTCCTTCCCCTGATAAAACGACAATGTCTACATCATCATTCCGGCTCACTTCTTTTAAGCAGCAGCACAGCTCTTTCATCATGTCTGTACTAAGCGCATTCATAGCCGCTGTACGATTCAAACGAATATACGCTGTTTCCCCTTCAATAGAACAAAGTACATACTTCATTTTGTCGCCTCCCCTTTTTCTCCTTTATCATACAAAAAATGAACGATTATTCATAGTATTTTGAATAAAAAGCGTTCCTTTTAAACCGGGAACGCCATCATAATAACGGCTTGCAAAATGCCGATCAAACCGCCAAGCAATGCGCCAAGCAATGTAATCATCTTTAATTCACGATGAGTAATAGCTAAAACGATCATTTCCAGCCGCTCTGTTGAAAAAGCTTCAATTTGCTGCCGGACAATGTCTGCAATTTTTAACTTTCCCATCATAGATGGAATGCGTTTTGCCATTTTTGTGATGCCTTTATCCGTTAATTCCGGAATAAGTGTATCTTTTATTTTTTGTTCAAAAGGTGCCGCATAAGCAGACACCGGCTCATTAAGTACTGTTTCCAAGTCAAGCTGGCCCCCAATAAACTTCTTCGCTTTTTGGATCGCTTTTTCATCCGAAAGCTGCTCTAATACATCAGTCCATTTCCATTCAATCACTTTATCCCATTCATTTTTTAGCATCGTATCAAGCAAATCCTTTGTGCCGGGACTCGTTAAAAATTTAATAATTTCCGGCCGGATTTTATCTGCAAGTGACGTGTTGCCCACTACCGTTTGAATCATGCTGCCGAATTTTCCCCACCCTGCCAAAAAATCATCCGTCATACGTTTTATCCGGTATCGTCCTTCTTCACTGGAAAAGTAATCGGTGCCCTTGGTTAAAATATAAGCGGAAATGTCCGGGATTTTTTCTTCCGCTTTATCCAGCCATTCTGCCGGCAGCGATTCTTTCACCGTCTGATCGATATAAAAGTCTTTAATAACTGCATATTTTTGATCAATCCATCCATTTAAACGCTCCTCCATTTGAGTAACTGCATTTGGGAAATGCACTTTTTGAAGAATGTCTGCGATCGTCATATTTGAACGAATCCATTTTTTGGCTTCTGATTGTAAAACAGCTTCTATTTCCCCACGAAGTTCAGGTTCTTTTAATTTTTTTTCAATGCTTTCGGGCGTCAGCAAATGTTCATCGACAATTTTCCCGATTTGACGGGCCAGCTCAGATTTTCGCTTTGGAATTAAGCCGGGTGTAAACGGAATACGCCAGCTGCCTATATAAAGAGCATTATGCGGCCTAAACAGCATTCGAATAGCCAATGCGTTTGTAACACCGCCGATCACTGCGCCGATCACACCCATAAATAAAATAAGCCAAAATATGCTCAACGTGCTTTCCACCTTTCGTTCAGGTAATGTGGCATCTTGCTGTCGCACTTTAAAACTGCCGCGTCCTGTGATTGTCCTATAGACCTGGCAGCTAGAGCTGGATTATAAGAAAAAAGATGCCAAATCCAAGCGGGAATGGCATCTTTTTATATATTATCTGCTTTTTACAAGCATATTTACTGCTTCTTGAATCGCATCATCCGTGTTTTGGCCGCTTTCATGAGCATCACGAATACATGATTCTAGATTTTGCGCCACGATTAAGCCTATTGAACGATCGACAGCAGAACGAATGGCAGAAAGCTGCGTGACCACTTCACGGCAATCTTTTTCTTCTGCCACCATCTTCATAACCCCGCGTACTTGTCCTTCAATGCGGCTCAGCCGGTTTTTCACATCGCGATTGTATGTCTTCATCCTCTACCTCTCCGTTCTGATCTCCTTTTTCATTACCTACAGTGCAATTTATGTATAAATAGTATAGCATACCAACTAAAAAAACGCTTGCCTCAGCCGTTTTCCTTTAAAGGAAACAACTACCTGTGAACATTCAGCATAAAGAAAAGCATTCAATCCATACTAGTAACACAATCACATCGGGTCTTATCCGGCAGACCGGACGACATGATCGCAGCGGTGCAACTCCGTTAGTACCCGGCCAATTATAATAAAGGGAGATGAACAGTAATGTCAAATCGCAGCGGTGGTCGTAACCAACTACTTGCACCAGGGGCTCAACAAGCAATTGATCAAATGAAGTACGAAATTGCATCTGAATTCGGTGTACAATTAGGAGCAGATGCCACATCTCGCTCTAACGGTTCAGTCGGCGGCGAAATTACAAAACGTCTTGTACAAATGGCTGAACAGCAATTGAATGGTTTCCAAAAGTAATCATATGATTTATGAAGATCCGCCTCAAAATTTGAGGCGGGTCTTTCTTATTTTTTTACCTTTTTTGGCTTCTCTAGTAAATTGACCATTTTTGACGGGTCAATCCATTGATCGTATTCTTCCTCCGTTACGTAACCAGAGGCAAGTGCAGTTTCTTTTAACGTTGTCCCGTTTTTATGAGCAGATTTCGCGATACTCGCTGCTTTCTCATAGCCGATATGTGGGTTTAACGCTGTGACAAGCATTAGAGACTGCTCCATTAGTTCTTGAATACGCTCCATATTTGCTTCAATTCCCGAAGCACAGCGCTCATCAAATGATGAAACAGCATCTGCCAATAAACGAATCGATTGCAGTGTATTGTACACGATCACCGGCTTAAAAACATTTAATTCAAAATTACCTTGACTGGCTGCAAATCCGACAGCTGCGTCATTGCCAAACACTTGCACTGCAGCCATTGTCAGCGCTTCGCTTTGTGTTGGATTTACTTTGCCAGGCATAATCGAGCTCCCTGGTTCATTGGCAGGAATGGTTAATTCGCCAATGCCGCTTCTCGGCCCACTTGAAAGCCACCTTACATCATTCGCAATTTTCATTATATCTGCTGCCAATGCTTTTAACGCGCCATGGAAAAAGACAATTTCATCATGGCTCGTCAACGCATGAAATTTATTCGAGGATGAAATAAACGGCCAGCCGGTTTGTTTTTTTAGCTGCTTTGCTGTTTTTCCACCGAATGAAGGATCTGCGTTAATACCAGTCCCAACTGCTGTGCCTCCAATTGCTAAATGAAGCAGCTCTTGTTGGGCAAGTGTAATCATTTTTATACTGCGAACGATCATGTGGCGCCATCCGGATATTTCCTGGCCAAGCGATAAAGGGGTTGCATCCTGTAAATGTGTGCGGCCGATTTTAATCACATTCATAAATGCCTTTTCTTTTTTCTTTAGTGTTTTTTTAAATTGCTTCAATGCCGGTTTTAATCTCTTTTCTGTTTCTTCATATATGGCAATATGCATGGCTGTTGGAAACGTATCGTTAGAGCTTTGTGACATATTTACGTCATCGTTTGGATGAATAAATGCTTCTTTCCCCATGATTTCGGATGCGCGCCTCGCCACGACTTCATTCACGTTCATATTCGACTGCGTTCCGCTTCCCGTCTGCCAAACAACTAAAGGGAAATGTTCTGGGCCAACGTCGCCACTTAAAATATCGTCGCACGCGGTGGAAATAGCACTCATTTTTTCCCCTGAAAGCTTACCGAGATCTCCGTTCACAATCGCTGCCGCTTTTTTCAGCTGAGCAAACGCATAAATCATTTCGATTGGCATTTTTTCTGTTCCAATAGGAAAGTTTTCCAGGCTTCGCTGCGTTTGTGCTCCCCAATATTTATCCGCCGGTACCTCTATTTCACCAATTGTATCGTGCTCGATTCGAACATTCATTATGTACCCCTCCTTAAAATCATATCTTTTTACACTTTTCCCCCTTTTTCTTTCTTCATGCTCAAAAAATAAAAAAAACGCTCTGCATTTGCAGAGCGCCGCATTGATCAATCGATCAACCCTTCTTCTTTTAAAAACTCTTCCGCCACTTCTTCATACTTTTTGCCATCGAGGTCAACACGCTTGTTCAACTCCTGCATGCGTTCGTCATCGATTTTTCCTGCAAGCATATTCAGCACGTCTTGAAGTTCGGGGTATTCTTCCAGCACTTCTCCACGCACAACCGGAATAGCATAATAAGGCGGGAAAAACTGCTTATCATCTTCTAACACTTTCAAATCAAATGCCTGTATACGGCCATCTGTCGTGTATGCGTCAATGGCATCCACTTCATTATTTTTAATCGCGCTATACATAATGCCTGTATCCAGCGTCTGTGTTGATGCAAAATCAAGACCGTATAATTCCTGAAGGCCTGGATAGCCGTCAGCTCTTTCTAAAAATTCCGGTTCTGAGCCAAAGCGCATGTTTCCTGCATATGGCTGCAGCTGTGAAATCGTCTTGATTCCATATTTTTCTGCATCCGCCTGGCGAATTGTGACAGAATAAGTATTATTAAAGCCGATTGGATCTAACAGCTGAAGATTAAATTCTTCATTAAAACGGTCTTTTACATAATCATATACATCGTCAGGATCATTGCTGTCGATTTCTTCTTTTAAATAGTTCAACAAAATCGTTCCCGTATATTCAACAGACATATCGTAAGATCCTTGTTTTAATCCATCAAATACACCAGCAGATCCACTAATAAAGGATTCATAATTCACATTCAAGTCTGTTTCTTCCTCAATTAACTTCCCATACACATGTACAAGAATTTCTTGCTCTGTAAAAGACTTTCCTGTAATCGTAATCGTGTCCTCCGCTTGCCCTCCGCCAATAAACGGCCAGATAACCATACCAATAAACAACAGCGCGGATGCGCCGGCAATTGCGAGAGTCATTTGACGGCCTCGCTTGCCTTTTTTCTGCAAGGCTTCTGTTGATGAATTGTATTCAATTCTTTTTAATACAAAATCAAGAATAATGGCAATCAGCGCCGCCGGAATGGCTCCTGCTAAAATTAGTCCTGAATTATACGTCTGTAATCCGCGAAAAATCAAGTCACCAAGACCACCAGCTCCGATGAGCCCGGCAATAGTTGCTACTCCGACAATAAGCACTGTGGCTGTTCTCACACCACCCATAATGACTTTCATTGCAAGCGGCAGCTCGACCATCCATAGCACTTGCCGGCTTGTCATACCCATTCCGACGCCAGCTTCAACGGTCGACCGGTCAACCCCTGTAATGCCAAGATACGTATTCCGCAAAATTGGAAGCAGTCCATAAATCGTCAATGCGATAATAGCGGGTGCTTTTCCAGTGCCGATAAAAGGAACAAGAAAGACGAGCAAGGCTAAACTTGGAATGGTTTGAAAAATGGCTGTAATGCCGATGATGGGTTCGGCGATTTTTTTACGGCGGGTTAAATAAATTCCGAGAGGCACGGATATGAGGATCGCAAGGCCAATTGAAATTAATGATAAATATAAATGTTCAAGAATAAGCTGCCATATTTCAGTCCATCTTGTTGTAAATGCATTCGTTGTTTGAGCAATTAAATTGAACGTAAAAATACGTCATCTCTCCTCCCTAGACAAATTGATTCGATATGTGGCGTACGATACTGGCACGATTAATAATGCCCTGCACCCGGTTTTCTTCATCCGTTACAATGATAAAGCTGATCGGCGATTGGTTAATCATTTCCAAGGCTGTTTCCGGATCTTCGAGATTATTGATAACGGGCACTTCTACTTTTTCAATGTCGCGCAGCGTAATCTCTTCATTTATATACGATTTTTGCAAATCCCAAATACCTACAACCCCCTGATATCGCCGCTGATTATCAACGAGAATTAAGCTGTCGACACGTTTTTGCCGCATCATTTTTAATGCAGCTGCAACTCCTCTTTCTGGTGATGCAGTAATGGGGGATGTCATTAACAATTCCAACGGCGGCAGAGACAGTGAATCTTGCTGCATCCGATCTTCACCGATAAACTGTCGAACGAAATCATTGGCTGGATGGCGAAGTATGCGTTCTGGTGTATCAAGCTGCACAACAACACCCTCCTGCATAATGCAAATCCGGTCGGCAATTTTTAATGCTTCATCCATATCATGTGTCACAAATACAATCGTCTTTTTAATTTCGCTTTGCAGCCGAACCAATTCATCCTGCAGCTGCTCACGGCTGATTGGATCGAGGGCACTGAACGGTTCATCCATTAAAATAATGTTCGGCTCCGCCGCCATCGCCCGAATGACGCCAATTCGCTGCTGCTGGCCGCCTGACAGTTCAGCTGGATACCGGTCTCCAAAAACAGATGGGTCCAGTCCCACAAGCTCCATCAATTCATTTACTTTTTCCGTGTACTTCACTTCTTCCCATTTCTTCAGCTTTGGCACGAGACCGACATTTTCTTTAATTGTCATATGCGGCATTAAGCCGATTTGCTGAATGACATAGCCGATATCCCGCCGGAGCCGAACCGGGTTGATTTTGGAAATACTTTTACCGTCAATTGTAATCGAGCCGCTTGACGGGTCAATTAAACGATTGATCATTTTCATCGTTGTCGTTTTCCCGCAGCCGCTCGGACCAATTAGGACAAACAATTCACCGGTTTCTACCTTTAAATTAATTTGTTTAAGCGCTTCGAATCCATCTGCATATTTTTTTGATACTTCTTTAAATTCAATCAAAGCACGCACCTCCCTTTGTGTCTTTTTCCCTATTGGAATATATCTAAAACATAGAAACTTAATTTTTTTGTCATTTCTGTTATTTACGTTTAAGCGTACTCACTCTGGGGAACTTTATACATAACAAACAAAAGCATGAGGTGAACGGAATGTTGAAAACAATTTTAATGGTCATTGGAGCAATTGTCGTAATATCATGGATTATTTCCATGCTGTAAAATATAAAAAAAGACCTTTCCATTATTCGGAAAGGTCTTTTTTTATTTAACTGTATTGTTTTCCATACACTTTTTCTTCAAATTGGCGAATACGCTCTTCGGCTGACAACGTAACCGATATTTCATCCCAGCCATTTAAAAGCATCTTTTTCCAGTAGGGATCAATGTCGAAATAAGCAGTAAATCCGCTATCATCTGTGACAGACTGTTCTTCAAGATTGATATGAAGCTTAAAGCCCGGCACAGATGCGCGTCCAAGCAGTGTTTTTACTTCTTCATCTGTTAGTTTCACAGCCAAAATGCCGTTTTTCACACTGTTATTGTAAAAAATATCGGCATAGCTTGGAGCGATAATGATGCGGAATCCGTAATCTAAAAGTGCCCATGGAGCATGCTCCCGTGAGGAGCCGCAGCCAAAATTTTCACCGGCGACTAAAATTTCAGCGTCCGCAAATTTCGGATCGTTTAAAATAAAGTCTTCACGCTTATTGCCATCATCATCAAAGCGCCAGTTGTAAAAAACAAATTGGCCAAAGCCTTGGCGTTCAATGCGTTTTAAAAATTGTTTTGGAATAATTTGATCAGTATCAATGTTTGCCCGGTTAATTGGACAAACAACACCTGTAAATTGATTAATCGGCTCCATGAATGCCCCTCCTTTTATTGATTTACGCCAGCTAATTCGCGAACGTCTGTAAAACGTCCCATAACAGCTGCCGCTGCTGCCATCGACGGACTGACAAGGTGTGTACGGGCGCCGTTCCCTTGGCGTCCTTCAAAGTTGCGATTTGATGTTGATGCACAGCGTTTACCCGGCGGTACAACATCGTCATTCATGGCAAGACACATTGAGCATCCAGATTCACGCCACTGGAAGCCAGCTTCTGTGAAGATTTTATCAAGGCCTTCCGCTTCCGCTTGCTGTTTCACCGTTTGAGATCCCGGCACAACAATCGCTGTTACATGATCTTGTACTTTACGTCCTCTTGCCACTTCCGCGGCTGCACGCAAGTCACTCAATCTAGAGTTCGTGCATGAACCGATAAAAACATAATCAACTGAAATATCTGTTAATCTTGTACCGGCTTCAAGACCCATATAATCTAGTGCAAGGCGAACGGATTCTTTGTCTGCTTCACGGTCAAATTCATCTGGAGACGGAACAAAACCAGAAATGCCGCTGCCCATAGATGGGTTCGTACCCCAAGTCATTTGCGGTTCAATGTCAGCTGCATCGATTTCAAGTGTTTTGTCATATGTTGCGCCTTCATCCGTTGCAAGGGCAAGCCAGCGTTTTGCTGCTTCTTCAAATTCTTCACCCTGCGGCGCATAACGGCGTCCGCGTAAATACTCAACCGTTGTCATATCCGGACTAACAAGCCCTGCACGCGCACCTGCTTCAATCGACATATTGCAAATTGTCATGCGCTGTTCCATTGAAAGAGCGCGGATTGCCTCGCCTGTAAACTCCATCACGTAGCCTGTCCCGGCATTAACGCCAAATTTTGCGATAATCGCCAAAATAATATCTTTGGACTGTACACCAAAACCAAGCTTGCCATTTACTTTAATTTGCAATGTTTTCGGCTGCTTTTGCCAAATTGTCTGCGTCGCCAAAACGTGTTCTACTTCACTCGTACCAATTCCGAATGCAAGCGCACCAAATGCACCATGTGTAGACGTATGGCTATCGCCGCAGACAATAGTTTTGCCCGGCTGTGTAAGGCCAAGTTGCGGACCAATGACGTGAACAATCCCTTGATCCGGATGATCAATATCCGCAAGCTCAATACCGAATTCACGGCAGTTTTGCTCAAGCGTCTGCATTTGTGTTTTAGAAATCGGGTCATTTACAATGTGGCGGTTAATAGTCGGAACGTTGTGATCCATTGTAGCGTATGTTAAATCCGGCCGTCTGACACGGCGTCCGTTCATGCGTAACCCTTCAAATGCCTGTGGTGATGTGACTTCGTGGACAAGGTGCAAATCGATATAGAGCAGGTCCGGCTTCCCTTCTTCTCTGCTAACAACGTGGTTTTCCCAAATTTTTTCGATAACCGTTTTTTTCATCATGTTACAGCCCCCCTCTTATGTGCATTTTAATAAAGTAAATCTTCCATCAATAGGCATTCCCTCTGTCTCCTATTGATGGTTAGATGAACCAATCGGGCATTTAAAGGCAGTAGGAACTCCGCCTATTTTCTTTGCTGCCTCAGAACCTTGAGGCGAGAGTCTTACTGCCCGTTAATGCGGGATAAAAAACGAGGACCCCGCCTTTCCCTAGCTTGAAGATAGGGAAAGGTTGAATCCACGTGGCGTTTTCTTACATGTAAACAACTTCATCTGCATATGCAGGTGCGTCATCCGCAACTCGTTCTATAACAAGCTCTATCATTTTATCTGTACCGACAACCGTACTGCCTTCCATTTGCAAATCCGGTGTGCAATATCCGTCGTTTAATACAGACTGCACAGCGCGTTCAATCGATTCCCCTTCTAAACGCATATCAAGCGAATATTTCAGCATAAGCGCTGTTGATAAAATCATCGCCAGCGGATTGGCCTTATTTTGACCGGCAATATCCGGCGCTGAGCCATGAACCGGCTCATACAGCCCAAGACCGCTTTCTGATAGACTCGCAGATGGAAGCATGCCGAGTGAACCCGTGATCATCGATGCTTCATCACTTAAAATATCACCGAATAAGTTTTCTGTCACAATAACATCAAACTGTCCCGGATTTGAAATAAGCTTCATTGCCGCCGCATCTACATACATGTGATCAACCGTTACATCCGGATAATCTGCTGCTTTTTCATTAACAATTTCACGCCACATACGGCTTGATTCGAGCACGTTTGCTTTATCAACCGACGTAAGGCGTCCATCGCGCGCTTTCGCAAACTCAAATGCTTTCACAACAATCCGCTCAATTTCTGCACGTGTATATTGCAATGTATCAACAACGACCTCGTTGTTATCACCACGGCGTTCACTCGGCTTCCCGAAATAAAGGCCACCTGTTAATTCGCGAACGATCAGCATATTCACATTCCCGGCAATTTCAGGCTTTAGCGGAGAAGATTGCACAAGTGTTTTAAATGATGGAATCGGACGCAAGTTGGCAAATAAACCAAGCTCTTTCCGAATCGCAAGCAGACCGCGCTCAGGGCGTTCTGCGGACGGCAGGCTATCCCATTTCAGACCTCCTACCGCACCAAGCAAAATCGCGTCGCTGTTTTTTGCAAGTGCCAGTGTTGACTCTGGCAGCGGCGTCCCGTGCGAATCAATCGCGGCACCTCCAATATCAGCATATTCCAGCTCAAATTCGTGGCCAAAGCGTTTTCCAACCGCTTCAAGAGCAGCTGCGGCGCCTGATGCGATTTCCCGGCCGATTCCGTCGCCCGGCAAAATGGCAATTTTCTTCTTCACGTAAATCCCCCCGCTTGAAATAACTTTTTAAAACAATGAAAAAGGCTTAGTTTTTAACGCTTGCTGCTTGTTTGTTTTGTTTGATGAACGGCATCAATGCACGAAGCTCTTTTCCAACTACTTCAAGCTGATGCTCGCTTTCGCGGCGAGTGATCGCTGTAAATTCTGGACGGTTCAATTGATTTTCCTGCAGCCATCCTTTTGCAAATTTACCTGTTTGGATATCTGTTAGTACGTCTTTCATGCGTGCCTTTGTTTCAGCTGTGATAACGCGTGGTCCTGATACGTAGTCACCCCATTGTGCTGTATCAGAGATTGAGTAGCGCATGCCTTCAAGGCCGCCTTCATACATAAGGTCAACGATCAATTTCAATTCGTGCAGGCACTCAAAGTAAGCAATTTCCGGCTGATATCCAGCTTCAACAAGTGTTTCAAATCCAGCTTTTACAAGCTCAGCTGTACCGCCGCAAAGAACTGCTTGCTCACCGAACAAATCTGTTTCTGTTTCTTCACGGAATGTTGTTTCAAGAATACCCGCGCGGCCTGCACCTACACCTTTTGCATAAGCAAGTGCGATATCTTTCGCTTGGCCTGTGTAATCTTGGTAGATTGCGAATAATGCCGGTACACCAGCGCCCTGCTCATATGTGCGGCGAACAAGGTGTCCAGGACCTTTTGGCGCTGCAAGAAATACATCTACGTTTGCCGGCGGCGTGATTTGGTTAAAGTGAACGTTGAACCCGTGAGCAAATGCAAGTGCGTTTCCTTCTTGAAGCTCAGGCTCGATTTCTGCTTTGTAAACAGCTGTTTGGTATTCATCTGGAAGAAGGATCATGATGATGTCCGCTGCAGCACTTGCTTCGCGAACAGTTTTTACGTCAAATCCATCAGCTGCTGCCTGGTCAAATGATTTTCCTGGGCGAAGACCAACCACTACGTTTACGCCGCTTTCGCGAAGGTTTAATGCGTGCGCATGTCCTTGTGAACCGTAACCAATGATTGCTACCGTTTTATTAGAAAGTACCGCTTCGTTAATGTCACCATTGTAATAAACTTTTGTCATTTTTTTCATCCTCCAAAAATTGTTTGATTTTTTTTATTTTAATTTAAAATAGAAAACTGTTTTGATTCCGCTCCAAGACGCTGTGATCCGCGTTTAATTGCTGTTTGTCCTGTGCGGGCTACTTCTTTAATTCCATAAGGACGAAGAAGCTCAATCATCGCTTCGATTTTATCGAAGTTTCCGACAACTTGAATTGTGACGCTGTCTTTAGCCACATCAATGATCGTGGCACGGAATGGTTCGATGATAACATTAATTTCCGCACGTGTCTGCGGTGTTGTCATCACTTTAATGAGAGCAAGCTCACGCGTAACGATTGCCTGCTCGGTAATATCATTTACTTTCAGCACGTCAATTTGCTTATTCAGCTGTTTGACGACTTGCTCTACCATCCGGTCATCTTCAACTTGTACGACGAATGTCATTTTTGACACGCCTTCTGTTTCAGTAGACCCGACAGTAATGCTTTCAATATTAAACTGGCGGCGTGTAAATAATCCGGCAATCCGATTTAATACACCGCTCTGGTTTAGCACGGTTGCTGTTACAATTCTTCGTTTCACTGCGGTTTCACCCCGATCATTTCATGAATTCCTTTGCCTGGCGCGATCATCGGGTAAACCATTTCTTTCGGCTTAATGCGGCAATCGATCAAAACAGGCTCATTGTCTGTCAGCGTTTCACGCATTACTTTTTCTGCTTCTTCTTCTGTTGTAACCACATAGCCGCGAAGGCCATAGGCACCAGCCAATTTTACAAAGTCCGGCTGAACCGGGATCAATGACTGAGAATAGCGCTCCTCATAAAACGTTTCCTGCCATTGACGAACCATGCCAAGTGCCATGTTATTGTAAATGATAATTTTAACCGGCAGCTTTAATTCCGCAACAAGTCCAAGCTCCTGCAAAGTCATTTGGAAGCCTGCGTCACCGGCTACCGCCACGACTGTTTTATCCGGCTTCGCAATTTGCGCGCCGATTGCGGATGGAAAACCAAAGCCCATTGTACCAAGGCCCCCTGATGTTACCCATTGATCCGGCTTGTTGAATCCATAATATTGCGCTGTCCACATTTGATGCTGGCCGACGTCTGTTGTTACAACAGCATCGCCGTCTGTAATATCATGAATCAATTTCATAAGTGACTGTGGTGAAATACCATCGCCGTTTTCTGTGTTCCATAGCGGATTCTCTTTTTTATCCTGATCAAGTTTGTCACGCCATTCTCCTGCATTCGGTGCTTCAAAATCCAAGCTAAGGATTTTTTTCAACGCTTCACGAGCATCTGCAACGATCGGAATATGCGTCGGTACGTTTTTGCCGATTTCAGCTGGATCGATATCAATGTGTGCAACCGTTGCATTTTTCGCAAAATGTGCAAGGTTTCCGGTTAAGCGGTCATCAAAACGGGCGCCAATGTTAATGAGCAGGTCCGCTTCGTAAAGGGCTGTATTGGCTGCGTACGTTCCATGCATACCGCCCATTCCAAGAAATAATGGGTGATTGGCTGGAAAACCGCCAAGGCCGAGCAATGTGTTGACAACTGGAATTTGCATTTTTTCGACAAATTGAAGCAGTTCTTCAGACGCTTTCGCATGAAGGACGCCTGCTCCTGCCAAAATAACCGGTTTTGTTGCTTTTGCCAGTGCTCCGCGCAGCTTTTTCACTTGCAGGCTGTTTGGCTTAAAGTTCGGCTGGTACCCTGGCAAATTTAGTTCATCGACAAATTCCGCACTCCCTACTGTTTGAGCGATGTCCTTTGGAATATCGATTAAAACAGGGCCCGGGCGGCCGGTTGTCGCAATATGGAACGCTTCATGAACGATTCTCGGAAGATCTGCCATTGAACGAACCTGGTAATTATGTTTTGTAATCGGCATGGTAATCCCAATTACGTCTGCTTCCTGGAAAGCATCCGATCCGATAACGCCTGTTGCAACCTGGCCCGTAAACACAACTAGCGGAATCGAATCCATCATTGCATCTGTAATGCCTGTCACTAGGTTTGTTGCACCAGGACCCGATGTTGCTAAAACAACGCCTGGCTTACCAGAAACACGCGCATACCCTTCAGCGGCATGAATCGCTGCCTGCTCATGACGGGCAAGGATGTGGCGAATTGGGTTTTTGTAAAGTGCATCGTATAATGGAAGGACGGCTCCTCCTGGATAGCCAAACATTACTTCTACGTTCTCGTTTTTTAGAGTTTCGATAAATAAGTCAGCACCGTTCTTTGGTTCAGCCGCTTTTGTTGCTTGATCGTCAAACTTCATTTCTGTTGCTTTTGCATTTTGACTCATGTTTTTCCCCTCCAAATAATGGTTTGTTTTCCGTATTGGCAAGAGGTTCCTTCTTCACAATAGGTTAAATACCCGTTTTAAAGCAAAAAGAAAAGTCCTTTCACGCCTGCGACTGCCTAAACAGAAACGCAGGGGTGAAAAGACTTTGTTTCTTTCCACGGTACCACCCTGATTCACGAATTTTTTTGCAAAAATCCGCCTTATGAACCGATTACCGGCTCGTTTTGGTAACGGGTGGCCAGCACCCGACTTTTCCTACTGGATGACGTTCAGAAAAGCACTCAGAGGGGATGTCGCGATCGGATGCACTCCCGGCTCTCAGCTATAACCGGTTCTCTGTGAAATGCAGTTCCTATCACTTTTTCCTCGTCAACGTTTTATATGTTTTGACGTATAGATTAAATTTTCATAACTCCGCCAGTGTTGGCAGATGTGACCAGCTTGGCATAACGTGCCAGCCAGCCTTTTTTAATTTTCGGCTCCGGCTGTACAAAATCTGCACGGCGCGCTGCTAGTTCTTCATCTGACAAATCGACATTTAATGTGCGGTTTGTCAAATCTATTTTAATTTTATCACCATTTTGAATGAATGCAATAGGACCGCCTTCTGCCGCTTCCGGAGAAATATGACCGATTGAAATTCCGCGTGAAGCACCAGAGAAACGTCCATCTGTCATAAGTGCGACTTTTGTTCCAAGCCCCCGCCCCGCAATGGCTGATGTCGGCGTCAACATTTCCGGCATTCCCGGTCCGCCTTTTGGTCCTTCATAACGGATGACAACGACGTGTCCTTCTCTGACTGTTCCGTTATTAATATTCTCGATTGCTTCATCCTGTGATTCAAATACAATGGCTTCTCCATCAAATATTTTAATGGAAGGGTCTACTGCTCCTACTTTAATAACTCCACCAAGCGGCGCAATGTTTCCGTACAAAATCGATAATCCGCCGACTGGGCTGTATGGATCTTCTTTTGTGCGAATGACCTTCGTGTTTGTAATGTGTGCATCTTTTACATTTTCATAAACAGATTTGCCTGTGATTGTAATACGATCACCGTCAATACCATTTTCAATTTCACACAGCTCACGAATGATCGCGCTGATTCCGCCAGCTTTATTGACATCGTCCATCGTATAATCGGATGCCGGACTGATTTTCGCCAAATATGGAATGCGGTTGGCTACTTCATTAATACGATTTAAATCATACTCAATTTCCGCTTCGTTTGCAATGGCTAATGTATGAAGAACAGTGTTCGTTGACCCGCCCATTGCCATATCAAGCGCAAATGCATCGTCAATCGCTCTTTCATTGACGATATCACGTGGTTTCAAGTCATTTTCAATCGCATTCATTAAGTATCCCACTGCTTCTTTAATCAAGCGATGACGTTCCGGGCTTGTTGCCACAATTGTGGCATTTCCTGGCGGTGTCAGACCAAGCATTTCCATTAATGAGTTCATGGAATTAGCTGTAAACATACCGGAGCAAGACCCGCAAGTCGGACAAGCATTCGATTCGATATCAAGCAGCTCTTCTGCTGACATTTTCCCTGACAAATGAGCACCTACACCTTCAAAAACAGATGTTAGTGTTAATGGTTTTCCTGTGGATGATATGCCGCCTTCCATCGGACCGCCTGATACAAATACGGCTGGTACATTTGTCCGTACAGCAGCCATCAGCATACCTGGTGTGATTTTATCACAGTTCGGAATATAGAACACACCATCAAACCAATGTGCATTAATTACTGTTTCAGCTGAATCTGCAATCAATTCACGGCTTGGAAGGGAATATCGCATTCCAATGTGTCCCATTGCAATGCCGTCATCAACACCAATCGTATTGAATTCAAATGGAACACCTCCTGCTTCGCGAATTTCTTTCTTAACAACTTCTGCAAATTTATTAAGGTGAACGTGTCCGGGAATAATATCTATATAAGAGTTACATACACCGATAAACGGTTTATGCAAATCTGCTGTTTTCACACCCGCTGCATACAATAAACTGCGGTGTGGGGCACGTTCGACTCCCTTTTTAATCATATCACTGCGCATTGTATCTCCTCCAAGATAACTTGCCTTTCAAATTGCCCATCAAATCTTTAAAAATCGTATATTTAATCTGAAAATTAAGTTTATATTGTGGTCAATGATACCTTTCTTTCTATGTTTGGTCAACACCTTTTCTGTCAAATTTTCTGACAAGATGTATTTTTTTATAATGACCACAATCGAAAGCGTATCCATTTTAATTTATATAAAAAGGCCGGATGCACTTTCATCCGGCCTTTGCTTAAAACCATTCATTCCATTTTTCGATGATTCCGTCATACCAATGCTCTTCTTGCTTTGCATTGCTATCAATCGCTTCTACATCAAATGACGTTTCACCAATGTAAGGAAGAATTTCACTGACAACCTCTCCAAATAACGGAACTGCTCCATCTGAGCTATTGGTCGTTAAGTAGTTTGTTTTGCTTACTTCTTCTACCCCAACCCATACAGCCCCAACTAAATTTGGTGTGTACCCGACGAACCATTGGTCCTCTGTTCCTTCAATTCCTTCAATTGGCACTTGCGTCGAACCTGTTTTACCAGCGATGTCCACTTCATCGACCTGTGCCCGTTCACCTGACCCCCGTTCAACAACACCTAAAAGCATGGCTGTCATTTGATCGGTTATTTCTTTTGAGGTTACCTTTACTTCTTCCGGCTCCCACTCAGGCTCTACTTCACCGTCCGGCCCGACAATTTTTTGAATAAAAAACGTTTCTTTTCGAACTCCATCATTTGAAAATGCAGTATATGCTTCTGCCATCTGCAGGGGTGATACGCCGGGTGTTATGTCACCAAGCGCCATTCCTAATTTGGCATTTTCAACTTCTAAACCAAACCGTTTCAATGCATTTACACCTTTTGATACGCCGATTTGATCAAGGAGCCAGACAGCAGGAATATTTGCCGATTTCTCAACCGCCCGGTACATCGGAAGTTCTCCTTCATACATACCGCCATAATTAGTTGGCGAATAAGGATCTTCTCCTTCGCCAAACGACATTTCCTTATCTTCAAGCATATCTGTCGGTTCGTATCCTTCTTCAAGAGCAGGCGTATAAACAGCCAGCGGCTTAATCGTTGAACCGGGTGATTTTTTCATTTGAGTAGCAAAGCTAAAACCGCGGAATATGTGCTCACCGCGCCGTCCTACTACACCAAGAACCCCGCCTGTTTTAGGATCGACTAACACGGCAGCACTTTGGGAATCTTCTCCATTAACGGTTTCAGGAAAAACAGAGCTGTTTTCGTAAACACCTTCAAGTCCTGCCTGTACATCCTGATCCATAGACGTATAAATGTTATACCCTTGTGTTAACAGGTCATCCTGCGTCAAGCCATAACGTGAAATAGCTTCGTTAATGACGGCATCTGCATAATGTGCATATTTTCCTTTTAACGGATCTCCGCTTGTATCTCTTAGCGTTATGTCTATGTTTGCCGTTTCATTCGCTTCGCTTTCGGTTATATAACTGTATTTCACCATTTGATTCAACACTACTTGACGCCGTTCAAGCGCATTATCCATATTGTCAATCGGATTGTATCGGGATGGTGCTTTCACCATGCCTGCAAGCATTGATGACTCAGCAAGGGTTAATTCTGATACGTCTTTGCCGAAATATTTTTTTGACGCATTTTGAACGCCCCATGCCCCATTCCCAAAATAGCTTGTATTCAAATACATTTCTAAAATTTCTTCTTTTTTATAGACTTTTTCAATCTCAATGGCAAGAAATAGCTCCTCGACTTTACGGCGATATGTTTTTTCCGGAGACAGCAATGCATTTTTTGTCAGCTGCTGTGTAATGGTACTCGCTCCTTGGACGCGTGATCCCGCCATAATATTCGTAAAAAAAGCGCGGAAAATACCTTTTACGTCAAATCCACCGTGTTCATAAAAACGGTTGTCTTCAACAGCAACAATTGCTTCCTGCAAATGCTCCGGCATTTTTTCGATAGATACACTATCTGTCCTGTTGGCAGAAAGCTTGCTTGCTTTTTCCCCATTTCGGTCATAAATAATAGTTGACTGCGACAATCCCTGCTTCAACGTTTCTACATCAGCAGATTTCATAAAATAGAAGCCTGTGCCAAGCCCCGCTAAAACGACGATCGCAGCAAGCAAAATAACAATTTGGGTCAGATGAAATTTCCGCCAAAGGTTTTGAATTAATCTGATGACTACTTTCATTATTCTTTGTTCCCTTCTTCATGATACGTGCGGCCTTTTCTCATTGTAAGCACATTTCGCCAAATTGCAACGAATATGAATGAAAACCGGCTTATCTGCCTATACGAATCAAGTGTATAAAAAGTTGCATTCTATTTATCCAGAACTTCAAACAGAAAAAATGGATATAGAACATGCTTATGTGAATCGCCGGCTCGATCAAAATCTTCCTTGGAAAACCGTAACTCATCAAGCTGTTGAAAACGGATGCTTGATCGGCATAATAGATTAAAAAACGAGGAGCGGATAAATCCGCTCCTCGTTTATTTGGAATCTATTTTCTTTTTCTCATCCTTGTCATCGTCCATGACATTTTTCATCCCCCGCTTAAATTCATGCAGCGTCTGTCCGGCTGCGCGACCAAGCTGAGGCAGTTTTTTTGGTCCAAATAACAACAAGGCGACAATTAAAATAATAGCGACTTCGCCAAATCCAAGATTCATGATGCCGGTCCCCTTTTCTTTATATGTGCCTTTTCATTATAATCGAAAAATTGTTTTTTGAACATAAAAAGTGAAAGCGGACATATGTCCGCTTTCACCATTTATTACACTTCCGCGCGCTGCTGCTTAATTGTTTTGTTTTTTTCCGATTCACCTACATACAATGCACATGCGGCATCGCCTGTAATATTAACGGCTGTACGCGTCATATCAAGCAGGCGGTCAATCCCGATAATTAAACCGATTCCTTCGACTGGAAGACCTACGCTGCCGAGTACCATGGCAAGCATAATAAGACCAACGCCTGGCACGCCTGCTGTTCCAATGCTGGCAAGAGTCGCCGTCAACACGACTGTTGCCAGGTCTGCCATTGTCAGTTCAATTCCGTATGCCTGTGCAATAAACAGCGTTGCTACACCTTGCATAATAGCGGTACCGTCCATGTTGATCGTTGCGCCAAGAGGCTGAACAAACGAGCTGATCGGTTCTGGCACTTTTAAGTCTCTCTGTGCTACTTCCATTGAAACAGGAAGAGTTGCATTACTGCTTGATGTACTGAATGCCACACCCATCGCCGGCGCAAACTTTTTGAAAAACCAAATCGGACTCTTTTTCGCCAAAAAAGCAACAGTTCCACCGTATGTCACAACACTATGGATAAAGAGGGCCGCTAATACAACAAGCATGTATGAGCCCATAGCGAGAATCGCATCCCATCCTTGTGTGCCAATCGCCGTCGCAATCAACCCAAACGTTCCGTATGGCGCAAATTTCATAACAAGACCTACAAGATACATCATAATCTCATTGCCCTGCTCGACTAAGCTGAAAATTCCTTTTGTTTTGTCGCCAAGCGCAGTCAAGGCCAGTCCAATAAACACCGCAAATACAATAAGTTGAAGCATATTGCCTTCCGCCATCGCGTTAATTGGATTTTTAGGAATAATATTCATCAATGTTTCACTGACAGGAGGCGCTTCTTCAGTCGAAAATTCGGCACCCGCCGTATCGAATTCTCCTGCTGACCCCGGCTGTATGATTGCTGCGAGACAAAGCCCAATAATAATCGCAAAACATGTCGTAATTAAAAAATAAGTGACAGTTTTCAAACCGATACGGCCCAGTTTTTGCGGATCGCCAAGCCCGGCTGAACCAAGAACGATCGAAAAGAAAACGAGCGGTACAACAAGCATACTGATCAAGCTTAAAAAGATTTGCCCGACCGGTACAAATAAATAGGTATTTAATACGTCAAAAACATTTGGTGCCGTTAAGTTTAAGACGAGACCGACAATCGCCCCGAGAATGAGCGCTGCGATAATTTTAGTGGTTAAATTCATTTTTTTCATTTATTTTCCCCCTTCTACTATATAACATAATAAACACATACCGTTTATCGTAATAGATTACACTAAAAATAACAAATTATTTTTTAAAATCCAAAGTACCACTCTTTCGAAAAAGATAAACACGAATATTTTTTCATGTTAAGTTGAGACACGTAATTTTATCTAAGCACAAAAAAGGGGTACTTAAGACTACTATACAGCCTTTATTATTACTTATAAGTAACAATTGAACAGGGCTTAATATTATAAAAATGGGGTATAAAAGAATATAACCACCACATCAAAGGGGTCAGCAGCCATGAAAAATAAAACAATTTTATTCCTGTCACCTTTTAATCATTTGAGCATGATGGCAGAAGGGTGGGCGGCACGACTGAATGAGCCGTCCTGGAAAGTTGTAAGCGCTGCTTATATGAATGCAGACTATGACGCCCTTCCTGTCGAAGCGATGAAAGAAGTAAATATTGACATTGAGAGCAAAACACCGTATTCGCTAAAGTCTCAACTTATGAATGAGGCAGACGTTGTCGTTGCCATCTATGATTTTCAGCGTGACAGTTTGCCCACGCTCCCTGATGAATCAAGACGAAAATTAGTGCGCTGGAATATATCAAACCCCGTACACTATAATCAATTAACGGATCGGTGGGCAGCTTACCAGGAAGTGTGCGATGAACTCGCTGTAAAAATACAGGAGCTTAAAAAACAACTTATCTAAACTTATCGCCTTTGTCCATTACTGGCTGAGGCGGTTTTTTTGAAACTAAATCCGCTGCACATTCGTATAATCAATTTAGAGAGGCAGGGATAAACAAATGGAAACAAAAGAAACCCTTATGGAGCATCTGCAAAATATTGAAAGATGGGAAAACGATCAAAAAGGATTATGGATATGGGACCGTATTGCACGACTTCCTTTTGCGATCCTTGATAAAATGACACCTTCTTTTATTCAAGGAAAAATCGGTGCATTGCTGGATGAGCTTGGTTATTACATCCAGAGCGGAGGAAAATATTTAACAAAGCAGAGCAGTATTTTGAAAAAGCTGGAACGATATGCTCAAACACCTGTTCACACAATTGATGATGTGAAAAATCTGCCTCTTTCCGCTATGGATGAGACGGCTTTATCCATTCAAAAATCGTATACGGGTGCCGCAACCGTTCAAGGAGCGACAACTGGTATCGGCGGCATATTTACATTGGCGGTTGATATTCCGGCTACGCTCGCCTTGTCCCTTAAAACGCTGCAGGAAATTGCTGTCGCTTACGGTTATGATCCAAATGAACGGGAAGAGCGGGTTTTCATCATTAAATGTCTTCAATTTTCTTCCTCTGACATTGTTGGGAAACGGGCGATTTTAAAAGAAATCTCCGATTATGCCAACCGCGGCAATAGCAAAGAAATGATTTCACAATTGCAGGGCTGGCGTGAAGTGGTACTTTCTTACAGAGAACAATACAGCTTAAAGAAAATATTCCGTCTTATACCGTTTGTCGGCATTATTTTTGGTGCGCTCTCTAATCGCTCGATGATTGAAGACTTGTCGGACACGGCGATGATGCTCTATAGAAAACGGCGCATTTTAGAGCGACTGGCTCAACAAACAAACGAAACCGAATCGGACATCCACATTTAATGTGGATCGTCTGATTCGGTTTCGTTTGTGAGATCCTCGATCACTTGGCGGTTCCCATACAAATAAAGCTTATCCCCGGCTTGAATTATTTCACCAGCCAGTTCCTTCCGTATATTCATTTCCCCGCGCTTAATAAACAATAAATTTACATCCCGGCCTTCTTTAAACACCTCTTTCACTTTTTTTCCATCCAACCGGCTGTTTTCTTCAATGGCAACGTCCGTTACGATGTCATCTTCCTCTAAAAAGAGCGCTTCTTTGATCGGCAGTTCCGAAATATCAAGATTTTTTTTCATTTCGTATTCAAATCGATGCTGGAGGAGCTTTTTTGTCATTGGTGTTTTTCCAAGGATAAAAACGACAAGCAGCACCGCACTGATTATCATGAGTTTGTTTAGCCGTAAATCATCAGACAATATATTGGTAATGGCTGAAATGATCACAGCCAATGAAAAAGCTCCGAATAAAATAAGGAACATGCTGATGCGGCGCCGGATCGGGTGGTCAGGAATCAGCTGTGATTCATCCGTCGTAAAACCAGTGCTCGTCAGCATTGAAATCGCCTGATAGCGGGCTACTTCTTTTTCAAGACCGGTCAGCGTAAATGCGATGACCGAGATTTCAATAACAAGTGCAACAATTAGAAAATAGAGAATGATAAAAATAAAGCCCATGTCCTGCCTTCTTTCTAAGACATCGTTTTTCCCTTTATCTTTCCCGCATGTATTAAGTTGTAAACATAGGCCCGTATTTTCGCTTCAGCCCATCTGCACTTTGCGTAAAAATAGTCACTCGTCCATCTATAACGGTTGTTAAATGAACGGGTTTCCCCCAAAGGGTATAAATATGTGGAATTGTTTGCTCTAAATAGCCTACATCAAGCTCTTTCTCTTCATATGTGTGCAAAATGTGTAAATCTTCTTTTCCATCCGTCACATAAAGCGATGGGAATCCTCCATTCACTTTTGATGAAACCAGCTGATTTCGCACATTCTCCCACTCTTTATCTGTAATGGTCCAATGGGCTCCTTTTTTCTCAAACAGATAAAGATCTTCCTGCTCGACAAATTCCTTCGTAATATAGTTGCGCAGAAAAGAAAGATCGGATTCCGTTGCACGAATATCGAAGAGAATATCCCGGCTGCCGTGCTGTTTTTCAATGTACTCATATAGCTTTACACCGACGTAATATGGATTCAAGCCCATTTTAGACGGCTGCACGACATCCGCGTTCAGACGGGCGTAATCAATCGCTTCTGACTCCGTTAAATCTAGTTCCCTCATAATGCGCATATGCCAATAAGATGCCCAGCCTTCATTCATGATTTTCGTTTCCATTTGCGGCCAAAAATAAAGCATTTCCTGCCGGATAATCATAACAATTTCACGCTGCCAGTCGTTTAAAATCGGACTATTTTGAGCTATAAATGCCAGCAAATCCTTTTCATAAATTGTTTCTGCTTTTTTCTCGAATGGCTTCTCTTTTTCCATCAGATCATCGTATTCATATCGATAAAGTGGCGGATTTTCTGTTTGATGCGAGCCAATATGTGCATGCGGGTCCACGTGCTCTTCAATCGATAAAACCGCATCCAGAAACATCTCGACCTGTTCAATTCCATGCTCGTCTGTCAGCTGATCAATTCGCTCGGCAGCAGATGCCATTGATTTTTCCATTTGATTATTTGTTTTTTGAAAATGAGCGTTGTTTTTAAAGAAGTCGGAATGCGCTAAAACATGTGCGACAATAAGCTTATTTTGAACGAGCGAATTTGTATTTAACAGAAAAGCCTGACATGGGTTTGTATTCATGACCAGTTCATATATTTTACTGAGCCCCATTTCAT
Source organism: Domibacillus iocasae (assembly GCF_001750285.1). GTDB lineage: Bacteria > Bacillota > Bacilli > Bacillales > Domibacillaceae > Domibacillus > Domibacillus iocasae. Next base: position 498,798 of record NZ_MAMP01000024.1, read on the forward strand.
AGTGAAGCTTCATTTTATAAAATCGTTTTCCAAATCGCCAATGAGAAAAACGGGCAGGCATTCCATAAGCGCCAAATGTATAAATAATGTCCGCCGGGCAAATTTCATAGCGCATCGAATAAAAATCCAGCCCAAATCCGGCTGCGATATCTGTAATTTCATCGATTGCATATTGAAGATCATCATGCTTCATCCGAATCCCCCCTGCTCCATTGTATGCACGGAAAAAGCAAACATGAAAAAGAGAGACAGAATAGAATCTGTCTCTCTTTAGGCCTGTACGAAGGTGTTGCGACATCCGGATCACCAATCGGACAAGGCCCAGGACGCGGCGTAGTTAGCCTTTAATCCTTATTGTTCGAGCATTTCCTGCACCCGGTTCATAAAGTCTTCTTGTACAAAAGCAAGCTTTTCAGTCACCGCTTCCAGTGAGTCGGCTTTCACACCGAAATAAAACTTCACTTTCGGCTCGGTTCCCGATGGACGGGCGCATACCCATGTACCGTCTTCAAGAAAGTATTTCAACACATTGGAAGAAGGCAGCTCAATGGTTTCTTTCCCATTTGTAGCGATCACGGTCCGTTCACCTGTTTGATAATCTTCCACTGATTCAACCGCAATTCCAGCAATGGATTCCGGTATCTGCGCGCGGAAAGCCGCAAGAAGCCCGGCGATCTGCTCTGCTCCATCTTTTCCTTTCAGTGTCAGTGACTGAAGGCCTTCTTTGTAATAACCGACCCGCTCATATAAATCAATGAGTGCATCATGCAGTGTTTTTCCTTGTTTTTTGTAATACGCGCACGCTTCAACAGCCATCAGCGCCGCTTGTACCGCATCTTTATCCCGGGCAAAATCGCCGATTAGATAACCGTAGCTTTCTTCGTAGCCAAATAAAAACTTGTACTCACCGGATTTGTTATACTGCTCAATTTTTTCTCCGATAAATTTAAAACCGGTTAACACATCTTCACACGAAATGCCATACTGCGCTGCAGCAGCTCGTCCAAGCTCGGATGTGACAATCGTTTTAAAAATACGGCCATTTTCGGGCAGCGTGCCGTTTTCTTTTTTGCGGGATAAAATATAATCAACCAGCACTGCGCCAGTTTCATTTCCTGTTAAAAGCACATAGCTGCCATTTCCGTCCTTTACGGCAACGCCAAGGCGGTCCGCATCTGGATCTGTGGCGATCAAAATATCTGCCTCGACCTTCTGTCCATCGCGGATAGCGAGTTCAAACGCTGCTTTTTCTTCCGGATTTGGCGATTTCACCGTGGAGAAATTTGCATCCGGCTGTTCCTGCTCCGTCACAACCGTAACGTTTTTATAGCCAAGGGCCTCAAGCGCCTGGCGGACCGGTTTATTCCCTGTACCGTGTAATGGGGAAAAAACAATTTTTACATCGGATTCTTTTGACGCTTCGGGCCATTCAGAAATAGTAACCAGCTTGTCTACATACACTTGGTCTATCTCTTTACCAATCAGTTGAATAAGTCCTTTTTCTTTCAAAACGCCTTCATCTTGAACGTTAATTTGGAGTTCATCGCCTGCCGCGTAAACATGATCAATCACACGATCCGCTGCTTCAGGTGCAAGCTGAGCACCATCCGGGCCATATACTTTATACCCGTTATATTCAGGCGGGTTGTGACTGGCTGTAATAACGATGCCGGCATAGGCATTTAATTCGCGCACAGCAAAAGACAGCTCCGGCGTCGGGCGAAGTTCATCGAACACGTATGTTTGAATACCGGCAGACGCAAGCGTTTTTGCACTTTCAATTGCAAATTCAGGTGACTTATGACGAGAATCATAGGCAATGGCTACACCACGTTTTTTTGCTTCTTCGCCTTGTTCCGTTATATAGGCAGCGAGTCCCGCAGAAGCTTTACGGATTGTATACACATTCATTCGGTTTGTCCCGGCGCCAATTTCACCGCGCATACCGCCCGTACCGAATTCAAGATTTTTGTAAAAAGCATCTTCTAAACTTTTTTCATCTTCTTCAATTGAAACGAGCAGTTCGCTCATTTCTATATCAAGTTCGGCATAACTCTTCCATCTTTTGTATTCTTCTTTCCAGGCCACAGGCAATCCCTCCAAACTATTATTTTCTATATCATACCATCTGTTCTGTTCTTTTTACAGAATTAAAAAGCAGAAAAGAGCATTTCTTTCCATTTAAAATGGAGGGAAATGTAAGGGGCACTCGCAATATTTTACTTTTCGCCTATATTCAGACTATAATGCTAATGTTCAGCAATTATTTTGATCATAGGCGGGATTTAATGTGCTAAAAAAAGAAAACTTGCTCTTTACCGCATGGGCTGCGTCACTCACCGCAATGCTCGGCAGCCTTTACTTCTCAGAAATTGCCGGTTATGAGCCGTGCGAGCTTTGCTGGTATCAGCGCATTCTCATGTATCCACTCGTATTAATTCTAGGTATTGCTGTTGTAAGAAAAGATGTAAAAGCAGCCATTTATTCGCTGGCGATGTCTGCAATCGGCGTTCTTATCTCACTCTATCATTACGGCATTCAAAAAATTGATTTTTTAACGGATGCCGCTCCTGCATGCGGTCGCGTACCGTGTACAGGGATGTATATTAACTGGCTTGGGTTCATTACGATCCCCTTTCTTGCATTGACTGCTTTTTCCATTATTTTTATTTCCAGCTTGATGATTTTAAAAAGAAAAGGAGACTAATCAATTGAAAAAAGTGATTATTTTTGCGATTGTAATGGTCGTTATTTTTGGTGCAATTGCCTTCATTACACAGTATCAGAAAGAACAGGCATCGGAAGGAAATCCATATGGCAAGGATGATCTCCACACGGAAACGGTAAAACAGCTTGATGATCCGAACTATCAAAATATTATTCTTCCAGATGATCTTCAGAAAAAATTGGAAGATGGTAAAGATGCGGTTGTTTATTTTTATAGCCCGACTTGCCCGCACTGCAAGGAAACAACTCCTGTCCTCATGCCAATTGCCGATGATGAAAATGTGGAAGTGCTTCAGTACAATCTGCTTGAGTTTGAGCAGGGCTGGAAAGATTACGGCATCGAATACACACCAACACTTATTTATTTTGAAAACGGCGTTGAAAAAGACCGGCTTGTCGGCAGCCAGCCGGAAACGGAATGGACGGCCTTTCTTGGCCAAACAAAAGAAGAACAGCAATAAAAAAATGGCCTTCCATGGAAACGGAAGGCCATTTTTTTATTTGGAAAAGTGCGCCGGTTTATGTTCGGTGAAAAATGATAACGGAAACGGAAAAGCAATTTGATAGCTTTGCAAGGTATGAATGCTTTCAGTAAACAACGCTTCATAACCGGATGAAATCGATGACGTTTCCAAAATAGAAATAATGGTATTAAGCGCGGTGATAACACGTGATGCATCATCAAGAGATTCCACATATTCCAGTGTTTTGCCGTCAATAGAAAAAAGCTTTTCCACTTCAACAAACTCTTCCTGAATATAACGAGGAAAGACTTGTTTCGACAAGTAAGAACATAAGCTTTTTATTTTTTCTTCTTGTTCAATTGTCGAAGACATAAGCATGGACATGATTTACAGCCACCTTTATTTGCAGTCTCCCCCAAGAATACCATACAATTCTTGCAGAGAGAATAATTATTTGTCAGTAAAGGATGAAGTCAATGAACACAATGCGACAAGGAATTATGCATATTATACAAATAGATACTGCTTGGGGCGGCTTGACCATTGAAGATCTTTTTTCAGTAAAATGGGCGCTCCCTAAAAAAATGATTCATACATGGCGAATGGAAAAGTCGGTTCTCCTGAATGGCCAGCCCGCTGACTGGCGCCAGCCATTCAACAAACACGATCGCTTGTCTATTCCATTATTCCGTCCTGGTCCGTTTGGTGCAGACCCTGCTTATCCGCCTCCCGTTATTTTGTACGAAGATGACCATCTTCTTGTTGCGGATAAGCCATCCGGCATGAAAACACACCCGAATGAACCCGAAGAAAACGATACGCTTTTAAATGGTGTCTGCTACCATGTTTCACTCACCGGGGAAACGCTGCCTGTGCGCCACGTGCATCGATTGGATGAAGGAACGAGCGGTGCTGTCTTATTTGCAAAACACGAAGCGGCTTATGCCGTGTTGTCCCGCCTGCTTGAGCAAAAGGAAATTTTCCGGACGTATTATGCTGTTGTGGATGGAGAAGTAAAAAAAAGAAACGGCGTCATTACAAAGCCAATTGGAAAAGATCGTCATCATCCGTCCAGGCGGCGAATTTCATCAAATGGGCAGTCAGCAATCACTCACTTTAAACGAGTAGCTGTGCAAGATGGAAAGTCACTGCTCGAATGCCGGCTTGAAACAGGCCGCACCCATCAAATTCGCGTTCATCTGGCTTCGATCAACCACCCGATTACCGGTGATATGCTGTATGGAGGCAGTCGAACATTTTCACGCCCGATGCTTCATGCAGCCACATTAACAATCCCTAACTATTTTGCAAATGATTGCGTAACCGTTTCAGCGCCTGTTCCAAATTCGATAAAAAAGCTTTTTAAAACGACATTTTTCGAGTAAAATGGGAAAGTTAGCGTTATATCTATATATTTTAGGGGGCCTTTACGGTGTTTAAACAGAAAAAAGATAAGTTCTCGCTGTTGCTGGAGTCCATTGCCTTGAATTTAAAAGAAGGGGCTTATTACTTCGCAGAATATAAATTAAAAAATGCCGGCGATTTAAAGATCTTTTCTGATGAAATGAAAAAATTCGAAACAAAAGGCGACGAGTTTATTCATGAAATCATTAAAGAGTTAAATCATACATTCATTACGCCAATTGAGCGGGAAGATATTTTAGCACTTGCAATGAGCATGGATGATGTATTGGACGGACTCGAATCAACTGCTGCCATGTTCGAAATGTATTCTATTACTGAAGTCGATGAATATATGCTGAAATTTGTCAACGCGATTCAATCATGCGCAGATGAAATTGTGAAAGCAATTGACTTGCTTTCTGTTAAAAAGCTGCAGGCGATTCGGGCACACGCCATTCAAATTAAAGAACTGGAAACTGTGTGTGACGGCGTGCTGCGTCAATCCATTAAGCATATTTTCACGATTGAGAAAGATCCGATCCGCTTGATTAAAATTAAAGAGATTTATGAAAACCTTGAAGACATTGCTGATTTTTGCCAGGACGTTGCGAACACACTTGAAACTATTATCATGAAAAACGCATAAGGGGTCTTGACTGTTGGATACATTATTTCTTATTACCATTTTGGTTGTTATTTTTGCGCTTGCATTTGATTTTATAAATGGGTTTCATGATACCGCCAACTCGATTGCGACCGCTGTATCGACAAAAGCCCTCAAACCAAGGCAAGCCATTATTCTCGCCGCTTTTATGAATTTTGTTGGGGCAATGACGTTTACAGGCGTGGCCAAAACGATCACAAAAGATATTGTTGATCCTTTTATGCTTGAAAATGGTTCTGTCGTTATTTTAGCAGCGCTTACTGCGGCTATTTTTTGGAATTTGCTTACTTGGTACTATGGCATTCCCAGCAGTTCATCACATGCGCTCATCGGATCAATTGCCGGGGCTGCTATTGCGGCAGCAGGTTTTCAAGCACTTAACTACGAAGGCTTTTTCAAAATTCTTCAAGCACTTATTGTGTCTCCGTTATTAGCATTTGCAATCGGTTTTATTGTGTACGGCCTATTCAAAGTTATTTTTAAAAATAACAATTTAGCGAAAACAAATCGAAGCTTCCGGACATTTCAGATTTTCACCGCTGCGCTTCAGTCGTATACCCACGGCACAAATGACGCACAAAAAGCGATGGGTATTATCACGATGGCACTGATCGCCGGTAATCATCAGCAGACGACCGATATCCAGCTTTGGGTACAAGTTTCATGTGCTCTTGCAATGGGACTCGGCACCTCAATTGGCGGATGGAAAATTATTAAAACGGTTGGCGGAAAAATCATGAAAATCCGCCCAGTGAATGGCGTTGCGGCAGATCTTTCCTCCGCGATGATTATTTTTGGCGCAACTGTAATTCACCTTCCTGTTAGTACGACACACGTCATCTCATCTTCTATACTCGGTGTCGGCACCTCTCATCGGGTTAAAGGTGTTAAATGGGATACTGCCCAGCGGATGCTTATAACGTGGGTTATTACACTTCCTGTGTCTGCTACAATTGCAGCGATTTGCTACTATATTTTAAATATCTTTTTTTAAGCTGAATCCACATGGATTTAGCTTTTTTTGTCGAGAAAGCTGATTTCTTGACGAATAAATGAATATTAATTAAAGTGAGAAACGGATACTTATTACGAAAAGTAATTAATGAACGATTTTCCCTGATTATAACAAGGGAAATGAAAATTTAGGAGGATTTGCTTTTATGTCTGATTTTTTTGAAGTGGCATTAAGCCGCCGTTCGGTCAAAGTATACGATCCGAATGCTCATATATCGCAAGAAGAATTAACGGAACTGCTAGAAATGGCCGGACGCGCGCCATCTGCTTGGAATTTGCAGCAATGGCACTTCCTCGTTTTTCACGGGAAAGAAGTACAGGAAAAATTGCTTCCAATTGCTTATAATCAGCAGCAAATTGTCGACGCTTCAGCTGTTATTTGCATATTAGGGGATTTAGAAGCGAATTTAAACATTAACCCTGTTTTTGATCCACAGGTAGAAACGAACGAAATCACACCGGAGTTGAAAGAAATTTTAGCCGGACAGATTAACGGTGCCTACAAACGCGCTGAATATCCACGTGATGGAGCTATTTTAAACTCATCACTCGCAGCGATGCAATTTATGCTGGCGGCACGTGCGAAAGGGTATGATACTTGTCCAATCGGCGGCTTTAACGCTTCTGGTTTAGCAGACGAATTTAACGTGCCTAAACGCTATTTGCCAACGATGCTCATTACAATCGGCAAAAAGCTTCAAGACGGCCGTCCAACTGACCGTCTCCCAATTGAAACGTTAATCACATATGCAAAATAAGCTTTATAAAGCTGCTTCATAATCGAGGCGGCTTTTTGAATTGCCCCTTGCATCACCTGCTGAAAACGTCTAGTATTAATTTTGGATTTTTAATGATTGTTTTGTGGAGGAATGGAAGAATGTTCAAACTAACTGAACACGGAACGACCGTCAAAACGGAACTGCTTGCCGGCTTGACGACGTTTTTAACGATGGTGTACATCGTAGTGGTTAATCCGCTTATTTTACAAGATGCTGGCGTACCGTTCGAACAAGTCTTTACAGCGACCATCATCGCTGCAGTTGTGGGCACACTTTGGATGGGCTTGTTCGCTAACTATCCGATCGCGATTGCGCCCGGAATGGGAATGAATGCATACTTTGCATACTCTGTTGTCGGCTCACATGGCGGCATCACGTACGAAACGGCGTTTGCGGCTGTTTTCATTTCCGGCATTTTATTTGTGCTTTTATCGCTGACACCGCTCCGTGAAAAATTGATCGAAGCGATACCCGCAAATTTAAAACACGGCATCTCCGCCGGTATCGGCTTGTTTATCGCGTTTATCGGGCTTCGGCTTACCGGTATTATTGCTGCGGATGAAAACAACCTCGTCAAGCTTGGCGACTTGCACAGTCCGTCCGCGCTGCTTGCATTATTCGGCCTTGCCATCACGATTATTTTAATGGTTCGCGGTATAAACGGCGCTCTGTTTATCGGGATGATTATTACCGGTCTTGTCGCCTTTTTTACTGGCCAGCTTTCATTTAATGACGGATTAATCGGTGCTCCGTCCATGCCGGAAGGATTGATTGCCTTTAATCCGATTTCTGCCTTTGGCGATGTTATTGCGCATGGCTTATATGCAGTTGTGTTTTCTTTCCTGCTTGTTACAATTTTTGATACAACAGGTACGATGATCGGCGTAGCCCAACAAGCCGGGTTAATGAAAGGCAATACAATGCCACGGGCGCGCCAGGCGCTTCTTGCTGACTCCGTTGCGACGTCTGTCGGCGCCATGACAGGTACAAGCCCGACGAGCGCATACATTGAATCGTCGACTGGCGTTGCTGCCGGCGGACGAACAGGCTTAACGGCTGTGACCGTTGCTGTTTTATTTATACTTGCTGCCTTCTTTGGTCCGCTCGTCTCTGCTGTCTCGGGGATTTCCGCGATTACAGCACCAGCACTCATTATTGTCGGCTGCCTCATGATGGAAAGTGTCGCAAAAATCAACTGGAATGAGCTTGATGAAGCATTCCCTGCCTTTTTGATCATTTTAAGCATGCCGCTGACATCCAGTATCGCAACCGGTATTGCGCTTGGGTTCGTCTCTTATCCACTTGTGAAAATGGCACGTGGACGCTATAAGGAAGTTCATCCGCTCGTGTATATTTTTGCGGTTTTATTCTTTTACCAGCTAGCCTTTTTGCCACATTAAAAAATCCGCTCCGGTTCAGCTGCCGGAGCGGATTTTTTCTATAGATGAGACAATGCTTTAGCAACCGATATAGTACGTTTTGCCTGATGTTTAACAGCCGCTTCCACGTTCTCTTTCATCCCGTTTTCTCCAACTGTTACGCTTGTGCCATACGGATTCCCCCCTGCTTCAAATAAAACCGGGTCGGTGTAGCCAGGCGCTGCAATAATTGCACCCCAATGATACATCGTTGTGTAAAGCTGGAGGATCGTCTGCTCCTGCCCGCCGTGCGGATTTTGAGCGGATGACATGGCGCTGACCACTTTATTGGCTAATTTCCCTTTTGCCCAAAGACCGCCTGTCGTATCAATAAATTGTTTGAATTGTCCAGGTACATTTCCGAATCGTGATGGGACGCTGAAAATGATCGCATCTGCCCATTCTAAATCATCAAGCGTGACCTCTGGAATGCTTTTCGCTTCTTCTGTATGAGCTTTCCATGCAGGATTTCCTTCAATCACCGATGCCGGGGCTGTTTCCGGTATTTTTAATACTTTCACATCCGCTCCCGCTTCTTCACCGGCTTCTTTCGCCCAGTTTGCTAGTTTTAAATTCGTCCCAGTCATGCTGTAATAAATAACAGCTAATTTGGCCATATTTTATTCCCCTCCCATGCGTCGTTCATTCTTTATACAGTTTGCCCGCTAGAGAAAGGAATAAAACATGTTTATTCATCCTGATGAAAAAAGTAAGAAAGTGCCGGGTAAACATCTTCTCTTTTCCGAATCACATACGATTTAAACAATGGATTTTGCACTTTTCGAAAAGCGGACATAAGTGGTGTCGTCCGGTTATATTGATTGACTTCTCCGTAGCCGAACATGCGGCAGTATGGGAGTACTTTTTCAAGAAGGGCCACACATTGCGAATTGTCTGATGCAAGGTTATCTCCGTCAGAAAAATGAAATGGATAAATATTATATCGATCCGGTGAGTATTTTTTCTCCATTAAGCTTAATACAAGCTGATAAGCAGAAGAACAAATGGTCCCGCCGCTTTCGCCTTTTGTAAAAAAATCCTTTTCTTCCATTAATAAGGCTTCTGTATGATGTGCGATAAAAACGATATCCACAGACGTGTATTTTTTTCGCAAAAACCGGGTCATCCAGAAGAAAAAGCTGCGGGCAATGTATTTCTCAAATGGTCCCATGCTGCCGCTCGTGTCCATCATGGCAAAAATAACGGCTTTGGACTGTGGGGTTTTTTCCTCATTAAAGGAACGAAAACGCCGATCTTCGGGCCGAACAGGAAAAAAGGATGTTTCCCCCCCTAGAGAATTCCGTTTAAAAGCTGCCAGTAACGTTTTCTTTTTATCGATGCGGGCCGTCACACCTGTTTTACGAATATCGTTAATCGTCCAGTCGGTTATGATGGATTCCTCTTTTTCTTTTTCTGCTAAATTTGGAAGCGCCAGATCCGAAAAAAGTGCTTCTTCGATTTCAGCCATGCTCACTTCCGCTTCATAAAAATCTTCTCCTCGTTGATTACCTGCTTTTTTGCCCTGCCCCGGTGCACTCTTTTCATCTCCGGCCCGGGCGATGGCATCTCCTACTTCACCTTTCCCCTGTCCGGCATGTGACGACTTTTCATCCGAATAGCGGATTTTGTACTCCTGCAATGAACGGATCGGCAGCTTTACGGTCCGCTTCCCATCAGACATAATAATCTGTTCTTCAGTCACCATGTCCGCCAAATTCTTTTTAATCGCTTCTTTTACTTTTTGGCGATGCCGTTCCTGGTCATCAAACCCTTTCCGGTGCAGAGACCAGTCTTCTTCAGACAAATGATAAAACGGCTCCATTCCCTTTCCTCCCCCAGTTTAATTTTGCCAAGACAGGGTATACTTTTAAAAATGAACGAGAGGTGACTCATCATGAATTTTAAAGAGCGTGAAACAGAGCCTGTCAATTCTATGGTCACAAGCTTTGAAGACATGGAAATCCTTGGCCGTCAAATGGAACGCCAGCGGACAAACGAAGAACTAGAGCAGCATGATCGTCAGCCAGACCCTGTACAATACGATAAATCAGCGGATGGAAAGCAATAACCCGGCTGCCTGCAACCGGGTTCTTCTCTTTTTATCTTATCGATTTAAAAGTCCACCGACGTAACGGAGCAGTTCGTTGGCAGAAACCGAGTTATAGCCGCATTCATCAATAAGCCGGGCGGTCACTTCATTTATTTTTTTCAGATGTTGTTCATCCGGCGTAACAGAAGACGTTGTAATTTTCACAACATCTTTTAAATCGGAAAACAGCTTTTTTTGAATGGCATCCCGCAGCCGGTCATGCTCGCGGTAATCGAATTTTTTTCCTTTCCGTGCATAAGCGGAAATACGAATGAGCATTTCTTCACGGAATGCTTTTTTGGCGTTTTCGGAGACGCCGATTTGTTCTTCGATTGACCGCATCAGACGCTCGTCCGGGTTGATTTCTTCTCCAGTCAGCGGATCATTTAATTTTACTTTATTGCAGTACGCCTCCACGTTATCCAAATAATTATCCATGAGCGCCCGAGCCGATTCTTCATACGAATACACAAACGCTTTTTGCACTTCTTTTTTCGCTGTTTCATCGTATTGCTTCCGCGCTTCGGAAATAAACTGCAAATATTTCGTCCGCATTTCTTTTGAAATGGATGGATGTGAATCCAGCCCATCTTTTAATGAGCGGAGCACATCAAGCGCGTTAATCGAGTTGGTCCCTTTTTTAATGATAGCAGCAGAAATCCGGTTCATCACGTAGCGTGGATCAATCCCATCCATTCCTTCGTCCGGAAATTCTTTTCTTAGCTCATTAGCATCAAGTCCGGTTAAGCCTTCCACTACCGCACCATCATACAATTTCATTTTCATTACGAGATCAATATTTGCCCGACTTGATTCTTTTAAGCGCGTTAAAATGGTGAACATGGCAGCAGTGCGAAACGTATGGGGTGCAAAATGAATTGACGCCGCTTCGCTTTCATGAATCATTTTTTCATAAATTTTTTCTTCTTCCGTTACTTTTAAATTGTATGGAACCGGCATAACAATCATCCGTGAATGAAGAGCTTCATTTTTCTTATCTGCGATAAATGAACGGTATTCAGTCTCATTTGTATGAGCAATAATCATTTCATCTGCTGAAATAAGGGCAAACCGTCCTGCTTTAAAGTTTCCTTCTTGAGTAAGTGATAAAAGGTGCCATAAAAACTTTTCATCGCATTTCAGCATTTCCTGAAACTCCATCAAGCCGCGGTTGGCAATATTCAGCTCACCATCAAACCGGTATGCACGAGGGTCGGATTCTGATCCGAATTCCGCAATTGTTGAAAAATCGATACTGCCGGTTAAGTCCGCAATGTCTTGTGATTTCGGGTCAGATGGACTGAACGTACCGATCCCTCTCCGACGGTCTTCCGAGAAGAAAATGCGTTCAACCGGCACATCTTCAATCCGGCCGCCAAATTCATGCTCAATACGGTACGCATTTAATGGCGAAAGCGAGCCTTCAATACGAATGCCATACTCTTCAAAAAAATCCTCCCGGAGCTCACGAGGAATTAAATGAAGTGGATCTTCCGCCATCTGGCAGTTTTTAATCGCGTAAACTGCACCTTCATCTGTACGTGTGTATTGTTCAAGCCCGCGCTTTAACATCGAGACAATCGTTGATTTCCCACCCCCGACAGGTCCCATCAGCAGTAAAATCCGTTTCCGTACATCCAGCTTTTTTGCAGCCGGATGAAAATACTCTTCAACAAGTCGTTTAATCGGTTCTTCAAGACCGAAAAGCTCACGGCTAAAAAAGTCATAATGGCCATCTGTTACGCCGAACGAACGGATCATGTTGTATATACGCGCATGTGCTGGCATCGCAATGTGCGGCTTCTCTTTCACAAGCTCTAAATACTCCCGGAATGTTCCTTCCCAGCGCAGCTTGTCTTCTTCGGCACGGCATGTTTGAATTTTATCGAGTATCGTCATAAATGGCTCCCTCCGCTCCGCACTCTAATGGGCGTATTTATCGGATTTTATGCGCGGACAAACAAATTTATGAGAAAAAGAAGCGTTCACATTCGATATCGTTTCCGTTATAATTAATGAAGATTGATACGTTTACATTATAGGAAGGAGCTTATTTCCATGAGACTTTTAGGCATTCTTTTTGTCTGTGCAGCTTTTTTAACAGCAATTTTTACAGCAGGCTATGATGACAAACCAGGCACAAAGTGATGAATATAAAAAAGCTGCACCGAAAAATTTCGGTGCAGCTTTTTTAATGAAGTCCAGGAAACCCTTGCTGACGAAGTGCTTCGTATACAAGAATAGCCGCAGTATTGGATAAATTAAGCGAACGGACGTGATTGTTCATTGGAATGCGCAGGCAGCGGTCAATATTTGCCTGAATTAACTCTTTCGGCAATCCCGTCGTCTCTTTTCCAAACATAAAATAATGATCCTGTTCGGTATCACTGTAATCAAATTTCGCGTGATCCTGTGTGCCGAACTTTGATAAATAATACATATTGCCATTATTTTTCTCAAAAAAATCATCAAGCGAATCGTAATACGTAATATCGACGAACTCCCAATAATCAAGTCCCGCACGTTTGAGCATTTTATCATCTGTTGAAAATCCAAGCGGACGGATTAAATGAAGCGGAACACCCGTCGCCGCGCATGTTCGCGCGATATTTCCTGTATTAGCCGGGATTTCCGGCTGATATAACACTACATGAACAGCCACAAACTTTCACTCCTTTTCAAAACATCATTATAGCACGGAACGAATCGACTGCAGTGCTTTTTTTAGCTCTTCTATCACTGCTTCTTCTTTTTCCCTCAGCAGCGCTTCATGTAACTGCGCTTCCGCTTCCCTGCCGCCAATTTGACCGATTGCATACGCCGCGGTTTCTCTTATAACCGGACGTGGATCTTCATGCAGAGCATTGGCAAGCGCCGGCAGAGAAGACACTTCTTTAAAGTGTGCCAATGCAATGATCGCATTTCGCTGAATCGGCTTTTTGCCTCGCCAAGAACCTGACATCCGGCCGAATCGTTCTTTAAATTCTTTATTGCTCATCGACAACAGCGGCTCAAGTAATGGTTTTACCTGCTCATTCTCGGGAATCATTTCTTCATGCCGCAGCGTGTGTTTTCCTTTATTTTCAGGGCAGACTGTCTGGCATGTGTCACAGCCATATAATCGATTTCCAAGATGTTTACGAAACGGCTCCGGTAAAACGTCTTTCGTCTGTGTTAAATAAGCGATGCAGCGTTGTGAATTTAGCTGGCCGCCCTGAACAAGCGCACTTGTCGGACATGCATCAATACATTTTGTGCATGTTCCGCACTGGCTTTCCATTGGCCTATCCGGCTCGAATGGAACGTTAGTCAGCATTTCCCCCAAGTACACGTATGAGCCAAATTCCGGCGTAATAATAGCGCAGTTTTTTGCACTCCAGCCAATGCCCGCCCGCTCTGCCACTGCTCGGTCCGACAGCTCTCCTGTGTCAACCATTGACTTGAACTGCACGTCTGGCAGCTTTTCCTGTAAAAACTGTTCCAGCAGATGCAGCTTTTTTCGCAAAATGATGTGATAATCTTCTCCCCACGAAGCACGGCAAAATAAGCCGCGCCGCTCGCCTTTTTTTCCTTTTGGCGCCCCATCAAGTTTCGAAGGGTAGGCAAGTGCGATTGCAATAATCGAACGAGGCTGATCAAGTAAGAGAGCGGGGTTCGTCCGCTTATTAATATCTTTTTCTTCAAAGCCCGACGCATAGCCCAGTTCCTGTTGCTGGATCAACCTTTGCTTTAACTCAAGAAATGGATCGGCCGCAGCGAATCCGATTTTATCAATGCCGATGTCTTTGCTGTAGTCAATCAATTCCTGCTTTAACTGCCGGTACATCTCTCTCCTCCATTCCATAGAAAACAGGCAAACGGGAATCCCGTCTGCCTGTTTGTTTTTCTTATTATTTCATAAAAGTGCGATAAAGTCGAGCCGCTCAGCTGTAAATGCGGCTGCCCGTCTCTACGAATTCCTGCGACTTTTCTTTCATCCCCTCTTTTGCCGCCTGCTTGCGCAAATCATGGGAAATACGCATGGAGCAGAATTTTGGTCCGCACATCGAGCAGAAATGAGCTGTTTTCGCCCCTTCCGCCGGCAGCGTTTCGTCATGATATTCACGCGCCCGGTCAGGATCAAGTGATAAATTAAACTGGTCATGCCATCTGAACTCAAAACGTGCTTTTGACAATGCATCATCCCGCTTTTGAGCGCCTGGATGCCCTTTAGCCAGGTCAGCTGCATGTGCGGCAATTTTATACGCAATAACGCCTTCCCGCACATCGTTTTTATCCGGGAGGCCCAGATGCTCTTTCGGCGTCACATAACAAAGCATAGCCGTTCCGTGCATTGCAATCATTGCTGCACCAATAGCCGAAGTAATATGATCATATCCTGGCGCGATATCTGTTGTAAGCGGTCCAAGTGTATAGAAAGGCGCCCCCTGGCAAATATCGATTTCTTTATCAATATTTTCTTTAATTTTATGAAGCGGCACATGTCCTGGTCCTTCAATCATGACCTGCACATCATGCTTCCAGGCGATTTTTGTCAGCTCGCCAAGTGTTTCAAGCTCTGCGAATTGTGCTTCATCGTTCGCATCAGCAATCGATCCTGGGCGAAGACCGTCTCCAAGCGATACCGAGATATCGTATGCTTTAAGAATTTCACAAATCTCTTCAAAATGTGTATAAAGGAAATTTTCTTCATGATGAGCGAGGCACCATTGGGCCAAAATAGAACCACCGCGCGAGACAATACCTGTCGTCCGTTTAATTGTCATTGGGATGTAGCGAAGGAGCACGCCAGCATGAATCGTGAAATAATCAACGCCCTGCTCTGCCTGCTCAATGAGTGTATCCCGATACACTTCCCACGTTAAATCTTCCGCAACGCCTTTTACTTTCTCAAGCGCCTGATAAATCGGAACCGTCCCGACCGGCACTGGCGAATTACGAATAATAAATTCACGCGTTGCATGAATATTTTTTCCGGTTGATAAATCCATAATCGTATCCGCACCCCAATGCGTTGCCCACGTCATCTTTTCCACTTCTTCTTCAATCGATGAGCTGACCGCCGAGTTGCCGATGTTCGCATTTACTTTCACATGAAAACGGCTTCCGATAATCATTGGTTCATTCTCAGGATGGTTAATATTCGCCGGTATAATAGCGCGTCCGGATGCAACCTCCGCCCGTACGATTTCAGCATCCATGTTTTCACGAATCGCCACGTATTCCATTTCAGGGGTAATGATGCCTTTTTTCGCATAATGCATCTGCGTTACATTTTTACCAGACAACGCCCGTCTTGGTGTATGATGAAAATCCGGCTTAAACATTGCTGCTGTTTCTTTAACACCGTTGTCTTCCGGCTTTACTTCCCGGCCGGTATACACTTCTGTATCGTTTCGCTCTGCTATCCATTGCTCTCTCGTCCGTGGCAGCCCTTTATGTACGTCTGCAATAAAACCTGCTTCCGTATATGGCCCACTTGTATCGTATACAGTAATGGGTTCATTTTTAACAATTCCCGCATCTGTTTCTGTGTCACTTAATTCAATTTTCCGAAATGGAACACGTACATCTCCACGTTTTCCCTCGACATATACTTTCGTACTTGCCGGGAATTGCGCCTGCAGATCGATTTTTTCACTTTCCAGTCGATTATTATTCATCCTATTTCCTCCTTGTGCCTGCTGAACCGATCTGGAGACCATACACAAGAGAAAATAAAAACGGGTTCTTTTAATAAATAAAAGAACCCGTGAAATAGTGTAATGAACGGCACATAAATGCCGTGCCCCTACTTCCCTACGCTGGTACTGGCCAGATCAGGTTCGAAGGGTTAAAGAGCCTTATAAACGCGCTCTTCTCTCAGTCCGGCTAACGGACACCCCCAGCAGATATATATGAAACTGTTTAAACAGTAACATAGACAGAACATTGTGTAAAGTCGTTTTTTTCTTAAAATACTAAACAGTTGTTAATTTTCTTGTTGATTTATATCGGTTTGGAATAAAAAGATATCAATGAAATGAGAAGAGTTCTTACATTAAAATCAAAAACGTTACTTACCGAATAAAAAAATATTTGATTAAATAATTGGATAATTTCTTACATAACGCGGGTTGGTATAATAAGGCGGTCTCGGTCCTATTTTGGGCATTAGCCAGGAATCGGACATGTACACCATTCTCACTTTTTGGTTTGATTTGTTTTGCAGCAAAAGCTTTACTTCCTTATTAAATTCATAGTACATTTAACAGCCTCCTTTTATCTTCTTCTTTTTATCTTATTCATATTTCACAAATTGGAGCAAGTCCATTCCATCATGCATTTTTGAAAGAATACACCTTATTTTTCAATCCAACATACAGTACATAGAAAAGTAAATTCTGCAGGAGGTTTCCCATGAAGGAAAATCAACAAAGGGACAATTTAGAACAAATCCGGAAGATGCAGGAAATGTTTGAAGCAAGCAAAATAACGTATCCGTACCCTATGTACCCTAACTACGGAAAAATAACACGCTATGAAGAAATTCCAATGAATATGCCGGAACAGCGCCAGCTCTCTCATCCTGGCGTTGAAGGACTGATGGTTCCTCTGCCTATCATTGAAAACCCGAATTACTGTGGCAGTGGAAAGCTGGCAGGGAAGGTTGCACTTATTACAGGCGGTGACAGCGGTATTGGGGCTGCCGTAGCCATCGCTTTTGCGAAAGAAGGCGCTAACGTTGCCATTGCTTATCTGAATGAACATGAGGATGCCAATCGGACAAAGCGGAGAATTGAAGAGCTCGGGCAATGCTGTCTGCTTCTGCCCGGTGATTTAAAGGATAAACAGCAGTGTATTTCAATTGTTGAAAAAACGATTGAAACATTTGGCTGCCTCGATATTCTCTGTAATCATGTCGGGATCCAGTTTCAGCAGCTAAGCTTGTTAGATATAACAGATGAACAATTCGATAATACATTTAAAGTAAATATTTATTCTCATTTTTATACAACAAGAGCCGCCCTTCCTTATTTAAAACCTGGAAGCTCTATTATCAATACATCTTCTGTTGTAACTTATGTGGGTGAGAAACAAATGATTGATTATACTGCCACCAAAGGAGCCAACGTTGGTTTTACACGTGCCTTGGCAAAGAATGTTGTCGACCAAGGCATCCGGGTAAATGCCGTTGCACCGGGGCGTATTTGGACACCGCTCATTGCAGCAAGTTTTTCTTCCGACCAAGTGGCTGTATATGGGGCGTTTAATCCAATGCAGCGTGTAGCCCATCCATTTGAACTTGCGCCGACTTATGTTTATCTGGCTTCTGATGATTCACGTTTTGTTACCGGTCAGGTACTGCATGTTGACGGTGGTGAATCAACCCATTCATAATATTCAGCCTCCCTAAATGAAACAAAGAAAAAACACCTCCCCGTTCAATACTAGCTTGCTGCTAATATTCGATCAAGGAGGTGTTTTTATGCGGGCTTATACTATTACATTATACTGCCTTTTCGAATAACATTGCACATCATTTCAGCATTCGGATAATTGAGGTCCTGATATTGATTGATTACTTTTTCACAATTGTATTCAACGCGTTCAATAGATGTGCTGACACGATTTCCTTCAATGTCAACAATTGCATAAGAAGATTTTTTCACTCCGTCAAACGGAAGCCCTACACTGCCAGTATTGATAACCATTTTGCCATTGATGTAGCGAATATATGGTTTATGTATGTGTGCATATACATACATTTCAGAATCAGTAGATGACATTAATTTTGTTTTAATGACTTCATCCGACTCACTTGGAAGAACAACCTCAAACAAACTATCAGGTGTTGCGTGAAAAACGTTAATTGCCAAGCCAGATACATCAAAACGAAGATCGGTTGGCAATTGAGCCAAATAATCAAGGTCAGTCTTGGTTAATTGGGAAACAGTCCATTCTCTTTCCTTATTCATCATTTCAAGTGCCTGATCCGGAACCTCTCCTTCTTGAACTCCTCTTAACACCCATTCATCTGCATTTCCTTTAATAACGTCTGTTTTTAGTGACTGTATAAGTTCCAATGATCGTTTTGGCTCCGGTCCACGGTAGCAAAGATCGCCAAGCACATAAATCTTGTCAATCCGTTTTGTTTCAATATCTTTTAATACCGCTTCAAGAGCAACAGCATTGCCATGAACATCAGAAATAAAAGCGATTTTCATAAAATAAACTCCTTTTTAACCATATTTCTTTTATCGTATCATGACAATCAAAAGTCCACAAAAAAGCAGTGCAACAAATAGTGATCATGCACTGTTTTTTAGACAGCTATTATTCTTTTGGCAGATAAAAGTCATTTCCATACCTGTCTTTAGCCCTGATTTTTCTGTCACGGCGATGAACCACTACTTCACTGCCTTGTTTTTTTGCTGTCTCTACGGCAGCGGCAATCGCTCGCTTTGAGTGCTATGTTTTGAAGACGCTCTGGAATGACCCGCTCCTTTCAATCGCCAGCTCCCATCCTTATGTTCAGAAACATGCTGACCTGCCAAAAGAAACACTCCTTCCCGTAAAAATATAATTCTTTTTGGCAATAAAGAATTATATACTATGTCTAAAGGGATTTTTATGAGGGAGTAGGCATAGTGAATGAGAGATGAACTGCATTATATAGGAAAAAAAATCGTTCAAAATGAGTTTGAACTCGCAAAAGAAGTAGATGATATTCAAAACAATGACTATAAGCATCGACTCGAAAGCTCTGGGTTTCCGGCATCTGAATTTACGGCATACAGGGCTGAACTACTGCGGTACTTTGGAGAAGCATTGTACATGAATTTTGAAGAAATCGTTGAGAAAGTGAACACCTGGGGTGAAAAGGTTGCCAACAAAGCAATCTATTACAACATTTCATTAAGCGATTCTTTAATAGCGATCTCTAATTATCGCACCGTTATTTGGAATGTTTTTACCGAAGAGCTGGAGCAAAGAAAATTCGCTGCTAAAACCATGCTGGATGTATCAAAAATAATTGATCCCTTATTTGATAAAGTGAGCCGTATTTTTGGTGAAACCTATGAAAATAATAGTAAAAGGTTAATGGCAATTGCCTACACGGCACTTGAAGAGTTATCTGTTCCTGTAGTTCCAATAGCGACAGGAATAGCTGTCATCCCTCTTGTAGGAGCAATAGATACGCATCGGGCGCAGTTAATAATGGAAACAGCATTAAGAGAAGGTGCCCGGCTAAAGATCTCTCATTTCATCTTAGATATTTCAGGTGTGCTTATTATTGATACAATGGTCGCCAATCAAATTTTTCAAATCATAAAGGCTTTAAAACTAATCGGCATACAGACCATCTTAACTGGAATACGTCCTGAAATTGCACAGACCATTGTCAACCTGGGTTTAAACTTCAACGAGATCAAAACACATGCAAGCTTGAAACAAGCATTAAAAGAACTAGGTTTTAATAATGAAAAAAATTGTTAAAATAAAAAGCTCACCTAACAAGTGAGCTTTTTTGGTTTGCATGACTGCTTTTATTCGGCATTATTTCTTTCCAACTTTTCTTTCATTTCCGAAACAGGAACATTTGTTTTCTCTCTTTGCTCCCCACCCTCTAATTCCTCTAATTCTACTCTTGTTTGAGGAAAACCATTTGCCTGCCAGTCATCTCTGTACTGAGCGTCTAATGCAGTCAGTCCTTTATATGCTTCTTCTCTTTTTGCGTCAATACTTTCAACATTATCCTTTTTTAATAATGTTGACTCATCAGCAATAAATTCTTTATTTTTCACTATCTTGCTCACGATCATCTCATTTGAATCAGTTGATTCTTGTTTCTCCTCACCCGTTACTTTCAACTTAGAGCCGATTCCATTTTTAATGCCCGCCACTACTTTATGGGTTCCAGCTTTAATTCCACTTTCTAATTTTTGCATGGTTGTAGAAGCTGTTTCGTGGTTATTGTCGGTATCCTGCTTTTGTTGATAAGCATTCAAGGCTAAAACGATTCCAGTTGTAAGTAACGCTGTGGAACCGACTACTACACCCATCGTCATTTCTTTTTCTTGAATAGTCGAATTCATTTTATCCAGCATTTCTTTTTCCTTTTCCATCATTTTTTGCTGCGTTTCAATCCCGGTCTTTACCCCTTCAACTGTTTTATTAATTCCGTCTTTTATCATCTCTTCTTCTATTTCAATTCCACTTTTAATGAGATCTGTTGTTTTTTCAGTTCCTGTTTTCACTTTATTTTTTATTCCTTTTTTCATTTCCTGCATTGCGCTAAACTTTCGATTTTGTCTTTCGAGCATTAATTTTCTACGTTGATATCCCTTTGATACTTTTACTGCACCTGCAGACGCTAAGGCCGAGGATCCAACGATAATACCCATTGTAGATGTTTTCATAAATATCCCTCCAGTAATAATAGTTAATAAGGCTATTACCGAAAATGAGACTTGCTAAACGGTTTCTTTCACAGTCAATACTATTTGTCTATAAATTTTCGTTAATTTTAAGAAAGAAGGCGGACAAATAGTAAAAAAAAACCCTTCAAAATGTTGAAGGGTTTTTTTCTCTATTAAGAGTCTGTACTGTACATACCGGCGGCCGGGGTCGAACCGGCACTCCCGTGAAGGAACTGGATTTTGAGTCCAGCGCGTCTGCCAATTCCGCCACGCCGGCAAAAAATAATGGAGGCGGCAACCGGAATCGAACCGGTGGTAAAGGTTTTGCAGACCTTGGCCTTACCGCTTGGCTATGCCGCCTCAACTGAATATGGAGCGGAAGACGGGATTCGAACCCGCGACCCCCACCTTGGCAAGGTGATGTTCTACCACTGAACTACTTCCGCATAAATGGCTGGGCTAGAAGGATTCGAACCTTCGCGTGACGGAGTCAAAGTCCGTTGCCTTACCGCTTGGCTATAGCCCAATTTTGTAAAGATGGGGCGATCGAGGGGAATCGAACCCCCGAATGTCGGAGCCACAATCCGATGCGTTAACCACTTCGCCACGACCGCCATCATATTTAATTCGATTGATTGGCAGGGGCAGTAGGAATCGAACCCACACCGGAGGTTTTGGAGACCTCTGTTCTACCGTTAAACTATGCCCCTGTAAAATGGTGGAGGGGGGCAGATTCGAACTGCCGAACCCGAAGGAGCGGATTTACAGTCCGCCGCGTTTAGCCACTTCGCTACCCCTCCACAGCTTAACTACATTTCAAAAAATGGTGCCGGCAAGAGGACTTGAACCCCCAACCTACTGATTACAAGTCAGTTGCTCTACCAGTTGAGCTACACCGGCAACATGGTGGCTCAGGACGGAATCGAACCGCCGACACAAGGATTTTCAGTCCTTTGCTCTACCAACTGAGCTACTGAGCCAATTAAAATGATATGTATAAAAAATGGCGGTCCGGACGGGACTCGAACCCGCGACCTCCTGCGTGACAGGCAGGCATTCTAACCAACTGAACTACCGGACCAAACAATTGCGGGGGCAGGATTTGAACCTGCGACCTTCGGGTTATGAGCCCGACGAGCTACCGAGCTGCTCCACCCCGCGATAATAATAATGGTGGAGGATGACGGGATCGAACCGCCGACCCTCTGCTTGTAAGGCAGATGCTCTCCCAGCTGAGCTAATCCTCCATAATGGTGACCCCTACGGGATTCGAACCCGTGTTACCGCCGTGAAA
The DNA here is from genome assembly GCF_001750285.1 of Domibacillus iocasae. Classification (GTDB taxonomy): domain Bacteria; phylum Bacillota; class Bacilli; order Bacillales; family Domibacillaceae; genus Domibacillus; species Domibacillus iocasae. The sequence continues at coordinate 521,054 of NZ_MAMP01000024.1, forward strand.
GGGCGGTGTCTTAACCGCTTGACCAAGGGGCCATAAAAAATATTTATATGTATTTTCTAGAGTATACTGGCGGAGAGCAAGGGATTCGAACCCTTGAGACAGCGGTAACCGTCTACACGATTTCCAATCGTGCTCCTTCGACCTCTCGGACAGCTCTCCAAAAATGGCTCCGCAGGCAAGACTCGAACTTGCGACCGATCGGTTAACAGCCGATTGCTCTACCACTGAGCTACTGCGGAATAAATAGTATAGATAATTCCGCCAGGCGGCGTCCTGCTCTCACAGGGGGAAACCCCCAACTACCATCGGCGCTGAAGAGCTTAACTGCCGTGTTCGGGATGGGAACGGGTGTGACCTCTTCGCTGTAGCCACCTGACTCTTTTGCGACATTCATTATTATAACATAACAAATAGTTTTTGCAAGAAATTTTTATATTCTTTCAAAACTGGATAGAAGCGTTTATTGTATGGGCATAAATCCTTCGGGATACACAGCCAAGTGCTGCCTGCCTCCAGCTAGCCTGAAGCCTGCTGGGGCATGTCAATTGATTAAGTCCTCGATCGATTAGTATTCGTCAGCTCCGCGC
>NZ_MAMP01000025.1 GCF_001750285.1 Domibacillus iocasae
ATTCCGCAGTAGCTCAGTGGTAGAGCAATCGGCTGTTAACCGATTGGTCGCAAGTTCGAGTCTTGCCTGCGGAGCCATTGCTTTGCTTCCATAGCTCAGCAGGTAGAGTGCTTCCATGGTAAGGAAGAGGTCACCGGTTCGAGCCCGGTTGGAAGCTTAATAAGTTAGTTTATGTAGGCCACAATTATATATCGGCCCCTTGGTCAAGCGGTTAAGACACCGCCCTTTCACGGCGGTAACACGGGTTCGAATCCCGTAGGGGTCACCATTTGGAGGATTAGCTCAGCTGGGAGAGCATCTGCCTTACAAGCAGAGGGTCGGCGGTTCGATCCCGTCATCCTCCACCATTTCTTTTCATATGCCGGTGTAGCTCAACTGGTAGAGCAACTGACTTGTAATCAGTAGGTTGGGGGTTCAAGTCCTCTTGCCGGCACCACATCACTTTTCTTAATTAAATAGCGGAGGGGTAGCGAAGTGGCTAAACGCGGCGGACTGTAAATCCGCTCCTTCGGGTTCGGCAGTTCGAATCTGCCCCCCTCCACCATTTTCCTAAAGGAACATACTCAAACGTGTTCTTTTTCTTATTTTTTGGGGTATACTACACTACATACAACATTCAATGGGCTATAGCCAAGCGGTAAGGCAACGGACTTTGACTCCGTCACGCGAAGGTTCGAATCCTTCTAGCCCAGCCATTTTCGAGCCATTAGCTCAGTTGGTAGAGCATCTGACTTTTAATCAGAGGGTCGAAGGTTCGAGTCCTTCATGGCTCATCACCATTAAAAAAAAAACGACTTTTCATGTAAAATGACATGAAAAGTCGTTTTTTGTTCGTGATTCGACAAAAAAACTGCTATAATTGAAATAAAATGGAAGCAACTTCGACAAGACGTTGCTTTTTTATTTATGGATAGAATATTCATTTAAGAGCTGATCAAGCTTTTGGCTGATTTCAATTACTTTTTGGTCATTGAAGGATGTTTGCAGCGCTTGGGAGACCATTTCAGAACGATACTGTTCAATTGTTGTATGAAGTTGAATCAATTGCAACGATGATACCCCCATCCATAATGGTTTATAACATCATCATACCTCTTTTGAAATTAAACTAAACTTACACTATTCACTTTTTTATCTTTTTTTTTGAAACTTTTATGTACCTATATCCGTATAAACATGTACCGCCAGGGCGGAGGGAGAAAAAATGGATTTAATTGTACAAAGACGAATTAAGCAAGTAATAAAAGGAGACCAAAATGCATTTGGAGAAATTGTCGAGCTTTATAAAGACAAGGTATACCAAATATGTTTTCGAATGCTTTGGGATCGCCATGAAGCAGAAGATGCGGCTCAGGAAGCATTTCTGAAGGCTTTTTTGAATATACACACGTATAACCAAAGCAAGAAGTTTTCAACCTGGCTGTACCGGATTGCAACTAATTTGTGTATTGATAAAATACGCAAAAAGAAACCGGATTATCATTTAGACGCAGAAATTGCCGGAACAGAAGGGCTGAATATGTACTCCCATTTAGCATCGGGCGGCCAGCTGCCGGAAGAAGAGGTAGAAAGCCTGGAGGTACAGGCATCGATTCATGAGGCTATATTAATGCTTCCAGAAAAGTACCGTTCGGTAATTGTATTAAAATATATTGAAGAACTGCCGTTGCAGGAAATAGCAGATATATTAGAACTGCCTCTGGGCACTGTGAAAACACGTGTGCACCGGGGACGTGAAGCACTGCGCAAGCATTTGCGGCATTTGTGAGAAAGGGTGCGATGAACGATGACATCTTGTCCAAAGCAGATTGTTCATTATATGCATGAATATCTGGATGGGGATATTCGAGAAGAAGCGAAAAAAGAACTGAAATTTCACATTGAAACATGTGCGGAATGCAAGAAGCATTTTGCTGAATTAAAAAAAACAATTGCACTTGTACAAAGTGCTTCCCATATTGAAGCGCCCGTTGGTTTTACAGCGAACGTACTCGCACTGCTTCCAAGAGAAGGAAAGAAAATTGGAATGGAACGATGGTTTCGTAATCATCCATTTTTAACCGCGGCAGCTTTATTTCTTTTGCTAATGAGCGGCGGTTTTGCTTCTTTTTTCAGCCAGGAAGATAACCATTTTGCTTTTACGAAAAACAGTGAACTTAAAGTAGAGAATGAGACCGTCATTGTCCCGGCTGGAACGATTATTGAAGAAGACCTTGTTGTGAAAAATGGCAACATTCGAATTGAAGGGTCTGTCGAAGGAGACGTTACTGTTATTAACGGAGAACGCTTCATGGCGTCTGCTGGAAGTGTAACAGGCGAAATTAAAGAGATTGACCAGTTATTTGGGCGGATTTGGTATGAAATGAAATCGTTATTTCAATAAGAAGCAGACGGGAATCGTCTGCTTCTTTTCAGCTTGTATGGTATAATGTACAGGTTAAAGAAGAAAGTGATTTCTTCACGGCTCCGTAATTCCAACTTGGAGGATCTAGTATGCCGTTTACGACTTATTTTCAAGATTATACATTTATTGATTATTTATCGAATGCAATTGATATATTACTCGTATGGTATGTTGTTTATAAATTATTAATGGTCATTAGAGGGACGAAAGCTGTCCAGTTGTTAAAAGGGATTTTTGTTATTGTTATTATTCGGACAATAGCTGGATTTGCCGGCTTGGATACATTAAGCTGGATTGTCCAGCAGGCGCTTACGTGGGGCTTCCTGGCAGTTATTATTATTTTCCAGCCGGAAGTACGCCGCGCATTAGAGCAATTAGGACGCGGGCGGATTTTCTCCCGTAGCGCGATTCAGGAAGATGAAGAGCAGCGAAAAATTATTGATGCTCTTGTGAAGTCTGTTCGTTACATGGAGAAGCGCCGAATTGGCGCGTTAATTTCTATTGAAAAAGAAACAGGAATGAATGACTATATTGAGACAGGGATTCCAATGAACTCTGTTATTACCTCAGAACTTTTGATCAATATCTTTATTCCTAATACGCCGCTGCATGATGGAGCGGTTATTATTCAAAAAGATCATATTGCTGCTGCTGCTTGTTACCTGCCTTTATCTGAGAACCCATTTATTTCAAAAGAATTGGGTACACGGCACCGTGCTGCATTAGGCATTAGTGAAGTAACCGACAGTTTAACCATTGTTGTCTCAGAAGAAACAGGTGCTATTTCAGTCACACGAAATGGTGATTTGTACCGTGATTTGACAGAAGAAGAGTTTCAAGATATTTTGGAGCATCAGTTATTAACTGGAATTGATAAAAATGAGTCTTCTAACCGCTGGACGTGGAAGGGGCGCAGAAATAATGGATAATTTTGTCGAAAGCAAGTGGTTTGTACGAATTGTCGCATTTCTATTAGCTTTTTTGCTGTATATGACCGTGAATTTTGGTGATTTTGAAGCTGTTCAGCAGGCCGGTGATTCGGCACTTGATACAACCGAGGTATTGACGAATGTACCGTTAAAGACCTATTATGATACAGAAAATTTATATGTTTCCGGCATACCGGAGCAGGTCCGTGTTGAGCTTTCCGGTCCGAAAAGTATTATTGAATCGACAAAACGGCTGCGCGATTTTGAGCTGACCCTTGATTTGACGGATTATGAAATCGGAGAGCATCGGGTGGCGATTAAGCATAAAAACTTCTCTGAAAAGCTCGATGTGTCGATTTTACCTGCTTCTGTCGACGTCATGATCGAAGAAAAAGTCACAAGGACAAGAACGGTTACGCCTGAATTCAATGATTCTGCACTGGCAGAAGGATATCAGGTAGACAATGTAACCGTTGCTCCTCGTGAAGTGAAGGTGACCGGATCCCAGTCGGATATTGACAAGATCGCCTTCGTACGAACTGCGTTGACCGGCGAAGACGAAATCAGCGAAGAAACGACAGCGACGGCTGCGGTACAGGTGCTGGACGGAAATTTAAATAAACTGGATGTAAAAGTTGAACCGGCAACTGTTCAAGTGTCGATTTCAGTTAAGAATCCAAGTAAAAAAGTGCCGCTGAAGGCAGTATCAAAAGGCACGCCAGCGGAAGATGTGAAAATTTCATCGCTTGAGCCGGATGTAGATGAAATCACGATTTACGGAAAAGAATCGGCTTTGGAAGAATTAAAGGAATTTTCACTTCCTGTGGATGTAAGCGGAGTGACAAAAGATACGACACTGACAGTACCGGTTAATCTCGGGGAACAATTTAATTTTTCATCGCCGCAGGAAGTAAAAGTGAAAGTAACAGTGGAAGAATCTTCATAAAGCCGTTTTGATAAAAGGAGAGAAACAATAGATGGGTAAGTATTTTGGTACAGATGGTGTCAGAGGTGTCGCAAACTTAGAACTGACACCAGAACTTGCATTTAAGCTGGGGCGGTTTGGCGGTTATATATTAACGAAAGATGCCGATCGCCCAAAAGTATTGATCGGACGGGACACACGCATTTCAGGACCGATGCTTGAAGGAGCGCTTGTGGCGGGACTTCTATCTATTGGAGCAGAGGTGATGCGTCTCGGCGTCATTTCAACACCGGGTGTCGCTTATTTGACGAAAGCGATGGATGCACAGGCAGGCGTTATGATCTCAGCTTCTCATAACCCGGTTCAAGATAACGGCATTAAATTTTTCGGTTCAGATGGCTTTAAGCTTTCCGATCATCAGGAAGCGGAAATTGAAGCGCTTCTTGATCAAGAAGAAGACACGCTGCCACGTCCTTCAGGAGCGGATCTAGGTTCATTAAATGATTATTTTGAAGGCGGTCAAAAGTATCTGCAATACTTAAAGCAGTCGGTTGATGAAGATTTCGACGGCATCCATGTTGCGCTTGATTGTGCGCACGGAGCCACATCTTCGCTTGCTGCGCATTTATTCGCGGATCTTGAAGCAGATATTTCAACGATGGGCGCATCGCCAAACGGCCTGAACATTAATGATGGTGTCGGGTCGACTCATCCAGAAACGCTTGCGCAATTTGTGAAAGAAAAAGAAGCGGATCTTGGGCTTGCGTTTGACGGCGATGGGGATCGGCTCATTGCTATTGATGAAAAAGGAAATATCGTGGATGGCGACCAGATCATGTTTATTTGCGCGCGCTATTTGAAAGAACAGGGACGCTTAAACAATGATACGATCGTCTCAACGGTTATGAGCAACCTCGGCTTTTACAAAAGCATTGAAGAACATGGCATTAAAAGTGAACAAACGGCTGTCGGCGACCGGTACGTTGTAGAGGCGATGAAAAAGTACAACTATAATTTGGGCGGCGAGCAGTCCGGCCATATTATTTTCCTTGATTTTAATACGACAGGTGACGGTCTTCTAAGCGGACTCCAACTTGTAAATATTATGAAGGCAACGAAAAAGCCTTTATCTGAATTGGCAGCAGAAATGAAAAAATTCCCACAGACCCTTGTAAATGTCCGGGTAACCGATAAGCATCATGTCGCGGATAACGAAAAAGTAAAAGCGGAGATCGAAAAAGTAGAAGCAGAAATGGCTGGAAATGGACGCGTTCTTGTCCGTCCATCTGGCACAGAGCCACTTGTGCGCGTAATGGTGGAAGCAGCAACGGAAGAGCTGTGCCGTTCGTATACAGAGCGTATTGCTTCAATCGTAGAAGAAGAAATGGGTCTTCACATGTAAAAAACAGAAGGGAGTCCGACAGCCAGTTTTTACTGGCGGGTTGGATTCCCTTTTTTGTTCCTTGAAAAAATCAGCTCTCATAAAATCGAAAAGATTGAAATATATACGCGCCTGCACAATAATTAACAGAAAATGCTTTACAAATGAGGAAGGAGGGTCACAGGATGGGAGAATACAAAGAAAAAGAGGGGAATCAGGACATCCAGCGAAAAGACCACATCTATTTTTTAGCGGCTGTTTTTTGTTTTTGGTTTGCGATTTATATTTATGCGCCTGTCTTTGGCGTTTATCTGCAGGAGGTTGGATTTAGCTTTTCCGCGATTGGCATTATTTTAGGGGCTTATGGCATTACACAGATTTTACTGCGCTTTCCGCTCGGCATTTTATCGGATTTTCTACATAACATCCGCAGGCAGCTGTTTGTCGGCGGTTTTGTGGTGGCACTGATCAGCAGTTTAATGCTCGTGTATTTTGAATCTTTTTTCATGGTGCTCATTGCCAGGCTTTTAGCGGGTGTGACAGCGTCTATGTGGGTGATGGCGACCGTATTGTATTCGCATTATTTCAGTGCGGACCGTGCATCAAACGCAATGGGTATTATGCAGTTTGTAACAGTAGCGACGCAGTTTTTTAGCATGGCGGTCAGCGGCTGGCTCGTCCATGTGTTTAACTGGGACTTTCCGTTTTGGATCGGAGCCGCTGCATCGATTTTGGGCGCTTTTTTTGCCTGGAATATTAAAGAAGCAGAAACAGACTCGTTGACGGCGCCTAAAAATGCGATCGTCCATGTGAAAGAAACGATTAAAATGCCGAATTTGAAAATGCTGACCTTTTTGTCACTTATGGCGCACGCTGTTTTATTTATTACAATTTTTGGATTCAGCCCGATTTACGCAGCCTCGCTCGGTGTGGAAGAGCAGTCATTTATTTGGCTGACATGTGCGTTTTTTATTCCCCACGCTGCGGCTTCGCTCAGTCTCGTTTTTTACCGGCTCGATCCCCGCCTTAATAAAAGTGTGCTGACGGCCTGCTTTATTGTTACTGCTATTTTCCTATTTGCCGTTCCTTTTTCACATGCACTTGCATCTCTTAGTATTGTACATTTCTTTATCGGCCTGGCACTCGGATTTATTTTTCCCGTTTTGTTGAGTGAGGTCGTTCTCATCAGCCCGCCAGCGTTCAAAATGTCCGCCATGGGATTTTTCCAATCCTTTTATGCGCTTGGCATTTTCCTTGGACCGCTTGTGGCTGGCGTTGTTGCCGAACAATGGAGCTTGGATGCTGTTTTTACAATCACTGGTACTTTATGTATCGGCGCTGCTGTGCTTGTTTTCCTGCTTTGGAGAAGGGGAATTAATTTTTAATTGACGAAACGGATAAAACACGGTATGATTATCGTGTTTTTATCTGTATACAGAAAGGAGCGGAGAAAGACAGATACGTGTTTTACCAAAAGCGCCTGAACTGAACGGGACGACCATACGTTCAGTTGACGAGGAGGGGGTTTATCGATGATTCGGCGGATACCTCCCGGCTGCAGGTACACAGCTGTTACGTTCATCCTTAAAACAGGGGGGCAACCCCGTGGACAAAGGGAGCGGACATGTGCCTAAAAATACAAAATATGAAGGAGCGCGGCAGGCAATGTGCCCCTAGCCGGCGCTTGTTTGCCGACGCCTCTAATCAGGGGGAACCATTTATGTGCGGAATAGTTGGATATATCGGCAGTGAAGATACGAAAGAAATTTTATTGAAAGGGCTTGAGAAGCTCGAATACCGTGGCTACGATTCAGCCGGTATTGCTGTGCGCAACACAGAGGGTGTGCACGTTTTCAAAGAAAAAGGACGTATCGCTGATTTGCGTGCAGTTGTGGACGAAGATGTACAATCTCACGTAGGAATCGGTCATACTCGCTGGGCGACTCACGGCGTACCAAGCCGTTACAACGCGCATCCACATCAAAATACAGACAACCGTTACACACTTGTGCACAACGGTGTCATTGAAAACGATGAGCAGTTGAAAAGTGACTACTTATTGGACGTTGCACTTCAAAGTGATACAGACACAGAAGTGATCGTGCAGATGATCGGCTTATTTGCCAAAGACGGCCTGACAACGGAAGAAGCATTCCGTAAAACGCTTGGCCTTCTAAAAGGCTCTTACGCGATTGCCCTTTTGGACAAAGAAGACGAAAACACGATTTATGTGGCGAAAAACAAGAGCCCGCTTCTAGTCGGCCTTGGCGAAGACTGCAATGTTATCGCATCTGATGCAATGGCGATGCTGCAAGTAACGAATCAATTTGTGGAATTGATGGACAAAGAAATGGTCATCGTCACAAAAGAATTCGTTACAATTAAAAACGAAAACGGCGGACTAATTGAACGTGCTCCTTATACAGCGGAAATCGATGCCGGTGATATTGAAAAAGGCACGTATCCGCATTACATGTTAAAAGAAACAGATGAACAGCCTTTTGTTATTCGTAAAATTACGCAGGCTTACCAAAACGAACAAGGCGAGCTTCACGTTGACGAAAATATCGTTAACGCACTGAACGAAGCAGACCGCCTGTATATCGTCGCATGCGGTACGAGCTACCATGCCGGTCTTGTTGGCAAGCAATATTTAGAGCAAATGGCGAATATCCCGGTTGAAGTGCACGTAGCGAGTGAATTCGTCTATAATATGCCGCTTCTATCGAAAAAGCCGCTCTTTATCTTTATTTCCCAAAGCGGTGAAACAGCGGACAGCCGCGCCGTATTGGTGAAAGTAAAAGAACTTGGCTTTGAAGCATTAACAATTACAAACGTACCAGGCTCTACACTATCACGTGAAGCGGATTACACATTGCTTCTTCATGCAGGTCCTGAAATTGCCGTTGCTTCTACAAAAGCCTATACAGCGCAAATTGCGGTACTGTCCATTTTGGCAGATGCGGCAGCGAAAAAAGCCGGCATTGATACAGGATTCGATCTTGTGCACGAGCTTGGCATCGTCGCAAACGCAATGGAAGTTCTTTGCGATGGCAAAGAAGAATTCGAGCAAATCGCGCGTGACTACTTGTCAACAACACGCAACTGCTTCTTCATCGGCCGCTCTGTCGACTACTATGTCGGCTTAGAAGGTGCTTTGAAGCTGAAAGAAATCTCCTACATCCAGGCAGAAGGCTTTGCCGGCGGAGAGCTTAAACACGGCACAATCGCGTTGATCGAAGACGGCACACCAGTCATCGCTCTGGCAACGCAGGAATCTGTGAACTTGAATATCCGCGGCAACGTGAAGGAAGTCGCAGCACGCGGCGCCAACACATGCGTGATCTCAATGAAAGGCCTTGAGCAGGAAGGCGACCGTTTCGTCCTGCCAGCCGTTCATGAACTGCTCGCACCGCTTGCAGCTGTTGTACCATTCCAGCTGATCGCGTACTATGCAGCGCTTCACCGGGACTGTGACGTAGATAAGCCGCGTAACCTGGCGAAGTCAGTAACAGTAGAATAAAATCGAAAACCATCCAGAATTAGGCTGTAAATAATAAAATCGTTTAAAAAACCCCTATCTATTATATTTAATATAGATAGGGGTTTTGAATTTTCAGACAAAAGGGAGTTGAGATTGTGTTAGACAAATTAGAATGAAAAAAGTCATAGGTAATGGTTATTTTGCTAATGTAGTTCGATATGAAGATGAAAGCGGTAGAAAATACACATTAAAAAGCATAAAAAATCAGTTTATGGGTGCATTTCTTCAATAAAAGCAGGTTCTTTTTTATTTAATTTATAACGAAACTTAATTAAATAAGATAAAACGGGTCTCGCGCAACGCTTACGGATTTGAGTTAGAATAGGGTGAAAAGGCAGAGAAAGGGACTTCTTCATGAAACAACTTTGGCATAACGGAATCATTTACACAATGAAACAAGAAAATGAGACAGTAGAAGCGGTTCTTGTGGAAGAAGGAAAAATCATTGCAGTTGGTTCCTTCAATGACCTAAATGAACAAGCGGAAGAGCGGCTTGATTTGCAGGGAGCTGCGATGTATCCGGGCTTCGTTGACAGCCATCTTCATATGGTCTTTCAAGGAGAAACATTCGTGCGGCTTGATTTATCGAAAGCGTCTTCAGCGGAAGAAATGCTTGCGATGGTGAAAGAAGCAGCGAAGACGACGCCTGCGGATAAATGGCTGTTTGGTGAAGGGTGGAGTGAACAGAACTTTGCTGACCAGCGTATTCCGACGATAGAGGAGCTGGATGCGATTCGGAAAGAACCCATTTTATTAACGAGAGTTTGTCATCATGTGGTGCTCGGCAATGCAGCAGCACTGTCAGCGGGCGGGATTCTAGAAGAAAGCAAAGCACCGGCAGGCGGTGAAATCGGGCGAAACGCGGAAGGGACGTTAAATGGTCTTCTGTATGATAAAGCGATTGATCCGGTGACAGCTGCGATTCCGAGAAAAGGCGAAGCGTATATCGATTACTTAACGGAAGTGGTGAATCTGGCGGTTGATCAACTGCTTTCTTACGGGTTAACAGGCGGCCACACCGAAGATATGCATTACTTCGGGGATTATATCAATCCGCTGACCGCATTTCATCGTGTTATTGGAGAAAAACATCATTTCAGGGTGAATGTGCTGCGCCACCATGCTGTATTCCAAAACATGATGGAAGCGGACGTCCCATTCGATGAGCCATTTATTGAACCGGGCGCAATGAAAATTTTTGCCGATGGAGCATTGGGCGGTTCAACGGCCGCGTTATCAAAACCATACGCGGACCAGCCGGATAATAAGGGTTTGCTGATTCACACAGATGACCAATTGGAAGGATTAGTAAAAATAGCACGTGAATATAATGAAGCGGTTGCCGTGCATATCATTGGGGATAGAGCGGCGGATCAAGTACTCCACGTGATTGAAAAATATCCAGTGCCGAACGGCAAACGAGACCGTCTTATTCACGGATGTGTTCTAAGCGAAGAGTTAATCGGGAGGATGGCCACATTGCCTGTGGTCGTGGATGTTCAGCCGGCATTTGTTTCATCTGATTTCCCATGGGTGAAGGATCGTCTTGGTGAAGAACGGCTAGGCTTTGCGTATCCTTGGAAAACGCTTTTGGACCGTGGGATTATGTGTGCGGCTGGAACGGATGCACCTGTAGAAGATATAAACCCGATTGCCTCTATTTATGCGGCGGTTGAACGCAAAAAACCGTATGAAGCGCATAATGGCTATGGACCAGAACAAAAGCTGTCTCGTTTCGAAGCCATTCAGATGTACACAATCGGCAGCGCGCAGGCGATTGGCAAAGAGCATGAGCGCGGGCTGATTAAACCGGGCTACGTTGCGGACTTTTCAGTTTTTGACCGTGATTTATTTGCCGGAACCTCTGAAGATATGCTTGCTGTAAAAGCAGTAAAAACTGTTGTTGCGGGGCGTATCGTATTTGATAGAGCAGACGCCGGCGGTTAAGTAAAAAGAGATCATTTTTCTGGAAAAGGAGGGCGGGCAATGCTGTCTAAGTCTGATGGCTCAAAAAGGATAAAAGACCAGCCAGAGTGGCGGCAAAGCTACATGGATTCGCCCGAAAAGCAAAGACAATTGTATAAAAAAACGTTAATGATCGTTGTCCTTTCACAGATTTTTGGAGGGGCAGGACTGGCAGCGGGCCTAACGGTTGGAGCACTTCTGGCACAAGACATGATGGGGACAGATAGCGGGACAGGGCTTCCAACCGCGCTGTTCACGTTAGGTTCGGCTGCGGCGGCATTGATTGTGGGGCGTCTTTCCCAACGTTTCGGGCGCCGTTTTGGGCTCGCGGCGGGATTTTTGACGGGAGGCATTGGCGCAATTGGCGTTATTATCTCAGCGTTGACGAACAATATTCCGCTATTCTTTGCCTCATTGCTCATTTATGGTGCTGGGACAGCGACAAACTTACAGGCGCGTTATGCGGGCACAGACCTCGCAACTTCTACGCAACGGGCAACTGCGATCAGCACGGCCATGGTTTTTACCACATTCGGTGCTGTTGCAGGGCCTAATTTGGTAAATGTAATGGGTGAATTTGCCGCTTCCGTTGGGATTCCGGCACTGGCTGGCCCGTTTATTCTTGCGGCTGCCGCTTATATACTTGCTGGTTTGGTTCTTTTAGCTTTTCTTCGTCCGGACCCTCTCATTGTCGCAAAAGCAATAGCTGATGGGCAGAGAATGAGTGGTGATGTGCATGCAGGCAATGATTCTGACGTACCGGCAGTCAACAAACGAAAACTTACTGCTGGCGCTGCCGTCATGGTTGTAACGCAATTTGTGATGGTTGCCATTATGACGATGACGCCTATCCATATGGGACATCACGGGCACGATTTAAAAGAGGTCGGGCTGGTCATTGGCTTTCATATAGGCGCGATGTTCCTGCCATCTTTAGTAACAGGCTTTCTTGTCGATAAAATTGGCCGTATCAAAATGGCCGTCGCTTCTGTTGTTACTTTGTTTGCGGCTGGTCTTATGGCCGCTTTTGCACCGGCTGATTCGCTGCCGCTGCTCATTGCCGCCCTTGTTTTGCTTGGGCTTGGCTGGAACTTTGGCTTAATCAGCGGCACCGCTCTTATTGTAGATGCCACCCATCCATCTGCCCGTGCGAAAACACAAGGAGCTGTTGATGTGTTGATTGCTTTATCAGGATCATTGGGCGGGGGACTATCTGGAATGGTTGTCGTTCATTCTAGTTATTCAACGCTCTCACTTGCCGGAGCGCTTCTTTCGTTGCTTCTTATTCCAATTGTCGTCCGGTCCCGCAGCATTCAAAGTAAGGAATGATCTGCTTCTTAATTGAAGAAGGCCCCGCCTCTAAACCTTTTTTAAAAAGCAAGCAGGTCCCCTTGTTTCGATGAAAAAGGATGATGGCAGCTTTGACATTTTAAATCCATCCTTTGTTCGCTATCATAGAGAGCTTTTAGCAATATGTATCAAAAAATCTTTGCTCATATTCGGTAAGATAATAGGGAGGTGAGCAAGATGTATTACAGCGAAGCGACATAAAAAACGATTTCTTTTCTTGAAAACATTCTGATGGAAGAGTGTCAGCTTGATGCACTGCCTAATGTAACGGGCTATTCAAAATCTCATTTGCTGTGCATTTTTAAACAGGAAACTGTGTAAGAAAAAATAAACAAACACACGGCCGCCGCAGCAACGGTCGTGTGTTTGTTTGATAAGCATTACAAGGATTGGTTTATCTCATCATCCATTAGTCCGGCGTCATACTTCTCTCCGAACCATTTTTTCATCCGTTGATGAGCAGTGCGCCGCATCTCGTCATTAACCATGTTATACACACTGATAAGCGCCGCGATCAGAATGCCAGCATCATCCACCAGCCCGACCGCCGGCAGAAAGTCCGGCACGACGTCGACCGGCAAAATTAAATAGCCCAGCGCACCGAGAATGGTCATCCGGGTTTTGTTTGGCAGCTTTGGACTTTTCATTGCTTCAAATAAAAGAAGGGCCGCATACATCGCTTTGTGGCCAAGTTTTCCCCCGGACTTCGCAAGCTTTTCCGTGAACTTTTCTTCTGAATAGTATTGTTCTTTTCCTGCAATTTGCTGCTCGAGGTTTTGAGCTGTTTCTTCTTTTTTCTGTTTACGGATTCTCACATCCATCATCTCCTTATCCTTTTTTAACCGTTTTTCACGTGCCTGTTTTGGAAAGAGCAACATTTATCCTCTTATGAAGTGAAGCCAGCCTTTTTGAATGAAAGAGAGGCTGCTCGTTAATGAATATCGCGTTTTTTGAAGTTGCCGCCGCTTACTTCAGATACATCCGATATTACCACAAAAGCGCCTTCGTCTATTTCTTTAATAATCGATACAATCTTGTTTTCTTCCATGCGGTTAATGACGCAGCTTAAAATATCGGTTGGTTCGTTAGAGAATCCGCCGCGTCCATGCGTGTATGTCACGCCACGGCCGAGCCGGGCTTGAATGGCTGAACCGATTTCTTTGGACTTGGCACTGATGACTTTTACGGATTTTGATGTTTCCAGGCCGACTTGAATAATGTCAATCATATTTTGGCTATGTAATAGGTAATCGCCGAATACAAGGCGCTTTCCAGTCCAAAGATAAAACTTGCCCCCAAGAAAATGAACGCATTTAAAAACAGGATAATATCGCCGACTGAAAAGGGAATTTTTCTTGAAAGCAAAACAGCCAGCACTTCAGAGCCATCAAGAGCGCCTCCGTTGCGAAGCACGATGCCAATGCCTACGCCAAGAAAGATTCCGCCAGCCAACACAACAAGCAATTGATCCTCTGGTCCTAAAATTGTCGAAACATGATACAATAAAACGGTTGAAATGGATAAAGCGGCAATCCCAATAATACTCATGATCGCAAACGTTTTTCCTACCTATTTGTAGCCCAGGTAGACAAAAGGGATATTCAGGACGAACAATAAGGCACCAAGCGGAAGCCCAAAAACATGAGACCCCATAATACTGAGGCCGGTTACTCCGCCATCAATGACACTTTTTGGGATCAATACAGCTTCTTCTAATCCATACGCGGCTATGACCGCCCCTATAATAAGCATAGCTGCTTTTCGAACGCTTTCTAAAAATTTGCTTTTCTTCAATTATTTTTATCCTTCTTTTTATTTTTCCCCCGCACTTAATAGGAAACTGGCGAACGTTATGTAAACACTTCTTCAAGTTTAACATAACTAAGGAAAATGATAATGGATGCATGCATATCTGTAATAAGGTCAGTTGAAATGAAAAAATGTTAAAAAAATGCTTTCATTTAAAAAACGCAGCATTTAATCAATTGTCTTTAAAAGGGGCTAATTTTTATGGGTACTCGCTCCAGCATGTATATTTAGCTACATGCGATCCGGATGATGTGCACTTTAAGCAAATGTCGCTAAAGGGAGTCAATATTAGCACCTGTACATTCGATCAGCTCCATATTGATATGGAAAGCTTAAACGGCTGTTCAGTATCGGCGGAACAAGCGATTGGATTTGCGAAGCTGATAGGTTTAACCGTGAAAAAATAATGAAAAATGTGGAATGCCGTAACTAAAAAAGCGGAACACGCTTGATAGGGTTGGTTTCCGGCAGGCTGTCACTGTTTTATTACTGGAAATTATTGCATGATAAATAAACCAATTTAATGTATAATAAGTAAAAAGTAATTCTTCATCTTTTTGAGGGGGGTTATCCACTGCCTACTAAATTCGGGGAGTGATTTTTTTATATAAAAAAATCAATTAAACGACAGGGAGAACAGCATGATGAAAGCGACTAAATCTTCTATAATAGAGAAAGCCCCGCTCCCGGCTGTCATAAAACACCTTTTGGACTTGTCGGGCAGCACGGCTGCGGTGGAGATTCACCACTCTGCCGGCGGTCAGACTATCGCCGGAGGCAAATACAGCTTAGCCAAGCATAAAATCACGCTTTATTGGGATGGAATTGAAGAGCAGTGCCGGCTCTTGTACGGCTCTTTAAAACCGTTTGATCAGCATCTGGCTGCTGTTTTCGCTCATGAGCTTGGCCATGCGGAAGATTCTGAGCTCAATACGCTGGCAGATCAGCTTGACCAAACGAACGATCCGCTGCAAAGAAAGCGGATTGCCCTTCGGATTGAAACAAATGCATGGAACTACGCGATTCGTCTTCTTCAAGAGAGAGACAGTGAGTTTTTGCAATTTCTTATGTATATTTCGCTGGAGCCTTATCATGATGGTGACGCAGCTTAATCGAATAAACAAAAATAAAACCGGCTTCCCTTATCGAGGAAAGCCGGTTTTTCATTCCTTAAAATTAAGAAACGAACTGATGCATTTGGAAAGTCTGTAAACAATGCTTTCTCTCCAAACGAAAGCATTCTCTGAATATTCACTTAAGGTTCACGTTTAATTTTACATTAACGGCGGCTTCGTTCTCCGCCTTTGCGGCCGGCTTCTTCTCTGCTCATTTTCCCGTCATTATCATCGTTTCTTCGGTTGGATCTGGAATTCCCGCCCATTTGACCGATTTCCTGATAGAATTCCTTATCATGGTTTTTTGCCGTCATTTCTCCGCCTTTACGTCCTGCCTCTTCACGACTCATTTTTTCATTGTTAGCCATTTCAAGTTCCTCCTCAGTAAATTTGGATTTGACTTACGGTTGTATGTTACCCGGCTGTCATTCTATAAAACAGGACTTTGTAAAAAAGGATCAAAAGAACTGAAAAAAGATTTATTATTCCAAATAAAGTAAATTAATTGGGTTTTGTTTTTGGATAAAAAAGTCAAAGTGGCAAAAAAGATAGATGAAAAGAGTTGGATTTCTATTTTACAGGAAGTTCGTTTTTTTGTTGTGAAAAAAAGCTATATTCTGGATTGGAAAGGGGAAAACAAAGAAAAGGACTGTTCAAAAAGGAGAGGGTACAATGTCTGCTGAAAACGGCATGCCAAAAGAAGATGGGCTCGATCAAAGCTTAAGTTTACTGAGAGAAGGGTATTTGTACATACCGAACCGGCGCCGATCGTTTCAAGAGAATATCTTTGAAACTCGCTTAATGGGGAAACCAGCCATTTGTATGGGCGGCAAGGAAGCGGCAAAGCTGTTTTATGACCCGGCAAAATTTCAGCGGGAAGGTGCCGCTCCAAAAAGAGTAGTAAAAACATTGTTTGGTGAAGGCGGCGTGCAGACGCTTGATGGGGAAGCGCACCAGCACCGGAAAGCAGCATTTATGTCATTGATGGCGCCTAAAGAAGTCATGCGTCTGACAGACATTTTTGTACGCCAGTGGATGGAAACAGCTCAAAAATGGACACAGCAATCTGAGGTTGTTTTGTATGAAGAAGCAAAAGAACTGCTTTGCCGTATTGCCTGTGAATGGGGCGGTGTACCGCTTCCGGAAGACGACGTAAAGCGGCGGACTTCAGAACTTAGTGCCATGTTTGAATCGTCCGTCTCGGCTGGCCCGGAATATTGGAAAACCCGCCGCGCGCGACGGAAAGCTGAAAAATGGGTCGGTGGCTTAATTGAAGAAGTGCGGCAGAATACACTTCATCCGCCAGAAGAATCGGCACTATATGTCTTTTCTCATCACCGAGAACTAGACGGACAGTTATTGGATACAAAAACAGCGGCTGTAGAAGTATTAAATATTTTGCGGCCGATTACGGCAGTATCAATCTACCTTGCTTTTACAGCACTCGCACTGCACCAATTTCCGGAAGAAAAGCCGAAGCTGATGGATGTGGATGAGCCGTACACGAAATATTTTGTGCAGGAAGTGCGCCGGTTTTATCCTTTTTTCCCGTTTACCGGAGCGAAGGTAAAAACAGACTTTGAATGGAGTGGCATGGATTTTAAGGAAGGAACGCTTGCGCTTTTAGATTTATACGGAACGAACCATGATCCAGAGCTGTGGGAGAATCCCGACTTGTTTCAGCCGGCACGGTTTGAAGACTGGGATAAAAGTCCATTTGATTTTATTCCGCAGGGCGGCGGTGATTACTACGCCGGGCATCGATGTGCAGGGGAATGGATTACGATTGAATTAATGAAAGTAAGCGTTGATTTTCTAGTGAACCGCCTGTCTTATACTGTCCCGGATCAGGATATCAGCTTCAGCATGACCAGCATGCCGAGTATGCCAAAAAGCGGGTTTATTGTACGCGATATTTCAATAAATTTGAGGAGTGAAAGCGATGAAAACGAAAATAAGTGAAAATACGCTGGAGTTAGTCACAGGTGACATTACGGAACAAACAACAGAAGCCATTGTCAACGCGGCGAATGGTTCGCTCCTTGGTGGCGGCGGAGTGGACGGAGCGATTCACCGCGCGGCGGGGCGCGCGCTTTTAGACGAATGCAAAAAAGTACGGGCAGAAACATTGAGTGGAGAAGAGCTTAGAGCAGGGGAAGCAGTTATCACAAAGGGACATGATCTTCCGGCTGAATGGGTGATTCACACAGTCGGTCCGGTTTGGACTGGCGGATCAGATAAAGAAGAAGAGAAACTTGCTAACTGTTACCGGAACGCGCTGAAGCTTGCGATGGAAAATAACGTAAAAAGCATCTCATTTCCGTCTATTTCTACAGGTGTGTATCGTTTTCCGATTGAACAGGCGGCAGTAATTGCGCTTCAAACCGTTGTGGACTTTTTGGAAGAACATCCTTTTGGCTATGCAGCATTTATATTGTTTTCCGATCATGACTATCGTATTTATGAAGCAGCGATGAACCGTATTTTGCAGGAAGAAAACCGCTAACCATTAGCGGTTTTTTTGTATGCTTGTAACGAGCAGGCTGATCGGAAACAGAAGAATAGTACAAGCAAGAAGTCCATAAACTGCGTCTTCAAATCCTCTTACAACAGAAAAGCCGATCACAAATAAGGCTACGGACAAAATGAGCCCGGCATAAGCGGGGAGACGAATAAGTTGGCCGTGTCCAGCTGCTTTTTTCTTCAGCGGCGTTGTGGAAAGAAGAGAATAAGTCCGATGAAAACACCAATAGCCAGCGGCATAAAAAGCATCATGCTGAATTCCCCCATATTTTACAAAGGTATTGTGTTTTGCCATAATAAACTTTGTAAATTATTTAACAAAAAATGTGAAATTCGAATATATCTCGTGTATGGAAAGGAGAAAATCAATTCCTAAAATAAAGGAAGTTTGTATAAGCATTCTTATTTTCATTTCGATGCTGCTTGTAATGTATGTTGATCAAACCGGAGGTGGCGAGTGATCTTTTTTCGCAAAATGTCTGAACAGGAATCAAAAACGAAAAAAAAAAGCATGACTACCGGTTTTTTTGTGTATGCTTTTTTTACTGCTGGCAGATAGCTTATATGCCAGAATATACGAGAAAAGCTTGTTGTCTTCGTTTCAGATTCTTGTTATAGGCCTGGTTATTTTTTATGGATATGAAGCGTTTTTAAATGTGAAAAATAAAGTAAAGCAGGGGTGAAAAGATGACGCTGCAGCAGTTAAAGTATGTAATTGAAATTGTGCATTGCGGGTCGATTAATGAAGCGGCGCGGCGGCTGTTTTTATCGCAGCCGAGCTTATCCAAAGCGGTAAAGGAGCTTGAGGCAGAGCTCGGAATTACGATTTTTATCCGGACTTCAAAAGGCATTACACTGTCAACAGACGGAGCTGAATTTTTAGGGTATGCGCGGCAGGTGGTGGAGCAGGCGGAGCTGTTAGAAGGGCGGTATTTAAATTCGGCGCCGTCACGGCAGCTGTTTTCCGTATCGACGCAGCACTATGCATTTGCAGTTAATGCGTTTGTGGAAATGATTAAGAAGCACGGCGCGGATGAGTATCAATTTACACTTCGGGAAACACGGACATATGAAATTATTGAGGACGTTAAAAACTTGCGGAGTGAGATTGGCATTTTGTATATTAGTTCGTTTAACGAAAAAGTGATGCGCCAGCTGCTGAAAGATGAACAACTTCTTTTTCACCCGCTATTTGAAGCGGAGCCACATATTTTTGTCAGTACGCAAAACCCGCTGGCCCAAAAAGCATCCGTCACGCTTGAGGATTTGGAAGCATACCCGCGTCTTTCGTTTGAACAGGGGGAATTCAACTCCTTTTATTATGCGGAGGAGATTTTCAGCACGCTGCCGCGCCAAAAAAGCATTCAGGTGAGTGACAGGGCGACGCTGTTTAATTTGCTGATCGGGCTGAATGGCTATACGATTTCCACAGGAATTTTAAGCGAAGATTTAAATGGATCGGACATTGTACCGGTGCCACTTCAAGCAGATGAAGCGATTACAGTCGGCTGGATTGTACATGAAAAAACACAGCTTGGCCGGATGGCGCATGTGTATTTAAAAGAGCTTCAAGCGATCGTCGACCTTTATTTAGCAAAATGATATAACTTTTAGCTATAATAAATGATCATATTTAACCGTTACGCTATATCTTCCATAAACGAGATCGGATTTTTTTCTTTTTGAACGCATCTAAGAACGTTTGGACCGGCAAAAAAAATTTTCTGCCGATGGGAAAGTAAAAGCCGCAATGATCTGTCTTTTTACCAAGGCGCTAGTTCCGTCACTTCCACCATATTGTTAAATGTTCCCACCGGTGTATTGACCAATTTTGATTGTTGAAGTAATAATTAATTCCCCCCGTTCCATTCGGATTGAGGGACCAGGACTGGCCTTCTGTAACCGGATATTTGAGCAGCTGTACGATTGAAACAGGTCTTTCAGATGTTAAATAGCTCGGCGCTGTCTTCACGCTCTACCATCGGGGTTTCCGCTTTAACACCGCCTTCATACGTCTCCTGAACATTCCATCCGTTCGGTTCTGTTTCCGAAAAGGAATAGACAATTGTGCCGACCTCATTCGCGCTGTATCTATATACTTTGTTTTGATCCATTGCGTAACTCGGCTTCTCGACCTTGAATCGGTCATCTAAAGCACGGGCCAAGAAGTCAGAAAATTGAGCGCGCGGCACATTGATATTTGGCTAGAATGTGCCATCCGGGTAACCAGCGGTAATGTTTTCGGCTAAAATGCGCTGGATGTGAACGTAGTCGGCCATACTTGATGAAACATCTGAGAAGAGGTGCCTGCTTCTTTCGCCAGATTAAATGCTCTTGATAAAAAGCTCGCCACCTGACACGCGTAACGGGTTCATATGGCCGGTAGGTGCCATCTGTAAACCGCTGATAATTCCTTTATCAATCGCTGCAACAATATAACCGCTTGCCTGCTGGCTGGTGCCAACATCTGAAAAGGAACCGGACTGGGTCTCATGGTAAGCCTGAGAATTATTAAGGAACACGGCGGCGACATTATGTTTGAAAGTGAGGAAGGAAAAGGGACAACCGTAACGGTGTCTTTGCCGGTACAAGGGAATGAGGGATAGTTGATTATTGAAGAAATAAAGTGAAAAAGCATGTCTTCCATCACAGGGAGCATGCTTTTTCGTTTATACGGTTGTCTCAGTTTCATGTGTTTTGACTGAAGGCAGCGTGTAACTATGAAATGTTTCTATTAATCGCTCGGGCGACTTGTCCACAAGAAGCATCGTCCGGTACTGCTCCGGCAAAAAGCGTTCATCCGTCATATGATCAAAAAAGGAAACGAGCGGGTCAAAATAACGCGCGACGTTTAAAAGGCCAATGGGTTTTTGATGAAGGCCTATCTGTGCCCATGTAAAAACTTCGAAAAACTCTTCCATCGTACCGGCGCCTCCTGGCAGCACAATAAATGCGTCGGCCAGCTCTGCCATTTTTGCTTTTCGCTCGTGCATCGAGCGAACAATGTGCAGCTCGGTTAGCTGTGTGTGGGCAATTTCCCGCTCCTCCAGCAATGTTGGAATAACGCCAATTGCTTCGCCACCATTCTGTAAAACGGCATCGGCGACCGTGCCCATCAACCCGGTACTTGATCCACCGTATACGAGTCCAATCCCTTGCGCTGCTAATGTTTGGCCAAGTAAAGCAGCTCCAGCCTTATATTCTAGCGAGGCCCCGTCGGCCGAGCCGCAAAAAACCGCAATTCGCTTCATTGCACATCCTCATTTCTGTTCAATTTCTGCTTAAATTATACTGCGTTTTACCTTGAAAAAGAATGGAAAGGCATCATCTTTACACAAATGTCATGTGGGTAATTTCACATTAAAACAAAAAGCCGCAACAGCCGAATTTGTTCAATCTTCAGCATTAAAAGAAAATATTTTCCCGCCATCCGTCTAACGATTCACGCCTCTGGGTATAACACTACTACGATAAGAAGTGGACCGAGGAGGACTAACGATGAAATGGCAGGGAAGAAGAGGCAGCTCGAACGTGGAAGACCGCCGGGGTATGGGCGGCAAAGCCATTCTGGGTGGTGGGATTGGCGGAGTTGGCTTAATTTTTGTTCTTATTTTTACGCTGCTTGGCGGCGATCCGTCGCAGCTGCTTGGAACGGACAGCAGCGAGCCATATGTAGAAAAGGAACAGGACCAGGAGCTTGCCCAGTTTGTATCGGTTGTGCTGGCGGATACGGAAGATGTATGGACGGAAGTATTTGAAGAAGAAGGCATGGTATATGAAGAGCCGGTGCTTGTACTGTTTTCGGGCAGTGTGGACTCTGCCTGCGGAACAGCGACATCAGCGGTCGGTCCGTTTTATTGTCCGGGAGACCAACGGCTGTACATTGATTTAAGCTTTTATAAAGAGCTTCAAAATCAATTCCAGGCACCGGGAGACTTTGCGATGGCCTATGTTGTTGCTCATGAAGTCGGTCACCATGTCCAAACATTGCTTGGTACATCACAGAAAGTACACGCCATGCGCAATCGGCTGAGTGAAGAGGAGTACAATGAGTATTCAGTGAAGCTTGAACTGCAGGCTGATTATTACGCGGGTGTGTGGGCACATCATGCTCAAGGGATGAACGTGCTTGAAGAAGGGGATTTAGAAGAAGCACTGACGGCAGCAAGTGCTGTCGGAGATGATACAATTCAAAAACGCGCACAAGGATACGCAGTGCCGGACAGCTTTACACACGGCACATCAGAGCAGCGGAAAAATTGGTTTTACCGTGGTTTTCAATCAGGCAATTTAAAAAATGGCGATACCTTTAATGCAAAAGATTTATAAGGTGTGCTGTGTGGGGCGGTTTATTTAAAATAAGGGCGGTATTGAGCGCTGGGGGCGGAACCGGCTCAAGCATATCAATACCGCCTTTAAAATGAAATACCGCCCCAAGTCTTCTTCTTTTTTCTTTATCCGAAAAAGGCGTATAATAGGTTGTACTTGAAAAAAGCTGGAGGGAACAAAAGTGGAAAAATTACAGTCTATGGAACAATTTGAGCAGTTGAAAAAAGAAGAGCGGATCGTGTTTATATTTTCAGCAGACTGGTGCCCGGACTGCCGGGTTATTGAGCCGATCTTGCCGGCAATTGAAGCGGATTATCCGGAATATCAATTTATTTCTGTAGATCGGGATGAATTCATTGATTTGTGCGGCGAACTGAATGTATTTGGCATTCCAAGCTTTGTGGCGTACCACAATGGAGAAGAAGCGGGCCGTTTCGTCAGCAAAGACCGCAAAACACAGGAAGAAATTGAATCGTTTTTGAATAGCTTGTCTGCTTAATTATAGAACGTATAAACACCGTCTTGAAATAATAGATGGTGTTTATTTTTATTGCTGTAAAATGTTCCCCCGGCGGAGATTTTCAATTCCTTCTTTGCAGACGCCGTATGAAAGCCACGAACAACCTGCGCATATATGATCGAGATCATCCGCCTGAATCTTTTCAGCAGTTAATCGGACCAGATAAGATTTGGAGTAGATACCACCGGGCTGGAGTCCGAGCTTGTTCAACACCCGGCGATCCATTGAAGTAACATGATCTTCTGATTGGGGACCAGCTGCGCATATCGTTCCGCCGTTATGAGGACAGGCGGCGCATGCATCGTCCAGCAACATTTGTACTTGAATAGGGAAATCGATTGTTTCATCACGTATTTCTTTCACAATTTCAGCCATTGTATCGGCAAACGCTTCGCTATAGCCCATTCCTCTGAAACCATGAACACACAAAAGATGGTGTCCGCGTAAGACTCTATTCATGTAAACCATCTCCCTTCTTTTGTTTACATCTTATTATAGCAAATATAGAATCGTCGGATAAAGCTGGCAAAACAAAACAGGGGCTTTGGTCTGCGTTGAGATGGATTAAAAGAAGAATGAGAAAATATTTTGAAATTAAGTAGTCACTTTGTCATTACTTTATGAAAAAGAGGGTATTCAAATAGGGTGGGAAATTTAAAATGGTATTTTTAAGGAGGGAGACAAACCGTTTTTACACGAAATGTGGTAAACAAGCCGCTGGTCATTTCTATGTTACTTTATTTAATGAAAGCGCTTTAAAAGATTATTCGTTCGTGTAATAAATTCACGGAAAATAACATAACAAAGGGGATTTTTAAATGACAGGTAATCGGGCAATTGCGTATATTGAACCGGGAAAAGTACAGGTCCAGGATATTTCGTATCCTGATTTAGTTTTGCGGGACGGCCCAGGGGTTAATCCGCTTAACGTTGGGCGCAAGTGTGATCATGGCGTTATTTTAAAAGTGGTCACCACAAATATTTGTGGAAGCGATCAGCATATGGTTCGCGGAAGAACGACTGCGCCGAGCGGACTCATATTGGGGCATGAAATTACCGGAGAGGTAATCGAAGTTGGCCGCGATGTGGAATTTATTAAAAAAGGGGATCTGGTTTCTGTACCATTCAATATCGCGTGTGGACGCTGCCGCAGCTGTAAGGAGCGGGACACGCACATTTGTGAAAATGTGAATCCGGATCGCCCAGGTTCCGCTTATGGGTATGTGGACATGGGCGGCTGGGTTGGCGGCCAATCTGAATATGTCATGGTTCCTTATGCTGATTTCCAGCTGCTGAAGTTTCCGGATAAAGATCAGGCGATGGAAAAAATTCTTGATTTAACGATGCTGTCTGATATTTTTCCGACCGGGTATCATGGTGCGGTAAGCGCAGGTGTTAGAACAGGCTCAACGGTGTATGTCGCAGGTGCGGGACCGGTTGGGCTGGCCGCGGCTCATTCAGCGCAGCTGCTCGGTGCCTCTGTTGTCATTGTGGGAGACTTAAACAGTGAACGGCTGGAACAGGCAAGAAGCTTTGGCTGTGAGACGGTCAACTTAAAAGAACATCCGAATTTAGATGAGCAAATTGCCGAAATTTTAGGTGTGCCGGAAGTAGACTGTGCGATTGACTGTGTCGGGTTTGAAGCACATGGGCACGGAGAGTCCGCCGGGGAAGCGCCTGCTGCCGTATTAAATTCGATTATGGAAGTGACTCGCGCAGGGGGGCGTCTCGGTATTCCTGGGTTATATGTAACCGGTGATCCGGGTGCAGCCACTGAGGATGCAAAGCATGGGACATTAAAAGTGCGATTAGGGCTGGGCTGGGCGAAGGCGCATACTTTTGTAACGGGTCAAACACCAGTTATGAGGTATCACCGGGATTTAATGAATTCTATCTTAAGCGGCAGGGCACAAATCGCAAAAGCGGTTAATGCTACAATTATTTCGCTGGATGAAGCCCCGGCCGCTTATGCCGAATTTGATCAAGGGGCGTCAAAGAAGTTTGTCATTGACCCACATAATTCTGTCAGGAAATAGATGGTTAAAAGGTGTTTACGCTTAGCCGAAAAGGGCTGGATGAATAAAACTGGCAGATGAAATCGCCTTTTCAGTACAATTTATCCGTTGAAATGATTAAAAAATTGTATACAAAAAAACTCAGTAAAAAGATGGATTGCCTCCGAAAAAGAGGCAGTCCTTTTTTATAAAAAGAAAAGGAACATTTTTTGATTCATGGGTGACCGTATGACATTGGTCATGACAACGGAAATAAAGAGGGAGTGGGATTTTTTTCTTGTAACCGATTGTGGGAGAAATAATTTTTCGTATAATGAAAGAGCATACTAAACGTAGTATAATGGGAGAAACCTTTCACATTGGGACGATTATTTACACAGAAATAGGTGAATGCCAGATGGGAAATGAGCAGAATACCTCGCTGTTTAAAGGATGGCTCGGCCTGACCGCTATTCAGGCTACGGTTGCACGGGAGTTGGAGCGGGCGCTTCAGGAACAGCACCAGCTTTCATTAAATGAATGTTATGTGCTGCTGTTTTTATCAGAAGCAACGGAGAAGAAATTGAAGTTGTATCAGCTGCAGGATATGGTAGGTTTAAGCCAAAGTGCGCTGTCCCGCCTCGTAAACCGGCTGGAAAAAAGGAACTGCCGCGTTGTCAGGAGGCATAGCTGCGAAGATGATCGTCGTGCTATTTACGCGTCTCTTACGGAAGAAGGAGAAGCAGAACTTAAAGCGGTTTTACAGACATTTTGTGCGACACTTGAAACAGCTTTTTCTACTCAATCCATTCAAAACGATGTTCAGTCAACAATCCAGCAGTTGAAAAGATGAGCATGTTTAAAAGCTTTCCAGCCGGGGAAAGCTTTTTTTGTGAGGTCGTTTCTTTGACAGTGACAAAGAGAGATGATAATTTATATGCATGTGCATACATATATTAAAGGAGCTGAATGAAATGAACCATTTATTTACGCCTTATACAATTAAAGGGCTTGAACTGAAAAACCGTGTCGTGATGCCCCCGATGTGTCAATATTCGGTGACTGAAAAAGATGGGATTGCAAATGATTGGCACTATTTCCATTATGTAAGCCGTGCAATTGGCGGCACCGGTTTTATTATTATTGAAATGACCGATATCGAACCGGACGGCCGTATTACCGATTATGATTTAGGTTTATGGTCAGACGAACAAATCCCGGCGCTGAAGCGTATTATTGACGCTATCCATGCCCACGGTGCAAAAGTGGCGATTCAAATCGCACATGCCGGCCGTAAAGCAGAAGATGCGGCTGAGCCGGTTGCACCATCTGCTATTGCGTTTGATGAAAATTCGAAAACACCAAGAGCTCTTTCAACTGACGAAGTAAAAGGAATGGTAGAGAAATTCCGTGCTTCTGTCCGCCGCGCTGTCGAAGCGGGCGTAGATGCGATCGAGCTTCATGGGGCACACGGCTACCTCATCCACCAATTCCAGTCGCCGTTTACAAATAAACGGACGGATGAATATGGACAGGAGTTAACGAAATTCGGCAAAGAAGTCATCGAAGCTGCAAAAAGTGAAATGCCGGCGGATATGCCGCTCATTATGCGCATATCCGCTAAGGAATACGTTGAAGGCGGATACGGCATCGAGGAAAGCATTGCTTTTTCAAAAGAATATCAGGCGGCGGGTGTCGATATGTTCCACATTAGTGCAGGCGGTGAAGGACAGATCGCGGCACATGGACGCCCGGGTACGCACGCGGCTTACCAGGTGCCATTGGCACGGGAAATTAAAGAAGCTCTTAACGTACCAGTAATCGCTGTCGGCCGTTTGGATGAACCTATTCTGGCAAACGCAGTGATCGGCAATGAAGAAGCAGACCTTGTGGCAGTTGGAAGAGGCATGCTTAGAAATCCATACTGGACGCTTGAAGCGGCAGTGAAGTTAAATAAAGAAGTCGATATTCCGAAGCAGTATGTGAATGGATTTCCAGGGAAATAAAAGAGTTCGCTAAATTGAAAATAAGCGTTTGGGCCAGTGAAATAGTAATTAGCCCAAACGCTTATTATTTTGCCTTTTTCCATGAGCCACGTCTCTAAAGAGTGACCCATATCACAAAAACCAGTTTCATCCCCATTGTGACGGTTTCTTTTGTGTGAGGATCATTTTGGCCTGCTTCTTTTCACGAGAGCCGAAATGGCGGCGGCGCACGGCTTCGCGTTCCATGTAGCAGGCGCCGAGCTCGTTTCTGCCGCTTTGCGGCTGCACCGATCTCATCTCCACTGGAGTCTGCACCGCACACCCGCCGCCTCTGCTTTTTCATGAGTGATGTAAAAAAGCAAGGATGATTTAGTGACAATCGTGGCGCCAATAAAAAGCGGAAACTCCCCAGCTTGAATACGCGCTGCTCTTCAAAACGACAGACATTCTCTACAAGACCGACCCATTCCTGCAAAAATAAAGTGTAATTTGGAAGAGCTGATCCAGAACAAATCGATGATCGCCCCTGCATCTATACGAAATGCATTAGCTCAAATAGTCATTGCTTTCTAAAGTAAGAATCTTTGTTCAATTTATATTCATTTAAAATATATGTCAATTATTATAATTAAAATAATGAATGGAGATTCACATTTTTTCCTGTACAATGGAATGGAAGCGTTATTATTTTGATGGGAGTGAAGCTGTAGTGGAAAACTTTTCTTTAATTAACGTAAAGATAATAAAAAGTGTGGCGTATGTAACCATCGAAAATCCGCCGGTGAATGCGCTGAATGAGACGGCACTTCAGGAAATGGAACGGTGTATTGATCAGTTAAATAGTGATTCGTCTGTAAAAGCTGTTATTTTAACAGGCACGGGTGCTTTTTTTATTGCCGGGGCAGACATTAAAGAATTCACTCATTTGTTTGAACAGGAAGAACTCGCGGAACAAGCAGCGTTCAAAGGCCAGGCGCTTTACAATAAAATTGAACAATCTGAAAAACCGATTATTGCGGTTATTAACGGCGCGTGCCTTGGCGGCGGGCTGGAGCTGGCGATGAGCTGCCATATGCGGATTGCGGCACATGAAGCGAAACTCGGCCTTCCGGAAACGAAGCTTGGTATTATTCCGGGATACGGTGGAACACAGCGTCTTGCCCGGTTAACGAACACAGCGAAAGCGTTGGAACTTATTTTAACCGGCCGGTTTATCGATGGGCGGGAGGCTGAAAAAATTGGATTGGTAAATCATTCTGTCGATGCGGATCAGCTTCTCCAAAAAGCGGCGGAAATTGCGGAATCTATTACTCAAAAAAGCAGCTTATCTGTAAAAGCAGCACTGGAATCTGTTTTAACTGGTATCGACCTGCCGCTTGATGAAGGGCTGGCACTTGAAGCGAAACATTTTGGAAAACTATTTGGTACAGAAGATACAAAAGAAGGCGTCAGCGCATTTATTGAAAAACGCCCGGCCGCGTTTAAAGATCGGTAAACCCGCTTTGTGCCACACACATCGTTTGATGTATAATAAATACAGATTGATAAATGGAAAGCGAGTGTTCAATGTGGGACGTAAGTGGAATAATATTAAAGAAAAAAAAGCGTCAAAAGACGCGAATACAAGCCGCATTTATGCCAAGTTCGGACGTGAAATTTACGTAGCGGCAAAGCAGGGTGAACCGAATCCGGAAAGCAACCAGGCGCTTCGGATGGTGCTTGAACGTGCAAAAACGTACAGCGTACCGAAAACGATCATTGACCGGGCGATTGAAAAAGCCAAAGGCGGCGCAGAAGAAAACTATGATGAGCTTCGGTATGAAGGATTTGGGCCAAGCGGCTCGATGGTGATTGTCGACGCGTTAACAAACAATGTGAACCGGACTGCGTCTGATGTGCGCGCGGCATTTGGAAAAAACGGCGGCAACATGGGTGTCAGCGGCTCGGTAGCGTATATGTTTGACGCAACAGCTGTTTTTGGCCTTGAAGGAAAAACAGCGGATGAAGTTCTGGAGCTGTTAATGGAAGCGGATATTGACGTGCGCGACGTTCTTGAAGAAGAGGAAGCGGTCATCGTTTATGCGGAACCGGATCAATTTCACTCGGTGCAGGAAGCGCTGAAAGAAGCAGGCGTGACAGAATTTACGGTTGCGGAATTAACGATGCTTGCACAAAATGATGTGACATTATCAGAAGACGATCAGGAACAGTTTGAAAAAATGATCGATGCGATTGAAGATTTAGAAGACGTTCAGCAAGTGTATCACAACGTTGATTTAGGGGAGTAAGAGGAGAAGCAGCGCCATATCGGGCAGCTGCTTTTTGCTTTAGCCAAAAACGCTTTAGTAAGATGAACTGGATTATTTTGGGTTATTCCTGCTATGATTAAAAGAAAGGCTCTTTATTAAAATAGGATGCGGGGATACGATATGTTTGATTTTTCTACAATACTGACATTTGTGGCGGTTGTCATTGGCCTGTTTTTAATTCCGGGTCCTGCTGTTTTACTGACAGTGGCGCGGACGATTCAAAGCGGACGAAAAGCGGGAATCATTACGGGGCTTGGAATTGCGGCCGGTGATTTTATTCATACCATTTTTGCAGCAGTCGGGCTGTCGGCTGTTTTAATGACCTCAGCTTCCGCATTTAACGCTGTGAAGCTGGCCGGTGCGGTTTACTTGTTTTATATAGGTGTCCGCGCGGTATTAACAAAAGCATCAAGTTCGAAAATGGAAAAAGCATCATCTGCTTCAACGAGCCGCTTATTCAGTCAGGCGATCTTAGCAGAAATGCTGAATCCAAAAACAGCGTTGTTTTTTCTCGCTTTTTTGCCGCAATTTGTTGATCCGGCGCGCGGGGCATCTATTTTTCAATTTTTGGCGCTGGGTGCCATTTTTGTGTTGCTGGGTATTATTTACACGACAATAATTGCACTGGCAATCAATTCGATCAGCCACCGGGCAAAACGTTTTTCCTGGCTGAACCGGGGCGGTAATAAAGTGATTGGCGCCATTTATATCGGTCTTGGAGTTAAAGTCGCGTTTCAAGGAAGGTAACAAAAAAAGAGATGTTTTTATGCTTTGGCATAGAATCATCTCTTTTTTTGTAATAGTCTGCTCTGTATGAACTACATGGATGTAGAAGAAAAAGAACATGATAAAGATCTTCCTGGCTTTGGCTTGGCTGCTTTTTTCATTATGATTCTACTCGTCTCGATTTTGTTGAATAAGGTTTCCGGTGTATTATTAGAAGAAGGAAACATTGGCTGGCTTTGTCGGTTGTGCGGTTGTGCGGTTGTGCTTATTATTGGCTATTAAAGAAAGGGTGTATGGATGATGGGATTTTTATATATGATGGGGATTGATATTGGCACGACGAGCACAAAAGCCGTTATCTTTAAAAAGGACGGGACGTTTGTGCACCGGGCCGGGGTGGAATATCCGCTCCATACGCCGGAGCCTTCCGCTGCGGAGCAGGATCCGGATGTGATCTTTCGGGCTGCGCTGACGTCGATCCGTACATGTATAGAAGAAAGCGATGTACCGGAAAAGGATATCGGCTTTCTATCCTTTTCATCCGCCATGCACAGCGTTATTGCGGTGGACGCGGAAGGGCGGCCGCTGACGCCGTCTATTACGTGGGCAGACAGCCGCAGCACGAAATGGACGGAAAAGCTTAAGAACGAGTGGGATGGACACGAGATTTATATGCGGACAGGGACACCCATTCATCCGATGGCGCCTTTATCGAAAATTATTTGGCTTCGCGAAGAATTTCCAGACCTTTTTCGGCAAGCGTTGAAATTTATTTCGATTAAAGAATACATTTTTTATCGGCTGTTCGGTGACTATCTGATCGATTATTCGATTGCTTCCGCAACAGGAATGTTCAACCTTGAAACACTGGATTGGGATAAAGAAGCGCTGCGCATCGCTGGTATTGGTGCTGAGCGATTGTCAAAGCCCGTTTCAACAACACATATTGTCCATGGCATCACACCGGGGTTCGCGGTGGAAGCAGGGATTCGGGCAGACATGCCGGTTGTAATCGGTGCGAGCGATGGGGTGCTCTCGAATCTTGGAACGGGTGCTGTGAAACCAGGTGACGTTGCCATTACAATTGGAACGAGCGGTGCGATCCGTGCAGTCACAAACAAACCGGTTACCGATCCGAAAGGGCGCATTTTCTGTTATGCACTGACGGAAGATCATTGGGTCATTGGCGGGCCGGTGAATAACGGCGGCATGATTTTTCGCTGGGTGCGGGATGAATTGGGCGCTGCAGAAACAGAAGCGGCGAAACGTCTTGGAAAAGATCCATATGATATGCTGACGGAAATTGCCGCGCGTATCCCGGCGGGAAGCGAAGGTCTCCTGTTCCATCCGTATTTCTCCGGTGAACGGGCGCCGCTTTGGAATGCGGATGCACGCGGGTCATTTTTTGGACTCGCGCTGCACCATAAAAAAGAGCATATGATCCGCGCCGTGCTTGAAGGGATTTTGTATAACCTGTATACGGTGCTACTGGCATTGGAAGAGCTGACAGGCGAGCCACAGCGCATTCTGGCGACCGGCGGCTTTGCGCAGTCTGACTTTTGGCGCCAAATGATGTCCGATGTGTTTGACCATCCTGTGATCGTGCCCGAAAGCTTTGAAAGCTCCTGCTTTGGCGCCGTTTTACTCGGCTTGTATGGACTGGGGGAAATTGATTCGCTCGATGTTGCCGCAGATGCAAGCGGTACTGTGTTTGAGCACGTACCAAATAAAGCGAACAGCGATGTCTATCGCGAATTAATTCCGTCTTTTATCCGGGTTGCCAGATTTTTAGAGCCGGAATATAAAATAATCGCTGATTTTCAGCGTAAGTTGTCCTCGAAATGAGGGCAGCTTTTTTATATAAAAAACTGCCTCAGCGATTGAGGCAGTGCAAAATGTAGACAAAGTCAGAAAGAAGGCTGATTGAAAACGTTTGTCTTTCCAGGAACGCCGCCGTGCGGGAAGCGTTTATGGGTCATGAGCATTCATGCAAGGCAAGTGACGCCAAAAACGAGCGTTTGTCAACAGCCTGAACTGCCTCAATGAGTGAGACAGTGGTATTAATTATGCATGTTTCCATTGCGTGGATTCGCCTGATTTTGGGCAGGAAGGGAACGTATCGCCCGGTGCTAATTCCACTCGATCGCCATCTTCGTCAACGTACGTGTCCGTCTCTGTTACTTGATCACCAGTATTGTGCACGTGAGCAGCGTGGCGCCATGTTGTTGGCTCATTCATATCCGGACAAACCGGAAATTGTTCGCCTTTTTGCAGGTCTACTCTTTTTCCGGCTGCACAAATATACGTGCCTGTTTCCTGTACCGTTTCATCCGTATGGTGGAGATCATGTGTCGTATTCATGTGAAAAACCCTTTCTTTTTTTAATTTAAATGATTGTTGTTAGTCTACATTAGCCGGTAATAGAAAAGTTCAAACATTTTTACTCGAAATAAGGCTTTAGAAACGAAAAGGCAGGGAAAGAGAGAAGATAACCATTATTTAAAAGGAGGGTCTTTTTTATGGCCAGCCACAGTGCTGCTGCATACTTTAAAAGCATTCATCCCCGTCAAATGATTATGCATACCACAGGGAAGGACTCAGTATCAAAAATGGATATGACCGTAATAGCAGATTTGAATAAGCGGTATCACTTGCCGGATGAAGTCGTGAATGTTCTCGTCCAGTATATACTGCTGGCGTCCTTATCATTAAGTCATCCTTCTCTTTTTAAGATTGCCATGCACTGGAGCAGAATGAACGTGGCAACCGCTGAGCAGGCGATGAACCTTGTGAAAAAAGAACATGCAAAATATAAAACGCTCTGGATGACAGACATTCTTCATTCAAAAAAGAAAACAGGCATTACCGTTGAGATGATTCGAGGGGCCGCCTACAGCAATTTAACGAATGAGCAGCTAGGGGCGTATATTCGGGAGTTGTTTTCTCGCTGAATGAGGTTCCAATTTTTTAATGATCAAAAGCAGCTGTTCCGTGTAAAATGAATATATTCCTTATGCGCGGAGGATAAATGAAATGAAACAATCAAAATGGAGTGCATTAAGCTGGATTTCGACTGCGGTTTTATTTGCCTTAAGCCTTTGGTTCAGCGCCTCAGTCGTTATTGATGAATTAACAAAGGTATGGGGGCTGACGGATGCAGCGAAACCTTGGATATCCGCAGCCGTGCCGGCAGGGTTTACAGCAGGGGCATTAGCCAGCTCCTATTTTGGCTTGGCAGACCGGTTTAATGCGCGAAAGTTATTTATCGCGTCCGCTTTGGCGGGGGCGCTGCTCAATAGCATGCTTTTATTTGTAGACAGTGCCTTTCAAGGTGTATCTCTGCGCTTTTTGACCGGTGCGGCACTTGCGGGCGTTTATCCGACCGCTGTGAAAGTACTGACGCTTTGGTTTCCGAAGCAGCGGGGACTTGCAATCGGCATTGTGATCGGTGCGTTAACGCTCGGTTCGGCACTGCCGCACATGCTTGCGCTGATTGTGTCAGACGTAAATTGGAAAATTGTGATTGGTATGAGCTCGGGGTTATCCGCGTTGGCAGCATTGATCATGATCAGTTTTGTAAAAGATGCACCTCAGCAAGGAACACCGTCTGTTTTTTCATTTAATATGATCAGCAAAGTCGTCCGCAATAAGCCTGTCATGCTGGCGAACTACGGCTACTTTGGCCACATGTGGGAATTGTATGCGATGTGGACTTGGCTGCCGCTTTTTCTGGCAGCGGGCGGCTTGATGCGCTCGTCCTTGTTTTCCTTTTTAGCGATTGGTCTGGCTGGTGCGGCTGGCTGTATAGCTGGGGGGTTATTAGCAGACAAAATAGGACGAGGCCGTTTGACGATTTGGTCCATGGGCATTAGCGCTTTTTGCTCAATCTTGATTGGGTTTGTGTTTAGGCATTCGACCGTTTTGACAATTATCATTGCGATAATTTGGGGATTTTCCATTATTGCGGATTCCGCCCAGTTTTCCGCGGCAGTTTCTGAATTTGCAGAAGTAGAATATGTGGGCACTGCATTAACATTCCAAATGAGCATCGGCTTTTTAATTACGATTATATCGATTAACCTTATTTCTTTTCTGCAGCCTTATATGGGATGGGAAAGAGTCTTTATTATACTGGGCATCGGGCCCATTTTAGGCATGATTTCGATGGCTAAATTTAGACAGTATGAACAAAGATATCTTTAAAGCCACCTGATTTCCGCTTTATTCAATTAATGTTCATTTATGTAATAGATATTGTTTCTTT
The DNA here is from genome assembly GCF_001750285.1 of Domibacillus iocasae. GTDB lineage: Bacteria > Bacillota > Bacilli > Bacillales > Domibacillaceae > Domibacillus > Domibacillus iocasae. The sequence goes on from NZ_MAMP01000025.1 coordinate 34,073, forward strand.
CCATACGATAAACTAAAAGAAAGCGTTTTTTTAGGGGAAGATAAAATGGTTTACCGGCCCGTACGATATCCTTATTGGGCTATTGCTTTTCTAATTCTCGTGCTTACAAGCAACATGCTGCTCTACCGGCCGGCTGTTCAAGAATTTTTTTCAATCCAAATTGAAAGCGGCATTGCCATCGTTTCTCTTATTGATCTCGTGATCATAGCTCCTGTTATAGCTTATTTTGTATTTAACCTGTCCGTGAAACAAATGATTGGGCTGATGGTCACTGGACTGATCGCTGCAAGGTTGCTCATACCGGTTGAATATTTTGCTCCGTATAAAGGGATTTTATATGCAGGTATTGCAGCGGAGGGACTTTTGCTTGTCATGGAAGTTGGCCTGCTTTTTTATGTGCTGCGCAAAATACCGTTAATTCGGAAGAAAATGCGCGGAACAGCCGCTATCTATTCGATGCTCCCTGCAGTTGAAAAAGCAGCAGGAAATAATAAACTTGTCACTATTGTTGTATCTGAATTTTTGATGATTTATTACGCATTTTTCGCATGGAGGAAAAAAGCGCCGTCACATGATGATGTTGTCACGATGCATATGAAAACGAGCGCGATCGCCATGAATATGATGCTCATCCATGCCATTGTTATTGAAACGATCGGTATTCACTGGTGGCTGCATGAAAAATCAATATGGATTTCTATCGTTTTACTTGTATTAAATGTATATTCTGTTATTTTCTTTCTAGCAGAAACACAAGTGATCGGGCTGAATCCTATTGAAATAAAAGAAGGAAAATTATACGCAGCGCAAGGGTTAACAAAATGTATTATTGTTCCGCTTGAGAAGGTTAAAGAAGTAAAATGGGGCGCCAAACCGCATAAAGAAGTCCTGGAATTTATTTTGAAAGATTTTGAGCCTTTAGAAGTGCAAGTTGTTATTACACTCCGTGAACCGTTGGAAGCCACTATGTTTATGGGAAGCAAAAAAGCGGTAACAGAACTTGCACTGCGTGTAGACGAGCCGGAGAAATTAAAACAGCTGCTTCAAAAAGAGATGTAACGAGCACCTGCAGCGAGTATTTATCACTAGGACTTTAATATTCTTTGTAAGAAATGAACATAATTTAGGTTGTTTTATCGATAAAATTTACCATTAAACACCATGCGGTCATAGACTAAGCATGGTTTTTTTCTATTTAAAGAGGAAAAAGCGGCGTCGACAGCGAATTGAAAACAGGAAACAGGGGAATATGGAGAAAGAGGAGTGGGGCAATTGACAGGTATATTACCTGATCAAACCAATCAATACATCGCCGATGGGGAAAAGATGTACCGTAATATAATCGATTATTCCGTGGAAACGACGGTTCTTCATTACGATTATAAGATTATTTATATTAACAAGTCAGGTGCCGATTTTTTCAGAACATCAAAAGAAGCGCTTATGGACGTTGATGTTCTTTCCGTTTTTCAGCCGTCATCCCGTGAGATGATTAAAAAGCGTATTCAAGAATGCATGGCTGGCAATGAAATGGCACCGTCTATTGAAGAGAAAGTCATTCGGGCTGACGGCACAACCGTCGAAACCGAGCTTTACTGCCGCCCGGTCACATTCGGCGATCGAAAAGTGATACAAACGGTTTTTCGGGATATTTCCATACGCAAAGAAACGGAAAAAATATTGAACAACCGGGAGAAACTCGCTTCAATCGGTCAGATTGCAGCCGGCATTGCGCATGAAGTGAAAAATCCACTGACAGCAGTAAAAGGGTTTTTGCAATTATTGAAAGAATCACATTCACATCCTTACTTGCAGACGATGGAAATTGAGCTGGACAAAGCTCTTTTGACGATGCAAAACTTATTGCAGGTATCGAAGCCGGATTTACAGGAAGAACCTCTCGTATCCATTGATTTTTGCAAGGAGCTGGAATCATTGATGCTTTTGTTTCAGGATAAACTGTATAACGTAGAAGTAGAAATGGACTTGCGCGATAGGGAAACCCGGGTTATTGGCAAAAAAAACCTGTTTTTGAAGGCGTTTTTTAATTTAATAAAAAATGCCTTGGAGGCCATTTCTGAAAAAGGGAAAATCAGAATTACTCATTATTGTGAGAATCAGTGGGTTCATATTCAAATCACGGATACAGGAGTTGGAATTCCGAAAGAGAAGCTTAATATGCTCGGCACCCCTTTTTTTTCAAGCAAAATGGATGGAACCGGACTTGGCTTGACGCAGGTATACACAACCATACATGAACATGGCGGTCATATTTCAGTGGACAGCAAGTGTGGAGAAGGGACGACCTTTTATATCCGCTTGCCGGTTGCGGGGTAATATAAAGGGAAACCTAAATGTTAATCAAAAAGGATGCAATGAACCTTCCGCTTTAGCTGGGGGACTGCCGGATTAAGAGTAAATGACTGTAACCGTCCAAATCTAATTGGACGTTTCAGGCTGTTGACAAACGCCCGCTTTCGACGTCACTTGCCTTACGTGGATGCTCATGACCCCCAAAAGGTCACTCCGCTGCCCACCCGGCGGCGTTCCTGGAAAGACAAGCGTTTTCAATCAGCCTGCTTTCTGACTTTGTCTACACACTGAAACGTCCAAATCTAATTGGACGTTTTTTTATTGACAGCCGTCTATGCCGCAGGATTGGCCATCCATCAGAAGTGTCACTTTTTTCTTTCGTTTTTTTCTTTCCTGTTCAATGATTTGCTCGAGTACTTCTTTTGAGCGGATGCCAGACACCTTGGTATTTCCAATAATAAATGTCGGCACGGCTGTAATCTCTGCTTCATTGTAAGCATGATCCAGTGCTTTTTCATGAGCTTCTTTATACGTACGGTTTTTAATTGCTGCACGGTATGCCTCTTCATCCAAGCCAATTTCGCCGGCAAGCTCTGTCAGCACATCCACATTACCAATATCTTTTTGTTCCTGAAAAAAAGCGCGCAGCATCCGGTCGTTGTACTCAGTTCCTTTGCCGTTTGCTTTCGCAAATTGATAGCCTTCAAATGCAAGGTGCGTGTAAGGCTGAGGCGATACATTCGGCAGGACGATTGGAATCCCCATTTCTTTTGCGAGCGGGTATACGGACTGCTTCCATGTCGTCTGCAGGTAGCTGTCTTCCGGACGAAGTGTTTCATTTGGATACGGACGGAGTTCATATGGCATCCACTCGACTTCTATATCGTCTTTTCCTTCAATTGCCTCATAAAGCGGCTGCTCTGCCAAAAAACAAAATGGGCAGACATAATCGGAGTACACATTGATTTTTACAGTCAAAATGAACCTCTCCTTTTCTAATCCTTGCAGTTGATTATATAGCGGCAGCGAGGATCCGTCTAACCATTTGCATAAAGAAAAAAGCTGCGCCCGAGGGACACAGTTTTTTCTTATTGGCTGCACAAGCCGCCGTAATTGGCCAATTTATCGCGCCATACTGGTATGAAAAGCTTGATAATGATACTAAGGAAGCCTTGAAACAACTTCATTGAAAACTGCTGAAATGTTTTCTTTAAATGCAAATTCCTGTTAAGATGTTTCATGTGAAACATTCAATAACCAAATGTATTTGTCAGTTACTTGCGCAGATTTTTTACGCGTGATTTCATGCTTATTCAGCAGGAGGTTTCATGCTTCCACGTCTTCTTTCTTCTTCTTCCGCAATAATTTCATTGTCTTCCGCATTATCACGTGTTACTTTTTGCGTTAAGATGGCACCAACCGCCACAAGAATCATCACAGCAATGTAGTAACCTTTTTCATTCAGCTCCATGTCTGCATTGAAAAGTCCGATCGAAAACAAGGCAACCCCCGCCACAAATGTAAAATAGGCCAAAAATGTAAAAGCGGGTGTATTTCTTCTCCGGTAGCGTTGCATGCTAGTTCATCCCAATTTATGGAATTAGTACTAGATGCTAATACTGTACCATAATTTTCTGGAAAAGAATATTAATGTCATTATAAAGATAAAAATAACGTTGTGATAAGATAAAGCAAACAAAGTAAATGGGGTGGAAGAATGAGTGATTTTTTAATTGAAAAACCTATACCATATTACGAGCAATTTTATCATTCCATTAAAAAAATGATTTTTGATGGAACATATAAGCCAGGTGAACGCATTGTTGAAACGCAGCTTGCGAAGCAGTTTGGCGTAAGTAAAAGTCCGGTCCGGGAAGCCATTCGCCTGCTTGAAAAAGAAGGACTTGTTATAGTAGATGATAGGTCGAGAGTGATTGTATATGAACCAAGGATAAAAGACGTAGAAGACATTTACTTTTGCCGAATGGCGTTGGAATCATTTGCGGTTAATTTGATGGTGAAAACAGCATCAGATCAAGAAGTAGAAGAAATTGAAAAAACGCTGGACGAAACAGAAAAAGCGATTCTTCAAGCAAAAGAACCCGCCGCAATTATTGCATTAAACGGTCAATTCCATCGACTCATTGTTCAATTCACACAAAATAAACGTCTTCAAAAACAAGTAGACGATTTAAAATCTTTAACACAGTTTTACCGTATTTTGAATTTCCAAAAACAAAATCGGGCCGAGATTATATTGCAGGAGCATCGTAGTATTTTCACTCATATAAAAAAACGGGATGAAGAAAAAGCATCACAGGAAATGATTACTCATTTAGAGCACGATTTAATCCATTTGAAAAATATTCTAAAAAAAAGAACCTAAATGGGTTCTTTTTTATTGCTGTAAGTAGGTTCTTTTAGTAAACTAGAAAAAATGGTCGGCGGTCGACCGCGTGAGGAGTGAGAGATATGAAACAGTTAAAAATAGCTAATATTCCTGGTGACGGTATTGGAAAAGAAGTAGTTGCAGCCGCCACAGATATTTTGAAAACGGTATCAGAAGTGCATGGAGGGCTGAAATTTGAATTTACGGAGTTTCAGTGGGATTGCCGATACTATTTGGAGCATGGTGCAATGATGCCGGAGGATGGAATGGAGCGGCTTTCACAATTTGATGGTATTTTTCTCGGTGCGGTCGGCGATCCGAATCTTGTGCCGGATCATGTATCACTATGGGGCCTGCTTATTAAAATCCGCAGGGAGTTCGAACAGTCCATCAACCTTCGTCCGGCGAAAGTGATAAAGGGCATTCGCTCTCCACTTCTTAATCCGAAAGATTTCGATATTATGGTCGTCCGGGAAAACAGCGAAGGGGAGTACAGTTCAATTGGCGGCAGCATGTATCGGGGCGACGATGAAATTGCCATTCAAAATGCAGTCTTTTCAAGAAAAGCAACCGAGCGTGCTATGCGTTTCGCATTTGAACTGGCAAAAAAACGGAACGGGCATGTTACGAGTGCGACCAAATCAAACGGAATCATTTACTCGATGCCATTCTGGGACCGCGTATTTGAAGATGTAGCGAAGGACTATCCGGACATTCAAGCCGATTCACAGCATATTGATGCCTTGGCTGCTTTTTTTGTGACGCAGCCTGACCGGTTCGATGTCATTGTGGCGAGCAACTTATTCGGAGATATTTTAACCGATCTTGGTGCGGCGATTATGGGAAGCATTGGCATTGCGCCGGCTGCTAACATTAATGTGAATGGCAAATATCCATCGATGTTTGAACCGGTTCACGGCTCGGCACCGGATATTGCCGGCAAAGGGGTCGCTAATCCAATCGGGCAAATTTGGACGGCGAAAATGATGCTTGATCATTTTGGTGAAGAAGAGTTAGGAAGTGTGCTGCTCAACACAATAGAAAGTGTGACAAACGACGGCTTTTTAACACGTGATATTGGCGGCAGACATACAACACAAGACGTAACAGATGAAATTATTGCCCGGCTGAAAAAGAACTAACAAAGGAATTGAAAATGAGGGAGCTGTAGCAGAAAAATCTTATTTTTCGCGCAGCTCTTTTTTTGTTTTTGCTAAAATGGGAAGATGGGTATAAAAGGCTGGAGATGAATAGATGATTATTATATTAACAATGTTTTTGCTCGGCATGCTGTTCGGTTTTATCGGTGCAGGCGGCGCGGGGTTTGTTATTGCTGTACTGACGGTGTTTTTTAGTGTGCCGATTCATATGGCACTTGGCACGTCGCTGGCAGCAATGGCGTTTACTAGTGTATCGGGGGCATACAGCCATTACCGAGAAGGAAATACACATTTAAAAATAGGCTTGATCGTCGGCGGATTTGCGGCGGCTGGTTCGTTTGGCGGGGCTAAGCTGGCAGCGGTCATACCAGGTGGATCGTTGCATTGGCTCACAGCGGGTATGCTGTTCTTGTCAGCTTTTTTACTGTTTGTTAAATTGTTTTTCTTGAAGGATACATCAAAGCTTATAGATGAAAAAAATCATATCATTTGGATGAAGAGTATTTTCTTGGGGTTGCTTGCAGGTGTGCTGTCTGGCACATTTGGCATCGGATCTGCTCCTTTTATTCAAATTGGCTTAATGATTTTACTAAATTTAACGATTCGGCAGTCAGTCGGAACAACAATGCTCGTCATTGTTCCGCTTGCGATTGGCGGCGGGATTGGTTATTTTTCCGAAGGATTTATTGACTTTTTCTTATTGTTGAAGGTGCTGATTGGCACCGCATGCGGCGCATACCTTGGGGCAAAATTTACGAATATTGTGCCAAAGCCGGTACTGAAATCGGCTATTATTTTAACGCCGACAGCAGCAGCTGTTTTATTGCTTTTTTAAAAAAATAAAATGAAGCTTCTTGTTGTCGTGAGCGAAATAATAGCGGCCTGAATTAAGCTGGGATATAATGAAGATACATAGTTTAAGAGTTAAAACTATTGCTCATTTTCGGGGCTTATAAAACTCCAAAGGGGAGTAGCTTACAGTTAAGTCGACAATACGTGGTTTTTTGGCCGCCGGCTTGACTGGCAACAAGTATGTTGTTTGCGAGACCTTTGCCTGCGTGGAAAAGGATAATAGATGAAAAAACCTTTGCCTGCGCGGTAAAGGTTTTTTGTTTATGAAAAAGGAGTGTTTACGATCTGATATTCAGCTGATTTTTGATGATGAATATTATTTTGAAGGGAAGAACGAGTAAGAATTGGACATAGACAGGCGAAAAAAATTATTATTTTTTGTCACGTTTTTAGTAACAGTTAAATTATATGCGGTGGGTATTATCACGCTGGATCCGCAAAATCCACCGCGAAGCTTAACAATCAGCTCACCGCAGTCCGTTGTGGCTGAAAAGGGCTATTATATGATGTGAAGATAAGCTGGCGGGATGTCCCGCCAGTTTTTCAGCTCTTTATCAGCTTTGAAAAAAGCTGGGCAAAAAGTGGTCCATGAAATATAATAAAAGTACGAAATAATCTGAAAAAGGCAAACTTCTCCGAAAGGAAAGGACGCAAAGCCGTGGGCCTAAACGCTGGAAAGCGTATGGTTGTCAGGCTGCCAGGCTCTCATTCTGTGAGTCCCGGCTGACAGAATGGAGGGCTTTTTATGCTGAAAAAAATACAGTTTTTTGTTGTGGCAGTTGTGCTGGCTGCTCTAGTAAGTCCGCAAGGCGGTACTCAGGCAGCTGTTCAAAAGGACCAGGCAACATGGCTTTGGAATCCTTGGATGATTGTCAATGATGAAGCGGGAACGTTGACATTTCTGGAAAGCAAAAGAGTAAATAAAGTCTATGTGCAAATTGACCAGGATATCCCTATGAAGGTATACCGCAGCTTTATTAAAAAAGCGTTCGCCAAAGGAATACGCGTTTATGCGCTGGACGGCGCTTCGGATTGGGTTGCGCCAAAAGGGTATACGAGTCTGAATGAACTTATAAAGTGGCTCATTCGTTATCAAAGCGGTTCAGCAGCCACACAAAAATTTGCAGGAATTCACTTAGACGTTGAGCCTTATTTATATAGCGGCTGGACGACCAATCAAGCTGCGGCTGTTGAGTCGTACCAAGCTCTTTTAACGAAAGCAAAAAGCAGCGCGGCTTCTTTGAAATTACCGCTTGAAGCGGATATGCCATTCTGGTTTGATGAAATTTCTTATAAAAATACGTACGGAAACGGGAAGCTGGCCGAATGGGTTATCGCCAATACAAATAGCGTTACTATTATGGCTTACCGCGACAGCGCTCCTCTTATCATTGAAATTGTGAAGAATGAAATGGATATTGCTGAAAAATATGGAAAATACATTGTGGTTGGTGTTGAAACAGGTCAAACGAGTGAAGGAGATGCTATTTCCTTTTTTGAGGAAGGCGAAGCAGTGATGAACCAGGAATTATCAGCTGTTCAAAATCATTATGCATCTTCTGCAGGTTTTAATGGAACAGCGGTTCATCATGTCGGCAGCTGGATGACCATGAATCCGTAATGTTAAGAGCCCAGGCTGTCGACAAAGTCGGCAGCTTTTTTGAAAAGAGCCGATAGGTGAAGCCAGCCAGACTTCGCTTTCCACGGGCGGACGGCGTGCTTCCTCGCCGCTTCGCGTCTGCGGAATCACGCCCTATCCGCTGTTCCCACAAGAGTCTGCGTCCGGCAGGCTTCACCAAGTGGTTTGACAAGCAGCGAGCATAGGGGATGTTTCCTTTTTATTGCATAAGGCTATTCGCCTGAACCAGCTCGAGCGGGCTTGTTTAAACGCGCAGGCGGCAGGTGTGCGGGGAACAACCAAATAGAAAAGATATTATGGACAAAAACTTGGCTAAATGGCTATAAATAAAACGATCTCCTGCCGCCCAGGAGATCGTTTCATTATTCAGCTAATTTATCAGCAAATGCTTTTACATAGGGAGGAAGGTCCGGTGGACGGCGGCTCGATACAATGTGGCCGTCTACTGTGACCGGCTCATCATGCCACGCTGCACCGGCATTGGTCATATCATCCTTAATGCCGGGAGTACTTGTCACGTTTTTCCCCTGCAAAATATTCGCTGAAATAAGAACCCAGCCGGCGTGGCAAATTTGCCCGATCGGCTTTTTCGCCGCGTCCATTTTACGGACGAAATCGAGCACTTCCGGGTAGCGGCGCAATTTATCCGGCGCCCAGCCGCCCGGTACGAGAATAGCGTCATAATCATCCGCATTGATTTCCTCAAACGAATACTCCGCTTCTGCCGGTACACCATACTTGCCGATGTATTTTTTCCCGGCTTCCTTGCCCACGAGGTGAACCGTCGCTCCTTCTTCCTGCAGTCGCAAAATTGGATACCATAACTCTAAATCTTCAAATTCTTCTTCTACAAGCGCAATTACTTTTTTATCCGATAACCGCATCGAAATTCCTCCTCTGTTTGTTTCTTTTAGTGTAACAGAGGCATGAGGTATTCAAAAATAAAAAGCAGCCGGATTTCCGGCTGCTTACCTTTAAACTGTTTTTTTAATTTTCTTGTCACTGTCTTTGCTGAAAAGCTGATCAAGGGCCAAGAAAGAGCTGCCTGTCAAAGCAAGAGAAACCGACATCGCAAGTAAAGCAAGATCAAATTCATAACCAGCCATTTGTCCGTTTCCAAGAAAACCGGCTGCAAGTTTTACTTTAAAGATAGCTGCAATCATCACAACCGCTAATAGGGCGGAGAAAATTCGTGTACCGATGCCTAAAATAAGCGCCAAACCGCCTGCTGTTTCGATAAAAGCAACCACATAAGCAAGAATGCCCGGCAGTCCGATACTGTCAAACCAGCCCGCTGTGTTAGCGATGCCCCCTTGAAATTTCACCACTCCATGAACAAAAAACGTAATTCCTAAAACAAGACGAATAATAAAAGCGCTCCATTCTGCATAACGATTCATTTTACTTTTCTCCTCCATTATTAATGGCTTGAAACCATTGAATAAGATTTTTTTGTACAGCATGTGAAACAGCGTGGCCGGACGAATCAATGTGAAAGACAACGTCAGCGCCGCGTTCTCTGAAGAATTCAGCATTTGCTTCTCCCCAGGCTAGTGGAAAAATCGAATCCATCTCTCCGTGTGAAATAAATAGTGACAGCGGATAGGCCAGCTTCTCCGCGTAGGCCTCTTGAACGAAAGATGGAATATAACCGCTCAGTGCCGCTGCGCCTTTAATGCGCCCGTTTAACGAAAGGCCGAGTGTCATCGCCAAAATAGCTCCCTGGCTAAAGCCCATCGTGTAAAGACGCTCCGAATCAACCGGATAATGACTGCAGGCATAATCAATAAAAGCCGTAATCTTTTCTACCGTTTCTTCAAATACGGGACGATGAGGGTTGCCAAACCCTTGAATGGTGAAAAAAGCGAACCCGGGCGGCTGTGAAAGCGGACCACGCATGCTGAACACATACACATCTTCAAGTTCATCCAGCAGAGGCAAAAGATCCTGCTCATTGCTTCCAAGGCCATGCATTAAAAAAATGGCTGGATATTGTCTTCCTTCTTCCACTTGAGCAGGCTGGTGAAGCGCATAGTGCATCCTATAAAAACCTCCTTTGTTTCCCTATATGAATAATTGTTTATTATAAGATAACAATATTCAGGATAGAACGTCAAGTATTTTTTTGTTAATATGTAATTAAGTTTTCTATTAGTAAACAAAGAGGGAGATATTCATGGACATTGGATCAACTATTCGAGCCATTCGAAACCGAAAAAATATTACAATTGCCCAGATGAGTGAAGGGACAGGCTTATCAAAAGGGTTTATCAGCAACATGGAGAACAATAATACGTCACCTTCCATTCAATCGCTGCAGGCAGTGGCGCAGTTTCTTGACATTCCACTGCCTTATCTGCTTTTAGAAAAAGAACAGAAGATGAGGGTAGTCCGTAAAGAAGAGCGCCAATATACAACGTATTCAAAAGAAAAAATTAAAGTAGAGCATTTAACGTCTAAAGGGGGATTGACGATGCAGCGGGTGGAATTTCCGCCTGGCGCCTCAACAGGAGATGCCTCCCATGCCCACGAAGGAGAAGAATGCCATCTTGTGCTGCAAGGAACGATTTTAGCAGAGCAGGGAGAAGACTCGGTTGTTCTTGAGGAAGGCGATGCGTTCAGCTGGAACGCGTGCGTGCCGCATTTTGTTCAAAATACCGGGGAAGGAACTGCCATTGTACTCATCGCCGTTTATACGGGCGGCGAGTCTGCGGATGTGCTGTGAAGGGAAAGAAAAAGGCTGTCTCAATTTATATTTGAGACAGCCTTTTTAAAGTGAATATTATTGAACAACTTCCTCGCCAGTCAATTCAATGTGCCCTTCACCCCAGGCGCACATCGCATCTAAAATCGGGCGGAGCGACCAGCCGTATTCGGTTAATGAATAAACAACCTTTGGCGGAACCTGCTCAAAGACGGTCCGGTTCACGACGCCGTCTGATTCAAGCTCACGCAGCTGCTGCGTGAGCATTTTTTGCGTGATGCCGGGCATTAACTTCTTCAGCTCACTCGTACGCTTTTCCCCTTTAATTAAATGGCACATAATGACAACTTTCCATTTACCGCCGATGACATCGAGTGTCGCTTCAACCGGAATATTGTATGCCACGCTGTTTTCCTCCTTATAGGCACTAAAAAGTACCTGCATTACTTTAAAGTACGTACTTCTCTTTTTGTTTGATTGCTTTCATAATAGCATACACAGGAATGAAACAAAAGATCATAAATGACTATAGGTACTTTAAAGTTCCTATGATACAAAAAAGTACGTACTTTTTATTTTGGATTTTACCATTCATAATGATCTTTACGAAGAGACGGCAAGGGCCCGCCGCTCTAAAAACAAGGAGGAATAAAAAATGAGTCAAGCACTTCATGCATCTTCTACTCAAGAAAATGCTTCATCAAAAAGTACACTCGCCTTATGGGCACTAGCAATCAGTGCATTTGGAATTGGAACAACCGAATTTGTTCCGGTTGGACTGCTTGCATCCATTGCGGGCGACTTAAATATTGGGATTACAATGGCTGGGCTATTAATTTCCGGATATGCGGTCGGTGTTGCCGTCGGGGCACCTGTACTGACTGCCTTAACGAACCGGATAAGCCGGAAATCGCTGCTTATGTCATTAATGGCTGTCTTTATTGTCGGAAATATCGTGGCAGCAACAGCTGCTTCGTTTGAAATATTAATGATCGCCCGTTTTATTACCGCGTTTTCACACGGTGTCTTTTTTTCCATCGGAGCAACGATTGCGGTGCAGCTCGTGCCGCCTCATAAAAAAGCGAGTGCGATTGCGTTAATGTTTACCGGCTTAACTGTGGCCACCGTCACAGGTGTTCCACTAGGTACGTTTATCGGTCAATCATTTGGCTGGCGGGCGACGTTTTGGGGCGTGGCGATGCTTGGCGTCGTGGCGATTGTGGCAAGTGCACTGTTAATGCCAAAAAATTTAAAACAGTCACCGCCGGCTAAGTTTTCGGATATGTTCCGTCTTATGACAAATAAAAATATAGTAATAGGACTCGCGATTACTGCACTCGGGTACGGTGGCACATTCGTGGCGTTTACGTATTTAACACCGATTTTGCAAGATGTAACGGGCTTAAAACCAGGTATGGTCGGTATTGTTCTGCTTGTATATGGAATTGCCGTAGCGATCGGCAATGAAGTCGGCGGCCGGCTTGCCAATCACAATCCGGTTCGGGCCCTTTTTTGGATGTTTATCGCGCAAGCGGCGATTCTTATAATCATGTCTTTCATGATCCCATTTAAAATCGCGGGGCTGATTGGAGTTATTTTAATGGGGCTGCTTGCATTTATGAATGTGCCCGGCCTTCAGTTATATGTTGTTCAGCTGGCAGAAAAATATGTTCCTTCTGCGGTAGACGTGGCGTCTGCGTTAAACATTGCCGCCTTTAATATCGGCATTGCTGTCGGTGCAACCGTTGGCGGACTTGTCGTCGATTCCATCGGTTTAGTTCATACACCGTGGGTTGGAGGGATAATGGTCATAGGAGCGATTCTCTTAACCGCGCTATCATCCAAATTAGAAAAAGAATAATAAAAAACAGAGTCCGGATTTATGTCCGGACTCTGTTTTTTCATCCATGTACTTTTTCCAGCTGATGCAGCTTTTTATCCAAAATAAAGTTGCCAAATGGAATAAACGCTACAATCACAGAAAGAATTGGCCAGGTCAGATTCCAGCGTGTTTTCAGCGTTACATAGGCGATGATCACACAATACGTGATAAATAGTGCGCCGTGAATAGAACCGACGATCCGGACAGCTTCCGGCATACCGAACCAATATTTCATCGGCATCGCAATAAATAAAAGAACAAGCAGCGAGATTCCTTCAAAGTAACCGGCGAACCGCAGCTTGCCAATCGTTGTTTTTAACATAGAGGCCTCCAATAAAGAGAATATCTTTTCTTTAAAGATAGCGGATACAGAAAAAGATTTCACCTTTTTTTCTATGTGTTCACGAGATTGTCAGTCTTTAAAACAACTTTGGACCGAAAAAAACCAGAATTGAACGAGTTATTCATTAGTTAGACCGGAAAAACAAAAAATGGACCGGATTATAAAGCAGAACGACCGGAAAAATCATTCGGCCGTCCCGGCAAACAATCCGGTCCATTTTTGTTAGTTATATTTTGTTTTCATGAGGCGCATCGAATTTAACACGACAATTAGCGTAGAACCGACATCCGCAAACACCGCCATCCAAAGCGTCAGCCAGCCGGGAATAATCAAGAGCAAAGCAAGCAGCTTCAAGCCGAATGCAAATGCGATGTTTTGCTTGATGACCTGCAGCGTTTTCCGGCTGAGGGCGATCGTATACGGAAGCTTCTCTAAATCATCTGCCATGAGTGCTACATCCGCTGTTTCCAAAGCGGTATCTGTTCCGGCACCGCCCATCGCGATTCCGACAGAAGCACTGGCAAGCGCCGGGGCGTCGTTAATGCCGTCACCTATCATCGCGACATGTCCGTGCTGCGTGCGCAATGACTTAATCGCATTAAGCTTGTCTTCCGGCATAAGTTCGGCTTTTACGTCGGTTAACCCGAGCTTGCGGCCGATTGAAGCGCCGGTCGCTTTGTTGTCGCCTGTCAGCATCACGGTTTTTTCAATACCAAGTTTCTGGAGCTTTTGAATAATGGATAAGCTGCTCTTGCGCACCTGGTCCGCCACAGCCACATAGCCTTTTACCTCATCCTCTGTTCCAATGAGCATCACCGTTTTTCCTTCTGACTGAAGAGCAGTGATCTGTTTTTGCAGCGGCTCCGAAATCGGACGCATGTCCTCAAATAGTTTCGGACTGCCGATGTAATAAAGGGTTCCATCAATCACGGCTTTGGCACCTTTGCCCGTTAATGATTGAAAGTCATCCGCTGTGTATGCCGCTGCTTTTTCAACGGCTGCTTTCCGAAGAATGGCGGATGCGAGCGGGTGCTGTGAGAACGTTTCAAGCGCCGCAGCAATAGACAAAAGTTCGTTTTCGGTTATCTCAGACAATGAAGCGATATCCGTCACTTCCGGTTTTCCTTCTGTTAACGTGCCGGTTTTATCAAAGGCGATAACTTTCAGGCGGCCGGTTTCTTCCAAATGAATGCCGCCTTTAATTAAGACACCGTTTTTCGCGGCATTCCCAATCGCCGTCACAATCGCAACAGGTGTTGAAATGACAAGAGCACAAGGACAGCCGACGACAAGAACTGCAAGGCCCCGGTAAATCCATTCAGACCAATCGCCTCCAATGAAAAGAGGGGGAAGGACCGCGACAAGAAGGGCAATTCCCATAATGGCCGGTGTGTAATATTTGGCGAAGCGGTCTACGAAAGCTTGCGACGGAGCGCGTTCTGCCTGTGCTTCTTCAACCAAATGAATGATCTTTGCAATCGTTGTGTCTCCGGCAAGCTTTGTCACACGTACCTCTAAAAATCCTTCTTCATTCAGCGACCCGGCAAAGACTTCATCGCCTGTTTCTTTCTGAACGGGTATTGATTCACCGGTGATCGCTGCCTGGTTAATCGAGGAGTGCCCCGTGATCACCTCGCCGTCCATGGCTACTTTTTGTCCAGGTTTAATGACCATGATGTCGCCGACTTGAATATCTTCGACCGCAACTTCGAATTCCTGGTTTCCGCGTTTGATCAGCGCGGTATCCGGAGCGATGTCCATAAGGGAACGAATCGACTGACGGGCTTTGTCCATTGAATAGCCTTCGAGCGCTTCACTTAACGCAAACAAGAAAACGACAACCGCGCCTTCTCCCCATTCTCCAATAATGGCCGCCCCAATAATCGCCACTGTCATGAGTGTTTTCATATCAAATTCAAAGCGAACGAGGTTTTTTAAGCCGACTTTAAACAAGTCAAAGCCGCCGATTAAAATCGATAACGCAAAGATCGTGATCGTCACCGGGCTGTTTTCACCTGAGGAAAAAGCAGCGATATAACCAAAAATCAAAAAGAACAGTGAAGCAATTGTGTTTTTATTTTCACGCTTTTGCCAAAAAGGCACCTTTTCTTCTATGAGTTTTTCACGTTCCGGGTACACTTTAATGCCGTCAAACGCACCGGCGGCTTCAAGCTGCTCAACAGATGCGTCGCCGAAGACCGCGACTTTTGATGCGCCAAAATTCAGCTGAACATCTTCAACCGTTTGGATGTCACGAATATTTTTTTCAAACTTGGCGGCGCAATTAGCACACGACAAGCCTTGAAGCCGGTAAACATGTTTTGTTTCTTCACTCATCGCCTTCAATCCTCTCTAGAATGCTCAAGTGCAACGCTGACCAGCTGGTGAACATGATCGTCTTTTACAGAGTAATAAACCATTTTTCCTTCTTTCCGGTATTTAGCAAGCCCCATGTTGCGGAGCAGGCGCAAATGGTGGGAAGCCGTCGCCGTGGTGGAGCCAATAATTTCGGCCACATCACACACGCAAAGCTCCTCTTCAATTGTCAGCGCGTAAACAATTTTCAAGCGGGTCGCGTCCGATAAAGCCTTAAAAAGCAATTCAACACCGTTTACATCCTCTATTTTCGACTGAACACGTCCGACTACATCTTCGTTAAAACAAGTAGTTTCACATGTATCATTAACAGGTTTTACGGCCATTCCGTCACCTCATTCAAATAGTTGTTTGATTGTCTATATTTAGTGTATGATGGGGGTGAGAAAAAGTCAATCACACATTCAAATGATTATTTGAATATAAATAAAGAAAGGACAAAAAGGAGTGAGCAGGATGGGGCATTCGCACGGTCATCATCACCATGGAAGCAGTAATAAGTCAGCATTAAAATGGTCTTTTTTCCTGATCACCGGGTTTATGATTGTAGAAGTGATTGGCGGTATTTTAACGAACAGTTTAGCGTTACTTTCGGATGCGGGGCACATGCTGAGCGATGCCGCTGCTCTTGGTCTCAGTTATATGGCGATAACGCTCGGACAAAGATCGGCCTCCAGCAAAAAAACATACGGCTATAAGCGGTTTGAGATTTTAGCGGCGTTTATAAACGGCATTACGTTAATCGTGATTTCAGCGTATATCTTTTTTGAAGCATACCAGCGCTTGATGAATCCACCGGAAGTGGTCAGCACAGGAATGTTGTTCATTTCGATCATCGGACTAATTGTTAATATTGCCGTGGCTTTTATCCTTATGAAAGGGGATAAGGATGAAAATTTAAATGTAAGAAGCGCCTTCTTACACGTCATTGGTGACATGCTTGGATCGGTGGGAGCCATTTCGGCAGCGCTGCTTATTTTATTTTTCGGCTGGAATGCAGCTGACCCTATCGCGAGTATCATTGTTGCCATTTTGATTATCATAAGCGGTTACCGGGTCACGCGGGATGCTGTTCATATTTTAATGGAAGGAGCACCACTAAATATTGATCCTGAAAAAGTAAAAGAGAAGCTAGTATCATTAAATGAAGTCCAAAGTGTTCATGATCTGCACATCTGGTCGATTACATCCGATTTTCCGGCCGTGAGCTGTCATTTGGTTTTAAAAGAAAGTGGAAACGACCAGATCGTTCTTGCAAAAGCAAAAAAAATGCTGCACGATGAATTTGAGCTGCATCATGTGACCATCCAAATTGAAAAGGAAGGCGCTTCAGGCTGTGAAACATGTAATTAAAAAGGTGTGAGAAAACAGTTGTATTCCATGGTGGTGTTTTTGTTAGCGGGTCTGGCGGAAATCGGCGGCGGCTATCTTATCTGGCTTTGGCTGCGGGAAGACAGGTCGGCTGTATGGGGGATTTTTGGGGGCGTGGCACTTATTTTGTACGGAATTATTGCAACATTTCAAACATTTCCGTCATTCGGACGCGTATATGCGGCTTACGGCGGCGTGTTTATCGTTTTATCCGTTTTATGGGGCTGGGGTGTCGATAAAAAAGCGCCGGACTTGTATGACTGGATAGGAGCAGGCATTTGTCTCGTTGGTGTAGCGGTTATGCTTTGGGCACCGCGACACTAAAAAGAAAAAGGCTCATAAAAGTAAGAGAATGACGGGCTTCCCAGGTAGGATAGCGGGATTACGAAAATACCTAGCAGTTATGCAACAACAGGGCTGTCTCAAAATAGAGACAGCCCTGTTATTGCATTAAGCCGCCATTTTGCGGCACGCTTCTGCACATTTAAAACATGCTTCCGCACATTTTTGGCAGTGATCGTGGTCATGCTGTTTACATTCGTTTCCGCATGCTTCACAAATATCGGCGCACAGGGCACAAATTTGGGCCATAAATGGGCTGTTCCGCTGCATCGATTGCATGGCCAATGCGCAAATATCTGCGCATTCGCGGTCCAGTCGAATGCATCCTGCCATCATTTTCACATCTTCTTCCTGCAAGCATTGATTAAAACATGTGTTGCAAGCATCTAGACACTCCAGACAAGCTTGAATACAATCATGTACGTTTTGGTTCATTGAAATTCCTCCTCTTTTTTAATGGTTGACACTTTTACTTTAGCCGTCCTTTTTTTATTTAAACGAAAAAAAGCAAAATCCATTAATTCTGCACATTTGCCGGGTACATTAAAAAAACAACTATGAATGGAAAAATGAAGATGAAAAAGTATTTAAAGGATTGGTTTTAACCGCTGCACTCGTCACAGCACTTGCAGTGTGTGGCAATGAGGAAACAGACAATACGAATGGCATGGACCATGAGAATATGGACCATTAAAACAAGGATGAAAATACGGGGGATATGAAAGGAAACACTGGCGTCTCTCTTCTCTGGACATACTTGCAAAGATGAATGAAAAAACAGCAAATAATTTGCAGGTAATCAATACAAAAAATGAACACGAGTTGATGTACAGGATCCGGTGCAGGCAGACGGGGAAGTGCATGACAGTCATTAAAGACCGTTGAACGGTGCAATTTTGCCCGTATCGTACTACACTTGTTGTATGTAATTCGGGATTAGGGGTAATAGTGAATGAAAAAAACGATTTTGATTGTCGATGATGAATGGAAAATGAGAAATTTGCTCGCGATTCATTTGAAAAAAGAGTACGACATAACAGAATGCACCAGCGGAAAAGAAGCCGTTTTACTGATTCAAAAACGGACATTTGACTTAATTTTGCTTGATGTGATGATGCCGGATATGGATGGCTGGGAAACGTGCCGGACGATCAGGGCCAGTCAGGCCACGCCCATTTTAATGCTGACAGCGAGAAATGAAGTGAAGGATAAAGTGCGGGGACTTGATATCGGAGCGGATGATTATTTAGTGAAGCCCTTTGATCCAGAAGAGCTGCTGGCCAGGGTGAAAGCGTTGCTCCGGCGAGCTGATGTTCAAACAACGCTTTCAGAGGACAGTCCAATCACATTTGGCAATGGTTTTTTTTCGATAAACCGGCAAAGCTACGAAGTATTTGTAAATGGAGAAAGGCTTGATTTGACACCGAAAGAGTATGAATTTATTGAAACGATTGCCCTCAGTCCAAAGCGCGTATTCACACGTGATATGCTATTAGATCGCTTGTGGGGTTTTGCGGATCGCCGTGATACAAGAACAGTGGACAGCCATGTGAAAAACATTCGGACTAAAATTCGCGAAGCGGGCAGTCTATATGATCCCATTCAAACGGTTTGGGGAGTGGGCTATAAATTTCAAGAGCCGGATCAACAGCTATGAAATGGAACAGTATTACTATTAAGCTCGGTGGCAGTATTATCGTGCTGTTTCTTATTGTATTGCTTCCGCTTATGTACACAATTGATCAGCTGTTTACGTCATTTTACACAAATCAGCAGCAAAAACAGACCGAATATTTTGCCGCGCAATATTCCACAATGATTACGGACGTGGAAGACGTTAATTCATATCACATGTTTGACATGCTGTCGGACTTAATAAATGCCGACTTTCTCGTTTTTAATAAAAACGGGGTGATTTTACGCTCCACTATAGGAACATCTTTTAAAGAAGGAAATAAAGTGCTGCCTGAATTATTTCATCCGATCGTTCAAAATCGGCCTGTCGGTATCGAATATAAGGAAACTGGGCAGCCATTATTTTTAGCGGGGAAACCGATCGTTGTAGAAGGGCAGGTAAACGGCGGGCTTGTCGTTGTATCGAATACGGAGGGTGTACAGAAATCGATCATGGAAGTTAGAAAGTGGCTGTTTATTTCAGCGTTCGGTGCGCTTTTTACCGCGATTGGCTTTACGTATTTTATTTCTCGCCGGCTGTCTTCACCGCTATTGCAAATGGAAAAAGCGGCACGGGGCATGGCACGCGGAGAATTATCGGCAGCGCTGCCTGTTACAACACGAGATGAAGTGGGCACATTAGCCATTGCGATTAATGATCTCGGGCAGGAGCTGAAGCAATACCGGACGAATCGAAGTGAATTTTTTGCTAATATTTCGCATGAACTGCGGACGCCGATTTCGTACATAGCCGGATATTCAGAAGTGCTCCGTAAAGGCATGATCGAAAGTGAAAAGGAAAAACAGCAATACGCAGCTATTATTGAAGACGAATCGAAACGGCTGACGGCGCTTATTAATGACTTATTTGAATTGGCCAAAATGGAAGAAGGGAAATTTGAACTGTATCCGGAATGGGTCCAAGCGGATGATGTATTAAAAAGCGCCATCGCCAAAGCCAGACTGAAAGCGGCGGGAAAGAAGATAGGTATTATATTCGACACATCCAGTGAGTCATTGATGCTTTATATCGACCCTGTCCGGCTGGAGCAGGTCATTTTAAATATTATTGAAAATGCGATCCGGTACAGTGAGCCGGAAAGAAATATTCACCTATATACCCGTATTGAAAAAGAGCAGGTGTTCATTCATGTAAAAGATGAAGGTGCGGGAATTCCAAAAGAAGATCTTCCTTTTATTTTTGAACGTTTTTATAGAGTGGAAAAATCCCGTTCCCGTGCGTTGGGCGGCACGGGCCTGGGGCTTGCCATTGTGAAAAATTTGGTGGAGCAGTTAAATGGCGGGATTCAAGTTGAGAGTGAAACAGGGAAAGGAACAACCTTTATTTTATCTTTTCCAGTGGCGCGGAATGCAGGTGGAGAAGGGTGAAAAAGATACTTCCTATAGTCTTTATTTTGTTGGGCATTGGCTGTATGACGTTATCCAGCACCGCTTTTCATACACACTACCTTAATTATCACCGAATAGAATCGCTGCTTTGTATTTGTTTATTTTTACTCGTTCCGCTGCTGATCTTTTCTTTGTTTAACCGATTTTTGAAAAAAAGAAAAAAGAAATAGCAGCATAAGCAAAATAGTTTATATACATTAGGGAGGTATAGTAAAGTATTGTTAAGAAGGCGATAAAGAAATTGTCGATGAACTGCTGTGATAATCCAGCGGTGAATAAAAAACAACGAAGGGAAGCGATTGGAATGGAACAAACAACATTAAATGTACAGGGCATGTCATGCGGACATTGTGTGAAAGCGGTAGAAGGAAGCGTCGGCGAGCTGGGTGGCGTTCACTCTGTGAAGGTTCATTTAGAGGACAATAAAGTAGATGTGAAATATGACGCAGCGAAAGTAACACTCGATCAAATTAAGGAAACGATTGATGATCAAGGATATGACGTCGTGTGAGAAAAACGCAAGGCGCCCGTTTATCGGCGCCTGGAGCTAGACATTGTCTGAACAAAAAGAACGTGCTGACCGGCATCAGCACGTTCTTTTTGTTTATTTTCAAACAACTACTGATCGTCTGCTGGAATTTAAGCAAGGACAGATCTGGGGCGGGCTGCCTTATACCATTGAAAACAAAAAACAATTATAAGGACAAGATCAATAGCGTCCCCTCCGTAATACATTAGCATACTGCCTGCTTCGGCCTGTGCGGCAGGTACACCGTCAGGCGGGTGGGCATAAAGGTATTTTGATAAAATACCATGTCCAGCCAGGGCAAAAACAAGTGCAACAGCCCGATAGAGGAAGCTTCTACGATGGGAGACCGGATCAATATAAACGATTGAAACGGTAAACAGATAACCAGCCCAAAACACATGCAGGTGAATAAGGACATGCAAAAAAGTGTGTTCATGCATTGCTGCATACAAACTGGTTGTATAGAGAAGCCAAAGTCCTCCAATATTTAAAAAAAGAGTGGTTGTTGGATCACTTATAAAACGAACAAGCTTGCTTTTCAAAGCTTTGGCAAGCAGCCGGGCGTGATTCACGTGAAGTGTTCGCAGAAGCAAGGTCATTGGCGCCGCCAGGGCAAGGAAAAGGGGTGCCGCCATACCGAGCAGCAGGTGGCCGGCCATATGAGCGGTAAAATCAGTATGCGCTTTCTCAGCTAAAGGCCCGATCAAGGCTCCTAGTGCACACAAAATTCCACCTGTCCAAAAAACCGAACGATAAAAAGGCCATCGTTTAGAATAAGCGGCGGCCCAGATGTAGACGATCAAGGCAATCAGAAAAGGAACAGTCAGTAAAAAAGAGGACACCTCTCCTGCAGCTGAATGGGTATGAGAGTGATCATTCATAGGAGATTTCCTTTTTTGTTTGTAGCACGATCACGGCCCCAACAATGATGAAGAGAGCGGCACTAATATTCCAAGTGAGATCATACGGCAAAATATTTTCCACGTAGCGAATTTGATGGATACCCATTAACTTATGCTGAATGGTTCCATCATACAGTTGAAACACACCGGCCCCAAGCAGAACCCCGCCAAACCATCTTTTCAGCCAAAGCGCATGTCGGCGTCGAAGATCCGCAAATAAGAACAATCCGCCAACAGTTGCCAGCCAGCTAAACGCATGGAAAAATCCATCTGAAACGAGCCCAATACCAGTGGTGGATTTATCATAGAAATGATGCCAATGAAGCAATTGATGAAAGACCATTTCATCAAAAAAAGCAATAAAACCGATACCGAATAAAAAGCCGGACCATAAATTACGAGCCGAATAATGAATTTGATTTTTGCCATATTTTCTTTGGTCATTCATTGTAAAAGCCCCTTTTTACCGTCAATTAGTTAAATAAACATGCTTCTGTTTTACCCAGAAGCAGGAAGGTGCATTCCCATATGAAGAAAAAAATTCTTTTTCTCTGTAAATGAATGTATTTCTTCGGATGATAAACAGAGAATGGTATAATGGAAATATTCTGAAATATTATCTGATAATAAAAGGATGGAGAAAATGGCCCTTATTCAATGTCAATTTTATTCTGAAGTATTAAATTTAAGCACATCCATGACTGTTATTCTTCCCCAGCAAACCAACTCACAAATTGGAATGCAAAATAAAAAGGCTGGTGATAAGCATCAAACGCTCTATTTGCTTCATGGATTAAGTGATGATGATACGATTTGGACGCGGCGGACGTCGATCGAACGTTATGTGGCGCCGCTCGGGCTGGCTGTCGTTATGCCGCAAATGCACCATAGCTTTTATGCCGACATGAAGTATGGAAATCAATATTGGGCTTTTTTAACAGAAGAATTACCGGCGGTGGCGAGATCCTTTTTTCCATTGTCTGACGAACGCGAGGATAATTTTGTGGCGGGGCTTTCAATGGGTGGATACGGTGCGTTTAAATGGGCGCTGTCCCGGCCGGAGCAATTTAGCGCGGCAGCGAGCTTATCCGGCGTGGTTGATATTGAAAGCAGAGTAAAAGCAGGGGACCGCGATCGTGTTTTTCAGCTTGTATTCGGCGATGAGGACATTTCCGGAACAGAACATGATCTGTTTAAGCTAATAGAAAAATCGCAGCAAGCTGAACAAAAACCGATGTTGTATCAATGCTGCGGTATAGAGGACTTTCTCTATGAAGATAACATCCGTTTCAAGAAGGCAGTCGAAAAGACATCATATGAATTAACAGCTCAATTTGAAGCAGGAGAACACGAATGGGGCTATTGGGACCGGAAAATTCAAGATGTGCTTAACTGGCTGCCGTTAAAAAAATAAATCTATTGGGAGGCAATATGTCTACGTTACGAGTTATAACTGGAATTTGGAGAAAGCATGAAGAAACGAAAGAGAACCCGAAAGAACCTGAACTAAAAACCCGCTATTACCGAAAAAGCAGAGAAGCACTGATTAATGATATTAAAAAAGTGGTACAGGACGGCAAGCTTAACGGGTGGATTGTAGGGAATGAAGATGTGGCACGTGGTGAGGTCATGCTCACAAAAGGAACGTATGGAATGGTTGTGACCATTTATAAGCTGACACCTATGCGCTCTGCGATTGACGTATACTGCTCAAAAGATGGGACACTGGGTGACTTTGGCAACAGCTACCGCTATATTCTTGAATTTTTTAAGGCGCTGCGGACGGAAGCTGAGCCGGAATAACTATATGATAAACAGCCAGGAACCATTCTGGCTATTTTTTTGCAATAAGCTTGCGTTCAAATTTGATTAGGCGCTACAATATATGAAATCAGTTTCATATTTCCTGCAGAAAAGGGTTGAAAAAAATGGCGACGATCATAGATGTAGCCAGATTATCGGGGTTATCAAAAACAACTGTATCACGCGTCATTAACAATCACGCATACGTATCTGAAGAAAAGCGGGCGCTTGTGTTAAAGGCAATGAAGGAGCTTGATTATTATCCAAATCCGGCTGCCAGGAGACTGAGAGGACAAGTGACGACAACGATTGGGGTCGTCGTTCCAAAAATAACCAATCCCTTTTTTGCTTATTTAGTGGACGCGATTGAGCAGGCCGCTTATAAAAATGGTTATCAGGTCATGATTTTTCAAAGCAATGAAGACCGAGAAAAAGAGTTGTCTTTTTTAAATTTACTAAAAACGAAACAAGTGGATGGCATTATTATGACAGCCATTGAAAACGATTGGAAAGCAGTAGAGCCCTTTACAAAATACGGCCCGATTGTGTTATGCAATGAGTATATCAATGAGCCCTCTGTGCCGATTATTAAACTGGATCAATTCAAAGGAACATATATGGGCATAAAGCATTTGATTGAAAAAGGGCACCAAAAAATCGCGTATTGTACAGGCGGGCTTTTTGCGGAGGAAGGAAAAGACAAGGACCGCAACCGGGGCTACCAAAAAGCGATGGAAGAAGCAGGTGCTTCAATAAATCCAAATTGGATTTTCGTTGATCGGCATACGATCGAAGATGGAAAAAGTGTGCTGAAAAGTCTGCTTGAAATGGACGACCGGCCGACAGCTGTATTTACCGGCAGCGATGAAATTGCTGCTGGCATGATTGCCTATGCTGAAGAACAGGGAATTGCCATCCCGAATGATCTGGCTGTCATGGGATTTGATGACCAGCCGCTTGCCGAGTTAATCAGTCCAAAGCTGACAACCGTTAGGCAGCCGGTTGATCAAATGGGAGAAAAAGCAGCGGAGGTTATTATTAATAGGCTGCACGATGAAAACGCCCAAACATACCACTATGAATTACCAATAGAAGTAATTGTAAGGCAATCCACTTAAAATTGTGAGAAATATTTCTCGCAATTTTTTTAAAAATAGTATTGAAACCGATACCACATATGGATTATAATAAGTTAAATCTTAAATATTAATTTTTTACATTTTATAGAAAAAGTTCTTGATTTATTTTTTTAACCATTTATGAAACCGATACCACACGCAGAAAGTAGGAGGGTTAAAATGGCTCAACAACCGCTGGCAGAAGCCTTTACGGCCGCAAAAAGAATGTGGTGGGAAAAATCAATTGTATATCAAGTTTATCCAAAAAGTTTTTACGATTCTAACCAGGATGGAATCGGGGATTTGCAGGGCGTTATTCAAAAACTGGATTATTTGCATGAGCTAGGTGTTGATGTTATCTGGCTAAGTCCGGTTTATAAATCGCCAATGGACGATAACGGCTATGATATTTCTGACTACCAAGGGATTGCGAAGGAATTCGGGACAATGGAAGATATGGAGCGGCTGATTGCAGAGGCGGAAAGGCGGGGCATGAAACTGATTATGGACCTCGTTGTGAATCATACATCCGATGAGCATCCGTGGTTTGCGCAGTCAAAAGCAAACAAGCTCCATCCTCATCGTGACTGGTATATATGGCAGGATGGCAATGAAAGCGGTGGACCGCCGAATCAATGGCAATCGGTTTTCGGTGGCTCCTGCTGGGAATATGAGCCGATAACGAATCAATATTATATGCATACATTCTCGAAAAAACAGCCGGACTTGAATTGGGAGAACCCCGCGCTTCGCCAGGCTGTTTATCACATGATTGATTGGTGGATTGAAAAAGGAATTGCCGGATTTAGAGTAGACGCCATTACATTCATTAAAAAAGCATTTGACTCGAGCGGACATGAACCAGGTGTCGTGAAAGCAAACCAGGAAGGAGTTGAAACATTTCTGACAGAGCTAAGCAGGAAGTCTTTTCTTCCTCATGATTTGTTGACAGTCGCGGAAGCGCCCGGCGTGACGCTTGAGCAGTTGTCCTCGTATGTTGGGGAGGGTGGATATTTCAGCATGTTGTTTGAATTTGATCATGTGGATCTGGATTTAGAAAAAGACGGGTGCTGGTACAAGCCGAAAAAGTGGGAATTGCTCGATTTCAAAAAAGCCATTTCTAGCAGTCAAGCGGTTTTTAATGAAAAAGGCTGGGGAGCTCTTTATTTGGAAAACCATGATCAGCCACGTTCCCTCAGCAAGTTTATCGAACCGGCTGGGATTGGGCCAATGTCGGCAAAAATGCTGGCAACCGTTTATTTCTTATTAAAAGGAACACCGTTTATTTATCAAGGACAGGAGCTCGGGATGACGAATACGACTTTTAGGTCAGTTGAAGAGTTTAATGATCTGGCATCCATTGATCAGTACTATTCTGCCTTGAAAGACGGGCTGTCAAAAGCAGATGCGCTGACAGCCGTCGGAAACAGAAGCCGTGACAACGCACGGACACCGATGCAGTGGAACGGCGCTAAAAATGCGGGGTTTTCTGAAGGAACACCATGGCTTGCTGTAAATAGCAATTATCAATCAGTAAATACAGAAAATCGGCATGATCCAGAATCTATTTTTTATTATTACCAGCAGCTCATCCGGCTTCGGAAAAACAGTGAATTCACGAATGTCATTACGTATGGACGGTACGAAGAAGTGATCGAAAACCACCCGGACGTGATGGCCTACATCCGACGGGATGATACAAAATCAATAGCAGTTATCGCCAACTTCAAAAATAAGAATGTGCAAATCGATCTTCCGTTTGAAGTGAAAAATGTTCTTTTAACCAATGGCTCGCTTGCAGAAAATCTCGATACATTGCAGCCGTATGAGTGTGCGGTGCTCGAACTACTTTATTAAAAAGGGGAAATTGATATGTTGAATAAAAAAACATTGATGCTATCATCTGCTTTACTTTTAAGCTTGGCCGGCTGTTCAACGAGCAATACAGATCAAAAAAACTCGTCAAACGAGGCAGCGAGCGGTGACCAGGTCACAGTAAACGTCTATCAGGGAAAAGTAGAGTTTAAAACACAGTTTGAAGAATTAGCAGCAAAATACGAAGAGGAAAATCCGGATGTAAACATTCAGGTAGAAACGGTCGGAGGCGGAAGTGACTACGCAGGGACGCTGAAAGCCAAATTTGCTTCAGGGGATGAGCCGACGATTTACACCATAGCAGGACAAGTGGACATTGACCAATACCGCGACCGTTTAATGGACTTGAGCGATACAGAAGCAGCCGGATTGGCACTTGAAGGAACACTTGATGGCGTTACGCGTGATGAGGAAGTACTTGGGATGCCGGTCAACTTGGAAGGCTACGGGCTTATTTACAATAAAAATGTATTTAAAGAAGCCGGCGTAGATGCAGCTTCTATTAAAACGATGGACGATTTAGCGAAAGCAGCAAAAAAAATTGACGGTAAAAAAGAGGATCTAGGTCTTGATGCAGTGTTTGCGTTAGCGGCGAAAGAAAAATGGGTACCGGGCAACCATGGTTCCAATGTATTCCTCTCACCAGATTTTAACAATGACCCGTTTGCGGCATACGAAGCAAAAAAATTACCATTCGGACATGGCAATGAGTTCAAGGAATATTTAGACCTGCAAAATCAATATTCGGTTCAGCCGGTTAATAACCTGGATTACTCCCAGCAGGTAGAAGAACTATTTTCAACTGGCCGCGTGGCGATCATTCAGCAGGGCAACTGGATTTATCCAACTGTTGAAGGTATGGACCCTGAACTTGCGGAATCAGGTATGGGCATTATGCCGATTCCGGTGAATGGAGAAACGAAAATGCCGGTCGGCGTACCAAGTTACTATGTTGTGA
Source organism: Domibacillus iocasae (assembly GCF_001750285.1). GTDB lineage: Bacteria > Bacillota > Bacilli > Bacillales > Domibacillaceae > Domibacillus > Domibacillus iocasae. The sequence goes on from NZ_MAMP01000025.1 coordinate 61,713, forward strand.
ATAAAAAAGCAGAAGAAGAACAGCAGCAAGCTGCGAAAGACTTCATTGACTGGATGTACACGTCAGATGAAGGGAAAGAAGCGGTTTTGTCTGAGTTTAAATTTATTCCGGCTTATGAAGGCTATGACGCAGAAGGCATTGCCGATCCACTTTCAAAAGAAATTTATCAATACTCACAAGATGGAAATACCTCTGCCTGGGTATTCCCGAACTACCCTGTCGGCTGGAGTGATCAGCTTGGCGCTGAAATTCAGAAATATTTCGCGGAAGAAACCAAATGGGATGAAGTCGTGAAAAACATGCAGAATGAGTGGGCAAAAGCACGTCAGTAATAGGAAGAGAGAAGTATCCCCGGAGTCTTTTGACTGCCGGGGCATTTTTTTGAGGATGCGGCGCAATTTCCCGCTGATCAAGAGAGTAATCTTTTTCAATCAAAGTAGTGGACATTTTTATAGATGAAATGTGCATAATGGGGAGACAATATATAACCTCGAGGTGATTCGATGACGTACAAAGCAATTGTCCTTGATTTAGACGGAACAACACTGACGGAATTTAATACGGTAAACAACACATTGAACGAGTATGTGAAAGAACTGCGGAAGCGGGGGCTGCTCGTTTTTATTGCGACCGGCCGGACGTTAAAAGAAGCAAGAGATGTACTGCCGTCAGACTTTCACGTTGATGGAACGGTAACGGCAAACGGCATGTCCGCATTTTTAGGAGAAGATCAAATTTCCGGTCACGCGCTTCCTTCTGATTTGGTCGAGAAGCTCGCGGTAAAAGCAGGCGAGTGGGGTATTTATTACGAAATTCACCCGAATGATGGAGGTCGGATTGCATTGAAAACCGATCGTCCATTTATGACGAAAGTCGCGACAGAACCAAAGCCGGAGACGGTGCATGAAAATGAATGGCTGTCACGTCAAGAAGCCGTTCAGTCAAAAATTCATTGGACAGACGAGCTGCAAACAGAAAACGTGGCAAAAATTTATTTTTTCAGCCGTGATCAACAGGCGATGGAGCAATGGAAAGCGGAGTTGGAACAGGTAAAAGAACGCATTGCCTTCACGACTGCTTCTTCTACGCATCATAACGTGGAAGTAACGGTAGATGGGGTGTCAAAAGCGACCGGAATCATTCAATTGCTGGATCGTTTCGGCTTGAAAAAAGAAGAGATCATGGCAATTGGAGACGGGGAAAACGACCTGCCTTTATTTAAGCTCGTCGGCCACTGTGTCGCCATGAAAAACGCGACTGGCTTTGTGAAAGAGCAAGCAGATGAAGTAACCGAGTACTCGTATAAAGAGGATGGGTTGTATCATTTTTTAAAGAAAACGTTTGGCTGAAGATATATATTGTTTAAGTGCTTAATACCGGTCTCTACGTGAAGACTGGTTTTTTTCGTGTGAAGGAATTACGGTATCTTGCTTTTTCATTCTTTCGCTGCTTTATTTTAAAGATTTCGTTGTATAGTAAACGAAGAGGTGAACGTTATGGGGACGACAAAACAGACGATTCGGGATGAATACTGGCGGGCAATTGAACAGTGTGATAGAAACTATGACGACACGTTTTTTTATGGGGTGAAAACAACGGGGATTTTTTGCCGGCCTTCGTGCAAATCACGTATTCCAAATAAAGGAAATGTCCGTATTTTCAAAAATGCATATGTGGCAGTGGAGGAACATTTTCGCCCGTGCAAGCGGTGCAGGCCGGATGGCTTAAAGCTGCCGGCGGAAGAATGGATCGGCCAGATATCCAGCTGGATTGATACTCATTATGCAGAGCCAATCACACTTCAGTCGCTGGCGGATGAGTGGCACGGAAGTCCATACTACCTGCAGCGGCTTTTTAAGCGGACAACCGGGCTGTCACCGACAGAATATGTTCAAAAAGTGCGGTTGAAAAACGCCCGTTACTTGCTTCAATCGACCGATCAAATGGTGGCGGACATCAGTCTGGAAGTAGGGTTTTCAAGCACACCTTATTTTATCACCCTTTTTAAACGTACAACCGGTTGTACACCTTCACAGTTTCGAAAACAACAAAAAGCGGGTGAATTCTCATGAAAAAGATTGAATATTCCATGATAAAATACGATCAATGGCAGCTTTACATCGCCAAAACGGAAAAAGGACTTTGTTATGTCGGCTCGCCGGGTGAGACGGTGGGGGAATTGGAAAAATGGATCAACAAACGATATCCAGGTGCAGTGTTAAGTCAGAATGATGAAGCATTGCGGCCGTACCGCGAAGAATTACAAGCTTATTTTGACGGAAGAAGCCGTGATTTTGGGCTGCCAGTCGATATAAAAGGAACCGTTTTTCAAGAGCAAATTTGGCAAGCGCTCAAACAAATTCCATACGGAGAAACATGGTCATATTCAGACATTGCCACAGTAATCAATAAGCCATCAGCTGTGCGGGCAGTTGGTGCCGCCATTGGCGCGAATCCGGCGATGATTGTTGTTCCGTGCCATCGAGTGATTGGCAAAAATGGCAAACTGACCGGCTTTCGGGGTGGACTGGAGCTAAAGCGTTATTTGCTAAGGCTGGAGTCGTTGGATAAAGAAGGCCAATTACCATACAATGATATTAATTAATCCGGCCTCTGTTATGCGGGAGGACTGGATCATTTTGTTCCTACAAAAGGAGGCGGCTATCATGTATGAGCTAAAGACAAAAGAAACGGATAAGAGTGTCATTGAGTTTATTGAACAGGTTGAGAGCCTCAAGAAACGTGAGGATGCTTATAAACTGCTGGATATTTTCACAGAAACAACAGGGTATGAAGCAAAGATGTGGGGTCCCAGCATTATTGGATTTGGTTCATATCATTATAAATATGAATCTGGGCATGAAGGAGATGCGCCGCTAGCCGGCTTTTCGCCTCGCAAAGCAAAAATCAGTTTGTATTTCGCGACCGGTGATACGAAGCGTCAGGAACTATTAAAGAATTTCGGGAAACATACAACCGGAAAAGCATGTGTGTATATTAATAAAGTGGCGGATATTGAGGTGGATGTTTTAAAAGAATTAATTCATCAGTCTATCTCATTTTTGCAGGAAACATACCCGGATCATTAAATATAAAGTCAGGTTTCTTCTTCAAACCGGTTGTTGTAAAATGTAAAGCTGCTATTTTACAATGTAATAACGATGTAGATTGAAGGTGAAGGTTTGAAGCAAATTCATTACAGCTGGATTATCTTACTTATTGCTTTTTTCTCGATTATTACGGCGGGCATCGTCCGCTCGTCATCTGGCGTATTTATTGTGCCATTTGAGCGGGAGTTTGGATGGGACCGATCCGTTATTTCACTGGCGTTTGCCGTCAGTCTTTTTTTATATGGTCTGTCGGGCCCATTTATGGCGGCCCTCATTGAAGTGGTTGGACTTAAGAAGATGATGCTGTATGCGATGGCGACGCTGCTGTCGGGTGTCGTGCTGACTTTTTTTATGGAACAGTCATGGCAGCTTATCGTCATATGGGGGATCATTATCGGCCTTGGTTCGGGATTGTTTTTAACTGTTTTAAGTCCGTACATAGCGAATCGTTGGTTTGAAAAAAGAAGAGGACTTGCGGTCGGAATTTTAACAGCGAGTACAGCGACTGGGCAGCTGGTTCTGCTTCCGGTCCTGGCTATCATCATTGAACACTCTTCATGGCGCTGGGCAATTGGCCTTATTATGGTGCTCAGCTTGATCATGTTTGGTATTATTTTATTTTTTATGAAAAATACGCCGGATGAAATGGGTCTGCTCCCATATGGGCTGGAAGAAGAGCGTCCCGCATTGGCGGCAAATCAAAAGCAAAACCCGATTGTGATGGCGTTTCAAGCATTGGGAGAAGCGGTAAAAGTGAAAGCGTTTTGGCTGCTGGCCGGCAGCTTTTTCATTTGCGGCCTGTCGACGAGCGGCCTGATTGGTACTCATTTTATTTCCTATTGCATCAGCTACGGCATTCCGGTTGTGACAGCGGCATCCATGCTTTCATTTATGGGTATTTTTGATTTGATTGGCACAACTGTTTCCGGCTGGCTCTCGGACCGGTTTGATAACCGCTGGCTGCTGTTTTGGTATTATAGCTTGCGCGGCGCATCTTTATTGCTGCTTCCGTATGCGTTAGCGGAAGGATCGATTGGGCTGCTTGTGCTTTTTTCGGTTTTTTACGGCTTGGATTGGATTGCCACCGTACCGCCGACCATCAGCATTTCACGGCAAATTTTTGGTGTGGAAAAAAGCGGAATCGTGTATGGCTGGATTTTTGCGTCGCATCAGGCAGGTGCTGCGGTCGCCGCATATGGAGGCGGACTTATTTTTAACATATTTAACTCCTATACATGGGCGTTCTTTTTAGCGGGGGTCTTTTGTGCGGTGGCGAGTTTATTTGTTCTTTTGATTAAAAAAGAAAAGGTAATTTCTTAGCGTAATAGAGTACTGCTGTTAAAAAAGTGAAAGAATAAACAACGAAAAAGCCTAAAGGACTGGAACCCTTTAGGCTCAGGCTGATTTGCCGACAGCCTGAATGCTTTTTAAAAAGCATCACATTCTATATGGAATAATCCTAATTTTATTTTGATTGAAAAAAGAGAGCTGTTTTTTATTAAAATGTGTCTTGAAAAAGTCACTTACATTCACGCTTATTTATTTACGAAAGCAGGACTGCTCCATATAAAAGAGAAGAGAGGACGACCAGGCCGGGATGAACTTTTCTTTTTTCCATCAGCCAGTAGCTCCCTGCTGCCAAAATAATAATGTGAACGACACTGATTTGAACATATGAATCGAAAAACGCCTGAAATGCCATGACGCCGAGCAGTACAGCGATCGTCGGCTTTACGTAAGCTGTCATCCGCTTGACGCGCGGAGATGTCCGATTTTTGTATAAAATGCCCATAAGCGTGATCATTAAAATAAGAGACGGTGTAACGGTTGCAAGAACAGCAAGAACTGCACCGAGCCAGCCGCCTTCCTGAAATCCGATATAGCCGCCCATTTTGGTCGCAATCGGACCGGGCAGCGCATTCCCCATAGCAAACGCTTCATTGAATTCCTGTACCGTCATCCATCCATAACGGTCCACCACTTCTTTTTGAATAAGCGGAATGGTCGCCGGGCCGCCGCCGTAGCCGAGCAGGTTTGTCATGAAAAACACCCAGAAAATGTGTAAATAAATCATGCGGACCGTCCTTTCTTTTTAATTGTCGTGTCTTTTTTGACCGGTTTGAAGAAAGCAAATAATAGAAGAGACGCAATAATAATAGCAGGGTGAACATGAAGAAATTCAATAAGAAAAAGAGCCATTATGACATGCAGCGCGACGGTGGCCCATCTCAATCCTTTGACCGAGCTTTGCAAAAAATCTTTTGTTAAAACCACGAGCATTACCCCAACCACCGGCAGTACACCGCGTGTCATTCCCTGTACCCACGCTAAATCTTTAAACGCTGTTAAAGTTGTTAAGAGGACAATCATCAAAATAATCGTCGGTAAAATGGTAGCCAAAATTGCATTGATCGTGCCAGGAATGCCGCCAATCCGATATCCGATGTAACCAGCCATTTTTGTGTTAATAGGACCGGGCAGCGTGTTGCCAATTGCTAAAATGTCTCCGAATTCTTCATTGTCCATCCATTTAAACCGCTCGACCACTTCTTTTTGAACGAGTGGAATCGTTGTCGGACCGCCGCCGTAGCCAAGCATGCTGCTGCGAAAAAACGCAATGAAAATGTCCCGCTGCTTCATAAAACCATCCTTTCTATAATAAATGTTTTCACTAAACTAGAATGAAAATGAGAATGCACTCAGTACTTTCATGCTAATTGTATTGTTAATTACATATTAACATTCGAATAGTAATAAAAAAAGTTCAAATGATTACGTTTTGAAAAAATATATGTTAGATTATCTGCCGAAAAAGAATATTTATTCAAATTTTTTATTTATGATGTTCCTATCAACTATGAAAAGGAGCTCATCATATGAAAAAAACACATCCTGCTTTTGTTATTTTTCTCTTTTTCCTTGGCTGGGTATTTATGTATGCAGATCGGAATATTCTCTCGCCTGTTATGGGGAGCATTGGGGAAGAATGGAGTCTTGATAAATCTCAGCTTGGGTTAATGTCAACGGTATTCTTTGCGGCTTATGCGGCCATGCAAATTCCCACAGGTTTTTTAGCTGATAAGTTCGGCCGTGTTAAAGTGCTTGTCATCGGTTATTTAGTATTTGGCATTGCGACTTATTTGAGCGGCACGGCAACAACCTTTCTTATGTTTTTAATGATGCGTGCACTGACAGGGCTTGGGGAAGGTACATATTACGGCTCTCAATACGGAATTTCGTCTACAATTACTCCTCAAAAGTATCGCGGCCTCGTATCTGCTCTCATTAATAGCGGGATGGCATTCGGTATTTCATTAGGGTTTATGGCTTCCAGTTATTTTACGTACACATTAAATAAAGGGTGGCAGTACCCTTTTTATGTGTTTGCGATCCCGACTATTATCGTGGCAATCTTAATCGCGATCTTTGTAAGGGACGATACACATAAGAAGAAAGCAGCTGCTGCAGGGAATACAGAAAAGCTTGATATGAAAAAATTGTTTACGAAAAATCATATTCTTGTGTATGTGCTGATTTTCTGTTCCCTTTACGGCTTCTTCGGCATGCTGACGTGGCTTCCGTATTATTTACAGACGGTTAGAGGAGTGGAAGCTTCTCAAACAGGTATCATTGCATCGCTTGTACCATGGGCTTCAATCCCAGGCGCTATTCTTTTTGGTTTTTTATCTGATAGAATTAAAAACAGAAAACCTTTAATCATTTCACTGGCACTCGCAGGAGCAATATGTCAGTTTGCTATTCCTTATACGGAAAATTATTCACTTTTGCTTGTTGGTTTAGCTCTATACGGGCTCCTTGGAAAATTGGCACTTGATCCTGTCTTAATTTCTTACCTGGCAGACATTACACCGCCGTCTATGTATTCTAAAGTGTATGGCTTTTTTAACTTCAGCGGGATGCTGTCTTCTATCTTTGCACCGTACATTACCGGATTTTTTGCGGATACGACTGGGAAATTGGAATTTGGCTTTTATTTATCGGGCGCGTTGCTGATTTTTGGAGCAATTATGTTTATGTTCACAGATAATAAAGGCTATGTGGAGGAAACAGATAATGATTATTTAGAGGGGGAGAAAGTGGTATGAACAAAGCAGTTGTTGGCACAAAAACGATGGTCGTGAGTCCTCATTATTTAGCGTCAAAGGCGGGTAATGCGATTCTTGAAAAAGGAGGAAATGCCTTTGATGCGGCTGTAGCGGTCAGTGCCTGCCTGGCGGTTGTGTATCCGCATATGACAGGTCTTGGAGGTGATTCATTCTGGCTTGCATACAGCGCGGAAAATGACGAGATCAACTCCTATAATGGCAGCGGCCGCACAGGCGCCGGTGTTACAAGAGATCAATACGAAGGATACAAGTCGATCCCGTTTCGCGGCATTCAAAGTGTGATTACCGTTCCAGGAATGGTAGACAGCTGGGGCGCGGTATTGAAAAAGTATGGAAAAATGTCTCTGGCAGACGTTCTTGCACCGGCAATTGAATATGCATCCGGCGGATTTCCGCTCTCAGAAGATCATCATGTGAACACGGCAAAAAATGTGGACGTACTAAAACAAGATAAAGATATGGCTGCTGTTTTTCTGCCGGAAAACCGCGTACCGGCAATAAATGAGCGATTTATCCAGCTTCACTTAGCGCAAACACTTCAGCAGCTTGCTGAAAAAGGACGGGATGACTTTTACAAAGGAGCACTGGCCCGAAAAATAGTTTCCTCTTTAAAAGAAAAAGGCGGGTTGCTGACGCTTGAAGACTTTTCCGCTCACAAAGGCAGCTGGGAGAAGCCTTTGGAAACAACATACCGCGGCTACACGATGCACCAGGTACCGCCCAATTCACAAGGATTTGTTGGCTTGATGGCCCTTAATATTTTAGAAAATTTTGATTTAGCAGACATTCAACATGGATCTTATGAATATTACCATTTGCTTGTTGAGGCATTAAAAAGAAGTTTTCAAGACCGTAATGCCTTTCTGACAGATCCTGATTTTCATGATATTCCGCTGGAAAAATTGTTGAGCAAGTCTTATGCAAAAGAAATGGCAAAGGAAATTCGACTGGATCAAGCAAACGATACACTGACGCAGCCGGTTGGCAGCGATACGGCGCACGCGGCGGTCGTGGATGCGGAAGGAAATGCGGTATCATTTATTCAAAGTCTTTATTTTGAATTTGGCTCAGGGATTGTGGCAGGTGACACAGGCATTACGATGCAAAACAGGGGATCATTTTTTTCACTGGATTCTGATCATGTTAATTGCCTGGAGCCAAAGAAGAGATCATTCCATACACTTATGCCGGCGATGGCGATGAAAGACGGTAAACCGGCAATTTTATACGGAACGCAGGGAGGCGAAGGACAGCCGCAGACCCAAACTGCTATTATTACAAGAATGATTGATTATGGAATGAACCCTCAGCAGGCGATCAGTGAACCCCGTTTTGTTTGGGGGAGAACATGGGGAGAGGACACGCAGGAGCTGAAGATTGAAAGCAGAGTACCGGAACAAACAACAGAGAAGCTCGCAGCTGCCGGCCATATCGTAAATCGTGTAGAAGAAGTAGACAAAATCATGGGCCACGCCAATGCGATTGTGCGTGATGAACAAGGATTCCTGCATGGCGGCGTTGATCCGCGTGGGGATGGAGCGGCAATCGGCCGATAACAAAAAAGTATCTCCGAAGTCAGGAACATAGACTTCAGAGATACTTTTTTATAACTTCATCCCCATCCGGCTTTTATACCGCTTAATTAAAATTTGGCAGTCAACACTGACGACACCTTGAAGTGGGTACAATTTTTCCGCTAAAAAGCGTTCCATTTCCTGATTGTCGGTGAAAATCCCGTGCATATGGAGCTTGCTGGGGCCGGTCATATGATAAAGGCTGGTGACAGCAGGCTCCGTTTCAAGGTGGGTGGCAACCTGCTCTAAATATTGCGGCTCGACTTCCACGTTAAAAAAAGCGGACACATGAATGCCAATTTTGGCGGGGTTGATCACCGTGGTGAATTTTTCGATTACGCCCTGCTCGGTTAAATTATTGATCCTTGCCTGCACAGCGACACGGGAAAGGTCCACCTGCTTGGCGATATCTGTATAAGAAATGCGGCTGTTCTCATGCAAAAGGGATAAAATCTGCTTATCAATTTCGTCAATTCCAAGATCGGGAATGCTATATTTCGATAACATAACGTGTCAGCTCCATTACTAATTTTCCGTAGTAAAAAAAATGATGTGGGTCTAGTGTATCATGATCTGTCTTTACAGATAAACTTTAAACAAAAGATCATGCGACACTATACTCACTATACTAGCATTATCATAATGGAACAGTGAAAAGGAGGAAACCCGCTTGGCAGGTTTTCTAACCAAAAAAAAAGACCTGCCGCATTTCGACAGGCCTTTATCTTATAAAAACCGCTGGCGTACTTCCGGTGATGGAAGCATACAGTGATCATCTTTTTTGCCGAACCATTTGTACCGGTTGGCGGCGATATAGTCGTACACAAAATTACGAAGCGGCGCTGGAAGGACAATAAGTGCGTACAACAGCTTCCACGCACCGTCTAAATGGCGGGTAATACGGAGGGCGGCAGCTGATTTAGTATAAGCCTGTCCATCTTCCACGAGCATAAAGCTGTCTAAATCCTCCGGCATATTATGTTCCTTTAAAAGCTTTTGTCCGACGTCACTTTGCAGGGAAGCATAATTAAAATATCCATTGGTATCGCGCTGTATAATAAACTGGACACTGGCATCACAAAAATTGCAATCACCATCAAACAAAACAATAGCAGTCATAGTCAAATTCCTCCTTGAATAAGAGTCATGTCTTATTAATTTAACCAACTTTAATCCATTTAAAACACTCCAGCTTGAACGCCTTCTTTTCGATATGGTAAACTAGTTAAAAATACTTATATATTATAATAAAAAAAGTTTATTTGTCTCCTCGAAGGGGACTAAAGTAATATTGGCTGCTTTTGTGTATTTATTTTATAAAAAGGGGTATGAGCATATGGCGGAAAGCTGTATTGAATGCCGGATTCCGATCCGGTTTTACGAGCCGGGACGTTTATTTATTTCAAATGAAGACAACTGGTCTTTTATTGATTTTCAAACGATAAAAGAAGCCGAGGGGAAGCTTGAACTGGTTCAAGACAATGGATTGATCGGGGGGATTGGCAAGCCTGGAGACCAGAAGCCTGCTCGGACCGCGCCGCTTCGTGATGTAGCAGAGTGGTTTTCACATCAGGAGGTCATCCGTGTGATCGAAAAAGGGCAATTTGTCAGTTTCCTGCAGCCGATTGTGGAGACAGCTTCCGGCGGTGTCTACGGTTACGAGTCATTGCTTAGAACAAATGAAGAAGCGGCGATCCCGCCTGGAAGACTATTTAGTACTGCTCAAAAACTGGGTATGCATTCGTACCTTGATAAGCAGGCAAGAGAAAGCGCTATTATGGCGCGAAAGAAACATATTCAAGATGGCCAAAAGAGTTTTATTAACTTTTTGCCTTCTACTATCTATAATCCGGAATTTTGCTTAAAGCATACATTTAATATTATTGAAAAATATAACGTGAATCCGGATGACCTTGTTTTTGAAGTGGTGGAAACAGAAAAAATTGAAGATGTGGATCATTTGAAAAAAGTACTGAACGTATACAAACGAGAAGGCATTAAAGTAGCGCTGGACGATGTCGGGGCGGGCTTTTCCACAATCGAAATGCTGGAGCAGCTAAAACCGGACTACATTAAAATTGATCGGTCGTACGTCTCATTCTGCGATCAGGATAAAACAAAGCAATCATTTATTCAAACGGCACTCCACACTGCTTCTAACCTCGGAATTAAAACCCTTGCAGAAGGCATTGAGCGAAAAGAAGAATACGAGTATTGCCGGGAAGCCGGAATTCCGCTCGCGCAAGGCTACTATTTTGGAAAGCCATCAGCAAAACCGGTTAACAATAGCCAACTCGTATAAAGAAAAAAGCATCGGCTGTTATTGGCCGGATGCTTTTTTCATATGGCGAATGATAACAAACAAGCCGGCACTGCAAAGCAGGACTCCGGTGAAGAGCAGTCCTTGCGGTGGTGTTAAAGACAGTCCGCCGGTAACCGTTGATCCCGTTACGACGCCAAGCGAAAAAAAAGCATAAAAATAGCCGTACGCTTTACCTCGGCTTTCCGAAGAAACAGTGCTGACGAGCAACGAATTAATAGAAGGAAACAAGAAAGCAAAACCAACTCCATAAAGCCCCATAATCAAGTAAAGAAAAGCAGAGGCTTCTGCCTGGCTGATCAGCACAAGGCTTGAGCCCATCGTCACAATGCCGAATGAAAACGTCACTTCCGGCTTAAGCCGATCAAACAGACGGTTTAAAGGTGAGAGAAAAACAAAAATCGCGACAACACCAAATGTGCTTAGCAAAAGGCCGCTCGTTTGTGCATCAAATCCGAGTCGTGTAACTTTCAAAGGAAGCATATAAGCAAGAACTCCTTGTGAAAACATGAGCAGAAAAGCGCCGATAAATGCTTTAAGCACCCCGGTGTTCCGAAAAAAATCATGTGGCGATCCAGTTTCTTTCTGCGTAGAATGAATATGGGCAGGTTGTTTTTTTAACAAAATCAATGCCATCACTGCAAGGACCAGCATCGCCGCCGCTGTTACGCCAAGAACGGCCGCTTCACTTGTCCGGCTCGCCATTATCCCGCTGAAGGCTGGTCCAATAATCGCCGCCATGCCAACAAATGCTCCCGAAATGGCGGCGCCTTTGCCTTTTTTCTCATTCGACGTATGATTCGCTAAATAGGTAAAAGCGGCAGGTGTAATCAAGCCGGCCAGTAAGCCGTGAACAAACCGGATCAGCAGCAAGGACCAGGCGTCTGCTGCCGCCTGATACATAAATAGGGCCGCTCCTGTGGCAAAAAGTCCCATCACCAAAATACGAAACGGCCCTTTTCTGTCCGTCCAAAACCCCGACAACACATTACCGATTGTATTTGAAAAGGAATACATGCCAACAACAAGTCCGGTTAAAAAAGGCGTCGCCCCCAGCGATTCCGCAAACAGGCTCATAATCGGCAGCTGTGTAAACAAATCAAAAAAAGAAAAAAAGACGATAATATAAACAAACGCCCGCATTCTGGCCGCCTCCGTTCAATAATTACTTTTACTATAGCATGCAGCAGGAAGGAAAAGAAAATGAAACAAATTCTGCTATTCGTTCGTATGAAAAAAAGAAAAAAGGAGCGGACACAATGGGCCGAATAAGAAAAAAGAAACAGGAGGACAGATGGTATGTGGCTGATGTGTTAATTGACTTTATTTCGTACGGTGGGGAAGCCATTTTGTATGGAGTCCGAGCTCTTATAAAATGGTGGAATTAATTAAAAATGATAGAATAAAAGAAATCGTTTACAAAGGAGCCGATAGATGAAAACAGAAAAAGAAAAAATGCTGGCGGGCGAAATGTATGACCCGGCGGATGCCGAATTGATGAAGGATCGCATCGAAGCCCGCAAAAGAACAAGGTTATACAACGCAACAACTGAAGAAGAAGGCGGTCTTCGGGTCACGATGCTGAAGGAATGGTTTGGTTCAACAGGAGAGCATGTATACATTGAGCCGACTTTCCGCTGTGACTATGGGTACAATATTCACGTCGGAGATCACTTTTTCGCCAATTTTGACTGCGTTATTTTGGATGTGTGTGAAGTGAAAATCGGCAGAAACTGCATGATGGCACCGGGCGTGCACATTTACACGGCAACACACCCTCTCCACCCGAACGAGCGCAATTCAGGACGTGAATTTGCCAAGCCGGTAACAATTGGCGATAGCGTTTGGTTTGGCGGCGGTTCAATTGTGAATCCCGGTGTAACGATTGGCAGCAATGTTGTTGTCGCATCGGGGGCGGTCGTCACGAAGGATGTTCCCGATAATGTTGTGATAGGCGGCAATCCGGCAAGAGTGATCAAAAATATTGATATTTAAATGGTTTGACCGGTAAAGTCGATTTATCGGTCACAATTTTTCTTTTACCGTTTAATAGAAAAGCGTCCGGGAAACCGGACTTTTTTTCTATGATTTTTCGGAAAAGAAAGAGTTTAAAAACTTTCCAAAAACAGGCGTACATTTCTTTTTATTGGGTATATATTACTATTGGCGCTAGAAAGAAAAAGTTTTATAAAGGAAGTGGCCATCATGGGACAGGCAGCAGATCGATGTATTTTCAGGCAGGAACTCAAATTGTTATATATGGATTATACGCGATGTAATGATGGTGCTATTAAAAGAGAAATAGCGAAAGACATTAAACTTCTGAGAAGAGCAATCACTTTGATTTTATAAAAAGCCAAAAGAATCTAAGAATTATTCTTAGATTCTTTTGGCTTTTTTTTAGCTCTTTTAGCTGCCGTTCTTTTTCTTATTGTTGCTTTTTCTTTTACCAGTTGAAGATGAAGCTGATGGAGCAATGGCTAATGCCTTGTCCGCTTTTTCAAGATCATGCGTCACCTGTTCATCTAAATCATAGGCATGGTACATTTCATTTTCGATCATATACTGAGCAATTTTATCATGTGTATCAATGGCATTATCAAGTTCTCGTCTTAAAATCTTTTTAACTTCTGGCGTTGCGGTTTCCGTAATCGCTACGGCTAAATTTCGAACGCCGGCTTTCGCTGTAATCAAAAAGTCCGTGGCAATCGCCAGATCATCTAGTACAGCTTCATTTTTGTTTTTTTGAGCCATCGCTTTTCACCGTCCTTTTGTCATTTGGTTTTTGGTCATCTGCTAGAATGGACCGTAAATCCTTTATCGCTTTAGTAGAAAGCGTGATATCTTCTTTTAACAGCTTTTTTAATTTTGAATCTTGAACGAGCTCAAGCATGGTTGTGCTTTTAGTGAGACAAGCCGTTTTAAACAACAGCACTTCATGGACTTCTAACTTTTCATGCATCGCTAATTGCTTTACCATCATATTCCCTCCTTTTATTGTCACTTGTTCAGTATCTTTTTTTCATCTAGATCATGGTGGAGCGCTGTCGGTGGAACTTCTGGGTTCGGTACCTGACCCTGTGGTGCTGGGTTCTGTAAGTATACATACTCACCGGTTCCATCAGGTGAAGTACCTTTCGCCCAAGGCCCATCCGCAGACTCATTCCCTTCTGAAAGGTCCCAGAATTCATATGCTTGAGGCTGTGATTCTTGTTCTGCTTCCGGTGGAAAAGAAGCGGGCACGACTACACCATTTTTCTCTTCAAGCTCTGCGATCGCCTCCATCCATTGATATTGATGATAACGGTCGCGAGCCAGCATTTTACGGAATGTTGCACGTACACCTTCATCCTTAGTCATATGGTACAAACGCGCAACTTGAAGGCGTCCTTGAGATTCCGCGTGCAGGTTGGAACGCATGTCCGCAAGCAAATTCCCACTCGCGACAATGTAAGCACCGTTCCATGGCACGCCATTTGAATTTGTCGGCAGGCCGCCCAGTCCGCTTACAAGAAGGTGCTGAGGGTTAATACCGCCCATAACAGCCGCGATAGCCGGGTCTTCTGCCGCTTCAGCCTGCGCTTCTGGTGAGGCCCCGTCCAGCAGTTGGCTGATTAATGAACAAAGCATTTCCACGTGGCCGATTTCTTCTGTTCCAATATCCATAAGCATATCCTTGTACTTTTCATCTCCGCGGCAATTAAAGCCTTGAAACAAATATTGCATCATAACGGTCATCTCGCCAAACTGTCCGCCTAGCACTTCTTGAATTTGTCGGGCCAGTAGTGGATCCGGACGTTCAACCTTTACCTCAAACTGTAATTCTTTCTGATGACGGAACATAAAAAAATCCTCCTCCAATAGAATATGTCTATAATTCTCGTACCCGTCTTCAATAAAAAAAATCTCTTATTCATTAAAATAGGTAAAAAATCACTGGTGTTAAGAGATAAAAGAGAGTGGGTGGTTACCACAAAGATGAATTGAAAGAATATTGTGATAAAATAACAATCGTGATACAGTAAAGGCATACATAGGACTGGGGGAACTTATTTATGCCATTATTGCGTTTTGATATCATTGAAGGAAGAACAGAGGAAGAATTAAAACAGCTGCTGGATGCGGCACATCGCGGAATGCTTAAGGCGTTTGAGGTGCCGGAACGTGACCGCTACCAAATTGTTCACCAGCACCCGGCGCACGAAATGATTATTGAAGACACAGGCCTTGGCTTTGAACGCTCAAAAGATGTTGTGCTGATCAGCATTACAAGCAAACAAAGAACAGAAGAACAAAAACAAAAGTTATATCAGTACATTGTCGAGGAACTGCAAGAAAGCTGCGGAATCGATCCGAAAGATGTAATGATCTCCATTGTGATCAATGGAGATGCGGACTGGAGCTTTGGTTTCGGCAAAGCGCAGTTTTTAACAGGGGATCTTTAATCAAAAAGCCATTTCAGAGATGTTCTGAAATGGCTTTTTCTGGATTTATCTTTGTTTAACCAGTATCATGCTTGTAAAGTGAGAAAGAAAGAGACGATGACACAATTCACCTCTTTTTTCATCATTATTGCACTAATTCTCTACATTATTGTCTTAAAAAGACGGCTGGCACGCGCAAATCAAAAGATGGCCGTTCAGCCGGATAAAAAGCTGGATCAGGAAGTAGCAGCTATGCTTCAGCGAGGGAAAAAAACGGTACGCGCAATAAAATATGTACGGGATCAAACCGGATTGGGACTTTTAGAAGCGAAGCAGTATGTGGACCGGGTTCAAT
The DNA here is from genome assembly GCF_001750285.1 of Domibacillus iocasae. GTDB lineage: Bacteria > Bacillota > Bacilli > Bacillales > Domibacillaceae > Domibacillus > Domibacillus iocasae. Next base: position 77,623 of record NZ_MAMP01000025.1, read on the forward strand.
CGAATTTACACTGTTAGACAAAATGGGACACTGTCTCATTTTTTGAAGCGGCCGGATGCAAAACTGCAATCCTGCCGCTTTTTTTCTTTGGCACGTCCCTTGCATTCCATAATTGAAAAAGAAAAAAGGCGGTGCATGGGAATGACACATATTGTGGTTATTGGCGGCGGGCCAGCCGGGTATATTGCGGCAATCGCAGCAATTCAAAATGGCAGTCAGGTCACGTTAGTTGAGGAGAAATATTTGGGCGGTACGTGTTTAAATGTCAGCTGTATTCCGACAAAAGCGCTGCTTCAGAGCGCTGAAATTGTTGAAAAAGTAAAGAATGCGCTAACGTTTGGGATTGAGCTGCCGGACGGAAAAACAGTGATTAACTGGGGGGGGGAATACAGGAAAGAAAAGGACAAATCGTCAAGCAGCTCGTGGGCGGAATTGGTTACTTAATGAAAAAGAACAAAATTACCGTTAAAAAAGGGAGCGCTTCCTTTTTAAACTCCCATATGATTGTCGTTCAAAATGGCAGCGAGAAAGAAACCATCCAGGCAGACAAGTTTATTATCGCTTCCGGGTCAGAGCCTGTTCAGCTTCCTTTTGCACCGTTTGATGGCGAATGGGTTGTAATAACAAAAGGAATGAAATGTCATGACGGAAAAATAGCAATTGTTACAGGATCGGGAAGAGGAATTGGAAAAGCGATTGCGCTTCGATTAGCTCATGATGGTATTAATATTGTCATTAACGATATAAATGAAGAGGCCGCTCAGGAAACTGCAAAAGAAATTGAATCAATTAGGAGAAAAAGTATGGCGGAAAAAGCAGATGTCAGCAATAGAGAAGACGTTTTTTCAATGGTAAAGCAGGTTGTTGATCATTTAGGACAGCTGGACATCATGATTTCCAACGCTGGAAGATGTCGCCAGCTTTGTTTCTTACCTCGCTTCGGAGGACTCAAATTATATGATAGGATAATCTGTTTTGATTGATGGCGGAATTATCTTTTCTTAAAAAACAGTTGTATATATTCTTTTCAAAAAAAGTGGTTGACGAATCGATCTTAAACATTTATGATAATTCGTATAGAAATAATCGGATATAAATTCCGAAAAGGATTTATCAACTAATGTGCTGATCGGACGGCCGAAAGCACACGCCTATTTTAAAACAGGCGTGTGCTTTTTTTGTTGGGACCTGAAGGGAATGATGGCTATGAAAAGTGATTGTGACATGGTGAAGTGGACATTTGAATAAACGCTGATCGGACAACCGAAGGCTCCCTGTTCTTGTAGGCAGGGGGCCGTTTTCTTTTAAGGAGGAGAAGCAACATGACTGTTTCAATTCACGTAAACGAAAAAGCATTTGGGCGGGCAGTGGTGCTCGATGATATTCACTTTGATATTCAAAAAGGAGAATTTCTCACTATCATTGGCCCGAGCGGCTGCGGAAAAAGCACATTATTAAAAATTGCTGCAGGACTGGATACAGAGTACAGCGGAAGCGTGGAGATTAATGGCCGTGAAGTAACAAGGCCAGGTATCAGTCAAGGATTTATTTTCCAGGAGCACCGGCTGTTCCCGTGGCTGACAGTTGAGCAAAACATCGCGGCAGACTTAAATTTGCGTGATCCGAATGTAAAAAAAACTGTGCAGGAATTAATCGACATTGTCCGGCTGACAGGCAATGAAAAAGCCTATCCGGCAGAGCTGTCAGGCGGCATGTCACAGCGTGTTGCTATTGCGAGGGCATTGCTTCGAGAGCCTGAAGTGCTGCTTTTGGATGAGCCGTTCGGTGCATTAGATGCATTCACCCGCAAGCATTTACAAGACGTATTAATCGATATTTGGCAAAAGAAAAAGATCACGATGATATTGGTCACGCACGATATTGATGAATCAATTTACTTGGGAACACAGCTCGCAATTTTACGGGCTAATCCGGGCCGCCTGCAAAAATGGCTGCCGATCGAGCTTTTGTTTCCACGAAATCGGACAGATACCTCGTTTCAGTATTTACGCCAGAAAGTATTAGAGGAATTTGAAAAAACGGAGCACTCTGTTTATGCGGAAGGTGCAGGAATTTAGGAGGGATAATCGTGAAAAAATGGCTATTTTTAATCGCGGCATCACTGCTTTTAGCAGCGTGCTCCGCACAAACTTCCGGTGAGAAAAAAGAAGTAAAAGAAATTAACATTGGTATTCAGCAAAGCTTGAGCCCACTTTGGATCGCGAAGGAGAAGGGCTGGTTTGAAGGAGCATTCGAAAAAGAAGGCATCGAAGTAAAATGGACAGAGTTCCAAAGCGGGCCGCCTCAATTTGAAGGGCTGGCAGCGGGCAAGCTGGATTTTTCACAAGTGGGTAACTCGCCGGTTATCGGCGGGCAGGCGGCAGACGTTCCCTTTAAAGAAATTGCCCTTTCACAGGACGGCTTAAAAGCAAATGCTGTTCTGGTGAAAGAGAACAGCGATATTGAATCAATCGAGGATTTAAAAGGAAAAAAAGTAGCGGTCGCCAAAGGCAGCAGCGGATTCGACTTTCTTCATAAAGCGTTGAAGGATGCTGGTGTATCGCCGGATGATGTAGAAATTATCCAGCTGCAACCGGATGAAGCAATGCCGGCCTTTGAAAATGGATCGGTGGACGCATGGTCCATTTGGGAGCCGTTTATCTCGCTGCAGACAATTGAAAACAATGCCTCTATTTTAGCGAACGGGGAAACGATCGAATCATACTCTCCAGGATTTACACTTGCCCGCAGCGGGTTTGCCGAGAAGAATCCGGAAGAAGTGGAGCTATTCCTTGAAGTGTACAATAAAACCGTTGAATGGCAAAAAGCAAATAAAGAAGAAGCGATCTCTATTTACGCTAACATCAAGGAACTTGATGAAAAAGTGGTTGAAAGTGTGCTGAACAATACAGAAGCATTAAACGAACCGATCACAGATGAAATTATTCAAGCGCAGCAGGAAACGGCAGATTTTCAGTTCAAGCTAGGCGTTATTGATAAAGAAATCGATGTATCAGAAGTCGTCGATAATCAATTTATTGAAAAGGTGAAGAAGGAGGAGAACAAATGAAAACAGCAGCCTTCGCAGAATTGAATGGACGAGAAAAAACAGCAAAAGTGAGAAAAGCCCGGAAGGTTCCGGGATGGCTGAAAGGATTTTTCGTGCCGATCATTATTTTGGCCGTATGGCAGTATGCGGGAAGCGCCGAATTGATCTCCGCCACGGTTCTTCCGACACCTCTTGCTATTCTCTTGTCATTTTACGAGCTCGCGGTATCTGGTGAGCTGGCCGCCAATATGCAGATTAGTATTGCACGGGCGGCAGGCGGATTTTTACTTGGCGGCGGGCTTGGCCTTTTATTCGGTATTTTGGTCGGGTTCTCCAAAAAAACAGAGTCCTATTTAGACCCGTCGCTGCAAATGCTTCGGACCGTTCCACATTTGGCAGTCACACCGCTTTTCATTTTATGGTTCGGGTTTGATGAATTGTCCAAGGTACTGTTAATTGCGCTGGGCGCGTTCTTTCCTATTTATATTAATACGTTTCTCGGAATTCGGGGCGTAGATGCCAAGTTATTTGATGTGGCGCGCGTGCTCGAATTCAGCTGGCGCCATCAAATTACCCGGCTTATTTTGCCCGCGGCGCTGCCGAGCATTTTACTGGGTGTAAGACTTTCACTCGGCATTGCCTGGCTTGGCCTTGTCGTAGCGGAATTAATGGGATCCAGTGCAGGTGTTGGTTACATGATTATGGATGCCCGTCAGTTTTCCCAGACAGAAAAAGTCTTTGTTGGGATCATCATTTTTGCGGTTGTCGGAAAATTAACGGATTCATTCGTGCGGCTGCTTGAGCGCAAGTTATTGAAATGGCGGAGCAGTTTTCAAGGAACTAACTAATAAGGGAGAGAGATAAATGGAGATTTTGTGGTTTATTCCAACACACGGTGACGGACGTTATTTAGGAACGGATATTGGCGGAAGAGAAGCGGATCACACCTATTTTAAGCAGGTAGCACAAGCGGCGGATCGGCTCGGCTACACAGGTGTATTGCTTCCTACGGGAAAATCGTGCGAAGACCCTTGGCTGACAGCGGCGGCACTTGCCGCGGAGACAACAAGACTAAAGTTTTTAGTGGCTCTGCGTCCTGGATTGATGCAGCCATCCGTTGCCGCACGTATGACTTCTACTTTGGATCGCTTGTCTAACGGCCGTGTGCTCATTAACGTCGTGGCCGGCGGTGACCCGGTTGAACTTGCAGGAGATGGTCTTTTCCTCAAGCACGATGAACGATACGGGGCAGTGGATGAATTTTTAACCATTTGGCACGGCCTCCTGGCGGGTGAAAAAGTGGATTTTGACGGAAAGTATGTTAAATCGGAAGGAGGAGAATTGCTGTTTCCACCTGTTCAGCAGCCGACACCGCCCGTTTATTTCGGAGGCTCCTCGCCAGCTGGCCAGCAAGTAGCAGCGAAACATTCCGATGTGTATTTAACATGGGGCGAGCCACCGGCACAAGTGCGGGAGAAAGTGGAGAGTGTACGCCAGCAGGCTGAAAAAGAAGGGCGTAAGGTCCGGTTTGGCATCCGCCTGCATGTGATTGTGCGTGAAACGAACGCGGAAGCGTGGGCGGCGGCCGACCGGCTGATTTCTCATTTGGATGATGAAGTGATTGATAAAGCCCAGCAAACACTAAGCCGCTACGATTCAGCCGGCCAAAGCCGGATGGCAGCTCTTCACAGACAGGGAAAAGAGGCAGACCTGGAAATCAGCCCGAATTTATGGGCGGGCATCGGGCTCGTGCGCGGTGGTGCTGGAACGGCACTTGTTGGTGATCCGGAAACGGTTGCGGCCCGTATTAAGGAATACCAGGACATTGGCATTGAAAGCTTTATTTTCTCAGGTTATCCGCATTTGGAGGAATCATACCGGTTTGCAGAGCTTGTGTTCCCGCTTCTTTCATTTGGTCAGGGAGAAGACTTGGGGCGTTCAAGAGGAAATATTGGAGAAACAATCGGGAACAGTATTTTGGCTGGAGAAGTTAAAAAGCGGGTGGTGTTCCATAAGCCGGAGTAATCATCGTCAAATTAAGCCGTTAAAATAAAAAAACGATATTTTGCCGTCTGGACAACTAGAGGCCGTTTATGTGAAGCAGATATTGTGCACATAAACGGCCTCTTCTATTTTAATCGAAAGGGTGATAACTATGGTAAATGTACAAGATGTACAGTGGATCAGCAAGCCGGTCATTAGAGGGGAGGTGGTTCATGGGATGAAAATGGGAAGAAAGCTTGGATTTCCAATAGAAAACCTGAGCCAGTCACCTCACTGGATTGAAAATGGCGTTTATGGCGTGCAAATTCGCGTGGAAAATCAATTATTTGAAGGGGGAATGAATGTAGGGGTAAAGCCAACATTCAGTTCCCGTTTGAAAGAATGACAGAAATTCATTTGTTTGACTTCGAAGGCGATTTATACGGACGTTCGATTGAATGCACTCCGCTTTTTTATATTCGAGACGAACAAAAATTTTCTTCCTTTACAGTATTTAAGAAGGAAAGGATGATCAAGCTATGATAAATGCAGTGATTATTTATGGAGGAAACAGCAAGCAGTCCCGCCTGAAAGGAATTTTGGACAAAGCGGAGTCTTACTTTAATAATGAAGGAATTGATTCTGACACGATTTTTGTCCGCGATTTGCCGGCAGACGATTTAATCTTTGCCAACTTCAACAGTGAACTGATTTTAAAAGCAAATGAACAAGTGGCTAATGCCGATATTGTCGTTGTTTTAACGCCTGTTTATAAAGCGGCTTACACTGGTATTTTGAAAACATACCTCGATTTGCTGCCGCAAAAAGGGCTTGAGGGGAAAACGGTTCTTCCACTTGTCCTTGGAGGCTCATTTGGCCATCTGCTAGCCATCGATTATGCCCTAAAGCCAGTCCTGTCTGCACTGGGCGCCAACAACATTTTAAGCGGGGCATATGTGCTGGATACACAGGTAGAAAAAACGGAAGACCGGGGCTACGTGCTGGCTCCTGAAATCAGCGAACGGTTGGACCGGGTGCTGCATCTGTCGAAAGAAGAAGCTATTCGGTATTCTTTTGTTTAACAATATATCCTAAAAGCTGTCTAAAAAAATTAGACAGCTTTTTTGTGGATATTTTTTAGTAAGCCGAATATAATTTTAATAATTCGTATCGGAGTAGTTGTGTATAAGAGTGCATAAATTATAGAAGTATCGGGCCAGGGAGAATATGTACGGTGGCAGCTCTTTGAGTAAACAGCCGGAGGAAGTAATCCGGCAAATTGAAGGGTATGGGTTATTAAAACCGCTTTTTATACTGGTAAAATAAACCGTTTAATGTATCCTCAAACAAACAACACTTGATGATCTGTTAAAAGGAAAGCTGCGGCCTGTGATTTCTTAACAAATCAGAAAAGTTGTATTTTTTAAAAAAAACGGGTAGACACCATTTTAGCAATGCGCTATAATCCAATTATTCAAATAAAACAAACCGAAATACTCAGGTTTAAAAAACTACATACAAAAAGACGCCGATCAGACAACTGAAGGCTCCTTGTAATCTTAATCCAGCTTTTTGGCATGTAGATGAAAAGGAGCCTTTTTTATTCAAAAGTCGACTTAATTAGTCGAGATTTAAAAAGATGGAGGGATTGAAGATGTCAGAAAAACAAATTGACGAACAATGGATCGAACGAATCGTTAAGTCGCTGGAGGGAATTGAATACGGTTCGGTGGAAATTGTGATTCATGATTCACAAATTACACAGATTGACCGTTTAGAAAAGCAGCGTTTTCCATTAAAAAAAAACCAAGTATTTCAAAAGCCAAAGCAATTGAAAATTCAATAAATGCCGATCAGACCAACTGAAGGCAGACTCTTTTAACGATACATTGTTAAAAGCAGTCTGCCTTTTTTATATGGATATATATTAACGAGAGAGAGGTTTTCGAGATGAAAAACAAACTATTTGCATTGAAATTTTTAGCGGGCATTACGGCAACAGCCGCCATTTTAGCGGGCTGCGGAAGCAGTGCGGAAGAAGAAAGCGGCGGTGAGGCATCATCTGCTTCAAAAAAACCAGTTGAGCTGCTGAATGTTTCTTATGATCCGACACGTGAATTATATGAAGAATTTAATAAGGAATTTGCGGCCCATTGGAAAGAAGAAACGGGCCAGGAGGTGACGATTCAGCAGTCCCATGGTGGATCGGGCAAACAGGGCCGCGCGGTGATTGACGGGCTTGAAGCAGATGTTGTCACGCTGGCACTTGCCGGTGATATTGATGAAGTGGCAAAAGCAGGGTTAACTGCAGAAGACTGGCAGACGCGTTTTGAAGATAATTCAACGCCATACACCTCTACGATTGTATTTCTTGTCCGCAAAGATAATCCGAAACAGATTAAAGACTGGGATGATTTGGCTGATAAAGGTGTATCTGTCATTACGCCAAACCCGAAAACATCGGGCGGGGCGCGTTGGAACTACTTGGCGGCATGGGCATTTGCGGACAAAAAATTTAATGGTGATGAAGAAAAGATCAAGCAGTTTGTTGGAGACATTTATAAAAATGTGGAAGTACTTGATTCCGGAGCCCGTGGTTCAACAACAACATTTGTGGAGCGTGGAATCGGCGACGTACTCATTGCGTGGGAAAACGAAGCGTTTTTATCATTGAATGAACTAGGCAAGGATGAGTTTGAAATTGTGGCGCCATCGATCAGTATTTTGGCAGAGCCGCCGGTAGCGGTTGTTGATAAAATCGCGGAGAAAAAAGGAACAGCCGAAGTGGCGCAGGCGTATCTCGAATATCTGTATACAGAAAAGGGTCAGGAAATTGCAGCGGAAAATTACTACCGTCCTCGCAATGAAGAGGTGCTGGCAAAACATGAGGATCAGTTCCCGGATATCAACCTCGTGACGATCGATAAAGATTTTGGCGGCTGGAAAGAAGCACAGGAGAAGCACTTTAACGATGGTGGAACGTTTGATGAAATTTACCAGCCTCAATAATGAAAAAGCGGTGGGTGCCCCTCGCCGCTTTCAATAATCAATAGAAATGCAGGTGACCAGATGGCCAAAAAGAAATGGAAAAAGCATAGTATTTTACCGGGCTTTGGCTTATCGCTCGGTTTTACAACTTTATATGTAAGTCTGCTCGTTCTTTTACCGCTGGCGATGATTTTTGTTAATACAGCCTCAATGAGCTGGGCTGACTTTAGGGCAACCGTGACCGAGCCACGTGTTGTCGCCTCTTATCAATTAAGCTTTGGAGCGGCATTTGCGGCGGCCTGTATTAATGTGATATTCGGCGTGCTGATCGCTTGGGTTCTTGTTCGGTATTCGTTCCCGGGTAAGCGCGTAATTGACGGATTGGTAGATTTACCCTTTGCGCTGCCAACCGCCGTTGCGGGTATCGCATTAACGACGCTGTATGCGGAAACAGGATGGATTGGGCAGTTCTTATCGTTTAAGGTCGCGTTTACGCCAATCGGCATCACGATTGCGTTAACATTTATCGGGCTTCCATTTGTCGTCCGCATGGTGCAGCCAGTTTTGCAAAACTTTGATCAAGAAATGGAAGAGGCTTCGGCTATTTTAGGCGCAAACCGGTTTCAGACGTTTATTAAAGTGATCGTGCCGGAGATTTTGCCGGCAGCATTAACTGGCTTTGCACTTGCATTTGCGCGGGCACTCGGTGAATATGGATCGGTTGTTTTTATTGCCGGCAATATGCCGATGAAAACAGAGATTACCCCGCTTCTCATTATGACGAAGCTTGAACAGTACGACTATGCGGGTGCAACAGCGATTGCAGCAGTCATGCTTGTTATTTCATTTTTTTTATTGCTGTTCATTAATGGGCTGCAATGGTGGACTAACCGCAAGTTCGCCCATTCTTAAGGAGTTGATTGTATGGCTGGACATATCCCGCTTCAATACAGTAGTACAAAAGCTGGAAAGCGCTCGGCACAGGAACCATTGATCGTGCGCTTCTTGTTAATTACGGCAGCACTTGCTTTTTTATTTTTATTTCTATTATTGCCGCTTCTGGCTATATTTATTACGGCATTTGAACAGGGAATAGGGGTTTATGCAGCCTCCATCACCGATCCGGACGCATTGTCAGCGATTAAGCTCACTCTGCTGGTTGTTGTTTTGACGGTGCCGCTGAATGCTTTGTTCGGTGTCGCAGCGGCATGGGCGATCACAAAATTTGATTTTAAAGGTAAAAGTATTTTAATCACCATCATTGATCTGCCGTTCGCGATTTCACCGGTAATTGCGGGACTTGTATTTGCCCTTCTATTTAGTGCGCATGGTTTATTCGGTGATTTTTTATTCGAGCATGATATTAAAATATTGTTTGCGGTGCCAGGTATTGTACTCGCGACTCTTTTCGTCACCTTCCCTTTTGTGGCGCGGGAATTGATTCCGCTTATGCAGTCGCAGGGGTCAGCGGAGGAGGAAGCTTCTTTAACCCTTGGAGCGAATGGCTGGAAAACGTTTTGGTTTGTGACACTGCCCAATATTAAATGGGGCTTATTATATGGCATCATTTTATGTAATGCGCGGGCAGTCGGAGAATTTGGCGCCGTATCGGTCGTATCCGGCCATATTCGAGGATTGACAAACACAATGCCGCTTCATATCGAGATTTTATATAACGAGTACCAATTTGCCGCTGCTTTTGCGGTGGCGTCGCTTATGTCTATTTTGGCGATTGTCACACTGGTATTGAAAAATATAGTGGAATGGAAAGCCGGACAGCACGGTTAACGGGAGGGCATAATATGAGTATTCAAATAAAAGAAGTTTCGAAGACGTTCGGCTCGTTTCAAGCGCTTAGTGATATTAACCTGGACATTCAAACGGGCGAGCTCGTGGCACTGCTGGGACCGTCCGGTTCAGGGAAAACATCGCTTCTCCGTATTATTGCCGGACTGGAGGAATCTGATAATGGCGCTATTTTATTTGGAAATGAGGAAATAACGCATATTCGAGCAACCGAACGGAAAGTTGGCTTTGTGTTCCAGCATTATGCGCTGTTTAAACATATGACAGTCTTTGACAATGTAGCGTACGGGTTAAAGGTTCGCCCGAAAAAAGAACGCCCTTCTAAAAAAGACATCACGGAAAAAGTAAGGGAGCTTCTTTCCCTTGTAAAGCTTGATGCATTCGCGGACCGGTATCCAGCACAGCTTTCCGGTGGGCAGCGGCAGCGTGTGGCGTTAGCGCGGGCGCTTGCTGTGGAACCGAAAGTACTCCTGCTGGATGAACCGTTCGGTGCATTGGATGCAAAGGTACGAAAAGAACTGCGTCGCTGGCTAAGAAGGCTGCATGATGATTTTCATATTACGAGCATTTTTGTGACACATGACCAGGAAGAAGCGTTGGATGTGGCAGACCGGATCGTCGTCATGAACGAAGGGAAAATCGAGCAAATCGGCAGCCCGGAAGAAGTTTACGAGCATCCGAACAGCCCGTTTGTGTATGATTTCCTGGGAAATGTCAACGTTTTTCATGGGCGATTAGAGAATGGACAATGGAGAAATGGTGCAGGCGGCGAAAATCATGGATCGTTGGCGTACGTGCGTCCGCATGATATTTTGATCGAACGGAAAAAGCCAGCAGATGATGCAGTGCAAGCGAAAGTGGTTCATGTACATGTAGTCGGCCGTACCGTGCATATTGAGCTAAAGCAGGAGAGAACGGACCAATTTCTCGAAGCGGAACTAACAAAAGAGAGATACCGGGAATTAAACATTAAAGTAGGTGAAAACGTGTTTGTTCGTCCAAATCAGTTAAAGGTGTTTATCCCGGAAGACTATTCGATATAACGAGCTGATCAGGCGACTGAAAGCTGCTTATCTTTTACAGATAAGCAGCTTTTTTTGATAAAAGAGGGAGGAGATGACAGACATGACTTCATTGCTCATTGTGGGCGGAGATAATATTGAAAGCCTAAAAGAAAAGTTATCAGCTCATGGCTTTGACGAAGTGCTTCATGTAAGCGGGCGAAAAACAAACATGGTACGTACAGGTATACCTGTTCATATTGATCTCGTTTTAGTTCTGACGGATTTTGTGAATCATAATTTATCAGCAATCGTAAAGAAAAGGGCAAATGAGCAGTCCGTTCCGATCTGTTTTGCCAAGCGCTCCTGGAGCTCTATTTATAGGGAGGTGGAAAAGCAATTCGTAAAATCAGTGTAAATGTTAGGTAAGGCCTGTTCCGTTTTTATTAAAATGCGGACAGGCCTTTTTATTTTGAAACAAAAATAGTTTTCACCTCAAATCTTTTCGAGTAAAATAGGAAAAACTAGTGAGACAGTTCACAAGCGCCGACGGCTTACAAAAAAGATAAAGGGGGAAGTGGCATGACAGATGCTATGAAAAAATTGATTCATACAGCGCAGCACCCGGAAGAAGCGGATTTGATCATTCAAAATGGGATGATTGTCGATGTCTTTTCGCTCCAAACGTTCGTGGGAGATGTCGCAATTAAGGATGGCTGCATTATCGGCATTGGCACGTATCCAGAAGGGAAAAAGGTATTGGATGCTTCGGGGAAATATGTGATGCCCGGTTTTATTGACGGCCATATTCATATTGAATCCACCATGGTCACACCATCCGAATTTTCGCGGGCGCTGATCAAGCACGGGGTCACAACCGTTGTTACCGATCCGCATGAAATCGCTAATGTGGCGGGTACAACGGGTATTGACTATATGCTTGAAGACGCGTCTCATACAGACATTGATATTTTAATGAAGCTGCCTTCCTGTGTGCCGGCCACGCCATTTGAACAAAACGGGGCAACATTAACCGCTGATGATCTTCACCCTTACCTGCACGATGAAAAAGTGATTGGACTGGCGGAAGTAATGGATTATCCATCGGTTTTACATGCAGACGATGGGATGCTGGCGAAAATAGGAATGACAACAGCTGCCGGATTAACAGTAGACGGCCATGCGGCGGGGCTTTCGGATACAGCACTGAATGTGTACAGTACAGCAGGCATCCGTAATGATCATGAAGCGGTAACGGCGGAGGAAGCAGAAGCGCGTGTTCGGCGGGGCATTCATGTTTTAGTACGGGAAGGCTCGGCGGCTAAAGATTTGCTGGCGATTTTGCCAGCCATCCATGAGCGGAACAGCAGCCGGTTTTCGTTTTGTACCGATGACAAGCATTTGGATGAATTGGCGGAAGAAGGAACGGTAAATTACGCTGCACGTTTAGCGATGGAGCACGGTCTTGATCCGCTTATCGCGATTCAAATGGCGACGATCAATAACGCGGTTTGCCATGGTCTGCAAGACAAAGGAGCCGTAGCCCCCGGTTACCAGGCCGATTTGTTAATCGTGGAAAACATAGAAACACTGCAGCCGGAGACGATTATTAAAAACGGCCAAATCGTGGATCTAAACAATGTGAAAAGCCGGCCGGCGCTCGTGCCGGAGTCCGTAAAATCCTCCATTAATATAAAGAAACTCACGAAAGAAGCGCTCCAAATCCCGCTTGAAGATGGCCAAAAAGCGATGGTGATCGGTGTTGTGCCGGGACGAATTATTACGAATAAAATTGCGGCTAATGTGAAAACAAAGGGTGGATTTTTTGTGCCCGATGTTGAGCGGGATCAGCTGAAAATCGTTGTTTGCGAGCGTCATCATGCGACAGGCAGTATCGGAGCGGGTATTGTAAACGGGCTGGGCTTAAAACGAGGCGCCATCGCATCAACGGTCGCCCATGACTCGCATAATTTAGTGGTCGCCGGAACGAATGATGAAGACATTTTAGTGGCGATTGAAGCAGTGGAAGACATGCAGGGCGGGCTTGCAATTGTGGAAGACGGGCGCGTTTTGGCATCAGTTCCACTCCGTGTTGGAGGCATTATGTCGGAAAAGCCGTATGAAGAAGTCATTCAGGAACTGCATCACTTGCATGAGCAGCTGGCTTTTGTGGCGGAAAAATCACAAAACATTTTTATGATTTTATCGTTTCTGTGCCTGCCGGTCATTCCAAGCTTGAAGCTGACGGACAAAGGCTTGTTTGACGTTGATTCATTCCGTCATATCGAAGTAGGGATTCGGGAGTGACACCTTTTACGGAAGACGTCATCCGGGTCTTAAAAGACATACCGCCGGGTGTTGTGGTTACGTACGGCCAGGTGGCGCGGCTTGCGGGCAGTCCGCGGGCTGCCCGGCAGGTTGTCCGCATTTTACATTCGATGAGTGAAAAACACAATTTGCCATGGCATCGGGTTGTCAATGCCAAAGGAGAAATCAATGTGCCGGATGAAGCGTCCAGAGTAAAGCAGCGCCGTCTTTTAATGGAAGAAGGGGTTTTGTTTGCTGAGGATGGACGCGTTAAACTAACGAACGAAATAAAAAGCACAAATCAGCACGAAAACTGATTTGTGCTTTTTTGTTAGCTATTCGACAGTTTTGATCATTGTTGATATAGTATGTGTAAAAATTATGAAAAGATGGTTTTTTCATAAAGGTGGATCATGAGATGAAAGCAGGATTGTTCATTTGTGTGTATGCCGCTTTATTTGCGGCTTCCTTCTATATATACAATCAGTATTATGCCAGCTCTACAGTAGAAGATGCCGGACACCTTCTGCCTGCCCGGGTAAAAGAAATCGAACAGGCGGACGGCGAAGAAACCTTAAAGGAGCTCGTAAAACAAGCGAATCAAATCGGGAGCTACCTCACCATTGCCGGGATGCAGCACAGCCAGGGCGGCCAGACGTATTACCCGGGGGCGGTCATGATTGATATGAAGCCGTTTAATAAAATCATTGATTTTCAGCCGGAGAAAAAAGAAATTACTGTTCAAAGCGGAGCAACGTGGGATGATATCCAGCAGCACATTAACCCATACGGTCTTGCTGTGAAAGTCATGCAGTCGCAAAATATTTTTACGATTGGCGGCTCGTTAAGTGTGAATGTGCACGGCCGGGATATCCGCCATGAATCGCTAATCGATACGGTCCAGTCGTTCCGGTTGTTAAAGCCGGACGGCACCGTTATTCGTGTCAGCCGCACAGAAAATGCAGATCTTTTTCCATATGTGATTGGCGGCTACGGCTTATTCGGCATTATTTTAGATGTGACGCTTTCTTTAACGGACAATGAATTGTACGAAAAGAAAACGAAGGAGCTTGACTATAGAGAGTACAGCCGCTATTTCCAGGAAGAAGTCAAAGAGAATCGAGATTTTAAAATGCACCTTGCCCGTATTTCGGTAGCGCCATCTTCGTTTTTACGTGAAATGTACGTGACGGATTATACAACAGCAAAGGACCAGCAGCTGCTAAAAGACTATGAAACATTAAAAAAAGAACGGATTGTTGCACTGCCGAAGCTTTTCCTTGGCTTTTCCCGCTACAGCGGATGGGGGAAAGACATTTTTTGGGATATTCAAAAGCAGTACATGCTTGAAGACAATGGTGCTTATGAATCGAGGAACAATGTGATGCGCTCTGAAACCGATTTTATGACATATGAAAGCAGCACAAAAACAGAAGTATTGCAGGAATACTTTGTGCCAGTCGATGAATTTGTCGGCTATATTGATGATCTGCGGCTTGTTCTCCAAAAAGAGAATGACTTTAATCTTCTCAATATTACGATCCGCTATGTGGAAAAAAGCGATCAGGCCGTTCTTTCCTATGCAAAGGAAGATATGTTTGCGCTTGTTCTGCTAATCAATCAAGGCAAATCGAAAGAGGGAGTGAAAAAATCCGAGAGGGTCATCCGAAAAATGATTGATGTCACCTTGAAGCATCGCGGCAGCTATTACTTGCCTTATTACGCCTTTCCTTCAAAAGAGCAGCTGAAAACGGCTTATCCACGTATCGATGAATTTTTTAGAAAAAAGCAGCAGGTTGATCCAGATGACCGATTTACAAACCATTTCTACGAGGAGTATAGCAAATGAATTATCGGCAGTTTGTTTTATCTCAGAGCATCATTTTTATGGCAAGCAGCATGGTTTTTCCATTTTATGTCCTGCTGCTTCGAAATGTTGGAGACAGTTATTCACAGTTTGGCTGGGCATATGGCCTTTTTGCGTTAACCTCGGCTCTTTCATATCCTGTTATTGGAAAATGGGCAGATCAGTCAGGAGACCGGACGCTGCTGCTTTTTTATTCGCTGGCAATGGCGTTCATTCTTTTACTGTTTCCGCTCGTCACGAATGTATGGCAAGTATACGTCCTGCAAATTGTTATGGGAGTGTTGGGGGCTGTACAGAAAAATACAGAAAAAGCAGTTTTGGCCCGGCGTGCTGACAAAAAGCAGGTCGGCGCCGACATGGGCCGTTACCACTTTTGGACGTCGATTGCGGCAGCGGCAGCAATCATTATTACCGGTTATCTGGTTGATTTCTTGACGATCGCCACTATTTTTTATATAGCTTCTCTCCTGTACGCCTGGAGTGGAATTGTTATTTGGAAAAAGAAAAAAGCCTTCTCTTGATGAGGAAGCTTTTTTCATATGTATAGCGCGGCGGCAAGAACAAGCAAGTGGAAAATTTGATCGACGATAATACCGAGCCAGCCCGCTTCCGGTCCGCGTGCAGTCATAATAGTACGAACCCACCAGGCGACAAATATGCGCCGGTCGATGATAATATGTGTGATAAACACAAAGGCGACAGCCAACGGAGAAAGGCCTCCAAAAGTGAGCTGGGCAAATAAAGATACAATCAGTGTATAAACGAGACAGTGCGTAAGAAGAGGCCTCCATCTAGATGCTTTATATTGTGCCATCCAGCTTGTTTGAAACAAGTAATCTCCTACTAAATGTGCTAACAGCAAAAAGCTAAATGGCTCCATTGATTCACCTCACTTTCCAAAATAGGCATCTATGTCTTGATAAAATTATGATATATTAAAAATATCATACTATCGTTTTAGGTCATAGGAACTTTTTTGCGAATGAGGTGAACAGTATGGAGGTCAGCCGGTCTATCCAGCATGAGCTTTCGGCAGAAGAAATGCTTGAAATTATACTAGACTATGCGGCGAAAATTTCGGGGGAAAATGACCTGGATACGCTGCTCATTTTAATGGCTGAGATGGGCCGCGAGCTTGTAAGAGCCGACCGGTGTACCCTCTGGCTTGTTGATCATGAAAAAAACCGCCTATGGACAAAAGTGGCACATGGGATTGATCGTATTGATATGCCTGCTGACAGTGGCCTCGCAGGGTATTCTATTCAAACGGGTAAAAACGTGCTTGTAAAAGATGCCTATAAAGATAAGCGTTTCAACCCGGCTATCGATAAAAAAACAAATTATCGGACAAGGTCGGTGCTCTGTATACCGATCCGCAGTTTTGATCAGGAGACGATCGGGGTCTATCAGACCATCCATAAAGGGCCCGACTGGTTTTCGGAAAAGGATGCAAAAAAATTGTCACTGGCGGCCTCCTACACAGGGAAATCGATTCAAGCCGCTATTTTGCATTCGGAGCTTGTGGAAACGCAGCGAGAAATTATTTTTAAAATTGGGGAAGTGAGCGAAAGCCGTTCACGGGAAACAGGCCAGCATGTTAAAAGGGTAGCCAAATATTCACGTGCGCTGGCTAAGCTGGCTGGATTGCCGGAATCAGAGGCCCAAATCCTCGAGCTGGCATCACCTATGCATGACATCGGCAAAGTGGCGATTCCGGATCACATTTTAAAAAAACCGGGCAAGCTGACGGTGGAAGAATATTCCATTATGCAGACACATACAACAGAGGGCTATAATATTTTTAAAAGTTCAACCCGCCGTATTTTTAAAGCAGCTGCGGTCATCGCATACGAACACCATGAAAAGTGGGACGGCACCGGCTATCCGCGCGGGTTAAAAGGAGAAGAGATCCATCTGTATGCGCGAATTACAGCTATTGCAGATGTTTTTGATGCTTTGGGAAGCAGCCGCGTGTATAAAAAGGCATGGCCGCTTCATCAAATTGTCCAGTTTATTGATGAAGGACGGGGCCGTCACTTTGACCCGAACCTTGCAAATTTATTTTTGGACAATCTTGAGATTTTTATGGCAATCCGGAAGCAGTACGAAGATTCTTTTTAATTCATTTTATAAAAGGCGGAATAGCGATGCCGAAAGAAAAAACATACCAATTTCAAAAAATATTTCCGTTGCCGAGAGCTGAAGTATGGACACTTTTAGCCGACACAGATCATTTAAACCGCATAACTGGCCTTTTTCCAGTTCATTTTACGGAAGCACAGTTTGCAGATCGGACCATGTTTAAATATGCAGAAGCAAAGGTGCTTGGCTTTATATCGCTTAAATGGCGTGAATATCCATTTGAATGGCTAAAAGAGCAGCGGTACTCTGTTGAACGTTTATACGAGGATGGCCCGCTTAAACGGGTATTATGGACAGTAGAATGTAAAGATGTTTTCTTGGATGGGAAGCAGTGTACGGAAGTAACAGGAACCGCCCATTTTACAAAACGCAATGTACTTGGACAAATCGCCATCTCGGTAGTTGCACTGCCATCTTTAAAAAGAATTGTTATGGATTATTTAGACCAGTATATAAAAGAGAATAAAAATCAAGCAGCCAAAAAGCTGCCGCAGGAAAAAAACTTCTATACAGTGGACCGCCAGCGTTTCGACCGCCTGCTTGAACAATTACGGACCGCATATCCGAATGAGAAAATGATTGGCTGTCTTGAGGCCCATTTAACAGAAACGGGCGATGATGAAGTGCTTCATATGAAGCCATATCGACTCGCTGCCAGGTGGGGGTGTGGACGTCAAGACGTGCTGCATCTTTTTCTGTATGCAACAAAAATAGGGATTCTTACGCAAAGCTGGAATTTAATGTGTCCAAATTGCCGTGTGCCGAAAGAAACCGTTTCATCATTATCTGAAGTAGCCGGGCAGATACATTGTGATTTATGCGGAGTCGGCTATGATCTTAATTTTGATCGATACGTAGAAATGTGCTTTTCTGTGCATCCTTCGATACGCAAGGCAGCAGATCAGACGTATTGTGTAGCTGGGCCGATGAGGTCACCGCATATTTTTGCCCAATATCGGCTCAAGCCGTCCAGGTCCCAGAAAGTGTACTATCCGTCGCTTCCCCCGGAATCACGCGTTCGAACGCTGAAAACCAATCACATAATGGCAATTACCTCGGGCGGGAACCAGGCTTTTACTTATTCATCAAAAGGGTGGACGAAGCCGAATGCAGCTCTTTCGGCAAGCGGTGGAATGATCGAGCTTCACAATGAAAGTGATAAAGAGCAAGTGGTCGTATTTGAAACCACTTTATGGGATGCAGAAGCCTTGACCGCAGCAGACGCCACATCTACTCAATTGTTCCGGGACTTATTTTCCAAAGAAGTCATCGCTCCTGACCAGCAAATTGGCGTTGAGTCGTTAACGATCTTATTCAGCGATTTGCGTGGCTCAACAGCTATGTATGAGCAAATTGGCGATGCTAAAGCATACCAGCGTGTTCGTGCTCATTTTGATTTTCTCAGCCGCCACATTGCAAAGCACGATGGCGCCATTGTAAAAACGATTGGCGACTCTGTTATGGCCGCTTTTTATAAACCGGAGAATGCGCTGCGAGCCGCACTCGCTATTCAGTCAGAAAGCCCCTCATTTAATCAGGAGCAAAATACAGATCTTGTGATTAAACTGGGCTTGTGCAGCGGACCGACCATTGCGGTAAATGCTAATGAACTGCTTGATTATTTTGGACATACTGTTAACAGGGCAGCGCGCATTCAACAGCAAAGCAAAGGTGGAGATATTATAGTGAGTGCCGAAGAATGGGAAAGAGAATCCTTTGCGGCAGCGGCAGCAGGCTTCAATTTTGAACTGAGCCGCTCCTATCAAAAGCTGTCCGGTATTCAGGAGGAAGCCGAGTTAGTGAGGGTCGCTCATATTTCGGCATCAGACGAACCCGCTGTCTGATGCTTCAAAAGGAGAAAAATATGAACATTTCGTTAAAGGAATATATTAGTATTTTTATTCATCAAACAGATTTGAAAATAACGAGTTGTGTAAAAGAAAGGCTGGCCCGCTTTAATCTTGCGCCTGAACAAAATTTAATTATGATGCTGCTCTGGGAACGAGATGGGCGGACCCAGCAAGAGCTGTCAGAACAATTGGAAAAGGACAAAACGAATATTACTCGAATGCTTTCAAGCCTGGAACAAAAGGGGTTCATCAAACGCATAATCGAAACATGCGACCGACGTTCAACCCGTATTTTTTTAACGGAGGAAGGAAAGGCGCTTGAATGCCATGTTATTCCGTTGACAGATGAGTTTCATCGTATCATTACGTCAGGGGTGACCGAAGAAGAGCTGGCGATTGTGCGGAGAGTTTTGTCGAAAATGCGCGAAAATGTAAATTAAAAAAGTTAGGTTTAATAGTTGCTATGGCAACTAAATATATGGTACAATTCTTTCAGTGATAAAAAGTAACTAACTAACTGGAGGAAACAAAAATGACAAACGTTTTATTTGTAAAAGCAAACTCACGTCCTGCCGATCAAGCGGTCAGTGTCCAATTATATAATGCATTCTTGGAAGCATATCGCGCCGAAAATCCATCAGACAACATTACAGAACTGGATCTTTTCGCAGAAAACCTTCCGTACTATGATACTGATAAAATTAACGGTATGTTCAAGCTGGCACGTGGCATGGAGTTGACAGCAGATGAAAAAGCGGCAACGGACCTTGTTACAAAATACTTGAACCAATTTTTAGAAGCAGACAAAGTAGTTTTTGCTTTCCCGCTTTGGAACTTCACGATTCCAGCAGCGCTTCACACATACCTTGACTACTTAAACCAAGCCGGAAAAACATTCAGCTACACGCCTGAGGGCCCGGTTGGCTTGTTGAAAGACAAAAAAGTAACATTGTTAAATGCACGCGGCGGCGTTTATTCAGAAGGCCCAATGGAGGCGCTTGAAATGTCTGTAAAATATGTGCAGGCGGTTCTGGCGTTCTGGGGCGTGGAAGATGTTCAGACAATTGTTATCGAAGGGCACAATCAATTTCCAGATCGTTCAGCTGAAATTGTTCAAGCAGGTCTTGATACAGCGAAAGAAGCAGCTCTTACATTTTAATTATTCAAAGCTGTCCCGCATATTGGGGCAGCTTTTTTATACGTAAAAATCGACAGGACATAACCCCTCAGATAAAATAAAAAGATAAGACCAATTTGAAAGCTGAGGCGGTAGATAAATGCATAGAAATCCAGAATTGCATCAATTTCTATTAAGTAAGGCCAGAAATTTAACGGAAGAATGGTATGCTGCGCTGGATAAATCAGAGACAGAGGGCGTGTATGCATCAACCGATCCGGATGTGATTCGAAAGTTGAAGCAGCAAAATTTTTCCTTTCATGAACATTTATGTGAAGTATATATAAAAGAAGAAACAGCCTTTTTTGAAGATTTTATCGACTGGATTATGGGAGTGGCAACTGACAGTGAGCATTTAAACACGCCGGTTCATATTATTTTAGGGGAATTTCTAAATGTTCAGGAGCAGTATCTCGATTACATTGACCAATTTTTACATAAGCATCAACATAAATATACATATGAGGAAAGTAACCGCTGGAAACGGATGCTCATTAAAACATTTGGACACGTAATGCGCAAATTTATGGAAGAAAATCATAAATTCGCACAATTAAAGTTAAAAAGCCAGCAGGAAGTCATCTACGAATTAAGTACACCTGTTATTGCCCTGCAAAATAAAAAAGGGCTCTTGCCTATTATCGGTGCAGTGGATACAGGGCGTGCCCGGCATTTACTTGAAAAAACCATTTCGCAATGTGCCGAAAAAGGCATTAACCACTTGTTTATTGATCTGTCCGGTGTAATTGTTATTGATACAATGGTCGCCTTGCAGATTTTTCGTCTCATTGACGCGCTAAAATTGATTGGTGTAAAAACAACGCTGTCCGGCATTCGCCCAGAGGTGGCTATGACATCGATTCAGCTTGGATTAGACTTTAATAAGCTTGATATTACCGGAAATCTTGCGCAGGCATTAAAAGAATAAAAAGAACCGGTAAAAAATAAAGAAAAACACCTCGCGTATCATCTTAGTTAAGAATCGTATTAACGATAAACGGGTGTTTTTTTTGTTTGTTTCATTCTTCAATACGATAAGCTTACTTGACTAATTCATCCAGAACTTCATTCCAGCGCTGGATCACATGATGTGAATCCTTTAATTGAATTTTGATGCCGGATGTGATGTCAGCATATTTGGCTTTATCTGTTTTAACAAAAAGAATGGTTCCGGAAAACCGTTCCCGTACATGTTTTGCGTGCTCAATTAACGGCAATTTTTGAAGTGAAAGACGTAAATAATGAACTTGTTCTGCTAAAACAACGACGAGTGTTGCTTTGCCGGTACGTAAAATATTAGATATTGTGGCGGTGCCGGGCCATAGCGCAAGCCTCACTTCTTTATGATTAAGCGAGATGATTTCACCGACACTAATCATGGCAGTATGGGGCCACATGTCTTCACCTACTGAAAGCAGCATCATTGCTTCTGTCTGCTTTGTCTCTAAGTCTTTCCCGTTCAGCAGATTTACTATATCTTCTGGCATGCCGGGTTGAATCATCTGGCTTCACTTCCTTTCAATACCTTATTTATTTTACAGATTTCACTGACTTTCAGATCGTGCTTTTTCATTTTACGGATTAAAGTTGTATGTGAAACACCCAATATCTTCGCAGCTTTCCGGATGGTTCCTTCACGCTCGATTATACTCTCGATCAAATTCTTTTCCACCGAATCGAATAAATTTATCCCATTATGCTTATTTTTTAATAGTTCAGACAATCGTACATCCGAATGCTGCTTAGAAACGGGGAGTTCTTGAGGTTCTATAACATCGTTTTTGATGGTAAGAACGAGCCGCTCAATAATATTAGACAGTTCTCTAATATTGCCCGGCCAGTGATAGTCATAAAGAATGTCAGAAGCGGCTGTGGAAAGTGATTTGTTTTTTGTATATTCCTCATTAAAATGTTGAAGGAAATGGCCTATTAATAAGGGAATATCATCTTTTCTCTTCCTCAATGGCGGGATATGAATCGGAATAACATTCAACCGATAATAAAGATCTTCACGAAACTCCCCTCGAACCACCATGGATTCTAAATCCCGATTAGTAGCTGTGATAATTCTTGCATCTACCTGTATCAGCTTTGTACCGCCTACCCGGGTAAACTGCTGGTCTTGAAGCACTCTTAATAGTTTTGCTTGAAGGTGAAGAGGGAGTTCACCGATTTCATCCAAAAATAGGGTTCCTTGATCTGCCAATTCAAACAAACCGGGTTTTCCTTGTTTTTTCGCACCGGTAAAAGCACCAGTATCATAGCCGAAAAATTCGGATTCCAGAAGGTCCTTCGGGATCGCGCCGCAGTTCACTTTAATAAAGGCGCCGGAATCTTTACGCCTGCTCGTTTCATGAATTTCTCTGGCAAGTACATCCTTTCCTACACCGGATTCACCGAGCAAAAGGACAATTGAGTCCGTTTGTCCGATATGATGAATCAGCTCAATAATTTCCTTCATTTTCCGATTTGCTGTGATAATGCCCCGCTTAGCATGATGCTGGCGGAGTGTGAGGAGTTCTGTGTAATATTTGGCTGAAAGCTTTTCAATCTCTTCTACTTTCTTTTTCATCGTAATCAATTCAGATATATCGTGTGTGATAGACAGCATCCGTACTAATTGTTTATTTTCATCAAACATCGGGATGGCTGTAACGAGAACATCCACACCGTTTTCGTACTGTTGAAAATCAGTGATGGTCCGCTTTTCCTTTAATGCTTTTAACGTAACCGAGGGTTTTTGGAATAGTCCTCTTTCAACAATATCCTGCATTGTTTTCCCCGTATAAGCCTCTATAGGCAGGCTGCTTAATTTAACCATAGCCTGATTGGCCAATATAATGCGGCCATTATTATCTATTACTAAAATTCCGTCTTGAAAATTTTCTACAATCATTCGGTATAACTCTAAGTCAGGGATCATCCGTATGCTCCTCCTGTAATTAAATAGTATGAAGAACATTGAAAAAATTTTCAGGAGACTAGATACATATGCCGATTCTAACGTATTGCCTTGAGGGTAACACCGTACTTTTTCATTTTTTGAAAAACGGTCGTATGAGGCACACCTATGGCTGTTCCTGCTTTTCGAACCGATCCGTACTTTTTCAGCGTTCGAATCAGCGCTTCCTTTTCAAGATAGTCAAACAGGTTGTCTCCTTGCCCGAACGTGTTCCAGTGCAGGGCGAGGGTATCCATTGATTTATTCTCCTGATCTGGCGGTCCGCTTTCCCTTTTTAAATAAGTAAGTACCTGTTTGGGCAGTTGGCAGGATTCGATTACATCGCTTCGTGAGGTCAGTACAAGCCTCTCTACGATGTTTGATAATTCCCGAACATTTCCTGGGAAAGGATATGACATCAGTTGTTGAACCGCTTGTTTTGAGAACCGTTTCATACAGTTATACTTCGCGTTGAACTCCATTAAAAAGTAGTTCAGCAGCGGAAGAATATCGTCCTTTCTTTCTCTTAATAAAGGAATCTTAATAGGCACTATATTTAAGCGATAATAAAGGTCTGTCCGGAATGTTCCTTCTTCAACCATTCTCTCTAAATTCCGGTTGGTGGCAGCGATAATACGTACGTTGACATTAATAATTTGCAGCCCGCCTACACGCATAATTTCCTGTTCTTGCAGGACACGCAGCAATTTTACCTGCATATCTAAGGGCAGATCCCCAATTTCATCCAAGAACAGGGTGCCGCCGCTGGCCATTTCAAATATACCTAGTTTTCCGCCTCTTTTCGCACCTGTAAATGCGCCCTGTTCATATCCGAATAATTCAGATTCCAAAAGGTGAGGGGGAATTGCTCCACAATTGACTTTCATGAACAATTCTTTTTTTCGGCAGCTGTTTTCGTGAAGCATTTTGGCAATGACTTCTTTTCCAACACCGGATGCCCCTAATAAAAGCACAGTCGAGTCTGACGGTGCCACATAGTGGACGATGTCAAATATTTCCTTCATTTTCTGGCTATGACCAATGACTTTGCTGCTTCTTTTTGTGTTGTTCGTTTTTTGGGGGGCAGTCAATCCATCTCGGGAAGAACCGCCGGAAAGTATCACCTGGCTTAACTCATTATAAAAAAGCCTGTGGAGTGTATTCCGACTGATACAGCCGTGATAAATTCCGTCATTTATAACGGGAAGCAGCTGATGATTGTAGAATGGCAGAAAGTAAAGTTCTTCTGTGCCATTGATCGTACAGCAATCTTTGTCGATGTACTCTTTAATGCTATTATTCGGATCGCTATTCAGTAAATCCTTTGCGTGAAGAATGCCTGAAAATGTCTGTCCAGACAAAACAGGGAGTTCATTCAAACTGGCTGATTTCATACAGTTAACGGCTTTCCATACAAGCTCGGTTATCTGAATAACAGGCACTGTTTTTTCTACATGATCGAGCCATTTCATAAACGCGTCACCTTCTTTATTAATTTTCATGTCCAAATCAGTGAAATAAACAAAAACAAAGTGACATAAAAGTAAGCGCTATCATTAATGAAATATACCATACGAAGCAAAAGTATATATTTAAAATATTATTTATCCAATAAAATTTTATAGGTTTTTTAATATATATAGAAGCTGATCTATTTGTTTTTAAAAATTTTTTTGGAACTGCATGCGTTCCAGCTGTAACGCCAGTCGTTCCATTTTAATACGTGATATACCGGAAATGATTGAATTTAAAAGGAATTTTTAATTGGCACGAATTTTGCAATAACTAATGTGAGGACAGCCATTGAGGTTTGCGGGCATGAGAGGAGGAGTAAAAACAGCCAAAATTCAGTTGTTCTAAGCGTAGAGGAAGAAGGCTGCTTCCTTAAAATTTTGCAAAACCACTTACAATTGATAACGCTTTCAAAAAAGGAGGTAGAAATGAAAAAAATTGTGGTCGGTATATCAGGTGCCAGTGGAGCGATTTATGGAATCCGTTGTCTTGAAACATTAAATAAGCTGGGAATTGAGAGTCACGTAGCTATCAGTACTGCGGCGGAAAAAACGATCGAATATGAAACAGATTACACTCTGGAACAAGTTAAATCTTTATGTACGTACCTATATGACTTGAAAGACATCGGGGCAAGCATTGCAAGTGGGTCCTTCCGAGTAGATGGAATGATCGTAGCCCCTTGTTCGATTAAAACACTGTCGTCCATTGCTAATAGCTTTAATGATAATTTAATCAGCAGAGCGGCTGATGTCACGTTAAAGGAAAGAAGGAAGTTGGTAGTAATGGTTCGAGAAACCCCTTTTCATTTGGGGCATTTACGGCTTATGCAGTCTGCCGCTGAAATGGGGGCTGTGATCCTGCCGCCGGTGCCCAGCTTTTATCATAAACCAGCTTCTATCGATGATATTGTCAATCAAAGTGTTGGAAAGGCGCTTGATCAATTTGGAATTGATGCGCAGCTCTTTGATCGCTGGGAAGGGCTTCCTGCAAATGAAGCGGTAAAGCATTCATAAATGATTCGTTAAATATGTTTCTTAAAGCTGGTTTTCAGTAATCATCTTTTGTTTTATTTCATTGAAGCAAATCAATATAAAAATATAAACAATAGGGGGAAATCGAATGTCAAATGATGCGATAACTCATGTAGAGCCTGTTGAACAAGGAACTATGGGAGTAACAAAAAAGCAGTTTCGATCTGCAATGCTTGCGTCGTTATTAGGGTGGTCGTTTGATCTTTATGATCTTTTCCTTCTTCTTTTTGTGGCGCCAACCATTAGCTTGCTGTTTTTTCCAACAAGCAGTCCGACGCTTTCTCTCGCTGCAGTATATGCTTCGTTTGCCGTGACACTTCTGATGAGGCCGCTCGGATCTGCCATATTTGGCTCTTATGCAGATAAAAATGGAAGAAAGAAAGCGATGATTGTTTCTGTCGTAGGGGTTGGAGTGAGTACAGCCGCTTTTGGCCTGTTGCCGACGGTGCCACAAATCGGGTTTATGGCCGCGGTCATTTTCCTTATTTTGCGACTTGTCCAGGGTGTTTTTGTCGGCGGCGTTGTGGCGTCTACACACACAATCGGAACAGAATCAGCCCCGCCTAAATATCGCGGTTTAATGTCCGGCCTTATTGGCGGTGGAGGAGCTGGCTTAGGAGCTCTGTTCGCTTCGATCACCTTTGCTGTTGTTTCAGCTTTGTTTCCCGGTGAGTCCTTTAACGAATGGGGCTGGCGTGTCATGTTTTTTACAGGGATTTTTGGTGCTGTAGCAGGGCTTTTTGTCTTTCGATCTCTTAGCGAGTCCCCGCTATGGGCACAATTGCGTGAAGAAAAGAAAGAATCGGACCAAGAGACTGTCGTCGTGCAGAAATCCCCTGTCAAGACGCTCTTCACCAGTTATCCGCGTGTATTGCTGATAAATGTCATGATCATTGCAGGAGGCGGTTCAGCTTATTACCTGACATCTGGTTTTATTCCTACGTTCCTAAAAGTAGTAAATGAAGCTGCTCCGCAAGTTGTTTCTGGTGTATTGATTGCATCAAGTATTGTTACGATCATTTCAGCTTTATTGTTTGGCCATCTTAGTGAAGTAATCGGGAGAAAGAAAACTTTTATTCTCGTGGGAGCATTAAATATTATTGGGCTTCCATACTTTTACCTGGCTCTCGGAGAGTCAGTTACAACCCTTTCCATTTATATGAACACGATGGGTCTTGTCTTTCTTGGTAATGCCGCATATGCGCCTGCGCTTATTTTTCTGAATGAGCGTTTCCCAACGTCCATCCGCTCTACAGGTACCGGGCTGTCGTGGAATATAGGATTTGCCATTGGCGGCATGATGCCAACGTTTGTTACATTGACGAGCGGCACAATTGAAAACATACCTCACACGCTTATGTATTTTTCAATTGCCATTTTCGCAGTTTATCTCATTGGTGCACTCATCGTCCCTGAGACAAAAGGGAATCTGAAATAAACAGGAGGGTAAAAAAATGGTGACAAAAATGAATCTTACTGGAAACTATATTAATGGTGAATGGCAAGAAGCGAAAACGGGAGATACGATGGAATCTGTTAATCCCGCTACTTCTGAAACAATAGGAGAATCCCAAAAATCAGGTGTGGAAGATATCAAACTGGCTATTGGACATGCAAAAACAGCCTTTGAAAAATCCGACTGGCGTTCCAATTCAACGCGGCGTTCCGATGCTTTAATGCAATGGGCCTATAAGCTGGAAGAAAACAAGGAAGACATCGCCAAAATTCTTACACTTGAAAATGGAAAGCCGCTGAAAGAATCACGGATCGAATTGAACGCTTGTATAGATACTCTAAAATACTTTGGTGGTATGGCACGCAGTGTATTTGGAAGGTCGATAAACCTGTCAGCCACTTCATACGGAATTATTGATAAAGAACCCATCGGCGTTGTAGGCATTATTTCGCCATGGAACTGGCCGGCGATGCTGATGATTCGGGAAGCTGCCCCTGCACTAGCTGCTGGAAATGCAGTCGTGCTAAAACCAGCAAGCCGTACACCGATCGTAAGCACCGCTATTGTGAAGCTGATAGAAGATAACGAGTATTTTCCGCCCGGAATCGTCAATATTGTAACAGGTCCCGGCAGATTGATCGGGGATGAAATGACAACAAACCCGGATGTTCATGCAATCAGTTTTACTGGTGATACAAGTACTGGAAAAAATTTAATGAAAAAAGCGGCAGAAA
The DNA here is from genome assembly GCF_001750285.1 of Domibacillus iocasae. Classification (GTDB taxonomy): domain Bacteria; phylum Bacillota; class Bacilli; order Bacillales; family Domibacillaceae; genus Domibacillus; species Domibacillus iocasae. The sequence continues at coordinate 105,470 of NZ_MAMP01000025.1, forward strand.
AGGTGAAGAAGCTGGCTCTGGAACTTGGTGGGAAATCTCCAAACATCTTATTTCCTGACGCGAATTTAGAGAAAGCGATTCCAGCAGTAGCAAAGTCAGCCTTTATTACGGCCGGGCAGATGTGTTTTGCGGGTTCTAGAGTACTTATTCATGAATCCATACACGAACAGGTGGTAGAAGAGCTGCGGAAAGAAGCTGAAAAATTGAAAGTAGGCAATGGAATGGATGAATCGACCGATATGGGGCCGGTCATTTCAGAAGACCAGCTTAATACTATTTTGGAATATTGTGAAATCGGCCGGCGGGATGCGAAGCTGGTAACCGGGGGAAATAGGCTGACCGGTGAAATGTATGATAATGGCTTTTTTATTGAGCCGACGATTTTTGACCAGGTTCCCATCGAATCAAAAATTGCACAGGAAGAAATTTTTGGACCTGTCCTCGTTGTTCAAGTTTTTAAGGATGAAGAAGAGGCAGTCGAACTTGCTAATGGGACGATTTTTGGATTAGCTGCCGGAGTCTGGACAAAAGATGTGAACAGAGCGATGCGTGTAGCGAAAAGAGTGCAAGCTGGAACGGTTTGGATCAACACGTATAACAAAAATTACCCGCAAACTGAATTTGGAGGTTATAAAGAGAGCGGGATTGGGCGCACAAGAGGCATCGAAGGATTACTAGAATATACCGAGACAAAACATATCAACATTGAGATTGAGGAGTAAAGGAAAGGAGGAAGGTTATTATGTATTCTTCATTTGAATTTCATCTTCCAACAAAAATACATTTTGGCTTAAATAAAATTGAGCAGCTTGACCAGCAGCTTTCAAACGTTAATCGTGCCTTTATTGTAACTGATAAAGGAGTATTGAATTCCGGTCTGGTTGAACACGTGACAAAGATATTGGAAAAGAATGCGACAGCCTATGTTATTTATGATGAAGTGGAACCAGACCCGAGTGTTGAAACGGTTGACAAAGTGGCCGGGGTGTTTCAGCAGGAGGAAGGAGACGCTTTAATTGCGATTGGCGGCGGGAGTCCGATCGATACGGCAAAAGGTGTTCGTGTTATCGCCGACAATGGAGGGAGTATACGAGATTATGCAGGGGTGAATCTCGTCAAAAAATCATCCAGCATCCCGCTTATTGCAATACCTACCACGTCGGGTACCGGAAGTGAAGTAACCATTTTTGCTGTTTTTTCAGATTGGGAAGAAAATCGAAAAGTGACGGTAACAAGCCCGGCTCTTGCGCCGGATATAAGTATCGTTGACCCGAAAATGACGATGACTGCACCTCCGAGAATTACAGCTGCATCCGGCTTTGATGCTTACGCACATGCTGCTGAGACATTTGTTTCGCGTGCATCTCAGCCTGCCAGTGATGCTCTTGCCCTTTCAGCTATGCGTACGGTGCATAAATACCTTCGTCGTGCCGTTTACAATGGGGGGGATGTAGAGGCGCGGGTTAAAATGGCGGAAGCCAGCTTACTGGCGGGGATGGCATTTAATCAGTCTTATCTTGGCTTAACGCATGCGATTGGGAGTGCGTTAAGTGGACATGCCCATGTTAGTCACGGTGTCGCAATTGGTCTTCTGCTGCCGGCGGTGATACGTTACAATTCGATCTCACAGCTGGATAAGCATGTGGAAATGGCCCGGGTTTTTCGTGAGGTTGACCTGTCAATGCCAGAATGGAAAAGCATAGACCAATTAATCGAAGATGTAACCCGACTGCGTAACGATGTAGGTTTGCCGCAAAGATTGCAGCAAGTAGGAGTGGAAGAAGATCAGCTTAAGGCGATTGCAGCTGATTCTATTAAAAGCGGAATGTGGAAATTTAATCCGAGGCAGGCATCAGAAGAGGAGATTTTAAATATGCTCAAGGACCTTTTTTAATAAGATTAAAAGTCGTGTGACGATTATACACATTTAACCATTAGGAGGGAATCGTGATGACGGAAAATAATACAAGCAAGAATGAAGAATTAATGCCGAGTGTAGATAAGACGACTGACGAAGTAGCTTGGGATTTATATCGTAAAGCAATTCGCTTTGGAACATGGGATCCTGCTGCGATCGATCTTAGTCAAGATAAAAAAGATTTTGAAGCGCTTGACGAGGACCTAAAAGGATACCTGATTCATTTTTGTACCGGATTTCTCGACGCTGAAGAAAATGTCGCATTAAAGTTTTGTCCATGGATTATGTTGGGCTCTTCTACAGAGCAGCAAGCATTTCTTAGTACGCAGCTGCTCGAAGAGTTTAAACATACAGAATTTTTTATGCGCTATTTCAAAGAAGTCATTGGACGAGAGCGAATTCCTTCGGTAAAAAATATGGTGCAGCAAAAACTCGATGATCGTGTGAAAACAATGCTGGCGGCTCTTGAACAATCGGAGGAGGAACGTGAATCGGCACTTGTGGAAGGGCTTACTCATTACCAGGGAATTATTGAAGGCGTTCAGGCGATGACTGGATATGATGTGTTTGAAGCGGTATACGGAAGTAAAGGGCTGTTTCCGGGATTAGGCGAAGGTTATGCCCGCATTAAAGAAGACGAAGGGCGCCATGTCGGGTTTGGACTTCGAATGCTTAAGCTTTATGCGCGTAATCCTGAACACGCGAAAAGAATTCGCGCGCTATACGAAGAGTATCTTCCTCTCATTTTAGTTCGTTACGATCAGCCGGTTATTGTCGATGGCAAGGAATATCCAACGCCGCCTGAAGTGCGGGGACGTGAGCGGGTAACGAAAATGTTTGAGCGCAGACTAAAAGATATATTAGGTGCAACGGCCGCTGTTTAAGGGGGAGGATTTTTGTGATGAAGGCAAGGACATTTCGCACGTGGCTTGAGCATCTTCAGAAGACAGATCGTCTCGCAGTCATTGACCGGAAAGTTAGTTTGCAATATGAAGTCGCTATGGTGGCAAAAAAATTAGATGGAAAAAAAGCATCCTATTTTACAAATGTGGAAGAATACGATGTGCCGGTTGTTTCCGGCATTTGCTCGACGCGTGAAGATTTTGCAGAAGCATTGGGCACGGATCAGTATGGGGTTATTTCGAAATTTTCCGAGGCTGTGGCTGCACCGGCTCCTTGCCGGCTGCTGACGAAACAGGAAGCACCAGTTAAGGAAAATATTATTTTAGAGGATATTGATTTGATGAAGATGTTTCCCATTCCGGTCCATCATGACAAAGACTCAGGCAATTACATTACCGCCGGATTATTTATTGTTCGTGATCCAGTCACCCGTAAGCAGAACGTTTCGATTCATCGACTTCAAATTTCCGGGAAAAACAAGATCGGGGTTTTACTGTTGCCTCGTCATACATTTCATTTATACAAACAGGCTGAAGAGGCAGGCAGGCCGCTTGAATGTGCCATTGCAATTGGCGTTGATCCAGTGACACTTCTTGCTTCGCAAGCAAGCACACCATTTGGGGTGGATGAACTTGAAATCGCCAGTGCGCTTCGCGATGAACCGCTGGAATTGGTTCGATGTGAAACCGTTGATATTGATGTGCCAGCATGTGCAGAAATTGTGTTGGAAGGAAAGATCCTTCCGCATATCCGTGAACCAGAAGGACCGTTCGGCGAGTTTCCGAAGTACTATGGACCGCGTACTGACAAAGAGGTCATTGAGATTACAGCGGTCAATCACCGGAACAACCCCATTTTTTATACGATTGTCGCAGCAGGATATGAGCACCTTTTATTGGGGGGCATTCCCCGTGAAGCAAGTCTGTTTCAAAGCATTCTGCAGACGGTTCCATCAGTTAAAGCGGTGCATATGAGTCCCGGAGGCACTTGCCGCTACCATGCCATTGTTTCAATAAAAAAGCGAAATGATGGTGAAGCGAAAAATGTGATTTTAGCCGCTCTTGCCAACAGCTTCGATATTAAACATGTTGTTGTAACAGACGAAGATGTGGACATTTTCAATATGGAGGAGGTTGAATGGGCGATCGCTACCCGCTATCAGGCGGATAAAGATTTGGTTGTCATTCATGAAGCCCAGGGTTCAAAGCTTGATCCGTCCACCCGTGATGGAGTTGGATCTAAAATGGGGTTTGATTGTACGGTTCCTTTAAATAGTGAGCCAATGCAATACTTGCGAATTCAAATTCCCGGATATGATGAATGCAGCCTGGATGAATATATAAATCCCGATAAGTCTATTCAATCTCTTCATCTGGAAAAATTTTAAATGCCTGCGCATTACCTAAGTCCGTAAAACAAACAGTTAGGATGGTGGAAAATGTCAAAGTACACGATAGTCGACAAAGAAACCTGTATAGCCTGCGGTGCATGTGGTTCTGCTGCTCCAGAAATATTCGATTATGATGATGAAGGCATTTCATACGTAATATCTGACAATAATCAAGGTACTAGCCAAATCCCGGAAGAACTTCACGATGACCTGGCCGATGCATGTGACGGCTGTCCGACAGATTCGATTAAAATAGGGGATACCCCTTTTCATGTATTGAATTAGGATGTGAATAAATAAGTGTTATAGACTGCCTGTTCCTTTTATTCCTTAGGAACAGGCAGTGTTATTGTTTTTACTGGGACTTTTTTGCCGCTCAGTCCACAATTTGTCTTTTTATACGGATGTTGGTGCGTTATTTTGTATAATAGGAAGGGGATGAATGTTTTTAGAATGATGGCATAAGGGGATAAATACATAATGGATAAAATTGTTTTCAGTCTGCTTGTTGTGCTGACGACGGGGTTAATGGGATCGGCATTTGCTATTGGGAAAATAGGACTGGCTTATTTTTCCCCGCTGCTGCTCGTTGCTCTTCGCTTCACAATCGCAGGTGTCGTTATGGCGGTTATCGTGAAAGCCTTGAAACGCCCGCACCCGCAAAAAGTAAAACAGTGGCTTCAGATGGCGGCCGTCGGCTTTTTTCAAACTGCGGCTGTGATGGGCTGCATCTTTTTAAGCTTGCGGACCATTACATCGGGGGAGTCTGCGATTTTAACCTTTACGAATCCGCTTCTTGTCGTTGTGTTCGGGACGATCTTTTTGCGGATTCGATACCGGATTGTTCAATGGGGGGGTGTGCTGCTTGGAATGGCCGGCGTGTTTATTACGATGGGCGGCCAGCTCAATATCGAAACCGGTACGTTTTTAGGATTTATTTCAGCGGTCTCGTGGGCGATTGCCACACTGTTGATCAAATCATGGGGGCACCGGCTTGATACATGGGTCTTAACCGCATATCAAATGTTATTCGGCGGTTTGTTTTTATTTGCGGCCAGCTTTTTATTCGAAGATCCTTTTTTCGAAGTCAATACAGTTTCGCTTGGTATCTTATTATGGCTTGCTGTCATGGCGTCGATCGTCCAGTTTGCCGGCTGGTTTTATTTGCTTCAAACAGGTGACCCGGGGAAAACAAGTGCGTTTTTATTTTTAGCACCGTTTTTTGGGGTATTAAGCGGCTGGATTTTATTAGATGAGCAGCTTCACCTGTATGTTTTAACTGGCGGTGCCCTTATTTTTACCGGTATCTTTCTGGTGAATTGGCGAAGTAATTCTCCTGGAAAAAGGAAATGAAAACATTTTCTTTTTTGAGCAGCTTGCTTATTTTGATAAAAGCTGTTATGATAAGAAAGAATTATTTTTGTTCGAAAAGTACAAGTGCTGTAAAAGCTTATTGTCTTGATATTGCTTTGAGCAGGAATAGTATTATATTGTGCAATTGCACAACGGGAGGCAACATAACATGGAACAAGGTAAAGTAAAATGGTTTAACGCAGAAAAAGGTTTCGGTTTCATCGAGCGCGAAGCTGGAGACGACGTATTCGTTCATTTCTCAGCAATTCAAGGCGAAGGCTACAAAACTCTTGACGAAGGTCAAGAAGTAACATTTGAAGTTGAACAAGGCCAACGTGGTCCACAAGCAACTAACGTACAAAAAGCATAATCCTATATAACATCGTAAAAAGGCAGTCTCACTGAGACTGCCTTTTTTGCATGAATATACAGCGCCGAGTGTGGGTAATTTTCAGAAAATAAAAAGCCTGCCGCTTCAAGCGGTTCAGGCTTAATTGTTAAAAAAGTTCTCTGTAAAATATGGCTGATTGTCGTTATTCACTGCAACACCGACTCCTAAATAAGCAAAATCATCACTGATAATATTTTTACGGTGGCCGGCTGAGTTCATCAACCCTTCATGAGCGAAAATACTGCTGAATTGTCCATAAGCAAGGTTTTCGCCGGCAGCCATAAAGCGGGTGCCGTCTTCTTCCATACGGTCGAACGGTGATTGGCCGTCTAAATTTGTATGGTCAAAATAGTTGTTTTTCGCCATATCTACACTATGATTACGGGCTGTCCCGCTGACGCGGTCATCCCAAGCTAACACAGGCAGTCCGTGAATAACACGCGTTGCATTCGTGACGTCGAAAAGCTGATATTCAAACCCTTCCCGAAGAGCCGCACTGTTTTCGGCATACATGCCTCTTTTCTCCGCTTCAAGATCTTCATCCAGAATCTGAATGGCTGTCACTGTATTTTGCTCATGTACATCATAAAAAACCGTGACAAAGCTGTTATCGATATGATAATAATCATGTTCATTCGTTTCATTTAAAATGTAATACGTCAAGCCTTTGCGCATTTTATCCATCGGATCGCCAAGCTGGGCGCGCACCGTTTCTTTCGGTGTATTCAGGGCGATGCCGACATTTGATGAGATTAAATCATGGCTCGTATATAAACCATTCACACGATTTTCTTCATCATAAGACACCATTAAAAAGTTTTGGTAATTTTCATGGTACGCATACCAATGAGTGCCATACTCGTTTTGAGACTGGCGTTTTGGTGTGCCAACTTCCTTTTCTACATCCGCACGCTCATCACCGATTTGAATGTTGTAAACGGAGAATGTCTGGGAATCAGGGGAGGCGAGCTCGGGCTTTTCTGCCTGTTCCACTGGCTCCGGTGCAATGCCGACCAGGCTCTTCACTTCAGCAGTCACTTTATCAACCGTATTGATTACAATCGGGTTTTCACGAACGTCTTCCATCTGTTCACTGATGATATCCATGAACGCCAAATTCACATAAGGTTCGGCATACTCTTCCCAGAGCGGCCGTGTATTAAAAGCCACAACAAGCAGCAAAACAAAATAAAATAGTTTTTTCAATCATTCACACTCCATTCTTCCTTAATTTTAACGGAAATGTGCCGGTTTTTCACGTAAAGCGATAGCAAACAGCAGGAATAGTGAAAGGAAAAACAAAAAGTGAAGAAAAACAAAGACAAACGGGTGAAGCTTTATTTTGGGGCAACTTTATTGGTGGATTGTAAAAGGAGATATTTCAATAATAATACTGATCAGAATGATGAAAATACACATTTAATACACAGAAGAATGATCTAAAACAACTTAAAAAAATATGTGAAAAAATTCACGTAATTTTTTAAGTTTTTTATAAGGAAAAATACGATTGAAAGCGCTATGATATAGAGAGACTTTTAAATGGAGGTACTGATTTCTATGGCATACAATAAATTGATTCGCACGTTAATGATTGAAATCCCATCCGTGCCAGGCAGCCTTGGCAAAGTAGCGACAGCGATCGGGCTAAGCGGCGGGGACATCGGGGAAGTTGAAACAATTAAAGTGGGTCCCGCATACACACAACGGAATATTACCGTTCAAGTTGAAAACGAAGAACAACTCGTTAAGATTATCCAGAGTATTAATACTCTTGAAGGTTTTCGTGTGCAGGCAGTGTCAGATGAAGTGCTTCGTGCCCATGAAGGTGGCAAGGTACATATGAAAAGCAAGATGCCAATTCAGTCACTTGCTGATTTAAGCCGCGTCTATACGCCGGGTGTGGCGGATGTATGCAAAGTGATTGAAGCGGAGCCTGAAAAAGCAAAAATTTACACAAATATCGGCAATAGTGTGGCCATCGTTACCGACGGAACAGCCATTTTAGGACTTGGCGATATTGGACCAGTAGCAGGAATGCCTGTTATGGAAGGGAAATCGGCGCTGTTTGACCAGCTTGTCGGTATTAACGGGATTCCGATTTTGCTTGATACGAAAAATCCAGACGAAATTGTCGAAACGGTGAAGCGTATTGCGCCGGGTTTTAGCGGCATTTTGCTTGAAGACATCGGCTCTCCTCACTGCTTTGAAGTAGAAGAGCGGCTGAAAGCAGAACTCGATATTCCGGTTATGCATGATGATCAGCACGGAACAGCGGTTGTGACGCTGGCAGCGGTTATTTCCGCTTGTAAAAGTGCGGGTGTGGACTTGAAAGAAGCAACTGTCGGACAAATTGGTCTAGGCGCGGCAGGACTTGCGATTTGCCGTATGCTCATGGCTTATGGAGCGAAATCAGTGCTTGGTGCGGACCGGTCATTAGAAGCAAAAGAACGATTGGAAAACTATGGTGGTACGCCGGTCGACGAGCTGGAAGAGTTAATGGAACGGTGTGATATCGTTATTGCGACAACAGGAGTTCAAGGGTTAATTAAAAAAGAATGGGTGCAAAAAGGACAAATTATTTTGGCACTATCGAATCCAAAGCCGGAAATCGAGTCAGCTGATGCGCTTGCAGCCGGTGCGGCATATGCGGCAGATGGACGTTCTGTCAATAACGTTCTCGGCTTCCCGGGTATTTTTAGAGGCGTACTAAATGCGCAATCAAATAAAGTGACGCACCCGATGCTTGTGGCGGCAGCGGAAGCGATAGCATCTTGTACAAAAGCGGGCGACCTCGTCCCTCAGCCGCTTGATCGGATGGTTCATGAGCGGGTCGCGGAAGCAGTCGAAAAAGCAGCAAATGCGACCGAATAAAGAGCAAATTGACAATATGAAGAAAATTAAGTATAATAAAAGTACAAATTAAACGTAAACTCCTAAAGGGGAGTAGCTTTAACGGAATGGTCGTCATTTCAGAGTCTTGGCTCTCGGCTTTTCCGGCAGCATGATGCTGTTAGCGAGACCTTTACCAATTGGTAAAGGTCTTTTTTTATGAAAAACCTTTGCCGGCATCGGCGAAGGTTTTTTTTCTGGTTTATTTGTCCATACTAAGCACAAACAAAAGGGTGGAGGAACATGATTATGATGTTACGAAAATATATGTCACTGCTAGGGATTGGTTCAGCTAAAATTGATTTGATTTTGCCAAAAGAAACGTACAGGCCGGGAGAACAAATTCAGGCATACTTTTTTATTCAAGGCGGTACAGTGGAGCAGCAGATTACCCGGATTGAATGTGATCTTGTACTTGAAAATCATGCGGAAGAAACGAGCAAAACTATTGAAACACGCACGATTTTATCGACACGTACCATCGCGGCAGAGGAGTTGAACAAAGTACCATTTACATTCCGTCTGCCAGAAGTCGTGCCCGTTCCAGGACGTGATGAATCCTATCGTTTTAAAACGAAACTGACGTTTGATCAGGGAACAGAGAGTATCGATCAGGACTGGATTAAAATAGTCGTTTAAAAAGGAGCTTTCTTAAAAGCTTCTTTTTTTTAGGAGAAAAACGTTGAAGAGAGCCGGTTAGATATTTTTAATGGTTAGAAAATCTCTATTAAAAGGTGAAAATGAGCCGTTATCATTTAATGTTCATTCAACCTACAGCAACGGCATAAAAGCATATCAATATTTGATTCGAAACGATGTGAATGATTCAACAGAAGCGGGTTCTTCTTGAATCTCATGCACTTTTGCAAAATGATTGCCTTTTTTGATCGATTTGATAAAAGTATCAATCTGTTCAGGAGTGCCTTCTGCATGGATCGCAACAGAGCCGTTTTCCAGATTTTTTGTCCAACCGTTTACATTGTGTTCAACTGCGGTCATTTGGGCAAAGTACCGGAAGCCAACTCCTTGTACTTTTCCGGAAACCAATAAGTGACGAGCTACTGGCATGTAGTAATCCCTTCTTTCTCTTTTTTTCATTTATCGCTTCCTAACTGAGGGAATAATTAACAAACTAAATTTCAGGTGGTGCAGATGAATGGAGAAGTTTTTAGAAGGAGTAAATAACTTTTCCGGGTGGCTGTGGGGTTTTCCACTCATTACGCTGCTGGTCGTAACGGGTGTATATCTTACCATTCAGTTAGGTTTTTTTTAATTTAGATACCCGCTTTACATGCTGAAGCAAACATTTGGAAGTGTCTTTAAAGAACCAAAGGGAAAAGGAGACATTACGCCGCTCCAGGCGGAATTTTTATTCGGCTTACGGGCCGGCTTCATTATGAAGTTTGTATATTTAGCTTCCATAGTGATTGGTTCAATCGGCGGAGCGCAGGTGATTTGGAACTTCCTTGATCTGGCAATGGCGGCTATTTTAATTCCGAACGCCATTGCTCTTTTACTCCTGAGCGGTGAGGTGAAAAATCTGAAAAATGAATTTTTTACGTCTGAGGAGTATTATAAAAAAGACATTAAGAAAAAATCCGCTTCATAACAGGAGGATATGCCATGCAAAAAGTTGATCCAGATCAGCTGAATGAAAGAGAAAATTATAAATTTTTAACAGGAAGCATTATTCCGCGCCCGGTGGCATTTGTCACAACGCTTTCTGAAACAGGGGTGTTAAACGCGGCGCCGTTTAGTTATTTTAATATCGTTTCGTCTAATCCACCTATGGTATCCGTATCTATTCAGAGGCAAAAAGGGAAGATGAAAGATACAGCACGAAATGCGGTGGCACAGTCGGCGTTTGTCGTGCATATTTCAGATGAATCTTACGTGGTGGAATTAAATGAAACAGCGAAGCCACTCTCACCGGAGGAAAGTGAAATCAGCCTGACCAATCTGACAGTGATTAACAGCGAAAAAATCGATGTGCCCGCTGTTCAAGAAGCGAAAATCCGAATGGAATGTGTGCTTGAGCAAAAAATAACGCTCGGTGAAACAGAAGAAGGACCGTCCTGTGATTTGCTGATTGGCCGTGTGGTTCAGTACCATATTAGGGAAGAGTTATATGAAAATGGCCGAATCGATGCAAAAAGGCTCGCTCCGGTCAGCCGGCTGGCTGGGAATTTTTACGCAAAACTGGGGGATGTGTTTGAGTTAAAAAGACCGACATAACTATTGTTTTCAGCTTGCAGGCAAAGTCTTCATTTTGAAGGCAATTTCTGCAAGTTTTTTAGTATAATAAAAGCATCATAACAGACGAATTGTATCGTTTGTTCAGCAACAGGAGGGTAGTCCCCCATATGGCTTCAAAAAACGATGAAAAAAAATACTTACGGTGATTTTGCAGCAGCACTTGATATACTTCCTAATTTAATTATTTTTAATTGTAACTTTAGCTCATACCCTTAATTGTTTAGTAGTCGCTGAAGGCATTGAAAGTGAAAACTAGCAGCAAATGTTAATTCAAAACAGCTGTGATATCGGACAAGGGTATTTTTTTCAGTAAGCCATTAATGGATCTGAGCTCCAGCGAGTCTTTTAAAAAAACAAATAGATTAAACTGACCGAGATAGCCAGTCTTTTTTCTTATAGGACACAATTTAAACCGTTTTGCTTCAATTAAGAGAGGGAAAACCTATATACTAGAGTTAATGAACTTGAAAAAGGGGTCATGAGAATGAACGGACAAAATAGAAGTGATATTCGGCCGGGGCTGGATGTACAGGTTATTTTAAAAAAAGATCAGCGGACTGGGGTGAAAACTCGCGGAACCGTAAAAGATATTTTGACAAAATCGAGCTTTCATCCACATGGCATTAAAGTCAGGCTTCAAGACGGCCAAGTCGGCCGCGTTTGTGATATTTTATGAGTTATATTGTGCACTCGATTGTTAATGTACCGCCGGAAAAAATAGAGGAAACGATAGCGATTTATCAAAATCGATCGAAGCTGGTTGATAATTATGAAGGTTTTTTATCTTTTCAACTGCTTCAAAATGAGAAGCGCCCGTCTGAATTAACGGTTCAGCTAATTTGGGAAACGAAAGAAGCTTATATGAAGTGGGCAACAAGCGAAGCATTTCAAAAAGTACATGATCTGGAAAAAAACTACCCCGATCAAGAGCTGGCTGCAATCGTGCCAAAAGTTCAAAAGTACCGTGTGGTGGCAACATGAATAATGAACAAATTGAGCGTTATATAGATGTTATTATGGAAGGCATGTATCACGATTATCCAGAACTTGAGGAAAGGTTTGGAAAACGTGGCAAAGGAAAGTGCCGTGAAGACAACCACCACCATTTTCGACATTTAAAAACGGCCTATACGCTTCAAAACGACCAGTTTTTTGTTGATTATGCCCATTGGCTGACCAATTTACTGGTTTCAAGAGGGATGAAAGCAGCCCATGTGATTGATAACTTTGAACGAATAGATCAGGTTCTTGAAAAAGACCGTTCAGAAGAAGCAAAAGGATATCGGGACATAATTTCTACAGCGATCGCTTCGATTGAAAGAAGGGAAGCACCATGAATACCGAAACAATAAAACTCGCAAATCTGATGCTTGAAGGTGCTGCAGATGAAAGCTTTTCTTTATTATGTACTCTTCGGAATGAAGGGTGGACATCTGTGGATATTTACCAAAAAATCGTCAGTGGTGCGATGCAGCATGTCGGAGAATTATGGGAACAAGATGATATTTCAGTAGCAGACGAGCATTTAGCGACTGCGACATGTGATTTTATGATATCCCGATTTCATGCGCAAATAAAAAAACAGCCTTCTATTCAAAAAGCGATGTTTTTATGTGTAGAAGAGGAACAGCATACATTAGGTATGAAAATGGCTTCTTTTTTGTTTGAAGAAAATGGATGGCAGACGCGTATGATGGGTGCGAACCTGCCTCTTGATCATGCATTGAAGGCTGCGGGAAAGTGGAAGCCGGATGTCATCTGTTTATCCGTCACCATTTTGTACCATCTCCCTTTGCTTGAGTCTTACGTAAAAACGTTGGAAACACTGCCGTTTTATCCTCAGATCATGGTTGGCAGTCGACTTCTGGCTACTTATGATTTATCGCCATACTGCACGCCAAGAACCATTTTTATAACAAATTATCAAATGTTAGCCGATTGGATAAATGACCAAAGTGAGGGGAATGAGATTGGGGCTTCTTAACAACATGCCGCTGCCAACTTTCCGAATAGACCGCCAGCTAAATGTGCTTGAATATTCCGAATCAGCGAAACGCCGCTTCGGAAGCCAAGTTCGCTTAGGAGAGATTGTCGATGAAGAAAGCTACCGGAAATTAGTGAAATTACAGGAACAGTCGGCCACTGTGGAAATGGCCTTGCTGACTGCTGCCTCGAAGCTTGAACCATTTTCTGTATCAGTTCAGTGGGAGGGAGAAGAAGCATTTGTGCAGTGTGTAGAAATCAATTCAAAGCTTGCTCGCCTTGAGCAGATGGTATATCAGCAGCAAATGCGTCTGGCAGAGGCGGATTTTCAGTTGATGGAGAAAAAGGAAGAAGCGGAAGATGCGCTCATTAAAATGAAAGAAAGATCTGCACCGCTTATTTCCTTGAACAGTAGAACGGCTCTTATTCCAATGTTCGGAAATTTAGATGACGCACTTATGGACCAAACGAAAGACAGTTTGGCGCTGCAATTTCACAACGGGGGATATGAACAGCTGTATATTGATTTCACAGCGGTTGACGCCATCACCTTGTTGGGGATTGAACAGTTTAAACAGTTTATTGATACATTGCTTCTTCTGGATGCCAACATTCACATTGTTGGTATAAAACCCGTGCATGCACCTTTTTTAAAGGATCATAACCACCAAAGTGTTACTTATTCAAGCTCCATTCAATTGAAAAGCGAAAGTCTCTACTCGTAAATAAACAGAGGCGCTCGCTTTTTTAAATGATCTTATTTCCAAAATGGCTCTTGCGCTTTTTTGATTGTATGAACACTATGATCAAACAGTTCCTTCTCATGTTCACTGAGTGGAATTTCGACAACGTCTCGTACGCCCTGGCGGTTAATAACAGCTGGTACGCCGATATATACGTCATTGTGGCTAAATTCCCCTTCAAGAAGAGCAGAGACGGTTAAGACGACATCCTGGTTTTGTAAAATTGCCCGGGAAATACGAGTCAACCCCATAGCGATACCATAATAGGTTGATCCCTTTGCTTCAATAATTTCATAAGCCGCATCCCGTACCTGTTCAGCAATTTCTTTCATTTTTTCTTCCTGATCCTCGCCTTCATCTTTTGCCAGGTAATCTTTCAGCGGAATGCCGGCAATGTTGGCACTGCTCCATACCGCTACTTCTGTGTCACCATGTTCGCCAATAATAGAAGCATGGACGCTGTGCGGTGCAACTCCAAAGTTTTCGCCGAGCAAATAACGGAAGCGGGCTGTATCTAAAATGGTGCCGGAACCGATAACTCGCTCTTTCGGAAGGCCGGAAAATTTCCATGTTGCGTATGTTAAGATGTCAACAGGGTTCGTAGCAATCAGAAAGATACCATCAAAGCCGGAATCCATGACTTGACCGACAATATTTTTAAAGATCGCCATGTTTTTCTCTACAAGCTCAAGCCGGGTTTCGCCAGGTTTCTGATTGGCACCGGCACAAATCACGACAAGCGCTGCATCAAAACAGTCTTTATATTTACCAAAGCTTATTTTTGTAGAAGTAGGAGCGTATAGGACGCCGTGGTTTAAGTCCATTACATCGCCCATTGATTTTTGTTCGTTTAAATCAATTAAGACGAGTTCATCGCACACACCTTGGTTTAGCATAGAAAATGCATAGCTTGATCCAACTGCACCTGTACCAATGAGAACGACTTTATTTCCTCTACTTTCGATCATCCGGAACACTCCTCTATTCATTAAGTAAGATAGTTAATGTAATAATGTGAAACACTTCAAAAACTCATTATAGAGCGCGAAGAAGCAGTTTTCATAGTATTTGAACGAAATAAAAAGAGCATCCGCTTGTAATATATCTATTTTATTAACAATGTATAAACGATGTTAATTGGCGTGTTTATCTGGAATAAAAATATAGACCGGAAAAATTTTTCCAGTCTATATTAAAAAGAATCGAATCTGTTTTTTTATTATCCGGCCAGAGACATTAATCCCCGTCTCCGCCGATAAAATCAAACATGCCGGCAAAGCCGCCTTCACCTTTTGATCCGCCATTTTGCGGCATCGCCGCAAATACACGGCTGGCCAATCGGCTGAATGGGAGTGACTGCACCCAAACCGTTCCTGGTCCGCGAAGCGTTGCAAGGAATAACCCTTCACCGCCGAACAAAGCGGTTTTTACGCCGCCAACCGCTTCAATGCTGTATTCTACGTCTCCAGTCATCGCGACAAGGCAGCCAGTATCCAAACGGATCAGTTCACCTGGTGCGAGTTTTTTTTCATAAATTGTACCGCCGGCATGAACGAACGCCATGCCATCGCCTTCAAGTTTTTGCATAATAAAACCTTCGCCGCCGAAAAAGCCGGTGCCGAGCTTACGCTGCAATTCAATTCCAATTGATACGCCTTTAGCAGCTGCAAGAAATGCGTCTTTTTGACAGATGATCTTGCCCTGATATTCACTTAAATCCATCGGAACAATTTTGCCGGGGTAAGGCGATGCAAATGAAACGTGCTTTTTACTGCCGCCTTCATTTGTGAAGGTCGTCATAAACAAGCTTTCACCTGTTAAAACACGCTTTCCAGCACCAAGCAGTTTGCCCATTAAACCACCGCCGCGGTTTGATGATCCATCTCCAAAGACTGTTTCCATCTTAATGCCGTCATCCATCATCATTAAGCTGCCGGCTTCTGCAATGACTGTTTCCTGTGGATCAAGTTCTACTTGGACGAACTGCATATCATCGCCAAATAATTTGTAATCAATTTCATGGTTGTTCATTGATTTATCCTCCTTTATTTTCAATTAAAAGTACGATTTACAATTAAAAAGGTTTCGAAATAATAAAAAAAATAAAGACTTAACGTTTTAGCTGTCCGGCAACAGGGTTTTTACATAATCGCCGCAGCCATCAATGGCGATTAAGAAAGTATGCTTGTTTCGCTTTTTAAATGTAGTGATAAGCTGCTGCATGTTCATAAAAAATCCCTCCCGAGAAAAGTATGCATCATTTATTGACTTTTTATAGTTTACCCCCTAAACTAATGATATAAAGTTCAGGGGGTAAATGATTATGGAGAAGCAGCTGAAGGAAGCGGTAGAATTGTTTGAAGAAGTGATAATCTATGGGACAGAGCGTGTGCTAAAGTCGATTGACAACCCAATTGTGCATGAATTTTCACCGGAGCAGATTCAAATGATGAAGATTATTGACAAGCACGGTCCAATAACGGCAGGCAGTCTTGCGGTGATGCAAGGTGTTCATAAAAGTGCCATCTCCAACCGGCTGAAAAAGCTGGAAGAAAAAGGGTTTGTTCAAATAGTAAAATCGGATAGCGATCAGCGGACAAAATGGGTGGAGCTGACGGATGAAGGAAGCGATTTTGTTGAAAAAGCGAGAGCGATTTTATCCAGTTTTATTTCTTCTCTTTTGTCCGACCATGTTGATGAGAAAGAAGTCGAGCAGTTTGTAAAGACGTTTCGTAAATTAAAAGAAATTATGAAGTTAGGTGAAGGTGAACGATAAGAAAAGTGATTCAATGGCGCTGGCCGATTTTTATCGGAATGCTTGTTTTAACAGCTGCTTTATTTATAATGGCGCCTAATTTATCAAAGCAGGCCGAGGAAGCGGGTTCATTAAGAAAAGACTGCCTTGAAGAGCTGATGGAATTTGGCTTTTAAGGCAGTTTTTTTATTGTTCAATTGTCTAACAGTATACTTTTATACACTATGTGATAAAAAAATGCGTACTTTTAATTTTGTTTTTAAGTGTTTAATATATACTTAATGAGGTAAATGTTGTATATGAATTTTAGTGCAAACCGATTAATGAAAACGAAACGGGGCACGATAATAGACATAAAAGCAGTGAATGATCAATCCAGTATCAACTGGATTGATTTGCAGCAAGAAGCATTATTTTGAAAGGGGAATACAACAATGAATCGATTTACAATTCCGAGAGATATTTATTACGGGGAAGGCGCCCTGGAAACATTAAAAACGTTGGAAGGAAAAAAAGCCACTATCGTTATCGGCGGCCAATCCATTAAAAAATCGGGTTATTTGAATAAAATGGAATCTTATTTGAAGGAAGCCGGCTTTGAAATACAGCTGATTGATGGAGTTGAAAATGACCCATCTGCCAAAACAGCTAAAGAAGGCGCAAAAAAGATGGAAGAATTTCAGCCGGACTGGATTATTTCAGCTGGCGGCGGTTCGCCAATTGATGCAGCAAAATTGATGTGGATTTTTTACGAAAATCCCGACTTGCCATTTGACAAAATAAAAGCACCGAATGCCTTGCCTGTGTTACGTAAAAAAGCGCGTTTCGTGGCTATTTCCACTACAAGTGGTACAGGCACAGACGTATCACCATTCTCGGTTATTACAGATCATGAAACGGGAACTAAGTATCCGGTATTCGGTTACGACATTACACCGGATATTGCCATTATTGATCCGGAACTCACTTATTCAATGCCGGCTGACATTGTAGCTTATACAGGAATGGATGCACTGACGCACGGAATCGAAGCGTATGTATCAACAATGCACAACGTATTCACCGATCCTCTTGCCATGCAGTCCGTTAAAATGGCTGTAGACAATATTGAAAAATCAGTTTCCGGAGACAAGCAGGCAAGAGCGGATATGCACTATGCACAGGCCATTGCCGGTATGGCTTTCTCAAACGGATTTTTAGGGATTGTTCATAGCTTATCCCACAAGAGTGGTGCGATTTTTAACATTCCGCACGGCCTGGCAAATGCGTTGTATTTGCCGTACGTCATTGATTTTAATAAAAAAGCGGATGGCGCCCGATTCGCGGACATCGCAAAAATGCTCGGACTTGAGGGAAGTACGGAAGATGAGCTTATTGATTCATTGACCGGTTTGCTTCGCCGCTTAAATAAATCATTAAATCTTCCGTTAACATTGAAGGAATTCGGCGTTGATGAGAAGGAGTTTAACCGTCAGCTTGATCAAATGGCTGCGGGTGCAATAGAAGATCCTTGTACGCCATCGAATCCACGTGAAGTATCTGTAGAAGAAATGAAAAAGCTTTATATCGCTGCTTTCAACGGAGAAAAAGTAACATTCTAATAAAAAGCGGGCTTTCCTGATGTTAAACAGGAAAGCCCGCTTTTTTATTTCTTGATCCCGACCACCCGAATCCGCCAGTAATCCGCAGTCCAATGATCTCTATTAAAACATACTTCTTTTAATTCAGTCACTGCAGTGTTCGTAATTCGCTCTTTTTCTTTGGGTGACTGATCACTCATCACGACATCGCCGAACATTTGAATCCAATTTCGCATCCCATCCACACCATCCAGGCGAGTAGGCCGTTCAAAGTGCTCTGCAAACGAAACGTGGAATCCTGTCTGCTCCATTAACGATGTATAGTCGCCGATTGATGGAAAATACCATGGATACGTACTAGGATCATATCCATCGATTTGATGAATAATTGCCTGGGAAATACATGAGACATTTCCTTTTCCACCAAACTCCGCTACAAAACGGCCGCCTGGCTTCAAACTTTTCCAAATACTTTTTAACACTTGATCCGGATGCTTCATCCAATGAATAGCCGCATTTGAAAAAACAGCGTCAAATTCCTCTTCATATTGCAAATCGTGGGCATCCCTTACGAAAAAAGGGACATCCGGATATTTTTGTTTTGCCTTGTTAATCATTGATGCTGACTGATCCACGCCAATAGCATGCACTCCTGCGTGAAATAAAGAAGATGCCAAATCACCTGTGCCGCAGCCTACATCTAAAATTTTCTCATTAGCGGACGGAGCCAGCAGCTTTACCACATCCTGCCCGAATTCTGATACAAATTGGTGTTTTCCATCATACAATTGTGCATTCCAATTCATTATTTTCCCCCTCCTCTTCGTTATTGTAGTGTTGTTTATATATAATCAAAATTAACAAATAATGAAAATATTGATAACGAAACAGAATAAGGAGATGCTAAATGAACATAAACTGTCTTAAAAAATTTATAACAGCTGCCGAAACGGAAAATTTCCGGCAGGCTTCAGAAGTACTGTATATCACCCAGCCGGCCGTCACAAAACATATTCATCGGCTTGAAGACGAACTTGATATTCAATTGTTTGAGCGTACAGGAAAATCAGTAAAATTAACGCAGGCGGGTTTGTTCTTTTTACCGCGTGCGAAAGAAATAATCGATTCATTTGATCGCAACATGGAAGATTTTAACGCGTGGAAGCAAGGCTACACACAAAAGCTTTCCATCGCCTGCGCTCCGCAAATTGCTTCCTCTTTTTTGCCGCCCCTGCTCCATCGGTTTATAAGCCAATTCCCGCATATTGATGTGCATGTTGATATTGCCAAGTCATACGACATTGGCGAAAAAGTAAGCAGCGGTATTGTGGACATTGGTCTTGCGCGAACACCATCTGCTTACAAAAATACAACCAGCCTCATTGTTTATGAGGAACCTGTAGTACTTACGGGTCCAATTGTAAAGATGGCAGATGAAGCATTTCTTCTTGCAAACTACCGCCTCCTTACCAACAATCATCCGGGCTATTGGGAAGCGTTGTTAAAAGAATTAAAAAAGGAAAGTCCACATATAAAAACGATGACAGTCAGCCAGATCGAAGTGACAAAACGATTTATTGAAGCGGGGCTTGGAGTTTCATATTTGCCAAAATCGATGGTGCAGGAAGAGCTTCTCGCTGGAAAACTAAGCATCTACCCATCTGCGGCGGCTAAAAAGCAAATGTCTATTACCTATTTAATTGAGAAGGTAGTAACGGATGAAGCGAAATTATTTAAACATTTTCTTTTACAGCACGATGAAAAAGAATCATCAATTCTGAACAAAAAGGGAAAAGCTGATTAATTACGCTGGCTTTTAGGGAAGAAATAAAGGAAGGAGCACAAATGGAAGAGGGGATGATTCATTGGAAACATATCGTAAAAGCACAGACGATGTTATGGGAGAACTCCAAACTTCTCACCAAGGATTAACAGGATCCGAAGCGCAAAAGCGTTTGGAAGAACACGGCTATAACGAGCTTGAAGGAAAGAAAAAAGACCCGCTCTGGAAGCTTTTTTTAGAGACGTTTAAAGACGCTATGGTGATCGTGCTGCTTGTAGCAGCTGGTATCCAGCTTGCGCTTGGGGAAGTCGTGGAGTCGATTATTATTTTTCTCGTTCTTCTATTAAATGGCGTGATTAGTGTGGTGCAGACGAGAAAAGCGGAAAGCTCGCTTGACGCGCTGCGTGAAATGTCAGCGCCATCTGCCAAAGTCATACGGGACGGGACGAGTCAAACCGTACCGGCGAGAGAGCTGGCAAAAGGAGATGTGGTCCAGCTTGATGCAGGCGATTACGTGCCGGCGGACGGGCGGCTTATTGCCAGTGAATCATTAAAGATAAACGAAGGAATGCTGACAGGAGAATCGGAAGCGGCCGAAAAAAATACGGATATACTTAAGGATGAAGCACCGATTGGGGACAGGCTGAATATGGTACATAGCGGTTCTCTTGTCGTAAAAGGGCGCGGCAGCTTTGTTGTTACCGGAACCGCTAATGAAACAGAAATCGGGAAAATTGCGGATATGATCGCAACAGCTGAATCGAAACAAACGCCGCTTCAACGAAAACTGGATGAATTCAGCAAAAAGCTGGGGATCGGTATCCTCTTTTTATGTATCTTAATATTTGCCGTACAGGCATTGCGGATTTGGTTCGGCAATGAACCAGTCGACACGACAGAAGGTATGTTAAATGCATTTATGTTTGCCGTCGCTGTAGCAGTTGCTGCTATTCCAGAAGCACTTTCTTCTATTGTTACGATCGTAATGGCAGTGGGAACAACAAAAATGGCGAAACAGCAGGCGATTATTCGTAAACTGCCCGCAGTAGAAACACTTGGCTCAACAAGTGTCATTTGTACAGATAAAACGGGCACACTTACCCAAAACAAAATGACCGTAACGGATACTTTTTTACCGGGATCATCTCGATCATTTCCTGAATCACCAGGTGAACGGAACCCTGCGGAACAAATGCTTTTAAATATTGCAATGCTTTGCAATGATTCACATGTCAATGAAGATGACCAGGAAATCGGTGACCCGACTGAAACAGCGCTGCTTCATTTTGGCAAAAAGATGAATGAACCATATCAAAATCTCCGAGATACGTATAAACGTAAAATGGAATTGCCGTTTGACTCTGATCGAAAACTCATGTCGACCGTCCACATAATTGACGGGGAAAACATGATGCTCACAAAAGGTGGTCCGGATGTCATGTTCAAAAGGTGCGGCTTTATTTTAGCCGATGACCGGGAACAGCCGATGACCGATGAGTGGCTGAAAGAAGTGAAACAGGCAAATGAAGCTTTTTCGCTCGACGCTCTCCGCGTTCTCGCATATGGATACAAGAAGCTGCCGGAGGATCAAGCGGCTATAAGTGAGGAAGATGAATCAGATCTCGTACTCGTAGGACTGACGGCGATGATTGATCCACCGCGTGAAGCTGTGTATGGCTCGATTGAAGAAGCGAAAAGTGCCGGCATTCGAACGATTATGATTACTGGTGACCATAAAACAACAGCGAAAGCGATCGGACGGGATATCGGCTTGGTTGATGAAGACGACATTGCATTAACAGGCCAGGAACTCGACCGGCTATCAGACGAAGAGCTGAATCAAAAGCTGGAGAATATTTCAGTTTACGCACGCGTTTCACCTGAAAATAAAATCCGTATCGTCCGGGCATGGCAGAGAAAAGGTCATATTACGGCTATGACAGGGGATGGGGTTAATGACGCGCCCGCATTAAAACAAGCCGATATTGGCATCGCGATGGGGAGCGGAACAGACGTAGCAAAAGATTCAGCTGCTATGGTGCTGGCTGACGATAACTTTGTTTCAATTGTAAAAGCAGTTGGTGTTGGCCGTACAGTATTTGACAACATAAAAAAAGCAATCGGTTATTTATTCGCGGGAAATCTCGGCGCGATTATCGCTATTTTATTTGCTGTTTTCTTCAATTTGCCGAATCCGTTCACTGCGCTGCAGCTGTTGTTTATTAACTTAATAAACGATTCCCTCCCAGCGTTGGCTCTTGGAATGGAAAAAGAAGAGCCGGGCGTGATGAATCGAAAGCCTCGTGACATTAATGAAGGCATCTTTTCAGGGGGGACATTAAAAGCGGTCATGACAAGAGGGGCGCTCATCGGGATCGTCGTCATTATCTCCCATTATATCGGCTTGCAAGTGTCAGAAGAAATGGGCATCGCTATGGCGTTTACCACACTGATCCTGGCTCGGACGCTTCAAACCTTTGCGGCCCGCTCTAATACGCAGACAGTATTTGGAGCTGGTTTTTTCAACAATAAATATGTTCTTGGCGCCGTCGCGCTATGCTTTTTACTGTATGGTTTGACTATGCTGCCAGGTGTCAGAAGCGTCTTTTCCATTCCATCTTCATTCGGCTGGAGTGAATGGCTGGTAGCAACTGCTCTTGCAATCGCATCGGTTTTAATGATGGAAGGAATAAAGCTCGTTCAAAATAAAAGATAAAAGCGGCTTGGCCGAGTGTTTCGGTCAAGTTGTTTTTAAATGTAAAGAGATGAAGGTTGTTCCTTCTTCTATATAAAACTTCAGGATCAGAAGGTATTAACGTTTTGTATATTCCAAAAAACAAATTTATTTTTAAATTTTTTCAAAAAAGATATTGACCTTTATAAAAAAGAAGTGGTATATTGTTAAACGTCGCTGGAACAACAAGCGAAAGTCATGATGGTTTTTTCGGGAAGAATATATCAATAATTTTGTTTCGAAAAACGTTGACTTGCTTTTGGAAGGCGTGATATATTGATGTCCTGTCATTAAGAGCTTTTTCATTTCTGAATGAGCTGATGAAACAAGATTATAAAAGCTGACTTTTCGAAAAACATTTTTCAGAAAAGTTATTGACATAAAGATCGCTTAATGATATGATGTTATAGCTGTCGAAGAGATGGCAAAACAAATTGAACATTGAAAACTGAACAAAATCAATAAAAACGTCAACGTTTTAAGAATTAAACTTCTATTATAGGATGCCCGTCATCTTATGTAGAAACAATTGAGCAAGTCAAACACTTTTTGGAGAGTTTGATCCTGGCTCAGGACGAACGCTGGCGGCGTGCCTAATACATGCAAGTCGAGCGGGCTTGACGGAGCTTGCTCCGTTCAGGTCAGCGGCGGACGGGTGAGAAACACGTGGTCAACCTGCCCTGCAGATTGGGATAACTCCGCGAAACCGGGGCTAATACCGAATAACATTGAAAACCTCATGGTTTTCTTTTGAA
>NZ_MAMP01000026.1 GCF_001750285.1 Domibacillus iocasae
TGCGAGAATGACTGGCTTCCTCGCATAAGTAGAAATTTCTACTTGTGATCTTCTGCTTTCTCTTAGAAAGCTTATTAGATCAATGATCATTTTCAGCTTAAAATCAAATCATTCTCACATAAGTAGAAATTTCTACTTTTCCACCTGTGCGAGAATGACTGGCTTCCTCGCATAAGTAGAAATTTCCACTTTTCCACCTGTGCGAAAATGACTGGCTTCCTCGCATAAGTAGAAATTTCTACTTTTCCACCTGTGCGAAAATGACTGGCTTCCTCGCATAAGTAGAAATTTCTACTTTTCCACCTGTGCGAGAATGACTGGCTTCCTCGCATAAGTAGAAATTTCTACCTGAGTTAATTGAATAAATTTGAAAGCGAATTCTAGTGGGATTTACAAGGAAAAAATTGTGGTGTATGGTAGATAAAAATAAAGAAAAAGCGTTATAAAACAACGTTTAAGTTCAAATTTAAGCAAAATAAAAAGGCAAAAGCGTGTTAAGGAGTGTTGACCGCACCCTCTTAACCGTCTATCGTGATACAGCCACGATAAACACCTGCTTTCACCTTGAAAACTTTATGTTTTCATTATACGGGAAACTATATGGTTCTTCAATGGTGAAAAATTCCTCTATTGGATCTCAAAAGGGAATTTAAGACGTGTTTATCGTATAGCGATAAACACGTCTTTTTATGTTTTCTGAGAGGAGATACAGGAGAATGAGCAAACATGTGAAGCTATCAACTAAAGAATTTCAATTTCTATACAGCTATCAATCTTACACTGAAAATCGAAAGCAGCAACAAGAGCAGAAACTTAAAATCTTGAGCAAAGTCATCTCTGCCTATGGAGATACCTATTACAACCTAAAAGAAAAAACACGCCAGGTCGTGGAGATGATTTGCTGGTTCTCTGCTGAAAAAGGATATTGCTTTGCAAAAGAAGACTACTTTGCGAATCGTTTTGGGGTCTCTGCCAAAACAGTCCGTAATATTTTTAAGAAGCTTCGAGAAGCGGGTTTGGTCTGCACGATTTACCGTCATTCCACAACACAAAACGGCCTCGGAGCAGCGATTCATTTTTTCCTGGACCATCCTTACTTCGGAGTCTGGGAAAAGAAGTTTCATCTCCCTACATTCCAAGCTGGTTGCCAAGCTGAAAATGAGGAAATCCCTTGCGAGAGTAAGGACGATCACCCTAAAAAAGTTTCTACCAAGTATTTATCTTTTTCTAAAGATCTTTTAAAGATCTTACGTAAAGAAAACCGTCTTGATTATACATATACTCCTAAAAATGTTCCTGAAACATTTGTCAAAACCGTAAAACCGTTTTTTAGTGAAGCCAAGGATATTTACACATTATGGGGAAAGGCTGTGCTTGCTTATCAAAAATTCAACTTATCCAACGTATTAGAAGACTATAGTGAAACGGTCATTGAAGCCTTCAGACAGTCTATATTTGCCCATAAGCATAGAAAGATCCGAAAAGACTTTACCGGCTATTTTTACGGTACACTTATGAAGATGTTCACCTACAAAAAGCGAGAAGAAACCTTTGATAACCATCCAACTTTTTTTAACTGGCTGGAAGATCCGAAAAATGAATATTCCTTACGTTTTGAAAAAAAGAGTTGGCAGCAGGAAATAGAACATTTAATAGCAAAAGAGGAACGCACGTTAGCATTTGAGCTAGAAGAAATTCCTTATTAACTGTTTTTAAATTGATAATATTGAATTTTGATCTATGTGTTAAATTCACATTAACTGTATTATTTAAAGACGTCTATATAACGTTTTTTCCTCAAAAAAGGTAGCTCGCTGAATTTTCTACAAGCTACAATAAGATATGGTTTTTGTAATTAAAACTTGTGTTTCCTATACTTTGAAACTGTTTTTCGGTTTGACATGAGTTTTACTTTCGCTCCAGTAATTGTGGTTATAATTTAATGCCGAAAGATACAGGTTATTATGAAATGCACCTGGTTTTTGTGTTAATTTAATATTTTTCTTATTGATCAGGATGTATTGTGCCCCGTCTTGCCATACAATCAAATGCTTCTTTTCTTTGTCAGTGTTTTAGAGCCAAAGGCCAAATCTATGTTTAATCGTTTGAACAAGCAATAACCTGTACTAGACTCTAGCAAAATTAAATAAAAGCAATATACTTACAAAGGATGATATATTCGTGGAAATTTGGAGTTAGTATAGTTTCATGGACACAGTTTAATTAAGTCCTTACAATTATTTTTGAGAGGGTTTATCATACGCAGTACACAGACTACCGGGCAGCAAAGCTGGCCATGTTCCAGTTTATAGAAGGCTGGTATAACCGAAACAGAATCCATAGCAGCATCGGCTATCAAACATCACAAGCTGTTGAAGACCAGGCTACAAGGACAGCTTAAGACTTAACTTTTTTGTGTCCAAATTATTGACTCAAATCCAGTTCTTTCAATATGCCAATTGCTTTTTTTAACCTTCTTTTAACATTAGCTATTTCTCCACCCTAAATAAAAACATACGTTCAAATTTTTAAATAACTATTTTATTTTTTAAACGACTTTATTATTCGTGAACAATACGGTGTCTACTCCTACTTGTTCTTGAACTAAAACCCCTATTAGTTGAAGAAAACTCATAATTTAATATCTTAAAAGTTTTATTCGTCCCAAGTCTTTAGAGGACGGCATGAATTTATTTGAACATTCTAGGAACCACGATTCAGCAGATTTATTCATTTCTCCGACAAGACGGCGGTTACAAATTAGGAAGCTAGGGTATTTTTGTACTAAAGAGGTGTATATAATGGCCGACAACATGACACCGGAACAGCGCCGGAAAAATATGCAGGCCATACGCTCACAGTCAAAACTGGAAAACAGAGTGACGAAAGAGCTCTGGCGCAGGGGCTTCCGTTTCCGCAAAAATGATCGTTCCCTGTTCGGAAAACCAGATATTTCTATAAAAAAGTACAAGACGGTCATTTTTATTGATTCCTGTTTCTGGCATGGATGCGAAGTGCACGGCAACCGTCCGAAAAGCAACCAGGAATACTGGGACAAAAAGCTTGAGCGGAATAGGAACCGCGATGAGGAAGTAAAGGCTTTTTATGAAGAGCACGGCTGGAACTATAAACGGATCTGGGAGCATGAATTTAAAGCAGATTTTGATAAAGCAGTTGATGAAATTGAATCGTTTATCAACCAGGCAAAAAAAACGGCACCTTAACACCGGCGCCGTCTTTTTTGTTCTTATAGATTCAGTACAGTCTGCTTTTCAGCTTCATCGGGCTGCTCTTCTTTAACGTTTTCTACTTCATCGATAGTTACTTTTCTCTGCCCGCGGAGATTCTCAAGCTGAAGCTTTTTCGCTGGCTCTACCCATTCGTACTCTATGCCCGCAAAAGACTTCAAGATGGCTTCAAATACGATCTGCGCCCCTTTAACAGGCACTGCCATGCCGATCTGCTTTCTGACGGCTTCTTTGCTTCCCTGGAAAACAAAATCATCCGGGAATGTCTGCAGGCGGGCTCTCTCGCGGTTTGTCAGTGCACGGAGCTCTTCCCAGTGATACATGTGAGTCCCGCCGCCGCCGCTGCCGGTTACAGTATATGCTGGGCGCTCAGGATCAAGACGCTTGTAGATCGAGCTTAGACGCGCTCCCTTTACATTCAGCTGGAGTTCTTCAGGAATTCCTGCATACCAGGCATTTTCACCGGGCGGAATATAGCTCAGCATTTCCTTCACTTTCTGTGTATGTTTAGGCATTTCATGGTTTGGTGCATCTTCTGGGATAGGCGGCTCGGTAATCGCCTGGGCAGATGTTACATAGTCAGTGGATGACAGGGTTGTCGGCGCCGGTACTCTGAACTCTATACCTTTTGCTGCCCAGTCATTTCTGATTCCAACAATGATAATGCGGTGCCGCGCCTGCGGAATTCCATACTGTTCAAATTTATACAAGTGAGGCGTTAACTTGTATCCGCACTCTTCCAGCTCTGTTAAGATTTGAATGAACGCTTTTCCTTCATTGGCGCTCTGCAGGCCGCCGACATTCTCCGCTACAAAAAACTTTGGCTGGTATTCCTTTAGTACTTTTACCCCGTATGAATAAAGAGGACCGTATGTACCATTCAAACCGTGCTTTTCACCGACATTGCTGTAGTCATTGCATGGGAAGCCAAACGCAAAGCAGTCAATTTCTTCAAGCACTGTTTTGTCGCCTATCGGCAGCTGTTCAACTGGTCCGCAGTGAACGGACGGATCTTCTATATCACCGCAGATATTATAGCGGAACGTACTGCATGCATTCGGATCATAGTCATTTGCCCAGGCATGCTCTATCCGCCATTCTTTTCCTGTTTCAGGATGCACAAAGCCAGCCATTTTAGCACCAAGACTCAGCCCCCCAGGACCGTTAAACAGCTCTCCTTTTTTAAAGATCATATATAAACCTCTCCTTATTACCTCTATTTTAACGAAAATACGTTCTTGCATACTCGTACGCTATTCATTTTACATGTTTTCAAAAAAAAAAGCTGCTTTAATGGCTGCTTTTTTTTAAAATTATCAATTTTTGATGCAAAATGACTATTTTTCTTTTGTTACACCCAGCAGTTTAATGACCATGCCCGTGCGGAAATGAAAAATATCCTCGTAAGTGATGCTGCCAACGTCCACGCTGTCCTCATTTTCGATGTTCCGCACAAAGATCAGCCTTCCTGCCAGACGGTGAGTGTCTCCGTATTCACATGTTAGTTCAAATACAGGATTCAGCGTTTTTTCAAAGCCCCTGTCATCGACAATGACGGCTATTTCGCTACTGTAGTCGAGAAATTCATAGCCGTCTGAAACTAAATGATGTTTCAGTTCCCGGTCCAGCTCATCACTGGTTTCATTGCGCATCTTAATAACTTCAGCCTTCAATTTGGTTGTGTCTGTATCAAAATACAGCATATATGCTTGAATCATCATTGTCGCCTTTCATTTTGCCAATATGACATATATTTTGGAGAATCTTTTCCAAGTAAGTAGTATGATGTATTCTAACATGTATTTATTAATCAACCTAGTAATCATCTTTAGTGCTAAGGAGTTATTTGAATGCTGAGCGAAAGTGTACATACAGGTATTTTGAAAAAGTTTGAAGCTTTAAAGGGAGAAACGCTGGTTGGAAAAGGGCCAATTAAAGGTCTCAACAAAGAAAACCGGGTTCCTGCAGATCAATTTGTCCCAGAAAAGCATATTCTGCATGATTTAATCCGAGGTTTTTACAAGCCGAAGGACATGCCTTATCTGCTTTCATATCAAGCAACTGAATCAAATGAAAATTATGGCCGGCAGATTATATGGAAAGATCAAAGCAAAGCGGAATTTGAGATGATTGAAATGCGCC
This sequence comes from Domibacillus iocasae, assembly GCF_001750285.1. Lineage (GTDB taxonomy): Bacteria > Bacillota > Bacilli > Bacillales > Domibacillaceae > Domibacillus > Domibacillus iocasae. The sequence goes on from NZ_MAMP01000026.1 coordinate 5,391, forward strand.
CTCCATCCGGTCTGAAAGATAATAGGAAAGCCGGAGATATAGCGGCTGCACGCTATAATTTACAGAATGGGATACCTATTGGAATTCTTCATAAAGTTGAAAAAGGCGTTAATGCCGTTTTAGGATTGGGGAAAATTGTTGAAGAAAATGAGCAGGGCGTTTTTATTGTAAAACCATACACTTTGAAAAAAGATTTGCCGCCTTCTGAAGAGCAGGAAGCTGCTCTCGTTTTTGAAACAAATGAAATTGAGAATAATATAGAGCTTTTCACAGAGGTTCTGCAGGAAATAAAACGCCGCAGAGGACAGCAGAAGTTTCGCCATCTGCTTCTATTAAAATATGATTCCTGCGCTGTATGCGGAATATCCGCTACCTATACAAAAGCAAGCCATATAAAGCCCTGGTCTGCCAGCAGTGACTATGAACGGCTCGATGTCTATAACGGCCTGCTTCTGTGTCCCAATCATGATTACCTGTTCGATCAGGGTTTAATCTCGTTCGATGCTTCCGGGAGAATTAAAATCTCACCTTTGTTATCCGCAGCTCATCTGGATAAATTTGCGGTTAATGATGAAATCCGCATCGAAATGGACAGCACGATTGGTGCATATATGGACTATCACATGAAAAATATATTCAGAGCAGCCGGCTCTATCCAATAAGCCGGCTCCCGCAGCAAGGAGCCAGTCTCTTCATCATTATGTGATTTTGTATTCTTTACACTCTGCTCGGTGCCTGATGAAACAATACGTTCAAGTCTGTCTTCAGCCAGTTTATAGGCAGACCCATATTCTTTTTCGCATCGAGCGGTACACTTAAATAAATATCTGCTTCAGTAAAGCCCTGTGTCCTAATGCGTTTATTGATATAATTGTGCAAATGATTTAAATCGTTGACACGGTTACTGGCATAAGGCAACACTTTTCTCTTTAACGGACGGTCTCCCTTGTTATATACGAACCATTCCTGGTTATCTTTTGATGAAAAGAAGTCATGATGATAAGCCCATCCTGTGATTTCCCCTGAAATTGCCGGAATGCTTAAAATCCGTTCCGGATTATTTCTTAAGATACGGCTGACAGGCATGTTTTCTGAAAAGCGAACCATAATGTAGCAGTCTGCCATGGGAGCCCCGGTTTTTAGATCTTTGAACTTATGCTCTTCAACCAGAAGCCACTGAGCCCGGTGGGATGATCCTTTAATATCAATACGGACAGGCAGAAGGTTTCTGTCAATGTACATATTCACGTCGCCATTGTCTGTATGAAGCGGATCCGTATAATGGCTGAAGTCCAGCTGTACTTGAATGTTTGAATAATGCTCTTCTATAATCGCTTTAAACAAGCATTCGGCGAGTTTGTCTGTAAGCTGGTCAGCAACAAATTCATTTCTGGCCCGAATTTCTTCAGTGCCATATTGTTTTTTGCTTTGACTGCTGTTTTCCCAGGCATACACCGCAAAGTCATAACAATAGCGAATGGTTTCATTTGTTATAAAATCCAATATTTATCCCTACTGCTATATTATGTATTTACAGAAAATTATATAATTTAAATCAATGGAAAAATAATTCGGATCCGAATTATTTTTCCGTTGATTTATTCTGTAAAGTTAGTTTTAGAAAGAACAGTGCTTTACAGGCGGTGAAAAAATTGTATGGACTTAGAAAGAACAAATGACCATTTGAAGAACTTAAAAGGCTTATTTGAAATGCATTTGAGTTCAAAGCTTCTTTTTGAGGAAATATTCGGTCCATTAAAAAAGACAATGAAAGAAAGCGAAATAAACAAGCTTCTTTCGGAAAAGACAGGCAAAGGGCTCAACTCTATATACCGTGACAAAAACACTGGAGTAGCTTTCAACGCAGTGATGTTCCTTCGATATTGGAAAGCGCTGCTTGAAATCATTGAGGAAAACGGACTGAATAAAAGCAGCATTCCAAGTATTGAAGATCTAATCGAAAAATATAAAAACAGCATTGAGGCCATTTCATCGGTTGAAGATGCTAAAGATTTGGAAGGCGCGATAAACAGCTATTTTCCGCTCATTGTTGAGATCATCATATTCTATGAAAAAAACCCACTGCCGGCTGATAAAACAGCAAAGCGCGAAATGTTAGAAATATTAAAAGCAAGAAAGGATATTCAAGACGCTCTGATCCTGGAAAGAATGGGAAGGATGACTAAAATTGACTGAACGGAAAGTATGGTTTATTACGAGACCAGAGCGGGATCCACGCTTTCATGCAGATGCGATAAAAGCGCTGTCAGAAGCAACAGAGAATTTCACCGTAAAGTGGCAAGGAAATCGGGAAGCGCATAAACAGTATGAAGCAGTTTTAGCTTCAAAAGGATTAAAGCGGAATAACATAAGCAATGACGGATCAGGCGGACGCACCTGGTGCGCCATGCTGAAGACATTTGCCTACTGCTACATAGACAGCGAAGGACTGGTTAAACCGACGAAGTCGGGACAGGCGCTGATCAACGGCGTAAAAGAATACGAGAACGTTAAAAAGCAAATTTTAACGCTCCAGATCCCGAATGCCTACTTCATGGAATCTGGATTCCGTCCAAAATTCGAAGCAGGATTCCGCATCCGTCCGGCCCGATTCCTGATCAAGCTGGTGCAGCGTGCGGATTTAGAATACCGGCTGACAAAAGAAGAAATCACCTACTTTGTTCTGACGGCCCAGCAGGACAGCCAGCTGGATGAGGTGGCTGCACAGATTATTGCCTACCGCAATGCCCAGCAGGACGAGCAGGATCTGATGAAGCAGGAAATTGCAGTCGAATATGACCACCGCGCCCGGAATGACAAAGCAGCGCGTGATTATTACCAGGCTCATTCGGATGTAGCCCATACGTTTATGCTTCTGTGCGAGTACACAGCACTTGTTGAATATCAGCGCGGCGCAGCGGTGTTAAAGACCGATCCGGCTTTAGTGGAAGAAGCTCAGAACGTGCTCAGCTATTACGACAGCCGCTATCCGTTTAATGCACGCTACTTGATCTCAGTAGAGCGCATGGCTCAAAACAGCGGGCTTGATGTAGACAGCTACAAAGCAAGTGATTTCGGTGAGGTAAAACCCGCCAGCAATCAGGGAAAGATGCAGGGGAAAATCGAAGCCGTTTTAAACAGTATTCCAAACGCGTCTGAAATGACACGCGAAGAGCTTCTTCCGTATTTTCTTCCGTCATTCGGACCGCGGGATGCCCAGAAAGCCGTAGATGCACTCCGTTTTGAAGCGCGCGAAATGGCGAGCATACCGGAAGCATTTGTCGAAAAGTACCTGGGTGAGCTGACGCCGGCAGAGTTTGAAAAAGAAACACTGAAGATCTTTGAAGCGATCGGTTTTGAAGCTGTTTACCAGCCAAAAGTAAATGGAAAACAGACGGAAATTGAAATTCTGCTTAAATACGAAGATAAATGCGGCATCATCGATACGAAACATTATCCAAACGGGTTTGCGCTGTCGCAGAACCTGGCCAATTACATGGCGTCGGAATATATTCCAAACTACCTGCAGTATGAGGGCAGAGAGCTTTCTTTTTATGGATACGTAACATCCGGCAAACTGTCAGGTGACAAAAAACTCAAGTCGATCACTGCTTTAAGCAGCAAACTGGTTCAGAAAGAAATCGAGGGCATTATGATGACGCGCGAGGTGCTGATCGGCTTCCTGGATTACTGTGTAGAGAATGAACTTCCGAAAAAAGAGCGGGTTGAGCTGTTTTTAACGAGGATTCAAAACAAAGGATTCAGTGATCTCGCAGCATTTTTAAACAGGAAATAATCGGACTGCAAAAAATCAGCTTAAGAATAGACTTATTCTAAAAAGGGAGGATTTTTCATGCCAAGAACCGGAGATACTTTCACTACTACATTAAAACAAGCTCATTTAGAATGGGGATCGCACAGACACACGAATACAAGGGGAACTGTGTATGGAGAAGGCTATTTGCATATTCCAAGACAAGTAGCAACAGCATTAGATATCTACAACAGCAACTGTCCAGGCGCCAATATTACTTATACATGCAATTCGGTGGACGGATTTTTGCAAAATGTATCTTTGAAAGCCTCCGGTTGTAGCACAGCAGGCGATATTTACGCTAAACAATTTCAAGGGAATGGAAACCTGCAGCTTCTTGGACAGTGGTTCAGACATGTAAATGCACAAATTGGCGACCAGGTCAGAATTTTATTTACCAGTCCCACAGAAATGGAAATAGAGTTATTTTAATAAATACTTCTGAAACTACTGCATTTAGATGGTTTAAAAATTAAAAAAGCCTGGAAGTATTCCCAGGCTTTTTAATTTTCACCAAAAAATTTAATTGCATTTGAATTATAGTTTTCATATGGGCCATGTTATATAATGTTTTAGGGGTTTATAGTTTTCTTTTCAAGAGCCGTCTTTTCTTCTTTTGCTCTTCGTTCCTTTTCTAGATAAGATGGCCAATTTTTGATTAATTCATCTACAACCTGCTTCATTTCTTCATCATTTAGTGCAGTTAAAACCGTGACACCACCGCGATAATTTAAGTAGACTGCTGCATATCGTATAAAATTCCTCTTTGAAAAATTCTCTTCTGTTTCCTGCATTTTCTGAAGTGTTCTCAAAACAATCCTTACAGCATTTTTGTTTCTCAAAATATTAGGTGATTCCGCGATCATTCTGGATACATCCTGATCTTGGTTATGGAGCATAATCTTCGTTAATTCATAAGGATCTTCAAGATCTGGATCATGCGTTATATACCCGAACCACCATAGCCTCGCTAGACCATTCCGGCTGTATGGCTTTTGACCAAAGAAATAGCGGGTTTTCACAAAATTATTGGATTTTCCCACATTCTCCCCCTCATCTAAAGGCCATCGCTTTCTCATATACTCCCAGCATGAAATATGAGTTAAAAACGCCCACAAATTTTCCTTGCTTGCTTCGGCAGGTGTTAGTCTGTCAAGAGTATTGAAAAGCAGTACTGTATTCTCGTAATCTAATTTTTCATTATTTTCATCCTGAATAAGCAGTTCGATTTTTTCTACCCCACCTGGAAGTTCATGTCCTAGATATTCCGGAAGCCAAATTTGGTCTTGTCTATAGCGAAAAAGATTTTGGCTAATATCGGCTTTTAAACTTCCAAGAATCTCATCTTTTAACTTAATCATTCGTCTTCCCCTCCATCTCCTTCATCAGCTTCTTCCGTCAGATTTTTTAATACCTTTGTTAAAGGTTCATCAAGCAATCTTTGTGCCGTCAGCAAAGAATCGAAACTTCCAGGATCGTAAATGTCCTCGCCAAGAATCTCAAGCTTTTTTTTCACCGTTCTAAACCAAGGATAGTTTTCAGCTTGTTCTGTATTTCCATCTTTCTTGAGATATTCAATAGCTGACACCAGTACAGGAAGCGCTATTAATGAATGAAACATCGGTTCAAGACTTTTATCTTTTTTCATAAAGTTATAATTCTTATAGTTCTCATTTGAAAGCTCAACGATGATTTTATTATGTTCAAATATAGCGGCTAATGCAGGGGCATCAGGGGAATTATTCCGCTTCAGCTGAAAAATTGAACCCACTCTTTGCGGCGGCTCTTTTTCCAGCTCAATCGTTTTCCTTGGACCCGCTGCAAGAATATCTTTTTTCTGAATTTCAAAAGCCTCCCCAGCAAAATCCTCATGGAAGTTCGGGTTAGAATAATCGTTGATTTTGTCTGTTGCAATAATAAGTGTGCTGACTATGATCTCTCTTTCTACCAGATCAGCAGAAATAGAAAAAGTCATATTTGGCTTAAAAGATCGTTCGATAACCCGATAATTTGTAGGGACACATTCCAAATGTACCGCATACTCGGCTTTATGGCTTTGAATCAACTCTTGCAAGCCGCAGTCATTCAAATCAAAATCCACATTAAAGTCAAATGTATCGGTACCAGGTGTGCACTCAAACTGCTTAACAGCAAAGTATGAATTTACATAGTCGTCAGACTGGTCCATCAAAACAGGATGCGGAAAATGACGGAAGTTAATTTTCATTAATTTTCACCTCTAGAGACCATCTGAATGAATCCTTAAAATTAATCAGAAACGTTTTTGTAATGCCTTTTTTAAATTGAACCGGACCGAATGTTCCATTATCAATAAGCGGTACATGTGTATCGGGCTCTCCTGATATTGAGATTTTTTCCAGCGGCTCTACATGCAGCCCCGAATCTTCTCCCACTACATAAATTTGCACAGTCCCTTCGCCTGTAGAATTTGGTACTACTTTTAATGTGTATAAGCCTTTTTCTGCATCTGTACAGTAAGCACGTACTCTTTCTATTCCTGCAAGTCTAGCTTTTTTGTCCACTGGATTTGTTGTGTCTGTTTTCGCCGTCTTTTTCTTCTTGCTTTTTTCTTTCTTTTTATCTTTTGGCTTTCCTGGAGACGAATCAATTACTTTAACACTAGGGCCTTTCTTGCGTTTAGACAGACTATCCTTGATATTAGCTGCTTTCGGTACGGCTGAATCGTTTTCTTCATCATTTAATTCATCAGCCGTTTCAAAAGGTGATCCCTCTTTATCCGGGTCTGGAAGAAACGAGCCGAGCCCGCTTAAGTCGCTTACATCTGATGTATCCTGCTCATTTAACTCTCTGATTTTTGCACGTATTGTATTTTTAAAGCGGTTATACACTTTTTTAGCTAGCTCAGGATCATCTTCATGAAGTTGCGGATTCCAAGTGTCATGAGCAGCCGGCTCGATTTTCCGCAAAAAATCATCTAATTTTCCAGGTCCGATTACGACTGTACCCGCAAAATTAAACCCTCCCTGAAAGTTTTCATAAGGCATAATTTTCATTCCAGTACTTCGAACCATCGCAAGTTTTTTACAGTATTTATTGCCTTCTTTTATATAGATATCTACTGACCCCATGCTTCCGAGATCCTTATCAATATAGTCTTCAATCACGATATGCATCGAGTCTTCTGAAACAAGCGCTTCATAATACTGGTCTGAAAATAAACGCTTCTCTCCTCTTATATGGTCCTCAATGACTGATGGAAGATTTTCTTGAGAAATAACCGGTTCGTCAGCGATTTTTACTTCTAATTTTCCTTGGCTGATAGCAACAAAGAAATTTTCAACAACAGCCTGAATTAATTTAGTCTTCCATCCATTATCATCAATAACTCCTAAAATGAATACATCTGTTCCTGGAACCTCTTTTTTTCGGTGGAAAATAGCAGGTACGTCTTTCTTATCAATGATCGGTTCGTATGTTTTTAATTGACGAAAGAATCCGATTCCTCTGGTCTCTCCTTCTCCCAAATCATGCGATGCAATCCTGGACACCCCTTGGAATGCCTCTCCTTCATCAGTTGTACTCGTGCCGTAAAAGACTGTTCTTAATCTCGAAGCAGCAAATGGTGCGTTCTTTCCAACACCAAATGATCCCCCTGCGCCGTTTCCCTTTTTACTGTTGCCGTCCTCATTAATTAACCCATTCCAGTTTCCGCCCTCCGGAAGATTGATGCCTGTCAGTCCTGTTGTATTATAATCACTGATTCTAAATATCGAAATTTCGTCTTGGCCTAAAATATCTACACCTCTATTAAAGAACTTCTCAGCTTTTTCAGGTGGGTTTTTATACTTGCTACAGGCTTCAAATATTTTTCTTAAGTGATCCAGTTCTATCTGATTTAGATCATCTTTTGAGACCGTCAGTTTTTCAAATTCTACGAGAACCGGCTTGCCGCTTTTATCTGAAGCATCCAGTGAGTTTTGAATCGCTTCACGAGTGAGATATTTCCACGGAGCTTTTTTAAATTCTTCTATACCAGCATTATTTAATCCCTCAGACATGCCGCGGCCTGCATTTAATGGAAAGTCCCAGTTATACATTGGCCTTTCTCCTCTCTACAATTCAATTTTTATCAAACTTAAAAATAACATTGCTTTTGCTTTCACTGTCATCCTGAAACTTTCTTTTTAGATCTCTAATTTCTTTTTCGAGTGCACCAATCATTTTTTCTACATGTTTATTTGTGTAATTATAGTTGTTTTTATTAGATAAATTGCTTAAAAGTCTTATTTTTTTTATAGCCTCTACTGTTCTTTTTTCGGCTAAACGTTCAAATTTTTCTAATTTAGAGTCCATATTAACCCACCTCTATTTTATTATATTTGTTAAATATAGTACTAAATTTAAGTTTTGTAAAGTTTTAAAAGCTATAATATTTACATGTAAAAAATAATATTACAAATACATTTAGTTTAATATTCAAGAATCCTAATACTATAAAATAAAAAATCTCCCCGCTATCAGCAAGATAACGGGAAGCTTTTTTATTTTTACAGACCCGAAAATCACGTTCAAACAAGTCAAAAAATACTCTATTACAAGCACTATCGAAAATGCTTATCTCCCACCTACTCTTTTCAATTATGGCCCATGATATAGCTGTATTTTCTTCCATAGAATCAAATCATCCAAGATCGAGTTATTCGCCCTTTACTGTAATCGAAACTACGCACTTCAATTTCCCCATTTTTATTTACAGACGTTATAACGCCTTTCACGCCGATTCCGCTGTCCGACCGCGCTTTTCTTGGTCACAACATCATTCCTTCGGTAGTGGCTGTTTGTTCTATGAAGAGGCCCCCGCACAGTTACCGGATCGATCTCCCGTACTGGTGAAGTAGATGACTTTGCGATGCGCAAGGATCATTCCTGCGGTGTTGCGTTCCTGGATCTCGATTCCGGACATGTGCTGGAGAATGTTCTAATTTTTTGCAGATGAGCTGAACTGGTGAAGAAAATACATGTCGCTTAGCAACCAAAAACATAGTTTTGTCCGGCGAGCCGTCCGCCTGCTTTGCCAAATACCTGAAAAGCTTTCAGAATCAGAACGACAGGAAGTATCAGGCTGGTGCGGATCAGCGCGCTGTATCAAGCAAATTCCAGCATCTTCATTATGTGCTACGAAAAAACAGCTTATCTGAGGGTGGAGGGCTAGTTTGATGGCTAGACCTTTTATGAATCAGGTGTGATTAAAAAAATAGCGAAGATAATGCTTGCTCGAAAAGACGCTTTCTTTGCAGCTGCCATTTACAACGAATCTAATGGAAAAGTGGAGGGAACTAACAACAAAATCATGCTCCTTAAACTACGGGCTTACGGCTATCGCAACATGGCACGCTTTAAGCTCCGTATCCGGTTAGAGACCAGCTGCCTTTTTTGAGATGTCAACTATACTTGATGATGATAAACCTATTGAATTCCATCATATCTTTTTTATGACACTGAATATATAATTTCCGGCGCCGAGACTAATGCATCTTTTATGTTCCACAGCATGCCACATTATATATTTGTCTTAATTTACGAAACACATTGATGTTGGAACTGAGTATATTTAGTAATGAGTAGTTGCCCATGCTGTGTATGGAGTGATATTCATCTTGATAATATGAGAACAGGTAAGGAATAAAATTAGCGATTTCTTTTCATAAACAATAACGAGTGTTTTTGGGTAAATTTTATACACTTAGCAATAGTTATCCTAAAATTTTCGTAATTTGGTAAAATGATAAATAAGAAAATGCATAGTGTTAATTCAAGGGCGGAGGACTTATATGAAGTTAAATTATATAGAGTTAAAAAACTACCGGAATTTTATCAATACTAAATTGCACTTTGATGAAAAGACACTTGTTATCGGAGCAAATGATATAGGTAAAACAAATATATTATGTGCTTTACGACTTCTATTAGATAAATCTTTATCTGAAAATGACTTACAGCCGCAAGATGAGGATTTTTGTATTTATTCAGGAGCAGGAGTAAATGAATTTTCCATAACCATGCACTTTGTAGAAGCTGTTGAAGAGTGTATTCTATCAAGTTTTAAAGAACTTATTAGTGATAACAACGATGTTTACGTTCGGTATGTTGCTACAAGGAGCAAAATAGGCGGAACGAAGGACTATAAGCTATATGTAGGAGCTTCTCTAGAAGAAATGCAATTAGTGTCGAGTCGCTTTTATTTAAGAGCATTAAACATGAGGTACGTGAGTGCTACTCGTCAAATTGATCAGTATTTAAAAAACCAAAAAAATAAGCTTATTGAATATTTACAAGATGCAAGAACAGAAGAAGAGGAGCTCTCGGATAATCAAAGGTTCGAAGAATTAAGCGGGCAAATAAAAGTTATTGAAGATGAATTAAATAAACTATCCTTTATTGGAAAGGCTGGTGGAACTCTTAATACACAGTTAAGAAATTTATCTGAGCATCATCAAGAACAGACATTAAAGTTAGGAGTGGATTTACCATCCAACGATGATTTGTTTCGCAAGGTCAACCTCTTATCTAGTATTGGAGAAAACACTATTCAATTAGGTGGCGAAGGCAGAAAGAATCAGGCTTTTATTGCCCTATGGTCTGCTTTAAATCAAATTTCTGTTCAAGATGGACAACCAAATGAAGTTTCTATTTTCTGTATCGAAGAACCTGAGTCGCATCTTCATCCACATCAACAAAGAAAATTAGCTGAATATTTAATTAACATATTACCAACTCAGGTCATACTAACTTCACATTCTCCATATATCGCGAGTGAATTTCATCCTAATTCGATTATGAGGTTACATACCAAACAAGGATGCCCTGCTACAGTTTGTAATCAAAATGGTGTATCGGAAGAATTGGGTAAGCAAATTAGAGACATGGAATATCGATTAGATCCGCTTATTGCAGAAGTATATTTTAGTGATTGTGTTCTTCTAGTAGAAGGAACGTCCGAGATTGTATTTTATAAAAACCTAGCTCATCAGTTAGGTGTGGATTTGGACAAGCTAAACATCAGTGTGTTATCCGTAGAAGGAGTTGGATTTACAAGATATATTGATTTATTAAACGCTTTAGGCATTCCATGGGTAATGAGAACAGATAATGATTATCAAAAATACAATCGACCAAAGCAAGAGTTAAAAGAAGCGTACTATTTAACGGGAATTAGAAGGTTAAATAAAATCTATTCAACAAAATGTTCAGACAAGGTGCCAGTTGGTGAACAGCTCGTAAATCTTACGGATTTGATTTCAGAAAATGAACAAAAACTTACAGAAAATCCAACAGCATGTGGTACTCGCAGACAAGAGATGTACACTATATTTTATCAACCACTCAGCAATTACGGTTTGTTTTTAGCGAAACAAGGATTAGAAGAAGATATTTATCATTCAAATGCGAATGTTAAACAAGCTATAAATCAGTATTTTGTTCCTAATCAAGATAATGATGAAATTTTAATCATCGAAGATAAGGTAGAAGAAATGAAAAGTAAAAAATCCACATTTATGTATCATTTTTTAGAAAGTAATAAGGAGTGCTTAAATTCTTTAAAAGATGATCCATTAGCTGCACCTCTATATGCCTGTCAAATTGTTGTTCAACAGATGAGGGTGGGTAATCAGAATGGAGTTTGAAACTACTAATCAACAAGATGATATTCTTGCATGGAATGGGAATGCAGTAATTGTTGCTGGACCAGGAAGTGGAAAAACATGGACATTATCTAAAAAGATCCAACATGTTATGAAAGAGTGTAGGAGCTATCAAGGAGTTATAGCAATTTCTTATACTAATAAATCAAGTAAAGAGTTAGAAAAAAGGGCGAAATTCCTGTGTCCTGAAACAAAACATTCCTTTTTTAGTACAATCGATAGTTTTTGCAGCTCAGAAATCGTATTGTCATTCGGAAAGAGGTTGATGGGTATACCATCTGTGCAAGTTTTAGTAGAAAAAGTTCAAGAAGAAGAACAGTTACAACTTATAAAAAGGATCAAAAAAGCAATAAAAGCAATTATACAGAAATACTCACAATACTCCATTCAACAAATATATGACCAAGGCATTTGTGTTTATGAAGAGTTAGATTCTTCATATAGAACATATTTGCAAGAACGTTTCTTGGGCGGATATTTTGATTTGCATTTAATCAGTGGCATGGCAAATTTAATACTTATGAGTTCAAAAAATTGTGCCAACTATTTAAAAGCAAAATATCGATATGCATTTATTGACGAATTTCAGGATTCAGATTTTGAGCAATATAGCTTATTTAAAAGATTTTCAGAGTTAGGAATAATCAGTTGGGCAGTAGGTGATTTTAATCAATCTATCTACTCCTTTAAATCAGGAAGTCCTGAATATATGGAGCAGTTAACAGCTATGGAGTCCTTTAAGAGGTTTGATATGGATATTAATCATCGCTGTCATCCCTTTATTCAAGCATATGCAGAGTTATTTTTACGTCTTCAAAAAGGAGAACATATTTCTTCTGTTCCAGAAGGCGACAGAAGAATTGCAAGAGTTTCATTGACAGGCACACAGTATCGAATCGGAACATGGGTAAATGAAACTTTAGACAAAATTATTGAAATGTCCGGTGTCAAAAAGAACTCTAATATTGCAATGTTGGGGAGGACACACGAAACGTTGGAAATGATATCTGAAGTATTGACGGTTCCACATCGACTACATCACAAATCACTAATAGATGATGACCGAAGTATTGGTGGTAATATGCTACGCTTATTATTGACACTCTCGTTTAATCCTAGGGAGTATACTACTAATGATTTCATCGAGAGTTATTTTGATAAACGTACACGCGGAATAGGAAAAAATATAGATACTATTAAAAATTTGATAAAAGAATTTAAATGTGAATGTCAAGAAACTGTAACAGATTATAAAAGAGGAGAACGTCTCATTAGTATACTTAATAAGATTATTAAAAACATTTATCCTGATTACGAATTAAATAACTTTACGAAAGAAGCCTGTAAGCAATTGATTGATAATCCAGTATTACTTGAAAATTTTAAACCATTTAAAGATGAGGAGATACAATTATTAACCATTCACAGTTCCAAGGGATTAGAATTTGATGTGGTACTACACTTAGATTTGTACGAAGATACATTCCCTGATTTCCGTTCTATAGGTAATCCTGTAAAAGAGCAAGAAGATGCAAATCTTCATTACATAGCTCTTACACGAGCAAGAGAATATGTATTTCTTATCTCAAACTCAACAAAACGATTTTTCTCTCCCAAAGCACAAAGATATTATGAATTTAATAAAAAAGCCTCTCCTTATATTCTAGGCCATATTGAAGAGTATCAAATTATCTTTACATAATAGATGTAGAAAAACAAAAAACAGCAAAGTATATAGTACTTCTTAAAAAAACCTTTGCTCTCGTTGAGCAAAGGTTAGTTTCTTTTATTATTCTTTTATTATGCCAAAACTGTTCGTAAAAGTGTACCAATACACAATATTGGTAGAAGAAAGCTGCTTAATACAGTGGCTGTTCTTTCTATACTAACTCTTGCGCCAGTTAAAAGTCATAAATAGACAACAAATTTAGTCAAAGGACATTCCCCTGCATCCACCGAACTTAACACATAACTGAAAAACATATGTGGAAACCTTATTAAAACCGGCTGCACACCTTTGAAAGCAGGCCGCATTAGGCTGCTTATCAGACACATACGTTGAAACATACCTTGAAAGGATGAGGAAAATCATGACTCAAACGAAAGGTCAAGGTGCTGGAAACTTATTTGAAAACATACCTGAAAACCTGGAGGATCTGCGCTTAACGGTGAAGGAAGCGGCGAAATATGTGAATGAAAGCCCGGGTGTTGTGCGCAACTGGCTGAGAGAGTTAAAATCCTACATCCCCACCATGCAGGGAGACAACGGCTACCACTATTTTGATCAGCGGGCGTTGGAAAGGCTCATGCTGATCCGCCAACTGAACCGGGACTAGAACTATTCGATCAAGCAGATTGACTATTACTTCGCAACGGGAGAAATACCGGTTAAACCAGAACCGATGAAGGATGAAGCATCTGATGAAATTCAAAAAAATTTATCGGCTATTATGGAGCGGCTGGAACGGCAGGATCAGTTTAACCAGGCGTTGGTGATGAAGTTAGAAGAGCAGCAGCACTATATTAAGGAATCGCTTAATAAGCGGGATCAGCTGCTGCTGGAGTCGCTGAAAGCTTCACAGGAAGCGAAGAAAGCGGAAGTCAAAAAGAAACGGTTTTTCAACTGGTTTGGAAACGACAAGCTGTAAAGTAGCCCAAAAGCTTTGTGTTTAAAGTAAGCTTTGCACACAGGTTTGCTGAATGAGTGCACGCAATCCAGATCAGAGAATTCGCTTAACGGTGTAAGACATTCATTCGAATTCTCTTTGTTTACGTCCATATGTCTGCCCAGCTGCTGGCTGAAGCTTGCTACACACAATATGTATGTGCCGGAGCAAATGCCTGCATCCAATTTTTAACTATGTAAAAACGCCTACATTTCAAAACGGCAGGCGTTTCTTCTTGTTTCTTGCTTTTTCGTTCTGAAACGCACAACCAAACGGCCATGCAGTGCAGGGGCATTCGCTTTTATTCACCGAACGTAACACCCAGGTGAAAAACATACGTGGAAACCTTATGAAACTCCCCGCACACCTTTGAAAGAACATCACATTAAGCGGTTTATCCGATACATTCTTAGAAACAGATCTTGAAAAAATGGGACTCAAACGAAATGTCAACAGGCTGAAAACCTGGAGGTGAATCAACCGTGTCGCTCGCTTCGCCTTACTCCATCCTTTTTTTAGAGTAGGCATCGAGCCAACTCTAAAAAACTGGTGCTCACCCGTCATGGGTTTTCCCTTCTTCTCTCCATTGTAGCAATCCGGTCAGACGAAAAATCAAGGAGCTTCCTTCGATTTCAAAAATTTTATTGGAACAGCACCAAAAAATTTTTTGAAAGTCTTCGGACTCCTCCTTGATTTTTGCCTGCCCTTCTTGCTGCGTCTTCTACGAAGAAGGGAGGTGTTCACATGGAGATAGTAAAAGAAATCGTGCTAATGACAAAGGAAGTTGTTACGATCTTGTCGATGGTTTTCACAACATTCTTCGCATTCAAGACATATCAAAACAACAAGAAAAAAGCTCCGAGGAAAAAGAAATCCTCGAAGCGCCGTAAGCAGTATAGTAGCAGATAGCATCTGCAACAGGTAAGGAGGTAGCCGCCTTCTTACCTGTTTTTATTTTATCACGACATGAAAGAAAAGACACAAAACCATTACTAGAAAAAGGTCAGCATAGAAGAAGAATTCAGAAGATAAAAATTATAAAAACCTTAATAAATCAACATTTGTTTTGACTACATGTAGTAAATTTTCAATATATGCTTTAGCTTGTGAAGGCTTTTCAGCCAAGATAATTGTTTTCAATCATAACCCCTGCCCTTCTTCATCTTTTCAGATCGTTCGTCTTTTTAACAAAGTTTTGTTAAAGAAAGCTAAAAAATTTTAACGTTCCAATTCTCCTGCCAGTTGCTTACTTTTCCGGTTTGAGTGTTCTATTGCGGGAGCTGGTCTTACTGCTTCGACACTTAATTCTTTTCTAATACGTGGTGCAATCGAATCAATGTAGGCTTCTTCTTCCCTCAGTAATTCATTGTCCCAAGCTGTTTGAAGTTTATCGTAAATACTTTTATCAATACCTTTCTTCTCCATCTGATGAAGTGGATGCAAATAGTCATCCTTCTTATAACTGTCACTAAAAACATTCAAATTATCACCATCTGGAATAACCACCGTATACTTTATTTCATTGGCTTTTAATTCTCTGAAATCAGCGTTATTTACTAAGCCAAACTCTTTAAAATCGGTCATAGAGCCATGTATCATCATGGAAGGCTCTACAATATTTACCGCACCGCCATGAGCCTTTTCATGAGCATATAAAGCTATGTCATTTAAAAGAGTGTTGTGGTGTTCTGGTTTTAAGTTCAATTCAGAAACCATTTGCTGATATGCGCTATTATAATAGCCATCCCCTATGTCGTGACGATCTGGACTAATCATTTCGAGCTTATCAGTATTCGGAAAAATCACATGGTAACGGGTTTTATAATAACCGGATTCTTCACCCTGTTCTTTTCCGATCTCCGTAAATTTTTCATTTGCTTCACTAAATCGCAGTAACTCATTATTTTTCAGCTTTTCGCTTTCGGACCATTGAATTAAAACGGTTGGTTGCTCAATTTCAGACTTATCAAAGACCTTAAAAGCGTTGCCCATTTCTTTTTCTAACAGCCCAACTTCTTTATCGGTTAGCACTTCAGCCGAGTATAAAGGTTCTAATTTCTGTTTTAATTCCTCATGCCGATCTTCTGGATACGATTCAATTCGATTTGTGACAGCTTGTTTTAATTCATCCAAAGATACCTCATTGATACTTGCTTGTGATAAAGAACCGTACTCGACCAACATAATATTTGAAAGCTCTTTTGAATATTCTAAATGGCTGTCGATCACCCCGATAAATTCACTCGAAGTTTGACGGACTTCATTTAATAACTGCTCTTTATCCCTCAATTCAGCGTCCCTTGTCCAGTTTGCTAGATAAGGTAAAGAAAAGTTATACATTTTGATGCCATAATGGGTAGCCACAACATAAGCGACCATTTCAGCTTGAAATTCTTTTTCGTTGGTAGTTAAATCACGCCCACGTTCCTTTTGACGCTCACGATTATGCAATTCAGCATGTGCCAATTCATGAATCATGACAGGAACATTGTCAGCCATTGTATTACGTGGATTCAAAGCGATTACATTTAAGTCTGGAAAAAAAGCGCCTTTAGCTGTACCAAGTTCAACACCGGCAGGAGGTTTATCTAGCAGCTGCACACCTACTTTATCAGCCAGTTTTTCAAAAGCCTTCATAAATTCTTTATCATTTTCAACTGTTCCCTCACGATGATAGCGTCCAAAAATATCAGAGACTTTAATACCCTTTTCACGCGCATTTGTTTGAGTATATTCAAATACATAACCGATTTTAAAGAACATGATCTTGCGCTTTTGCAATGCCCCTTTTTCTAGTAACTGTTTTTCCTTTGGGTTAGCACTTGTTACTTTCGCCCATACATCCTTACCTTCTGAATCAACACCCCGTTTAAAATATTCTACCGGAGACGGGACTAATATTTTAATGCCTTTTTCGCCTTTATTAACACTAGCCCCTTTTGATTTCCAGAAATTAAATGAACCGACTGCCCTTGCCCCCATAAATTGTTGATCTATTAACGCCATGTTGCGAGCCGAATATCTATGAAAATTTGCCATGAAAGCTAAATGTTCTTTTATCTTTTCTTCACTTTCAAAATACCCTTGTAGTTGGGAATCCATTGAAGCTGTTAGTTCCTCAATTTCTTTTTGTTTTTCTTCTTGTGTTTTTCTTTTGTACGCCATCTTCTATACCACCTTTATTTTTCTTTTAAGTTACTGCCTATCGATCACCTTTCATATTCCGCTTCTTTATTTTTAGAAAAAGGAGGAACGATCTGATTTTGTTTTTGACGTTCCAAAGCTCGTTGCTGCTTTAAGTCATCGTTCCAATCCTTATTCTTCGGGACGTCTATTTGCAACATTTCATCACCAAGTATCTGCTCCCACTTTTGCGAAAACTTTTCACCGGCTGCATCGTTATCTACTGCAATAATGACTTTTTCGAAAGTATCATTACGCTCATTGCACTCTACAATCGTTTCTTTAATGCCTGTCGTGAACGTGTGGTCTTTTAAACCCGACATAGATAGAAGTCGGATATGATCGGGACGGATCATGTCATAATAAGAAACGAGATCTATCGGACTTTCAAAAAATGCAATTTTATTTGGCCGACCTATATCTAACGTGAATCCGCCATCTGATTTACTGCCAGCCATAATTTGTTTGAATGAGCCCCGTTTATTCTCCATTTTGGTTGTGCCTTGACGATCAGCACCGACTATCTTTCCAACTTTATCTTTCCATTTGAAAACAATATTCTTCAATTTGTCTTCTGCAATCAAATCATGCTTTCGCAATGCCAGAACTACTTTTTCATCAATGCAGCGTTCATTAACTAAATAATTTTTGGCGTTTTCAATAGAAGAAACCTCATAATGATTCGGATAAATAAATTCTTTATTTGTATCTTTTGAGAAGTCCATTGTCTTAGTAATTTTCAACCCGTTTACATCCCGAACAGCTTCTTGAAATTTCATTCCATACAATTCTCTTGCTAAACTAATTGCACCCATGCCGCCAGTGTTTCGACTGTTCCAGTACCATTTTCCATTCGTGTTAAAAACCAATGAATCATGTTCAGCGTGACGATAATAGTTGTCTCCCTGTTGAAGGAGTGGTTCGCCTTTTGTCTGTAAATAATCCAAAACATGTATCTCGCTTGCTTGGTCAATTTCGGCTTTCGACACTCTATCACCCACTTTTAAACACCACCATTATTTTTTAATAACTAATTTTTAGAAAAGGGAATACCGATTACTTTTCTTCTGATTCATTCGGTTCATAGTCTGCCGCGCCTTCTAATTCCGCAAGCTCACTCTCAGGGAAAACTTCATAAAAGGTTTGTGTGTCTACGGTCATAAGCAGCTCTTTTGTTTCAGAATCAACAGGCACAAGATAGTTTCCTGCTTCAACAGAATCAAAAATCGGTTGGCGATTTTCTGGTGTAAGTTTAACCTCAAAATCTTCACCGTTTAGATTAATTAATACATCATCCTCACCCACTTCTTTAATCAAACCGTAGCTTAAATTTTTAAATGTACTCATTCGTTTTTCTCTCCTTTAGAGTGTTTTTTTTGCTTCAAATTTGCGATTCTTTCTTGCACTACATTTTCAGCTTCAACTAAAAAATCCGGCTTATAAATATCAGTTGTAGCGATTGTATCTTTATTGGAAGCCACCATGAATCCCTGCAATAATTCGATTAGAACTTGTGTATTACGATCAGTATTATTCGTCCCTAATCGAATACGCTTCATTTCTGTTTCAACATTTTTCTTGATGCCGTTATCAATTTCTTGCAACAATTCACGTTTAATTTGATTAGTAATAAAACGGAGATCAAACAATCTATTCGACAACTCTTTGTGTTCAATTAAAATACTTTTAAGAGCGCTGCTTAAATTGTGACTACTATTAATATCTTTATATTCTTCAATGTAACTAATCCATTCTTCCTCTAAACGATACCTCTTAACAATTGTCTCGTTCTGACTAGCATTTAAAGCCAAATTGCTCACTCCCTTTCGTACTCTTTTTCTTGCTGCAACCTTTCAAATTCACGCTGATTTTTCAAGTGCTGTAAATTATCATTCATGCCACGATCAATGGTGTAAATAAAATTATTAATCGCCCTTTCACGTTTAATTTTCTCGAATTTATTCTTTGGTTCAGCTCTGGCAGCACTCTTTAATTCGTAGTCGTATTTTTTCACTTCTTTTAAAATGGTGTTTCCCATTCTTTTATGAAGATCATTCATTTTAGTTTCTTTATACTGATCCGCTTTTGCAGTATCACCATACGTTCTTTTATATAACTCAACTTCTTTATTCAATTGTTTTTCAAATTCTTTAAACTCGTTTTTAAAATGCTTTTGAATGTACATATCCGTCAACTTATCAATTTCCGGTCTTACATTTTTAATGCCATTCATGCTATACGCCCAGAGCCTTTTATCTTCGGGCAACATGCTATGAATTTTTTTAAACTGCTTCACCATATCCCGATTGACTACACGATTTTTTAAAGACAACAAATCATCATCACGTTTTGTTTTTACAACTTTTTCTCGAATAAATTCATTCAATTTTTTATTTTCTTTGCTACGATCAAGAATCGTACTCGCTACTTTTGATTTCATACTATCAATAGATTTCTGCTTGCGTTTTCCACGCTCTCGAAAGTTTTTCGTTTGAACAGTAGCCACATGAACATGAATGTTATCCGTATTGTAATGAATGGCAGCAGACCAAATCGCACTGTCCGACAACCCTTCTTTTTTAATCATTTCATTCACTGCTTTTCGTGTCGCTTGCTTCATTTTTTGTTCATCCATGAAGCCATCTTTTAACACTCCATTTTCTTTCAACCATTCATTATCAAAAGAAATTACATCCTGCCAAAGAATACTTCCTTTTTGTTGTGATTGTTCAAAAAGGGATTTTAAATCTTCTTTTTCTTCTGCATTTAATTCGTCATTGCTTGAAGTAAACAAGCCAGTGGATTTTTCTTCGTTGCTCATATAATCTTGATAATTTTGAAAATCATTTTCGTTCGAGTGAGTTTTTTTTCTGTCCATGTAATTCAAATAATTATTGAAATTACTTTTCGAACCGGACGATAAAATAAACTTGGATTTAATCACTACGGCAGGTCTCACAGGATTACTCATCGTCAATCAGCTCTTTCAAAATTGATACTAATTCGTCTAAAGTGTTTGAGGTTTTTTCCATTAACAGCGAATTAGCGATAAGCTGCTTTTCCATACGATCAACATGATTGTCTTTCATTTCTAAAATTGAAAAATCCTCTAACACGTTTTTAAGGTACTCGTTTCTGGAAAGCCCCTTTTTTCTAGCAAGCTCGTCGATTTTTTTTATTGCCGCTGGCTCAACATTTCTCAAAAGTAAATCCATTCCTTTCCCCCCTTTCCACCTAACAAAGTTTTGTTAAATAATACATCTTCATTATACAACAAAGTTTTGTTAAAAACGAATACTTAGGGGGAAAGAGAGAGAAGAGCATAAGGAAAACGTGCTATCACTTTCAGTGTTAGACTAGGCAGAGCCTAGTGTTTTCGTGATATCACGAAATTTTAATTTTGTCACACGGTGTGACACTAAAAAAAGCCTGTTTGTCACACAGTGTGACACCTTAAAAAACACCTATTCAGTAAACTTCTTTTTTAAAATTGCAAATCACTTTTGCGCTGATTTAGTCGTTCGATTTTAGTTTTCAAAGATTTTATATCTATTTTTATCGTTTCATTTTCTGTATTATAGGATTCAATTTCTTTTTCCATCGAGTAAATTTGATTATTGGTTACGGTCTGTTCATCGACAGTCTGATAAATTAATTCTCCTTTCTGTTCATTAATTTCTTCATTGATTTTCTTCGCAATTAAATTATTTTCCTCGATTTCTTCTTGCCGATCTTTGATCTCTTTTTCCGTATTTTGAATCATTTCATCGGTGACTTTAACCGCATATTCTTCAACATCTTTTTCAGAAATCTCATTACGATCTACCACAGTTTGGTCAGCATAAATACTTGTAATGATCGCATCTTTTTCTCTCTTTTTTAATTCAGCTTCATCAAATACTTCTTCTTCAAAATTCATTTTGTCCTTCACTAATCGTAATGCCACCTGACCAAAATCCTTCGGTACTTTACTGATCTTTACAATATAAATATCATTCGATGAATAAACAATTTTAGTCGGCAGCTCGTCTTTCACATTCACTCTCGGCACTGCTTTAAAATCCAGATCAGACAGATAATTCGTCATGCCAGCAGTAATAAGCGTAACTTGCATTTCATTATCCTTTTCATCATATATCCATTCTTTAATCGTGAATTTACCTCTGCCATTCAAGTTAAATTCTTTATTGATTTCTGTACTTAAAACATCGACTTTATCAGCTAGGAACACTTTACTAGATAAGAAAAAAACGAATCCTAACATAAAAATCAATGTGACTGCTACGTAAACATTTGACCATTGGGTGGCCAACTTTTTTCGTTTGTTTTTTTTCATGGTAAAATGCCTCCTCCTTTGATGTAACTAACTGCATCAATACTTGATAATTCTCCTTTTATGCTATTAATTGGTTTGATACTTGATACTTTATATGTCCCACCATCATCAATAAAATTGAGCAAAATATAAGCTGAATCTTGTTCCTTGTATCCACTACTTAGAATCTCTAATTCATATTCATAAGACACAATCGCTTGTCTGTCTCCTTCACTTTCCACGAACACTTTAATGTTATCTGCACTCGTTTTTAAATCACTTCCTTTTTCATCTATTCCATCAGAAGGGAACAACGTTTTAGCCAGTTCATCGGTCATGTAATGATCTGTATTTTGCTTTGCCGTTGCAAAATTATCGGGAGTTACATTGTAGATATAATCAATAAAATGCTTTGCTGAATTTAATAAATCTTTCTGTTCACCAGATTTTTCAACTTCTTTTTCCGTTGCTGTTCCTTTCACTTCTCCTTCGGTTGTTTCAGTATTTTTGTTACTCGCTGCACTCTTGTTTTCCGTTTCTAAAGAAGAAATTTGATCGTTTAGCTTCACAATCTCCTGCTCTTTTTCTTCTAGTAACAGGTTCGTTTGTTTGTTCATTTCTTCTTTGGCCGAGGTCAATTTGTTGAAAGAAAAGAAATTGGCAGCAAATGAAATGACTAATACCATAATCAATGTAACGGATAAACCTTTCTTCATTTTTCCATCTCCTTTTATAATGTAAGATAGGAAGATCCATTATTGAACAACCCTTCTCACATGCCCTTTCCATTGTTTTGATCCACCCCAGTACGAATTGGATAAAAAATTAGAAATGGAAACTCCATTCGAACTTTGAGCCCCAATAAATTGATCGTTTCCAATATAAATGGCAACATGACCATCTACTTTATAGGTGTCCCAAAAGATTAAATCTCCTACTTGTATATCGCTTGCAGGCACTCTTTTTCCTAGATGTTTTAATGTTTCCGTAGTTGCTCCCATCGGTCCCAAATTCACACCAGCTTCCCTGTAAGCCCACCAAACAAATGAAGAACAATCAAATTCTTTTCTGGCTATCGACGATTCGCTTCTGCCACCACCCCAAAAGTACGGACGACCTAACGCTGTCTGTCCAGTCTCAATCGCTGTTTTTGCAGCACCCGAAGCATTTACTACTGTTCCACCACCGCCACCTACTGCTATTGCCGGTAAATACCTCAACACAGCGTCTACGTATTTTATATCTCCGTAACAGGCGTTGTGCTGAATTGCTTCCGGTCTATGACATTTATAAATGCCAGTATGAGCTAACTTCTGGTACATCATTTGAGAGAACGAGATAGCTAATTCATACGTGTAAGCTCCACCTCTTTGATTCACATATCCAATAAATCCCCCACCAAAGTTATAACTTTGAAGCGTCAATTTAATATCGTTATTTGCGCTTGCGAGGACACCTAAAAAGTGTTTAACACCATATTGGATACTTTCTGATGGATTTGTTATACAGCCGATATAACCGCATTTAGATTCACTCGCTTGCATCGGATCATTGCCCCGACCACCACTTTCTTGCATCATTAAGGCGAGTAACAAATTTGTATACTCGCCTTTGCCATACTTATTTAGTTCACTCTGAATTGCATCTTGGTGTTGTAAAACAGTTGCAGATACTTGAGCCGTCCCGTATCCAACTAGTGCGCCACCAGAACCAGACGATGTATTTTCAGAGTCATTTGCAATGATGTTTGTTATCACAGAAACAGTACCGGCAATCATGACGATTAATAGAAAAGCAGCCAACAAACCTGCTCCTATATACAACTTAGCTTTCAAGCTAAGTAAATCTAACTTAGCTTTGATCGCTTTTTTGACCGCTTGTTTGGCAAGCTCATTGGCTGCATTTTTGGGTGCAGCACTTTTATTTATCATTAAGCGCCACCACCAAACATTTTCATCTCATTGCTTGGAATTTCTACTTTAAAGGTAATGTTTTTCACACCCGAAATGGATAAAACTAAATGACCGGTTTCAAATCTTGGAATCGCCGCCAGCTCACTGTCTGTAATCTGTCCTTCGAAAATCATCTTTAAAATTGGAATCGTAATGCTGTCTTGTTGAGCAATAAATTTGTATTGCGTTAACTGGAATAGCTTCTTTATATTCTCTGCATTTTCATTATTTTGACCACTACCATAGTTCGGAACAAAGTCACTGATAGAATGTGATACAAAGAAAATGCCGCCAAAATATTTACGTGCTTCACGCATAAACCGTTCAATGTACTGTACAGCAGGTTTTGAAATATCTTTCGTATTAATAATGTTGTGCGCTTCATCTATGACGATCAAATACTTAATAGCTTCAGTGGCTTCTAACTCTCCACGATTAAACTTTCTAAATTGATAAGAACCGTTCACGATCATTCCATCCCAAAGCATATTCATGATGTTAAATAATTGAGCTTGGAATACTTCACCCTGCATGGATAGAAGTGAGCGTATCGGAAAGGATACAACTTGTTCTTCATCGAATGACTGAATGGATGAATGACCATTGAAAATTTGTCCATAAATATCAACGATACTTTGCACAGCCAGTTCAATACTGCTTAGAAGTAATACTGTATTACTAGCCAGGTTTTCATTAATCTTTTCATTGGAAATATCACTATAAAGCTCTTTACGAATCAATTCTAAAAAATTCGAGAAGGTAGGGTACTCGTTTGGCTCAAAGGAAGTAACGGCAATCTCTTTTTCCTTGTCTTCTGACCACAAACCTTTTTCAATATAAAGCTGTCTTAACAATGATGAATAAAGAGACTTTTCATCATCACCGGCAGTCGGCTTTAAAAAGTTATAAAAAACTTTCAGTTTAGACAAGTGCTGCATAAACGATAATTCTTCGTTTGTTGAGCCATCTTCCTTTACGGCTGTTTTATAAACGTGCAAAGGGTTAATGATTCCCTCACTGCCATCTAAGGCGATCTGCTTTCCACCAAGCGCTTCAACCAATCCGGAAAACTCACCGGTAACGTCTAAAATACGCACCTTGTTTCCTTTGATTGCTTGTTCAAGTACCGTCTTTTTCAAGAGTGTCGATTTACCAGAACCCATCTGTCCAACCATCAAAGCATTGTAGTGTTTTCTCTGTTTATCTTTATGAAAAAGATCAAGTACAATGGTTCCACCCGTATAAGTTGTTCCTAGAAAAGTACCCGTTGCATCATTCAAAGAAGTATAGTGAAAAGGATAACCACCGGCTAATGTTGAAGCCTGTATTTCCTTGCCTTTTCGCTTATTTGTGTACTTGGTTTGTGCCTTATAACTTTGGAACATTCCGTCCCATTCCCACTCCTGTTCATTTAGCAGCACAGCAGCCCGAAAGTTCATTGCTTCAAGTTCTTCGATAACCTTTTGTGTGTTCACTTCAAGTTCTTCAAGCGTTTTTCCCTTCACGTATAAACGTAGGTGTACATATTTTAAAATTTCACCAACAGTTAGGTTTTCATACAG
This sequence comes from Domibacillus iocasae, assembly GCF_001750285.1. Taxonomy (GTDB): domain Bacteria; phylum Bacillota; class Bacilli; order Bacillales; family Domibacillaceae; genus Domibacillus; species Domibacillus iocasae. The sequence goes on from NZ_MAMP01000026.1 coordinate 30,568, forward strand.
CTCACTCAGCTCTGAATACTGTTTACGAGCGTCAATTCTTTCGATGTTGTCTTTTGCATTTTCAAAACGAATATTTTGCTCGGCCAAAGCCTTGTTGATCTGGTCCACCACTTCACGCTTATTCGCATTTGAAATATCAACCGTACACAAAACATTCGGCATGTTGATGATCGGTTCCAGCCAGTAATCATTTACGATATTCTGGTATTTATAAACGTGCAGTGAAGTCATATAACCATCACCTAATCTTATAAAGTTAGGTGCAAACTTAACTCCGCCATTAGGTTGAATGGATGAAACAACCATTGGATTATAGCCTTTTTCCCTTTTTACTTCTTCATCGGTTAGCCCTTTACCAAACATATCTTTTAACTTTTCGATCATGTTCATCTGCTATCTTCCCTTCTAGTTTTATTCAGTCTCACTCAATGGCTTGGTATTTGGGTTAAACATCTGGAACAGGATATTGATTTTCTTTTCAATTGAAAGCTCCGTCACCGGATTACTACGAACCAGTAAGTTTTTGATGTGGTGCAGTTTTTCTAGTAACTTCTTTTCTTCTTCTGAATACATGAAGATAAAATATTCCCGATTAGTCCGGTGCTTTTCCAAGTTATCAAATTCTCTTAATCGGCTCTCTAAGAATGACCGATAAGCGATATTTTTGTTTTGTCTTAAACGCTTATGAATGAAGCGTTTCTGTTTTTCTAAATTCAAAGGGATATTTAAAGGAACAATCTTAATGTCTTCCATATAGGTGGTTAAAAATGTTGATAAATTTTGAATATCGTTGCTTAAATCTGCGTCATTTAATGAGTAAATATCTTTACTTTCAATTTGGATAATCTCCATATACTCACCGGAACGCATTTCAAAGAAATCATTATTGGTTACATCTACGATTGGGCTAATTTGCGCAAAAGATGACTTTACAGCAGCCTTTTTCTCTTTTCGTTCTTTTTCAAGAATGAGGTTTGATTCATCCAATACAGCAGCCCCAGGCATGATGTGCTTATTCTTCTTTAGCTTAATTTCATCAATTAATATCACGTTCATCACTCGCTTTCACTGTAATCTATTGAACTGTACGTGTCTTTTTTTCGGACGATAGAAAAATACATAGCTTGATACATTCTCTTTTTAGGGTTCGTTTTCGGTCTGATAATCATAAACACACCAAAAGCAATCAAAAACAACGTGTACAGCATGTGAAAATCGCTATGCACTAAAGGAATCGTGATGTAGCGAATCAAGATCAAAGACATTATTAGAAATAAGTCGAAAAGGTAAATGCTTCTTGAAATTTTAAGCTCGCTTGCTACTTCATTCGGTATACGGTACGTTCGCATTTTCCCACTCCTTTTAAAAAGAAAAAGCAGCGTTGAAATGTTACCAACGCTACTTTCTCAAATTACTTTTTAGTTTGATTTTTCATTCGGTTGAACCGATCTTTCTTGCTCTTTCGATTAATCACATGCTGTCTGTCCTGTCCTTCACTTTCAACAACCTTTTCTTCACTAGAGATTTTTGGAAAACCGGCAGGAGCTACGGCTACGGCTGCACCGCCACCCGATTCAGCATTTTCTACCCGATGTACACTTTGACTTCCCGTTACAGTACGGTTATTTTCTTCAACTTTCACTTCTTCATTGACTTGATTCACATTCTCTTGTTGAACCGTTGTTTGGCTTGTGGAAGCACTCGTAGACGATTCTGATACCACTCGTTCTTGATTAAAGACTTTTGGTGTGCCAGTGCTGCTTGGCATACTGCCAGTTGATTCTGAACCACCTTGACCACTTGTAGTTGATTGACCACTTGTGGTCACTGTTTGAGTACCATTTTGAACATCGGTTATATTGACCGGCTGTTCTATATTGCTTTGTCTCTGCACATCATTTTGACCAATTTGAACAGTTGAGCCTTCTGTTTTATTTGGTTGAGCCTGTTGCTCTAAAGATTGGTCTGGTGCTGTTGCTTGTTGTATGCTGCCACCTTGACTACTTGTAGTCGCTGTTTGAGTGCCATTTTGCATATCCGTTATATTGACTGGCTGTTCTGTCAGCCCTTGTCGGCTTATACTGATTCCATTGCCTTGATTTGCGTTGTCACCGTTCATTTGCTGTTCTAAATCCGGTGTTGCTCCATCCAATGCGCCTGTTCCTTTTAGGGTAGCTTGACCACCAGTTGATTTTTGTTGAATATCTTGGTTCTGCTTCACTTCCTGCTCTCGTTCAGATGTAGTTTCGAGTGATTGACTTCCACCATTTCCACCGATTGCGCCTTCTAAATCGGAATTTGCACTATCGCCTTTTGTTTCACCCGATTTTGAAACAGAAGCTTTTCCTTTTTCATCACCATTTGCTTCAATATCACTCTTATCTATCTGTTCCGATTCTCCTTTATCAGATCCATCTAGGCTTGGTTTTAAAGGACTTTCTTTTCCTTTTCCTTTACCTTTTTCATCGAATGGCGATTTTGCTTCTGCATTTTGTAAAGGAGACTGATTTTGATTTTTCACATCACCATTATCAGAACTTGAACCTTCCGAATCGCCCTTACCATTGCCCTTGTCATTTCCATTATCTTTACTCGTCAACTTACCAACCCCATTGGCAAAGTTGGTAGCCATCTTTCCAGCTGCATATGTACCAGCAAGTAAGCTCCATCCACCTTTAAGACCAGCATCTATGCCAAATAGTCTTTCAACGATATTCGGACCATCCAGTAAAGCTACACTAAAGCCAATCAGAGCAATAAGGTAAACCAGCCCATCGAAGCTGTCGGCCAAGTAAGCTGTGCCGATAATATATAGCTTCATCGACATAAAGATTAAAACAATTACTAGAAATGTGTTAAGGATAGACTGTATTATTTTTTTCGTTTTCTGACCATCATGTAAATCAGCCGGTGCAACAATCATGACTAAAATGTGATTAAACACCAACTCAAAAGCCAAACGAGATAATTTATAAGCGATAGAGAATAGGGTAAATGCCATAACTAACATGGTCATTATAATAGTAAACCAATCAAGTGAATAACGGTAATAATACTCGTTGTTCCAATCAGCTAATCCGCCCTGGTCAAAATCTTTTGGTTCTGCTTCCTCACCATTCCATGATAAATACTTTTTTGCAACATCTTCATTTTTAAGTTCTAATTCCTCAGCATCAAATCTTTCAGTAATTTTGAGTTTGCTAACCATATCCACTGGAATAGAATTTTCCTGTTCAACATCTGCCCAGTCTGTTTGGTCAAACTGGTATAAATCACTTATATTCTCAGCTAAAATATTTTCGGAAACCGTACCTTCTTCTGAACCAAATAAAGCACCACTATTAACGGTCTGTACAGCTTCATCAGTAAAACCATTCACCCTATCCATCCCACTAGATAGAAGTGTGACTATCGCTAATGCTATGACAAAATTTATCGCTACTGTCTCAGCCTGTAATTTTCGTTGGAAGATCAGCAAGTATCCCGTATATAAAAGGCTAAATGCCAGTAAGACATAGAACAACGGTCTAAAACTATTTACAAATTCGACCACTGATTCATTTTGAAAAAATTCTTTTACGAGCAGCATTTCATTCGCTACATTCTCTAAGGCATCAAGAAACCAAGCGATACCGGAAACAAATATCCATGCAATTATCCGAAAAGGGTCATAAAAAATACCCGCAGTATGCAGGTATTCGCTGAATTTATGCAGTATTTCAATAACCTGTTCATCGTTCATTTGCTTCACACCTCAATTACTTTTGATGAACTTCAATAAATTCCTGTATTCGTAAGGATAGTTCCGTTCCTTCGTCATAAGAGGTTAATCTTAAAGGGTCTGAAACCTTTCCATCTTCAATATAATACAGATGATTTTTTTTATCTAAATCATCGAAATCGTATACTGGCGTGTCTACAATCTCGCCTTCTTCTCCGTCTGGCTGGAAAGTAACGTAATAATTAACCTTTACTTTTTTTTCTTCTAGGGCATCTTCCAAATATGGTATGAAATCTTCATCTTTATTGGAAACAGCTAAGAAAAAGCCGTTTTCTTCACCTTCAACAAGTTTTTGAACTGTTTCATTATCGACTTGTTTAAGCCCTGTTTCGTTACTTCCACAAGCTGCTAAAGCTATTATTAGAAAAAGAGCAAAGATCATTTTTTTCATTTTTTAACCTCCGGTCGGAATTAAGTGAGCAATTTCGCAATCAAATTGTGTGTCGCAAGGATCGACGAGGGTTATTGTTTTCTGCATATTGGTCTTTTGATCGACCTCATTGTAAATGGTAACATAACCATCTAATAGAAGAATGGTCAAGACCTCTCCTTTTTCTAGCAAGTCTTTATTATCATTTATAAATTGATGTAATGGATTCGTCATTAGTTGCCACCCTTTCTTAATTCAGTGTCTACGAATTGTTGGAGCTTCAAGAAATTCTTTTCCGATAAGTCGTTTTGATGTGCAAGTAGCAAGTCCTTTACAGCCCATAAATCTAAGGATATAAAGTTTTGACCAAACATTTCGTCAAACTGTTTGTCACCGATCAGATTACGGAACATCACTTCATTTAATGTGTTTTGAGCTTTTATCTCACTTGGTTCATCCTCTACCGGAACATCTTCATTTGATTCTTCAAACATTGGAAAATACTCATTTGATTCTTTTTCTACCAGCAAATCTTCTTTCGATTCTTTGAACATTGGGAAATCCTCACTTGGTTCCTCTCGATCAAGAACCGTTTTTGGTTTTGGCGGCTTGCTATCGAATGACGATTCAACCTCTCCATTTGAAAAGACTAATTCTCTTACTTTCGGTTTAGCTTTTTCTGTTTCAATTACTTTATTTTCAATAACTTCTTTCTCAACAACCTCGTTTATTACTCCATGGTCTTCTTCATGATTCTCTGCATTTACGGGCTGTTCATCAAATGAAACTCTTATTTCGTCCAAATCCAAAGCAACATGTGTACATGGAATATCAATATCATTAATTGATTTTGCCGTATCGTAATAATCCGATAGATATTCCCATCTGTATTTCATGGCTGTTTGGCCAGTGTTGAAAATAGGGAATTGCTGTATTCTATTTCTGCTTGTGTCTTGTCGCTTAATCGTCCGAATAACCACCATTTCTCCTTCGCGCAGCCTCATAAGCTCGTCAGCATTTTTGAGTGGTCTTGCATCCACATTTTCTGTTTTCGATTTTTTCAAAGAAATGGCCTCACCAGATCGTGATTTTGTAACGATGGTTTTATCACCGATTTTTTTAGAGATCATTTCTGCAGTCGAGTGATCGTCCGTCAAAATATAAAATGTATTGTTCGTATTCCCATCAATTGTTTTCCAATCGTCACCATACAGTTTTTCTATTTGAGAGTACGCTTGAACGACTAAATTAAACCGGATGTTACGACCTAGACAGACTGTTAAGATACTTGCTAAATCGTCAATTGCAGGCATGTTACCAAATTCGTCTAACAAGAAAATTACTTCTCTAAAGCATTTTCCAGAATTAACATTAGAAGCTGTTCTTGCCAAAGTCGTATAGACTTGTTTGACATACAATGAAGCAATCACGTTAAAAGTTGCATCATAGTCAGGTACGATCATGAATAGCGCTATCGGTTTTTCAAACTGCATAACCGAATTTAATTTTGTTTTCTCATTATCAGCGACTACATGTAGTCTTCCACTTTCCTTATCCCAATCGCTAACTGTAAAGTCAGTGACAGTATTTTCGAATGAAATTTTGATTTTCTCACCTATATCTACATGATGATTATGATATAAGTTAAATCCACCGTTTGAATCGGTCATGATTGTTTCTTTCTTTCCGTTCTCAAATTCAATTGTTAATCTAGTGAGTGGTTGTGATTTTCCTCTTAACCAATGATTAAAGCCGAATTTCGTCATATCTAAGGTATTATCAGAAGTCAGTTTTGCTGTCCCATCAAGGGTAAATACACCAAGTTTTGCATTTGTATTAGCCAGGATACTTGCTCTTGTTTGACCACCAGAAAAGTTAATCGTAGCGTATTGCATTTTTGCAGGATGATTCTCTGGAAACTGGTTAAAAAAGTTGTCTAAGGCGCTGATCTCATTTCCATCTTCATCTTTAACATTTTTTGTTGCTAAATCCGACATCATCAAAGCGACATTGTACATATTAATTTTTTCGGGTGCATTTCTGCAATGCTCACACAGCCCAAGAATTAAAGCCGTACACAAATCAATGCTAGAGTTTTGCCAAAATTTATCCTTTGCCGTTGCATCGTTATACAGCATGAAAGCGACTGAACGAGCGTATTGTTGAGCCAAAGAATAGTTCTCAGCAAAAAATTCTTCTTTTGTTAACTGCAAAAGGTTATAACTCATAGATTGCAATGGATTCATTAAATTTAGAACTTCCACATGGTAACCGAAATCTTCAAGCGTTTTTTTAGAAGCAGCATACAGTTCACCTTTTGGGTCATTAAAGATCATGGACGGTTGCTTTTCGGCACGAGTATAAATATCAATTGTCGGGAAGATAAATGTCTCACCTTTACCAGAGCGAGTTGTACCAATGATTAGATTGTTTACAGCCGAATCATCAATAAAAATTTTATCTTTATTCCTTGAAACCGGTACGCCACCACCACCAGAATAACGTTCAGCAATTTCCGGAATTGCTTTATATTGTTCTTTTATCTCTTTTAAAGTAGTAAATCGACTGCTTCCTTTTTGATCTTTGCCGATCTTACCGAAGTTTGTAATGAACTTATACGTTACAAATGAGCTTGCAGCTGCACTGAATAAACCGACCAGGCCAAGTATTATTAAATTGCCGATCAATATACTAAAGCCTGTTATCATTCCACTATCGAAGCTCAACTCTTTCGGCTTAAAGAAGGTTCCAGATACAAAGTAGCTGTCATAAAACCCATAGAATAGGTTCACGACTGTATTTAGAGCTAATAAGGTAAAGACAAACGTTATTAGAAAAACTGTCACCGGCAAAGCTAATTTTTTCGAATGTCTTTTCCATGCTTTTTCATTTTCCATCATCACATCCCCTTACAATTTCTTTATTTGGTTTCGCTTATCTTCAATTTCTTTTCTTAATTTCTGGGCTTCACTCTTATTTTCTTCACGTACTAACAGATCATGACGATCTTTTAGTGTTTTGATCTCAGCTGTGATAATTTCATACTGAATAATTTTTTCACTTAATTCTTCATTTGAATTATTGTTTAGCTCTACCTTAGCTTCATCCACCCGACCAAGCTTAAGCAATGCGTGTGTTTTCATTTCAGAGCGTTTCACCGACATATTAATGTTTTTGAGGTTTAGCATTAATTCATAATCACCTTGTAAATAGGCTAGATCAAACCGAGCTTCATTCGTTGGGTACATTTCGTGAAAGGCTTTTATTTTTTCTGTTTTTTCTTTGCTTGGCAATTTCGATGTTAAAATAAGTGATTCTGCTTTAACTGGATCTCCGTCTAACAATTTAACTGCTTTTTCAAATTCATTTTTGGATACATATTTATCAACTAATATTTGCTGTTGTTGTTCCGTTAGTTCACTTGAATCTTCAAGAGCATGAACCATTTTTGAATCGTCACCCAGAATAGCTTCCCCATACGTTTCTGCTAAAGCAGCGGTTTCCTTTAACTGATTGCGCCCATCATCTAAGGCTCTTTCATAGCTTGTTTGTTGAGTAAAAAACAAAAAGCCTGTCATTAAAAAACCGGCAAGTGATACACCACCAACTGCATAAGCCGTTTTACGCTGCCAAGATTTCAATTTAGATACTCTCGATTTATCTAGATTAATCAGTGTTTTATCGACCATTTCAGCCTGTTTGTATTCATCTGGTGTTAGCAATTCAATCTGTTCAAGTAAATAAATTTTATCGGCTTGATCTTTCTTATCGACCTTAATGTGTTTAACCATATCTTTTATTTTGTGATAGATGTTGGGATAATCATAAGAACCAAAATTGAATACCCCTCTATAAAAGACTTTTTTATCTTCGCCAATTACTTGGAAATCACCGGTCAAAGTCTTTTTTTCATCCCTGCAAATCTGCTCTACTTCTTGGCTTACCTTCACAGCATCTGCAAATGGCATTTTTTCGAAATTATTAATGAGAGAACTTGATACATTATAAAAAATCACTTGCATATAAAAGTCTCCTTCCTTTTCATAGAAAAAAGCCACCTAATGAATAAGTGGCTTTTTAAAGTTTATTTGATTGATTAGAACGTAATATTGGTACTTACGCTATTCGCAAGACTTAAAGCACCAAGAATAATTACGAGACCGACTGCCCCGCCAACAAACCACTTAATAGCCTTGCCCCGCCCCTGGTCCCCTCCAAACATTAGGTAGTAACCACCGATACAAAATGCAATTGCAGCACCAACGATAGCAGGCATTTGTAACCATTCAAGTATGGCAGTAGCCGAAGCGATTAAACTTTCCATTTATGAACACCCCCACTTAGTTATTTACTTTTGCAAATGAATCAGAGCCTTTATTATTAGAAGAAACTTCAATCTCTGTTTCCTCAGAGTCCGTATTATCAGAAGAATTATCTTCATCAACAGAAGTATTGCTTGGATTATCAACGTTTGTACCCAATGCCATTTCCAACGCTTGCATGACTACATCTTGATTATCTTGTATAACTTCTTGGTGTTTTGAATCTAGCCATTCATCATAATTCAAACCCTTAACACGCAATAATTTTTCAGCAAATTGTTTTCGGTTTTTCTGTTCTTTAGTAGCCAAGTGTTCACCTACTTTCTGTTTGAAAATCCTTCGCTTAATGAAAAGTGCGTCATGCAACACACTCAATAAAGACAGTTTAAATGGCGAATTTTTAGCTGTTCATTCGCAAACTCTATGAAGCAATATAGCTTCAATGCACAAGGTTTTAAGATAACCAAGAACTATTTTATAGCCTTTTTTCTAGCAACAAGTTTTAGGAGAATCTTGTCGAACCATATCGTTTTGTATATCCAGCTACTCGGCTATTAAGCACTAGACACAACGATATTCAATTGTCATAGAGTTTTTAAACTGTCTTTATTGAGTATGTTGCAGCACGATTTAACAAAGTTTTGTTAAAAGTGTTCATTACTTTGCTTTCAATTTTTTACCTTTGATCTTTTGCAATTCATCATTTACATTTTTCCTCTTGGCTACCACACAGTTGTTAGTTACAACGGTACGAGTACGATAGTACAATTCAGAAACATGCTCAACTTCACCCGATGATTGTTCTATCCCCATAAAACCTTTCAATTTATATGTCTTACCTTCGAACGTCTTGACGGAATCGCAAGTCGGTAACTCATATAAACTTAGACTTTCCATTATAAGACCATCACCTTTCTTAATTTCTAATTTATCGAAAGGAATTTCTTGCAGAGATTTCATACCGAAACAGGCGGCTATTTTGTATAGATCAACGATTGAGGGAATCGACTTGTTGTTTTCCCAAAGACTTATTGTACCTTGTGATAAGCCTATTCCGTCTGAAACAGATGCTTGTGTCAGGTCTCGTTTCTCACGTTCTTGTTTAATCCAATTCCCTAGCTCCAAATATAACCCCCCTTTCAGTAAGTTGAAGGAATATTTTGAATGATATTAAAATTTCTAATATTTATTGGTTATCCTAATATTAAACAAAACTCTGTTAAAAGTCAACAAAGTTCTGTTAAATTATTCTGTAAAAGGCTTTATATCAACCTTTCATGAGATTGTGAAATTATTACATTAAAATTTAATGATATTGTAGAGATAGGATTTTTTAATAATTTTATTAAGATATTAAATAATGAATTTATCTTGAAATAAAAATAAATTATGGTTGTGCAGCTTTATAATTTATAATAGAGAGAAATAGAGAGAATTGTACATGATATACAAAAGGATAAAGGATGGTAATAATATGCGGATTCACAATGCTTTAGCAGAAAGAATGAAGGAACTTGCAGATGAAAGAAATAAAACTGTAACGGAGATCGGTAAGGCTGGGGGTTTAAGACAATCAACAGTGTCTGAAATCATGCAAGGAAGATCACAGCATCCTAAGATAAATACAATTCAACAATATTGTAATGGCTGCGGGATTAGTTTGGCCGAGTTCTTCGATAGTGAGTTATTTAGAATTGCAGAGCTACCAGAGAAGGAAAAAAAATAAAACAACCTTCTGTTTTAACTGCTTAGAAGATTGTTTGTTGAGTAATAAATATTTTATATCTAATCGTTAGAGATTGGGAATTAGAAGTGCAGCTAGAATTAATAGAAATATACCGATTGTAATAGTCCATGATCTCAAAAAATTCGATTTCCATATAACACCCAGGATAAAAATCATAAGAATCCCCGTCAAAAAATATGAGGGATTAATGAAAAACAGCGTAACCATCACAATGGCAACAATCAAATTCAAGACAGGATTTTTATAGTTTATCGGCATTCTAAATCCACTCCTTTATTTAATAAAAATAGACGAGCTTGCCTTTTTTATTATTTTACACTTTTCACATAGTCTTGAATCATTGCCGACAATAAGTGTTTAGCGGGAATATAGCTTTTTTTGCATATTTCATTATAAAATCATTTACCTCATTCGGTACTCGTGCAGATTATGAGTTTTAATAAGACTTCTATGTCTCTCATACTTATTATATAACTCTACAGTAAATTTCTTCGATTGAGTATATTTTAATACATCATTCAATACTTCTATAAATATTTTATCCATCCTATATGATAACCTTTTAAGTGTTGTGTGATCTTCTGGGAAGATACGTCTTGATGACATATCTTCCTCAGTAGACAAAACAAACAGGTGTTTTTGATTTCTTAGAAGATTATAAGGATAAAGTATTGTTAACATTGAAAAAATTAAAATTGCATCATGAAATTCACGTTTCAGTCTGTTGTGATTGATTAATAAAAAAAGGCTTCTAGATTAAAAACAATGACCTTCATCTCGGATTTTTAAGTTTAGAACATTTTTATACTAAAATAAATAGTTAAATAGACATATTTACCAAAATTGGCATTATTTTTTCGACAGATTATTATATAATATAATCTGAATTTACATAAATTATATTTCTGGAAGGAGTATTCATGAATACAGTAGTAATAGTAAAGAATGCTATGTTGAGATTTGTAGAAGTTACGGAGCGTACAGTAGATTATTCAATAATCGAACGCGAATCAAAGCAGCATACAAAATCTACTTACCTAGGTAAAGGAATCTTTGCTATAACGTCTAATCATGGCAAAAACCAACCAGTATATCGTTTGAAATTGGAAAATTGTTCTAAAAGAATTGTGGGAAATTTTATGCTGGCTAATGGTAAGGGCGACCAGTGTACATCCTTAACCGAAGAACAAGAAGATTTCATTATCCAAAATTGTGAAGTCACACAGGAAACCAATTATTACAATGTAGTTTAAAGTTAATGTACATAATAGACCAGACCCTTTTAAAATTAGTTGAATTCTTAACCTATGTGACAACTCTCGCGTAGCTTTGCGATCAGATTTCCTTGTTAAGAAATTAAGTTTAAGAAAGATAACACATTTCTTGAGATTAAATTGCATCCTGTATTCCAATGTTTTTGAGATAATTTTTAAGGTATGTGTATGAGAAAGAAATTTAACCTAACTGTCTCTGAAGGTATGTGACAAGTTTCAAAAAGGTTTTCAAGTATGTTTTTACTTATGTGTTAAGTTTGGTGGATGAAGGCGAAGATCTTTTTATTAGAAATCACAAATAAATGAATACCACATAAATGCTATTATGTTGTATTGAGAACGCCTCGGACCTTTAAAGCCTGGGGCGTTCTTTCAGTTCGAAGGAAAGCACGAGGGAATTTTTATCATACGTCTTCTTGAACTAACGGGTAGGTTAGTGATAAAATTATATGTTATTTGGTAATATTTTACGGAACGACAACTTATTTTAAGAGGAGAAAAAATGCCTACGATACTGATAGTAATACAGCAATTCGCTTTGATTCTTATCCCCTTCTTTTGTGCTGGCTTTGTTTTGAATTGTGTAAGTTTAGCCAGAAAAATAAAGAAAGGAGAAGAAGATACCGCAAGAAATACAATTTGGGTGATAGTAACTCTGACACTCATTATGTATTCATTAATGAGTTTTCTGGTCTATTAACCCAACTTAACGGGGGCGTTCGTATTATAAGGTCAACCAGTTATTACTGGTTGCCCTTTTTTGTATAGGACCTATTATATCAGTAGCCAGGGTAGGACGTACGGGTGCGTCGGACTTGGATCCCGTCAACTAAACTGTCCGCCC